>NZ_JACYXL010000010.1 GCF_014842995.1 Rhodanobacter sp. 7MK24
CGCATGACCGAGGACTGGCGCCACCGCTACAACCATCAACGTCCCCATCGCTCACTCGGCGGACTCTCGCCCGTCGCGTTTGCCATGGCATCATCAACTACCTCTATTTCCGGGTGACTCGGGAAAACGAGGACGCTTCATTTGCTCGTGAACCCGAGCTCGGCGCTCGGCCGACACAGTTCGCGTCTCGGCCGCTCCACCTCAAACGTCCGACCAGAGCCGGCTTCCCAGGGAGAAAGTGCGCTAGGCATGGATCAGCCCAGGCCAGCGCGGCGACGGCATATCGCCTTCACGCAAGCCACGTTCTACGATGCGTTTCCCTCGCCACGGCAGACGACGAAGCCATGCTGCAGTACGCATTTAAGGTCATCGTTTCGGCCCTCATCATCGTGGCCGTGTCGGAGCTGGGAAAACGCAGTTCATTCTGGGGAGCGCTGCTCACCTCGCTGCCGCTGACGTCGTTGATGGCGTTCATCTGGATCTGGCGCGATACGGGCAACACCGAGGCCATCGCATCGCTGTCGCATGGCATCTTCTGGATGGTGATCGCGGCGTTGCCGCTGTTCCTGATACTGCCGGCCCTGCTCCGTAACGGAGTGGGGTTCTGGTCGGCGCTGGGGCTGTCGTGCCTCGTTACCGTCGGCGTGTATTTCGCGCTGACATGGGTGTTGGGGCGGTTCGGCGTGCGGATCTGATGTTCCGTACCACCGGAGGAAGCCCGACATGCCCAAGTCACTCGATCACATCGCCCTGGTGGTGCGCGAACCCGCACGCAGCGCAGAGTTGTTTGCACAGGTGTTCGACGACGCGCGGGTGGAGCCGGGTGCAGGTGACCACGACACCCTGGTCTGGCTGGGTGGCGTCTGCCTGGTGTTAGTGCGCGGCGAACCGCCGGCCACGCGCAACGGTGACCACATCGCCTTCGCGATGGACAAGGACGAGTTCGCGGTCTGTGCGGAGCGGCTGCATGCGGCAGGCATCGCCTGCCTGATGGCGCGCGGCGACAGCGCGCTGTACTTCGACGACTACGACAACCACGTGTTCGAGCTGGACGTGCTGGAAGGCGGCTGATCCAGGGCGGGACTTAAAGACGTAGACCGCGTTAGCGTTTCGCTATGCCCATGTGGTTCATCAACTCGGAAAGTTGCGATACTCGCGCTCTGGCTTTGTCCAGTAGAGCGCGATTGAGGTGCCGCTCCATCCACCCGGGTTCATGAGCTTCGCCGCCGGTGTGCTCTTCGAACTTATTCTTCATGTGCCGAGTATCGCCTTCGGTTTCGACGCCGAGGATTTGCAACAGCCATGCTTCCAGGCAGGGATTGGCCTCGATCACGCTTACTGGGTGCTTGCCGACGCGGGCTTTTCGCGCTCTTGCGCGTAGCGCATCGTTCCAGTCCTTGTCTGTATCCAACAACAGAACCAGCTTGTCGGTTGCGCGATTGTTCTTCGCGTGGCGCAGTCCGGCCTCGAGCACATTCTTCCCGCCTTTGCCGTTTGCGCTGTGCCACTGCACAGCGCGCCCCAGCGCGTCGGCATAGGTTCGCTTCACAAAACGAACGAACGCAATCTCGGCATCGCCTTCGCAGACGATGAGCAAGGTTTCCCTGACTGTGCGCGTTTTGGCAGGTTGCAGCGGTGTCATAGTTGCGGCACTGCTCCATAAGCGCCGCTCATGTATTTCGCATACAGGTTGTCCTGGCTGCGCACGCCATCCATCGTGTCCAATCGCCAGGCTTCACTCTCGCAGTCCTTCTTTTCGACCAGAACGACCTGCGATTTGCCGAGCAGGCCCATCACTTCAATCGAGTGGCTGGTAAAGATGATCTGGGCTTTGTGCGGATTGGTATGCGGGCTGGCAAACAGATCAAGCAAAGGCTCGATCATGTGCGGGTGCATGTCGCTTTCCAGTTCATCGATCACGGCGATGCCGCCACTGGCCAGCACGCTCAACAGGTACCAGAGTTGTGTGAACGCCGTCCGCGTGCCGCTGGATTCTTCCAGCATTTGCAGCTCGTGCCTGGAACCATCCTTCAAGGTGTGGACACCGAAAACGAGATATTGCGGCGGTAACTTCATGCCATCAGGGAGTTTCATGTCTGGCGACATGGGCATATCTAGTTTCCTGATATCCACGCCGGACAGGCCGAAATCCAGATCGTGCAACAGCGTCTCCATCTGCTTCTTCAAGACAGCATTTTCGTGGAAGAAAATGGATGCATTCAGGAAGCCAAGGTTTGGATCAACCCGGCCAACTTGAATAATGTTGCTGGCGACATACGCGCCGATCAGGTGCTGTGCGACTCCCACGCCATACTGCGCTGCCGTCGAAATCAGCGAGGCGTTTGGGCGGACCTTTTTTGCTTCGGCAGGGTTGAGGTCGAAGCCATCCTGTTTGATGAAGTATTCCTTCGAGGCCTCATCCCAGTTCCGCTCGAACACATAGGAAAACTTTGCATGTTTCTTGTTCGGGCGTTTGTAAACGGCCTCGTACAGGACGCGCTCCGGCGTGGCTTTCAACACGTAACGCCAAAGCGTGCCATTCATATCATCGGCTTCAATTTCGAACTCCACCGGATCGCTTGGAGTGGAGAAATGCGGCTTGATCGGGATTTGTGCGTTCGGCGCGCTTTGCAGGAACGAGTGGTTGATGAACCAACTCAAGAACGCCAAAGGCTTGATCAGCGAAGTCTTGCCAGCACCATTGGCGCCGATTACAGCCAAAGCTGTGGCGAGGCGCTGGCCAGCCGGCGATGATGCGTCCCAGCCGTGCGAACTGGCCTTTTGGGTCAGGGCAAAGGACACCTCGGTTCGTTCCTTGAACGAGAGAAAGTTCTTGAACGCAAAAGAGTGGAGCATGGGTGAACCCGCCGAAGCGACCCAAATACGGCCGTGAAACTCATTTTAAGACAAAATTTTGTCTATTTCAAAGTTTTAATGGCAAAAATGGCCGATGAGACCATCGTCCCGGCCTTTGTCGTGATGGCCATGTTGGATGGCTCGGCGCGCAGATCGGACCGTTCGCGATCCGGGCAAAAGTCGAGATGACGAACGGCGCTCCCTCAAGTCGTCGCCTCGTTAGGTTGCGCTATGCCCAGCCGCCCCAGATCCCGCACCGCCCCGTTCGCCGCATTCGACGCCATTGCCGCATAGGCCTGCAGCGCCACCGAAACCGGTCGCGCACGATCCAGGGGTTTCCACGCCGCACGTCCGCGCGCTTCCATCGCGGCACGGCGCGCTGCGATGACTTCTTCCGGCAGGTCGAGGCGGATGCCGCGATTGGGGATGTCGATGGCGATGGGGTCGCCGTCTTCGACCAGGGCGATCAGGCCGCCTTCGGCGGCTTCCGGCGAAACGTGGCCGATGGAGAGGCCCGAAGTGCCGCCGGAGAAGCGGCCGTCGGTGATCAGCGCGCAGGCTTTGCCCAGGCCCTTCGACTTGAGATAACTGGTGGGGTAGAGCATTTCCTGCATGCCGGGGCCGCCGCGCGGGCCTTCGTAGCGGATCACCACCACGTCGCCGGCCTTCACCTTGTTGCCGAGGATGCCGCTCACCGCGGCTTCCTGGCTTTCGTAGACCTTGGCGGTGCCGTGGAAGACGAGGATGGATTCGTCCACGCCCGCGGTCTTCACGATGCAGCCTTCCGGCGCGAGGTTGCCGAACAGCACGGCGAGGCCGCCGTCCTTGCTGAAGGGGTGTTCGGCGGAACGGATCACGCCGCGCTCGCGGTCGGTGTCCAGCGTTTCCCAGCGCGCGGACTGGCTGAAGGCGGTCTGAGTGGGCACGTTGCCGGGGGCAGCGCGGTAGAAGTGGTGGGTGGCTTCATTGCTGCTGCGGGCAATATCCCACTGCGTCAGCGCGTCGCCCATCGAGGGCGAATGCACGGTGGGGCGCGTGGCGTCGATCAGCCCGGCGCGGTCGAGTTCGCCGAGGATGCCCATGATGCCGCCCGCGCGATGCACGTCCTCCATGTGCACATCGCTCTTGGCGGGCGCCACCTTGCACAGGCAAGGCACGCGGCGCGAGAGGCGGTCGATGTCGGCCATGCCGAAATCCACGCCGCCTTCGCGCGCGGCGGCCAGCAGGTGCAACACGGTATTGGTGGAGCCGCCCATGGCGATGTCCAGGCTCATCGCGTTCTCGAATGCGGCACGGTCGGCGATGCTGCGCGGCAGGACGCTGGCGTCGTCGCCTTCGTACCAGCGGCGCGCGAGTTCGACGACGACATGACCGGCGCGGCGGAACAGCTGCTCGCGGTCGGCGTGCGTGGCCAGCACCGAACCGTTGCCAGGCAGCGCCAGGCCCAGCGCTTCGGTGAGGCAGTTCATCGAGTTGGCGGTGAACATGCCTGAGCAGGAGCCGCAGGTGGGGCAGGCCGAGCGTTCCATCGTCGCCACTTCGGCGTCGCTGTAGCTATCGTCGGCGGCGGCCACCATGGCGTCGATCAGGTCCAGTGCCTTCTGCGTGCCCTTCACCAATGCCTTGCCGGATTCCATCGGGCCGCCGGAGACGAACACCGCGGGGATGTTGAGGCGCATCGCGGCCATCAGCATGCCGGGGGTGATCTTGTCGCAGTTGGAGATGCACACCAGCGCGTCGGCGCAGTGCGCATTGACCATGTACTCCACGCTGTCGGCGATCAGCTCGCGCGAAGGCAGCGAATACAGCATGCCGCTGTGGCCCATGGCGATGCCGTCGTCCACCGCGATGGTATTGAACTCCTTGGCCACGCCGCCGGCCGCTTCGATCTCCCGCGCCACCAACTGGCCGAGGTCCTTCAGGTGCACATGGCCGGGCACGAACTGGGTGAAGCTGTTGGCCACCGCGATGATGGGCTTGCCGAAGTCCCCGTCCTTCATGCCGGTGGCGCGCCACAGGCTGCGCGCGCCGGCCATGTTGCGGCCGTGGGTGGTGGTGCGGGAACGGTAGGCAGGCATGGGTTTCGTGCTCCGGGGATCGATAGGGGTGTGTTGTCAGCTGCGCAGCAGCAGGCGGTAGGCGGCGTTGTCGCTTTCGTCGCAGTGCGGATAGCCCAGCGATTCGAGAAAGCTTTGCAACGCGGCCTGTTCATCCGCCGGCGCCTGGATGCCGACCAGGATGCGACCCTGATCGGCGCCGTGGTTGCGGTAGTGGAACAGGCTGATGTTCCAGTCCGGGTGCAGCTGCGCGAGGAAGTCGGGCAGCGCGCCGGGGCGCTCGGGGAAATCGAAACGGTACAGGCGTTCGTCCTGCGCCAGCGGTGAGCGGCCGCCCACCATGTGGCGCAGGTGCAGCTTGGCCAGTTCGTCGTCGCTGAGGTCGAGCACGGCGAAGTCCTGCGCGCGGAACGCGGCCACCACGGCGGCGCGCTCGTCGCGGCTGGCGGTCTGCACGCCTACGAAGATGTGTGCTTGCCGTGCGTCGCCGATACGGTAGTTGAACTCAGTGATGCTGCGCCGGCCCAGTGCGTCGCAGAAGCGGCGGAAGCTACCGCGCTCCTCGGGGATGGTCACCGCGAACAGGGCTTCGCGCTGTTCGCCGGCCTCGGCGCGTTCGGCGACGAAGCGCAGCCGTTCGAAGTTCATGTTCGCCCCGGAGACGATGGCGACCAGCGTGGCGTCGCGCAGCTCGTGGGTCGTGGCGTATTGCTTCAACCCGGCCAGCGCCAGTGCGCCGGAAGGTTCGGGCACGCTGCGGGTTTCCTGGTAGACGTCGCGGATCGCGGCGCAGATCGCGTCGCCGTCCACGCGCAGCATCGCGTCCACGTGGCGGCTGCAGAGCTCGAAGGTGAGCGCGCCCACCTGCTTCACCGCAGTGCCGTCGGCGAACAGGCCCACCTCGGGCAGCGCCACACGCACGCCGGTTTCCAGCGAACACGCCATCGCGTCGGAATCCGCCGCCTGCACGCCGATCACCTTCGTCTGCGGCGACAGCGTCTTGATGTAGCCGGCGATGCCGGCGAGCAGGCCGCCGCCACCCACCGGCACGAGTACTGCATCAGGAGCTGTGGGCAACTGGCGCAGCAGCTCCATGCCCACGGTGGCCTGGCCGGCGATCACGTCGATATCGTCGAAGGGATGCACGAACACCAGGCCGCGTTCGGCCTCGATGCGCGCGGCGGCGGCTTGCGCGTCGCTGTAGGAATCGCCGGTGAGCAGCACTTCCACGAACTCGCCGCCGAAGCGGCGCACCGCGTCCACCTTCACCTGTGGCGCGGTCATCGGCATCACGATCACCGCGCGGATGCCGAGCTTCGCCGCGGCCAGCGCCACGCCCTGCGCATGGTTGCCGGCGGAGGCGGCGATCACGCCGCTCGCCCGTTCGGCCGCACTCAGCGCGGCCATCTTGTTGTACGCGCCGCGCAGCTTGAACGAGAACACCGGCTGCAGGTCTTCGCGCTTCAGCAGCACGCGGTTGCCGAAGCGCGCGGAGAGCAGCGCGGCAGGCTCCAGTGGTGTTTCGCGCGCTACCTCGTACACCCGTGCAGCCAGTGTGCGGCGCAACAGGTCCAGATCGGCAGGCGAGTCATCGGCCTGCGCGCGCGTGGCGAGCAGGGCAGTCATGCAGGCGTGGCGGCGAGCAGGCCGCCGTCGCGGCCGCCGACCAGCGACAGGCTGTTGGCGTCCAGCACGTCCACCAGCTTGCGCACCTGGCGCAGGATCTGCTGCAGCGTGCCTTCGTCGCCGTGCAGCACCAGGGTGAGCTGCGACACCGCGGGGTCGTGCGTGGCGGCCACGGTTAGCGTGTCGATGTTGACGTGGCGCGCGGCGAACAGGCCCGCCACGCGCACCAGCGCGCCGGATTCGTTCTGCAGCAGGATGGAGAGGGTGTGTTTCATGGCAGTGCTCCGCAAGACAAACCGCGAACCTTCAAGAGTGGAATCCCTCTCCCTTCGGAAGAGGGCGCCGGCAGGCGGGTGAGGGTTCGGGCGAAGCGAGGCGCTTCGCCTTGGCCGAACCCTCATCCGGCCCTGACTCGCGCCATCCCTGGCGCTCGCCCCTGCGGGGCCGGCTTCGCCGTTCCGCCGGCGCATCCGCACCGGCAGGTCGGGCCAGCTACATTCGGTACATCCATGTGCCTCACCCTACGGGCGGCTGCGCCGTGCAAATCGGCAGTCCTGCCGATTTGTCTCCCGGAGGGAGAAGGGATGAAGCTCAGAACATCGATGTCGAAGGAACCTCGATTGCTTCGACCGGAGCCGCCCCCCGCGAAGCGATGAAATCCCCTGTGATCATCTGCGCATAGGTCGCGCCCGGTCCCACCATCGGATACACGCCGGCGTCGGGGTCGATCACCACCTCGAGGAAGGCCGGGCCGTCGAAGGCGAGGAAGTCGGCGACGGTGGATTCCAGCTGCGCCTTGTCGTCGAGGCGGCATGCCCATTCGAAGCCGTCGGCCTGCGCGGCGAGCACGAAGTTCTTCTTGTGCAGGCTCTTGTCGGAGGCGGAGAAGCGGCCCTTGAAGAACAGCTTCTGCCATTGCCGCACCATGCCGTCGCCGCTGTTGTTGAGCACCACGATCTTCAGCGGCAGGCCGTAGGTGGTGACGGTTTCCATCTCGCCCAGGTTCATGCGGATGCTGGCGTCGCCGTCGATGTCGATCACCAGCGCGTCGGGCCGCGCGAACTGCGCGCCGATCGCCGCGGGCAGGCCGAAGCCCATCGTGCCCATCGAGCCGGAGGTGAGCCAATGGCGCGGCGCGCGGAAATCGAAGTACTGCGCGGCCCACATCTGGTGCTGGCCCACGCCGGTGCTGACGATGGCGCGGCCCTGCGTGATGCGGTTGATCGCCTCGATCACCGCATAGGGCTGGATCAGCGCGCTGTCGCGGTCGTAGTTCATCGCGTGGTCGCGCTTCAGTGCGGCGACGTGCGCATGCCATTCCGCGAGTTGTGGTTGCAGGCCGCGTGCGCGGCCCCAGGCGGTGAGCCGTTCCAGCGCGGGAACCAGCTGGCCCATGTGGTGCCAGTCCAC
This sequence comes from Rhodanobacter sp. 7MK24, assembly GCF_014842995.1. Lineage (GTDB taxonomy): Bacteria > Pseudomonadota > Gammaproteobacteria > Xanthomonadales > Rhodanobacteraceae > Rhodanobacter_A. The sequence continues at coordinate 7,950 of NZ_JACYXL010000010.1, forward strand.
CGCCTTCACCTTGGCGATCTCGGCGGGGTCGATGTCGATCTGCGCGATGAACTTTGCGCGCGGCGCGAACTTGTCGGGCACGCCCGCGACGCGATCGTCGAAGCGTGCGCCCAGCGTGAACACGAAATCGCAGTCTTCCACTGCATAGTTGGCGAAGGCGGTGCCGTGCATGCCCAGCATGTGCAGCGCCAGCGGCGCCGTGCTGTCGCAGGCGCCCAGGCCCATCAGGGTGGTGGTGACGGGCAGGCCGAAGGTGTCGGCGAATTCGCGCATGGCGGTCGCCGCCTCGGCCGCGATCACGCCGCCACCGGCATAGATCAGCGGGCGTCTGGCCTGCATCAGCGCATCGAAGAAGGCGGCGCAGGCGGCATCGTCCAGTCGCGCGTTCTCGACGGTGCGCAGCCGCGAGCGGTAGCCGGGGATGGGCAGTCGGCAGGCGCCGTCGAAGTGCAGCGCGGCGTTCTGCACATCCTTCGGCACGTCCACCACCACCGGGCCGGGGCGGCCGCTGCGCGCGATCTCGAACGCGGTGCGCAGCGTGGCCTCCAGTTGCGCGACATCGGTGACCAGGAACACATGCTTGGCGCAGGCGCTCATGATGTTGCTCACCGGCGCTTCCTGGAACGCGTCGGTGCCCAGCGCGGGCGTGGCCACCTGGCCGCAGACCACCACCATCGGCGTGGAATCGGCCATCGCGTCGCGTACCGGCGTCACCGTGTTGGTGGCGCCGGGGCCGGAGGTGACGATGGCCACGCCCACTTTGCCGGAGGCGCGTGCATAGCCCGCCGCCATGAAGCCCGCGCCCTGCTCGTTGGCCGGCACGATCAGCGGCATCGGTTCGCGGCCGTCGGCCGTGATGTGCTCGGCGTTGTAGCGGAACACCGCGTCGTACACCGGCAGGATGGCGCCCCCGGAATAGCCGAACAGCACGCCCGCGCCTTCGTCGGCCAGTACCTGCACGATCGCCTCCGCGCCGGTCATGGCGTGGCCGGCGAACGGGTGCTGGTCGAGGGTGGGAGCCGCGAGAGCGGTCTGCGCTGAAGTGGTCACGTCGGGTTCCTGTGGGTGGATGCGTGCTTTTCTTTGTCGTCATCCCGGTGCAGGCCGGAATGACGAATTGCATTCGTCAATTGCGGATCAGGTCGCGTTCGACCGCGGGATGCACCGGCACGCCGAAGGTGGCGATGATCTGCAGGTCCTGCTCCAGCGTGGAGAAGCGTTCCCAGGCGATGCCGTTTACGTCGGTGCTGCTGCTGAAGCCCTGCGCGCTGTCGTCCTCGAAGCCGAGCTGGCAGATCTGGCCGGCTTTCTCCGGCTGCTGGCGGATCGAGAAATTGAGATTGTCGGTGCGCCACATCGCATAGATACCGTAGACCAGGGCCTGCGGCGGCTGGCCGAGGCGCTTGCTGTAGTCGGCGATGGAGGCGTCCAGGTCGGCGACGGCCAGGGCAATGTGGAAGCGTTTCATGGCGTACCTCGTACTCGTTGGTGCATGGAAAACGGGCCGCGCGCATCGCGCGCGACCCGGCGTTGCGTCAACCGACCTTCTTCAGCGCCTCGGCCGGCTTGGCGGCATTGGGCTGCAGCCACGGCATGCGCGCGCGCAGCTTGTGGCCCACCTGCTCGACCGGGTGGTCGAGGTCGGCCTGCTTGAACTTCCGGTAGTTCGGCAGGCCGGCGTTGTACTCGGCGATCCAGTTGCGCGCGAAGGTGCCGTCCTGGATGTCGGTCAGCACGCCCTTCATGCGTTCCTTCACGCCGGCGTCGATCACGCGCGGGCCGCTGACGTAGTCGCCGTACTGCGCGGTCTCGGAGACGAACTCCAGCATCTTGGTGATGCCGCCTTCGTAGAACAGGTCGACGATCAGCTTCAGTTCGTGCAGCACTTCGTAGTAGGCGATCTCAGGCTGGTAGCCGGCTTCCACCAGCGTCTCGAAGCCGGCCTGCACCAGCGACGAAGCGCCGCCGCACAACACGGCCTGCTCGCCGAACAGGTCGGTCTCGGTCTCTTCCTTGAAGTCGGTCTTGATCAGCATGGCGCGACCGCCGCCGATGCCGTCGGCGTAGCTGATGGCCTTGACTTGTGCATGGCCGGACACGTCCTGGTAGACCGCCCAGATGCAGGGCACGCCGCGGCCGCGTTCGTACTCGGTGCGCACCAGCGCGCCAGGGCCCTTGGGCGCGACCAGGATCACGTCGATGTCCTTGCGCGGCTCGATCTGCTTGAAGTGCACGTTGAAACCGTGCGCGAACAGCAGCGCGGCGCCGGGCTTGATGTTCGGCTCGATGCTTTCCTTGTAGAGCTTGGGCTGCACCATGTCGGGAGTGAGCACGGCGACCAGGTCGGCGTTGGTCACCGCGTGCGCCGGTTCGACCACCTTGAAGCCGTCGGCTTCGGCCTTGGCCCAGGTGGGGCCGCCGGGACGCAGCCCCACGACCACGTCGAGACCGGAGTCGCGCAGGTTGAGGGCGTGGGCGCGGCCCTGGCTGCCGTAGCCCAGGACGGCGATGCGCGCCTTGGCCAGCGTGTCGTTGGTGGTGTTGCTGCTCATGCGGTGACTCCTTCGTTGATGGCGATGCGTGCGTGTGTGGTTGGGACGTGGCGGGTGATGGTTGCCTCCCCTGTGCGCGCAACGGCGCCGAGTCGGGGGCGACGACGGGACATGGCCGGGGAGTAGGCGGCCGTCGTCAGGGGCGCCGCGCGCGGCGCACAGGGGAGGACAAGGGTGGCGACGGCGCGAACGCCTTCGCCGTGGAAACGGGGGCGCGTGCTCAGCCGCATGCGCGCGCTCCGTCGAAATAGCTGCGGTGGGTGGTGGCGTAATCCGCCAGCGCCTTGAGCACGGCGTCGCGTACTTCGACGGTGCCGGCGTCGCCGCCGACGTCGCGGGTGCGCGGGCCATGCTGCAGCACGTGGTCGATGGCGGCTTCCACCGCCTGGGCTTCTGCCTCCAGTCGCAACGAATGGCGCAGCAGCAGTGCGACGGAAAGGATGGTGCCCACGGGATTGGCCACGCCCTTGCCCGCGATATCGGGGGCGGAGCCGTGGATGGGCTCGTACAGGCCGTTGCTGCCTTCGCCCAGCGAGGCCGAGGGCAGCAGGCCCAGCGAACCGGCCAGTGCGGCGGCCTCGTCGGTGAGGATGTCGCCGAACAGGTTCTCGGTGACCACCACGTCGTAGCTGCCGGGGCGCGTCAGCAGCAGCATGGCCATCGAATCGACCAGCTGGTGCTCCAGCGTCACGTCGGGGTAGTCGGCGGCGATGCGGGTGACGGTGCGCCGCCACAGCCGCGAGGTCTCCAGCACGTTGGCCTTGTCCACCGAAGTGACATGCCTGCGACGGGCGCGTGCCAGCTCGAAGGCGCGGCGCGTCACGCGCTCGACTTCGGCCACGGTGTACTTGCACTCGTCGGTGGCGGCGTCGGCGGTTTTCGTCTTGGCGCCGAAGTACGCGCCGCCGGTCAGCTCGCGCACGAACAGTACGTCCACGTCCTTGAGCTTCTCGTTCTTCAGCGGCGACAGGTCGGCCAGCGCGGGATGCACGGTGAGCGGGCGCAGGTTGGCGTACACGCCCAGCGCAGCGCGCAAGGCCAGCAGGCCCTGTTCGGGACGCACCGGCGCGTTCGGGTCCGACCACTTCGGGCCGCCCACAGCGCCCAGCAGCACCGCGTCAGCCGCCTTGCAGGCATCCAGCGCATCGGCAGGCAGCGGTTCGCCGGTGGCGTCGATGGCGGCGCCGCCGATCAGCTGTTCGTCGAACGCGAACTCGTGCTCGTAGTGCGCGGCCACTGCTTCGAGCACGGCGACCGCCGCGGCGGTGACCTCGGGGCCGACGCCGTCGCCGGGCAGGGTGACGATGTTCGCTTTCATGCTGCTTGCTCCTGTTGTTCGTAATGGGCGATCAACTTCTCGTTTTGCAGCAGGTAGCCGAGCTGGTCCACGCCGTTGAGCAGGCAGTGGCGTGCGAACGGCTCCAGAGTGAAGCTGATGCGGCCGCCATCAGGCAGGACGATGTACTGGCCCTGCACGTCGATGCTCAGTTCGACGCCCGGGTTGGCCAGCAGCCATTGGTGCTCCGCGGAGGAAACCACGATCGCGAGCAGGCCGTTCTTCAGCGCGTTGTTGCGGAAGATGTCCGCGATCTCGCTGCACAGCACCGCCTGGATGCCGTAGTCCAACAACGCCCACGGCGCGTGCTCGCGCGAAGAGCCGCAGCCGAAGTTGCGGCCGGCAACGACGATGGCGCAACCCTTGGCTTCCGGCTTGTTGAGCGGGAAGGCCGGGTTGTCGCTGCCGTCCGGCAGGTAGCGCCAGTCGTTGAAGCACAGCTTGCCCAGGCCCGTGCGCGTGGTGGTGGTGAGAAAGCGCGCCGGGATGATGCGATCGGTGTCGATGTTCTCGTCCGCCATCACGGCGGTGCGGGAATGGATGCGGGTGACGGGCTTCATGCGGCCTGCTCCTGGTTCAGGTAGTCGCGCGGGTCGGCGATCGCGCCGGCCACGGCGGAGGCCGCGGCGGTGGCGGGGCTGGCCAGCACGGTACGTGCGCCCTTGCCCTGGCGGCCTTCGAAGTTGCGGTTGGAGGTGGAGACGACGAGCTGGCCGGGCTGCGCCAGATCGCCGTTCATCGCGATGCACATCGAGCAACCGGGGATGCGCCATTCGGCGCCGGCGGCGCGGAACACTTCGTGCAGGCCTTCGGCTTCGGCATCGCGGCGCACGGCTTCGGAGCCCGGCACCACCAGCATGCGCACGCCACTGGCGACATGACGACCGCGCAGCACGCTCGCCGCCTCGCGCAGGTCGGACAGGCGCGAGTTGGTGCAGCTGCCGACGAACACCACGTCCACCTTGGAGCCCTGCATGGGCTGGCCGGCGCGGCTCTGCATGTAGTCCAGCGCGCGCTGTTCCATCGCATTGCGCGCGGCGGGCACCGGTGCGTCCATCGCGATGGCCATGCCGGGGTGGGTGCCGTAGGTGACGGTGGGCTTCACCGTACCGGCGTCGATGCGCACTTCGCGGTCGTAGCGCGCGCCGTCGTCGGTCTTCAGCGTGCGCCAGTGCGCCACCGCGCGGTCCCATGCTTCGCCCTGCGCCACGCGCGGGCGGCCCTGCAGCCACGCGAAGGTGGTTTCGTCGGGAGCGATCAGGCCGGCGCGCGCACCGGCTTCGATCGACATGTTGCACACCGTCATGCGCTCTTCCATCGACAGCTTCTCGATGGCCGCGCCGCGGTACTCGATGACGTGGCCAGTGCCGCCGTCCACGCCGATGTGGCCGATGATGTGCAGGATCAGATCCTTCGCGCCCACGCCTTTCGGCAGTTCACCGTCGACGTGGATCGCCAGCGTCTTCGGCTTGCGCTGCAGCAGGCATTGCGTGGCCATCACGTGGCCCACTTCGGTGGTGCCGATGCCGAAGGCCAGCGCGCCGAACGCGCCGTGCGTGGAGGTGTGGCTGTCGCCGCAGACGATGGTGTTGCCCGGCTGCGTGGCACCCAGCTCGGGGCCGATCACGTGCACGATGCCGCGCTCGCTGCTGTCCCAGCCGTGCAGTTCGACGCCGAACTCGCGGCAGTTTTCCTCCAGCTGCGCGACCTGTGCCTTGGCCTCGGCGTTGGCGTAGGGGCGCTCGCCGTCCGCGCCGGCAGGCAGGGTAGGCGTGGAATGGTCCAGCGTGGCCAGCGTGCGATCCGTGCGGCGCAGCTTGAGGCCGCGCGAGCGCAGTTCGTCGAAGGCCTGCGGCGAGGTGACTTCGTGCACCAGATGCAGGTCGATGTAGATGATCGCCGGGGTGTCGGCGGTCTCGGGGGCGACCACGTGGGCGTCCCAGATTTTTTCGAACAGTGTGCGTGCAGCCGTCATGCCGGGATCTCCAGAGAAGCGGGCTTTTCCTGATGAGTGCGGGCATGGATGCCCGCTTCTTGACCTTGGTGGCCATGGACGGCCACAGAGGCAGCTCCATGGATGGCCGCTTTTTGATCTTCGCGGTCATGGACGACCGCACTGGTAAACCCTTGGCCCAGGGTCGCCGCGCGAGTCGGATCAACCACATCCAACCAGCCCCACTTGTCGTGGGTGCGGCCATCGAACAGACCGAAGAACGCCTCGCGCAGCGCGCGCGTCACCGGGCCGGGCTTGCCGTTGCCCACGGATTTGCGGTCCACCGAACGCACCGGGGTGATCTCGGCGGCGGTGCCGGTCATGAACATTTCGTCGGCGGTGTACAGCGCCTCGCGCGGCAGTTCGCGTTCTTCCGCTTCGATGCCCAGATCGGCAGCCAGCGTGAGCACGCTGTCGCGGGTGATGCCGGCGAGGATGCCGGCGCTGGAAGGCGGCGTGACCAGCTTGCCGCGCTTGACCAGGAACAGGTTCTCGCCGGCGCCTTCGCTGAGCAGGCCGTTGTGGCCCAGCGCGATGCCTTCGTCGTAGCCGCCGCGGCGCGCTTCCAGCCCGATCAGCTGGCTGCTGAGGTAGTTGCCGCCGGCCTTGGCCCAGCTCGGGATGGTGTTCGGCGCGGGGCGGTTCCACGAGGACACGCACACGTCCGCGCCGCGCTCGGCGGCGTCGCCGAGGTAGGCGCCCCACGCCATCGCCATGATCGCCACGTCCACCGGCGCGCCATCGCGCGGCAGCACGCCCAGGCCGCCGGCGCCGCGGAACACGATGGGGCGCACGTAGGCGGATTGCATGCCGTTGGCGCGGATCACCTCGTGGCAGGCGGCGTCGATTTCGGCTTCGCTGTAGCCGACGTCGATCTCGTACACCTTGGCCGATTCGAACAGGCGGCGCGTGTGGTCGGCGAGGCGGAAGTAGGCCGGGCCGTTCGGCGTGGCGTACACGCGCTCGCCCTCGAACACCGAGGAGCCGTAATGCAGCGCGTGCGTGCTGACGTGGACGTTGGCTTCGGCCCAGGGCTTGATGCGACCGTTGTGCCAGAGGAAGGCGGTATGGCTCATGGATGGTTCTCCTTTTGCGCGCTTCCCTGCGCGCGAAGATCAAAAAGCGGCCTTCCATGGCCGCACTCTTCAATGGATGACTCGGGTCGGCTCTGCGCAGCCTGCCGTTCGATGCGGTTGACGATGGCCAGCGCGGCTTGCGCGGCGGCTTCGACGATGTCGGTGCTCACGCCGTGGCCGCGCCAGTCGCGTTCGCCGTGGCGTGCGGTGAGCTGGGCCTGGCCCTGGGCGTCGCCGCCCGCGCTCACCGCGCGCACCTGGAATTCGGTGACGTCCAGCGTGTTGCCGGTGACGCGTTCGATGGCGCGCAGCACCGCGTCCACCGGACCGTCGCCGATCGCCGCCTCGCCGGTTTCGCGGCCGTCGTCGTGGCGCAGCTTCACCGACGCCGAGGCGCTGCCGCCCAGGTGCGTGTTGCTGCTCAGCTGCACCAGTCGCCACGGGCCCAGCGCTTCCGGGTCCTGGCCCAGCGCGATGGCTTCCAGGTCCTCGTCGTGGATCTCGCGCTTCTTGTCGGCCAGGGTCTTGAAGCGCGCGAAGATCACGTCCATCGCGGCCTCGTCGGGGTCATGTCCCAACACCTGCAGGCGCTGGCGCAGCGCGGCGCGGCCCGAGTGCTTGCCCAATACCAGCTTGGTCTCGGCGATGCCCACGTCCTGCGGACGCATGATTTCGTAGGTGCCGCGGTGCTTGAGCATGCCGTGCTGGTGGATGCCCGACTCGTGCGCGAAGGCGTTGGCGCCCACGATGGCCTTGTTGCGCTGCACGTTCTGGCCGGTCAGTTCGCTGAGCAGGCGCGAGGCGGGGTAGAGCTTGCGGGTGTCGATGCGCGTGTCGGTGCCGAACCAGGTGCCGCGCACCTTCATCGCCATCACGATTTCTTCCAGCGCCGCGTTGCCCGCGCGCTCGCCAATGCCGTTGATGGTGCATTCCACCTGGCGCGCGCCCGCGCTCACGGCGGCGAGGCTGTTGGCCACACCCAGGCCCAAATCGTTGTGGCAGTGGCTGGAGAACACCACGTGTTTGCCGCGTTTGACGTTGGCGATCAGGTAGGCGAAGCGCTCGGCGATTTCCGTCGGCGTCATGTAGCCCACGGTGTCCGGCGCGTTCAGCGTGGTGGCGCCCGCGGCGGCGGCGGCGTCGAACACCTCGACCAGGAACTCCGGCTCGGTGCGCATCGCGTCCTCGGCCGAGAATTCCACCTCGTGCGCCAGCTGCATGGCGCGTTCCACCGCGGTGACGGCGGTGTCCAGCACCTGCTGCTTGCTCATGTTGAGCTTGTGCTCGCGGTGCAGCGGGCTCGTGGAGAGAAACACGTGGATGCGCGAGCGTTTGGCCGATTCCAGCGCGCGACCGGCGCTGTCGATGTCGCCCGGAACGCAGCGCGCCAGGGCACAGGCGGTGGTTTGCGTGAGCGTGCCGGCGATCTGCGCGACCGCGGCGAAGTCATCCGGTGAAGCCTGCGGGAAGCCCGCTTCGAGCACGTCCACACCCAGCGCTTCGAGCATCTGCGCCATGCGAAGCTTGGCGCGCCGGTCCATCGAGAAGCCGGGCGTCTGCTCGCCGTCGCGCAAGGTGGTGTCGAAGATGCGCACGTGTTCGGCGGCTACGTCGCCGATATCGCTTTGCGGGTCGTTCTGCTGGTTTTCCATTGCTGGCTCCGCTGTGTGGGTGCGGCGCCGAGGGCAACAAAAAACCCCGCTCCATTTCTGGTGCGGGGTTCTTTGGGTGTTTTCAGGTTCTTTCTAGCTACCTGGACACATGCCCTCAGCCCGCACCTCCGTTGGTAATAAGGAGTACGAGTACAAGGGCAAGAAGGAGCGTGCCGCGAAGCCGCAGCAGGCCCGCAACCGTCGGAGGACGGTTCAATGCGGCGGTGCTGCGGTGGCTGTTGCGCTGCGACATGCCATCGACCGTACGCCTGAGCTTTCAGCCTGTCAACATTTTTTTCATGACGATTTTTCAGAAGCCGTCTGGAGTCGCGTTTTGGACGTATGGATGGATGGCCGTCCAAACGCCTGCACTCCTAGGGCTTGGATCAGGTGCCGCGGACGGGCATGAAAGCGTTTTCTGGAAAGGCGCACATTCTGTCCCGCATAGTGGTTGGACGACCCAGCCGGCACAGCGTGCGTGTACGTGGAATGTCGCATTGCGACAAATCATTGAATCGCAAGAAGAACTCTGAAATCTATGACTGCGATGCTAATCATTGGCCACTTGGCCAGGTGCTGCTTCCGTGTTGCAGCAAAAGTGTCTACAAACATCCTCTTTACAAGTCTTCATGAAAACGTTTACGTTCAGCCCACCTTGCGCCTGGGAGGCGCGGAGCGGGGAAAACAAGTGACGGCAACGATCAAGGATGTTGCACGCGAAGCCAAGGTCTCGGTGGCCTCGGTGTCGCGCGCGTTGAATGGCGCAGGTGGCGTTACGCCTGAGACTGAGAAGCGCATCCGCGAGGCCGCGGCACGCCTGCGCTACGTGCCGCACGGGGCTGCCCGCAGCCTGATCACCAAGCGTACGCATACGGTGGGCGCGCTGATGCCCGACCTGCATGGCGAGTTCTTCTCCGAACTGATCCGAGGCATCGACCTGGAAGCGCGCTCGCACGGACTGCACCTGCTTGTCTCCAGTTCGCACGATGGCGCGGAGGATGCCGCCGCGGCGTTGCGCGCGATGCAGGGCCGGGTGGACGGCATCGTGATCCTGTCGTCGCCGCGGGTGGACGCTGCCTTCCTCGAGGCCAACCTGCCGGACGGCCTGCCCGCGGTTCTGCTCAACAGCGAGGTGAAGGCCGGCGCAGCGGCGGTACTGAATATCGACAACTTCGCCGGCACCTACGCCATGGTGCGCCATCTGGTCGGCGTCGGGCACGACCGCATCGCGTTCGTCAGCGGGCCGAAGGACAACTTCGACGCCCGGCAGCGCGAAGCGGGATTCCGCGCGGCGATGGCCAAACTGGCACCGGGGACGTCGCTGCGCATCGTGAGCGGAGACTTCGGCGAATCGTCCGGGTACCGGGCCGGCCTCGAACTGCTGGCGTCGAAAGTGCGCCCGCAGGCCGTATTTGCAGCCAACGACATGATGGCCGTGGGCTGCCTGCAAGCCTTCAAGGAAGCCGGGATCGACGTGCCGGGCGAGATCGCCCTGGCAGGCTTCGACGACATCCCGATCGCGCGTTACGTCACGCCGCCGTTGAGCACGGTGCGCGTGCGCATCGCTGAATTGGGCAAGAACGCCATGGATCTGCTGGCCGACCTGATAAATCGCCCCGGGTCGTCGGCTGCATCGGTGCACACGCTCGGCTGCGACATCGTCGTACGCGAGTCGTGCGGAGGACATCGGGGCGGAACCTCAGCCACCACAACCAAGAAAATCCACCGCCCGTCGAACAGATGACGAAACTGGAGGGGAGCTCATGAGCAGTCGCAGGTCTTTCAAGAAGCGTTTGTTGCCGGCAGCCGTCATCACGGCAATGCTGGCCTCGGCGCCCGGCATCGTGATGGCGCAGACGTCCGACGCCACCTTGCGCGGCAACGCCGCGCCCAATACGAATGTCACGGTCAAGAACGTCGCCACCGGCGCCACGCGTGTCACCCAGTCGGGCAAGGACGGCAGCTTCGCGATCGTCGGGCTGCCGTCGGGCACCTATTCGGTGCAGACCGGTGCCGGCGTGCAGAAGACGGTCCAGTTGAACGTGGCGTCGATCAGCACGGTCGACCTGACCTCTGCCACGACCTCGCCGGCCAATGCCAAGACGCTGGGCGGCATATCGGTGAACGCGACCACCACGGAACTGCCGGAAGTAACCACGTCCGAAGTCGGCAACATCGTCTCGATGCGCGATATCACGGCATTGCCGGAGGCTTCGCGCAACTTCCTGGAGCTTGCCGACATCGTGCCGGGCATGGTGTTCACGCGCAATTCCGACGGCACTACCAGCCTCCGTTCCGGGGCCCAGGCCAGCAGCAACATCAACGTGTACATCGATGGTGTCGGCCAGAAGAATTACGTGCTTTCCGGCGGCATCACCGGCCAGAACGCCAGCCAAGGCAACCCGTTCCCGCAGCTGGCGATCGGTTCGTACAAGGTCATCACCTCCAACTACAAGGCGGAGTACGACCAGATATCCTCGGCCGCGATCACGGCTGAAACCAAGTCCGGCACCAACGAGTACCACGGCGACGTGTTCGGCAACTTTACCAACACCCGCATGCGTGCTGAGACTCCCACCGAGGAAGTCACGAAGGACAAGACGCCGTCGCACGAAAAGGACTACGGCTTCGATTTCGGTGGCCCGATCGTGAAGGACTTGGCGCATTTCTATGTCGCCTACGAAGGCAAGGAATTCGACAGCCCCACCACCATCGCGCCCGGTGTCGCCGGCTACACCAGCGACCTGCCCGCCAGCGTGCAATCGCAGCTGGGAGCGGGCAGCCTGCCGTTCAAGGAAGATGACTGGTTCGGCAAGCTGGACTTCGAACCGACCGAGCATGACCGTTTCGAGTTGAGCGGCAAATATCGCGACGAGACCTCCATCAGCGGCCTGGGCGGTGTCGATACCACCACGGCGGGGCTCAACACGATCAATACCGACAAGCGCGTCGATCTGCGCTGGGACCACAGCGCCTACAGCTGGTTCAACCGCCTGCAGCTTACCTACGAAGACGCGTTCTTCGCGCCCACGCCGATCATCCTCGGCGATGGCAGTGCGTACACGCTTACCGGTGCACAGCTGAACACCACCATCGTGCAGACCGGCAACTCCCCATTGGCCCAGCAGAACAAGGGCCAGAAGGGTCCGGCGATCCAGGACGACCTGACCTTCAACGACCTGGAGTGGAACGGCGACCACGTCATCAAGATGGGCTTCAAGTACAAGGCCGTGAAGCTCACCGCGCAGGACGCGGGCGATTCCAACGCGCTCTACAACTATGCAGTGACGAGCGCCGGTACGGAGTCGATCCCGTACCAGGTGCAGTTCGGTTCGCCAACACCAGGACTGAGTCCGGTGGCCACCAGCTCGGACAAGCAGTTCGGCGCCTACGTGCAGGACGACTGGACGGTAGACGATCACCTGACCTTGAACGTCGGTGTGCGTTGGGACTACGAGAAGACGCCGTCCTATCTCGATTACGTGACCCCCGCGAATGTGGTGGCGGCTTTCCAACAGCAGTATCCGGGCGGCCCGGCGGGGGAAACCTACGCGCAGGCACTGGCACTGGGTGGCGTGAACGTCAATGACTACATCAGCACCGGGCACAACCGTCATGCGCAGACCAACGAGTGGCAGCCGCGCTTCGGCTTCTCCTACGACATCAACGGCGACCAGAAGCATGTGATCTTCGGCGGCATCGGCCGTTCCTACGACCGCGACCTGTATGAGTCGCTGCAGGTCGAGCAGACCAAGTCAGTGTTGTCGCAGCCTACCTTGCTCTTCAACACACCCGACGTGCCCTGCACGGTCGGCGTGGGCAGTTGCTATGCGTGGAATCCGGCCTATTTCAACATCGCGACCTTGCAGGCCCTGGTAGCCGGATCCACGGCCGGCAAGGAAGTCGACATGGTCAACAACAATCTCAAGGCGCCGTATTCCGACCAGTTCAGCATCGGCATGCGCAACCAGATCGGCGACTGGAACACCAGTGCGACGTTCACCGACATCCGCAGCTACGACGGCCTGGTGTACACGCTGGGCAATCGCTACCCCACCGGCGCGTTCTGGGAGAACGGCAGCCAGGCCTGGAGCGACGGCATTCCCGGATTCGGCAGCATGATCATCGGCAACAACGGACTGGAGACGCGCGCCGACGAGATCCTGCTGTCAGCCGACAAGCCGTACACGCCGGAATCGCACTGGGGGGCGACGATTGCCTACACCTATTCGCACACCAGTCAGAACAACGACAACGCCGATCCCACGGACCAGTACGCGTTCGACTACGCCACGATAGGCGACTACCCGTTCACCTCGTCCGGCGTCGCCAAGCACCGCTTCGTGGCAACCGGTACGTTCGACGGCCCGTGGGGCTTCGTGCTTGGCGCCAAACTGACTCTGGCCACACCGGTTCCCGACCTCAATCTTGCCTGCTATGGGGCGACGCCCACGAATGTGGATAGTGACGGCATTGCCGGCAGCGGTTGCCGGTCCGTAGCGATCGCGCCGCCGGGCAACGGGCGCTTCCTGATCGGTGGCAAGATCTTCGGCGAGCGCGACCTGGACTTTCAGGCTACCAAGAACTTCAAGATCTACGGCAACCTCAATGCCTACGTGCGTTTCGACCTGATCAACGCGTTCAACTGGAACAACTACACGTCTTACATAGAAACCTGGGGAGCGAATGGCGTGATGAGTCGCACGCCGGTGGTCTACGCCACCACGGAGAACTACGGCGCTACCGGCATCGCACCCAACATCACGGGCTATCCGCGCATGGTCAAGGTTTCGATGGGTCTGAGCTTCTGATGATCCTGGCCGGGGTGCCTTGCGCACCCCGGCTCCCGTCGGGTTGCCCGCCATCGAGACGATTTAATGACCGACATGCGCATCAAACGTATCGTCATCGCCGGCGGCGGAACCGCGGGTTGGATGGCGGCGGCGGCGTGCTCCAAGGTGCTGGGTGGCGATTGCGCCATCCGGCTGGTGGAGTCCGAGGAAATCGGTACTGTCGGCGTCGGCGAAGGCACGGTGCCGCACCTCAAGTTGTTCAACGATCTGCTCGGGGTCGACGACATCGAGTTCGTCCGCAACACCCAGGGCACGTTCAAGCTCGGCGTCGAGTTCAAGGACTGGGCGCGGCTTGGCGACAGCTACTTCCACGGTTTCGGCGACATCGGCCACGGCATCAGCCTGCTGCCGTTCCACCAGTTCTGGATCAAGGCCACGCAGTTGGGCTTGGCCGGGGACATCGGCGCTTATTCGCTCAACACGGTGGCTGCGCCGCGCGGCCGCTTCATGCCTTCCGCCAAGGACGTTCCCGCCCATTCGCCGTTGGCGAACGTCGCCTACGCCTACCATTTCGATGCCGGACTGTACGCGCGCTTCCTGCGCCGCTACGCCGAGCAGCGCGGCGTGCGGCGCACCGAAGGCAAGATCGCCAGCGTCGAACTGCGGCCGCACGACGGCTTCGTCTCGGCGCTGGTCATGGAAGGCGGCGAGCGTATCGAAGGCGACCTGTTCGTCGATTGCACCGGCTTCCGCGGGCTGCTGATCGAGCAGACCCTGCATACCGGCTACCACGATTTCTCGCACTGGCTGCCCTGCGACCGCGCGGTGGCGGTGGGTTGCGAGCGGGTGGCGCAGCTCACGCCCTATACCCGTTCCACCGCGCGCACGGCGGGCTGGCAGTGGCGCATCCCGTTGCAGCACCGTACCGGCAACGGGCATGTGTATTGCAGCAAGTACATGAGCGATGACGAAGCCGCCGCCGTGCTGCTGGAGAACCTGGACGGCAAGCCGCTGGGCGATCCGCGCCTGCTGCGCTTCACCACCGGCGCGCGCAAGCAGGCGTGGAACCGCAACGTGGTCGCGCTGGGGCTGGCCGGCGGTTTCCTGGAGCCTTTGGAATCCACCAGCATCTACATGATCCAGTCCGGCATCGCGCGCCTGCTCGACATGTTCCCGCAGCGCGATTTCAGCCCGGTGCTGATCGACCGTTACAACGCGCGTGCGCGCTTCGAGTACGAGCGCATCCGCGATTTCCTGATCCTGCATTACTGCGCCACCGAACGCGACGATTCGCCGTTCTGGAACTACTGCCGCACGATGCCGTTGCCGGAGCAGCTCGACGAATACATCCGCCTGTTCCGCGACAGCGGACGCATCTACCGCGACGGCGAAGAGATGTTCGCCACGCCGAGCTGGGTGCAGGTGATGCTGGGCCAGCGCGTGCTGCCGCAGGGCTACCATCCGCTGGTGGACCAGATGCCGGAGAAAGACCTGGCCGGCTTCATGGCCGGTGTACGTCAGGTGGTGAACTCCTGCGCGGACGCGATGCCGATGCACCAGGCTTTCATCGACAAGGTCTGTCCGGCGCCGGCAATGGAGAACGCCTGAGTTTTTACCGCGGCGTCGGCGTGGCGTCGCGTGTCGATTGATCACTCCACCGACCCGAGGTCCGAATGTCTTCCTCCCCATGGTGCCGGCTGCGTGTCTTCGCGGTTGCCGCCCTCGCGGTGCTTGTCGCAGGCGGCCCGGTACGCGCGGCA
This sequence comes from Rhodanobacter sp. 7MK24, assembly GCF_014842995.1. Lineage (GTDB taxonomy): Bacteria > Pseudomonadota > Gammaproteobacteria > Xanthomonadales > Rhodanobacteraceae > Rhodanobacter_A. Next base: position 23,112 of record NZ_JACYXL010000010.1, read on the forward strand.
GCGTCGATTGCGCCGCCGCAGCCCGATTCCCTGACCTGGCAGAACCTGGCGCCCGACCAGCGGGCCTTCATCGACGACCTCGAACACCGCACCTTCGACTGGTTCTGGCAGAGCGCGGATCCGTACACGGGACTGGTGCCGGATTCATGGCCGAACCACACGTTCTCTTCCATCGCCGCCGTCGGCTTCGGTTTGACGGCCTACGGCATCGGCGTGGAGCGCGGCTACATCACGCGCGAGCAGGCGGTGCAACGAACCCTGACCACGCTGCGTTTCTTTGCCAATGCGCCGCAGAACGGCGGTGAAGACGACACCGCTGGTTATCATGGCTTCTTCTACCACTTCCTCGACATGCAGACGGGCCGCCGCTACGAGCGCGGCGTGGAGCTGTCCAGCGTGGATACGACGCTGCTGATGGGTGGCGTGCTGTTCGCGGAGAGCTATTACGACCGCGATACGCCGCGAGAGAAGGAGATCCGCCAGCTCGCCGACCAGCTCTATCGAGCCATCGACTGGCCGTGGATGCAGGTGCGAAAGCCCTTGATCAGCATGGGCTGGACGCCGGGTGGCCAGTTCATTCCTTCCGACTGGGAAGGCTACGACGAGGGCAAGCTGGTCTACATCCTCGCGCTGGGCTCGCCCACGCATCCGGTGGACGCGGACGCGTGGACCGCGTGGTGCGCGACCTATCCGAAGCAATGGGGCGCGTTCCAGGGCTATACCTTCCTCAACTTCGGCCCGCTGTTCGGCCACCAGTACAGCGAGACGTGGGTGGACTTCCGTGGCATCCGCGACGCATGGGGTCGCGCACACAACCTCGATTACGCGGAGAACGGCCGATTGGCGACCTACGCGCAGCGCTCCTATGCCATCGCCAATCCCGGTCACTGGACGGGTTACGGCGCCGACGTGTGGGGCCTGACCGCCAGCGACGGGCCGGGCGACGTCACCGAGAATTCGCCGCAGGGCGTGCGTCGCTTCAGCAGCTACATGGCGCGCGGCGCGGGGCTGGACGACATCACCGACGACGGCACCATCGCGCCTACCGCGGCGGGTGGCTCCATCGCGTTCGCACCGTCCATCGTGCTGCCTGCGTTGATGACGATGAAGCAGCGCTACGGCCAGTACATCTACAGCCGCTACGGCTTCGTCGACGCCTTCAATCCGAGTTTTCACGGCACATCGGAGGACGGTCATACCTATCCCGGTTTCGGCTGGGCCGACAACCAGCAACTGGGCATCGACCAGGGGCCCATCCTGTTGATGATCGAGAACTGGCGCAGCGGGTTGGTATGGAGCGTGATGAAGAAGAATCCGTACATCCGCCATGGCCTGCAACGCGCCGGCTTCACCGGCGGCTGGCTGGAGCGCCACTGAGGCGGCGCGGATGGGCATGGCATCCGGACGCGGTGCGTGGTTGCGATGGGTCTCCATCACGGTTGCGCTGTGCCTTGCCGGTTGCGGCCCGAGGCACGGCGACACGCTGGTGTTCTGGACGTTCGGTCCCGAGGGCGAAGCCGTCGCCAGCCTTCTGCCGGATTTCGAGCGCACGCATCCCGGTATCCATGTGGAAGTACAGCAGCTGCCGTTGAGCGCGGCGCACCAGAAGCTGCTCACCGCGATTGCCGGGGGTACCACGCCTGATATGGCGCAGCTCGGCAACACCTGGCTGCCGGAGCTGGTGGAGCTGCATGCGCTCGCTCCGCTGCGGCAGCACGTGGATGCCACGCAGACGGTGGTCGCGCCGGATTACTTCACCAGCATCTGGGCGACCAACATCAGCGGCGGCCAGCTGTACGGCATTCCGTGGTACGTGGACACGCGCCTGCTGTTCTACCGCAGCGACCTGTTGAAGCAGGCGGGCTTCGATGCGCCGCCGCGCGACTGGTCCGAGTGGCGGCGCATGCTGGCTGCGCTCAGCCATCCGGAGCGCAAGGTCTACGGCATCCTGCTGCCTACCAACGAGTACGAACAGCTGTTGTCGCTGGCCTTGCAGCAACCCGCCCCCCTGCTGCGCGACGACGACAGCCGTGGCAATTTCGAGAGCGCCGGCTTCCGGCGCGCGCTGGCGTTCTATGTGGACACCTTCCGCCTGCAGCAGGCGCCGGCGGTCACCAACGTGGAAGTGGGCAACCCATGGGACGAATTCGGTCGCGGTGTGTATGCGTTCTATTTCTCGGGGCCGTGGAACGTCGCCGAATTCCGCAAGCGACTGCCGGCGAGCGAGCAGGGCGACTGGGCCACGGCATCGCTGCCCGGGCCGGACGGCCCCGGCGCGGGCCTCGCGGGTGGCGCCAGCCTGGTGGTGTTCCGCGCATCGAAGCATCAGCGCGAGGCATGGGCGCTGGTCGAATATTTGTCGCAGCCGAAAGTACAGCAACGCTTTTACCAGCTCACCGGCGACATGCCGCCACGGCGTAGCAGCTGGAACAGTCCGCTGTTGCAGAATGACGCGGCCATGCACGCTTTTCGCGACCAACTCGAACGCGTGAAACCCACGCCGGCGGTGCCCGAGTGGGAACGCATCGCGGTGATGATGCAGCAGGTCGCCGCGCGCGCCGTGGCCGGCGAGCTGACCGTGGACCAGGCCGCAGCAGAGATGGATCGCCAGGCCGACATCATTCTCGCCAAGCGGCGTTCGCTGCTGGAGGCGCGGCAATGAAGGCATCGCGCGTGGCATGGCTGTTCCTCGCGCCCGCACTGCTGGTGCTGGCCGTGTTCTTCCTGCTGCCGGTGCTCGTTGCGCTTGCCCTCAGCTTCACCGACTACGATCTCTACGCGTTGGCCGACCTGCACAACCTGCGCTTCGTGGCGCTGGGCAATTATTGGGTGCTGTTGCACCGGCCGCAGTTCTGGGCTGCGTTGGGGCATACCTTCTACTTTGTGGGGATGGGCGTGCCGCTGTCGCTGGCCGCCTCGCTGGGTGCGGCCCTGCTGTTGCATTCGCCGCTGGCGCGCTGCAAGGCCTTCTTCCGCACCGCGCTGTTCGCGCCGGTGGTGACCACCGCGGTGGCGACGGCGGTGGTGTGGCGTTACCTGTTCAACACCAAGTACGGCTGGGCCAACCACCTGCTCGGCATGTTCGGCATCCATCCGGTCGACTGGCTGGGCGATCCGCATTGGGCGATGCCCACCATCATCCTGTTCGCGGTGTGGAAGAACTTCGGCTACAACATGATCATCCTGCTCGCCGGCCTGCAGGCGGTGCCCGCCGAGCTGTACGAGGCGGCGTGCATCGACGGTGCCTCGGCCTGGCGGCAGTTCCGCCACATCACCTTGCCGATGCTGGGGCCGACCCTGCTGATGGTGGCCATCCTCACCGTGTCGGGCTATTTCCAGTTGTTCGCCGAGCCCTATGTGATGACCGAGGGCGGCCCCTTGGAGAGCACCACCAGCGTGCTGTATCTGATGTACGAGGACGGCTTCCAGTGGTGGAACCTCGGCGTCGCCACGGCGGAGGCCTTCGTGCTGTTCCTGGTGATGTTCGCGGTGACTGCGGCGATGTTGCGGCTGTCGCGCAAGGCGGTGGCATGAACCCGCGGCTGGCGAAGGCGCTCATCAACGGTCTGCTGCTGGGCGGCGCGGCGGTTGCGCTGTTTCCGCTGCTGTGGATGCTCGCGGTGTCCTTCATGCCGTCCGGCACCTCCAACGCATTGCCGCCACCGCTGTGGCCCGCGCATCCCGTGCTGGACAACTACCGGCAGCTGTTCGGGCACGCGGGCATGGGCCGTTATCTCCTCAACAGCCTGCTGATTTCCGGTGCGATCACGCTGCTGTCGCTGGTGTTCAACCTGCTGGCGGGCTACGCCTTCGCCAAGCTGTGCTTCACGGGGCGCGAGCAGTTGTTCCGCATGCTGCTGGGCCTGCTGGTGGTACCGGCGCAGGTGGCGATGCTGCCGCTGTTCCTGATGTTCAAGTACGCCGGACTGGTGGACACCTACGTGGGCGTGGTGCTGCCGGGCACGGCTTCGGTGCTCGGCATCTTCCTGGTGCGCCAGTACGCACGCGGCCTGCCTGACGAATTGCTGGAGGCCGCGCGCATCGACGGCGCCGGGGAACTGCACATCTTCGTGCGCATCGTGCTGCCGCTGCTGCGGCCGGTGGTGGCGACGCTGGCGATCCTCACTTTTCTCACCGCGTGGAACGACTTCATGTGGCCGCTGATCGAGCTGACCGGGCAGGGGCATTACACGTTGCCGCTAGGGCTGGCCTCGATGGCGCGCGAGCACACGGAGGGTACCGAACAGATGATGGCTGGGTCGGTGCTCACGGTGGTACCGGTGCTGGCGCTGTTCCTGGCGATGCAGCGGCATTATCTCGATGGCCTGCTGCTGGGCAGCGTGAAGGGATGAGTACGAGTAGGCGCCACGATCTGCGAGCCGTCGCTCCGCAGCCGGTAGGGGCAGAGTTTTTTTGCTTGTTCGTTCGCCAGCGGCAAAGCGGCTTCGTCCACCTTCCGGTGGCCGAGCTACTTTCTCTTTGCGTGCTCAAAGAGAAAGTAGCCAAAGAGAAAGAGCACCCCGATGGCGCGCCCTCCAGGCATCCTACCTTCCGGGTGCGCGGGTGGGCTACGGGGTTTTTTGGCGGCACATCCTGGGCTGTCGAAAAACTGGCCGGCATCCCTGCGAGCCGTCCTTCGGACTGTCCTCCATCCGCCCGCCGCGCCATAGGGGCTCCGGAAGCGCAGTGTGCTCCCTGCGCGCAAGAGCAACAGCCTGAGCAAAACCGAACGCGACAGACTGGCCGTGTTTCTGCTTCTGGCGCGCACGATGCGCGCCTGCTCTTCTTGGGCCCCTCGGCGGCGGCGAGGCGTGGACGACAAGGCCGCGCAGCGGGCATCGCCATGGACGGCGATGCCTTTTCGACCGGACAGGATGCCCGGCCGAAAAGCCCGGCCACGCCTCACGGACTTGCCGGGCGGGAAGCCCGGCAAGCGCCTCCGCGGGGTGGCCTTCTCTTTGGGTTACTTTTCTCTTGGCCACGCAAGAGAAAAGTAACTCGGGTGCCGGCAGGCACACGAAACCGCTTTGTTGCTGGCGACAGCATCTGCAGAGTCCTCTTCCACACATGCATGCAGGGAAGCGTGCATGCTTCAGCCGATGCGTGCACCATCGCGTGTGTCGAAGAAATGCAGCCGCTGCGTTGTGATGCCGAACCGCACCGTTTCACCCGGTGCGCAGACGACGCCAGGCGGTGTACGCGCGACCAGCGCGATGTCCCCGTGACGCAGGTTGAGGAAGACCTCGTTGCCCACCGGCTCCAGCACCTCCAGCCGTGCCTTCAGTGCGGCGGCAGGATCGTCGTCAGCGAGCGGATGCAGGTCTTCCGGGCGCAGGCCGAGGACCACCTCGCGGTCGCGCCAGCCAGCCAGCGCATCCGCCTGCGGTGGCGTGCCGAGCCGTATCGCGCCACCCGCCGTGGCCAGCACCAGGCCACCGTCCACCTGCAGCGTGCCGCGCAGCAGGTTCATCGCCGGGCTGCCGAGGAAGCCGGCCACGAACAGGTTGGCGGGACGCTCGTAGAGCTTCATCGGCGTGTCGATCTGCTGGATCGCGCCCTGGTCGAACACCACGATGCGCTGGCCCAGCGTCATCGCCTCGACCTGGTCGTGCGTGACGTAGACCGTGGTGGTGCCGAAGCGGCGATGCAGGCGGGCGATCTCCACGCGCATCGACAGACGCAGCCGCGCGTCCAGGTTGGACAGCGGTTCGTCGAGCAGGAACACCGCGGGCTGGCGCACCATCGCGCGACCCAGCGCCACGCGTTGACGTTGGCCGCCAGACAGCGCGGCAGGGCGCGCGTCCAGCCGTTGTTCCAGCTCCAGCAGGCGCGCCACCTCGTCCACGCGCTTGGCGATTTCCGCACGCGGCATGCCGCGCAGGCGCAGGCCGAAGCCGAGGTTCTCGGCCACCGTCATGTGCGGGTAGAGCGCGTAGTTCTGGAACACCATCGCGATGTCGCGATCCTTCGGCGCTACGTCGTTCACCACGCGGTCGCCGATGCGCAGCGTGCCGGCGCTGATGGTTTCCAGTCCCGCGAGCATGCGCAGCAGGGTGGTCTTGCCGCAGCCGGAGGGGCCGACCAGCACCAGCAGCTCGCCGTCGGCGATGTCGAAGCTGGCGCCAGCGACGCCGACGTGTCCGTTGGGATAGACCTTGCGCACGTGGTCGAGACTGACGGTGGCCATCGGCGTTGCGTGCTCTCTGCTGGTTGTCGCGGCGCGACGGTCGGTGTCGCGGAAAAGGGCGTGCATCCCGGGACGGCGTTCGGCTATTCTCGGGATGTAAACGGTTACATCAAGCCGCAGTGCGGCATTCGAGAGTTTCGGAATCCATGACTCGACGCTACCGCTTTCCGGACGGCTTCCTCTGGGGCGCGGCCACTTCCGCCTATCAGATCGAGGGTTCGCCGCTGGCGGACGGCGCCGGTCCCAGCATCTGGCAGCGCTTTGCGCACACGCCCGGGATGATGGCGAACGGCGACCACGGCAACGTGGCCTGCGACCACTACCACCGCTACAAAGACGACGTGCAGCTGATGCGCGCGCTGGGCCTGCAGAGTTACCGCTTCAGCGTGAACTGGGCGCGTGTATTGCCCGAAGGCACCGGTCGCGTCAATCCGAAGGGGCTGGACTTCTACTCGCGGCTGGTCGACGAACTGCTGGAAAACGGCATCACGCCCAACGCCACGCTGTTCCATTGGGACCTGCCGGCGGCGCTGGACGACCGTGGCGGCTGGCTCAACCGCGACAGCGCGCATTGGTTCGCGGAATACTCCGCAATCATGTTCAAGGCGCTGGACGACCGCGTGCCGTACTGGAGCACGCTCAACGAACCGTGGGTGGTGGTCGATGGCGGCTATTTGAACGGTACGCTGGCGCCCGGTCACCGCAGCCCGTTCGAGGCGCCGATCGCCGCGCACAACCTGATGCGCGCCAGCGGTGCGGGCATCCAGGCCTATCGTGCGCACGGCAAGCATGCGATCGGCGTGGTGTTCAACATCGAGCCCAAGTATCCCGCTTCCGACAGTGCGGAAGACCTCGCCGCCACGCGTCGCGCCAACGCCTACATGAACCAGCAGTTCGCCGATCCGGCGCTGCTCGGCAGCTATCCCGCCGAGCTGGTGGAAGTCTATGGCGATGCGTGGCCGGATTTCCCGCCGGACGATTTCCGATTGACGAAGCAGCCGGTCGATTTCGTCGGCCTCAACTACTACACGCGCGCCGTGGTGCGGCACGACGCCAACGCATTTCCGCTGCGTGCGGCGCCGGTGCCGCAGCCGCAGCACACACGTACCGAAACCGGTTGGGAGGTCTACGAGCAGGGCCTCGTCGACATGCTCACCGGCTTCCGCGAGCGTTACGGCGACATCCCGCTCTACATCACCGAGAACGGCTCCGCCTTCTACGACCCGCCGACCGTGGAAGGCGAGTTGTTGCAGGACCCGCTGCGCGTGGATTACCTGCGCAAGCACCTCCAGGCCGCGCATCGCGCCATCGAGGCCGGCGTGGATCTGCGCGGCTATTACGCGTGGTCGTTGCTGGACAACCTGGAGTGGTCGCTTGGCTACGCCAAGCGCTTCGGCCTGTACCACGTCGATTTCGCCACGCAGAAGCGCACGCCCAAGGCGACCGCGAAACTCTACGCAGGCGTGATCGCAAGTCATGGCGAAGCGCTGGACGCATCCTGAAAGCCCGAATCATGCGCAGCGGCGCAAGGGAGACGACATGAGGAATACGAAGACGATGCTGCGCCGAACCGCATTGGGCCTGCTGGCCGTGAGCCTGTTCGCGGCGGGCATTGCGCAGGCCGCCGCGCCTGCTGCTGGCGACGACGTCCGGATCGTGGTCGACGCAAAGGCGCAGGGCACGCCCTTTCCGCACTACTGGGAACAGATGTTCGGCTCCGGCCGCGCCTCGCTGGCGCTGCGCGACGCCTATCGCAAGGACCTCACGGCGGTGAAGCAGGCCACGGACTTTGGCTACGTACGCTTCCACGGCATCCTCGACGAGGACGTGGGCCTGTTCCATTTGGGAAGGAACGGCCAGCCGTTCTACAACGCTGCCGACAAGTCGGCCAAGGATGCCCAGCCGGTCTACAACTTCTCCTACGTGGACCAGATCTACGACGGTCTGCTCGAGCGTGGTGTGCGTCCCTTCGTCGAGTTGGGCTTCATGCCGGACGAGATGTCATCCGACCCCAAGGCGATCCAGGATTTCTGGTACCGACCCAACGTCGCTCCGCCGAAGGACTATGCGCTGTGGGACGGCATGATCCGCGCCTTCGCCCAGCACCTGGTCGCGCGCTACGGCATCGACGAAGTGTCCAGGTGGTACTTCGAGGTGTGGAACGAGCCGAACATCGGCTTCTGGGCCGGCAACCCCAAGATGGCGACCTACTACACGCTGTATGACCATACCGCGCGCGCGCTGAAGTCGGTGAGTCCGCGCCTGCGCGTGGGCGGCCCGGCCACGGCCCAGGCGGCCGAGGTCGCCGGCTTCCTCAAGCACGTGCACGACGCCAACGTGCCGGTGGATTTCGTCAGCACCCACGTGTACGGCGACGACACGGCGGACAACGTGTTCCACACCAGCGAGAACATTCCGCGCAAGGACATGGTGTGCCGGGCGGTGGACAAGGTGCACAAGGAGGTGCTGGCTTCGCCGTATCCCAGACTGCCGTTCATCATGAGCGAGTTCAACGCTTCCTACGCGAACCTGCCCAATGTCACCGACTCGGTGTACATGGGCCCGTGGCTGGCCAACACCATCCGCGCCTGCGCGGGCAAGGTGAGCGCGATGAGCTACTGGTCGTTCTCCGACGTGTTCGAGGAGGGCGGCGTGGTGCGCACGCCGTTTTACGGCGGCTTCGGCCTGATCGCCGAGGACAATATCCGCAAGCCTTCCTATAACGCGTTCGCGATGCTGCACAAGCTGGGCGACGTGCAGCTGCAGTCGTCCTCCGACTCCGCGCTGGTTACCCGTCGTGCCGACGGCACGCTGGTGCTGGCCTTGTGGAACTATGCGCCGCCAGTGGGCGACACCGCCGACTACACCGTCGGCAAGCCGAAAGGCGACACCAGGCACTTCGAGGTCGACGTGTCCTCGCTGCCGGCGACCGCCGCCGCCACTGTGTGGCGTCTGGACGAAACGCACGGCAACGTCATCGCCACGTTCGACCGGATGGGTCGCCCGGCCTTCCCGTCGCGCGAGCAGATCAGGCAACTGCGCGAGGCCGGCCAGATGGCCGCGCCCGAGCAGGTTGCGCTGCATGGCGGCAAGCTCGCCTTCGACATTCCGCCGCAGGGCCTGGTGGTGGTCGAGGTGCATTGAGGTCGTGCGTTGACATCACGTTTGATTGAGCGCTGCCAGTGAGTCCCTCTCCCCTCGGGAGAGGGTGGCGGCAGCCAGAAGAGGGTTAGGTCGGAGCGAAACGCGGCCGTATCACCGAACCCTCACCCCCGACCCCTCTCCAAGAGAGAGGTGGAAATCGGCAGGAGGACACATGGAGCCGCTAGACCGTCCCGTCTGGACCAGCCTGACCACCCTGCATGCCGGCCTCGCGCTGGGCGATGCGCTGGCGAAGTGCTACCTGCCGGAGGTCAACCGCTTCGCTTCCGCGCGCGACGACAGCGACGAGGCGCTTGCGGCTTTGGCCGTGCTGGTGCGGCCGGCCAATCTGGTGTTCGTGCTGCAGATGCCGGAGATACGCATCCCGCCCGGACTGGTGGCGAGCAAGACCGCCAAGGGCGTGCAGATGGTGGCCGCCGCATCGCTCGCTGCAGAGGCCGGCCCGGACGAAGTGCTGTCGCTGGGCGACGCGGATGCGCCGGAGATGCTGGCGCTGGCCACGCTCACCCAACCCGGACCGTTCCTGCGCCAGACCCACCGGATGGGGCAATTCGTCGGCATCCGCATCGATGGCCGGCTTGCCGCGATGGCCGGTGAGCGTTTCCGTTTTCCCGGCCATACCGAAGTCAGCGGCGTGTGCACGCATCCGGATTTCCGGGGGCGCGGGCTGGCGGGACGCCTGTCCCGCCACGTTGCAGCCAGCATCGCCGCGCGCGGCGACACAGCCTTCCTGCATGCGTGGAAAACCAACACGGCAGCGATCCGCCTCTACGAAAAACTGGGCTTCCGCCTGCGTTGCGAAGTGAACGTAGCGGTGCTGCAGTGCGAGGCCGGGCTTGCCTGATTCCGCCCGGCCGATATCAGGCCCGCTCGAGCAACCAATGTTTCAATGCCTCGTCGGTTACGGACAACGGCTCTGCGCTGGCCGAACGTTGCAGCATCGCCGCGAGTGCCGGCGGTACATCGACGGCGCGGCCGATCAGCGGCTCCACCACCTGCTCGAACTTCGCCGGATGCGCGGTGGCGACCACGGCCCACGGCCTGTCGTCGCCCTGATCGCGCAGGCGGTCGAGCAGGTGCATGGCGGTGGCGGTGTGCGGGCAGAATGGTTCGCCGTGTTCGCTCGCATGCAGGGTGATGGTGCGGCGGATGGGGGCATCGTCCACGCTTTCAGCATGCAGTGTGCGGCGCAGTGCCATGTCGTCGCCGAAGGTCCAGCGCAGGCGTTCGAAATTGCTGGGTGCGCCCACGTCCATCGCATTGGCCAGCGTGGCGACGGCTTCGCGTGGCGCGTAGTCGTCGCCAGAGAAAAATTCGGGCAAGGTGGCGTTGGCGTTGCAAGCCAGCCGGACCTCGCCCAGCGGCAGGCCCATCGCGCGCACCCACAGGCAGGCCAGCGCGTTGCCGAGGTTGCCGGTGGGCACGAGGAAGTTCAGCGGTTCGCCGTGTTTGCGCCAGAAGCCGAGCGCCGCATGCGCGTAGTAGCTCATCTGCGGCAACAAACGACCGAGGCTGATGCTGTTGGCGGAACTGAGCGGCACGGCGCGTTGCAGCTCGGTGTCGTTCAGCGCAGCCTTCACCATGCGCTGGCAATCGTCGAAGCGCCCCGCCACGCGCAGCGCCTGCACGTTGTCGCCGAAGCAGCCAAGCTGATGCGCCTGTCGCGGCGAGACGAGGCCGTCGGGATACAGGATCGTCACGCGCACATTTGGCTGGCGATGGAACGCCGCACCCACCGCTGCGCCGGTGTCGCCCGAAGTGGCGACCAGGATGGTGAGCGGTCGATCATCCGCGCGCGGAAGCCGACGCAAACAGGCGGCGAGGAAGCGCGCACCTACGTCCTTGAATGCCGCCGTCGGGCCGTGGAACAACTCCAGCACGTGCGCATCGCCATACGGCAGCGGGCGCAACGGCACCGCGAAATCCAGCGCTTCGGCGCAGATCGCCGGAAGTTCACCAGCCAGCGCATCCCCCGCGAAGAACGGCGCGAGCAAGGTAGCGGCGGTGTCCGCCAATGAGCCCCGCGGATCGAAATCCGTCGGAGCCAGCGTCGGCAATCGCTCCGGCACATACAGGCCGCCATCCGGCGCCAGCCCTGCGGCAACGGCTTCGCTCAAAGTGGCGGATGGCGCACGACTGCGCGTACTGAGATAACGCAACGAATCACGCATGGCTCACACCACCCATGCACGATTGCCTGACATCCTCAGTCTCCAGATACGGCGCGGTGTGGCTGTCTCGTCTATCGTGTAGGCGGAAGTAGTTCCAAGTTCCTCGACACGGCTTGTTTGTAGTTCCGGCGTATCGAACTAGGCCGTTTCTCTTGGCTACTTCTCTTTGGGCCCGCAAAGAGAAGTAGCTCGGGCGCCGGCTGGCGTCCGAAAGCCCGCCGCAGGCGAGCCAAACTGCAGGAGCGACAAGTCGTCGCGAGCACCCACCCCTCATCTCAGAGGGCATAGGACGACAAAGCGCATGTTTCATGCTGCCACTCCATCGTCCACCAAACGCGCCGCCGGCCCATCAATCGGCGCAACAAACGCATCGCTATCCAGCCCGACTTCCCCGAACGCCGCCTGCATCGCCACGGCAGCCGCCTCCGCCTCGTCGCGACGCTCGAACCAACCGAACACGCTGGGGCCGCCACCGGAAATGCTGGCCCCCAACGCACGATGATCAAGCGCCGCCTGCTTCACGCGCCCGAAGTTCGGCACCAGCGGCGCCCGCCGCGGTTCCACCAGCACATCCTTCAAGCCATCGCGCACCAACGTGGCATCACCCCGATAGCATCCGGCCAGGAGCAGCGAAAGATTCGCACTCTGCGCCACGAACTCGCCCAGCACGTAATGGCCCGCCAGCGCCGCGCGCGCCTTGCGCGTCTCCAGCACGAAATGCGGATGCACCAGCGCGCAATGCCAGTCGGAGGGCACCGGCACGCGCAACACGCGGTCGTGTGTCGCCAGCACCAGGCCGCCGAGCAATTGCGGACCCACGTTGTCGCCGTGGCGGCCGCCGCTGGCCACCGCCTCGCCATCCATCGCGAAGCCGTACAGAGACTCGCGTGGCAGCGGCGTGTCCAGCAGCGCGTTCGCCGCCACCAGCGCGGCCACGCAGGAGGCCGCCGAGCCGGCCATGCCCGAGCCCAGCGCGATGCCCTTGTGCAGCACGATCTCGAAGCCGTGGTGCAGGCCCAGTGCCTTGCGTAGCGCGAGCAGGGCGGCGCCGGCGGTGTTGTGCTGCGCATCGAGCGGAAGCTCATGCTCGGTGCCGTGGATCGCCGCGATGCGCACGACGGGTTCGTCGATGCGGCGTACTTCGGCGCGGTCGCCGGCGCCAGCCATGCTGTGGCCGAGGATGTCGAAGCCCACGCCGACGTTGCCGACGCAGGCGGGCGCGAACGCGGCGGCATGGGTGCGGCGATGGACTGGACGGGAGGTCGAGGGCTTCATGGCTTCCTGCAACAGGGTAGGGGCGTTCATGCGCGCGGCTCCAGCGATTCGGCGATGCGCAGCAGGTCGGCGAACACGCCGGCCGCGGTCACTTCCGGTCCGGCGCCGGGGCCTTGCACGAGCAGGGGATTGTCGCAGTAACGGCGCGTGCGGAATTGCACCACGTTGTCGGTGAGCCGCGTGTGCGCGAACGGATGCGAGGCGGGCAGCACCTCCAGTCGCACGCTGGCGCGGCCATGGCGGTCGAGGCTGGCGACGTGGCGCAGCACGCCGCCGCAGGTCTGCGCCTCGGCGAGTTTCGCGGCCATTGGCGCGTCGAGTTCGTGCAGGCGCTGCATGAATTCATCCACGGGCAGCGTCGCCAGCGCAGGCGGCACCAGGCTTTCCACCGCCACCTGTTCCAGCGACAGCGGACGGCCAGCCTCGCGCGCGAGGATCACCAGCTTGCGCGCCACGTCGAGGCCGGAGAGGTCCTCGCGCGGATCAGGTTCGGTATAGCCGAGCGCGTGTGCCTCGCGCAGCAGCACGGAGAACGGCTGGCTGCCGTCGTGCCGGTTGCACAGCCAGGCCAGGGTGCCGGAAAACATGCCCTCGATAACCAACAGTTCGTCGCCGGTGTCGAGCAGGTCGCGCAGGGTCTGCACCACCGGCAGGCCGGCGCAGACGGTGGCCTCGTAGCGGAAGCGCGCGCCGCTGGCGCAGGCGGCGCGGATCGCCTGCCAGCGTTCCAGCGGACCGCTGCCGGCCAGTTTGTTCGGTGTCACCACGTGCAGGCCGGCGGCCAGCCAGTGCGGGTAGTGCGCGGCGACCGCTTCGCTGGCGCTGCAGTCGATCAGCAGTGCGTGGCGGTCGTCGTTGCCGCGCACGTGGGCAGCGAATGCATCCAGGTCGTTCGGCCGCCAGATCTGAGCGCCGGCGTGGCGGCCGTTGAGTTCGGCGTCGTCGCAGTCCAGCCACATGCGCTTGCTGGCTACCACGCCGCAGAGTTTCAGCTCCAACGCATGGTCGCGCGCCAGTCTCGGCTGCGCGCTGCGCAGTTGCTCCAGCAGTGCCCCGCCGACCCGGCCGGGACCGATCACGCCGACCGCCAGCGTGCGCCGCCCGGTGGTGCCGGCACGCGGCATCGCCAGCGGAGGCAACGCATGGTGGGGGACTTGCTCGATGGCACAATTGATCACGACGGCCTCTCCGTTGGAGGCCCGTCCTGTCTGGCGTGTCGGTGTGTGCCGGCCCGCCTCGTCGAGGGCGGGCCGTTGCGTGGGAAAAATCAGCTACGCACGACGCTCCGCCCGGACCGGGTACCGGTACCGGTGGTAATCGTGGTGGTAATGGTGCTGGCGATGTCGCCCGCGCGCGACGTCATGCGGCCGGCGGAAACCGGGGCGTAGTGCATGCGTGCGGGTGCGGAAAGCGGCGACATGGCATCGACACTAAGCCCTATGTTGCACTGCAGTCAATAGGTGCATCTGCAACTGTTCCGCCGCCATCGTCAACGGCGTGCGGTCGCTGCCAGCCGTCGCGGCGACGGCTTCGACCTTCCCGTTTTCGATTACCTGCCAGGTAATCGCCTTGCCGCGGCAGCGACCGCAAGCTGTGCCCACACCCACCACGGAGCACAACCATGAGCGCCACCCGCGAACTGATCGAAAACTACATCCGCAGCTGGAACGAGACCGATCCGCTGCGTCGTCGCGTGCTGATCGAGCGCGTCTACGCCGAGCACGTGACCTACACCGACCCGATGGCGCAGGTGCGTGGCTGGGAAGGTATCGACGCCACCATCGCCGCGGTGCAAGGCATGTTTCCCGGCCACCGCTTCGCCCTTGCCGGCGTGGTGGACGCGCATCACGACCTGGCCCGCTTCCAGTGGCAGCTGAGCGCCCCGGGCGACGACGAACCGCTGGTGATCGGTTTCGACGTGGCGGAACTGGACGAGGGCCGCGTGCGCCGCGTCCACGGCTTCCTGGACAAGGTGCCGCAGGCGGCCTGAACCGGCCGCGCCGCACCTGTCTCCCCCCATCTCTCTTTGCCGGAGTACGCCATGAGCCATTTCACCACCACCGACGGCACGCAGCTGTTCTACCGCGACTGCGGCCGCGGCCAGCCCATCGTGTTCGTCGCTTCCTGGGCGCTGGATTCGCGCGCCTGGGGTCCGTACATGCTGCATTTCCAGGAACTCGGCTATCGCTGTATCGCACTGGACCGGCGCGGCCACGGCCGTTCGGACGATCCCGGCCACGGCTACCGGCTGGACCGCCTCGCCGACGATCTGGCGGAACTGCTCGAACACCTGGACCTGCGCGACGTCAGCTTGGTTGCGCACTCGATGGCCAGCGGCGAAGCCACACGCTACCTCGCGCGGCACGGCCGCGGACGCGTCGCCCGCGCGGTCTTCCTTGCTCCGACCGCGCCCAGCTACGTCGAAGGCAGCCGCGAGCCGTGGAGCATGGACGAGCCCACCACCGCGGCCGTGCTCGCCGCGATTCGCCGCGATCTGCCGTACTGGCTGACCGACAACGCGAACGACTTCTTCCTGCCCGCCGAAACCGGGACCACGCCGGAATACATGCAGTACACCATCGACATGATCTGCGGCGTTTCGCTGCAGGCGCTGGTGGAATGCTTCCGCGCCAAGCGCGTGGACTTGCGCGAGGAGTTGCGCAACTTGCCGGTGCCGCTGCTGGTGATCCATGGCAATCGCGATGTGAGCGAGCCGGTGCAGCAGGGACGCGCCACCGCGGCGATGGTGCCGGACGGCCGGTTCCTGGAGTACGACGGCGCCCCGCACGGGTTCTACCACACGCATTACGAGCGGCTGGTGGCCGACATCCACGCATTCCTGCGCGAGGCCGGAGTCATGCCTCGTGCTGCCTGACCATCGGCCACCGACCACTGGCATCATTGCCGCATGAACGTTCAGACCATCGACGCCGACCGCCCCGTCGGCGACCTGCTGCGAGAGTGGCGCCGCCATCGGCGCCTCTCCCAGCTCGAACTCGCCACCGGTGCGGAACTCTCCACCCGACACCTCAGCTTCGTCGAGTCCGGCCGTGCGCTACCCAGCCGCGACATGATCCTGCGACTAGCCGAATACCTCGACGTGCCGCTGCGCGAACGCAACGCTCTGCTGGTCGCCGCGGGCTTTGCGCCCGCGTTCCGCCAGCGCACCTTGGACGATCCCGCGCTTGCCGCGGCACGCGCCACCATCGATCTGTTGCTGAAGGGGCTGGAGCCCTATCCGGCACTGGCAGTCGACCGCTATTGGCAGCTCGTCGCCAGCAACCAGGCGACCCTGCGCCTGCTTGGTGGCGTGGCGCCCATGTTGCTGGAGCCGCCGATCAACGTGCTTCGCCTGAGCCTGCACCCCGCCGGACTCGCGCCGCGCATCCGCAACCTGGGTCAATGGCGCGCCCATCTGTTGCACCGCCTGCGCCAGCAGATCGATGCCAGCAACGACCCCGTGCTCATCGCGTTGCTGCGCGAACTGCAAGCCATGCCGGCTCCGGAGGGTGCCGGCGAGGTGGATGTGCAGACGTCCATCGCCGTACCCATGCAGCTGGAGCTGGATGGCCAGCTGCTCTCCATGCTCAGTACCACCACGGTGTTCGGCACGCCGGTCGACATTACCCTGGCCGAGCTGGCGCTGGAGGCCTTCGTGCCTGCCGATGCGCCGACGGCGGAGTGTCTGCGGCGCATGTCGGAGTCGCACGAACCCGCCGTGTCGCCCTGAGCGGAGGACCGTCCGCCAGCGTGGACTGCCTGCGCCATGCACGGATGGATCGGATCGCAGCCTTGCGGCGTACGTGGCATCCTGCATCGCCATTGGCTCGTCGTTTCCGGGCCATGGGACCCCGTCATGCGCTTGTGGTCGCTGCATCCGCGTTACCTGGATGCCAAGGGTCTGGTGGCCCTGTGGCGCGAGGCCTTGCTGGCGCGCGCGGTATTGCGTGGCGCCACGCGCGGCTATCGCCACCATCCGCAGCTCGACCGGTTTCGCGAGCATCCGGCGCCGCGGCAGGCGATCAATGCCTACCTCGCCGCGGTTTACGCCGAGGCGCAGGCGCGTGGCTATCGCTTCGACCGCGGCCGCTTCGGTCCGGTGCGCGGGGAAGTGGCCATGCTGCCGTTGAACGACGGCCAGCTCGACTTGGAATGGCGGCACTTGCTCGCCAAGCTGGCGCTGCGCGATCCGGCGCGGCATGCGTGCTGGCAGGGGCTGGCCCGACCGGACTGCCACCCGTTGTTTCGCCTGCGGCGCGGCCCGGTGGCGGCGTGGGAGCGCGCCATCGGCTAGCGCGTCTTAATGCGACAGGTCGATCGCGTAGGTGGCCGTGCCGTCGCCGTGATCCTTCAACGCGCGGATGTTGTCGAGGCCGTCGGTTTCGGCGATTGCCTGCTTGCCGCTGGCGCTGGTGAACACCACCGGACCCGCGGTCCTGAGCTTCGCGAAGCGCCAGGAGCGGGCGGGCAGGTCGCGCATGCCGATGTCGCGATGCTGCTGCAGCCAGCGCGCCACGATCTCGCGCGTGCCGTCGGGCGCTGCAAGCACGATGTTGCTGCCGTCCAGGCCCGGGAAGCGGCCGCCGCCGCTGGCGCGGTAGTTGTTGGTTACCACGACGAAGGGCTGGTCGGGTTTCACCGGCTTGCCATCGAATGTCAGCGACACGATGCGCTGGCCCGCCGGCTTGGCCACGTCGATGACGTAGTGGATACCGCCCTGGAGCTGGTCGAAGTTGAAGCCGGGGAAATGGCCGTTGATCAGCGGCTGCGCATCGGTCTTTGCCGGATCAATGCGATTGAAGCGCGTGGCGGATTCTTCCAACCATGCCTTCACTCCCGCGCCGTCGATCTTCACCGCGGCGAGCGTGTTCGGATAGAAGTACAGGTCGGCCGCGCTGCGCAAGGTGAGCGGGCCGGGCGCCACATCGGTGTAGTCGTCCGGGCCGCCGAAGCCGGTGCGGAACGCGGCGGCGGCGGAAAGCACCGGCACATTTGCAAGTTCCGGATGCAGGCGCGGCAGCTCGGTGCGCACGTAGTCGCGCTGCGCTGCATTGACCACCGCCAGTGCCGTCATGTCGCCCTCGTCGGCGAAGTAGCTGCTCATGCGTATGCGGCTGGCGCCGATCGGCGTGTTCACGTAGGCCACCGCGGCCTGCTGCACCGTTGCCACCAGCGGCGCGATGGCGGGGTCGGCCGCCACGCAGCTGGCGGCGTCGCCGGGCTTGCTGCAGATCGGGCGTACTTCGCTGTGCGTCTGGCGCTTGTCGATGGTCCAGCGGCCGTCGCGGCGATCCAGCGCCAGTTCGATCACGCCGAGATCCTTGCCGAAGAAGCCGCCCATCACTGCCGGCACGCCGCGCACGAAGCCGCGCACGGCATCCACGTCCTGCATGTGAGCGAAGCGCGGGCCGGGGAATTCGGTATGCGAATGGCCGAGCAGAAGCACGTCGATGCCGGGCACGCCGGCGAGATGCCAGCCGGCGTTCTCCATCGCGGGCGTGTACGGCGCGGTGTCGAGGCCGCCGTGCACGACCGCCACCACCAGGTCCGGATGCTGCGCCTGGATCTGTGGCAGGTATTTCTTTGCCGCTTCCACCACGCCGTCCACGGTGACCTTGCCGGCGAGATTTTGCTTGTCCCACTGCATGATCGGTGGCGGGGTGAAGCCGATGATCGCCACGCGCAGCGGCACATTCTCCGTCTTGCCGTCAGGCAGCTGCACGGCGATGGGTTTGCTGACGATCGTCCACGGCTTGAAGATCGGCGCGCCGTCGCGCGCGCTGTCCACGTTCGCCAGCACCAGCGGAAAATGCGGGTCGGCGCAATGCTGCTGCGCGCCGCCATCCACGTTCATCGGCGTGCCGGTGACCTGCGAGAGCCAGCCCAGGCCGTAGTTGAACTCGTGGTTGCCGATGGTGCCGCCGTCGTAGCCCACCGCGTCCATCGCCCGGTAGATCGCCAGTTCCCGGTCGCAGGGCATTCTCTGTACCTGCGCCTGCCAGTCGGCCAACACGGTGCCCTGGATGGTGTCGCCGCTGTCGAACAGGAAGTTGTTCGGGAACTGCTTGCGCGCCTGCTCGATCAGCGTGGCGGTGCGCTCGAAGCCCAGCGTGGGGTCGGCCTTCTGCTTGTAATAGTCGTAGCTGAGGACGTTAGAGTGGATGTCGGTGGTTTCCAGGATCGCCACCGTGGCGCGCGCACCGTCTGGCAGCGTCGATGCCTGCAGCGGTTGCAGGGCGCACGCGGCGAGCAGGGCGGTGGCAAGGAGCGCGGGCGTGGTGCGGTGTGGCGACATGGCGGGATCGGATGGATACGGGAAATCGCCAAGCTAGCAGATCGATATGACGGGCGCGCCCCCGCAAGAGGACGCATCGTGCTTTGCCGCCCGCGCGGGAAATCGCGACAATGGCGTGCTGGCTTCGCGCCATCCCTCCTCGCCGTCAGAGAGTCGCCGACCATGTCCGATACGCCGAAGATCATCTACACCCTCACCGACGAAGCACCGTACCTTGCCACGGCGTCGCTGCTGCCCATCGTGGAGGCGTTCGCCGCCACTGCCGGCATCGCGGTGGAAACGCGCGACATCTCGTTGGCCGGGCGCATCCTGGCGCAGTTCCCGGATCGTCTGAAGGACGGGCAGAAGATCGGCGACCACCTCGCCGAACTGGGCAAGCTCGCCACCACACCGGACGCCAACATCATCAAGCTGCCGAACATCAGCGCCTCGGTGCCGCAGCTCAAGGCCGCGATCAAGGAGCTGCAGTCGCAGGGCTATGCGTTGCCGGATTACCCGGACGTGCCGCAGAACGATTCGGAGAAGGACGCCAAGGCGCGCTATGACAAGGTGAAGGGCAGCGCGGTGAATCCGGTGCTGCGCGAAGGCAATTCCGACCGACGCGCGCCGCTCTCGGTGAAGAATTACGCGCGCAAGCATCCGCACAAGATGGGCGCATGGAGCGCGGATTCGCAGACCCACGTGTCGCACATGGACGGCGGCGATTTCTACGGCAGCGAAAAGTCCGTAGTGGTGGACGCGCCGGCCACGGTGAAGATCGAGTGGTTCGGCAAGGACGGCTCCAGCAAGGTGCTGAAGGAGAAGGTCGCGCTGAAGGCCGGCGAGATCCTCGACGCCGCGGTGATGAGCCGCAAGGCGCTGGCCAGCTTCATCGATGCGCAGGTCGCCGACGCCAAGGCGCAGGGCGTGCTGTTCTCGGTGCACCTCAAGGCGACCATGATGAAGGTGTCCGACCCCATCATGTTCGGCGTGGTGGTGAACGAGTTCTACAAGGACGTGATCGCGAAGCACGCCGACGTGCTGAAGCAGGCGGGCTTCGATGCCAACAACGGCATCGGCGACCTGTACGCGCGCCTCGGCAGCCTGCCGGCGGAGACGCAGGCGGCGATCAAGGCCGACATCGCGGCCGAATACGCGCAGCGCCCGGCGCTGGCGATGGTGAATTCCGACAAGGGCATCACCAACCTGCACGTGCCCAGCGACGTCATCATCGACGCCTCGATGCCGGCGATGATCCGCGACTCCGGCAAGATGTGGAACGCCGAAGGCAAGCAGCAGGACTGCAAGGCCATCATCCCCGATCGCAGCTACGCGGGCGTATACGCGGCCACCATCGCCGACTGCAAGGCGCACGGCGCGTTCGATCCTGCGACCATGGGCAGCGTGCCCAACGTGGGCCTGATGGCGCAGGCCGCCGAGGAATACGGCTCGCACGACAAGACCTTTCAGATCGCCGCCGACGGCGTGGTGAAGGTGACCGACGAAGCCGGCAAGGTGCTGCACGAACACGCGGTGGAAGCCGGCGACATCTGGCGCGCCTGCCAGACCAAGGATGCGCCGATCCAGGATTGGGTGAAGCTCGCGGTGTCGCGTGCGCGCCTCAGCGACACGCCGGCAGTGTTCTGGCTCGATCCGCAGCGCGCGCACGATCGCGAGATCATCAAGAAGGTCGAGCGCTACCTCAAGGACCATGACGCCAGCGGCCTCGACGGCAAGCCGCTTCAAATCAGCATCCTCGACCCGGTGGCGGCGACCAAGTTCTCGCTGGAGCGCATCCGCAAGGGCCAGGACACCATCTCGGTGACCGGCAACGTGCTGCGCGACTACCTCACCGACCTGTTCCCGATCATGGAGCTGGGCACCAGCGCCAAGATGCTTTCCATCGTGCCGCTGATGGCCGGTGGTGGCCTGTTCGAGACCGGCGCCGGCGGCTCCGCACCCAAGCACGTGCAGCAGTTCCTCGAAGAGGACTACCTGCGTTGGGACTCGCTGGGCGAATTCCTGGCCCTGCAGGCGTCGCTGGAGTTCGTGGGCGACAAGACCGGCGACGCGCGCGTGAAAGTGCTGGCGAAGACGTTGGATGAGGCCAACGGCAAGGTGCTGGGCAACGACCGCTCGCCCGCCCGCAAGGTCGGTGAGCTGGACAACCGCGGCAGCCATTTCTACCTCGCCCTGTACTGGGCGCAGGCACTGGCCGCGCAGGACAATCACGCGGAACTGAAGGCGGAGTTCGCGCCGCTGGCGAAGATCCTCACCGAGAACGAGGCGAAGATCGTTGGCGAGCTCAACGGAGCGCAGGGCAAGCCGGTGGACATCCATGGCTACTACCACCCGGACCTGGATCTCATCGGCAAGGCGATGCGCCCGAGCGTAACCTTCAACGGCGCTCTGGCGACGCTGAAGTAATCCGATGCCGCCAACGCCGGAACGCAGTGCGGACGATCGCCGTCGCCGTGCTGCGTACCGGCGCGATGAGGCCGCCATCCGCGACCGGTTCGTTTGCATCGCGCACCCGCTGCCCTCATGGACGCACGAATGCAGCGGGTCAGACTGCGTGGCGAGAGATTTCTAGCGGCTTCGAAACCGCACGATACTCATTGGTAATTCTGGAGATTCCCGAGCGGAAATGGAGCACATGATCCGGGCATCCTGGCTACTGTTGCTGCTTTGCATCCTTGCCGGGCCGATGCGCGCGCAGACGGCCGCCGCACCCGCCCACGCATCCACGGCCGCCGTCACGCTGGCCCCGGTCAGCGTCACCGGCGTGCAGCTCGGACCGGGCCTGTGGAAGGTGAGCCGGGAAGGGCATGTGCTGTGGGTGCTTGGCACGCTGACGCCGCTGCCCGAGCACATGAAGTGGCGTTCGGCGCCGGTGGAAAAGGCCTTGGCGCAATCGCAGGAACTGCTCGAAGTGCCGGCGGCCCGTCTCAGGCTGGACACCAGCGCCTTCGGCAAGCTGCTGTTGCTGCCGTCTGCATACGACGCGCGCAGGAACCCCGACGACGCCACCCTGCAGCAGTTGTTGCCGTCACAGACGTATGCACGTTGGCAGGCAATGCAGGACCAGTACGGCGTGCACGGCTGGGGCAGCGCGCACTGGCGTCCGATCGTGGCAGCGTTCGAGCTTTACAAGGCGGCGTTGGCCAAGGGAGGGCTGACCGACGCGGACGAGGTCGCGCATGCCATCGAAAAGCTGGCACGGCGACACGGTGTGAAGCGCACGCCGGTCGAGTACGAAATAGTGGTCGCGCATCCGCGCGACGCAGACGAGACCATCCGTGAAACCCAGCAGCAGGACATCGGCTGCCTGCAGGAGACCATGGACATGGTGGCGCATGGCGTGGATGAATTGGCAGTGCGCGCCAACGCCTGGTCCAGCGGCGATGTTGCCGCGCTGCGCGGCACTTCGCAGGAAGTCGCCCGCGAGGCATGCGTGGTTGCTGCGATGAACGCCGATTTTGCGCGACAACTGGATATGCGCGATCTTCCCTCGCGGATCGATGCCACCTGGCTCTACGCGGCAGAGCAGGCGCTGGCGCGCAATGCAACCACCTTCGCCACGTTGCCGATGGACAAGCTGCTGTCGCCCGATGGACCCCTCGCGCGGCTCGAAGCGGAAGGCTACGTCGTTCAGCCGCCGGACGAAGCTGATCCGTAAGAGCTTGCTCGCGATCGCGCGTGTCCGTTCAAGCGTCGTTGTCCCGTTCGGGTGAACATCCATCAACCGGCGCGGTCAGAGCGCTGCCGACGGGCGGCTCTCGCCTGGATGCCGATACCCGTTATTGACCACGAGGAAGAACCTGATGCGCCCCTGGATTGTGCTGTTGAGCCTGATGCTGGTCGTGTCGGCCGCCGCTGCCGCGCCGATGCAGACGTCGCCGGCGAGGCCCTCGACGGCAGCGCCGCCGGTACCGGCCAACGTGCCGTTGCTGGCACCGACGGTCGTCACTGGCGTGGTATCCGGGCCGGGCCTGTGGAAGGTGAGCAAGGATGGCCATGTGCTGTGGGTACTGGGCACGCTATCGCCGCTGCCCGCCCATATGCAGTGGGAATCGCACCAGGTGGAACAGGTGATCGCACGCTCGAAGCAGGTGTTGACGCAACCGAGGCTCGAGTTGAAGGCGGATATCGGTTTCTTCGGCAAGCTGTTCCTCTTGCCCAGCGCCTATGGCGCGCGCAAGAACCCGGACGGCAAATCGCTGAACCAGGTGATGGATGCGCCCACTTACGCGCGATGGTTGGCCTTGAAACGGAAGTACATCGGCGACGACAGCGGCATCGAGCGTTGGCGACCGCTGTTCGCGGCGCAGGAGCTGTACAAGAAGGCGCTCAAGGCGAATGACCTCAGCAACGATGGCGGCGTGTCGGGCACGGTGGCTGCACTGGTGAAGAGCGGAGGCATGGCCGAAACGCCCGTGCAATACCGCGTGGAGATCCAGCATCCGGGCGACGCGCTCAAGGCCTTCAAGGCTGCCGCGCCCAGCGATATCGAATGCTTCAACCGCACGCTGGATGCCGTCGAACACGACTTGCCGGCGATGGCCGAACGCGCCAACGCCTGGGCCACCGGCGATCTCGAAGCGTTGCGGACGCAGCCCGACAGCCATCGCCGTGATGCTTGCGTCAATGCGATCACCAGCGCCGGCTTCGCGCGACAGCTGGGTCTGGCGGACATACCCGCGCAGCTGGAGGCCGCATGGCTGGCGGCTGCGCGTGATGCCCTGACGAAGAACGACACCAGCTTCGCCATGTTGCCAATGGACGAATTGATGGCGACGGACGGCTATCTCGCCAAGCTGGCCGCACAGGGCTATACGGTGGAGTCGCCGGAACAGCAGGACGCGACGGAGCCGGATATCGGGGCCGCCCCGGCCACATCGAGATAGCTCATAGGCGTTTGCGCGTTTTCCCGCCAGGGCGTATTTATCTCCATAGCGCCATGGGGCGCCGTGAACTGGGTCGACGGATGCGCGTCATCGGATGGCTAGCCGGGTTGTTCATCGTGCTTCATGGGGTGGCGATCATATGCTTCCCGAACCATGCGATGGGCGTTTCGTACGTATTCCTGATGGCGGCGCCGATGTTGGCGATGCTGACGGTGCTCCACCGCCACCGTCGCGGGCAGGCGCACTCTCCGCACCCGGGCTGGGTCCTGCTGGCGGCCAGCATGGCCTTGTGGACGCTTGGCATGCTGGGGAGTCTCATCCAGGATGTGGTGCTGGACCTCAACGTGTTGGCTCCAGCCGGCATCATGCTGGTCTACACGTTGTATGGCGTACCGATCACCTACGCCATCGCCACCGTGGGCACCGATGCATCGACGTGGGTACAGCGCGGCATCGACGCGTTTCTCGCGCTTGCCCTGGGATTGCTCTATTTCGCCCTGATCCAGGCGTTGAACGCGTTGAACGTCGTCGGCAACGACGTCTCGCCGCCGCTGATCGCGCATCTGTTCGACCTGGAGAACGCGTACCTGGCCATTACGGCACTTATCCGCTTCTTCGCCAGCGACTCCAGATCCCAACGCGAGTTCTTCGGGGTGTTGGTGATCTACGCCGTCAGCTACGCGCTGGTGGCGTTCTACTACAACCATCATGTGGCGATGGATGTGGCGCCGCGAACGGGTTCACTCTATGACCTCGTGGTCGACGTGCCGTTCATGCTGCTGGCGGTGAGCAGCCTGGCGCCCCCGTTGAAGGGCGTGTCGAGATCGTCGCTGGTGCCGGCGCGCTTCGTGCGCACCGCCAGCCCGCAGTTGCTTGCGCTGTCCGTATTGGTGGTGGCGATCTTCCTGATGCAGCATCGCTTTGTCTTGGGGGCGGCCGGCGTAGTGGCGACCTTGCTGGGATCAGGACTGCGCGGCGTGCTGGGAGAGGTGCGCCGTGCGCAGATCGAAGCGCAGTTGCGCGACGACCAGGAACGGTTGGTGGAACTGGCGCACATCGACGTGCTTACCGGGGTCGCCAACCGGCGCGCTTTCGAGGAGGCCTATGCGCGCATGTACGCGACTGCCATCCGCAATCGGCGAGGCATCTCGCTGCTGATGATCGACGTCGATCGCTTCAAGCAATACAACGACCGCTATGGGCACCCCGCCGGCGACCGCTGCCTGCAGTCCGTGGCAGGGGTCCTGCAGGACCTGGAAAAGCGGCGCTCGGATGTGCTGGCGCGCTACGGTGGCGAGGAATTCGTGCTGCTGATGCCGGACACCACGCGTGCCGGCGCGCTGCTGGTGGCGCAATGCCTGTGCGACGCGGTAAGGCAACTGGGCATCGAGCACGCGGACAGTCCGTCCGGCCAGGTGACGGTCAGCATCGGCGGTGCCTCGCTGGACGCCACAAATGGAACGACGGGTCGGGAGCTGATCGAGGCCGCCGACCGCGCTCTGTATATCGCCAAGGAGGCTGGCCGGGATCGGGTCGAATGGGCCTGACCGCGACTACATCCCGCTGGCCTGGTCCAGTGCGGCGATCTCGTCCGCGCGCAAGGTGAGCGACAGCGCACCCATGATCTCCGCGAGCTGCGCCACGCTGGTCGCGCTGGCAATCGGCGCGGTGATGCCCGGATGCGCGATCAGCCATGCCAGCGCCACCTGTGCGGACGTGGCCCGGTGTGCGGCAGCCACCGCGTCGAGCACATCCAGCACGCGCAGGCCGTGCGGGTTGAGGTAGCGCTTGGCCGCGCCGCCGCGCGCGCTGCTCTTGGCGAGGTCGGCCGCGCTGCGGTACTTGCCGGAGAGGAAGCCGCTGGCGAGCGCGTAGTAGCAGACCACGCCCAGACCTTCCTCGCGTACCAGCGGTTCGAGTTCCACCTCGTAGCCGGCGCGCGCGACGAGGTTGTACTCCGGCTGCAGGCATTCGTAGCGGGGCAGGTTGTGCTGCTTCGACAGCGCCAGCGCGTCGGCGACGCGATCGGCGCGGAAGTTGGAGGCGCCGATGGCGCGCACCTTGCCCTCTTCGATCAGCCGCGCGAATTCGCCCAGCGTTTCGTGCATGGGCACGCTGGCGTCGTCTTCGTGCGCGAAGTAGAGATCGATGCGGTCGGTCTGCAGGCGCTGCAGCGAACCTTCCACCGCGGCGCGGATGTTGACTGGGGAGAGGCCGGGATGCTCGGCCCATTTCGCCACCTTGGTGGCGAGCAGCACGCGGTCGCGCTTGCCGCTCTGCTTCAGCCATTTGCCGATGATGGTTTCGGATTCGCCGCCTGCATTGCCGGGTACCCAGGCCGAGTAGACATCCGCGGTGTCGACCATGTTGCCGCCGCCGTCGACGAAGGCATCGAGCAGTTGGAACGCGTGCGCCTCGTCGACACTCCAGCCGAACACGTTGCCGCCGAACACCAGCGGGGCGATGGAAAGCGGCGAGCGGCCGAGCGGGCGGTTCTGCATGAATATCTCCTGGCGCTATGCGGCTGGATGGAGCCGTGGGCGCCGATTCAGCTCGTTCCCTCGGCGGCGACCATGACGAAGTGCTGGACCAGCGGTTCGAACTCCAGCAGATAGTCCCGGTCCTCGGGGTAGTACTTGGCCTTCAGCAACTCGTCTCCGGCGAAAGCGCGAATGCTTTCCTCCGAATCCCAGTGCGTCACCGTCATGAAGTGCGTGACCTCGGCATCATCCCGCCGAAGCACGGCGACAAATCGGTTGCCGGGAACGGAACGGTAGTCCGGAATGGCGCGTCGCTCAAGGAAGCCCGCGTAGGCATCGGCCTTGGAGCGTGGCGTGATCCCGTGCCATATGCGACAGATCATGGTGTTCTCCTGCCATCGCCGCCGGCAAGCGGCTTGTCTTCGACTTCCATCGGACCACGAAATGTTGCCGGCGACGAGGTCCACGGTGCCGCCATGAAGCCGATGTGGAGTCTGCAAGAACGATGAGGCCTTGTGGGTGTCCGCTCGGGCTTGCGAGATGAAACCGACCGCCAGCCGGACGGATCCGAACTGGCAGTCGCTCCTCCCTGCATTGTCAGGGCGAGTTGATGAGAAACAGGTAGCGCGCGGAGCGGGTAACGGCGCCCCACGAGTTCCGCCTGGCCGCGGCCTCCGGCGTGGTCAGCCGCTTGACCGCGTCACGCAGGGGCAGGGGCTGCTGATCCTCATCGGTCAGCTGGCGGACGAGTTCGGGGGAATGCACATGGCCGTGCTGCAGCAGCAGGCCGACGAAGGGCGAGCGCATGGTGAATTCCTTGCAAGTTGGGGTGGGGATGGATGCAAGGTAAGGCCTGGCGTGATGCCGAAAAAGCGATATCTTCGCAAGCCTGACTTGAGGATCATTCAAGATGACGCGGCTCTCGCTGGACCTGTTGCAGCAGTTCGTGCTGGTCGCCCGCCACGGCAAGCTGTCGCGCGCCGCGGAGCAGGCCCATCTCACGGTGAGTGCGCTCAGCCACCAGATGCGCCAGCTGGAGGAACGGCTGGGCCGACGCCTGCTCGAGCGTGGCCCACGCGGAGTAAGCCTCACCGTGGAAGGCTGCCGCCTGTTCGATGCAGTGGGCGTGCACTTCGACGGCATCGAGCACGCCTTGCTGCGCTACCGTGAATACCGTCACGACGCACTCACCTTGAGTGCAAGCCCCGGCATCATGTCGAGCTGGCTGATGCCACGGTTGCCACGCATGGTGGCGTCGCATCCGGACCTGGAGCTCAATCTGCAGTCCTCGTCGGCACTGGTGGATTTCGAGCGGGAGCCGGTGGACTGCGCATTGCGCTACGGGCGCGGCGAATGGCCGGGCCTGCACGCCGACCGGCTGTTCGCCGAGTGGCTTGCGCCGGTAGCGACGCCAGAACTGGTGGCGCGCATGGGCGGAGCCAACCCCGAAGACCTCAGCGACTGGCCGCTGCTGGGCGACCCGAATCCGGCCGATCGCTGGCGCGACTGGTTCGCGCGCTATGGCGGCAGGCTGCCCTCGCGCCGGGTGGCGAACTTCGACAGCCTCGATGCCGCGCGTCATGCAGCGCTGGAAGGTCTCGGGGTCGGCCTGGGCCGCATGGTGACCTCGAAGTCGCTGATCGACGCCGGCATGCTGGTGGTGTTGGGCCACAACTATATGCCAGTGCCGGAGGCGTACTGGCTCGTGTACCCGCCGCGCTCGCAGGAGCATCGCGGGTTGCAGGCCTTCCGCGAGTGGCTGCTGGCCGAGGCGAAGACCTTCCGCGAGCAGATGCACGTATGGGAGCCGGATGCGGTGCTCCCCGTCGCCTGACCCGCATTGCGTAAAATGCAGATGCGCGACCGTGCGCAAATCATGACTCTTTTTTACCGCGTCATATAAGGATCTCCTATGCAACGTACCGCCATCCTCGTCGACGGCGCCTTCTTCCTTGCGCGCTACCGGAAAGTATGGGGCGAGCGCGACGCCAACGACGCGCGCACCGTGGCCAAGACCGTATTCGGCATGGCACTGGAGCATCTGAAGGCGCTGGACCGTCCGCGCGAATCGCTGTACCGCATCTTCTTCTACGACTGCCCGCCGCTGGAAAAGAGCTTCGTGCGTCCGGTGAGCGGCGACGTCGTGGATTTCGGGCGCAGCGGCGCCGCAGCGTTCCGTCGCGAGCTGCACGATCAATTGCGCCGCCAGCGCAAGATGGCGCTGCGGCTGGGCCGGCTCGCCGAACGCGGCGAATGGAAGCTGAAGTCCCATGCCATGCAGCAGCTGCGCGACGGCAACCTGCACTGGGACGATCTGGGCGACGAGCACTACGAGCCGGACATGCGCCAGACCCAGGTGGACATGAAGATCGGCATCGACATTGCCGCGCTGGCCTACAAGCAGCTGGTGGACCAGATCGTGCTGGTGGCGGGCGATGCGGATTTCATTCCCGCTGCGAAGCTGGCGCGGCGCGAAGGGATCGACTTCATCCTCGACCCGATGTGGCAGGGCATCGCTTCGGACCTGCACGAGCACATCGACGGCTTGCAATCGGTGTGCCCGCGACCGTTCTGAGCCGGTTCGGCCTGTCATCACTCCGCGCCCGCCATCCCGCATACTGGGCGGACCATATCCATGCACAGGAGCCTTCCATGAAACATCCAATGATTTTTGGGGCCGGCGCAGCGCTGCTGTTGACCATGGGCATGGCTACCTCGCCCAGCCACGCGCAACAGGCAATGCCACATCAGCCGGCGGCCGCGTCGGTGCCGCCGGGGAGTGCCAGCCGGCTCGACGCCGCTATCGCTGGCAACTGGCGCACGCCGACGAATCGCGCGCGCGACCTCTACCGCCATCCCAAGGCCACGCTGCAGTTCTTCGGCGTGCAGGCCAACCAGACGGTGGTCGAGATCATCCCGGGCGGTGGCTGGTACACCGAGATCCTGGCACCGCTGCTGCGCGACCGCGGCCATTACATCGCCGCCGTGGAAGCGCCTGCCGGTGGCGAAGCGAAGCGCGACGACGACGCGCTGCGCAGGAAGTTCGCCGCCAACCCGGCCGAATACGGCAAGGCCCATGTCGTCGAGTTCGATCCCAAGGCGCCGGTGTTCGGTCCGCCCGGCTCGGCCGACCGGGTGCTGACGTTCCGCAACGTGCACAACTGGGCGGAAGCCGGCACCGCAGAGGCGATGTTCAAGGCGTTCTTCGCCGTGCTGCGCCCGGGCGGCGTACTCGGCGTGACCGACCATCGCGCGGCGCCGGGCGCCACCCTGGATGCAGTAATGTCCAGCGGCTATCTGCCCACCGACTATGTGATTAAGCTTGCCACCGACGCCGGCTTCAAGCTCGAGGGCCAGAGCGAGATCAACGCGAACCCGAAGGACACCAAGGACTATCCGAAGGGCGTATGGACCTTGCCGCCCACGCTGACGCTGGGCAACCAGGATCGGGCGAAGTACCTGGCCATCGGCGAATCGGATCGCATGACGCTGCGCTTCGTGAAGCCGGCTGCGGCGCACTAAGTCGCTGTCGCACATGCAGCCGTCATGTTGATTGCGCTCAACAAGCCCTACGGCGTGTTGTGCCAGTTCACCAGCGACGACGGTCGGCCCACGCTGACCGACTACGTGCGACAGAAGGGCGTCTACGCAGCCGGTCGGCTGGACCACGACAGCGAGGGTTTGCTGCTGCTCACCGACGATGGCCCGCTCGCGCACCGCCTTACCGACCCGCGTCACAAGCAGCCAAAGACCTACCTGGTGCAGGTGGATGGAACGATCGACGACGCAGCGCTCACCGCGCTGCGTCGCGGCGTGGTGCTGAACGATGGCCCCACGTTGCCGGCGCTCGCCGAGCATGCCGACGAACCGGATTGGCTGTGGCCGCGCGACCCGCCGGTACGCTTCCGCAAGGCCATCCCCACCAGCTGGCTCACCGTCACCCTGCGCGAAGGTCGCAACCGCCAGGTGCGCCGCATGACCGCCGCGGTGGGCTTCCCTACGCTGCGGCTGATCCGCTTGCGCATCGGGGAGCATGCACTGGATGGTCTTGCGCCGGGCGAGTGGCGGCAGCTTTAGAGGCGCGCTCCAAATTTCTGCGCAACTGTATTGGCGGCTATCTGGAGATCCCCGAGCTTACCGATACGGCTCGGTGCGACCGCCGCGTCTATCGCGTAGGCGGGAGTGGCCCCAACGTTTTCGACGCAGTCTGCTTGCAGTCCCAGCGGATTGAATGAGGCCATTTCTCTGGGTTACTTCGGAGTTGCTCCGGACATCTCTGTTTCTTGCGACAACACAGAGCACGCTATTGCGTACTCGAAGAGAAGGTTTGCACAGGCGCCAAACCGGTGCATTCAATCGCCGAGGACGATGCCAAGTCGGCGCAGTTCGCTGCGCCCGGGCGGCGTCAACAGCAGGGCGCGTGAACCGTCATGGCGGCGCAGCCAATCGCGGCGCAGCAGATGTTCGGTGATCGCCACGCCCAATGAGCCGCCGAGGTGGAAGCGGCGCTCGGTCCAATCCAGGCACCCGCGTCCCGCCAGCGCCTGCCCGGCTCCGTGCGGAAGCAGGCCGGCCGTTTGCAGTGCTTCAATCCCCGTGGCGGTAAGCCGCACCGACTGTTCGCCAAGCTCGATCCAGGCCTGCCGGCGCAGTGCTTCATAAAACGCCACGCCCAACCGTCCGGCGAGGTGGCGATAGCAGGTGCGGGCAAAGGCCAGCGGCCGCGTTCCGGCCGTGGATTTCGGAAGACATTGCTGCGGCGCGCGTAACAGGGGAAGCGCTTCTAGCACCTGCACGACCTGGTCGTTGGCCACGCGGAAATAGCGATGCCTGCCCTGATCCAGCACTTGCAATAGACCGCCTTCCACCAGCCGACCCAGGTGCGCGCTGGCCGTGCTGGGTGCGATGCCGGCCATGCGCGCCAGTTCGCCTGCGGGCCGCGCACGCCCATCCACCAGGGCCAGCAGGATTGCCGCACGCGACGGGTCGGCGAGCAGGCTGCCGATCTCGGCGAGCTGGTAGCGGGTGGGGGCGGCGTGCATGGACGCATGCTAACGCGCCGTTGCCGCTGACACTTCGTTGGCCGCCGAAACATGAAGGGTGCCGCTGCCGCGACGATGGTGTCCATGCAAACGCCCATTCCCATTCGCACCATCCATCCGCGCATCCTTTATTTCGGCACGCCGGTGCTGTTGATCGCCACGCGCAACGAAGACGGCAGCGCCAACCTGACGCCAATGTCCTCGGCCTGGGCGCTGGCCGACCGCATCGTGCTGGGCCTGGCCGAAGGCGGCCAGGGCCTGGCCAATCTGCGGCGCGAACGCGAATGCACCTTGAACGTGGCAGGGCCGGAACAATGGCGCGCGGTGGAGGCGCTGGCGCCGACCACCGGCTGCGATCCGGTGCCGGACTGGAAGGCGGGCTATCGCCACGTGGCCGACAAGTTCGCGCTGGCCGGACTGACGCCGCTGCCTTCGGAGCAGGTGCGGGCGCCGCGCGTCGCGGAATGTCCGTTGCAGATGGAGGCGCGCGTGGCGGCGTGTCACGCACGTTCCGTCGACGACTGGAAAAACGACGCTGGCGGCTTCGTCACCGTGGAGACGGAAGTGCTGCGGGTATATGCGCACGAAGAGATGGTTCTCGACGGCGGCAACCACATCGATCCGCAGCGCTTCCGCCCCCTGCTGTACGTATTTCGTCATTACGTCGGCGGCGGTCCGACGCTGGGACGCACCTTCAAGGCCGAGGTGTAGCCTGGCGCCTGTTCACGATCTTTCCGCAAAGAGCACACGAGTCCATGCGGCTCTTGCAGGAGCGCATCCTGTACGCGGAAGGTTTTCCGCGAGACCTGGTCAAGAGCAGTCGCGCACAGGGTGCGCTCCTACAGCTGGCACGGTGAAAGATTGTGAACAGGCTCTTGGGCCGCGGCGAGGTCGAGGCCGAAGAAACGGCAATTGTTGGCGGTGGTCAGCGCCGCGGTCTGCACGGGACTCTCGCCACGGTCGCGCGACTTCGATGCAGAATGTGTTGCAGGTACATCGGTTCGTTGCGGCGGTGGCAAGGCTGCATACACATGGTGCGCGACAACAGGTGTATGGCGCGTCGGTTTCTATCATCTGGCGGAACGCGCGAACTTTAACAGGCTGTTGGGAAGCGACACCTCTCGAGTTGCGCGATGGCTTTCATAGATCGTACGGCACCATCATCGGCGGTTTCACTTCGCCCTTTGGCGATCTCTGCATCGAACAGCCGATCCCGGTTGAAGGAGAAGGTGGGGTGATCCCATGCCGCATCGTCGATGTTCAGGCCCACGAACCGACGGAACAGCAGGTTGTTGTTGAGCTGCTCCATCAGCACCCGCTCGCTGCGCGCACTTGTAGATCACTCGCAGCAGCGAGGCGCGCAGCGGGCGCTCCAGAGGAATCGGGGTACGACCGCCGACGGCGTGGCGGGAAGACAGCACGTCATCGAGTTCCCTCAGGATCGCATCGACCAGTACGAACAACTTGCGGATCGGGTGGTCGGCTGGCATGCGCTCGTCCACCGACATGTACGAGAACATGCCAAGTTGCTGGACATCGGTGCCGCGCGTACAACCACGACCTGATGACTATGGGGGCTATGATGGTCGCCGCTTCGGGATATTTCTCAACAGCCTGCTAAGGCAAGCAGCTGCGCGCGGCCATCCGCGTCGGGCTATGATGACGTGCGCGCTGAACCATGGCATCGAAGTCATGGAGTATGAAGCGCAGAAGACAGGTTTCGACATCGACCAGTTGCACACCACGGTGCGGGAAAGGCTTGCAAGCATTGCGCGCCCGTGGAACGGACGCCGGGATTATTCGATGCATGGTGGTTTTGCGATCAGGAATATTCTTGCATGCATGCTGCGGATGAGAAGCAGGATCAAATCGCGACGGCAGGTTTGTTTCACTTGATGGATTCCGAATCTCGAGGTGTGTTCAATGTCGTCGGCTGATCCAACCGCTTCCACCGAGAGTGAAGGTTTTTTGCGGCTCGTTCTCCTAGAAGACGACGATCTTTTGCGCGAGCACGTTCTGGCCCCAAAACTTCGTCGGTTCGGTTTCGAAGTGCGGACTTCGGGAAGCATGGCGGAAATGTCTGAAGTCATAGGGAAAATGCTGCCCGACATTGTCCTTTTGGACATCGGCTTGCCAGACGGCGATGGTTTCGAGGTGGCGCGCGGCTTGCGTGCGCGAAGCCCGGGGATG
This sequence comes from Rhodanobacter sp. 7MK24, assembly GCF_014842995.1. Taxonomy (GTDB): domain Bacteria; phylum Pseudomonadota; class Gammaproteobacteria; order Xanthomonadales; family Rhodanobacteraceae; genus Rhodanobacter_A. Next base: position 56,800 of record NZ_JACYXL010000010.1, read on the forward strand.
GGGATAGTGATGTTGACGGGACGGTCCGAAAGCGTCGACCGCATCCGGGGGCTGACCGAGGGTGCCGATGCCTACCTCGCCAAGCCCGTCGAGATTGATGTCCTGGTGGCGACGCTGCATAGCGTCGCGCGGAGACTGAAGCCGCATGCTCCGGATATCGCTGGTATGTGGCACCTGAGCTCGGATAATTGGATCCTGGTTTCCCCGCTGGGGGGGAGGGTGACCCTTACCAAGACCGAGCGACTGCTGCTGGAGGAGTTCATGCGGCATCTCAACCAGGTCGTATCAAGGGAGATACTGATTGGGGTGCTGGCCGACGATGTGCTGGCGTTCGACCCCCACCGCTTGGATTCCATGATTCACCGCTTGAGACGAAAGGTATTGGCGACGCTGGGTATCCCGTTGCCACTGGATGCAGTACACGGTGCCGGCTATCTCCTCGCGGCATGAGCGAGGGGTTGCCCCATCATCCGACGCGTGGCAACGCGCAGTGTGACGGGCGATGGGCGTCAGTTGCGCAATGTCTTCGCCGCGCTTGAAGCATGCCGCCCGAGCGATGCTGCGATGCTGGCGACGAGGGCGTCCGGCGAGAATGGTTTCGGCAGACGCTTGATGTTGGGCTCTTCGTCCCGTGCAGGCAGCCCATCGGTATCGAGATGGGCGGAGATGAGGATGGCGGGTATCTCATGAAACCGGTCGCGCAGCTTGCGCAGCACCTGGGTTCCGTCCGCGCCGGGCATGTGATGGTCGCATACGATGACATCAGGGGCGCGCTGCATGCGTTGCGCGAGATATTCGGCATTCGCGCCATCGCAGGCCTCCGTGACCTCGTAGCCCTTTTTCTTGAGTGCCTTGGCAAGAACGGCTCGCAGCTCCTGGTCGTCATCGACAAGAAAGACGTGGTGGCGCCTTTCTGTCACACCGGACGACCAGGCGGCATTAGGTGACGGTGTCATGGGGAACTCGATGCGAAAGGTAGAGCCCTTGTCGGGTGCACTGTCCACACTTATCTCACCGCCTGCGCGCTGGATCAGGCCGTAAACGACACTGAGCCCCAGCCCTGTGCCGCTGCCCACCGGCTTGGTGGTGAAGAAGGGTTCGAAGATTTTTTCCTTTATATGTTCCGGGATGCCGGTTCCGGTGTCCTGGACGGACAAGGTGGCGTGGGTTTGCCCGGGTTCGAGGGTGAGCGTGCAGACGCCACCCGATGGCATGGCGTCGCGGGCATTGGACATGAGGTTGATGATGGCGAGCTCGAACTGGCTGCGATCGAAGCGGATGGGTGTCTCCCGATCCGGGATGTGTGCGTGAAAGCGGATGGAGGGAGGCAGAATCTGACGTATCAGCGGTTGGAGTTCGCGCAATGCCACCGCCATGTCGAAGGTTTCCAGCTGGGTAACGTCGCGCCGGCTGAAATTGAGCAATTTCCGGCAGACGGAAGCTCCCCGGCGTGCAGCCAGCTCGATACCTTCCATGGCGTCTTCGATGGAGTGAACCTCTTCCCTCAGTCCGGCATCTTTTTCGGTCAACTCGGCCAATCGATCCCGTTCCGTGGAAAATCCGAGGATGATGCCGAAGACGTTGTTTATGTCATGGGCTATGCCGCTGGCGAGCTTGCCGATGGCATCCATTTTCTGAGCATGCAGCAGCTGTTCGTGGGTGCGTTCACGCTCGGCTATTTCCCTGCTCAACAACTGCCGCTGGTGGTTCGATTCCACCAGGCTGTCGCGCAGTGCATGGATGCTTCGATCCAGGATGATCGCTATCAGCAGATAACTCAGCAGCGTTTGCAACGGCAGATGGCCGTATGTATCTATAAGAACGCTGGGAGGCATGAGCGCGTGGCCGATGCTTATAGGGGCCGCGCTGACCGTCAGGATCGCGACCTCGGAAGCATAGGCGATCCACAAGGCCTTGCGCCCAAGCATCATGCCGCTGAGGGCCAGCAGCATGATCATGGTCAGATTGTCGTTGATGATCAGATAGCCGAACGCTATGTAGGCAAGAGCCGCCGAACCCAGCATGACCTCTAGAAAGAGCGCTACGGCTGCCCGGAACTTTCCTTTGCGGATAAGGTAAATGCCCGTCCATGCCGACAAGGTCATGGCCAGATCGGTTCCCATGTCTATGGCGATGGCCGCATGCATGCCTAAGCGGGCCTTGCCGTAGAAGTGCTCCACCATGTAGGGCCAATGGAGCGAAATCAGGTAGATCTTGTTCAGTGGCGTGCGCAGCCCTTCGAACAGCAGCAGCCATTGCATGAAGACGGCATTGCGGAGGTCGACGGGATCATCGATGGGAACCCGTCTAACCCATGACAGGAGTCGCAAAAGCATGCGATTCATGCGGCGCGCACCGCCCTGCTCGGCGGAACAAGGGGGCCGCGTCTTGTCTCGCTAGAGCGTTGCGGCATCACGTGCATCGTGCGAAGGCGGGCGCGGTGAGAATTCAGTGAGTTTAAGGCCATAACGTCGTGTGTGACTAACAAAAAACACGACGCTAACCTGCGGCGGCTCGACAAAGGCGCCTGGTGCATGCCGCCAAAGCCTGTCGGAGTGCATTCGCCGGAATTTGGGGGCCGGCGCAGTCATCAACGATGCAACATCGTTTGGGGGAACACCTCTATGTCAATCGATAGATACCGGCCATGGCTTGCGGGCATGGCCGTGGTGCTTGCGGGTAGCTTGGGGCAAGGTGCTCATGCCGCCACAAACACCCAGTTGAATGGAGCAACGTCGGCGAAGCCGTTGCTGGACGCATCGAAGATCAACGCCAGTCAGCTGACGACGCTGAAGGGCACCGTATCGTTGCGTGCCATTACCAGCACGGATCTGGGCCCGATGGCCCAGACGAAGGTGATCCCGTCGATGACGCTATTGCTCAAGCGTGGCGCGGAGCAGCAGAAGCATTTCGATGCGTACCTGGCTTCACTGAACGTTCCGTCTTCGCCGAACTTCCACAAATGGCTGACAGCCAAGCAAGTGGGCGAACAATTCGGACCGAGCGACCAGGACGTGGCGACGGTGGAGAAGTGGCTGGAGTCGCAGGGCCTGAGCGTGAAACTGGTGACGCCGGACAAGATGATGATCCGGTTTTCGGGTCCGGTGACGGCGCTGCAGCGTGCGTTCTCGACGTCGATCCATCAGTACATGGGCGATGACGGCAGGGTGCGTTTCGCCAATGCGACGGAGCAGAAGCTGCCGGCGGCGCTAACGCCGGTGGTGGCAGGTGTGGCATCGATGACGAACTTCTTCCCGACGCCGCAGGTGAAAAATATCCACGCTGTGAAGCGGGACAGCAAGGGTCATTGGGTGACGGTGGACGGGAAGTCGTCGGACTTCAACTTCCAGTTCAATGGTCAAGTGGACTATGACGTGGTGCCGGCGGATTTCGACACGATCTACAACGTGAATTCACTGTGGGCCCAGGATACGCCGGTCCGCGGTAGCGGCCAGACGGTGGCTGTGCTGGAGCGAACGGACGTGCAGGACGCGGATGTGGCGACGTTCCGCCAAACGTTCCTGCCAGCGGATGCGCAGGGCGTGTTCGCACAAGTGCATCCTGCGTTGTACGTGGGTGACACCAGCTGTGCGGATCCGGGAACGAACGGAGACGAGGATGAAGCGGCCCTGGATGCGGAGTGGGCCGGCGCGGCTGCACCGGATGCCAACGTGGTGCTGGCGTCATGCGCGGATACCGGCAGCGACTTCGGCCCGTTCCTGGCAGCGCAGAACCTGATATTCCAATCCACGCCGCCCGCGATCTTGAGCCTGAGCTACGGCGAGTGCGAGCTGATCAGTGCGGCTGTGGGCGACAAGGATGAAGTTCAGCGCCTATGGTCGACCGCGGCGGCGGAAGGCGTGACGGTGTTCGTGTCTTCAGGAGATGCGGGCTCGGCGGGTTGCGACCAGAACCAGCCGGCAGCGAGCTTCGGCATCGCGGTGAACGGCATGGGCAGCACGCCGTACAACGTGTCGGTGGGTGGCACGGACTTCGACGATCTGGGCAATCAGTCCAAGTATTGGGCTCCGGGCAACGGAAATATGGGCGCGAGCGCGATGAGCTACATCCCGGAGCAGCCGTGGAACAGCTCGTGCGCTAGCAGCAAGTTGTATCCGCTGCTGGGTTATTCGGATCCGATCACGGCATGCAACACGAGTCCCGGGAACAATCTCCTGAACACGGCGGCCGGCAGCGGCGGTCCGAGCTATTCGTGGCCCCAGCCGAGCTGGCAGATGGGCGTGGCGGGCATGCCGCAAACGCAGACGCGCATGGTTCCGGACGTTTCGCTGTTCGCCGCGAGCGGCATCTACGGGCATGCGCTGATCTTTTGCATGTCGGATGAGTCGGAAGGTGGCACAGCCTGCAATTACCTGAATCCCACGGATGCGGTCTACAACAGCGCGGGCGGCACGTCTTTCGCCGCACCGGCGATGGCGGGCATCCAGGCGCTGATCAATCAGAAGTCGGGAGTGAGTCAAGGCAATATGGCACCGGTGCTGTATGACCTGGGGCGGAAGCAGTATGGCAGTGTGGGGTCGCCGACGGGCACGTGCGGCAATGACGGCTCGGGTGTGAACTGCGTGTTCCACGACATCACAGTGGGTGACATCGATGTGCCGTGCTATGCGGAAACAGCCGATTGCTACTCCACGGGGAACGACAGCTACGGCGCGCTGAGCAACGGCGGGGCAATGACGTTGGCGCCGGCGTGGAAGGCGGGCTACGGTTACGACTACGCGACGGGCCTGGGCTCGGTTAACGTGGAACACCTCGTCAATGCTGTCGCCACGCTCGATGCGCGTGGGCAGGCCGTGCCGACCTGGAACTTCATGGGGCTGGACGACAGCGGCAATACGGATGGGTTCAGCGGCCGCAGCAACATCGTCCTGATCGATAGCGCCAATGGCAACTCGACCATCCTGGCGATGAACGGTGGCACCGTCGTCGTCAGCGTCGCCAGCGGCAGTCCGGTTTTTACTCCAGGCGACCAGTTGGGGGGGGTGCCGTTGGATATTGGCAGGCTCGCAATGGCAGGCCAGCCCGTGCTTGAGACTGACAACGCCACGACGAATACGGCCACCCTCGAAATTTATGGAGGGACAGGCTGGCAAACGTTCAAATTCCCGCATCCGGCCGGTTGGACCCTGGTGGGCTCAGGGGTGGTGGACGCGACGAACGTGTCAAAGGAGATCTGGCGCAACAACAGCACTGGCCAGCTGGGCTTCTGGCAGGCGAGCTGCGGCGGGTTCTACATCCTTGGTCATAAGCATGCCTTTTGTGGCAGGACCATCGATCCGACGATCGATGCGGCGCCTGGTTATACGCCACGCTTGGCGGACCTTAACGGCGATGGTTACATCGATATCGTGTGGACCGGCCCGAACAACGACATCTACTACTGGATCAACGACGGCCAGGGCAACTTCACGAAGACCTATGGCGGCACCTATGCCGCCGGTTGGGAGCTGGAAGGTGCAGGCCAAATCGCGGGAAGCGGCAAGACGGATCTGATTTGGTTCAACCCGTCGACGAGCCAGTTGGGCTGGTGGGTCATGAATGGCGTACAGGTGCAGGATCGCGAGACGCGCAACGTAACGAACGGTTACACGATTGCGTCGATCGAGGATTTCGACGGAGACGGCCTGGCGGACATCCTGTGGACCAACGGCCAGGGTGATGCCTATGTATGGCAGGGTACGGGAGGCGCGTTTGTGCCGCAGCACCTGGCGGACGGCCTTGGCAATGTGTACACGGTCCCGGCGGGCTATGTCGTGCAGAAGAGCCGACTGCAGGGTGTGAAGGCAATGCCGGCGCAAACGACGGGTCCAACCATTCTGTAAGTTCGGGAACAGGGAAAGGCCAGGGACGGCCGCTTGGTTTCGATGGATGCAAATGAAGCCGGGCGTTACTAGTCAAAGATCCCCTCGAGGAACCCGGTATTGTCGAGCGCATTGATGTCCTTTGTAGGAAGGATGCCAATCGCAGCAAGCTATTTCGCGGCGAAGTCGGCAGATACCCTTGGGTCGATCTGGTTCCTCTCGCCGCCCGGCGACCGGATGGCGACCCCGTCCCCATGGCTGGTCATGAGGACAGGTTCATGCATTGGCCGTTCCGCTCGAATCAAGAGGGCGCCTGCGCCGGGCCGATCGCCCCCTTTCCGCGGTGCAACTGCGCCACGTCTATTGCCCGCTCCTGTCCGGTATGGACAGGAGTAGGCGCTCCATCGACAGCAGGAGGATCCCTCGTCTTGCTGAAAACGACTGGCAACGCGGCTTGTCCGTGTTCAGCCGCGAGCGCATATCGATGATTTGGCTGGAGCGATGAACATAGATCTTGCCGGCTTGTCCATGGCATGTCTGCAGTGGCCGTGCCGACCATTCATCCTTCGTGACCGCAAGACAGCCGGGCATTGAACTCCGGTCCAGCGACATCGCCAGTGCGTCGCACTTGGCGTCCACGCCCCGGTCACGGGATTTCCCTAGTCCAGCCCGAAGAACGCCATTGCCGTCGCCGTGCTGCACGCTGCGGTGGCCTCAACTGCCTCGCCACGGTCGTGGGCGATTTCCTTGCAGATGTGCATCAGGTACATCGGCTCGTTGCGGCGGTGGCTGGGCTGCGGGCGCACGGTGCGCGGCAGCAGGTAGGGTGCGTCGGTTTCTATCATCAGGCGGTCGGCGGGAATCTCGCGCACCAGTTCGCGCAGATGGGTGCCGCGCCGCTCGTCGCAGATCCATCCGGTGATGCCGATGTGGCAGTCCAACGCAAGGTAGTCGTGCAATGCCTCGCGGCCGTCGGTGAAGCAGTGCACCACGGCGGCCGGCACGCGGTCGCGCCAGCGCCTGAGCAGGACGATGAAATCCTCGTGCGCATCGCGCTGGTGCAGGAACAAGGGCTTGCCCAGCTCCGCCGCGATCGCCAGCTGGCGTTCGAACACGTGCAGTTGCACGCCGCGCGGCGAGTAGTTGCGGTTGTAGTCCAGGCCGGTCTCGCCCACCGCGCGCACCGCAGGATCCTGCGCCAGTTCGCGCAGGCGCGCATCGGTGGCGTCGTCGTAGTCGATCGCGTGGTGCGGGTGCACGCCGGCCGTGGCCCACAGCCGGCCGGGATGCGCGTGCGCCAGTGCCAAAGCGTGCTCGCTACCTTCGCGCGAAGCGCCGGTGACGATCATCCTTTCCACGCCATGTTCTTGCGCACGCTGCAGCACGGCATCGAAGTCGTGATGGAAGGATTCGTGGCCGAGATTGGCGCCGATGTCGACGAGCTGCATGGGGAACCCGGTGAAAAGCGCCATTGTCACAGACTGGCGCGGGGCGGCAAGAGCAGCGGATCGGCGCGGACTTGTGGCGCCGCGCTCGCCAGTCGCTCCGTCGATGTGTTACCTATGTGCGTTCGCCGTGCGGCTTCGGGGGAGGGGCACGGTCGAAAGGCATTTACTTGGCAGTCGCGATTCGCGGGCGGGGTGACGTATGTCGGCAGTAGTGCAGCCGGCGCGGGATGAGGAAGCGGCAACGGTGGACGGGCGCGAGGCGGCGGTGTGTGCGCTGCTGGTGGCGCGCGGCCGCCTGAAGGACGGCGATCTGGTGCGGGCCCGACGGCTGCACGAGGAGGCCACCGAAGGCACGCTCACCGCATTGCTGGCGCGTCTGGGTCTGGTCAACGAGCGCGAGCTGGCCGAAGCATGGAGCGAATTGCTCGCCGTGCCGCTCTTGTCCGCCCGTGATGCGCCCGAGCTGGCACCGCCCGATCTCGAACTCTCGTTGCGCTTCCTCAAGCAGCAGCACGTGGTGCCGGTGAGCGACGGCGAGCACGGGCTGGCGCTGGTGATGGCCGATCCCGCCGACCCGTATCCGCTGCAGGCGGTACGGCTGGCGGCGGCCAGGCCGGTGGCGCTGCGCATCGGTCTGCGTTCGGAGATCGACGACCTGATCGAGCGTTATTACGGCAGCGGCCGTTCGGCGATGGGCACCATCGTGGAGAACATCGACGGCGGCACGTCGGAAGTGGACGACGTAGAGCACCTGCGCGACCTCGCCAGCGAAGCGCCGGTGATCCGCCTGGTCAACCTGATCCTGCAACGCGCCGTTGAACAACGTGCCTCCGACGTGCACATCGAGCCGTTCGAGAATCGACTCAAGGTGCGTTACCGCATCGACGGCGTGTTGCACGAGGTGGAGGCGCCGCCGTCCAGCTCGACCGCGGCAGTGATTTCGCGCGTGAAGATCATGGCCAAGCTCAACATCGCCGAGCGCCGCCTGCCGCAGGATGGCCGCATCCAGTTGCGGGTGCAGGGCAAGGAGCTGGACCTGCGCGTATCCACCGTACCGACCAGCTTCGGCGAGTCGGTGGTGATGCGCATCCTCGACCGCGAGTCGGTGGTGTTCGACTTCTCAACATTGGGCTTCACCGACAGCTTCCAGTCGCGCTTCGTCGAGGTGCTCGAGCGCCCGCACGGCATCCTGCTGGTCACCGGCCCCACCGGCTCGGGCAAGACCACCACGCTGTACACCGCGCTGTCGAAGATCAACACGCCGGACGTGAAGATCATCACCGTCGAGGATCCGGTCGAATACCAGATCGAGGGCATCAACCAGATCCAGGCCAAGCCGCAGATCGGGCTGGATTTCGCCGCGGCGCTGCGCTCCATCGTGCGCCAGGATCCGGACGTCATCATGATCGGCGAGATGCGCGACCTGGAAACCTGCCGCATCGCGATCCAGTCGGCGCTCACCGGCCATCTCGTGCTCTCCACTTTGCACACCAACAGCGCGTCCGGCGGCATCACGCGCCTGCTGGACATGGGCGTCGAGGATTACCTGCTCGGTTCCACCGTCAACGGCATCCTCGCCCAGCGCCTGGTGCGCAGGCTCGACCCGGAAACGGCGATTCCCTACGAGCCTTCGCCCGAGGTGATCCGCCAGTTCGAGCTGGAGAAATACGCTGGCGGCAAGCCGATCCGCCTGTGGCGGGCCGGCTCCAGTGCGGCCAATCCCAGCGGCTATCGCGGCCGGCAGGCGATCATGGAATTCCTGGTGATGAGCGAGCCGCTGCGTCGCCTGGTAATGCAGAAGGCCGACGCCGGCGAGATCGAGAAGCAGGCGCGCGCCGAAGGCATGCGCACCATGTACGAGGACGGCATCGCCAAATCCCTCGCCGGTGTCACCACGCTGGAGGAGGTGCTGCGTGTCACGCAGGAGGGCTGATGCGCTTGCTCCCTTGTCACGGGGGATGACTCCTTCCCTCCTCTGGAGAGAGGGCTGGGGTGAGGGGCGGGTGCTTGCCATGAAGCAAGTCCAGGGCGTGCTTCGAAGCAGGCGTGCCGCAAGATTGGCCCCTCACCCCAACCCTCTCCCCCGAGGGGAAAGGGTGCAAACGTGCCGTGCGGGTTCGCTGCCGTTCGAGCGTGCCGGTGCTGGGGAGCGGCGGACTCCATGAGCCAGTTCCAGTACAAGGCCATCAGCGAAGCCGGCGAATTGCTGCAAGGGCAGATGGAGGCCGGCAGCGTCGACGAAGTGGTGGCGCGGTTGCAGGACCAGGGCCATACACCGCTGGAGGCACAGGCGGCCGATGCGATGGGTGGCGGGTCCGGTCTTGCGGCGCTGTTCAAGCGCGGCCCGTTCAACGGCGACCAGCTCGCGCAGTTCACGCACCAGCTGGCGACCTTGCTTGGCGCGGGCCAGCCGCTGGATCGCGCACTGGGCATCCTGCTCGACCTGCCCGAGGGCGAGCGCGCGCAGAAGCTGATCGAACGGGTGCGCGACCGCGTGCGCGGCGGCATGCCGCTGTCGCAGGCGCTGGACGAGGAACACGGCGTGTTCCCCAAGCTCTACATCGCGCTGGTGCGCGCAGGCGAGGCAGGCGGCTCGCTGGAAGATACGCTGCGTCGGCTGGCCGACTATCTCGAGCGCTCGCAGGCCCTGCGCGGCAGCATCATCAATTCGTTGATCTACCCGGCCTTCCTGCTGGTGGGCGTGCTGGGCTCGTTGGTGTTGCTGCTGGCCTACGTGGTGCCGCAGTTCGTGCCGATCTTCGAAGACATGCAGGTGCCGCTGCCGTGGATCACCAAGGCGGTACTGGCGTTGGGGCAGACCTTGCAGTCGTGGTGGTGGCTGATCGCCCTGCTGCTGGCCGGCGGCGTGTCCTACCTGCGCGTACGCCTGCGCGACCCGGCCGCGCGACTGGCCTGGGATGCGCGCCTGCTGCGCATGCGTGTGGCCGGCCCGCTGCTGCTGAAGGTGCAGACCGCGCGCATCGCACGCACGCTGGGCACGCTGCTGAAGAACGGCGTGCCGATGCTGGGCGCGCTCGCCATAGCGCGGCAGGTCGCCGCCAACCGCGCGCTGGACGCGGCGCTCGCACAAGCACACGAGCAGGTGAAGGAAGGCTCAGGCCTGGGTTTCGCGCTGGGGCAGGCCAAGGTATTCCCGCGGCTCGCCCTGCAGATGGTGCAGGTGGGCGAGGAAGCCGGCGAACTCGACACCATGCTGCTCAAGGTGGCCGATACCTTCGAGCTGGAAAGCCGCCGCTCCATCGACCGCCTGCTCGCCGCGCTGGTGCCCGCGCTCACCGTGGTGATGACCGTATTGGTGGGCCTGATCATGGCGGCGATCCTGCTGCCGCTGCTCAGCCTCACCAGCAATATCCAATAGCCATCGCACATCGTTCCGGAGTTCGACATGACGAGGTCTTGCATGCAGTACAAACGCATCCGCTCCATCCGCCGCGCCGCCGGCTTCACCCTGCTCGAAATGCTCGCGGTGATCGTGCTGATCGGCGTGGTCGGTGCCGTGGTGGTGACCCAGGTCGGCAAGAACATGGACAAGGGCAAGTACGGTGCGGGCAAGGCGCAACTGGTGACGCTCGGCCAGAAGGTCGAAAACTACGCGCTGGACAACGGCGCACCGCCGCAGCAACTGGAAGACCTGGTCGCCAAGCCCGCGAATGCGCCGAACTGGCAAGGTCCCTATGCGAAAGAATCCGAACTGAAGGATCCGTGGGGCCACGCCTTCGGCTACAAGGCGCCCGGCGAACACGGCAACTTCGACCTGATCTTCTACGGCCGCGACGGCAAGCCCGGCGGCGACGGCTACGACAAGGACGTGGGCAACTGGCAGTAGGCCCGTCGCATGCGTCGCGCAGTGCGTCACGATCCGTCGTCCGTCTCCCTGCATCCCGGGAGAAGGGCGCGTCGTGGCCAGTACGGCTTCACCCTGCTGGAAATGCTGGTGGTGATCCTGCTGATCGGCATCGCGGCGGCGGCGGTGTCGGTGTCGGTGACGCAGGGGCTGGCCAGCGCACGCATCAATGCAGCCAGCGGCGAGATCGCCGCCGCGCTGCGCGCCACCCGTGCGCAGGCCATCGTGCAGGGCAAGCAGCAGTATTTCGACGTGGACCTTCGCAACGACACATACAGCGATGCGAAGCGCAAGGACGTGCGCCTGCCAGCGGGCCTCAAGCTCTCCATCACCAGCGCACTGGAAGATCGCCCGAACGACTACACCGGACGCATCCGTTTCTTCCCCGACGGCAGTTCCACCGGCGGCCACATCATCCTGACCAGCGGTCGTCGACAGTGGCGCATCAACGTGTCGTGGCTCACCGGGCAGGTTGCGGTGGTGGACCAGGTGGCGCAACGGTGAAACACATGTCCCGCCAGCGCGGCTTCAGCCTGCTCGAAGTCATCGCCGCGATGCTGCTGCTGGCGATTACCTTCGCGGCGCTGATGAAGGTGGCGGGAGGCGCGATCCGGCTTTCACACAACGCGGCTGCGCATGACGAAGCGGCGCTGCATGCGCGCAGCCTGCTCGATAGCGCCTTCGTCACCGAGCCGCTGGCGCCGGGCAGCAGCAACGGCAGTTTCGACGACCACTATCGATGGACGCTGGACGTGACGCCGTGGCAGGCGCCTGGCGCGTCGCCCGGAGGCAGCCTGCAGCTGTATCGGCTGGACCTGACGGTGCAATGGGGCAGTACCGCGCATCCGCAGGTCGCGCATTTCGCCACCTTGCGCCTCGGCAGGCCGCAGGCGCCGTCGGGTGGCGGCCCATGAAACGGCAGCGCGGCTTTACCCTGCTGGAGGTGCTGGGTGCGTTGGCCCTGCTGGCCTTGCTGCTGGTGGCGGTGTACGGCGGTGTGCGCAGTGCGGTCCATGCCGTGCATTCCGGCGGCGCGGCGATCGGCCGCGTCGACGAGATCGGTTCGGCGCAGCGCTTCCTGCGCAGCGAACTGTCGCAGGCGCTGGCGCAACCCATAGCCCACACCGACAGCGGCCGGCCGATCTATTTCAGCGGCAGCGAACACGAGATGCGTTACGTCGCGCCGTTGCCCGGCTACCTGGGCAAGCTGGGGCCGCAGTTGCAGGTGTTGCGGCTGGTGGATGGCAGCAAGGGCGAACAACGGCTGGAGCTGCAACTGTCGTTGCTGCCGCCGGACGGCCAGCCGCCCAAGCCGCTGGGCGAACCGCAGGTGCTGCTCGACCACATCGTGAAAGGCGGCTTCGATTACCGCGGGCGCGACGTACAGAACCAGCTGATGCCGTGGGGCAGCGACTGGGCCGACGGTACGCGCATGCCGCAACTGGTGCGCATCCGCCTGCAGACGTGGGGCGGCTATGACTGGCCCGAGTTGAGCGTGCCGCTGCGTGTGGATGCCGCTGCCGCAGGCGGCCACGTCGGCTTGCTGCCGGGCAGCATCCCCTTCGGAGGCGCGCGATGAAGCAGCCGGCCGGTCAACGCGGCGTGGCCCTGCTGCTGGTGCTGTGGGCCTGCACCCTGCTGGCGATCCTGCTGGGTGGCTATGCCGTGCTCGCACACACCGAGGCGTTGCAGACGCGCTACCAGTTTGCGGAGGCGCGCGCGCACTATGCCGCCGAGGCAGGGGTGATGCGCGCGCTGGTCGCCTTGCAGGACCCCGATCTCAAGCGGCGCTGGGTGGCCGATGGTCGCGCCTATCCGTTTCCGTTCGATGACGCCACGGTGCAGGTGTCGATGATCGACGAAGGCGGCAAGGTCGATCTCAATGCCGCCTCGCCCGAGGTGCTGCAGGGGCTGTTCCGCGCCGCCGGTCTGGATGCGGCGGCTGCCGGCAAGCTCGCCGCCAACGTGGTGGACTGGCGCAGTTTCGTCGCCGAGGCGGGTCAGGCGGACAGCGCGCGTGCCGCCTATGCCGCCGCCGGGCGCGACTATGGTCCGCGCCACGGTCCGTTCGCCACGCTGCAGGAATTGCAGCTGGTGCTGGGCATGACGCCGGAGCTCTACCAGCACCTGGAACCGGCGATCACGATCTGGTCCGGACGCGCCATCCCCGATCCGACCACCGCGCCTCCCCTGGTGCTGGCCGCGATTCCCGGGGTGGATCCGCAGCAGGTGCAGGCCCTGTTGGCCGCACGGCAGCAAAACGGCGGTAGCGGCACCTCGCCCATCGGCGGCGGGATCACGCATAGTATTCGTTCGCAGGCCGAGCTGGCCGACGGCACGCGCGCGGTGATCCGCGCCACGATCCGTCTGCAGCAGAGCAGGATGGGATCGCAGCCGTATACGGTGCTGCGCTGGCAGGAGGGTGACGGGGAATGAATACTGCAACGACATCGCTGCGGTTATGGGAGCCATGAGAAGGTTCCCTATGGAGCGCTTGCGCCATGGCTGGCGCGCTTCGCCCTTGCCGGGCTTTTTCGCGTGGTGGGGCGGCGAGCTCGTCCCGTTGCTGCCGGCGCGCTGGCGCGACGCGCTGGCCGGTGGCACCGGTTGGCACCTGCTGCAACAGGCCGATGGCGACTGGCGCTTGCGCCGGGCCGGCCACGCCGAGCCGTTGGCGCGCTGGAGCGACGCCCTCGATGCCACCGCGCAACAGGCCGCCTTGGCCGACGCATGGCGAGGCACCGACCCCGAGGATCGCCGGCTTGCCCTGCTGCTGCCTGCCGACGCGGTGCTGCGCCGTGTGCTGCAACTGCCGCTGGCCGCGCGCGGCAAGCTGCACCAAGTCGCCGGTTACGAAATGGACCGGCAGACACCGTTCCACGCGACGCAGGTGTATTACGCGGTGCGTGAGCTCGCGCAGCCTGCCGCCGCCGGTCGTTGCGCGGTGGAGCTGCTGGTGATCCGCCGCGATACGCTCGATCCGCTGCTGGCCCGGCTCAAGACGCTGGGCATCGCCGTGGATGCGGTGGATCTGCCCCAGGGCGCCGGCCGCCTGGGCATCGATTTGCTGCCGCCGGAGCATGCTTCGCACCGCACCCGTCCGCGCCTGCGCCTGAACATCGCGCTGGCCGCCGCCGCCGTCGTGCTGTTGCTGCTGGCGATGGGCAGTTGGCTGCACAACCGCGAGGATGCGTTGGCACAGATGCAGGCGCAGGTCGATACGTTGCGCGGCGGCGCGCAGCAGGTGGCCGCGCTGCGCAAGCAACTGCAGGATGACGCCGGCGCGGCGGGCTTCCTGGCGCAGCGCAAGGCGCAGCGCCCCACCGTGCTCGGCGTGCTGCTCGACCTCACCAACCGCCTGCCGTCTACCGCATGGATGGAGCGCTTCAGCCTCGACGACAGCGGGCAGATGGGCTTCCAGGGCCAGAGCCCGCAGGCGGCGAAGCTGCTCGACGCGCTCAAGGGCTCGACCCTGCTCGACAACGCGAATTTCCAAGGCAGCATCCAATCCGATCCCGCCACCGGCAAGGAGCGTTTCTACATGGTGGCGCAGCTGCACAAGCCCACGCCGGAGCGGGCTGCTGGCGGGAAGGGCGATGCCTCCCAGCCGGCCGACAGCGGGAGCACGCCATGAAGGCGCTGAAGCTCACTCCGCGCGACAGCCGCATCGCAGCCGTCGGCCTGCTGCTGCTGGCCTTGTTGCTGGCTTACTTCCTGCTGCTGCACTGGTGGTTCGTGGCACCGTTGCGCGACATCGATGCACAGATGGACGACCTGCGCGACACGCAGAGCCGCTACGCCGCCGCCATCGCCGAAAAACCGTTGCTGGAAAAAAGCCTGGCCGCGCTGGGCGCGGGCCAGGCTGCCAGCGACGCCTATCTGCCCGACGACGATCCGAACACCGCCGCCGCCGATCTGATGCAGCGCGTGGTGGATGCCGTGGCCGGGCATACCGAAGGCGGCAGCTGCAAGGTGACGCAGAAGATGCCGGTGACCAATCCGCAGTCCGCGCCGGATGAGCCGTACCGCAAGGCCGCGGCCAGCATCAACCTGAGTTGCGACATCCAGCCCCTGGTGGCCGTGCTGCAATCGCTGGAGCAGGGCACACCCTACCTGTTCGTGGACAACCTCAACATCTACCGCAACCCGATTGCCGTGCAAGGCAACGGGTTGCCGCTGGAAGTGCAGTTCACCGTCTCCGGCTACGTGCGTCCTGGCAACGGCGGTGCGACCGCGCCGTCGTCGCCCGCGGCAGGGCAGCCTGGAGAGTCGCCATGAATGCTGCCAGCCAACGCCGGCTGACGGCCGTACTCGCGACGCTCGTGCTGTTGCTGGGCGTGCTGTGGTTGACGCTGCTGTTCGGCTTCGGTCGCGGCGTGCGCTGGGACGCACCGCGCGCCGCGCCTCCTCCTTCCGCGGCCGGCCCGCACACCGGCCTGCCGGCACCGGTGCCGCTGGCGGTGTTTGCGCCGGTGTGGCAGCAGTCGCTGTTCAGCCCGGATCGCAAGCCTGAAGTGCATGCCGCCAGCGGCGGCAGCAGCCTGGGTGACCTCCAGCTCACCGGCATCATCCTCACTCCGCAGCTGCGCATGGCGCTGCTGCACGACAACAACGGCAACCGGGAGCTGCGCCTGCGCGAAGGGCAGTCGCTGCCCGACGGCAGCGTCAGCGTGATCGAGGTGAAGCAGCGCTCGGTGATCCTCGATTCCCCGCAAGGCCGCACCGAACTGAAGCTGCCGCCGGGCGCGACGATCGATGTCGCGAAGCCGGTCGCCGGCGCTCCGCCACCACCACCGCCCTCGCCACCGCCGGGTGTCGAGATGATGACGCCGGTGCCGCATCTGCCCGGCCAGATGCCGCCCCAAGCCAACCCGCAACAGCTCGAACGCCTGCGCCAGCTCAGGGCTGCCGTACTCCAGCACCGCGCGGCCAATCAGGCCGCGAATCCCGAAGGAGCTCACTGATGTACCGCCAGTCCACTTCCATGCGTTTGCGGCAGCGCCTCCGGATCAACATGTCGCATGTCGCCGTGCTGGCCGTGTTCGCAGCGCTGTCCGGTTGCGCCAGCCAGCCGCCCAAGCTCGACGACTCTTCGCTGCAACGCGAGGCGATGGCCGGCACGCATGCGCCGGTGCCAGCGCCGCTGCCGCTCGACAACGACCAGGACACCACCACGAACTCCACGGCGCTGCCGCAGATCAGTCGCGGCAGCGGCCAGTTCGTGCATGCCACGGGGCTGGCTACGCCGCGCCCGTCGCCTGCCGGCCCGAACGGCGTCACCTTCAACTTCGAAAACCAGCCGGTGCAGGCGGTGGTGAAGGCGATCCTGGGCGACCTGCTCAAGAAGAACTACACCATCGTGCCCGGCGTGCAGGGCAACATCTCCTTCTCCACTTCCGAACCGGTGGACGCCAACCAGGCGCTGCCGATCCTGGAGACCCTGCTGTCGTGGACGAACAACGCACTGGTCGAGCGCGGTGGCAGCTACGTAGTGTTGCCGGAGAAGGACGCGGTGGGCGGCAACCTGGTGCCCAGCCTCGGCGCAACGGCACCGGCCGGCGGCTTGCAGGCGCGTCTGTTTCCGCTGCACTACATCGCCGCCGGCGAGATGGAGAAGCTGATCAAGCCGTTCGCGCGGCCCGACGCGGTGCTGCTGGTCGATTCCGCGCGCAACGTGATCGTGATGTCGGGCACGCCGGATGACCTGGCCAATTACCAGCGCACCGTGAGCACCTTCGACGTGGACTGGCTGCGCGGCATGTCGGTGGGCGTGTTCAACCTGCAGAACGCCGACGTGGATCAACTGATGCCCAAGCTGGACGAGATGTTCGGTTCCAAGGGCGACACGCCGCTGGCCGGCATGGTGCGTTTCATCCCGATCAAGCGCACCAACGCGCTGGTGGTGATCAGCACGCAGCCGACCTACGTGGACGAGGTGGGCGATTGGATCGCGCGCATCGACCAGGGCGGCGGCAACCAGCCGCAGCTCTTCGTGTACAACGTGCGCAACATGAAAGCTTCGGACCTGGCCAAGTATCTGGGGCAGCTCTACGGCAGCAGTTCGGGTGGCGGTTCCGGTGGCGGCGAAGTCGGACCTGGCCTCACCTCCGGTACCTTGGGCAGCAGCGACAACGCACGCGGCTCGGCCAGCGGCATGGGGAGCACCGCAGGCAGCTTCGGCAGCAGCAATACCGCGATGGGCGGCCAGAGTGGACTGAACAGCGGCGGTCTCGGCAACACCGGTGGCGGTTTCGGCAGCACGGGCAGCGCAGGCGGTTTCGGCGGCAGCGGCGCCGGCAACGGCATGACTGGCGGCGCCGCATCCTCCGGCAGCTTCGGCACCGCCAACGCCGGCAACCAGGACCAGCAGTACACCTCGCAGGACGGCAGCATCCACATCGGTTCGGTGGATTCCAACAATCAGCTGCTGGTGCGCGCGCGGCCCTCGCAGTGGAGCGAGATCGAGACCGCGATCAAGCGGCTGGACAACGTGCCGCTGCAGGTGCAGATCGAGACCAGGATCCTCGAGGTCGACCTCACCGGCCAGTTCCAGTTCGGCGTGCAGTGGTACCTGCAGGGTCTGGCCAACAGCACGCCCACCGGCACCGGCTTCAACGACAACGGTGCCACCAGCATCTATCCGGGTGCGCATCGCCAGATCGCCCTGGGCCAGGGCACCAATGCGTACGGTGGCCAGCCGTTCTTCTATTCCTTCCTCAGCAGCAACGGCAAGTTCCAGGTGGCGCTCAGCGCGCTGGAGCAGAGCGGTAACACCAAGACGCTGTCGGCACCGTCGCTGGTGGTACTCAACAACCAGGTGGCGCACATCCAGGTGGGCAACCAGATTCCGGTCAACCAGACCTCCATCGTCGCGGGCCTGACCACCGGCACGGGCAGCACCACCACCGCCAGCAACGTCACCTACCTGCCCACCGGCGTGATCCTCAACGTGCAACCGCGGGTCAATCCGGGCGGACTCGTCTACCTCAACATCGACCAGCAGGTCAGCTCCACCCAGGGCGCCGCGAACTCGCAGGGCAACTACACCATCGCGCAGCGCGAGATCGGTACCCAGGTGGCCGTGCAGAGCGGCCAGACCGTGCTGCTCGGCGGCCTGATCCAGGACGAGCAGGACAACACCGACACCGGCATCCCGGGGCTCAACCGCATCCCGGTGCTGGGGCGCCTGTTCGGCAGCACCAGTCACACCCGCAACCGCACTGAACTGATCGTGCTGATCACCCCGCGGGTGATCCGCGACAGCGAGGAGGCGCGCCAAATCACCGACGACTACCAGCAAGGCTTCGAATCGTTGAGGCCGCTGTATGCCACGCCGGCAACGAGGGCGGCGACGACTCCGCCGGGACCGGCGGCTTCAACGCAGACGGTGCCGTTGCAGCATTGATGCGGCACCTTCAAGGAGACGATCGTGATGTGCACCTGCCGCTTGTCGTTGTTATCTGTCGTCTCCCTGTCGATTGCGGCACGTTTACAATCTGTTGACTCATTTAACAGGAGGGAGAGTGCGTAAATTACTTATAGTTTGCAGTTTGCTTGCTATGAATGGATGTGCCTCTATTTTGCAAAGACCAGCAACCGGCCCGTTATATTCGGATGCTGTTCATACGCTTGGGCCAGCGGGCACGGCGTGGATCACTTTTCTTCGGCCTGTACCCGGCATTGTCTATGCGGGAGAGCCGGCTCAAATTGAAGTAGACGGGACGTCTAAGGGATCGGTAGCGTATCTAGGATTTATGAACCTGGATGTGGCCGGCGGAAAACACGAGCTTACGGTTGCTTTCAATGGCAGTTGCAAGGTTGATGTTGAGCTGAAAGAGGGGCAGCACTACTACTTTGAAATCGATGTTCGTTCCTCAGCAGCGTCTGCCACCTTGGTGGGAGGCTATATCGGTTCCGCATTGGAATCAGCCGGAAAACCATGTGGTGGTGCGTTTAGCGTCAACCCAGTTCCGGAAGCCGTCGCACTCAGCAAACTATCAAATTTGAGGCAGTCGTAACCGTCGCGTAGATTTTGGTAAGGGCCACGAGCACTGATGCAAGCCGATATTATCGCCTTGCATGAATTCGACCCCATCCAGCTTCCCTATCACGCCACTGCTCTCAGACATCCGCGCGTCGCTTGCCGCGACGCCGCGGCTGGTACTGGAAGCGCCGCCAGGCGCGGGCAAGACCACCCAGGTACCGCTGGCACTGCTTGACGCGCCGTGGCTGGACGGCCGGAAGATCGTGATGCTGGAGCCCCGCCGCATCGCCGCGCGCGCCGCCGCGCAGTTCATGGCGCGGCAGTTGAACGAGGAGGTGGGGCAGACCGTCGGCTATCGCATCCGCTTCGAGTCGAAGACCAGTGCGGCCACGCGCATCGAGGTCGTCACCGAAGGCATTCTCACGCGGCTGATCCAGGATGATCCCGAGCTTGCGGGTATTGCAGCGATCCTGTTCGACGAATTCCACGAACGCCATCTCGCGGGCGACCTGGGCGCTGCCTTGGCGTTGGACGTGCAGGCCACGCTGAGGCCCGACCTCCGGCTGGTGGTGATGTCCGCCACGCTGGACGGCGAGCGTATCGCGCGCTGGCTGGAGGCGCCGCGACTCAGCAGTCCCGGTCGCAGTTTTCCGGTGCGCATCGAGCATCCCCCGGCGCGCACGCAGGAAAGCCTGGAACATCACCTCGCGCGCGTGGCGAAGCAGGCGTTGTCGGAGAACGACGGCGACGTGCTGGCCTTTTTGCCGGGGCGGCGCGAAATCGCCCGGGTGCAGGCGTTGCTGGAAGAAACTCTTTCCCGTCGGGAGGGGGAAGAAAACCTCGAAGTCGTGCCGCTGCACGGCGAGTTGTCGCTGGCCGAGCAGCAGTGGGCGCTGTCGCCCGCCGAAGCGGGCATGCGGCGCGTCGTGCTGGCCACCAACGTGGCCGAGTCCAGCGTCACCTTGCCCGGTATTCGCGCGGTGATCGACAGTGGCCTTGCGCGCGAGCCGCGCTTCGATCCGAATTCCGGCTTCACGCGGCTGGAGACGGTGGGCATTTCGCAGGCTTCCGCCGACCAGCGCGCAGGTCGCGCAGGGCGTGTCGCGGAAGGCGCCGCCTATCGTCTGTGGCCGCAAAGCAAACGGCTGGATCCCGCGCGCACGGCGGAGATCGCGCAAGCGGAACTCTCCGGCCTTGCGCTGGAACTCGCCGCATGGGGCAGCACCGCATTGCCATGGCTGGATGCGCCGCCCGTCGGCGCGTTGGCGCAGGCGCGCGAATTGCTGGCGGATCTTGGTGCGCTGGATGACGACGGCCGCATCGCCGCGCTGGGTCGGCGCATGCTGACACTGGGTGCCACCCCGCGTCTGGGCGCGGCCGCGCTGCGCGCGCCGGACACGTTGCGTGCACTGGTCGCCGACCTGCTTGCGCTGATGGAGGCGCGTTCGCCGCTGCGCGGCGAACAGGCGCGCAGCGACGACTTCCGCCTGCGCGTGGCTGCACTGCATGCGTGGCGCGACCGTCGTGGCCATGGCGCGGACGCCGGCGCGCTGGCTGCCATCGAACAGGCTGCCAAGGGCTGGCGCAGGCGTCTGGACGTACGTACGCCTGCCAGCGGCACGCCCGACAGCCATGCCGTGGGCGACCTGCTGCTGCATGCTTTCCCCGACCGCATCGCGCGCCGCGACGAGGCCAATCCGTTGCGCTACACCTTGTCCAACGGCCGTGGCGCACGCCTGCATGACAACACCGCCTTGCTGGGCGAGCCGTGGCTGGTGGCGCTCGACCTGCGCTTCGATGCGCGCGACAGCCTGATCCTCGCTGCCGCGCCGTTCGATCCGCGCGTGCTGGAGCGCGACTATCCGCAGCGCTTCGTGCGCGAACGCACGCTGCGCTGGAACGAGACCCGTGGTGCGGCGGAAGCGTTCGAGGAATACCGCTACGCCGCCATCGTGCTGGAACGCCGCAGCGTACCAGTGCAGCCGGAAGACGCCTTGCCCGCCATGCTTGCCGCGATCCGCGGCAAGGGACTGGACGCGCTGCCGTGGAGCGAACACGCACGACGCCTGCGACTGCGCGTGCAGGCCTTGCGCGAATGGATGCCGGAGCTGGGCCTGCCCGACGTTTCCGACAAGTGGCTGCTCGCAACGCTGGACGACTGGCTGGCACCGTATCTCGGTGGCAAGCGCAGGCTGGATGCGCTGGAGGCGGAGGAGCTTTCGCAGGCGCTGTCGTCCCTGCTCGACCATGCGCAACGGCAGGCGCTGGATGCCCACGCACCCGATGCGCTGCTGGTGCCCAGCGGCCAGACGCGCCGACTGGAATACGCGCCCGATGCGCCGCCGGTGCTGGCGGTGAAGCTGCAGGAGCTGTTCGGCCTCGCCGACACCCCGCGTGTGGGCGGTGGCCGCGTGGCCGTGACGCTGCACCTACAGTCTCCCGCCGGCCGACCGATACAGGTCACGCAAGATTTGCGCAGCTTCTGGGAGCGCACCTACCCGGAGGTAAGGAAGGAGCTGAAGGGTCGTTACCCGAGGCATCCGTGGCCGGACGATCCCTGGACGGCAACGCCGACGCATCGGGCCAAACCGCGCGAGCGGAACTAGCGACCCGCGGCATGGCGCAAGGCCAGGACGGCCATGCATGTCCCGCCGTTTTCAACACGGCGGTGCAGTGGCGCAGGCATCGGCAGGAAAACGGATTTGTCCACGCAGGGGAAACGCGACAACGCGGACGCGATGCTTGCTGACAAAGCCGGCAACGCCGGACCGGAGCGGCGGCCTTCGCCGCACTGGCGAACCCCGGCACGCCTGTGGAGCCTGCTGGCCTTGCTGCTGGGTCTGGCGCTTTCGCTGCTGGTGCAGAACCAGCAATGGCGGCGCGAGCAGGCGGAGCAGTGGTCGGTGCGCACCGAGCTCGCCAATAAAGTCTATTCGGGCATGCAGGGCCAGTTGCAGTTGCTGGAAACCCTGATGCGCGCCACGCAGTCGCTGTACCTTGCTTCCGATTTGGTGACACCCGACGAGTTTGCGGATTTCTACTTCAACATGCGTCCGGGCGAACGTTTCCCGGCCCTGCTGGCATTGGCCTATGCACCACGCACGCAGCGGGCGGACGGTGCGCACTACATCATCCAGCTGACCGAGCCGAAGAAAGGCAATGCGATCCTGATCGGACTGGACGAAGCCGGCCAGAAGGAAAACCTCGCCGGCTTGCTGCAGGCGCGCGACAGCGATCAAGTGACCATGTCGGCACCGTTCCGCCTGGTGCAACCGGGCAAAGGGACCGGCAGCGACATGGGCGTCACCCTGAGCCTGCCGGTATTCAGTCCCGGCGCCATGCCACGGACCATCGAAGAACGGCGCGCGCGCGAACAGGGCACGGTGTCGGCTTCGTTTCGCCTGAGCACCCTGATCGAAGGCACTCTGCCCGAAGGCCTGACCGGCGTACTGCGCCTGCGGGTAAGTGATGTCACCCGGTCGACCCCGCAGCTGGTGTACGACTCTGCACCAGGCAGCGCGACACCCGATGCCGCCGGCCCTCGCTACGGGCGCACGCTGGTGCATGGCGGTCGCAAATGGGACGTGGCGATGTACCCGTTGGCGGCCCGCGTCGACGCCTGGCACTGGGCCACCCTGCAGGCCGGCACGTTGGCCAGCCTGCTGTTGGCCATGCTGGTGTACGCCATCGTGGGCACGCGCCATCGCGCGCTGGAACTGGGCTGGCGCATGAGTCGCCGCTACCGCGAAAGCGAAGAACGTTTCCGCGCGCTCAACGAACGGCTGCCCGCGCTGGTGCTGCTGGCGAGCAGCGACGACGGTCGCATCGTCTACGCCAACCAGGCCGCACGTTCCCGGTTCGGCGCGGGCGTCACCGGGCATCGGCTTGCCGAATTGTTCAAGGACGCGCAACCGGAGGCGCTGGCCGGCGGCGGCGCTGCCGGCGAGCAGGTGGAGGCCGGGCTGATCGACGAAACCGGTGCGCCGTTCTGGGCCAACGTGGCGATCACGCACGTTGCCACTAACGGCAGCGACAAGTTGCTGATGGTGGCCGGCGACATCAGCGAGCAGCGGCGGCTCACCGAGCGGTTGAGCTACCAGGCCAGCCATGACGCGCTGACCGAGCTGTACAACCGCCACGAATTCGAGCACCGCCTGCGCGCCGCGCTGGCCGCTGCCGGGCCGGACATGCAGGCGGTGCTGCTGTACGTAGATCTGGACCAGTTCAAGCTCATCAACGACACCTCCGGCCATCTCGCCGGCGACCAGCTGCTGGTGCAGCTGTCCGCGGTGATGCGTCGCCAGCTGCGCGACAACGACGTGCTGGCGCGCCTGGGTGGCGACGAGTTCGGCATTCTCGCCTTCGGCATGGTCAACCAGTCGACCGCCGAGCAGATGGCGGAGCGTTTGCGACGCAGCATCGACGGGTATGTGTTCACATGGGAGCAACGCAGCTACCTGGTCAGCGCCAGTATCGGTGGCGTGCTGGTCGACTGCCCCAAGGTGCAGGTCAAGGATCTGCTCTCGCAGGCCGATGCCGCCTGTTATCTCGCCAAGGAACGTGGCCGCAACCGCGTGCATTTTCATTCGGAAGGCGATGGCGAGGCGCAGCGCCGGCGGGGCGAAATGGAATGGGCGCAACGCCTGCAATGGGCGGTGGATGAGGGTCTGCTGCTGCTCGCCTACCAGGAGATCAAGCCGGCGAAGCCATCGGCGGACGACGGCGTTTGCGTGGAGTTGCTGCTGCGCTACCGCGACGAAAACGGCGCGCTGCTGCCGCCCGGGGTGTTCCTGCCCGCGGCCGAGCGCTACGGCTTGATGCCGACCATCGACCGCTGGGTGGTGCAGGTCGCGCTGGCCAATTTCGGCCGCCTGCATCCGATCGGTGCGGAGCTGCGCATGGTCTCGATCAATCTCTCCGGCGCCAGCATCGAGGATGCCGCGCTGGCCGATCAGATCGTCGACTGGCTGGGCTTCTACCAAGTGGACCCGAAACGGGTGTGCTTCGAGATCACCGAGACCGTAGCGGTGCGCAATCTCGCCGCGGTGGTGCGCTGCATGGGGCGCCTGCGCGCCGTGGGCTGTCGCATCGCACTGGACGATTTCGGTGCGGGCATGTCCTCCTTCACGTATCTGAAGAACCTGCCTGCCGATGCGATCAAGATCGACGGCAGTTTCGTGCGCGATATGCTCACCGACCCGGTGAGCCGCCTGATGGTGCGCGCCGTCACCGATATCGCCCACCAGCTCGGCCTCACCGTGGTGGCCGAATGGGTCACCGACGAGGCCACCGTGCAGGCGCTGGCGGAGCTGGGCATCAATGCGTTGCAGGGGTATGCCGTGCATCGGCCCGAGTTGACGCTGTTTCACCGTGCTTGATGGCGGATTGCACGCGGCGCAATCGCCGCGCCGTTTCGGGCATGGATCACCCGCTGGCCGCGCACGTCGCGCGGCGGCATGGATACCGCCGCGTGCCGTGTCGTCTACCCTCGATCACTGCTTGCGCTTGAACAGCTTGCGGATCGCGGCGGCCACGGCGGCGACGCCGACGATGACGAACTTCTTCAGCGCCAGCAGCATGATGCCGAGCTTGGCGAACAGACCGGCCTTGGCGGCGATGCCGCCGGCGATCAGCGCGGCGATGCCGTAGGCGGCGAGCTTGTCGGTTTTGGCGTCGTAGTCGGCGTAGCGCTGACCCTCGTTGAAATCGGCCATGGCCAGCACGGCCGGCATGTCGGCGCGCACCTTGTCGAGTTCGTCGATGGGAGCCACCGCATTGAGCGACAGGTAGCCGCGCCGACCCAGCACGCGGATTGCGTAGTTCAGCGTATGGCCGTCCGAACTGCCGTCGGGATTCCTGATTGCCAGGTCGCGCGCCCAGTACAGCTTGTGGCTGGCGGCGTCGTAATGCGGCGGCTCGGCCCAGCCGACCAGCTCGATCGAGGGATAGCCTTGCTTCACGCGCGCCTCGTTCTCATCCTGCGTGGCCTTCTGCATGCTCTTGAGCAGGTCGTCGTAGTCGATCTTGCTGGCATCCTGGTCGGACACGTAGCCGTCGTCGACATAGGTGACCACCACGGCCCAGGCGCGGCCGTCCACCACGGTGGCAGGATCGGTGGAGGGCAGGATCATGCCCAGCACCTTTTCGTCCGGCGGGTTGTTCCACAGCTTGGTGAGCACACGTTGGGCGTCGGCGGCTTGCAGGTAGCCGTAGCCCGGCTTCAGCTGCAAGGTGGCCTGCGCCTCGGGAATGGCAACCTCGCCGGACACCGGGTGCAGGCTTTGCAGGAACGCCTCGACCTTGGCATGGGCATCGGCGGCGCCAGGCGCAGAAGTGGATGAGGACGCGGATGGCGCGTCGGTGGCGCATGCAGGTTCAAGGCATACGAACGCGGCCAGCAGGACCAGCAGCAGTTTGCATTTCATCGCGATGTTTTCCCCTGTGTCGTCCATGGAGGCGCAGCCGTCCGGCTGTGCCGTGGCGCCCTCGTACGAGGCGCCTCGCGACTTTTTACAAGATGGGGCGGAGCCGTGCCAGCGTGGTGCGGACACCGATGCGCCGGAGCGCGCGACCGTCGCAAATCGATAACCGATTCGGGGTTCGTCATGAGAGTGGCGGGATAAGCAGGCCGCTTAAAACGCTTGGATCGAGATAAATCTTTGGCCCGATATTCAGGTGCGTCTAATTTCAAGAACTTTCGTAAAGCGAAATATATTGCTTGGCGCGATTGGCCATTTCATTTTGATTCGCTACATGGGAAAGCGTGATTGTGGCGTGATTTCGGCGCGGTTACGCGTCTTTCAAGCGGCACGCGGATGCCGTGGGCTTTCCATGGAGTCGTATGTAATTGCGTGATACCGGTGTCGTCTTATAGAGCAAATCACTCAAAATGAAATGCGTATGAACAATTAATGTGCTGCAGGTGTGGATTCGCGGTTCCTGATATTGACGGGTGCAAATTTGGTTGCGTAGTTTCGACGAGTTCGCTGCGGGGAGCGCGGCGAATGGTTCCGAACGGTAATCGCGGGGGCGATTACCGTCAGGCAAAGCCTAGGGTCGGCCGCGAGAGGGATTCTCTACAGGGGAACGGCCACCGCAAAAGGGCGCCTGGGGAACCGTCTGGCAAGCAATCCGGAGTCGCACGAGTGCGACATGTTCTTTGCCACGGGGCACATGCGGCCGCGTAAGGCCCGCTTGTCCCGAAATCTTGGGGAGTCATCCATGCATCACGTTCGTTTGAAAGCACTTGCTGCCGCCATCGCCTTGGCAGCGGCTTCTTCTTCCGTCTGCGCCACGGGTGCGGTCAGCACAGCGCAGTTTGCTTCCATTCGCCACGCCACCACCCTGCAAGCGGGTGACAAGGTCGTCGGCGCGCTGGACGTCGCGCACCCGATGCGCGTCGCGGTATCGCTGAAACTACGCAACAAGGCGCAGCTGGATGCGTTCGTTGCCAACCCGCACCACCCCAACCTCACGCCTGCGCAGTTCAATGCGATGTACGCGCCGACGCAGGAGCAGGCGCAGCAGGTTGCCGACTACCTGCGCCAGTCCGGCTTCCGCAACATCACCATCGAGCCGAACCGCCAGCTGGTGACCGCCGAGGGTCGTGCTGACACCGCCGCCTCTGCGTTCCGCACCTCGCTGGTGAGCGTGCACACGCACGATGGGCGCAATGCCTACGGCACCGCCAGCGACGTGCAGATCCCGGCCTCGCTGCAAGGGATCGTGAACGAAGTGCTGGGCCTGCAGACCGTGCATACCTTCCACGTGCTGACTCCCGTGCATCCGAACGCGACCGGCGGCACGGCCAGCGCGCATGCGCCGACCGACTTCGCGACGATCTACAACGCTGGCAGCACGGCGACCGGCTCGACGATCAACGTCGGCGTGATCACCTCCGGCAGCATGACCAACATCAAGACCGACTTCAGCTCCTTCCTCAGCCAGCACCCCAGCCTCGGCAGCATCCCGCTGAACGTGGTCACGGTGGACGGCGGCGGCACCAGCACCAGCGGCGACGGCGAGTGGGATCTGGATACCCAGGACATCGCCGGCATGTCCGGTGGCGTGAAAGCTTTCTACCTCTACGACACCTCCAGCCTCGACACCCAGCCGCTGGTGGATGACTTCAACGCGGCGGTCACCGCCAACGTGGTGCGCATCATCAACGTCTCGATCGGCGGTTGCGAAACCGGCATGGAGACCAATGGTGCAGCCACCGGCGACAGCATCTTCGAACAGGCCGACGCTCAGGGTCAGACCTTCTCGATCTCCTCCGGCGACAGCGGCGCAGACGAGTGCGGCAACGGCGGCATCGTGCCGAGCTGGCCGGCGGATTCGGAATACGTGGTGGCCGTGGGCGGCACCGAGCTCTACACCTCAGGCACCACCTGGACCAACGAAACAGTGTGGAACAACCTCAGCGAGAACGAAGGCGCGACCGGCGGCAGCCCCAGCACCTTCGAACCGCAGCCGAGCTGGCAGAGCGGCGTGGGCCAGAACGCGGGCAGCAAGTACCGCGGCCTGCCCGACGTGGCCTTCGACGCCAGCCCGGACAGCGGCGCCAACGTGATCGTGGACGGATCCACCGAGCAGATTGGTGGCACCAGCCTCGCCTCGCCGCTGTTCGTGGGTACCTGGGCGCGCGTGCTGGCGACCAAGTCCTCGCTGGGCTTCGCTGCGCCGCTGATCTATGCCGACGCCGCGTCCCACTACTCGACCGACTTCCACGATGTGACTTCCGGCAACAACAGCGGCGAAACCGCCGCCGTGGGCTGGGACTACACCACCGGCTTCGGCTCGATCAACATCGCCAACTTCGTGGCCAATGTGGCCGGTAGCGGCGGCGGTACCACCGGTGGTACGCCGGTGGCCAGCTTCACCGACACCACGAGCGGCCTGACGGCGACGTTCACCAACACGTCCACCGACACCGGCGGCACGATCAGCACCTACTCGTGGACCTTCGGCGACGGCGGCACCTCGACCGCGGCCAGCCCGAGCCACACCTATACCGCAGCAGGCACCTACACGGTCAGCCTGACGGTGACCGACAACACCGGTGCCACCAGCACCAAGTCGGGTTCGGTGACGGTCACGTCGAGTGGCGGCGGCACGCCGACCCAGGTGCTCGGCAACACCGGCTTCGAAACCGGCACGGCTTCGCCGTGGACGATGAGCTCGGGCACGCTGTGCACCACCACCACCTCGTCGTCCAGCTACTGCGGTAGCGGCGAGAGCGCACATGCCGGTTCGTGGTTCGCCTGGCTGGATGGCTACGGCACCTCGCATACCGACACGGTGTCGCAGAAGGTGGCCATTCCCAGCGGCCACACCACGGCCACGCTGCAGTACTACCTGCACATCGACACCACCAAGAGCTCGGCGGTCGATACCTTCACGGTGCAGGTGCTGAACAGCTCGGGCTCGGTGCTGGCAACGGTGGGTTCGTTCACCAACGCCAACAAGAACACCGGCTATGCGCTGGAATCCGCCAACCTGTCCGCCTACATCGGCCAGACGGTGACCATCAAGTTCACCGGCAAGGAGACCTCGTCTTCCGGCAACACCGACTTCACGCTCGACGATGTCACGTTGAACGTGCAGTAAGCAAGTAAGGATGCCGTGCGGCCGCCTTTAAGGCGGCCGCACGGATGATCCCGTGGGGAGGCGGGATCGGGGGAATGGACTCGCAGCAAGCGTTTTTGTTGTTCGCTGGTGCATTTGCAGTCGGTAGTGCCTCGACTCCTGGATCGTCCAGGGGCGATATCCATTGTTCATTGCAGCTATGGGGAGACATTCGATGCAAACAACGTTGAAACTTGCATTTCTGGCCGGCCTGGTGAGCGCGGCATGCGTTCCCGCGGCCTTCGCGTCGTCGTTCGGCAATCTTTCCGCGCAGGGTTCGAGCGCGCAGGTGGGGCCGATCGAGGCGGTGGCGCGCGCTGCCTGGCGCGAAAGCATGACGCAGATCGCCACGCCGTCGGTAGGTTGCTTCCACGCCCAATATCCAAGCATCGTGTGGAAGCAGGAGTCGTGCGGAGCGGTCCGGGCCGATGTGCACCCCATGCCGCACTACTACCTTTTCGGCGCACCGGAGACTGCAGGCAACGGCAACGACTACACCCTGCAAACCTCCAGCCTGATCAAGAGCGCCGTCGGCACCTTCCCGACGGTGACCGGCGTGACCTCCGAGAAGAGCGTGGGCGTGGCGGCCTACGGCGGTGGCGGCATCCTGGGCGCCAACGAATATTCGGTGCAGCTCAACACGCAGTTCACCTCGACCACCTCGGCATGCAAGAGCCACTCCGGATGCACCGTGTGGCAGCAGTGGGTGTACGCCACCGATTACGCGGAGAACGGCGAGGGTGCGATCTTCATGCAGAACTGGCTGATCGGCTACGGCAGCAGCCGTTGCCCGAGCGGCTTCTCCAGCGACGGCGAGGGCGACTGCTACGGCAACAGCGCAGCGGCCCTGCCGCCGGATATCCCGCCCACCGCCCTGGCCAGCCTGAAGCTGACGGCCACGGCGACCTCGGGCGGCAACGATACGGCCGTCGTCACCTATGACGGCGACGCCTACAGCACCACCCAGAAGGACAGCACCCTGTATATCTCGAAGGTGTGGAACACCGGCGAGTTCAACATAGTGGGCAACGCCGGCGGCTCCGAGGCGGAGTTCAACAGCGGCAGCTCCATCACGGTGAATCTCGCGGTGAGCGACGGTTCCACCAGTGCGCCGTCCTGCGTGGCGGATTCGGGTACGACCGGCGAGAGCAACAACCTGAACCTGGGCAGCTGCACCGCCTCGGGTGGCTCGACGCCGTCCATCAAGTTCACCGAATCGAACTGATACCGCTTCGATCAGTGCGTGACGCAAACGCCGGAGGGAGCGATCCCTCCGGCGTTTTTCTTGCACGCGAAAGCCGGGTTTGCGAGAGGCGGCTTACCGGGTTGCTCCATGTCGGCAGGCAGCGGAAAGATGCAGGACGAAGGCGGTCGCGTGTCGGTCGCCCGAGCGCCCGAACATGCGACCATGCGCGCATGACGCAAGACCTCTTTCCTCGACTGGCCATCATCGGCGGCGGTCCCGCTGGCCTGATGGCGGCGGAAGCCGCGAGCGCAGCCGGCATCAAGATCGACGTGTACGACGCCATGGGTTCGGTGGGAAGGAAATTCCTGCTCGCCGGCAAGGGCGGTCTCAACCTCACCCATGGCGAACCATTCGTGCGTTTCGTCGAACGCTATGGCGAGCGTAGCGAGGAGATCGCGCGCTGGCTGCGCGCGTTCGATGCGAATGCGCTGCGCGACTGGGCGCGCGGGCTCGGCGTGGAAACCTTCGTCGGCAGCTCGGGGCGGGTGTTTCCCGCCGACATGAAGGCGGCGCCGCTGCTGCGCCGCTGGCTGCACCGCCTGCGCGTGTCGGGTGTGAGCTTCCATATGCACCACCGTTGGCTGGGGTGGTGCGCAGACGGCGCGTTGCGCTTCGCCACGCCGGAGGGCGAACGCATCGTCATGGCCGATGCCGCGGTGCTGGCGCTGGGTGGTGCGAGCTGGCCCAGGCTGGGGTCCGATGGCGCGTGGGTGGCACCGCTGTGCGATGCCGGTGTCGATATCGCGCCGCTGCAAAGCGCCAACTGCGGCTTCGAGATCGCTTGGAGCGAGCATCTCCGCACGCGCTTCGCCGGGTCGCCGTTGAAGTCGGTGGCGGCGCGCTGGGTGGATCGTCATGGCGTGGCGCAATCCCGGCAAGGCGAATGCGTGCTCAGCGAATACGGCATCGAAGGCAGCCTGGTCTATGCCATCGGCGCGGAACTGCGCGAGCGCATCAGGCGCGACGGCGAAGCAGTGCTGCATCTCGATCTCGCCCCTGGCATCGCGCAGGCTGCCCTGGCCGAGCGACTCGCGACACCGCGCGGCAAGCACAGCCTGGGCGACTGGTTGCGCCGTCGCGCGCATCTGGATGCGGCGAAATGCGGCCTGGTGTTCGAGTCGGCCGACAAGTCCGTGCTCGCCGATCCGGCTGCGCTTGCCGCACTCGTCAAGGCGTTGCCGCTGACGCTGCGGGCGCCGCGTCCATTGGCGGAGGCGATCAGCACGGCCGGCGGCATTCGCCTTGAAGCACTCGACGAATCGCTGATGCTGCGCATCCGCCCAGGTATCTTCTGCGCGGGCGAAATGCTGGATTGGGAGGCGCCTACCGGTGGCTACCTGCTCACTGCGTGCTTTGCCAGCGGTGCATGGGCGGGACGCGCTGTCGCGCATTGGCTGGCTGATGTCCGGCCACCACCCCACGCACGGGATTGAGGCGGCTGGCTTGTCGCCGCCGGTTAGCGGTAATCCCGCACGATATCCAGCAGAGGCTTGAGGTGCGTCTCGAAATGCTTCCAGCGGGCCACTGACGATCGATAGATCGGCTTGCGCACCTGGGCGATGCTGGCGGTTCGCACCACGCGTTGGTTGCGGTGGAAATCGAGGCAGCGTTCGTCCCAGGGCAGGCCGAGGTAGTCGAGCAGGCGCCGTGCGTGGCCCGCGGTATCGGCCACCATGTCCTCGTAGCGCAAATCCAGCACGGTTCCCGCTGGCAGCACGCGATGCCAGTGGCGCATCAGTTCGATGTAGCGCACGTAATAGCGGCCCAGGCTGCCGAGGTCGTAGCTGAAATCGAGGTTGCCTTCCTCGAACAGGCGCGCGTAGCAGGAGAAGCACGAGTCCATAGGATCGCGCATGGCATGGATGATCTTCGCGTGCGGCAGCATCCGGTGGATCATGCCCACGTGCAGAAAGTTGGCCGGCAGCTTGTCCGTGATGTGCGTCGCCTGCGGGGCATGCCGCCACGCGCGTTCCTCGTAGGCTGCGCCCAGTTGCTGCAAGGCTTCGACGGAGAGCGTGACGGCGATTTCCGGATACGCGGCGACGGACGCGTTGCTGGCCGTGTCCAGCGAGTGCACCACGTCGTGCAGGTCGGTCAGCTCGCCGGCTCCATGAATGCCCGGATGGCTGGCCAGGATCTGCTCGATCAAGGTCGTGCCCGAACGCGGCATGCCGACGATGAAGACCGGTGTCCTGCCGGTGCAGCGCGACGGCGGCCGATGCTCGAAAAGGCCGGCGTGGAAGACGGACTTCAACTGCGCGACCAGTGCCGCTTCGCGCGCCTCGTCGTGCGGAAACCGCATGCGCTGCAGGCGATTGCCTTCCGCGTAGGCCGCGAAGGCGTCGTCATGGCGGCCGGCGTCCTCGCGCATCTTGCCGAGGGCGAACCAGTAATTGACGCGTCCCGCCTGCGGCAGGGAGGGCAGTTGGTGCTGCTGGTCCTCGAGCGCACGCAGCTGCGGGTCATCCGCGGCGTACGTCCTGAACGGCGCGAGGTTGCAGAGGGACTGCAGGAAATCCGGCTTGATCGCGACCGCGGCTTCGAAGCTCGCGCAGGCCTCTTCCACGCGCCCCTGCTTCTTCAGGCACAGGCCCAGGTTGTTGAGCGCCATCAGGTAGTCGGGCCTGATCGCCAGTGCGCAGCGGTAGCTTTGCTCCGCCTCGGGCAGCCGCTGCTGGTCGCGCAGGATGTTGCCGAGATTGAAGTGCGGCTCGGCGAAGCGGTCGTTGATGGCGAGCGCCTGCCGGTAGCTGGACTCCGCCTCGCCGCGTCGGCCCTGGTCGCGCAGGACGTTGCCCAGGTTGTTGTGCGCTTCGGCGTAGTCCGGCTTGATCGACAATGCGCAGCGATAGCAGGTTTCGGCGTCAGCCAGGCGCGCCAGCTCCCGGTACACGATGCCGAGGCTGTTGTGCGTGTTCGCATCGTCCGGACGCGCCGCCAGCACCTGCAGGAAGTGCGCTTCGGCTTCGCCTGGTTGATGGATCGCCATCAGGGTATGGCCGAGCCGGGCGCGCGCCTCGATGAAATCCGGCTTGATCGCCAGCGCCTGCCTGAAGCCGTCCGCGGCCTCGGCCAGCCGCCCCTGGGCGCCGAGCACGTTGCCCAGCAGGTAATGCGCTTCAAGATGGTCTGGCTTGAGTGCGATGGCTTGCCGACAGCTGTGCGCAGCGTCGGCCAGGGAGCCCGACCTCATCTGCGATTTGCCCGAGGCGACCTGGGCGTCGGCATCATGCAGCGGCAGCGGCGTCTTCGTGTCGTGGGGCATGATGGCTGCACGAGTCCAGTCGCGGGCTCAATGGAGCGGGCGCACGCGGAAGTTGCGCCCCTTGATGCGCCCGGCGCGCAGCCTTTCCAGTGCCTTGTTCGCCAGTGCGCGGCCGATCGCCACGTAGGCACGGGTGGCAAACACGTCGATCTTGCCGATGTCTTTGCCGTCGAGTCCGGCGTCGCCGGTGAGTGCGCCGAGGATGTCGCCCGGGCGGAGCTTGTCCTGCCGCCCGGCGTCGATCACCAGGGTCTTCATTGGCGCCAGATTGAGCTGCTTGCCGCGCGGCGGCGACACGCGCAGCGGATGCCACGGTAGCGGGCGACCGAGCTGCTCCTCGATGTTCGTCGCCTTGGGCCGTTCGCGCGGCGCGACCAGGGTAATGGCAAGGCCATTCTCGCCCGCGCGCCCGGTACGGCCGACGCGGTGCGTGTGCGTGTCGGGGTCGTGCGCGATGTCGTAGCTGACCACCAGTGGCAGCGCCGCGATGTCCAGGCCGCGCGCCGCCACGTCGGTGGCGACCAGGACGCAGCAGCTGCGGTTGGCGAACTGCACCAACACTTCATCGCGGTCGCGCTGCTCCATGTCGCCGTGCAGGGCGAGTGCGGAGAAGCCGCGGCGATCCAGTTCCTGCGCCACGGCATCCACGTCCTTGCGCATGTTGCAGAACACCAGCGCGTGCTGTGCCTGCTCCGTGCTGAGTGTGCCCTTGGCCAGCAACTGCGCCAGCGCATCCAGTTTCTGCGCCGGATCCACTTCGTGGAAACGCTGCTCGATGGTGGTTTCCTCGTGCGGAGCTTCCACCGTCACTTCCACCGGATTGTTCTGCACACGTCCGCTCACGGCGCGGATTTCGTCGGCATAAGTGGCCGAGAACAGCAGGGTCTGATGGTGCTTTGCGATGCGTCCCACGATATCGTCGATGGCTTCGCTGAAACCCATGTCCAGCATGCGGTCGGCTTCGTCCAGCACCAGCACCTGGATGCCGCCGCCATGCAGGCTGCCGCGCTTCAGGTGTTCCTGCACGCGGCCGGGCGTGCCGACCACGATGTGCGGATCGTGCGCGAGCGAAGCGAGCTGCGGTCCCAGCGGCATGCCGCCGCACAGGGTCAGCAGCTTCACGTTGGGAATGTTGGCGGCGAGCTTGCGGATCGCCTTGCTGACCTGGTCGGCGAGTTCGCGCGTGGGACACAGCACCAGTGCCTGCAGGCGGACGGTTTCCACCTGCAGGGCCTGCAGCAGGGCCAGCCCGAACGCCGCGGTCTTGCCGCTGCCGGTCCGCGCCTGAGCGATCACGTCGCGGCCATCCAGCATGGGCGGCAAGCTCTGTGCCTGCACCGGCGTCATGGTGGCGTAGCCCAGCGTTTCGAGGCTGGCGAGCAGGGCGGGTTTGAGCGGCAGCGTGGAGAAGGCGGTCATGCGCCATGATCGCATGCCGTTGCCGCTACGCGTCTTTATTCCAGCGTGGAGTCAATGAAGATCTCGCCGCTCAGCACTTTGTGAATGGGACAGGCGTTGGCGATCTGCAGCAGGCGTTCGCGTTGTTCTTCGCTCAATTCGCCATGCAGGGTGATGCGGCGGCCGATGCGGTTGCTGCCGGGTGGCGGTGTGCCGTCGGGGTTGAAATCCAGCGCCACATCGACGCCTTCCAGCGGCCAGCCCTTGCGTTCGGCATACATCTTCAGCGTGATCGAGGTGCAGGCGCCGAGGCTGGAAAGCAGTAGGCGGTGCGGATCGGGGCCGGTGTCGCCGCCGTGCTGGTTGGCCGGTTCGTCGGCCAGCCAGGTGTGGCCGCGGTCGTCGCCGAGGCGCACGGCGTAGGGCGTGGCGGCGATGGTGGCGGTGACGGCGGGGGGTGTGTTCATCGGCAGGCTCCGTTTCGGTGGATGGTGGTGTATCACGGTTGCCCGCAACCGGCACGACTTGCATCCGCGCGCGTGGTCGCGGATCGTGTACGGCCCAGGTTCCAGCCACGCATTCCCATGGACATCGTTTTCATCGAAGACCTGCGCATCGACGCCGTGATCGGCATCTACGACTGGGAACGCCGCGTGCGCCAGACGCTGGCGTTCGACATCGAGATGGCGTTCGACAATACCGTGCCCGCCGCCAGCGACGACATCGTGCACACGCTGAACTACAAGGACGTGTCCAAGCGGCTGGTCGACTACGTGGGCGCATCGAGCTTCGGTCTGGTGGAAACGCTGGCCGAGCGCTGCGCGGAGATCATCCGCGAGGAGTTCGGCGTGCGCTGGGTAAGGCTGAAACTCTCCAAGCCAGGTGCGGTACGTGGCGCGAAGGCGGTTGGCGTGCGCATCGAGCGCGGCACGAAGCCGGATTGAGCATGGAGCGCGTTTATCTCAGCCTGGGTTCCAACCTCGAACCGCGGCGCTACCTCAACGCTGCCCTGGACGAATTGCGCACGCGCTTCGGCGCCATCGCCGTGTCGCCGGCCTATCGCAACAAGTCGGTGGGCTTTGACGGGGCGGACTTCGTGAACCTCGCGGTAGGTCTGGACACCGATCTCGAACCCGAGGCGCTGAACGACTGGCTGCACGCGCTGGAGGACAGGCACGGCCGCCGGCGCGACGTGCCGCGCTATTCCGACCGCACGCTGGATGTCGATATCGTGCTGTACGGCGAGCGCGTGATCGACGGTGCCGGCCACTTGCAGGTGCCGCGCAAGGAACTCAGGCACGCCTTCGTACTGAAGCCGCTGGTCGACATCGCGCCGCAGGTGCGGCATCCGGTGAATGGGCAGGCGCTGGCCGAACTGTGGGCGGCGTTTCCGCAGGAACGCGAGCCGCTTTCGCTGGAACCGCTCTGACCCGGGTGCCGATCGGGTCCCTTGCACTGTCGCCGCAATGGGCGAGGTGCTAGAACATCGCCACCACAGGCATGGGGGATAGGGGCATGGCCGGCAAGTTCGCGCGCAGTTGGGCGTTGATGAAGGCGAGTGCGGGAGTGTTGCGCTCGGACAAATCGTTGTTGCTGTTCCCGCTGCTGTCGGGGCTGTGCAGCATCGTCGTGGCGGCGAGCTTCCTGGTTCCGGTGATGCTGGCGCTGGTCGGCCACCATGGCGGCGACCTCGATGGCCGCCGTTTCGCGCCGGGCTACTACGTAATGCTGTTCGCGTTCTATCTGGCGCAGTACTTCGTGTTTATGCATGGCCTCAGAAGTATATCGCGACAGATTCGTCAGATTTTTATATTTGCTAGGCTCGCCAAAACTACATGGCTAGTCTTTTATGAGTTATCTGGTAATGACGCCAGATCGCAGCCTGCTGACTCGTGCAGGCTACGGGGCCGTAGCCCACATCCCGTTCTTGATGTGCGTCGACGGTTCTTATCCGGCGCTGGCTAATAGGTATGTGCGCGCACGTGCCCTGTGTGAGTGGTGGCTTCGGCTGGGAACGAGTGGTGAGAAGGTTGCGCCAACGCGCAAGTTTCAGACGGCCAAAAGTTGCATCTCGTTGGTGCGCCGCCTTAAGGCTTTTTTAGAATGGGTGGAGAGCAGTGGTCAGAACCTCGCCGTCATCGAGTACGACCAGCTTTTGACATGGCAGACTGGTTTGCTCGATGGCTCGCTGAGCGCGAGCGGGGCGCCGTTGAGTCACTCCACTATCAATTTGTATGTCAGCGAAGCGTGCTACTACCTCACTTGGCTCTCGCTTGTGCCACGCGATGCTGCGGGAAGGCCGGTTCGTGGTCCTTTCGACATCGTCACGCGAGATGTCAACGTGCGAACCCATCATGGTCGCAGCACACGGTCTCAGACGGAGCGCATCGAAATCCGCTTGGGGAACCTTCAGCCGATTCCCCCACATTCTATCGATCTGCCGTCTTCACCAGACGTAGCACGATGGATGCGCGCATTTCGCGCACGCGCTCCTGTGAAGGCGTTGATGGCTGAGGCCATCTTGGACTCGGGTCTCCGGATCTCCGAAGTCAACCACATGGAGGTGGGGACGCTCCCAGCACGCACTGAGTGGAAGCCGGTCGACGGTCGCGTATTCTTCTTCATAAATAAGGGCGTCAAAGGACGCAAAGTGACCCCAGACTCGCCCATCGCGGTGCGGGGTCGTTATGTCAGTCTGAGTCTACAGGTAGCGCAAAAGATCGATGACTACCGCCACTTCACTCGCGAAACGCAGTTACGTCGTTGGATACGTAGCGGCGCTGACAAAGCCGAGCGGGCTCGACGTGCGGGTGCCAGGCCTGTGCGCCTATGGCTAAGTGAGCATTCGCACCAACCGTTCGCCAACCAGCAGTTGTTCCACGCGTGGACGACGCTCGCCGCATGTCCCAAGGGGTGGCATCCTCACTCCGGCCGGGCGTGGTACGCGGTGGAGGCGCTCGTGGCCTATGCCCGTCTGGCGCAGGCCTCGCGGCAGGGCCAAGCGACAGATTTAACGTGGCTGGAAGGAGTGATGCGCAATCAGGTCGATCTCTTGATTCGGCCAACGCTCGGTCATCTGAGTGTGGATACCACGCATCGCTATATCCGGGCCGCGCTGTTCCGCCTAACAGAATTGATAGGAGCGCCGACGTTGCGTTGGCAGGACCTGATGGACGGGGATGACGAGGAGGTGTGATTGGAAAAAAAGGCGCCAGTCGTCATGCGGCCGATGACGCGCATGGTGGCCCCCAAGCAAGGCCAGCCCGTCGATTTCTCTGAATTGTGGGTGGGGGCATCAGCGCAACGGACTGGTCGTGGCGGGCAGTTCTGGAACGGCGGCTTTGCCGGTCGGCCCGTGCTCGCGGATCAACTATGGCCGGCTATCAAACTGGGAGCTGTGAGTCGGGGTTATAGCGCGCTCCACATATGTCTTGGTGGATTGCGCGAGTTCTGGCGATTTCTAGACGGCTACGAGCAGCGCTTTGGCGCCGTGCAGAGCCTTGCCGATATCGATGAGGTTAAGGGATTGCTGTGGCTACATCCGCCGGACGATGGCGATTGGAAAGCACCCACGTTGAGCTACTACTCACAATGTCGATTCATTCTGCAACAGGCCCTTGCGTTGACTTCAGGCAAGGACCGGCTTTTTGTGTGGCCGCCTTATCCTGATCGAAACTACACCGTAGGTAAG
Organism: Rhodanobacter sp. 7MK24; assembly: GCF_014842995.1. Taxonomy (GTDB): domain Bacteria; phylum Pseudomonadota; class Gammaproteobacteria; order Xanthomonadales; family Rhodanobacteraceae; genus Rhodanobacter_A. The sequence goes on from NZ_JACYXL010000010.1 coordinate 95,146, forward strand.
GATGTACCCGATCAGGCTCAGTCGCGCGCCGCGCTTACCTTACTCAAGCGCGAGGCTCAGGCGATCTACGCGCGGTGGCGTCGCGCGGATGCTCTTGCCGCAGAGGGACGTAACTTGATGCAGTTGCCGCGGAAGCGCCGCAACAGTTTCGGTACGGTCACGGAAGCAGACGTGCACGCTACGTATCGTGCGGTGATCGTGCAAACCGGTGATCCTCTCCCTACGATCAGCGGCATACGCGTGGCGCTGGGTCTTCGGCCACATCACAATCTTCCTTTTTTTTGGGCGTGTTTGGGACTCACACTGATGGATATCCAGTTGGGGCTTTACCCTTCGATGGATGATCTGCAGTGCCTCAGCCAGTTGTTCATGGCACGCAGTGGCTGGAACCCGTCGACCGTTGCGGCTTTGAACATCAGTAACCCTAATTGGGCTGTTTCCCACGGGGATCCGGCGCATGACCTGTGGATGATCGAGAGCTGGAAGGAGCGCTCACGGGATTGGCAGCAGACAATCTGCCGCGGGCGCATGACCACAGCACCGCTGCAGATTGTCCGCGCCCTGCTGGGGCGCACCGAGGCGTTACGATCCCTGCTGTCGATCGACGCTTCCCGCGCGAAGGATTGCACAAATGTCGAGCGTGCCTTGTGCTCGCCCTGGCTTGCGGCCGGGCAGAAGAACTGTACGGGGCTGGTCGTGGCACTCGGTACGGACGAGACACGGCCGTCGGTGTATTGGCGTCGTTGCGTGCGACAGCATAACGAGGAAGCGCGCGCGATGAATGCAGCAATAGATCGCGACAACGCGATCATCGCGGCCAATAACGCAACGAGACCGGAAGCGTCGCCTCGGACATTACTGGTGCGCCGCACGCTCATTCCCGAGTCAATGACACCGTCGGACTGGCGCGACATCTACGCGAACTTCGTATTCGTCGAATCCCGCTATTCATGGGTCATGGTGCAGTGGGCGCTTGGACATAAACACCTGACGTCGACCCGTCACTACCTTCGCAGCAAGCTGTGGCGTCGATTCTCCGAAAAAAAATTGCTGGACGTGCAAGTCACGATGTTCGACGAACTGCGTCATGGTCGCTTGGATCTTGTGGTGGTGCGCGCTCGGGTGGAACTGGGCGTGGATCCCAGTGACGATGATCGTGCTCGGCTCGATGCGCACCGCCAAGTGATCCATGCGCGTGAATTGACTTCCTCCGGTTATCAATGTCAGCGCCCGTTTCATCCGCCGCAAGAGATCGATCCAGGGAACCCAAGCGATGGCACGATGCGGTGCCGACGCGGCGAGCGCTGCCCGGGCTGCCCACAGGCTTATGCGGTCGATAGCTTCGCGATGGTCAAACGCTTAGTTGAACTGGAGCGGATTCGTTGTCAAGTGAGCATGGTGATCTGGATCGAATCACAACTGGCCGGGGATCTGGATATGCTCCAGCACGATCTGCGTCAGTGGCCCGAGGAAGAGGTGGCGCGGCATCGACGGTATTGGGAAGCGGAATTTGAGAGTGGGCGCCGCGTACTCGATCCTTGGTCAGGGCACAACTAGGAAGGTGTCATGGTAAGGAAAGTCGCTCAATTGCCCGCTCCCCAGGTAGCAAATCGTCAGCGCGTGTTGCTCTCGCTGGATATTCGGGAGATTCAGTCCATGGAGCGGGGCGACTTACTGGCTTTCCAGGCGGCACTGGGCTTCGGCGCGACGTGGGGCGTGTGGGAAGCGCCCAAGGCGTGGTGCGCGCCGGGTCAGGATGCTCAGCGGTGGATACGATGCCGGACCCTGGATGCTCCTGCAGGGGACCGCATTTGGACGGAGGTGTTGCGACTATGCCTGCTGCTCGCGCTGACACGCAGTGTGCGGGTCTACTGCCTCCCGGCGAGCATCTGTCACTTGGGTCGCGTTGCCCTCGCAATCAGTAACCTGCTCGCCACGAAGCCAGGTCCGGCCACGCGCTGGTGGAGTCGCGCCACGACGGAAGAGCTGCGTGCCCCCAGCGCGGCACACCGTCAGGTGTGCGCCATCCTCGCGACATTTTATCGGCGAGGCCTCCTCCCGGATGAACCAGCGCCTCCGTGTCAGGACGATGGTGCTTTGGAGCGCGATCGGCATGAAGTAGAAATGGCCGAGGTCACCCCGGATAGCAGCAAACAATGGCAGCCTCTCCCGGACGCATTCACTGCCGCATGTGGTCAGCGCGCGCTCTGGCTGGTCCAGCATCTTGGAGCGTCGTTGCTCGACTGTCTGGATGCTTGCCTCGACACTACTCTGTCGCCGCCGAGTGCGTGGAACGCGCGCCTGCAGACCGCGGGACATCGCACGCCTAAAAGTGAAGCCGCTCTGCTTCTAGAGATGCGCGCTACCCTGATCCGTGGTTGGGTTTGGCGTACCCCGGAGGGCCACGTCGTGACCGATCTGCCGTTCCCACTGCATTTCAAGCGACGGGTGGCGGCACCTCAAGGCAAACATCCGGCACAACCGCAGACCGAACCATTCGCTTGGCCTCCTCATACATGGGGTGATCTGTGGAATCTTATCCAAACCTTGCAATCAAGCCACGCTTGGCTTCTGTTTCTGGCCTCGGGCCCTCGTCAGTCCACAGTGCTTAGTTACACCATCCAATGCCTAGCGCCCTCGCCCCATGGGTTTCGTCTGGATGGCACGCTCTTTAAGACACCCATGACGCGAGGTGGGCGTCCGAGGGATTGGCCGCTGCCTCCCCTACTCGTGCGGGCGGTCCAGCAGCAGATACGACTCGCAAGCTTGGTGAAACGGTTGGCTCGTCCTTACGATCCCGGGAGCTTGGGCGAGCACCTATGGGTGCTCACGCGTGGTCGCTTGCAAGGCGTGGGCCTTGGGGGAGCGATCGTCAATATGAACCCACCGCTGCAGCGTTTGGTCGAAGTGCTTGGCCTAGAGCATCTGTTGGCACCTGACAATCCTACTCTGCACACCCATCGTTTCCGCAAGACGTTGGCGCGCATCTTGGCCTTGGCCCTGACGAGCGCCCAGATGGTGCTGATGGACTGCTTCGGTCACGAGGATCCAGATATGACCTTCGGCTACATGGTGAGCGACAAATCAATCGTTGCCGACGCTCTACGTGTGCAGCGAGAGTTAGTCATTCTCTTGGCCAGGGAGGCAATCCAGCAGGCGGATGCGTTAGGTGGTCCGATGGGCAAGGTGGTGTGCGATGCCAAACATCGATTTTTACGCCTGAAAAACCGTGGCGTACTCACGCCCGAAGATGAGTTCGAACTCGCTGATCAGCTCACTCTCGGGGGGCGGGATTGGGTATACGTGATGGAAGGTGTGATTTGTACGCTATCTGCTTTTGATGCAGGGCCCTGCGGTGCGCATAAGGGCGTTCGGCGCGATCCGCTTCACTGTCAGGCGGGGTGTCCCCATCAACTGATCTTGGCCCATCACAAGAACCACGCCAACGACATGATTGCGTATCTCCTCCCACAGTTGCAGCGCGCTGAGGATGAGGAGGCTGAAAGTCTAGTCGCACAGCTGGTTGCGCAATTGAATAACCATCTGTACCGGTGGTCGGATGTCTTTCAGCGATGGGCTACACATCCGTTGGTGGTGCGTTATGGGAAGCGTGGGTCGTCGCCATGGTGGGCTGAAGAGGTTCAGCCCGTATGAAAGCGAAGACGCCGAGCGAGGCTCTGACGGCCCACGCAAAAGGCCGCACTCAGGCGGTAGTGGCGAAGCTGCAGGCGGCGATGAAGGAGATCAAGATCGAGATCGAGAGCCAGGACGGTATCTATCCACTCAATAGTGGGAGATTGAGTCGTGCGGAAGTGTGCCGCCGAGCGGGCGTCGCGAGCGCGGTACTAGAAGGCAAGGCGCATAAGACCACGACGTTGGTCAATTTGAATCGTTGGCTGACTGAGGTGCGGCAGTGCCTTATTGTTGGGCATAAGGCCGTGCGGCAGACGGTGACACGTCGCGCGGAGGAGGGGAGGACACGCGCGAAGCAGTTTGCAACCCAAACCCACCTGTATCACTTGCAGATGGTATCGCTTGAGCATCGATTGCAGGAGGCACAGGCACGCATCGCGTTGCTTGAGTCGGAAAACGAACAACTGCGCATCGAGGCGAGTGGTGCGCGAGTGGTGCTCTTGGGCGCGAAACGACGTTAGAAGTGAGCGGCGGGGGCCGTATCCATCGGCAATGATGATCCTGCGCACACACCGATAAAGTTCATCACTCGAACCAAGTGATGGTGTGAGCCGCAATACTTCCCCTGCTTCTCCCCACCCATAGGGCTACTTTACCGCGAGGCCCGACGGGATCGGACTGAAGGGCTGGCCGTCAGGAGTGGCGCGCAGCCATCTCCTGCAGCGATCCCGAGGCGACCGCGTGGGCGTGAGCCGCTGGCACGCATCTTGGCCTTGGGCGCCAGGAGATCATCCGTGACCAGGACTTTGAGGGTGATGGCACATCGGTCCAGGCCGCCCTCGGCGTGCGCGCGTTCCCCGGCATCAACGGCCTCGCTTACGCCGGCTTCTGCTGCCAGCGGACCTTGTTCGGTGGCCTGCCGGTCTACCCCAACCTGGCTTTCCGGCTTCAAGGTGGCCCGATCGCGCATCAGGCGCGGCCCCCGCGAGCCACATCTCAGTAGATCCCTCAACCCTGGAGTCCCCAGGGAGTCCGGCACGGCCGGTTCACTGAACGACCGCGCTCCGCTCCGCGAGATCTCGCCGTTCGCATGCCCCCAGGCGCCGCTGCGCACGTGCCGGCGCAATACACCTGCCGCCCGCACCGCGACGGGCAAAGAGTTCGTCACCGTGACCTAACAATCGGCCCTTTCCGCCGCAGTACGCTTCGCCCACTTCACTGAGGGGGAGTGAACATGAAGGCCTTGTGCGCTTTGCTCTTGCTCGCCGGACTTCTCACGGGACGTGCCGCGGTCGCTGACGACCAGGCCTGCAAGATCGATCCCGCAATGAAGAACCTCATCGAGTCGGACTCCATCCAGAACTTCGGATCGGCCTACCAGTCATTCCTCAACACGGGTGATGGTAGGAAATGGGCATCCAGTGACGACGCCAAACTAGGCATCGGCATTCCCATCGATGACATCCCCGTCCAACTCAGCGGCGGAAGTTCGGGGAAGAATTCTGGCTCTTGGACGCACAGCCTCAGCCAGAGTGAACAGGTGAATGTCCAGCAGTCCATCGTTTCCCGCATAAGGAAATCCGTCGCATCGAGTGAGCTCTGGATGGCGTACATGCATTGTTTGGACGACAACGCCCTTGCGAGCATCAGCCTTGTACTGACGCCGGCCGGGGAAGATGTGGCAGAACTCGACCTCAAATTTACGACGCAGGCACCCGGAACGATTCCTATACCCATCATCTTGAACGTCGAAGTCACCGGCGGGCGATTGACCCAGACGAACTGGGTCGGCCAGCCTCTGTCATATGGCTTCGTACAGCAAATCATTCGAGACAAGGGCGAGGAGCTTGTGGTGACCGTAGAAACGTCGCTGCAGTCCAAATCAGCAACGCTCGATGCCATTCCGGTCTACGACTTCGCTGCCATATTGCTTCCGGAGTGTGACCCATGTCCGCCGGCACCGGTGCCGCCGTGGTCCATACCGTTTTCCCCGGGCGGGCCCGCTCCCGTACTGATCCCCCTCCGCGGGTCCGCTGTTACCGGCAACAGCCCTTGGGACGGGAGCACCTGCCAGGGCCGTTTCTACGAAGGGTGGAAATTTCGGCTGGCGCTGGAACACCTGAGCCCTGACGACCGAACCGGCGGTCCGTTGGACGTACGCAACCAGTATCTCCGGTACCGGTGCGCGGCGCTCTACCAGAAGGCCCGCCAATTCGCTCCCCCTGTGTCGTTTGCAGGCGAGTCAGCGGGGCTATTTTTGCAACAGCAGGCTAACTACCAGGCCGACATCACGGCCAACCTCAGTCGAATCAAGACGCAGATGACCGCGTTGCTCAACGAGGCTAAGGTGGACAAGGACACGGCCATGCTCTCCGACCAGCCGGAGCTGATTTCGCCGCTGCAGTTCTATTGCAAGAATCCGCAAATGGCATACCAACCTGCATACGGCCAACCTTTCTCTCCCTCTCAAATGCCCAGCGGACCGAACTGCGCCAGTGTTTCCACGTGGCCCCCGCAAGGCGTCGACGTCGTGACCGAAAGTCAGACCCTGGATGACGCATCACCCTGATTCGATGGTGCGGAGGGATCGAGAGGTGGGGAGTACAGGCCTGTCGAACCGACGGACCTAATGTCCTAAACGCGGGCGCGTGACGGCCAGGCCGCAGCAACTGGCGCGCCGGCGGACATGCCCGTGCCTGCCAGCTCGGCGGGAGGCGCGTCAACGGCGCCGGCGTGGCGCAGGCCGAGGCCACGGCCCGGCGGCCGCCGCCATCGCTGGCGACCCTGTAAGGGTGCACACCGCCACCGCGACTGGGCCCCGTCCAGCTGGACGGCTTCCAGAGCACTGACCTAGCCCAAGGTAACCAGGACACGGGTAGCATTTCGCCAGGCCGAGGACTTAAGGACGCACGCGTGGCGCAACTCATTGCTTAGCCGTGGTACCACGGCACCTTCACAATGCCCCCGGAGGGTGAGCAGTGGTATAGGGCTGCAGGGAGTTTCCTGGTCGCTAGGGCCTGGCCGAGCGACCAAGCGGTGCAACCTCGCCTTTCGAGCCCAGCGCCTGTTTTTCGCGGAACTTTGGCAGGCGTACGCGCGCGACATCATCCGGACATCACTCACCGGGATTCGCCATGATGCCATCTGCCTCGCACCGTGCTGACACCGCAGCTATCGCCAAGGACACCCCCCATCTCGTCGAACTGGAGACGGGCCCACGGAGGGTTGCACACGTGGGAATTCGAGAAGGACGATCACGCGCTCAACATGCGCGTGGAGGGGCGACTGACTTTCAACAGCATCGAACGCATCCGCGTCGCTGTACTCGCAGGATTCGGCGCCGCTTACCTTCCGGAAGACATGGTCAGCCAGCACATTGCCGCGGGACGATTGCAGCAGGTGCCGGACGACTGGTGCCCGCTCTTTCCCGGCTACCACTTGTACTACCCGAGCAGGCGGCAGCCATCTCCCGCCTTTGCGTTGCTCGTCGAGGCGCTTCGCTACAGGAAATGAATCTGCGAATTGATGGCGAATGTCTGCCCCGGAACCCGCCCTTTCACGACGCCGATGGAAGCTCCTAGCTGCGGGGATTGGCTGCACTGTGCCAGTACCAGCGGAGGGTTCAGCGCTCGCCGGAATCGGTGTTCAGTCTGACCAGTATCCGCAGCATATCGCGCGCAACACCGGCAACGGCTGTCGCAGCGCCGTGCCGCGTTCCGTGGCCTACTTCTTTCGTCGTCCCGCATTGAACTCCTCAACATGGCCTTCAATGAACGCTGCCATGTCACCTCTATATCGAAGCGCTTCAAGCGGAAGAGGTACCCCAAGCGTCCGAGCGATGTCCGTGGCGTAAACGATCTGCGCTTGGGTCGGTGGCTTCAGATCTGGATCTAAGCACTCGACCAGGCACGCCGCAAAGGACTCAGCAAGACGATGTGAGAGATCGAATGTCCGCCCTGCGTTGGAGGCACGAACATGCTGCACTCCCCACGCCTCGTGGATGTAGTCGCTGGTTGGTATGAGAATAGTCCACTCATCATCAAGCAGCAGTTGAAGTGACATGACTGACCCTACATAGACGAGCGACTGCCCAAGAGGATTTCGCTTGATCAAATGCTACGAAATTCGTAGTATCGAAGGCAAGGCAAAGTTACGAATCTCGTAGCGTCAACGCTACTTGGTTCACCCAATGCCCCCGAGAGCAGATCAAAAGGCTGTCTTCTGCGCACGCCTGAAGCAGGCAAGAGAAGCCGCAGGACTATCACAGAAGGAACTAGGCATTCTTGCCGGGGTTGACCAGTTTGTGGCCAGCACACGCATCAATCGGTATGAAAAAGGGGTTCACGAAGCCGACGTCCAAACGGCTTCACGACTAGCAGACTCCTTGAAAATTCCGCTGGCGTATCTGTATGCCAAAGATGACAGACTGGCACGAATGATTCTTGGCTTCTCGCACCTTACTCGTGACGAGCAGGATGCTTTACTGAAGAAGATCGAGGGACGTCGATAATTGAAATGGCGCAGAACGCCTGCTTGTTGACGGAAGACGCTTGCTATGGTCGAGCAACTTTGTTCCTATTCCGACTGGCGCACTATCGCTCCAGCGCATCATTGCCCACGATGTGGGGGAACGCAGCTACGATCACGAGACTCTCCGATGGGCCAGGAAGTCGAGTGCGCCGGCGGTTGTGGCTATCGGGTTGTGCTTACCGATTTCACCCACGAAGACTTTGATCAGTGGATGCGGCGCGTGCGCTCGCAGCGACGTACGTAATGCTCAAGGATTCCGTCCGCACTCATTCCATAAACGTACACCTATGTCGCTGCGTGATCTGATAGATTAACGACATGATGTGCCATCTCTTTCACCACGAGCGAATATCGACGCGCATGCTGAAGCATGCTCGCGAGTGTTCGCCCCCGTGGCCGAGAGGTTAGGCATCCGGCTTATACCCGGACAAAGGCAGTGGCCAGATAAGCCACCCACGCAGGTTCAAGTCCTGCCGGGGGCACCATCCTAGGGTGCCCATATGAACTCTGAAAATTCCGAGCGATTACAGTCGAGCTTCCCTCCGTTGTATCGATTGCGAAAGTTTGATCCGCTTCGCCACGAAACCCACACGGTATTCGCAATTTGGGGATTTGAGTGCGGCGATGGCTGGATGGACTTGATCTATCGTCTTAGCCAAGCCATCACCGCACACATCGAATCCACCGGGTTGGATGTCGTTGCGACGCAGGTGAAAGAGAAGTTCGGCACGCTGCGGTTCTATGTCGATGGTGGGGACGAGGAGGTTTTTCGGCTCATCGATGCCGCCGAACACGAGTCGGCAACAATCTGTGAGCTTTGCGGCGCACCTGGCATCCTTGTCACGAAGGGGTGGCACTCGACGCGCTGTGACTCCTGCGACGCACGATGAGCGCTTCATCGCATTGCTCGATGAGCATTTCCGCGATGACAGGAGGCGCGCGCGGAGCTCGACGCCCTCTTACACTCTATCTGGGCATCATTCAAAACCAGAAAGCAGGGGTTGCAGCTCCCGCCGGAAAAGCAGCTTCTCTTCGATACTTGGTTCCAGCTCAAGCACCACACTTCGCTCCCCTTGGAGCGCTGGCGGAGGCGCAGAGGTCGTCGTGACGATGAACTGGAACGGCACTCGGCCGTCCTTACCAAGCTGCTCAGCAGCCTCGGCTGCGGCAAGGAAGAACTCCCGGTACAAGAGTTCGCTCATGTCCGCTTCTCGCGGACAGTCATGAACCAGAAAGCCCGGATGGTTGCTGGCGTCCGACATCGCGGAGTCGAGCAGGCAGGCAATGTCTCCGAGGAGCACCTCCAGCACCTGGTACGCCTCGCCGCCGCGCGCAACTTCGAAGGGGCGAACCTCGTGTTCAGGGACGAAGCGCGCGTATCCTGTGGCCCCTAGTATTCTGGTCGACACAGCTGCCGTCAAAGCTTTGAGGGCATCGACTCTCGACGACTGCTGCGATCTTCGCCTGACCTCGGTCGTCCGAAGTGAACACAGCGCCGTTTCGTGCTCCTGCAGTTGATTTCGGGCCTCGACTAGTTCGGTCGTGTCGTCGCCCTGTGCCCTTCGTGTGTGCTGCTCCTGAAGTTCGTCCCAGGACTTTTTCAAGAACGTCCGTGCGCTCTCGCTGGTGGCGATGCTGACACGCAGACGGCGAAGCGCAGCCTTCTGTTCGGTGATGGCCTTCTCTTGGGCCAATACCGCTGTTGCAAGCTTCTCGAAATCGAGCTTCCGATCCTCGTAGCGTCTGTTCAGTTCAGGGTTGCTCGCCTTGGCGTGTCTACCGTCCTGGAACCAGGTGATGCTGACCGCGCTCTTGCGTTCTTGGATGTAATGACAAGCATTGAACTCGATATCGCCAAGATCGCATCTGCCCCCTTCAAGCCCCTGTAGCCTTTCCCGAAGCTTGGTGAGGCGTTCATAGTCTGCATGATTCGTATCCACCAGGGACTTCGCGATACCGACCTCGAGGTCGGCCCGGTCGCGGGCCTTGATCAACTCAAGCAGACGCACCTGTTCTTCTGCCAAAACATCCTCCGCCCGCGCCACCTCCTGCTCCCATCGGTTCTCGTCCCGCTCAGCAGCCTGCAGGGCGGCTTGAACACGTGACTCGACGGATTCGCCAACCGTGGTCGTGAACACGGGCTCGTCTTCTCCGGCTCGTACCCGCAGGCGAAGCTGACGGTCGGCATGAGCCAACGCAAAGGCCGGCGCTCTTTCGAGCTCTGGGATGCGCTCCTTATGCTGTTCGACCTGCTTCTGTTCGGCCTCGATGTCACGCAGAAGCCGATCCAACTCCTGGTCCACCAGACCCAGCACTGAGCCGACCAGCAGCGGCGGATCTCGCCGTGGCCTCTTGAAGCCCAGACCTTCGCCTTCACGCCAGTGGTAGAAGCCGTCGAATCTGGTTCGCTGCTCCCTAATGCACCAGGCCAGTAGATGGCGCCACTCGAGCGGCTGATTTGTTCCAGGCAGGGAGCGGGCTGCAAGCCGGCCAATCGAGAACTGCTCCAGAGCGCGACCGTAGCCGTCGAAGTCGTTCGTCGCGGTACCGTTGAGCAACGGGTCCAGCTCATCGCATTGAGAGGCCATGGAGTGGCTGTACAAGCCGTACGGTCGGAAAACCAGCCAAACGGCACCATCTACGTGGACTTTCGCCGCGACACCACCTTTGGGAAAGCTGCCAGCAGCCTTGCTTCGCAGACTGGTGATAGCCGGCGCATCGTCACCTAGCACATACCTCAGCAGCAGGCAGAGCGAGGTCTTACCGACGCCATGACCTGCGCTCGCCAATCCCGTGGCGTCGTTCGAGGCAGACTCTTTGGCCCAGACGATATTCAGCCCAGTATGCAGATCAATGGTACGCGTGAGCACCAGCGGTTCACGGGATTCAACCAGCCATATCGTTTCAACCCAAAGCCTGGGTTGCGCGCGAACCGGATTACTCACCTTGAGCCAGGTTGACATCGCGTCCTCTTACTGTGTGCCGGTAGCCTTGGGATTTGTGGGCACTGCGCCGCTCTTCTCGGCCTCCAACGCCTTGCGCCGACTCTCGGCCAGCCACAGAAGCCGAGCAGCGTCGGGCTGTTCTGGTAGCTGGATGACATCGGCAGGCGGCGCGCCAACGCCTCGCGCGAAGAAGGCCTCGCTACCCTGTGTTGAACGCACAAGCACATCTGCGCTGACTAGGCGTTGCACAATGGGCAGGATTCGGCTCAGGAGGGGCGTTACGTCTGCAATCCCGAGTGAACCTCGCAGGGCGTCGAAGCGCGGGCCGTCAACGGAATCAAAGTAGTGCGCTGCCGCTGCCAACGCAGCTACTGCTGACTGGATGTCCACCAGCGAACTGCGCTCCGTTCGCTCGGCGACCAATGCCGTCACCAGACCAGCCAGCCTGCCTTCTTCGGCGTTACGGATCATTCCGTGCTCGGAGTATGAAACAGGGGCCGGTTGTGCAGCAGACGACATGCTGGCCTGCTGGTCCCATGCCTCCAATACCAACCTGCGCGTCCGGTATTCACCGTAGGCCCGGATCTCACCCTCCTTCAGCACCCGGAAGGTCTCGCTGGGGTACTCGGCACCCATCACGTCCTTGGGATCGAGGATGTAACGCAGCTCGTCGCGGGTGAGGCCGTATAGGCGGGCATAGTAGGCGTCGAGCTCGGCGCGCAGTTGAGCGCGGCGCTCAGGGTTCCACGCGAAGGGCTGGCCCTGTTCGGCAGCGGGGCGCGGGTCGTAGGCGGCGAGGTCCTCACCCCAAGCTTGCAGGTCGTGCGCGGTGTAGGTGAGTTCGAGGACACGAGGTGCGATGAAAGAGAGGTCGGTGGCGCTGTAGCGGTCAGGAGCTAGCACAGGGAGCTGCTTGAAGATGAAGTAGTTCAAGTGCGTACCGCCGACCTTGTGCCTAGCCACGAAGTCGCAAACCATCGAGCACAGGTTGCCCAGCAATGCCGCGAACGGACCGCTAGCTGCGCCTGCCCGGAAGAGCATCAAGGGAAGGCTATTTCCCACCCCTACTCGTGGCACCACCGACGCAATCACCGTACGCTCGTTGGTCGCGTTCGTAATGTCCCGCCAGCCCATCAAATACCGTGGGCTACGGCGGTCCATCCAGAGGTCCAGCAACGTGCGCAGCGCTTCCGCCAACGTACTAGTACGCAGGGCCTCAGCCAAGGGCGCCAGCTCGTCGTCTGTCAATCGCGCGCCCATGTTCTGGGCGGCCCACTTCGGAAATTCGGCGAGAGCCTTCTTGGTCGTCTGTCCCTGGCCGCGCAGCACGTCGTTCAGACGCAGGAATCCAGCTTTTAGCTGCACCTCTGCAGGCGCGATGTGCGGCTGGGCCTGGCTCGGTGTCCAGCTGTCGGCGGCAGGGGCCGCACCTGCCGCGCGATGAAACAGTTCGCCGGCCACCCACTGGGCCAATGCCAGCAGTAGGTCCGCCAGTGCGGCGTCCTGAGCGGTCGCATCCTCTGCCTCTCGCGTGGCATGCATTGCCAACCAAGCTCGCGCTACGCGGGTAGGTACTCGGGCGATGCGGGCCAGTACCTCACGCTCGTCCACCCAGTAGCGTGGGCGCACGGTGAAGGCGGGGGCACACTTTTGCGTATCGCTGACATCGGCCGTTGCCACCTGGCCTGCCGCGCCACTGCCGGCGTCCACGTAAGTGGCCCAGCGGTGGTCGAACTGGTGAATCAACTTTGCTTCGTACAGCGGGAGGCGCAGAGGCTGCCCCACCGAGGCAGGGGCATCTGCGAACAGGCCGCTATCGTTGGACATGTGAAACATCGCCTGGAAGCGGATGCCCCACGGGTTCACCTCGGGTCGCAGCAGCTCGCCATCTTCATCGGCCTGGACCTCGGCGATGAGCACGGGCGCGGCGCGATAGAGCTTCTTGGTCAGCTCGGCGTCGCGCTCGCTGCGGAACACTGGGCAGGTGCGGGTGTTCGGGTTGATGAGCTGGAACTCTTCGGGCCGTAAGCTGAACCTGCGTCGTTGGTCATACAGGTAGTCAACCTGACGCGCGAAATTGACAAGTTGCGCTGGTACGTCGACTCCATGCGTGCCAGCGGTAGTCAGCAAGGCGAACTTCATCGCGTGGTGAACAGCCGGGAACACGAACTCCTCGTTTTCGAATGAGTAGAGTGCAATCAACCGGCGATGCTGAGACACGGCCTCGAAGTAAGCCTTGGTGGATTCGTCCGTAGCGATACCAGTGGGCACGATGAAGCCAGCCCGACCGCTGGGTGCCGTGGCCTGCAGGAAGGTCTCGGCAAACAGCGCGTAGGTGTTGACATCTCCCACGCCGGTGAGCGAGTAGCGTCGGCTGTCGTGCGCATAGAGGCTGGCGGCCTCGGCGCCGCGGCGCGCGGCAATGAAGCCGGCATACAGCGCCATCTCGGCCCTATTTGGTGAAGTGAAACCTTCGCTGCGTTCCAAGTCGGGGTTTACGCGGTGAAGCAGCACGCCCTCACTTAGCCATTCGATGCGCTGGGCGCGCTCGGCCTTGTTCTTGGCCATGGCCACCAGCGGGCTGCGGGTAGCAAAGAACTCTTCCTCCTGCAGCTTGATGCGCTCCCATGGCGGGTTGCCCAGCATCACGCTGAAGCCACCGGCCGCAGCCACCTGCGGGAAGGCCAGCCACCAGTGGAAGGCGCTGTGCTGCCGGCAAAGGGCCTGCACTGCTTCCTCCACCTCGGCCTTGGGCGCCTGACCGCTTAGCACACCCCACAGGTAGCCTGAAAGCGGTATGGTCGCGCCAGCCCCGGCCAGCTTGGGTGCCAGGAAGGCGGCCAGGTAGGTGTCGGCCAGACGAGCGAAACTGCTGCGCTGCGCCTGGGCCTGCGCCATGGTCCAAGCTTGCCGCTTGGCGGCGAGGTGTTCCGGCGTGTCGTCGTTCAGGGTCTCAACGCTGATGGCCTGCGTCGCCAAGCCTGGCTGCGTCAACAGGTCACCGCCAGCAATCTGGCGCCAGCTCTTCAGATCAGCCTTGTTCTGCTTCTTCAGCGCACTGGCCACGGCCTTGTCGTCACCCGAAAGCGCGGTGTAGGCCTCGTCGGGGATGCCGTCGTCCAGCACTTTGGGGTCCAACACGCCTAGCAGCGCGTCGCCCACGCGCAGGTGGTGGTCCACGAAGCTCAGCGGCCGATCAGGTGAATAGGCCTCCAGCCACAACGCCGTCTTCGCCAGCTGAATGGCCATCGGGTTCTTGTCGACACCGAAGATGCAGCGGCCCACCACGTCGCGCAGCGCGTGACGGTAGTCGGCTGGTGTCGGGGCTCCACCCTCTCGCTCGGCCGCGGCGCGGTGCAACGCTACCTCGTCGGCCAGGCGTCGGGCGGCCGAGAGCAGGAAGTGGCCGCTGCCGCATGCGGGGTCGCACACGGTCAGTGCTAGCAGCGCCTGCACCGGCTGCTCCGGGTTGGCCTTCACCGCCTGCGCGATAACCGGCTCAAGCGCACTCTTGATGAGTTCCTGCACCAGGCTGTCAGGCGTGTAGTAGCTGCCCGTCAGCTTGCGCGTATTGCCCTTGGTGCTGGCATCGCTCTCGTCATCGCCGACGAAGGCCAGCCGCGCCGTGGCGGGCGACGCCAGGCCCTGCAGGTCCGGTACCAGCTCCAGCAGGCTCTCATACACGCTGCCCAGCTCTTCGGGGCCCATGTCGCGGTAGTTGACGCGAGAGAGGCCGCCGTCGGCACGGAACCAGCCGAGCTGGAACACGGCGGCTAGCAGGTGGCGATTGTCGAGTTGGGCGGTGTCGAGGCACGGGCACTGGTCAGCATCAAACAGACCACCCAGCGCGGGCAGACCCAAAGAGGGTTCACCGACACCCAAGGCACCGAATGTGATGGTCAGCGCTTGCCACAGGTCGGCATGGCGATCGTGCTGGCTGCGGCGCACGGCGCGCTCGCGCAGCCACGTGAGCGAGTAGCCAAACAGGTAGCGGGCCTTGGCCTCGTCGCTGGCGTCTGGGGCGAAGACCAGGCGTTCGCCCGTGCCCCGGTCGAGGCGGTCTTCCACCGTGGCCAGGAAGATGAGGCGATAAACCAAGCGCAGCAGCTCTTCGAAGAAGGCCTGGCGATCGTAGCCGTCCTGGGCACTCTGCAGTGCGGCGCGCAGGGCGCCGTTGGCCGGGTGCGAGAGGAAGCCCGTGCCCAGTGCTCGCAGCGCCTCGGCCACCTGATAGCGCAGCTTGCCACGCACCGTGACGCCGGCCTGCTGCCCTGCAGCGCGCCAACGCTCCCAGGGGCAGTCGTTGGGTGGCGCGTCGGCGGCGCCGAAGCGAGAGGTATGGGCCAACAACCAGAAGGCGCTGAAGTCGGCCAGCAGCTCTTCGGTGAACAGCACCTCGAGGTCGATCTCGATATAGGCCGGACGCGTGAGGCTGGCGTTGTCGCGCAGAATGCGCAGCGTCAAGCCATTGCTGACGATGGCCCAGAGCGACGCGTCGATGGCGTTCAGCACCTCCTGCGCCAGCATGAAGGGACTGCGGCGGCGGGTTTTGCCGGTATCGGGGTTAGTCTCGCCGAAGCGCTCCATGGCGCTGTCTAAGGGCTGGTCGAAGCCGGCGAAGACCAGCGGCACGCGGCCGCCGCTGCCGGCATGGCCTACAGCATAGTGGTGCCCGGCGCGTTCAATGGCTGGACAGGGCGCGGCGTCATGGAAGTGGAGCACATCGCGCAGCAGTGGCAGCAGCCATTCGCGCACTGTGACCTCGTGCGCACGCACGTCTTGCCGCTGACGGAGGGCTTGGAAGTCCTTCCAGAGATTCAGGGCAATTTTGAAGTCTCGGGCAATTTCGTCGCGCAGCTTCAGGCCCTTGGCAATGCGGTACTGGGCTTCGGTCTGCTCGGTGGCCTTCGGATCGGCCAGCAGGGTCAGGCGCGTCAGTTCTTCGGCGGGGAGCAGGCCGCCTTCGATACGGATGGCGCGGTAGACGAGCTGGTGGAGAGGCTTTTTGGCCATGGTGTCAGACTCCCACGGCGGTAGAGGCAGCGCCGCTATCCGGCAACAGCACATACAGGCCCATTACATCGACAGGCAGGCTGGCCGTGACCTGGTAGCTGCCTCGGCCTTCGGCAGCTTCACGCACGCGGCGGTGGTCGGCCAGCAGCACCTGGGCGCGGGCCTTGGCCATGGCCTCCAGCTGAGGTTGCCAGCCGGGCAAGGCTTCGAGGGCCGTCTGCAACTGACGATCACGCAGTGACGCGGGCATGTTGCGGGTGGCTTCGGCGCCCAACAATTGGCGGGTCATGTCGGGGGCGAGCTCGGCAAAGGGTTCAGAGCCACTGGCTGCCACGGCAACAGCTTCCTCGCACATCAGCAGACGCGTCTGGCTGCCATGGGTGGCGGTGAGCTGGTGGCGGATGCGCAGCAGCAGCACGGTGGTCTTAAGCGACACCTCCTGCACGAATGCGGCGCCGGCACGGGCGACGACCGCATCGTCAGCCGCAAGCGCGCCATCGTCGAGCGCTTGCTCCAGCAGCGTGTCGGCCAGCACCGACACCAGGGGGTGCGTGCGGTGGATAAAGGTGGCACCCTGCGCCGCGGGTTGGTGAAAGTCGATGCGCAAGGTGTGGGCCAGGCCTTCGGCCGCAAGGCGCTCACGCACGGCAGGAGGCAGGTGCTCAGTCAACAGCTTGAAGTGCTGCTTGATGGGTTGCAGCGGCGCCCCGAGCTGGGCTGTGGCACGGCTGACGAAGCGCTCGACTTCGGCGTCGTCACCGAGCACTGCGGCGGACTTGCGCCATTCCGGGAGCACATCTTCGGGCTTGAGGCGCCGCTGGGCAAATATGCTGCGGTTCTGCTTCGCCTTCTCCCTGGCACTCTGCCAAGCAAGGTCGATTTCCTTCGCTGGCTCGCCGAAAAGGTCCAGCTGTGACTGAGCATTGAGCGCACCCTTGCGCAGCAGCACGGCGTTCATCAGCGCCTGGGTGAGCTTGCCCTCATTGTCGGGCATGGGCACCAGCACGCCCAGCTCCTTGCGAATACTCTCGGCTTTGCGCAGGATGACCTGCAGGACGGCACCATCAACGGGGTTGTCCTCGCCGTACAGCATGGTGCTACGCACCTCGCGGGCTTTCTGCCCGAAACGGTCCACGCGTCCTTCGCGCTGCTCGTGACGGGTCGGGTTCCAACTGAGGTCGTAATGAACAACGGCGGTGAACAGACTCTGCAGGTTAATACCCTCGGACAGACAGTCCGTGGCTACCAAGACGCGGGACTCGCTCTCGCCCAACTGGTCGACCGCCGCCTCTCTTTCGTCGGGTGTCAGCTCGCCGGTCACGGCCCTGACGGTGACGGACTTGAACTTTTCCTGTAGGGCCGCTGCCAGGTAATGCGCCGTTGCGATGTAGCGGCAGAAGACGACGGGCTGGAAGCCTTCCTTCAGAAGCAGGGCCACGTGTTCCTGCAGCTTGGCGAGCTTGGGGTCTTTCTGTTGGCCGGCGAGTGCGGCAGCGCTGGCCATCAGGGCGTCCAGGCGCTGGCTGTCTTCGGTCTTGGCGCCCGGCTCGAGGTCGTCAGTGGACAGCGCATCGTCGGTGCCATCCAGCACGCGGTCGGTAGCCTGGGACTCGAATTCTTCGAGCGAGGTAACTTCAGTCTGGCCCGCTTCGTCCAGAGCGCCTTGCAGTCGGGTGCGCAGCGCGTTCACCGCAGCGGCCGGGGACGACGAGATACAGCGCAGCAGCGCCAGGGCCGCCCACCAGTTCATGCGCTGCTCGCGCAGCGCTCGCCCTTCGAAGCGCTCGACCAACTCACGGGCATACGCCAGCACGTCGTTGAACAGCTGGCCCCACGCGCCGGTGAGCTTGTAAGTGATTTCGGCCGAGCGCCGCTCGGGGAACATTGAGGTGTCCTGCCATTCTGCGATGTCAGCCCGGCGTCGCTGGACGAAGTGCCGGGACAGGTCTTCGCGCAGGTCACTGCGCTGGCCCGCGGGAAGGTCCTTCAACTGGGTGAAGTCAGCCCGTAGCAGGCCCAGCAGGTTGAAGAAGGCCTCATCGTCCCCGCTGTGAGGTGTCGCGGTGAGCAGCACCAGGTGACGCGCCGCGCCGGCTGCCAGGCCCTTGAGCAGTTGATAGCGCTGCTGGCGGCCCTGGCCAGCCTGGGTGCAGGTGTGTGCCTCGTCGACGATGACGAACTCGGGACAGAAGCGCTGGAAGGCTTCACGCCGGCGCTCCGACTTGATGTAGTCCAGGCTCACCACCGTGTAGGGGTGAGCATGGAACACCGAGGTGCCGGGCGGCAGGTCGCGCTCCAGACGGTCAGCGGTATTCGAGCGAACGACGACAGCCTGGATGTGGAAGCGCTCCGCCAGCTCGCGCTGCCACTGCTCGCAGAGATGCGGTGGGCACAGCACAGCCAGGCGCTGGATTTCACCGCGGTCGAGCAGCTCTCGGGCGATGAGCGCGCCTTCAATCGTCTTGCCGATGCCGACGTCGTCGGCAATAAGGAGTCGCACCGTCGGCTGCTTGAGCGCCATGAGCAGCGGCACGAGCTGATAGGCGCGCGGCTCGACGGCGATGTTGCCGAAGCTGCGGAACGGGCCTGCACCGCTTCGGAGCTTTAGTTGTAGGGCATCGAGCAGCAGTTGGCTGGCCGAATGGTTGCGCGCTTGGGCGGCCGAGGGCCAAGGGAACGTGGCCGGCCGGACCGGCTGGCGTTCCAAGGGTAGGTAAATGAGCGTCTCATCGCGCTCACCTCCGCCTAGGGGGCGCAAGCGCAGGGTTTCCGCGTCGGACTCAGGCAGGACTATCCATTCTCGGCCACGGGCAGAAATCAAGCTGCCTGGCACAAAGTTAATGCTCGTCATCAATGCAGCTTCTCTTTCAGCAGCTGAGTAAGCTGCTTGACTATGTAGTGACTAGGACTGCTCGGCTTCGCGATTGAACTGTGGCCTTCGCCGGGCACCGTGAAGGTCTCACCGGGGCTCGCTGCGGCGTCTGTCAACGGGACCACATCGTCATCAGTACCAATGAAGTTGCAGATGTAGCAGCCGCTCTTCGTGGCGCACCACTTCTTCCAGGCCTCATTGGTCTGGAGGAGTGCACCGGAGCTCTTGCTGAGCACCTGCACCTGCGGATGCGCCGAGAGCGCCGGCAAGTGCTTGGCTAGACCGGCGAGAGACGAGCCTGTAGTTGGAGAAGCAAGCAATGCCACACAACGTGTTCTGTCACCGAGCTCGGCAGGAAGGAGACCTAACCCGCATACCTCACTTAGCATCTTCCTGACGAGAATCCCTCCAAGGCTATGTGCCACGAACGCAACCGACGCATATCCCTTCAGCAATACCTCGCTACCCAAGTGTTTCGCCAGTGAGAACAGGTCGGTCCCACCGAAAAAGTGTGATTCATAGATGTATTTCGTGCACTTCGCGGGAACCGCTTCCTTGAGATATTCAGGAAGCTGTCCAAAGGTGGCATCGCCACCTCCTAGTCCGTGGACGAACACGACCAGCGTGTCATTCCTCACCTGAGCCAAAGCCTCTTGAACATCGTGCAATCCAAACGAGCATTGCACTGCTGCTCCGTACAATGGATTGGTCGTGGTACCTGCATCTGGTTTCGCGGCCTCGATAGCCCGGCGCAGGTTGAATGCATGGAGTAGCTTCATCATCAGATTCGCCAAGATACTTCCCTGGCGAATCTCCCCCACAAACTCAATGTCTTCTGGAAGACAGCCCGCGGCCTCGCATACCACTTTTGTGACCGTTCGCCTCGCTGCATCTGGATCTTCGCCATAAGGCACATTAAGGCGTAGGCTCACTTCGACAACGTCGTCGAGCTGTCGCGACGAGGTCGCAACTTGGAGCGGCCGGCCGAACAAATCGCTATTCCCGGCAAAGATGTTTGGCCACGTTGCGACGTCTGAGGAGAACCGCACAACTAAGTAGCCGAGTTCGTCAAGGGCCTGGTTGATGCCCTTGTCGTGAGCTTGCCGCGATTTCGTTTCGTGATGTGGCCCGTCAATGAAGACTGCGAGATTCAGGTCGTCATAAAAGAAGTCGGCGGTGGCCTTGATACCTGGAACTGCGTACTGACCGCGGTCTGGCTTGCGGTACCCGTGCTTGGCCACGAATTCAAGCCAGTCGTGCTCCAAAGAGCTCCCGGCTGTTCGCGATAACTCGGCATCGTGCTGATCAGGGTCACGCCCTTGTGTTCCCCGGCGAGCGAGCGCGTTGGTCAGACGACAGAGGATGTCTAGCAACAGGCCGCCGGCGTCTTTGTCCTTGCGGTCGATGAGCTTGTGGTCGGGCTGGTTGTAGTACGACAGCAGGCAGCGGTAACAACCGGCCTCGCACAGCGGGTTGCCTTTGTGGTCCAGCTCTTCGGTCAGCTCTTTCCGGGTCCATGGCTGACCAGCAGGCGGCGTCACGAAATGCATGACCTCAAGCGCCTTAGCAGCAACGGCGGACATGGCTTCAGGTTCAGTGGCTAAGCGTGTCAGCACGCCGGCACCACCTTCGGCGGCCTCGAACAGCAGGATGGACTGGCGGTTGTCGCGGGTGGGCAGCGGCTCGGCCATCAGCTCGCTTTCTTCGAGCTGATATATCGCCTCGATGCCGCGCTTGAGCGCATATTGCAAGGTCGTCAGCGTCTCGGTTTCGAGCTCGCCCAAGCCGTGATGCGGCCGCACGATGAGGATGTTCCGGCGATCCTCCACATAAGGCACGATGCGCTGTGGAGGTGTCTTGTCCGGCGGCGCCTCGCCCTCGGTCTCGGACGCTCCATTGCCGTCGTCGACACCGCCGACCCAGTGGCCGGTCACGGGGTTCATCATGAAACCCTGGATGGACTTTTCCTTGCGACGGCGCCAGCCGAAGTTCATGCGCCAGACAGTGGCCGCCGGACCGTATTGCATCTCCAGCAATGGACCTTGCTCGTCCTCGATCACTGTGGTGACCATCTGCAGCTTTCCATCGGCTTCGGCGAATTGCAGCGTGGTCTGCATCTCATAGCCTTGGCGCACGCGCTCTTCTTCATTCGCTGTGATGCGTTCGGCACGCTTCGTCGAGACGTTCTCGATGCGGTAGAGGTTCTTGACCTCGGGCGCGCCGGACAGCGAGGCGCCGCAGGATACGCAGCGGTCTGCATCACGCTGGGACCTGAAGTGGCCATAGCCGCAGGTCGGGCACAAGCGTGCGACTTCGGTCGGCAGCTTGGCGCCTTCGGTCACCTGGCCCTGGCCGGTGATGGTCAGCAGGGCTTTAGTGACGCGGTACTGACTGCCCTCATGATAGATAAGGCTGTAAGGGCCGAACTCGCTCAATGCCAGGAAGCGCGGACGCGACAAGAAACTCTCACGCCCTATCGAGCCCCGCCGCGCAGGCAAGTAGGCCAGCAGCGGCAGACGTGGGAAGTTATAGCCTGGAAGGAAGCCCTGGGAGGCTAGGTAGCGGTAGGTGTAGAAATCCGAGTTGAAGGCGCTGTCGCCAGCCAGCAGCAGGTCACGCTGCTTGCGAGCCTCGTTGTGGCGCTGCTGGGCTTCGCGGCGCTCGCGTTCCGAGGCGGTAGGGTTATTCTCGATCTTAAAGTTAAGCTCGATAGCTTGTGCCGTCGCGCGATACAGATCGCGCCAGCGTTGCAGCGCGCTGTCGAACTCGCGGTACGCCCGTTGGAAGACCGAATCGGCCCATTGCTCGCTGTACCAAGGCGCATTCTGCGCCGTGAGCTCGTTGGCCAGCATGCCCAGGACCTTAAGGCCGCGCTGGTGGGCGCGCCTCTTCGCGTCAGGCCTGTCGAGGTCGGCGACCACGTCTTCGGCAACCGGCAGCCCTTCAGGCTCGTTCATATCGAGCAGGTCGCGGACGCTATTACCTAGGCGCTTGCTGGTCTCGGCTAGCCAAATGGCGTGCATGTGGCTCTTGACCAGTTCCAGGTTGGCCAGATCCAGTGTCGGTGCATTGACCTGCCCGTGCACCATGCGCACCGGGTCGCGGAAGTAGTACTGGTCATGCGGGCTCTGCGATGCGCAATAGGTGATGACTAAGGCGGGCTGGCCGGCGCGTCCTGCACGGCCGCTGCGCTGCGCGTAGTTGGCCGGCGTAGGCGGCGCGTTGCGCATGTAGACCGTGTTCAGCGACGAGATGTCAACGCCCAGCTCCATGGTCGGCGAGCAGAACAACACCGGCAGCCATTCGAGCTCGGCGCCGTTCTTCTTGCGCCAGTCATCGCGGTCTTTATTGGTGTAGCGAAAGCGGGCTTCTCGCTCGAGTCGGTCGTCCTGCTCAACCTGGGCCGTATGCTCGCGGGCCTCGAAGTCGAAGAGCTGGTGTACTGGACTGGCCAGCAACCCCGCTATGTTGCGGTACAGGGCTCGGAAGAACTTGTTGTCCTCCGCCTGGCGCTGACTCTGGCCTGAGCCAGCCTCCCACAGCAACGCCGTGCCATTGAGCTGCCAGCCTGTGAGGCCGACATCGGTCTCTTCCCGCTTGACCAAGCCGTAGGACTCGGCAGCCTTGAGCAGCGCGGAGACGACGTCCGGGTATGTCTGGTCGTTGATGTCCTTGTAGTAGGGGTTACCGCCGCCCCAAGTGCTGCTTTTGCGAAGTTCGCGGCCAAACCGTGAACGGCTAGAGCCGATGAACAAAAAATCCTCGATCTGCACACGGCGACCGCGGCGGTCGGATTCTTCGCGTGGACGTGAGATAACGAACCATCGAGCCGGCACGGGCCGCTCGTCTTCGGTAAATCCCCAGGGCTCGCGTAGGTTGGCGTAGCTCTGGGTGCGCAGCTGCTCAAGTTCGGAGCGGTCGAGATAGCGTGTGGCGATGCAGAGCCCTTGGCGCATGAAATCGAACAACTCGCGTAGGACCTTGGCCCTCTCGTCCGGAGTGGCAGCCCGCAAGACCAGGGGGGCATCAGCCCACTCGGCAGCATCAGCAGCGAGGTCGTCGATGTCCTGATAGCCGATGCGAATCAGGCCAAGCTGTTCAAGGTTGGGATTGTTGTAGCGCCAACCGCGCCTCAGGTCAAAGTAGGTGCGGTAACCCAGGATGCCGCGCATAGCCTCCTGTACTTGCCGCCGTGTGTTGCCCTTGACCTCGGGCTGCTGCATGTACTCGGCTCGGACCGCTGGATCGTCGCGGTGGAAGCCCAGGGCTTCGAAGACTGCATTGGCGACCTCGCGCTCGGAAAGCGCTTGGTCATTGCCCTTCTGCAAGGCAGACAGCAGCGCCGCGCGAGTCAATAGAACTTGCAGGAAGTCGTTGAAGTGGCCAGCCTGCAGCGCGGCATCCTGCCGGTTGTCGGAGAAACCTAGAACCTTCTTGGCCTCGGCCGACAGCTGCTGATCCTGCTCGTATAGGTAGCGCAGCGCCGACAAAGTGAGCACCGTCGTGGCTGAGCTTCGGCCTTCGCCCGACAGCGAGGTAAGACGCAAGGCATCCTTACCTGAGGAGGTGTGGCTGACACCGCAGGCCAGGCAGAAGCGGAACGCCCCGGGAATAAACCAAGCCTGCAGACCCTTGTCGTCGGTGACGCCGCCGTCCGGACGCACCTTTACCGCCTGCGGCACGAACTTGCGCTGAGCCGATTTGATACGCCATTCGCCGTCGGCACGCTCCTCCAGCCAAGTTTCAGGGTAGCGCTCCAGAGCCTCCGGCTCCCAAATGCCGCGACCGTCCGGCATCAGGAAGCCGAACTTCACCTGTTCGTCGTCGTGTTGCCGCTCGTCGATGTTGCGCACATCGAAGCCTCGGCCCTCGGGGCCGTCGGTGTCCCAGACCGGGATGTACTCCTGGCCGCAGTCGCGGCAGAAGTGCACGTGGTAGTAGCGCCGCTGCCGGTCGTCGTCGCCTGAAACGAACTGCTGCCCATCCAGCGTGATGGCTCGATGGTTGGGCACTTCGAGCGTCGTGTAGACCTTGCCGCCGCCAGCGATGAACTGGTGCAGCTTGAAGGCGAATAAGCTTTTACCAGCGCCGTCAGTAACAGCGTACGCGCGAAGCATGAACTTCTGCAGGTAAGTCTGGCAGTTCGCGACGGATTCGCCGGAGGCCTCGTGCAACAGCTGTGATGCATCTGCGAGTGTGCGCGGGCGTGCACGACGCAGCTTGTCGTCTTCGTAGGTCAAGCCTAAGGTGAGTTCCACCCAGACGGACATTGGATGCGCAGCCATGGCCTCGAAGCCGAGATCCATAGGCACGCCGGCACGGATGGCCGCGCCGAGCTCGCTCCGTACGGTTTCGAGCGTCTGGTTCTCAGGCGTCGTTCGGCGCAGGGTTTCGGTGATGACGTTGCGGTCCGCAATGGATGTGCCAAACAGACGCCGCGCCACCTTCGCCACCACGGCGTTGCGCTCCATTTGCGTGCCTTCGGACGCCATCGTGGCTGAGGTGCCGATGCAGATGAGTTCGTCAGATAGAGCTTCGCGCACGCGACGCACTAGTAGCGCCACGTCGGCGCCTTGGCGACCGCGATACGTGTGTAATTCGTCGAGGACCAGGAAACGCAGACCTTTGGCGTTGCGCATCACCGCCTTGTCAATGTCGTTCTGCCGGGTCATCAGCAGCTCGAGCATCATGAAGTTGGTCAGGAGGATGTCCGGCGGCGTGGCGGCCATAGCCTGACGCTCTTCATCGGACTCCTGCCCTGTGTAGCGCCCGAAGGTCACGGCCTGGGCGGCAGAGTCTGAACCCAGGAACTTCTTCAACTCCTCAAGTTGCGAGTTAGCTAGCGCGTTCATCGGATAGATGACGATTGCGCGTGTGCGAGGTGCCGGGTCGGCCTTCTTAGCCTTGAGGCATGCATCGACAACCGGAATGAAATAGCTGAGAGACTTGCCCGAGCCCGTTCCAGTAGTCAGCACGTAACTCTCGCCGGCCAATGCCAAGTTAATGGCCTCGGCCTGGTGCTTGTACAACGGCAGCGTAACGCCAGCCGAGCTAGCCGATTTCCCAAGCCGAAAGATTCCAGAGCACTCTGGGGCCAGCTGACCAGCCTGGACCAGCTCGTCGACCGTGCCGCCCGATTGGTAGTTCGGGTTGATTTGGATGAGCGGCTCAGGCCAATAACGCTGGCTGTCGTACTCGCTGTCGACAAAGGCCTTGATATCGCCGGACCGGATGCGCGTGAAGCTGCGCGTGAACTGCTCGTACTCGCCGACGAGGTGTTCTCGAAAATCGAAGACGTCCACCACTTCCCCCTGTGTTGGCCGCTTAGCGGCTTTTCGACTGTCTTTGCTGGACTTGGATACCCTGTTCATCGCAATGCTGACGGACCAGCACTTCTACAAGGTTGGCTAGTGTTCTGTGCTCTCGGTACGCTGCCAGGCGGATCAGCTCCTTCAATTCGGGCGAGACCCGAAGGTTGAGGGTTTCTGTCTTGCGTTCCATGGCTACATCCGCGCGGTTTAGTAGCGCAAATGTAACGCATATGTACGCCGGCGTCCCACAATTCGAGTAGCGCGGCGATTGCGGGGGCTGATCGGGGCTACCATGGCTGGGAACGGGTGTTCCGTGCCGAGGCCGGCGCGAAAGCGGACACTGCACATGCATTGCTGTTGACGCGCGCCGGGATTTGACCTGATAACCGAAAATTGATTGACCATGGTCAGCGTCGTCCAACCTTGGCGCGCGGTGAGAGTCCGCTGTCAGTAGAGGTGGTCAGTCGAAAGCGAGCACGATGGTCAATCCGTCTCGAGCACCAACAATCTGGGGTTGCTCTCTGTGGGGCTATTTTGTCCAGAGGGCTCCAGTTATGCCAGGATCTAGATTGCGGGTAGTCGACAACTGGACTTCATGCTATGGGGTACGCTGATAGCTATGCCGACATATTCAATAGTAGGGCCGATGCGGCGCTTAAATTCAAATGATCCGCCGCCACCCGCCTTCCGATCCGAAATTTTTGAAGTAAGCAGTACATACCTACATGAGCGTCGTTCACCAGATGACTCAAACGCCCGCTGTTATCATCTAGTTGAACATTCAAAGTCACGTCGCACCATCGGATATGTGTCGCTAAATCTCCACCGGGAAGCGTTAGGTGGGAGTGGCTCTATTGGATGGATTGAGGTTCGGCAAATTTATATTAAGGAATCACTTAGAGGCCGGGGGCTAAGTCACTATCTCTTGAATGAGGTGATTATTCGCAGCAAAGCTTGGATAAAGATACAGCTCGACGATTTAAGCGGTAAAAAAATATTAGAAGTGCGATTAGTAGCAAACATTGCAACGGAAGATGGTCAACGATTTCTCGAGAAGGTCGATGCCGCTATAAAGCAATATTGTAAAAGCAGAGTTCGCTACTCATCTTGCTACGATTGATTGTCGACGTCTCCCCGCTTTTGAGTAGCGCGGCCGTTTGGAGTCCAATCCCCCAACCGAAGGAGATTGGACGTGAAGAAGCGCTTTTCCGAAGAACAGATCATCGGCTTCCTGCGTGAGGCGGACGCCGGTCTGCCGATCAAGGAGCTGTGTCGCAAGCACGGCTTCAGCGAGGCCTCTTACTACCTGTGGCGCAGCAATTTCGGCGGGATAAGCGTGCCGGATGCCAAGCGCCTGAAGGAGCTGGAGACGGAGAACGCGCGGCTGAAGAAGCTGCTGGCCGAGCAGATGCGTGAGAACGAGGTGATCCGGGACGTCCTGCGAAAAAAACCGTAGGCGCACCGGCCCGACGCTCGTTGGTCCGCCAGATGATCGACCAGGGGCTGAGCGAGCGGCGTTCGTTGCGTATCGTGGACCTTCGGCAACGCATCGTGGCGCTAGCACAGCGGCATAAGCGCTACGGCGTGGGCATGATCCATCTGAAGCTTCGGCAGGAAGGCGCACCCGTGAATTACAAGCGCGTGGGACGGCTGTATCAGGAAGGGCGGCTGCAGGTGCGTCGACGCAAGCGCAAGAAGGTGCAGGTAAGCGAGCGGCAACCGTTGTTGCGTCCGTCGACTGCCAACGAAGTGTGGTCGATGGATTTCGTATTCGACCGCACCGCCGACGCTCGGGTGCTCAAGTGCCTGACTATCGTCGATGGCGCCACGCATGAATCGGTGGGCATCGAAGTCGAACGAGCGATCTCCGGCACGGGCATGACGTGCGTGCTGGACCGCCTGGCGCACAGTCGCGGCTTGCCCAAGACGACCCACGCCGACAACGGCAAGGAGTTTTGCGGCAAGGCTAATGGTCGCCTGGGCGCACGAACGCGGCGTGCAGTTACGCCTGATCGAACCGGGCAATCCGAACCAGAACGCTTACATCGAATCATTCAACGGGCGTCTGCGCGACGAGTGCCTCAACGAACATTGGTTCCCGAGCCTGCCGCACGCCCGCACCGAGATCGAACGCTGGCGACGCGAATACAACGAGGAGCGACCGAAGAAGGCGTTGGGCGGCCTGACACCCGCCGCCTACGCCAAGCAGTTAAAGTAATACCGGACTCCAAACGGACCCGCTACTCAAGGCGGGGGCGTCGGAGAATACGCGCAGCAAAATGCAACAACTTTGAATGGAGGCCAGAGAGTTGTGCTCCAACCCATGGCGCTATTTTAAGAGCGGGGGAACGTCGGGGAATCAGGAATATGGACATTGACTGACCATGCTGAATCATGATATAAACGCAGCCTGCCGCTACACAAGCTGTTGCCTCAACTGTGTTGAGTCGAACGAATCGGTGCGCGGATGTTGTTGGTGAAGGGCTTTGATGTAAGGGTTGCATCTGATATTCACGTGTCACCGTGAAAATATTTTAGCCATCAGGGAGATTCTGTATCATGTTGAAGTTGATCACGAGAAGTGTCGCGGTCCTAACTGACGCACAAACCACACTGATCAGTGGTGGCGCAGCCAAACTTCAAGTTGCCCACCCTGCAAATAGTCCAACTGACAGTTGTGACTGCACCATCAATAGTTGTGGCTGTACCATTGATACTTGTGATTCTTGCGATGGATGCCAATCCATGGATTGCACTCTGCAGCAGTGCACTTAGTCCAGTTGATATATCGCAACGATGCAGCTCACTACATGGAGAACATTTTGAATGAATGCCAAGGATCGCGTGGGAAGCCAAGGCAGTGAGCGGGCCAGCCAGCTTGATCAAATTTTTGCGTCCTGTCTCGACAGCATGCCACCTCCTGAGCAATGCAATCACCAGGCATATCCAAAGGGGTAGCTTTTTTTGCGTTGTTTCTTAAGGATGGTCTGATCTGACCGATCTTGGAATGAGTTGACACCTTTCCCTCAAGAGAAGGTTTCCTCATGAATCCAAGGATCAAACGCACACAGAGCGATTACATGCTGCCTTTCAAGCTGTCGGTGGTCGAGCAGGTGGAAAAGGCGAGCTGACCTACAAGCAGGCCCGGGCATGCTACGGCATCCAGGGCTGATCGACCGTGCTGGTGTGCAAGGCGCTACAGATGGCCTTGCGACAGCGCCGCTACTCATCCACCACTCCGATCGTGGCATCCAGTACTGTGCCGAGTCCTAATCAGCAACTGCATCGACAGCACGGTCTGCGCTGCTCAATGATCGATGGCTACGACTGCTACCAGAATGCCTGGGCTGAGCGCGTCAACGGCATCTTGAAAGGAGAGCTGCTTCTACATCGGCCCAATGACCTGCAACAGGCACGTCGAATGGTCAAAGAGTCCGTGGCCATCTACAACCACGAGCGACCTCGCTTGTCCCTAAAATGCAGAACGCCCCGAGGAGGTCCATCGGGCGTTCTTCTAGCAGCAGCCTCTACCGCTTTACCGGCCCTACAGGTGTCAACCTAAATCAGGACGGGTCATGCCAGGTGCTTGGCGCTACTTCTTGACGGCTTTCTTTGCCGAGGCTTTTTTTGAGGCCTTCGCAGCCGCCTTCTTTACTGGCGCTGCCTTAGCAGAGGCGTCTGAGATCAAGAGGCTTTCTACAGTCATCCCCCTCTTCTTCAGAGCTTCGTTGAACCACAAAGGGCGCTTACCGCGCCCGGACCACGTTTGGGACGAGTCATCCGGGTTGCGGTACTTTGGCGCCGCGGCCGCCCTCGGGCCCTTGGCGACCTTGCCACCACGCGTCGGGTAGACGTCCGCCAAGGCCAGCCCGGCGCTTGCCAAAACTGCATCAATCTTGGCGCGCACCTCTCTGACATGGTTCTTGCGCGCGTATTCCATTTGCGCTTCGGCACTCTTGATAAGCGCTTGGAGTTCGGTGGGGGAGAGCGAGTCGAGATTAATGGCCATTTTTATCCTTTCGGTTGGGACGCGGCATTAGTCTACGGGAAATGGGGCACGGACAACTGGACTGCCCCGGAGATGACGGCACTTCCAGCCTATGATTTGAGCATAGGAGGAAGCCCCATGAGCAGTCAGCGGTTTACCCCGGAATTCAAAGAAGAGGCGGTTCGACAAGTGGTCAGCCGTGGCCACTCGGTGGCCGAAGTGGCGGCCCTTCTCGGCGTGCCGACCCACAGCCTGTATTAATGGGTCAAAGCGGTGAAGCCCGACAAGACCGAGCAGCAGGCTACTGAGCTCAATGACGCAAAGAGCGAGATCCTTCGTCTGCGGGCCCAACTGCGTCGTGTCGAAAAGGAGCGCGACATTTTAAAAAAGGCCGCAAGGTACTTCGCCAAAGAACCCGAGTGAAGTACCGCTTTATCAACGACCACCGCCATGTGTTTCGCGTGGCCCCGATGTGTCGGATGCTGGAGGTGACACGCGGCGGCTTCTATCAGTGGCTGGACAAGCCCGAGTCCGATCGCGACATTGAGGACCGGCGTCTGCTAGGACTGATTCGCGATTCGTACGATGCCGGCGGTGGTGTACGACGTGTGCTTGGCGATTTGCGCGAGGCTGGCGAAGTGTGTGGCAAGCATCGCGTGGAGAAAATCATGCATGCCCAGAAGATCAAGGCGATTCGCGGCTACAAGGCGCCTCGCCGTATCGTCGGACGTCCGTCACTCGTCGCCCCCAAACGCCTACAACGGCAGTTCACGGTCAACACGCCGGACCGGGTCAGGGTCACCGACATCACTTACTTGCGCACGTGGCAGGGTTGGCTTTATCTAGCAGTCGTTATCAACCTGCATTCACGCAAGGTCATCGGTTGGTCGATGAAACCGACGCTGGCCCGCGAAGGGGTGCTGGACGCGTTACTGATGGCGATCTGGCAACGCAAACCCACGAAACCCGTGATTGTACATTCCGACCAAGGCTCACAGTACGGCAGTGATGACTGGCAGCGATTCTGCCGTGCCCACGGTCTGCAACCGAGCATGAGTCGGCGCGGCAACTGTTGGGATAACGCGGTAGCAGAATCGTTCTTCAGCAGCCTGAAGAAGGAACGTATCCGCAAACGCGTGTACAAAACCCGCGACTTGGCCCGCGCCAATGTCTTCGACTACATCAAGGTCTTCTACAATCGAACCCGTCGCCACAGCCATCTCGGTGGCGTTAGCCCCGAGGCCTTTGAGAAGGCCTCATTGTGAGGCTGGCTAGTGTCGTAAATCCTAGGGCAGTCCAGTCCAATCAACTATACAGCAAAGGTGAAGCATCCTCTTAAGGCGTTGGCTACCTTAGATTCTATGAGCGCCGTCAAGAGAGTCGATTTTATTGGAACAATATGCTATATAAATCCTATGACCAGGAATAATTTGATGCAAGGACACTTTGTCGACTCATTCATAGAAACTGGTGAGTACGATTTAATTGCCAAGATCGCGTCTTCGACGTATCAAGGTGTCGGGCGCTTGGTAGATGCAGGTTGCTTTGCAGGAACAAGCACCAGGGCCCTATGCGAGGGACTGTCAAACGTCGGTGCGCGTCACAAAAGTGCACGGCCGATTATAGTGATTGATAGGTTCATCGCCGCAGATGAATACATATGTAATCATTTTCTGGAGCGTGGGATTGATGTCCGCTTTGGCGAGTCTTTTTTGCCACTATTCATGGATAGACTCAGTCCCCATCTTCATTTACTCGAAATAAGGGCTGGTGATCTAGTTCAGGTCGGCCGAATAGAATCGGCAATAGAAGTTTTGTTAGTAGATATAGCAAAAACACAAGCCTTAAATGCCTATGTCGTAAGGAAATGGTTTCCTCGCCTTATTCCTGATCATTCCGTTGTTCTACATCAAGATTTCTACACGCCTGCACAACCATGGATCGCGGTTTCTATGGGTTTGTTAATGGATTATTTCGAAATAATCACTCCGAAGGTTGGTGAATCTTGTTGCTTTAAGCTAAAGAAGGCCATTACGAAGTCTTCAATTGATGCGGCACTGTCGGTGCATTCCTCTAGTGTCGATGCTCTTGCCTCGCTAGATCGAATGATCGAAATATTGGGTGACGCATTTAATGCGCCTTTACTCCTCATGAAAGCACTGACTATGTCTTTTTTGGGTGATCGAACTAAATCACACAAGATACTTGATGAGCTAATCAATTTGAATCCGCGTCCGGATGATCGAAAATGGAACAAATGGGTTGGACTCGCCGCGGTTGTTATTCGCCCTGATCTGTATACAGAACGATCCCTTATAGGCGAGGCTTATTTGCGTCATGTACGAGCCCGTCTTGGTGGCTACGGTATTAGTTGACTGCGTAGCCACCGACGTCCCCCCGCTTTCAGTAGCGGGGCAATTTAGAGCCCAGGGTTACTTTAACTGCTCAGCATAGGCGGCGGGTGTCAGCCCGCCCAACGCCTTCTTCGGTCGCTCCTCGTTGTATTCCCGGCGCCAGGTTTCGATCT
>NZ_JACYXL010000011.1 GCF_014842995.1 Rhodanobacter sp. 7MK24
GTGCACTTGCATGCAAGAGTAGGTCACCGCCAGGGGCTTTATCCCAAACACCCTTACCGATACCGGTGAGGGTGTTTCTTTTTGCGCCCCTCCAGACGAATCTCTGAAGCGTAGACACCGCTTCCCGCGGACGTATTCGCTAGCTGTAGCGTCCTCGTTGCGACGCCCCCCGGATCCTCAGGAGGTCGAGGCCGGGGCGAAGGTGGCCGAGACGTGCCGCAAGCACGGTGGTATACGTCTTCACCAGCCTGCACGCGCTTCGGTGTATGACCGAGAATTGGCGCCAGTGCTACAACCACCAACGCCCCCATCGCGCACTCGGCGAACTCTCGCCTGTCGCCTACGCCATGGCATCATCAACCACCTCTACTTCCGGCTGACTCGGAAAAGCGAGAACGCTTCAGCTTCACTTGGAAGTCGGGTCCGACCAAGAACAACCCACTCGTCGTTGCTGCGACAGATGAGGTTACGGAATGGCAGGCATTTGCGCGGGAGTGGCTGTTACGCGCTCTTTTCGTTGGCGCTGGCGTAGACCTGGTCGGCCCACTGGGTGGCATTGAGGTAAACCGTAGCCAGTCGCTGGATTCGTTGCGGTGGCACCTGCGCGCTGGTCAACTCGTTGGCTTCCCAGGCGAGGATCTGCCGCAGGATCGTAGCAAACGGGCCGCCGCGGCCGGTCAGTGCATCGCTGATCTCTGGCACAAGGCGTAGATGGGTCAGCAGGAATTCCATCGGCGCGCACATCAAGGTGTCCAGCAAGGAGAACAGGCCGACGGTGAAGGCCATCTCGGTACTGCCGTGTGGCATGCCCTGGGCAAGTTCCTCGCACATGTGGGCGCGGATAAGCGCGGCGCGCAGCAGCTCCGGCGGACGATCGTCCATGCTGCACATGGCCATGGTGTCGATCCAGTTGCGCATGCGGGCAACGCCGAAAAAGATCGCGGCCTGCTGTACCGATTTCAACTGTCGTGGCAATGCGAAATAGGCTGAATTGACGCAGCTCAGGAGCTTGTAGCTGAGCACGGCGTCGTCGCGAATGATGTTGCCGAGTTCGACCGGGCCGGGGTTGCTGTCATGCAGTGCGCCCATCAAGCGCAGCATGCTGAGGCGATTGGCGGTCAACACCGGCACGGCCATTGGCTGCGGTACCAGCAGGTAACGCCCCTGGATCGCTTCCAGCGGCAATGCGAGGCAGCGTTCATAGGTCGCATGATCGTCCACGTGACCGGCGACGACGCTCAAGTCACGGGCGTGCAGGTTTTTCGCCCGCTGCGCGAGCGCTTCAGGCGACAACAAGGTAGCGTCCAGCCGCACGAGCTGAACCATCCGCAGCAGGGCTTCGAACTCAGGACTGTTGCCAGGCTCTGTGGCACCGATATCCAGCATGAACTGGCAGCCGCGCTGCGCCATCAGTTGCAGGCGTGCCATCAGCGCTTCGTCGTCCGCCACATGGGGCTGCAACACTACGCCGATGCGCGGCTGGTGCAGCAGAACATCGGCATCTTCCGGCAACAGTTCGGCCGGCAGGTTGAGAAAGGCGCGATTGCCGCGAACCAGGCGGGTTAAGGCGCCGTCGGTGATCATTGCAAGCACGCTGCGCAGCAGTGCCTGCTCGTCACCGCTTTCGCGATGGAACAGGATTTCGTAGGCGTAGAGGTCGCGCTCACGGTTGAGCAGCGGGACGCGCAACACCGGCAATTGCGGCGATGCGCCATCGTAGGCTTGGGAGTGGGAGGCGGCTGCAGCAGTGGGGGCGGTTGTCGTGCGGGAAGAACTCATGATCGATCCGGTGGCGCGTTTATCGATTGGTCGAGCCGTGGGGCGACTCGCTATTGAAACCACTGCATAGGCTGCAGCAGGAAGTTCAGCCTCGCCTCAAGCCTCAAGCCGCAGCCAGCGGGCGAGAACGTCCTGTGGTATGCAACTCCCCGGTGCGGTCGTAAAGCCCGTTGCCACCATCCACTCCGGTCAGCACGGCAAGAGCCTGGCGCACCATCTGCAGCCGCTGGTTGACGATACTGCCATTACGTTGATTCAGCCGATGGCATTGCTGCAGCGATTGGACTATGGAAGGCCACGCTGGATCAGGTGCGTCTTCGGCCCGCGCCTGCTCGTTCGCCAACTGGCGGCGTTCGACGTCCAACTGTTCCAGCTGCTGCATGAGTGCCTGTTTGCGTGTGCCGGCCTGACCGAGCGCCACGGTATCGCCGGCGACGAGCGCGGCGCGCTCGTCTTCAAGCACTTGCTCGAACATGGTCAGCGCCACGCGCATATCGCTCAGCGTGGCGGTGATGGCTTGATCGAACTCATGCTGCAAAGAGGTCATGCCTTGCTCGTACCACCGAGCTGCTGTTCCATGGACACCAGGCGGTCGGCAATGCGGCCGGCATCGATCTTGTAGCTGCCATTTGCCAGCGACTGTCGCACCTGCTCAACCCGCTGCGAATCGACCTCGGTGGCATTGGTGCGCGATGCCTGTTGCAGTGCCTTGGCCGAGTCGGTCAGCTTGAGTTGGTCGTCGGCTTGGGCAGCGGGCGCCCCGGAACTGGTCACGGAGGAAGAGTCCGTTGCCTGACTATTGCCGGTTGGGCTGGCTGGTTGCTGGAGTTTCGGCAAGCCGCTGTTGGAAATGGTCGTATTCATGTGTCCGTACCCGTTTCAGAATGGCCCTGTACCAGTTGGATCGGCCAGCAGCATAGGAACTTTAGAGGGTGGAGTGGGATAGGTGAAGGCATGGCTGGCTCTCAGGGCAGTGCCTGTACCATGCCGGGTCCGCGGACCATGGCATCAAGCACCTTGCCGGAACTCTCGTTTCGAACCCGTAAACGGGCGCCATCGTCGCCGCTGCCCAAGGCCACGCCATCGGCGCGAACCACGATGTCGCCCAACTGGGCCAATACTTGCACATGGTCGCCCGCGCGTACCGTTTGCCGTCCCCCCAGTTCAGCCGGCGTGAGCACGCTGCCGCCCGGCAAGGCGCGGGCGAGGGAGCGTCCGGCCAACTGATCGAATGTGTCGACGTATCCGTAGCCGAGCCGGGTCACGTCGCGCTCTTCGTCGTGCACATCGGCCAGATCGAGCCCGTCGCCGCGCTGCAATGGCCGGTTGGTCACCAGCACGTGGTGGAACAGCTGCAATTGCACCTGCACGCGCACGGCCCAGCTGCCCGGGCATTGCACGGGTACGCTGAGGCGAGGCGCAGGGCGGATGGCGTCGGACAGCTCGGCGTGCAAGGGCTGCTCGCAAGGTGCCAGGTGCAGGCGCAAGGCGAGCGGCAGGGCCTGTACCTCCACGCGATTGCCCGGCAGGTCGAATCTGGCGCGCACCGCATGTTCGGCGGCTGCGCGGATGGCGTCGGGTGGTGACGCGGTGGCGAGGCCCGTGCCCGACCACGCCGCCAGGCCCAGCCATGCCGCCGCATGCAGTCCTGAGCTGGCGTGCGACCTGCTCATGCGTCCGTCAGCAGGTTGTCGAGTTGCACAAGCAGAGAGTCGCGCCCGGACTCGATCTGTTGCGAGAGTGCGCTGGCCTGGGCGGTCTCGCCGTCGCAAAGCAGAGCGACGAAACGGGTACCCTGCTCGCACAGCTGCGAGCCGGCGCTGGCAAGGCCGACAACGGCCGGTTTGTGCGGTTCCAGGGCGCCCAGCCGTTCGACGCTGGCGCGAATTGCATGGGTGTCGAACCAGCGACGATCCACTGCGGCTGGATCGAGCAGGGCCAGTTCGGCTGCTTGGCGCAGATTGAGGGAGGCTTCGCGCACGATCAGGCTGAGGCTGCCCGGGTCGTTGCCGCTGCTGGTTTCCAGCCAGTCCAGGCTCAACCGATGGGAGAGCAGCGCGGCGCGCCGCAGCGAATCGGATTGGCGTTTTGCCTCGCCTGAGCGTCGCTGCAGGGAGCCAAGCGCAGCCTGTGCGCTGGTGGCGCGAGCGTGCTGGGTGTCGTTGCTTTGTTGCAGCTTGCGGACGCGCTCGCTGGCTGCCTGCAGCGACTGGTTGCCCGCGCCCAGCGTGGTGCCCGATTGCGCCGCGCCGGTCTGGGCGCGGTCGAGCTGCTGCAGGCTGTGTTGCACATCGCCGTTCAATTGCGTGGAGAAGTCGCCGATCGAGCTGGTGACGTTCTCGATCTCGGCGGTGGTAAGGGAGGTCTTTTCCGCCAGCTGCTTGACCTCGTCGGCGACCACGGCGAAGCCCCGGCCGGCTTCGCCGGCGCGCGCGGCTTCAATCGCTGCGTTCAGTGCCACCAGATTGGTCTGATGGGCGATTTCCTGCACGGTGGTGGTGAGCTTGCGAATCTGTTCCACCTGCTCGGCCAGCTTGCTCTGGTTTCGGTTCATCGCTGCCAATGCGCTGCGCAGCAGGCGCAACTGGCCGTCGAGTTCGCTGACCGAGCCGTTGCCGGCGGCGCTGGCCTTGCAGGCCTGCTCCAGTTCGGCGCCCACCTGCTGCAGAGCCGTCGAGATACCGGCGCTGCCGTCCGTCAAGCTATCGACGCCGCTGCGACTGTCGTCGGCGGCCTTGCCCAGCGAGGCCTGCTCGCGCGCGAGCTGCTGTACGGCGGCCAGCACCAGGCTCTGCTGCTCCACGGCTTGCAGCGCAACGGTCGCCGGCGGGCGGCTGGCGGCGCGCGCCAGCAATGGCGCCAGCGTCTGCGCGGCACGGGGGTGCTGGCGGCGCAGCGTGGCAAGCCGCGCTTCGTCGCCAGCGGCGGCGGCTTCCACCAGAAGGGCGATGTGCTGGTTCCAGATCAGGCTCATGGGGCGAACGTCACCTTGAATGTCGAGGGGCGGCATACCAATGCCGGGCACTGCATCGGCCAAATCCGCCGGTTCTTGAGAAAGCAAGCCGTGTGCCATGACGGCGGACTCAAGCGGGGGACAGCGCGGTCGATACGGTGCGCGTAGAGCCGCTCTGCGCGGCGGATCAATGCGAGGAGACCGCATGGGCGGCACGCTGCTGGAAAAGGTGGAGCAACACACCCGGCTCGCCGGGCACAACCGTGTGGCCATGTTGCTGTTCCGGCTCGGTGACGCGCAACTGTTCGGCATCAATGTGTTCAAGGTGCGCGAGGTCATGCGCCGGCCGCCGCTGGAACGCATGATGGGCATACACGAATTGCTGGCAGGCAGTTGCGACTATCGCGGGCAGACCATTCCGGTGATCGATCTGGCCGCCGCGCTGGGCTATCCGCCCTTGCGCGACGAGGCTTCGGCGCATCTGATGGTCACCGAATTCAGCCGTTCGGTGCAGGGTTTCCTGGTCGCCGATCTGCAGCGCATGGTGCAGTGCGATGGCGACAAGATGGCCGCGCCACCCGCTGCGCTGGGTTTCGGCAACAAGGTCAATGCGGTGACCCGGCTGGATGGCGCCTTGCTGGCCGTGGTGGACGTGGAGCAGGTGCTGGCCAGCATCGATTCGGCACCGGCCGATCTTTCCATACAGATGCAACGCCTTGCCGACGCGCGTGTGCTGTCGCCGCGGCGGGTGTTGGTGGCAGACGATTCGCTGATCGCCCGCCGTCGCCTGGTGGCGCTGTTCAAGCAGATGAACATCGAATGCATAGTGGCGAAGGACGGCCGCGAGGCGCTGGACAAGCTGCGCAAGCTGGCCGCGGGCGATCCGGCCGAAGGCGTGAAGCTGGTGGTATCCGACATCGAAATGCCGCGCCTGGATGGTTACGCGCTGACGCGCGCTATCCGCGAGACGCCTGAGCTGTGCCGGTTGAAGGTGGTGCTGCACAGCTCGCTGTCGGGCGGTTTCAACGAGGCGATGGTGAAGGAAGTGAAGGCCGACGCTTTCGTCGCCAAGTTCCAGCCTGATCTGCTGGCGCAAGCGGTATTCGAGCTGCTACCGGCGAACGCGACGTCCACCTGACGCCCTGAAACCGACGCCGGCAGGGTGTCAACAAACCGACTTTCCTAGGACACCGCCCTTGCGGTGTCGCGGCGAAAACCCCGTCAGCCCAGTCGTGGTAAGGGTTTCGGCATAGTGGCATGTAATTTGCCTTCTGCTCCATGCGTCAATCGCACGCGGAGCAGACCGATGAGCACGATCCCGCAAGACCTGTTTGGAATCCATACCCGGGCGATGGATCTGTGGCAGCGCCGTGCCGAAGTGCTGGCCAACAATCTGGCCAACGCCGACACGCCGGGCTACCTCGCGCGCGACGTCGATTTTCGCAAAGCGCTGGCAGCGGCAAGCGGCTCTGCCGGCGGCAATCTGCCGCTGGAAACCCCTTCGGCAGGGCAAATCGGCGACGTATCCAACACGGGCACGAACGGAACGGCGCTGGCGTATCGCGTACCGACGCAGCCCAGCATGGACGGCAACACCGTCGATGCCCAGGTCGAGCAGGCCGATTTCGCCGCGAACAGCGTGCATTACCAGGCCAGTCTTTCCTTCATCACGGCGCAGATCCACATGCTGCGCACCGCTATCACCGGAGGGCAGAGCTGATGTCACTCGATTCCATCTTCAACGTGGCGGGTTCGGGCATGGCCGCGCAGTCGTTGCGGCTCAATACCGTGGCCAGCAACCTGGCCAACGCCGAGAGCGTGTCGGGCACCCCGGAAGGCGCCTACCACTCGCGCGAGCCCTTGTTCGCCGCGATCCAGAAGCAGCAGTTCGCGCAGTTCGGCGATGGCCAGGGCAACAGCAATGCCGATGCGGGTGCCAGCGAGGGCGTGCAGGTACTCGGCATCACCGAAAGCCAGGATGCGATCCCCCAGCGCTATGAGCCGGGCAACCCGTTGGCCAATGCCGACGGCTACGTCTACGGCAGCAACGTCAACCCTGTCGATGAGCTGGTGAACATGATTTCGGCGTCGCGTTCGTACCAGAACAACGTCGAAGTGATGAATACCGCCAAGCAATTGATGGTCAAAACCTTGACCTTGGGCCAGTGAGTTTTCCGTCATGACCACGATAAACACCACAAATGCGGCGAGCACTGCCAATACCGCCGGCACCACAAGCAGCACGGCAAGCGCTTCTGGCAGTTACTCGGGTTCCGGCAACAGTTCGGGCTCCGTCGGCGCCTCGCTCGGCAGTTCGTTGAGCCAGGCCGACTTCCTGCAACTGCTTACCGCCCAGTTGCAGGCGCAGGATCCCACCAACCCGATGGACAACACGCAATTCGTGTCGCAGCTGGCGCAGTTCAGCCAGCTGGCTTCCACGCAAAACCTCAACACCACCGTCAACACTCTCTCCAGCCAGGTCACCAGCGCCATGCAGACCTCGCAGGTGCTCGGCTCGGTGAGCCTGGTGGGACGCAACGTGATGGTGCCGTCGGACAGTCTCAGCTATGCCGGCAGCACGATGAGCGGAGCCGTGGGCGTCACTAATGCATCTTCCGACGTCGAGCTCGTGGTCAAGGACAGCAGCGGCAAGGAGGTGCGCACGATCGACCTTGGTGCCCAGCAGCCCGGCCTGGCGAATTTCAGCTGGGACGGCAAGGACGACAACGGCAACCAGCTGCCGACGGGCACCTACAGCATCACGGCGGCCGATCAAGGCGGCAACGCGCTTTCCACCTATGCCAGCGGCTCGGTCACTGGCGTGGGTTACGGCGGCACCAGTGTGGGCACGTATGTGCAGGTAAGCGGCGTGGGCGGCGTACCGCTCAGTTCGATCGCGCAGATCAACTGATCGCCGATAACAACCCTTTCAACGAGGTAACGAAGTCATGGCACTCAACCAAGCGCTCAGCGGCCTGAATGGCGCGCAGGCCGATCTCAACGTCATCGCCAACAACATCGCCAACGCCAACACGACGGGCTTCAAGGGCTCGCGCGCGGAGTTCGCGGACATCTACGCGGTGAGCGGCGTCAACCTCAGCGCCACTGCGGTGGGCAGCGGTACGCGCATGACCGACGTGGCGCAGCAGTTCGCCCAGGGCGACATCGAAACCACCGGCAACAGCCTGGACATGGCGATCAGCGGCAACGGTTTCTTCGTGGTGAACACCGGCAACGGCTATGCCTATACGCGCGATGGTGCGTTCCAGCAGGATGCCAATGGCAACGTGGTCACGCAGGATGGCTACAAGGTACAGGTCTATCCCTACAGCGCCGCCAGCGGCAGCGTCGATACGAGCACGCTGACCAACTTGAACCTGGTCACCGCGCAGAGCGCGGCCACGCCCACCAGCACGGCGACGATCACCTCGAACCTGCCGGCGAACGCCACAGCGCCAGCGCTGGCCTTCGACCCCACCAATCCGGCCACCTTCAACAATTCGACTACGTTCACCGTGTACGACAGCCTTGGTTCTTCGCACCAGGCCACGGTCTATTACGTGAAAACCGGCACCAACACCTGGGATGCGAACCTGTATGTGGACGGCCAATCCGCCGGCACGCAGGCGTTGACCTTCAGCTCGTCCGGCACATTGACCACTCCGGCCAACGGCATCGTCACCTACAACTCGCTGAACTACGGCAACGGTGCCAATGCGCAGGCGTTGTCGGTCAACTTCAGCCAGACCACGCAGTACGGCTCCGCCTATGCCGCAGGCACCATCAGCCAGAACGGCTACACCGCTGGCGCGCTGTCTTCGATCAATGTCGACAACACCGGCGTCGTCACCGCCAATTACTCCAACGGCCAGAGCAGCGAACTGGGCCAGCTGGCGATGGCCAACTTCCAGAACCTGCAGGGTCTGACCCAGCTCGGCAGCGCCAGCTGGTCGGCCAGCACGGCTTCGGGCACGGCCGTGATGGGCACGGCGGGCAGCGGCCAGTACGGCACCATCCAGTCCGGCGCGCTGGAGGAATCCAACACCAGCGACACCACCGCGCAGCTGGTGGACATGATCCAGGCGCAGCGCGACTACCAGGCCAATGCGCAGGTGCTGTCCACCGACGACACGCTGGCATCCACGCTGTTCAGCGCCGTCTCGCGGTAAACCCGCTGAGGTAGGTCACCATGGACCGTTCCGTCTACATCGCCATGACCGGGGCCACGCAGATCATGCAGGCCCAGGACGTGGTGAGCCACAACCTGGCCAATGCCAGCACCACAGGCTTCAAGAGCGAGCTCGATGCGTTCCGAAGCCTGCCGGTGCTGGGGCCGGGCAGCCCCACGCGCATCAACGCCGTGGCGCAGAGCATCGGACGGAACGA
Organism: Rhodanobacter sp. 7MK24; assembly: GCF_014842995.1. Lineage (GTDB taxonomy): Bacteria > Pseudomonadota > Gammaproteobacteria > Xanthomonadales > Rhodanobacteraceae > Rhodanobacter_A. Next base: position 9,119 of record NZ_JACYXL010000011.1, read on the forward strand.
CGGGCAGGGCACCTTGCAGCAGACCGGTCGCCCGTTGGACGTGGCGATGCGCGGATCGGGCTGGATCGCGGTGCAGGCGCCGGACGGAAGCGAGGCTTACACGCGTGCCGGCAGCCTGCAGCTGGCTGCCGACGGCACGCTCACCGATGCCGCCGGCAATCCCGTGATCGGCAGCGGTGGCCCGATCACCGTTCCCGCCAGCACGCAAATCGTGATTGGCGGCGACGGCACCATTTCATCCGTGCCGCTGGGGCAGGCGGCGAGCTCGCTCAACCAGGTCGACCAGATCAAGCTGGTCAATCCCGACCCTTCGCAGCTTTCCAAAGGCGCCGACGGCCTGCTGCACATGAACGACGGCAGCAGTGCCGATGCCGACCCCAGCGTGCAGTTGGTGTCCGGCACCCTGGAAGGCAGCAACGTCAATCCGTCGGAAGAGCTGGTGCGGATGATTTCCCTGTCGCGCCAATACGACATGCAGGTGCGGTCGATCAAGACCGCCGAAGACGACGCCGACGACAGCATCAAGCTGTTGCAGTCGAACTGAATCAAGTCACTTTTAGCGGAGCCACGCCATGTTCTCCTCACTCTGGATCGCCAAGACCGGCCTCGATGCGCAACAGACGAATCTGGATGCCATCTCCAACAATCTGGCCAACGCCAGCACTACCGGCTTCAAGTCTTCGCGCCCGGAATTCCAGGACTTGATGTACCAGAACCTGAGCCAGCCCGGTGCGCAGACCACCCAGCAGACGGAGTCGCCCTCGGGCTTGCTGATGGGTACCGGCGTGCGTGTGGTGGCCAACGAAAAGATGTTCACCGAAGGCGCGATCGCGCAGACCGGCAACGCGCTGGACGTGGCCATCCAGGGGCGCGGCTTCCTGCAGGTGACCATGCCCGACGGCACCACCGATTACACCCGCGACGGCTCGCTGCATACTGATGCCAACGGCCAGATCGTGACCGCCGACGGCTATCCGATCGAGCCGGCCATCACCCTTCCGCAGGGCGCGCAAAGCATCACCATCGGTACCGATGGCACGGTCAGTGCCACCCTGGCGGGGCAGGCCGCGCCGCAGCAGGTGGGCGTGCTGCAGATGGCTGACTTCATCAATCCCGCAGGTCTGCAGTCTGTTGGCCAGAACCTGTATCAGGAGACGGCGTCCAGCGGCACGCCGCAGACCGGGCAGGCCGGCGTGAACGGCATGGGCACCCTGCTGCAGGGCTCGCTGGAGTCCTCCAACGTCAACGTCGTGGAGGCGATGGTGGACATGATCCAGACCCAGCGCACCTACGAAATGAATTCCAAATCCATCAGCGCCGCAGACAGCATGCTGCAGACGCTCACCACCAACATGTGAGGTTGGCCAACGTGCGCACCACGGCCCTTTTCCAGTATTTCGCGCTCGCCTTCGCCCTGCTCGTGCTGTCCGGCTGCGCTGTTCTGCAGCAGCAGAAGCGCGACGATGCGACGTGGGCTGCCACGCCGCCGGAGCCGGCACAGTCGGCGCCCCCTGCCGATGGCTCGATCTATCACGACGAGCAGGGCATGGAGCTGTTCTCCGATTCGCGCGCACATCGTACCGGCGACGTCCTGACCATCGTGCTGGTGGAAAACACGCAGGCCGTCAAGAAGGCCAGTACCAGCACCAGCAAGACCGACAAGACCAGCTTCGGTGCTCCTACCATCCTCGGCCGTACGATCAATGGCGCCACGGTGGCAACCGACGGCGATCGCAGCTTCGACGGCACCGGTTCCAGCAGCCAGAGCAACCAGCTCACCGGCAACATCACCGTCACCGTGGTGAAGCGCCTTGCCAACGGCACCCTGATGGTGCGCGGCGAGAAGTGGCTCACCATCAACCAGGGTCAGGAGCTGATCCGCATCGCCGGTATCGTGCGCCCGCAGGACATCGGGCAGGACAATTCCGTGCCCTCCACGCGCGTCGCCGACGCGCAGATCTCCTATACCGGTCGCGGCACCTTGGCCGATGCGAACACGCAGGGCTGGCTGTCGCGTTTCTTCAACTCTAAGTGGATGCCTTTCTGATGAACGCTCGTGGCTCCGCTGCCGTCGCTGTTGCGCCGCTGCGCAAGTGGGTGCAATCCATTGCGCTCGGGCTCGTCGTCGCGCTGCTCGCATTTCCTGCCGCCCCGGCCCGCGCCGACAAGATCCGCGACCTTGCCTCGGTGGGTGGAGTGCGCAGCAACCAGCTGATTGGCTACGGCCTGGTGGTGGGTCTGGACGGTTCCGGCGACCAGACTACGCAGACGCCGTTCACCACGCAGAGCGTGGAGAACATGCTGCAGCAATTCGGCGTCAACATTCCGGCAGGCGTGACGGCGCCGCAGCTGAAGAATGCGGCGGCGGTGACCATCACCGCCGAACTGCCGCCGTTCGCCAAGCCAGGCCAGGCCATCGACGTCACCGTGGCCTCGATCGGCAACGCAAAGAGCATCCGCGGTGGCGAACTGCTGATGTCGCCGCTGCGCGGCGCCGACGGCAACGTCTATGCGATTGCCCAGGGTAGTGTGGTAGTGGGCGGCATCACGGCAAAGGGCAAGAGTGGCAGCAGCGTGGAGAAGAACATCTCCGCCAGCGGCCGCATTCCCGGCGGCGCCACGGTAGAGCGCAGCGTACCTTCCGCATTCGCGGGTACGGACGACCTGCGGCTGAACCTGAACTCGCCGGACTTCACCACCGTGTCGCGCATCGTGAGCACGATCAACCGCACCTACGGCTCCGGCACCGCGCGCGCGGTGGACGGCGGCACGGTGGACGTGCGCGTGCCGCAGGACCCCACCCAGAAAGTGGCGTGGCTGGGCACCATTCAGAACCTGGACGTGACCCCGGGCGACCCGCCCGCGCGGGTGGTGGTGAACTCGCGCACCGGCACCGTGGTGATTGGTTCGGATGTGCGCGTTTCCGCGGCCGCGGTGGCGCATGGCTCCATCCAGGTCACCATCAGCGAGCAACCGCAGGTCAGCCAGCCAGGGGCCTTCAGCAAGGGCCAGACCGTGGTGGTTCCCTCCAGCAACGTGCAGGTCAGCGAGGATGGCGGCCACATGTTCAAGTTCGGCCCGGGTGTGAGCCTGGACACCATCGTGCGCGCGGTGAACCAGGTGGGCGCCTCGCCCAGCGACCTGATCTCGATCTTGCAGGCGCTGAAGCAAGCCGGCGCGCTGCATGCGGATCTGGTGGTCATCTAGCCAGCCACTGCCATGAGCGACGCCGCGCTGCCTTCCAACAATTCGCTGAGCACCTGGACCGATCTGTCCGGGTTCAACCGGCTGCGTGCGCAGGCCCAGAGCGACAGCAAGGCGGTGTTGCCGGCGGTGGCCAAGCAGTTCGAGGCCATGTTCACCCAGATGATGCTGAAGTCCATGCGCGAAGCCAGCGACAGCCTTGGCGACGCGATGGGTGACAGCGACGCCGGCAAGACGTACCGCGACCTGTTCGACCAGCAGCTTTCGGTAAGCCTCTCCCAGAGCGGCAAGGGGCTGGGCATCGCGCAGATGCTGGTTCGCCAGCTGGGTGGACAGAACGCGTCGGCGGCAGGTGCCGCTGGCGGTGCGAACGGCTCGGCGGACGATCCCGACGGCATCGGCGACCCCACCAAGCTGCCGGCCAATGCCGACCAGTTCCAGCGTCGCCTCGCCAATGTGGTCGAGGCGGGGCGTGAACTGGGCCGCAGCGCGATGAAATGGTTGCCGCAGGACGCGCAGGAGTTCGTGCGCGCGCTGGCGCCCTACGCCGAAGCGGCCGCCCAGAAGCTGGGTGTGTCGGTACGCACCGTGCTGGCCCAGGCGGCACTGGAAACCCAATGGGGCAAGCACATGCCGCGCAGCTCCGACGGCTCCACCAGCTTCAACCTGTTCGGCATGAAAGCCGGCGGCAGCTGGGACGGCCAGAAGGTCAGCGTACCCACACTGGAGTACGAAGATGGCGTGGCGGTGCGCCGGCATGCACAGTTCCGCGCCTACAGCTCGCCGGCGCAGTCATTCCAGGACTACGCCTCGCTGATCGCCTCCAACCCGCGCTACGCGGCGGCGAAGGGTCATGGCGACGACGTGCGAGGCTTTGCCAATGCGCTGGCGCAAGGTGGCTATGCCACCGACCCCGACTACGCCGAGAAGATCAGTGCCATCGCCAACAGTTCGCAGATGCACCAGGCGCTGGCGGCCTTGAGAGCCGGTATATGACCTCCCCATGGCCCGCGTTGCCTTGCCGTAGCCACCAGGTGGTAGTGCGTGGCGCAGCGCCTGCCTGGCTGGCAGGCCAAGCCGCGCGCTGCCGCATGGCGGCTACGGCAAGGCAACCCTGCGGGCTGGGTCTGTTTGCCCGCATGCCGGCGTCATCACTCAGTCGTGGACGGACGTCCACTCCTTCGTTCTTCCTTGGCCTGCGCGCAAACAGCTCCCGGCGCGGGCCATGGGGAGGCCATATACCGGCTCTAAAGATCCCGGCTGGCCTGCCGAACCAGTAGTCGAATTCCGGAGGTTTCGGTCATGTCCAGCCTGTTAAACATCGGTGTCACCGGGCTCAATGCGGCCCAGCTCGCCCTGCAGGTCACCGGCAACAACATTGCCAATGCCAGTACCGCGGGCTACAGCGAACAGAGCGTCCAGCAAGTGGACATGGTGGGCCAGAACAATGGTCGCTACACCATGGGCACCGGTGTGGACGTGATCGGCGTGCAGCGCGCCTACAGCCAATACCTCACGCAGGCGCTGTGGAGCAGCAACAGCACCATGCAGGGCGCCACCACCACCGACAACCTCACCACCGCGCTGAACGGCCTGTTGCAGAACAGCGGCAACCTGCAGACCGCGCTGGACAGCTTCTACGGTGGCTTCAACGACGTGGCCAATTCGCCCAGCGACCTTTCCTCGCGACAGGCCTTGCTGGGTGACGCATCCACGCTAACCGCCGCTTTCAATACCTTCGGCCAGCAGCTCGACCAGCAGCGCCAACAGATCAACACGCAGATTTCCAGCACCGTCAACGACATCAACTCGGTGGTGCAGCAGATCGCCACACTCAATACCAGCATCAGCCAGGCCGGCAGCACCCAGCCCAACGCGCTGCTCGACCAGCGCGATCAACTGGTCAACCAGCTGGCGGGAGATACCGGCATCTCTGTCGCCGCGCAGCCCGACGGCACGCTGAGCATCTACAGCACCTCCGGGCAGGTGATGGTGAGCGGCAGCTATTCTTACGGTTTCCAGGTGGGTAGCAGCCCCTACGACACCAGCACCACCGACGTGCTCAATGCCAGCGGCACCGACATCACCTCCAGCCTTTCCGGCGGCACGTTGGGCGCATTGTTGTCGTACCGGACCAACACGCTCGATGCGGCGCAGAACCAACTGGGGCGCACCGCACTGGCGGTGGCGCAGAGCGTCAACACACAGCAGTCGAATGGCCTGACCCTGACCGGGGCCAATGGCCAGCCGATCTTCGTGGTGCCGTATCCGAGTGTGGCCGCGATGAAGGCCAACCTGGGCACCGCCACGGTGAGCGCCAGCGTGAGCGACATTTCGTCGCTCACCAACGACAACTACATACTCACCTATACCGGAAGCAGCACCTCGCCCTCGGTCAACGGCTGGTCGCTGGCGACCACCAGCGGCACCTCGGTGGCGATGACCGCCAATGCCAACGGCACGCTGTCGGCCAACGGCCTTACCTTCACGGTGTCCAATGGCGCGCAGGTCGGCGACAGCTTCCAGATCCTGCCGACCCAAAACGCGGCTTCCGGTATCTCGGTGGCTACCAGCGACCCCAATGCCATCGCCGCGGCTGCGGCATTGATCGGCACGCCCGCCAGCGCCAACACCGGCGGTGCCACGGTGAGTTCGGTGAACGTGGCGGACAGCACCAACGCCAACCTGTTCTCCGGCGCCACGGTGACGTTTGGCGCAGGCAACAGCTACACCGTCACCGACGGTGCGGGCAATACCACCACCGGCACCTATACCAGCGGCACGCCGATCCAGTTCGACGGCTGGAGCATGAGTCTCAGCGGCACCCCGGCCAGTGGCGACAGCTTCACCGTGGCCGAGAACAGCAGCGGCCTGAACGACAACTCCAACGCGCTGACCATGGCCGGGCTGGGCAACGTCGGCGTGCTCGATGGCGGCAAGACCACCACGGTCGGGGCCTATGCCAACCTGACTAACCAGATCGGCTTGGCGGGCAGCATGGCCTCCAGCAATCTCACCACCCAGACCGGCCTCTACAACCAGGCGACCAGCGCGCAGCAAAGCCTGGCGGGCGTCAACCTGGATCAGGAGGCGGCCAACCTCATCAAATACCAGCAGGCCTACCAGGCTTCCGCGCAGGTGATCTCCACCTCGCAGACCCTGTTTTCCAGCCTCATCACCGCCATCCAGGCCTAGTGGGAGCGTCTCCATGATCCGAGTTTCCACCAGTTGGATGTACCAGCAGGCGCTGGGTTCCATGCTCAGCCAGCAGGCGTCGATCGCCGATACGCAGAACCAGGTGAGCAGCGGCCAGCGCATCAACCTGGCCTCCGACGACCCCAACGGCGCCGCGGAAGTGGTGTCGCTCAACCACGTGCTGGCCAACAACACGCAGTACACCTCCAACATCAACAACGCCAACGCGCGGCTCTCCACAGAGAGCAGCACGCTCGACTCCTTCAATTCGCTGCTCAATCAGGTGGATTCGATGGCGATCCAGGGCATCAACGGCACGCTGTCGTCGTCCGATCGCCAGGACATGGCCACGCAACTCGTGCAGATCCGCGCGCAACTGGTGCAACTGGCCAACACCTCGGATGCCAACGGCAACGCGTTGTTCGCGGGCACCAGCACCACCTCCACGCCGTTCGTGCTCAACAACGATGGCTCGGTGACCTACAACGGCAACGGTTCCAACCAGATGGTGAGCATCGGCAGCGGCCTCACCCTGCCCGACAGCGACAATGGCGCCGCGTTGTTCATGAACACCCCGCAGGGCAACGGCTCGTTCGCCGCCAGCGCCGCGGCCGGCAATACCGGCACCCTGCTGGTGGGCGCCAACAGCGTCACCAACGCCACGCAGTGGGCCGCGGCCACCGCCGCCGGCCCGGTGAACTATACGATCAGCTTCGACGCCGCCGGCAACTGGACGGCTACCGATGCCGGTGGCAACACCGTGGCCACCGGCGCCTACCAGAACGGCGGCAGCATCAGCTTCAACGGCATGAGTATCGCCCTGAGCGGCACGCCCAACGCAGGCGACACGGTGAGCGTGCAATCCGGCCAGACGCAGAGCGTGTTCTCCACGTTGACCAACATGATCAACGCGCTGAACAGCACCAGCACCAGCAACACGCAGCTCAGCAACACCCTGAGCCAGCAGATGGCATCGCTCGGCCAGGCGCAGAACCAGATCTCCGCCACCCAGACCGACGTGGGCGGTCGCCTGAACCGCCTGAGCCAACAGCAGACCGCCTACAGCGGCCTCACGCTGACCTACCAGACCGTGCTCTCCGGCGTACAGGACACCGACATGGCCAGCGCCATCAGCCAGCTGGAGCTGCAAACCACCGCACTGCAAGCTTCGCAGCAGGTATTTGCGAAGGTGCAGGGGATGAGTCTGTTCAACTACATCCAGTAGCGGGCTTCGGTGCGGACGGTTGGCGCGGTCCGTGCTTCAGATGATCTGGGTCGATATGTGGCGCTGGCGGTTTGACGTCATCGTTCTGCGTGGCCCGACAGATAGGGCCTGAGCCGTCGTTGCTGGGCAGACCCGCTGCAGATTCATGGAGGCGATCGTTGCCGGTATCGCACGAGCCGGCCTGAAGTTGGCAGCAGCCAAGCCCGGCCCATGCCCCCCGAATTCGATGAGGGAGCTTGCTTGTTATGGCATCAATGATTCCAGCCGTGGATCACACGGCGTTGCGGAACCTGTTTGGCGAGGCCCGGGTGAAGAAGGGCATCGACGACATCTGGGATGTGGTTGGGGCCATATTCGAAAAGGAGCAAAAGGAGCTGCCGCCGTCGCTGGCCATGGCGCGCAAGGAATTGTCCTTTCACGATCATGTGAAGTTGCTGGGCTATCTCTGCCTGCTGATTGGCGAGGTGCCGGGGGACCTGGTCGAGATCGGCGTGTGGAAGGGCAAGTCGCTTTGCTTCATGAGCCAGATGTGCGGCAGGAAGCGGCGCCTGTTCGGAATCGATCCGATGGAGCTCGAGCGGCAGGCCGATGAGCTTGGGTTCTATCACGGCAAGCTGTTCGCCGAGGCGACGCTGATACGCGGATACTCGGAGCTGGCGGCGGAGCGCTTTCTGGCGAATTCGCCCAAGGTTGCTTTGCTGCACATCGACGGCGGCCATGCTGGCCGCAACGTGCTGCTCGATTTCCTGCTGTACTCCACCTGTGTGGTGAGCGGCGGTTTCGTCGTATTCGACGATTATGGAGATCACCTTTATTCGCCCGAGGTTGGCCCGGCAGTCGATCTGCTGCGGGCTGGCGGGTACTTCAATGGTTTCCGGGTGATAGGCCCGGTTGCGGGCTTCGAAAACAGCTACCTGCTGCAGCGCCTGTGACATCGTGCGCAGCCAGGATGCGTGCCGACGCCTATGGGTAATGCCGTCGGCACCTGGTTGGGAATTCCGGTCCGGGGCTGCGCCTAGCAACGACATTGTTATCGATGGGTATCCGGTCGCGATTACCGTTACGCACCGTGGGATTTTCCGCAGAGGCTGCTGCAGGTCCTGCAGCGGATGTTTGTGAAGGTGCGGAAGATGCGTCCGTTCAACCGCATCCAGCAGTCGGGCTTTGTAAAATCGCTTGGCGCGATCCATGCTTCATGACCTGGTCGGCATCCTGTGGCGACGGTGATTTGACGCCGCCATTTGGCTCGACAGGCTGGGTTTGTGCTGTCGCTGCCGCACAAGTCCGATACAGACCTCGTGCGGGGAGATTGTTGCCGGTGTTGAACAAGCTGACCAAGACCATACGCAGCAAATCCGACCTCGCCATTCACGATGCGCCGCCGGCATTCGCCGAGCCGCTGCACGTAGGACGTCCCAACATCGGCAACCGCGACGCGTTCCTGCGCCGCATGGAGCAAGTGCTGGACAACCAGTGGCTGACCAACAACGGCCCGATGGTGCAGGAGTTCGAGCAGCGGATTGCCGAGCACTTGGGAGTGAAACACTGTGTGGCGATGTGCAACGGCACCATTGCGCTGGAAATCGCCATCCGCGCGCTGGGCCTGTCGGGTGAAGTGATCGTGCCGTCGTGGACCTTCGTGGCCACCGCACATGCGTTGTACTGGCAGGACATCATGCCGGTGTTTGCCGATATCGACCCGGTTACCCACAACCTTGATCCGGCTGCCGTGCGCCGAATGATCACGCCACGCACCAGCGGCATCATCGGCGTGCACCTGTGGGGACGGGCGGCGCCGGTGGAGGAACTGCGAGCCATTGCCGACGAGCACGGATTGAAGTTGATGTTCGACGCAGCACACGCCTTCGGCAGCACTTATCAGGGACAGAGCATCGGTCGCTTTGGCGAATGCGAGGTCCTCAGTTTTCATGCCACCAAGGCCTTCAACACGATGGAAGGCGGTGCCGTCGTGACGAACAACGACGAATTGGCCGAGGCCATGCGTCTGATGCGCAATTTTGGTTTCAAGGGCTATGACAACGTCATACATCCGGGAACCAATGGCAAGATGATCGAGGCCTGCGCCGCGATGGGTCTTGCCAATCTTGACGGCTTCAGCGAGGTCGTGGCCGCCAACGTGCGCAACCACGCAGCCTATCGCGAGGCGTTGGCAGGCATACCGGGCATCTCGCTGCTGGACTACGACCCGGCCGAGCGCAACAGCCACCATTATGTGGTGATCGAGGTAGACGAGTCCTGTCCGGTCACTCGCGACGACATCATCGTGGCACTGCACGCGGAGAACATCCTCGCCCGCAAGTACTTCTGGCCTGGCTGCCACATGATGAAACCCTATCGTGATCTGTTTCCGCACGCGGGTTTGCTGCTCGAACATACGCGATTCGTCGCCGAGCGCGTGGTCGTGCTGCCCAACGGCACGGCGCTCACGGATGAGGTGACCGCCGTCATTGCCGATACTTTACGGGTGCTGGCCACGGACATTTGACCATGATGCTCAACGTCATCGATTTTCTCGAGCAAGGCGCGTTGCGGCGTTTTCCCGACAAGGCTGCGATCGTCGAGGGCGGCCGGGTGCTCGCGTTCGCCGAGCTGGCTGCAGGTGCCAAGCTATGTGCTACGCAACTCGCGCGCCGCTTGGACGGAGTCAATCAGGCAGTCGCAGTCTACCTGCCCAAATGCGCCGAAACGGTGATCGCGAACCTGGGCATCGTCTATAGCGGCAATGCCTACTGCAATCTGGACATCAAGTCGCCGGCGCAGCGCATACGCAATATCCTGGACAAGATCGGGCCCGCCTGTGCGATTACCTCGCGTGCTCTTGCCGGCACTCTGCGCGATATCGTCGGTCCGGACCTGGAGATCGCGTGCGTCGAGGATATCCTGGAAGGCGAGATCAACGATGCCCTGCTTCAGGATCGCTTGCGGCGAGTTATCGACACTGATCCCCTGTGCATCATCAATACATCGGGTTCGACCGGCACTCCGAAGGGTGTGGCACTCAGTCACCGGGGCACCATCGACTTCATGGAGTGGTTGTTCGCCACTTTCGATTTCGACGAAAGCGTGCGCATCGGCAGCCTTTCGCCGCTGTATTTCGATATCTACATCCTCGAGTTGTTCCTCTGCCTGTACAAGGGGGCGACACTCGTTTTCGTGCCCGAGCAAACGGCGACGTTCCCGGCTCGCCTGCTCGAGTTCCTGCACGACCAGCGAATCAGCTTCCTGTTCTGGGTACCCTCGATCATGGTGGCCATCGCGAACCTGGATCTGCTCGGAAAGTACGACCTGGCTGCCCTGGAAAACATCTTCTTCGCCGGCGAGGTATTCCCCACCAAGCAGCTCAACCACTGGCGGCGGACCCTGCCGAAGGCGCGCTTCGTCAACCTCTACGGGCCGATCGAGATCCACGTCGACTGCACCTATTTCATCGTCGACCGCGAATTCGACGACGACGAACCGCTACCCATCGGCCGTCCCTGTCGAAACACCGACATCCTCATCCTCGACGACGAAGGGCATTCATGTGCGCCCGGAGAGCGTGGCGAGCTATGCGTGCGCGGCAGTTCGCTTGCGCTCGGGTATTGGAATGACCCGGACAAGACGGCCCGGGCCTTCGCGCAAAACCCGTTGAACACGCGCTATGCGGAACGCATCTATCGCACCGGCGACGTGGCCTGGCGCCGCGAAGACGGCGAGATATTCCTGGTCGGGCGCAAGGATTTCCAGATCAAGCACATGGGATACCGGATCGATCTGCAGGAGATCGAACATCAGGTGCATTGCGTGGAAGGCATCGGCCAGGCCTGTGTGCTTTACAACCAGGCCGTCAAGGAAATCACATTGTTCTACGAGGTGCTTTCCGCGGATGTGGAGCCGGCGCACATCCGGCGCAGACTTGCGGAGATCTTTCCGAAATACATGATACCCACGGCATTCCGCTCCATGGCGTCCCTGCCGAGAAACCCCAACGGCAAGGTCGACCGCAACGGGCTGGCCATTCTGCTGTCCTCGCCGCAATGAAACGCGTGACCGAAGCCGGCGTGCTGCTGGAAGCCATGGACCGGATCGAGCGCAGTGGCGCGGAATTCGCCGTCAGTTTCTTCGCGCCGGCGTCGAAGATCGAGGTGTGGAGCGCGGAGGGGGTGCTCTCGATACTGCCGTGCGAAGGCGCGCTGCTGATACTGCGTCACGATGGTCCGTTGCTGCGGGTCAGCCACCTGGCATCCGATCAGCCGTCATTGTCGGCAGCGCTCGGAAAACTCATCGCGATGATGCCGGACCAGCTCATGGTGGCCGATCTCGTCGGCAAGCCGGGAGATATCGAGCGGGTTGCCCAGGCATATCGTCGACACGGGTTCGCGCCATATGCGCAACTGGTGCGCATGCAACGCATGGGTGTGCCGACCATGACAGCGGATGGCGTGGTGGGCGTCGAACTGGCTCGGGCGGAGGACGTGCCGACATTGCATGCCTTCATGCAGCGTTGGCTGGATCCCTTGTCGGAGCAGATACAAGGCGTGCGAGAACTGCAGGAGGCCGTGGCCGCGAGTGCCGTGTTCGTGGTGCGGGCGGGTTGCGAGCTGGCGGGCTTCCTGATCCTGGAGGCCACGGGACAGAGTGCGGTGCTGCGCTATTGGCATGTCGCCGGCCATTGTCACGGCCAAGGTATCGGGTCCCGACTCATGCATGCCTTTTTCGGCCGCTGCGCATCGAGTCGACGCGTTACGCTGTGGGTGGTCGCCGACAACGTCGACGCCATTGCCAAATACCATCATTACGGATTCAGCGAAGACGGCATGATTGACAGCATCATGGTGAGGCGAGCGGAGACGGCGACGCGATGAAAAGCATCCTAGATATCCTGTCCGGCATCCGCCCCGAGTTCGATTTTTCGGCGTCGCAGGATTACCTCGCCGACGGCATGCTCGATTCTTTCGACATGCTCGCCCTGGTTTCGGATCTGGACAGCGAGTTCGGTATCCGCATCGAGGGCACGCAGATCGTGCCGGAGAACTTCTGCAACCTGCAGGCGATCCGCCTGCTGCTCGGCAGATACGGTGTCGACGCATGAATCTCGTCTTCCACGGGAAAAGGATCGAGGGGCTGCTGGCAGTGCTGCCAGCCAACGAGCGCCTGTTCGTCGACGAGATGGACCAGTTCGATTTCCCGCGTGCGCGCTCTTTGAAGCTCAAGGAAGTCATGGGCTACGACCGCCATCGGATCGTTGATGGCCCGGTGTGCGTGTCCGACCTCGCGGTTCACGGTCTCGAGCATCTGTTCGCGCAGGGTCTGCTGGGTCGCGACGATTTTGATGCGCTCATCCTGGTGACCCAGTCGCCCGACTACTTCATGCCGGCCACCAGCAGCGTGATTCAAGGCCGGCTCGGGCTCAAGCACGACATGTTCTGCATGGACATCAACCAGGGTTGCGCCGGCTTTCTGATCGGCCTGTACCAGGCTTTCATGCTGCTGGAGCAGCCGGCCATCCGTCGCGTGGTGCTGGTGAATGCCGACGTGATGAGCCGCAAGGTGTCCGTGCGCGACCGCAACAGCTATCCCTTGATCGGCGATGCCGCGTCGATCACCGTGATCGGCCGTTGCGACGACGACGCGCCGATCCATGCCAATCTCAAGATGGACGGCAGCCGGCGCGATGCGTTGATGATACCGGCCGGCGGGATGCGGGAACCGTCGAGCGCGGAGACGCGCGAGCTGCATGCAGACGCGGAAGGCAACCTGCGGGCACGCGACGACCTGGTGATGGATGGCTCGGCGGTCTTCAATTTCGTCCAGACCGAGGTGCCCCCGATGATCGAGGCCTTGCTAGCGGCTGCGCAGACGGAGGCCGCTGCGGTGGACACCTATCTGTTCCATCAGCCCAACCGGTTCATGCTGCAGAAGCTGGCCGACAAGTTGCAGGTACCCTACGCAAAGATGCCAAGCAACGTGGTGGAGCATTTCGGCAATTCCAGCGGTGTCACGATACCGCTTGCATTAGCCCTGAACCTGCGCGAGCAGGTCTTGGACAAAACACTTACGGCGGTACTCGGCGGCTTCGGCGTCGGGCTCACATGGAGCTCGATGCTGCTTCCGTTGGGGCCATTGGCATTCTGCGACATCATCGACTATCCACGGGTGCACTGATGGAAGAGTTTCTGAAGGAAATGGCCGATATCCTCGACGAGGAAACCGTCAAGGAAGATGACCGGCTTGACGGTTTCGAGTCCTGGGATTCGCTCGCCGTTCTCTCGGTGGTTGCGATGGCGGATTCGCGCTACCGCGCCACATTCGCGGCGCGGGAGATTCGCGGCGCCACCACTGTCGGAGACCTCTATCGGCTGCTGTCCGCGGGGGCTAGGGCGGGCTGAGCGCGTGAATACGCCTTCACCCAATCCGCTTGATCTGACCGGTTGCCGTTACCTCGTCACGGGGGGCGCATCCGGCATCGGGCGCGCCACTGCGGGTTTGTTCGCGGCGCTCGGTGCACGTGTCAGTCTGATTGATCTCGACGGAGGGGTGCTCGGTGAGCTCGCTGACAGCCTGCCGGGCAGCGGGCACGACTATCATGTTCATGATCTTGCCGACGTTGACGGCATCGATGCTCTCGTGCGCAAGGTCGTGTCCGAAGGCGGATTGCTGCATGGCATGGTCCACGCAGCGGGAACCCAGGTCGTGATGCCGGCGCGTGACATCAAGCCGGAAACCTGGCGGCATATCCTCGCGGTCAACACCGAGGCAGCATTGGCGCTTGCGCGCAACATGGCTCGCAAGCGCGTGTGCCAGGGAGGCGGGTCGGTGGTGTTCATCTCCAGCATCATGGCCTTGGCCGGCGGCGCCGGTTCGGTGGCGTACTCGATGAGCAAGTCGGCCTTGCACGGGCTCGCACGTTCCCTTGCGCTGGAACTGGCGCCGATAGGCGTGCGGGTGAACTGCATTGCACCTGGTTTCGTGCGCACGCCGATGTTCGATCGGCTGGAGCGCGGCTGGGATGCGGCGCAGCGCGATGCCGTCGAAGCCTTGCACCCGCTCGGTTTTGGCGAGGCGGAAGACATTGCCCATGCCGCTGCCTTCCTTGTCGCAGCCACTGGCCGCTGGATCACCGGCACGGTGCTGGTGGTCGACGGTGGCTATCTTGCGAAATGACGGGACACCCGATTACAAGGGAACGACATGACAGAGCCGGAAACCATGCCTCGGGATGAAGGCTGCCTGCTGATTACCGGTGCCTCCTCTGGACTGGGCAGCGAGATGGCGCGGCGGTTTTCCGCAAGCCATCGCCTGATTCTCGCCGGACGCGACGAAGCGCGTCTGCAGCGCACGCGATCGACCTGCCATGCACCGGAGCGCCAGTTGATCTGGCGCCACGATCTGATGGATGTGGAAGGCATCGCCGGCCAGCTGGGCGATTTCCTCGCGATCAACGACGTGCGTGTGGCCGGGCTGGTCCACAGTGCCGCCCATCTGAGCGTGCTGCCCTTGCGCAGCCTGACGCCGGACATGGTGCTGGACACGTTCCGTGCCAACGTATTTGCCGCGATGGAACTTGTCAGGACATTGACGAAAAAGCGGGTCAACCAGCAGCGGTTGGGCGCCGTGGTGTTCGTTTCCAGTATCGCCAGTCAGTTCGGTGCGAAGGGCTTCTCCGCATATAGCGCCAGCAAGGGTGCGCTCGACGCGCTGATGAAATCGCTGGCGGTCGAGTTGGCGCCTGGCGTGCGCGTGAATTCGGTACTGCCCGGTGCGCTGCGCACCGCGATGACCGAGTCGATGTTCGATGATCCCGGGATGGCTGACCGCCTGGCTGCCGACTACCCGCTGGGTATCGGCGTGCCTGCCGACATCGTCGACGCCGTCGAATTCCTGCTTTCGGAAAAGGCGCGCTGGATCACCGGGCAGCAACTGGTGGTGGATGGCGGACGGACGACCAACATCACGGCTTGAACCGCATTCAGTGCAACGGCTTGGCCGGGTTGCCAAAGACGGTTTGTCCAGCGGCGACATGGCGGAGCACCACGCTGCCCATGCCTACCGTGGCACCAGAGCCAATTTTCTTGCCGGGATGAATGATCGCGCCCGCGCCGACCAGTACACCTTCGCCGAGGGTCACGCTGCCATTGATGCTGGCCCCGCCCAGCAGCGAGCAATAGGAGGCGATCACGCAATCGTGTCCAATCGCCGTGCCACCGTTGACCAGCACGTGTTCACCGAGGGTGGCGTCGGACGAGATCGAGCAACGCGGAAAGATCATCGTCCCTTTGCCGATCGTGAGGTTGACGCCGAGCAGGGCGGATTCATGCGTGTACGTGCCGGCTTGCCAGCCCAGAGCGTCGAGCTCGGCGGAGAGCCGCTTGCGTTCCATGGGATTGGCGACCGCAATGAGATATTCGACCCGCTGCAGCCGACGGGCCTGCTCACGGCTCATGACGGGAATGCCGTCGTAGCTGTCGAACGCCGCGTCGTCGACCACGAAGGCCGCCATGCGCGCCCTGGGCCGGCCATCTCTGGCGGTTTTCATCCAGCCCCACAACTCGCGGGCAAGCCCACCCGTGCCGAAAATCACCAGGGGGAGGTCGGCGGCGTGCATGTCGTTTTCCATTCGGAGGCGTGGCCTTTGATGCGTCGGGCGAGGGAATTCTGCACGATGCCAGGTTCCCGGCAACGGGCGGCCTGCACGGAAAGTGGAGCCGCCGGGAATGCCGTGCCCATGGCAGATGCCCCTGTCATCAATCCGGCAGCCAGGCGTCGCGCCAGGCAGTCAGGTTGTGGCCGGTGAGCATCCAGTCGCGCAGCACCACCTCGCGCAGCGCATCGCCCATCCTGGCCGTGCTGTCGCGGTCGGCAATGTGCATGCGAATCGCGTCGACCCACTCCTTGAAGCGGTTGCGCACGCGCGTCACCGGCAGGTCGCCGCGATAGCAGACGATGTCGCTGCATACCACGGGAAAGCCACAGGCACCGTACTCGAGCAGCCGCAGGTTGCTCTTGCAGACGTTGAACAGGTTGTCTTCCAGCGGAGCCAGCGCAAGGTCGAGATCGAGCGAGGCCAGCTTGGCCGGGTACTGGGCGATCGGCACGCCGTTGTGGAACTCGTGCATGTATGGGCGCAGTTTTTCCGGACACATGCCGAAGAACACCCATTCCACTTCGTCGGCCAGCTCGCGCACCACATCGGCGATCAGCTCCAGGTCGCCACGGTGGCTGCTGCCACCGCCCCAGCCCACTCGAGGCTTGGCGTCCTTACGGCGTTCGCCGCGTACTTCGCTCCACCACTCCACCGGCAGGCGGTTCTCCACTACCCGGATGTCACTGTGCAGGCCGGCAAACGCCTCGGCCAGCGGCGCGGTGGATACCACGAAGCGATCGGTGAAGCTCACCGCTTTGCGCAGGGATTTCAGGATGTCCTTGGGTATGTCGGCGCGGTGCACGCTTTTCAGCGGAGCGTTCGGCAGGTAGTCGTCCAACTCGTAAACTTTGAATGCACGGCTGAACTCCCGGTAGTTGCGCAATATGCGCAGTTGGCTGCCGGTGGTCTGACGCTGCAGCACGATCGTGTCGGGCGCGAAGCGCTCCATCAGCACCGGGCTGAAATGCGTGCTGCTGACCATGCCTTCGGCCAGGTTTTCGCGCCGCATGGAATGGAGGGGCTGCATGATGCGGTAGTGACCGCAGCCGGCTTCATCGGCGGCAATGCAGAACAGGTTCGGCAACACGGGCCGTTCGAAGGGTTGCCAGGCCTGGGCGCGCGTTGCGTCGAGGTCGAAACCGGAGCCGGTCAGGCTGAGGTTGCGGTTGTAGGCCGGGTCACGGGCCAGCAGAGGCAGCCACTTGCGATACATCGCTTCTTGTTCGCCCCTGAAGCGAGCGGCCTTGGCATCGTTGTCGGTCTTGTCCACCTTGGTCTGGCTGACGCTGCCCTCATGCATCAGGCGTGCATACGGCGTCCACACCGTGAGATAGCCGGCCCGGTGTGTCTTCAGGCAGAGATCGACGTCGTTGTAGGAAACCTTGAAGTCCTGTTCGTCCAGGCCGCCGACTTCGTCGTACACCGACTTGCGGATCATCAGGCACGCGGCGGTTACCGCGGTGTAGTTCTGGTCCACCAGAAGGCGATGCATGTAGCCCGGGGCATCCATCGTTTCGCCGATGTAGGGATGGTCGGCCGGGCCGCGCAGGCCCAGCACCACGCCGGCATGCTGGATGCGCCCGTCCGGGTAGTGCAGCTTGGCGCCGACGATGCCCACTTCGGGCCGTTGCGCATGGTTGAGCAGGGCTTCGATCCAGTCGTCGTGCAGCACCGCGGTGTCGTTGTTGAGCAGGACCAGGTACTCGCCGCGCGCTTGCGCGGCGGCGAAGTTGTTGATGGCGGAATAGTTGAACGGGTGCGGCCAGCGCAGCACCCGCAGCTGCGGATTGTTCAGGCTTTCAATGCCGTCGAGATAGGCGCAGGTGGCGGTATCGCGGCTGTCGTTGTCGACGATCAGCAGTTCATAGTTCCTGTAGCTGGTCTTGGCCAGCAGGCTGTCGATCAGGCCGTTGAGCATCGGCAACTGGTCGCGCGTGGGGATGATGATGGAGACAGGGGGCTGGCGGTTGTTGAGATAGCGCACGCGATGGATGCCGGTGGAAGCATCCGTTGCGACGTCGTGGGCGATACCCAGGCGATCGAGGTGGTTCGCCACGATGGCGGCGGAATGCTCGCGCACGGAGGGCGAGGACAGCCAATGTCCGAAGGGCTGACTGGCGTGGTACAGCACTTCGGCCAGATGTCCGACCGATGCCAGGCCTTGTTGTTCGATGCAGCGGAACACGAAGTCGTAATGTGCGAGCGGGCCGTGCTGCGCATCCAGTCCGCCCAGCGCGAGCAACACCTCCCGGCGCATGGCCAGGACCCGGCCCGGGTAGGGGTAGCTGCGCAGCATGTCCAGATTCAGATCGGGCTTGAACACCGGTTGCCCGTAACCCTCGTCGCCACGTGCATCTTCATCGACGTAGCAGCAGGCATGCTCCGGATGCAGGCCGGAGTTGTCTGCCAGCAGCAGCAGCGCATGGGGCGCCAGTTCGTCCCCGGCGAACAGCGGCAGCAACCAGTCCGCATCGCTGGTGGCCGCCAGTTCGTTGATACGCGCCGCCCAGTCGCCCCGATGGGGCTGCGTGTCGGCATCGTCGCCGGGCATGTCGGCGCGATCCGACAGCACGGTGACATGCAGGGTGCGATGTTGTTGCGCGGCGAGGCTGTCGAGGCTGGTCTGCACCTCGGCAGGGTTGCCGTCGACGTCGATCACGAACACGTCCACCTTGCATGGCGCCTGGCGACCCTCTGCCAGTGCGGCTTGCGCCGGCGACAGGCGTTGTGGCTCCAGCCATTGGCGATACTGTTCACGGGGCGAAGTCGGATGACTGGCGATCGACAGCGTGGCATGTGGCTCCAGCACTGACGTGCGGAAGTAGTCACCATGGTGGATTGCGGTCGTGGCGTTCATGTAGGCATGGGTCACACCCATGGCCAGCAGGCGCTCGTAGGTATCCCAATCGCCCGGGCAGCAATACTTCCAGTTCGTACCGGCGCTGCGGAAGGTCTTGAGGCCGGCGTGGCAGAGGCTGCTGATGCTGGAAATGCCGCCCTGCTGGAGCTCGGCATTGCCGACGACGCCTTGTTCATTGCCGTGGTCGTCGAGGAAGCGGACGTTCCCGTGCACCCATTCGACCCGGTTGGCCCGGGCTACGTCCAGCAACGAAGACAGGTGGTTGGGCAAGTATTCGTCGTCGTCGTTGAGCACCGCGATCCACGAGCCACGGGCCACGCGCAGTCCGAAGTTGTAGGGCTTGGTGCCGGCGACGTACCACATGGGCGCCTTCATCGTGGGGTACTTGCCACGATGGCGCAGGTTGTGGAAATGGACGCGCGGATCGATGGTGGCGGCCTCGCGCAGCAGGGCGGCCTGTTCCTCGGCCATGCAGTCGCCGATAACG
The DNA here is from genome assembly GCF_014842995.1 of Rhodanobacter sp. 7MK24. GTDB lineage: Bacteria > Pseudomonadota > Gammaproteobacteria > Xanthomonadales > Rhodanobacteraceae > Rhodanobacter_A. The sequence goes on from NZ_JACYXL010000011.1 coordinate 28,734, forward strand.
AGCAGCTCCCAGTTCGTGTAATCCTGACGCAGCACGCTGGGCAGCCCGCGCTCGATGAAGATGCGCGCGCGCTGGTAGGTGGGCACGATGATCGAGACCAGCGGCTGCTCGCCATAGGCGTCGTCGTAGCGCGGGCTGCTGCGTACGCGCTCCAGCCGTTCCGCGTCGTGGCGCCTGTGCCTGGGCTTTTCGCGCAGGGCGTGCTCCTCGAAGAACTGCTGCATGAAGTCGATGCGCTGCTGCAACGCGTCGATCTGCTGCTGCATGGCCTGCTGGGTCGTGGCGGATATCGTCGCTTCGCTGTTTGACATGATTCGGGTGTGCTCTGCCTTCTTGGCGCCACGGGGCCGGCGGGCGCATCGCATCTGCCGGTGCCTTGCGAGTCGTGCAGACAGTACCGGCATCGCCGGTTTTCTGTCGGTTGGGAAACAGCCTGAAAGATGCCAGCAAACATGGTGCCAATCCGCGAGACCTCTCCTTACCAATAGGTGGGCGCGAGACGGCTGTCGGGTGTGATCCGTCATCCATGGCCCAACCGGCTTCTTCTGGCGGACGGTAAAGGCCGGGGTGGCGCACGTTCCGTGCCAACAAAAAATATCGCTCAAGAACCCTGTGCCAGCGCCGAAACGCACCCTGAGGCGGTTGGCACTCCGGTCTGAGGAGCACCGCCGGAGAACGTATCCGACAGCTTCAAGACCGACCTTTTCAGGAGACACCCCATGGCACTGGTTATTAACACCAACATCGCCTCGCTGCAGGCGCAGAACAACCTGGTCAGCTCGCAGAACGCGCTGAACCAGGCCACCGAGCGCCTGTCTTCAGGCCTCAAGATCAACAGCGCCGCCGACAATGCGGCGGGTTACGCGATTGCGAACCGCTACACCACCCAGATCGGCGGCCTGCAGCAGGCCAGCTCCAACGCGTCGGACGCCATCAATCTGGCGCAGACCGCCGGCAGCGCGCTGGACCAGGTCACCTCCAACCTCAACGCCATCCGTGATCTGGCCGTGCAGGCTGCCAACGGCACCTACTCCGCCTCCGACCGCGCTTCGATGAACGTGGAAGTACAGCAGCGTCTGCAGGAAATCAGCCGCATCGCCAACCAGACCACGTTCAACAACTCCAATATCCTGAACGGTGCGCTGGGCAACACCACCTTCCAGGTGGGTGCCAACGTGGGCCAGACCATCAGCGTGGATCTGCAGACCAACGTGCAGGCTTCCGCGATGGGCGGCATCGGCGCCTACGACTCGGGCAACCTGAGCGGCGCGTTCGTCACCAGCGGCTCCAACCCGGTTGCCACCGGCCTGGACATGAGCACGATCACCATCGGCCTGACCGGCTCCAATGGCGCATCCAGCAGCATCACGCTGAGCGGCGTCGCCACCAGCGCGCAGGCACTGGCCGATGCGATCAATGCCCAGACCAGCGGCGCCGTCAATGCGGCGGTGGATGGCAATGGCGGCATCAACATCTTCACCAGCACCACCAGCACCGGCTTCAGCGTTTCGGGCGGCGCGTTTGACGCCGGTTCCGCAGGCGGTGCCAGCGACAGCCTCACCTCGTCCGCAACCACCGGCGGCGTGGCGGGCCTGGCGTCGGGCAGCTACACCGCCGGGACTGCCATCAATTCCGCAACCAGCGGGACGAGTGGCATGCTGGCCAACGGCGACGTGAACAGCGTTCAGGACGCCAATGCGCTGATTGCCCAGGTCGACTCGGCCCTGTCCACGGTCAGCAACTTCGCCACCCAACTGGGTGCAGTGCAGAACCGCTTCCAGTCCACCATCTCGACGCTGTCGGCGCAGACCACCAACCTGCAGTCTTCGCAGTCCACCATTCAAGACGCGGACTTCGCGGCCGAAACAGCAGCATTGAGTCAGGCGAGCGTGCTGCAGCAGGCGGGTATCTCGGTGCTGGCGCAGGCCAACTCCAATCCGCAGATGGCGCTGAAGCTCCTGCAATAACAGCAAAAGGGAACCACCCGCACCGCATGCGGCGGGCGGTTCCACCTCACAATGGCGACCCGGTCCCGGGTCGCCATTGGCACGAGGCTCCCTGGTAAAGCCCATGTGGTTGGCGTGAGTTTTGCCTGTGAACCTTGATACCGCGTCTGGATACTCCCGCCGGGCGGGATCGGATCGCTAAAGGAACGCCTCCATGACCTACATCTCTAGCGTCGGCTCCAGCACCACAGCGGGCAGCTACACCGGCAGCACCAGCGCCAGCAGCGGCACGAGCAGCAGCGGCTACAGCAACTACAGCGGCAGCACCAGTTCAAGCTCCGGCAGCTACAGCAGTGCAGGCAGCAGCGCCATACTCAGTTCGCTGGGCGTGGGCTCCGGGCTGGACGTGAATTCCATCATCAACGCGCTGGTGAATGCCAAGGCCGCTGGCCCCAAGCAACAGATCAGCAGCCAGACCACGCAGCTGCAATCGCAAGAGGCTGGATTGACCGCGCTCAGCAGTGCGCTCAGTTCCATGCAGGATGCGCTCACCACGCTGGGTAGCGTCACCACCTATACGACCTACGATTCCACGCTCAGCAACACCGCCGTGGGCAGCGTCACCACCCAGTCCAGCGCGCAGCCAGGCACCTACAGCTTGGTGGTGAACAGTCTCGCTACTGCGCAGAAAAGTGTCAGTAATGCCTCCGCCTCGGGTACCCCGGTGGGCGCCGGAACTTTGACGGTGACCGTCGGCGGCAACGCGATGAACATCGCGGTTGGCGCGAGCGACACGCTCAGCACCATCGCCTCGGCGATCAACGGTTCCAGCAGCAACCCCGGCGTGCAGGCCACCGTGGTCAGCGGAACCAATGGTCAGCAGCTGTTGTTGACCTCCACCAGTACCGGTGTGGCCAACGCCTTCACCGTGACCGCCAGCTCCGACAGCAGCAGTGGCCTGAGCAGTCTGGCATCCGCATTGAACACACCGAGCAGCGCAGCGACCGACGCCAGCTTGAGCATCGATGGCATCGCCGTGACCAGCGCCAGCAACACGGTGAGCAGCGCATTGCCTGGCGTTACGCTCAGCCTTGCGGCGACCGGCTCCTCCACCTTGACGATCGCGCAGGATCCCAGTGCGATCACTACGGCGGTCAACAATTTCGTCTCCGCCTACAACAGCTATGCCTCCACCGTGACTTCGCTGGACAGCTATGACCCGACCACCCAGCAGGCGGGCGTATTGCTGGGCGATTCCACGCTGATGTCGATACAGCGTCAGGTCAACAGCATTCTGAGCGGCGGTGTGGCGGGCAACAGCATCGGTTCGTTGGCGGCGTTGGGCATCACGCGCAATGCCGACGGCACGCTCAGCGTGGACAGCAACCAGTTGAGCAGCCAGATCCAGAGCAACCCAAGCGCGGTGCAGAACCTGTTCGCCGGCAGCAACGGTTACGCCACCACGCTTGGCAATGCGCTGACCAGCTTCAGCGGAAGCGGCGGCATCATTTCGACGCGTATCAGCAGCATCCAGTCGCAGCTCACCAATCTGAGCCAGGAACAGACGGCGCTCACCGCGCGTATGACCGCCTATGCGACCCAGCTGCGCCAGCAATACACCGCGCTGGACACGCTGATGTCCACCTTGAAAAACACCAGCAGCTCCATCACCACATCGCTGAACGCGATGCTGAACAGCAATTCTTCTTCGAGCGGCTGACGGAGGCCGTCCCGTGACGAACGCATACATGCGCCAGGCCAGCGCGTTGTACCAACAGACCGGCCTCGCGGGCCGCGTGGAAAGCGCGGACCCGCACCAGTTGATCGCCCTGCTGCTCGATGGCGCGATCGAGCGCATCGCCCAGGCGCGCGGACACCTGCGCCGCGGCGATGTGGCCGCCAAGGGGGCCGCTGTCACCAAGGCAGTGGCCATCGTGGGCGAGCTGCGTGTCAGCCTGGATCACAAGGCTGGTGGCGAGGTGGCCCAACGGCTGGACTCGCTTTATGACTATGTCACTCGCCGCCTGCTGTTCGCGCAGTTGAACAACGACGAGGGAGCGCTGGCCGAGTGCATGGATCTGCTCGATCCGGTGCGCAGGGGCTGGAACGGCATTCGCGACAGCTATCTTGCCAACCGTGCCGGAAACGCCGCATGAGCGAAGGTCACACCTCGCTGGAACGGGCACTGGAGGTCAGCAATAACATGCTGGCCGCCGCACGCGAAGGCCAGTGGGACAGTTTGCCCAAGATGGAAGTGGAGCGCGCGCCCCTGCTGCGCGCCAGCCACCCGCGCGATGATCGCAGCCGCGAACTGCTGGAGCAGTTACTGGCGTGCAACGAGGAAATGTTGAGCCTGGCCGCGCGCGCGCGCGCGCAGATTGCCGACGCCTTGAGCCGGAACGGTTACGCCCATCGGGCCTTGAATACATACGTGGGCCTGGGGCGCTGACCCCGAAACGCATTGAAGAGCTTGATTCGTCGGCGTCCGGCGAGCATCTTGCTGCGTCAAAGTACGGACTGTCGCCCTCACCGATGCGGAGCCGCCATGACTGCCAGCAGCTGGGAAGAATTCGAGCAACGTCTGAGCAGCGAAGAAAACCTGCACGCCGACTGCGAACCGCTGGTCTGGCCACCCTCGCCGGAACGGTTGCAGCGCCTGGCCGAACGCAACGCGAATACCTTGGCGACGTTGGACGCACTGGAAGAACGTCGGCTGGATCTCGGCGACGACGACAATCCGCTGATGCAGGAAATGCTGCGCATGGATGCCAAGCTCACCGCGCTGGTGGAGATCGTGAACCAGATGCTGGCACCCGACGCGTCGCTGCCGCCGCGTCAGACCCTGCGCTTCAATGCCATAGGTGCCGTGTTGCCGTCCGCACTGTTGCCTGTGCCTGCGGAAGAGGGCGTGTTGCTGCGCTTGCGTTTTGACGCTTGCCGCAGCCTTCCGTTGGAATTGGCGGGTCGTCTTTCACATAAGATCGACGAAAGTCAAAGTTATGTGGAATTCGTGAATCACAACGATGCGACGAGTGACGCCATCGAGCGCCTCGTATTTCGTCATCACCGACGCAAAGTGGCAGGTGCGCGTCAGCAACTCGGTTGAGGTGCGACGATTAACGTCACTCGAAATGTGATGCGAATCACAGAACGACGAGGCGTGCGCAAATTTCCCGACGCGCGTTATACGACTTTAGCCGCCCCTGTCGTTCGAATGGCGGTTTGCCTAAATCTTTCCGCATCATGCGTTTGCGCCAAACGGTTACGCATGGGGCAGTCGTGCGTGCACATTTTATTGACGCCGCGTGATGATCAATTGTCATACCTATCTGCAGAATTGGCCTTATTGATGCTTTCTGTTCAGTGAGCCAGCGACGGAAAGCTGGCACTGACGAAGTCTGCGTCGCTCCTTCAGGAAGCCAAGCGAGCGCGTGAAGCGGGTTCAAGGATTAGGGGTCATGCAAAAATTTGATTTTCTCGTCATCGAGTCCAGCGCGACTCGTGCAGATGCCGTGATGTCGGCACTTCACTTCCTCGGCTATCGCCCGCAACGTGCGGCCGACTGCCAATCGGTTGACGCCGCCACCCACGCTTGGCAAGGCGCGTACGTAGGTAGTGATGCAGACGAGGTAGAGGTCGAGCACCAATTGGCCTTGCTCGGCGACGCGATAAACCGCATTCCCATGCTGGTGGCCGCGGATGCGCCGCTGGCTGCGCGCTATGGGAAGGTGACTCCTGCTTCCCGTGCTGCGCTCGTGGAATTTCCCCTGCGCTACGAACAGATGGCCGAGGCGCTGCGCGGCATTCATGCGCGCCTGCTGGGTGGCCAGTCGGGTTCATTGCGCTTCGTGGGCCATTCGACGCCGATGCTGCATGTCAATGCGTTGATCCGCCAGGTGGCTCCGTTCGATTCCACCGTGCTGGTGCTGGGCGAGTCCGGCACCGGCAAGGAAATGGTGGCGCGCGCCATCCATGAGCATTCCCAGCGCAGGGACAAGCCGCTCGTCGCGATCAACTGCGGTGCGATCCCGGCCGAATTGCTGGAAAGCGAGCTGTTCGGCCACGAAAAGGGCTCCTTCACGGGGGCGATCAGCGCACGCAAGGGCCGTTTCGAGCTGGCGGAAGGTGGCACGCTGTTCCTCGATGAAATCGGCGACATGAGCCTGCCGATGCAGGTGAAACTGCTGCGCGTGCTGCAGGAGCGCGTGTACGAGCGCGTGGGCGGCGCCAAGACTCAGCGTTGCGATGTGCGCGTCATCGCCGCCACCCACCGCGATCTGGAACAGTCCATCACCGATGGGCGTTTCCGCGAGGATTTGTTCTACCGCCTGTCCGTGTTCCCGCTGGAACTGCCGGCGCTGCGCGAGCGGCTGGAAGACCTGCCGGTGCTGATCGATGAGTTCAACCAGCGCCTGGCCAGCCGCGGTCTCGGCGTGGCGCGCTTCAGTGCGGGCGCAATGCAGACGCTGCGTGAGCATTCTTGGCCGGGCAACGTGCGCGAGCTGGCCAATCTGGTCGAACGCATGGCGATCCTGTGTCCGCATGCCGAGGTGCGCGCCAGCGAATTACCGTCGAAATACCGTCACGTGCCCACGGGCGCGGAGGCACATGGTGCTGCCCTGTTGGCGCTGATGGAGGAAAACCTGCCGTCAGCGCCAGTGTTTGGCATGCATGCTGTGGATGAGTCGCAGCGTCTGCTGCCCGAAGACGGCATCGACCTGAAGGATCATCTTGCCGACATCGAGGTGGGGCTGATCCGCCAAGCGCTCGACGCCACCGGCGGTGTGGTGGCGCATGCCGCGCGTCTGCTGCATATGCAGCGCACGACGCTGGTGGAGAAGTTGCGCAAGTACGGGCTGCAGGCCAGCGGCATAGCGGCCTGAGATAGAACCGCACCGTCGGTGCGGGCCGTGGCACGGCTCGTGCATTTGCCATGTTGGAACCCTGTCTTGCGACGGGATTCCGTCTCCCTCCAGCGGCATGGGTCCACGCCATGAGCACGATCGACGTCAACAACCTGCTTGCCCAGATGCGCCAGATGACGGCGCAGGTGCGCATGCCGGAAACAGCGGTGCAGGCGCAGCCTGGTGGCAGCACAGGGGATTTCTCTGCGCTGCTCAAGCAGGGCATCGCCGCCGTGGGCAACACCCAGATGGAGGCGGGGAGCATGGCCGCGAGCTACGAACGCGGCGACCCCGGTGCCGACCTTGGCCGCACCATGGTTGCGCTGCAGAAGGCCGATCTTTCGCTGCGCACCGCCGTGTCGGTGCAGAGCAAACTGGTTTCGGCTTACCAAGACATCATGAACATGACGTTCTGACGCCGACCATCAAATAGCACCGACAGACGAGCAGAAGCATGGCCGATACCGCCATCGCGACGACCGACAGCAACGGCTCCGGCGTGCGCCTGGACTCCCTCAAGCAGATCACCCGCAATCCCGCGGCGCGCCAACTCGTCCTGCTGGTGGCGGTGGCGGCGGCGGTGGCGCTGGGTGTGGCGGTGGTGCTGTGGTCACGCGGCCCGAATTACGGCTTGCTGTACGCGGGCTTGGATCAGAAGGACGCCGCTGCGATCACGCAGGAGTTGCAGGCCGCCAATGTCGCGTACAAGGTGAGCGACGATGGCTCCTCGATCATGGCGCCTGCCTCCGACCTCGGCGCAATGCGCTTGCGGCTGGCGGCGAAAGGGTTGCCGCAGGGAAGCGCTGCGATCAATGCGCAGGCGAACAACGACTCGCCATTTGGCATGAGCGATCTTGCCGAGCGCACGCGTTACCAGCAAATGCTGGAAAACGACCTGGGCTCCACCATTGCCTCGTTGCAGTCGGTGCGCGCCGCACGTGTGCACCTGGCACTGCCCAAACCGTCGCCGTTCATCCGCGACAACCACGAGGCCAGCGCCTCGGTGCTGCTCACGCTGTACCAGGGTCGCTCGCTCGACCCCGGACAGGTGGCGGCGATCGTGCACCTGGTGGCGTCCAGTGTGCCGGGCCTCGATCCCAGCCAGGTTTCTGTGGTCGACCAGCAGGGCCAGTTGCTCACCAGTAATACAGCGGATGCGGCAGGCGCAGCTGGCGACAGCCGCCTGCGCCTGGCCACGCGCATCGAGAACACCTATGCCCAGCGCATCGAGGACCTGCTGACGCCGCTGGTCGGTCCAGGTCGCGTGCATGCGCAGGTCAACGCGGACCTCGATTACAGCCAAAGCGAGAAGGCCACCGAGACCTATAACCCGGAGAATCCGGCGTTGCGCAGCGAACAGGTCAGCAGCGAGCAGCACAGCGGGGGCGATGCCAACAGCGGCATTCCCGGCGCGCTCAGCAACCAGCCGCCGGCGACAGTGGCGCAGCCTACCGCCGCGCGGCCCAATGCCGGCACGGCGGCCGCTCCGGGCAGCGCCTCTGCTTCGACCAGCAGCCGTGACAGCTCCAGTTCCAGCAGTGCCACACGAAATTTTGAACTGGATCGCACCATCAGCCATGTCAGCGACCCGGCCGGCCGACTGGCTCGCCTCACCGTGGCCGTAGTGGTAGACGACAAATTGCTGGGCGGCGGGGTTGGGACGGGAGGTGCCAAGGCCGCGTCGAAGAGCGTGCCGTTCACGGCGCAGGAACTGCAGCACCTCACCGACCTGGTGAAGAACTCCGTGGGCTTCGACGCCACGCGTGGCGACAGCGTCAGCGTGGTCAACCAGGCCTTTCACGACGTCGCTACGCCGGATGCGGGACCGTCGATTCCGTTCTGGGATCGCCCCGGCATGCTGGACCTGATCAAGCAGGGCGTTGGCGTGTTGATCGCCTTGCTGGTGGCGTTCGGTCTGCTGCGGCCGCTGCTCAAGGGCTTGTTGCGGGCTGCTCCGGCAAGGATGGAAGCTGCTGCCGCGTTGCCGACGCCGTTGCCGACAGTGTCCGTGCGCGTAGGCGACGACGATCACATCGGGCTGGGTCAACAGCAAAAGGCGGCGCACGCGCGCATCGACGCGACGCCGACGCAGGCTTACGAGCAGCGCGTGGGCCATGCGCGCCGCATGGTGGGTGAAAACTCCAAGCAGGTGGCTCAGGTGGTCCGGAACTGGGTGAACGAAGATGGCACCTAACCGTTCGGAGCCAGCGGTCACTGGCGCGCAGCGCGCGGCGATCCTGTTGCTGACGCTGGGCGAGCAGGACGCGGCGGAAGTGCTGAAGCACCTGAGTGCGCGCGACGTCCAGGCCGTGGGTACCGCGATGGCGGGGCTTTCCAGCGTATCGCGCGAGCAGGTCGAACACGTGCTCGACAAGCTCGACGAAGACATGGGCCGTCAAACCTCGCTCGGCGTGGGCACCGAGGAATACATCCGCAAGATCCTCACCAATGCGCTGGGCGAGACCAAGGCGGGCGGCCTGATTGACCGCATCCTGCTCGGTCGCAGCAGCAAAGGCCTGGAATCGCTGAAATGGATGGAAAGCCGCGCGATCGCGGAGATGATCAGCCAGGAGCACCCGCAGATCATCGCGCTGGTGCTGGCGCATCTGGAACCTGACCAGGCAGCCGAAGTGATCGGCTACCTGCCGCCACGCACGCGCAGCGACGCGGTGATGCGCATCGCTACGCTCGATGGCGTGCAGCCGCACGCGCTGAATGAGCTGGACGAGATCATGGAGCGCCAGTTCAACGGCAACACCAAGAAGCTCAAGTCCGCCAATGTCGGCGGCCTGAAGGCCGCCGCGAACATCCTCAATGCGATGGAAAGCAGCCGCGAAGCCGAGCTGATGACGGCCATCCGCAGCCAGGACAGCGCGTTGGGCGGCAAAATCGAAGACCTGATGTTCGTGTTCGAGGATCTCGCCGACCTGGACGACCGCGGCATGCAGACTCTGCTACGCGAAGTGCCCTCGGGCATCCTCATCACGGCGCTGAAGGGTGCCGAACCCGCAATACGCGAAAAGATTTTCTCCAACATGTCCAAGCGTGCCGCCGACATGATGCGCGACGACCTCGAAGTGAAGGGTCCGGTGCGCCTGAGCGAAGTCGATGCGGCCCAGAAGGAAGTGCTGGCCGCCGCCAGGAAGCTGGCCGATTCCGGTCAGATCAACCTCGGCAGCGGCGGCGGGGATGATTACGTCTGATGATCGCCACGATCCACGATGCCTCGGCGGAATTCCGGCGCTGGGAGATGCCGAGCTTCGATGCCGCGCCTGAACCGCCGGTGGTCGACGAAGAGGTGCCGGCGCAGCCCTCCGTGCACGATCTGGAGGCGCTGGAGCAGCAGGCGCGCGACGAAGGTCGTCTCGCAGGATTGGCGGAAGGGCGCGCCGCGGCAAGACAGGAACTTTGCCAGCGGGTGGCGCAATTCGATGCCGTGTGCGTCGCAGCGTCGCGTCCGTTGCAGGCGCTCGACGAGCAGGTCGTGCAGGAGCTGACGCGGCTGGCGATGGTGGTGGCCAGCCGGGTGATTGCACACGAGCTGCAACTTTCGCCCGAGCTTGTCGCGCGCGCTGTGCGCGAAGCAGCCAACGCACTGCCGGCCGCGACCCGCGAGTTGCGCGTGCATCTGCATCCGCTGGACCTTGCCCTGCTGCAGAGCATGGGTTCGGCCGAGAATCACTGGCGGCTGTTGGCCGATCCCGAACTGTCCCGCGGCGATTGCCGGATGGAAAGCGAGCACTCGCGGCTGGATGCCCGGGTGGAAACGCGCCTCGCCGCGATGGTCGATGCCGTGCTCGGCGAAGCCGTGGAGCCGGAAGGTGGCGGTCCATGAGCGCCGCCGTCGATCCCGCCGCACGCAATGAAGGCTGGGGCCGGAAAATCGCGCGGCGGACAGCACGCGCCGAGGCCACGCGCACTTTGACGGTGGAGGGCAGCCTGCGCCGCGTGGTCGGCCTGACCCTGGAGGCCGAAGGCTGCGAGGCCGCCCTGGGTGCGCGTTGCCTGGTCGATACCGCCGCCGGCGACCAGTTGGAAACCGAGGTGGTCGGCTTTGCCGACGAACGCCTGCTGTTGATGCCGGTGGACGACATGCGTGGCGTACTGCCGAATGCGCGTGTGCGTCCCTTCGCGCACAGCGGCGGCTTGCCGGTAGGCATGCATCTGCTGGGCCGTGTGGTGGGTGCCGACGGCCTGCCGCTGGACGGGCACGGCCCGCTCGACGTCGACGAACACGCCGCGCTCAAGCGCGAACCCATCAACCCGATGGCACGCAAGCCGATCGATGCGCCGCTGGATGTGGGTGTGCGTGCGATCAACGCGCTGCTCACCGTGGGGCGCGGCCAGCGCCTGGGCCTGTTCGCCGGCTCCGGCGTGGGCAAGTCCACCTTGCTCGGCATGATGACCCGTTACACCAACGCCGACGTGGTGGTGGTAGGCCTGATCGGCGAACGCGGCCGCGAGGTGAAGGAGTTCGTCGAGCACACCCTGGGCGAGGAAGGCCGCCGTCGTGCGGTGATCGTGGCCGCGCCGGCGGACGCGCCGCCGCTGAAGCGGCTGCGCGGCGCGCAGTACGCTACCGCCATTGCCGAGTGGTTCCGCGACCGCGGCATGCGCGTGCTGCTGCTGATGGATTCGCTCACCCGTTATGCACAAGCCCAGCGCGAGATCGCGCTGGCCATCGGCGAGCCGCCGGCCACCAAGGGCTACCCGCCGTCCGTATTCGCGATGATGCCGGCGCTGGTCGAGCGCGCGGGCAACGATGCCGAAGGCAAAGGTTCCATCACTGCGTTCTACACGGTACTGACCGAGGGCGACGATTACCGCCACGATCCGATCGCCGATGCCGCGCGTGCGATCCTCGACGGCCATATCGTGCTCTCGCGTGATCTGGCCGAAGCTGGTCATTACCCGGCCATCGACATCGAGGCGTCGATCAGCCGCGTGATGCCTCAAGTTGCGTCGCGTGAACACCTGCAGGCGGCGCAGCGATTCAGACGAGTCTATTCGGCGTACCGCCAGCAGCGGGACCTGATCGCGGTGGGCGCCTACCAGCGAGGTTCCGACCCGCAGGTGGATCTGGCCATCGAAATGTGGCCGCAATTGCGCGAGTTCCTGCAGCAGGAAGTCGATGAGCCGGTGGCGCTTGAGGAAGCCATCGACCGGCTGGCCCTGATTGCCGAGCGGGTGGTCGCATGACGCCGCGTTCCGAACGACTGCAGCCGGCCGCAGACCAGGCCCGCCAGAAAGCCGAGGACGCGCTGGCGAAATTCGCTGCGCAACAACAGGCTCTGGCCAAGGCCGAACACCAGCTCGGAGAGCTTGAGCGCTATCGCCGCGAATACGCCGACGCGGGTGCGGGCGCGGTCAGCGTCGGCGCACTGCTCAACCGCCAGCAGTTCGTCGCACGTATCGACCAGGCGATCGCCCAACAGGTCGCCGAGGTGAGCCGCCAGCACCGCCGGCTGGAGCAGATGCGCGACCACTGGAAGAAGGCGCATGCGCGCGAAAGCGCGCTGGGCAGCGTGATCGCACAGCATCAGGAATACGAGCGCCGCGCCGAGGACAGGCGCGAGCAAGCCGAGATCGACGAACGCATGCAGCACCGGCGGCCGCGATAGCGCGCTTTGCGCGATCCCGCACCCGCCAGCCGGCAGAGGAGACTTTTCACCATGGCAGCACCCGCCACGCTTTCCCCGATACCTGCCGCGAGCAGCCTGCCCAGCACGCTCGCCAGCGCGCCTTCCAGTACGCCGGGCAGCGACGCGCCGGGCAATACGTTCGACCAGCAACTGCAGGCCGCGCGCAATTCGCAGTCCAGCGACAGTTCCTCCTCGTCCGACGCGCCGCCGGCATCGACGCCAGGTGCGAGCAGGCAAGGCGATCCATCCTCTTCGGGTGCGGCAAAGTCCACCCAGGAATCGAACATGGCAGCGGTTGGCACGGCCTCCACAACCTCAGCGGCGGGTGCGGCATCCACAGCATCGGCGAATGCTTCGTCCAAGACGAATGCAGCAACGAACGGGCAGACGGTGGATGCCGCGCTGGCGGCGCTGGCCCAGACTGCGCAAACTGCCACCGGCGCGGGATCTGGCGACGCCGCGCCGTCCGCCACGGCGAAAGCGCCTGCGTCGAAAACCGATGCGACCGACGACGAAGGCGCGGCCTCGCTGGCCGGTGCCATGCTGGCCATGCTTGGCCAGGTAAACGGCAACATGGCGGGCGCACAGTCCGACGCGGACGACGGCACCGTTTCGGCGGACGGCTCGTCGTCCGGGCAGGCCAAGGCGGCCATGGCGTTGCAGGGCCTGAACGCGAACGGTCAGGCGTCGGCTGCCGATGGCGCGACAGGCGGAGTCATGACAGGCACCGCCGCAGGCAATGCAGTGTCGCTCGCGAACTTCGCCAGCATGCTTGGCAATGCAGCCGGTGCGGCTGCGGACACGGGCACCGACACGCACAAGGCCACCTCCGGTCTGGATGCTTTGGCGTTCGCCGCGACACCCATGCTGCCGCAGACGGCCAATGCACAGGCAGTTGCACTGCCGCAGCTGCAAATGTCGTCGCCGACGGGCAGTGCCGGCTTTGCCGGCGAACTTGGCCAGCAGGTGATGTGGCTGGGCCAGCAAGGTGTCCAGCAGGCGAAGATACGGCTGAATCCGCAGGACTTGGGTTCGCTGGACGTGCACGTCACCGTCAATCAGAACCGCATCGACGTAGTGTTCAGCGCACAGCATCCGGCGGCCGTCACGGCCGTGCAGCAGAGCTTGCCGCAGCTCGACAACATGCTTAACCGCCATGGCCTTTCGCTGGGCCATGCGGAGGTGGGGCAGCAGCAGAGCGGCAGCGGCCATTCGCGCGGCGAAGGCGGCAGCGGTGCGCAAGCTTCCTCCGGCGACGACGTCGGCGAAGTGCAGGGCGCATCGCTTTCTGCTGCCACGACAAGCCAAATCGGCTTGCTCGACGCCTTCGCCTGACCCGCCCGGCGCGCTCCGCGTGCGGAAGGCGCTCCAGGGCACGAGGCATCCGTGGGCAGGCTTCCCTCCCGTGCGCATGCCGACATCGGTTTAATGTCGTCTGCTGTTTCATGGCGTGTGTCGTCAACACGACATGTCATGAGTTTGGCGCGCGTCAAGAAAGCGCCATCAATCTCGGTTTTTCGCACGTCACCCTCCATGGATGCGTTCATGGCAAGGTGCGGCGTGCGTGGCACGTGGATTGCATTGACTCGGCAGACGCGCCCGCGCGCATCCCAAAACAACCGAATGTATTGAGGGCTCCATGGCGGACGAAGAACAGGCAAGGGTGGCACCACCGGCGGGCAAGTCGAAGCGCTTGATGGTGATCGGCGCGGCGGTAGTCGTGCTGGCATTGGCCGGTGGCGGCTATTTCTGGCAGGCGCAAAAGTCCGCGCATGCGCCTGTCGAGGCGCCCAAGGTCGATCTCTACATGCCGCTGGATCCAGCGTTCGTGGTGAATTTCAAGGATGGCGATTCGCTGCGCTACCTGCAGGTGTCGGTAACGCTGATGTCGTACGACCAGAAGGCGCTCGATGCGGCGAAGGATGCCAACCCGGTGGTGCGCGACGCGCTGGTGTCGCTGTTCAGCAACCAGGAGTACTCGATCATCAGCAGCGCCGATGGCCGCCGCAAGCTGCAGGAACAAGCGCTGGCGGCCGTGCAGAAGATCGTCAAGGAGCGCACCGGCAAGCCCGGGATCGACGCGCTGTACTTCACCAGCTTCGTGATGCAGTAAGGCTGCCGGTATGAGCGATCTGCTTTCACAGGACGAAATCGATGCGCTGCTCGACGGCGTGACCGATGGCGCGGTGGAAACCGGCAGCGACCAGCCGCTGCCGCGCGATGCGGTGCTGTCCTACGACTTCACCCAGCAGGACCGCATCGTGCGCGGTCGTCTGCCCACGCTGGAGATGGTCAACGACCGTTTCGCGCGCTATTTCCGCACCGCGTTGTTCGGCGTGTTGCGCAAGACCTGCGAGGTCTCGGTGTTGGGCGTGAAGATGCTCAAGTTCGCCGAGTACGTGCATGGCCTGGTGGTGCCGACCAACCTGAATCTGGTGAAGATCAAACCGCTGCGCGGCACCGCGCTGGTGGTATTCGAGCCGCGGCTGGTATTCAGCGTGATCGACAACTTCTTCGGCGGTGACGGGCGTTTCCACGCACGTATCGAGGGCCGCGACTTCACCGCCACCGAGAACCGCGTGATCCAGATCCTGCTGGGCGAGCTGTTCGGCGCGATGGTCGAAGCCTGGGCACCGGTGCTGGGCCTGTCGTTCGAGTACCAGAATTCCGAGATCAACCCGCAGTTCGCCAACATCGTCAGCCCGACCGAGACGGTGGTGGTGTCGCGCTTCCACGTCGAGCTGGACGGCGGCGGTGGGGAGATCCATCTGACCTTGCCGTACGCGATGGTCGAGCCGATCCGCACTTTGCTCGACGCGGGTGTGCAGAGCGACCGCGTGGACCGCGACGACCGCTGGGCCGAGCTGCTGCGTGACGAGGTGCTCGACGCGGAAGTGCCGCTGAGCTCGCAACTGCTCGACTTCGATATCACGGTCGGCGATTTCCTGCGCCTGCGCCCAGGCGACGTGATCCCGATCCAGTTGCCCGACGTGGTCACCGTGTATGCCGAGGACGTGCCGCTGTTCCGTGGCCGTTACGGCCAGGCCAACGGTCGCAATGCCATCCGTTTCCAAACCCAGGTCGGGCGGCGCGAAACGCGCACCACCGGCGATCAGACCAGCAGAGAAGAAATCGCATGAATCAGCCCCATGAAGCCATGATCGACGACGGCGGCGACCGCGTTCAGTTCGACTCGTTGCGCGGCGCCGCCGGCGGCAACAGCGAAGTCAATCTCGACATGATCCTGGACGTACCGGTGACCCTGGCGATGGAAGTCGGGCGCACCCGCATCAGCATCCGCAACCTGCTGCAGCTCAACCAGGGTTCGGTGGTGGAGCTGGATCGCGCCGCCGGCGAGCCGCTGGATGTGTTCGTCAACGGCACCCTGGTCGCGCATGGCGAGGTGGTGGTCATCAACGAAAAGTTTGGCATCCGCCTCACCGACGTGATCAGTCCGGCCGAGCGCGTGCGCAAGTTGCGGTGAGCGGATCGTGGCCGGGAAATCGAAAATAGGCGGCTTCGTCGCGCTGGCACCTGCCGCGTTGCCGGCGGCCGACATCAACGTCGGCGGCGAATTGCTGCGCGTGCTGCTCAGCCTCGTCGCGGTGGTGGCATTGATCTTCGTGGCAGGCTGGCTGAGCCGGCGCCTGCAGGCGCGCAGTCGGCCCGGCGGTCGACGCATCCGCTGCGTGGAGACGATGGCGGTGGGCGCGCGCGACCGCGTGCTCTTGCTCGATGCCGACGGTAAGCGCCTGCTGGTGGGCGTGGGGCCGGGAGGCATGCGCACCTTGCACGTCTACGAGGGCGCGGCGCCGGTCGAGGCCGATCCGCCCGCGCTGCCGGCGGTTCCCGATATCGCGCAGCTGCTGTCGCGCTGGAAGGGGCGGTCGTGAGCGTCCATCGAATTTGCTGCGCACGCTGGCTGCTCGCGCTCGTCCTGCTGCTGTTGCCGCTGTTCGCGTCGGCTGCGCCCCAGGCGCACGGTGCCGCATCCGCGCCTGCGGTGCCGACGCTGACTATGCCGGCCAGTCCGCCAGGCCTGGGCAATACGGGCCTGCCCGTGCTGAGCGTGCACGACGCGCCGGACGGCACCAAGAACTGGACGCTGTCCTTGCAGATGCTGGCGCTGCTCACCGTGCTGACCATGCTGCCAGCGATCGTGCTGATGATGACGTCGTTCACGCGCATCATCATCGTGCTGAGCTTCCTGCGGCAGGCGCTGGGCACGCAGACCACGCCGCCCAACCAGGTGCTGCTCGGACTGGCGCTGTTTCTCACTCTGTTCGTGATGTCGCCTGTGTTGAACCGCGCCTACGACGACGGCGTCAAGCCGTACATGAGCGGGCAGATGAGCGCGGAGCAGGCGCTGCCCGCAGCCACCGCCCCGTTCAAGCGCTTCATGCTCGACCAGACCCGCGAGGCGGATCTCGCGCTGTTCACCAAGCTGGCCGGCGCGCCACCCTACGCGAGCAAGGCCGATGTGCCGTTCACGGTGGCGATGCCGGCCTTCCTCACGTCGGAGCTCAAGACCGCATTCCAGATGGGTTTCCTGTTGTTCATCCCCTTCCTCATCATCGACCTGGTGGTGGCCAGCGTGCTGATGTCGATGGGCATGATGATGGTGTCGCCGACGATCATCTCGCTGCCCTTCAAGATCATGCTGTTCGTGTTGGTGGATGGTTGGACGTTGCTGCTGGGCACGTTGGCGGGGAGCTTCTACACATGAGCGTGCACGCCTGCGGAGGACGCCCGTGACGCCCGAATCCATCATGGGGCTCGGCCAGCACGCGCTGTACGTGGCGATGCTGGTGGCCGCGCCGCTGCTGCTCACGGCGCTGGTGGTGGGCCTGCTGATCGGCGTGGTGCAGGCGGCCACGCAAATCAACGAGATGACGCTCTCCTTCATTCCCAAGCTGATCGCAATGGCGCTGGTGATGCTGATCGCCGGTCCATGGATGCTGCACTTGCTGGTGCAGTACACCACGCAATTGATTGAGAGCCTGGCGGGAGTGGTGCGGTGACAACGCTGGACGTGGCCCTGCTGCTGCCGTGGCTGGGTCGCTTCCTGTGGGCGCTGGCTCGCGTGGGCGGTTTGTTCCTGCTCGCGCCGGTGTTCAGCTCTTCGGTGATGTTGCCGCGCATACGCCTGAGTCTGGCTCTGATGCTTGCCGCCATCCTGGCGCCGCTCGCCCCCGGTACGGTGGATGTGGTCGGCATTGCCGGCATGGTCACCCTGGCGGAACAGGTGGTGATCGGTGCAGTGGTGGGTTTCGTGCTGAAGCTGGTATTCGGCGCGGTGCAGTTCGGCGGCGACCTGGTGGGGCAGAGCATGAGCCTGAGTTTCGCCCAGGACGTCGATCCGCAGGCGGGCGGCAGCACCGGGGTTCTGGGCCAGTTCTACCTGACCCTGGTGAGCTTGATATTCCTGGCGATGGACGGCCATCTGCAATTGATCGAGTTGCTCGCTGACAGCTTCCACGGCGCGGCGTCGCATACCGCCGCGATCGACCCGGCAGGCCTGCACGCGGTGTTGGCCTTCGGTGCGCAGCTGTTCGGCGGCGCGGTGCGTGTGGCCTTGCCGGCGATGACGTCGCTGCTGGTGGTGAATATCGGCTTTGCGGCGATCAGCCGGGCAGCACCGGCGATGAATCTGTTCGCGGTGGGCTTTCCGATCACGGTGACGCTGGGTTTTGTCGCCCTGTGGCTTTCGCTGCGTAGCTTGCCCGGCGCCTTCGAGGCCTTGCAGACGCAGGCGTGGGAGCTGATGCGGCAGCTTCTTGGGTCATAAGCGGATTCTGAGAAGTGGCCGACGACAGCGACCAGGAAAAAACCGAACAGCCGACAGAAAAACGGCTGCGCGAGTCGCGCGAAAAGGGCGATATCCCGCGATCGCGCGATCTTTCCGGCGCTGCGGTGGTGATGGCCGGCGTAGCGGTCCTGATGACCGGCGGAGAGCGCGCGTTCGAACACGCGCGGCGCATCTTTTCCTTGGGCCTGGGCTATTCGCGCGAAGCGTTGTTCAGCGACACGTTGCCGCAACGCATGTTGGGCGCGGCGCTGCATGAGGCGTTGTCGCTGTTCTCGCCGGTGGCGCTGGCCACCCTGTTGGCCGCGCTGTTCGCCCCGATCCTGCTAGGCGGCCTCAATTTCAGCGGCAAGGCGCTGGAGCCGAAGTTCGAGCGGCTGAACCCCATCGAGGGGCTGGGCCGCATCTTCGCCATGCGCGGGCTGGTGGAATTGGCCAAGGCGCTGCTCAAGGTCATTTTCATCGGCGGCGTGCTCGCGATGCTGCTGCGCCATTGGCAGGACGCGCTGCAGGCCACCGGGCGCGGTTCGGTGGCGACGGGCATCGCCCAGGCGATGGGCCTGCTGGGCCAATCGGCGCTGTGGTTCGGCGGCATCCTGGCGCTGCTCGGCGGTATCGATGCGGTGTATCAGAAGTACGACCACGGCAAGCGCCTGCGCATGAGCCGGCAGGAGATCAAGGACGAGATGAAAGAGAGCGAGGGCAGTCCCGAGATCAAGGGTCGCATCCGCCAGGTGCAGATGGCGCAGGCGCGGCGACGCATGATGCAGGAGCTGCCCAAGGCCGACGTGGTGGTGGTCAACCCCACCCACTACGCGGTGGCGCTGCGCTATGACGATGGCCGCATGGGTGCGCCGCGGGTAATCGCCAAGGGCGTGGACGTGCTGGCCATGCAGATCCGCCAGGTGGCGGGCAGCCACCACATCCCGCTGGTCGAGGCGCCGCCGCTGGCACGAGCCTTGTATGCCACCACCAAGTTGGATCAGGAGATCCCCGCCGCGCTCTACGTGGCGGTGGCCCAGGTGCTCGTCTACGTCTACCAGCTCAAGCAGGCTGCGGCGCATGGCGACGCGCCACCGGCCGCACCAAACCCCGAGATCGATCCGGATCTCATGGGACCTTATCGCTAACAGGCAAGAGTCAAATCCATGACGGGCACGCAGGTACTGGGCAGCTTCAAGCAACTGGCGCGACGGGGCCTTGGCGCACCGGTGATGATGCTGGTGATGCTGGCGATGATGATGTTGCCGCTGCCGCCGTTCCTGCTCGACATCCTCTTCAGCTTCAACATCGCGCTCTCGCTGGTCATCCTGCTCGCGGTGGTCTACGTGATGCGGCCGCTGGAGTTCGCCGCGTTCCCCACCGTGGTGCTGATGGCCACCCTGCTGCGGCTGGCGCTCAACATCGCCTCCACCCGCGTGGTGCTGCTGCACGGCCACGATGGCGCCGCCGCGGCCGGCAAGGTGATCGAGGCCTTCGGCGAGTTCGTCATCGGCGGCAACTTCGCCGTCGGCCTGGTGGTGTTTGCGATCATCACCATCATCAACTTCGTGGTGGTGACCAAGGGCGCTACCCGCGTGTCGGAAGTGACCGCGCGCTTCACGCTGGATTCGATGCCCGGCAAGCAGATGGCAATCGACGCCGACCTCAACGCCGGCCTGATCAACCAAGAGCAGGCGCGCGACCGCCGCCAGGAAGTGCGCGAGGAAGCGGACTTCTACGGCTCGATGGACGGCGCCTCCAAGTTCGTGCGCGGCGACGCCACCGCGGGCATCCTGATCCTGCTCATCAACATCGTGGGCGGCTTCTTCGTGGGCGTGATGCAGCACGGCCTGTCCGCCAGCGAAGCGGCGCAGACCTATACCTTGCTCACCATCGGCGACGGCCTGGTGGCACAGGTGCCGGCGCTGATGCTTTCGGTAGCCACGGCGATCATCGTCACCCGCGTCTCCAAGGCGCAGGACATGGGACGGCAACTAGCCGGCCAGGTATTCGGCCAGCCGCGTGCGCTGGCGGTGGCGGCCGCGGTGCTGGTAGTGATGGGCCTGATCCCCGGCATGCCGAACCTTGCCTTTCTGTTGCTGGGCTGCGTGTGTGGCGGCGCGGCGTGGCTGCTGTTCAAGCGCCAGCGCGAGACGCGCCAGCAACTGGCCGTCGACACGGCGGCGGCACCGACCCAGGCATCCCCTGCCGAGCGCGTGGAACTGGGCTGGGAGGACGTCACCACGGTCGATCCACTGGGTCTGGAAGTGGGCTACCGCTTGATTCCGCTGGTGGACACACATCAGGGCGGCGAATTGATGGGGCGCATCAAGTCGGTGCGCCGCAAGCTGTCGCAGGAGCTTGGCTTCCTGGTTCCCGCGGTGCACATCCGCGACAACCTCGATCTCGGTCCCACCGCCTACCGCATCATGCTGATGGGCGTGCCGATGGGCGAAGCCGAGGTGCATACCGATCGCCTGCTGGCGATCAATCCCGGCCAGGTGCATGGCACGGTGCCGGGCATCGCCACCCGCGACCCGGCGTTCGGACTGGAAGCGGTGTGGATCGAATTGGGCCAGCGCGAGCTGGCGCAGGGGTATGGCTACACCGTGGTGGATCCGGCCACGGTGATCGCCACGCACCTGTCGCACATCCTGCAGGGCCATGCGCACGAATTGCTCAGCCACCAGGATGTGCAGCAGCTGCTCGACCGCCTGGCGCAGAGCGCGCCCAAGCTGGTCGAGGACCTGGTACCCAAGCGCCTGACGCTGGGCGTGGTGGTGAAGGTGCTGCAGAATTTGCTGGCCGAGCGCGTGCCGATCCGCAACATGCGCGGCATCGTCGAATCCTTGGCGGAGAACGCCGGCCAGAGTCAGGATCCCGGCGTGCTTACCGCCGCCGTGCGCGTGGCGCTGGGCCGCCAGATCGTGCAGGAAATCGCCGGCTTGGGCACCGAGATCCCGGTAGTCACGTTGGCACCGGAACTGGAGCAGATCCTGCTGGGCTCGATCTCCGGCGGCGGCATGGCGGGAGCGGCGGTCGAACCGGGCCTTGCCGACCGCCTGCAGCAGGGCGTGGCCGAGGCCGCGCGCAAGCAGGAAATGAGCGGAGAACCGGCCGTGCTGCTGGTCGCGCCGCAACTGCGGCCGTGGCTCGCGCGCTTTACCCGTCACGTGGCACAAAACCTGCACGTACTGGCTTACAACGAGGTGCCCGACAATCGCCGGGTGCGCTTGGTGCAGGCGTTGGGGCGTTGAGAACCGGGAATCGGCGGAATGCGGCATAGGCAGTCGGAACGGCAGTGGTCACGGCAAACATCCCGCGGCGACGCTTCAACCGGATTCCTGTTTCCCGTTCGAGAATCCCGCTCCTGGAGCGAACACATATGAAGATCAAACGTTTCGTGGCGCGCGATATGCGTCAGGCGATGCGGGAAGTGCGCGAGGAACAGGGCCCGGATGCGGTGATCCTCTCCACGCGCAGGCTGGACGACGGTATCGAGGTGATCGCTGCGATCGATTACGACGAGGCGCTGGTGCGCGAGGCGGCCAAGCATGGCTTGCCCGAACTCGTGGCTTTGCAGCCGCCAGCAAAGCCGGAGACGAAGGCTTCGCCCGCGCCGCGATCCGTCGTGCAGCAGGTGGCGGCCCGGGTCGTACGGTCCCCCGCGCCGGCGCCGGCGCCGGTTCCGGCTCCAACCCCGGCCCCAACCTCCGCCCCAGCCACCGTGCCGCAGCGCGCACACAACGCCATGCCGACTGCCGCCAAACCCGTCACTGCGTCTGTCACGGCGTCCAGTGCGCCGGCCGCGACGGTGCGGCCGCCGGTTGCACAGCCGCCGACTGTGCATCCGCTGGTGGAGCGTGCCGCCCGCGACACCGCGCAACTGCGCAGCGACTTCAACGAACTGCGCTCGATGCTGGAAGTGCAGCTGTCCAGCCTCGCCTGGAACGACATGGAGCGGCGCCAGCCGCTGCGCGCGCGCATCCTGCGCGAATTGACCCGGCTCGGCATCGAGGCCGGAGTCGCGCGTACCCTGGTGGACGAACTGCCGGAACAGATCAACGCCGACCAGGCCCGCTATCTGCCGCTGGGCATGCTCAGCCGCAACCTGACGGTGAGCGGCCGCGACCTCTGCGCCAACGAACGCAGCATCACCGCGCTGGTTGGACCCACCGGCGTGGGCAAGACCACCACCATCGCCAAGCTCGCCGCGCGGGCGGTGATGCGCCATGGCGCCCCCCAGGTGGCGCTGGTCAGCACCGATCATTACCGCATCGGCGCCGCCGCACAGCTGGAACACTACGGCCGCCTGCTCGGCGTGCAGGTTTACCCGGCCTACGATGCGCGCAGCCTGGGCAAGGTGCTGGAGATGCTGCATGGGCGCCATACTGTGTTGATCGACACCGCCGGCATGGCCGGCAGCGATCCCCGGCTGGCGCAGCAGTTGGAGATCCTTGCCGACGCCGGCGAGCTGCGTTCCTGCCTGGTGTTGGCGGCCAATGCGCAGGTGGCCTCGCTGGAAGAGGCGGTGGACGCCTATCATGCGCTGAAGCCGCACGCCTGCATCCTCACCAAGCTGGACGAGGCGCCGCGGCTGGGCGGCGCGCTGTCGGTGCTGATTCGCCACCGGCTGCCGTTGGATTATGTTACCGACGGGCAGCGCGTGCCCGAGGACATCGCCACGGCCGACGCGCGCGAGCTGGTATGCCGTGCCGCACGCTCGGCCAAGGCGAGCGCGAACCCGGACGACGATACGATGGCCGAACGCTTCGGTCTTGCCATGGCTGAAGCATGAATGTGAATGGAGTATCTGTAATGAACCAGGCTTGGGGATTGCAACAGTTGTTGGCCGCGATGGTCGTGCCGCCATCGCCGGCGACGGCGGCTGCATCCGGCGACCAGGCCGACGGCTTGCTCGCGGCGGTACCGTCGGCGCGGCGGCCATGCCGCACGATCGCGGTAGCCGGCGGCAAGGGCGGTGTGGGCAAGAGCACGGTGGCGGTGAACCTCGGCGTGGCGCTGGCCAGCGCCGGCCACGAGACGATCCTGCTGGATGCCGACACCGGGTTGGCGAACGTGGACGTGCTGCTCGGCCTTTCGCCTCCGCAGCACATCGGCCACATGCTCGATGGCGAATGCACGCTGGAGTCGTTGCTGACGCCTGCGCCGGGCGGCCTGCAGATCGTGCCCTCGGGCTCCGGTGCGCGCCGGCTGGCGCAGCTGGACAACAACCAGCTGGCCGCGATCATCCGCGCTTTCGACGATTTGCCGCAGCCCCCCGAATACCTGCTGGTGGACACCGCCGCTGGCCTGTCCGACAGCGTGACAATGTTCGCCGCCGCTGCCGCCGAGGTGATCCTGGTGGTGTGCGACGAGCCCGCCTCCCTGACGGACGCCTACGGGCTGGCCAAGGTGCTCAGCCGCGATTTCGGCGTGCGCCGCCTGCGGATGGTCGCCAACATGGTGCACAACGAGGGCGATGCGCGGCTGTTGCACCAGAAGCTGGCCCGGGTCAGCGACCGTTTCCTCGACGTGGCCATGGAGTTCAGCGGCTGGGTACCCCACGACGAACGTCTACGTCAGGCGATCAAGCGCCAGGCAGCCGTGGTAGAACTGTGGCCGTCGAGTCCGTCGGCCAGGGCATTCAAGAAACTGGCCGAGTCGGTCGATAAGTGGGTCGAGCCCGGTCGCGCGGGTCTCGATCGCATCTCCTTCTTCAGTGGCCGAGAAGCTTCGGCCGGGGAAAAACCGGGATGAGCGCGACTTCGGAATATCTACAACTCTCCCGCGAGAGTGCCGACGAGCTTGTGCGTCGGCATGCGCCGTTGGTTCGGCGGATCGCCTATCACCTGATGGGGCGGTTGCCGGCCAGCGTCGACGTGGGCGACCTGATCCAAGCGGGGATGATCGGTTTGCTCGAAGCGGCACGCCATTTTGCCAACGACAAGGGAGCCAGCTTCGAGACGTTTGCGGGCATCCGCATCCGTGGTGCGATGCTGGACGAGCTGCGTCGCGCCGACTGGACGCCACGCTCGGTGCACCGCAAGACCCGCGAAGTGGCCGAGACCATCCGCCAGATCGAAGCCGAGACCGGTGCCGAGGCGGATGGCGCCGAGGTGATCCGGCGGCTCGGCATCAGCGCGGAGGAGTATCACCAGGTGCTCGCCGATGCCCTTTCGTCGCGCCTGCTCAGCCTCACCTCGTCGGACGACGGCGAGGAGACCGGCGTGCTCGACGTGGCCGACGAGAACAGCCTGACACCCGACGAGGGCATCGAGCACAGCGGCATGCGCGAAGCGCTGATCGAGGCCATCACCGCGTTGCCGGAACGCGAGCAGCTGGTGATGTCGCTGTACTACGAGCAGGAATTGAACCTCAAGGAAATCGGCGCCGTGCTCGGCGTGAGCGAGTCGCGCGTATGCCAGATCCACGGCCAGGCCGTGATCCGGCTGCGCGGCAAGCTCTCCGGCTGGCGCACCTGAGCGCAGCCACCCCGCATACCCCCGTACAACGCAACGCACGCGGAGCACACGTTTGGACAAGAACATGAAAATCCTGGTGGTGGACGATTTCTCCACCATGCGGCGCATCGTCAGGAACCTGCTGGTGGAGCTGGGCTTCACCAACACCCTGATCCAGGAGGCCGACGACGGCAACAACGCGCTCACCATGCTGCGCAGCCAGCCGTTCGACCTGGTGGTGACCGACTGGAACATGCCGAACATGACCGGCATCGACCTGTTGCGCGCGATCCGCGCCGAACCCTCGCTGAAGGGCCTGCCGGTGCTGATGGTGACAGCGGAGAACAACCGCGACCAGATCATTGCCGCCGCGCAGGCCGGCGTGAACGGCTATGTCGTCAAGCCATTCACCGCCGTCACCCTCAGGGAAAAACTTACCAAGATCTTCGAGCGGATCGCCGCCAGCGGAGCCAGCGCATGAGCACCATGATCCCCTTCGTTGCCGACGAGAGCCTGCCGGCCGAACTGCGCGACCTGCTGAACAGTCCGGAAGGTCCGGCCTTCGAGCACGCCCTGGACAGCATGGTGCGCCAGCGCGAGCAGCACCTGTTCCGCGCGCTTGGTCACCTGGCCCGTGAACTGCACGATGCCATGCGCCGCCTTGGCGGCGAGCTGGCGCAGGAAGGCGTGCCCGGCATCGTCGCCGATGCGCGCCAGCACCTGCAGGACGTGCTGGAAATGAGCGCCAGTGCCGCCAATCGCAGCATCGACTTCGCCGAGCGCCTGCGGCCACAGGCCGAATCGCTGGCACAGCGCGCCGACGACGTGCTCAAGCGCGCGCCTGGCGACGAGCTGGCCACCGGGCTGGCGCGCGAGGCGGGGGGCTTCGCCGAAACCTGCCGCGCCGGCCTCGCCGACATGGTGGTGGCGCAGTCCTGGCAGGATCTCACCGGCCAGCGCGTCAAGAAAGTTTCCGCCTTCATCGGCACGGTGGAGTCCTCGCTGCTGGAACTGGTGCGCCTTACTGGTGCGCTGGCCGGAGCCGAGGCACCGGTCGACGTGGCCAAGGTGACCAGCCAAGAGGATGCCGACCGGCTGCTCAGCGAATTCGGGTTCTGACGGGTACGCGCGGTGAATGCCGATTTCGACAACGAACTGCGCCAGGATTTTCTGGTCGAGGCCGGCGAACTCGTCGAGCGCCTGGGCGAGCAACTGGTCGGGCTGGAAGCGGCGCCGCAGGATGGCGAGTTGCTGAATGCCGTGTTCCGCGCCTTCCACACGGTGAAGGGCGGTGCCGGCTTCCTCGCGCTGGAGCCGATGGTGCAGTTGTGCCATCACGCCGAGGACCTGCTCAACCTGGCCCGCAACGGCAACCTGATGCTGGACGCCAGCTACATGGACGCCCTGCTGCAGACGCTGGATCGGCTGGTCGAAATGATGGCCGCGCTTGGCACGGGTTCGCCGCTGGCGATGCCGTCGCCGGAACTGCTCAAGGCATTGCTGCCGCGCGGTGCCGTCGCGCATGCCCCGGCGCCTGCACCTGTTTCCGCGCCGGCCCCGGCGGCCGTGCCAGCTGGCGGGGCCATCGACGACAGCGAATTCGAGGCCCTGCTCGACAGCCTGTACGGCACCGCGGCACCCGGCACCATTGAGCCGGTTGCGTTGCCACCGATGGCGGCGCCTGCGCCGGCCGCTGCTGGCACCATCGACGACGATGAATTCGAAGCGTTGCTGGACGCACTGCACGGCGCGAGCGGACAGCCTGGCAAGGACGCGTCCGCGCCTGCGACATCCGCTCCGGCCGCGACGCCAGTAGTACAGGCTGCAGCGCCCGCTGCACGCCAGGCCGCGGCTCCGGCAGCTGAAACCACCGTGCGCGTTGACACCGCGCGACTGGACATATTGGTCAACCATGCCGGCGAGCTGGTGCTGGCGCGCAACCGCCTGCTCAGCCTTGCCGCACGTCATGGCAGCGAGGCCCTGGCCGCGGCGGCCGGCGAGCTGGATCGCATCACCGACGAGCTGCAGGGCGCAGTGATGGGCATGCGCATGCAGCCGGTGGGGCGCCTGTTCCAGCGCTTTCCGCGTATCGTGCGCGATCTTGCCCGCCAGCTCGGCAAGGAGGTGGAACTGGTGCTGGAAGGCGAGGGTACCGACCTCGACCGCAGCCTGGTCGAAGCCCTGGCCGACCCGTTGATCCATCTGCTTCGCAACGCGCTGGATCACGGCCTGGAACAACCCGTCGACCGCGAACGCGCAGGCAAGGCACGCAAGGGGCGCGTCGTGCTGGCAGCCAGTCAGCGCGGCGAGCGCATCGTCATCACCGTGTCCGACGATGGTCGCGGCATGGATCCGGAGATCCTCAAGCGCAAGGCGGTGGAGAAGGGCGTGATCGACGCGGCCCAGGCCGCGCGGCTCTCCGAGACCGAGTGCTACGAGCTGATCTTCCGCCCCGGGTTCTCCACCGCCGCGACGGTGTCGGACATTTCCGGCCGCGGCGTCGGCATGGACGTAGTCAAGACCCGCATCACCGAACTGGGTGGCACGCTGGCCGTGCATTCGCGCCTCGGCCACGGCAGCGAACTCGAGCTGGCGGTGCCGCTGACGTTGGCCGTGGTGCGCGTGTTGATGGTGCGCGTGGGCAACCGCCTGCTCGGCTTGCCACTGGGCAACGTGGAAGAGGTTTTCGAACTGGCCACCGGCCAAGATAGCCTGCTCGACGGCCGGCTGGTGGCCCGCCATCGTGGCCGCGCATTGCCTTTGGTCGACATGGTCGATTGGGCCGGTGCGGCGAGCGAATCCGTTCGCCACATCGCGGTGCTGCACATCGGACACCAGCGGTTGGGCTGCCTGGTGCACGAGGTGCTTGGCCGCGAGGACGTCATCGTCAAGCCGCTGGGCCACCTGTTCGCCGGCGTGCCCGGCGTGGCTGGCGCCACCGTCACCGGCGACGGCCGGTTAGCCCTGGTGATGGATCTGGCCGGCTTGGCCGACACCGCCGCGCGATCTTTCGCCCCCCTGGCCCAGACCGGCTGAATCTCATGGATTTGATCAGCCTCATCGGGACGATCCTGGGTTTCGTGGTCATCATCGTCGGCACCATCCTCAAGGGTGCCCACGTCAGCGCGCTGGTGAACCCAGCCGCATTCGTGATTGTGTTCGTCGGCACGCTGGCTGCCCTGCTGGTGCAGAACTCCGGGGCGGTGCTCAGGCACGCGCTGAAGGTTGCGGCCATGATCTACAAGCCGCCGCAGCACAGGCCGGAAGACCTCATCAGCCGCATCGTGGGTTGGAGCGAGATTTCACGGCGGCAGGGCCTGCTGGGGCTGGAACCGCAGATCGACTCCGAGCCCGACCCGTTCATCAAGAAGGGCCTGCAGATGCTGGTCGACGGCGGCGAGCCGGAGGCAATCCGCAACGTGCTTGAAGTGGACATGGAAACCCGCGAGGCCAAGGACCTGGCGGCTTCCAAGGTGTACGAAAGCGCAGGCATCTTCTCTCCCACCATGGGCATCATCGGTGCGGTGATGGGCCTGATGGCGGTGATGGAAAACCTCGCCGACCCCAGCAAGCTCGGCCACGGCATCGCCGCGGCCTTCGTGGCGACCATCTACGGCGTCGCCCTGGCCAACATGTTCATGCTGCCCATGGCCGCGCGGCTGAAAAGCCTGATCGGCAAGCAGACCAGGATGCGCGAAATCCTGATCGAGGGTCTGGTGTCGATCGCCGAAGGCGACAACCCGCGCCTGATCGAGGCGCGCCTGCAGGGTTACGTGTCGTGAGCCGGAGGCACAAGCACGAAGAACACGTCAATCACGAGGCGTGGGCGATTCCGTACGCCGACCTGATGACCCTGCTGCTGGCGTTCTTCGTGGTGATGTACGCCGTCTCGGTAGTCAACCAGGGCAAGTTCCGCGTGCTGTCCGAGGCGATGATCGAGGCATTCAACGGTTCCAGCCACGTCATCGCGCCGATGCCGCCCACCAGGGTGCCGCCGCACAACGTCGACCCGTCCATCGCCACGCCGGAAGGCCAGGCGGGCGCGATGGTGCCGATCGCCGTGCCGATTCCGCCGCACCCGGTAGCGGAGCAGGGTGGCAACGGACGCAACATCGGCAAAGGGGCCGAAGCAGCGACCCTAGGGCGCATCGAGTCCGAGGTGCGCAAGGCGCTGCAGCCGCTGATCGACAGCAAGCAGGTGGTGGTGCGCAACAATGGGCGTTGGCTGGAAATAGAGATCCGTACCGACATCCTGTTTCCCAGTGGCGTGGCGCAGTTGTCCATGCCGGCGCAGGGCGTGCTGCGCAACCTGGCTACGGTGCTGGCCGGCTTCACCAATTCGCTGCGCGTCGAGGGCTTCACCGACAACATGCCGATCAGCACCACGCTGTTCCCATCGAACTGGGAGCTTTCGGCGGCGCGCGCCGGCAGCGTCGCGCGGCTGTTCGTGGACTCAGGCATCACTCCGGACCGGCTGGGCATCGTCGGTTGGGGTGAGACGCACTCGGTGGGCGACAACAGCACCGCGGACGGCCGCAACGCAAACCGCCGCGTGCTGGTGGTGGTCATGGGCGAGGATTCGACCCCGCAACGCGAACGCAGCGACCTGGGCGGGCTCGACCGGCAGCCCGGCATCGCCGAAGCGCCATCGTCAGGCAGCTTGCCCACCGTGAAGGTCGTCGAACCGATGCAAGCGGCGCCGTCCGCGCCAACGGGAGAAGCCTCGCGGCAGGGTGCGGCCAAAGGCGATGCGCAACCCGCCAAGGATGCGCCCACGCCATCGGGAGTGCCTGCGCCTCATGCCGGCTCCCCTGCGGGCAATGTGCCCGCGCCAGCTCCGTCGACTGGAGCCGTGTCATGATCCGTTGCATGGCACACGGAGATATCGCATGAATGCCTTGGCCACAGGCCCGGCGTCGGAGGACAGCCACTGGCTGTCCTTCCGCATCGGCACACAGATCTACGCGGCGCGGTTGACCGAAGTCAGCGAGGTGATCCGCGACGACGAACTGACGCCGGTGCCGGGTTCCGCCACCGACCTGCTTGGCGTGCGCCATCTGCGCGGGCATATCGTGCCGGTAATGGACGGGCGTCGCCGGCTCGGCCTGCCGGAGCAGCCCGAGGCCGACCCGCAGGCGGTGCGCATCGTGATGATGTCGTATGCCGGCCAGTTGCTCGGCCTCAAGGTCGATGCGGTGGGCGAGTTGCTGAACAGCGAAGGGTTGGACATTGCACCGCCGCCTCCTGGGCGGGCCAGCCGCGACGACGACCCGGTTTGTGGCGTGATGTCGTGGCAGGACGGCTTCGTGGCACTGCTCGATGCGCGCCGCCTGTACCGGCTGGACAAAGGCGACGGCGATGTTGCTTGAATCCGGCGTGCTCGCCCTGTTACTGCTGGCGGTGGGTCAGATGGCCCTGCTGGTGAAGTTGTGGCGGCAGTCGCACCGCCTGCAGCAGCGTGTCGATGCGCTGTGGCGGAACGCAGCCGACGCCGGCACCGATGTGCCGACCTCGATGTTGGTGACGGCGTTGGACCGGGTAGAGCGCAAGCTCGGCCAGGTGGAACGTCCCGTGTTGCCTGAGCGCTCCTGGGAATTGGCCAAGCAACTCGCGCGCGAAGGCGCCGACGTGGAGCAACTGGTCGCATGCTGCGGGCTGTCGCGTGACGAAGCGCAACTGATCCTCGCCATGCGCACTTCGATGGTGTGAGGCAGGCAACATCCGCGTGGTTTTTCCGTGGGTTCGCGGTGGGCGTCCATAGGATGAGTGCAGGATCGCCGTGCATGCGAGGCGTGCCGGCGCAGCGACTGCGTGGGTGTCCCGTCTTCGCGATAAATTGCGCAATAGCGCAAATTGTTGCTTGAAAAATCAATAGCTTGATGCCTCAAGCCGCCCATTTCCCCGCCGATACCGCCTCTACCGTGATGGGGGCGCGCGATGTCGCGATTGCCTGACGGGTGCTGCTTCAGGAGCGTGCCGCAGCCTGCACAATCACTCAGGGAATCCCATGGGCAGCATGCTGCAAACGGTTCGGTTCAAGATCATCCTGGCATTGGGTCTCTGCGTCGTGCTGATGGCGGTCATCGGCACGTTCGGCGCCGTGGGCCTGCATGAAGTCGACGGCCTTGCCACGGACATGTATCAAAGCAACACCGTGATCATCATCGATCTCGGCGAAGTGCGTTCCGCGCAGAGCGACATGCGCCTGCAGTACCGCTTGGCGCAGGCGAAGCCGGACGACGCCACCATCGCCTCCGCTACCGCTGCCATCGGAAAAGACGAGGCGCGTATCCAGAAGGCCTGGAATCACTACTACCCGGCCTGGGTGACCCGCAGCGACGAGCGGGTCATTGCCGATAAGATCAATGCCGCGCTGCCGGTGTTCACGGGGGCCGCGGATCAGACCATGGCGGCCTTCAAGGCCGGCAAGCATGACGATGCGGTTCGGCTCATCGACCAGAGCCTCGATGGCGCCGAGGCGCTGAGCGCGGCCCTCGACGAGGATGTGGCGAACAATCGGGCACAGGCCGCGGACGCGATGATGCAGGTCGGTTCGACGTACCACACGATCCTCACCGTTGCGATCATCCTCGTCGTCGTCGGCCTGCTCATCGCCATCGTCGCCAGCATATGGCTGCTGCGCGCGGTGTTGCGCCCGCTGGAGCGCGCCATCGGCGTGGCCGGCGAGATCGCCGGCGGCCGGCTGGACAACCGCCTGAAAGTCGATGTCGGCGGCGAATTCGGCCAGTTGCTGACGGCGCTGAAAACGATGGACGAGCAATTGTCCTCGACTGTGCGCCGTATCCAGGCCTCATCCAGTGCGGTGGCGCAGGCCTCGGACGAAATCGCCACCGGCAACCTGGATCTCTCCTCGCGCACCGAGGAGCAGGCTGCGTCGCTGGAAGAAACCGCGGCCAGCATGACCGAGCTGACCGAGACGGTGAAGCACAATGCGCACAACGCCAAGCAGGCCAACAACCTGGCGAACGGCGCCAGCCGTTTGGCGGACAGCGGCAACGACGCGGTGCAGGCCATGGTCACCACCATCGGCGAAATCAGCGGCAACTCGTCCAAGATTTCCGAGATCACCGCCGTGATCGAAGGCATCGCGTTCCAGACCAACATCCTCGCGCTCAACGCGGCGGTGGAGGCGGCGCGCGCAGGCGAGCAGGGCCGCGGCTTCGCAGTGGTGGCGAGCGAGGTGCGCAGCCTCGCGCAACGTTCGGCGGTTTCGGCGAAGGAGATCAAGGAGCTGATCGGTGCGTCGGTGTCGATGGTCGAAGGCGGCGCGAAGCAGGCAGCGGAAGCCGGCGAGGCCATGGGGCAGGTCAGGCAGGCGATCCGCCGCGTGTCCGACATCGTCGCCGAAATCGCTGCGGCGTCCGAGGAGCAGAGTCGCGGCATCGAGCAAGTCGACCAGGCCGTGACGCAGATGGACCGCATGACGCAGCAGAACGCGGCATTGGTGGAAGAAGCCGCCGCGGCTGCGCAGTCGCTCAATGAGCAGGCGCGCGAATTGAGCAGCGCGGTGTCCACGTTCCAACTGTCGGAAGCTTGATGCCGGACGAGCGGTGGCGGAAGCGCACCGCTTGGATACCCATCGATGCTCTCCAGTCCGCCTTTGCCAATTTGCAGCGTGCATGTGGCTTAGTTTTTGATGGAACTCAACGCCTCTGTCCCTTAATCGTCGACCGACTCTTTTTTTCGGGAACGATGACCATCCAATCAGTACGTCCCTTTTGAGAGGGAAGTATAGACTCCACTCGAAAACGACCGACGTGAGGGAGGTCTATAATTTTACCTAAATGAACCGTCGCCTGAAACCAGTCGGAAGACCAGTACATGTCATGATTTTGCGCGAGCATACTAAAATTAGATAATTCAGTACGACGTCTCCATGAAATTATTCCATAATACTTTCCTGATGAATCAATTCCAAAAGAATCAAATTTTACATGTAACTCGCTTGAATTATTCATGTCGGGCGAATAATCATAAAATGTCACGTCATATCCCTTTTCAAGGACGATGGTTTCATTTTTAGATGTCGATATGTCGGATCCTTCGCTTGTTATTCCGACAAAATCATCGCAATGTTGATTGCAGCCACCTAACAGTTCGGCCCCTAGGCCTAGGGGTAATTCTTTTTTCATTTCTCCTGAAGAAGATGAATGATTGTAATTTATGCTGTCCACCAGATATTTTTTACCCATAAGCGCTATCTCGCTTCCAGCGAGTAAATTGTGGAAAGAATAAACCCACCTTAGATTGCTATCATTCGCAGCATAGTATTCGTAAATTTCAACAACAACGCGCCCTCTATTTTGATCTGAATTCAAGTCGTCCAAGCGTGTGCCAATGTACGTTGTCGGCCCAACTTTCAGCGGGGGAACGTTAATTAATCTAATGTCGTAATCTGAGGCTATAACCAAGCTGTTCAAATTAAAAAAAAGAAAAAACGACAAGATGGTTTTGTTCATAACAACAAACCCTCGCCAAGAATTTTGAACAGGCTCTCAGCCCTGCGGCTCTTCCGCCGCGTCGTAGACCGCGGCCAGCACGGAGGCCGCCGCGGCGTAAAGCAGCACCGGTACGTCGTCGCGCAGGCGCAGGCCGGCCAGCAGGGCGGCGATCTGCGGGTCAGGGTGCAGCGGCAGGCCGAGGGCCTGTGCCCGTGCGCGCATGGCTTCCAGCGATTCGGGCGGTATCGCGCGGGATTCGCTGCTGCTGCCGCCCGACAGGCGCAGGGTGACCTTGCGTGGGGGCGCGGTGAAGGTTGGCGTGTTCATGCGGTGGCCTGCAGCAGCACGGCGCTGTAGCGGTTCGGCGGCTCGGGCAAGCCAAGCTGGCAGCTCAATTGGTCGAGCAGCAGGCCGCAGGCGGCCAGCCGATGGCGCAGGGCGGTGAACTGGCGTTCCAATCGCTGCACGGTATCGGACTGGGCGGCCCACAGACGCACCGAAAGGCGCGGTTCGCGCAATTGCAGTTCGCCTTGCACCGCGCCCAGCGCGGGCAGGTCGAGTGCGAAGCCGAGGTTCCAGCCGCGGCTGCCGTCGTTGGCGTCGGCGGTGTATTCCAACCGCAACTGCAGCACGTCGCGGCCATGCTCGCCCTGCAACGGGATCTCGATCATCCATGCCGGCAGCGGCCCGTTGCCGGACTCCAGTTGCGCCACCTCGATCCGCGCCAGTGCGCCGCGCACGTCGCCTTGCAGGCGATCCAGCAGGGGTTGCACGTTGTCGTCCAGCAGCGCCGGCGGCAGCTCCGCGCGCGGCTGTGCCTGCAGGCCCCGCTGCAGCAGCGGAGGCGGGGTATCGCTGCGGCTGTCCGGTGCCGCCGCGGCTGTACGCGGGGTGCTGGCATATGCCCCCTCGTATTCAACCTGGGTGTCGCCTGGGTTGTTCGGAGTCTCCGGGGCAGTATCGACCCGGTCGAGCAGTACGCTGGCCAGGCGCAGCAGCGCCGCCTTCCAGTCGTCCTGCATGGGTGCCGCGGTATAGCTTTGCGGATTGGCGAGCAGGGATTCGAGGAACACGCCGCTGCGTTCGATAGCCATACGCAGGCCTTCGCCGCTGGCGATTTCCGCCGGGCTGTGCATGGCCTGTTCCAGCATGGCTAGCGCGCCGCGCAGGTCGGGTGGCAGCAGGCGCAGCACGGGTCGCTCCGCCAATGCATCGAGCGTGGCCAGCAAGGGCGCGTAACCATTCTGCTGCGGCAGGCTTTCGCGCAGGGCGCGCTGCAGGACGGGATCGAAGGACTGCTGCCCGACCACCTCCATTTGCGGCAGGGGGCCAAGGCTCAATACGCGCACCTGGAACTGCGCCGGCAGTTGGCCGCCCGCCACGTCCGTTTCCACCGCGATGTTGCCGATCTGCACCACCTGCAAGCCCTGCGGGCTCAGGCCCAGCGGTCGCGCCAGCAGCACACTGCCAATGCGCCAACTCTGCGCCGCGCTGCCTGCGGCAGCGCCGGCCCAGGTCAGGGCGGCAACACTGGTGATCGGCTGGATGTTCAAAGTGGTTCCTGCAAGTGGATTGCGGACACGGCTAGGGTTGTCCCGTTGGAAATCGGCCAATTGCGCAGAAACTTGAGGCGATTCTACAAGCCGGAGCTGTCCCCAACCGCCAAGCGCCCCGCGGATTGCCTTCCGATCGCAAACAGTCGGCGTCCGCTCGTCTGGTCAGTGCCGTTCAGAGACGGATCCGGGAGATCGGGCGGATCCAGGCGCGCCTGCGCCATCGCCGCATATGGTCCGTATGCCCGTGCGCTCCGGATGCGTGGTGCCTGGGAAACGGGCTCCTGTCCCTAAAGCATGCCCCGTGGCGGTCGATAAGCCCATTTGTCAGCGCCATCGGGCGCGAACGGAGCGCAAGGCATGGCCGGCAAACGGGCAGCAAAGCGGGATGGCGAGCAGCACGACGAAGTGGCGACGGTGGTACTGCCGGCGGACTGCCGCATAGGTGCCCAGGCCGTGCTGCAAGCCGAATTGTCGGAGGCGCTGCGCGGTGGCGCGATCGAGTTCGACGGCAGCCAGGTGGAGCGCGTGGACACGGCCGCGCTGCAATTGCTGGTGCTGTTTCGACGCGCGCTTGACGCGCGCGGCGGCACGCTGTCCTGGCGCTCCGTCAGCACGGCTTTGAACGATGCAGCCAGCCTGTTGGGGCTGGCGCGGATTCTGGAACTGCCGGCCGTCGGGCCGGCCTAACGAGGTGGGAGCATGGCAAAGATCCTGGCGGTAGACGATTCGGCTTCGATGCGCGGCATGGTGGCCTTCACCCTGCGTGGCGCGGGCCACGAGGTGACCGAGGCCGAGAATGGCCAGCTGGCGCTGGACGCGGCCGGCGCGGGTGCGTTCGACCTGGTGCTGGCCGACGTCAACATGCCCGTGATGGACGGCATCAGCATGGTGCGCGCGTTGCGCGCCAAGCCCGAGTACCAGGGCGTCCCCATCCTGATGCTCACCACCGAATCGAACACCGAGAAGAAGATGGAAGGCAAGGCCGCCGGCGCCACCGGCTGGCTGGTCAAGCCGTTCGATCCCGAACAATTGCTGGCGACCGTCAAGCGCGTGCTGGGCTGAGGAAGAACACATGGGCGCGGTCGACCTGTCACAGTTCCACAAGACCTTCTTCGAAGAAAGCCTGGAAGGCCTCGACGCGATGGAGGCGGCATTGCTGGCACTGGACTCGGGTTCGACCGACCACGAGTTGGTGCACACCATCTTCCGTGCGGCGCACTCCATCAAGGGCGGCGCGGCAACGTTCGGCTTCGCCGACGTGGCCGCGTTCACCCACGTGGCCGAATCGCTGCTGGAAGAGGTGCGCAGCGAGCGTCGCGCAGTGGACACCGGCCTGACCGATCTCCTGCTGCGCTCGGTCGATTGCCTGCGTGCCATGCTCGACCGCACCGCCAAGCACCAGCCCGCGGCCGATGCGACCAGCGAGGCATTGCGCGCTGAATTGACGGAGCTGGTGGAAGGCAAGATCGCGGCCGCGCCTGCGGCCGCAAAGGCCACTGCCGCGCCGGTAGCCGGCTGGGACATCCGTTTCGTCGCGATGCCCCACCTGCTGCAGACCGGCAACGAGCCGTTGCGCCTGTTCCGGGAGTTGCAACAGCTCGGAACGCTTGAAGTGGTGCGCGCCTTCGTCAGCGACGCTGCTCCTGCGGATTTCGCGGCGCTAGACCCAAGCCAGTGCTACATGGGCTGGGAATTGCGCCTGCACGGCGCGGTGGCGCGCGGCGATCTCGATGCGGTGTTCGAATGGCTGGACGGCGATTGCGAGCTCGCCATCGAACCGCTGGCCGCGTCGCCGGCAGAACAGGCCGCACCAGCCGCAGCCCCCGTCTCTTCCGCCCCTTCCGCCGTGGTTCCCGCGGCTGCGCCCGCCCGCGAAGCGGCCGCGGCCGGCGGTGGCGGTGGCGAGGGAGGATCGATCCGCGTGGGTATCGACAAGGTCGATGCCTTGATCGACATGATGGGCGAGCTGGTCATCACGCAGTCCATGCTCAACAACATTGGCGAGAACTTCGACCTGTCGCAGCTGGAGCGGTTGCGCGAAGGCCTGGCCCAGCTCGAACGCAACACGCGCGAATTGCAGGAAAGCGTGATGCGCATCCGCATGCTGCCGATCGGCTCCGTGTTCAACCGCTTCCCGCGGCTGGTGCGCGACCTCGAACGCAAGCTGGGCAAGCAGGTGAGGCTGGAACTGCAAGGCGAGCAAACCGAGCTGGACAAGACGGTACTGGAGAAGATCGGCGATCCGTTGGTGCACCTGGTGCGCAATGCCATCGACCACGGTCTGGAGATGCCCGCGCAGCGGCGTGCCGCGGGCAAGCCCGAGGCCGGCACGCTCACGCTGGATGCGCATCACGAAGGCGGCAACATCGTGGTACGCATCAGCGACGACGGTGCCGGACTCAACCACGAGCGCATCCTTGCCAAGGGCATCGAGCGCGGCCTGGTCAAGCCAGGCCACCAGCTCAGCGACGACGAAGTGGCCGAACTGATCTTCCAGCCCGGCTTCTCCACCGCAGCGCAGGCCACCGACCTTTCCGGTCGCGGCGTAGGCATGGATGTCGTGCGCCGCAACGTGCGCGACCTCGGCGGCAGCGTGAGCGTGAAGAGCGTGGCAGGCAAGGGCAGCACCTTCACCATCGCCTTGCCGTTGACGCTGGCCATCATCGATGGCCTGGTCACCGAGGTGGGCGAGGAACGCTACATCGTGCCGCTGATCTCCATCGTCGAATCGCTGCGCCTGCCGGCCGATGCCGTGCGCAAGATTGCCGGCGGCGGCGAAGTATTCCAGTTCCGCGGGGAGTACCTGCCGGTCATCCGGCTGCACCGCGCCTTCGGTTGCGCCAATGCCATCGCGGAGGTCGAGCGCGGCATCGTGGTGGTGGTGGAGGACGAGGGTCAGCGTGTTGGTTTGCTGGTCGATGAACTGGTCGGTCAACAGCAGGCGGTCATCAAGTCGCTGGAAAAGCATTACGAGCGGGTGCAAGGCGTATCGGGCGCCACCATCGTCAGTGACGGTTCGGTGGCGCTGATTGTCGACGTGGGGGGGGTGGCGCGCCTCGGGCGACGCAGCAAGGCAGCCTGATCGCCGATTGGTGCGCGAAACAGGGGGAAGGCAGATGTCGTCCGCGAACTGGTCGTTCCATCGCCTGAGCGTCAACGCGCGGACGGTGCTGGTGGTCGTGGTGGTGGTGGCCGGCCTGTTCGGCCTCACCTTGATGAACGCCCTGCAAAGCCGCACCAAGCAGATGGATGGATTGCAGAACCTGTTGCGCGGCCATATCGAGTCCGCGGTGTCGGTGGCGCAAGGTTTCCATGACCGCGCGCAGAAAGGCGAGTTCAGCGAGGCGGAAGCCGAGAAGCAGGCATTGGCGCAGCTCCGCGCAATGCGCTGGAACAACGGGGCCGGATACATCTTCGTGTTCGGCGACGACTACACCTTGCTGATGCACCCGGTGTTGCTGAAAAGCGAAGGCAGCAACGTGCGCGACACGGCCGACCAGAACGGCGTGTTGCTCTATCAGGCCATCCACGACGTCGATGCGAAGGATGGCGGTGGCATCACCTATTACGACTGGCCGAAGCCGCCCAGCATGAAAGTCGTGGGCAAGATGGCGTATTCGCAACCGTTCAAGCCGTGGAACGTGCACATCGGCACGGGCGCCTATTTCGACGACATCGACGCGCAGTTCCATCGCGAACTGACCCTGGATTTGCTGTGGGCCAGCGCGGTGGGCGCGCTGGTGATCGCGCTGGTGTGGCTGTCGATGAGCAGCATCCGGCGAAGCATCGGAGGCGAGCCGTCGTTCGCAGTGGAGATGACCGGGCGGATGGCGGACGGCGACCTGTCGCTGGGCGGGGCGGAGAAGCTCGAGCTCCCGCCGGGCAGCATGATGCACGCGATGCAGCGGCTGCACGTGAAGCTGGTGGAGGTGATCGGGCAGGTGCAGCAGGGCTCGCAGGTGGTGAGCGGCGCAGCGCTGGAGATCGCGCGCGGCAACGACGACCTGAGCCAGCGTACCCAGGAGCAGGCATCGAGCCTGGAAGAGACCGCGGCCTCGATGGAGGAGATGACCGCGACGGTGAAGCAGAACGCGGAAAACGCGAGCCATGCCAACCAGTTGGCGGGCGGCGCGCGGGAGCAGGCCGAGCGCGGCGGCAAGGTGGCGTCGCAGGCGGTATCGGCGATGGCGGAGATCACGGCCTCGAGCCGGAAGATCAGCGACATCGTGGGCCTGATCGACGAGATCGCGTTCCAGACCAACCTGCTCTCGCTGAATGCGGCGGTGGAAGCGGCGCGTGCAGGGGAACAGGGCCGTGGCTTTGCGGTAGTGGCGAGCGAGGTGCGCAGCCTGTCGCAGCGCAGCGCGGCGGCGGCGAAAGAGATCAAGGCGCTGATCGGCGAGAGCGTGGAGCGGGTGGAAGCCGGCGGCGCGTTGGTGGGGCAGACCGGCACGGCGCTGTCGGAAATCGTGGAGAGCGTGCGCAAGGTCACCGACATCGTGGCGGAGATCGCGGCGGCGAGCCAGGAGCAATCGTCGGGCATCGACCAGGTGAACCGGGCGGTGATGCAGATGGATGAAGTGACGCAGCAGAACGCGGCGCTGGTGGAACAGGCGGCCGCGGCGGCGCAGGCGATGCAGGAGCAGGCGGCGGCGCTGCGGCGGCAGACGGCGTTCTTCCGGCTGGACGGCATGGCCAAGGCCGAGGCGGTGCAGGAGGTGCAGGAGGTGCAGGCGATCAAGCCGGTGCCGGTGGCGGCACGCAAGGTGTCGGCGTCGCGCGAGCTGGCGCGCCCGGCGCGGCCGCCTGCAGCTGCGGCTGCGCGTGCCGATAGCGGTTGGACAGAGTTCTGATTCTGGGTTTCCGGCGCGCCCGATGCCGAGGCATCGCGGCCGGCATCCATGATGTGAGGTTGGTGCGATGGAAAGAAAGAAGTGGTCGCTCGGCAGTTTGAGCCTGCATGCCCGCGTGGTCGTCGTGATCGTGGTAGTGCTGGCCGGCCTGACCGCGCTTACCGTGATGAACGCATGGCAGAGCCGGTCGGTGCAGATGGTGGACCTGGAGCATCGGCTGCAAGGCGAGATCGAATCGGCGGCGGAAATCGCGCAGGGCTACCACGTACGCGCCGGGAAAGGCGAGTTCAGCGAGGCTGAAGCCCGGCGGCGGGCACTGGCGCAGATCGGCAACATCCGCTGGGACAAGGGCAGCGGCTACGTCTTCGTGTTCGGCACGGACCTGGTGATGCGCATGCATCCGTTGCGGCCCGACTGGACCGGCAAGGACATCAGCGCCGAGACCGATGCGAAGGGCATGCCGCACTACCGGATGATGTCGGAGGCCGACGTCAAGGATGGCCAGGACCTGATCCGCTATACGCAGAAAATGCCCGACGGCAGCAGCAAGGACAAAATCACCTATTCGCAGCTGTTCAAGCCGTGGGGTCTCAACTTCGCGGCAGGCGCCTATTTCGACGACATCGATGCGAAATTTCGCCACGACCTGTTGGTGAACCTGGCGTGGGCCGGCCTGCTGGGTGCGCTGGTGATCGCGCTGGTCTGGCTGTCGATGAGCAGCATCCGGCGAAGCATTGGAGGCGAGCCGTCGTTCGCGGTGGAGATGACCGGGCGGATGGCGGACGGAGACCTGTCGCTGGGCGGGGCGGAGAAGCTCGAGCTCCCGCCGGGCAGCATGATGCACGCGATGCAGCGGCTGCACGTGAAGCTGGTGGAGGTGATCGGACAGGTGCAGCAGGGCTCGCAGGTGGTGAGCGGCGCAGCGCTGGAGATCGCGCGCGGCAACGACGACCTGAGCCAGCGTACCCAGGAGCAGGCATCGAGCCTGGAAGAGACCGCGGCCTCGATGGAAGAGATGACCGCGACGGTGAAGCAGAACGCGGAAAACGCGAGCCATGCCAACCAGTTGGCGGGCGGCGCGCGGGAGCAGGCCGAGCGCGGCGGCAAGGTGGCGTCGCAGGCGGTATCGGCGATGGCGGAGATCACGGCCTCGAGCCGGAAGATCAGCGACATCGTGGGCCTGATCGACGAGATCGCGTTCCAGACCAACCTGCTCTCGCTGAATGCGGCGGTGGAAGCGGCGCGCGCAGGGGAACAGGGCCGTGGCTTTGCGGTGGTGGCGAGCGAGGTGCGCAGCCTGTCGCAGCGCAGCGCGGCGGCGGCGAAAGAGATCAAGGCGCTGATCGGCGAGAGCGTGGAGCGGGTGGAAGCCGGCGGCGCGTTGGTGGGGCAGACCGGCACGGCGCTGTCGGAAATCGTGGAGAGCGTGCGCAAGGTCACCGACATCGTGGCGGAGATCGCGGCGGCGAGCCAGGAGCAATCGTCGGGCATCGACCAGGTGAACCGGGCGGTGATGCAGATGGATGAAGTGACGCAGCAGAACGCGGCGCTGGTGGAACAGGCGGCTGCGGCGGCGCAGGCGATGCAGGAGCAGGCGGCGGGGCTGCGGCGGCAGACGGCGTTCTTCCGGCTGGACGGCGCCATGGCCAAGGCCGAGGCGGTGCAGGAGGTGCAGGCGATCAAGCCGGTGCCGGTGGCGGCACGCAAGGTGTCGACGTCGCGCGAGCTGGCGCGCCCGGCGCGGCCGCCTGCAGCCGCGGCTGCGCGTGCCGATGGCGGTTGGACCGAGTTCTGAGACGGGGCGCCGTCGCAAGGGCGCTCAAGAGTTC
Organism: Rhodanobacter sp. 7MK24; assembly: GCF_014842995.1. Taxonomy (GTDB): domain Bacteria; phylum Pseudomonadota; class Gammaproteobacteria; order Xanthomonadales; family Rhodanobacteraceae; genus Rhodanobacter_A. Next base: position 70,178 of record NZ_JACYXL010000011.1, read on the forward strand.
GCCGGGCAAGCCGATACCGTTTACGCATCCGGTGTCCCGGGATGACTATCACGAGGTAGATGATCCATGTACGAAGACAAGGCGGACACGGCGCCGACCGTGCAGCAGCTGACCTTCAGCCTGGCGGGTGAGGAGTACGGCGTCGAGATCCTGTCGGTGCGCGAAATCCGCGGCTGGTCGCGCGTCACCCGCATCCCGCAAGCCCCCGATTACCTGCTCGGCGTATTGAACCTGCGTGGCGCAGTGGTGCCGGTGATGGATCTGCGCCTGCGTTTCGGGCTCGAGCGCGAAAGCTACGGCGACAGCACGGTGATGATCGTGGTGGCCGTGGCCGAGCGTCTGTTCGGCATCGTGGTCGATGCGGTGTCCGACGTGGTGGACGTGGACCCGGCCTCGATCAGGCCGGTGCCGGACATGGGCGCCATCGTCGATACCCGCTACCTGAAGGGGCTCGCCACCCATGCGGAGCGCATGGTGATGCTGCTTGACGTGGAAAAGCTGATGCGCCCCGAAGACGTTGAGACGCTGAACACCGTACTGCCGGGAGTTCGCGATGTCGAAGTTGCCGCCTGACACTGGAATGCTGATGAATATCAAGAAATTCGTTTTGGGTCTCCGTTTTTCGAAGCTGCAGAACCTTTCCGTCAAGGGACGCCTGATCGGCATGGTCGGCCTGCTGTCGGGCATGCTGGTGGTGGGTGCGGTCGCGGGTTTGAGCGTCATGGCCTGGCAGAAAGAAGGCATGCGCATGAGCTACGACAACGGCATGGTGCCGGTGAGCCTGATGGCCGAGCTGCGCGTCAAGTCGCTGATGAACTTCATCGTGCTCGGCGAAGCGGCTTCCGTGGTCGGCAAACCCGACCAGGTGAAGCAGAAGCTCGCCGAGTTCGACAAGAACCAGGCGGACTTCCCGGGATTGGCCAAGCAGTTGGCCGCGGTGCAGATGAGTCCGGAAGTCGCCAAGCAGTACAAGGCGTTGACTGCCACTGAAGGCGACTATGTCAGCAGCTTGAACGATGTCCGCAGCGCCTTGGCGCAGGGCGATGACGGTGCACACGACCTCTTGGAAATGGAAGTGCGTCCGGCCCTGATGATGCGTATAGACCAGCTCAACAAGCTGATCCAGGTGCAACGCGACGAGGTGAAGCAGACGTACGACAACCAGTCGGACCGCTACAACAAGGTGCGCGCGCTGGTGCTGTTCGGCATGGTCGGCGGCCTGCTCCTCGCGGCACTGGTGGCGGTCCTGCTGATCCGCTCGATCACCGGCGCGTTGAAGCGCCTGATGGAGGTGGCCAGTGCCATCGCCGAGGGGCGGCTGGGCCACGACATCAAGGTGGTAAGGCACGACGAGCTGGGCAGCCTGCTTGCAGCCTTCCGCACAATGGACGAACGCCTCAGCGCCATCGTGGGCGAGGTACGCCAGGGCTCCGACGCGGTCAACAGCGCGGCGCAGGAGATCGCACGCGGCAACGACGACCTCAGCCAGCGCACGCAGGAACAGGCCTCCAGCCTCGAGGAAACCGCTTCGTCGATGGAGGAGATGACCTCCACCGTGAAGCAGAACGCAGAGAACGCCAGCCATGCCAACCAGCTGGCGCGCGGTGCACGCGAGCAGGCCGAGCAGGGTGGCGAAGTGGCCGGCCGGGCCGTCGCCGCGATGGGTGAAATCGATGCCTCCAGCCGCAAGATCGGCGAGATCGTGGGGCTGATCCAGGACATCGCCTTCCAGACCAACCTGCTGGCGCTGAACGCGGCGGTCGAAGCCGCACGGGCTGGCGAGCAGGGCCGCGGCTTCGCCGTGGTGGCCAGCGAGGTGCGCAACCTGGCCCAGCGCAGCGCCGGCGCGGCGAAGGAGATCAAGACCCTGATCGCCGAGAGCGCGGAGAAGGTGCGCAGCGGCTCGGAGCTGGTCAACCAGTCCGGCAAGGCGTTGGCCGACATCGTCGAAAGCGTGAAGAAGGTCACCGACATCGTGGCCGAGATTGCTGCGGCCAGCAACGAGCAGTCCGCTGGCATCGACCAGGTCAACAACGCCGTGATGCAGATGGACGAGATGACCCAGCAGAACGCCGCCCTGGTCGAGCAGGCCTCGGCCGCCGCCCGTGCTATGCAGGAGCAGGCCGAGGATCTGACGGCCCAGGTCGGCTTCTTCCGGCTGGCCGGACGCGCCGCGGCGGCGAAGCCGGGTGCGCCGGCGAATGCGAAGCCGGCACCCGCGAAGGCGGAAGTGGCCAAGGCCACCGAGGCGGTGTTCGCCGCCGTGCGCAAGGCGCCGCCGCCGCGTGCCATCGCCGCCGAGGCTGATTCCGGCGCCTGGAAGGAGTTCTGAGCATGGCTGTCGCCACCGCCAGTGCGTCCAGCAGCAAGGCGCCGTCCGGTGACGACGCGATCCTGCTGGGCGATGCCGAGTTTCGCTTCCTGCGCGATTTCGTGTACGAGCACCTGGGCATCTCGCTGGGCGAGCACAAGCGCCAGCTGGTGCAGGGGCGGCTGGCGCGGCGCCTGCGTGCGCTGCGTCTGCCCGACTACGCCGCTTATTGCGAATTCCTGCGCAGCGACCCGGCCGGCGAGTTGGGCGAGCTGGCCAGCGTCATCAGCACCAACGTCACCTCGTTCTTCCGCGAGCCGCACCATTACGAGCTGATGGAAAAGCAGCTGCTGCCGCAGTGGATCAAGAAGAAGCGGAGCGAGGGTGGCCGGCTGCGCATATGGTCGGCCGGTTGTTCCACCGGCGAAGAGCCCTACGCCATGGCGATGGTGCTGGCCGAGGTGCTGGAGCAATGCGGCGCCAGCGGCATGGATGCAAAGATCCTCGCCACCGACCTGTCGCCGCAAGCGCTGGACCAGGCGCGGAACGGCGTGTACGCGCTGGACAAACTCGGCGGCATCAGCGAAGAACGGCGCCGCCGATGGATGATGCGCGGCGCCGGGGAGTACGAAGGCTACGCCTGCGTGCATCCGCGCCTGCGCGAGCTGGTGACGGTGCAGCCGCTCAACCTGCTGCACGAGTGGCCGATGCGCGGGCCGTTCGACGCGATCTTCTGCCGCAACGTGGTGATCTATTTCGATCAGCCGACCAAGCAGAGGCTGTTCAGCCGCTACGCCGCGCTGCTGCCGGCGGGCGGCTATCTGTTCCTTGGCCACTCCGAGTCGTTGCACGGCATCAACGAGGACTTCGAGCTGGTTGGGCGTACCGCCTACAGGAAGCGCGGATGATGAACACGCAGCGCATCGAGCGCCGGATCGACCGGCGCACCGTACCGACAGTGACCGAGGCGCCGCCCGGTTATGAACATCTGCGGCGGTTCTGGGATCCGGTGCAGGGCTGCATGACCGTCAAGGTGCTGCCGGGCGAGTTCTACGTGAGTTCGCAGGAGGAAATGGTGAGCACCGTGCTCGGCTCCTGCGTGTCCGCCTGCATCCACGATCCGGTGCGCGGCATCGGCGGCATGAATCACTTCATGCTGCCCGAATCCAAGGGCGGCAGCGACAGCTGGGCCTCCACCGTGGGTCGTGCAGCGCGCTACGGCTCGGATGCGATGGAACACCTCATCAACGATCTGCTGAAGGCGGGCGCGCAGCGCGCCGACCTCAGCGTCAAGCTCTTCGGCGGCGGCCGCGTGCTGGCCCAGATGAGCGATGTGGGCCAGCGCAACATCGAGTTCGTGCGCCGCTACATCTCCACCGAGAAACTCAAGGTGGTGGCCGAAGACCTGGGCGACATCTATCCGCGCCAGGTGCAGTTTTTCCCGCAGAGTGGCAAGGCGCGCGTGCGTCAGCTGCGCCGCAGCGACGACGTGAAGCTGGTGGCCGGCGAGCGCACCTACCTCAAGCAGTTGGCGAACGATCCGATAAAGGGCGAGGTCGAGCTGTTCTGACGCCGGTGTCTCCGGTGCGGCAGCCCGCATAGCCAGGGTGAGCAATGGAAAGAGTGCGCGTACTTGTAGTCGACGATTCCGCATTGGTGCGCAAGCTGATGTCGACCATGCTTACCTGTGATCCGGAGATCGAGGTGGTGGGCACGGCGCCGGATCCCTTCATCGCCCGCGAGAAAATCAAGCAATTGAATCCCGACGTGCTCACGCTGGACGTCGAGATGCCGCGCATGGACGGCCTTACCTTCCTGGAAAACCTGATGCGGCTGCGGCCGATGCCGGTGGTGATGGTGTCCACGCTCACCACCGCCGGCGCGGACGTCACCCTGCGCGCACTCGAGTTGGGCGCGGTGGACTTCTACGCCAAGCCGAACGCCGATCTCGCCGCCAGTTTCGGCGACAGCGCGCAGGAGCTGTGCGCCAAGGTCAAGCACGCGGCGCTGACCAGGCCCAAGGCGCGCACCACCGTCCGCCCGCTGGAGGTGGCTCCACGCCTGACGGCCGATGCGGTGCTGCCTCGCTCGCAGGCCCCCGGCAGCCGCGGCGGCAGCCCGATCATCGCCATTGGCGCTTCCACCGGCGGTACCGAAGCGGTGCGCGTGGTGCTGGAAATGATGCCGCCGGATGCGCCGCCGATCCTGGTGACTCAGCACATTCCGGCCGCCTTCAGCGGTCCATTCGCTGCGCGCATGGACCGCTGCTCGGCGATGCGCGTGTGCGAGGCGAGCGACGGTCAGCCGATCCAGCAGGGCACGGCCTACATCGCACCCGGCAGCCACCATCTGCTGGCGATGTGGGACGGTGCCAAGTTCGTGTGCCGCCTGCACGATGGCCCGCCGGTGAATCGGCACCGCCCCAGCGTGGACGTATTGTTCCGCTCGCTGGCGGCCACCGCCGGCGCCTCCACCATCGGTGCCCTGCTCACCGGCATGGGCGACGACGGCGCGCGCGGCCTGCTCGAGCTACGCCAGGCCGGCGCCCCCACCCTGGTTCAGGACGAAGCCAGTTCGGTGGTATGGGGCATGCCCGGTGCTGCCTGGAAGCTCGGCGCCGCGCCGGAAATGCTGCCGATCGACCACATCGCGGATCGCCTGCTCGCGCTGGCGCACCACCCCCACCACGGCGCCAAGCGCGCCTGACCCGGATCACGGATCATGCCATTCACTCTCGCGCAACTTTTCCGACGCCCGCAGGCCGGCTGGATCGCCAGCGTCGTCGTCCTGCTGCTGACCTTGCTGTGGCACCCGGCGTGGCTGGCGCCGTTGGCGGTGCTGGCCGTCACCGCGGCCTGGTTCATTGCGACGCGCAGCGAACAGTCGCTGGCCGCGCCGGTCGCCGCTCCGGTCGTGGCAGCGTCCAGCGCAAGCGTGGAGCCGGTGCGCGCGGCGATGGAGGACGTGCGCAGCGCGCTGGTCGATGAACTCGGCCACGCCACCCGCGAACTGCACCAAGGCCTGGATTTGCTGCGCGACGCCGTCTCCGAGTTGGGCGGCGGCTTCGACGGCTTGTCCACCAAGACCGCGCTGCAGCAGTCGCTGCTCAAGCAGATCATCGACGTGCAGGACGGTGGCGTGTCAGTGCAGGACTTTGCCGCCCGCACCGGCGATCTGCTGGAACACTTCGTGGGCATGATCGTGCAGATGTCACGCGAAAGCCTGCGCATCGTCTACCGCATCGACGGCATGGCGAAGGAGATGGATGCGGTGTTCGGCCTGCTCAAGAACGTCAACACCATCGCCGAGGAAACCAACCTGCTGGCGCTGAACGCAGCGATCGAGGCGGCACGTGCCGGCGAATCCGGCCGCGGCTTCGCGGTGGTGGCCGGCGAGATCCGCAACCTGGCCAGCAATTCCAACCAGCTCAACGAGCGCATCGGCGGCCACGTCGAGCGCGCGCGCACCGCCATGGAGCAGCTGCGCGGGCTGATCGGCGCGATGGCTTCGCAGGATCTCAACGTGGCGCTGTCGGCCAAGGGCGGCATCGACGCCATGACGGCGCATGTCACCGAGAGCGACGCGCGCACCAACAAGGTGGCCGACCAGGTGGTCGAGATCAGCCGCGGCCTCACCAGCGACGTCTCCACCACCGTACGCTCGCTGCAGTTCGAAGACATCCTGCGCCAGCTGATCGGTCAGACCCGCGAGCGCCTGGTGGACCTGCAGGAAATCACCAGCGAGTGCACGCGCGACATCGAGGACCTGGCCTGCACTCCGCTCGAAGCGGAGGCGCTGGAAGAGCGTGCCCAGCGCGTGCGCAGCCGGCTGGCGATCCAGCGCGAGAAAGCGCGCCTGCGCTCGCGCGGCCCGGCGTTGCAGAACTCGATGGACGCCGGCGAGATCGAACTTTTCTGAGGGCTACACCATGATCGTCCAACACGACGCCGAGCTCGATTGCCTCACCCTGCAACTGGGCGAGCGCTTCGACTTCAGCATTCACCGCGATTTCCACGATGCCTGCCTTGGCGAAGGCAAGCGTGCGCGCAGCTACGTGATCGACCTGGGTGAGGTCACCGGAATGGACAGCTCCGCGCTCGGCATGCTGCTGTTGCTGCGCGAACACGCCGGCGCGGACCGCGCCGACATCCGCATCGTCAATGCCTCGGGCGAGTTGCGCAGCACCCTGCGCGTCGCCGGCTTCGACAAGCTGTTCGTGCTGCACTGACCCGGCGAGCGCCCGTGCGTACGAGGCGCGTCCCCCGGTGCGGTCGCTAAAGTTTTCTGCAGCGCGACCGAAAAAAGATGCATCGCGGTTTCCCCTTAGTCCCCCTTTGGAGTCCTTCATGAAAGCTTTTGTTGCCGCCGTCGCCCTGTTGCTGGCCCCGCTGGCTGCCCATGCTGCCTGCTCGGCCACTGACTTCGCGATCAAGGATTTCAAGCCCGTGCCTGCGGGCGCGCGCATGAGCCTGAAGGGCACGCTGGTCAACAATTGCGCCTCGGCCGCGGCCGCGCAGATCCGCATCGACGGCAAGGACGACTCGGGCAAGGTGCTGCAGAGCAAGCAGGTGTGGCCGGCTGGCACCTCCAACATCGCCCCCGGCGATTCGGTGAACTTCGACCTGGGCCGCATGTTTCATCCCGATCCCGGCATGACCACGTTCACGGTCAGCGTGGCCGACGTGCGCGCCTGGTAAATCGCGGCAACCTTCCGTGAAGAGCGGCGGCGCGGCGGGAACGCCACGCCGCCGTTTTGTTGTTGCCGCAAGGCGGACGGCGAGAGCCAGTTCGGGCTCTGCGGCTAGCCGTTTCCAGCTTGCGGCGCGGATGTTTCGCGTTATCGCGAGTAACAAGGCGTTTTCGGTCGCCTGCCGATGCCCGAGTCCTCTCTCTTTGCCGCCTGATTCAATCCATCGGGCCTGCGAGCAGGTTGTGCTGAGTACGCCGAAACCATTCCCGCCCATGCGATGGGCGGTGCGGTCACGCTGCATCGTGTCTGGAAACTGACGGCTTTGCTATTCGTCATTCCAGTGAAGACCGGACAAGCGCGGCACTCAGAATGCCGCGGCCGGCCTGCGAGGGGCGGGTGCGGTGAGCCATCCAGCAGCGGTCATGTTTGTTCAAGCCATACGGTCATGGATCATCGGCTTCGCTGGCGTGAGCCTCTTCTGGCCTGGGCTGGAATGACAGGCAGGGCCTTTGGGTGCAATCGAATCCCGGCACGGATCGCATGGAGGCTTTGAACAGGCTCTAAGCTGCGTGCGGCTTCCCATGCATGAGGCGCCCCATGGCAAAGCGATACATCCTGGCACTGGACCAGGGCACCACCAGCACGCGGGCGATGCTGGTCGACGCGGACGGGCGGGTGGCGGGCATCGCGCAGCGCGAGTTCACCCAGATCTATCCGCAGCCTGGCTGGGTGGAGCACGATCCACGCGAGGTTCTCGCCAGCGTCCAGGCCACGGTGGCCGAACTGCTCACGCGCATGCAGGTCGAGCCGGGTGATCTGGCGGGCATAGGCATCGCCAACCAGCGCGAAACCACGGTGGTGTGGGATCGTCGCAGCGGCCAGCCGATCCATAACGCCATCGTGTGGCAGTCGCGGCAGAGCGTGGCCATCTGCGAACGGCTGCAGGCGGATGGCTGCACGCCCATGGTGCGGGCAAAGACCGGCCTGCTGATCGACGCGTATTTCTCGGCCAGCAAGATCCGCTGGCTGCTCGACCACGTCGAAGGGGCGCAATCGCGCGCCGAACGCGGCGAGCTGCTGTTCGGCACGATGGAAAGCTGGCTGGTCTGGAACCTCACCGGCGGGCGCCAGCATGTCAGCGATGCCAGCAACGCCGCGCGCACCCTGCTGTACGACATCCATCGCCGCGAATGGGACGACGAGCTGCTGCGCCTGTTCAACGTACCGCGCGCGATGCTGCCGCGGGTCTGTCCGTGCAGCGGGCATGTCGGCGATACCGATCCGGCGCGCTTCTTCGGCGCGGCAGTGCCCATCGGCGGCCTCGCCGGCGACCAGCAGGCGGCCTTGTTCGGCCAGGCTTGCTTCGAGCCCGGCATGGCGAAGAATACCTACGGCACCGGCTGTTTCATGCTGATGCACACGGGCAGGCAGGCGGTGCCGTCGCGCCACGGCCTGCTGACCACCATCGCCTGGGAGATCGGCGGCGAGGTCGAATACGCGCTTGAGGGCAGCATCTTCGTCGCCGGCGCGGTGGTGCAGTGGCTGCGCGACGGCCTGCGCATGCTCGAACGCGCCGCGGATTCGCAGGCGCTGGCCGAAAGCGTGGCTTCCAGCGACGGCGTCTATCTGGTCCCGGCCTTCGTGGGCCTGGGCGCGCCGTACTGGCGCAGCGAGGTGCGTGGCGCGATGTTCGGCATCACGCGCGGCACGCGCCGCGAACACGTCGTGCGCGCGGCGCTGGAATCCATGGCTTACCAGTCGCGCGACGTGCTCGCGGCGATGGAGGCGGACGCGGGCATTCCGCTGAAGGAACTGCGCGCCGACGGCGGCGCCATCGCCAACGATTTCCTGGCGCAGTTCCAGAGCGACATGCTGGATGTGCCGCTGCTGCGGCCCAAGGTGCAGGAAACCACGGCGCTGGGCGCGGCCTATCTCGCCGGATTGGCGCTGGGCTTCTGGGAAAGCCGCGCGCAGGTCGCACGATTGTGGCAAGTGGAACGCCGCTTCGAGCCGGGCATGGCCGAGGCGGAGCGCGGGCGGCGCTATCGCGGCTGGCAGGCGGCGGTGCAGGCGGCCTGCGTCTTCACGCCGGATAGAACGCCGATGTAGGAGCGCACTGAGTGCGTTCCTACGCGGCGCGCTTCGGTCAGTCCAGCGCCTGGCCGAACTGGTCCTTGAACTCCGCGGCGAACTCGGCCCAGCTGAAGTGCTGGTTCTGCGTCCCCGGGTGTTCCACCTTGAGCGCGCCCATCAGCGAGGCCATCCGGCCGATGGTGGGCCAATCCTTGCCGCGCATGATGCCGAAGATCAGGCCGGCGCGGTACGCATCGCCACAGCCGGTGGGATCGACCACGCGGCGCTCGCGTGCCGGCGGGATCTCGTGCGTGATGCCGCCGGCGTGGATCAGGGAGCCGCGCGGCCCCAGCGTGACGATGTAGGCCTGCACGCGGCTGGCGATCTCTTCCGCGCTCCAGCCGGTGCGCGTCTGCAGCAGCTGCGACTCGTAATCGTTGACGATCACGTAGGTCGCCTTTTCGATCATCGCGCGGAACTCGTCGCCGCTGAACAGCGGCATCGCCTGGCCCGGGTCGAAGATGAAGGGCACGCCGCGCGCCGCGAATTCCTCGACGTGCTGCAGCATCGCCTCACGGCCGTCGGGCGCGACGATGCCGAATTCGATGTCGGGGATCTCGCGCACGTGATTGTCGTGCGCGCTGGACATCGCGCCGGGATGGAAGGCGGTGATCTGGTTGTTGTCCAGGTCGGTGGTGATGAAGCACTGCGGGGTGAACTGGTCGTCGAACACGCGCACGCGGTCCAGCGCGATGCCGCACTTCTCCATGTGTGCGCGGTAGGGCGCGAAATCCTGGCCCACCGCGGCCACCGGCAACGGATCGCCGCCCAGCAGCTTGAGGTTGTAGGCGATGTTGCCCGCGCAGCCGCCGAACTCGCGGCGCATCCGCGGCACCAGGAAGGACACATTCAGGATGTGCATCTGGTCGGGCAGGATGTGGTTCTTGAATTGGTCCTGGAACACCATGATGGTGTCGTAGGCCAGCGATCCGCAGATGACGGCAGACATGGTTGCGTGATTGCCCCAAGCGTGGTGGGGGCCGCGCTGGGCGCGGCCGACAAACCCGGATCCGTGGATCCGGCCAAAGGGTCGCATCGTATCGTGAACGGGCGTTCATGGCGACTCCGCAAACTTGACACGGAATCTCAGGAATGTGCGGAAAGCAGCGATGCGGAAGGCTTTTTTAACGTCTTTTCAGTTGCGCGCCTGGGTAACGCTGACTAGACTGGTGAGCTTATTTTTTACTCAGGCCGGCGCGCGGCGGACCTCATGTTCAAGAAGTTTCGCGGAATCTTTTCCAACGACGTTTCGATCGACCTCGGCACCGCCAACACGCTGATCTACGTGCGCGGCCAGGGCATCGTGCTGAACGAGCCCTCGGTGGTGGCGGTGCGTCAGGACCGTGGCCCGGGCGGACCGCGCGCGATCGCCGCGGTGGGCGGCGAAGCCAAGCGCATGCTCGGTCGCACGCCCGGCAACATCGCCACCGTGCGCCCGATGAAGGACGGCGTGATCGCCGACTTCACCATGACCGAGGCGATGCTGCAGTACTTCATCAAGCGCGTGCACAAGTCGCGCCTGCTGCGTCCCAGCCCGCGCGTGCTGGTGTGCGTGCCCTGCGGCTCCACCCAGGTGGAGCGCCGCGCCATCAAGGAATCGGCCGAAGGCGCCGGCGCCCGCGACGTGTTCCTGATCGAGGAGCCGATGGCCGCCGCGATCGGCGCCGGCATCCCGGTGCACGAGGCGCGTGGCGCCATGGTGCTGGACATTGGCGGCGGCACCTCGGAAGTGGCCGTGATCTCGCTCAACGGCATCGTCTACTCGCAGTCCGTGCGCGTGGGCGGCGACCGCTTCGACGAGGCCATCATCAACTACGTGCGTCGCAACCACGGCACCCTGATCGGCGAATCCACCGCCGAGCGGATCAAGCTGGAGATCGGCTGCGCCTTCCCGCAGACGAACGTCAAGGAGATCGAGATCTCCGGCCGCAACCTCGCCGAGGGCGTGCCGCGCATGTTCACGATCAACTCCAACGAGATCCTCGAGGCGCTGCACGAGCCGCTGGCCGGCATCGTGGCCGCGGTGAAGTCGGCGCTGGAGCAGACTCCGCCCGAGCTGTGCTCCGACGTGGCCGAGCGCGGCATCGTGCTCACCGGCGGCGGCGCGCTGCTGCGCGACCTGGACCGCCTGATCTCCGAAGAGACCGGCCTGCACGTGCAGGTGGCGGACGATCCGCTCACCTGCGTGGCGCGTGGCGGCGGCAAGGCGCTGGAGCTGATCGACCAGCACGGCAGCGATTTCTTCGCTCCCGAGTAAGCCGCGCGCAACATGGCGCGGCCGCGCGACGAATCCTCGCCCCTGTTCGCCGGCAATGCCGCGGGCACGCTGCGGCTGATCGTCTATTTGGCCCTGGCCCTGGTGTTGATGGTGCTCGACCATCGCAACGGCTGGCTGTGGCGCGTGCGCTACGCGGCTTCGATGGTGGTGGAACCGGTGTACCGCCTGGCCAACCTGCCCAGTGCCGGCATGCGCACGCTCAGCGTGGCGTTCGCCGACCGCAAACTGCTCACCGAACAGAACCAGCGGCTGCGCGAAGACCTGCTGCTGGCCAATGCGCGGCTCAATCGCATGGCCGGTGTGGCCGAGCAGAACCAGCATCTCAAGGAGCTGCTGGACACCCAGCGCAGCCTCAACATCAACGTGCAGCTGGCGCGCGTCGTCGGCGTGGACCTGGGTGCCTACCAGCAGCGGCTGGTACTGAACCTCGGCACGCGCGACGGCGTGAAGCAGGGCCAGCCGGTGATCGATGCGCATGGCGTGATGGGGCAGGTCGTCGAGGTGCTGCCGAAGACCTCGGTGGTGATGCTGGTGACCGATCCGGCGCACGCGATTCCGGTGGTGGTGGAACGCTCCGGCCTGCGCACGGTGGCCTACGGCGCGCGCGACGGCAGCGGCTTGGTACTGCCGAACATTCCGCTGGCTGCCGACGTGCAGCCGGGCGACAAGTTGCTCACTTCCGGCCTCGGCGGGCGTTTCCCGCCGGGCTTCCCGGTGGGCAAGGTGGTGGCGGTGGCGCCAGGCGTTTCCGGCATGTTCCGGGTGGCGGAGGTGCAGCCGGCGGCCGATATCGATCGCAGCGAAGACGTGCTGCTGCTGCATGACCAGGCCGAACCCGAAGGTCCGCCCGCTCCGCTGATTCCGGCCGGGCCGCCCGCCGCGTTGGCGCCTGCGCAGGCTGCGGCGGCCGGCAACACGCCGGCGGCGGCATCGACCGGCGCCGTGCGGACCACCTTGCCGCGTGCCACCGCCAACCTGCCCGCTGCGACCTCTGCCGCAACGCCCGCGGCGGCCGGGAGCGCGCGATGAATCGCCAGCGCCTGTCCTCCTGGTGGTTCGCCGGTACGCTGCTGTTCGCGTTGCTGTCGATGCTGGTGCCGTTGCCGGCGGTGCTGGAGCCGTTCAAGCCGTACTGGCCGGCGCTGGTGCTGCTGTACTGGACGCTGGAGTCGGAGGATCGCGTCAGCCTGGGCCTCGCCTTCCTGCTTGGCCTGGGTGCCGACCTGTTCGACGGCGTGCTGCTGGGCGAACAGGCCCTGCGCCTTTGTGCGCTGGTGTTCATCGTGCTGCGCTTCCGTTCGCGGCTGCGCTTCTTCCCGATGTGGCAGCAGGCGCTGGCGGTGCTGGCGCTGCTGCTGAACGACCGCATTCTGCTGCTGATGGTGCGGCTGCTGTCCGGCGCGACGATGCCCCCGGCCAGCTGGTGGATCGCCCCGTTCGTGGGCGCCGCGCTTTGGCCGTTCCTGTTCCTGCTGCTGGACGACCTGCGCATGCGTTTGCGCCTGCAGTGAGCATGCGATGAAGCTGCGGCGCGCGATCAAGGACTCACGCAGCGAACTCGAGCTGTTCCGCCGCCGTGCGCTGGCGGGCTTCGCGCTGATCGTGCTGGCCCTCATCGGCCTGGTGGTCCGTTATGCGACCCTGCAGGTGTCGCGCTACGACGAATTCGCCGCGCGCTCGGAGAACAACCGCGTCAAGCCCATTGCGATACCGCCGGCCCGCGGCCTGATCTTCGACCGCAATGGCGTGTTGCTGGCCGACAACGTGCCTGCGTTCCGGCTCGAAGTGGTGCCCGAGCAGGTGACCGACATGAAGGCTCTGCTGGAGCAGCTTGGTCAGGTCATTCCGCTCAGCCAGGACGACCTAGACGCTTTCCATAAGCTGCTCAAGCAAAGCCACCGCTTCGAGAGCGTGCCGCTGAAGATGCGCCTGACCGAGGACGAGATCGACCGCTTCGCGGTGAACCGCTGGCGCTTCCCCGGCGTGGACGTGGTGCCCTACCAGAACCGGCGCTATCCGCTGGGCGAACTGTTCGCGCACGTGATCGGCTACGTGGCGCGCATCGACGCGGACGACCTCGACCGGCTCGATCCCGGAAGCTACAAGGGCACCACCCATGTGGGCCGCATCGGCGTCGAGCGTTCCTACGAGGACATGCTGCACGGCACCCCGGGTTACGAACTGGTGGAAGTGAACGCGGACGGCCGCACGCAACGCGTGTTGCAGACGCATCCGGCCATTGCCGGCAAGAACATCTACCTCAGCATCGACGCGCGCATCCAGAAGGCCGCCGAGCAGGCGCTGGCGGGTCAGGTCGGTTCGGCGGTGGCGATCGATCCGCGCAACGGACAGGTGCTGGCGATGGTCAGCGTGCCGAGCTTCGATCCCAACCTGTTCGTCGATGGCATCAGCCATATCGATTACGGCACCCTGAACACCGCGCCGGACAAGCCGCTGCTCAACCGCGCCCTGCGCGGCGTGTATCCGCCCGGCTCCACGGTGAAGCCCTTCCTGGCGCTGGGCGGCTTGGAACTGGGCCTGCGCACGCCGTCGGACAGCGTGCTTTCCACGGGCACGTTCTGCGTCCCCGGCACCACCTTCTGCCGCCGCGACGACCGCCGTGGCGGCTTTGGCACGGTGAACCTGCGCATGGCCATCATGTGGTCGGTGAACACCTACTTCTACAAGCTCGCGCTGGACATGGGCATCGACCGCTACGACGACTGGATGAGCCGCTTCGGCTTCGGCCAGCCCACCGGCATCGACCTCAATGGCGAATCCAGCGGCATCCTGCCCTCGCGCGAATGGAAGGCCAAGCGCTACAAGACGTCGTGGTTCCCCGGCGAAACTATCATCGCAGGCATCGGGCAGGGCTACTGGACGGTGACGCCGATGCAAATGGCGCACGCGTTGTCCATCCTCGCCGGGCACGGCGTGCCGTACGCGCCGCGGCTGGTGATGGCTACGCAGACCGACGTGGATGCGCCGAAGCAGCCGCTGCCCAATCCGCCCAGTGGCCCATCGGTCATCAACAATCCGGCCGACTGGCAAGCCGTGGTGGATGGCATGCAGATGGTGGTGAACGACCCGCGCGGCACCGGCTACGGGCTGGGCAAGGGCTTCCCGTACACCATCGCCGGCAAGAGCGGCACCGCCGAAATCTACTCGCGCCACACCGACGCGTACAACGAGAACACCAGCCTCGCCTACCTCGCCAGCCGCCATCGGGCGTGGTTCGAGATGTTCGCGCCGGCGGAGGAGCCGCGCATCGCGGTGGTGGTGTCGCTGGAAAACGGTGCATGGGGCGCGTCGTCGGCCGGCCCCATCGCGCGCAAGATCCTCGACGCGTGGCTGGCCACTCAGTCGGACGCGCCGCCGGATACGCCGCTGCAACCAGGCAGCCTGTCTTCTCCCGATGTCGTGTCGGGTGCGCCGGCGCCGCCGAACGCGCCGGCATCGAGTGCGTCGACGCCTGGCGCGGCGACGGATGCATCGCAGGACACGCCCCAGGACGAGCCCGCGAACACGTCGTCGCAGGAGAACCCGCCATGATCGAGATGCTGCATGTGCGGATGAAGCGCCTGCTGCGCCGCGTGCTGACGCGGCCGCGCATCGACCTGCCGCTGGCGGGGGCCTTGCTGCTGCTGGCGGTGGCGGGACTTTGCACGCTCTATAGCGCTGCCGCTGGCGATGGCGGCCCAACGAGCGGTCAGGTGGTCGGGCAGGCCCTGCGCTTCGTGCTGGGCTTCGTGCTGATGCTGCTGATCTCGCGCATCCCGCCATCGGTCCTGCGCAACTGGACGCCGTGGCTCTACGCCGGCAGCACCTTGTTGCTGGTGGTGGTGTCGGTGCTGGGCGAGGGGCGCGGCGCCGACCGCTGGTTGAACCTGGGCGTGATGCGCTTCCAGCCCTCCGAACTGGCCAAGCTCACCATGCCGATGATGGTGGCGTGGTACCTGCATCCGCGCCAATTGCCGCCGCGCTGGAAGGACATCGCGATGGTGGGCGTGCTGATTGCCATTCCCGCCTATCTGATCGGCAAGCAACCGGACCTGGGAACGGCACTGCTGGTGGCGGCGGCCGGCAGCTTCGCGCTGTTCCTCTCGGGCATGGCGTGGTGGCGCATCGGCCTGCTGCTGGTCGGAGCGGCCGGCATGGCGCCGATCGCCTGGCATTTCATGCATGGGTATCAACGCGGCCGCATCCTTACCATGCTCAATCCGGAGTCCGACCCGCTGGGCAACGGCTGGCACATCATCCAGTCGCAGATCGCGGTGGGTTCCGGCGGGGCGTTTGGCAAGGGCTGGATGCACAGCTCGCAGGCGCAACTGGACTTCCTTCCCGAGCACACCACCGACTTCATCTTCGCGGTGTTCTCCGAGGAGTTCGGCCTGGTCGGCGTGTGCCTGATGATGGTGCTGTACGCCTTCATCATCGGACGCTGCCTGTGGATCGCGATGGAAGCGCGCGAGACCTACTCGCGCCTGCTCGCCGGCGCGATCGGCATGAGCCTGTTCGTCTACGTGTTCGTCAACGGCGGCATGGTCTCCGGCATGCTGCCGGTGGTGGGCGTGCCGATGCCGATGGTGAGCTACGGTGGCACCTCGGCGGTGACCTTGCTGGTGGGCTTCGGCATGCTGATGTCGATCCACGCGCACCGCAAGCGGCACGACTGAATTGAAGAGTGCGGCAATGGATGGACGCCCATGTGATCTTCGCGATCAAGGACGATCGCAAAAGCCATGCGAAGTGCGTGTTACGCTTCGGCGCAGCCGTTGCCGAAGTCGACAAGCCATGCCCGTAAATGCCACGCCGCACCGTATCTGCAGCCTGTTTTCGCTTGCCCTGCTGTTGATCGTCGCGTCGTTGCCGGTGTTGGCGGACACCCATCCCGGCCAGTCCGCGCTGGTGCAGGAGGTGGCGCGCGACACCGGCAAGGACCCTGCCGCGCTGAATGCGCTGCTCGACCAGGCGCAGATGCAGCAAAGCATCCTCGATGCGATGAACCGCCCGGCGGAATCCAAGCCGTGGAGCGCGTACCGGCCGATCTTCCTCACCCAGAAACGCATCGACGACGGCGTGGCGTTCTATCGCGCGAACCGCGCGTTGCTGGAGCGCATCGGTCAGCAGTACGGCGTGGACCCGCAATACATCGTGGCGATCATCGGCGTGGAGACGTCCTACGGGCGCGTCACCGGCAAGTACAAGGTGCTCGATGCGCTGGTGACGCTGGGCTTCTACTACCCGAAGCGCGCGCCCTATTTCCGCCAGCAGTTGAAGACCTTGCTGGAATTGCCCGACAGCCAACTCGCCGGTCCGCTGTCCACCCTCACCGGTTCCTATGCCGGCGCGCAGGGCTGGGGCCAGTTCATGCCCGACAGCATCCGCGACTTCGCGGTGGACGAGGATGGCGATGGCCGCATCGATCTGATGAACTCGCTGCCCGACATCCTTGCCAGCGTGGCGAACTACTTCGCCAAACACGGCTGGGTCGCCGGCGGCCCCGTCGCGGCGCGCGCGCAGGCGGACGGCGCGGCCAAGCCGCTGGGCGACTGGCAGTCGAAGCCGCAATGGCCGCTGGAACAGCTGGAGGCCTGGGGGTATGCGCCGTTCCAGCACCTGAATCCCGGCGAGCCGACCAGTCTGCTGACATTGGCCGGCATGAGCGGATCGGAGCAGTGGTTCACCTTCAACAATTTCCAGGTGATCACCACCTACAACCGCAGCCCGATGTACGCGATGGCGGTGCACCAGCTGGCGCAGGCCATCATGGATGGCGTACACGACGCGGACAACGGGGGCGGCGCCCAATGAGGTCGTGGCGCGGCCTGCCGTTGCTGGTGCTGGCGTTCCTGCTGGCTGCCTGCGGCGGCCGACCGGCCACGCGACCTGCGACGCCGACGGCCGGTGCCGCTGCGCCGTCGGAAAGCGCTCATCACGGCTGGTTCCATCGTGGCGACGACACCAGCCTGCCGCAGGACAAGCGCTACGGGGACAGCAGCGACAGCTCGCCCACGGGTGCGCCGCCGGCCTTCATCTACAGCCTGCCCGAACCGGTGCCGCAGGCGGAACCGCATTCGCTGTACGGCAACAAGTCGCCCTACACCGTGCTGGGCCAGAGCTACCGCGTGCTGGCCAGTGCGCGCGGCTACGACGAACGCGGCATCGCGTCCTTCTACGGCAACAAGTTCCATGGCTACAAGACATCCAGCCTTGAGGACTATGACATGTACAAGTTCACCGCCGCGAGCAAGGTGTTGCCGCTGCCCAGCTACGCGCGGGTGACCAACCTCTCGAACGGCAAGAGCGTGATCGTACGCATCAACGACCGCGGGCCGTTCCATGAGAACCGCATCATCGACCTGTCGTATGCCGCCGCCGTGCGCATCGGCGTCTGGCCCAAGGGGACCGGGCTGGTCGAAGTGCAGGGCATCGATCCGGGTGCGCCGGAACAGGAACCACCGCCACCCGCGCCGGTCACAAGCCAAGGCGGGTCACTAGGCATCTACCTGCAGGTGGGCGCCTTTTCCGATCCGGCCAATGCCGAGCGGGTGGCCGCGCAGTTGCGCCAAGCCAATTTCGCGCCGGTACAGCTTGAACAGGTTCAGATCAACGACCGCACCATCCACCGCGTGCGCGTTGGGCCGCTGGACAGCGTGGATCGCGCTGACGAAGTGACCAACCGCATCGAGGGCATGGGGCTGCCGCGGCCGAAGGTCGCGGTAAACTGACGCACTTTTCCATCGACGGCATCCATGGGTGCCGTCCAGCAGATACCGGAACACGATCACGATGAGTTTTATCCGCCGCATCCTGACCCCGCTTGCCGCCGCCGCGCTGGTGGCCGGCGTCGCCGTTGCCCAGACGCCGCCGCACCCGACGACCCCGCCGCATCCCAGCGGAGTGCCGAACCCGGTGGTGGCGCCGATGCCGGTGCCGCCGCCGCCGGACGTGGATGCGCAGAGCTGGGTGCTGATGGACTACGCCACCGGCCAGATCCTCGCCTCGAAGGCTCCGGACGACCGGCGGCCGCCGGCCTCGCTGACCAAGGTGATGACCGACTACGTGGTGTCCGCCGAGATCGCCAACGGCCGCCTCCACAACAACGACCAGGTCACCATCAGCGAGCACGCGTGGCGCAGCGGCGGCGGCGGCACCGACGGCTCCACCAGCTTCCTCAAGCTGGGGAGCCAGGTGGAGCTGGACGATCTGCTGAAGGGCATGATCATCCAGTCCGGCAACGACGCGGCGATCGCGCTGGCCGAGCACGCCGCCGGCTCCGAGGACGCGTTCGCCAACCTGATGAACGCCTATGCCAAGCAGCTCGGCATGGTGAATTCGCATTTCGTCAATGCATCGGGCTATCCGGTGGACGACCACTACTCCACCGCGCACGACATCGCGATCCTGTCGCGCGCGCTGATCCATGACTTCCCCGAGGACTATGCGATCTCCAAGATCAAGGAGTTCGAGTGGAACGGCATCAAGCAGCAGAACCGCAATGCGCTGCTGTGGCGCGACCCTTCCGTGGACGGCATCAAGACCGGCCACACCGCCGCTGCCGGTTTCTGCCTCGACGCTTCGGCCAAGCATGGCGACGAGCGCATGATCGCCGTGGTGATGGGCGCCAGCACCGACAAGGCCCGTGCCGATGCGGCGATGGCGTTGCTCAACTACGGCTTCCGCTTCTACGAAACCCACAAGCTGTATGACGCCAGCAAGCCGCTGGCTACCCCGCGTTTGTGGAAGGGCGAGGCGAACGCCTTGCCGATCGGGGTGGCCGAGGATGTCCTGGTGACGGTGAAGACCGGCCAGTACGACCAGCTCAAGGCTGCGATGGACATCCCCGCCACCCTGATCGCGCCGTTCAAGAAGGGCCAGCAGGTAGGTACGCTGCATATCACGCTGGACGGCCAACCGATCAAGGACGTGCCGCTGGTTGCGTTGAACGAAGCGCCGCAGGGCGGCTTCTTCTCGCGCCTGTGGGACTCGATCCTGCTCTGGTTCCACGGCAACAAGAAGGCCGACGCGGATGCGCCCGCACCTGCACCGGCCGCCCCGGCGAGCGCGAAGTGATGCAAGAGATCGATTTCAGCCAGGCGAAGCGGGAAGGCAAGGGCTTTCGCTTTCCCGGCGAATTCGAGATCACCGCGGTGGGCAAGGCCGACGCCGACCTGCCCGCGCGCGTGCCGCAGCTGCTGGAACGCAGCGGCCTGCACGTGCTGCACGAAACCGTGCGGCATCGCCACTCCGGCGGCGGCAACTACGTTTCCGTCACCGTGAGTTTCCGTTGCGACAGCCGGGAGCAGTACGACAGTGCGCATGCCGCGCTGCGTGCCGACCCGGATATCCGCTACACGCTGTAACCGGCCGAGGACGGCCACCACTGCGCCCTTGGCTTTGCGGTGGCTGACCGCATCTTCTGTTCCTTCCTGCTCTGCCTGGTCCTGCCATGTCACTGCCGCTCAAGATCCGTCGCCTAGGCCGTCAACCCTATGCGACGACATGGAAGGCGATGAGCGCGTTCACCGACAACCGCACCGCCGACACGGTGGACGAGTTCTGGCTGCTGGAGCACGACCCGGTGTTCACCCTGGGCCAGGCCGGCAAGATGGAGCACGTGCTGGCGCCCGGCGAGATCCCGGTGGTTCCGGTGGACCGCGGCGGGCAGGTGACGTATCACGGCCCCGGCCAGATCGTGGGTTATCCGCTGATCGACCTGCGCCGTGCCGGGGTGGGCGTGCGCGAACTGGTCAACAGGATCGAGCAGGCCATCATCGAAACGCTGGCGCACTGGAACATCGTCGCCGAGCGCCGCGAGGGCGCGCCCGGTGTCTACGTGGCCGAGGCCAAGGTGGCCGCCTTGGGCCTGCGTGTGCGCCGCGGCTGCAGCTTCCATGGCCTCGCCTTCAACGTGAACATGAACCTCGAACCCTTCCATCGCATCAATCCTTGCGGCTACAAGGGTTTGGCGGTGACGCAGGTGCTAGACTTGGGCGGCCCGTCGCGTTTGGCGGACGTGGAAGATGTGCTGGCGGAAGAGTTCTGCCGCCAGTTCGGTTTCCGCGCCGAACCGGCCACCCCCGTCATCCCCGAACTCCCCGCACGCGAATCCGCATGAGCGAAGTCTCCGCTTCACCCGCCAAGTCCATCCCGATCAGCGTCGTCAGCGGCGCGCCCGCGGGCGAAAAGCAACTCGGCAACGACAAGATCGCGCTGAACCGCGCCGGCTTCGACACCGGCACGCCGGTGCTGCGCAAGCCGAGCTGGATCCGCGTACGCCTGCCGCCAGGCAATGCCGTACAACAGCTGAAGTCGCGCCTGCGCGAGAACTCGCTGGTGACGGTGTGCGAGGAAGCCTCGTGCCCGAACATCCACGAGTGCTTCAGCAAGGGCACCGCCACCTTCATGATCCTCGGCGAGGTGTGCACGCGCCGCTGCTCGTTCTGCGACGTGGCGCATGGCCGCCCGGCCGCGCCCGATCCGCTGGAGCCGGCGCGCCTGGCCGAGACCATCCGCGACATGCGCCTGAAGTACGTGGTGATCACCTCGGTGGACCGCGACGACCTGCGCGACGGCGGCGCTGAGCATTTCGCGGCGTGCATCCGCGCCACGCGCCACGCCAGCCCCAACATCCGCATCGAGATCCTCACGCCCGACTTCCGCGGCAAGGGCCGCATGGAGCGCGCGCTGGAAGTGCTGAAGGACTTCCCGCCGGACGTGTTCAACCACAATCTGGAAACCGTGCCGCACCTGTACCGAGAAGTGCGTCCGGGCGCCGACTACCAGTGGTCGCTGGACCTGCTCAAGCGCTTCAAGGCGCAGCATCCCGACGTACCCACCAAGTCCGGCATCATGCTGGGCCTGGGCGAGACGCGCGAGCAGGTGCTCGAAACCATGCGCGACCTGCGTGCGCACGACGTCGAGATGATCACCATCGGCCAGTACCTTCAGCCCACGCCGCACCATCATCCGGTGGTGCGCTACTGGACGCCCGAGGAATTCGACGAACTGCGCGAGGAAGGCGAGGCGATGGGCTTCCATCACGTCGCCTCCGGCCCGCTGGTGCGCTCTTCCTACCACGCCGACCTGCAGGCCCATGCGGCCGGTGTCGCCGACCTTTGAGATGAGAGCCTATCGCATGCCTTCCCATGGCTCGCGTAGCGTTGTCGTAGCCGCCGGTTGGTGGCGCGCGGCGCGGCGCTTGCGTGGTTGGCAGGCCGGGCCGCGCGCGGTCGCATGGCAGCTACGGCAGGGCGGCTCTTCCCCGCTCCTCAAAGCCGAGTCCATCCGTGGACTCTCCCCGTGTGTGGACCGGATCTGTTTGCCCGCATCCCTGCGTCATCACTTAGTCGTGGACGGACGTCCACCCTCCCGCTCTTCCTTGGTCTGCGCGCAAACGGTTTCCGGCGCGGGCGATGCGAAGGCATTGAACAGGCTCCAACCATGACCTTTCGTCCCGCGCTGGCCCTGCTGCTGGGCTTGACCGTCACCTGTGCCTTTGCGCAATCCGCCGCCGACCTCGGCGCAGGCAGCCAACGCAAGGCGGCCACGTGGCCACTCAAACCCGATGCGACGCAGGCGCAGGCGGCGCAGCTTTCCGCGCGCTTCCTCACCCGCTTCCACTACGACGCGCAGCCGCTGGACGATGCGATGTCGCAGAAGATCTACAAGGCTTACATCAAGCTGCTGGATCCGGACAAGGTGTTCTTCACCCAGCAGGACATGGACCAGTTCGCGCCGGACCAGACTCAGCTGGACGACGCGATCTGGAACCAGGACCTCACGGTCCCGTTCGGCATCTACAACAAGTTCCTGCAGCGCGCCGTGCAGCGCATGAGCTATGCGCGCGACCTGCTCAAGGGCGGCTTCGATTTCAACGGCGACGAGAGCTACCAGTACGACCGCAAGGACGCCACCTGGGCGAAGGACGACGCGGCGCTGAACGATCTGTGGCGCAAGCGCACCATGAACGACTGGTTGCGCCTCAAGCTCGCCGGCAAGGGCGACGACGACATCCGCAAGACGCTCACCAAGCGCTACAGCAACTACATCGAGCGTGTGAAGCAGCTGGACGGCGAAGACGCCTTCCAGACCTTCATGACCGCTTACGCCAACACCACCGACCCGCACACCGACTACCTCAGCCCGCGCGCGGCCGAGGACTTCGCGATCCAGATGAAGCTGTCGCTGGAAGGCATCGGCGCGCAGCTGCAGTCGCGCGACGACTACACCATCGTCTTCAGCCTGGTGCCCGGCGGCCCGGCGGAGAAGTCCGGCAAGCTCAAGCCCGGCGACCGCATCCTGGGTGTGGGCCAGGGCGACAGCGGCCCGTTCACCGACGTGATCGGCTGGCGCATCGACGACGTGGTGAACCTGATCCGCGGCAAGAAGGACACCACGGTGCGGCTGGAGATCCTGCCCGCCGACGCCGGTCCCGACGGCAAGCACGAGGTCATCAGCCTCGTGCGCAAGAAGGTCAACATCGAAGAGAGCGCGGCCAAGAAGAAGATCATCGAGATCAAGGACGGCAATGGCGTCCGCAAGATCGGTGTGATCGACCTGCCGAGCTTCTACTCCGATTTCGGTGCACGCAGCGAAGGCGACAAGGACTTCCGCAGCGCCACCCGCGACGTGGCGAAGCTGATCGGCGAGCTGAAGGCAGCCGGCGTGCAGGGCATCATCGTGGACCTGCGCGGCAATGGCGGCGGTTCGCTGGCCGAGGCCGATTCGATGACCGGGCTGTTCACCGGCAAGGGCCCCGTGGTGCAGGTGCGCGATGCGCGCGGCCAGGTGGACGTGCAGGGCGCGGACAACACCACGCCGCTGTGGGACGGTCCGCTGGCAGTGATGGTGAACCGCGGCACGGCCTCGGCTTCGGAGATCTTCTCCGCGGCGATCCAGGACTACGGCCGCGGCATCATCATCGGCACGCCCACCTTCGGCAAGGGCACGGTGCAGACCCTGATCGACCTCGACCACTACAGCCAGAACCCCGACGGCAAGCCGCAGTACGGCGAGCTGAAGATGACGGTGCAGGAGTTCTTCCGCATCAATGGCGGTTCCACCCAGATCAAGGGCGTGACGCCGGACATCGCCTTCCCGAGCAATGGCGACGCCAAGGACTTCGGCGAATCCACCTACGACAACGCCTTGCCGTGGACACATATCGCGCCGGCCGACTACAAGGTCGAGGGCGACGTGAAGGCCTACGTGCAGCAGCTGGATGGCGAGCACGATGCGCGCGTCGCGAGCTCGCCTGCGTGGAAGCTGATGCTGGACCAGCTGGCGCAGTACAAGACCATGCGCGACCAGACCTCGGTGTCGCTGAACTTCGCCAAGCGCGAGGCCGAGCGCAAGCAGCAGGATGCGCTGCAGGCCAGTTTCCGCGATCGCCAGAAGGCGATCGACGGCAGCGATGCCTATCTCAAGGACCAGGACGGTGCGCTCGACGACGGCCTCGACCCCGGCGAACGCAGCCTCAAGACCGAACTGCAGCAGCAGAAGGACGCCAAGGATGCACCCGACGCCCAACTGCGCGAGGCCGCGCACATCGTGTCCGACGAAGTCGACATGCTGAAGACCGATCCCAAGGCTGCCACCGTGATCCTGCCTCCCGGCAGCGATTACCTTGCCCAACTGGTTGCGGCCGCTGCGCAGAAGCCGGCCGCCGCAGTCACGTCGGCCAAGCCCGCCGCAGCGGCATCCGCCACCGCGGCGCACTGAGGCCACCTGCAATACGGAAACGACCAGGGGCGCTGCGGCGCCCCTGGTCGTTTCCGTGCCGCTGACTTGACCTCGCGGCGGTGCTGCGCGAGCGTGTCGCCATCCGCGCCGGGAGGTTGCCATGGATCCGCTGTCGAACATCGCGCTGGCCGGCGGCCTGGCATGGGCCAGCGGGTTCCGCCTCTACGCCACCGTGTTCGTCGCCGGCATGCTCGGACGGCTGGGCTGGGTACACCTGCCGCCAGGACTGGCGATGCTCACCGACGCCTGGGTGCTGGCGGTTTCCGGAGTGCTCGCTTTGGGCGAATTCCTTGCCGACAAGGTCCCCGCATTCGACAGCGTCTGGGACGCGATCCACACCTTCGTCCGCATCCCGGTGGGCATGCTGCTGGCATGGGGCGTGTTCAAGGACTCGGGTGCGGGCACGCAGGTGGCTGCTGCACTGCTGGGCGGGGCGCTCACCGCCGGCACGCACCTGGCCAAGACTGGCGGCCGCGCGCTGATCAACACCTCGCCCGAACCGTTGAGCAACTGGACGGCCAGTGCCGGCGAGGACCTCACCTGGGTGGGCGGCCTCTACCTGATGTGGCGCCACCCGTTGGCCTTGCTGGTGTTGCTGGCGCTGTTTGTATTGCTGCTGTGCTGGTTGCTGCCCAGGCTGCTGCGCGGCTTGCGCACATTGGGGCAGCGGCTGCGCCGGATCGGCGGCTTCCTCTCCGGCGCGGGTTGACCGTCCCGCCACCGGCGATCACTTCGGTAGAAGTGCACCCTGTGCGCGATTGCCTTGCGCTTCGATCAAGGCACAAGGCAATTCGCGCCCAGGGTGCGCTCCTACACGAGTTCCGGCGTCAGGGTTTCGCGCTCTTGCGCTGCTGTTTCATCCACTGCACGAACTCGGTGAGGCGCGGCTCGTCGCGCAGCAGTTTTGAATGCGGGTCTATCGTCACCAGCGCGCCGGCCGGCACCGCAAGGCTGCCGTGGCCGTCGGTCATCGGCACGCTTTGCACGGTGTCGTCCACCTGCACGTCCACCGGCATCGGGAAGGGCAGGTTGTTCGGTGCCTGCCAGGCGAGATCCAGCGTGTCGCCATGGCGCTTTGCATCCAGCTTGGGGAGCGCGGCCTGGTACAGGTAGACCTTGAAGAACCAGTCGTAGTCCTTGCCGGTGACCTGGTTCACGATGCGCATGAAGTCGGCGCTGGTGCGGTACTGCGGCGCGAAGTTGCCCGGCTTGGGATCGGGACGGCCGTACACCAGCAGGCGGATGCTGTCGTAGAACGCTCGCTCGCCGATCAGGCGATGCAGCGACTCGAGCATCAAGGCGCCCTTGTTGTAGATGTCCTGCCCGGGGCCGCCACGCGCGTCTTCGTACACGGCCTCCTCGGTGCGCGGCGTGCCGGACACCACCGGGTGGTGATTCTCGACCATGATGCGCAGACGGTTGAGCCAGCCGTAGTACGTGGAGTCGCCGTCGAGGTACTGCGCATACAGCGGCTGCATCAGGGTCGCGAAACCTTCGTGCAGCCACATGTCATCCCAATTCGCGTTGGTCATCTGGTTGCCGAACCATTCGTGCGCGAACTCGTGCTGCAGCAGGTCGTCGAAGCCGCCGCCGTTTTTCGCGTACTGGTTGCCGTAGGCGTTGATGGTCTGGTGCTCCATGCCCTTGTACGGGGTTTCCACCACGCCCATCTTCTCGTCGCCCCATGGGTAGGGGCCGATCTTCGCCTCGAAGAAATCCAGCATGCGCGGGAACTCGGCGAACAGCGCCTTCGCCTGTGCGTCCTCGCCGGCCAGGTACCAGTACTGCAACGGAATCGTGTTGCCGTAGCGGCTCTTGTATTCGCCGGCGAGCTCCTTGTACGGGCCCACGTTGATCGAGATGGCGTAGGTGGTGGGATGCTTGGCGCGCCAGTGGTAGGTCCGCGTCTTGCCCTCGTCGCTGACGCCGACCAGCACGCCGTTGCCGGGCGCCACCAGCGGCTTGGGCACGTTCACATAGAGATCGACGAGATCGGGCTTGCCGTCGGGCTGGTCGATGCAGGGCCAGAACAGGTCGCAGCCTTCGCCTTCCACCGCGCTGCCCACCCAGGGCTGGCCGTCCTTGGTGTGGCTCCAGACGAAGCCGCCGTCCCACGGCGCCATCTTCGCCACGTGCGGTTTGCCGCCGTAGGCGATGGTGACGCTGACCTTGCCGCCCTTGGCCACAACGTGCGGCAACTGGATACGCAGACGACCTTCCGGATTGCTCCATGCACTGGCGGGCAGCGGTTGGCCGTCCACGCTGATCGCACTCACCGGCAGGTTGCGATCCAGATCCACCATCAGGACATCGGTGGCTTCCAGTGCGCCGAAGGTGAGCGTGGCACTGGCGGCTATGCTCCGCGTATCCGGTGTCACCGCGATGTGCAGTTCGGCGTGGTCGAAGTGCACGCGCTTCTGCTCGGCCGGCATCGGTGTGCCGGAATCCTTGGTCAACGCGGTGAGCGGTGGCTGGCTGGGCGCAGCGGTCTGGGCCAGCGTGGGACCAGCGATGCCCAGACCGAGGGCCAGGCTGAGTGTGAGCAGGGTGGGGCGCATGGGCGATCTCTCTGCGGGAGTCCAATCCCGCACCATGCCACTTTGCCGGGTGGTGTGACATCGCCGAAAGTCATGTATGGCGCCGTCTCGCGGTTGCCGCGATTAACAGAGCGGTTTCGACCACCTGCCGCAGGCGACCGAAACCGATCGGTTACTTGTCCAGGCAATGGACAAAGGGGGGAGAGAGCTCACCCCTTCTTGCCATAGCGTTGCTGCAACAGTGCGAAGACTGCGCGCAACCCCATTGCCTCACCCCCACGGGGCCTGCCAGGCCGATCCCCATCGTTCCACGCATACGTGTCGAGGTGCAGCCAAGGCAATCCCGCCGGTACAAAGCGTTCGAGATAGAGCGCCGCGGTGATCGCACCGGCATGTCGCGAAGGCCCTGCATTGGCGAAGTCGGCGAGGTAGGAATCCAGCATCCTGCGATACGGGCGCCACAGCGGCAGCCGCCACAGCGGATCGTCCACCGCGCGACCGGCCGCCAGCGCGGCATCGGCCAGCGCATCGTCGTTGCCGAACAACGCGGGGAGATCCGGACCCAGCGCCACGCGGGCGGCGCCGGTGAGGGTGGCGAAGTCGATCAGCAGCTCGGGCTGCTGCTCGGCGCCGTAGGCCATCGCGTCGCACAGCACCAGACGGCCTTCGGCGTCGGTATTGTCGATCTCCACGCTGTGGCCGGCGCGGGTGACGACGACCTCGCCGGGACGCAGCGCATTGCCGCTCACCGCGTTTTCGACCGCAGGCACCAGCAGGGTGAGGCGCACCGGCAGCTTCGCCTGCATCACCAGTTGCGCCAGTGCGATGGCATGCGCGGCGCCACCCATGTCCTTCTTCATCCAGCGCATGCCGTCGGAGGGCTTGAGGTCGAGGCCGCCGGTGTCGAAGCACACGCCCTTGCCCACGATCACCAGCTTCGGGTGTTGTTCCTTGCCCCAGGTGAGTTCCACCAGTCGCGGCGCGCGATGGCTGGCGCGGCCCACGGCGTGGATGGTGGGGAAATTCGCTTTCAGGAGTTCGTCGCCGATCCAGTCGCGCACCTTGGCCTTGTACGTCTTGCCGAGGCGCTCGATGGCCTCGCCCAGTTGCTTGGGCCCCATGTCCTCTGTCGGCGTGTTGACGAGATCGCGCACCAGCGTCGTGGCTTCGGCCAGCGGTTGCACGGCGGCGAGCGTGGCAGTGTCCACCGCGAGGGTGGCCGGCGCGCGTTTCGCTTTGCGGTAGCGCGTGAACTGGTAGGCACCCAACGCCCAGCCCAGCGCGGCTTGCACGGGAGCCAGCGCAACGCCTTCGGCTGCGAGCCGATAGACGCCCTCCGGCAACGTCATCGGCAACGCGGCGAGTGCGGCCAGCGGGTCGCTCGCGTCCACGCCTACCAGCACGCGCGCGAGCTTGCCGTGCGTGTCGGCAAGCAGGATCGAACTGCCTGGCTTCGCGTCGAAACCGCTCGTGTCCAGCCAGCGGCGCTGCGCGGCATCCAGCCGTTTTTTCGCGGCGGCGAGATGGCGCACATCGGTGGCTTCGATGGCGATGCAATGGCGGGGGGCGGTGGAATGGTCGAGCAGGGCGGACATGGATGGCCTCGTGGCGTGCGTGTTTCGCAACCGCGGATGATGCGCCGATGTCGTCGCGCGGTCACGCCGTGGCGTGGGTTTCCAGCCAGTCGGCGAGTTCGCGCAGATCGGCGAAGCTGAGCTCCGGCGCCTCGCCCAGTTCGGCGGGCCATGTTTCGCCGTGGCGGTTGATCCATGCGGCGCGCAAGCCGGCCCGGCGCGCGCCGACCACGTCGAGTTCGGGATCGTCGCCGACATGCAGCACCTCGTGCGAGGCCACGCCGAAGCGCGAGGCGGCGGCAAGGAAGATGCGCGGGTCGGGCTTGGCCGCACCAACGTCGCGCGAGCAGACATGGTGGGCGAAATGTGCCTGCACACCGGTACGCACGAGATCGGCGTTGCCGTTGGTAAGGCTGGCCAGTGGCCAGCGCGCCGCCAGGTACTGCAGCGCCGGCAGGCTGTCGGGCCACAGCTGCACCGTGTTGCGGGCGGCGTAGTAGACCTCCCATAGCGCGTCCAGCGGTGCGTCGGCGATGCCGCAGGAGGCGAAGACGTGCTGTTGGGTGAGCTTGCGCTGGGTGGTGAAATCGTGGGCGAGGTCGGGCCGCGCCTCGGCCATCCGGGCACGCAGCTCGCGCATGGCCGGGATGGGCCATGCGCGGGCCACGTCGGGCCAGTGTTCGCGCAGGTAGTCGTCCACCGCCCGGTCTGCGAGTTCGAGGGCCGGCATCACCGGCCACAGGGTGTCGTCGAGATCGAGCGTGATGGCGCGAATCGGCACGACGTCAGTTGCGGCTGAGCTGCAGCGACTGGCCGAGCTTGATGTTGTCGCTCTTGAGATGGTTCCAGTCGCGCAGGTCGGCCACGGTCACGCCGGTCTTCTGGGCGATGCCGGACAGGGTGTCGCCCTTGACCACGGTATAGGTCTTGTCGGTGCCGCCCGTGGACTTGCTGGCGTTGCCGGCGGAAGTGCCAGCGGTGCTTGCCGTCTTCGTGGCATCGGCGTTCGGCGGCGACACCGGCGCTTGCGCCGCGTCAGGCGCGAGCGCCGGAACCACGGCGTAGCTGGGCACCGGTGCCTTGGCATGGCTCGCGGTGGATTCGGCGTAGACCTTGTCGCGGCGATCTTGGTCTTTCGCCACCAGCGCGGCGCCGTCCTGGTAAGGCAGCACCGCGTGGCTGCGCAGCACGGCCTTGGCCTTGTCGCCCTGCAGGAAGTCGATGAACTCCTTCACGGCAGCGGCCTTGGTGCTGTTCGGATTGGTCACCAGGTACAGCGGGGTGTACAGCGGATAGCTGCCGTCGACGACGTTCGCCTCGGTCGGCGCAACGCCGTCGATCGGGATGGTGCGCAGCTTGGGGTTGCTGCTGACGTTGGCCAGCGTGGAAAGACCCAGTCCGTTCGGGTTGAGCGCGATGCCGTCTTCCAGCGCCTTGGTGTTGAGGTACAGGCGCGGTGCGGAGATCTGCTGGTCGCCGTGGCCGAACAGCAGGGTGCGCAGGCTGTATTCCACGCCGTCGTTGGGGCTGATCACCGCGTACAGGTCGATGGGTGCGTCCTTGCCGCCCACGTCCTTCCAGTTGGTGATCTTGCCGAAATAGATGTCGTGCAGCTGGCGCACGGTGAGGTTGCGCACGGGATTGGACGGATTGGCGATCATCACCAGCGCATCCCAGGCCACCGGCGTGAAGGTGAGGTGGCCGTCCTCGGGGGTGCCGTCGCTGTTGCGTGCGCTACCGGCGAGATCGGCCGTGCCGGCCGCCACCGCATCGATGCCCGAGGCGGTGTTGAACGGCTCCAGCTTGATCGGCGTATGGCCGGTGCGCTGCCATTCCTTCGCCATGTCGATCACCACGGCGCGCGCGGTGGTGACGTCGCCGCGCCAGATCAACGCGGGTGCCTTGCTGCTCTTGCTTTTGCTGCTGCTGGTCTTGTGGTGGACGGTGGTGGATTTCGTCGTTGCCGTCGTGGCGGCGAAAGCGGGGGCGGCGAGGCAGGCGCCGAGCAGGAGGACGGGTAACAGGCGGACAGCACGAACGGTCATGTGACGGAATACCCCGACAGGAATGGAAGGCGAAGGAGGCGGAGGGTGGCGGCGCGTGATCCCGGCCGGCGCACAGAGTGGACGAACACCGGATATTTCAACGGCCTGGGCCAAAAACATCAAGCATGCAGCCGCGCTTGTGCGACGCAGGCACGTCTGTCGGCATGCTCCCGTTCACGCATGTGTGCCATGCGTCAGCGCATGGCACACCGCCATTACTGAACGATCACATAGTGCGTGCCATCGTCGTCGGCCACCACCAGCGCGAGTTGCCGCGGCCGCACGCCGGCGAGTTCGCGCAGCATGCGCAGGCCGGTGATGCGCACATTGCCCACGCCGATCACCACGTCGCCTGCTTGCAGGCCTGCGGCGGCGGCGCGGCTGTTCGGCTGCACCGCGCCCACCGCGACGCCGTACATGCCCTGGCCGCGCTGGTTCTGGTCGAGATCGGTGAAGGTGACGCCGGCGAGGCGCGGGTCGAGCTTGGCGCCGTCGATGCTGGCGAGTTGCTCCGGACGCAGCGTGGCGCTGACTTCGCGCACCTTGCCGTTGTGCAGCACGCTCAGCTTCACCGTGCTGCCCACCGGCAGCAGGCCTTCGGCGTTGCGCAGGTCGTTCACGCTGCGCAGCGGCTTGTCGTCGAGCGAGGTCAGCACGTCGCCGGGTTGCAGGCCGGCCTGCTCCGCGGGCGAGCCCGCATCGACACCGGTGACCACCACGCCCTTGTCCTGTGCGACGCCGAGCAGTTGCGCGATGCGCGGAGTGATGTCCTGCGACTGCACGCCCAGCGTGCCGCGCGCCACCTTGCCGTGCGCGATCAGCTGCCGCATCACCTCGGCGGCGAGGTTGCTGGGGATGGCGAAGCCGATGCCCACGTTGCCGCCGGAGGGCGAGAAGATCATGGTGTTGATGCCGACCAGTTCGCCGCGCAGGTTCACCAGGGCGCCCCCGGAGTTGCCGGGATTGATCGAGGCATCGGTCTGGATGAAGTTCTGGTAGCCCGACTTGCTCAACCCCGAGCGCCCCAGCGCGGAGACGATGCCCGACGTCACCGTTTCGCTGAGCCCGAACGGCTCGCCGACCGCCACCACGAAGTCGCCCACGCGCAGGCCCGAGGAGTCGGCCAGCGGCAGCGCCTGCAGGTTCGGTGCATTGATGCGGATCACCGCCACGTCGGTGTCGGGGTCGGTGCCGACCAGGGTGGCCTTGTACGTGTGGCCGCCCTGCAGGGTCACGGTGATGTCGTCGGCGCCGCCCACCACGTGGTTGTTGGTGAGGATGTAGCCCTTGGCTGCGTCCACGATCACGCCCGAGCCCAGGCTCTGTTCCACACGCTCGCGCGGCGTGGCCGGCAGGCCGAAGAACTGGCGGAACACCGGATCGTCGAAATACGGATTGCGCACCTGCACGTGTGTCGTGGTGGAAATGTTCACCACCGCCGGCGTCACCTTTTCCAGCATCGGGGCCAGCGAAGGCATGGGTTGGCCGTCTACCGCGGGCGGCATCGTGGCATGGCTGGTGCCGGGCACGGTGGCGCCGAGCAGCAATGCGCAGGCGCCGGCAAACCAGAGCAGGAAATGCGGGTGACGGGATGACATGCGGACTCCTCGTGCGGGATGCGGAAGCGGCGCGCCTTCGACTGCTGACGATGGGCCATGGTTCCCCGTGTCGATGCGCTTACGGGGGCCAAAACCACTTTACATCGGCCGCTCTCAGCAGTACCTTGCGAAGAGTTCGCAATCACAACATCTTGTGCCTCCCTGCGATCGAGCGGACAAGCACTGGTGTGGTTATCGCTTCATGGGGGGGGCTGGTCCGGCATCCGGACGGCAAGGCGGCGCAGCGGCATCAGGACGCCGCAGGCGATGTGATCGACAGCGACGACGGCAATCAAAACAACAAGGCCGCAAGGCCGCAGAGAGGTCAGGGAGCCGATGAGCACAGCGCGCGCGCCAGTCACGGGTTCAGAATTGCAACGCGACGCCGCCGCGGCCATTCCGCTGCAGCCTGCTTCCCAGGACATCTGGGACAAGAAGTACCGTCTGCGCAGCAAGGCCGGCGTGCCGGTGGACGCCGATGTCGATGGCACCTGGCAGCGCGTCGCGCGCGCATTGTCCGAGGTGGAAGCCACGCCCGAGCTGCGCGAGCACTGGAACGAACGGTTCCTGTGGGCGCTGCGCCGTGGCGCGATCCCGGCCGGCCGCATCACCTCCAATGCCGGCGCGCTGGAGCACAAGCCCGCCACGTCCACCATCAACTGCACCGTGTCCGGCACCGTGCGCGATTCGATGGACGACATCCTGGAGAAGGTGCACGAGGCGGGCCTCACGCTGAAGGCCGGCTGCGGCATCGGCTACGAGTTCTCGACGCTGCGTCCGCGCGGCGCCTACGTGTCGGGTGCGGGCGCCTACACCAGCGGCCCGCTGTCCTTCATGGATATCTACGACAAGATGTGTTTCACCGTGTCGTCCGCCGGCGGCCGCCGCGGCGCGCAGATGGGCACGTTCGACGTCAGCCATCCCGACGTCAAGGAATTCATCCGCGCCAAGCGCGAAGACGGCCGCCTGCGCCAGTTCAACCTCAGCCTGCTGGTGACCGACGGTTTCATGCAGGCGGTGGAGCATGACCAGGACTGGCCGCTGGTGTTCCCCATCCACGTGAAGGAGCGCGACGAGCTCGACCTCGACGACGCCACCACGGTGGTGTGGCGCGAATGGCCCACGCACGAGAACTACGTCGACCGCGAGGACGGCCTGGTCGCTTGCAAGATCTACGGCCACATCCGCGCGCGGCACCTGTGGGACATGATCATGGTCTCCACGTACGACTACGCGGAGCCCGGTTTCATCCTGATCGACAAGGTCAACGAGATGAACAACAACTGGTGGTGCGAGCACATCCGCGCCACCAATCCCTGCGGCGAGCAGCCGCTGCCGCCGTACGGCTCCTGCCTGCTCGGCTCGATCAACCTCACGACCTTCGTGCGCGATCCGTTCGGGCCCAAGGCACGCTTCGACTGGGACGAATACCGCGAAGTGGTGAAGGTGTTCACCCGCATGCTCGACAACGTGGTGGAGATCAACGGCCTGCCGCTGCAGCAGCAGCGCGACGAGATCACCAGCAAGCGCCGCCACGGCATGGGCTACCTCGGCCTCGGCTCCACCATCGCCATGCTCAAGATGCGCTACGGCAGCGCCGAGGCGGTGTCCTTCACCGAGGACGTCTCGCGCGAAATGGCCGTGGCCGGCTGGGAAGTGGCGCTGGACCTGGCGAAGGAAAAGGGCACCGCGCCCGTGCTCGCCAAGGACTACACCGTCACCGGCGACATGCTGCGCCGCCGTCCGGAAATGCTGCGCGACGGCTGGAAGATCGGCCAGAGCATCCCCGGCCGCGTGCTGCACGCCAAGTACAGCCGCTACATGCAGCGCATTGCCGAAGTGGCGCCCAACCTGGTCGAGCAGCTGGCCGAAACCGGCGCGCGCTTCACCCACCACAGCTCCATCGCGCCCACCGGCACCATCTCGCTGTCGCTGGCCAACAACGCCAGCAACGGCATCGAGCCCAGCTTCGCCCACCACTACTCGCGCAACGTGATCCGCGAGGGCAAGAAGTCGAAGGAAAAGGTCGAGGTCTACAGCTACGAGCTGCTGGCCTACCGCGCGCTGATCAACGCCAACGCCATGCCGTTCAGCGACGACCCGCAGGCCAAGCTGCCCGACTACTTCGTGGCCGCCGACGACATCAGCCCGAAGCAGCACGTGGACATCCAGGCCGCCGCGCAGAAGTGGGTCGATTCGTCGATCTCCAAGACCGCGAACGTACCCACGGACTACCCGTACGAAGACTTCAAGGACATCTACTTCTACGCCTACAAGCAGGGGCTGAAAGGGTGCACCACCTTCCGCTTCAATCCCGCCGCTTTCCAGGGCGTGCTGGTGAAGGAAGCCGACCTTGCCAGCACCCTCTACCACTTCGAGCTGGAGGACGGTAGTGTTGTCGAACTTCGCGGCAACGAAGAAGTGGAATACGACGGCGAGATGCATACCGCCGCCAACCTGTTCGATGCCTTGAAGGAAGGCTATTACGGCAAGTTCTGACACGCAGTCCACGACGCAACGATCACCGAGGGGTACACCGCATGTCCAACGATCCTGAAATCGAAGTGCAAGACAGTGTGACGCCGGCTGCTCCCGTGGAGCCGGTGATCGAAGCTCCGGCCGCCGCCGTGCCTGCGCCGGCCGCTCCGGCTGCGGCACCGAAGAAGGCGGCAGCCAGGAAGAAGGCTGCGCCAAAGAAGGCTGCTGCGAAGAAGGCTGCGCCGAAGAAGGCGGCAAAGAAGAAAGCCGCGCCGAAAAAGGCGGCTGCGAAGAAGGCTCCGGCCAAGAAGGCTGCCGCGAAGAAGGCAGTCAAGAAGGCCGTGAAGAAGGCGGCGGCGAAGAAGGCCGCCCCCAAGAAAGCCGCCAAGAAGAAAGTCGCGAAGAAGGCCGCCGCCAAGAAAGCGGTGAAGAAGGTCGCGAAGAAGGTTGCCGGCAAGGCGAAGAAGCCCGCCAAGGCCGCAAAGAAGGTCAGCAGCAAGAAGACGGCGAAGAAAGCCGCTCCGAAGAAGACAGCCAAGAAGGCTGCCGTGAAGAAGGCCGCCAAGGCGGTCAAGAGGTCCACTGCCAGCAAGAAGGCGAGCGTCAAGTCGGCGAAGAAACCCGCCGCCAAGAAGGCCGCCCGCAAGAAGTAAGTCCCGAAACGGCCGGCCCGGCCTTGCGCCGGGCCGGCCGTTTTTCTCTTGGAGGCGATGCGCTTTTGCCCGCCATCCCTCCAGCCTGCATCGGAACGACGAGTTCCGCAAAACCCGCAAGTCCGTTTCCCCGCGCCGCCGTCCACTCAGGTAAAGAACATCATGGCGATCAAGATCGAAAAGAAGATCAAGGGCTACAACGTCGTCAAGCCCGAGGACAAGGCCGCGCCCGCCGCAGCATCCGCCTCCGATACGGCCAAGGCCGAGCCGCGCCAGGCCGAAGTCATCCAGATGCACGAGAGCCTGGAGCGTCCCGAGACGCTGATCGGCTCCACCTTCAAGATCAAGTCGCCGCTGTTCGAGCACGCGCTGTACGTCACCATCAACGACATCGTGCTCAACGCCGGCACCAAGCACGAGCAGCGCCGCCCCTTCGAGATCTTCATCAACTCGAAGAACATGGACCACTTCCAGTGGATCGTGGCGCTCACCCGCATCCTCTCCGCCGTGTTCCGCAAGGGCGGCGACGTCACCTTCCTGGTGGAGGAGATGAAGGCCGTGTTCGACCCGCGCGGCGGCTACTTCAAGGCCGGCGGCGTCTACATGCCCAGCATCGTCGCCGAGATCGGCGCGGTGATCGAACAGCACATGAAGAACATCGGGCTCATCCACGACCCCGAGATGAGCGACAGCCAGCGTGCGCTGATCGCGGAGAAGCGCGCTGCCTACGAGGCGGCCAGCGCAAAAAAAAACTCTGACGTGAGCGCAGCTGCGGCTGCTGAAAGCACCGAATCCAACGGCAGCTTCCCGCCCGGCGCCACGTTGTGCCAGAAGTGCAACACGCAGGCGCTGGTACTGATGGATGGGTGCCAGACTTGCTTGAATTGCGGGTATTCGAAGTGTGGTTGATTGGCAGCAATAATTGATTGAAATGAAAAGGAGTGGCGTGATGCCGCTCCTTTTTCGTTATAGCGCCGAGAAATCACACCTCATGATTGATGTTATTAGTTCGATTGCCGGCGGAATTAGAATTTGACCGTTCAACGGTATGCGCTGGAGGGTTGATGTATCGATGGTTCAAGGAGTTCTGGGTTGGTTCGGAACCTGTCGAGTTCGTGAGCTCGTATGGCCTGTTGGAATCTGTGGCGCGGCTGAAGGCTGCCACGAAAAGGTGGTCGCTCTTCAACGTTTCCGAACAAGCTGCGGTTGGGCGAGTGAGTGAAGCGCACGTTTCGTTGCAACGAGTGATCCCGATGGTGGCGAACTCGTTCAAGCCAGTATTCGTAGGTCGGTTTGAGCAAGTACAGGGCAAGGTGCTGCTGACGGGGCGGTTCAGGCTCAGCTGGTTTGTGCGACTTTTCATGGCGTATTGGTTCGGATTTTGTGCGCTGTCCGTCGTGCTGTCGCTGGCGACAACCGTTCTCAAACCTACGGCGGCACTCATGCCGTTGGCGGGTGTTGGCATGTTTGCGCTGGGGCTTGGCATGACACGTCTATTCGCCTGGTTTTCTCGCAATGACCCCGCGTGGCTTTCCGGTGTGATCCGCTCGGCGCTGCATGCGCCGATATCTGTGGAAGCGGGCCTGGCATCGCCGACAACGAGCACGTCCAGTACGCGTCCGACGTTTATCTTGATCGTCACTGGGGTCTTCTGCCTGTTCGGCGTTATGTCTTTCGTTGGGGCGCTGCAGAGTGTGACGCTAAACGGTATCCACGCAGGTGGTTTGTTGGCGACGCGCTTTCCAGGCGCTGTGCGTATTGCTGCAACTGTTCAAGGCGCACTACTGCTGGCGTGCGCCTATGGCATCTATCGCCGCTATCTATTCGCATGGTGGAGCGGATTCGCGGTGCTGTTGCTGGGCCAGACCTACTCGCTGGTCGAACTCCTGACTCGCGAGGATCTCGGCAATGCGCGCATGCCAAGCTTGTTGTTTGGTCTCGTGTCGATCGTCATCGCGAGCATTTGGGGGCGTTGGTGGTACGCGCAGAGAGTTCACTTTTCTTGAAAATTGCAGTGATCCCTGTGGCTAAAAGAGGGTTGGGGGATTGTGTTGGGAACACGACCCGCGTAGCGGTTGGCGATATCGCCGACCACGCGCCGGTTCTCAAGCAAGCTGGCAGTGTTTACCGTCAGTTCGTGCCAGTGCTCGATGGCGTGCGGTCGCTCGTGAAAATGCCGGATGACGTTGATGGCAAGGACGCGGGCAAGTTCGCCAGCGGATGCTCTAGAGCTACGGCCACAAAGGGATGGAGGCGAAACAGGGGTGCGAAACAGGGGTCAGTGTGCACCTTTAGAAGGTCGATCCTGATCCTGGTTTCTATGTAATGGGACTGGGACAAAGGCTGGGAGGCAAATGAGGCAGCGTACTTTCGATGTCCTCGCGGTCGTTGGCGTCTTCGTGGCCTATACCGCCACGATCCGGCTGGCCATGGGCCTCGACCTTGCGGGCTGCCTGCTGGGCGGAGCGGCCAATACGATTCCCGTGGTCATCTTCGGGGTGGCGGTGCGCCGCATCGTCGCGCAGCGCCTGGTCGGGCGTGCTGCCGGAATCCAGCTCGTCGCCCACTTGTTGCTCTGCGCGGCGTTCACGGCACTCTCGTATCTGTTGTTGATCGTGCTGCTCGGCCTGTTCAACGGCGCCGGTCCCGACGGTTTTGTAGTGCGTCCTTTCTCGCTCAGCGGAGCCGCCTGGCAGTCGCTGGAGAACGTGACGACCTACGCCTTGATCGCAGCGGTGTCCTACCTGCAGGTCCCGGACCGGGCTCAACTTGCGTTGCACCGTGAGTCAACTGGAGACGATGCGGCCGTC
Source organism: Rhodanobacter sp. 7MK24 (assembly GCF_014842995.1). GTDB lineage: Bacteria > Pseudomonadota > Gammaproteobacteria > Xanthomonadales > Rhodanobacteraceae > Rhodanobacter_A. Next base: position 108,032 of record NZ_JACYXL010000011.1, read on the forward strand.
GCAATCGCTGTGCTCCCGGCCAGCGCCGCGGAGGCGGGGCGCCCCGCGGTGCCGGATGCTCCCGCAGCAGAGTCCGAAGCGCGCGCCGACGGCGGCCTCTCCCGTTATTTCGTCCGGATAGGCGACGAGCTCAGGCCGCTCGACATGGATACGGTGGTGAGCATCGGCGGTGCGGACGACTACGCCGAAGTGCGTACGCAGAGCGGCAAGCACCTGGTCCGCGTGACGCTGGCGGAATTCGCCAAGTCGCTCGATCCGGCGAAATATGTCCGCGTGCATCGCTCATGGATCGTGAACACCCATCGCATCGCCCGCGCCGAGCCGGCCGGTGGCGGTCGCTTGCTGCTGCACATGGATAACGGCCAGACCATCTCGACCAGCCGCGACGGGGCGAAGCTGCTGCGCAACCGGGTCATCTGACCATCCCGCCGTTCCCGTTCGCCGCAGCGTAGTGTCCATTCGCCGATTTTCCGGCCTTTCCTTTCCGAATCCCGCGACCATCGCGCCGTCCTGGCCTTCTGGCCCGGGACGAACCGACCTTGGCTCGAATGATCCGGAGAAAGAACTGCATGAAAGTCTTCGTCCTGCCCATCCTGCTTGCCTGGGGCCTCGTCGCCGCCGGTGCCCATGCCAGCGTGGCCCCGGCCACCAAGGCCGCGTTGCCCGGCATCGCGGCGTCACTGATCGCAAGCCATGCCTCGGCCGCGGCACCGGCCGAGTTGATCGTGCTTTATCGGCTGCAGCTCGCCGCCGGACGCTATGCCGACGCCGAGGCGACCCTGGATCGCCTCGCCGCTGCCTATCGGTCCAGCGAGTCCAGGCTGGTTCCCTCGGTCGTGCCCTGGCAGACCTATGCGCGCGCGAAAGCCTACGAGGCGAACGGGAGCGAGGCTTCTGCCGCCTTGCGCCGCGCGTTTTCCGAACTCTACGGGTCCCTCCCGGACGACCAGGCCGTGGACGTCGGCCCCTGGTACGAAGTCGACCTGGATGCCGTGCGCGCCAAGGTGGCGGAGCAGGAGAAAGCCTGCGCCGGGATGCGGCTGGCGGATTGTCCTTCGGCCGCAAACCTGATTGCGGCTCGCCAGGGATTGGCCGCATGGACCTACCTGGTGCCCGCCTTGAAGCCGCTGCTTGAGGCTGACACGCAACGCCGCTTCCTGGTCGACGACCAGGTCCTGATCCCGACGCCGGATGGCGCGAAGATCGCGGCAATCCTCGTGCGTCCGCGTTCCGCCCAATCGACCAGGCTGACTGCTCTGCTGAATTTCACGATCTACGCCAACGATGACTGGAGCATGGACGACGCCAAGAAAATGGCTGCCCATGGCTACGCCGGCGTGGTCGCCTATACACGAGGCAAAGGCCGCAGTCCCGGCGCCGTGGTGCCCTATGTCCATGATGGCGACGACGCCGCAACGGTAATCGCATGGCTGGCGCGCCAGGCCTGGAGCGACGGTCGCGTCGGCATGTTCAGCGGCAGCTACAACGGCTTCACCCAGTGGGCCGCCGCCAAGCACCGTCCGCCGGCGCTGAAGGCGATCGCCACCCACGCCACCAATGCCCCGGGCATCGATACGCCGATGCAGGGCAACGTGTTCCAGAGCTTCATCTACTACTGGCCGTTCTACATCACGGACACCAAGGGCCTCGACGACAAGGCCTTCGACGACCGCGCCCATTGGACCGGACTCGAGCGCCAGTGGTACGTCAGCGGCAAGCCCTATCGCGACCTGGACAAGATCGACGGCAGGCCCAACCCGATCTTCGATACCTGGCTGAAGCATCCGTCCTACGACGCCTACTGGCGGCGCCTGATCCCCTATGGCCGCGAGTTCGCCGACATCGATATTCCAGTCTTCGTCGAAACGGGCTACTACGACGGCGGCATGGTGGGCGCGTTGTATTACTTCCAGCAACATCTCACGTATCGCCCGTCGGCCGACGACCGGATGCTGATCGGCCCTTACCACCACATCGCCATGCAGACCGGCGTGCTGCCCGAGATCGATGGCTATGTCGTCGACAAGGCGGCGCTGCTCGACCTTCAGGAGGTGCGGCTGAAGTGGTTCGAGCACGTGTTCCGCGGCGCACCGCTGCCCGACCTGCTCAGCGACCGGGTCAACTTCGAAGTGATGGGCGCGAACACCTGGCGGCACGTGTCCACGCTCGCCGACATGGCTGCGAGCTACCGACGCTTCTATCTCACCGGTCGTCACGAAGCCGACCGGTTGCTGTTCGATGGCGCTCCGGACAAGCAGTCCCTTCCGCCTGAGCTCGTGGTGAATTTCGCTGATCGCAGTGATGCGGATTTCAGTCCGCCAGCAGGCATGCCCGACACGCGCAACGCCCTCGTGTTCGAAACACAGAAGCTGACCAAAGCGCTGGAGATCGACGGCTTGTTTCAAGGGCGATTCGAGGTCGTCACCAACAAGCGCGACTTCGATCTGGCGGTCAACTTCTACGCGTTGACGCCTGATGGCAAGTATCTCGACCTGGCCTCTTATCTCGGCCGGGCGAGCTACATGCAGGACCGTACCCACCGGCATCTGCTGCAACCCGGCCAGCCGATCACCCTCGCATTCCAGAGCCAGATGGTGACCGCGCGCCTGCTCCCGGCAGGAAGCCGCATCGTGGCCGTGGTTGGCGTGCCCAAGACTCCCCAGATCCAGATCAATTACGGCACGGGCCGCGACGTGAGCACCGAATCGATGGCCGACGCAGGTGAGCCCCTGCGGATCCGCTGGCTGGCCGGCAGCTATCTCGAACTCGGTATGCGCGGAAGCCTCGAATTCGCGTGGAGCCGCTGACTTCCTTTCATCGCCTTGGACCGTTCAACGGTCCAAGGCGATGATGCTCGGGATGAGCTGTTTGCGATGTTCGTGATATCGCTACTTCCTGCCGCTGTCCGCTTTGGGTCGGAAGCGGACATGCGACTCGGCCTCACATCAGCTTCCGGTTCGATCACTTCTAGCCATTCGAGCGCCAATGCCCCACCGTTGACCCGAGCATCGCTAGGAGACAGACGAGCAATGCAAAGACGCTCGAAGGCAAATCTTTCAGTTGGCGGATTGCACCGGTCAGCCCAATCCCTGCGGCGATACCAATCGCAATGAAGGGCTTGATAGTGTGAAATCCAAGGAGCGTAAGGACGAACATCGGCAAAAGAACACCGACCAGTGCAGCCAGGAATGACGTGCCAAAAGATTTAAGCAACTTCAAGATCACCTGCCTGTACTTAGCTACCAGCACCCACGGAGCGAGTCACTCACCAGTAGGCAAGAAAAGGTCTGCTTCTGATCGGTAGATGGCACTCAGCCATCGCACCGGAAACTAATTTTGCAAGCCAGGCCTGACGACATGCCAACCGGCGCCGGCGGGAGCGTCAGGTAAGGTGTATCCCTCGCTTCCCAGGTAGCTGTCGATCACCGGTTCAGCTTGCGGATTGGTAGTGTCTATGGTCCACACAACGAGCTTGCCGGCGCTGTTTGCCCAAAGTATTTCTTGGTTATTCGGCACGCAATAGCACGCGGAGGAGGTGAAATGACCGGCAGCGACCACCTGATAACCGGGCATCAAGAATTGCTGGCCTGCACCCCCAGCAACGATCCAGTTATTCGTCCACCACAATGTGTTACTGGTGTCAGGGGCGACGGTGTCAAACATAGTAAGCGGCGCCATTTCACCAAGGTTGTTTCGCTGCAGCAGCCCGGCAACAAATGCCCAGTTTCCGGGGAGATATCCAAAAAATGATGCATTCAGCATCTTGCCCTGAGGTAACCACAGATAGGTAGGTGCCGTGCCGCTCTGACTGATTTGTCCTTGCCAGTAGATCGCCGGTGTTGTGCCATTGGGTGAGTCGAATGCAGTCTCGATGAAAGCGATGTGGTAGCCACAGGTCACGGAGATTGTCGTACGACTGACCACCTGGGTTCCTTTCATCAGCCAGTAGCCGAATTCGCAGGCACTTTGGTTTTCCCAGATCAGATCGTCGTAACCGTCACCGTCGATGTCGGCGGCGCCGACCAAGGTCCAGCCCGCAGGGTAAGTGCCAATGTATGCGGCATCGAACCCAGAACCATGGCTGGTCCAGAGGTAGAGGTCGCGACTGTTGCTGGTCCAGACCAGATCGGCCAGGCCGTCATTGTTGAAATCACCCGTAGCAGCAATCCAGTAACCGGGCGTTACAGAAATGATCTGTGAAGCTTGCGTCGTAATCGTTCCCTTGGGATATGGCACTGGATAGAGCAACCACCAACCAAATTGATGCGTCTCATCGTTCATCCACAACAGATCCGATGTGCAATCCCCGTTGATGTCGTAAGGCACCGCAGCATGTAGTCCGCTGCTATTGATACAAGTCGCCGCCGATGGCCGCGCGCTACCCGCCAGGGCTGGTGGGATTGAAGCCGTGGCTATCGATGGGCCACTGCATGCCTCGCCGAGGCAAAGCGATGTTTGGGTCGCAGGGAAGGCGCGTTCCGCCTCAGTCGTCGTTTCGGCGTGCGGATGCATGTCGATGTACTTAGTTACGGCAGCGCTGTCAGACGCACGCGCGACAGACGATAGCATCAGGTACACGGAAAGCAGCAGAGCTCTCTCAAGGGCTTCCTTGACCATCTTGTCCCCCTAAATTGACTGAAGCAAAGCGCAAACGCACGCAGTTGGTCAGACCCTCGCGCCTTTGCCGGAGTGAATGCCCCTTTAGCTGATGCCGCCCGCCGCATCATGGTGCCGGCCGGAATCTACGTGTATTCCCAGGAAGCTGCAAACAGGCGGATACCTTACGATTCGCAAGTCTTCGCGCTTTGCCATCCATTGGATGCCGCGCGCACACGGGCGAACGACTGTGATGAGTAGGTGGCCCGAGGCATATCACCGATCGGTGACGCAGAGTTTGGCGGCCTTATGCCAGTGGCTACTGAATTGTGTTTCGGCGACGCCCGAACCAGGCGCTGAAATTGAGTTCGCGGGCCATCAGTCATATCCGTTTTGGGTCGAAGCCGGACGTCCCGTAATTCTCGCTATTCTGCAGTGTTGTAACCCTCCGAAGGCATAACCTTGACGAGCGTTCGGTCCCAGTTCTCGGCCAGAAAAAAGCCCCTGATCCTCAGGAGTTTTTTTTTGACATGCTGATCAGCGGTTCTACTGGAAAGCGGTAATCACATCTGTGGTTCTGCTATCAGTCGGCGCATGGGTCTGCGGTGATCAGTCCACCATGCGCCATGGGCTATGAAAGCCTTACTGAACCAGGGCAGCTCCATTCGGTGCGCCAGGGGTGGTGTTGCCGGCCGAGAGATTGTTGGCGGCCGACTGAACACTACCGCCACCCGATCCGATGCCGATACCGTTGTTTAAGATGCTGACGTTTGACAGGGTAACCGCCCCTCCGGCCGACGTTTGTATTCCGGTGCCATTGAGAGCAACGGCGCTGTCGGCCAGGTCGATATATCCAACGGAAGCATAGACCCCGTAGGTCTTGTTGCTCTGGATGTTGGAATGGGTGATGTCGACCACGCCACGCTTGGTCTGTACGCCCACGTTAGCTCCCTGGATCGTTACGTTCTTCAGAAACGCGACGACGGGACCCGGGCCAGACGTGCTATCGATCGAAACACCTATGGCACCACCCGTCATGACCGAGTCCAGCACCGACACATAAGTCGGGGTCGTCACGTCTATTTCGACGTTATCCGTGGTGAATCCGTCGAAGGTGCAGTGATCGATGATCACTTTGCCAGCGCTCAAAATCATAACGCCGGAAATCCCGCTGCCAATGCCGCTGAACTCAAGATTGCGCAGAACCACGGTGTCGGTCGAACCGGCGTTGATGACAACGCCGTTGGTGCCGGAGACAAGGATGCTTGCCAGCTCACCGCCGCCGCTGAGCGTCATGGCTTTGGTAATGGTCACCCCGCCAAAGCCACCCGGATCAAGCACGGATATCTCGCCCGCCGCCACCGTTTTGGAAATGGCTCCTGCAAAGGTTTTGCACGGAGCGGTTCGGCTGCAGGGATTGGCGTCGTCGCCCACCCCCGATACCCAGGTACGCGTTGATTGTGCATGTGCCGTTGTCGCAAAACCGAACGCGACCAGGACAGACAGCTGGACTATCTTCAGAAAACGCTTCATTGAATTTCCCTGTAGGTAAAAACGTTAACGTCCATGTGTCCGGACTCTTACGACGCGTCGTACGGCCGGGCTCAGGGATGCACTAGCTTTGTCGGTCGCGGATACGTCGCGACGACGGGCTAGCATATAGCAACCGATAAAAAGTGCGACGAGCATCGCGATTCGATGATTCCATGCCAAGGCACGAGAAGCCTCCGGCAAACCATTTCAGCAGGGCCAGACATATCCTTCGCCGAGAGCAGGCGCGTCACCACCAACTGGGAAGCCAACCCAAGCATCGCCCATGTGTGTCCCATGGAGACAAAGGAACCGCAGCCATGGCGGCCCCTTATTTTCTCGGGCCTGGAGGGGGCACGTTCCAACTCCCTTTGCAGCGATACCTATTGCCAAAGCCTGGATCCGGCGCCCCATTTATCCGCTCCGGGTCGAAAGCGGACCTCAGGCAGACGAATGCTACTTGCCCGTCGGATCCAAATTTCGCACCCCGCGATACGAATCCGCCACCACCCATGCCGCCGCCGTCAGCACCCAGGTCGCATAGGTCTCGCCCCAGTTGAAAGCACTGATATGGCCGGCGGCAACCATGGGCAGCCAGATCAGCAGCAGGAACAGGCCCATCATCAAGGCCGAGAGGGTGGCGGCCAGCCGGGCGAGCACGTTTAAGAGAATTGCCACGCCGGCGGCGAGATACGCGGCACCGGTCAGGTAGGCCCAGAACACCGGTACATGTAGCCAGTGGGGAATCAGCGGGGCGGTGAGGTTGAGATAGACGAAGTGCGAGAAGCCGAAGGCGATTAACGCCAGGCCGTAGAGTACGCGTGCCATGCGCAGGCCTCGGTTGCCGACAGCGAAGTCGAGACGGCGCCGGTCTGCATCGGTGGCGAACCACGCATACAGTATCCATGCACCTGCCACGATCACTGCCATCTCACTGCAGTATTGATACGAGCCTTCCGTGAGCGGTGCCTGGGCGATCAGCGGCAACTTGAACACCAGCAGCCACAACAGCGCATAGAAAAACAGCACGCGCGCGGCCAGCGCAGTCGAGCGTGGCCAGAACAGGCCGAGGCCGCATGCCAGCGAAACCGCGGCGCAGAGATAGGCAAGAGGTTTTGCGGCCGGCACGTGATCGAACACCGGCTGCCATATGACAGTGAATCCGCCCTCGATCAGGCCCAGGATGCCGAGGGCAATCAGGGTCGCCGCAAACACTGTATGTCCCACGCTCGCAATACGCATCGCTTGATCCTCTCAATGATGTCGTGCTGCCACCCTAATGCGCCAACTCTTCTTCCACGGCACTGAAGGCCGATTTGCCGCCGATGCGTTGGTCTGGCATGCCGGTCGCAAACCACACCACGCCGGTCCCGTTTTTGCGGTCTACCCACAGGCCGGCTTGCAGCCCATAGGCCGAACCGGAATGCCCCACGCGCGCCACGCCGTCGCCGAACGGATCGTCGCGGCAGCCTTTTACTGGCGTGGCCAATGTCTGCACGGCGAGGCCGTAGCGGCAGAAGAAGCCTTGGTCGACGTCGCCGCTGTCTTCCTCGTAGGTCAGGCCGTCGCCGGGACGGTATTGCCACTCCGGGGTGATCATCGCCTGGATGGAGCTGGATTTGAGCAGGCGCTTGCCGTCGATCGTGCCATTGCCCAGCAGCAGTTCGCCGATGCGCGCCAGGCCCTTGGCGGAAATGCGCAAGCCACCCTGCGGCGAGAACAATGCGCCGTTGGTGCCGGCGTGCCAGCGCTTGAGGTCGCAGCTGCCGTCGCTGGCCGGTGTCACCGGGCAGGCGGGCTTCCGGCCGTGGTTGTCGTCCTTCACCGGCTTGCCACCGGCGTCGTACAGCACCACCGCACGGGAGGCGGTGGCGTCGCTGCACAACGCCCAGTTGAAGCAGGCGTCGATACCCAGCGGCCGCAGCACCAGACGCGCCATCAGTTGGTCGAAGCGCTCGCCGGTGGCGCGCTCCATGATCTGCGCCACCAGCGGAAAGTTGAGGTTGGTGTAGTGGAAGTAGCTGCCCGGCGCATGCCTGGTGTCCCAGGCGCGCGGGTCCTTGACGATGTCGCGCAGCTCGCCGCCCAACGGTGATTGCCAGTAGCCGGCGTTGTCGGTGAGGCTGGAGCGGTGCGACAGCAGCATGCGCAGGGTGATTGGCACCTGCGGAAAAGCTGGGTTGCGCAGCCGCCAGCCGAGCAGGCCGGATGCATCCGCATCCAGGTTCAGCTTGCCTGCCTCCACCAGGCGCATCACGCCCAGCGTGGTGACCAGCTTGGAGATGGAGGCGATGCGTACCGGGTCGTCCGCGGTGACCTCGCGACCCGCGGCCTTGTCGGCATAGCCGTGCACGCGGATGGCGGTGATGCCGTCGCGGTTGAAGGCGACGCGCACCGTGGCAACGGGGTCGCCGGCCCATGCATCGGCGCAAAGCAGGAGCAACAGACAGACGATCCAGCGCAAGGCCATGATCCGCTCCGCTCGCGGCAACAGGGGCGGAACGGATTAAGGCATAGCGGGGCGGCGATGGGAATCCGCCGGCGCGCGTCTATTCCGCGCCAGCTATCGCCACGGTTATCTCACGCGCCTGCAGAACCGCTGGCGGCCGTCGCGCTCGCGGGTGCGCCAGCGGAGGCCGGTGCGCCGGTCGTGGGGTTCTTGTGCGACTTCTTGTTCTTGCGCTTCGCTGCCTTCGTCCCCTTGGTCCTTTGCTTGTCGGCCTTCGCCGCCTGCTTGGCGGCCTTGCTGGCCTGCTTGGCAGCCTGCTTCTTGGCCTTCAGGGTTTGCTTGTTGGCTTTGGCGGTTTGCTTGGCGGCCTTGGAGGCGGCCTTGGAGGCGGCCTTGGAGGCGGAGTTCGATGTCGTCGCTGGTGCAGCGGCAGCCGGGGCGGACTGGGCCTGTTGAGCCTGTTGGGTCTGCGCCAGTGCAGGAACGGAAAGAGCCACGCCCGCGGCGAGCAGGGAGGCTATTGCAAGAGTGCGGATCATGGTTATCGGTCTCGGATTTTTTGGGGATTGCCGCGGAACCGGCGCAACATGCAAGCAAGCGCGGCAGGATCCGTCAACATTGCATGGGTGTCGACGTACCGTGACTGAACCGTCAATCGTGAGACCGAAGCCCTTCCCGCTACAGGTGCCGCGTCTCGGCGGGCGTTTCGTCCCAGTTGTCGTTGAGGCCGTCGTAATACGTTACGGGTGCCCGCAGCAACTCATCGACGTCGAGGCCGTCGAGGCACATGACGTTGATGTTGTAGTACTTGCTGCCGCTCATGTTGGGCATGTCGACCCATTCGAACGCCCGGATGCCGCAGTGCCTGCAGAACTGATGGTGCGCGACCGAGTTTCCGCGCCCCCGATAGTCCGTGAGATCGCTTTCGCCTGACAGCAGCCGGAATGCCTGCGGAAGGGCGTTGATCGACCATAGACGCATCTTGGTGCAGATCGTGCAGTTGCACTTGCCGGTGCCGGCGCTGACATCGAGATCCGCTTCGAAGCGGACGGCGCCGCAGTGACAGCTTCCGGTGTACGTCTTGAGCATGGGAACCCGCTGATCTTTTTTCAGAAACGTGCCAGGGATGTTTCTTGCGACAACGCGCGCTCCTTCGACGAGCCGTGTCTTGGCCGCAGAAAGCTATTGCGGGTACGACGGGCTCCGGGAGCTTGTCGTGCCCTGCGGTTCAATGCTCGCAGAGAAAGGCTATCAGGCCAGCGCGGCGCTTCGCGCTGAGCCCGCGCATGGCCGTGATCACGCTGCGCTCCTGCGGCGACAGCGTTTCGTAGCTGGAGGCTTGCTCGCCCACACCGGAAGTCGCCGGCTCGCGTCCCATCGCCAGCCAGTCCAGGCTGCAGCGGTATTCCACGGCCATCTCGATCAGTCGCGACAGTTCCGGCAGGGCGCGTCCGGCGAACCACAGTCTGGCGGTTTCACGGGCTACGCCGAAATGCGCGGCAACCGTGACCACGCGCTGGCGCCCGCCAGGCACGCCGGCTTCGTTGCAGGCGTGCTGCAGGCGGCCGGCGAAATCGACATAGGGTGCGGGACGGGGCATGCGGACCAGGACGTACAACGGGAACCCAAGTCATTCTTGCAAGCCGACCAATCACGTTTGGCAAGTTTTGCTTGTCAATACAAATTTGAATTGCTATTCTATAACCCTAACGTGACGCCGTTGCAGACAGAGCCAGTACTGCTCTTGATCGGCACACGCGCACGAACAGCTTCGGTGACAACGCCGGTGCGGGTCGGTACGGGGAATGTCCCTGCCTGAGGGCGGGGTGGCAGCCAGCAGCGAGCCGTCCAAGCACGGTTTGCGCGAGGGAAAACAATGGAAAGGCAATCGGAGAAGCCGCCTGGGCGCGGCTGGCGCGTCCGCGCGCGCCTCGAAGCAGCCGGCCCGGCACGAGCGGCCGGGTTGGCGGCGGCTGCTGTGTGTCGATCCGCGCCTGCAATGGGTACGACGACGAATGCCCATGGCTGGCGACCCCGTGCTGCCCATGCATGCCGGATGCCGTACCGGTCGCACCGAACGACTTTGCCTGGCTCGACTCGGGATCAACCCGGGTGCGGGCAGGGCCAACCTGGGGAAAGCAAAGGACGCAGCATGAAGACAAGCACGCTACGCAATGCCATTTCCATCGCCCTGCTCGTCGCCGCTGGCGGTGCGAGCGATTGGGCCGCAGCCCAAGACACCACGACAGAAGCAAGTGCGCAAGGCGCGGTATCGACAGTCGACACTCCGGCCAACAAGCAACCAAAAAAGGCGGCGAGCAAGACGGCGGTGCCAGCGGTGACGAACCTGGAGGCCACAACGGTCACCGGCACGCGTATCCGCGGCGGCAGCACACCATCGCCGGTCATCACGATCGGCAGCGAGCAGATGCAGGACGAGGGTTTCACGGATCTCGGTGAGGTGATTCGCAGCCTGCCGCAGAACTTCTCGGGAGGACAGAACCCAGGCGTGCTCAGCGGCAACCTGGCCGGCGCAGGCAACGCCAACCAGAACCTGACGGGCGGTTCGAGCCTGAACCTGCGTGGTCTCGGCGCCGATGCAACGTTGACGTTGCTCGACGGACGCCGCATGGCCTATGGCGGCTTCACCCAGGCGGTGGATATCAGCGCGATACCGGTGGCGGCGGTGGAGCGTATCGAGATAGTCCCGGATGGTGCGTCGGCGATCTACGGTTCCGATGCGGTGGGTGGCGTGGGCAACGTGATCCTCAAGCGAGACTACGACGGTGTAACTGTGGGCACGCGCTATGGCGAAGCCACCGACGGTGGGCTGATTACGCGGGAGTACGACATCACCGCCGGCACCACCTGGCGCAGCGGCGGTCTGATCGCAACCTACAAGGACGAATCGGTCGATCCCGTCTACAGCAGCCAGCGCAGCTACACCACGCAGCTGGTCAATCCGACGACCCTGTATCCGGGTAGTGACCTGCACAGCGGCCTGCTCAGCGTCCACCAGTCGCTTGGAGACTCTGCCGAATTGCGCCTGGATGCGTTGCGTACCGCGCGCGACCAACTGTTTCTGTACAACAACAGCGGTATCAACAGCCGGGCCGCGCCGGACACGACGACGACCCTCGTCTCGCCCAGTCTGGAGATCTGGCTGCCGAATGACTGGACGCTGTCGCTCGCTGCGACTTCCGGCTGGGACGAGCACCACGAATATCTGGTGCAGACCGTGGTCGCCAGCGGTGTGGCGGCGATCACCGATGCCTGCTACTGCAACGAAAGCCGCAGCTACGAGCTTGGCGCGGAAGGGCCCTTGTTCGCATTGCCCGGAGGCGACGCACGGTTGGCGGCCGGCATCGGCTACCGGGAGAACACGTTCCGCGATGTCGACCACGTCAATACGGTCGACACCTTCCGCGGTAGCGAAGGCGCCCGCTTTGCGTACGCGGAATTCAACCTTCCGCTGATCGGTCCCGACCAGCAGGTCCGCGGTGTCCAGCGCCTGGAGGTGACAGCTGCGGTGCGTGGCGAGGACTACAGCACTTTCGGTGGCGTGACCACGCCGAAGCTGGGCGTGATCTACGGTCCCAGTCCCGACTTCACCTTGAAGGCGTCCTGGGGCAAGTCCTTCAAAGCACCCACGCTCTTCGAGCAGGACTACGCGCAGAACGCATATCTCTTTTCGCCGCGCAGCTTCGGCGGCGTCGGCTATCCGGCCGATGCCACCGTGCTGGTTCTGGACGGCGGCAACCGGCAACTAAAGCCGGAACGTGCCTCCACGCAGTCGGCGTCGCTGGCGTTCCATCCCGAGTCGGTGCGCGAGCTGGAAGCGGAGTTGAGCTGGTTTCGCATCGACTACCACGATCGGGTGATCCAGCCGATCGCCAACTCCAGCCAGGCTTTGAACAACGCGATCTACGCACCGTACGTCGATCTTGCACCGACGCCGCAGGCGCAGGCGCAGGTGATTGCCAGTGCGCAATCGCTCTACGACTTTGCCGGAGCACCTTACGACCCGAGCAAGGTGGCAGCGATCATCTACACGCAATACGCCAACACCGCTCAGCAGCGTATTCAGGGCATCGACCTGTCGGGATCGTATCGGCTCGAACTGGGGCAGGGTGCGTTGATCCTGCGCGGGTCGACAAGCTGGCTGGACAGCACGCAGCAAACCCTTCCCACTGCGCCGGCCTATGCCTTGTCGGGCACGCTTTTCAATCCGCCGAAGGTCAGCGGACGCCTCGGCACGGACTGGAAGCGGGGAGGATTCACCGCGTCGCTCTTTGCCAACTACCGGAGCGGGGTCATCAACCGGATCGACAGCGTGAAATCCGCCTCGTTCACCACGTTCGATGCGGCGCTTCGCTATTCCGTCGGCAAGCGTGACGACGCATGGTCGGGAATGGAGTTCGCCCTGTCGCTGGACAATGCACTGGATCGCCATCCGCCGCTGTACCGCGTGGTCTCGCCTCGCTACGTGGCGCCCTACGACTCGACCAACTATTCGGCGATCGGTCGCTTCCTGAGTCTCTCCGTGTCCAAGCACTGGTGATGACTGCCGGCTGCCGGATGCAGTCCATGTTTCCTCGTTGTCGAAGAGGGCCGATCATGTCCATGCCGAAGTGCATCGTGTGGCACCTGCTGATTGCAGGTGCCTTGCTGGCAACCTCCGCGTCCGCGTGTCATGCGTCCGCGATCTCACCCCGCCGGCTGCTGGAAGTGGCCGATATCGCTGGTCCGACGATATCGCCGGATGGCCACAGTGTGGCGTTCCGGATCGAACGCGCGTCCGTGGGGCGGAATACCTACGACACTGTCTGGTACGTACAGGGTCTGGACGATGCGTTGCCTAGACGTGTCGCGGATGGCGGCATTCCGTTGCGCGATTCGGCAGGCGGATCCTTGCCGCCCAAGGTGGTTTGGTCCCCCGACAGTCGTTGGATCTACTACCGCGCCGTGGTCGACGGAAAAATCGACATATGGCGCGCGGAAGCCGACGGCTCCAGCGCGGAACCACTGACGCATGATGCGGCTGACGTGCGCGATTTCGCCTTGGTCGATGGCGGTCATGCCCTCAGATACAGTGTCGGTGCGATGCGCGAAGAGGTGTTGGCGGCGGAGCTGGCCGAATACGACAGCGGCATCCATATCGACGATACCGTGCCGATCGGCCAGGGGCTGTTCCGCTCCGGCGACGTCGCGGGCCGCCTGGTGACACAGCGCTTCGGCAAGGTCTGGTTCGACCGCGCTCCGCTGCTCGGCGATGTGCCGGATCGCTGGATGGAGATCGACCTCGCCTCAGGAACGAAACGAGCGCTTGCAGGCCCGGATGTGCCTGCAGAGCCATCGCTGGCTCCAGGCAAGGCAGGTGTCGATGGCGATCCCTGGGAATCCGTCCGCAATCCGCAGGACGGCAGAGTGGCCTGGCTTACGCGTATCGGCGATCGTGGCGGACAACAGCAGCGTCCGGATGTCCTGCTATCCGCGTTGCCCCGTGCACATGCGAGTCGCGCCGTTCGCTGCATCTCGGAGCTGTGTACGGGCAGGGCCATCAGCGGGATGCAGTGGCGTCCGGATCATGACGAAGTGCTGTTCACCGTCACCGATCCCCACCAAGGCCAGGCGCAGTCGATCCTTCGATGGAATGTGGCGACGGGGCAGGTACGCGTAGTCGTGGAGACCACGGGATTGGTCAACGGTGGCCGCGATCCAGCATGGAGCTGCGGCGTATCGGACGGCGCGCTGGCGTGTGTGACGGCAGAAGCCGACCAGCCGCCGCGATTGGAGAGGGTTGATCTGGAAAGTGGGGAGCGTCATGTCCTGTTCGATCCCAATGCAGCGCTCGCAAAGGACATGGCAGCGGTCGCGCCCGCACGCCTGCTGCGATGGCAGGACAAGCAAGGGCGATGGTTCGCCGGCCAGTTCTATTCGGCCCGACATGGTGGCGCTGGACCCGCTCCGCTGTTCGTCACCTATTACAGCTGCCCGGGATTTGTACGGGGCGGGGTAGGGGACGAATGGCCGCTAGCCACGTTGGCGCAGGCCGGCATCTCGGCGCTGTGCATCAACCACCCACCGGGTTACATCATGGACGCAGTGGCGCGATATGGAGAGGGATTGGCGGCGGTTGAAAGTGCGGTTGAGCTGCTGTCCCGGGAAGGTGAGATCGACCCCTCGCGCGTGGGGATGGGCGGATTGAGCTTTGGCAGCGAGGTGACAATGTGGACGCTCAGCCAATCCAATGTGCTTGCGGCTGCATCCGTCTCGACCCCGGTGCTGTCACCGTTTTACTACGTGATGGGCAGCATCAAGGGCAAAGCCTTCTTCAAAGGCCTGCGGGATCTGTGGGGGCTGGGTTCACCGAACGAGACACCGGAGCGCTGGAAGGTACTCTCGCCGGTTTTCCAAGTGGACAGGATCCACGCCCCGATCCTCTTTCAGCACTCCGAACAGGAGTACATGCTCGCGTTGGACTATGAGATTCCGTTGATCCGGAAGCACAAGGCGGATCTCTATGTGTTCCCGAACGAACCGCATCAGAAGTTCCAGCCGCGGCACAAGCTGGCCGTGTACGAAAGAAACCTCGACTGGTTTCGGTTCTGGCTGCAGGGCTACGAAGACCCGGACCCCTCGAAGAAGGTGCAGTACGCCCGCTGGCGGCAGATGAAGGCGGCCATGGCGGCGCGCGCACCGTGAGCTGGGCCGCATGACTTTCAGGTTTGATGTCGGACCCAGTTCTCGACAGCGCACAGGTCGAATATCCGCATGAACCTGTCGTCTCGCGAGGCCAGGTCGCGATCGAAGAATTGCCGGAGGGAGTCGGTGTCGAGAAGGCCTTGTCCTTCGAGCTGGCCAGTCAGGAGGTAATCCTGGAACAGGCGCTTGTTCCGGCGATAGACCGCGCCGGAGTAGTTCATGAAGCTTCCTTTGCTGCGTCGATGCAGAATTTCGGAGGGAAGCAGATCCGCAAACGCGTCACGGGCCACAGCTCGATTCCGGCCTCCGGTTATCCACATCCAGCTTGGAACCTTGAGGCAGGCTTCCACGACGGGTTGGGACAGCAGAGGCATTCGCAGATGCCACTTCGCGCCGCGCGCCAGCCCGTCCCTGAAGACCTGGGTGCCGGCCAGGTCGAAGATGCGTTCCCGATCGCCAGCCAACGCGTCGTCGGGCGCCTCAAACCAGGGATGGGGTTCCAGCATCGCTGGCGCTGGCTTGGTGGACAGGAATGACATGTCGGGCCTTCGCGGAGGCTTCGGCCGAACGAGCAGTTTCCTGAGGGACAGCCTGCCTGCCTTCCAGAAAGTGCATTGGTGGAGTTCGGCGAGATCGCGGATCGCACGGATGCCGGCAATCGTTCCACGTTCCCTGAGCGCGTCGGCTGCCGGTGCGGCGGTTCGTGTGTAGCAGAAGACGGTATCGCCGCCACCGCCGGAAAAGAAGCTGTTGATGCCAAGCCGCTTGCCGAACGCCTCGTTCAATTCATTGGCCGCATGCTGCAGGAACCACGTGCTCGGTGCTACCGCGTGCGCTGGAATCCGGAAGCCGGGCTGCGTTTCGTCGAAGCCCAGTCTTTCGACATGCAGTTCCGCACCCAGCACATCCGCCATCAATGACGCGTACCTTCGTTCATCGGCACCGGGTACGGGCGTGACTAGATTGCAACATGCCACGCGTGCGTTCGCGTCTTGCAGGCAGGCGGCGACGATGGAGGAGTCCAGTCCTCCGGACAGCTCAAGCAGAAGGGATTGATCCGTCTCGGCCCAGCGCTTCACCGTGGATGACACCGCACTTCGAACGTCGGCTTGAGCCTCAAACCTGTCGCGATGTCTGCGCGATGGGGCGACGAATGGCCATGGCGACCACGCTTGCTCCAAGGAATACCGGTTTCCCCGTACGTGGAGTTGGCAACCCGGCAGCAGTTCGCGCAGACCGGCAAGACCGGTGCGCCCGGCCTTGTGGTGCGGGTAGATCAGGTGGCCGCCGATGAAATCCCAGTCAATTGCCCTGCTGTACAGACCCGACCGCTCCGCGATCGTTATGTCCGAGGTGATGAAGCGCTTGCTGGGCGAGTAGACGCAGTCGACACCGCCAGACGGATCGCGCATGACCGTCGCGGCATCCGAATCACGTCCGGATGGCTGCAGAAGCAAGTATTCGCCCCAGAAATTGTCGACGAAGAAATCGACGAGTCGGCGTGGGGAGGAAAGGCGGGACAAATCCGAACTTCCATCCGCGCGCGGAAAGGCATGTCCGACCAGCGCGCCAACGGATGCAAGAGAGAGTACGGGTGTGTCTCCATCGGCATACAGGTCGATACACCCCAAGGCCAGCTTGTGGTGAAGCCCGAGCTCTTGCAGTCTCTCATCGATACATGCGCCATCCTCTCTCCGGCCACACCCGTCGAGCAATGCGATGTATCGGTACATCACACGATCCGTATCGGCGTGTGCGTGATGGCATTGCCCACGGTATCGTTCAAGACGATGTCATCCACCTGCACCCAGCAGTGTGCGGAGAAGGGATCGAGAGCGATTCCGAACACGACATGCGCATGAATCCGCCTTCTGAGCAGGAATTTCGTCATCGCGACGGAATCCAGCAGGCAACGCATCTCAATCGGTACATAAAGGCGTGCACGACGGAATATGGCGGCTGCTTCAGAGAGTCGTCGCTCCGAAAATTCTGCAAGCGCCCCAGTGCCCGCGGTCTGGATGCGCCTTTCAGCTGCAAGGCCGTCGAGGAGGTTCTTGAGCGTGGAAATCTTCAGCTTTATCCGTGTGATCAGGACGATTGCGAAAACCTCCATCAGCTCTGAGACGCGAAGTTTCCGCGACGGAAGCGATGCTTCCATGGCGCTGCGAATGACGGGCTCGATGCTTGGACTGTCGCCAGTCATCGGATGCAATGGTTCAACGAGGATGCGGCGTTCCACCAATGTGCTTATGTCCGGACCGGGACACTCAGCTCCATCCAGGTAGGCAACCAGCGCCTGTTCCATCAGGAATGGCAACTGGAAGTACCGATCATCGCCGACGTCCAGAAAGACCAGCCTATCGTCGACCCTGCAGTACGAAAGATCGTCACGCAACACGTAGCGGGTCATGCCCATATCCCTCGAAGGAGAAGGGACGCGCCCGGCGGGGCGCGTCCCTTGGACTCAGTCCTGAGAAATTCCCGCGGGGCTGAAGCCGCCAATGACTTCGTTCGTCAGCGGGCCGCCCTGGGTTTCGACGCTGGCGATGCCGAGCACGGTGACGTCTTCCGACGCGGTGGTGTCGATGTTTTCGTTTGTGTTCATCTCAGTCTCCTGCAGTCGCGTCATGGCAATTCCATGACGCATGCAGCGTAGGAGCCGGGAATTTTGATTTTCAAATGATTATTGCGCTGTCAGACGATGATTATTCCGGAGGCGTGATGGCTGTCCTCCTTACGGCGGATTCTGCCTCGATGCTTCTTCGGTTGGCGTGCGCCGGAGAGGTCTGACCAAGGCGTCGCATCGTCTTTCATATGCAAGCAATGGAAGCATCTTCAATGCCCTGGGTCGTCCTATGCCTTTCCGCGACACAACGATCCACAAGAGCATGGAATGGGATGTTGTTTAGTGCAGGTAATCGCTGCGGTCATTCAGCAACGCCACGATGCGCGGAACGATTTTCTTCCTGCGTTCGTGATAATCGCGCAGCGCGGATTTCAGCGACGGGATATCGCGTGTCTGCCAATACCGGTTCAATTCCGAGAGTTCTTCGAAACCGTGCCCGAGCAATCCCTGCTTGGCGCGACGTATTGGCGCCAGTCGGTCGTTGGCCTGCTTTACGGCATGGTGCAGGGATCGGTGGGCAGTCGCGCGCGCGATCGCATCGAACAATTGCCACGTCGACTTGGCCAGATCGCTGTCGGCAGACACAGGCTCCAGCCGCTCTGCTTTTCGTGCCGCCGGTGCTGCACCGATATCGCATGCCATCAGCAGCAGGCGTTCCATCCAGTCATAGAGGTCGCGCATGCCGACTTCGGTGAGCAACGGAACATGCAGTCCGCCGCGGGCATGGTCGACGACCAGCGCCTCACCGACCAGGCGGTACAGGGCAAATCGAACCGGCGTAGGGCTGGTCTTGAACTCTGTGGCGAGCCCGGTCGGATCAATCCGTTGCCCGGGTGCGTAGCGTCCTGAGCGCAGGGCACGCCGGACCTGTTCGTAGACAAATGCGCTCTTGGAGTGGATCGCATCCATTGCTTGACTCCATGTCTGCGGATGGTTGACTCCTTGGCGGATGGTACACGGATCCGGCGTTTCGCAAGATATTTCGACTTTCGTTTGACGGAAAGTGCAGACGAAGGCATGCGCAGCCAACCCCGCTACGCCGATGGCTCGCTGTGGAATCGCGCAAGCGCAACGCTGGCCTATCGATGCGCTCTCTTTGAAAAGAGTGTTCGCACGATCAGAAAGCCCAGCAGCGGAATGGCGATCGCGTAGACGTACTGCGTACGCGACACACCGATGCCGAACGGAAACCAGATGCCCGGGATGCCGATCGTATCGAGCAGTTCGCTGCCGAACAGCGCGGCCATGATCGCGGCCAGCGTGACGAGCGACAGGACGCACATCGGGCCGCCACGGGCGATGCGCACGCCGATCACGACGAACAGCGCGATCGAGGCCAGCCGGCTGGCGCTGGTCCAGCTCGCCGAGTGGATTGCCACGCCGATCATTCCGACGACTGCCAGTGCCAGCGCCGCTGCATCGACGCTTGACCACGGACGTGGGCACCAGCGGTTCCACGCGCATGTCCAGGCGGCCACTGTCGGTATCCACATCACCGACGCCAGCCACGCATAGGTGGCCAGGCCTTCCAGATCGGTCCACGCGACGATCGCGTTGTTGAGGCGCGCGGCTGCCATGAGCGCGAGCGCAATGCCGGCGAAGAACAGGAAGCCCCTGCGGCGGCTGCGCGACCGGCACCCGATCGCCAGGGCGACGAGCGCCAGCATGGCGATCGGTTCGACCACCTCGACGATGTAGCCGGCGATGGTCCGTTCCCATTGCACGCGGTGCAGTGCGTCGCTGACGGGACGAGGAGCCAGCATGGGAGCGGTATGCATGCCGCCGCCGTCGGGGCTGGCCGCCGAACTTGGATCCATGTAGGTGCGGACCGCGAGCACGCCGCGGCTGCCTGCCGCATCGGCAGGCAGGGCGAACTGCAGCGGCCGCGTGCCGACGACGCGCGGCGTCCCGCCGAGCCGGCCCGATCCGCCCAGCAACCGGCCATTCCAATACAGTTCGTAACCATCTTCGACGAGGGTGGGTCCGAGGATGTCCCACGACGCGCGTCCGGCCGGTACGGTTACCGTGCGCCGGTACCAGGCGTAGCCGTGATAGCCGGGATGGCCGTGCGCCATCCAGCCGCCCACGTAGTCGGGCAGGCCCACGTCGCCGTCGTGGCTGCCCGGCAGGGTGGTCATGTCGACGGTCTCCCAGCCGCTGTCGTCGGTGCCGGCAGCGGCCCAACGCGAGTCGTCGCCGATGTGGAATCGCCAGGTGCCGTCGAGCAGGATGGCGGAGGCGCGCAGCGCCGGCGGATCGGGTCGGCCGCCGCTCGCCAGATCGGCGATCACGATGGCCAGGGCTGCCAGCGTTGCCATGACGATGCCGACGATGAGCTTGCGTTGGGGCGCGTCCATCGACGGTGCCGTCGCTATCGGTTGGGACATTCTGCAATGACCTCGTCGCAGGATTTCGATGCCAGCCAGCAAGCTACCGTTGAAAATCACTTAGATAGTAGCATTGGGATCGCAGTCTGAAGGCTCAGGCAATCCCGCATGTCGCCCGCGCACGGTCATCTGACGCCACGGCCGGTTGCCGCCATCCGCTTGGATGGCGGGCGGTTGTGCCTGGATTTCGTCAACACCATCCATGACCGCCATGCGGTGCAGATCGAGGACTACCTGCAGGAGCCGCGACGCTTCATCGAATGGTGTGCCCACAGCGGAGCGCTGCATGTGGCCGAAGGCATCCCTGTGCCGCGCGCCGCGCGCGAACGCACCGCATTGATGCGCGAGGTGACGACCCTGCGTGATCAGCTGCATGCGTTGTTCGCCGCGCGGATCGATGGTCTGAGGCTACCTGCGAGTGCCGTGCGTGGCCTCGACCACTGGTTGCATCTGGCTTGGGCCGGGCAGTCGCTCGGCGCGGACGCTCGGCTGCATTGGCGCGCCGATGCCCGTAACGCGCGGTTGCCGCTGAAGCGCATCGCGCTCGATGCGTTGGACTTGCTTGGCGATCCGGCCGCCTCGCGGCTTCGTCGCTGCGCCAATACCGCTTCGTGCGGCTGGCTGTTCCTCGATACCAGCAAGAATCAACGACGCCGCTGGTGCGCCATGGAAACTTGCGGTACCGCCGACAAGATGCGGCGTTACCGCCAAGACTGACAAACGGCTGCTGATCCCGGTGCTCGCAGGCGAGCGGATTGCTGTCTGGTCGCCAACAGGCCGGGTTCTTGCCGAGGCGGTCAAGCAAGAGGGCTGCCTCTTCAAGTTCTTTCGCTTCCCCGTGGCAGGCCCGCGCAGTGAGGGATGGCGGTACTTCCCTTCATGGCGAGGACTATTGAGCGCAGCTATCCCGCAGACAGCTCTGCCCTAGTAGGATTGCGGTTCGCCGTGGGCCATCGCAGCCCTCGGCATCCTTGAACCTTGCCATCGGATACTACCCATGAATCTGCACCGCACCTTGCTTGTCGCCGCGCTGGCTGCCGCTACCGGCCTTTCCTTCGCCCCTGCCGCGTCGGCGCAGGGCGCTGCCGCCCCTGCCGCCAACCCGCTGGGTGGCAGCGCGGTGCCGGGCGTGTGCATGCTCTCGCGCGAGGCGGTGTTCGCGCAGTCCAAGGTGGGCCAGGCCGCGAGCGATCACCTGAAGTCGCTGGCGCAGCAGCAGCAGCAGTCGCTGGAAGCCCAAGGCAAGCCGCTGGACGCAGACATCCAGGCGTTCCAGCAGAAGGCTGCCTCGTTGACCGAGGCGCAGCGCCAGCAGCAGGGCCAGGCGCTGCAGCAGCGCATGCAGACCCTCAAGGCACAGGAGGATGAGCTCAACCAGCGCATCCAGCTGACCCGCGGCAAGGTGATGGAGCAGATCGGCCAGCAGGCGCAGCCCATCGTCAACAGCACATACAGCAGCCACCATTGCGGCCTGCTGCTGAACCGCGACGCGGTGCTTGGCGGCAACACCACCAATGACCTCACGCCCGAAGTGGTGAGCGGTCTGGACGGCAGGATCACCACGCTCAATTTCAACCTGGAACCGCTGCCGGCCAATACCGGCAAGTAAGCGCCAGCGACGATGCAGCGAAACCGGATGGCTGTCGCACTGTGTGCGGCGGCCATTCTTTTTGTCTGCGCTACCACCATGAGGGGACGGTGCGATGGGCGCGGAATCGCGCACAACTGCCGGCAGCATGCGGCCCCGGTGCTAGAGTCGTCGACCAACCCCCCGCCGTGGAGCGCCTCATGATCGCAAATGCCCTCTATCCCATCGGTACGCCCGGCCAACCCTGGGGGGCGGCTGAAGTTGCCGAGTGGCGCACATGGCAGCGCCGTCTGCGCAGTTACGGGGATGAAGTGCAGGACCGCATCATGGCGTTGCGCGCGAACTTCGAGGTGGCCGAATACGGCCGGCTGGAGTATTCGCCGGAAAGCTACCCGCTGTTCTTCGTGAAGAGCCGCGACTGGAGCGACGCGCTGCCCGTGATGCTGCTCACCGGTGGCGTGCACGGCTACGAAACCAGTGGCGTGCATGGCGCGTTGCAATTCCTCGAACACGAAGCAGCCCGCTACGAGGGGCGCATCAACCTGCTGGCCGTGCCTTGCGTGAGTCCGTGGGGCTACGAGCGCATCCATCGCTGGAACGCGGATGCGCTCGATCCCAACCGCAATTTCCGTGCGGACAGCCCGGCGCAGGAGTCCGCTGCGTTGTGGCGCCTGCTTTCGCCGTTGCGTGACACGGCGTGCATGCACATCGACCTGCATGAGACCACCGACACCGACGAGAGCGAATACCGCCCCGCGCTGGCCGCGCGCGACGGCAAGCCATTCCAGCCAGGCACCATTCCGGACGGCTTCTACCTGTGCGCGGACAGCGCGCGGCCGGAGCCGGACTTCCAGCAGGCGGTGATCGCCGAGGTGGCCAAGGTCACCCACATCGCACCGGCCGATCCCGACGGCACCATCATCGGCTCGCCGGTGGTGGCGCATGGCGTGATCGAGTACGACTGCCGCAAGCTCGGCCTGTGCGCCGGCATCACCGATGCGCCTTACCGCACCACCACCGAGGTCTACCCGGACAGCCCGCGTGCCACGCCCGCGCAGTGCAACGATGCACAGGCCGCGGCTGTGCGTGCGGCGATCGACTACGCGCTGGCGTATCCGGCAAAGGCTTCCGCCTAACGGCAAGGAGGGCGGAACACAGCCGGCTGGTTTCCACGTCGTGGATGCCCGATGACTCAGTTCGTGATGTCCCGACCCTGCGCGGGCTCGTTCAGCGACTTGTCGCGCCGGCAGACGGTCAGCGGCTCCGCCATCGCCTTGCGGATCAGCTGCACGCTGCGGGTACGTAGGTCGGCTTGCATGGACAGGCAGGCGCAACCGTAGCCGTGGTGGCCGCTGTTGGTCTCGACCCATTGTGCGTCGCCGAACTCGGGCCAGTCGCCCTTCGCCTGATGGCCGCCTTGCGTGGCGATGATCCAGGTGCCGTCGCGATCGGTCAGGCTGGCGTTTCCCGGCGTGGGGTTCTCGAACCAGCCGCAGCGTCGCTGCAGCTGTTGCGAGCTTGCTGCGATGGCTGGTGCCAGGGCGAGTCCGGACAGCAGGATGACGACGGGCATGATGACGCGACGAGTCGACAGCTGGCGCATGGACGTCCTCCGGACAGGGCCGGGCGTGAGCATAGCGGGGGAAGATGGCCACGGGAGCCAGCGGCGGCGCATGTCGAGGTTCGGGGCATACTTGAATGACCATCCGGGGCACCCGGAGATATGGAGGAAGGCCGGCATGTCGTTCGGATGGACGTTGTTTGGCACGATTGCACAGCTGCTGCTGGCGTACTTCCTGTTCATGCTCGTCGTTTTCTCCGCGGCCGGCGTCGCGAACGGCAGCCAGCTGGGCAAGCTCCAGCTCGGCATCCTGAACCTGTCGATCTATCTGCTGCCGTCGCTGTGCGTGTTGAGCGCGGCCATCGTGGTGTACCTGTATCGGCACGGCGGCAGTGCGGCGTCGTATGGGTGGTATGCGATGCCGCTGGCTGCCACGGTGCTGTACCTGGGTTATGCCATCATCTTGGGTCACCGCACCTAGCCTGCTTCCGAGGCAACTCACGCAAACGCGGCCGATCGCCGATGCCGCCGATGTCGACGGACTGGTAGATCGGCGCCCCCGGATCACGGAGAGCACCATGAAATTCCTGCTGATGGTCTACAGCGACGACGCCTTGCTGGACGCCCTGCCGCCGGGCGAGTTCGACACGCGCATGCATGCCTGCATCACCCATGCGGACGAGTTGCGCGCCGAGGGGCGGCTGCTCGATGCGCAGCAGCTGGAGGCGCCGGCCACCGCGAAGTCGGTGCGCACCCGGCTGGGCAAGACCGTGGTGCTGGACGGCCCGTTCGCGGAAACCAAGGAATACCTCGCCGGTTTCAATCTGGTCGAGGCGGACAGCGAAGAGGAGGCGATCCGGATGGCTGCCGAGCTGCCATGGGCGCAGACGGGCTGCATCGAAGTGCGTGCCTTGCGCGATTTCGAGGCGGTGCGCCGGCGCGTGGGCGCGTGACCATCGCTGCGCGGCGTCGTCCCGGTTACGGGATGCTGGTCTCCACCACCGTGTCCAGCACGTAGGCCGCAGGCGCATTGCTGCTGGAGTAACGTTTCACGCGCACGACGTTGTGCACGCCGTTCTGATGCGTGTAGCCCTCGATGGCTGGCAGGGCATGCCAGTCACCGGGCGTGCCGGTCTTGAGGCCGCTGGCGTCGTAGTGGACCTCGCGCACGTTCAGGCAGGTCTGGCTCTGCTGGCAAGGCACGGTCTGTGCCGCCACCTCCAGGAACACGAGAGTGCCGGGGCCGCCGTAGCGGGTTTCGGCAGTGGGCACGCCGGTGAAATCCAGCGTGTCGCCGGTGGCGGTACGCAATTGCAGTTGCGGCATGTCGCCGTTTTTCGTCACCACGATGACGGGGTGGCTTGCGAGGCGCTGGCCGATCAGGCCGTCCAACTGGTTCAGTCCCGGCTCGCGGCAGGCCATCATGGTGTGCATCATCGGACCGACCATGAGTCGGCCGTCCTCGATCCGATAGCTGCCGCCCATGCCGTTGCAGGCATTGCGCACGCTGAGGCGCCCGTCGACGAAGTCGAGCTGCACCGGCTTGCCCGGGCGCACGAACAAGGCATTGATGCGCTGGCCGCCCTGGTCGGTGGCCAACGCCAATTGCCAGTGGTAGCTGGCCAGCAGCGTGGCATCCGGCGGGGTGTCGTCCGGCATGGTCGCGCCCTTGGCGGGCAGCGCGGATGCGCAGATGGCGAGGGCGACGGCGAGAGGCGGCAGCAACGGCAGATGGCGGCGCATGGCGTTCTCCACGCAGGGAATGGCGCGAGCTTAGGCCATGCGCCATGCCCTGGCGATGTCGCGGATAATGCGGCGCTTCTCCGCGATTCAGGCACAGCGAGGCGATCATGCTGAAAGTGGTGGGTTTCGACGGCGACGACACCCTGTGGCGCAGCGAGGATTATTACCGCGAGGCCAGCGCCGAGTTTGCCGCCATCGTGGGCAACTACGCCGACCTTGCCGACAGTGCGGTGCATGCGCGCATGCTGGCCACCGAGCGCAGCAACCTCGCGTTGTTCGGCTACGGCGCCAAGGGCATGACGTTGTCGATGGTGGAAACCGCCATCGTGCTCAGCGATGGCCGTATCGGCGCGCGCGACATCCATCGCCTCGTCGAGATCGGCAAACGCGTGCTGCAGCATCCGGTGGAACTGCTGCCCGGCATCCGCGAAGCGGTGTCGGCGGTCGCCGAAACGCACACGGTGGTGCTGGTCACGAAGGGCGATCTTTTCCATCAGGAAAAGAAGGTGGCCGAATCGGGACTCGCCGGGTTGTTCCGCCGTATCGAGATCGTTTCCGAGAAGGACACGGCTACCTACCGGCGCCTGCTGGACGAGTTCGGCATCGCGCCGCACGAGTTCGCCATGGTCGGCAATTCGCTGCGCTCGGACATCGAGCCGGTGCTGCGCCTCGGTGGCTGGGGCGTACACATGCCCTACCACGTGACCTGGGCGCACGAGCTGGAGAACGGGCTGGGCGCCCAGGATGCGCAGCGTATGCGCGAGGTGGCGGAGGCTTCGGAAATCCCAGCCGCGCTGGCGCAACTGGATGCGCTGGCCTGATGCAGCCGCCGCGCCTGGTGCTGGACACCAACGTCTGCCTGGACCTGTTCGTGTTCGGCGATGCGCAGTGCCTGGCTTTGCGCGAGGCGTTGCGTGCCGGGACGGTGGAGGCGGTTACCGACGCGGTCTGCCGCGACGAATGGCTGAAGGTGCTCGGCTATCCGCAACTGGCGCTGGACGCGGTGCGACGCGATCTCGCGATTGCCGCGTTCGATGCGTGCTTGCGCATGCTGCCGGAGATGGAACGCAGGCCGTCTCCGGCATTGCCGGCACTGCCGCGCTGCGCCGATCCCGACGACCAGAAGTTTCTCGAACTGGCGCAGGCCTGCGGCGCGCAGTGGCTGCTCAGCCGCGACAACGAACTCTTGAAGCTGGCGCGCCGAGCGCGGCGCGATCATGGCTTCGGCATCGCCACGCCACTGGACTGGTCGCGCGCCGGGAGACCTTGAGCAGGCCCTCACGCCGGATTGGCGGGAGCCTCGTCGGCAAAACCGGTGTAGTTGTCCGGGAACACGGGGGCGCCGTCGTCTTCCAGCGCCAGCACTGCAGCCAGGGCATCGTCCGCCGCACGCTCGGCGATATCCTGGTGGCGGAAGCTGCGGTTTTCGCAGATCGCGTAATACACGGGGAATCCATGCCCGTGCGGCACCACGCACAGCCATGCCGTGTAGCGCGAGCCTTCCAGGCTGGCGCCGGAGCGCACGGTGTAATCCGGGAATTCGCGTTCGGCCATGGGCGTGGGTCCGGGGTGGGGAAAACGCAGTGTATCGCGCCAGGTGCCCGGGCCGTGACCCGCGCTAGCCGGATGGTTCGCGATCCACCATCGGCACCACGTCGTGGAAGACGCCGTAATCGATGATGTTGAGGCCGTGCCCGTCGTCGGTGACAAGGTCGACGTAGCGGTGGTTCCAGCGCAATTCGTCGTGGCGCCACTGGTGGCGCGCCAGCATGGATTGCGCGGTGGTCTCGTCGATGCCTTCGATGGTCAGCAGCAGCGTCATCTGTGTCTGCTCCATCGCTTCGGCATCGAGGCCATACAGCGGGCTGCTCTCGTCGATCACATGCATCAGCAGCCAGCTGAGGATGAAGATCGGGTGACGGTCGCGTACCAGCTTCAGATCGTAGATCTTGCGCATCTTCAGTCCCTCGGACGAAGACTCCATGCGGATCATGTGCAGTTGGGCGGACGCTTCGCTGATCACGTTCTGCCGCATGTTGGCCGTGCGGACCATCAACGTCTGCTGGCCGTTGATCGTATGTACGATCGGATTGTTGGAGAAGATCATCTTGGCGCGCGGCCGAGAGAAGCGCGCGAAGATCAGCCCGGTGGTCACCGCGATGCAGGCCATGCCGGTGAAGATTTCCACCGTGGCGACGCAGTGCGCATAGATGGTCTGCGGATGCATGTCACCGTAGCCGACCGTGGCCAGGGTTTCCACGCTGAAGAAGAATGCACCGCCGAAGCCATGCGGGAACTGGTTGGCGATCGGCCGGTCGCCGAGCAGGTAGAGCGACGCGAAGATCGTGTTGAGCAGCAGGAAAGCCGCGCCGGCGGTCAGGAAGAACACCGGCCAGCGCATGGTCAGCGCCTGGTGGTAGATGTCGTCCCAGATGCGCTGGGACAACCCGCGGCTGACGAACGGCCGGCCACCGATGGTGATGATGCGCGGACGGCGCCACAGGGTCAGCAGATGCTTGAGGTTCATTGCGGCGACGCCGTTCCGGCAAATGTGGCGAGTATGGAACCTAGGCGATGCCGACGTCCGTGGAGTCGACCACGCCGATGCCTAGCGCCCGCAGGGTCGAGCGGGTGGCGTCGTCGGAGTCCGGTGTGACCGGCCGGCTGAGATCCCAGGCGAGCCAGGCGCGGAAGCCCAGTGTGGCGGCATCCTGCGCCGTCCACAGCACGCAGACTTCGCGTGCGAGGCCGCACACCAGCACTTCGTCCACGCCGCGTTCGCGCAGCCACCCTGCGAGTCCCGTGGCGGGCCGCGTGCCATGCGGGCCGTGGTTCTCGCGAAAGCCGCTGTAGGAATCCACCTGGGGGTCGCTGCCCTTGCGCAGGATCAGGTCGGCCGCCGACCAGGCTATGCCCGGGTGCAGCGCGGCGCCCGGCGTGTCCTGCACGCAGTGGTCCGGCCACAGTGTCTGCGGGTGACCGTGGAGATCGATCTGCTGGAACGCCTGGGCATCCGGATGCGAACTGGCGAACGAAGCGTGGCCCGGTGGATGCCAGTCCTGCGTGGCCACCACGTGGCGGAAGCGGCGCGCGCGTAGCAGGCGGTCGATGCGTGGCACGATCGCGTCGCCCTCGTGGCAGGCCAACGTGCCGCCGGGCATGAAATCCGGCTGCACGTCTACCACGATGAGGGCAGTGCGTTCGGTAATGGCGAAGGACATGGCGTTCCCGCGTGCGTGGCAAGGGCGGAAGTCTAGCGCGCAGGCATAATGCGGGCTCGATGCGGACGGAACAGGGTGCGATGAACTACGACCAATCGTGGATGGGGTACGGCTGGACCGGCGGTCTGGAGGCCGGCGCGATCAGCCTCGCCGTTGGCTTCGTGCTTTATCTCGCATTCCACGGGCTCGGCCGGCGCAATGGCTGGAGCGACGCGAAGCAGATCGCCTGGTCGTATCTCCTTGCCATGGTGCTCACCGGGCGCGTGGACTTCTGGAACCTGTTCTATTTCAACTACGCGCGTTTGCAGTCGCTGCAACTGCTGCAGGCCAAGCTGGCCGAAGTCCACGATCCGGACGGCATCGGCACGCGTGCCTTGTGCGAGCTGGTGGGCGCCGCGGTAGGCGTGTTCATCGCATGGCTGCTGTGCGGCAGGCATTGGCGGCAAAGCTGAGGTATCGGGGGCTTGTTCGAAAGCTGACGCCGGGAGTTGGTTCGCGCCGAGCTCCGCTTGCCCTCGCGGGCGTTTTGCGCACCGCGCATGTGTTCGGACTGCGCTGGAATGACGAGCGGGAAACCCTCGGTTCTGGATAGGGCGCGTAGCGGCTGCCACGTCTATCGCATAGGCGGGAGCGGCTCCCGAACTCTCGACATGGCCTGCCGGTAGTTTCGGCGTGAACCAGGCCACTCTCCGGGTCACCTCTCTCCGGCCCATACAGATTCATGCAGGCCAGCCAAGAGAGGTGACTTGGGCGTCGGCAGGCATTCGAAAGCGCCTTGTTCCTTGCGATCACTCGGAACATCCATGTCGCAAGCTGGAAAGGGTGAGCGGGAGATCTAAAGGATCGGATCGAACAATCGCGCCACATGCATGGCCACCCGGCGCAGGTAGGACGCATCGAGGTACTCGCGCGCATCCACCTCCCGCGACTGTGCGAAGTCGCGCTCCAGCATCCCCTCGACCTGTTGCGCGAAATCGCGGTCCAGCACCAGCGCATTGGCCTCGAAGTTGAGCCGGAACGAGCGTGAATCGAGATTGAGGCTGCCCACCGAGGCGCAGTCGTCATCCACCAGCACCACCTTCTGGTGCATGAAGCCGGGCTGGTAGCGGAACAGGCGCACTCCGGCCCGCACGGCGTAATAGGCGTGCATGGTCGAGGCCAGGAACACGGTATGGTGGTCCGGTCGCGATGGGATCAGCACACGCACGTCCACGCCGCGGAAGACGGCCAGCTGCAGCGCGGCGCGTACCGAATGGTCGGGCACGAAGTAGGGTGTCGCGAGCCAGATGCGCTGCCGCGCCGCGTTGATCGCGGCGGTGATGAACAACGAGCCGGTTTCCTGCAGATCGGCCGGGCCGCTGGCGACCACCAGTACGCGTGCGCTGCCATCCGGCGCCGGCGCTGGGTGCAGCGGCAACGGCGCGCCGGTGATCCATTCCCAGTCGTCGGCGAACAGTTGCTGCAGGTCGGTCACTGCGGGGCCGGCCAGTTCCATGTGGGTGTCGCGCCACGGCGCCAGCGGCGGCTTCAGCCCCAGGTATTCGTCGCCCACGTTGAGGCCGCCGATGAAGGCGCGCTCGCCGTCCACCACCACGATCTTGCGATGGTTGCGGAAGTTGAGCTGGAAGCGGTTGCGCAGCCGGTGGGTGGCGAAGGGGTGGATCGCCACGCCGCCCGCGCGCAGCGTTTCCACGTAGTGGCGCGGCAGGTCGTGGCTGCCCACGCCGTCGTAGAGCACGCATACGCGCACGCCGGCAGCCGCGCGTTCCAGCAGCGCCTGCTGCATGCGCCTGCCAAGGCCGTCGTCGTGGAAGATGAAGAACTGCACCAGCAGCGTGTGCCGTGACTCGGCGATGGCGGCGAAGATCGCCTCGAACGCCGCGTCGCCGTCGACTAGCAGGCGCAACCGGTGGCCGGCGCGGAACGGGCGGCAAAGCATCGCCACCAGCGCGGCGTAGCGGCCCTCATCGTCCTCCGATGGACCGGCCGACCGCTCGCGCGGCGCGGCACCGCGATGCCGCCTGAGGTAACCGCGAAAACGGCTGGCGCCCAGGAACAGATAGGGCACCAGGGTAAGCGCGGGCAGCAGCAGCAGACCCAGCACCCAGCCAATCGCGCCCTGTGGCGTGCGCGTGTGCATCAGCGCGTGCGCGGCGGCGAGGATGCCGAGCACTTGCAGGAGCAGGACGACATCGCCGAACAGGCTGAGGGTCATGGAGTTGTCGTGCGTTACCCCGCCAGCAACTGGTCGGCCACGGCGCGCGCCTGCTGGCGGATTTCCGGCATCGCGGTGGATTCCCACAGCGTACCGCGCAACAGGCTGCCGATGGCGAACAGCCGTGACCACTCGCCGCCGTCGTGCAGCAGGCGGCCCTGCGGCGTGGCCCGGCAACCCAGCCCCAGCGGATCGGGCAGCACATGCCGGTTTACCACCAACTGGCGCATCAGCGGGTGCGGCGTGCGCGCGACGTCGAAGTCCATGCCCACCGATTGCACCACCAGTCCAGCATGCAGCGTCTGCATCTTCGACGCGTCGCGGTCGTGCGGATGCAACTCCAGCCGCAGGCCATTACCGTCGTCGTCGGCATCGACGCGATACAGCTGTCCGCGCTGGCGGTGCAGGCGGCCCGAGCGCTCCAGTTCGGCGAGGCCTTCATGCACCGATGGCGGCATGCGATGGCGCGCGCGCTCCCACGCCCAGCGGGCATGGCGCTGGAAGCGTGCGCGCTGGTCAAGCGGCAACGCGGCCCACAGCCCGGGCGTATATGGGCGCAGGCTGTCGATCACGCTGCGCCAGTCTTCTTCCTGCGCAATCGCCTCGCGCAGCAGTCGCAGCCAGCGGCGCACATCGGGTTCGTCCTGCATCGCCTCGACCAACAGCGCGCTGTCCTCGGCGGGCAGCGAGGTGGTGTGCAGGTGCGGTTCGGGCAGCATGCCGTGGCGGGAGATCGCAGTGAACCGGGTCTCGGGCCAGCGTGCGGCAAGCTCCAGCAGCACATCGGCAGCGGTGAGCCCGAGGCCGATCACCACCACGTGTTCGGGTACGTCGGCGGGCGGGTTTGCGAGGAGCGACCATGGATCGACCACGTAGCGGCCACCGGCCAGCGCGCCGTCGCTTACGCCTGCCAACGGTTGCGGTGGCAACGCGCCAAGCGCCAGCACAGCAGCGTCCACGCGGTGTACGTCCTCGCCGCGGAGCACGCTGACCCCGCCGGTCTCCGGCACCACGGCGTCCGCGGCGAACGGCACGATCTGCACGTCATGGCCGTGCAGTCTGCCAAACGCCAGGGCCTGGGCCACTTCGGCTTCGAGATAGTCGCCGTAGCGGCGGCGCGGCAGGAAGTCGGTGCCGGCAACGGAAGGGTCATCGCGCTGCACGAAATCGAGGAAACCCTGCGGTTTGCCGGCGAACATGCCCATCGACGCGGCACGCACATTGAGCAGGTGGCGCTCGGAACCGGTGGAATAGGCCACGCCGCGTGCAGGCGTGCCGCCGCCGGTATACCAGTCGAGGTGCAGCGGTTGCGGCGGGCGGCGCGCCAGCAGTTCGCCGAGCAGCGCGGCGGAAGCGGCGCCGCCGCCGATGATGGCGACACGTCGATGCATGCGTTGCTCCGGTGGAGGATCAGGGAGCCAGCTGGCCTGCAAGCCGGCGGTGCCGTGCCTGTGCGATCCACGCCGGCTGCTGCGGATTGCCATCGCGATGGTTCAGCAGCTCGCCGCCGTAAATATGCAACGTGTATGCGGTGTCGTGGCGCGACAGGTTGCGGCAGCGATGCGCGCGACCGGCGTCGCGCTCGAACCAGCTGGCATCGCCCGGCCCCAGCCAGTTGCGCCCTTGCGCTTCCAGTTCGCCGTTGTGCGGGTCGCGCCGGTACGACTGCCACTCCAGCGCACCATGAAGAGCGAGCTCCAGTCCCCAGCCGCCCGCGTGGTCCAGCAGCGGCATGCGTTCGCCGGGCGGCCATGCGCGCACCAGCACGTGCAGTGCCGGGTGCCTGCGCTCGACCAGCACGCGGGTATCGATGCCACGGCGGTGCACGGCGGCCAGGCGTGCCGAAAGCGCCGGTGCGTTGCCATGCACCACACAGCCGAGGTCGCGCGCCATGGTTGCCAGGTCGGGATGCTCGACGCTGCCGTATTCAAGCGCGATGTCGCGCAAGGTCTTCAAGTTGTGCATGTACTTGCCCATGCGGAACCCGGCGTGGATACGGCGACGCAGTGGAGCACGGGCATCGTTAAACGGCCGTAAGGCATTCATATGCCTTACGGCCGTTCCTGATCACCTCACAAATTGTTCAACACGAAGTTGACCGGCACCTTGGCCCATGCGCGCACCGCGTGGCCGCCCGCCATCGCGGGCTGGAAGCGCCAATGCGCCAGTACCTGTTCGCGCGCGCTGCGGTCGAGCAGGGCGTAGCCGCTGCCGTGCTCGATCTCGACCTGCAATGGCGCGCCGTTCTCGTCGACCAGCACACGCAGCAGCACCGTGCCCTGCATGTGTCGACGCAATGCCTGCGTCGGGAACTGCAGCGGCGACGAACGATAGGCCAGCGTGGCTTCGATCGGCGCAGCGGTGTCCGCAGCGCCTGGCGCTGTGCTTGGTGGCGTCACTGGCGGCATCGCCTGCGTGCCTTCCGTGGTCGGCACCGCCGCCGGTGGCGTAGCGGCGGGATGCGGTTGCGTATGCACGGGCATGACGGGCGCGCGTGGCAACGGTTTCAGGTCAATGGGCGGTGGCGGCTTTACGGCGGGTGGTGGTTCGATGAAGATTATCTGCGGCACGGCGGTGATTTGATGCATCAACGCCAACGCCTGCGGTGCCAACGGGCGGGTGAGGATCAACAAGGCAGCGAGATTGAGTGCGATGGCCGCACTGAGCGCAGCGATGCGCGCGGCATCGGGTTGGGGGCGAACGGCAACAGCCAGGCTTGCGGACGACATAAGCGACCTCCTGACAGCGTTTCGGTTTTTGGGTTGTGGCGTCGGCGACGCTGCGGATGCAGGGGGATCGTCGTGGACGCGGCTTGAGCCTATGCCTGCACCCCCGCGGTGCGCAAGTGGACGGCCAAATGTCACGAGGCGCGGTAGCCAGGGGAGGCCTCCCGCGTTATGGTGCAACGCGGAATCATTGCCTCGCCGGAGCCGCCATGACCACCGCCATTGCCGCTTCGCCGCGCTACCGTCGCGGCGACGAATTCGCCAGCAGCCTGCTGCATGGCCTGGGCATCGTGCTCAGCATCGGCGGCCTCGCCACCCTGGTGGCGTTCGCCGCGACGCGCGGCGACGCGCGCGAAGTCGTCGCTTGCGCGGTGTACGGCGTTACGCTGATCCTGCTCTACACCGCCTCCACGCTGTACCACGCGATTCCCGTGGTCGCGGCCAAGCCGCTGTTGCGCACGCTGGACCACATCGCGATCTACCTGCTGATCGCCGGCACCTATACGCCGTTCACCCTGATCGCCTTGCCGGGCGCGTGGGGCTGGAGCCTGTTCGCCGCGGTGTGGACGCTGGCGCTGGCAGGCAGCGTGCTCGAACTGGGCTGGTTCCGCCGCTGGCACAAGCTGGCCGTGCTGCTCTACGTGGGCATGGGCTGGATCGGCATGCTCGCGTTCAAGCCGCTGGCCGCGCACCTGCAGGCGGGCGGCATGGCACTGCTGATCGGCGGCGGCGTGGCCTATACGCTGGGCGTGCCGTTCTATCTCTGGCGCAAATTGCCGTACCAGCACACGTTGTGGCACGCCTTCGTGCTTGCCGGCAGCGTGCTGCACTACTTTGCGGTGCTGTTGTATGTGTTGCCTTGATCTGGTTTAGAGCCATGCAAGACAGCAAGCGTTGGCATTTTCATGGAATGGCGAGCTTGCTGCTTGCCTGTCCGCTGGCGTTGTTCCTGTACTTCGGCAGATGTGCCGACGCAGCTATGGACAAGAGCGGTTTGGGTGACGTCGCGACTTGGCAGGTATACCAAATCAAAGCGGGTGTCGCCTTCTGGATTGCCTTGTGTACATGGATGCTGTTGCTGGTAGTTGCCGCATTCAAGCGATCTTTCCGATCGGCAGCTATCACGGCATGTGTGATCGTTCCAGTGGTGGGAGTGATTGCATGGCTTACCTTGCTGGTCTTATGAGCAGTCGAGACGACAGCTAGTCAAGCAGCATCGCCACACCGAACAAATCCACCACTCCCAGCGAGATTGCGCGGGAGTGCTCGATCGGATGCTATCGTGCAAATTCGGCTTCGCGTTGGGCGCGTACTGCCAGCACGAACACGGTGTCGATGCGCTCCACGTAGCGGTACAGCGCCCATGTAGCCATGCACGCCCCCACCGATCACGTGCTCGCGCTTGTCGTTGATGGCTGGGCCCCGATCAGCGGATTGCTTGCGAGCACGCCGATCGCTTCGATGATCCCCAGCCGCCGGTCTGCAGCATGGGCGACTTTGTGCGAGGTGAGGGGATCGAGGATGTGCTCGAAGTCTTCGCCGACTTCGGGCGCCGGCTCGATGCGGCTCACTTCCGTTTTGCCAGCGTGCGCGGTGCGGGGCGGCGCGCAGCCTTGCCGGCGATCCTGTCTTCGAGATGGCCGCGCATCTTGTCCCGTGAAATCGTCTCGCCTGTTTCGACGATGCGGGCGTAACGCTGCTTCGCCGCGGTATCGAATTCGGCGCGGCGCTCGGCCAACTCCGCTTTCTCGGCGA
This sequence comes from Rhodanobacter sp. 7MK24, assembly GCF_014842995.1. Lineage (GTDB taxonomy): Bacteria > Pseudomonadota > Gammaproteobacteria > Xanthomonadales > Rhodanobacteraceae > Rhodanobacter_A. The sequence continues at coordinate 143,134 of NZ_JACYXL010000011.1, forward strand.
CGGCGTCAAGGACGAACCCATGTACCGTCGTGCCGGCACGTTTGGTTGAGGCCGCAACGCGGGTCTTGAGTGCGTCGGGCAGGCGGACGGTGGTCGCGCCCATGGCGAGTTTCGGAAAGTTCTGGAATGGGCATGCAATCGCCGCAGCACAAATGTGCTACGCGGGCATGGCGATCAGCCGAACAGCATCGCCACCCCGAACAGCCCCACCATCACCAGCGAGATCACCAGCTTCACCAGCGTGCCGCACAGCAGGCCGATCCAGGTGCCGATGCCGACGTGGGCGGAGCGCAGCACGCTGGTGCCGGAAGAAAGCTCGCCGATCAGCGCCCCGATGAACGGGCCTAGCAGGATGCCAGGGACGCCGAAAAACATGCCGGCGAAGGTGCCCAGCGAGGCACCCCACAGCGCGCGTTTGCTGGCGCCGACGCGCTTGGCGCCCAGCGTGCCGGCAACGAAGTCCACGACCACCGCCACGGTACCCAAGGCGCCGATCAGCAACAGCCACCATAGGCCGAGGTGGCGGTAGTCGTTCACGGCGGCGACCAGCCAGATGCCGCCGAAGATCATCGGCACGCCGGGCAGGCTGGGCAGGACCGCGCCAACCAGGCCGCCCACGATCAGCGCAGCGCCCAGTGTGTAGAACACGATGTCGAACAGCATGCGTGGTCCTTGATCATTGCGGTCGTGCTTGATCGCAGAATCTGACTGGCGGCCGTTCGTGGCCGTACCCTTCATCTTGACCTTTACGATCATCCTTAGGTTGCGGAGTCGGACGAGTGGCCGCCCATGGCCGGATTCTTCAGTCGCGCAAGCGCTGGGTGAGGCCGCGCAGGAAATGCCGCAGCAGCTGGTCGCCGCAGGGTCGGTAGTTAGGGTGCTCGGGCTTGCGGAACAGCGCGGTGAGTTCCGATTTCGACAGCGGGAAACCCGCGGCGGCGAGGATCGCATGCAGGTCGTCGTCGCGCAGTTCGAAGGCAACGCGCAATTTCTTCAGTACGAGATTGTTGGTGACGCGCTTCGCCACCGGCAGCGGCGCCCGGCTTTCGTCGCGGCCGCGCAGATGCACCACCAGGCCATCGAGGAAATGCGCCATCACCTTGTCGGGACAGTCCTGGTAACCGGGCTCGTCGTCCTTCTTCAGGAACGCATCGAAATCGGCCTGCGGCACTGCAAGTCCGGCCAGCGCGGCGATAGACGCGAGCTTGCCGTCGGGCAGGTCGAGCATGTAGCGCACGCTGCGCAGGATGTCGTTGTTGATCATGGGGCAATTGTATCGGGGCTTGTTGGCAGTGTTTGTTGTGAGGGATGAATGGTGCAGGGGGTCGCTACGGGTGGCTTTGCGTTCACGGGCTGCAAACGACAAAGCGGCTTCGTACTGCTGCCGCGGCTCGCGCCGCTTCTCCTTGGAGCAGCCCGCTTCCTGCGCGCGGAAGCAACAACCGGAGCAAGGCCGAAGCAGAGCGGCATGAGGCGGTCTGTGCTTTCGCTTGTCATCCCGGCGTAGGCCGGGATCCAGCGACGATCAGGCTTGAGCAAGCCAAGACCACTTTGTCGCTTGCGACGGGCGCCTGAAAGCCCCTCGCAGACGAGTCCAGTCGCGGAAGCGGGAAGTCATTGCGAGCACCTGCCGTCCACCCTCAAAGACAGAGGGAAAGTCGAGTCAGCCGCGCGAGAAAAACGAACGGAATGTCTCCGCCACGCGTTCGATGCCATCGTCATCTACATCCAGATGCGTCACCAGCCGCAACGTGGGCAGATAACCGATGCTGATGCGAATGTTCGCCGCGTGCAGATGGGTGTCGAGTGCCTGCAGGCGCTCGACCGGCACATCGACGAAGACCATGTTGGTGTACTGGCCGAGCAGGTTCACGCCAGGGATTTCGCGCAGGCGGCCGGCAAGATAGGCGGCGCGCCGATGGTCGTCGGCCAGCCGCGTCACGTGGTGGTCGAGCGCATGCAGACATGCGGCCGCGAGCATGCCGCCCTGACGCCAGCCACCGCCGGCGACCTTGCGCCAGCGCCGTGCCTTTTCGATCAGCGGTGCGGAGCCGACCAGCACCGAGCCCACTGGCGCGCCGAGCCCCTTGGACAGGCACACGGACACGCTGTCGAAGTGCTGCGCGATGGCGCGCGCTGATACGCCGCCCGCAACGGCCGCGTTGTAGATGCGGGCACCGTCGAGGTGCAGCGCCAAGCCGCGCTGGCGGGCAAAGCCATGCGCGGCGTGCAGGTAGTCCTGCGGCAGCACGCGGCCGTGCCAGGTGTTTTCCAAGGCAAGCAGGCGCGTGCGCGCGAAGTGCGGATCCACCGGCTTGATCGCCGCGGCGAGGCGGTCCAACGGCAGCGTGCCGTCTTCGGCGTGCACGATGGGCTGGGGCTGGATTGAGCCCAGCACCGCCGCGCCGCCGCCTTCGAACTTGTAGGTGTGGGCGTCCATGCCGACCAGGTATTCGTCGCCGCGCTCGCAGTGGCTCATCAGCGCAAGCAGGTTGCTCTGCGTGCCGCTGGGCACGAACAGCGCGTCCTCGAAACCGAGGTCATCGGCGAGGCGGCACTGCAGCGTGTTGACGGTGGGGTCTTCGCCGTAGACGTCGTCGCCCACTTCGGCGTCCAGCATCGCGGCGCGCATGGCGGGGGTGGGGCGGGTGACGGTGTCGCTGCGCAGGTCGACCACGTTCATCACCGGCATTCCTTGTCGATCAAGCGTGTTTGCGGAAGTACAGCCATGCCGCCGCTGCCAGCAGGGCCGCGGGTAGCAGGTTGGCGAGCAGTGGCGGAATGCCGTAGACGGTGCCGAAATTCACCATTGCCTTCTGCAGGAAGTACCAGGTGATCGCCAGCAGCATGCCGATGAAGATGCGCTTGCCGAGGCCACCCGAACGCATGGTGCCGAAGGCGAACGGCATCGCGCACAGCACCAGCACCAGCACGTTGAGCGCGTACAGCGCGCGCGTCCAGAACGCCACCGCGTAGACGCCGGGGCTTTCGCCGTTGGCTTCCAGGTAGCGCATGTTGCGGCGCAGGTCGCGCATCGCCAGGTATTGCGGCTGGATCGCCGACTGCGCCAGCACCTGTGGGTTGAGGCTGGAATCCCATTGCTCGCTGGGCGCGGTATGGCCGTGCACGCCGGTGTCGTCCAGCGTAGTGCTGCGCACGTCGTGCATGACCCAGGTGCGCCCGTTGTGGTCGGCGGTCTTGGCCTGGTCGAAGCGGGTGAGCTGCTGGCCATCCTTGGTGAGGGTGAACACACGCACGTCGATGAGCTGCACGGTGTCGTGGTCGCCGGAGCGGATCGCCACGGCGCCGCCACGCGCGTTGATGATGCGGTCCCCGTCGCGGGCCCACAGGCCGCTGCCGGTGCTGCCGATGTTGTTGGCCTTCAGGCGCAATTGCATGGCGTTGCCCAGCTGGTCGCCCCATGGCGCTGCGGTCTCGCCTAGGATCACCACGCCCACGATCAGCACGGCGATCACGCCAGTGGCCGAAACCGCGATGCGCAACCGCGACATGCCGGAGGCGCGCAGCGCCGTGAGCTCGCTGGTGGCGGCCAAGCCGCCCAGGCCCAGCAGGCTGCCGATCAGCGCCGCATTGCCGAACATGTCGTAGGCGCGGCGCGGCGTGGTCACCAGCACGTACACCGCGGCGTCAGTCAGCGTGTAGCCGTTCTTGCCGATGTTGCCGAGCTGGCGCATGAACATCGTCACTGCATCGAAGCCGGTAAGCACCAGCCATACGCCGATCACCGAGCCGAGCACGCTGAGCGCTACCAGCTTGTCCACGCGCTTGATCATGCGGTTCGCGCCTTGTTGGCCGGCTTGCTGTCATGCACCTTGCGTGGCGAGTACTGCTTCCACCACATCCAACCGGCGAAAGCCATCATCACGATATGCAACAGCCACATCGCGGTCTGATGGTGCCAGCGGCCCTTGTCGAGCTGCGCGCGGCCAAGTGCCAGCAGCACGTAGTAGAGATAGAAGCTCGCCATCGCCAGCATCAGGCGGCCGTAGCGCGGCTCGCGCGGGCTTTGGCGCGACATCGGCAACGCCAGCATCAGCATCACCAGGGTCAGCGCCGGCGCGTTGACGCGCCAGGCCAGTTCGGCGCGGGCGTCCGGTGTTTCGGTATGCAGCAGTTGCAGCGTGGTCATGCTCTCGGCCGGATCGACGCTGTCGTCGCTGTCGGTCACGGTGGAAAGCGCGCTGTCGTTGCGTTCGTACTGCATGCGCCGCCAGTTGTCCGCACCCAACGGGATGTCGTACTGCCAGCCGGTGTGGAAGGCGATGAAGCGATTGGAGCCATTGCTCTCCTGGTACAGCTCGCCGCTATTGCCGGTGACCACCTTGACGTGGTCAGGGCCGCCCTTGGTTGGGCGCTGCGTGGAAACGAAGCTGCGTCCCAGCTTGCTGCCGTCCTGGCTCAGCGTGTCGGTGAAGACGATGCCGCCCTTGCCCGGCAGTTCGGTGAAACGGCCGGCGTCGAGGCCGGCGGCGATCACCGAGCGGTTTGCCACGGCTACCAGGTTGTCGCTGGTCGCGGCCGCCCATGGCCCCAGCCACAGCGCCACCACAGAAGTGAGCAATACCAGCGCCACGGCAAGGATGGCCGTGGGGCGCACCAGCCCATTCGGCCCCATGCCGGACGACATCAGCACGTGCATCTCGCTCTCGCGGTACATGCGGCCCAGTGCCATCAATACGCCGATCATGCTGGCCAATGGCAGCATGTTGGTGAGGCCTTCCAGCGTGCGCAGACCCAGCACCTGGAACATCACGCTGGCCGGGAAGCTGCCTTTGGCCACCTGCTGTAGTACGCCGGCGAACGCGGTGCCGGCGACGATCACCATCAGCACCACCACGGTGGCGGCCACGGTCTGCGCCAGTTCGCGCAATAAATAGCGGTCGAGAATGCTCAGCATGCGATAAACTTGAGGGCTTCCGTCAACGCCGAAAGGCAAGCGGGGAAACGCCAGTCTAGCCGGTTCCCCGCCCGTCGCGCCCATGCAGGATCGAACCATGCCTCTCCAGTTCAGCCTCGTCGCCACCACTCCCGAAACCGCCGACACAGCCTGCGTGCTGGTGGGGGTGTACGAACAGGGCGTGCTGACCAGCGCGGCGGCCCGCGTGGACAGCGCCACCGGCGGCGCGATCAAGCGCCAGGTGGAAAGCGGGGACATCAGCGGCAAGGCCGGCAGCACCACCGTGCTGTATGCGCCCGCCGGCATAGCCGCCAAGCGCGTGCTGGTGGTGGGCCTGGGCGCGCAGAAAGGTTTCGACGCGGCGCGCTACCAGAAGGTGGCCGTCGAGGCCGCTCGCGCACTAGGCAAGCTGCCGCTGACCGAGGCGGTTTCGTACCTTGCTGAAGTGGACGTACCCGGTCATGACGCGGCATGGCGCGTACGCACCGCCGTACTGGCCGCCGACCATGCCGCCTACCGCTACACCGCCACCTTCAAGCCGCGCGAGAAAGCCGCATCGCCGGAACTGGCTGGCGTGGCCTTCGCCGCCGGTGCCGAGGCGCAGGCTGGCCTCGACCAGGCCATCGCTATCGCCGAGGGCGTGCGCTTCGCCCGCGAGCTGGCCAACCTGCCGCCGAACATCTGCAACCCCGCCTATATCGCGGCGCAGGCGCAGGCTTTTGCGGACGCACACGATGCGGTTTCCTGCCGCGTGCTCGACCATGTGGAAATGGAAAAGCTGGGCTTCGGTTCGCTGCTCGCGGTGGGCCGCGGTTCGACCAACAAGCCCAAGCTGGTCGCGCTGGAATACCGGGGCGGTGCCGAAGGCACGGCGCCCTATGCCTTTGTCGGCAAGGGCATCACCTTCGATACCGGTGGCATCAGCCTCAAGCCCGGCCCGGGCATGGACGAGATGAAGTTCGACATGGGCGGTGCGGCGGGCGTGCTGGGCGCCTTCGTGGCCGCGGTGAAGATGGGCCTGAAGCACAACCTGGTCTGCGTGGTGCCCGCGGCGGAGAACATGCCCGACGGCGACAGCTACCGCCCCGGCGACGTGCTCACCAGCTTGTCCGGCCTCACCATCGAGGTGCTCAACACCGACGCCGAAGGCCGGTTGATCCTTTGCGACGCGCTCACCTGGACCGCACAGACCTTCAAGCCGCAGGCCATCATCGATGCCGCCACCTTGACCGGGGCCTGCGTGATCGCACTGGGCAAGCATGCCAGCGGCCTGTTCAGCAAGTACGACGACCTCGCCGGGGAGCTGCTTGCCGCGGGCGAGTACACGCTGGATCGTGCGTGGCGCATGCCGCTGTGGGACGACTACCAGGTGCAGCTCGACTCGGGTTTCGCCGACGTCGCCAACATCGGCGGCAAGAGCGCCGGTGCGATCACCGCCGCCTGCTTCCTCTCGCGCTTCGCCGAAGGCCAGCGCTGGGCGCACCTCGACATCGCCGGCACGGCGTGGGACGAGGGCCGCAAGGGCCAGGCCACCGGCCGCCCGGTGGCACTGCTGGCGCAGTGGCTGATCGATCGCTGCGCGTAAATTTCTGGGACGCCGTCATTCCGGCGCAGGCCGGAAGCGCTTCACGACGGCGAAGCCGGTCATCCAGTCCCCCCCGGGTTCCGGTCGAGCGGCAAGGGAACAACCGAGTATCGTCGTCACTGGATTCCGGCCTGCGCCGGAATGACGGTCAAGAGCCAACACACCATGCCTCGTGCCGACTTCTACCTGATCGACAAGCCGCGCTTCCGCGAGCAGCCGCTGCTGCTGGTGTGCGAGCTGGCGAAGCGTGCGTTCGCGGCGCAGCAGCCCACGCTGATCCTCGCCCGCGACCATGCGCAGGCCGAGGCCGTCGACGAGTGGCTGTGGGCCTTCGACGAGGATGCCTTCATCCCGCACCAGCTGGCCGGCGACGACGACGACGCGGACACCGCGGTGCTGATCGTGCCGCCAGGCGTGGACACGCCCGACCGGCCGATGGTGATCAACCTCCGCGAGGACTGCGCCAGCGGCAATTTCCAGCGCGTGCTGGAGGTAGTGGCGGCCGACCCGGACGAGCGCACCGGCTCGCGCGAACGCTGGGGCGAATACAAGCGACGCGGCTTCGAGTTGTCCAAGTACGACATGTGACCGCTACGCAAAAGGCCACAGCGGTCTCCGCAGCGTCTCGCAAAATCCGTTCAATACCTCCGCACGCTCATGCCTGCAGCAGTTTCGCGCCGGAGCTGCGCTTGCCTCTGCGGACGCTCCGCGCACTTTGCAGTTGTCCGGCTTGCGCTGGGATGAAGGGCGCTAGAGTTCTCATGAAGCGTCCTCCTTGATTCAAGCCGGTGAGAAGTAGAGTTTCCCTGCGAAGGAGCTCTCTGCTTGAAGAAGCCGAAGTTCGGCGACGGACAGATGGTCCGGATCCTCAACGAGGTCGAGGCTGGCGCGAAGATCGCCGAGACGCGCCGCAACACCGGAGGTCTTGGGCAAGCACGTGACGATGCAGATCGCCAAGCGCAGCGAACTGCACGCGTTCAAGGCCATGCCCAAGCGCTGGGCGATCGAGCGCAGTTTCGCTTGGCTGGAAAAGCACCGAAGGCTATGGAAGAACCGCGAGCGCAGGCTTCACGCCAGCCTGCGACTCATCCACCTGGCATTCCTTAGCCCTTCCTGCTCAAAGATTTCGGACAGGCCCTAAACCGTCACCGCACCTTCAAGTACGCCAGCCAACATTGCCGCCAATTGCTCGCCGCTGACCGGCTTGCGCAGGAACCCGTCCATCCCGGCTGCGCGCGCCAGCGCTTCGTCGCCATCACTGGTGCGTGCAGTGACCGCCACGATGGGCAGACGCCGGTCCGTTTCGCGCTGGCGGATCATGCGGGCGATCTGGAAGCCATTCAGGCTGGGCAGGTCGAGATCAAGCAGCACTGCGTCGTAGCGATCGCGCTCCAGCTCGGCCAATGCCTGCAGGCCGTTCACCACGTGGCGGATCGCATGCCCTTGCTGTTCCAGCAGCCCGGTAACGACGGCGGCGGCGATGGCATCGTCCTCCACCAGCAGCAGATGCAGGTGGCGTTCGTCGATCGGCTGCGGCGTGGCAGGTTCCGGTGGGGCAGGGCTTGCCTCGATCAGCGGCAGGCGCACGAGGAAGGTGCTGCCGTGACCCAGCCGCGACTGCAACTCGATGCTGCCACCCATCATCTCCACCAGCTCGCGACAGATCGCCAGGCCCAGTCCGCTGCCGGCGCGGCGTTGCGGGCTGTCTTCCTGTTCGAAGCGCTGGAACAATCGCGCCTGGCTGCTGCCGGGAATGCCGGGACCGGTGTCGCTGACGCTGAACAGCAGGTCGTCGCCGCTGCGCGTGGCGCGCAGGGTGATGCTGCCGTGTTCGGTGAATTTCAACGCGTTGCCGACCAGGTTCAGCAGCACCTGCTTGATGCGCACTGGGTCGCCCACGGCCTGTGCGGGAAAGTTGTCGGCGATTTCCAGCATGAACTGCAGGCCCTTGCTCCACGCCATGGCCTGTTCCAGTTGCGCCACGTCGAGCACCAGTTGGCGCGGGTCGTACGGCGACGGCTCCAGCTCGAAGCGGCCGGCGTCGATGCGCACCAGATCCAGCGCGTCATTGAGCAGCTTCAGCAGCATGCCGCCGGAGCGCTGCATGGCACGGGTGTAGTCGCGCTGCCGGCTGTCCAGCGGCGTGTTGAGCAGCAGTTCGGCCATGCCCATCACGCCGGTCATTGGCGTGCGGATCTCGTGGCTCAGCGTGGCGAGGAATTGCGTCTTCGCCGCGCTGGCCTGCTCGGCCAGCGCGCGTCGCTGCTCGATCAGTGCGACGTGGTGGCGTTGCGCCAATCGTCGTTGCCATTCCAGCATCAACAGGCCCGCCGCGGACACCAGCGCCAGCGCGTACAGCAGCCATGCCCACCAGCGCAGCCATGGCGGCGACTCCACGTGGATGTGCAGCGGTTGTGCAAGGCGCGTCCACACGCCTTCCGCGCCCGCCGCCATCACTTCCAGCGTGTAATTGCCGCTGCTGAGGCCGGACAGGTCGCGTTCGCCCGGGTTGCCCACGTCTACCCAGCCAGGATCGAAGCCATGCAGGAAGAAGCGGTAATGGTTGGCGTAGGGGTCGAGGTAGGAGAACACGCGTGCCTGGATGCTCAGCTGGCGGTCGCGCCAACCCACCTTCACCACACCGTGGTCGATGGCCAGCGCCTGCCGCACGCCCCGACGGCGCACGTAGATGCCGGTGATCGCCAGCGGCGGTGGCGCTTTCTGCGCGCCGATGTTGTCGGGGTCGAACGCCACCACGCCGCCCAGGGTCGCAGCGTAAAGGTAGCCGCTGGGCATCTCGGCGTAGCCGCGCGAGAACTCGCCGTTGGCCAGGCCGTCCTGCAAGCCGAAGGAGCGGAAGTGGCCGTTCGCCGGATCGAAGCGCCACAGTCCGTCGTGGCCGAATACCCACACGCGATCCTGCGCATCGACCTTGAGGTCCACCACGTTGATCGATGGCCAGCCCTGCGTGGAATCCACCGTGCGGTCGAGCGCCATCGCATTGCCTTCGATGCGGTAATGCGACAGGCCATTCGCGTTGGCCGTCCACATGCCGTCCACCGCAAAGGCGAAGGCGTCCACGCTTTGCCCGGGCGTCGCGCCCGGCGCCATCGCGAAGCGACCACGCACCTGATCCAGTTGCATCATGCCGCCGTCGCTGGCGTACCAGAACACGCCATCGCGCAGCGTCATCTGGCTGCCCCAGCGCACCCTCTCGTTGGGCTGGTCCATCGGCACCGCCGTCACCGCCAGCGTGTTCGGATCGATGCGGAAGATGCCCTCGCCGAAAGTGCGCGCGTACAGTTGTCCGTCAGGGCCCGGTTCCACTTCCAGCGGGTGGCGCATGACATCGCGGCCCGGGTCGATGCGCGTGCAGCGGTGCTGCGCGACATCGCACACGTCGATGTAGCCCTGCAGCACCACCCACAGGCGGCCCCGCGTGTCTTCGGTCATCCCGGCGACGTCGCCGCCGAGGTTCGAGAAGAAGTGCTCCACCCCTCCCGTGGCGGGGTCGAGCCGGTCCACCCGGCCGGCGCGTTCGCCCACCCAGATATGCAGGCCGTCCTTGCCGCGTGCCATGGCGGTGGCGACGGCATCGCGCAGGCTGGCGGGATCGTCCGGAACATGGGTGAAGCGGCTGAAGCTGTCCCAGCCCGGCGCCAGGTATCCCACGCCGCCATCGAACACGGCGAGCCACAGGCCGCCTGCGCGGTCGACCAGCATCTGCCATACCCAGCTGCCGGGCAGGTTGCCGTCGAGCACGGGGCGGTTGGCGATCGCCATCACCGGCGCGCCTGCGCGCGGCTGCATGAACAGCCCGCGTTGCGTGCCTATCCACAGCCGACCGGCCTGGTCGCGCTTGCTGTCCATCACGTTGGTGGAGGGAATCGCCGTGCCGCCGAAATGTCGCGCCAGACCGTCTGCGCCCACCACCATCAGGCTGCGGTCGGTGGCGATGCGCACTTCGTTGCCGTCGCTGTCGATGTTCCAGGCCGCCATCGAATCGCGCGGATCGGCGGCCAGCACCTTGTGTATCCGGCCCTGTCCGTCGCGGAGGAACACGCCGAGGTCGCTGCCTATCCACAGCTGTCCGTGCGCATCGACATGGAGTGCACCGACCGGTCCGAAGTTTTCGGCCTTGCCATCAGGCGCCTGGTATTCGACGTGGTCGAAGCCGTGGCCATCCGGCCGCATGCGATCCAGTCCATTGCCGGTACCCACCCACAGCGCGCCGTCCGGTGTCTGCGCGAGCGACCAGATGCGGATGCTGGACAGACTGGCCGGGTCGGCCGGGTCATGCCCCCAGTGCACGAACTTGCCGGTGGCCGCGTCGTAGCGGTTCAGCCCGGCGTTGAGGCCGCCCGCCCAAAGACGGTCCTGGCTGTCCACCAGCAGGGTGGCGATGCCGTTGTCGAACAACGAGCCGGGATCGTTCGATACGTGGCGGAAAACCTTGAACTGCACGCCGTCGAAGCGTGCGATGCCCCCCTTGGTGCCGAACCAGATCGCCCCGCCCCGATCCTGCGCCACGGCGTATACGTTGGAACTCGGCAAGCCGTCGGCTACCCCATAGCGGCGGAACTGTGGCGTGACCAGCGGGATCGCCGAAGTCGCCGCGGGCACCGGCACGGCTGGCATCCGTGCCGGCACAGGCATTGCGATGAGCAGCAGCAGGCCGAACAAGCCTGCAGACACCAACGGCCCGCGCCCCATCATTGCCCCCGCTACGGCGGTGTTCCGGCTTGCGCGGCGATCCGCGCGGCCGCACCACGTCAGGCGGCAAATCATGCCAAAACGGGACAAGGGAAGCTAACGCCGGGTGAACGGTGCGTCCTGTTCCGGGTGCTGGCATCCGCTCCGATGTTCCTCCAGACTCTGCCGCACCCACAGCCACGCGACCGAGGATTCGCCATGACGCTGCGCAGCGACGCCCGCCAATGGGGCGCGATCGCCAAGGCTTTCCACTGGATCGTGGCGCTGGCCATCCTGGGCAACGGCGTGTTCGGCTTGTGCATGGATCTGGCCAGCAATCCGATGCAGAAGATCAACTGGCTGGCGCTGCACAAGTCCATCGGACTGACCGTGCTGGCGCTGGTGTTGCTGCGCCTGGCGTGGCGCATGGGCGACGGCCGTCCGCGCGAGCTGCCCGCGCCGCGTTGGCAGCAGGCCGCCGCACGCGCCACACACGTGGTGCTCTACCTGCTGGCGCTGGTGCTTCCGCTCTCCGGCTGGTGGTTCAACTCCGTTGCCGGCAAGCCCTTGCAATGGTTCAAGCTGTTCAACCTGCCGAGCATTGCGGCGAAGAGCAACGACCTGCGCCATTTCGCGCATGCCGTACACGAATACCTGTTCTGGTTCCTCGTACTGGTGCTGGTGGGTCATGTGGGCGCCGCGCTCAAACATCATGTGTTCGACGGCGACGACGTGCTGCGGCGCATGCTGCCGTTCGGCAAGCCACGCAACGACAAGGGAGACAACCGATGAAAACCGTCCATCGCTTCGCTGCCGGCGCATTGCTCATGTTCGCTTTGCCGTGCGCCGCTTTCGCTGCCGACTACGCCGTGCAACCCGCCAGCACGCTGGGCTTCAGCGGCAGCTTCCAGGGCAGCAGCTTCGACGGCGGCTTCAAGCAGTGGCAGGCCACGATCAGCTACGACCCGGCGCAACTCGCCCAATCGAAGTTCGACGTCAACGTGACGATGGCCAGTGTCGCGGTGAGCGACAAGGACCAGCAGGGCGCGCTGCCCGGCAAGGATTTCTTCGACGTGGCGCAATACCCCACGGCGCACTTCGTCACCACCGGTTTCCGCAACGTCGGCGGCAAGGTGGTTGCCGATGGTCGGCTCACCCTGCGCGGCGTGACCAAGCCGGTAAGCCTCGCGGTGGACTTCAAGTCCCAGGGCAAGAACGCCACGCTGGACGTGAGCGGCACCCTGCAGCGCCTGGCCTTTGGCGTCGGCGGTGGCGATTACGCCGATACATCGGTGATCGGCGCCGACGTGAAGGTGCATGCGCACTTGGTGCTGGTGGGGAAATGACGCACCTGTAGGAGCGCACCCTGTGCGCAATGGCTTTTCACTTTGATCGAAGCAAGAGCGTTCGCGCGCAGGGTGTGTTCCTACATGGCGGAAAGGAACGTCCGCACGGCCGGAGCGTCGAATGGCCAGTCCAGTTCGCGGCCGTCGCGCGCGTCGCGCAGCACCGGCACGCGCGTGCCGTAGCGCGCTTCGAGTTCCGGGGCATCGTCCACCCACACACTGTCGAATTCCGGTGCCTGCGCTTCGGCCATCACGGCCAGCGCCATGTCGCAGAGGTGGCAGTAGTCGCGCTGGTAGAGAGTGAGATGGGACATGCGTCTGCGCATGGACTGCCAAGCGGAAGGTGCCCGCGTAGAATAGCGGCTTCCTTTCCGCAAGCAGCGCAACCATGGCCGTCAGCGTATTCGACCTGTTCAAGATCGGCATTGGTCCGTCTTCCTCGCACACGGTGGGCCCGATGCGCGCCGCGGCGCGTTTCGCCGAACGCTGGCTGGAAGAGAAGGGCGTGCTGGACCGCGTGGTGCGCGTGCGCGCCGAGCTGTACGGCTCGCTGGCGATGACCGGCCGCGGCCACGGCACCGACAAGGCGGTGCTGCTGGGCTTCGAGGGCCAGCATCCCGACACGGTGGACCCCGACGCCATCCCGGGCATTCTCGAGCGCATTCGCAAGACGCACCGCATGAGCCTGCTCGGCAAGCGCGAGATCGATTTCGAGGAAAAGCGCGACCTGGTGTTCAACAAGCGCCAGAAGCTGCCGTTCCACACCAACGGCATGCGTTTTTCCGCCTACGATGCCGACGGCAACGAACTGGCCACGCGCGACTACTACTCCGTCGGCGGCGGCTTCGTGGTGAACACCGACGAGGCGGCGGAAGACCGCATCGTCGCCGATACCACCGAGCAGCCCTATCCGTTCTCCACCGGCGACCAGATGCTCGCATTGTGCGAGAAGCACCATCTCAGCATCGCGCAATTGATGATGGCGAACGAGAGCGTGTGGCGCCCGGAGGCCGAGACCCGCGCCGGCCTGCTGACGATCTGGAAGGCGATGCAGGACTGCGTCACCCGTGGCCTGCGTTCGCCCGGTACCCTGCCGGGTGGCCTGCACGTGGCGCGCCGCGCGCCGGCGATGGCCGAGGAGCTGCGCAACCAGCCCGAGGCCGCACTGAAGGATCCGCTGACCATCCTCGACTGGGTGAACCTCTACGCGCTGGCGGTGAACGAGGAGAACGCCGCCGGTGGCCGCGTAGTCACCGCGCCGACCAACGGCGCCGCCGGCATCGTGCCCGCGGTGGGCCATTACTACCTGCGTTTCTGCCCCAAGGCCGACGAGAACGGCATCATCGACTACCTGCTCACCGCCGCCGCGATTGGCATCCTGTACAAGGAGAACGCCTCGATCTCCGGCGCCGAAGTGGGTTGCCAGGGCGAAGTGGGCGTGGCCTGCTCGATGGCCGCCGGCGGACTCACCGCCGCACTGGGCGGCAGTGTGCACCAGGTGGAGAACGCTGCCGAGATCGGCATGGAACACAACCTCGGCCTCACCTGCGACCCGATCGGCGGGCTGGTGCAGATCCCCTGCATCGAGCGCAACGCGATGGGCTCGGTGAAGGCGATCAACGCCAGCCGCATGGCGCTGAAGAGCGACGGCAAGCACCGTGTCTCGCTGGACAAGGTGATCGCCACCATGCGCGACACCGGGCGCGACATGAAGGACAAGTACAAGGAAACTTCGCGCGGCGGCCTCGCCGTCAACGTGATCGAGTGCTGATCGCACGATTGCGCATATTTTCGAGTATGACCATCGAGCACGTCATTGCTGAGCGAGCCATGTTCTTTGTACGGAACACTGGCGAGCGAGAAACCGCATCGTTGCGTGTTGGGCTGCCCGTGATGATCGGAGACGAGACTTGGTATTGCCCCTATGAGCTTCGCACGGACACTAGGACCAAGGTGTTCGGAATGCATGGCGTTGATGCCCTCCAAAGCTCTGGAACTCACCATGAAGACATTGAGTGTCGAGGTTGACTATTGGGAGAGGTCGCAGAACGGGAAGTTCTATTTCCTCGACGAAGAAGGGGCTGGCATCTAGCGTTCGCCCGCACAAAATGCCTTAGCTACCCTCGACTTCGCCCGAATCGGCATACGCTTCAATAGCCGCGTGACCTGTGGCGGGTGGCGTCCGGAGGCCGGGTCTGCAACCATTCCCCTCTTGTTTCGGGGAATGCGCGGTACGCGCCTCAGGAGTTTCCATGTCTTCCAGCTCGATCCGACGCGACGTCAGCCCGTTCGCCCTGATGCTCACTGGCCTGGGTTCGATCATCGGCTCCGGCTGGCTGTTCGGCGCGTGGCGCGCGGCCGGCCTGGCGGGACCGGGGGCGATCTGGGCGTGGGTGCTGGGCGCGGCGATCATCATGACCATCGCGCTGACCTACGCGGAACTCGGCTCCATGTTCCCCGAATCCGGCGGCATGGTGCGCTACAGCCATTACTCGCACGGCTCGCTGGTCGGCTTCATCGGCGCCTGGGCCAACTGGATCGCCATCGTCTCGGTGATCCCGGTGGAAGCCGAGGCCTCGGTGCAGTACATGGCCGGCTGGAAGTGGCAGTGGGCGCAGAACCTGTACATGCATGCCGCGGGCGGCCACGGCGAATTGACCGTGCCTGGCCTGTGGATCGCCGCGGCCCTGGTGCTGCTCTACTTCCTGCTGAACTTCTGGAGCGTGAAGCTGTTCGCGCACTCCAACACCGCCATCACCGTGTTCAAGCTGATCGTGCCGGCCGCCACCGGCATCGCGCTGATCGCCAGTGGCTTCCACCACGAGAACTTCTCGGTGGGCGTGCATGGCGACGCGCACGCGATCGATTTCGCCGCCGTGCTCACCGCCGTGGCGACCGCGGGCATCGTCTTCAGCTTCAACGGCTTCCAGAGTCCGGTGAACCTGGCCGGCGAAGCGCGCAACCCGGGCAAGAGCATCCCGTTCGCGATCGTCGGCTCCATCGCGCTGGCCACCGTGATCTACATCATCCTGCAGGTGGCCTATCTCGGCGCGGTTCCGCCCGACCTGCTGGCCAAGGCCGGCTGGCACGGCATCGATTTCAGCTCGCCGTTCGCGCAGCTGGCGGTCATCGTCAACCTCAACTGGCTCGCGCTGCTGCTTTACGCCGATGCCTTCATCAGCCCCAGCGGCACCGGCATGACCTACACCGCCACCACCGCGCGCATGCTGTACGGCATGGAGCGCAACGGCACGATGCCGAAGATCTTCGGCCACATCGATCCGAAGTCGGGCGTGCCGCGCCCGGCCATGTGGTTCAACCTGGTGGTGTCGTACCTGTTCCTGTTCCAGTTCCGCGGCTGGGGCACGCTGGCGGCGGTGATCTCGGTGGCGACGATCATTTCCTACCTTACCGGCCCGGTCAGCGTGATGACGCTGCGCCGCACGGCCCCCAGCCTGCATCGTCCGCTGCGCCTCGCCGGCCTGCCGGTGCTCGCCGGCGTCGCGTTCGTGATGTCCACCGAGCTGCTGTACTGGGCGAAGTGGCCGCTCACCGGGCAGATCATCCTGCTGATGGTCGTCGCGCTGCCGGTGTACCTGTACTACCAGGCGAAGAGCGGCTGGCACGACTTCGGCCGCCAGCTCAAGGGTGCGTGGTGGCTGATCGCCTACCTGCCTGTCGTCGCCCTCGTCTCCTGGGCGGGCAGCACCACCTTCGGCGGGCAGGGTTATCTGCCCTATGGCTGGGATCTGGTGGTGGTCGCGGCGATCAGCCTGGTGTTCTACGTGTGGGGCGTGAAGTCGGGGTGGCGTACGCCTTCGGTGGAAGCGGCCGAGCGCGAGGCGAGTGAGCATTCGCACGGTTAGGGAAGGTCTGGTCAATCGGGTTCTTGCTCGTCATTCCTGCGAAGGCCGGGATCCAGCGTCTTTGCAGTCGATGGCCTGCAGACGCTGGATCCCGGCCTTCGCCGGGATGACGAGCAAAATCAGAGTTTCCTTAGTTGGTTGGCTGCTTTGATCGCAAGCGACAGAGCGGTTTCGTGCTGCCGCCGCCGCCCGAGATACTTTTCTCTTGCGTGGCCACGCCCGTGCCTGGAGCGCGGGCGAACAGCGCAGCTGGCCCGAAGGGCGGAGGGCAGGATGCCCGGAGTCAGAGAAAAGTAACCCAAAGAGAAGGCCACTCCGCGGTGGCGCTCTCCAGGCATCCTGCCCGGTCGAAAAGGCGAGTCCATCCCTGGACTCGCCCGCTGCGCGGCCTGATCGTCTACGCCTCACCGCCCCCGAGGGGCCCGGGTAAAGCAGCGCGCTCCAAGCGCACAGAAGCAACGGCCAGAACCAGAGCCGGAGCAGCACCAAGTCCGAGCGGGGCGTCCAAGGTATAGCGCGTCATTCCGGCATAAGCCGGACAAGCGCGAAGTGCGCGGAACGCACGTGGGACGACCCCGGAGCGTGCGCAGCGACTCATCCGGTAGCGATCATGCTTGCTCGGGTCCGGGGCTACTGGATGATCGATGTCGTGACCTGCCGCTCAGTTGCTTGCGTGAATGCACAAGCAAAACTTTCATCTGCACACGATGAAGCGCCAACCGTTATCCAAACCCCGAAGGGCAGTGGGGATTACAGGTTTTGTCAGTGCAGCGACAACTGCCGCAACACCCCATTTGCTAGCATTTCCCGAATGCACCACACCCCACTCGATATTCTCCGCAACGTCTTCGGCTATCCCGGCTTCCGCGGCCAGCAACAGGCCATCGTCGAACACATGGCGGAAGGCGGCGACGCGCTGGTGCTGATGCCCACAGGCGGCGGCAAGTCCCTGTGTTACCAGATTCCCGCGCTGCTGCGCCAAGGCACCGGCATCGTGGTGTCGCCGCTGATCGCATTGATGCAGGACCAGGTGGATGCATTATGCGCTGCAGGCGTCGCCGCGGCCTACCTCAACTCCAGCCTGGATGCGCAGTCGCAGCGCGAGGTGGAGCGCCAGTTCATGGCAGGCGAGCTGGACCTGCTCTATGTGGCGCCGGAGCGTCTGCTCACCTCACGCTTTCTCGGCCTGATCGAGCAAACGGAAGTCGCGCTGTTCGCCATCGACGAGGCGCATTGCGTATCGCAGTGGGGCCACGACTTCCGCCCCGAGTATCGCGGGCTCACGGTTCTGCACGAGCGCTTCCCGCAGGTGCCGCGCATCGCGCTCACCGCCACCGCGGATCCGCGCACGCGCGAGGAGATCGTCGAGCGGTTGGCGCTGCACGACGCGCGCCAGTTTGTCTCCAGCTTCGACCGGCCCAACATCCGCTACCGCGTGATGCTGAAGCACAACCCGCGTACGCAGTTGATGCAATTCATCGATGGCCATCGTGGCGCGGCGGGCATCGTGTATGCGCTCAGCCGCAAGAAGGTGGACGAAACCGCCGCGTGGCTGGCCGAGGCCGGCATCGAGGCGCTGCCGTACCACGCCGGACTCGACGCAGCCACGCGCGCGAGGAACCAGCAGCGCTTCCTGCGCGAGGAC
The DNA here is from genome assembly GCF_014842995.1 of Rhodanobacter sp. 7MK24. Classification (GTDB taxonomy): domain Bacteria; phylum Pseudomonadota; class Gammaproteobacteria; order Xanthomonadales; family Rhodanobacteraceae; genus Rhodanobacter_A. Next base: position 161,186 of record NZ_JACYXL010000011.1, read on the forward strand.
GGTGTGGTGATGGTGGCCACGGTGGCCTTCGGCATGGGCATCGACAAGCCGGACGTGCGCTTCGTGGCGCATCTCGACCTGCCGCGCAGCATGGAAGGCTATTACCAGGAAACCGGCCGCGCGGGCCGCGATGGCCTGCCCGCCGAGGCATGGATGATCTATGGCCTCGCCGACGTGGTGACGATGAGCCAGATGATCGCGCAGTCGGAGTCGGCGGATGAGCGCAAGCGCATCGAGCGGCAGAAGCTTGAATCGCTGCTGGCCTATGCGGAGGCCACGCGCTGCCGCCGCGAGCTGTTGCTGGGTGCGTTCGGCGAGGACTACCACGGTCCCTGCGGCCGCTGCGACAACTGCATGGAACCGCCCAGGACCTGGGATGCCACCGTGCCCGCGCAGAAAGCCTTGTCGGCGGTGTACCGCAGCGGCCAACGTTTCGGCGCCGGCCACGTGATCGACATCCTGCGTGGCGTGGACAACGAGCGCATGGGTCAACTTGGGCACGAACAGCTCAGCACCTTCGGCATCGGGGCCGAGATCGACGAAAAGGGCTGGCGCTCGGTGTTCCGCCAACTGCTCGCCGCGGGCCTGCTGGCCACCGACGCGGAGGGCTACGGCACCTTGCGGCTCACGTCGGCCAGCCGCGACGTGCTGCTGGGCAAGCAGGTCGTGCATCTGCGCGAAGACGCGAAGCCCGTCCGGTCCGCACGTCGTCGCCGCGACAGCCAGCTGGTCACCGGTGCCAATCTGGGCATCGAGGCTTACGAGCAGACGCTGTGGGATGCGTTGCGTGCGCTGCGCACGCAGCTCGCGCGACAGCAGGGCGTGCCGCCTTACGTGGTGTTCCACGATGCGACCTTGCTGGCGATGCTGCGCGCGATGCCTGCGAACGAAGGCGAGCTTGCCCAGGTCAGCGGCGTGGGCGAGGCCAAGCTCGCCCGCTACGGGCGCGATTTCCTTGCGGTGATCAACGCGGCAGAGTGAGGCGGCGCGGCGGCGCTTGTGCCCGTCACCGGATGTGCTTACAACGGATGCCGTACGCCATGCGCGGAACCCAGGAGCCGTCATGCAAGAAGCACCGCTCATCGCCACCCTGGTCAGCGGCATCGTGCTGGCTTTCGTGTTCGCCGCACTGGCGCACCGGTTGAAATTGCCTGCCTTGGCCGGGTACCTGCTGGCCGGCGTGGTGGTGGGACCGTTCACGCCGGGCTACGTGGCGGACGGGCATATCGCGCACGAGCTGGCCGAGGTCGGCGTGGTGCTGCTGATGTTCGGCGTGGGACTGCACTTCTCGCTGAAGGACTTGCTGTCGGTGAAGTCGCTCGCCATTCCCGGCGCGCTGATCCAGATGGCGGTGGCTACCGTGCTGGGCGTGCTGCTTGGCATGGCGCTGAGTTGGCCGTTCGCCCAGGGCTTCGTGTTCGGCCTGGCGTTGTCGGTGGCCAGTACCGTGGTGTTGCTGCGTGCGATGGAGGAGCGCCGGCTGCTGGAGACGGAGCGTGGCCGCATCGCGGTGGGTTGGCTGATCGTCGAAGATCTCGCGATGGTGCTGGCACTGGTGCTGGTGCCTGCGGTGGGCGGTGCGCTGGCGGCCGGGCAGGGCGTTTCGGTGGGCGCGCTGGCCGGCACGGTGGGCATCGCCATCGGTAAGGTGATCCTGTTCGTGGCGCTGATGCTGGTGGTGGGCGCGCGGTTGATCCCATGGCTGCTCGCGCGGGTGGCGGTCAGCGGTTCGCGCGAGCTGTTCCGGCTTGCGGTGCTGGCGATCGCGCTGGGCGTGGCATTCGGTGTCGCCGGCCTGTTCGGCGTGTCGTTCGAACTGGGCGCGTTCTTCGCCGGCATGATGATGGGCGAGTCCAAGCTGGCGCACGACGCAGCCGAGGAAACGCTGCCGCTGCGCGATGCCTTTGCGGTGCTGTTCTTCGTTTCCGTCGGAATGCTGTTCAATTATCACGTGCTGCTGGCCGAGCCGCTGGTGGTATTGGCCGCGCTGGCGATCATCGTGCTGGGCAAGTCGCTGGCGGCGCTGCTCATCGTGCTGGTCTCGCGGCGGCCGCTGCGCACCGCGCTCACCATCGCGGTGAGCCTGGCGCAGATCGGCGAGTTCTCCTTTATCTTGATCGGCGTGGGCGTGGCCCAGCACATGGTGTCGAAGGAAGCGCAGGACGTGCTGCTGGCGGCAGCCATCGTGTCCATCCTGCTCAACCCCTTGCTGTTCAAGCTGCTCGATCACGCGAAGCCCTGGCTGGATGCGCGCGAAGCAACGCATGCTGCCACGGCGGCGGCGCCGCCCGACGAACCGGTGCACGACGACGATCTGTCCGGCCATGTCGTGGTGGCGGGTTACGGTCGGGTAGGGCGTCTGTTGTGCGACGCATTGCGTGCGGATGGCGTCCCGCTGCTGGCGATGGAAATGGAGCACGATCGCGTCGAAGATCTGCGCTCGCAAGGCATCCGAACGATCTCCGGCCAGGCTTCGCGGGATGACGCGCTGGCTGCTGCCAACCTCGGTGCGGCGAAGGCGTTGCTGGTGACCGTGCCGGACGTGTTCGAGGCGGGCGAGATCGTGCGCGTGGCGCGTCAGATCAATCCGGGGCTGACGATTTGCGCACGTGCGGGTTCCGGTGCCGGGGTCGCGCATTTGCGCGGGCAGGGCGCGAGCCTGGTGGTGTCCGGCGAGCGGGAGATCGCACGCGGCATGCTCGATCGGCTCTCAGCCGATGGGATGGCAGCAGCTACCGCTTGATAGCCCGTTCAACATGTACGCGAGGCCCACCCTGTCTGTCTGGACCTTCGCCACCGCGATGGCATGGTCGGCAAAGAAAGGGAGCCGCGGTAACGGCAGGCGGCTGAAGTCGCGGCATGGACCGCGATAACGCGGAGCATCTTCGTCGCCAGTTGGAAAGATGGCTTTGAGCGGGCTCCGGGTCAGCCCGTCAGCAACCAGTCTTCGTCGTTGCTGCTGGCCTGCGCCAGTCGGGGCGGCGGCCCGGCTAGATAACGCCATTCATCCAACACAACCGGCAATCGTGCGCGCGGGCAACTGGATTGCAGATACGCCAGCGCGGCGATCGCGTCCTCGTGGCGCGCCAGCTCGCAACCTTCCAGCAGAGTGCGCCAGCGCCGCCCGTGTCGCACGATGCGGAACAAACCGAACTTCGAAGGGGTGACGTACTGCGCTGGCACGGCTGCGGTACTCGCGGGGCGGTGCGCGAAAGTCTCGTCTACGAGCGTGGCGCGCCGATGATTCGTCGATGGCAGCGCAGTGACAGTCAGGAAGCGTTCGACTTGTCGCTGGCGATACGGTTGCGGCCGGAATGCTTGGCCCGATACATGGCACGGTCGGCGGCTTCGCTCCAGCCGTGCAGCGTGCCCTCGACCGCGCCGGTCTCGGTCAGGCCCATGCTGATCGTGCAATGCAGGCCCGGGCGCAGCGGCCAGCGTGCGCTGGCCATGGCCTCGCGCAGTCGCTCGGCTATGGTCTCGGCGTCTGACTTTCCACAAGGCAGCATGACGCAGAATTCGTCGCCGCCCAGCCGGCCGGCCAGCGTCTCCGGCCCAGCATGCTCGCGGATCAGCGTGGCCAGCCGGCACAGCGCGTCGTCGCCTGCGCCATGGCCGTATTTGTCATTGATCGCCTTGAGTTTGTCGACGTCGATCATCAGCAGTGTACTGGGCAGTCCCTCTGTACTGCGTTCGGCCAGCAACCGGGCGCTCTCCTCGCGCCAGTACCGGCGATTAGCGAGGCCGGTCAACGGATCCTGCCGGCTCAGTTCGGCCAATTGCCGGTTGCGCCCCTGCACCGTGCGTACCAGGTGGAAGGTGCCCAGACTGACTGCCAAGGTATGCACGACCAGCAGTGGCAGGCAGGCGAGCATCACCAGCATGCTGGTTCGCGGCACGACGGCGAAACCGGTCAGCAGGCCGCCGCCCAATACGCCGATCAGCATGACCGGCAGCGAACGCAGCCACAGGCCGCGAATGCCGGTATTGATCTTGTCGGCTGTGGCCACGGTGGGCAGCAGCACGGCCGGCAGCAGGTTGAAGTGCATCAACGGCACCCATAAGCCTGCGAGCAGCGAATCGATCATCAGATTGCGCTGCTCGGCCTGGAACGGCGTGGCGCTGCGTTTGGCCAGCCACCAGGCCAGTTGCGGCCAGAGCAGGCAGGTGAACACGACCAGGGCCAGCAGCCAGGGCGTCCAGCCGTTTTCATGCAGCACCGCCGCGATCGGCAGTGCGGCTACGCCCATGCCCAGCATGCGGAAGCGATGGACGCGCTCCGACAGCGTCGTCCGCGCGACATGCCTCGATTCCTGCGTGGATTTGATTTGTCCTGCCGACTGCTCTGCCACACCGTCCACTCTGACTTGCGGATGCTCGAACCCTTTATGGATTCGCCGGACTGCGTTTGCGAAAGCCGGCCAGTAGCGACAGTAGCGCAAATAAAAACGGCCCGCATCGCTGCGGGCCGTTCGAACATGGTGGCCGGGGACGGAATCGAACCGCCGACACGGGGATTTTCAATCCCCTGCTCTACCAACTGAGCTACCCGGCCAGGGTATTTCGGCAAGCCGCGTATTAAAGCGGCGGGTGCCAGGGTTGTCAAGGGAATGTATTGGCCCAGTACATCCTGCACTGCTGATCAAGTTGTTGGGAAAGTATATCGAGCGGGGTGCGCAAGGCGACGCTGTGTCGCCCGTCTATTGCGGGCCACGCCGGCCTGCTCGATCCGGCGTCAATGTTCCGCGTCAGGCGCTGTGTAGCCGGCGGCCAGGTCGACATCCCCACCGAACAGGAATTTCTCCATCTGTTCCGCGAGGTACTTGCGCGTGCCCGGGTCGAGCGGGTTGAGCCGGTTTTCGTTGATCAGCATGGTCTGGTGCGCCAGCCACTGCTGCCAGGCGGGCTTGGATATTTCGGCGTAGATGCGCTGACCCAACGGACCGGGCCAAGGGGCGAAGGCCAGGCCTTCGGCGTCGATGCCGAGCTTGGCGCAGTGAACGGTACGGCTCATGCGAGGTGTCCTTCGAGGTTCTGCAGCAGCTTGCGCACGGGTGCGGGCAGGCCGAGCGCGACCAGTTCGCTGGTGTCGCACCAGCGTGATTCGGGGGTAGGTGCGGCATTATCCGCGATGCTGCGCGTCGGCGTCGCACCGTCGAACAGCAGCGGTTCGATGCGCAACTTGTAATGGCTGAACATATGGGTGAACGGAGGTAACGCCTGCGCGTCGTCGATGCGTGCGCATTGCCGCGCGCTACGCCAGGCGGCATCGACGTCCGCGGCTTCGGGCAGGCTCCACAAGCCCGGCCATACGCCTTGCGGGCCGCGTCGTTCCAGCAGCACCCGGCCGCGCGCGTCGCGCAGGACCAGCATCACGGTTTCCCGAGTAGGCGTGGTTTTCGCCGGCTTCGGTGACGGCAGCAGCGTGACGAGGCCGTCGCGCAAGGCGATGCAACTATCGGCCAGCGGGCAGGTTCCGCAACGTGGCTTGGTGCGTGTGCACACGGTGGCGCCCAGGTCCATGATCGCTTGCGTGTAGTCGGCCACGCGCATGGTCGGCGTGTGTGCGTCGGCGCGCTGCCAGAGCGATTTTTCCACCGCACTCTCGCCGGGATGGCCGTGGATGCCGTGGTAACGCGTCAGCACGCGCTTGACGTTGCCGTCCAGAATGGGGAAGCGCAACCCGTGCGCCTGCGCGAGGATGGCGCCTCCGGTGGATCGACCGATGCCGGGCAGCGCGACCAGTGCGTCGAAGTCGCGCGGCAGTTGGCCATCGTGGCGCTCGACGCATAGTTGTGCGGCGCGATGCAGGAAGCGCGCACGGCGGTAGTAGCCGAGTCCGGACCACAGCGCTAGCACCTGGTCTTCGGGCGCGGCGGCGAGTTCGCGCAGGGTTGGCAACGCTTCGACGAAGCGTTCGAAGTAGCCGACCACGGTGGCAACCTGCGTCTGTTGCAGCATGGTTTCCGACAGCCATACGCGGTAGGCGTCGCGCGGGTGTTGCCAGGGCAGGTCGTGGCGGCCATGGTCGTCGAACCAGGCCAGCAACGCGTTGGCGAACGGCTTCACTTCGACCTGCCACCGCTGCCCGGCTTGCTTGCCGCACTGCTGGCTGCGGCTGGCGCGGCGTCGCCGGCCTGCACGCTGAGGCCGGTGATGGCGAGGCTGCCGACCTGCAGCTTCGCCATCTGCAAGGTGCCGTTGCCGGGCGGCAATTCGGGCTGCGATGCTGTTTGCGGGGCGCCCGATGCGTCCAGTGCGCTCCACCAATGCACCAGCGCCAGCGGCGGCATGCTCATGTCGGCATGGTTGCCCGGACCGTCCAGCTTCAGGTGCAGCAGCAGCGGATTGGTCTGATCGGCGGGAGTGAGCGTGAGTGCGATGTCGTAGTTGCCGGCACCCGCTCGGTCGAGCTTGCCGTCGAGTTGTGCGTCCGCGTTCGCCCCGCCGTGCCAGCGGGCGTTGCCGTGCAGCACGAGCGCGGTGCCGTTGCCCTGCGACAGGTGCAGTTGGATGTCGTCGAGTTGCAGCGCGGCGCCGTGCATGCGTGGCGTGGTGGTCAGTAGTGCCTGCAATGGTGCGCCTGCGGCGGTGGTAGCCGATATGGCCAGCGGGAACCGGCGATCGGGCGCCAGCGTGCCCGCGGTCAACCTGACGTTGCTGAGCAGCAACTGGTCACCGTGCACCAGGCTGCCGTGCTCGATGCTGATGCCGGTGTCGATGCGCGGGATCATGGGCACGGCGTTCGCCGGTTGCGATGGCTGTGCGGCGAGCCAGCTCTGCAAGGCGTCCAGGTCGACGCGCGGCGCGTCGATTTCCATCTGCGTGATGGCGACGGGGCCGCCAAGCAGGGTGCTCCACGGCAACACCAGCCGCCCGCTGGATGCCAGCAGGATGGGGTTTTCCTCACCTTTGGCGTTGAGCGTGATCCCGCGCAGATCCAGCGCCGGGCGCGGGAGCAGCGTGGGGCTGGCGGGGCTGCCCAGGTTGAGCACCAGGCCGGCCTGCCGCGCCTGGCCTTGCAACATCGCGGTGAAGCGGTCGGGCTGCAGCAGCAGGTAGACCGAGCCCGCCATGCCCAACAGCACGGCGAGCACCAGCGCGCTCGCAGCCATCAGCAGGCGTCGCACTCCACGCGTCATGTCAGCTCCGCATCAGCCGTGGGCCGCCGGCAGCAGGCCGTCGACAAAGGCGGCGGCGTCGAAGGTGCGCAGATCGGTGGCGGTTTCGCCCAGGCCGACGAAGCGGATCGGCAGGCCGAACTCGCGCGCCAGCGCGAACACCACGCCGCCCTTGGCGGTGCCGTCGAGCTTGGTGACCACGAGGCCGGTGACGCCCACGATCTGGCGGAACTGGCGCACCTGGTTCACCGCGTTCTGGCCGGTGGTGCCGTCGATCACCATCAGCACCTCGTGCGGCGCCGCGGGATCGAGCTTCTTCAGCACGCGGGCGATCTTGCCCAGTTCGTCCATCAGGCCGCCCTGGGTATGCAGTCGGCCTGCGGTGTCGGCCACCAGCACGTCGGCGCCGCGCGAGCGCGCGGCCTGCAACGCGTCGAAGATCACGCTGGCGGCGTCGGCGTCCTGGCCCTGCGAGATCACCGGCACGGCGTTGCGTTCGCCCCAGGTCTTGAGTTGTTCCACGGCGGCGGCGCGGAAGGTGTCGCCTGCGGCCAGCAGCACGTTGCGTCCCTCGTCGCGCCACTTGCGCGCGAGTTTGCCGATGGTGGTGGTCTTGCCTACGCCGTTGATGCCCACGGTGAGCACTACGAAGGGTTTGTGGCCGGAGGGGTCCAGCGGCTGCTGCACCGGCTTGAGCAGGGCCACCAGTGCCTCGCGCAGCGCGTTGCGCAGTGCTGCGGCATCGGTGAACTCGCGCTTGTGCATGCGCTTGCGCAGGTCTTCCACCAGCGCGGTGCTGGCTTCCACGCCCACGTCGGCGGTGATCAGGGTGGTTTCCAGTTCGTCGAGCAGGTCGTCGTCGAGCTTGGGGTTGCGGCTGAACAGCGAACCCAGGCCACGACCCAGCGCGCTGCCGGCGAGGCGATCTCGCCAGCTGCGCCTGGCCAGGGCGCTTTCGGCCGGCTCGCCGGCGGTGGTTTCGACGGGTGCCTCGACCGGCGCGACGGCTTCCGATGTATCCGTCACAGGCGCTTCGGTTGCGTCCGTGGGCGGCGTCTCGGCAGGTTTCTTCTTCCAGAAATTGAGCATTGCGGGGCGATTCAAAGACAATGGGCGGCATGCTAACACCCCGATCCGTACCGGCCGCTGAGCCTAAGAGCCTGTTCACGACCCCATGGCCAGGGTTGCCTTGCCGTGGTCGCAAGGTGCTGGTGCGTGGCGCAGCGCCCGCCAGGGTGTCGGGTCAAGCTGGGCGCCGTTGCGGGGTGGCCACGGCAAGGCAACTCGCAGGGTCGGATCCACTGGCCCGCATGCTCGCGTCATCACTCGATCGTGGACGGACGTGCGCTCCCTCTATCTTCCTTGGCCTGCGCGCAAGCAGTCCTCGACGCGGGCCATGGGGCGATCATGAGCAGGCTCCAAGGCAGGCCGCATGAGCGGCCGCATCCGCATCATTGGCGGCAGCCTGCGCAATTCGCGATTGGACGTGCCCGAGCTGCCAGGCCTGCGGCCTACCCCGGAGCGGGTGCGCGAGACGCTGTTCAACTGGCTGGCGCCGACGATCGGAGGCGCGCGGGTGCTGGATCTGTGCGCCGGCACAGGTGCATTGGGCATGGAGGCGCTGTCGCGCGGCGCGACCAGTGCCTGCTTCGTCGAACCGGAGGTGCAGGCGTCGCGGGCGTTGCGCGGCAATCTGGCACGGCTCAAGGCCGCCGGTGGCGACGTGGTGGCCATGGACGCGCAGGGCTTCCTGCGCGGCGCGGCGCGGCCTTTCGACCTGGTTTTCCTCGACCCGCCGTTCGCGCTGGATCTGTGGGGCGCATTGGCGCAGGGTCTGGAGCAGGGGGGCTGGCTGGCCGAATCGGCTTGGGTTTACCTGGAGTCCCCGCGCGAGGTGGCGCCGACCGTGCCGCGGAACTGGTTGCAGCATCGCGAAGGGCGGGCCGGCGAGGTGCGTTTTGCGCTCTATCGGCGTGCGCTTCCGTTAAGCTAGAGATAGTCCCCACAGCATTCCCGGCTCGTGAACCCAACTTCCGGCAATCCCCGCCTGGCCGTCTATCCGGGCACTTTCGATCCGATCACCAACGGTCATGCCGACCTGGTGGCGCGTGCCGCGCCATTGTTCGACCGCGTGGTGGTGGCGGTGGCCGAGAGTCCCAGCAAGGGCCCGGGTTTCAGCCTCAACGAGCGCATCGCGCTGGCGCGGCTCGCCCTGGCCGACCTGCGCAACGTGGAGGTGTGCGGCTTCGATTCGCTGCTCGCCAATTTCGTGGCCGAGATCGGCGCCGGCGTCATCCTGCGCGGCCTGCGTGCGGTGTCGGATTTCGAATACGAATTCCAGTTGGCCAGCATGAACCGGCACCTGATCCCGCAGGCGGAAACCCTGTTCCTCACGCCGGCGGAGCAATACAGCTTCATTTCCTCGTCGCTGGTGCGCGAGATCGGCCGCCTCGGCGGCGATATCTCCGGTTTCGTGCATCCGGCGGTACAACAAGCCATGCGTCAGCGCTGGCACAAGGGCCGCAGCGTCGGCCTCCCCAAGCAACCAGAAACAAAAGAAGGTGACCATCATGCGTAAGTTCGCTCTCATCGCCGCCATCGCGCTGACCGCCGGCCTCGCCCTGGGCGGCTGCTCGCAAGGCTCGGATCAGGACCAGCAGGCCACGCAGCAGGCTGCCGCGGTTACCAAGCCCACCGACGTCAACGATGCCAAGGGCTGGCAGGCCTACCTCGGCCCGCTGGTCCAGAAGAACCTGCAGGGCATGGCTGCGCAGCAGCCCTACGTCTATTACGTGACGCCGGGCCAGAAGGACGACGACAAGGCGCAGAACGACCGCCAGTTGCAGAGCGTGCAGGATACGGTCGCCCGCGGCGTCACCCCCGGCAACCTGCTGGCCTTCGTCGGTCCGGTGTCGGCCACCACCGGCGATCTGGCCGTGGCCGCGTTCAAGAGTGCCCAGCCGGGCACTTTCAAGGATGTGATCGTGCTGTTCGTTGGCGACAAGGCCGACGAGCAGCGCGTGTCCGACGCGGTGAAGGTCACCGGCGCCACGTTCCGCTTCGTGCAGATGTGATCGACGGCCGGCGCGCGGCGCAGGCGCAACGCCTCCGCCGCGCGCCGCGCCGCATGAAACGATGTCCCTCAAGATCCTCGATACCTGCGTCAACTGCGACGTCTGCGAACCGGTTTGCCCGAACAAGGCGATCTCGCTGGGCGAAGAGTTCTACGTGATCGACCCTGCGCTGTGCACGGAATGCGTCGGTCACCACGACGAACCGCAATGCATCGAGGTGTGCCCGGTCGAATGCATCATCGTCGACCCCGCGCACGCCGAATCGCGCGAAGCGCTCGAACTCAAATACCGCCACCTGATGGGCCAGGAGCCTGCCGCATGAATACCTTCCTGCGCGGTCGCGCCCTGTTGCTCGGCTTGTTGCTGGCGAGCGGGGCGGCGCCGGCCAGCGATGTCACGCCGCAACCCGCACCGGCTGCCGCGAGTGTGCAGCCGGCGCAGCGCCCCGGCCACGCCGGCATCGCCAGCGCCAACTTCCTCGCCACCAATGCCGGTTTCGAAGTGCTGGCCAAGGGCGGCAATGCGTTCGACGCCGCGGTGGCGGTGGCCTCCACCTTGTCGGTGGTGGAGCCGGAGAGCTCGGGCATCGGCGGCGGCTTCATGGCAACCCTGCACATCGCCAAGGACGACAGCGACGCTTTCATCGATGCGCGCGAGACGGCGCCGATGGCGGTGAATCCCAAGGACTACCTCAATCCCGATGGCACGCCGAACCGCGACACGGCGCTGAAGGGGCCGCTCTCCGCCGGCATTCCCGGCGAACCCGCGGGCCTGGCCCTGCTGGCTAAGCGCTACGGCAAACTGCCGCTCAGCGTGTCGCTGGCGCCGGCCATCCGCATCGCGCGCGACGGCTTCAAGCCTGACTCGCGCCTGCTGGGCGCGATCAAGGACGAGCAGAAGAACCTCGAGCGCTGGCCCGCCTCCGCAGGAAAGTTCCTGCCCGCCGGCAAGCCGCCGGTCGATGGCGCGATCTGGCGCGACCCGGACCAGGCGCGCACCTGGGAGTCGATCGCGCAGAAGGGTGCCGATGGCTTCTATCGCGGCGAAGTGGCGCAGAAGCTGGTGGACGCGGTGCGCGCGGCGGGCGGCGACTGGACGCTGCAGGACCTGGCGAACTACCGCGCCAGGGAGCGCACGCCCATCGTCGTCGACTACCGGGGCTACCGGATCGTCACCGCGCCGCCGCCGTCCTCCGGCGGCGTGGCCATCGCGGAAATCCTCAACATCCTGCGCGGCTACGACCTTGCGAAGATGGACCAGGCGCACCGCATGCACTACGTGATCGAGGCGATGCGCCGCGCGTTCCGCGACCACAACGACTACCTCGGTGACCCCGACTTCGTGAAGATGCCGCTGGACATGCTGCTGTCGCCTTACTACGCCGACGGCCTGCGCCAGAGCATCCTGCCCGACCAGGCCACACCGTCGTCCATGCTGCCGCACGAGTCGGCGCACGATCCGGGCATGCACACCACGCATTTCTCCATCATCGACAAGGACGGCAACATGGTGGCGATAACGTCCACCGTGAACTACATCCTCGGCTCCACCTTCGTCGCCAAGGACACCGGCGTGCTGCTCAACGACGAGATGGACGATTTCGCGCTGGTGCCGGACAAGCCCAACGTCTACGGCTTGCTCGGCAGCGAGGCCAACGCGCCGGTGGGCGGCAAGCGCATGCTGTCCTCGATGTCGCCAAGCATCGTGGTCGGCAAGGATCGCAGCGCGGTGATCGGTTCGCCCGGCGGCTCCACCATCATCACCCAGGTGCTGGAAGGCATCCTGCACTTCATCGACGGCGAAAGCGCGCAGCAGATCACCGCAGCCCGACGCTTCCACCACCAGTTCCTGCCCGACCTGGTGTACGTGGAAGATGGCGTGTTCGATCCCGCCACCAGCGAACAGCTCAAGAAGATGGGCTACACGCTCAAGCCGCGCGAAGGCTGGGGTTTCATGAACGTGGTCACCTGGGACCACAAGACCAACACGCTCGATGCCGCCAGCGATCCGCGCCGGCCGTCGGGGTTGGGCAAGGTGGAATAACAGCCGCGACGTTTGCCCGGAGCGCGGGCGGGGAGCGTCGAAGTCGAAGGGCTGCTTCGACTTCGCTTGCGTTCGCAAGCTAAGCTCGACGCGAACGGCGCGGGGGTGGCGTTGCAGGAATGTCTTGAACAGCACTGGCGACCGGCAGGTTTGGCTCATGGAACTTTTCTCGCTTCTCGGCAACTCCCAGCGTCTCGACGGCGGCGCCATGTTCGGCAACGCACCCAAGGCGATGTGGTCGCGCTGGATCGCGCCGGACGAGCAGAACCGCATCCCGCTGGCCTGCCGCTGCCTGTTGGCGAAGGGCGTGACGGTGGACGGCGTGCCCGGCCGAAACGTGTTGTTCGAGACCGGCATCGGCGCGTTCTTCGAGCCATCGCTGCGCGAGCGCTACGGCGTGGTGGAGGACCGCCACGTGTTGCTCGATTCGCTGGCTGCCGCGGGCCTCTCGCACGAGGACATCCATGCCGTGGTGCTGTCGCACCTGCATTTCGACCACGCCGGCGGCCTGCTCGCCGCGTGGCAGGAAGGCCAGCCGCCGTACCTGCTGTTTCCCAATGCCACCTTCGTGGTGGGTGCTGCGCACTGGCAACGCGTGCTGAAGCCGCACCCGCGCGACCGCGCCTCGTTCATCCCGGAACTCGCGCAGCTGCTAGTGGACAGCGGGCGGCTGGAACTGGTGGAGGGTGAGCGATCGAAGGCGTTGGGCGATGCCGTGCGTTTCAGCTATTCGGACGGCCACACGCCTGGCCTGATGCTGGCGGAGATCGGCGGTGTGGTGTTCTGCGCCGACCTGATCCCGGGCCGCTCGTGGGTGCATCTGCCGATCACCATGGGCTACGACCGCTATCCCGAAAAGCTGATCGAGGAGAAACGCAGCTTCCTCGACGACAAGCTCGCGCGTGAGATGCGGCTTTTCTTCACCCACGACCACGCCTGCGCCGTCGCGCGCGTGCAACGCGACGAGCGTGGCCGTTACGGCTGCGCGGACGAAATGGCCGAATTGCGCGGGAGTCTGGCCTGATGCGCATCGACACGGTTCCACGCAGTGTGCTGGCGGTGGCCGGCGTGGTGCTGCTGGCGATGGGCATCGTGCTGGCGGCATCGACCGAACGCGGCCTCGCGGGTTACCGGGTCGCACTGCAGCTGCATGGTGGCGAAGTACTGGATCTCGGCAGCGACGCGGAACCGCAGCCGGATCTGCAGGGGAGGATGGTGCGCATCAGCGGCACGCCGCACGTGGTGGCGCAGCCGCTCGACGCGGACTTCAACCAGCAGGCGGACACGCCGGTGCTCACGCGACGCGTGCAGATGTTCCAGTGGCGCGAGCTGCGCCTGGGTGGAGACGCGACCTACGAGCTGGACTGGTCGGACACGCCGCAGGATGCCAGCCAGTTCGTGCACATGAACGGCCACATCAATCCGGGCGCGTTTCCGATTCCCGCCAAGCGCTTCGTTGCGGAAAGCGTGCAACTGGGCGGTTTCATGCTGGATGCGAAACTGGTGCAGGACCTGCCGGGCAGCGAACCGGTCGCGCCCAACGTCAAAGCGCTACCGGAAAACCTGGCGGCCACTTTTTCCCTGTACGACGGCGCACTCGTGACCAGCATCAAGCCGGGCGATCCGCGCCTGGGCGACCTGCGCGTGAGCTGGAATGCGGCGCCGTTGCAGGAGATCACCGTGATCGCCCGTGTCGACGGGGATCACCTGGTGCCTGCGCTGGATGCTGCCGACGGCAAGGGCTACGAAGTCGACGTGGGCAATAGTGCGTTGATCGACATGCGCCCGGACATGGCGGCACAGCCCGGGCTCACCTGGTTGCGCCGCGTGCTTGCGGTGCTGTTGGCGACGCTGGGCGTGGGCTTGCTGTTGTCGCGCAATGCGAGGCGCGCTGACCCGTTGGCTGCGCTCGGCGGCGGCCTGTTCGTGGCCGGAGCGGTTGCCGCGATCCCGTGGCTTGGCGGAAGCACGCCGGCTGTCGCTGCGTGGTTCGTTGCCGCCGCGATCGGTCTCGGGTTACTGCTCTGGCGCCGTCGCAGACGCCATCACTGATCGCCGCCCCCGAATTGCCAGCGTTGCGCCCGCACCGCGTCAGTCGCAACGGGGATGCTGTGCAACCGCTTTGAAGGAGATCCCCCCATGCATCTGCGACTGCCTGTCGTCGCCATGTTGGCGCTTGGCCTGGTCCTGCCGATTGCACATGCAGCGCAGCCTTGGGGCGACATCCCGCACAGCCAATGGAACGCGCCGCAAAAGCCGTTCCGCATCTACGGCAACACGTGGTACGTGGGGCCACACGGACTGACTTCGCTGCTGGTGGACACGGGGCACGGACTGGCGTTGTTCGACGGCGATCTGCCGGAATCCGCGCCGGTGATCGAAGCGCATATCCGCGAACTCGGCTTCCACGTGCGCGACGTGAAGTGGATACTCAACTCGCATCCCCATGCCGACCATGCCGGCGGGATTGCCGCATTGCAGGCGGCCAGTGGCGCACAGGTGCTGACCAGCACAGCCGGTGCACGTGAACTGGCCTTGGGCGGTGCCGACCGCAGCGACCCGCAATTCGGCGCCATGCCTTATTACCCGCCAGTGCAGCGGGTGCGCGTGGTGCGCGACGGGGAAACCGTGCAGCTTGGCGACGCGGCGATCACCGCGCACTACACCCCCGGACACACGGCGGGCAGCACCTCGTGGACATGGACTTCCTGCGCAGGCCAGCGCTGCCTGCGCATTGCCTACGCCGACAGCCTCAGTGCCATCAGCGCCCCCGACTACCGTTTCACCGATCACCCAGCCTATATCGCCGGCTTCCGCCAGGCCCTTGCCACTGTCGCAGCGCTGCCCTGCGACATCCTGCTCACGCCGCATCCCGACGCCAGCGGCTTCTGGGAAAAAATCGCCAGGCGCAAATCGCCGGCGGATGTGACGCCCCTGGTCGACACCCAGGCCTGCCGCGACTACGCAGCCGAAGCCGGGAACAATCTGGACGCGAGACTGGCGAAAGAGCAATCGAAAGCCCGTTGACTGTCACACGTCCCGTTCAGTCTCCTCGCTCAAAGCGTGTGTCGCCACCCATGGCCGTTCGTGTATCGCCCCGCGAGCATGCGCTACGTGCACGGATCGCCTCTGACCTCGGGGCCCAGATACGGCGCGATGTGGACGTACCGTCCATCGCGTAGACGGGAGTAGTTCCAAGAGCCTCGGCACAGCGCGCCTGCAACGCCAGCGAATTGAACCGGGCATTTTCTCCTGGTCACGTCTCTTGACCGACTCCTGGCGGCCGCCTTCCGGGCCGGCTTCGCCATTCGCCACCGTTCCAGCGGTGGCGCGGACCATCAAGGAGAAGAAGCTCGGATGCCGGCATGCGATCGAAAAGCCGCCGCCGGCGAATCAAGGTGCAGAAGCGCAAGGTTCACGTCAGCCTCTTCCTTCACTCAGGCCCTCCGATGGAGAGAGGTAGGCAGGATCCAGCGCTGCGCAGCACTCAGCCAGCAGACGCATGCTCCAGCAACCACAACCCCGCAAACAACTTGGGATCAATCGAATATCCCTCGCCTGCACGTGCAAACAGCCACGCACCCGCTTCGCGCCGAGGCACTTCGTGCACCACGATGTTCTCGCTGGCATCCCCGCCGCCTGCACCCACTTTCACCAGTCCGAAGGCGCGCACATAGGCGATCATCTCGGTGCTCATGCCCGCGGAGGATGGTCCCTGGTGCAGCAAGGCGACGTGCGAACAACGCCAGCCGGTTTCCTCTTCCAGCTCGCGCTGCGCGGCCAGCAGGATGCCTTCGTCCTCCTGCCCCGCGAGATCGCCGACCAGGCCGGCTGGCATCTCGATGGTGCGCGACTGGATGGCCACGCGGTACTGCTCCACGAACAGCACGCGATCATCGGGCGTCACCGCGATCACGATCGCCGCACCGCCGGGGTTGTTGCGCTCAACGTATTCCCAGCGTCCCCGCTTGCGCAGGCTCAGCCAGCGGCCCTGGCACAGGGTTTCAACGGGCGCATCGGCGTCGGTAGGGCGCGCATCGCGAGGAGTCGTCATCGTGGCGATCAGAACGTGCGCTGCACCGAATAGTCCGCCAGCGTGGCCAGCGCATCGCGGTAGGGCGATGCGGGCAGCATGGACAGGGCTTCGTGCGCGGCATTGGCATGCGCCTCGGCGCGCGCACGGGTGCGCTCCAGTGCGCCGGAATCGCGGATCGCGGCAACGATGCGGTCCAGCGAATCCAGGCCGCCGTGCTCGATGGCGTGACGGAGCGAGGCGACCTGCTCCGGCGTGGCGCTCTGCAGCGCGTAGATCAGCGGCAGGGTGGGCTTGCCCTCGGCGAGGTCGTCGCCGATGTTCTTGCCCAGGGTGTCGGCGTCGCTGGTGTAGTCCAGCAGGTCGTCGGCGATCTGGAAGGCGTAGCCCAGCTCCATGCCGTAGCGGCGCAACGCGGAAACCTGTTCCGCGGGCAGGCCGCCGAGCAGGGCGCCGAGTTCGGTGGCGGCGGCGAACAGCACGGCGGTCTTGCGTTCGATCACCGCGAGGTAGGCGGCCTCGTCCACGTCGGCGTTGCCGATGTTGAGCAACTGCAGCACCTCGCCCTCGGCGATGGTGTTGGTGGTGTCGGCCAGGATGCGCATGATGCGCATGTCGTCCAGCTCCACCATCAGCTGGAACGAGCGCGAGTACAGGAAGTCGCCGACCAGCACACTGGCGGCGTTGCCCCACAGCGCGTTGGCCGTCTGCCGGCCGCGGCGCAGGCCGGACTCGTCCACCACGTCGTCGTGCAGCAGGGTGGAGGTGTGGATGAACTCGATGACCGCGGCCAGTTTCACGTGCTGCTCGCCGTGGTAACCCGCCGCGCGCGCAGCCAGCGCGTGCAGCATCGGGCGCAGCCGCTTGCCGCCGCCGGCGATGATGTGTTCGGCGATCTGGTTGATCAGCACCACGTCGGAAGCCAGCCGTGTACGGATCAGCGCGTCGATGCGTCGCATGTCGGCGTCGGCGAGTGCGCGCACGGTGGCGAAGTCGGCGGGGCGTGGGGCGTCGGCTGGGATCGAGTTCATGAGTGGTCGCGGTCTGGGTCGCTCGATTATAGAGGCAGGGCGCCGCGAACCCGCATCCGCGGGGAGATTGCAAGCCGCGCTGGCCGGCCCAATGATGGGGCGGCGGCCGGTCGTTGCCGCCACAGGGTTCCGCTCCGATGGCTCACGAAATCATTGCGCTGATCGCCCAGTACGGACTGCTGCTGGTGTTCCTGAACGTGCTGGCGGCGCAGGCGGGCGTGCCGGTGCCGGCGGTGCCCACCCTGGTCGTGGCCGGGGCGCTGGCGGCAGGCGGTCGCCTGTCATTGGCAGGTATCGTGGCAGCGGCCTTGGCCGCCAGCCTGATTGGCGACCTGGCCTGGTATCTGGCAGGACGGCGCTATGGCGCGGGGGTGATGCGCACGCTATGCCGCATCTCGTTGTCGCCGGATTCCTGCGTGAAGCAGTCGGAGCTGCATTTCCAGCGCTGGCGCGGACAGGTGCTGCTGGTCGCCAAGTTCGTGCCGGGGCTGTCGATGCTGGCACCGCCGCTGGTCGGCGCAATGGGCCTGTCGCCACGGAGTTTCATGCTGCTCGACGGCGTGGGTGCACTGCTCTGGGCGGGTGTGGCGATCGCGCTCGGCTATGTCTTCGCGGGCGAAGTCGACCGCGTGCTGGACGCCATCGCGGGCGCCGGCACAGTGGCAGTCGAGGCGGTCACGGCACTGCTTGTGGCCTACGTGGCCGTCAAGTGGTGGCGGCGCAAACGTCTGCTGCGATCGCTGCGGATGGCACGCATCGGCGTCGAAGAGCTTGCTGGCGCGATTGCGGCAGGGCGCGCGCCCGTGGTGATCGACGTGCGTTCGGCGCTGGCGCGGCAGCTGGACGGCCGGCTCATTCCGGATGCCCTGCTGGCCGAGGTCGATGGCGTCGTGCAGGTCGTCGACGCGATACCGTTTGATCGCGAGCTGGTGGTGTATTGCAATTGCCCGAATGAGGTCTCCGCGGCGTACGCGGCGCAGGCGCTGATGGCGCACGGCTATCGACATGTGCGGCCGTTGCTGGGTGGACTGGACGCCTGGGATGCGGCTGGCTACACGGTGCATCGGCTGGCAGCAGCCGTGGTGGCTGGTGCGGGGCAGGAAGTGGACGACTCCGCGCCGACGGTGGCCTGAGGGTTCGTTCAAGGTTTCCAGCCTTCACCGCCGCGGACTTGCTGGAGCGGGGCGGCTTGCGCAGGTAACGATGGGCCGGCGTTGCGTGCGCAGCTCCCAATGCGGAACTTGCCGAACCCGTGAACAGGTTCCATGGCCGCGCCTCCCTCGGCAGAAATCTTTACGAGAAATATATGCGGCAGCGGTTTTCCGCTATCCGCCCGTTATGCCCGCGGCCCTAGATTGCGCACCTTGCCGCGCCACCTTTCTGGTGCGGTTCCACGGAGGCATGCAATGGGCTGGGCAATGGTGTTGGGCGGCGTGATGGCCGCGGGTCTGTTCGTCTATCTGTTCTACGCGCTGTTCCGTCCGGAACGGTTCTGAGGTGGGCGCGATGGGCGATTTCATTTTCGTGGGGCTGGCGGTGGCGTTCTTCATCGCCATGGTCCTGTACATCGCCGCGCTGAAGAAGATCTGAGGAGCGCGCGATGACGACCAATATCCTCTACTTCGTGATCATGCTGGCGTGCATGACGGCGTTGGCGATACCCATGGGCCATTACCTGGCCAAGGTGTTCACCGACGAGAGGCATGCGCTCCCGGAGCGGCTTACCTATCGCCTGCTGGGCGTGGACCCGGACCGCGGCATGCGCTGGTCGCAATACGGCATGGCGCTGGTGCTGGCGAACGCCGCGATGGGGCTGCTGGGCTACCTCCTGCTGCGCGTGCAGGCCTGGATGCCGCTGAACCCGTCGCACCTGTCAGGGATGTCGCCGGACCTGGCGTTCAACACCGCCATGTCCTTCGTCACCAATACCAACTGGCAGGCCTACTCGGGCGAGAACACCTTGTCCAACTTCAGCCAGATGGCCGCGCTGACCTTCCTGATGACGGTGAGTGCCGCCACGGGCCTGGCCGCGGGCGCCGCTTTCGTGCGCGGCCTTGGGCACGCCGAGAAGCCGGAGATCGGCAATTTCTGGGTGGACTTCACCCGCATCGTCTGGCGCATCCTGCTGCCGGTCTGCTTCGTGCTGGCGCTGGTCTGCATATGGCAGGGCGTGCCGCAGACGCTGGCTTCGGATGCCGTGGCGACCACGCTGGAAGGCGCGAAGCAGCACATCATCCTCGGCGCGGTGGCGAGCCTGGAGACGATCAAGCACATCGGTACCAACGGCGGCGGCTTCTACGGCGCGAATGCAGCGCATCCGTACGAGGATCCGACGCCGCTCATCAACACGCTGCACATATTGTCGATGCTGCTGATTCCCGCGGCGCTGACGGTGGCGTTCGGCCGCATGCTTGCGCGCAATCGCCAGGGCTGGGTGCTGTTCGGCGCCTTCTTCGTGATGTTCGTGGGCTTCCTCGCCATCGTGTATCCGGCGGAGCAGGCGGGCAATCCGCAGCTCACCGCGCTGGGCGTGGACCAGCACCTCTCGGCCACCCAGCCGGGCGGCAACATGGAAGGCAAGGAGATGCGCTTCGGTATCGCCGGCAGCAGCCTGTTCGTCACGGCCACCACTGCCGCCACCACCGGCTCGGTGAACGCGATGCACGACTCGCTGACGCCGCTGGGCGGCCTGGTGCCGCTGGGCGAGATGATGCTGAACTGCGTGTACGGCGGCAAAGGCGTGGGCCTGATCAATCTGCTGCAGTACGCGATCCTCGCGGTGTTCCTGATCGGCATGATGATCGGCCGCACGCCGGAATTCCTCGGCAAGAAGATCGAGGCGCGCGAGATCAAGCTGGTGATGCTGGCGGTGCTGGCGCACCCGATCTGCATCCTCGGCTTCACCGCGCTGGCGGTGTTGTGGCCGCACGTCACCGACAGCCTCGGCAACACCGGGCCGCACGGCTTCAGCGAAATCCTCTACGCCTATACCTCGGCCACCGCCAACAACGGTTCGGCGTTCGGCGGCCTCAGCGTGAACACGCCTTTCTACAACACCACGATCGGTCTCGCGATGCTGATCGGCCGCTACGGCACCCTGCTGCCGATGCTGGCGGTGGCGGGCCTGCTCGCGAGCAAGAAGACGCTGCCGGAAACCGCGGGCACCTTCCCCACCGCCACACCGCTGTTCATGGCGCTGACCGTGCTGGTGGCGCTGGTGGTGGGCGGACTCACCTTCCTGCCGGCGTTGGCGCTGGGGCCGCTGGTCGAGCACATCGCCATGCTGCACGGCCAGCTTTTCTGAAGGATCGACCATGAACGATACGAACACTTCCATCCGCAGCCTGCTGCGGCCGGCGATCACGTCCGCCGTGCTGTTCATGCTGCTCACCGGGCTGGCCTATCCGCTGATCACCACCGCGGCGGCGAACCTGCTGCTGCCGTGGCATGCGCAGGGCAGCCTGGTGCAGCGCGACGGCAAGGTGATCGGCTCGGCGCTGCTGGGCCAGGACTTCACCGCGCCGCGCTATTTCCATCCGCGCCCCAGCGCCACGCAGGCGCCGGATCCGAAAGATCCGAGCAAGACCGTGGACTCGCCCTACAACGCGGAGTTGAGCGCCGCGAGCAACTACGGCCCGACCAACCGCAAGCTGATCGATGCCGTAGCCGGGCGCGCCCGTGCCTATCGCAGCGAGAACGGACTGGCCGCGAACGCGCCGGTGCCGGTGGATGCGGTCACGGCTTCCGCGTCGGGGCTGGATCCCGAGATCTCGCTCGCCAATGCCGAACTGCAGTTGCCCCGCGTGGCGGCGCAGCGCGGCTTGCCGCAGGCGGACGTGGAGCGCCTGTTGAACGAGCACGCCGCGACGCGCGTATTCGGCCTGTTTGGTGTGCCGCGGGTGAACGTGCTGGACCTGAACCTCGCCCTCGATGCGCTTGCGCGCGAGGGTCAACACGGAACGAAGTCATGAGTGGCAAGCAACTTCCCCTGTTCGACCCGGCTTTGCTGGGGCCGGCCTGCCTCGATGCGCTGCGCAAGCTCTCGCCGCGCACACAGTGGCGCAACCCGGTGATGTTCGTGGTGTGGCTCGGCAGCCTGTTGGTCACCCTGTTGTGGCTGCAGGCGCTGGCGGGCCATGGCGAAGCTCCCGCTGGCTTCATCCTCGCGGTGGCGCTGTGGCTGTGGTTCACCGTGCTGTTCGCAAACTTTGCCGAAGCTTTGGCCGAAGGCCGCAGCAAGGCACAGGCGGCGAGTCTGCGCGGCATGCAGCGCAAGATCGTGGCCAAGAAGCTGTTGGAACCGAAGCACGCCAGTCGTTGGATCCCCCTGGACGCTAGCGAATTGCACAAGGGCATCGTGGTGCTGGTGGAGGCCGGCGACTGGGTGCCGCTGGACGGTGAGGTGATCGAAGGCGTCGCTTCGGTGGACGAGAGCGCGATCACCGGCGAATCCGCGCCGGTGATCCGCGAGGCGGGCGGCGACTTCTGCTCGGTCACCGGCGGCACGCGCGTGCTTTCCGATTGGCTGGTGGTGCGCATCGGCGTCAATCCTGGCGAGTCTTTCCTCGACCGCATGATCGCGATGGTGGAAGGTGCCAAGCGGCAGAAGACGCCGAACGAAGTGGCGCTCACCATTCTGCTGGTGGGCCTCACCATCGTGTTCCTGCTGGTGGTGGTCACCCTGTTGCCGTTCTCGATCTTCGCGGTCGCCATGGGCGGTGCCGGCAAGGTGGTGACGCTGACTGCGCTGGTGGCGCTGCTGGTGTGCCTGGCGCCAACGACTATCGGCGGCCTGCTGTCGGCGATCGGTGTGGCAGGCATGAGCCGCATGATGCAGGCCAACGTGGTCGCCACTTCCGGCCGCGCGGTGGAAGCGGCCGGCGATGTGGATGTGCTGCTGCTGGACAAGACCGGCACGATCACCTTCGGCAACCGTCAGGCGACGAGCTTCCATGCCGCGCCGGGCGTGGCGGAACGCGATCTCGCCGAAGCCGCGCTGCTGGCTTCGCTGGCCGACGAAACGCCGGAAGGCCGCAGCGTGGTGGCGCTGGCGCAGTCGCGCTTCGGTCTGCAGGTCGCA
The DNA here is from genome assembly GCF_014842995.1 of Rhodanobacter sp. 7MK24. GTDB lineage: Bacteria > Pseudomonadota > Gammaproteobacteria > Xanthomonadales > Rhodanobacteraceae > Rhodanobacter_A. The sequence goes on from NZ_JACYXL010000011.1 coordinate 183,568, forward strand.
GCGTTCGACACCGAAAACGCAGAGTTTGTTGCCTTTACCGCGCAGACTCGCATGAGCGGCGTCGATCTCGGCGCGCGCGCCATTCGCAAGGGCGCGCTGGATGCGGTGCGCCGTTATCTCGACGAAAATGGCAGCCACCTGCCCGAACTGCTGTTGCGCGCTGCAGAGGAGATCGCGCGCCGCGGTGCCACGCCGCTGCTGGTGGTGGACGCCGGCCGCGCAATGGGCGTGATCGAACTGAAGGACGTGGTGAAGCCCGGCATCAAGGAGCGCTTCGCCGAGCTGCGACGCATGGGCATCCGCACCGTGATGGTCACTGGCGACAACCCGCTCACCGCGGCGGCCATCGCCGCCGAGGCCGGCGTGGACGATTTCCTCGCCGAAGCCACGCCCGAAGCCAAGCTCAAGCTGATCCGCGACTACCAATCACAGGGCCGCCTGGTGGCGATGACCGGCGACGGCACCAACGACGCTCCTGCGCTGGCGCAGGCCGACGTGGCGGTGGCGATGAACTCCGGCACGCAGGCCGCGCGCGAGGCCGGCAACATGGTGGATCTGGACTCCAATCCCACCAAGCTGCTGGAGATCGTGGAGACCGGCAAGCAGCTGCTGATGACGCGCGGTTCGCTCACCACGTTCTCCATCGCCAACGACGTGGCGAAGTACTTCGCGATACTGCCGGCGATCTTCGTGGCCACCTATCCGCAACTCGATGCGTTGAACGTGATGCGCTTGCACAGCCCTGGCTCGGCGATCCTGTCGGCAGTGATCTTCAACGCGCTGATCATCATCGTGCTGATCCCGCTGGCATTGAAGGGCGTGCGCTATCGCGCCATCGGCGCAGCCGCGTTGCTCAACCGCAACCTGCTGATCTACGGCCTCGGTGGCCTGGCCGTGCCCTTCGTCGGCATCAAGCTCATCGACATGCTGCTGGTTGCCTGTGGACTCGTGTGAGGAGAAATCCATGAACGCCCAACTGAAACTTTCCGTGAATCTTCCCGATGACCGGCACGAGCAGATCGAGGTGGTCGTCTCCACCGGCGAAGGCCGCGACGTGGTGATCGCGTTGCCCGTGCGGCAGAGTGCGCCGGCACATGTGGTCACCGCGGCCGAACGCGAGCAGGACGACTACGTGCTGGGCGGCTACGCCGGCATCTGACAAGGCTCGTGGTCTTGCTCGTCATTCCGGCGAAGGTCGGCCCCATAGGGGTGAGCTCAGCGAATCATCCAGTGACTGTGTGACTCGGACGAGCATGGTCGTGACTGGATCCCGGCCTTCGCCGGGATGACAAGCAAAGGCGGGTTGCTTGATTCATCGCTTCACGAAGGCGGCCGTTGCGGGCCGCGAAACAAGGAAAGACATGACACACAAGAAATTGCTTCCGCTGGCGCTGATGCTGGCGATGTTGCCGGCCGGTCGTGTACTGGCCGGTACCACCGCGGCCGTGCCGCTGGCCGATCCGCAGAGCGTCGCCTCGACACAGGCGCCCGCGATGGAGGTGCAAAGCTCCGATTGCTCCCACGGGTTCCTTTCGCGTTTCGCCGCGGCGTATCGCGAAGATGCGCAGCCGGCCGATCCGAATGCGCCGGCGGCCAAGCGTCGCGCGATGGATGCGCCGCTGGATTCGCCGCCGTTCCCCTCGTCGGAGTGGCAGCTCGGCGGCGTGCCGGCGCCGATCGGAGTGCCGGACACCAATTCCACCTATCCGCTGGAAAAGGCGCTGGGCTGCACCGCGCTGGGCCAGTGGATGCAGCGCAACCGCATCGAGATGTTCGGCTGGGTCACGCCATCGGGGAACCTCAGCACGTCCAGCAAGAACAATGCGCCGCTGTCATACAACACACGCGCCAACCAGCTGGAGTTCGACCAGTTCGTGTTCAACATCACGCGGGTCGAGGACACGGTGCAGACCGACCACATGGATTGGGGCTTCGACATCTCCAATCTGTATGGCTACGACTACCACTACACCACGATGAAGGGCGTCTTCAGCAACCAGCTGCTGAACAATCCTTCCGGCAACGAGCCGCAGAACGGCAAGGTCTATGGCGACGATCCGATGCTGTTCTACGCCGATGTCTATGTTCCGTGGGTGGCCGAGGGCATGGTGGTGCGCATCGGCCGCTACCTTTCGCTGCCGGACATCGAGGCGCAGTTCTCGCCGCAGAACTACCTGATGACCCACTCGATCCTCTACACCGAGGATCCGTATACGCAGATGGGCATCATGACCACCACGCGCCTGAGCCAGCAGTGGACGTTGCAGCTTGGCCTGAACGCCAGCAACGACACCGCGGTCTGGAACCCCGGTGCGCGGCCCACCCTGCAGGCCTGCGTGCGCTGGGTGTCAGCCGACAACAACGACATGCTGTATCCCTGCATCAACAGCCTCAACCACTCCGATTACAACTACAACAACGTGCAGATGTACGTGATGACCTGGGGCCATCGCTTCAACGAACGCGTGCACATCCTCACCGAGGCCTATCGCATGTTTGGCCGCAACATCCCCGGCTTCGGCCCGGGCGGCATCCCGGGCGAGCCGGGCACCTCGGCGCTGCCGGGTTATGCCAGCGCGTTCGGCGTGGTGAACTACCTCAACATCGAGCTGGACGCGAAGAACATGCTGTCCATCCGCAACGAGTTCTACAACGACGAGAGCGGCCAGCGCACCGGCTACGCCACGCGCTACAGCAGCCATACCGTCGGCATCACGCACTGGGTTTCGCAGGATCTGGAGATCCAGCCGGAGCTGCGGTACGAAAAATCGTATGACGTCGATGCCTATGACGGCGGGCGCAAGGACTATCAGGCGGTGGCATTGCTGGATGCGATCATCCACTTCTGATGTTTGCTTTCCTTTCGCCATTGCTGCGATGGCCTGCATTTTCACTCTCCCGCTTGCGGGAAAGGGGTAGGGGAGAGGGGCTTTTGCTTATGGGTTTGCCGCAAGTTTCAAAGCGGTTTCGTGCGCCTGTCGGCGCCCGAGTTACTTCTCTTTTGCGTGCCCAAAAGAGAAGTAACCAAGAGAAAAGGGCACCCCGCGGCGACGCTTTTCGCCCATCCATGGGCGAAAAGTCCGTGAGGCGTGGCCGGGCTTTTCGGCCGGACTCCTGTCCGGTCGAAAAGGCGAGTCCATCCATGGACTCGCCCGCTGCGCGGCCTTGTCGTCCACGCCTCACCGCCGCCGAGGGGCCCCGGAAGAGCAGCGCGCTTCCTGCGCGCAGAAGCAACAGCCAGAGCAAAGAAAAAACCGTGAGAGGTGTTCGTGCTTCTGCTCGTCATTCCGGCTTTCGCCGGGATGACAAGTGTGGGGTGCTGGAATACCTCAGCTTCCAGATACGGCGCGGCATGGCGGCGGCGGTGGTCGTGTCGCGGGATATAGTTCCAACATCCTCGAAACCGCAGGCTTGTAATCCCGCTGGATTAAGCAAGGCCATTTCTCTTGGTTACTTCTCTTTGGGCCAGCAAAGAGAAGTGACTCGGTCGCCGGCGGGCGATCGAAAGCCCGCCGCAGGCGAGCCAATCTGCAGAAACGAACGATCGTAGCGAACACTCAAATCACGAACACTCAAGCCAAGAACGGCATCACCCGAAACCTCCGACGCATGTCCATGAGCACCCCCACCCGCGAAGCCCGCGCCAACGCCCTCCTAGACGTCGCCAACGGCGAGCACAAGCGCCTGAAGATCTTCCTCGGTGCCGCTCCCGGCGTCGGCAAGACCTGGGCCATGCTGTCCGCCGCGCGCGAGTTGAAGAAGCAGGGCGTGGATGTGGTGGTGGGCCTGGTGGAAACGCACGGCCGCGCCGAGACGGCGGCCCTGCTGGAAGGGCTGGAAATCCTGCCGCGCCGCCATGTGAGTTACCACGGCCGTGATTTCGAGGAGTTCGACCTCGACGCCGCGCTGGCGCGCAAGCCGCAGGTGTTGCTGGTGGACGAACTGGCGCACACCAATCTTCCTGGCGGCCGCCACGAACGCCGCTGGCAGGACATCGCCGAACTGCTCGACGCCGGTATCGAGGTGTACAGCGCACTCAATGTGCAGCACCTGGAAAGCCTCAACGATCAGGTGCAGCGCATCACCGGCGTGGCCGTGCGCGAGCGCGTGCCGGATGCCTTCCTCGACCGCGCGCGCGACATCGTGCTGATCGACCTGCCGCCGCGCGAGCTGATCCAGCGCCTGAAGGCCGGCAAGGTCTACGTGCCGGAAACCGCGGCCGCGGCGCTGGATTCGTTCTTCTCGCCCACCAACCTCGCCGCGCTGCGCGAGCTGTCGGTGGACACTGTGGCCGGCCACGTGGAGAGCGACCTGCGCGGCGCGATGCTGGCACGCGGCGGCGCGATGCCGGTGCGCCGCCGCGTGCTGGCGGCGATCGACGGCCATGCGCAGAGCGAATACCTGGTGCGCGTGGCGCGGCGCATCGCCGAGCGACGCGGCGTGCCGTGGGGCGTGGCCTTCGTGGATACCGGCGCAAGCATGGACGCGGCGCGGCGCGAGCGGCTGGACGCCGCGATGCGTCTGGCGCGCCGGTTGGGCGGCGACGCGGTTGTGCTGCGCGGCCATGCGATCGCCGACGAACTGCTCGCGCATGCCGATCGCGAGGGCGTGGGCCAGATCCTGCTGGCGCGCACCCGGGAGCGCCTGTTCGCGCGCATGTTCGGCCGCTCGCTCACGCAGCAGTTGCTGAGCCGCGGCGCGCACCTGGAACTCACCATCGTCGCGACGCCGACCGAGCGTGCGGCGTCGCGTCGTCGTCAGCGCCGGCCCAGCGTGCCGGGCGGTATGGGGCGCGGCGGCGAGTACGTCTACGCCACCTCGTCCACACTGGTGGCGCTGGCGCTGGCCTTCCTCGGCCAGCGCTACCTCGCGGTGGCGAACCTGTCGTTGATCTTCCTTACCGCTGTGCTGGTGGTGGCGGTTCGTACGCGCATGGCAGTGGCCGTCTACACGGCTACCCTGTGCTTCCTCTCATACAACTTTTTCTTTGCGCCACCGATCTATTCGCTGACGATTTCCAGCCCCGACGACGTACTGGCGGTGTGTCTGTTCCTGGTCGCGGCGCTGGTGTGCAGCCGGCTGGCTACGCGGCTGACGCAACAGGTGGAGTCGTTGCGCGCGACGCACGTGCATGCGCGGGCCCTGCTTACGCTCGGGCAACGGTTGACCGCCAGCGCCGACGCGGCCGGCGCGCGCGCGGTGGGGGCGGCGGCCTTGGCCAAGGCGCTTTCCTGCGAAGCCGCGTTGCTGGCACGCGACCTCACCGGTGCGTTGCAGGCGGTGGCGACCGAGCCGCAGTCGCTGCAATTGCAGCCGCAGGACATAGCCGCCGCCGATTGGTGCGAACGCCATGCCGCACCGGCCGGTCGCTACACGGACACCTTGAACGCGGCGCCATGCTGGTTGCTGCCGCTGGGCAGCGAGGAACAGCGGCTGGGCGTTGCCGCCCTGCGCTTTCCTTCCGGCGATGGCGACCTCGATCCGGACCGCCGCAGCCTCGCGCTGGCAATGGTGCAGGACATCGGCCAGGCGCTGGCGCGCGCGCGCCTTGCCGAGGAACTGGAGGGTGCACGCGTGCAGGGCGAGACGGAGCGCCTGCGCAGCGCACTGCTTTCCTCGGTGTCGCACGACCTGCGTTCGCCGTTGTCCTCGATGATCGGCGCCGCCGGTACTCTGGTCGATTACGAAGATCGCCTGCCGCCCGCCGAACGTCGCGAACTGCTGGAAGCCATCCTTGGAGAGGGCCAGCGGCTGGATCGCTATATCCAGAACCTGCTCGACATGACCAGGCTGGGCCACGGCACGCTCAAGCTCAACCGCGACTGGGTGGACGTGGCCGAGATCGTCGGTGCCGCGGTGGCGCGCCTGCGCAAGCTGTTCCCCGCGCTGCGCGTGGAGATCGCGTTGCCGTCGGACACGGTGTTGCTGCACGTGCACCCGGCGCTGATCGAGCAGGCCCTGTTCAACATCCTCGAAAACGCCGCGCGTTTCTCGCCGACGGATCAGCCGGTGACCGTGAATGCGCGCATCGAAAGCGGACGCCTGTTGCTGGACGTCGGCGACCGCGGCCCCGGCATTCCCGAGGAGGAGCGCGCGCGCATCTTCGATATGTTCTATTCGGTATCGCGCGGCGACCGCGCCACGCAGGGCACCGGACTGGGCCTGGCGATCTGCCGCGGCATGATCGGCGCGCATGGCGGCAGCGTGGAGGCCTTGCCGCGCGAAGGCGGCGGCACCACCATTCGCATCGGCCTGCCCTTGCCTCAGGAGCTCGGGTGACAGAAATCGTCTGGCTGCAAAGCGCGCCATGCGGTGCATGTTTCCGCCGCTCCTCGTCCCATGGAATTACCATGGGGCGGCGAATCGTCGGAAATCTGCTCTCGCACGGCGGCCTTTTCGACGCGAATGTTTCTGCCGCCCACGCTCCAGCACCCGACAGCGCCGCATGAATGCCGCATCGCCCCGCATCCTGGTCATCGACGACGAGGCGCAGATCCGTCGCTTCCTCGACATCGGCCTGCGCGCCGAGGGCTACCAGGTGCTGCTCGCCGCCAATGCCGCCGAAGGCCTGGCACAGGCGGCCACTGGCAGCCCGGATCTGGTGATACTCGACCTTGGGTTGCCGGACCGCGACGGCCATGAGGTACTGGCCGAGCTGCGCCAGTGGAGCCGGGTGCCGGTGCTGATGCTGTCGGTGCGCGACACCGAAACCGAGAAAGTGCGCGCGCTGGACGCCGGTGCCAACGACTATGTCACCAAACCCTTTGGCATCCAGGAACTGATGGCGCGTTTGCGCGCGCTGCTGCGTCAACGCCCGGCCAGCGAGCCGGAAGCGCCGCCACGCTGGGACGATGGGCGCCTCAGCCTGGATTTCCTGCGTCGCGAAGTGCATCTGGATGGCGCCGAACTGGCGCTGACGCGCAAGGAGTACGCCGTGCTCAGTCTGCTGCTGCGCCATGCCGGACGCGTGGTGACCCAACCCCAGTTGCTGCGCGAGATATGGGGTCCCAGCCATGTTGCGGACAGCCAGTACCTGCGCATCGTCATCGGCAAGCTGCGTCAGAAGCTGGGGGACGACCCGGCCAACCCGCGCTGGCTGAAGACCGAGCCGGGCGTGGGCTATCGTTTCCTCGGTTGATGGCGTCGCGACACGGAGCCGGCGGAGCGGCTTAGGCCAGCCTGCGTCGCTTCGGCAAGCATTCCTGCGCAGCGGCGTCGACCGCATCCAGACACTCGCCGAACAACTGCATCGCTTCATGCAATTGCGCCTTGGACAGACCGCAATAGCCAAGGATGAGGCCCGGCACCGCCGGCGCCTCGCGGTAGTGCGGTGCGATGGAATACAGGCCCAGCCCGCGTTCACGCGCGTCGGCAATCAATGCATCGACCTGCGCGTGATCGTAGTCGGGCAGCCACACCGTGACGTGCATGCCGGCCTGCGCATCCGTGACTTGCACACGCGCACCGGCATATTGCCGCAGCCTGGCGAGCAGCTCCCGCCGCCGTGCACCCAGCTCGCGGGTCATGTGGCGCAGATGGCGATCGAAGCCGCCATCCTCGATGAAATGCGCGAGCGCCGCTTGCTCGATCGCCGGACAACCACGGTCGCACAGGTACTTGGCGTTGATGAAGTCGCCGCACAATGCCTCCGGCAGCACCATGTAACCGAGCCGCAACGCGCCGAACATCACCTTGGAGAAAGTGCCGACATAGATCACCCGGTCGTCGTCATCGAGCGAGCGCAGGGCGGGCAGCGGCATTGCGTCGTAACGCAGTTCACCGTCGTAGTCGTCTTCCAGGATCCAGCAGTTCTTGCTCCGTGCATAGCGCAGCAGCTCTTGCCGGCGCGACAGGGAAAGGGCCGGCCCTGCAGGAAACTGGTGGGACGGGGTGACCATCACCAGGCGCGGTGCCTGTGCCGGCAGAGCATTGCAGATCAGTCCATCGCGATCGGTCGGGATGGACAGCAGCGATGCCCCGTGGGCGCCGAACTGCTGCCAGGCGCTGAAGTAATGTGGCTCCTCGAGGGCCACTTCATCGCCTTCGTCCAGCAGTACGCGTGATGTCAGGGTAATGGCCTGCTGGGTGCCGCTGACGATCAGCACCCGATCCGGCGAGGTCCGGATTCCGCGGCGCCGGGCAACGTAATCGCAAATCTGTTCGCGCAGGGCAGGCAATCCCTGGTTGTCGACGTATTCAAGCCTGGTATGCGTGGCAGCCCAGGCGAGTTCGCGCCCCCAGACCGTGCCCAGAGTCGGGTTGACCTGCGGGCGCCCGTACTGCATGTCCAGGCGTCGGCCGCCATGCCGTGTCGCGATCGACCAGTCGGCGAGTTGCCGCGCGCGCTTTGCGTAGCGCGTAAGTGGCGCAATGCTTCTGGCCGACACCTGCTGCGGCGGCATGGGTTCGACGCGCGATGTGCTCACGTAGCTGCCGGAACCCACGCGGCCGACGATGTAACCCTCGGCCCTTAGCTGCTCGTAGGCAGTCAGCACCGTGATGCGGGAGAGCCCCAGTTCCTCGGCCAGCACGCGGGTAGGCGGCAGGCGTGCGCCCGCGACCAGCACGCCGTTGAGGATGGCCGACTTCACGGCACGGGTGAGCTGGCTGTAATGCGGGCCGAGTCCGTCAAGTTCGAGAAACATGCCGCCTCCTGATTGGCTATATACATTCCATTGAAATTGGTTATGTGCACGACATTGCTACGCCAGAGCAAGACGTTTAACGGGGCGGAAATTGAAATGGCGGAAATGCCGGCAAAAAGAAGCCGATCAATTGTGTTTATTTTCCTTACGTCCTGGCATTTTTTCATATGCCGGAAGGGGTGGCCTGGCCAAGAAATGCATGCAAGTGGATTGGTGCGCATCGGCGGCATTGGTCATGCCTGTTTCCAGTCAATTGGTTCTGTAAAGCCCGTAAATGTTTATTTAATGTGGATGAGGATGGTTTCAAAGGGACGGCCAATCGTTGTGCCGGATTGGTGCCGAATGGAGTCGAGGCGAGTCAGGCGTGTCGATCAGCCAATTCCATGTCGTGCATGACGAGATGAAGGAGGCGGAAAGATGCGTGTGCGGTTTTATCCGGATGAGCTGAGGGATGAAGCCATTCGATTGGTGGTCGAGCATCGGCTCACCACGAGTGAGGCAGCCTCGAAGTTGGGATTGCGCACCGAAGTAGTCCGGGTCTGGGTGCATCGGTCCCGTTACCGCAAGACCCCTCTCAATGACATTGAGCAACTGCGAGCCTGCGTGAAAAGACTTGCGATGGAGCGAGACGCTTTTGCAGGCATCGCGGCCGATTTTCTGGATAAAACGATCTGATTCGTACGAATTTATCGCGTTCGCACGAAAATGCGAGTCTGATATGTAAATGTTTTTGTTGCCGCTGGCGCGGCTGTTTTGATCGGTGGGGAATAAACCTGTTTGGGCCGTCGACCAAGAGGTCGCGGTTCTTGTTCATGACATAAGCTGGGGAGTCGCTTAATGGATATTGCAAAATTCCGTAATTCATCATTGCGTGGCGCGTGTCTTCGTCGCACAGCATTGGCCGTAGCCATCGTCGCGGGCGTGGGCATGACTGGCCAGGTGCTGGCGCAGGCCACCACCGGCACCATCTTCGGCAGCGCACCGACGTCCGGTGCCTCGGTACAGGTCGTGGGCGGTTCGGGCTT
>NZ_JACYXL010000012.1 GCF_014842995.1 Rhodanobacter sp. 7MK24
AGATCGAAACCTGGCGCCGGGAATACAACGAGGAGCGACCGAAGAAGGCGTTGGGCGGGCTGACACCCGCCGCCTATGCTGAGCAGTTAAAGTAACCCTGGGCTCTAAATTGCCCCGCTACTGAAAGCGGGGGGACGTCGAGGCCTCCAATCCAACCAAAGAACCACCATGGCTATAAATATTGATTCGCTCTCCCCGGCTGAACTCCAAGCGCTTATCAAGAGCGCAGAAGCGCAGATGGAATCTGCGCGGAAAAATCACGTCAAGGAAGTGCGGGCCAAGATTGATAGCATCCTTGCTGGCGCCGGGCTGACCATTGGGGAGGTGTATCCGACCCGCGGGGGTAAGTCTGCGAAGGGACCGAAAACCGCCGTTGCACCAAAATATCGCAACCCCGACAACGCGTCTCAGACGTGGTCTGGACGCGGCAAGCGGCCCCTCTGGTTCAACGAGGCCTTGAAGAAAAAGGGCGTGACAGCGGAAAGCCTGCTGATTGCTAGCGCACCCGCGAAAGCGGCGCCAGCCAAGAAAACCGCACTGGCCAAGAAGGCTGCGAAGAGCACTCCGGCCAAGAAAGCCGCAAAGAAGTAATCTGGGATAGCAACACCTCAGCTGTTGCTGCCCAAGGGTGCCTAGCCTGAAGCGGCTGGGCGCCCTAGCTGTTCCTTTGTAGAGTCGCTTCCGACCCGAAGCGGACCTTCACGGGTCATCAGTCACACCCAATCGAAGGCGCGGGTATTCACCATGCTCGCGAGCAAAAGCGACTACTTTGTCGTATGCCTCAAAGAAGCCAGTCTCGTCCTTCACCATAGTCTCCTGCCGCCCTGGCTGTACAGACTCTGATGTTCGAAACTGCACAGACTTCGCCACCATGCCCACGTGTGGATATGACACCCATGTTTAGGCTCTTTCTAGTGCTGGCGCCCGCTGAAAACGGACGACCCTAATGCGTCGAAGACCGATCACCCAGCGAGTACTTGCTGCCCCATAAATCCCGCAGATCAAGCTGGAATTCCCCGGTCAATCTTCGGTGAACAGCACCGCGCCTTCCTGGTCAATTTTCAAGGCTCCGCAACAGGCCGGCGGTTCGCCGCCGCCAGGCCAACAGCCCCGTGCCAAGCGCGAGGGCGAGAGCGAAGATCCCGCAGAGCCACGGGAAGACGTTGCCGATCCGCGTATAGAGCGTTGGCCCGGGTCCCAGCGGCAGGTCGGCGACGATCATGGTCAGGCCCGCAGGCGCATCCTGCTTGAGGGCGAGCAGACGTCCTTGCGCATCGCTCGCAAACACCAGGCCGTCATTGGCAGCCCGCACGATCGAAAACCCGCCTTCGACGCCGCGCATCACGGACATGATCCCGTGTTGCCAGCCATCGATGCCCATGTCGCCCGCAGGCACGCCCATCAGGCGGGCGCCCTTGGCGGCATCGGAACGAATGGTGTCGGGGAAATCCATGTCCTTGCAGATCTCCTCGGCACGGCCATCGCCCAGCCAGCCCGAGGCATGACCCGGCGTGAGGTCGTGTTCGAGGCCTGGCACAGGATGACGCTTGTCGTAGCGCTGAGTCCTGCCATCGGGCGTGATCGCAAGCGCGAAGTCGGCGGCCGGCGCCTCGGAATGGAAACCGGCAATGATCTGCACACCCGTATCCCTGGCGGCGGCAACAAGCGGTGCAACGATCGTGCTCTGTCCTGCAGGGGTCGATACCATGCCGCCTTCCGGCGTAACCACGAACCTGGCGCCTTCCCGGGCAGCTGCGCGGACCTCGCGCGCGTAGGTTTCGGCCACTGCAAGATCGGCGGACACGGTCTTCGCCCGCCACGCATCCGCTACGGCCGTCTCATCGACGATACCCGCCACCCGCAGCACGTCGGGCTGCGGGTGCGCGAGCCGCACGATACCGAACACCAGATTGACCGCACAGATCGTCAGCCCGAGGCCGACTGCGGCCGTGTTCCGTTTGAACCGCAGCGCCATGGCGAGGGTATTCGCAAAGAGGCAGATCAGGAACGTAACCGCGTACATCCCGAAGAGCGATGCGCCCTGGATCAGGACGGGCGCCGACATCGTGCTGTAGGCGAGCGAACCGTAGGTGCCGTTCGGGGACTGCAGCTCGATCAGGAACTCGAAGACTGTCCAGCACGCCGGAAACGCAAACAACGTGAGAAGCGGCGACGACCGGCGCTGCACGAAGCGCGCAAACCCTACCGCGACGCAAAACAGCCCGGTATCGACCGCCAGAACCGACGCGAAGACGAGCGGCGGTATGAGATGGAGGTAGGGGGATTGCAAGATATAGCCGGTGCCGCCGAGGAGCGCGATGGCGCTCGCTCCGATCACCTGCCAAATGCGGGTATTGCCGTAGGCAAGCCACAACAGCGGCACGGGCGCGAACCAGACCAGGGCCCAGACGTGGTCGTATCCCTGTGAGAGATAAAACATGATGCCGCTCAGCACAGCGGCCAACAGAGTGATCATTCGCTTTTCCCGGACGGTTTGAGGGAATCGAGGAACTGGCGCTTTGCCGCGCGGTATAGCTCCTTGAACTGTTTGTCGCTCGCGAAACGCCTCGCGCGCTGCATCGACACGAATCCCTGTCCGTAGGCCGCGAGCGCCATCGCGATCCCGAGCGTAGGCTCATCGCGGAACCGGCCCTCGGCCTTCGCCTGATCGATGCGAGCCATCGCGAGCGCGAGCGCCGGCGAGCGGCCCGCAGCGAAATCATCGGGAAACTGGCGCGCCGCGGGGGCAGGCAGGAAGAACGCCGCGTCGAACCGGTGCGGCTGCGTGAGCGCGAAATCGAGATAGGCCTCCATCAGCGCTTCCAGCCACTTCACCGGATCTCGGGCGCGGATGCCGCGAACGATCGCCTCCCACGCGGAGATACCGTCCTGCATGAGGGCGTTGAGCAGCTCGTCCTTGTTCTTGAAATGGCGGTAGAGCGCCATCGGCGAGAGGCCCGCTCGCTGGGCGACCTTGCGGATGGTCAGCCCCTCGAAGCCTGCGGATTCGAGCACCGCCTTCGCGGACGAGAGTATGCGGCCCTTGGTCATGCGTACAATGTACACAAACGAGTACTAAGTACACAAGCCAACCCAGCGGCCATAGCCCCGGGCACCCGGGGCGCTCGGGTTGGCGCATGCACTTGGTACGACGATCGAGGACATTTTCGGCCTGAATGCCTTCGATCTGCCCGCGATTTCGGAACGAATGTCAGCGCCGGATATCTGGCCCCATCCATGCCGGCCCAGCCACCGGCAGCCTTGGGCGCAACGCAGATGGATTTTGGGTATTCGGAACGGCAGATACGTTGGCTCTATTCCCATGGACCAGGGGTTCCTTCTATGGTTGCGGCTCACTCACGACCATGGCGCCCACATGTCCGCATCCACGCAACAGCCGGACCACCTGAGGCGCAGCCTCTCCAATCGCCACCTGCAATTGATCGCCCTCGGCGGAGCCATCGGCACCGGCCTGTTCATGGGCTCGGGCAAGACGATCAGCCTGGCCGGGCCGTCGATCCTGCTGGTGTACCTGATCATCGGCGTGATGCTGTTCTTCGTGATGCGCGCGATGGGCGAGCTGCTGCTGTCGAACCTGGAGTACAAGTCGTTCATCGACTTCTCCACCGACCTGCTCGGGCCATGGGCCGGTTTCTTCTGCGGATGGACGTACTGGTTCTGCTGGATCGTCACCGCGATCGCCGAGGTGATCGCGATCGCGTCCTACACGCAGTTCTGGCTGCCGCATCTCGCGTCGTGGATACCGGCGTTGCTTTGCGTGCTGCTGCTGCTCGCCCTGAACCTGACGACGGTGAAAATGTTCGGCGAGCTGGAGTTCTGGTTCGCGCTGATCAAGATCGTCGCCATCGTCGCGCTGGTGGTGGTCGGCTTCGCGCTGGTGACATGGGGTTTCCGCTCGCCGGCGGGGAGCAAGGCTTCGCTGGCCAACCTGTGGAACGACGGCGGCCTCTTCCCGCACGGACTATCGGGTTTCTTCGCCGGTTTCCAGATCGCGGTGTTCGCCTTCGTCGGCATCGAGCTGGTCGGCACCACCGCCGCCGAGACCGCGGATCCGCGGCGCAACCTGCCGAAGGCGATCAACTCGATCCCGATACGCATCATCATCTTCTACGTGCTGGCGCTGGCGGCGATCATGGCGGTGACGCCATGGCGGCTGGTCGAGGCCGACAAAAGCCCGTTCGTGGAGCTGTTCGTGCTGGCCGGCATACCGGCGGCGGCGAGCCTGATCAACTTCGTGGTGCTGACCTCGGCCACCTCTTCCGCCAATAGCGGCATGTTCTCCACCAGCCGCATGCTGTACGGCCTGGCCGACGAAAGCCATGCACCGAAGGCGTTCGCACACCTGTCGAAGGCAGCGGTGCCCTCACTGGGCCTGCTGTTCTCCTGCTTCTGCCTGCTTCTGGGTGCGGCGCTGATCTACCTCGTGCCCAACCTGGTCACCGCGTTCACCCTCGTCACCACGCTATCCGCCGTGCTCTTCATGTTCGTGTGGTCACTGATCCTGTGCGCGTACATCGCCTACCGGCGCAAACGTCCGCAGCAGCACGCGAGCTCGGCCTACAAGATGCCCGGCGGCGTCTTCATGTGCTGGGTGTGCCTGGCGTTCTTCGCCTTCGTGCTGGTACTGCTCTGCCTGCAGTCGGACACCCGTGCGGCGCTGCTGGCCAGCCCGGTCTGGTTCGTGCTGCTGGGGATCGGCTATGCCTGGAAGGGCCGGCGTGCCGGCAAACCCGCACCTGCCGGGAATTGAACGCCGCAATTTCAGCCTGACTCATCTGAGCGAGCGCACCTTCGTGCGCTTCCGCGCATAGCGCACATGCGAACCGGCACCTGCTAACTTGCCGTTTCGCCAGCCAACCGGGGAGACCACCATGCGCCGCCACCTTGCCGCCGCCATCGCGACCACGCTCGCCCTCGCCACGGCACCGACCTTCGCCGCGCAGGACAAGCCCACGCCCAGCGCGAAGGAACTGCTGGATGCGTCCAAGCCTTCCGAATGGCGCACGCCCGATCCGGACAACCTGCTGTACATGCAGTTGCCCACGGGCCGCGTGGTGATCGAGCTGGCACCCGATTTCACGCCACTGCATGCGGCCAACATCCGCACCTTGGTGCGCGAGCACTACTTCGACGGCACCTCGGTCAACCGCGTGCAGGACAATTTCGTGGCGCAGTGGGATGACCCCGCCAGCGACGACGACCATCCCGATCCGGCCAAGCTGAAATCGCTGGGCAAGGCGAAGAAAACCCTGCCGCCGGAATACACTCGCGCCATCGACGCCAAACTGCCGTGGACAAAACTGCCCGACGGCGACGTATACGCTCCGGAAGTGGGCTTCAGCGAAGGCTTCGCCGCCGCGCGGGATCCGGCTACCAGCCGGATGTGGCTCACGCATTGCTATGGTGCGGTGGGCGTGGCACGCGACATCTCGCCCGACAGTGGCAACGGCAGCTCGCTGTACGCGATCATCGGTCAGTCGCCGCGCACACTGGACCGCAATCTCGCCATCGCCGGCCGCGTGCTGGAAGGCATGCCACTGCTCTCCGCGTTGCCGCGCGGCCCCGCCCCTATGGGCTTCTATACCGACGCCAAGCAGCGCCTGCCCATCCTCTCGGTGCGGCTGGCTTCGGATCTGCCGCCCGCGCAGCGCGCGAACATCCAGGTGCTGCGCACCGACAGCACCACTTTCACCGCGCTGATCGAAGCCAAGCGCAACCGCCGCGACAGCTTCTACACCTTGCCTGCGGGCAAGCTCGAACTGTGCAACATCGACGTTCCGGTGCGGGATGGCGGCAAGCCGGTGATGCCATAACCGTATCCGAACACCCATGCGGCCCATTCCGGTTATGGTGAACCCAGGCAACCGATCATCCCATCGCCCATGTCATTGAACGACACCATGCATTTTCTGCGGGCCTGGATGCGCGATCCGCGCAGCGTAGGCGCATTGGCGCCCTCCGGCCCCGCCTTGGCGCGACTGATGACGGCGCATGTCGACCACGCGCACGGCCCGGTGATCGAACTCGGTCCCGGCACCGGCGTTTTCACGCGGGCGCTGCTGGAACGTGGCTTGCCCGGCCATCGGCTGGTGCTGGTGGAAACCGATCCCGTGCTGGCTTCCACACTGGAGCAACGCTACCCGCACGCGCGCGTGCTGCGCATGGATGCCGCACAACTTGGCCGCTCTTCGTCCTTGTTCGGGGACGAGCGCGCGAGCGCCGTTATCAGCGGCCTGCCCCTGCTGTCCATTCCTTCCGACAAGGTCGCGGCCATCGTCGAAGGCGTGTTCGAGCGCCAATTGCAGTCCGGAGGGGCGCTTTACCAGTTCACCTATGGGCTGCGCTGTCCGGTGCCGCGGGCGTTGCGGCAGCGGCTTGGATTGCAGGCCGAGCGCGTCGGAGGGGCGTGGCTCAATTTGCCGCCAGCGTGGGTTTGGCGTATTCGGCGGGTGGGCTGAGGGTTTTTCGTGCTCTGAAGCCGGCAGGGTTTGTGACCCCGGGGCTTCACGGCGGCAAGACGCCTTATAGGCGCGTTTCGCAAGTAACAGAGCGATTTCGGACGCCCGCCGGCGCCCGAGTCGCCTCTCTTTGCTGGGCCACGCTGTCGCAGGAGCGGTGGCGAACAACGAAGCTGGCCCGAAGGGCGAAGGGCAGCGCCTGTCCCGGACTCGATCCGGGAATGTCCGGAGTCAAGCGAGATAACCCAGAGAAACGGACTGATTCAATCCGCCGGAACTACGAACAGCGCATGTCCGGGACATTGGAACCACTCCCTCCTACGCGATAGACAGCACGGCGGCACCGCGCCGTACCTGGTTACCGAGGGATGCATCTTGCAGCGGCCGCCCTGCTTCTGGCTCGTCATTCCGGCGCAGGCTGGAGGAGCTTCACAACAGCGAAGCTGGTCATCCAGTGACCGCGATGCTCGAACAAGCATGGTCGCTCCTGGATTCCGGCCTGCGCCGGAATGACGAGCAGACAGTTCTGCGCCCTCTGGAGCGCCTTTGCCGTTCGCACGCGCTCCTGCGCGCGCATGGGCACGCAAAAGCGAAGTAGCTGGGGCTGCGGCACCCGCACGAAAGCGCTCTGTCCTCGCCATACCCCAAATCCGGTCCCGGCCACGGCCTTGCAAAAGACATATCTACGATATATCTTGAACTCACCAATTCGATATATCGGAACACATCATGCGCATGCACCACTTCTTTCAACACATCCGCCATCACCACCACTCCCACGGCTTCACCCCCTTCGACATGGAAGGTGACGGCCGCGGCTTCCATGCCGGCCGCCATGGTCCCTTCGACGACAGCCGCGGCGGCGACGCCTTCGGCGGCTGGGACGGCCTGCGCGGCGGCCGCCGAGGCGGCGGCGGCCGCATGTTCGGCCATGGCGACCTCAAGCTGCTGCTGCTTGCGCTGATCGAGCAGCAGCCGCGCCACGGCTACGAGCTGATCCGCATGATCGAGGAGATGTTCCACGGCCAGTACACGCCCAGCCCCGGTGCGATCTATCCCACCCTCGCGATGCTCGAGGACATGGGCTATGCGTCGGTGGAGAACGAAGCGGGCAATCGCAAGCTGTACGCGATCACTGACGAAGGTCGTGCCTTCCTCGACGAGAACCGTGCCGCGGTGGACGCAGCCAATGCACGCACCGAACACAGCGCCAAGCTGGCGGCGAAGATGGCCGCCCCGATGCGCGTGCGCAAGGCGATGCACGCGCTCAAGCACGCGATGCTGATGCGCATCAGCTGGGACAAGGCGGAAGCCGAGCGCGTCGCCGCGATCCTCGAACGTGCCGCCCATGAAATCGCCACCGGCGGGACGAACGACTGATGCAGCTACCCTTCGTACGGCATGCCCACCAGCGCCTGCGCCATGACGTCGTGCTGCGCACGCTGGCCGTAGCGCGCGTCGAGCGCATTACGCCGCACATGCAGCGCGTGACGTTCGGCGGCGCCGAACTGCGTGGCTTCCACAGCGCCGCGCCCGACGACCATGTGAAGCTGTTCTTCCCAAACCGCCACGGTGAACTCGTGCCGCCCTCGCTGGGCACCCAGGGCCCGGAATTCCCCTCGGGTCGCGAGCCCTCGCCTATGCGCGACTACACGCCACGCCATCACGACGCCGCACGCGGCGAGCTGGTGATCGACTTCGTGCTGCACGGCGACGGCCCCGCTGCGCGCTGGGCCGAGCAGGCGGCGCCTGGGCAGTGCATCGCAGCCGGTGGTCCGCGCGGCTCGCACGTGATCGCCAACGATTTCGACCATTACGTACTGGTCGGCGACGAAACCGCCCTGCCCGCGATCAGTCGCTGGCTGGAAGAAATGCCCCCAGGCATGCACGCCACGGCCTTGATCGAAGTACCGGAAATCGCTGACAGGCAGACACTCTTCTCGCAGGCACGTGTCGAGATCCAGTGGTTCGGACGCGACGCCGCGGAGGGCGGATCGCTGGAGCAGGCGTTGCACGAATTGCCCGCCATCGAAGGCGATCGCTTCTGGTGGATCGCCACCGAATCGGACCGCGCCCGCACGATGCGCCAGTCGCTGGAGCAACGCGGCATACCGAAGGACTGGATCAAGGCCACGGGCTACTGGAAAGCCCATGCGGACAACGACGGGGATTGACCCCCATCTGAACGCAGAATGAGTTGAACCAGGCGTCCACTACAAAACCTTGCCGCCTCATCGGTTAAGCCTTGGCACACCCCATCGCCACGGCGTGCCGCCTTGCAGCCGCAGGGAGACGATCATGAGACGCAGGTACAAACTGCTGGCATGGGTCATCGGCTTGCCGGTGACCTTGCTCATCGTGCTGGTTTCGGCACTGGTGATAACGCTCTCCCTGTTCGACTGGAACAGGCTGAAGCCGACCATCGACGCAAAGGCCAGCACGGCGATTGGCCGCCCGTTCGCGATAAACGGCGACCTTGGCATGGAGTGGAAGCGCGACCCGCAGTCGCAGGGCTGGCATGCATGGTTGCCGTGGCCACACATCGTGGCGCACGACATCTCGGTCGCCAACCCGGCATGGACGAAGCAGCCGCAGTTCGCGCACCTGGACGCCGTGCGCTTCAGTCTGTCGCCGCTGGACCTGTTGTGGCACCACGTGCGCATTCCCAGCCTGCAACTGGTGAACCCAAGCGTGGACCTGGAACGCGATGCCCAGGGTCGCGCCAACTGGACGTTCAACCTGCCGCAAAGCCAGACACCTTCCGCGTGGACGGTGGATCTCGGTGCCATCGGCTTCGGTGCCGGCCAGGTCGTATTCGACGATGCCGCCGGCCATGTGCAGATCACCGCGTACATCCAGCCGCTGCAGCAGGCGGTTCCCTATGACCAGATCGTGGCGCAGGCAACGGCGGATGCGCGTACGCAGGCGGTGAACAGCGCCGGCCGCGGTGCCGGCAAGACCATGGACAAGGACAATGACCAGGACAAACCCGGCGATGCGGCCGCGCGGAAGTCCAGTTACCAGTTCGCCTGGAGCGCTCAAGGCAGCTACCAGGGCGCGCCGCTGGAGGGCAGCGGGAAAACCGGCGCAGTGCTGGCCCTGCAGCAATCCGGCCAGCCGTTTCCCCTGCAGGCGAAACTGCGCATCGGCGACACGCACATCGCCTTGGTCGGCACACTGATCGACCCCCTGCATCTCGGCGCGCTGGACCTGCGCCTGTGGCTCGCCGGCTCCAGCATGGCCAAGCTCTACCCCATCCTCGGCGTGACCCTGCCCGACACGCCGCCGTACGCCACCCGTGGCCGGCTCACCGCCACGCTGGCGCGTAGCGGCAACCGCTTCGGTTACCACGACTTCCGCGCGCACGTGGGCGCCAGCGACATCGCCGGCGACGTCGACTACGTCACCGGCGGCGTGCGCCCCAAGCTCAGCGGCAAGCTGCAAGCCGCGCAATTGCGCTTCGCCGACCTTGCGCCGCTGGTCGGCGGAGGCGGCTCCAGCACCACGACGCCGCCCCCTGCCGCTTCCGATCGCGTTTTGCCCACTCAGTCCTTCCGCACCGACCGCTGGAAGGCGATGGATGCCGACGTCACCTTTGCCGCCGCGCGCATCGAACACGGCCCGTCGCTGCCGATCCAGTCGCTGTCGACGCATCTCGTGATGGACGGCGGCACGCTGACCCTGGACCCGCTGCACTTCGGCGTGGCCGGCGGACAGGTGAACGGCATGGTGCGTCTCGACGGCAGTACCGCGCCGATGCGCGGCAGGTTGAAGCTGGGCGTGCGCGGCTTGCGCATCGAGCAGTTGTCGCAAGGTTTCGCCTCCATGCACACCAGCCTGGGCGAGATCAACGGCGATGCCGAGCTCGATGCGCGCGGCAACTCCGTCGCCACCCTGCTCGGCACCGCCAGCGGCGAGCTGAAGCTGCTGATGGACAACGGCGCGATCAGCCGCAACCTGCTGGAAATGGCCGGCCTCAACGTGGGCAACATCGTGCTCGGCAAGCTTTTCGGCGACAAGACGGTGAAGATCGACTGTGCCGCCAGTGACTTCGTGGCAGAGGATGGCCTGTTCAGCACACGTCTGTTCGTGGTCGACACGCAGGACGCGCTGATCGATGTGAAAGGCACGGTGAACTTCGCCAACGAGAAGCTCGACCTGGATGTCGTGCCGCACACCAAGGGCTTCCGATTGTTCACGCTGCGCTCGCCGCTGTACGTGCACGGTACGCTGAAGCAGCCCGACGTGGGCGTGCACGCCGGCCCGCTGCTGGCGCGCGGCGCCGGCGCATTGGCGTTGGGCGTAGTCGCCGCCCCGGCCGCCGCGTTGCTGGCGTTGGTCGCCCCCAGTCACGACACCGGCAACACCCATACCTGCACCGCGGTGCTGCAGCAGTTGCGAGCGCCAGCGGCCAAGGCACAGCGCTGATTTACAATGCGCGCTTCTTCTGGATAGCGCGTATTCCATGCAAGCCGTCAGCAAGGCCCGTCTGCAGATCCACTTTTGCGTCCTGCTGTGGGGCTTCACCGCGATCCTCGGCAAGCTGATCAGCCTGCCGGCGCTGCCATTGGTGTGGTGGCGCGTGCTGCTGGTGACGGCTGCCCTGCTGCTGATGCCGCGGGTGTGGCGTGGCCTGCGCGCGATGCCTGCGCGCTTGCGCTGGGCCTACGCCGGCATCGGCGTGCTGGTGTCGCTGCACTGGCTGACCTTCTACGCCGCGATCAAGCTCGCCAATGCTTCCGTGGGTGCCACCTGCATGGCCCTGGGGCCGGTGTTCCTCGCCTTCGTGGAACCCTGGATCGCCAGGCGCAAGTTCGACCCGCGCGAAATGCTGATCGGCGTTGCGGTGGTGCCCGGCGTGGTGATGGTGGTGGGCGGGGTGCCCGCGGGCATGCGCATGGGCATCGCGGTGGGCGTGGTATGCGCATTGCTGGTGGCGCTGTTCAGCGCGTTCAACAAGCGCATGGTGGAACACGGCGACCCCCTCACCATCACCTGCATCGAGCTGGGCGCCGGCACCGTCTTCCTCGGCCTGCTGGCTCCCCTGCTCCCACACGCCGGCCCTGCCTTCGTGCTGCCGGATATGCACGACGCGCTGCTGCTGCTCGCGCTGTCCTTCGGCTGCACCCTGCTGCCGTTCGCGCTGGCGCTGGTGGCGTTGCGCCACCTGAGCGCCTTCGGCGTGCAGATGGTGACCAACCTGGAACCGGTCTACGCCATCGTGCTGGCGGTGCTGCTGCTCGACGAGCAGCGCCAGCTGGACGGCTGGTTCTACGCCGGCGTGGCAGTGATCCTTGCCGCCGTGTTCGCCCACCCGCTGCTGCACCGCAAACGCGGTGAACCGGAGCAGCCGGAGCTGCTGGCCGTCGCGGAGAGCCACAACATCGTCGAGTAACAACTGCCCCGGCTGCGGGATCACCCTCGTCGGAGGCCTTTCATTCCGCACCGCCCGCAAGACGCGTCCGCAGGTGGTCGATGAAAGCCCGCACCTTCGCTGGCGCATGAAGCCCGGCGTAGACCGCGTGGAAGCTTCCTTCAGGCAAGCGCTGGGTACGCAGCAGGTGTTCGAGGCGGCCTGTCGCGAGCTCGGCCTGCACCATGAAGTCGGGCAGCACTGCCACGCCGGCGCCGGCCAGCGCCATCGCGTGCACCGCCGCGGCGCTGTCGGCCACGGCGCGGCGGGTCAGGCGTACACGGGTGTGGCTACCGTTGCGCGCGGTGAAGGTCCAGTTCGCGGGCGAGCTGAGCACCGAGAGCAGGATCGCATCGTGGTCCGCGAGGTCTTGCGGCCGGCGCGGCCGCCCGCGCGCATCGAGATAGGCCGGCGCCGCCACCAGCAGCTGGCGGAAGCCGGCCAGACGCACCGCATGCAAGCCGGAATCGCGCAGCGGGCCGCCGCGGATTGCTAGGTCGAAGCGGCCGCCGATCAGGTCGCTGATGCCATCGTCCAGCACCAGCTCGGTACTCACCTCCGGACAGGCCCGCAGGAAGCTGGCCAGCGCGGGCGCCACCACCATGGCGCCATAGTTCACCGGCGCCGTGAGGCGCAGCGTGCCGCGCGGGACTTCGCGGTTTTCGCCCATGCGAGCGATCGCAGCCTCGGCTTCGCCCAGAATGCGCACGCAATCGGCATGGAAGTCCATGCCAGCCTCGGTCAGCGTCATCCGCCGCGTGCTGCGCACCAGCAGCGTTACGCCTAGTTCGCGCTCCAGCCGCACCAGGTGCTGGCTCACCATCGCCTTGGTCAGGCCCAGCTGTTCCGCCGCCGCGGTGAACGAGCCGGCGCGCACCAGCGCCACGAATACCGCCCAACGATTGAGATTGACCTCGCCCATGGCTGTTCTCCATTGTCAACTTTAACTTTACAGTGAATTACTTCTGCGACGGTTTATCCAGCAAATGGGAGGGTGCATGCTGCGCTTCGTCTCCCCTCCACTGGAAACCTTCCATGCACATCGCACTGTTCGGCGCCACCGGCCACATCGGCCACGCCATCCTCGCCGAAGCGCTGGCGCGCGGCCACGACGTGACTGCCATCGTGCGCGACCCGGGCCGCCTCGACACGCGCCACGACAAGCTCCACGTTGTCACCGGCGACGTGGCGGACCCGCAGACCTGGCTGGCTGCCGTGCGCGGCAGCGACGCGGTGGTGGCCAGCCTGTCCGCCCGCCGCGACGGCAACCCGGACAGCTTGCCCGGCAACGCGCGCATCCTGCTCGACCAGCTGTCCGCGGCCGGCGTGCCGCGCCTCGTCTGGGTAGGCGGCGCCGGCAGCCTGGAAACCGCGCCGGGCGTGCGCGTGCTCGACGACCCGAACTTCCCGGCAGCATGGAAGCTCGAGGCCGAAGCCCAGGGCCGTGCGCTGGAAACCTTCCGCGCCAGCGCGTCGCCCCTGGCCTGGACCTACATCAGCCCTGCTGCGCTGATCGAGGACGGCGAGCGTACCGGTCACTACCGCATCGGTGGCGACCAGTTGCTGGCCGACGCCAGCGGCGTCAGCCGCATCAGCGTGGCCGACTATGCGGCCGCCCTGCTCGACCGTGTCGAGAAAGGCGACGCGACGCGACGCCGCATCACCGTGGCCTACTGAGCAGAAGAAGCACCGTCCATTCCGGACATGTCGCCCATGCCCGGATGGCCGATGGCGGGGCGGGCGTCGCCGGCATCCATGTCGTCGTCCGGCGGCGCCTTGGCCACGATGGCCTTGTACTGCTCCGGCGTCATGCCCGGCAGCTTGCGCAGGAAGGCCACCATGCTCCAAACGGTGGCGTCGTCGTGGCTGCTGCCCCAGGCAGGCATAGCGCTCATCTTGATGCCGTGCTTGATGACCCAGAACGCGGCCCTGGGATCGACCCGCTGCCGTGTGAGGTCCGGCGGCTGCGGATACAGACCGGGGCGGATTTCGGAATCGCGCATGCCCGGCGCGAGATGGCAGCCGGTGCACATGGCCGCGTACTGGCCAGCGCCCTTGAGAATCCGTTGTGGGTCGTCAAGATCGGGCATGGCGAGATTTGCGGTACGGGCATGGACGGAACGGTCGCGCAGGGTTTCGAGCAAGGCATAGGTCGGCTTCCAGTGCGGCGTATCGGCACCGATGTCGTACAGCCCCGACCAGGCATAGGCACCCGCACCGGCGACAAGCACCGCGAGCGTGGCAGCGACAACAAGCGTGCGTTCGACGCCTTTCTTCATGACGTGATCCTCAGAACCAGATGCGCAGGCCAGCGACGAGCTGGCGGTCGAAGACCGGGCGGCCCTCATCGCGTGCGAATGCCGCCGTGCCGCCGAAGCGCCGCGTCCACACCACGCCCAGGTAAGGGGCGAACTGCCGCCGTATCTCGTAGCGCAGGCGCAAGCCGAAGCTGGCGTCGGACAGACCGCTGCCGAGGCGCCGCTGCGGGTCGTCCTTGCCTTGGAAATTCGCTTCCAGCTCCGGTTGCAGGACCAGGCGCTGGGTGATGAGGAGCTCGTAATCGGCCCGCAGGCGCGCCGCCGTGCGGCCACCCGAACTCGCATAGGCGGTGGCTGCCAGCTCGAACCAGTACGGCGCCAGCCCCTGCACGCCGAGCGCCAGCCACTGGCGCGCGGGACCGTCGCCGAAGTCGTTGCGCACGCCGAGCTGGGTGTTCCAGTACGTCGCGACGGCATGGCTCCACAACGCCTCGACATCGCTGTCGTCGAACCGACCGTCTTCGTGCTGGCCCTCGCTGCGTAGCCACAGCTTGTCGATGTCGGTGCCATACCAGCCCTCCATCTCCCACGACTGGCCGCTGCCATGCAGGCCGTCGAAGGCTTCGAGCTGGTCGAAACGCAGCATGCCCAACGGCCCGGCGTCGAGCATGTCCATGCCGGGCATGACGGCATAGCCGTTGCCGTCCGAGTAGTCGGCGCTGCGCGCAGCCCGTGGCGCCACGCCACCTTGCATGCGCATGTCGGGCATGGCGCCCATGTCATGCGGTTGACCGTGATCCTTCGCCGCCACCGTGCTCCCGGCATGGCTGGAGTGATCCATGCCTGGCATCGAGGGCATGTCCATATCTCCCATGTCCGCAGCGGTGCTGCCTGCCGATGCAGGCTCGAGCTGCTTCGCCTGCGGCGCTGGCTTCGCTGATTTGGGAGAGCCCTGCGGCATGCCCGGCATGTCCATGCCCCCCATGTCCATATCCATGCTCGTGCTGCTTGCCGGCGCGGGAGCGGTCTGTTGCGCCCACGCCACCGGCGACAACGAGAGCGCAATGCAAGCCAAGGTGTTGCGGATGAATGCGCTCATGACACCACCACCTCGCGCATCATCCCTGCCTCCATGTGGTAGAGCATGTGGCAGTGGTAGGCCCAGCGACCCAGCGCGTCGGCGGTGACGCCATGGGCGATGCGCTGGGCAGGCTGCACATTGAGGGTGTGCTTGCGCACCTGGAAGCCGCCGTCAGGGCTTTCCAGCTCGCTCCACATGCCGTGCAGGTGCACGGGGTGGTCCATCATGGTGTCGTTGACCAGCACCAGCCGCAGCCGCTCGCCCGCACGGAAATGCACGGGCTTCGCATCGGAGAACTTCACGCCGTCGAACGACCACATGTAGCGCTGCATGTTGCCGGTGAGATGCAGCTCGATCTCACGGCCGGGCTCGCGCGCGTCCAGCGAACCGCCGACGGTATGCAGGTCGTCGTAGGTGAGCACGCGGCGACCGTTGCCGCGCAGGCCGGCGCCCGGGTCGTCGAGATTGGTGCGCGGCATGTCCACGCGCATGTCCACGCCGGGATTGCGGTATTCCGTGCGGGCGTGCTTCGCCATGGTGCCGCCATCCACGGCCCCCATCATGTCCATCATCGCCAACGGCGCGCGCGCATCCATCGCCGGAACCGGCGCCCCCATGCCTTCGCGCGGCGTCAGCGTGCCGCGGGAGTAGCCGCTGCGATCGATGGATTGCGCGAATACGGTCCAGGCGCGGTCGTCCGAAGGTTCCACAATCACGTCGTACGTCTCGGCCACGGCGATACGGAACTCATCCACGCTCACCGGCTCCACGTCCTGCCCGTCGGCGGCCACCACGGTCATCTTCAGGCCGGGGATGCGCACGTCGAAGATCGTCATCGCCGAGCCGTTGATGAAGCGCAGCCGCACTTTTTCGCCGCGCTTGAACAAGCCCTCCCAGTTGGCCGCCGGCGCATGGCCATTCATCAGGTAGGTATAGGTAGCGCCGCCTACGTCGGCGAGGTCGTTGGGACTCATGCGCATCTGCTGCCACATGCGCCGTTCGACGAGCGCCTTGTACAAACCCTGCACGCGCGCATCTCGCAGGAAATCCGATACCGTGGGCTCGGCGTGGTTGTAGTAATCGCCCTGCTTCTTGAGGTGCGCGTAGATCGCCAGCGGATCCTCGTCCGTCCAGTCGCTGAGCATCACCACGTAATCGCGGTCTGCGGGGAAGCGCTCGCCACCCGCGGGCTCGATCACGATGGGACCGTACAGACCGGTCTGCTCCTGAAAGCCGGAATGGCCGTGATACCAATACGTGCCGCTTTGCCGCACCGGGAAGCGATACGTGAATGTCTCGCCCGGCGCGATACCGGCGAAACTGATGCCTGGCACGCCGTCCATGCCGGAGGGCAGCAAGATGCCGTGCCAATGGATGGAACTGGGCACGCGCAGCCGGTTGGTCACGCGCAATGTCACCGTGTCGCCCTGGCGCCAGCGCAACAACGGCGCGGGCAACTGCCCATTCACCACGGTGGCGACACGCTTGCATCCCGTGAAATCCACCGGCAGCTCGTCGATGGACAAGTCGAACTGCGTCCCGCGCAGCTCGCACGGCCCGACACGCGCCGCCTGCGCGGCGGACGGCCCGGCGCGCATCCCCAGACCGGCGGCCACACCGCCCAGCATCAAACCCTGCACGAAACGTCGGCGCGACAATCGCGGGTCGCGCGAATCCAGCGTATTCATTCTTCACTCCCGATGCATGGCCACGCACGCGGCCACGAGCCTGCAGGCGCAGGCAATCAACCGAACAAGTCGGCGCGAACGGAGGGGGTCAGGCCAACGGTGGCCGCAAGGGTGGCGCGTGGGCCAGATCGGGAGCCTCGGCAGGCCATGCCTGCCAAGTCACTGCTGCGAAACGCGCAAGGCCGACCGGCACGACAAAAACCGGCAGCGTCGCCGTCACGTGCGCACAGGCGCAATCGGCATGCACGCCATCCGCGTGCACCGGCGCAGGCGCGCCATGGTGTTGCGTCATCACCTTCGTCCCATCCATGCCTGCACAGCAATCGGCCTTTGCAAACGCCGTGAAGGCCACGCCCAACCATGCGCACAAGGCCAGCGCGAACAACACGCGGCAGCGACGCAGACGGCAGAGGAAGGGTTGGCGCATGCAGCGAGCATAGCCATGCATGCCGAAAGCACTCAACTCTGGAGGAGGCTCTATGCGGCCTATACTGGCGCACCCTGCCCACGAACGCCCCTATGAACTATCGCCACGCCTACCACGCGGGCAATTTCGCCGACGTCCTGAAGCACGTCTTGCTGCTGGCGCTGATCGAGGCGCTCAAGCACAAGCCTGCACCGTTCTGCGTGATCGATACCCACGCCGGCAGCGGCTGCTATGCGCTGGACAGCGTCGAAGCCGACAAGACCGGCGAATACAAGGACGGCATCAACCGCCTGCTGTTTCCTGATCTCGCCGGCGCCAGCCACGAGCCGCTGCCGCCACTGCTGCGCCGATGGCTGGATTCCATCCTCGCGTTGCCCGGGAACGAACACGGCGTGAAACTCTACCCCGGCTCGCCTCTGCAGGCCGCACAAGCCATGCGCGACATCGACGGCGCGCAACTGTGCGAACTGCACCCCGAGGAAGCCGCACGCTTGCGCGAGCTGTTCCACCGCGATCCGCGTGTGCACGTGCATGAACGCAACGGCTACGAGGCGCTGAAAGCGCTCCTACCACCGAAGGAAAAACGCGGCCTGGTCTTGATCGATCCGCCCTACGAGGCGCAGGAAGCCGAGTACCGGCTGATCGAGCAGACCTTGAAGGAGGCGCTGCAACGCTGGCCCGGCGGAATCTACGCCATCTGGTACCCGATCAAGCGACGCAGCCAGGTGCAACCGTTCCTGCGATGGCTCACGCACTGCGGCGCCAAGCGCGTGCTGCGCGCGGAGCTGCTGGTGCACGGCGGCGACTCGCCGCTGCGCCTCAACGGCTCGGGCATGGCCATCATCAATGCCCCTTGGCAGTTGGACGAAACCCTGCGTGAACCGCTGCGCGCGATGGCCCGCCTGCTTGCCCAGGGACACCCCGCCGAATGGAAGCTGGACTGGCTGGTGGATGAGGCTGCGCCTGCGCCACCGGCCAGAACCGCGAAACTACCTCCTTCGCCACGCCGTCGCTAAGCTCACTGCATCGTTGTTGCGATCTTCGATCCTGGAGTCCGCCATGCGTCCCGTCACCCGCACCCTCCTCCTGTCTTCCGTGCTGCTCGGCCTGGCCGCCTGCGCCCCCCCGCCGATCTACAAAATCGCTCCCGGCACGCTTGCCGCCACGCCGGCCCAGGTGGCCCAGACACCGGAGCAGTTCGCACAAGGCCAGGTGATCTGGGGAGGCCGCGTGGTGGGTGTGCGCAACCTACCGGACCACAGTGAAATCGAGGTGCTTGCCTACCCGATCGACTCCTCGCAGCGTCCCCGCTTCGGCGCGGGCGCCAGCGGCCGCTTCATCGCCATCGTGCCCGGCTACGCCGAGCCGATGAACTATCCGGGCGGCGCGCCCATCACGGTGGACGGCCAACTCGGCGGCACCCGCGTCGGCAAGGTCGGGCAAGCGGACTACGTGTTCCCGCTGGTGAAGATCGCGCAATCGCATGTGTGGACACCCGACGAAATGCGCAGCGGGCACCCGAATGTCAGCTTCGGTGTGGGCGTGGGCGTCGGCATCCGCTGAACCTTCGCGTCACCACGGCTACGCGAAGGCAACGAAGCGGCTGCCGGGCTCATGGCGGCTCTGTTCCTGCCGCCAGCGCAGTCAGCGATCAAGCTGATGAACTGTCAGATCAAGCGCGGCGAGGCTTGGCACGCCTGCCCCGCCGTCTGCTGTGCATCAGCACAGCACGACGGAGCAATAGAAAGCAGGACTGGCCGACGCACCGCAACAGCTGACGACTGCAGTCAGTCCTGCGCTTCCTATACGCGCGGACCGCGGGCGATGAGCCGGCTTTGCATCAAGGCCGCGGTGTGCAACATCAGAAACAGCGGGACCAGAAACGCCGGGATCACCAGCAGTGGCAGCGTTGCCATCGGCGCAGTCGTGATCTCGCCCGCGGCTCCACTGGACAAAGTGGCACTCAGGGTTCCAAGGACGATGGCCACGGCAAGATCGAGCATGCCGAACAGGTTCCATCGGACGAATGCCCGGCTGCCGGCAAAGTCACTGCGACGCACGAGAGCCAGGATCATCCATGGGGCGGCGAAGCCGACTGCCATGTCGCCAAGACCCGCCGGCAACGCAAACATGGCCGGCAGCACATTGTGTGCGTACAGCGACAGAAAACCCAGGCCGGCCCATCGCCAGGCCTGCATGGCCGTGATCAGACGCAGGTCGAGCGAAAGAATGAATGCGCGGAACGACGGCGAGAACCGTAGCCACGCAAAAAACATCAACAGAGGCGCACCAACCCCGATGGCTATGGCGACCGGTGGCTGCCCGGGACGCCCGACGAAGGCGCCGGATATACCGAGCGACACGACAAGCACGAACCATGCGGCCAAGACCAGGACGATTCCCTGACGAATGTTGCTAGTTCCGTGAGGCCCCTGCGTGGCGGGGCGCGGAAGAACTGTGGCTGACATGAGCGTCTCCTCAAGTAACTTGCATTTTGCAAGTTTGTGGCAAAAGTACCCGACTAGCTTTCATAATGCAAGCAACAAATCTTGCTGTCATGGAGAGCCGCCACAATGAGCACCGCCAAGTCTTTCGCACGTTCCGCTTGCGCGGTCGCCAATTCGCTCGACATCGTCGGCGACAAATGGTCGTTGCTGGTGGTGCGCGACCTGCTGCACGGCAAGAGCACCTACGGCGAAATCGCGGACTCCCCGGAACACATCCCGACCAACATCCTCGCGGAGCGCCTCAGACGCCTGGAGGCCGCCGGCATCATCATCGGCACGCCCTACCAGGAGCGCCCGGTGCGCTATGCCTACACGCTCACCCCGAAAGGCAGGGCCCTGGGCGACGTGCTGCTCGCGTTCGTACGCTGGGGCAAGCAATACATACCGGGAACGGTGACGATGGGCTCGGGACCGGCAGGCAGCGGAGCGGCAACAAAGGCCTCGAACGCACACCGCGCGCGCAAGACACAAGCGAAGTAAGGTCCCGGGGAAGACTTCGGCGACGAATGCACACCACTACAATGGCCGCCCCAGATCATGGCCCGCATGACCGACCATGCCGACGTCGCACGCCGCGCCTTTCATCGCTCATCCCATCGCCCACATGCGCTCGCCCTACGCACGGCGCATCGATGCCCCGCATCAATCGGTAGTGGTGGCCGGCACCGAGACAGGGGTCGAGGCGGAAGCACGCATCGAGTTCGTCGAAACCGTGCCGGCTGAGGCGTTTGCCGATCTCGCCGGGTTCGAACGGATCTGGCTGCTGTTCGTGTTCCATCGCAGCGAGGGTTGGAAACCGCAGGTGCGGCCGCCGCGCGGCGGTGGCAAACGCAGCGTGCTGGCCACACGCTCGCCACATCGGCCCAATGCGATCGGCTTGTCGGCCGTTGAACTGATAGGCGTCGAGGAGCGGGCGTTGCGCGTGCGCGGCGTAGACCTGCTGGACGGCACGCCGATTCTCGACATCAAGCCCTATGTGCCTTACGCCGACGCGTTCCCCGCTTCGCGAGCAGGCTGGATCGACGCCGTCGACATGGCACAAGGCCGCCATTCCGCCCCCGGACCGAAGCGGCCACGACGGCCTCCGGGCAAGCCCCCAGGCTGAACCGAAGGATATGTGCGACTGCGCCAAATTGGCGCAAGAGCTTGCATCCAGGCTGTAACCATATCATGCTGCATTGCACACAATACGCAAGAGTATTGAAATGAGTACTGCCAGCTTGCGCTCGATGGCTTCGCATCCTTCCCTGTCTTCGCGCAGCCACGCGCGCCATGCCCCCACGCTCAGCGTGCATACCGCGCAAGGCGAGCGCGTGCGCAGCCGCGACGGTCGCGAACTGTGGCTGCGCGGGATCGAGTCAGGTGACGTGGCGGCGCTGCAGCGTTGCTTTACGCGCCTGTCTCCGGAGGACATCCGCCGCCGCTTCCTGCATGCCATGTCCGAGTTGCCCCTGCCGATGGCGCAACGCCTGTGCAATACCGATCCGGCACTAGAAACCGCGCTGGTGCTGGTGGACGAATCCGTACGCCCTGCCGAGATCCGCGGCGTGGGCCGAATCTATGTGGACGAGGCTGCCGACAGCGCCGAGTTCTCGGTGATCGTGGAGCGGGACTGGAGCCGCATCGGCCTCGGCGCGCTGCTGATGCAGCGGCTGGTGGATGATTGCCGCCACCGTGGCCTCGCCGAAATCTGGGGTTATGTGCTGCTAGAGAATCGTCCCATGCTTGAGCTGTGCCGCGAGCTGGGCTTCACCCGCAGGCTGATGCCGGACGAACCGGGCACGGCGCAGATTAGATTGACGCTGTAATTCGCCTGGCTCCCTGTCCCCGATGGGCAAAACCATGTCGTTTGCGAGCCGCTGGCTTGCACATGGCTTGATCCGAGCGCTGACGCGAGGTCCGCTGGAGTTACCGGTAGGAACGAGTCTGGCAACTCGCTGAGGTGAGGACCCTGCTTGCGTTGCCGCAGAGCAGGAGCTGTTCCGTCGGCAACATTCCCGCGAACACCCTCCCCCTCACCTCGATCCTCTCCCTGGCGCGGAGAAGAAGAAAGGCTAAGCTTGCGCATCGCGCTACACTTGAACGCTTTCCCGGCGCGGCTCCACATCCACGCCCCCAGCGCCTGCGTGCCCATGTCCGCTCCGATCCCGCATCCCCCGCTCCCCTCCTCACCGAAGCAACGCCGCTACTGGACGCCACCGCACGGTTCGTCGCGCGCCCTGTTGCTGGCGGAAGCCGCACGTTCGCACGAGGGCCTGTTGGTGGCGGTGACGCGCGACACCCAGCGCGCCTCGGCACTCGAGGACGAGTTGCGCATCTTCGCCGGCGACCTGCCGGTGCTGCATTTCCCGGACTGGGAAACCCTGCCCTACGACGCCTTCAGCCCACACCCGGAGATCGTCTCGCAGCGCATCGCCACGCTGTACCGCCTGCCCGGCGTGAAGCGCGGCGTACTGGTGGTGCCGGTGGCCACGCTGATGCAACGCATCGCGCCACGCTCGCACATCACCGGCTCCGGCCTGGCGGTGGCGAAGGGACAGAAGTTCGATCTCGCCGCCGAACAGCGCCGGCTGGAAGCTGTCGGTTATCGCAACGTGCCGCAGGTAGCTGAACCCGGCGATTTCGCCGTGCGCGGTGCCTTGATCGATATCTTTCCGATGGGAGCGGCCGAGCCTTATCGCGTCGAGCTGTTCGACGACGAGGTGGAGTCGATCCGCAGCTTCGACCCGGAAACCCAACGCTCCGCACAGCCGGTAGAGAAGGTGGAGCTGTTGCCGGCACGCGAGTTCCCGCTCACCGAGCAGGCCGCCAAGGATTTCCGCAGCGCCTTGCGCGAGCGCTTTCCCATCGACGTGCGCCGTTGCCCGCTGTACCAGGACATGAAGGAAGGCGTGACGCCAGGCGGCATCGAGTACTACCTGCCGCTGTTCTTCCCGATGAAGAGTCCGCGCATGGATGTGCGGGGTGTTGCGGAAGGTCCGCTTACGGGTACCGCCACGCTTTTCGACTACCTCGCCGACGACGCCCTCATCGTATTGGGCGAAGGTTCGGGCGAAGCCAGCGAAGGGTTCTGGACGCAAACCGGCGAGCGCTACGACCAGCGCGCCCACGACATTGAGCGCCCCGTGTTGCCACCGGGTGAGCTTTACCTCTCGCCCGAGCAATTGCGCGAGCAGCTCAACAAGCGCCTGCGTGTGGAGATGGTGGACAGCGGCCATGCACACGCGGTGGATGCCGGCACGCAACCCGCGCCGGAGCTGCCGTTGAGCCGGAAGGGCGAGGAGCCTGGCACTTCGCTGCGGCATTTCCTCGAAAGCTATCGCGGTCGAGTACTGGTAGCTGCGGATTCGGCGGGCCGGCGCGAGGCGTTGCTGGAAACCTTGGCGGGCGCAGGACTCAAGCCGGCGCAGACTGAAAACTGGCAGCGCTTCATCTCGCCGCAGCCAGGTAGTCCGGAAGAAAAGTTCGCCATCACCATCGCCCCGCTGGAACAGGGTTTCGCGCTCAAACAACCCATCCTCACCGTGCTCACCGAGCGCGAACTGTTCGGTGAGCGCGTGCGCAGCGAGCGGCGCCGGCGGCGCGGTGCGGCGCGCGATCCCGACACCATCATCCGCGACCTCACCGAGCTTTCCATCGGCTCGCCCATCGTGCACGTGGACCACGGCGTGGGCCGCTACCAGGGCCTGCTGTCGATGGAACTGGGCGGCATGGAGGGCGAGTTCCTGGTCATCGAGTACGCCAAGGGCGACAAGCTCTACGTGCCGGTGGCGCAGCTCGGCCTGGTCAGCCGCTACAGCGGCACCGCGCCGGAGCTGGCGCCTATGCACTCGTTGGGCGGCGACGCGTGGGAACGCGCGCGCAAGAAAGCCGCCGAGAAGGTGCGCGACGTGGCCGCGGAACTGCTGGCCATCTACGCGCAGCGCGAAGCGCGCGGCGGCGTGTCGCTGCCCATCGACCGCCTGCTGGTCGAGGAGTTCGGCGCCAGCTTCCCGTTCGAGGAAACGCCCGATCAGGAACAGGCGATCGCCGCCGTGCTCGGCGACCTCGCCGCGCCACGCGCGATGGATCGCGTGATCTGCGGCGACGTCGGCTTCGGCAAGACCGAAGTGGCGCTGCGCGCCGCCTTCGCCGCCGCCACCGCGGGCAAGCAGGTAGCGGTGCTGGTGCCCACCACCCTGCTCGCCCAGCAGCACTACCGCAACTTCGCCGACCGTTTCGCCGACTGGCCGGTGAAGGTGGACGTGCTCTCGCGCTTCAAATCCACCAAGGAAGTGAACGACGCACTCAAGCGCCTCGCCGACGGCCAGATCGACGTGATCGTGGGCACGCACAAGCTGCTGCAGCCCGACATCAAGTTCAAGAACCTCGGGCTCGTCGTGGTGGACGAAGAGCAGCGCTTCGGCGTGCGCCAGAAGGAACAGCTGAAGAAGCTGCGCGCGGAAGTCGACCTGCTCACCATGACCGCCACGCCGATCCCGCGCACGCTGAACATGGCGATGAGCGGGCTGCGCGACCTCTCGCTGATCACCACGCCGCCCGCACACCGCATGGCCGTGCGCACCTTCATCTCGGCGTGGGACCCCGCCACCATCCGCGAGGCGTTCCAGCGCGAGCTGCAGCGCGGCGGCCAGGTGTATTTCCTGCACAACGAAGTGGAGAGCATCGAGCGCACCGCGCGCGAGCTGGAGGAGCTGATCCCCGACGCGCGCATCGGCGTGGCCCACGGCCAGATGGCCGAGCGCGAACTGGAACGCGTGATGGCGGACTTCCACCGCCAGCGCTTCAACGTGCTGGTGTGCACCACCATCATCGAGACCGGCATCGACATCCCCACCGCCAACACCATCATCATCGACCGCGCCGACCGTTTCGGCCTCGCGCAGCTGCACCAGCTGCGCGGCCGGGTGGGCCGTTCGCACCACCGCGCCTACGCCTACCTGATCGTGCCCGACCGCAAGTCGATCACCGCCGACGCGGAGAAACGGCTGGAGGCGCTGGCTTCGCTGGAAGAACTCGGCGCCGGCTTCACCCTCGCCACGCACGACCTGGAGATCCGCGGCGCGGGCGAGCTGCTGGGCGACGAGCAGTCCGGCCAGATCCAGGAAATCGGCTTCGGCCTCTACACCGAGCTGCTCGACCGCGCCGTGCGCGCGCTGAAGAGCGGCAAGGTGCCCGACTTCGACCTGTCCAGCGAACACGAGACCGAGGTCGAGCTGCACCTGCCTGCGCTGATCCCCGACGACTACCTGCCCGACGTGCACACGCGTCTGACGCTGTACAAGCGCATCGCCAGCGCGCGCAACGAGGACGCGCTGCGCGACCTGCAGGTGGAGATGATCGACCGCTTCGGCCTGCTGCCCGAACCGAGCAAGACCCTGTTCGCGCTGTCCAGCCTCAAGCTGATGGCGACGCCATTGGGCATACGCAAGCTCGATTTCGGCCCGAACGGCGGCCGCATCGTGTTCCGCGACAAGCCCGAGGTCGATCCGATGGCGATCATCAAGCTGATCCAGAGCCTGCCACGCGTGTACAAGCTGGACGGCCAGGACAAGCTACGCGTCACCCTCGACCTCCCCGGCGCCAGCGAACGCATCCGCAGCGCGCAGGAAGTCCTGATATTGCTGGGAGCACGGCACCCGGGTTGAGCGCGCGTCGGGCACATCACGCGATCCGCGTGACAGCTGTCAGTGGCGCGACCCTCGCGTCCATCAAACAATGGCCCATCTCGCCGGGAGCACAAGCCATGCAGGGGAAACCGCGGTTCGGCATCGACGCACCTACCCTGGTGCTCGGCTTCGCCATTGGCGGCCCTTTGCTGCTCGTGCTGGGTTGCGTCGGCAATCGCGTGCTGCCGTCTGCGCTGGCGGGGACGATGATCGGCACCGGCGCCGTGATGGCCACCGAAGCAGTACTGATGACTTTGAGCAGCCTGTACGGCAAACGCATCCTGCTGCGGCGGATGGTCGATGCGCTCGGCCTGCGCGGCGACGAAAAAGCGCTGGACGTGGGTTGCGGACGCGGCATGCTGCTGCTTGAGACCGCCAGCCGCCTGCCACGCGGTCGGGTCACCGGGCTGGATCTGTGGAGCACGCGCGACCAGAGTGGCAATGCCGTCGAAGCCACCGCGCGCAATGCCGAACTGGCCGGTCTGCGCGAGCGCGTGCAGATCGACACCGGCGACATGCGCCACCTGCCCTATGCCGACGCCAGCTTCGACGTGATCGTCTCAAGCCTTGCCATCCACAACCTGCCCACCGAAACCGACCGCGAACAGGCAGTGCACGAAATCGCCCGCGTGCTCAAACCCGGCGGCCAACTCGCCCTGCTCGACTTTCGCCACACCGCCCACTATGTGCAGGCGCTGCGTGAGGCGGGCTTGGACACGCGGCGCTCGTGGCCGCAGTTCCTGATGTTCCCGTGGGTGTGGGTCGTGCGCGGACACAAGGCCTGACCCTGACGTCCGCGCCACGGCCACCTACTTCGCCGGCTTGCGGAAGCGGTAGATGAACTGGTCGGTATGGCCACGTATCGACGGATCAAACACCTTCGCAGTGTGCGAATCGGCCGGATTGCGCAGGGCATCGCTCTCGCCATCGAATACGAAGCCGGCCGACTCGACTTCCTTCTTCACCACGGCCGGATCGATGCGATGCAGGGTATCGGTATCGGCCAGGCCGGAGCCGGCCGGCGCAACGTGGTCGATCACCACGAACACGCCACTGGGCTTGAGCGCGTCGTAGACCAGCTTGTCGAACTTCGCCATGTCCACCGGACCCATGAACGCGTCGTGGTAGTCATGGTAGTTCTGCACGGTGAACACCAGATCCACCTTGGCTGGCGCACTGAGTTCGGCCGCAGGTTGTTTGAGCAGGCTCACGTTGCCGTAATGCGCAGTGGCGACCAGCTTCTGCCAGTTCGCGTAGCTCTTGGCCGAGTGCTTCCACATCTCGTCCGGCCACACGGTATAGACCCGCCCCGCCGGCCCCACGATGGCACTGAACACGCGTGTCCAATAACCGCTACCGGGGGCGAGTTCCAGCACTTTTTGACCGGGCTTCACCTCGGCAAACGCCATGACCGCGGCCATCTGGCGGCGCGCGTCGTCGTCGCGGTCACTTCCCCGCGCTGGATCGTTCATCGCGGTGGTGACGTAAGCAGGCGCGGTCTGGCCAGGCGGCGCGCCTGGCATGGCCAATGCTGCAGCCGGAAGGGCGAACGCAAGCAGAGAGGCAAGGATGGTCGGGCGCATGGCTAAACTCCGCTTTTGGCGAAAGGAAGGCTCATTGTGCGCTGATCGCCACGCGCGGCGCGCCATGACTAATGGCGCAAGGCGGCTCCAGGCAATTGTGTACACAGTGTGAATAAAGGTAAAGTGCGGACGACGGCCAAACAGGGGGCGCCGAGGAAAAACATGTACATGCCACTGACCCGCTTCGCAGTGGAACGCGAAGTACGAAGGGTTACAGGGATGCTTGTCGGGAAGAAGACGCCAGCGTTACAGGCGCCGCAACGTTCACCCGTATCAATACCTGCTTTGGTGTCGTGGTGCTCTGAAACGCACTCGCGCCGTGCCGACGAAGAGGCACGACGCGCGTTGCTCTGCGAAACCGGCTGACGCTAAGGCTCGTCACTGCGTCCGCGCGGTGGTGGATAGCTGTCGCGCTGTCAGCAGGTTGCGGATCACTCGCAGCTTCGCCTTGAGCTCGGCCTCGTTGGCCGGGCCCAGCCGCAGCATCAGCTTCTGCCCTGCCGACAGCGATTCCAGGGCGGGATCGACGTAGGTGTAGCGCCCGTTCGCAAGCTGCAGTGCAGGCGGCTGCGCCAGCGAAGGCGCGGCCAGCATGTCGTCTATGGCCGCGATCAGGCGGTCGTTGAAATAAGCCTTGGGATAGCCCAGTTCCCGGTACGCCTGCTGGAACAGCGGGTAGCTGTGCGCATACCACGTAACGAGTGCCTGTGAATCGGCGCGCCGTACGACCGCCATGTAAGGCGCATAGCGCCCGGTGTTGCGCGCGTCGGCGGCAAGGATTCCTTGCGTTTTTCCGGCCATGAACGCGCCCTGCGGGGTGCGCAGCGGCAGGATGGATGCGCTGCCCAGTTCGTGGCGCGGCAATGCGTCCACCGTGGCCACGATATGGTTCACGATCTGCTGCGGCAGCAACAGGTCCTTCAGCCGGTCGCCTCCGAGTGCCCGCAACGCCGAAGCCACGTTTGCGTCGCTGTCGTCCAGCGCAGGCAACGGCGCGGTGGAGGCGGAAGCAGGCACCGAGGCTTGCGCAATCGGATGATGGGTGCTGGCGGCCACGGCCGGCGATGCCGTATCCGCAGGCGCAGCCGCGGTGGATGCCGGAGCGGGAGCCGTATCCGGGCGCGTCGCTCGCCACGTGACGTAGGCAGCCACAGCAACGACGCACGCCGCCACTGTCACTGCCGGCACCCAGCGGCGCCCACCCGATCTGCGCTTGTACGCCACCATTCACCTCCACGCTTCGCCTCAACAGGGGTTCGACTCGCGCACTGGCAAATCGTTCAGTGGCCCGGTTCAGACTTTCAGGCGATAGCCTGTCCTGAAAATCCACCACACCACGACCAGGCACAACGCGAGAAAACCCAGCGTAGCAGCGAGGCTGATCCCTACGCCCACGTCGGCCAGGTTGTAAAAGCTCCAGCGGAAACCCGAGATCAGGTACACCACGGGGTTGAACAGCGTCACCTTCTGCCAGAACGGCGGCAACATGTGGATGGAATAGAAGCTGCCGCCCAAGAAAGTCAGCGGAGTGATCACCATCAGCGGCACCACCTGCAGCTTCTCGAAGTTGTCCGCCCAGATGCCGATGATGAAGCCGAGCAGGCTGAAGGTGACCGTGGTGAGCAGCAGGAAGGCCACCATCACCAGCGGATGCGCGATGGAGTAGTCCACGAAGATGCGCGCCGTGGCAAGGATGATCAGGCCCACCATGATCGCCTTGGTAGCCGCCGCCCCCACGTAACCCAGCACGATCTCCAGGAAGGACAACGGCGCGGAATGCACCTCGTAGATGGTGCCCACGAACTTGGGGAAGTAGATGCCGAAGGAAGCATTGGACACGCTCTGCATCAGCAGCGACAGCATCACCAGGCCGGGGATGATGAAGGCCGCGTAGCTGACGCCTTCCACGCTGGTGATGCGCGAGCCGATCGCCGAGCCGAACACCACGAAATACAGCGAAGTGGATACCACCGGCGAAGCGACGCTCTGCATCAAGGTGCGCCCAGTTCGGGCCATTTCGAAACGGTAGATCGCGCGGATGCCGTACCAGTTCATGCGCCCTCCTTCACCAGTTGCAGGAAGATCTGCTCCAGCGTGTCCTGCCGCGTGCTGAGGTCGCGGAAGCGGATGCCGGCCGCGGCCAAGTCGGCCAGCAACCCGGTGATGCCGGTGCGTTCGCCCTGTGTGTCGTAGTTGTAGACCAGCTCGTTGCCGCCGGCAGCCAGTTCCAGATGGTGGGACGCCAGCGCAGCCGGCACCGCATCCAGCGCGTCATGCAGTTGCAGGCGCAGCTGCTTGCGACCCAGCTTGTGCATCAACGCGGCCTTCTCCTCCACCAGCACCAGCTCGCCCTTGTTGATCACGCCCACGCGATGGGCCATCTCCTCGGCCTCCTCGATGTAGTGCGTGGTCAGCACGATGGTGACGCCGCTCTCGCGCAGCCGCCGCACCATCGCCCACATGTCGCGACGCAGCTCCACGTCCACGCCAGCGGTAGGTTCGTCGAGGAACAGCAGCTGCGGCTCGTGCGACAAGGCCTTGGCGATCATCACGCGCCGCTTCATGCCGCCGGAGAGCATCAGCATCTTGTTGTCGCGCTTGTCCCACAACGACAGATCTTTCAGCAGCCGCTCGATGTAGGCGTCGTCCGGCGCCTTGCCGAACAGACCACGGCTGAAGCGCACCGTGTTCCACACTGTCTCGAACGCATCGGTCTTCAGCTCCTGCGGCACCAGGCCGATCAGCGAGCGGGTGGCGCGCCAGTCGCGCACCACGTCATGGCCGTCCACGGTGATGCTGCCGGCACCCAGGTTGACGATGCCGCAGATGATGCTGATCAACGTGGTCTTGCCGGCGCCATTGGGGCCCAGCAGGGCGAAGATTTCGCCGCGGCGGATCTCGAGATCGATGTGTTTCAGCGCCTGGAAACCGCCCGGATAGACCTTGTCCACCCCGCGCACGACAAGGATGTCGTCGTCCGCCGTTCGTGCCACTGCATTCATGCACGTCTCCTGTGTTCGCTGACCGCCAATGGCAGCCAAGGGCCTGAAATACTAAACCAATAAGTTCTGAAATCAACCGATTGATGTCGCGCAACTGCGAGCGCTTTCATAAATATGAAGTTTAACTTTGCAGTTTTCCTGCCTATGCCCTACCATGCGCGAGATGAAGATCGTCCGCCACGACCCGCGCACTGCCCAGGCCCAGGCCACCGCGCGCGAACTGCGCGCACTGGTCGGCAAGCTGAAACGCCAGCTGCGCGAAAAGGTGGGCATCGAAGGGCTCACGCTTTCGCAGGTCACCGTATTGATCCACCTGGAACGCCAGGGCAGCGCCACGGTCAGCGAACTGGCGCGCACCGAAAATGTCCGGCCGCAATCGATGGGCGCCACAGTGGCCGGCTTGCAGGCGCTGGCCCTGCTCGAGGGTACGGCAGACCCGGGCGACGGACGGCGCACCCTGCTCTCGCTGACCAAGCTGGCGCACGAAAAGATCCGCGCCATCCGGACAGCCCGCGAGGACTGGCTGTTCCATGCCATCCGCGAGCGCTTCAACGCCAACGAACAGGACGCCCTCGCACGCGGCGTCGAGCTGCTCAAGCGGTTGGCCGAAGGCTGAGCCCCATTCCTCTTTCCACACGACAAGGTTTCCCCCCATGGCATTGACCACGCTCGATCCCAAGACCGCACTGATCGTCATCGACATCCAGAAAGGCATCGTGCAATTGCCTTGCGCCTATCCCATGGCCGAGGTGATCGACCGCGTGGTTGAGATCACGCAAGCCTTCCGCAAGTACAACGCCCCCGTGGTGCTGGTGAACGTGGCCGGTGTCGCACCAGGCCGCAACGAACAGCCGAAGCGGATGGGCGACCTGCCGGCGGATTGGGCCGAGCTGGTGCCCGAGCTGGCGGTGCAGGCAAGCGACCACCGGGTCACCAAGCGCACCTGGGGCGCGTTCACGCACACCGACCTGCACGAACACCTGCAGGAGCACGGTGTGACGCAGGTGGTGATCGTGGGCGTGGCCACCAGCATCGGCGTGGAATCCACGGCACGCCAGGCTTCCGAACTCGGCTACAACGTCACGCTCGCCACCGACGCGATGAACGACCTCAATGCCGAGTCGCACACGAACAGCGTGACGCGCATCTTCCCGCGGCTGGGCGAAACCGGCAGCACGGCCGAGATCATCGCCCTGCTCGCCAGCACGCACGGCTGAACCGAGGATCGTTCCATGCCCTGGCTCCCTTTCCTGTCGTGGTTCTTCGGCGGCGCATTGCTCGCCAACGCCGTACCGCACGTGGTCAACGGTCTGACGGGGTGCGCGTTCCAGAGTCCCTTCGCTAAGCCACCCGGCGAAGGGCTCTCGTCCTCGACCACGAACGTGTGCTGGGGCTATCTGAATCTCGCGCTGGGCTATCTGCTGCTGGCGCACGTCGGCCACTTCGACGTGCAGAGCATCCCTTGCGTGGGCACGGCGTTTGCGGGCGCGTTGCTGTTGAGCGTGTTGATGGCACGCCACTTCGGCCGCTTCCATGGCGGCAATGCACCGGAGCGCCGGTGAGCGCGAACGGTTTCGGCATGTTCGGCTCGCTGCGCATCTGGAACTACCGCATGTGGGCCGGCGGCGCGCTGGTGTCCAACGTCGGTACATGGATGCAGCGCGTGGCACAGGACTGGCTAGTGCTCACCATCCTTACCCACCGCAATGCCGGCGCGGTGGGCGTGGTCATGGCCCTGCAGTTCGGTCCGCAGCTGCTGCTGTTGCCGTGGAGCGGCTACGCCGCCGACCGGCTCGACCGCCGCAAGCTGCTGATCGGCACGCAGGCCGCACTCGGCCTGCTGGCTTTGGGCCTGGGCCTGGTGA
The DNA here is from genome assembly GCF_014842995.1 of Rhodanobacter sp. 7MK24. Taxonomy (GTDB): domain Bacteria; phylum Pseudomonadota; class Gammaproteobacteria; order Xanthomonadales; family Rhodanobacteraceae; genus Rhodanobacter_A. Next base: position 31,973 of record NZ_JACYXL010000012.1, read on the forward strand.
CAGTCACCGGTGTGGTCACGTTGTGGCAGGTCTATGTGTTCGCCTTCCTGCTCGGCTGCGTCTCCGCATTCGATGCGCCGGTGCGGCAAGTCTTCGTCAACGAGCTGGTGGGCGACGAATACCTTGCCAATGCCGTATCGCTCAACTCCACTTCGTTCAATGCCGCGCGCATGATCGGGCCGGCCGTTGCCGGCCTGCTGATCGCCGCCGTGGGTTGCGGCTGGGTGTTCCTCATCAACGCCGCTTCGTTCGCGGGCGTGCTGGCCTCGCTGATGCTGCTGCGCGTAGACCAGTTGCACGACGGTGAACGCAGGTCGCGCAAGGTCGGCGGTATCGCGGAAGGCTTCCGTTACGTGTGGCAGCGGCCCGACCTGATGGCCGTGCTGGTCATGTTGTTCCTGATCGGCACGTTCGGCCTCAACTTCCCGATCTTCATCTCGACCATGTCGCTCACCGCCTTCCACGGCGGCGCCGGACAATACGGCCTGCTCACCTCGGCATTCGCAGTCGGATCGGTAGTGGGTGCGCTGTATTCCGCCTATCGCAGCCAACCGGGCATGTCCGTGCTCTGCGCGGGCGCGGCTGTGTTCGGCGTGGGCTGCATGCTGGCGGCGCTGGCGCCGAACGAAGGACTGTTCGCGGCGGCCTTGGTGCTGACCGGCCTCTCCGCATTGATGTTCGCCACCGGCACCAACAGCCTGATGCAGCTCACCACGGCACCGGCCATGCGCGGCCGCGTGATGGCCCTGCGCATCGCCGTCGCCATGGGCGGCACACCGATCGGCGCGCCCATCGTCGGCTGGATCGCTGACCACTTCGGCCCACGTTGGGCACTCGGCGTTGGCGCGGCATCAGGCGTTGCCGCGATGCTGGTGGCGCTGCGCTACATGGCTGGCCCGCGGGGACGGCTGGCGGAAGCCTGATCCCCAGTTATGCATAAGGCAACCTAAAAGTTGCATTTCTTCGAACGTGGCCGCAATATGCAACGACAAAGTTGCATTTATCCACTTCGGAGAATCTGTATGAACGCGATCACCGACCGCATCGAGCGACAGATCCTGCTGCAGGCCACGCGCGACAAGGTCTGGCATGCGCTGGTCGATGCCGAAAGCTTTGGTGACTGGTTCGGCATGAGGCTGAAAGGCCAGCGCTTCGTCGCCGGCGAGACCACCAGCGGTCACCTCACCTATCCCGGCTACGAACACCTGCTGTGCGAATTGCAGGTAGAACGCGTCGAACCAAAGCACCTGTTTTCGTATCGATGGCATCCCTATGCCATCGACCCCAACGGCAACTATGCGCACGAACCGACCACGTTGGTGGAATTCGTGCTCGAGGACCACGCCGATGGCACCCTGCTGCGTCTGGTCGAATCCGGTTTCGACCATATCCCGCTGTCACGCCGCAGCGAGGCCTATCGCATGAACAGCGGCGGCTGGGACGCGCAGATGCAGAACATCCAGCGCTATCTGGACGGGCGCTAAGCACCATGGCAAAGAAAAATCCCTGGCAGGACAGCGCACCGGTGTTCGCTGCGTTGGGCGATGCCACCCGGCTGAAACTGCTTGCCGCGCTGTGCGCCGGCGGTGCGCTGTCCATCGCGCAGCTCACCACCGGCACCGCGATCACCCGCCAGGCCGTCACCAAGCACTTGCTGGTGCTGGCCGAGGCCGGGCTGGTGCACGACAACTGGCAGGGACGCGAGCGACTGTGGGAACTGGAACCGTCACGACTGGACGAAGCGCGCCGCTCGCTGGATGCGATCGCTGCGCAATGGGATCAGGCGCTTGCGCGCCTGAAACATTTTGTCGAACGCTAGAGCCCGTTCTTGATCTTCCTATGGCCCACGCCGAAGCTGTTTGCGCGCAGATCTAAGGAAGAATGCAGGCAGGCAACACAGGGGAGAGTCCACGGATGGACTCGGCTTTGCGGAGCTTAAGAAGCGAACGCCCACCCACGGCCGAGCAATGACACAGGAATGCGGGCAAACAGATCTGGCCCGGTGAGTTGCCTCGCCATGGCCACCATGCGGCGGCACATGGCTTGACCTGCCAACCAGACAGGCGCTGCGCACGCGCGGCCACCTGGCGGCCACGGCAAGGCAACACGGATCATGGGAGATCGCGAACAGGCTCCTGGGCTTCGAATCACGCCGCCTCGGGGCAATGCTCCATCACCTGCCGCACCTCGCATTCGAGGTCCCAATCGTCGCCGTGCACCGCGAGGAAACGGCGGGTGATTTCCAGTGCCTCGTCCATCGAGGCGACCTGCAGCATGGCGTAGCCGGCCACCACTTCCTTCGCCTCGGTGAAGGGGCCATCCATCACGGTCTGCCGGCCGCGCGACAGGCGCACGCGCTTGCCTTCGGCCGTGGGTTGCAGGCCGGCAGTGTCCAGCAGCGAGCCGGCCGCGCTCAGTTCGGTCATCAGCTTGCCCATGTCTTCCATCAGCTGCGCACTGGGTCGCTGACCGGCACGCTCGTTGATTCGCACCATCGAAAGGAATCGCATCTTGTCTTCTCCATGTGGGTTTCGACACCGCACCAGAACGGTGTTCGCAGATGCGACGAATAACGTGGCGACGGTTCGACAAGCGCACGGGAGATCGCGCCAACCGCTTGCCTCAAATGAGAATAAATATCATTATTTAATGGTACTTCCCCGGGCAAATCGGAATGCGCTTCAACGACTTCATGCACCGCTACGGCACGCCGCTCACCGCAGGCCTGTTCACCGTTTCCGCCGTCTCGGGCGTGGCCTTGTTCTTCCACTGGGCACCGCGCAGCTTCCATGCCATGCACGAATGGCTGAGCGTGGTGCTGCTGGCACCGTTCGCTTTGCATCTGACGAAGAACTGGAAGCCGCTGCTGGCCTATGCCAAGCGCAAGACCCTGCTGGTTCCGCTGGCGTTGTCGCTGGTCGCAGCGGTGCCATTCGCATTGACCGCGGGCAAGGGCCGCCCTGCCAATCCCGCCACCCAGACCGTGACCCTGATGACACAAGCCAGCGTGGCCGACCTTGCCCCGGTGCTGCAGGCGACGCCGGACGAACTGCTGCGCCATCTGCAGCAGCAGGGCTACAAGGCGGGCTCGACCAAAGATTCGGTGGCCGCCATCGCCGCGGCTTCGCACGCCAACGCCAGTGACGTGCTGTACGCATTGCTGCCGGCGCGACGCGGCGGCAAACCCGCCGGCAACTAGGCCACTCCTCGATCAAGCCCTGGGTCGCCCTGGCCAGCATGCGCCAGGGCTTTTCTACTTGACATCATGTAAAAAATATTGAACATTGAGTCTACAAAAGCGAACCCAAGAGGGATTTATGTCATCGTTCGAAAAGCGCGCCTGGCTGGCCCTGTGGAGCCAGTGCCCGCCTTACCTCGTCTATTTCGTGGTCCAGGGCGTCTGGCCGAACTGGCTGACGACGTTTCTTGAGCGCATCGCCTGCCTTGCCGTCGTCGCCAGCGTGCATGCCATCGCCTATGTAACCGGTCTGCTGGTGATGAAGTGGCAGGAGCGCGCCGAGCCGTTGCTGCTGGACGAACGCGACCGCGCCATCGACGGGCGCGCCACCCGCACCGCCTATTTCGTGATGCTGGCCGGCATGATCGTGGTCGGCGTGGTGATGCCCTTCAGCGATACCGGCTGGAAGATCACCAACACCGCGCTGTTCGCCATCGTGCTGGCCGAAACGGTGCGCTATGCGCTGATCGTGACGGGCTACCGCCGGAGGCCGCGCCTTGCCCACTGAATCGCTTACCAACGAGGTGCGCCTGTTGCGCTTCCTTGCGCGGGACATGACGCAAGCCGAGTTGGGCAAACGCGTAGGCCTCACGCGCCAGACCATTGCCGCCATCGAGCAGGGCCGCTACTCGCCTTCGCTGGAAGTGGCGTTCCGCATCGCCGACGTATTCGGCAAGCGGCTGGACGAGGTGTTCCACTGGAACCCGGGCGGCGCGGCCGAAACCGGCGACGCGACGTGAGCGATCACTTCGTACGGCTGTATTCCAGCCTGACCGTGAGCATCTCCTTGCCGTCGTGGCGCTCGTAGTAGGCATAGCTGAAATGATCGGCATCGCTGGCTTCGAGCACTTCGCGCACGGGCACCGGCGCGCCGCCGTGCGCGCCTGACATCGCTCCGCGGAACGTGCAGTTGCGGCCGTCGGCGCTGCAATCGCCGTGCGCGATCACCACGCCGCCGAAGTTCACGTCCATCCACAGGCTGTCGTAACGGCTGGCCGCATCGTCGTAGCCGAGATAGCCCAAACCGTGGAAGGGCTTGGTCGAGGCGATGGCCAGATCCTGCCGCAGATGGCGACCTTCAAGCACGGACGTGAAAACGGCCGAACCGGTATCGATGGCCGGCGCCTTTGCCGCGTCGCTCCAGAAGGATTGGCGCACGTTCCAGTTTCCCACCAGCCAATTCAGGCCGTGGGCAGCTGGCGCAGGCTGCTGCGCAACCGCTGCAAATGGCGCCGCGCCGGTGATCGCAACCACTGCGATGAAGGCGGACAAAGAGCGGAAGAGACTGCGCTGACGCATTGGGGAATCCTGCGATGAAGGTGGCGCCAGCGTGCGCGCACCGACCGGCAGCGTCCATGACCTCGCAGGTCAAGTCACGGCGATTTCCTCTCGCGCCAACCGGGCGCACACCGCCGCGGTATGCGCGTCCGCCGGGAACGCACTTTCGATGCGCAGTTCCTGCAACGTCACGTCATGCGGCATCGAGAAGGTGGTGATGGTTTCGAAAAAACGCAGCTCGCCCGCGCGACTGCGGAATTCCAGCGTGAGTACCGGCGCGGGCAACTCGCCGTCGTGCAGCGCGCCCAGCGCAGGCACGTCCGGGTAGCGCGCGATCTCGCCCAGCAGCCGGCGCGGCACGGGGTCGGTGGGCGCAGCCGCGATCTGCGCATGCAGGTGGTGCAGGAACTTCTCCGCCACCGCGGGCCAGTTGACGATCACCGGGCGGAAGTCCTCGGGGTCGAACACCTGGTGCAGCAGATTGGCGTGGCGGCTTTCGCGCCCGTCCATCAGCAGCCGGTTCACGCGCATCGCGGCGCCATTGGCCATCAACACGTTCCATTGCCGGTCGAGCACGAAGGCGGGATACGGTTCCTGCTGCGCAAGGATCAGCTCCACCGCATGCCGCATGCGTTCAAGGGCAGGCGCCGCCCATTCCCGCTCCGGATATTCCGGTGCGTAGCCGGCGGCAAGCAACATCGCGTTACGCGCACGCAGCGGCATGTCCAGCGTGGCCGCGATGCGGCCCAGCGCTTCGCGGCTGGGCTTGGCCTTGCCGGTCTCGATGCAACTGAGGTGGCGCGTGGACATCTCCGCCGCCAGCGCCAGGTCGAGCTGGCTCTGCTTGCGCAATGCGCGCCACTCGCGCAGGAGCTGGCCCAGTGGTGCCGGCGAAGCAGCGGAAGTCGCAAACACGAGGCTCTATTTCCGCGCGACGATGATCTGGTCGAGGTAGTCCGGCGCACCGGCGATGCGCTCAAGATGCGGATATTGCAGGCCGCCGTGATAGTCCACGGGCACGGTCTGCAGGCTACCCTGGAATTTCAGCAGCAGCTCGATCGGCGCGTGGCCGGTCCTGGCGGCGGCAATCGCCTCCTTCAGCACTTCGCGCGAATAGGCCTTACCGTTCACCGCCACCACGGCGGCGCCGGTGCTCACGCCGGCCTTGAACGCAGGGCCGCCCCAGCGCACGTCGTTGATCGCGCCATCGTCGGTGAGCGTCATGCCGATCGACCACGCGAAGTTGTAGATGTGACGCGGCGATTCCGGGCGGCTGTCGTACTGTTTTTCGAATTCGCTGGGCTTGTCGGTATAGACCAGCTTCCAGCCGGCGGCGGCAAGGCCGTCCACCAGTGGCGGATTCACCACGGCGACGCGCGCGCGCAGGAAACTCGCCCAGTCGTACTTCGCCACGCCGCCCAAGGTCGCGGCCACGTCGTCGAAGGTATAGGTCTTCGTGACGAAACTGCCGTTGTCCACGCCGAAGAAGGCCTGCGCGAAATCGTCCAGCGATTTCTTCCCGCCCGTGAGCTCGCGCAGCTTGGCGTCCACCGCCAGCCACATCATCTGACCGCCGCTGTAGTAATCCTCGCTCATCTGCCAGCTGCGGTACGGCAACGCGGAACGATGCGCGGCGGTGGCGTCGTTGGTGGTGTCCTCCAGCGTGCGCCACTGGAAACCGGGACGATTGCGCTCGTAGTTGGCGGCGTCCATCGCCAGCGCATCGCGGAACTGTTCGGGCGTCCACAGCCCGGAACGTGCGGTGAGCACGAAACCCCAGTACTGCGTCTGCCCCTCGTACACCCACAGCAGCGAGTCACCCATCGGCACGTTGAAGTTCGGCGTCCATAGGTCGGCCGGGCGGCGGAACTTGCCGTTCCACGAATGCGTGTACTCGTGCGCCAGCAGATCCCGACCCGGCGCGTCGTCGGACCATGCAGTGAAGTAGTCCGCACCCAGGCCGTTCTCGCTGGACCGATGGTGTTCGAGGCCGTTGCCGGACATCACGTCGGACAGCGAGAACAGGAAGTCGTAGTGGTCGTAATGGTGCGAGCCGAACAGCTTGACCGCCTGCGTTACCAAGGCGCGGTGCTGCGCGACCTGCCCGGGGGTCATCTCCAGGTACTTCGGTGCATCGGCCACGATGTCCAGGTGCACCGACGCCTTGTCGCCCGGGTTCAGGTCCACGCGCTTGAAATAGCGCCCCGCATAGATCGGCGAATCGACCAGCGTGTTGTAAGTGATCGGCTTGAACGTGGTGTCGTCGCCCGACTGCGCAGCCGTCTCCAGCGCGCTGCCGAACTGCCAGCCCTGCGGCAGACTCACGCTGGGTTCGACATGGATGTCACGGGTGTAGTAACCGGCCGGATACAGGGACATCTTGTCCCACTCCAGCATCAGCATGCTGCCGGTCATCTCGTAGCTGCCGTCGTCGCGCGGCGAGAGGTACTGGAAGTCCGCATCCAGGCTGCTGGCGCCGGCGGGCACATCGAGATGGAAGGCAAAGACGTCGTACTTGTCGCGCGTCCACGCTACCGGCTTGCCATTGGCGCTGAGCTTCAGCCCCGCCAGCATCGCGACGGGACCGCTGGGCGAATGGTTGCCGGGGATCCACTCCGGGTACAGCAAGGTGAGCTTGCCGGCCTGCACCGGTATCGTCTCATGCACGCGGAAGATGCCCTGCCGCGTGTCACTGGCATCGACATGGATGGCGATGGTGCCGGGGTACGGCGTGTCCTGCGGCACCGGCACCTGCGTGCTGGACGACACCTGCGCGGAAGCCGCGCTGGCAGCAAGCGCCAGCGATACGGCGAGGGCGAGGCGTGCGGCGGCATGCGGTTTTGCGGGCATGGCGAAGGACATGGCAGATACCTGCGGCAAAGGGGATTTCCAAACTTATCACCACCGCCGAGTCCCGCGAGGGTGCCAAGCGGCACGGGTGACGCCTGTGCCACGATGCCATGCATCACTCCGGAGCCTGTCGGACGGCTCTCAACCAGGAATCCCAGCATGAGCATCGCCATCCAACCGCAGGACGTCGTCCATTTCTGGCGTGAGGCCGGCCCGGACAAATGGTTTGCCAGGGACGACGCCTTCGACCGCGCCTTCATCGAGCGTTTCCAGGCCACACACATGGCTGCCGCACGGCGCGAGCTGGATGGCTGGATGGACCATGGCGATGGCGCGCTGGCGCTGCTGATCCTGCTCGACCAGTTTCCGCGCAATGCCTTCCGCGGCACAGCGCACATGTTCGCCACCGATCCGCTGGCGCTGGCCTTCGCGCGGCAGGCGGTGGCGCGCGGCCACGACCGCACGGGGGATGCCGCGCTGCGCGTGTTCTTCTACCTGCCGTTCGAGCACAGCGAAGTGCTGGCCGACCAGGAGTGCGCAATGACGTTGTGCAAAGGACTGGGCGATTACGCCAGGTATGCAGCCATTCATCGCGACGTGATCGCCCGGTTCGGCCGCTTCCCGCATCGCAATGCGGCGCTCGGCCGCGAAACCACGAGCGAGGAACAAGCGTTTCTCGATGCAGGCGGCTTCGCCGGTTGAGCAGGAGCGCACCCTGCGCGTGAATGCCCTGGCTTCGATCAGCGCATAAGGCATTCGCGCAGGGGGGCGCTCTACAGTGGGCGTCAGGCCAGCTTGCGCGCTGCCGCCACCACGTCCGCATCGCCCGGGAGCACCAGGAAGGCCGCGCCGGCCAACGGCGTGAAGGTGTCGGCGCCCACCACGCGCTCCAGCGGCGTGGCGCCGCAGCCAGATTCGACGATGGCGGTGATGACGCCCTCGCCCACGCCCGCGCTCTTGCGGCCCTCGTCCAGCACGATGATGCGCTTGGCGCCCTTCGCCTGCGCCGCGATGAAGGTGTCGTTGAGCGGTGCCAACCAGCGCAGGTCGACCACGCGCACCTTCCACTTCAGTTCCTGCTCGATGGTGCGCGCAGCACGCAGCGCCATCGGCACGCCGTTGCCGAAGGTGAACACCACCAGGTCGTTCGCCCCCTCGCCGTAGACGCGACCCTCGCCCAGCGTCATCGCTTCGCCCGGCGCGGGATAGGCGAACTGCCACTGGCCGTCGCCGGCTTCGTACAGGTCCTTGGTCATGTACAGCGCGATGGGTTCGAGGAAGGCGCAGACGCGGCCGTCCACCTTGGCCAGCGCGGTGAGCGTACGCAGCATGGTCGCCGCGTCGTCGCCACGCGAAGCACAACCGACCACGAGGCCCGGGATGTCGCGCAGCGCGGCGATCGAGTTGTCGTTGTGGAAGTGGCCGCCAAAGCCGCGCTGGTAGCCCAGCGAAGCCACGCGCATCACCAGCGGGTTGCGGTACTGGTCGTTGGAGAAGAACTGCAGGCTGGCCGCCTCGCCGCGGATCTGGTCGCCCGCGTTGTGGAAATAGGCGAGGTACTGGATCTCCGGGATCGGCAGCATGCCCATGTTGGCGTAACCCTGGGCGAGACCGAGGATGACCGTCTCGTCCAGCAGCGTGTTGAACACGCGCGTGTTCTTGAACGCCTTGTGCAGGCCCTTGGTCACCGTGTACACGCCGCCTTTCTGCGCCACGTCCTCGCCGAACAGCAGCGACTCGGGATACTTCGCCATGACGTCGTGCAGCGCCTGGCCGATCTGGATGGCCAGATGACGCGGCGGCTGGTTTTCCGGCAGCTTCGCCTCGCCGCCGAAGGCCTTGAGGCGCGCTTCGCTGTAATCGGCGCGCACGGCTTCGGCCTTCACCGCAGCCGGCGTGTATGGTGCGAGCGGCTTCATCACGTCGTCCAGGCGCTCCAGCTTCGGGCAGCGGTCGGCTTCCTCCGCCGCGGCGAAACAGCGCTTGCGGATGGTCTCGTTGAGTTCGAGCAGCGAGTCCTTGGTGTACAGGCCCGACTCCAGCGCGATGGCCGCCGAACGCAGCAACGGATCGGTGGCTTCCAGCGCCACCAGTTCCTCGATGCTGCGCCACTCGATCTCGAAGTCGGTGCCCGCGTGGCCCATGATGCGGGTGGTCCTGACGTGCAGGAAGGTGGGCCGGCGCGTGCTGCGGCAATGCTCCACCGCGCGCTGCACCTGCGCGTAGCCTTCGGCGAGATCCAGGCCGTCGGCGAAGAAATAATCGAGGTCGGCACGACGCTGGAAGTTGTTCGCCACCCAGCCGGTCGGCGTCTTCACCGAGATACCGATACCGTTGTCCTCGCAGACGAACAGCACCGGCGCGGGCAGCTTCTGGTAGGCCGTCCACGCTGCGGCGTTGAATGCGGTCTGCGCGGTGGCGTGGTTGCTGGAGGCGTCGCCGAACGAGCAGATGGCGATGGAATCGTCCGGAATCGGCAGCGTGTGGCCAATGCGCTTCGCGTGGTCGATGGCGACCGCGGTACCCAGCGCCTTCGGCAGGTGCGAGGCGATGGTGGAGGTTTGCGGCAACACCCACAACGGCTTGCTGCCCCACACCTTGTGGCGACCGCCGGAGGCCGGATCGTCCTTGCTGGCCGCAAACGACAGCGCCGAATCCATCACCGGATCCATGCCGGGCAGCTTGCGGAAGCGCTCGGCCATAAAGCCGCCGCTGCGGTAGTGCAGGAAGGCCGGATCGGTGTGGCGCGTCAGCCGCGCCACCATCGCGTTGCCTTCGTGCCCGCTCGAACCGATGGTGTAGAACACCTTGTTCTGCACGCGCAGCACGCGCGCCATCAGGTCGAGATGGCGCGAGATCAGCTGCGACTCCAGCAGCTCGCGGAAACCGCGCGCGTCTAGCGCACTGCCCGGCAACACCGGTGCGTCGTCGTGCGGCGCGGCACGTACCTCGCCTCGCCATTCGTTGACGAACTCGGTGAAATTCTGGTCGACGATCTCGGCACGGTTGAAGCCCTTGTGGCGGGCGGCGATGGGAGTGGGCGTGGTGGTCATGGCGTCTCGTCAACGGATGGCCGCATGCGCGGCAGACAGGTAAACATGGCAATACCCCTTTCCCCTCCGGGGAGAGGGCTGGGGTGAGGGGTCAATCTTGCGACACGGTCAGCGCCGTGCATGCTTCGTGGCAACGTCATCGCGAGCACCCGCCCCTCACCTCAATCCTCTCCCCGATGGGGAGAGGAGGCAAAAGCCCGCAACAGTTTCGCTCGCAGCACGTCTTTCTCGCGACCAAAACTTTCGAACAGGCGAATCTGATCCGCGACTGAAGGTACCGGCACGGCAAGGCCATTGAGTCCCACCAGGATCAGCCGGCCGGGCGACACCGGCTGCCAGCCTTCGCCCTGGTTCAGTTCGAGGCCACCCATGACTTCCACCGGCATGCCGGGAAAGTCGAAGCGGGCGAACTGCGAGCGGAAACGACCGTCGTCGGCCGGTGCATGCGTGGCGTCGCGGCGATCGGTCCACAGCGTCGCCAGCATGTCGGCATCGGCGCGCGCGACCAGCACGTCGATGTCGGCCACGCTTACGTCGGCGCCCACCAGGCGCGCTGCCGCACTGCCGATCAGGCACCACGGCTCGGCGCAATGCACGTGCAGGTCGGGCACCAGTTCGGTGAGCGCGACGAACAATGCGGGCGGGATGTGGCTCATGCGCGGCGACGCAACCAGGCTTCGCGGCTCTGGCCCCATATCTCGACCGGCAACTCGTGGAATGGCTCGGGCAAACGTCCCGGCCTGAGCAGGCTCGAACCCAACCGCCCGGCGACATGCTGCGAAGCGGTGTTGCCCGGCACGATGGTGTGGATCACTTCGCTCCAGCCCAGGTGCGCGAAGGCCCAGTCGATCGCGACGGTCGCGCCTTCGGTCGCATAGCCTTTGCCCCAGGCCTCGCGCAGCAGGCCCCAGCCCACTTCGGTGCCCGGCCAACCCTCGGGACACCATGGCCCCAGCCGGCCGATCCAGTGGCCGCTCGCCTTCTCGATCACCGAGAACATGCCATACCCCTGCATCGCCCACGCACCGGCCATCGAAAGAAAACCGCGCCAGGCCACGGCGCGCGGCTGCGGACCGCCGATGTGGCGGGAATTCTCTTCGTCGCCCATCAGCACGGCCCAGCCTTCGAAATCCTCAGGCTGGGTGGGGCGCAGGATCAGTCGTTCGGTTTCGATGCGGATGTCTTGCCAGTTCATGCGATTCCCGCCAACTGGGTTCGGGCTGCTTTGGCGTCATTCCAGCAAAGGCCGGAATCCAGCGCCTCATGACTGGACTGAAGCCACCGGATCCCGGCCTTCGCCGGGATGACGAACGTGTGGGATGCCGCGAGGCCGATCCTCAGAACGCGTTGATGCCCGTCAGCTCGCGCCCCACCACCAACTCGTGCACCGTCTCGGTACCCTCGTAGGTGATGACCGACTCCAGGTTCAGCGCGTGGCGGATCGCACCGTGCTCGGTGGTGATGCCCGCGCCGCCGAGGATGTCGCGACACTGGCGCGCGATGTCGATGGCCATGCGGCAGTTGTTCCACTTGGCCAGCGAGACCTGGGTGGGCTGCATGGTGCCCGCGTCCTTCAGGCGACCCAGCTGCAGCGAGAGCAGCTGCGCGGTGGTGATGCGGCGGGCCATGTCGGCAAGCTTGAGCTGGATCGCCTGGTTGGCGGCCAGCGGGCGACCGAACAGCATGCGTTCGGCGGTGTAGTCGATGACTTCCTTCAGGCAGGCCTGCGCGGCGCCGATCGGGCCCCAGGTGATGCCGTAGCGCGCCTGCGTGAGGCAACCCAGCGGACCTTTCAGGCCCTTCACGTTGGGCAGGCGATTGGCGTCCGGCACGCGCACATTGTCGAGGAACAGCGCGCTGGTGACCGAGGCGCGCAGGCTCATCTTCTTGTGGATCTGCTGGGCGGTGAAGCCCTTCGTGTCGGTCGGCACGATGAAGCCCTGGATGCCGTCCTCGGTCTGCGCCCATACCACGGCGATCTGCGCGAGGTTGCCGTTGGTGATCCACATCTTGGCGCCGTTGATGACCCAGTCGCCGCCGTCCTTCTTCGCGTGGGTCTTCATGTTGGCCGGATCGGAACCGCCGTGCGGCTCGGTGAGGCCGAAGCAGCCGATGATCTCGCCCGCCGCCATCTTCGGCAGGTATTCCATCCTCTGCTCTTCGCTGCCGTAGGCGTAGATCGGGTACATCACCAGCGAGCTCTGCACCGAGGCGAAGCTGCGCAGGCCCGAATCGCCGCGCTCCAGCTCCTGGCAGATCAGGCCGTAGCTCACGCCGCTCATGCCGGCGCAACCGTATTTTTCGGGGATGGTCGCGCCAAGCAGGCCCAGGCTGGCGATCTCCGGAATCAGCTCGCTGGGGAAGCGCGCCTGGTCGAAGGCGTCGCCGATGATGGGCAGCACCTTTTCGTCGACGAAACGGCCGACGGTGTCCTGCACCATGCGCTCCTCGTCGGAGAGCAGCGAGCGGACGTCGTACAGGTCGAGCGGATTCAGGCGGACAGCGGCCATGGGCGTTCCAGTGACGGGTGGGGGAAACCGCCGATTCTACCGGGGGCAGCCATGCCGGTCACGGTGGGGCGCCGCAGGAGGCGGCATGCGATCATCTGCAATCCTCTCCCCCCTCCCTCCGGAAACGCCATGCTCAAGGGTGTGCTGCTGGGCTTCGCCTGTTTCGCCGCCTATGCCATCAGCGATGCCTTCGTGAAGGCCGTGCATGGCGCCGTGCCACCCTACGAATCGGTGTTCTTCGGCGGCCTGCTGGGCCTGGCCGCGCTGCCTTTCGTGATGGACAAGGGCGACCGCTGGCACGATGTGTTCGCCGCGCGCCGCCCCGTGCTGTGGTGGGTGCGCGCCTTGGCTGGTGCGGTGAGCAATATCGCCTCGGTCACCGCGTTCACCTTGCTGCCGATGGCCGAGGTGTTCTCGATGATCTTCCTGATGCCGATCTTCGTGACCATCCTCTCGGTGCTGCTCCTGAAGGAGCACGTGGGCTGGCGGCGCTGGACGGCGGTGTTCGTGGGCTTCGCCGGCGTGCTGGTGGTGCTGCGCCCGGGCTTTCGCGTGCTGGGGCTGGGACATCTGGCCGCCATCGTCTGCGGCATCGCCGCCGCCTTGTCGGTGGTGGCGCTGCGGATGGCCGGCAGCGAGGAAAAGCGGGTGAGCCTGTACGGCGCCGGCACCATCGGCCCGCTGGTGGCTGGTGGCGTGCTGATGGTGCCGCACTTCGTCTGGCCCGGCCTGCAGCAGTCCCTGCTGCTCGCCGGCTACGGCCTGCTCGCCGCGCTGGCCGGCGTGCTGTTGATGCATGCCACCCTGCTCGCGCCCGCCAACCGCGTCGCCCCCACCCAATACAGCCAGATGCTGTGGGCCATCGCGTTCGGCTACTGGTTTTTCGGCGACCACCTCGACTGGCCCATGCTGGCCGGCATCGTGATGATCCTCGGAGCGGGCCTGTTCACCCTGGTGCGCGAAGAGAAGATGACGGGTTGGTGGAAGCGCGCACGGCTGTTGTGAAGAGTGCGGCCAAGGATGGCCGTCCGTTTGATCTTCGCGTTCATGGACGAACGCACAGAATGATGCAGTGATCCCGCAGCACTTTACGTTTCGTAACGGCATTGCAGCCATGACTTGCGACATACGGCGTCAACTTTTTGCGTAACCATCCGTTGTGTGTGGAACGACCGCCTTCGCGATGGCGGCCGCGTCGTCCGGAACACTCCGAGCATCGGAAGCGGAAGGCAGGCCTCCGTCACGCACGCGATGGAACAAGCGCTGGAGACCAAATGATGAGCAATGTAGCGGCCAAGGCCAGAGAACCGGTTCGCAGCAAACGCTGGCCGCTGATCGTCGGCATCGTGGCAATCGCGGTGATCGCCCTGATCGTGGTGCACCTGCTTGGCGGCAAGAAAACCCGCGGCGGGCAACCGGCGCAAGTGGTAGGCACGGCCACCGCCGCCCTCGGCGACATGCCGGAGAACCTCAGCGAACTGGGGACGGTGACGCCCACGGCCACGGTCACCGTGTTGCCGCAATTGAGTGGCTACCTCACCCAGGTCGCCTACACCGAAGGCCAGGACGTGACCAAGGGCCAGTTCCTCGCCCAGATCGATCCGCGCCAGTACGAGATCAACAAGCAGCAGGCCGAGGCGCAGCTCGCCAAGGACCAGGCCAGCCTTGGCCAGGCGCGCACCGACCTGACGCGCTACGCGCAGCTGCACGCGCAGAAGTCGATCGCCGAGCAAACCTTCACCGATCAGCAGTTCACCGTGCAGCAGGACGAGGCGGCGGTGAAGGCCGACCAGGCCGCCGTGGCGCAGGACGAGCTGGATCTTGCCTATTGCCACATCACCGCGCCGATCGCCGGCCGCGTCGGTCTGCGGCTGGTCGACCCCGGCAACTACGTCACCGCGTCCAGCACCACGGGCATCGTCACCATCACCACGATGAAGCCGACCACGGTGCAGTTCTCGGTGCCGCAGAACGCACTGTCACGCGTGCTGCAGCGCTTCGGCGCCGGCGCCAAGCTGCCGGTGGCGATCTATGACAGCGAGAACAGCAAGCAGATCGCCACCGGTACGGTCTATGCGATCGGCAACCAGATGGCCACCGGCACCGGCACGGTGCCGCTGCGCGCGACGGTACCTAACGACGACGAGGCGCTGTTCCCCAACGAGTTCGTCAACGTGCGGCTGCTGGTGGACACGCAGAAGAACGCGGTGCTGGTGCCCACCCCTGCCGTGCAGAACGGCGCGCCGGGCGATTTCGTCTATCTGGTCAATGCCGACGACACCGTTTCCGTGCACAAGGTCACCCTCGGCCCCAGCGACGGCAAGAACACCGTGATCCTGTCCGGTCTCGATGCCGGCCAGACCGTGGTCACCGACGGCACGGACCGGCTGAGCGACGGTGCACCGATCAAGCTCGCCGGCGCCGAGCCGGCCGCATCGGCCAGCACCGCGGCAGCACCGGCCGCCAAGGCCGGCGGCAAGCATTCCGGCTGGAAGAAGAAGCACGCGTCCGCCGACAGTTCGGCTTCGTAAAGCAGCGGGCGCGCAAGCGATGAATATCTCACGACCGTTCGTGCTCCGTCCGGTGGCGACGGCGCTGCTGATGATCGCCATGGTGCTGGTGGGCCTGGTCGCCGTGCGCTTCCTGCCGGTGTCCTCGCTGCCGGACGTCGATTACCCGACGATCCAGGTGCAGACCTTCTACCCCGGCGCCAGCCCCACGGTGATGGCGACCACGGTGACCGCTCCGCTGGAAGTGCAGCTGGGCGAGATCCCCGGCCTGCAGCAGATGACCTCGACCAGCTCCGCTGGCGCTTCGGTGATCACGCTGCAGTTCGACCTGTCGCTCAATCTCGACGTGGCCCAGCAGAACGTGCAGGAGGCGATCAGCGCCGCCAACAGCCTGCTGCCCAGCGGCCTGCCAGCACCGCCTACCTACGCCAAGGTGAACCCCGCGGACCAGCCCATCCTGACCCTGGCGGTGACCTCCAATTCGATGTCGCTGACCCAGTTGCAGGACGCCACCAACAACCGTCTCGCCACCAAGATCTCCGAAGTGCCCGGCGTGGGACTGGTCACTGCCGCCGGCGGCAACGTGCCGGCGATCCGCGTCGAGGCCGACCCGCACAAGCTGGCCGCCTACGGCCTCAACATCGACGACCTGCGTTCGCTGATCGCCAACGTCAACGTCAGCCAGCCCAAGGGCAATTTCGACGGCCCCAAACTGGACTACACGATCAATGGCAACGACCAGATCAAGAATCCCCAGGGCTACCTCGACACCGTGCTGGCGTACCAGAACGGCGCGCCGGTGTTCGTGCGCGACGTGGCCCATGTAGCGCAGGCCGCGCAGAACAACGAACTGGGCGCCTGGTACAACAAGACGCAGGCCATCGTGCTCAATGTGCAGCGCCAGCCTGGCGCCAACGTCATCGCTACGGTTGATCACATCAAGCAGCAACTTCCCGCGCTGGAGGCCGCCCTCCCCGCCGGCATGAAGATCAGCATCGTCAACGACAGCACCGGCGTGATCCGCTCCTCGGTGTCAGACGCCACGTTCGAGCTGGTGCTGGCGATCGTGCTGGTGGTGCTGGTGATCTTCGTGTTCCTGCGCAACCTGCCCGCCACCATCATCCCCAGCATCTCGGTGCCGGTGTCGCTGATCGGCACGCTGGCGGTGATGTACAAGCTCGGCTACTCCATCGACAACCTTTCGCTGATGGCGCTGATCATCGCCACCGGCTTCGTGGTGGACGATTCGATCGTGATGATCGAGAACATCGTGCGCTACCTGGAGGAAGGCAGGACGCCGCTGGAAGCCGCGCTGGAGGGTGCCGGCCAGATCGGCTTCACCATCCTGTCGCTGACCGTCTCGCTGATCGCGGTGCTGATCCCGCTGCTGTTCATGGGCGGCGTGATCGGGCGCCTGTTCAGCGAATTCGCGGTCACGCTGGCCGTGACCATCGTCTTGTCCGCCGTGGTGTCGCTGACCCTGGTGCCGATGATGTGCGCGCGCATCCTGCGCGCACAGAAGGAACGCCACCCAAGCCGCTTCGAACGGATCAGCGAAGGGCTGTTCGACAAGCTGCTCGATGCCTACCGCCGCGGCCTCCTCGTGGTGATGAAACACCAGACCGCGACGCTGCTGGTGTTCCTCGCCACGGTGGCGCTGACCATCGTGCTCTACGTGGTGATCCCCAAGGGCCTGTTCCCGGTGCAGGACGTGGGCGTGCTGCAAGGCATCAGCACCGCCGACAATTCCGTCTCCTACGACACCATGATCGATCGCCAGCAGGCGCTGGCGGAGGCGGTCCTGAAAGACCCCGACGTCGCCAGCCTCACCTCCTACGTCGGCATCGACGGCACCAACATCACGCTCAACAACGGCCGCTTCCTGATCAACCTGAAGCCGCGCGACGAACGCTCCGGCACCGCCCGGCAGATCGCCCGCCGCATCCAGAAAGAGACCGCCGACGTACCCGGCATCAAGCTGTTTCTGCAGCCGGAGCAGAACCTGACGCTGGACACCACGGTATCGCCGAACCAGTACCAGTTCGTGCTGCGCGGCCCCAGCCAGGCCGAATTGCAGCAGTACGTGCCGGCGCTGCTCGCGCGCATGAAGGGCATCCAGTCCATCGCCGACGTCACCAGCGATCTCGACAACGATGGCCTCAGCGTGAACGTGGAAGTGAACCGCCAGCTGGCCGCGCGCTTCGGCATCACCGCCGCCACCATCGACAACGCGCTGTACGACGCGCTCGGCCAGCGCATCGTCTCGACGATCTTCGACCAGTCCAGCCAATACCGCGTGATCCTGGTCGCCAAGCCCGAAAGCCTGCCCACGCTGCAGTCACTGGGCAATCTGTACTTGCCCAGCCAGACCAGCAGCATCGGACAGGTACCGCTGAGCGCCATCGCGAAGATCGAGGTGGCCAAGTCGCCGCTGGTGGTCAGCCACTTAGCGCAATTCCCGTCCACCACCATCTCGTTCAACCTCGCACAGGGCGCGTCGCTGAGTACCGCGGTGGAGGAGATCGCGCAAGCCGAACAGGCGGCGCACTTGCCGTCCTCGATCGAGTCCTCGTTCCAGGGCGCCGCGGCTGCCTTCCAGGATTCGCTCTCCAGCGAGGTCTACCTGCTGATCGCCGCGCTGGTAGCCGTGTACATCGTGCTCGGCGTGCTGTACGAGAGCTTCATCCACCCGGTGACGATCCTTTCCACCCTGCCCTCGGCCGGCATCGGCGCGCTGCTGGCGCTGATGGTCGCCGGTGCCGACCTGGACGTGATCGGCATCATCGGCATCGTGCTGCTGATCGGCATCGTGAAGAAGAACGCGATCATGATCGTGGACTTCGCGCTCGAAGCCGAGCGCGTGCACGGCAAGCCGCCGGCCGAGGCGATCTTCGAAGCCTCATTGCTGCGCTTCCGGCCGATCCTGATGACCACGCTGGCGGCGATGCTCGGCGCGCTGCCGATGTTGCTGGGCAGCGGCATCGGTTCGGAACTGCGCCGGCCGCTGGGCCTGTCCATCATCGGCGGCCTCGCGCTCAGCCAGTTGCTGACCCTGTTCACCACGCCGGTGATCTACCTGTTCTTCGACCGGCTGGCGCGGCGCCTGCGTCCTGCACCCGCATTGGAAGCGGAAGGCGGTGAAGCGTGACCGCGCATTGCGCTTTTCTCCCTCTCCCCTTTGGGGACAGGGTCGGGGTGCGGGGTCAGGCTGGACTCGTACTCCATGGCCTTACCCCATGCACGCAATCAATGTACCTGCGCGCCGAACAGGCATCCACGCAAGATTGCCCCCTCAGCCCGGCCCTGTCCCCAAAGGGGAGAGGGAGAAAGCAGGGTGATCGCGCATGAGCATCCCCGGCCTGTTCATCCGGCGACCGGTGGCGACCACCCTGCTGGCGGTGGCGATCCTGCTGTCCGGCCTGCTGGCGTACTTCCACCTGCCGGTGGCACCGCTGCCGAACGTGACCTATCCGGTGGTGGTGGTGCAGGCCAGCATGGCGGGCGCCAGCCCGGACATCATGGCGTCCACCGTGACCGCGCCGCTGGAGCGCCGACTGGGCACCATCGCCGACGTCAACGAGATGACCTCGACCAGCTCGGTGGGCACGGCCAGCGTGGTCATCCAGTTCGGGCTGGATCGCGACATCAACGGCGCCGCCCGCGACGTGCAGGCGGCGATCCAGGCCGCCCGCGCCGACCTGCCCTCGACGCTGCGCGGCAACCCCACCTACCGCGAATACAACCCGGCCGACTCGCCGATCATGATCCTGGCGCTGACCTCGGACACGCTGACCCGCGCCCAGCTCTACGATTCGGCCGATTCGGTGATCCAGCAGCAACTGTCGCAGATCGACGGGGTAGGCCAGATCACCCTGGGCGGCAGCGCCCTGCCCTCGGTGCGCGTGGAGCTGCAGCCGGACAAGCTCAGCAGCTACGGCATCGGCCTGGAAGACGTGCGCGCGGCGATCAGCGCGGCCAACGCGAACAGCGCCAAGGGCCACATCGACCAGAGCGGACTGCGCTACGAGGTCACCTCCAACGACCAGATCAGCAAGGCCGCGCCCTACCGCGACCTGGTGGTGGCCTACCGCAATGGCGCGCCGGTGCTGCTGCGCGACGTCGCCGACGTGCAGGACTCGGCGGAAAATATCCGCAACATGGGCCTGTACGACGGCAAGCCGGCCGTGCTCGTCATTGTCTTCCCGCGCCCTGGCGGCAACATCGTCAAGACGGTGGGTGAAATCCGCAACGTGCTGCCCTCCATCGAGGCGGCGCTGCCGGCAGGCATCCATGCGAGCGTCGCACTGGACCGCTCGGTCTCGGTGCGGGGCGCGGTGAGCGATACCGAACGCACCCTGTTCATCGCGGTGCTGCTGGTGATCGGCGTGGTGTTCGTGTTCCTGCAGTCGCCGCGGGCGATCCTGATCCCGGCGGTGGCGCTGCCGCTGTCCATCATCGGCACGTTCGGGCCGATGTACCTGATGGGCTACAGCATCGACAACCTGTCGCTGATGGCGCTGACCATCGGCACCGGCTTCGTGGTGGACGACGCGGTGGTAGTGCTGGAGAACATCGTGCGCCACGTGGAAGCGGGCATGGACGTGCACGAGGCGGCCATGCGCGGCAGCGCGGAGGTCAGCTTCACGGTGATCTCGATGAGCGTGTCGCTGATCGCGGTGTTCCTGCCCATCCTGCTGATGCCCGGCATCATCGGCCTGCTGTTCCACGAGTTCGCGGTGACGCTGTCGATCGCCATCCTGCTCTCGCTGGTGATCTCGCTCACCGTCACGCCGACGCTGGCCGCCTACGTGCTGAAGCGCGAGGCGCTGCATTCCAAAGCGCGCTGGGCGCTGTGGTACGAACGGCAGTTCGAACGCTTCAAGCAGGCCTATTCGCGTTCGCTCGACGCCGTGCTCGACCATGCGCTGCTGGTCGGCCTGACCCTGATCGGCCTGATCGCGCTGAACATCGTGCTGTTCAAGCTGGTGCCGTCCACCTTCTTCCCGGAACAGGACAACGGCATCCTGATGGGCCAGGTCATCGCCGACCAGAGCATTTCCTTTCAGGCGATGGAGCAGAAGCTGGCGCAACTGCAGGCCATCGTGCAGAAGGATCCCGCGGTGGCCTCGGTCGCCGGCTTCACTGGCGGCCGCACGCTCAACACCGCCAACGTGTTCGTGGAGCTGAAGCCGCTGGCGGAACGCAAGCTCTCTGCCGCGCAAGTGGTCGAACGCCTGCGCCCCAAGCTCAACAGGATCACCGGTGCACGCTTGTTCCTGCAGGCCGCGCAGGACCTGCACATTGGCGGCCGGCAATCCGCCGCGGAATACCAGTACACGCTGACCGGCGACGACGCCGACCAGCTGTATCAGTGGGTACCCAAGCTGGTGACCGCACTGGGCAAGTACCGCAGCGAGCTGACCAGCGTGAACTCGGATCTGCAGCAGCACGGACTGCAGATCGACATCAACTTCGACCGCGCCACCATGATGCGCTACGGCTTCACACCCACCCAGCTCGACAGCGTGCTGTACGACGCCTTCGGCCAGCGCACGGTCTCCACCGTGTACAACGAGCTCAACCAGTACTACGTGGTGATGGAAGTGGCGCCGCCGTACTGGCAGTACCCGCAGATGCTCGACCGCATGCGCTTCAGCGGCGCGGCCGGCGTCGCCAGCGGCACCGAGCAGACGCAGTACTCGGGCAGTCTGGTGAAGGCGCCAACCACCGCATCGGCCACGTCGTCCACCACCAACGCGAACAACGCCAACGCCGAAGCCAACCTGCTCACCAATGCCATCGCCAACGCGCGCGGCGGCGCTTCAAGCGGCAGTGCGGACAGCACGTCCAGCGAGACCATGGTGCCGTTTCCGGCGCTGGCCAGTTACATCAGCGACCACACGCCCACCCAGGTCAGCCATCAGAGCGGGCTGGTCGCCGCGACGATCTCGTTCAACCTGCCGCCCGGCGGCTCGCTGAGCAAGGCGCTGCTGGCGATCGACCAGGCCGAGCAGGAAATCCACATGCCGGCCTCCATCCGCGGCGCCACCGCCGGCGCGGCGCAGGTGTATTCGCAGTCGATGTCCACCATGCCGCTGCTGATCCTAGCCGCACTGCTGGCCGTGTACATCGTGCTGGGCATGCTCTACGAGAACACGGTGCACCCCGTCACCATCCTTTCCACCCTGCCCTCTGCGGGCATCGGCGCCACGCTGGCGCTGCTGATCTTCGGCACGCCGTTCTCGGTGATCGCGATGATCGGCATCATCCTGCTGATCGGCATCGTCAAGAAGAACGCGATCATGATGATCGACGTGGCCATCCACCTGCAGCGCGATGAAGGCTACGACGCGCGCAAGGCGATCCACGACGCCGCCGTGGTGCGTCTGCGCCCGATCATGATGACCACCGCCGCCGCCGTACTGGGCGCCATTCCGCTGGCTATCGGCATTGGCCAGGGCGCCTCGCTGCGCCAGCCATTGGGCATCACCGTGGCGGGCGGCCTGATCCTCAGCCAGGTCTTCACCCTGTACACCACTCCCGTGATCTACCTCTACTTCGACCGCCTGAACGTCAGGCTTGTCCGGTGGAATGCCACGTTGCCGTGGAACCGCTCGGAGGCGAACGCATGAACATGAAACTTTCCCGAACCGCCCTGGCCGCCACGCTGGCCTCGTTGCTGGCCGGCTGCATGGTCGGCCCCGACTACCACCGCCCGCAGGTGCAGATGCCCGCGCAATTCAAGCCGCTGCCCGGCTGGTCTGCCGCCGCGCCGGGCGATGCCGACATGCCGAAGGGCAACTGGTGGGTGCCTTTCCACGATCCGTTGCTCGACGAGCTGGAACCGCAAGTGGCGGTCTCCAATCAGACCGTGGCGCAGAGCTATGCGAACTATCAGGCCGCGCTGGCCGAAGTGAAGGAAGCGCGCAGCGCGCTGTTCCCCACCATCGGCATCAGCGGCTCCGCCGACAAGGACCGCAGCGCCAGCGGCGGCACCGCCAGCAAGACCTTCGGAACGTCGCGCCCGATCAGCACCAGCGGCTCGCTGGAAGGCACCGCGAGCTGGGCGCCGGACCTGTGGGGCAAGGTGCGCCGCAGCCTCGAACAGAGCAAGGCCACCGCACAGGCCAGCGAAGCCACGCTGGCCAACGCCACGCTGTCCGAGCAGGCCGCTCTGGCTAGCGCTGTAATCGAGTTGCGGACCACCGACGCCAGCATCGACCTGGAACAGCAAGCCGTCGCGGCCTATCGGGAATCGTTGCGCGTAGTGCAGAACCAGGTCGCCGCCGGTACGGCGCCACCGTCCGACGAAATCAGCGCACGCACGCAGCTGGAGAATGCCCAGTCCAGCCTGCTGTCGCTTGGCATCGCCCGCGCGCAGTACGCGCACGCCATCGCCGTGCTGGTCGGCAAGAATCCGGAAGACCTCGATCTTCCGCGCAACACCACCTTGCCCAGCCTGCCCACCATGCCAGCCGGCGTGCCATCGACGCTGCTGCAGCGGCGCCCCGACATCGCCGTCGCCGAACGCCAGATGGCCGCGCAGAACGCCGCGATCGGCGTTGCCGAGGCAGCGTATTACCCGACCTTGTCGCTGTCGGGTGCGGACGGCTTCTCGCAGTCGCCGCTAGCCGGCCTGCTGCACGTCGCCAATCACGTCTGGTCGCTGGGCGCCGACGTCGGCGCCACCCTGTTCGACGGCGGCGAACGCAGCGGCGAAGTCGCCGTCGCCAGGGCCAATTACGAAGCCGCTGTCGCCAACTATCGCGGCACCGTGCTGGGCGCGTTGCAGAACGTGGAGAACGACCTCTCCGGCCTCAGCATCCTCGCGCAACAGTCCGACGTGCAAGACACCGCGGCCCGCGACGCCACCCGCGGCGCCGAGATAGCCCGCAACGAATACCAGGCCGGCACGGTGGACTACACCACCGTCGCCACCGCCCAGGCCACCGAGTTCAGCAGCAGGCAAAGCGCACTGGACGTGCACGAACAGCGCCTGCTCGACACCGTATCGCTGATCGGCGATCTGGGTGGCGGCTGGTCGGCAGACCAGCTGAGTTCGGCGCCACGGGCCGAAACCAAGCGCTAACCGCCCAGCCAGCCTCTCGACTGCAACAACAACATGGCGCCGATCAATACCAGGCAGACGTAAAGAGATCGCACGAAGACTTGGCCGCTCAGGCGCCGGTTGAGCGTGCGGCCCAGCAAGGTAGCGACCAGCACCAGTGGCAAGGCCAGCAGGTAATCGCGAGTCACCGTGGACGTCCACATGCCCGTGAGGCTATAGCCGGCCATGGTCATCAGGCTGGCCGGCAGGAAATAGCCTTGCAGCGTCGCGCGGAAGTGCCGGGGCGACCAGCCGCGCAACGCGCCGTATACCACCAGCGGCGGTCCGTTCATGCCGTACGCGCCGCCCAGCACGCCTGCACCGAAACCGAAAACCCAGGCATGCCTATCGTCATGCAGCGTCGCCTGCCGATGGCGCATCAGGGCGAATACCGCGAACGCCATCACCACGGCGCCCAGCACCATCTTCACCACGTGCTCGTCCAACGCGTGCAACGACCACAGGCCAAACGGCACGCCCGCCGCGGTAGCCAGGAACAAGCGGCCCGCGCTGCGGAAATGGATGTGCCGCCAGTCCTGTGCGATGGCCACGATCGCCACCGTGATCGAAACCAGCGCGGCTATCGGCGCCGCAGTGCCTACCGGCATCGCGAAGGCCAGCAGCGGCACCGCGATCAGGGCCTCGCCGAAACCGAAAGCCGAACGGATGAAGCTTGCGACGAACAGTATCGTCAGGACGGCAATCAGCACCGGCAACCCAATGGCAAGAAACGAGGGAAGCCGCGAGATTACCGCACCTCGTCCCTGCGCCCGCGACGCGGCTCACGCACCAGCATGCACAAGCCGCCGTAGATCACGAACAGCGGCCACCATTTCCCCCAGGACAAGTCGAGGATGAAGATCGTTGCCACCATCCCGATGGAGAGGGCACTCAACAGCGAATGCGCCACCGTTCCGTCAAACGTGCCCGTGGTGCGGTAACGCTGCCAGGCCTCGGAAAGCGGCCACGCCGCACCCAGCAGGATGAACCATGCCCACCAGTTCGCCCAGTTGAGGAAGGGGATTTGCACGCCCAGGTTGGCGCCCAAAAAGATCAGGCCCACTCCGACCACCATCAGGGCCGGAATGATGCGACCACTGTGCCATGCAACAGGGTTCGTTCCGGTGTTCGCTTCGTTGTCCGTCATCGTCGTTGCCTCCCCAAGATGGCGTTACGGTAAAGCGCACCCCATGGCGCAGCCAGTGACAGGCGTCATCCGAAACGACTGAACAAATTTCCCTCGTAGCATGCCGGGCATCCCCATTCCGCCTCCTGTCCCGATGCTGCATGATGGCCGGGCCATAGCCCCGAACGAGCCAAGCATGACGACTGCCCGCGCCGCATCCGAACTGGAACTTTCCCCCATCGTCGCCGGCATGTGGCGCATCACCGGATGGAACCTCTCTGTGCAGGAACGCGTGCGCTGGATCGAACAAGCGCTGGAACTGGGCATCACCAGCTTCGATCACGCGGACATCTACGGCGACTACAGCGCCGAAGCCCTCTTCGGCGAGGCACTGCATGCGGCACCGGGTCTGCGTGGACGCATGCAGCTGGTAAGCAAGTGCGGCATCCGCCTGTGTTCGACGCAACGTACTTACCGGGTGAACCACTACGACACCGCGGCAACCTACGTGCGCACGCAGGTCGAGCAGTCACTGCGCAACCTGCATACCGAACAACTGGAGCTGGTGTTGATCCACCGGCCCGATTACCTGATGGATGCCGCTGCGTTGGCCGAGACGTTCGCGACGCTCACCCGCGAAGGCAAGGTGGCGCATTGGGGCGTGTCCAACCATTCGACCAGCCAGTTCGCCCTGCTGCACCAGCACCACGCCCTTGCGACCAACCAGCTCGAACTCTCGCCCCTGCAGATGGACGCGCTGGATGACGGCACGCTGGACCAGGCGCAACAGCTCGGCCTGCGACCGATGATCTGGTCGCCGCTGGCCGGCGGCCGCCTGTTCAGCGATGAGGACGAGCAGGCCGTGCGCGTGCGCGCCGAAATGGAGACTGTCGCCGCGCGTCTCGGCATCAGCCTCACCACCCTGGCCTTCGCCTGGGTCCTGCGACACCCTTCGCGACCCTATCCGATCACGGGCACGCGCCGCGTCGAAGGATTGCGCGAAGCGGTGGCCGCGCTGGATGTTTCGCTGGATGCCGAGGATTGGTATGCGATCTGGACGGCGAGCAAGGGACACGGAGTCCCCTGATTTACACGTGACCTGCTGCGGCCTTTCAGTGGTTGAACACGCTGAAAAACATGACGACCAAGATCAACAGCGGTAGCAGCATCAGCCCCGCGATGAGAAGGTTGCCGAATGTCTTGGCAATGGAGAGGCGTTGAACTTCGCTCAGCGCCGCCACGGTTGTCACAAGCGACCAAACGCTGAACACCACGATGGCGAGGTTCGAAAGCACGTAAATCTCACGCAACGCATAACTATCACCCAATGAACGGCTGCTCACCCCAAAAACCTGATCGCCAAACACGAGCAGCTGCATCAGGAATACAAGGCATGCCGCCAGCATCGGAGTACGCCCCCATGCAAGCGCCGCCCTGACCATGCCGAAGTCGCCTTTCGCCCCCACCCAGCGCCCGGACACAGTGAGCAGCCAGCCACTCAGATACAGCGACAGCACTCCATACAATGCGCCGGCGACCAACGCCGCGAGCAGCACCGGCCAGAAGCCGTATTGCTGTCCGACGCGCCACTCGCTCGCCTGAAGCAAGGCGGAGCCAGCACCTATCACCGCCGCGATCTCCAGCACCCATTCGCGGTGCCTGCCATCAATGATCTTTGCCATCGTCTTGCGTGGGCGAAAAAACATGGCAGGGACGAACCCCCATTCGAATCGATCCTTCATCGCTGTCCTTCCAAGGTCAGGTTTGCCAGGTGTGGTGACACCTTCAGCGGTTGCTCACTCCGTGCGGCACATGCCCCGTGGCTACGTGCTTGCGTGCGGACTCCACATTGGCCGGCGAGTCGTCGAAGAAGATGTCGGCGCCAAAGGCATCGAGGAACGGGCCCTTGTCCCTGCCACCGAGGAACAACGCCTCATCGATACGCACACCCCAGCGGCGCAGGGTGAGGATGACGCGCTTGTGCGCGGGTGCGGAGCGCGCGGTGACCAATGCGGTGCGGATCGGCGAGTTTTCCGCGGGAAATGCAGCCTGCAAGCGGTGCAGCGCAGTGAGGAAGCCGCGAAACGGCCCCACCGACAAGGGCTCTTCCGCATGTTCGCGCTCGCTGCGGTGGAAGGCTTCCAGCCCTTCCTCGCGCGAAACGCGCTCGCCCTCGTCGCCGAAAATCACCGCGTCGCCGTCGAAGGCGATGCGCAGCTGCTCGCTGGCACGCGGCGGCGCGACGCTGGGCAGGATGGTAGCCGCCGCTACGCCGGCCTTGAGCGCGCGGCCCACGTCCTCGGCATTGGCCGAGAGGAACAGGTCGGCCTTGAACGGTGCGATGTAATCGGAGGTGGGCGCGCCGCTGGTGAAGGCAGCGCGGCTGATTTCCAGGCCGTGATGCTGGATCGCGTTGAAGATGCGCAGGCCGGTGTCGCCAGAGTTGCGCGAGAGCAGGATCACTTCCACCGGCGGCACGTCACCCGCCAGCTTGTTGAGGTCGAGCAGCTTCTGCACCAGCGGGAAGGCCACGCCGGGCTGCAGGATCTCGTCCTCATGCTCGATCTGGAAGTTGCGGTAAGCGTCCAGCCCCTCGCGCTCGAACAGCTCGTGGCTATTGCCAAGGTCGAACAAGGCGCGCGAGGAGATCGCCACCACAAGGCGATTGTCGGTAACAGTGGAAGAGTCGTGGATCGGCATGTGGTCAATCTAGCGCATGCCAAGCGCACAGCGTGAGACTCGCTTTGCCGTAGGAGCGCACCCTGTGCGCGATTGCGAGCTGCTCCGATCGGAGCACAAGGCAATCGCGCACAGGAGGCGCTCCTACGAAAAGCCGCCTCTCGTCCGACCTTGCCCGCATGGGACGCAAAGAGAAAAGCGGATCAATCCGCGGCGAACTGCTCGTCGAGGATGCGCTGCTCCAGGTTGTGCTCGGGATCGAACAGCAGGCGCACGCCCTGCCCTCCGGCCTGGCGCACCGATACCTGACGTACGTCGCGCACTTCGTGGAAGTCGGCCGTGGCGCTGACCGGGCGTTTGCCGGGATCGAGAACGCGCAGGCTGACCCCGGTGCGATGCGGCAGGATGGCACCACGCCAGCGGCGCGGGCGGAACGGACTGATCGGAGTCAGCGCCAGCACGTTGGCATCCAGCGGCAGGATCGGCCCATGCGCGGAGAGGTTGTAAGCGGTGGAGCCGGCCGGCGTGGCGACCATCACGCCGTCGCAGATCAGGTTGGGCAGCTTCACCGTGTCATTGAGCTTCACTTCCAGGTGTGCGGCCTGGTTGCTCTGGCGCAACAGCGAGACCTCGTTGAAGGCCAGTGCCAAGTGCTCCTGGCCGGCGGCGTCGACCGCCTGCATTTCCAGCGGGAACAATTCCGCGGCATGCGCGCGCGCCACGCGCTCGGGCAGTTCGTCGAGGCGATGCTTGTTCATCAGGAAGCCGACGCGGCCGAGCTTCATGCCGTACACCGGCACGCCCAGCACGAGATGGGCGTGCAGGGTGCGCAGCATGAAACCGTCGCCACCCAGCGCCACGATCAACTCGGCTGCCTCGACGGGCACGTCGCCATAACGCTCCACGAGTTTGCGCCGCGCCTGCTGGGCAACGCTGGTGTCACTGGCGACGAAGGCGAAACGCATGGGTGCAAGGGCTCCATGGGAATGCGCCGGAGCTTAACGCATGGGCGCGATGGCACGATGAAAAAAGCGAAGCCCCGCACGAGGCGGGGCTTCGTATGCCGCATGAAGGTTTTCGCAAGAGCGTCCCCTCACCCCAACCCTCTCCCCAAAAGGGAGAGGGAGGAAGCGCATCACACCGGAACTTGCGCCAACTGCGCCAGGCGACGTACCGCTACCGAGGCGATCGGATAGTCGGCGTTCTGGGTAAGGATCTCGGCCAGCATGCCGCGGGTGTGCTGCAAGGTGGCATCGTCGCGCTGCAGCCATGCCTGCACCGGCGAGACATCCTTGCCGCCGCCACCCAGCTTCAAGACCTGTTGCGCCAACGCGCGATGCTGGTGGTTGAGCTCGTCCAGCAGCGAACCGCGCGCCTGCGCGTGCCAGTGACCTTCCACCGGCAGCGCCTCGATCTGGCCACGCAGCCACTCGAGATCGAGCGCCTCGCCCAGTTCGTAGAACACGCCGGCCACCTTCTCGACCGGCTGGCCGGTCTGCTGCGCCACCTCGACCATGTCCAGCGCGGCACGCAGTTCGGACAGGCGCGCCAGGCGCACGGCCAATTCGGCGGGCAGGCCAAGGCCTTCCCACTTTTCCTGGCTGCAGGAGAAGTCGCCCTTGCCGGTCGGCGTCAGCGCCGCGGGCAAGGCCTTGCGCAAGGCGCTCACGCCAGCCTGGTAGCGTTCGACGTTGGCGGCGATCTCCAGCGTGCCGCCAGGACGGTTGAGCAGCCAGCGCGTCATGTGGCGCAGCAGCGACCAGACCTGCATCACCGCGTCGACCTGGGTGCCCTCGGCCACCTTGCTGTCCAGCGCCTCGATCTCGGCCCACAGCTCGCGCGCATCCAGGATCTCGCGCGCGGCGGTGTAGGCCTTGGCGATCGCAGCCGGGCCTTTGCCGGTGTCTTCCTGCATGCGCATCATGAAGGTGGCGCCCATGCGGTTGATCGTGGAGTTGGTCACCGCGGTGGCGATGATCTCGCGCTTCAGGCGATGGCGCTGCATGTGCGCGGCATACTTCTCGTGCAGCGGCGCGGGGAAATAGCGCACCAGCTCCTTGGAGAGGTAAGGGTCCTCCGGTACGTCGGAGTCGAGCAGTTGCTGGTACAGGCGGATCTTGTCGTAGGAAAGCAGCACCGACAGTTCCGGACGCGTCATGCCCTGGCCGCGCGTCTTGCGCTCGGTCAGCTCGGCCTCGCCGGGCAGGTTCTCCACCTGGCGATCCAGCGAGCCCTCGGCTTCCAACGTGCGGATGAAGTGCGCCATCGAACCGAGACGCTTGGCCGACTGGTGCTCCATCAGGGTGATCGCCTGGTTCTGGCGGTAGTTGTCCCACAGCACCAGCTGACCCACTTCGTCGGTCATCGCGGCAAGCTGGGTATTGCGCGCGGCCTCGGTAAGCTCGCCGCGCTGCACGGCGTCGTTGAGCAGGATCTTGATGTTCACCTCGTGGTCGGAGGTGTCCACGCCAGCGGAGTTGTCGATGAAGTCGGTGTTGAGCAGCACGCCCTTCTGCGCCGCCTCGATGCGGCCCTTCTGGGTCATGCCGAGGTTGCCGCCCTCGCCCACGATCTTGCAGCGCAGCTCGCTGCCGTCCACGCGCAGGCCGTTGTTGGCGCGGTCGCGGGCATCGGCGTGCGTTTCGCTGCTGGCCTTGACGTAGGTACCGATGCCGCCGTTCCACAGCAGGTCCACCGGCGCCTTGAGGATGGCGTTGAGCAGATCGTTCGGCGCCATCTGCGTGACGTCGGCCTTGAGGCCCAGCGCCGCGCGCACTTCCGGCGACACCGGGATGGCCTTGGCCGTGCGCGGCCACACACCGCCGCCGGCGGAGATCAACGACTTGTCGTAATCGTCCCAGCTCGAGCGCGGCAGCTTGAACATGCGCTCGCGCTCGACGAAGGAACGCTCCACATCCGGGTTCGGGTCGAGGAACACGTGGCGGTGGTCGAACGCGGCCAACAGCTTGATGTGGCGCGACAGCAGCATGCCGTTGCCGAACACGTCGCCGGACATGTCGCCGATGCCCACGCAGGTGAAGTCTTCGCTCTGGCTGTCGCGGCCCAGCGCGCGGAAGTGGCGCTTCACCGATTCCCACGCGCCCTTGGCGGTGATGCCCATGCCCTTGTGGTCGTAGCCGTTGGAACCGCCGGAGGCGAACGCGTCGCCCAGCCAGTAGCCGTGCTCGATCGAGATCGCGTTGGCGATGTCGGAGAACGTGGCCGTGCCCTTGTCGGCAGCGACCACCAGGTACGGATCGTCCGCATCGTGGCGCACCACGTCGTGCGGATTCGCCACCTTGCCTTCGACCAGGTTGTCGGTGATGTCGAGCAGGCCGTTGATGAAGAGCTTGTAGCAGGCGATGCCCTCGGCCAGCTGCGCGTCGCGGTCGCCGCCCACCGGCGGCTTCTTGACGAAGAAACCGCCCTTCGAGCCCACCGGCACGATCACGGTGTTCTTCACCATCTGCGCCTTCACCAGGCCCAGCACCTCGGTGCGGAAGTCCTCGCGGCGGTCCGACCAGCGCAGGCCACCGCGCGCCACCGGGCCGAAGCGCAGGTGGATGCCTTCCACGCGCGGCGCGCACACCCAGATCTCGCGGTACGGCACCGGCTTGGGCAGCTCGGGCACGGCGTGCGAGTCCAGCTTGAAGCTGATGTAGTCGCGGTAGGCACCGTTCCACTGCTGGAAGAAGCTGGTGCGCAGCGTGGCGTGGATCACCGCGACGAAGCTGCGCAGGATGCGATCCTCGTCGAGGCTGGCCACGTTCTCCAGCAGCAGGTTGATCGCGGCCTCGATGGTCCTGACCTGCTCGGCGCGCGGCTGCGCCATCGCGGCGGCGAGGCCGTCGACCAGCGCAGGGTTCGCGGTCTGCACACTGGCCGGGATCAGCACGGACATCTCGCCGTGCAGCAACTTGGCGGCGACCTTGCGCTCGTCGTCCGACAGCGATTCGCGGCGCGGATCGAACTTGGCGAGGAACAGCTCCACCAGGAGGCCGGCAATGGCCGGATAGTTGTTGAGCGTGTCTTCCATGTACGGCTGCGAGAACGGGCTGCCGGCCTGCAGCAGGTACTTGCAGTAGCCACGCAGCATCGCGATCTGGCGCCAGCTGAGCTGGGCGCCCAGCACGAGGCGGTTGAAGCCGTCGTTCTCGGCATTGCCGCGCCAGATCTGCTCGAACGCGTGCTCGAACAGCGAGCCCACCTGCTCCACGCTGAAGGTGAGCTTGCCCACCGGCTGCACCTCGAAGTCCTGGATCGACAGCGGCACGCCGTCGCCCTGGATCTCGTAGACGTGCTCGGTGAGCACGCGCAGGCCAAGGTTTTCCAGCTGCGGCAGCACTTCGGAAAGCGCGATGTCGCCGCCGGACCGATAGACCTTGAAGCGCAGTGCCTCCGGCGCCTTCGGCGGATGGTAGAAGGACATGCGCAGCGCGTTGTCACCCTGCAGCAGCGACAGCTGGTACACGTCCTCGGCGGCCACCGCCGGGCTCACGTCGTCGATGTAACCGGGCGGCATCGCACGTGCGTAGCGGTTCGCCAGCACCACGCCCTCGTGCTCGCCGCGCTGCTTCACCAGCGCGTCGCGCACACCGTCATGCCAGTTGCGCGCGATGGCCGCCACGCCCTGTTCCAGCGCGGCCAGGTCGTATGCGGGCTGGTCGCCGATCCTGGGGCGCAGCACGATGTAGAGGCGCGCCAGCGCGTCCTCGCCCATCAGCACCGAGGAGTCGACCTGCTCGGCGTGCAGGGCTTTGCCCAGCAGCGCTTCGATGCGTTCGCGCACCGAAGTGTTGAAGCGCTCGCGCGGCACGAACACCTGGCAGGCGAAGAAACGGCCGTAGCGGTCGCGGCGCATGAACAGACGCGTATGCGCACGCTGCCGCAGTTCGAGGATACCGGTGGCGATGGCGAACAGTTCGTCCTCGCTGCTCTGCAGGAGCTCTTCGCGCGGCAATGTCTCCAGCGTGTGGCGCAACGACTTGCCGGAATAGGAATCGCGCTTCAGACCCGAGCGCGCCAGCACCGCTTCCACCTTGTGCCGCACCAGCGGCACATCCTGCGGGCGCGCCATGCCGGCACTGGAGGTGAACAGACCAAGGAAACGCTGCTCCACCACCGCGCGGCCGTCGGCGCCGAAACGCAACACGCCGATGTAGTCCATGTAGCCGGGACGGTGCATGCGCGAACGCGCGTTGGTCTTGGTGAGGATGATCGCATCCATTGAGCCGGATTGCGGCAACTCGCTGGCCGCCAGCGTCTTGAGCGAGCGCGGCGCCAGCGACTGCTCGCTCTTGCGCAGGATGCCCAGCCCCGAACCTTCGATGGCACGCAGCACGCGGTCGCCGTCGGCGTCGGTCACTTCGTACTCTCGGTAGCCGAAGAACGTGAAGTTGTCGGCGGCAATCCAGCGCAGGAACTCACCGGCCTCGCGTGCCGAGGCCGCATCGAGCGCGGGCTTGCGCTGCGGCAGTTCATCGGCGATGGCCAGCGCCTTGTCGCGCATCGCCGCCCAGTCGCCCACGGCCGCGCGCACGTCGTCCAGTGCGGATTCGACCTGTGCGACCAGCTGTGCCTGTTCGGCGGCATCGGCCACGCGGTCGATCTCGAAATGCATCACCGACTCGGCGACGCCGTGCTCGCCGCCCAACCCTTGCAGTCTGCCGCTGTCATCGCGCCGCACCTGCAGCACCGGGTGGACCACGGCGTGGATCTGAGAGCGCGTCGACACCACCATGCTCACGGTGTCGATCAGGAACGGCATGTCGTTGGTCACGATCTGCAACTGGCCGTGACCGGCCTCGGGGTTCACCACGCGCACGGCTGCGCGGCCAGGCGCACGCTGTTGCATGAAGTCCAGCAGGCCGCTCACCACGGCGGCCCACTGTGCCGGCGTATGCAGTCCGCAATCGCCCTCGCTGATCCGCGCGAAGAAGGCTCCAATAAAAAATTGCGCCTCATCAAGGCGCTGGGCGGGGAATCCGGTTTGCTTCAGCGCCTCGAGCACGGCGGACTGAAACGGCACTGCATGGTCGGCACGAATGGCATTCATGGCATCTACTGTGTAGTGGGGACGAAAGTGACGCGATAAAGCCCCAAAAGGATACGCTTCAATCCATCGTTATGCCTTGTGCATAGCGTCATTGATGGTGCTTCGTTCATGTCGGATGTCTATACGCAGACGCATCGTCGAAACCGCGATGCAGGCGTACGCGACGGGCTCGGGCACCCCTGGCAGGTGCACCGTTGCAGCGCATGACAAAGACGCGGCTTCGCATCCCCGCTCTCGTTCGAAGCGGCGGTCTGAAAACGTTTCACAAACCCTTCAATAAATTGTGAACCGTGCGGTATAGTAGCGACCCGCGAACCCGCGCCCGCCCCCTTCGGAGCGCGTGAAGCGCTCGTCATTCGATAACGATCAGCACGCTTCGGAGTCCCCATGAAATCCCCGTCCCTGCGCGCCCCCGCGTTGTGCCTCGGCCTGCTGGCCCTGACCGCCTGCGGCAAGAAGGAACAAGGCCCGCCGCAAATGCCGCCGCCGCAGGTAGGCGTGATTACCGCGCAACCGCAGAACGAGCCGTTGACCAAGGATCTGGTTGGCCGACTGTCGTCCTTCCGCAGTGCTGACGTGCGTGCGCGCGTGTCCGGCGTGCTGCTGAAGCGCGTCTACGTCGAAGGTTCCGACGTGAAGAAGGGCGACCTGATGTTCCAGATCGACCCTGCGCCCTACCAGGCGGCGCTGAATTCCAGCATCGCCAATCTCGCCTCGGCCAAGGCCACCTACACCAATGCGCACGTGGTGGCTGACCGCGACCGCCAGCTCATCCCGCAGGGCTACGTCGCACGCGCCCAGCTGGACGCTGACGAAGCCAGCGAGCGCAGCGCCGCCGCCGCCGTGCAGCAGGCGCAGGCCGCCGTGGAAACCGCCCGCATCAACCTCGGCTACACCAAGGTGGTGTCGCCCATCGATGGCCGCTCCGGCCAGCAGCAGGTCACCGAGGGCGCCATCGTAGGCAACGGCACCGCCGACACCGGCGCCAGCGCGACCTTGCTCACCACGGTGGACCAGGTCGATCCGCTGTACGTGAACTTCACCATGAGCGTGGCCGAGATGGAGCAGCTGCGCCAGGCGCAGACCGGCGGTGGCGTCACCCTCGCCCAGCAGAACCAGGCCACCGTGCAGGTGACCCTGCCGGACGGCAGCACCTATGCCGAGCCGGGCGTGCTGGACTTCACCGCGGCCACGGTGGATCCGTCCACCGGCGCGATGAACCTGCGCGCGCAGATCCCCAATCCCAAGCACAACCTGCTGCCCGGCATGTACGTGACGCTGAAGGCGAAGCTGGGCGTGCAGCATCAGGTGTTCCTGGTGCCGCAGACCGCCGTGCTGCGCGATACCGCCGGTGCCTACGTGTTCGTGGTGGGCAGCGACGGCAACGTCAAGCGTCACGACGTCGCCACCAGCGGCATGAGCGGCAGCAACTGGGTGGTCACCAGCGGCCTCGCGGCCGGCGACCAGGTGGTGGTGTCCGGCGTGCAGAACGTGCACGACGGTGCGCCGGCCAAGGCTTCGCCATGGCAGCCGCAACCGGCAACGGGCGGTTCCGCCCCGGCAGCCGGCAAGTGATGGAGTAGGACCATGCCGAGTTTCTTCATCGACCGCCCGATCTTCGCCTGGGTGGTGGCCATCCTGATCTCCCTGGGCGGGGTACTGGCCATCCTCAACCTGGGCGTGGAATCGTACCCGAACATCGCGCCGCCGCAGGTCGTGGTGAATGCCACCTACCCCGGCGCCAGTGCGGACACCACCGAGAAAACCGTCACCCAGGTGATCGAGCAGCAGCTCACCGGCATCGACCACCTGCTGTACTTCAACTCCTCCTCCAGCGCCACCGGCAGCTCGCAGATCACACTCACCTTCGAGACGGGCACCAATCCGGACATCGCCCAGGTGCAGGTGCAAAACAAGGTGTCGCTGGCCACGGCGCGCCTGCCCAGCGAAGTGACCCAGGAAGGCGTTGTGGTGGCCAAGGCCAATGCCGGCTTTCTGATGGTGGTGGCGCTGAAGTCGGACAACCCGAACATCAACCGCGACCACCTCAGCGACATCGTGGCCTCGCAGGTGCTGGACCAGGTCTCGCGCGTGCCCGGCGTGGGCAGCACGACCCAGTTCGGCTCCGAATACGCGATGCGGATCTGGCTGAATCCGGACAAGCTGCAGGGCTACAACCTGTCCGCCGCGCAGGTATACAGCGCGATCTCCGCGCAGAACGTGCAGTTCGCCGCCGGCTCGATCGGCGCCGACCCGGCCCTGCCTGGCCAGGGCCTCACCGCCACCGTGTCCGCCGAGGGCCGCTTCACCACGCCCGAGCAGTTCGCGGACATCATCCTGCGCGCGAACGCCGACGGCACCGTGGTCAAGCTGGGCGACGTGGCGAAGACCAGCTTCGGTCCCAGCAGCTACGGCTTCGACACCACCTGGGACGGCAAGCCCATCGCCGCGTTCGCGATCATGCTGCTGCCCGGCGCCAACGCACTGGACGTGGCTACCGCGGTGCGCGCAAAGATGGACGAGCTGGCCCCGAGCTTCCCGCAGGGCGTGAGCTGGTTCAGTCCCTACGACAGCACCGCCTTCGTGCACATCTCCATCGACGAGGTGGTGCACACGCTGGTCGAGGCGATCATCCTGGTGTTCCTGGTGATGCTGCTGTTCCTGCAGAACGTGCGCGCCACCATCATCCCCACCCTGGTGATCCCGGTGGCCCTGCTGGGCACCTTCCTCGGCATGCTGGTGCTGGGCTTCACCATCAACCAGCTGACCCTGTTCGGCATGGTGCTGGCCATCGGCATCGTGGTGGACGACGCGATCGTGGTGATCGAGAACGTCGAACGCATCATGACCGAGGAGAACCTGCCGCCGAAGGAAGCCACGCGCAAGGCGATGGGCCAGATCACCGGCGCGGTGGTGGCGATTACCGTGGTGCTGGCGGCGGTGTTCGTGCCTTCGGCGCTGCAGCCAGGCGCCTCCGGCGTCATCTACAAGCAGTTCGCGCTGACCATCGCGGTGTCGATGGGCTTCTCCGCCTTCCTCGCGCTGTCGTTCACGCCGGCGCTGTGCGCCAGCTTCCTGCAGCCCGAGCACCACAAGAAGAAGAACATCGTCTTCCGCAAGTTCAACGATTTCTTCGACTGGACCACGCACACCTACACCGGCCACGTCGGCGGCGCGATCAAGCACGCCCCGCGTTGGATGGTGGTGTTCGCGCTGGTCGCGGTACTCGCCGGCTTCCTGTACACCCGCCTGCCCGGCAGCTTCCTGCCCGAAGAGGACCAGGGTTACGCGATGTCCATCATCCAGTTGCCGCCGGGCGCCACCAAGCAGCGCACCAGCGAAGTGATGGCACAGATGCGCGCGATCCTGAACAAGGATCCGGCGGTGGAAGGCGTGCTGCAGGTGACCGGCTTCAGCTTCATGGGTTCGGGCGAAAACGCCGGCATGGCCTTCATCAAGCTGAAGGACTGGTCGCAGCGCCAGGGCACCGCGATGGACTTCATCCAGCGCGCCAACCGTGCGCTGTTCGGAATCCGCGACGCGCGCATCTTCGTGGTCAACCTGCCCACGATCCAGGGTCTGGGCCAGTTCGGCGGCTTCGACATGTTCCTGCAGGATCGTGCCGGGCTCGGCCGCGACGCGCTCACTCAGGCGCGCAACATCCTGCTCGGCAAGGCCGCGCAGGATCCGCTGCTCACCGGCGTGCATCCGAACTCGCTGGAGGATTCGCCCCAGCTCAACCTGAGCGTGGACCGCGTGCAGGCGCAGTCGATGGGCCTGTCGGTCAGCGACGTCTACAACGCGGTCAGCATGATGCTGGCGCCGGTGTACGTGAACGACTTCACCTACGGCGGCCGCGTGAAGCGCGTGATGCTGCAGGCCGACTCGGGTTACCGCATGAGTCCGGATGCGCTGCAGCACTTCTACATCCCCAGCAGCACGCAGACCAACGCCAACGGCACGCCGGCGATGATCCCGCTCTCCAACGTGGTGCAGGCGAAGTGGGGCATGGGTTCTCCCGCGCTGACCCGCTACAACGGCTATTCCGCGGTGGAAATCGTCGGCTCGCCTGCTCCGGGCCACGCCTCGGGCGAGGCGATGAACGAGATGCAGAAGATCGTCAGCCAAGACCTGCCGAAGGGCTTCGGCAACGACTGGACCGGCCAGTCCTACCAGGAAATTCTCTCCGGCAACGCCGCCACGCTGTTGATGGTGCTGTCCATCTTCATCGTGTTCCTGGCACTGGCCGCGCTGTACGAGAGCTGGTCGATCCCGGTCGCCGTGCTGCTGGTGGTGCCGCTGGGTCTGCTGGGCGTGGTGGTGTTCACCATGTTGCGCAGTCTGCCCGACGACATCTACTTCAAGATCGGCCTGGTCACGGTGATCGGCCTGGCGGCGAAGAACGCGATCCTGATCGTGGAATTCGCAGTGGCCGAGCAGAAGGCCGGCCGCACGCTGCGCGAAGCCACCGTCGACGCGGCCCGCCTGCGACTGCGCCCGATCCTGATGACCTCGCTGGCCTTCATCCTCGGCGTGTTCCCGTTGTTCGTCTCCAGCGGCGCCGGCGCCAACGCGCGCCACGCCATCGGCACCGGCGTGATCGGCGGCATGCTGTTCGCCACCTTCCTTGGCGTGCTGCTGATCCCGGTGTTCTACGTCGTGGTGCGGCGCCTGCTGGGCGACAAGATGGATGGCGACGGCAAGCCGAAATCCGCCACCGGCACGGGCATGCAGTCGTTCGACTCCGACCCCGGCCACGGACACTGACGACACCCCGCCACGGACGGCGCCCAACAAAAAGCCCCGGCGCGAGCCGGGGCTTTTTGTCATCCCGAATCCGCATCCTTACCGCAGGCCGGTCTCGTTGCGCGCGATCACGATGCGCTGGATCTCGCTGGTGCCTTCGTAGATCTCGGTGATCTTGGCGTCGCGGAAGTAGCGCTCCAGCGGCATCTCCCGCGAATAACCCATGCCGCCGTGGATCTGCACCGCCTGATGGGCGATCCACATCGCCGCCTCCGAGGCGGTGAGCTTGGCGATCGAAGCCTCGGTGCCGAAGCGGCCGCCGTTCTTGTCCGCCTCTGCTTTCGCCCATGCCGCACGCAGCGTCAGCAACGTGGCGGCGTCGAGCTTGCACTTCATGTCGGCGATCTTCGCCTGGGTCATCTGGAACGTGCCGATCGGGTGACCGAAGGCCTTGCGGTCGCGCGACCACTGCAGCGCCGCCTCGTAGGCCGCACGGGCGATGCCCACTGCCTGCGAGGCGATGCCGATGCGACCGGCGTCCAGCAGGCTCATGCCCATGGCGAAGCCCTTGCCCTCCTGGCCCAGCAAGTTCGCCTTCGGGCACACGTAGTCGGTGAACTCGATCTCGCAGGTGGCCGAGGCGCGGATGCCCAGCTTGGGCTCGCTCTTGCCCGCGTGGAAACCCGGCAGTTGCGTGTCGATGACGAAGGCCGATACACCCTTGGCACCAATGCCCGGCGTGGTGATGGCGAACAGGATGATGTAGCGGGCCACCATGCCGGAGGTGATCCAGCTCTTCTTGCCGTTGATCACCCAGTCGCCGTCGGCGTTCTTCGTCGCGCGGGTATGCATGGCCGAAGCGTCGGAGCCGGACTGCGGCTCGGTCAGCGCGTAGGCGCCGATGGCGTCGCCCTGTGCGATGGCGCGCACGTACTTCTGCTTCTGCTCCTCGGTGCCATGCTTGAGGATGCCGTTGCAGAACAGCGAATTGTTGACCGACATGATGGTCGCGGTGGCGGCGTCGGCCGCGGCGATCTCGATCATCGCCAGCGAGTAGGCAATGGGATCCATGCCTGCGCCGCCGTACTCGTGCGGCACTTCGATGCCCATCAGGCCGAGCTGGCCCATCTCGCGGATGTTGTCGAGCGGGAATTCCCCTTTTTCGTCCAGCTCCGCCGCCACCGGCGCGATGCGCTTCTGCGCAAAGTCGCGGGCAACGGCCTGGATCGACAACTGGTCTTCGGTGAAGCTGAAATCCATGGGTGGGCTCCGATGGGGAAAGAAAGCCCGCCATTTTAGCGAGGCTGGCCGAAGAACCTTGTGCGGACGCAACAATGGCAACAGCGCCCCGCCTCACTTGACGCACGCCAGACTGCGGCCCAGACTTCGCATCTCTTTATCGCGATATAGGGATAACGCATGGATCTGGCCACTGTGTCCAGCATCTTGCGCCTGCTGGCCGACCCCACCCGTGTGCGCCTGCTGGCCCTGCTGGAAGGCGAGGAACTCACCGTGGCCGAACTGGCTGCGGTGCTGCACCTGGCGCAGCCGCGCGTCTCCACCCACCTCGCCAAACTGAAAGAGGCCGGGCTGGTGCGCGACCGCCGCGCCGGCGTCTCCGCCTATTACCGCGCCAATGGCGAGGGCGACGAGCATCAGCATGCGCTGATCGCCTCGCTGCGCGAAAACATCGATGACGCCCTGCTGCGTGAGGATGCCGCCCGCCTGCCGGCAGTGCTCGCCAACCGTGCCCGTGCCGAAGGCTGGGCCGACACCGTGGCCGGCGACATGGAGCGCCATTACTCGCCCGGCCGCACCTGGGAAACGCTGGCGCGCGCGCTGCTGCAGTTGCTGGGCACCGGCGACGTGCTGGACATCGCCTCCGGCGATGGCATTACTGCCGAGCTGCTGGCACCGCACGCTCACTCCATCGTCTGTGTGGATTTCAGTGAGCGCGTGGCCGACGCGGCGCGGAAGCGCCTGCATGCGTACAGCAACGTCGAAGTACATCAGGGCGACATGCATGCGCTCGATCTGGGCGAACGCCGCTTCGACCTCGTGTTGATGCTGCACGCGCTCACCTACACCGAGCATCCGGCACAGGCCGTGGCCGAAGCCGCGCGCCTGCTGCGCCCCGGTGGACGCCTGCTCGCGGTGACGCTGGGCAAGCACGACCACCGTGCCGCGGTGGAACCGTTCGATCACCGCAATCTCGGTTTCACCGAGGCGGAGTTGCGCGACCACGCCAGCACCGCCGGCCTGCAGGTCCTCAGCTGCAACCGCATCAGCCGCGAACGCAAGGCGCCGCATTTCGAAGTCATCAGCCTGCTCGCACAGAAGCAGAAAAAGTGAGAAGCACCCCATGAGCGCCCTGCCCTGGTTGCACCCCGAACGCGTCGCACTGCTCGAAGCCGCGCTCGCCGAACGGATCCTGATCCTCGACGGCGGCATGGGCACCATGCTGCAAGGCCACCGGCTGGACGAAGCCGGATTCCGCGGCGAGCGCTTCGAACACGGCCACGACAGTGCGCACGAACATCACCACGACCATCCGGGCTGCGATCTCAAGGGCAACAACGACCTGCTCACGCTGACCCAGCCGGACATCATCCGCGGCGTGCACGAGGCCTACCTCGAAGCCGGTGCAGACCTGGTGGAAACCAATACCTTCAATTCCACCCGCATCAGCCAGGCCGACTACCACCTGGAACACCTCGCGCACGAGCTGAACCTGGCGGGCGCGAAGCTCGCGCGGGCCGCCTGCGACAAATTCACCGCGCTGACACCGGGCAAGCCGCGTTTCGTGATCGGCGTGCTCGGCCCCACCAGCCGCACCGCCTCGCTGTCGCCCGACGTCAACGATCCCGGCTTCCGCAATGTCACCTTCGAGGAACTGGCAGCCAACTACCGCGAGTCCGCCGCCGGCCTGATCGACGGCGGCGCCGACATCGTGATGGTGGAAACCATCTTCGACACCTTGAACGCCAAGGCCGCGCTGTACGCGCTCTCCGAACTGTTCCGCGAGCGCGCCGCGCGCGTGCCGCTGATGATCTCCGGCACCATCACCGACCGCTCCGGACGCACGCTCTCCGGACAGACCGCCGAGGCGTTCTGGTATTCCGTGAACCATGCGCGGCCGTTGTCCGTCGGCCTGAACTGCGCGCTCGGCGCCGCCGACCTGCGCCCGCATATCCAGACGCTGGCCGACATTGCCGAATGTTGCGTCAGCACGCATCCCAATGCCGGCCTGCCGAACGCCTTCGCCGAATACGACGAAACGCCCGAACAGATGGCCAGCGTGATCCGCAGCTTCGCCCGCGACGGGCTGCTCAACCTCGTCGGCGGCTGCTGCGGCACCACGCCGGCGCACATCAAGGCCATCGCGGAAGCCGTGCGCGAATATGCGCCGCGCGCGCTGCCCAGCGAAAAGCAGGAAGCCGCCTGATGCCCCGCCATACCCGACTCTCCGGCCTCGAACCGCTGGTCATCACCCCGGACCTGCTCTTCGTCAATGTGGGCGAGCGCACCAACGTCACCGGTTCCGCGCAGTTCCGCAAGCTGATCAAGGAGGACCGCTACGAAGAAGCCGTCGATGTGGCGCGCCAGCAGGTGGCGAACGGCGCGCAGATCGTCGACGTCAACATGGACGAGGGCCTGATCGATTCCGAGGCGGCAATGGTGCGCTTCCTCAACCTGATCGCCGCCGAACCGGATATCGCCCGCGTCCCGGTGATGGTGGACTCCTCGAAGTGGAGCGTGATCGAAGCCGGCCTGCGTTGCCTGCAGGGCAAGGGTATCGTCAACTCGATCTCGATGAAGGAAGGCGAATCGGCCTTCCTCGAACACGCGCGCAAGGTGCAGCAATACGGCGCCGCCGCGGTGGTGATGGCATTCGACGAACAAGGCCAGGCCGATACCTGCGCGCGCAAGGTGGAAATCTGTTCGCGCGCCCACGAGCTGCTGACGCGAGAACTCGACTTCCCGCCCGAAGACATCATCTTCGACCCCAACATCTTCGCGATCGCCACCGGCATCGAAGAGCACGACAACTACGCGGTGGACTTCATCGAGGCCACCCGCGAGCTGAAGCGGCGCTTCCCCGACTGCCACATCTCCGGCGGCGTCTCCAACGTGTCGTTTTCGTTCCGCGGCAACGACACCGTGCGCGAAGCGATCCATTCGGTGTTCCTGTACCACGCCATCAAGGCCGGCATGGACATGGGCATCGTCAACGCCGGCGCGCTGGCGATCTACGACGACCTCGACCCGGTGTTGCGCGAGCGCGTCGAGGACGTGGTGCTGAATCGCCGCGCCGACGCCACCGAGCGGCTGCTGGAGATCGCCGACAACTACAAGAAAAGGAAGGGCGAAGCCGCCGTCGAGACGCTGGCCTGGCGCGAGAAGGACGTACGCGCCCGCCTCAGCCACGCGCTGGTGCATGGTATCGACCAGTACGTGGTCGAGGACACCGAAGAGGCGCGCCAGCAAGTCACACGTCCGCTCGACGTGATCGAAGGCCCGCTGATGGACGGCATGAACGTGGTCGGCGACCTGTTCGGCGCCGGCAAGATGTTCCTGCCGCAGGTGGTGAAGTCCGCCCGCGTGATGAAGAAGGCGGTTGCCTACCTGCTGCCCTACATCGAGGAGGAAAAGGCGCGCACCGGCGACGTCGGCAAGAGCAACGGCAAGATCGTGATGGCCACGGTCAAGGGCGACGTGCACGACATCGGCAAGAACATCGTCGGCGTGGTGCTCCGCTGCAACAACTTCGACGTGATCGACCTGGGCGTGATGGTGCCCACCCAGAAAATCCTCGACACCGCCATCGCCGAGAACGCCGACATGATCGGCCTGTCCGGCCTCATCACGCCTTCGCTGGAAGAGATGAGCCACGTGGCGCGCGAGATGCAGCGGCAGGACTTCCATATCCCGCTGCTGATCGGCGGCGCCACCACCTCGCGCGCGCACACCGCGCTGAAGATCGAACCGCACTACAAGTCGCCCTGCGTATGGGTGAAGGACGCCTCGCGCGCGGTGGGCGTGGCGCAGTCGCTGGTCAGCAAGGACCTCGTCGGCGACTTCATGGCGAAAATCCGCGCCGAATACGCCGAAGTGCGCGAACGCCACCGCAACCGCGGTCCCGGCAAGCAACTGGTGCCGCTGGACAAGGCGCGCGCGCAGCGCTTCGCCTGCGATTGGGCGAACTACACGCCGCCGCAGCCGAAGCAACCCGGCCTCACCGTGTTCGACGACTACGACCTCGCCGAGCTGCGCAAGTACATCGACTGGAGCCCGTTCTTCAACGCATGGGAACTGGCCGGCCACTATCCCGCCATCCTCACCGACGAGGTCGTCGGCCAGCAGGCCAGCGAACTGTTCCGTGACGCACAGGCGATGCTGGACAAGCTGATCGCCGAGAAGTGGCTCACTGCCCGTGGCGTGATCGGCTTCTGGCCGGCCGCCGCCGTGGGCGACGACATCGAACTGGTCGATATGGAGCCCCCCGTCGCTCTCCACCACCTTCGCCAGCAAGCCGACAAGCCCGTCGAGCGCCCCGACTTCTGCCTTTCCGATTTCATCGCGCCGAAGGAATACGGCAAGTCCGACTGGATCGGCGGCTTCGCCGTCACCGCCGGCCTAGGCATCGAGCCGCACCTCGCGCGTTTCCATGCCGAACACGACGACTACTCCGCGATCACCCTCAAGGCGCTCGCCGACCGCCTCGCCGAGGCCTTCGCCGAGCGCATGCACGAGCGCGTGCGCCGCGAGTTCTGGGGCTACGCCGCCGACGAGCATCTCGACAACGACGCCCTGATCGCCGAGCAGTACAAAGGCATCCGCCCTGCCCCCGGCTACCCCGCCTGCCCCGACCACACCGAGAAGACCATCCTGTTCCAACTGCTCGACGCCACCAGCAACGCCGGCATCGAGCTCACCGAAGGCTTCTCGATGTACCCGGCTGCCGCCGTCTCCGGCTGGTACTTCTCGCACCCGGACAGCCAGTACTTCGTGGTCGGCCGCCTCACCCGCGAACAGGTGGAGGATTACGCGAAGCGCAAGGGCTGGACGCGCGAGGAGGCCGAGCGCTGGCTTGCGCCCAACCTCGACTACGACCCGGAATGACCCGGCTTCAGGGGGTGGCGTCGCCGGTCAGATTGTTCTTGTGGTGGCGCAGGTGCACCGCGAGGTTGTAGACCGAGACGAAGGCGGGGAAGAAATTCGAGATGATGCCCACCGAGTCGTTCTTGCCGATGGTGAAGTAAGCCAGCAGCAAGGCGCTCCCCAGCACCGACAGCCACCAGAACGACAACGGCATCACCACCCGCTTCAGCTTGCGCGTGTAGTAGAGCTGCACGAACCAGCGGCTGGTAAACATTACCGAGCCCAGCAGGCCGACCGCCTTCCACGGCGTCAGCTGGAACTGCTGCAGCGCCTGCAGGGCGTGGGAAAGGTCGTGTGGCATGGCGCTGATCCGGTCGGCGGGGAGGTCCGGCATTTTACGCGACAGCTTCGCAATGGTTGACCTTGCCTCCCTCATTCCGTATATTTGCGCGCTCCCGGCGGGCGGTTAGCTCAGCGGTAGAGCACTGCCTTCACACGGCAGGTGTCACAAGTTCGATCCTTGTACCGCCCACCATCGAATCGAAAAAATAGGGCCCGGCTTGCCGGGCCCTATTTTTTATGACCAAAACACACTGCAGCGCAGACGACCGTCGATTTCCCCCGCTTTGCGGCGACCGGTGCACGGCATCCCACGCTGGCCTCAGGCCCCGGGGATGTACTGATACCGCAGCGACGCTGGTGTTCGCAGGTGA
The DNA here is from genome assembly GCF_014842995.1 of Rhodanobacter sp. 7MK24. Taxonomy (GTDB): domain Bacteria; phylum Pseudomonadota; class Gammaproteobacteria; order Xanthomonadales; family Rhodanobacteraceae; genus Rhodanobacter_A. Next base: position 76,940 of record NZ_JACYXL010000012.1, read on the forward strand.
TGCCGGTTCGTGAGTGAGGCTTGGCCCATCGCCCGCGACGCGCTGGCTGCCGATGCCGATGCCGATTTCACCGTGCAGGTGGCGAAACGCGCCTCGTCCGACTTGTCCTGACAGGCCCAACTTGCCCGCCAAGCAGTGGACATCGCACTCCCGGCGGCGTCGATGGCGCTACTGGGAAAGTCCATGCAAGCGCACGCCATCGCGCTTGCGTTTGCATATGCCGAATGGCCTGCGCGCGGCGCGCATGCGCGCGCCTGATGTACCATCTGAGGTCCGTTCTCAGGGGGAAAACCGATGGCATACCGCGATCTGGAATCGTTGCTTGCGCCGCTCGATGACGAGGCACCCAGCGGACCCGACCTGGAGTACGACCCGGAATTCCAGAGCCTGGAGCGCACGGCCACACCCAAGGCCGAACGCGCCGTCGGCGACAGCGTGAAAACCGCCGAGGAACCCGACTGGGAGAAGGTGTCGAGCATGGGCGAAGCCCTGTTTGGCCGCAGCAAAGACCTGCGCGTCGCCATGCACCTCACCGCAGCTTGGACTCGCATGCATGGCCTCGCCGGCTGGGCCGACGGGTTGGCACTGATTCGTGGCCTGCTGGAAAACCAATGGGACACCGTGCATCCGCAGCTGGATGCCGAGGACGACAACGACCCGACCGCACGCGTCAATGCGGTGGTTCCGCTCGCTGACATGCAAGGCGTGCTCGGCTATTTCCGCGGCACTCCGTTCGTGCAGTCTCCGCGACTGGGGCGATTCTCGCTGCGCGACCTGCGCATCGCCAACGGCACGCTGAAAACCTCGGCGGAAGACGAATCCAGCCTGCCGAGCATGACGGACATCGAGGCCTGTTGCCTCGACTGCGCCGAGGAACAACTGAGCGGCGCCGCCCAGGCGACGGTGGCGGCGATGGAACACGCGCGCGCCATCGACAACGCATTCAACGAACGGATCGGTACCGCCGGCCCGGATCTCAAGCCGCTGCTCAGCGAAATCTTCGAACTCAAGAAATTCCTCGACGCCGAAATGGCCAAGCGCGCGCCGTCCGGCGAGTCCGAGGCAGCGGGCGACGGGGATGGCGACGGCACCTCGACCGGCGCTTCGACCTCTGCAGGTGGCGGCGGCGGTGGCGGCCGCATCGAGACGCCGCAGGACGTCATCAAGAAGCTGGACGAGATCTGCGAGTACTACGCGCGCCGCGAACCCTCCAGCCCGATCCCGCTCATCCTGCGCCGCGCGCAGCGGCTGGTCGGCATGGACTTTGTCGAACTGATGAAGGATCTGGCGCCCGGCGGCCTGTCGGAATTCCAGGTCATCTCCGGCGCCAGCGAGGAATAACGCTGCCGGGCGGGACGGAGGCACTGCGGCTTACCGCGCATTCTCCCCGCTAAGCCGACTGCGGCCTTGCCTGTCCGATGTGGTGCGGCTGCTTCATGCCGCACTTGTCTCCGCCGATGCCAACCGTGGCAGCGAACGCCACTCGGCAATGCGTATCAAACTGCATGGTCGTGCGGGGCGAAGGCAAGGGCAAAGGGAGCGAACTCGCGCTGGTCCATCGCCACATGACGTGCTGGAAGGCCGCGCTCCGCAACGCCTGGGTCCGGCGTCGACCAAGCGAATGACGATCAATCCACGCCGAGGCAAACTGGCGCGCCGCTGCGCACGAACAGCATGTGGACGTTCGGATCCCAGCTCAGCGTCATGCCTCCCGGCAAGCCCGCCGTGATGCTTGCGTCGGCCGACTGCGTGATCGGCCCTACCGCGGTTTGGTCGCCGTCGCCGAAATGCACGGTCGCGCTGACCGTATAGCTGTCCGGATTCGCACAGGACGCCACATTGACCGCTTGCGACACGGCTGCGTCGCGACGCGTGATGGTCGGCAAGCTGCCGTGCCCCAGCGTGAGTAGGCCCTGACCGCGGCAAGTCGCCGCGAGCGTGTATTCGATATTCACCTGCAAGGGCGACGCCGCCTGCAGCGTCGCCACCGCTTCGGGTTGCCTGGTGCAACCCACGAGGAACGCCTTGCGCTGGGGCACCACATGCAGCACGTAGCCACCCGGTTTCAAGTTGGCGGTGCTGGCCAGCGTGAGCGCGATGCGCAGCGGCGTGATGCTGGTAATGGCAGGCTGCACATCGGTGGGCTTGCCCTGCACGTCGGTCAGGCTCAGCTGCGGGTTGGCGCACTGCGCATCCAGCAGGTTCGCACCGAGTACGACGAAGGTCAATGGCTGGCTGGAAGGATGGATCACGAACAAGGGCTGCTGGTCTGGCGTCTCCACCGCATCGATCACCGGTGGCACCGGCTTGTCGGCAGGCGCCGCCTTGGCGAGTTGATCGACTGCCAGCGCGAGCGATGTCGCCAGCGCTTGCGCATCGCTACCGCGACAGGCGGCCGAAGCCTTCAGGTAGGCTTGCGTGCGCTGCGCTGCGGCGTTCGCACGCAAGGCCGCGCCCTTGATCTTGTCGCCAAGGATTTCGATGGGCTGTGCCGTCGAGCTGCCCAGTTGCTGGCGCAACGCATCGCCGATCTGCGCAAGCTGCTGCCCGACCGCGGTCAACGCTGTATCCGGATGCGCCTGCGTTCGCTGCGCGAGGGCCTGTCTTGCCGCGTCGAGTTGCGCGAGCACGTAGTCGCCGGTGGGCCGGGCCGCGTCCTGCGCCGCGACCCGCCCGCTCCAACCACCTACAACGAACAGCAAAGCCAGGGCTGCGACTTTCGCCCGCAGCCGCCGTCTCTCCTCCATCCGCCGCGGCTCACTCATTGTCCGAGCAATCCGCCGAGGACGGCTGGCCGGGCTGGCAATTCTGTTGGTCGGCCGGCAGCAGGATGCCGGACGGCACGATGCCGAACGAACGGTAGTTGGCTGAGATCACGCTGGAGTCGATGTAGGTGTCGCCGTGGTTGCCGTTCTGCGCCCGGCTGGTCAATGCCGAGGTCGGCACATTGACGCTAGGCGCACCGGCCACGCCAAGCAGGCCACCCTGGGCATCCACGGCATAGAAATAAGCCGGCGGCGAGCCCACCAGCGACACCAACTGGGTGCTTACACCGGTGACGTAGATCGGTGCGACAGGAGTGCCCATGCTCCCTGTCGACAACCAGGTGCCACTGCCGTCGTATGCCCAGGTGGTGCCCTGCTGCAGCAGGTCGCCGCCCTTTACGCTGAGATACAACGCCGAGGTGCCGGCGTTCACGGTGTACGCGCTGCCACTGACCGAAGCCAGCGTCAGCGTCTGCGCGTCGGTGAAGCTGAATCCTGCCGTCGACGCGAAGCCGCCCAGCGTACCGACATGGTTGCCCATGAACTGCGAGGCCGAACCCAGCGTGGTCAAGCCGCCCGCGCTGCCGGTAAGCGTGCCGGCATTGATCACTCCGTTGGCTCCGCCATTGATGGCACCGGCGGAATGCAGCGTGGTGAGCGAACCGGACAGCGCACCGTCGATCGTCAGGTCGCCGCTGGTCGTCGTCAGCGCGGCGCTGGCACCGCCATTCACTGCACCGGATAGCGTCAAAGCACGTGCATCCGTAAGGCTGAATCCACTCGCGGTGAAGTTGCTAAGCGTATCGATTTGATTCGCGCCACCCAGCGTTGCGCCGCCGGACGAACTGCCGGTCAGCGTACCCGCGGCGACGAAGCCGCCCGCTCCTTCGCTGATCGCTCCGCCAGACGTCAGCGTGGTCGTGCCGCCCCCGCTGTTCACGCCCGCATCGATGACCAGGGCACTGCCGCCGCCTAGGCTCACTGCGCTGCCGCTCACCGTACTGTTGATGGTGAGTGCCCCTGCCGCGGTGGCAAGGCTGGCCGCACCACCGCCAGCGTTCACTGTGCCAGCTACGGTCAGTGCCTGTGCGTTCTTCAGACTGAAGCCGGCCGCGCTGAAAGTACCCAACGTGCCGACGGCATTCGCGCCATTCAGCGCGGTACTGCTGCTCGAGCTGCCGGTGAGCGTGCCGGCGGTGACGACGCCGCCGCTGCCTTCGCTGATACCGCCGGTCGAGGCCAGCGTGGTCGTGCCTGCACCGCTGTTCACGCCGCCATTGATCGCGATGCCCGCGCCGCTCAGGGCTACCGCGCCGCCAGCGACGCTGCCTGCAACGGTCAACGTGCCCGTGGTGGTGGCAAGGCTGGTCGTGCCGCTGCCGCCGCTCACCGTGCCGCTTACAGTCAATGCTTGCGCATTGTTCAGGCTGAAACCGGTCGCCGTGAAGTTGCCCAGGTTCGCGATCTTGTTGGCGCTCCCCAGCGAAGTCGCACCGCTGGAGCTGCCGGTCAACGTGCCGGCCGTGATCACGTCGCTGCTTCCCTCGACGATGCTGCCCCCGGAATTGAGGGTGGTGGTGCCGGTGCCGCTATCAACGTTGCCGTTGATGCCGAGGCCTCCCTGCCCTCCCAGCGTGACCGAGCCCCCGGAAACACTGCTGTTCACCGTGAGCGTGCCAGCCGTGGTGACAATGCTGGTGGCCCCGCCGCTGCCGTTGATCGTGCCGGCCACGGTCAACGCCTGGGCGTTGGTCAGGCCGAAACCGTTCGCGGTGAAGCTGCCGAGCGTGCCGATCCGGTTCGCACCGTTCAACGCTGTGCTGGAGGCAGAGCTGCCCGTCAATGTGCCCGCGATGATGGCGCCGCCTGCACCCTCGGTAATCGAGCCACCGCTGGTCAGCGTGGTGGTGCCACTGCCGCTGCTCACCGAGGCGTTGATCGCCAGAGTACCCGCCGAGTCCAACGTGACACTGCCACCCGTCAAGGACTGGTTCACGGTCAGCGTATTGCCACTGCCTGTGGTCGTCAGGCTGATGACACCTGTTCCGCCCGTCGTGGTCAGCGCACCACTTGTCGCCAGGGCATGTGCATCGACCAGGCTGAAGTTCGCGGCGCCGAAGTTGCCCAGCGCGGCGATCTGGTTGTTCGCGCCGCCCAGTGCGGTGTTGCCGCTTGAGCTGCCGGTCAGCGTCGACGCATACACCCTGCCGTTCGTGCCTTCGCTGATCGAACCGCTGCTCGCCTTGAGCGTGGTCGTACCGCTCGTGCTGCCCGCGATTCCATTGATGGTTAGGTTACCCGATCCGACTGTCAGTGTCGTGCCGCCGGCACCGCCGCTCACCGTGTCTCCCACCCCCACCGTCAACGCTTGCGCATTCGTCAGGCTGAAACCATTCGCGGTGAAGCTGCCCAGCGTAGTGATCAGGTTCGCAGCACCCAGTGTCGTACCGTTCCTGGAACTGCCGATCAGCGTGCTGGCCTTGATTATGCCGCCGGACTGGCTGATGGCTCCTGCGGAACTCGTCAGTTGCACCGTCCCGCTGGCGCCTGTGGCGGTCACGTTTCCGCCGAGGATCAGGCCGGCATCGCCCGAGAGCACGACGCTGGAGCCGCTCCAGCCACCGGCGCCCGTCGTCAATGCCGCGGTGGTGTGGACCGAAAGATCGCCGTCGACGGTCAGCGTCGAGGGCGCCACGAGCGAGTCGCCGCTGACCGTCAGGTTGTTGAGCGCAAAGGCGCCGCCCACCGTATCGAGCGACACCGTGCCCGCCGTGCCCGCCATCAAAGTCAGGCTGCTGCCGCCTGCCGTGGTGCCACTGACGTCGCCGCCGAAACTGATGTTC
>NZ_JACYXL010000013.1 GCF_014842995.1 Rhodanobacter sp. 7MK24
CTCAGCCACCTTCGCGCCGGCCTCGACCTCCTTGAGGATCCGGACGATCTGTTCCTCGCTGAACTTCGACTTCTTCATGCAGAGCTCCTTGGTGGGGAAACTCTACTTCCGACTGGCTCGAATCAACGAGGACGCTTCACAAATAACTCGGCGCTCCGAGTCCTACAGCTCGGGCCGCCGAGATAAAAGCTCGAAACGCCGAGCTTTTTGCTCGACGCGCCGACAAGGCATCCCTATTGAGGAAGTAAGCCTGGCCCCAATGTTTCGTCGTTGCCAGCTACAACTTCACAAATATTATGTAAAGCCACACCAGCACAACAACTAGGCAAACCACAATACGCAACCATGGGCGAACGCGTGGGCCATCCTCATCTTCTCCGAAGATAGGAATCCGCTTGTATGAGAATATTTTATATTTTGGCCATATTTTCATAAATCACTGCAAGTAATTTCCTTGATACCAATTATTACTACCGCCAACGCTGACACCTGCACCAACCCCAGCGGTGACTGCTGTGCCTGAAGCATTCGTGCTAACCCCTCCCCCAAACCCAGCATATGCGGAAAAACCTCCTGAGGGACCCGAAAGAAAAGCGTTGAGCTGGCTTTGAGTTGGGTTGCACTTCAATAACCATCCCGAGGCAATACTTACACCCACTCCAGTTGGTTTCGGGTAACCGCGGTTCCAGCCGCCACCCAAAAATATATCACCATATTTTGTATAAGTAGCACTTATGGAAAAGACGTATACATCAAGTTGAAATTGATCGTAGTCAGGTAATCTTGCGCATCCACAATTTGTACTACTCGGCGGCGGATCTCCACAAATGGAGTACGCATATGTCCCAGGGCCGCCACCACATGCCGCCTTGGGCGACTCCAAGCCCAACGGATCGATATTACTTATCGGATTTCCGCCGACATAGGCATACCCATTCGGCCCGGCCCTCAACCCCAGCGGATCAAACTCGATGTAGCGTCCCGTGCTTGAGTCGTAGTCGCGGTTGACGTTGTAATTCAGGCCCGTTTCGACATCGTAGTACTGCCCCGGATACCGCAGATAGAACGGGCTGTTCACACTCGCCGACTGCTCCCCGAACACATTGTTCTGCCACGGCCATGTGTAGATCGTCGTGCCGGCCGTGCTGCGTACCGCCCGCAGCGTGCCCAGATGATCGGCATACAGGTAGTTGATGCCGGGGGCGCTCTCGCCTGCGTTCGTGGCACTCGCCACCACTACGCCGTTGAGGTACACGTATTCGCGATAATTCGCCGCGAAGTACTCCCCATACAGGTTGCCACTACCCGCCGGGTCGTACACCGTGGCCGCCTGCCCCACGCTCGGCGTTGTGATGGTGCGCCATACGCGCTGGCCTTCACCGTTGTACTGATAGCTAGCGATAGTGGCGTCGCCGCTAGTGACGGTTGTGAGACGGTTGCTGTTGTCGTAGCCGAGGCCCACCAATGTACCGTTGGGATCTGTCAGCGCCGTGGTGTTGCCGGCCGCATCCACCGTGCGCGTTGCACCGCCGACGCCGATGAGCTGATGCGTACCGGGGCTATAGACGTAGCTTTGCATCCCTTGCGGCGTGGTCTTGCTGAGGCGGTCGCCCGTGGCGTCGTAGGTCACCCCTTCTTCCAGGTTGCCGTTGGCGTCCAGCACGGTGGTGAGGCGGTCGAGCGGATCGTACTGGTAGGTTTCATTGGCCGGAGTCGCGCCGGCGGCGTTGCCTTCGGCCTGGATGCGCCCCTTGGCATCGCGCAGGAAGTGCAGCGCCAGCCCGCTGCCCACGCTGTCCGTCAACCGATAGTTCGCGTCGTATGTGCGCGTGACCGATTGGCCGCCCTGAGCATAGGTGTAACCGCTTGCCGGCCCAAAGGGCAGGTACGTGACACCCGTGATCAGCGGCGTCAGCGTGTTGCTGGTATAGCTGCCGTACGGGCCGGGTTGCTGCAGGTAACCGACGGTGGCTACGCGGCCACCGCTGTCGAACCCATACTTCAGCTCGAAGCCGGAGGGGTACTGAAGGTAAGTCAGGCGTCGCCCGGGGCTATAGGCATAGCCGTGCAGGTACGTGACGCCATTGATGACCTGCCGCACTTCGCGAATGTCGCCTTGGTTGGTGTAGCACCACGCGGTGGTACCCGAGGCGTCGGTCATGCCAGTGCGGTGGCCAATGTTGAAGCTGCTGGGGCAGCCACTGATCGGCGTGGCCTGGTCGTAGGTGTAGGTGACGTTGAGCGCGGGCTCGGCCGGATAGGTGATGCCGGTCAGGCGATTGAGCGCATCGTAGGTATAGCTGGTCAGCACGCCGCGGGCATCGGTCTGGCTCGACAAGTTGCCGGCCGCGTCATAAGTCCGGGCAGTGGTGCCAGTGTCCGGGCTGACCTGACCCGTGGCGTCGCTCAACCCGTCGTAGCTGTAGCTCGTGGCAAGGTTGCTGGGATCGGTGACCTGTGTGAGGCGATCCAGGCTGTCGTAGGTGTACTGCGTGGTGGTGTTTCGAGTGGCGGTATCAGTGCCGTTGTAATTGTCGATCGTTTGCACCAGCCGGTTCAGGGCGTCGTAGCCCTGCTGGCGCTGAATACCCAGGGCATCGCTGCTCTGGATCAGGTTGCCGTTGGCGTCGTAGCTCCCGCTGGCACTGGCGCTGAAGACGGTCTGGTTGAGGCCATCCACCACCATAGTGAGCTGACCCAAGGTGTTGAAAGTGCGACTCTGGCTCCTGTGCACAGTGCCACTGCTGTCGAACACCTGTTCACCCGTCTTATTGCCGGCGGCGTCGAGGGTGTACTGAATGTAGTTGCCGAGAGCGTCGGTGATCTTGGTGAGGCGGTGAGCTGCGTCATAACCGTAGGTGGTGGTGACGCCATCGGGATCGGTAACGGTTTGTATCGCACCGTAGGGGGTGTAGGTGAAGGCGGTTTGCGCACCGCCTACCGTGCGGGTGGCCAACCAGTCGCGCGGCGTGTAGGTCATATCAGTGTTGACACCGTTGGCATCAGTCTCTCGTGTGACGCGACCGTCGGCATCGTAGGAGGCGATGGTGGTGACGTGGCCCAATGCATCGGTAATGGTATGCAGGTCGCCGGGCTGGTAGCAGGCGGCACCAGGCGTGTCGCAGTTCACTGCACTGGCCGTCAGGTAGTAGCTGTAGGTGGTGGTTTGCGTGAGATCGGTGCGGGGTCCGGTGGCCGTCAGTAGCAGGCCCACGAGAGGGCATTGCACGGTGTCGACAGCCGTGCAGTAGGTGTAGGTCCAGCGGCGGACGCCGGCCGGTACCGTACCCGTGGCGCTGCAGGTGTAACCCGAGGCCGCGCTGTTGGTGGGGTCGATGGCGCAGCGGGCCAGCGTTTGACCCGAGGCGTTGTAGACCCATTGGGTGGTGCTGACCGTGTTGCCGGAAGCATCCTGCACCACACGCGTCAGCGGCACGCGTAGCGTCGTGTTCCAGGTGGTAGTGGTGGTTCGCTGGCTGCTCGTGCCTGAGGCGTCGATCTGTTGATCCAACAGACCATTGGCGTCATAGGTTGTCGCGGTGACGTTTCCGTTGAAGTCTGTAGCTTGTTGGGGGTTGCCGTTGGCGTCATAGATCCATGCACTGATGGGTGAACAGGATTCGCACGTGCCATTGAGTCCGGTGACGTGGGGCACACCGATGATCGTGGTGAACGTGCGGTGGCGTGAGGTGTTCAATGGATCGACCACGTCAGCCGAGCCATCGCTGTTGTAGGTAATTGCGTAGGAGGCCACGCCGCCGCTCAATTGATCGGCGGTGGCCTGTCCGGAAGCGTTGTAGCTGTAGGTGGTATATCGGACATTGTTTTCGTCGACGACGCCGGTGAGAAGAGCAGGCGTGGTGGCCCCACCGCTGTAGGCCGACTCGTTGTAGAGATAGGTCAGCACCTTGCTGTCCGGGTAGGTCACCGTGACGAGATCACCCGAAGCGTCGTATGCGTAAGCGTAAATGGATCCATCCGGCGCTTCGACCTGGTTGATCCAGCCGCTGCCGTTATAGGTCAGCTGGATCGACCGCTGCGAGGGGTCGGTGATCGCGATAAGGAGACCGGCGCTCGGCGCAACTGCGCTAGGTGTACTCGCGGTGCTGTAGGTCAGCGTCGTAATGAACCCGTCCTGATCCTGGACGCTAGTCAATTGACCGGTGGCATTGAACTGCTCGGTGCTTCGCGTATCGGCACGCCATAGCGTCCAGCCAGCGAGATTGCCGCTGGCGTCAGTCGCTTCGGACAATGTGTCAGGGACATCGGCGTCGCCCACCCACACGCCATTGACCAAGGAATAGGTACTGGCTCGACCATCCTCGCGCGTGACGGTGACCACACTGGTTCCCGTTGTACCACCGTCGATACGGCTGGAATAGGAGTGGCGCCAATGAGGGCCGAATGTATCCGCTGCCGCACTAGGGTCGCTGTTGTAGTAGCGGTCGAACCTCAACCAACGGCCATTATGGAAATCTTCTTCACGCCGATAAACATTCCCGGAACCCACATTGATGGGATCACCAACACAAGCGCCACAGGTTGGAGCGCCATTAGCTTTTCCGGGCGCTGAGGGCAACGTAAAGGGCATCTGGCAGGCCCACTGATTACCATAACCATGGACACTGTTATCGGGAATGTTTTGGTTATAAAAGTTAAATACCCAAGCGCCAATGAGCACAGTGTGCGAGGGATTGTTCCATGAAAGACAACATACGTAGCAACCCGAAGTGGGTATGTTTGCGTTGTGTGGTGTGCTGGCAAATTCAGCCAAACTAGTCTGACAGGTTGATTCGGCGTCGCTGTAGGTTGGCCAATCAGTCGGAATACACCCACTTTGAGCCATCGCGGAAGCGGCATGCATAGCAATGCACAGAAACAGCCCGACAAGGAACCCCAGACGTACCTTGGTTCGCGTCATACACCTTCATCCCTAGAAAGGTTCTGAAACGGCAGGCATGCACGGCACATGAGCCGTGTCATCGTCAATGACCTAATTTGAGTAACCCGAAGTACTTTGTGGTCCGCGGCATCCATGGCATGGCCAGCAAACGAGATCCGGTGATGACGAGGACGACACCGCGACACTCCGCGGGTACGGCTGGTTCTATGCGTTACACACCGCCGGCCACATACCCGCTGCGACCGCCTGCCGGGTCGATCCGGATCGCTTCCAGCGGTCCGCGCACTTCCTGCTCTCCGATCAACCCACACTTCGATACCCACAGGCAGCTCCCTTGCCAACGTGCTCACATCGAATTGTCCCTTTGAGGCCACGCATTGCACGCAGCGCCCTTTTAGAACTAATGGCACATGGTGTCTCACGTCAACAAGGAAATTCTTGCGACGCCCCTGCTTGCCTCACGCCATCTACTAAAGATGGTGGTCCGCACCATCACGATAGGCAGAGGATTCATAGCGCAATGGTCAGGCATTAACAGAATGGCTGACAGCTGTTTCCGAAGTACTAAAAAATGGCGCCAGGGACAATCGATTCCTCTCACGAATGCGACACCCCTCACCTCCCAAGCAAGATGTCACCGATCACGGCGCCCCACCAGCCTTGGCCGTATAGCCATCATCCAGCGCGCCAAGGAAGGTGATTACGTCGGCGATCTCACGCGCGTCGAGCGCAGGCTTGTCGCCCGGCTCACGATCCATCGGTGCATCGCTGTGATCGACGTTGCCACGATAGCGCAGCGGCAGGTCGTCGAACTTCCGCACCTTGCCGCCCACCACCGGGTACCACTTACGCGGATCGGTGTCGCGCTCGACGTAGAAATGCATCATCGCGTCCAGCGTGTGGAAATAGCCGTTGTGGAAGAACACCTGGCGCGTAGCGACGTTGCGCAACGTTGGTGTCTTGAACATGCCGCAGTACTGCGTCTGCGTGGCGAGATCCTTCCGCTTGGGGCCGCACAGGCCCAGGTCGTAGTAGCGCGGATCGCGATTGGACGGAATCGCCCGGTTGCGCGGCACGCCCAGTGCTTCGTAGGAGTAATCAGTGAACGCCGCCGGTCTCCCGCCGGGTCCCGGCACATCGATGTGGCAGGAGGCGCAGTTGCCTTTCTTCGGGTCGTTGAACAGGGCGTAGCCGTGCAACTCCTGGGCGGTGAAGTGGGCATGGCCCGACATCACCGCGTCGAACTTGCTGGTGTAGGGATGGAAGCTCGGGTCTTCGATCTGGAAAGCTTCCAGCGCTGCACCGATGTCGTCGAACGCCTGACGCGGATGTTCGAATACATCTGCGCCGAAGGCCTGTTCGAACTGATGCGCGAACACGCCGTCGCGCACCGCGACGACCACGGCCGCAGGCGTCGCATTGGCCATCTCGTCCGGATCGAGCAAGGGGTTGGCCGCCTGTTGCCGGCGCGAGGCCGCTGCGCCGTCGCGACCGAAGCCGCCCGTAGGCCCTTCGTATTCGGCGTCTTCGGAGCCGGGGGTGAAATAGTTCAGGCTGAACAGCGGCGTATTGTCCAGGTAGCGTAGCGAGGGTACCGCGCGCGTGCCCGCGTGGTGCTGGTCCCGGCCGCCGGGCTGCACGGCGCGTCCATCCGGCGGCCCATAGGCATGCGCGGGGTCGTGGCAGCTGGCGCAGGACGTGCGCCCCGAGGCGGACAGGGCCGTGTCGAAGAACAGCCGTCGCCCTACTTCCGCCTGCGGACTCAACTGCGACGGCACGGGCGGGTAACGCACCCATTGGCGAATGGCGGCATCGCGTGCCGCATCCGTCGATGCAGTCGCGTGTTCGCGAGCTGATGCCGGAAGGCCCACGCCGGCGATGCCCATGGCGGCAATCGCCAGCACCACGACAGCGACGACCCTAATCCAACCGGGTCCGTTGCGAGGTTTCTTTATCCGCCCACCCTGCATGGCTTAGCCCAATGCGCGCCCGCCGCCCGCGGCGCGATACCTGCTCAGAACTGGAACAGCGACATCAGGTCGTCCACCGCCGGACCGTTGATCGGTCGGTACGGATGACCCACCTTGGTCACCGGATCCGGCAGATTGTCGCGGCTGCGCGGCGACAGCGGCTGCAGGCGCCAGTTGCGTTCGATGAATTTCAGGATGGAGGCATGATCGCCGTATGCGTGATCGACCACGCCTTTGCGGGCGTAAGGAGAGGCCGCCAGCATCGCGATGCGCGGGCCGTCGCCGAAGAAGTCCACCGTCTGGATGTAGCCGGTGTCGAAGTGTCCGCCGCCTTCGTCGGTGGTGATGAGGATCGCGGTGTGCGCCCACAGCGCCGGATCGGCCTGCACTTTGGCCAGCAGGTCCTTGAGGAAGGCTTCGTAGCTGGCTGGCGCCGAATAGCCCGGATGGCCGCTGTCGAAACCCTTCGGCACCACGAAGGACACCGCCGGCAACGTGTGGTGGGCGAGGTCGCTGTCGAGCGTGGCGAGGCCGGCAAGGCCGGACTTCAGCGTTGGATCGCCCATCACCTTCGACGACGCCACCAGCGGATCGCCGATATTGTTGTACTGGAGCATCTGCGCCTTCGCCACCGATACGTGCCATGCGGATGCTTCCGCGGCGACGTCGGCTGTGTCGCGGCCGCCGGTGTACCACTTCCAGCTCACACCGCGCTTCGCCAGCGCCTCGGCGATGGTCGGCACGGTCTGCGGCGGGTAGGTGTAGTTGTCCGGGCCGATCGGTTCCGGCCGGCCGTCCATGTCGTAGCCGGGGTTGTAGTTGTTCACCAGGTAGTAGGCGCCGGGCGCGCACTTGCTGGGGATGTGCCGCGCGTCGAGGAAGGCGCGGATGGCGGCCACGCCGGGCTGCTTCGGATCGGAACAGTCCACGTAGGAACCGCCCGAATAGCCGTCGCGGGTATAGAAGTTCGGCGTACCCGGCATCGGGTCCGGATTCTCGATCTGGTTGGCCGGCGGCACGGCGAGCTGGCCATCTTTGTTGAAGAACGGCGCGTCCGCCGTGGCGATGGCGAAGAAGTTGGCGCCGGTGCCGCCCATGATGGACTGGTGGTAGTTGTCGCTCAGCGCATAGTGCTGAGCCAGCGATCGGAACAACGGCGCGTCGCCGGCGGACATGTTCATGAAGCCCATCAGCTCGCCGCCCTGCGCCGGGTTGGCCGGACTCACGCCCTTGGTGTCGCCGCCCATGCCGGTGTTCGCCGCCACCCAGGTGAACATGTCGAGCCGCGCGTTGTCGCCACCGGTCTGCTGCCACATCTGGAAGAAGCGGTGCACCGGATCGCCGGTCACCACCGTGGCCGCAAGGCCGTCCTTGCCGGCGTCGCGGTACGGCACGTAGCGGGTGATCTGGAACGGGCCGTTGGGGAGGTTGCCGGGGAAGCGCGCGTCCGGCGTGCCGACAGCGTTCTCGAAAGTGACCGGATCCATTTCGCCGATCTGCAGCGGCTGCGGCAGTGTGGCGTAACTGCCCGCGCGTTCCGGCTGCAGGGTGTAGGCCTGCGACGGCGTGCCCTTGCTCTGCGCGGCCAGCGCGAAATTCGGTCCGGGCGTGCCGTCGGCCTTGATGATGCCTTCGGACAGCAGGTTCTTCACCGATTGCCCGGCCGCCGGCACGTAGCCGCCGAACAGGCCATCGAAGGTCTGGTTCTCGCCGATCACCACGATGACGTGCTGGATCGGCGTGGTGGTCGCTCCCTGTGCAAGGGCCAGCGCCGAAGCGGCCGCACGCGCCGGCACCGCCGCGGACGGCACGCCTTGCGCGGGAACGGAGACGACGGCGCGGTCGGCATCGCTGCCCACGCCGACGGTGCCATGGCGCATGTCGAAGTGGACGACCGAGAACAACGCAGTCCATGGATTGCCGGCATCGGCATGGGACGACGTGCCGCCGGCACTATCATTCGCCGCATCGGCCGGCACATGGAACGCCGCGTACAGCGGCGCGAGCACACCGGCGACATCCTTGTCCGCATTGGCGATGCGCGCGGCATCGAGGCCGGCCATCTGCACCGTATCCGGTGCGCCGTCCAGCACCGCGCCCAAGGCACGCTGGGTTTGCAGCGTGGTGACCGGATCGAGGTTCACCACGGCCGATGCCTGCCCCGCCGCGGGCGAGAAGACCGCGGACAAGGTGGCCGGCGCACCATCGTCATCGCCAGATGGCGCGGTCAGCACGAAGGGGCCGACGCCATCGAGGACGAACGAAAAGCGGCCCTGTGTATCCGTCACCACGGACACCACGCGGCGACCCGCATGATCCGTTGCCGTAACCGGCACGCCAACCATCGGCACCGCGCCACCGACGGCGCCGTCGACGGCGACATGGCTTCGAACGGCTTGCGGGTGACAGGCGGTCAGCGACAGCAGGAGGGCGAGTGACAACAGGCAACGCTTCATCGGCGATCTCGGCAGGCGAATGGACATCCGCCGCGGGGCACGGGGCCGGCGGCGGATGCACGGTGGAAACGGTCATGCATGCTCGCGTCCGGGCGCAACCCGAAGCTCCCCACGCGGTCCATCACGGACCACCCTATCGCAAGCATGGCGGCGGAGGGTCGTCATGCTGGTCAGGCTTTGTGAAACTCCGCTTGCGTCCACGTGACCGCGGCATGGCACGGTGCGCACCCATCCGCTACTTGGCGGCAAGCTGTCATCTGCCATGCACATTGGAAGAGTGTGCGCGATCCGCCTGCGGCCATCCATCCACCACGCCATGGCTGCAAGAAATCGCGGCCTAGACCGAGCCGCCCGGGCAGCTAGCCGCCGCCACGCGACTGTAACCCGCGCCCGTCACGCTTCCGACATTGCCTGATCGGCTGGCTTCGGGTGGCTCTCGTGTCGTTCTTGTCGCGTATTCGCCGTCATCCCATGACGATCAACCTGGTGGCGGGCAGCGCCGCATTCCTGGCGTATGCGTCGATGTACGCCTTCCGCAAGCCGTTCACGGCCGCCACGTTCGAAGGCATGCACCTCGCCGGCGTGGACTACAAAGTGTGGCTGGTGATCGCGCAGGTGATGGGCTACATGCTCAGCAAGGTGCGCGGAATCACCTGGATCGCGGAAATCCAGCGCCAGCGCCGCGCACGCACGCTGGCAGGGTTGATCGGCTTTTCGTGGCTCGCCCTGCTCGGCTTCGCGTTGGTTCCCGCGCCATGGAACATCCCCTTCCTCTTTCTCAACGGGCTGCCGCTGGGTATGGTATGGGGCGTGATCTTCGGCTACCTCGAAGGTCGCCGCGGCACGGAGCTGATGGGCGCATGCATGTGCGCCAGCTTCATCGTCGGATCGGGCGTGGTGAAGTCGGTGGGCACCTGGCTGATGGTGAGCTGCCACGTCAGCGAATTCTGGATGCCGTTCGCCACCGGGGCCGCGTTCGTCGCGCCGCTTTGCGTGGCCACGTGGGTACTCGAACACCTGCCTGTACCCGATGCCGCCGATATCGCGGCGCGCAGCGTGCGCATTCCCATGGACTCGGCGGCGCGGCGCGCGTTCCTGGCGCGCTTCCTGCCCGGCATCGCGATGATCGTGATGGCCTACGTGGCGCTGACGGTGACACGCGATTTCCGCGACAACTTCGCGGCGGAGATCTGGGCCGACCTCGGGCGCGGCGGCGACGCCTCGGTGTTCACCGAAACGGAGGTGCCGATCGCCATCGCCGTGCTGATCATCACCGCCTTCACCATGGCCGTGCGCGACAACCTCCGCGCGCTGATGCTCAACCACGCGCTGATCTTCGGCGGCTTCGCCATCGCCGTCTTTTCGACCTGGCTGCACCGCCACGGCATGATCGATCCGGTGGGCTGGGTCGGTTTCAGCGGCTTCGGTCTCTATCTGGCCTACGTGCCATACAACGCAACGTTCTTCGAGCGCATGCTGGCGACGTTCCGCGTCACCGGCAACGTGGGCTTCATGATGTACATCGCCGACAGCGGCGGATACATGGGCAGCGTGCTGGTGATCCTGGTGAAGGAATTCGGCGGCATGCACCTTTCGTGGGCATCGTTCTACGCCGACACGGTGATGACACTGTCGGGCATCGGCATGTTGATTACCCTGGTGTCGGCGCTCTACTTCTACGAGAAGGCGCGACGCGCGAAGGTACCTGTGGCGCTGCCGGCGGCGGCTTGAGGCATAACGGTTCTGGAGCTTTTCGAACTCCGAGCACCTCGCGCTGAGTCGTTTGCATGCAAGCCAGGAAGGCACGAGGAAGAGCTGAAATGAATGCCTTACTCCTCGCAGCTCTGGTTGAAGACGTTGCACAACAGCAAGCCGATATCCAATAGCGGCCGCGCGAGTCCGAGCCATTTCGCCACCGGATGATTCGCTACCCTCACCCCTCCGAGGCCGCCCTTCGGGCGTTCTACGCGCTGCGCTTGTCCGGCCTACGCCGGAATGACGAGCATATGAGAAGCCGGTTTCATTTGGCCCTCAGTTCCCAGATACGGCGCGGCGTGGACGTGCCGTCTATCGTGTAGGCGGGAGCAGTTCCCATACCCTCGACATAGCCCGCTGGTAGTTCGGGCGGATCGAACCAGACCGTTTCTCCGGGTTACTTCTCCTGACTCCGGGCATCCTGCCCTCCGCCCTTCGGGTCGGCTTCGCCGTTCGCCACTGCTCCTGCGGTGGCGTGGGCCAGCAAAGAGAAGTGACTCGGGCGCCGGCAGGCGGCCGAAGCCGCTCTGTAATTAGTGACAACCAAAGCGCCAGCGAATGACAACCATCACTCGCGATAACGCACCAGCGCATCGCCAAGCATCTCCCTGAGCGGAGCCAGCTCAGCGGCATAGTTCGTCCACTGGCCAATGCCATCGCGAAAAATAGGCCGCCGCACCTGCTCGGAACTCGCCGTGCGCACACTGCGCGCGGTCTTGTGGAATTCCAGACAACCGGGTTCGAACGGCAACCCGCAGAAATCCAGGATGCGGTGCACGCTGCCTTCCAGATCGTCCACCACGTCCTCGTGATGCACGCGCAACACACGCCCCGGCAGCACCGCGTCCCAATGCCGCATCAGCTCGAGGTAGGTACGGTAGTAACGCGCGATGTCCTCGATGCTGTAGGTGAACTCCTGGCCGCTGGCGAAAAGCTGCTTGAAATTGCTGAAGCAGCAGGCCATCGGCTCGCGCCGCGCATCGATGATCTTTGCGTTGGGCAGCATCAGGTGGATCAGGCCAAGGTGCCGGAAGTTGTTCGGCATCTTGTCGATGAAATACGGCTTGCCGCTGCGGTAGACACGCGTGTCGTGGAGATACTTCGCGCCCAGCCTGCGGAATTCGTCGAACGATAGGTCGGCCAGCACGCCGGGATAGCGGGGATCGTCGAGGTCGGGATCGCGCCCCTGCAGGTCGAGCGCGATGCGCGGGATATCGCCCAGTTCCTGCGTGCCCTCGACCTGTGAGTGCGAGGCGAGGATCTGTTCGATCAACGTGGAGCCTGCGCGCGGCAGGCCAACGATGAAGATGGGGTCCGCGCTCGGATCGCCGGCGCCCGCGCGGCCGGCAAAAAATTCGCGCGTGCAGACTTCGATCTGCTTGCGCGTATTCGTCTCGAAAATCTCTGGGCGATAACCGCTCTCGGAGCGCTTGAGCGCATTGCCGCGTTCGTAGTGCTGCCACGATCCGACATGGTCGCCACGATCCTCAAGCGCCTTGCCCAAGGCGAAGCACAGGTGGTGGCGGTCGGCGAGCGCCGTGGCCGGCGAAGCTTCCCCGCTGCGCATGCGCGCGATCTCGTCGTCCGAGAAGCGATAGGTCTTGAGGTTGGCGAGACTCCAATACGCATCGCCGAAGTCGGGGCGCGCCGCCGTGGCGGCACGGTAGGCCTCGATGGCCTCGGCCTGCTGCCCCTGCGTTTTCAGCGCATGCGCGAGCGACAGGTGCAGGTCGGCCGCGCCCGGCATGTCGCGCAGAAGCTCGCGGTACAGGGCGATGGCGCGCTCGTGTTCGCCAAGGCCTACGCTCGCACTGGCGTAGAGCGCGCGATAGTCGAGATGTTCGGAATCGATGGCGAGCAGCTTTTCCGTTTCCTCGCAGGCCCGCTGGTACAGATGCCGCGCGAAGAGTACCTGTGCGTAGTCGAAGCGTGCCATGTGGTAGTCGGGTGCCAGCTTGAGCACGGCTTCGAGCAGAATCTCGGCATCGTCGAGCACCTCGCGGGCCAGGCCGATGCGCGCGAGCAGGCGCATGCCTTCCACGTCGTTGCCGACCCGCAGCAGGTAGGGACGGATGGTGTGCTCGGCGTGCTCGAGGTCGCCGTCCGAGAACAGGCTGGTGGCGCGGACTACTTCGGGCGCCAGTTTCTTGAGTGTCGCGACATGCGCACCGGCGGTCGTTGCGTTGGCGGCGTCGCCGGTCATTCGGTACAGGCCTTCAAGCAGGTTCCAACTCGAGGGCAACGCGGGATTGGTGTTGACCGCGCGCAGCAAGGCGTCGATCGCACCAGGCGCATCGCGCTTGACGACGTAGCAGTGGCCCCGCTCCTCGTGCAGACGGCTGAAGTGGGGATGCCACTGTTCCATCCGCGCCAGCGTCTGCAGCGCCGCATCGGTCATGCCGAGGTAGCGCTGGCTCCTGGCGATGAGGTACAGCACGTCGCGATGCTCCGGCATCTCCGCGGCAAGCGCTTCGGCTGCCTGCAAGGCTTCCGCGTAGCGTCCTTCCGATTGCAGTTGCTGCGCACACCGGATGGCGTGTTCCGCCGAGGTCGGAAGCGGATCGGCTGCCTTGGCATTCATGACGGAATACAACCTCAAAGAATACGACCTTAAAAAAACGGGGTGGGCTTGCGCCCACCCCAATTCTACTTTCCTGCCCGGGGAGACAAGCAGGTCAGAACTTGAAGCCCACCTTCACGCCGATCACGCGCGGATGGATCGGCACCTGCGACTCGATGAACTCGGCCGACGAGGTGAACGTGCTGGCGTGGCTGTTGCCGAGGTTGGTGCCGAAGATCGACATGTTCCAGTTGTCCTTGGCCACGCCGATCGACGCGTCGTAGGTGGTATAGGCGGCCTGCAGGTAACGCAGCTCCACCGTGGTGATGTCGGTCACGCCATCGCCGCTCGGGTAGGTGGCCGGCTGGTTGTACATCGAACCCATGTGGCTGGCGCCGACCTGCCAGAACGCCTTGTAGTCGCCCGCCAGCGTCCAGTCGTAGCGCAGGCGCAGGTTGTACTGCGAGCGCGGCGAGAAGGCCGGCACGCTGCCCACTTCGCCGAACGGGTTGGCGAAGGACGACACCGCGCCTGCCGCGCCGGTGGCGACGATGCAGGAGTTGTAGGCGGCCGAGCCTGGAATGTTGTCGACCAGGCAGGGCGAGTTGGTTTGCTTGGCATGGTTGAGCGAGGCCGAGCCCATCAGCGACAGGCCGTCGGTGATGCGCGCCTGGAACTGCAGTTCGCCGCCGTCCACCTTGTAGTTCGGCCCGTTGACCGCGAAGGTGGTGTTGCCCAGCACCAGCGGGTTGAAGAACTGCATCTGCACGTTGTTCCAACGCATGTCGTAGATCGAGGCGTTGAGCAGCAGGCGGTCGTCGAAGAAGGTGGACTTGAAGCCGATCTCGTTGTTGGTCAGCGTGTCGGGCGCGTAGCTGGTCGGCTTCTTGTACTGCGGCACGCCGTCGAGCTTGGCCACCTCGGAGGTGGTGCGGTTGAAGCCGCCCGGACGGAAGCCCTGCGAGAAGGTGTAGTACAGCATCATGTCCGGCGTGATGTTCCACAGCAGGTTCGCGCGGCTCTTGAAGCCGTGGTAATCCTGGTGGTAGTTCATCACCGAGTCGTTGCCCACGTAGGTGCCGTTGGGCACGTTGACCTGCGCGGCGGTGGTGTAGAACTCCGTGCCGGTCTGCCACTCGGAGTAGTGGTAGTAGCGCGTGCCGGCCGTCACGGTCAGCACGTCCGGGACGATGTCGTACGACACCGAGCCGAACACCGCTTCCTGCTTGTAGCCGCGCTTCTCGACTTCGCCGAACGCGGTGTTGTCGGGCATGACGATGCCCGGCGACGACTCCGCATCGGCCACGCAGGGATAGCCGCCGGCCAGCGCGGCGGTGAGGTTCGCCGGCGTGCAGGACGGGATCGTCTTGTAGTTGAAATCCATGCGGTCGTTGATGTTGAAATCTTCGTAGTACAGGCCGCCGATGGCGCGCAGGCGGCCGTCTTCCGGCGTCATCAGACGCAGCTCGTGGCTCTGGTGCGTGCTGTTGACGTGGTCGTTCCAGTAGCCGACCGGCGAATAGCAGATCGGCTTGCCGGCGCTGGACAGGCCGGCCGAAGTGCCGGTGCACTGGTAGTACATGCCGCCCGCGCTGCGCGAGTAGCTGGTGTAATCCTGCTGCTCGCTGATGCGGCGATTGGTGTATCCGCCCGTGTACACCAGCGAGAGGTCGCCGATCTGGCCGTTCAAGGTCCAGGCGGTATTGGTGAAATGGTCGTTGTTCCAGGCCGGCACGAACGAGGTGATCTGGTCGGTGCCGAGCTTCTGGCCGTCCGTGCCGGTCGGGTAGGTCGAAGACTGGCCGTTCGCGTCCAGGTTCTGGTAGCTCTCGGCGATCAGGAAGTTCCAGTCGTCGTTGATCTTCCACAGCGCGGACAGGCGTGCGCCCTGGTAGTCGACCGGATTCCAGTTGTTCTGCGCCACGGAATAGTTGTTGGTGCCCGCTGCGCTGCCGGCGGCCACGTAAGGCGCCATCGCGCCGCCGCCATCGGTGGACTGGCGCGTGTAGGTGCTCGGCACGTTGTCGATGTAGCCGCCCTGATGATCGTTGTAGATCACGCCGCGCACGGCGAGCGTGCCGGGGATGATCGGGAAGTTCAGCACGGCGTTGGCCGAATTGTTCGGGCCGCCGCCGGCCGTGGCGCCGGCGCTGGCCTCGGCGCTGCCGCTGACCTTGTCGAGATTGGGCTTGTTGGTGATATAGCGCACGGCACCCGCCTCGGCGCCGCCGCCGAACAGCGTGCCCTGCGGGCCTTCGAGCACCTCGAGGCGCTCCATGTCGACCATGTAGATGTCGAGGTTGCGCGCCGGGAACTGCATCGACTGGTCGTCGAGGTACACCGCGACGTTCGGGAACGGTGCAATCGATGCGCTGGACTGGTTGCCGAGGAAACCGGTGCTGAGGCCGCGCATGTAGATGTTGCCCTGGCCCGGACCGTTGGTCGCGAAAGTCACGTTGGGCAGGTACTTGATGACGTCCTGGAAGTCCTGGACGTTCATCTGCTGCAGCGTGGCGCCGGTGAATGCCTGGATCGTGATCGGCACCTGCTGGATGTCCTGCACCGTGTGCTGCGCCGTCACGTTGACCGTGCCGAGCGTGGCTGCGTTGGCCGCGCTGGGCGTGTTGGCCGCGTTGGCGTTGGCGGACGCGGTAGCCGGCTGAGTCGCCGGGGCGGGAGGCGTGGTGGTGTCGGCGTAGGACACGCGACTGACCGCGAGCGCGGCCAATACCGCGCAGGTGATTGGATTGATCTTCAAGATGGCATCCCCTCAAGGGTGTATTAACGGAAAAGTGCCGGCGCAAAGGCCTGATGCTGCAACCCGGGGAAGGCTAGGGAACGGCGATGAAACGCCTGTGACTTGGCCTAGCCAAGTTCGTCGGCTGTCTATGCCTTTGCCGGCGTGCATGGCTTCGCGAATGCGCACGGCTGCGGGAGATCTTTCGCGCACGCGAACGAGGGCACGCGCTTCGGGTGGAAGCGCGCATGAAATTGCGCGACGTGATTGGTGTCGCGTGACTGCTCGCACGGGCCGGTGATCCGCTGTTGTCCTGAAAAGCGATGCGTGCGGACGGGACGATCGAAAATGAAAAAGCAGGGTTTGATCCCTGCTTTTTTCACGATGCCCATTCCGGCTTGCCGTCATCCACCGCTTTCGATACATCGGACGAAGCATTCGAAAACGGCCCGCGGCATTCATGCCGCCTGCAAGACCGGCGAGGTAACCGGGTCAGAAAGCGCGCTGCCCACCCACCCAGACATTGCGCACGATTGGCAAACCACCCACCTCGCGCATGCGCACCACGTCGGCGCGCATGCCGGCCTTCAGCGAGCCGCGATCGCTGAAGCCCAGTGCCTTCGCCGGATTGCGGCTCACCGTCGCCATCGCCCTGGGCATCGACCAGCCGGCCTGCGCATGCAACAGGAAGGCGCCGTGCAGCAGGCTGGCCGGGACGTAGTCGGACGACAGCATGTCCAGGCGATCGGTACGCGCCAGCTCCAGCGCCGCGACATTGCCGGAGTGCGAGCCGCCGCGCACGACATTCGGCGCGCCCATGATCGTGGTGAGTCCATGGGCATGCGCCGCATCGGCGGCTTCCTGCGTGGTCGGGAATTCGGAGATCGTCACGCCGATGCGTTGTGCGTGTTCCACTTGCCGCGCGTCGGTATCGTCGTGGCTGGCCAGCACCACGTCGCGGCCGTGGGCCATGGCCAGCACGGCGCTTTCATGCCGGGCGCTGTAGTGCGCCTGCTGTTCGGTGCGGCGCTTCACCACGTCGGCGAACTCGTCTTCCGTCCAGGTCATGTGGTTCTTGCTGTAGTACTTGCGGTATTGCGCGAGGTCGCGGTACTGGCGCTGGCCCGGCGTGTGGTCCATCAGCGAGACCAGCCGCACGCTGCCATGGTCCATCAGCGGTTCCAGAGTTTCCAGCAGGCGCGGATAGGCCAGTTCGCAGCGCAGGTGGATCCAGTGGTCGGCGCGCAGCGCGCCGGTGGCCTGGCCTTCGAGGATGGCGTCGTAGGTGCTGCGCAAGGTGTCGATGCGCACGCTTTCCTCTTCCACGTCGCCCACCGACAGCGCGTCGAATACCGTTGTGATGCCGGCCGCCACCACCTGGGCGTCATGCGTCAGCACCGCCGGGATCGATGGCCACAGCACGCCGGCGCGCGGCATCAGGTGTTTTTCGAGATTGTCGGTGTGCAGTTCGATCAGGCCCGGGACGACGTAGTCGCCTTCGCAGTCGATGGCGTTCGGCGCCTGCGTCGATCCTTCTTCTACCAGCCGGATCATGCCGTTGCGGGCGATCAGGGTGCCGTGGATCACGCCATCGTCGAGCACGATGCGCGCATTGGTCAAAGCTAAATCGTTCATGGTGGTCTCGACGCAAAGGTCCGCAGGTTCAAAAGGGATCAGGCAGCTTCGAGCGCCTGCATGAGGAACAGGCGCGTGGCGACGCGGTCGCGCATGTCTTCGTCGTGGAATATGCCGAGCACTGCCGAACCGTCGGCGCGCGCTTCGGCAAGCAGCTGCGCCACCACGTCGCGGTTCGCGGCATCCAGCGACGCGGTAGGTTCGTCCAGCAACAGGATCGGTCGGCGCACGATCAAGCCGCGCGCGATGTTCACGCGTTGCTGTTCGCCGCCGGAAAAAGTGCCCGGCGGCAGCAGCCACAGGCGCTCTGGCACGTTCAGCCGGTGCAGCAAGTTGCCGGCGCGCTGGCGCGCCTCCCGTTCGTCCATGCCGGCCTGCAGCAGCGGCTCGGCGACGATGTCCAGCGCAGGCACGCGCGGAATCACGCGCAGGAACTGGCTGACGTAACCCAACGTATGGCGGCGCACGTCCAGTACCTCGTGCGGCATGGCCCTGGCCAGGTCGAGCCAGCGCCCGGCATGGCGCACATGCACCGCGCCGAAGCTTGCGCGGTAGTTGGCGTAGATCACGCGCAGCAGCGTGCTCTTGCCCGCGCCGGAGGGGCCAGACAGCACCACGCATTCGCCCGCGTGCAGGCGCAGGTCCAGCCCGCGCAGCACGTCCAGGCGCGCGCCGTGCTGGTGGTGGAGTTCAAACGACTTGCCAACGTCGCGCAGTTCGAGCATCAGGGCAGCGGTCATGTCGTCAGTACCGAGGAAACGAGCAATTGCGTGTAGGGATGTTGCGGGTCGTCGAGGATCTGGTCGGTGAGCCCGGTTTCGACCACGCGCCCCCCCTGCATCACGAGGGTGCGGGCGGCGAGCAGGCGGGCGACCGCCAGGTCGTGCGTCACCATCACCGCGGCCAGGCCCAGCTCGTTCACCAGCCGGCGCAGCAGGTCGAGGATGCGCGCCTGCACCGATACGTCGAGACCGGCGGTCGGCTCGTCCATGAACACCAGCCGCGGCTGCGTCACCAGGGTGCGCGCGATCTGCAGGCGTTGCTGCATGCCGCCGGAAAAACTGGTTGGCGCGTCGTCGATGCGCGCGGGATCGATCTCCACCCGCTCCAACCAGCCCCGCGCGATGCCGCGCAACTGGCTGTAATTGCGCATTCCCAGCGCCATCAGGCGTTCGGCGACATTGGCGCCGGCACTCACGTTGAGGCGCAAGCCGTCGCGCGGATTCTGCGTGACGAAACCCCACTCCTCGCGCGCCAGACGGCGGCGGTCGGCCTCGCCCAGCGCACCCAGTTCCAGCCAGCCACCGCCGCGCTGGCGATAGCGCACCGAACCGGAAGATGGTGCCTGTTGCGCGGCCACCGTATTGAGCAGGGTCGACTTGCCCGAACCCGATTCGCCCACGATGCACAGCAACTCGCCCGGGTGCAGGTCGAAGCTCACGTCCTCGCAGCCGATGCGCTGGCCGTAGCGGCGGCCCAGCCCGCGTACTTGCAGCAGCGCGCTCATGCTTGCGCCTCCATGCGGTGGCCGCTGCAGAAATCGGTATCCGAGCAGACGAACATGCGCGTGCCGCGATCGTCCACGACGACCTCGTCCAGATAGCTTTCGCCGGAGCCGCACAGCTCGCACTGCTGCTCCCAGCGCTGGATCTCGAACGGATGGTCGTCGAAGGCCAGGCTTTCCACGCTCGTATACGGCGGGATCGCGTAGAGCCGCTTCTCGCGTCCCGCGCCGAACAGCATCAGGGCCGGCGAGCGGTCGAGCTTGGGGTTGTCGAACTTCGGGATCGGCGACGGCGAGGTGAGGAAGCGCCCGTCGACCAGCACGGGATAGTCGTAGCTGGTGGCAATGTGTCCATACTGGGCAATGTCCTCGTACAACTTCACGTGCATCAATCCGTAATCGGCCAGCGCATGCAGGGTGCGCGTCTCGGCTTCGCGCGGCTCCAGGGTGCGCAGCGGTTCGGGCTCGGGCACCTGGAACACAAGGATCTGATCTTCGCGCAGCGATGTTTCAGGAATGCGGTGGCGGGTCTGGATCAGGGTGGCCTCTGCCGTGTGCTCGGTGGTGGCCACGCCCGCGACGCGGTGGAAGAAGCGGCGGATGTTCACCGCATTGGTGGTGTCGTCCGCGCCCTGGTCGATCACTTTCAGCACGTCATCGGGCCCGAGCAGGGCCGCGGTGACCTGGATGCCGCCGGTGCCCCAGCCGTACGGCAAGGGCATTTCGCGGCTGCCGAACGGCACCTGGTAGCCGGGAATGGCCACGGCCTTCAGCAGCGCGCGGCGCAACATGCGCTTGGTGTCTTCGTCGAGGAAAGCAAAGTTGTAGGTCATGACCGCTGCCCACCCGCTGCGCTCAGGGGCTGCTCCTCGGCATCCGTGGCGTGCTGTGCCGCGAGCGTGCGCAGCAGCGACAGCTCCGCCTGGAAATCCACGTAATGCGGCAGCTTCAGGTGCTGCACGAAACCGGAGGCTTCCACGCTGTCCGAATGCGACAGCACGAACTCCTGGTTCTGCGCGGGCGCATGGTTCGGTTCGGCGAGCTCGTCGCAGCGCAACGCGCGATCCACCAGCGCCATGGCCATCGCCTTGCGCTCGCCTTCGCCCATGGTCAGGCCGTAGCCGCGGGTGAACTGCGGCGGCACGCCGTTGCCGCCGTGGAACTGGTTGATCATCTGGCATTCGGTCAGCACGATGCTGCCGATCTCGATGGCGAAGCCCAGCTCTTCCGGGCAGATCCGCACGTCCACTTCGCCCATGCGGATCTCGCCCGCGAACGGATGGCTTTCGGCATAGCCGCGCTGGGTCGAATACGCCATGCCGAGCAGGAAGCCTTCGTCGCCGCGCGACAGGTTCTGCAGGCGGGTCGCACGGTCGGCCGGGAACATCAGCGGTTCGCGCGTGAGGTCGACCGGTTCCGGATCGCTGCCGGGTTCGATCCGCTCGATCAGCGCTTCCGCGTCCAGCAGGTCCAGCACACGCGGCATGTCCGACGGCAACGGCACATCGGCCGGCGCCACTTCTGCCGCGACCGCAGCATCGAAATCCAGCAGGCGCTGCGTGTAGTCGTAGGTGGGGCCCAGCACCTGCCCGCCCGGAATGTCCTTGAAGGTGCCCGAGACGCGGCGGCGTACGCGCATCGCGGTGGTGTCCAGCGGCAGCGTGTAGCCGAAGCGCGGCAAGGTGGTGCGATAGGCGCGCAGCAGGAAGATCGCTTCCAGCATGTCGCCGGCGGCCTGGCGGATCGCCAGCGCGGCCAGCTCCTCGTCGTACAACGAGCCCTCCTGCATCACCCGCGCCACGCCCAGGCGCAGCTGCCCGCGGATCTGCGCAAGCTCCAGTTCGGGCACGGCGGTGTCGCCACGACGCGCCTCGGCCAACAATTCCAGCGAGCGGGCGATCGCCTGCTCGCCGCCTTTCACGGCAACGTACATTCAGCCCTCCAGCAGGCGTGTCGTGCGCGGCAGGGCAAGTACCTGCTGCCCGGCGACGAAGAACAGGTCGATGCCGAGCGGAAGCAGCGCGGCCAGTGCGGCACGTTGCTGCCAGAAGTCGGCAGGCAAGCCGTCGATGGCGACGGTTTCGGTGTCGCGGATACCCGGGCCGGCGAACGTGTTGCCTGCCCCACCCGCGGCAACGGGATTTATCGCTGCCAACTGGATGATCAGGCTGGCGGAGCGATCCGGGTAACGCATGTCGCCACACGCAAACGCATCCAGCGGCGGCATCGACGCGGGATTGGTAATCAGCGCGAAGTCGGCATCCTGCGGCCGGTCCGCCAGCTTCAGGCCGGCATGGAAGCGCAGGTGGCGGACCACCTCGTCTTCCGGCTGCTGCAACCACACGGAGGTGGTCGCATCGCAAAGCGTCAGCACGATCGCCATCGCGGCCGGTGCGGCCGGCGCGGGTGCGGGCGGCAATACCGGCAGCGTGCGCGGCACGGCTGGGCGCGCCATCGCCTGCAGCAGTTCGCGGAAGTTGCTCTGGCTGTCAAACACGGGATTGGCAAAGGCGGCCAGCATCATTCGCCCCGTACCACGGTGAAGAATTCCACCTTGCTCGCGGCGGCCTTGCGGCTCGCCTCGTCGCGACGACAGTCCAGCGCACGGCGCAGCGGTTCGACCACCTGCATGCGCAACGACGCATGCCTGTCGGCATCCTGCAGCATCGCATCGGCCAGCGCCGCCAGCTCGGCGTGGCGCGTATCGCTGCCGCGCACCCAGGCATGGCCGATGTGGCCGCCGGCCTGCACGCTGCAGCGGGTGACGGTGACCTCGCCGAAATTGAACTGCGGGCCGGTGCCGCCAACGCGGCCGCGCAACATGTACAGGCCGGTCTGCGCCGGGCGCAGCCATGCGGTGTCGGCCGGCGGCGCGAAGGCGCCCATCGCCTGCACCAGCTCGGCCGGATCGGCCTGCGCCAGCAGCGACATCCAGTGCGGGCGCGCCAGGTGGGGGGAGGTGTCCATCGGGTGTTCCTCGGCTTGTCACAAATGTCTAGTTATCTAGACAGGCGGCGGCGCCTGCATGGCGCCACTGGTGAGTCATTGCAGCAGGCCAGCGTGCCGTTGCCATGACGGTGAATAGACAGGTTGAGGACGTGGTATGAGCGAAATCGAACGCGGACGTGGCGTCGCGCTGTGGAGCCAGATCAGCGGCATCCTCGCGTCGGAGATCCTCAAGGGGCAGCCGCGCCAGGGCGCGCAACTGCCGTCGGCGCAGGAGCTGGCCGCACGCTTCGACGTCAACCGCCACACCGTGCGCCGCGCGATCGCCGCGCTGGAGGAACGCAACCTGGTGCGCACCGAGCAGGGACGCGGCAGCTTCGTGCAGGAGCAGACGATGGATTACCTCATCAGCCGCCGCACGCGCTTCGCGCAGAACATGCGCAACCTCAATGTCGAAGCCGACATGGAGTTCCTGGAGGAAGCGCGCGAGATCGCGCCGCCGAAGGTCGCCCAGGCACTGGGCCTGGGCCGCCACGAATACGTCTACCGCATCGAAACGCTGGACCATGCCGACGGCCATGTCGTCGACTACAGCACCGCCTACTTCCCCGTCGCACGCTTTCCCGACTTCCCCGCCGTGTACCGCCGGCTGCGCTCGGTCACCCGCGCGCTGGCCGAATTCGGCGTGGCCGACTACGAGCGCAAACACACCCGTGTTTCCGCACGCCTGCCCGACGCCCACACTGCACGCCTGATGAAGCAGCCGGCGAGCCGGCCCGTGCTCCACGTGCAATCGATCAACGTCGACACGCGCGGCATGCCTGTGCAATACGGCATCACGCGCTTCTCCGGCGACTGGGTGCAACTCGTGCTGATGGCAGGCCACTGATGCGTTATGCCGTGTATTTCTGCCCGCCCGCGGGCAGCGGACTGGACGCGCTCGGGCGCGAATGGCTGTCCGCCAGACACATCGCGGGCATCGCGCCAGAGCGTTGGCGCACCTTGACCGCCAACGTGCGCCGCTACGGTTGGCACGCCACGCTGTGCGCGCCGTTCGCCCTGGCCGAAGCGGCCGGCTACGACGAGCTGCGCCGCGAGGTCGCCGATATCGCGCGGCACGCCAGCGTCATCGAACTTGCCATGCAACTGGACCATCTCGCGGGCTTTCTCGCGCTGCGGCCGCATGACGACGAGCAAGACGTCCACACCCTGGCCGATCAATGCGTGCGCCGCCTCAACCCGCTGCGCGCGCCGAACAGCGAGGCTACCTGGCAGCGGCGTGCGCCACACCTCGACGCAGCGGAGCTCGCGCTGTTCCGCCAGTACGGCTATCCCTACGTGCTCGATCGCTATCGCTTCCACATGACGGTATCCGCGCCGGCCAGCGAAACCGAAACGCAGGCGATGCGCGCATGGTTTGCGCCAAGGCTGGCCGACCGCCCGGTCGCGCGCATCGACGCGCTCACCCTCTGCCAGGAAAAAGCGCCCGACCAACCGTTCGAGCCGCTCGAACGGATTCCCCTCGGCACGGGAGCGGCGGCATGAGCACGGGCCGCCTGTATTACGTGATGGGTCCATCCGGCGCGGGCAAGGACAGCGTGCTGGCGTGGGTGCGAGAACACGGCGTGCCGCTTGGCGTGTTGTGCGCGCACCGCTACATCACCCGGCCCGCGCACGCCGGCGGCGAGAACCATATTGCGCTGAGCGTGGCGGAATTCCGCTCGCGCGAGCAGCGCGGCCTGTTCGCACTGACCTGGAAAGCCCACGGCCTGCATTACGGTATCGGCAGCGAAGTGAGGCATTGGTTGACGCGCGGTGCCGATGTGCTGGTAAACGGCTCGCGCGGTGCGTATGCGCTGGCTTGCGAGCGGTTTCCCGCCTTGCACCCCGTGTTGATTACCGCGAGCCCGGAAACGATCGCGCTCCGCCTCGCCGCTCGCGGGCGCGAATCGGAAGCCGAGATCGCCGCGCGCATCGCACGCCTGGATACCTATCCGGTTCCGCCGGACAGCATCGTCATCCACAACGACGGTTGCCTTGCGGAAGCCGGCTCAAGTTTGCTGCAGGCGATCCGGCCCGACTCGCAGGTCGAACGGCAACATGCCTCCGCCCCCGTATCGGCAGGATAAGGGCGCACACCGAAACCAACACAGGCGCAATCGCACGCGGGCTACTTGCCGCGCTTGCCCGATGCCGAGGGCTTGCGCGGCTTCGGTACGGGCATCAGTGCCGCCGTCTCGAGGAACAGGCGGCGGATCGCATCCGAATCGTCCAGCAACTCGTCAGCCACCGGATAGTCCTTGGCACCGGGATACGGCGGCCGCTGCGGAAGCCCCGGCGCCAGCGTCGCCGCCGCAGCGGAAGGCTTCACGAACAGGCTGTTGTCGCAGGCAAAGGCAACCACCTTGCCATCGACGTACAGCGCGTACTCGCCGAACATCTTCTTGTGCGTGAGCCGGTCGCCAAGCGCGACCTGCTCGCTCACGTAATCGATGTAATCGCTGTCAGTGGCCATACGTGCGGGAACCTCGAGCCTGTATCGAATCGCGTTGCATGCCGCCGGTCCTCAATGCGAAAGAAGCACCAGCAACAGCGCCAGCAGACCGGGAAGCGCCTGCACATAGAGAATCTTGCGGCTCGCCGTCGCGGCGCCATAGATGCCCGCGACGACGACGCACAGCAGAAAGTACAGCTTGAACTCATAGCCCGCCGCACCCCGGATCACACCCCACAGCAGTCCCGCGGCGATGAAGCCGTTGTACAGACCCTGGTTCGCCGCCAGCGTTTTTGTGGCTGCCGCCTGTTCTTTCGACTGGCCGAAGGCCTTCCGGCCAGCCGGCTTGTCCCAGAGGAACATTTCCAGCACGAGGAAATAGGCGTGGAGCAGGGCCACCAGAACCACCACGACGCCTGAAATTGTCGCCAACATGATCCGTCTCCAGACAACACATGCAGTCACCGCATGCCGGCACCCGCCGGCAGGCTCCCCGCCCCATGAAGCGACCGCCGCCACGCATCGCCGGCGCACGCGCCAGGCCATGCTTCGGGGTTGCGGCGAATAACCGCCACCGCCCGCCGGTCAGCACAGCCATGGATTCCATTGTCATTCCCAGGACTGCATCACGCCATGCCCCTCGCCCCCGCGAGCTAAAATCATCCGGATGGCCTCCACTTCACGCAAGCGCCAGCGGCGCAAACCTGTCCCCTCGTCCTCGCCGCGCGTGGCGAAGGCGCCGGTTGCCGCCGTGCGTCCTGCCGACAGCTCCACGCGGGCGAATGGGGTGCTGGATTGGCTGCTGCGCAAGCTGCCGGCGCGGCATCGGGAAAAGCTGCGCGACTACCTGGTGCTCACCCGCATGGACCGTCCCATCGGCGCGCTGCTGCTGCTGTGGCCGACGTGGTGGGCGTTGTGGCTGGCGGCGGGCGACTGGCCGCCGCTGAAGCCGCTGGCGATCTTCACGCTGGGCGTGTTCGCGATGCGCGCAGCGGGCTGTGCGATCAACGACTTCGCCGACCGCAAGCTCGACCCGCAGGTGGAGCGCACCGCCGGGCGACCCATCGCCAGCGGGCGCGTGAAGCCGCGCGAAGCCTTGCTCGTGTTCGGTTCGCTGCTGGCGTTCGCCTTCGTGCTGGTGCTGTTCACCAACCGGCTCACCATCGAACTCTCGTTCGCTGGCGCGGCGCTGGCGGCGATCTATCCGTTCACCAAACGCTGGACGTCCCTGCCGCAAGTGGTGCTGGGCGCCGCCTTCGGCTGGTCGATTCCGATGGCGTTCGCCGCGGTGGCGGGTACGGTGCCTCCGCTGGGCTGGCTGCTGTTCATCGCCAACATCCTGTGGTCGGTGGTGTACGACACCGAGTACGCGATGGTGGACCGCGAGGACGACCTCAAGGCCGGCGCGAAATCCACCGCCATCCTGTTCGGCGACGCCGACCTGCCCATCCTCGGCGTGCTGATGGCCACGCTGCTCCTGGCGATGGTATTCGCGGGCCAGCGTGCACAACTGGGCTGGCCGTACTGGCTGAGCCTGCTGGTGGCGACCGGCCTGTTCGCCTACCAGTTGTGGCTGATCCGCAAGCGCGAGCGCGGCGCCTGCCTTGCCGCCTTCCGTCACAACAACTGGTGGGGCCTGACGGTATGGATCGGCATTGCCATGGCACTGGCGATACGGTGAGCAGGCACCCGATTGGCAGGGGCGATCAACGGGGGCTCTGCATCAACACGTAGTTTCCAGACTTGGCTGCCGGCGCGGCGGACCAGCCCGGCGCCAGGTCGATGGTCCAGCCGTTGCCTTCGAGATGCGAGCCCTTGATTGTCGTCGGCACGGGCAACGCAGCGCGACTGAAGTCCGACGACACCAGCACGCCGCCCGCTTTCACGTCCAGGGTGCCCCAGCGCGCGATGGCGTGGAACGTAAGGTAGACGATGCCGTCCGCACCCAGTGACACTGCAGTACTGGGATTGAAACTGAAGCGCCCCAGCGCCGTCAGCGAGAGTGTCGGCCCATCGACTAGCGCGGCACGGTATTGCGCCTGCATGGCTTCTTCGCGAGCGGCGCGATCCGCCAACTCGATGCGTAGCCCGCTTGCGCCGTACACCGCTGCACGCGAGTCGGCCGACTCCTTTGCGTTGTCGTGCAGCGTCGATGCCAGCATCGCGCCAAGGTCGGAATGCTCGTTCAACGCCTTGCGCCATCCGGGCAGGCGTTCGTCCAGCAGCAGGCCATAGGCCGGTCCGGACATGAAGGCAGAAATGCGCGAGAAGGAAACCTCCGCATCGGGATGGACCAGGTCGGCAGCCGCGTACCAGCGCGCCGCCGCGGCATCCGGCTCCGCGGCCGCGATGCCGGTGTACTGCGCTGTGCCCTCCACGATCTCCATGGCTGCCTCCGTCGCGGCCGAGCCTGGAAACAGCGCATGACGTTGGTTGCGGAAGACCAACGCATCGCGGATGGCCTGCGTCTGCGCCGGGCCTGATTCGATCAGGGCTGCGGCCAGCGCGCGCCACTCCAGCTGCAGCCACAGCCGTCCTTGCTCCGTATCAAGCTGCGGGTTGGCCGTGGCATTTGCCGCCAGATGAAGCTCCGGCTGGATGCGATGGAACATCTCGTGGGCCAGTGTTATCGAGCGAGCGCCCGCATCCTCGGGCAGCATCGGCAATCTCAGCTGCGTCCAGCGCACACCTTCCCATTCCGTGGGGGCGTCGGAAAGGACCACGTCCTCGGGCAGCATGCCGACATAGACCCCGTCCTGGGGTTGCAGCCGCTGTTGCGGATCCGGCTGGTTGGCGATGACGGCGCGCGTGGCTGGGATCACCAGGAGCATCCGGCCGTAGAGCGGCACGCCCCACAGGCGACCGGCGTCTCTGGTGGAGACGTTCTGCGCATCTGCGAAGACGGACTTTGCCTTCGCGATCTCGGCCGGCGTCGGCGACGCTGCCAGCGCCGGCATGGACAGGAAAAGCCCCAGCGACGTCACCCATACCGTTTTACGGATCCAAGCCCACGCCGACATGATGAACCTCCTCCATCATTGACCCCACCCTCCGCATACTAGCTGCTTGAGACAGGCGCTTGACTTTCCGCATGCGGTCAAGACGCCCACGGAGACATGGCTGCCACAGCGACGCCTTGCCGCCATCGTCAACGGTGACTTCCTTCCGGGCCACGTCGATCGTTCGAAATCGGCAGCGGCGGCTCCTTGCGGAAAACCGCCGTCAACCGCGCGGTGACGGCGCACGCGCCAGCGCCCACACATCCACCCGCTGCACGCCGGCGCGCTTCAGCACCCGGCTGCATTCGGCGAGGGTGGCACCGGTGGTCATTACGTCATCGAGGATCGCCACGTGCGCGGGCAAGGCGATGCCTGCACGCAAAACGAAGGCGCCGCGCACGTTGCGACGGCGGCCGGCGGCATCCAAATCGGTCTGTGCCGTGGTGCCGCGGCAGCGCGACAGCACGTCGTGACGCAGCGGTACGCCGAGGTGTCGCCCCAACGGCTTCGCCAGCTCGTGCGCCTGGTTGTATCCGCGTTGACGCAGGCGCACGCGATGCAGGGGCACTGGCAACAGCAGTTCGGGCTTCGGCAGCGACATGACTTCGCGCCGCCACAGCGTAGCCAGCGTGCGACCGGCGGCAAGGTCGCGGCCGAACTTGAAGCGGGACTCCAACCGGTCCAGCGGCCAACCGTAGCGGAACGGTGCCCATGCTGCGTCCCATGGCGGCGCGCGGCGCACGCACTCGCCGCAGACCGCGGCAGTCGTGGCCAGCGGCAGGGCGCATCGCACGCAGCAACTGCGGTTGCGCGGTACTTCGGCGGCGCAATCGGCGCACAGGTCCACGCCATCGGCACCCGCCGCGCCACACAAGAGGCAGCGCCATGGCAACAGCCAGCGCCACGGTCGTAGCCATGTTTCCCTGAGTGTTGTCATCCCGCCTTCCATGTCGAGCCCGGCGATAGCAAGGGCAGCCTCCGTCAACCCGGATACCCGGGCGACCGGTTGACGCGCACTGGCACGCCACCCAAACTTCGCGCACTCCACCACCGAGTCGTCCCATGTCCGAAGCCGTCGTTCGCCACGATTGGACCCGCGAAGAAGTCGCCGCGCTGTTCGCACTGCCGTTCAACGAACTGCTGCACCAGGCGCACACCGTGCACCGCACCTACCACGATGCGAACGCGGTGCAGGTGTCCACTCTGCTGTCGATCAAGACCGGCGGCTGCCCGGAGGATTGCGCCTATTGCCCGCAGGCGGCGCGCTACGACACCGGCGTGGCGGCGCAGAAGCTGATGGAAGTCGACGACGTGCTGGCGCGCGCGAAGGCCGCCAAGGCCGCCGGCGCCAGCCGTTTCTGCATGGGCGCGGCGTGGCGCGGCCCGAAGGACCGCGACATCCCCAAGGTCGCGGAGATCGTGCGCGCGGTGAAGGATCTCGGCCTGGAAACCTGCGCCACGCTGGGCCTGCTCGGCGACGGCCATGCGCAGCAGCTCAAGGCCGCCGGTCTCGACTACTACAACCACAACATCGACACCGCGCCCGAGTTCTACGGCGAGATCATCCACACCCGCGAATACCAGGATCGCCTCGCCACGCTGGAGCAGGTACGCGACGCCGGCCTCAAGACCTGCTGCGGCGGCATCGTCGGCATGGGCGAGACGCGCGCACAGCGCGCGGGGCTGCTGCAGGCGCTGGCCAACCTGCCCGAACATCCGCACTCGGTGCCGATCAACCAGCTGGTGCCGGTGCCGGGTACGCCGCTGGGCAACGCGGAGAAGCTCGATCCGTTCGAGTTCGTGCGCGCCATCGCGGTGGCGCGCATCCTGATGCCACTGTCCATCGTGCGCCTCTCGGCGGGTCGCCAGCAGATGGACGATGCCGTGCAGGCGCTGTGCTTCCACGCTGGCGCGGGCTCGATCTTCTACGGCGAGAAGCTGCTCACCACGGGCAACCCGGACACCGAGCATGACCGCGCGCTGTTCCGTCGACTCGACCTGCATGCAATGGAGGTGGTCGAGGAGGCGGGTACGGTGCATGCGGACATCATGGAGGCTGCGCCGGCGGGGTGTGGTCATGGGTGCGGATGCAGTGTGGCGGCCTGATCTGGGTTTGCTTGCCCGGGTGAACGTGATCGTTCGATGGCTCGCCCGCGGCGGCCTTCCGGCCATCTGCCGCGATATCCAGCACTCCGTCCGATTTATGGGGGATCGGCTTGGGGAGAGGAGCTTTTCCTCCCCCATCGCAAGAAACCAGGCGGTTTCGATCGCCTGCCGGCGCCCGAGTTCCTTCTCTTTGCTGGCCGCACGCCACCGCAGGAGCGGTGGCGTGCGCCGAAGCCTGCCCGAAGGGCGGCGGGCAGCGCCTGTCCCGGATTTGATCCGGGAATGCCCGGAATCAAGAGAAGGAACCAAGAGCAATGGCCGGGTGGGATACACCTGGATTGCGAGCAGGTTGTATCCAGGGGACTGGAAATACTCCCACTTGCGCGACAGACGACGCGGCCACACCGCGCCGCATCCGGGAATTGAGGGCATCGCGCGATTGACGCTTGACGGCAACTGCCGGCTTCCGTTTGCGGACCAGGGCTTGGGCAACGCTACATGTTGAGCATGGGTACTCCGCTGCGCCCCGACCTCCTCCAGCGTCTGGCGGCGCAGACGTCCGAACGGGAGCGCGCCAATCTGCGTCGTCGGCTGCGCACCATTGAGCATGTGGAAGGTCCGTGGCTGGAAAGCGGTGGTCGCCGGCTGCTCGGTTTCTGCAGCAATGATTACCTCGGCCTTGCTCAGCATCCGCAATTGATCGCCGCACTCAAGCGTGTCGTCGACGACGAGGGTGTGGGCGGCGCCTCGGCGCACCTCATCTGCGGCCATCGCCGCGAGCACGCACAGTTGGAGGAAGCGCTGGCCGAGTGGACGGGGCGCGAACGCGCACTGCTGTTTTCCACCGGCTACATGGCCAACCTCGGCACGATGCAGGCGTTGCTGGCCCGCGGCGATCTGTGCGTGCAGGACAAGCTCAATCACGCGTGCCTGCTTGATGGCGCACAGCTCGCGGGCGCCGAACTGAAGCGCTATCCGCATGCGGATGTCGCGGCGGCCGCGCGCCAGTTGCAGAGCCGCCCGCAGGCTGCCGCCCTGCTCGCCACCGACGGCGTGTTCAGCATGGACGGCGACGTGGCGCCGCTCGCCGGACTCGCCGCGCTGTGCGCGCGCGAACACGCCATGCTGATGGTGGACGATGCGCACGGTCTTGGCGTGCTGGGCGCGGATGGCGCCGGCAGCGTGCAGGCCGTCGGCCTCGGCCAGCGCGAGGTGCCCGTGCTGATGGCCACGCTGGGCAAGGCACTGGGCTGCAGTGGCGCGTTCGTGGCCGGTTCCGCTGCGGTGATCGACGGGTTGATGCAGTTCGCGCGCCCCTACGTCTATACGACGGCCATGCCGCCCGCGCTGGCTGCAGCTGCCCGTGCAGCCGTGGAAGTCGCCCGCGGCGAGACCTGGCGCCGTGAAAAGCTGCAATCGCTGATCGCACGTTTCCGCGCTGGCGCCATGCAACTCGGCCTGCCGCTGATGACCTCGCACAGTGCGATCCAACCGTTGCTGCTGGGGGACGCGCAAACCGCCCTGGCAGCCGCGCAGGCACTGGAACAGCGCGGCTTGCTGGTCACTGCGATCCGGCCGCCCACGGTGCCGCAGGGCCAGGCGCGGCTGCGCATCACGTTGTCGGCGTCCCATGAGGACGAGCATGTCGACCAACTGCTGGATGCGCTGGGCAGCCACTTTCACGGACAGGCCAATGCATCCAGCCATGGTGCTACAGGCAATCACTGAGCCCGTC
Organism: Rhodanobacter sp. 7MK24; assembly: GCF_014842995.1. Classification (GTDB taxonomy): domain Bacteria; phylum Pseudomonadota; class Gammaproteobacteria; order Xanthomonadales; family Rhodanobacteraceae; genus Rhodanobacter_A. Next base: position 31,801 of record NZ_JACYXL010000013.1, read on the forward strand.
GTACAGCGTGGCGCCCGTTCGCGGCAACGGTGCATGCAGCGGATGCGCCGCTGCCAGGGCGGACAGCAACTCGCGCACCGTGGTGTGCGGCGCCAACGGACTCACGCAGCGCCACACCGGGATGGCTGCATGAACGCGACCACGTCGCGCATCGATCCGCTCGTCGCTGGCCGCGAAGCTCCATGCGCATTGGCCGATCTCGCCCGTTGCCGCATCGGCAGCGCAGGCAAAGCGCAACGCCGCGATGTTGCTGTAGTCACCCTCGCAGAAGGTGTCGCCACAGATCATGTCGAAATCCCGCCGCAAGGCGTTGGCGATGCCGTACCAAGTGTTGATGTCGTCGTCATTCTGCAGCGCAGCCACGAGGTCGGTGTAGCGTCCGGCTGCGGATGGCTTCGCCTGTTGCGCCAAGATTGCCGATGCCGCGAACCACAGCAATCCGACAGCCAAGCTCATGCCTGTCTTCATGTCACGTCCTCCGGAGCGCACCCTGGATCGGGCCAGGCAAGCGTGCCTTGCGATGCGGTTCGCCGCCTGTCGTTACACGCCGCGGGGCATCGTGCGCACACCCCGTTATGGTCTGTCGTCTGCGGCCAGCGGCGATGTACGTGCATCGGCCAGAACCGCAAACACACCACTTATAATTAATCATGCGCCAGCCTCGACCCCTCCCTGCCATGTCCGTCATCAACCTTTCCGCCTACCGCTTCGTCGCGCTGGACGATCTGCCCGCGCTGCGCGAGCGTGTGCTGGAACGCGCCACTGCGCTGGCGCTGAAAGGCACCGTGCTGCTCGCGTCCGAGGGCATCAACCTGTTCCTCGCCGGTCCGCGCGAGGCGGTGGATGCGTTCATGGCGTGGCTGCGTACCGACACGCGCTTCGCGGGCCTGGAGGCGAAGGAGTCGCTGTCCGACGACACGCCGTTCGGCCGCCTGCGCGTGCGACTGAAGAAGGAGATCATCACCATGCGCATGCCGGCGATCCGCCCCGAGGGCGGCCGCGCGCCTGCGGTGGATGCGTCGACGCTGAAGCGCTGGCTGGATCGCGGCCACGACGACGCCGGCCGCGAAGTGGTGATGCTGGACACGCGCAACGACTACGAGACCGACGTGGGCAAATTCACCGACGCCGTGGACTACCGCCTTGCCAGCTTCACAGCCTTTCCCGAGGCGGTGGCCGTCGACCGCGCGCGCTACGCGGGCAAGACCGTGGTTTCGTACTGCACCGGCGGTATCCGTTGCGAGAAGGCTGCGCTGCACATGCAGGAACTCGGCATCGAGCATGTGCACCAGCTCGAAGGCGGCATCCTGAAGTACCTGGAGCTCACCGACGGCGCGCACTGGCAGGGAGACTGCTTCGTGTTCGACGGGCGGGGCGCGGTGGGTGCCGACCTGCTGCCCTCGGGCGAGATCCCTCTCCTCGACGGTGAGAAGGCTGGAATAAGGGGGCAATCTTGCGATGCGTTTGCATCAAAACAGACTCCGAGCGACGCCTTCGCAAGCACCCGCCCCTCACCTCAATCCTCTCCCCAGCGGGGAGAGGAGGCGAACGCAGTTGGCGCTTCACTCCATAAAAATAGGGAAGCGAACATAAGCAGCGCGCGGCGCCATCTGGGCGAGGCATGAGCCTCTACATCGAAAAGCTGGGCCGCGGTCCCGTTCCGCTGGTGTTGCTGCACGGCTGGGCGATGCACGGCGGCATGCTGGCGCCGCTGGTGGCTGCGCTGGTGGATCGTTGCACGATGTACGTGGTGGACCTGCCCGGCCACGGCTATTCGCGCGACTGCGGCTTGCCGCTGGAACCCGTCGCCTGCGCCGCCGCCATCGCGGAAGCCACGCCGCCGGCGCTCTGGCTGGGCTGGTCGCTGGGCGGCCTGATCGCGCTCACCGGCGCGCTGGAACATCCGCAGCACGTACGCAGCCTCGCCATGCTCTGCGCCACGCCGAAATTCGCGCGCGACGAAGGCTGGCCATGGGGCAGCGACGCCGCGCTGGTGCACCAGCTCGCGCTGGACCTGGAAACCGACTACCACGCCACCATCGAGCGCTTCCTCGCGCTGGAGGCGATGGGCAGCCCCGATCCGCGCGCCGAGCTGCGTCACCTGCGCGCGCTGGCTTTCGCACGCGGCGAACCGGACCTGCGCGTGCTGCAGGAAGGCATCCGCATCCTGGAAACCAGCGACCTGCGCGTACGCCTGCCTGCACTGCACCAGCCCAACGTGTGGATCGCCGGCCGCCGCGACCGCCTGGTTCCGCCACAGGCGATGGAATGGTCGTCGCAGCAGGCGCAAGGCCACTACATGCAGATCGAACACGCCGGCCACGCGCCGTTCTTCACTTACCCCGACCAGGTGGCGCAGGCGCTGCAGCCGTTGCTGGACAGCTTTGACGAGTGCGGCTCCCATGAGTGATTTCCACCTCGACCGCGAGCGCGTTCGCCGCAACTTCGGCCGCGCCGCGCGCAGCTACGAAAAGCACGACGCCCTGCAGCGCGAAGTGCAGCAGTCGCTGCTGGAGCGTCTGGACGTCTATCTGGAAACGCCCACGCACGTGCTCGACGTCGGCGCAGGCACGGGCCGCGGCACCGCGCTGCTGAAGCAGCGCTATGCCAAGGCCGAAGTGATCGCGGTCGACCTGGCACTGCCGATGCTGCGCGAAGCCAAGGCGCACAGCGGCTGGCTCAAGCCGTTCCGCCGCGTCTGCGCCGAAGCCACAGCGCTGCCCTTCCCCGACCACAGCGTGGACGTGCTGCACTCCAGCCTGTGCTTTCAGTGGATCGACGATCTCGCGGCGCTGTTCGGCGAATGCGCGCGCGTGCTGAAGCCCGGCGGTTTGCTTGCCTTCACCACCTTCGGCCCGGACACTCTGAAGGAACTGCGCGCGGCCTGGGCCGCGGCGGACGGTCATTCCCACGTCAGCCGCTTCCTCGACATGCACGACATCGGCGACGCGATGCTCAACGCAGGCCTGCGCGATCCGGTGCTGGACGTGGAGCGCTACATGCTCACCTACAGCGAGCCGCGCAAGCTGCTGGAAGAACTGCGCGGCCTCGGCGCCACCCACGCGGACGCCGCGCGCGAACGCCACCTCACCGGCAAGACCCACTACCGCGCCATGCTCGCCGCGTACGAGGCGATGCGCGTGGACGGTCGCATTCCCGCCACCTGGGAGGTGGTGACCGCGCATGCCTGGGGCCCGCCACCGGGACAGTCGCGGCGCATGGCCGGCGGCGGCGAAATGGCCAGCTTCTCGGTGGACAGCCTGCGCGGTTCCCGGCGGCGTTGAGCCGCGTCGCTCACAACAGGCGATTCACCAAACGATCCAGCCGCACCCGGCTCAGGCGTCGCAGCAAGCGCCGCACCTCCGGCGGATAATCCCGTGTGCTTTCCAGAGCGTAATGGTCCGCCAGTCGCGTGGCGTGCTGGCGCAAGGATGCCCATTCCGCTTCGTGCATCGCGTGCAGGCGACGCGAGGGATCCCGCAGCAGCAGCCCGTTCTCCAGATCCAGCGCCCAGGCGCGCGGGTTGAGATTGTGGCCGGTGAGCAGGGCGCAGTCGTCGTCCACGAACAGGCCCTTCAGGTGATAGCTGTTGCCGCCATCGCGCCACAGCCACAGGTTCAGCTGGCCGCTGGCGAGCTGGCGTGCATGCGTGCGCGCGAAGCGGCGCAGGTTGTTTTCGTAGAGATAGGGCAGCAGGCCGATGGTGCGGAACGGTTGCGCCGGTGGAATGTAGAAATCATTGGCGGTCTTGTCGCCCAGCATGATCTCGACGCTGCACCCCCGCCGCAGCGCGTGGCCCAAGGCGGCGCGCACCGGCCCCGGCAGGTTGAAATACGGCGTGAGCAATACGATGCGCCGCTGCGCGCCACGCAGCAGGGCCAGCATCGCGTCGTTCAGCGCATTGTCGGTGCGCCCGAAACCCTTAAGCGGCGTGACGGCCACGGCGCCATCCGGCAAGGTCGCCATCGGCACCACGTAGGCCGCTTGCTGCAGTTGCTGACGGAACGTGCGGATCGCCGGCAACAGTGTGCGTGTCGGCGGCGGATCGGGCAGGTCGAGCCGGCGCACCGCTTCGCTTCCGCGAAACTGCCGCTGCACGAACGTCGCCATGCTCTCGGCCAGCGCGGCATCGCGGATGCGATGGCAACGGTCGAGCCGGTAGCGCCCGTGCTTGGCCAGGTAGACGTCGTTGAGGCTGGCACCGCTGTACAGCACGGTGTCGTCGAATACGAAACCCTTGAGGTGCAGCACGCCGAACAGTTCGCGGTTCTGCACCGGCACGCCCCACACGCGCACGCCGCCGCCATGGCGCTGCACGCAGTCGCGGTACATCGCCGCGTTACCCGGGCTTTGCTGCTTGCCGATCAGGCCGCGCTGGGCACGATGCCAGTCCACGAACACGTCGATCTCCAGCTCGGGCCGCTGCGCATGCGCAGCGTGCAAGGCTTCCATCACCTCGCGGCCTGCGTCATCGTCCTGCAGATAAAGCGTCACGATCAGGATGCGCCGCGTGGCCTGTGCAATCTGTGCCAGCAACGCCTGATGGAAGGCCTGCGGCCCGTGCAGGGTTCCGATGGCGGTGGCCGGCACCGCGAAGGCAGGCAGCGCCTCCAGCCAGGTCCGCGATTTCGGGCGCAGCGGCGAGACGAGGCGGCGCGCGATGCGCCGCGGCGCGTTGATCAGCATGTTCATGCGTCAGAGGATAGCGAAAGCGGGCGATCTTGCCTTCACGGCCCGGCTTCTTTCGGAACCACTTGGAATTCCACATAGCGGTTCATTGCCCGGCCACCAAGTATTTCATTGTTCGCAACCGGGCCGCCACTGCCATGGCCTTCCGGGGGCAAGAGCCTGCTCCGGGAAACTCCATTAGCGAGCATCCAGTCGTAGACCCGTTGGGCTCGCCTAAGCGACAGCCGTTCGCATTCATGAGGGACACATTCTTGATTATCCGTGTGACCAATGATTTCAATGCGATAAGACTCTTTCAAAGAGTCAATGGCCTTGATGTCATTTTTCAACACCCCCACGGATTCCCCATTGCCAACCAATGAAGCGCCCAGATCGCCGTTCGGCGATGGCAATTTTTCTTTGAAATGAACCGCATCAATAGAAAAATCTGTCGCAAAGGCGGCCTCGCAAAAAGTACAACCGACCACCGTAGAAATCAGAAATAGCGGCAAGACGCCTTTCATGTCTGGAAATTTCACATCCACCCTCCTGCGAAGCGTGGAAACGCACACATCAAGGGACACGATTACTTCGGCGGCGCGGCCTCGTCCCTAAACCCGCCACCCAGCGCTTCGACCATGCGCACGGCCAGCTCCGCCTGCCGGCTCTGCAGCACGGCTTCGTTCTGCTCGGCCGTGAGCAGCAGGTGGCGGGCGACCAGCGTGTTCAACTCGGTACCCAGTCCTGCCTTGTAACCAATCTGCGCGTCGTCGTACGCGCGCTGTGCGTTGTGCAGCACGTCCTGTTGCGTCTGCAGCTGGCTCTGCACGGAGCGCGACAGGCTGAGCAGGTCGGCCACCTGGTTCACCGCGCGCACCAGCGTCTGGTTGTAGTTGGCTACTGCTCCGTCGTACAGCGCATCGCGAGCGTTGAGGCCTGCACGCAAGCGCTTGCCGTCGAACAGCGGCAGCGACAGCGCGGGGCCGACGCTGTAGGTGCGCGCGGGCAGCTGGAACAGCGGCACGTTGTCGCCCAGCGCGAGGAAACCCGCCATCGCGCTGATGTTGAGGTTGGGCATGAACTGCGACTTGGCCGCCTTGATGTCCTGCGACGCAGCCTCCACGCGCCAGCGTGCGGCAACCAGATCGGGGCGGCGCCCCAGCAGGTTGGCCGTGAGGTCGGGTGGAATCGCCAGCGACACCGGCTTGAGTCCGGTGGGTGCGGCGATCTGCAGGCCCCGATCCGGACCCTTGCCCAGCAGCACGGCGAGGCTGATGCGCGCACTGTCGATGGCCGCATCGGCGGCCGCCAGGTGCTGGTGCGCGATGCCGGCCTCGGCGCGCGCCTGCAGCAGGCTGTCCGGCAGGCCCATGCCGCTGGCGACGAGGGTATGGGTGAGCACGGCGATGCGGTCGGAGCGTTCGACATCGTGCTGCGCGATGTCGCGCAACGCGAAGGCCTGGCGCAGCTGGATATAGGCCAGCGTGACGTTCGCCGACAGCTGAATGCGTGCCGCGCGGCGATCCACTTCCGCGGCACGGCTGCGCCCCAGTGCGGCCTCCCATGCGGCGCGCTGGCCGCCCCACAGGTCGAGGTTCCAGGAGAAATCGACGCCGGCACTCTGCATCCATGCGAACGTTCCCACGGCCTCCGGCAGCACCAGGCCGACTTCCTTTTCGGAAAGCCGCGCACCGGTGGCGGCATAGCTGGCTTCCACGCTGGGATCGCGCGCCGCATCGAGGGCCTGCGCTTCGGATTGCGCCAGCTGCGCGCGCGCATCGGCTGCGGCGAGGCCGGGGTTGTCGCGCAACGCTTCGGCGACCAGCGCATCGAGTTGCGTATCGCCCAGCGCGTGCCACCAGTCCTGTTGCGGCCATGCGGCAGGACTCAGCTGCGCACCGGCAAGGCTTTGCTGCGCCTGCAGGCTGCCCGGAACGATTTCATGGCCGTTGGGATGCAGGCCACGGGTGGACGCGCAGGCGGCTAGCAGCAGCGCCAGCACAGCGGATGCGAGCGTGCGTGTCACACGTGTCATGGCTGCGCCCGCCGCGGCGAGCGGTCGTCGTCGCGCGGATGCACGGTGATGGTCGCGGTCATGCCGGCCACCAGCACACTGCCCGCAGGCATCCGGTCGGGATCGATGTCGATGCGCACCGGGATGCGTTGCGCGAGGCGCACCCAGTTGAAGGTGGGATTCACGTTGGGCAGCTGATCGGGGCTGCCGGGGTTGTCGCGGTCGGTGATGCCGCGCGCGATGCTGTCGATATGCCCCTTGAGCTCGATGCCGCCGGCCATCAGGCGTACGTCCACCGGATCGCCCATGCGCAGCTGCGGCAGCTTGGTTTCCTCGAAATAGCCGTAGATGTAATAGCTGTGGCTGTCCACCAGCGCGAGTTGCTGTGCGCCGGCATTGGCGAAATCACCCACGCGCACCTGCACATTGGTGGCGTAGCCGTCCACCGGCGCGCGCACCTGGGTGCGCTCGAGATTGAGCTCGGCGTTCTGCACCGCCACCTGCGCCTGCGCCTGTGCCGAAAGCGCCTGGTCGTGCGCGGCCTGTGCCTGCTTCAACGCGGCCTCGGACTGGTGCCAGGCCGCTTCCGCCGCCTCGGCGGCGGCGACCGCGTTGTCACGCGTCTCGCTGGACACCACGCTGCCTGCTGGCACTTGCATGCGCCGTCTCGCCTGCGCGCGGTACATCGCGTAGTCGGTCTTGCGTGCGGCCATTGCGGCGGTAGCTGCGGCGATGTTGGCCTCGGCGGCATGCACGCTGGCGCCCGCCGCCCCAAGGTTGGCATGGGCCTGTGCCAGCGCGAGCCTGTATCGCGAAGGATCGATCGCCAGCAATACGTCGCCGCGGTGCACGAACTGGTTGTCGGCCACGCGCACCTCGGTGACGAGGCCAGCCACGTCCGGCGCCACCTTCACCACATCGGCGCGCACGCGGCCGTCGCGGGTCCATGGCGAGTACAGATAGTGCTTCCACAGCACATGGCCGAGCAGGGCAGCGACCAGCACCACGCAAGCGGTGATCAGGAAGCGCAACAGCGAAGTCTTGTTCATGGTCGACTCAATACAAAAACAACAGGCCGCCCGCGGCGAACAGGCAGGCGAACAGGGCAAGGCGGAACAACGGTGGGTGCCACACGTAGCGATGCAGGCCGTAGCGACCGATCACCGCATCAACCAGCAGCATCAGCAGCAGGCAGGCCAGGAAGATCGGCAACAACCCGGGTACCAGTACGCCGCCGACGGAAATCTCATTGGGCATGGACGGGTTCCTCGACGGCGGTGGCGGCGGCCAGCGGCGATTCGTCGTCGCGCAGCGCGCCCAGCAACTGGTACAGGTGCGTGCGCAGCTCAGGGGCGGTGGCGCAGGCTTCGATCGCGGCGCGCACTTCGTCCTCGGCCCGCTGCCGGCGCGCTTCTTCCGGCTGGTGATAGAGCTGCGCCACGGCCTGCACCGCGCGATTCGCTGCGTCACGTGCCGCGGCCGACGCGTCGCTGCTGCGCAATTGCTCGCGCAACTCGATCAGCGCGCGCCCGCTTTCCTGCACCGCCAGCGCCCAGCCCAGCAGGGCGCGCGACTGGCGGCTGCCCGGACGGGTGTGCGTGATCACCTGATGGAACAGGTCGCGGCTGGCGCTTTCGAAGCGCCAGCGCAGGCCATCCAACGGTGCGGTAGCGGCCTCTACCACCTGCTCACGCAGCCGGCGGAACTGGCGACGCCGCTGCCAGCCGCTGCCGGTGACGCGCGGCACGAACACGAAGGAGACCGCAGCCAGCGCCACGCCGGCGAGCTGCGCGACGGCGTCGTTCAAGGTATGGGTCAGGTCGTACACCATCGGATTCTTCAAGGCGAGGATGTAGACGATGCCGATCGCATAACCACCGCCGACGCCGCTGAACTCGGCATGGGCATTGAGCCAGGGTCCGACGAGCAGCAACGGCAGGGTTGCCGCGACCAGCATCACGAAGCCGTCGCTGCCCGGCAGCAGCCAATAGGCCGCGTAGATGCCGGCCAGCATCCCGAAGGCGTAGCCGAGCAGCATGTTGAACGCCGAAGCCAGCGGGTTCGGCGCCGCCGCCAGCAGCCCGCTGAAGATCGTGGCGAGCAGCATCGCGCTGGCGCCGAACGGCCAGCCGCTGGCGATCCAGAACATGCTCAGCGCGCTCATGGTGAGGAAGGTGCGCAGCACCGCTACCAGCGCGCCGCTGGCGTCGTGGCCGCGACGGAAATGCACGCGCTCCACCCCGCCGCGCTGCACCTGCGCGCGCAGCGCCAACTCCACTTCGACGTAGCCGCACAATTCGTCGAGGAAACGCTTCAGCAAGGTGGCGCCGGTGTCGAACGCCAGCTGTGCGTGGCCGGGCGCCAGGCCCTCGCGCAGCGTTGCCTCCAGCGCCGGCAACTGCCGCGCGCACTCGCGCAGGCGCGGTGCCAGTATCGCGGGGTCGTGCAGGTCGGCCGGCGCCGCCTCCAGCGCCGCGCCAATCGGCCGGTACAGCGCGATCAGCGCATCCACTTCGGCAACACGACCTTCGCGTTGCAGCCGGTTGATGAGGTGATGCAGCGACTGGAAGCTGGTCGCCGCCGCCATGTTGTGCTGGTTGAGCAGGCGCATGCGCGTGCTGCGCGCGCGGATCTCCGGATCCTCGAAGATCACCGAGGCGCGCATGTCCTCCAACTGGACCGCCGCACGCACGAAGCGCAGGTGCGCCTGTTCCATCGCCGCGCGCGGGATGCTGCCGCCGGTCGAGCCGCGCACGAAGTCGATGAAGTTGGCGAAATGCGCGCGTGCACTCTGGCGCAACACCAGGCGCAGCCGGTCCGGGAACACCAGGTCGCTGACCACGGCGGACACCACGATGCCCAGCATCACCTCGCTCACGCGCATCAGCGCCGAATCGAACACGTCGAGCGGATTCGCCGCTGCCGGCAACGCCACGATGGCCGCGGTATAGCCGGCCAGCACGAAGCCGTAGGACATGAAGTTGCGGTACAGCGTGGCGCCGCCGGCGCACAGCGCCACCCACAGCGACAGGCAGGGCAGGAACAGTTCGCGCTGCTGCGGGAATGCGCACAACAGGGCCAACCCGAAGGTGCTGCCGCACAGGGTGCCGATCGCGCGATAAAAGCTCTTGGCCAGCACCATGCCGCTCTGCGGGTGCATCACGATACCCACCGTGATCATCGCCGTGGACGGCGCCTCCAGCCGCAGCCACATCGCCAGCCATGCGGCCAGGTATACCGCGAGCAAGGTCTTGGCCACGAACAGCCACGCACGCCCCTCGCCCGCGAAAACTTCCGCCAGCGCAGGCCAGCGCCGTGCCGCAGGTTCCGGAATGGTCGATGCCCCTGCCATCGCTCAATCCTGCTCCAACTGGTTGAGGAACTTCTTGAGCAGGCGCTCCAGCTGCGCCGTCTCGGCGGGCTTCATGCCGGCGGTCTGACGCTCCAGCAGCGCGCAGATCGACGGCATGAATTCGTCGATCATCGCCAACCCCTCGCGGCTCAGGCTCAGGCTGACCTTGCGCCGGTCCGTGTCGCTCGCGGTGCGCTCGACCAGCCCCTTGTCGCACAGACTGTCTGCAAGCCGCGTGATGTTCGCCGACTTCTCGCCCGCCGCCTCGGCCAGCTGCGACGGGTTCAGCGTATAGCCCTCGGTGCCGTACAGCATCATCAGGATGTTGTACTCCGGGTGGCTGATGCCCCACGGCTTGAGCGTGGCGTTGGCGGCGTCGTGCACGCGCTTGTGCAGATGCTTCACCAGCCGCACCAGCACCGCCGGTTCGCGCGGGAACGCGGGTTGGCGCCGGCAGGTGACGGCAAGGCGTTGTTCGGTGGGGGCGAAGCTGCTCATGGCTGAATGCAGTCGTTGCTGTCTTGTTTGTATTTCATATATGAAATATATGGAAATGAATTTTATGCCTGGAATGGGTGGCCTGCAAGTACCCCTGTCGACCGCCACTTCCTCGCCCCCGCCGACGACGTCATGATGGCCGCTGGTTCGACACGCCAACAGCGGACCCGCGCCATCCGCGCGCCGATCCGCCCCCATACGGAGGAGACGCGATGAAACGCTGGTTGCTCGTTGGGTTTTCCGGCCTGCTGCTTGGCACCGCCGGCGGCGCCATGGCCGATGAAGGCATGTGGACGCTGGACCATCTGCCGGTGAAGCAGATGCAGCAGCGCTATGGTTTCACGCCCACCCAGCAATGGATCGATCTGATCCAGCATGCGGCGGTGCGCCTGGCGGAAGGTTGCTCCGGTTCCTTCGTCTCGGCCAGCGGCCTAGTGATGACCAACCACCACTGCGCCAATGCCTGCCTCTCCCAGCTCTCCGGCACCGGCCACAATTACATGTCCGACGGCTACGTGGCGATGAAGCAGGAAGACGAGCCGAAATGTCCCGACGTCGAACTCAACCAGCTGGAGAAGATCACCGACGTCACCGACCAGGTGAACGCGGCGACCAGCGGCAAGCAGGGCGCCGAACGCATCAAGGCAGAGCGCGCGATCAGCAGCAAGCTGGAGACGCAGTGCGTCGCCGGCGATGCCAAGACCTGGCGCTGCGACGTGGTAACGCTGTACCACGGCGGCCGCTACGCGCTGTACAAGTATCGCCGCTACCAGGACGTGCGCCTGGTGTTCGCGCCTGAGCAGAGCATCGCCTTCTTCGGCGGCGACCCGGACAACTTCAACTTCCCGCGCTACGACCTCGACGTCACCTTCTTCCGCGCCTACGTGGACGGCAAGCCGGCGAAGACGCCGCAGTTCCTGCAGTTCGACCCGCATGGGCCGAAGGCGGGTGAAATGACCTTCGTGGTCGGCAACCCCGGCTCGACCCAGCGCGAGACGCCGTGGCTCCAGCTGTCCGCCATGCGCGATGACATGCTGATCCCGTTCTACGGCTACCTGTCCGACCTGCGCGGCGTGCTGTGGCAATACGGCCGCGCCGGCGCGCAGCAGGCCAAAGAAGCACAGGACATGCAGTTCGGCATCGAGAACACGCTGAAGGTGTTCAACGGCTGGCTGGAAACGCTCACCAACGAAAGCTTCATCACGCAGAAGCAGAAGGACGATGCCACGCTGCGCGACTGGATCGCCGCCGACCCGTCGCGCCGCGCGAAATACGGCGACCCGTGGGCGGACCTGGCCAAGGCCCAGCAGCGCGGCAAGGAACTGCAGGACCGCTACAACATGATCGCCGGCGGCCGCGGCTTCGGCGTTGGCACCCAGCTGTTCGCCGACGCGATGACCCTGGTGCGCGGCGCGGCCCAGCGCGCCAAGCCCGACGCCGAACGCCTGCCGCAGTACCGCGACGCCAACCTGCCCGCGGTGGAACAGTCGCTGGAGGCGAAGGTACCGGTATATCCGGAGTTCGAGCGCACCATGATGGCGTGGTCGATGGAGAAGATGCGCCAGATCCTCGGTGCCGACGATGCCTTCGTGCACCAGACGCTGGGCAAGCAATCGCCCGACGAGCTGGCGACCACGCTGGTGAACGGCACCAAGCTCGCTGACCCGGCGGTACGCAAGCAGCTGTGGGACGGCGGCGAGAAGGCGATCGAGGCCTCCACCGATCCCATGATCGCGTTCGTGCGGGGGATCGAACCCACTGCGACCAAGCTGCGCAAGCAGTACGAGGACGAAGTGCAGGCGCCCACCACCAAGGCCGATGAGGCGATCGCCCAGGCCCGCTTCGCGCGCGAAGGCACCAGCAACTATCCCGACGCCACCTTCACCTTGCGGCTGTCCTACGGCAAGGTGGCCGGCTGGAAGGAAGGCGACCACGAGGTGCCGCCGTTCACCGACTTCGCCGGCGCCTACAACCGCGCCACTGGCGCGGACCCGTTCAAGCTGCCGGACAGCTGGATCAAGGCGAAGGATTCACTGGACCTCTCCACGCCGTTCGACTTCGTCACCGACAACGACATCATCGGCGGCAACTCCGGCAGCCCGGTGGTCGACCGCGACGGCCATGCGGTGGGCCTGATCTTCGACGGCAACATCCACTCCATCGGCGGCGACTTCGTGTACGACGGCAGCAACAACCGCGCGGTGGCCGTGGACACCGCCGCATTGATGGAAGCGGTGCGCAAGGTCTACCGGCTGCCGCGACTGGCGGACGAATTGGCCAGCGGGCACCTGTGAATCGTGCCGGTGTGCGGGCGTGTGCCACGCACCGGTACGGAAATATCTTTGCGATCATCCGTGATCGCGAAGATCAAACGGGCGGCCATCCATTGCCGCACTCTTCAACAAACGCGAAGGGCGCCCTAGGCGCCCTTCGTTCTTTCCTGGTCGATCGGAGCCGAGCTCAGTTGCCCTTGACCGGGAAGGTCTGCGCGCCGCCACCGTTGGCCGGTGGCTGGGGCTGTCCCGGTGCAGTGTTGGGCTGGATGACGCGCGAACCGCATTGATAGGCGCCCCACGGCTGCGAACCGTCGCTGGGTTCACCCAACGGCTTGATGGTGTCCGCCTGCATGGTGGCGGCCTCGTTGCGCGCCATCACCTGCAGCTCGTCGCGCACCTTGATGTCGTTGCGGTCCACCGGGCCGACGTGGTCCATCACCGAGACGGTGATCTTGCCGAGGTCACGGCAACCGGAAACGTCACCGTTCCATGCCGTGCGCACGTTCTGCGAGGCCGGGGTGGGATTGATACCCCAGGTGCAGGCTCCAAGCAGCAGCGTGGGAACGATCAGCAACACGGTCTTGCGCATGGGGCGACTCCGATGTCTGGATGAAGAAAGGCCGGGCGCTGAGCCGCCCGCCCTCCATGCTAGCGCGCGATGCTGGCTCGCGCCTGTATGGGTGCTTGTTCCGCCTACCGAGTCCGCTGCCGATGGCCGAACGCGCACCGTCTCCAGCTCGTCCATTCCGGCGCAGGCCGGGATCCAGCAGCGACCGCGCGCATCCGAGTCCTGCGGTCACTGGATTGCCTGCGCCGGAATGAGGGGCAACAGCTACTTCGATACCGGCTTGCCGTCGGCGTCGAGCACCTGCACGTCGCCAAGGTCCAGTGCACGCACCGGCGCCTCGATCTGCTTGAGGTCGCCCACGATCACCCAGGTCATCGCCTGCGGCTGCACGATCTCCTTGATCGCGGCTTCGGCCTGGGCTTGCGTGACGGCTTCCAGTCGCGGCTTCAGCGTCTGCACGTAATCGTCGGGACGGCCGTACGCGACGATGCCCTCCATCGCGCCGAGCACCGCCACGGTGGTCTCGTAGCCGCCCGGCAGGGCGCGGATGCGCTGATCCTTGATCTTGGTGATCTCGGCATCGGTCAACGGCTTGTCGCCGATCACCGCGCGCGCCTCCTTCAGCACTTCGCTGGCGGAAGGCGCGGTCTTGTCGGTCTGTACCGGCGCGTAGAACAGCATCGGGCGCTGACCCTGCGCATCCATCAGGAAGCTCTGCGCGCCGTAGGCCCAGCGCTTGTCCTCGCGCAGGTTCATGTTGAGGCGCGAAGTGAAGGTGCCGCCGAAGGCACCGTTGGCCACCTGGATGGCGAGGTTGTCCGGCGTACGCGTAGACGGCGCCAGCAGGCCGGCGAGGATCAACGACTGCGGCGCATCGGGGCGGTCGATCAGGAACACGCGCGGCCTGGGCTGCGCGGCCACCTGGGCGATGTTCTTGTGCGGCACCGGGGTGGCCGGAGCTTTCCAGTCGCCGAAGGCGGCGTTCAACTCCGGGATGATCTTGTCCAGCGTGGTGTCGCCGGCTACCAGGATCTTCACGTTGTCCGGACGCAACCAATTCTGCTGGAACGCGCGCAGGTCATCCGCCGTGAGCGACCGGATGCTGGCCTCCGTACCGCTGCCGGTGAACGGAATCCCGTAGGCGTGGCCGGCCCCGTACAGCAGCGGCGGCAGCGAACGCAGCGCGAGGCCGATGGGCTGGGTCTTTTCCTGCGCAATGTCGGCCAGCCACTGGCCGCGCACGCGGTCGATGTCGGCTGCCTTGAATGCGGGGTCGCGCACGATGTCGGCGAACAACGCCAGCGAGGGCTTGAGCTGGTCGTTGAGGGCATTGAGCCCGGCGCTGCAGCTGTCCAAACCGCAGTCGATGCTGGTGGCCGCGCCGAGGCGCTGGCGTGCTTCGGACACCGCCACCGAATCCATCTTGGTGGTGCTCTCGTTCATCAGGCGCGCGGTGAAGCTCGCCGTGCCGAGCTTGCCGCCCTGGTCGGCGGCATAACCGGAATCGAACATCAGTTGCACCTGCGTCACCGGGATGGTGTGGCGCTGGGCGAGGATCACCTCGATGCCGTTGTCGAGCTTGCCGCGTTCGAGCGCAGGGAAGCTCAGCGAGGGAAAGCTGGTGACCTGCGGCACGCCCTTGCTGCGATCCACGTCGCTCTTGGTCACGCTGTATTCGCGCACGGCGGGCAGCCTGGGCTGCGGCTTGCCGGCGGCATCGCCCAGCGGCTTCACGGCCTTGTCCTCGGCCGCCGGATCGAAGTCCTTGCCGGCAGGCAACACGGTGAGCCGGTAGTCGCCCTTGGCCAGCCATTCGTCCGCCGCGGCCTTGACGCTGGCCGGTGTGGCCGCGTTGGCGCGGTCGAGATCCTTCTTGTAGGCAGCCGGGTCGCCGCGGTAGACCTGACCTTCGGCGAGGATCACCGCCTTGCCGCCGAAACCACCCACCTTCTCCAGCCCGCGGATGAACTGCGCGCGGTTGCCGATCTTGGCGCGATCGAGTTCGTCGGCGGAGGGGCCGTTGGCGAGGAAGTCCTTGAGTACCGCGTCGATCGCCGCCTCCACCTTGGCCGGGTCGACGCCCTGCTTCACGTCGGCCTGGATCTGGAACTGGCTGGCCAGCGCGAACGGCGCGATGCTGGCGGAGACGTCGTCCACCAGCTTGTCCTGGTAGACGAGGCGCTGGTACAGCCGCGAGGTCTTGCCGGCCCCCAGTACGGTGCTGGCCAGGTCGAGCTGGATGGCCGCGTCGCTGCCGAGCTGCGGTACCACCCAGGTGCGGTAGATGCGCGGCTGCGCCACGTGGTCGTGCTGCACGCCCTGGGTGGACCTGGCCAGCGGGGTGATCCACGGCTGCTGGTGCGCCACCGGCTTGCCGGCGGGGATGTCGCCGAAATACTTCAGCGCCTTCGCGCGTGCCTCGGCCACCGTGATGTCACCGGCCAGCACCAGCGTGGTGTTGGCGGCGCCGTAGTTGGCGTGGAACCAGTTCTTCACGTCCGCCAGCGATGCTGCGTCGAGGTCGGCCATCGAGCCGATGGTGTCGTGCTGGTACGGATGATTCGCGGGATAGGTATTGGCGAGGATGTTCTCGTCCACGCGACCGTAGGGACGGTTTTCATCCTGGCGCTTTTCGTTCTGCACCACGCCGCGCTGGGTGTCGAGCTCCTTCTGGCCGATCGCGTCGAGCAGGTGGCCCACGCGGTCGGATTCCATCCATAGCGCCATGTCCAGCGCGGTGGTGGGCACCGTCTCGAAATAGTTGGTGCGGTCGAACCAGGTGGTGCCGTTCATGTCGGTGGCACCGGCCAGTTCGAACGGCTGGAAGTAGGTGCCCTTGTGGTGCTCCGAACCCGAGAACATCAGGTGTTCGAACAGATGGGCGAAGCCGGTCTTGCCCTTCGGTTCGTCGGCCGAACCGATGTGGTACCAGATGCTCACCGCAACCACTGGCGCCTTGTGGTCCTCGTGCACGATCACGGTGAGACCGTTCGGCAGGGTGAAGCGCGTGTAGGCGATGTCCGGAACCTGCTGCGTGGCCCGCGCGGTTTGCGTGGCAGCCATCGCCGCATCCGGCGCAAGGCCAGCCATGGCGCTCAACAGGCTGGCGATCAGGACGGCCAAGGGCTTGCTTCCCATCGTGACGCTCCTTTCGGGTTGGGTGTCAGGCGAGCCTACGGGAGGGCGCAAGTTCCTGCCAGATGACCAAGGGCACGCGCACGGCCGGCTGTCCGGTTTTCCTGTCCGACTGTCCGCGGACAAGCGGACCCGGGCTTCAGGTGATCAGAAATTCTCTTTAAATTCAATTATCTAAAATGATTTTTCGACTTGGCATGCGGATTGCTCTCTATACATCGTGCAAGGACAACCCACCCAATCGGAGACACGCCATGAAATACGAGAACCTGATGCTGCGCAGCCTGTTCGTCGCCTGCCTGCTGGTTTGCACGCTGGTGTTGGGCGCAATGCTGAAGAGCTTCCCCGCTCCGGCCGGAATGGCCAGCAGCGGCACCGTCGCCAACGCCTTGCTGGCAAGCCCCGCGCAATGCGCGCTGCCTGCCGACGGCGTGATCTGCCCGCGCCAGCCGGGTTGAAGCCCACCCTTCCCATCCTGACGAGGAGTATTTCAATGAAACATGAAACCCTGATGCTCAATGGTTTGTTCGCGGCCTGCCTGCTGGTCTGCACCCTGGTGCTGGGTTCGATGCTGACTGACCGCCCGCCCACCGCCCAGACGCTGGCGACCACGAGCAACGCCTGCGCGACGACGGCCACCGCTTGCCCGCTGCCGCGCAGCTGATCGCGTCGCCGGCTCGCCTGCGCGGCCATGCGCACGCGATAATCGCCGGATGCTCCATGTCATCCTGTTCCGCCCCGAGATCCCGCCGAACACCGGCAACGCCATTCGCCTGTGTGCCAACACCGGCGCCGCGCTGCACCTGATCCGCCCGCTGGGCTTCGAGCTCGACGACGCGCGCCTGCGCCGCGCCGGGCTGGACTACCACGAATACGCCCGCGTCACCGTGCACGACAGCCTGGCCGATTGCCTCGCCACCATCGGCCAACCGCGCGTGTTCGCCTTCACCAC
The DNA here is from genome assembly GCF_014842995.1 of Rhodanobacter sp. 7MK24. GTDB lineage: Bacteria > Pseudomonadota > Gammaproteobacteria > Xanthomonadales > Rhodanobacteraceae > Rhodanobacter_A. The sequence goes on from NZ_JACYXL010000013.1 coordinate 49,264, forward strand.
CCGTGGCCGTGTGTGCCACGTCGATGCGCGCTACGCCGACGGCGACGCATTGCTGTTCGGTTGCGAAACCGCCGGGCTGCCGGGCGAGGTGCTGGACACCATTCCCGAGGCGCAACGCCTGCGCCTGCCGATGCGGCCGGACAGCCGCAGCCTCAATCTTTCCAATACCGTGGCCGTGGCGGTGTACGAGGCGTGGCGGCAGCTTGGATTCGACGGCGCCGCTACAATCCCCGGATGACCTCGCCCACACCCAACGCCTGGCTGCCCACGCCGTTGCGCAAGCTGGCCGGACGCGCGCTGGAAGCAGCGCTCAACCACACGCTGTCGCTCGACCCCGACACGCAGCAAAAGCTCGCCACCCTCAATGGCCGCCGCGTGCTGCTGCACCTGCGCGGGCCGGAGCTCGCGCTGGCCGTGACCGTGGAAAACGATCGCCTCGCGGTCGGGCCGCCGGACCAGAACGAGGCCGCCGCCAGCACGCTGCGCGTGGCCGCCACGCCCGGCAGCCTGCTGGCGATGGCTTTGCGCCGCGGCGACGACGGCGTGGCACCCGGCAAAGTGGAAATCGCCGGCGATGCCGACCTGGCGCGCCGGCTGGAAAAGCTGGCCTCGCAGTTCGCGCCCGATTTCGAAGAAGCCTTCGCGCGCAGCTTCGGCGACGTGCTCGGCGTGCCACTGGCGCGTGCCGTGCGTACCGCGTTCGTGCACGCAAAGGAAACCGCCAGCCATCTCACCGAAGACGGCGCCGCGTGGCTGCGCGACGAATCGCGCCTTGCCGTGGCTCCTGGCGAAGCGGAAGCCTTCCTCGACGGCGTGGACAACCTGCGCGAGCGCAGCGAACGGCTGGAGGCGCGCCTCGCCCGCCTGGCGGCACGCGTGAAAGGGACGCCCCCCAACGGAGCCGCCGCGTGACCTCGCTTGCCGTCGTTCCGCGTCTGCTGCGCGTCGCCGCCGTACTGCTGCGCTACCGGCTCGACGAGCTGGTGGACGCCGCCCACCTGTTCCGCCCGCTCAAGCTGGTGCGCCCGCTATTGGGCCGTCCCAGCGTGGACGTGCGCAACCTGCCGCGAGGCGCACGGCTGCGCCTGGCGCTCACCGAACTGGGGCCGATCTTCGTCAAGGCCGGACAGGTGCTGTCCACACGGCGCGACCTCGTGCCCGGGGACATCGCCGATGAACTGGCGCTGTTGCAGGACCAGGTGCCGCCCTTTCCCGGCAGCGCGGCGCGCGCCATCGTGGAGCGCGAGCTGAAGTCCCCGATCAGCCGCCTGTACGTCCATTTCGACGAAACGCCGCTGGCTTCCGCCTCCATCGCGCAGGTGCACGCGGCCGAACTTCCAGACGGGCGCTCCGTGGTGGTGAAGGTGTTGCGCCCCGGCATCGACGCGCAGATCGCCCGTGACGTGAAGCTGCTGCACTCGCTGGGTGCATTGGCGAACCGCTGGCATCCCAATGCCGACAAGATCCGCCCGTTGGACGTGGTGGCGGAAGTCGAGAAGATGCTGGAAAACGAGCTGGACCTGCAGCGCGAAGGCGCCAGCGCCAGCCTGCTCCGGCGCAACTTCGCCAGCGGCGTCGACCTCTACGTGCCCGAGGTGCACTGGGATCTGACCGCACAACGCGTGCTCACGCTGGAACGCGTGCACGGCATCAGCAGCGACGACATTGCCGCCATCGACGCCGCCGGCATCGACCGCAAGGCGCTCGCCGCCAAGGGCGTGCGGGTGTTCTACGAGCAGGTGTTCCGCGACAACTTTTTCCATGCCGATGCCCACCCGGGCAACATCTGGGTGGACGTCACGCGTCCCGTCGAGCCGCGCTTCATCGCGCTGGACTTCGGCATCATGGGCTCGTTGCCCGAAGCCGACCAGTACTGGCTTGCCCAGAACTTCATCGCGCTGTTTGAACGCGACTACGCGCGCATCGCCAAGCTGCACGTGGACGCCGGATGGATGCCCTCCACCGTGCGACTGGACGAACTGGAAGCCGCCGTGCGCACGGTGTGCGAACCCTACTTCACCCGTCCGCTTTCCCAGATTTCGCTGGCCGAGCTGGTGGTGAAGCTGTTCCAGACTGCGCGCCGCTTCGAGCTGACCCTGCAGCCGCAGCTGATCCTGTTGCAGAAGACCCTGCTCAACATCGAAGGCGTGGGTCGCATGCTCGATCCCGAGATCGACATCTGGGCGGTGGCGCATCCGGTGCTGAAGCGCATCCTGCGCGAACGCTACAGCCCGCTGCGCACGATGCGCGAGGTGCGCAAGCGCCTGCCTGAGTGGTTCCACCTCGCGCCGCAACTCCCCGAACTGCTGCGCGCTTCGCTGGAACAGATCGCGCAAGGCGAGCAGCGCCTGCTTGCCGACGTGGACACGCTCGGCCTCCAGCGCCATCTCATGCGCCGGCTGCTGCGCATGATCGCGTGCAGCGCGTTCGGCGCCACGCTGATCCTCTGCGCCACCCTGTTGTGGGCGCTGGCGCCACAACACGGTCTCTGGCTGCCGCTGGGCATGGGCGTAACCGGCCTCGCGTCGTTCATCTTCGGCTGGTCGCGCCGCTCCTGATTCCCTCCCCTGCACGCAGGGGAGGGAACTCCCACGGAACCTCATGACGCCTATCGAGATACTCCACCAGGACGACGCCTTCATCGCGGTGAACAAACCCGCGGGCCTTCCCGTGCACCGATCCGCGATGGTGAACGACGCCGAGCAGTACCTCGTGGACGTGCTGCGCGAACAGGTGGGCGGCAACGTCTACCTTGCGCACCGCCTCGACCGTGCCACCAGCGGTGTGCTGCTGGTGGCACGCAGCAGCGAAATCGCCGCCGCGCTGGGCGAGCAGTTCATGGGCCGCGACGTGCGCAAGCAATACCTGGTGGTGGTGCGCGGCTGGCCGGAGCCGGCCGAGGACGTGATCGACTATCCGCTGCCCGGTTCGCGCGAGACCGGTCTGCGTCGCGAAGCGCGCACGCGCTACCGTCAGCTCGCCGCGGTGGAAGTGCCTATCGCCCTGGGTCGTTATCCGCAACAACGCTACGCCCTGCTGCTGGCGGAACCGGAAAGCGGGCGCTTCCGCCAGATCCGCAAGCACCTCGCTCATATCCACCACCCGGTGATCGGCGATTGCCAGCACGGCCGCGGCGACCATAACCGCCTCTACAAGCAGCACTTCGCCTGCCACCGCATGCTGCTGCACGCGTGGCGGCTGGACTTCCGGCATCCGGCGAGCGGCGCGGCGATGACACTGCAGGCGCCGCTGGATCGCGAATACGCCGGCCTGCTCGAACGCTTCGACTGGGTCGACGCCCTGCCCTAGCGGCGCCTACGAAGCCAAGGCCGCGCGCAACGCGTCCACATAGGTCCGGCTGGCGCGCAGCGGCGTGCCATCGCGCAGACGCAGCAGGCAGTCGCGGTTGGAGAGCGCCTGCAGCTCGGCCACGCGATCCAGCCGCACGATGAGGGAGCGATGGATGCGCACGAATTGCACCGGATCCAGCCGCAGCGCCAGCTTGTGCAGCGGCTCGCGCAGCAGGTGCAGGCGCTCGCCCACGTGCAGGCCAGCGTAGTCGCCCTGCGCCTCGATCCAGTCGATCCTCGACACATCCACCCATTGCACCCGCTGCCCCAGCCGTATTTCGAAACGGCTGGCATGGGCCGGCAACGCTTCGGCGAGGGAGGGATCGCGTCGATGCGCCGCCAGCATCTGCCGTGCGCGGTCGAGCGCGTCGGCGAAGCGGTCCTCGTCGACCGGCTTCAGCAGATAGTCGAGCGCACGCACGGCGAACGCGCGCAGTGCGAACTGCGCATGCGCGGTGAGCAGGATCGCCAGCGGCCGCTCCTGCGGCGGCAGGCGCTCCAGCGCATCCAGCCCGTTGATGCCAGGCATCTGCACATCGATGAACACCAGGTCGGGGCGCAATTCGCGCATCGACTCCAATGCGGCCTCGCCGTCGGCACACTCGCCGATCACCTGCATGTCCGCATGCGCTGCGAGCCGCGCCCGCACGCCGCCGCGCGCCAGCGGTTCGTCATCCACCACCAGTACGCGCAACGTCATGCCGGCTCCGCGATGGCGCGGAAGGGAAAGGCGATGTCGACGGTGCAGCTGCCGTCGTCGCCCAATGCGAACTCGAACCGCTGCTGCTCCCCATGCAGCTGCACCAGCCTCTCGCGCACGTTGCGCAGGCCGATGGCGGCAGGACGCGTCTCATCGCCGGTCGCGTCGGATGCCGCCGGCGCGCCATCGTTGCGCAGCGACAACCGCAACGTTTCGCCGTCGCGCTCTGCCGCCAGCGCCACGCGACCGGGAGCGGTGCGCAGGGCGATGCCATGGCGTATCGCATTCTCCAGCAGCGGTTGCAGCAACAGGGGCGGCACTGCCGACTGCAGCACCTCGGGACCGATGCGCACGTCGAGCAACAGCCGATTCCCCAGCCGCACCTTTTCGATATCGAGGTAAAGCCCGGCCAGCGCCAGCTCCTCCGCCAGCGCCACCTCGTGCGACTCGCCGCTGTCCAACGTGGCGCGCAACAGTTCGCCCAGCGTGGCCAGCATGCGGTTGGCCTCCGCATTGCGCTGCCCGGCCACCAGAGCAGAAATCGCGTTGAGCGTATTGAACAGGAAATGCGGCTGCAGCTGGTAACGCAACGCGCGCAATTCGGCGTCGCGCGCCTGCGCGGCAATCTCGCGCACGCGCTCGCGCTCGGCCTGCAACACGATGTAATGCTCCACCACCGCATGCACGGCGCCGAAGGCTATGAGCGCCAGCCAGCAACCGTCCAATTGGGCGAACAGGAACGCCCATTGGAAACGCGGCAGCGCACCGAGCTGGATCGCCAGCAACTCGCCGAGCGCGTTGTTGGCCAGCGACATCGCGTAGCTCAGCGCCAGCAGGACCGGAACCGCCATCAGCCACGATACGCCGCGCCGCCGCAACCAGCGCTGTGCGGCCGCCATCGGCACGATCCAGAGCAGGTAGGTGATCGCGTAAAGCACGCGAAAATCCACGGCGCGGCCATGGCCCAGCTCGGGAAGCGCCATCACTGCCATGCACAGCACCAGCGGCGCGCCCGCCAGCAACGGTAGCCAGAAGGGAACATCGGCTCCGCGGCGAACGGCGGACGGCACGGCTTGGGTCATGCGCAAGGGTTTCCGGCGGCAACAGCAGGCAAGCCGCCTGCCACCAGGCCACTCTAGCGCAGGTTCGGCGGCTCGCTGGAATACGCCATCGCGCTGATCTTCCAGCCCGCACCGGTGTTCACCAATTGCCAGGCCTCATGGCCTCGATTGTTCAATTTGCCATCGGCAAGGAACACGAAATCGAAGTACACCGACGCAATGGCACCGTCGGTCTCGATACGCACGTTGGAAAACTTCTCCTCAACGCGCCCCTGGCTGCCGACGACGAAGTCGACGAAGCGCTGATGGTTGTCGCTGTGGAAACGCGGCACCTGCGGATGTCTGGCGCTGAGCTGCTGGTAGGCGTCATCGCCCAGCACCTCGAACCATGCGCCGCCTTCGGCCATGAACAGGTTTTCCAGCCCGGCCTTGTCCTTGGCGATCAGTGCCGCCTGGAATTTCGCGACCACCTGCTCGATCTGCGCATGTGCATCCGGCGACGCCGGCGTGGCCGCAGTTGCGGTGAAAGCGAACGCTGCCAGCAGGGGCAAGGCAAGCAATCCGGTCTTCTTCACGGGGACTCCGCGTGCAGTGGATGGGAAGTCCATTGCACAGGGCTGGGCAGCGACCATGCCAGCGTATTGCGACGAACCGTGCCCGCGGCGCGGCGAAGCGATGCAGACCTATCGCTCGCCGGCAGCACAGGCCTTATGGCGGAAGCACCCCACGAGGTGATCGTTGATCATCCCCGTCGCCTGCATCAGCGAATAGCAGATGGTGGTGCCGACGAAGCGGAAACCGCGCTTCTTCAGTTCCTTGCTCATGCGGTCGGAGAGCGCCGTGCTGGCAGGCACTTCGCCCTTCTCCTTCCAGCGATTGTGCAGCGGTTTGCCGTCCACGAACGACCACAGGTAGGCGTCGAGGCTGCCGAACTCGGCGATCACCTTCTGCGCTGCGATGGCGTTGTCGCGCGCCGCGGTCACCTTGAGCCTGTTGCGGATGATGCCGGGATCGAGCAGCAGCTTTTCCAGCTCGCGATCCTTCATTGCCGCCACGCGGGCGATGTCGAAATCGTGGAAGGCCTTGCGGTAGTTGTCGCGCTTGACCAGCACGGTGCGCCACGACAGCCCGGCCTGTGCACCCTCGAGACACAGGAACTCGAACAGGCGCTGGTCGTCGTGCAGCGGCACGCCCCATTCGGTGTCGTGGTAGGCACACATCAGCGTATCGTCGGCGGGTGCCCAGTGGCAACGTTGCATGCGGCGGTTCCGGCAGGGGGCGCTTGGCGCGGAGCGCACAGTGAACGCTGGAAGGCTGCCGGAGGCAATACACTCGCGCCTTTCCAGCGCGATGCCTTCCATGCCCGGTCAAGCCGCCTCGCAACGCAGCGCCTCGCTGGCGCTGCTCGCCACCATTCTGCTGTGGGCCTACAGCTGGGTGGTGATGAAGCAGGTGCTGGCGTTTGCGGGGCCGTTCGATTTCGCGGCAATGCGCTACCTGCTGGGTGCGGCGGTGCTGTTCGTGGCGCTGACGCTGAGCCGCCAGCCGCTGAAGCCGCCACCGCTGCTGCCCACGATCCTGATCGGCCTGTGCCAGACCGCGGCGTTCCAGGGATTGGAGCAATGGGCACTGGTGAGTGGTGGCGCCGGCCATGTGGCGTTGCTGGCTTACACCATGCCGTTCTGGGCCGTGCTCCTGGCTTGGCTGATCCTGCGCGAACGGCCCACGGGTCGACATTGGCTGGGCCTGCTGCTGGCCGCGCTGGGCCTCGTCTGCATCATCGAGCCGTGGCGCGGGCTGGGCAATGCGGCGAGTACGGTGCTGGCCATCGCCGGCGGCGCGGCATGGGCGGCCGGCACGGTACTGAGCAAACGGCTGTTCCGGTTGCACGCGGTGTCCGCACTCAATCTCACGGCCTGGCAGATGCTGGCCGGCGGCGTGGCGCTGGGCATCGTGGCGCTGGCGGTGCCGCAGCGGAACATCGCATGGAGCGGTGCCTTCATGGCCGGATTGGCGTACAGCGTGCTGATGGCCTCAAGCCTCGCGTGGTGGCTGTGGTCGATCGTGCTGCGCCGGCTTCCCACCACATTGGCCAGCGTGAGCAGCCTGGGCGTACCCATCGTTGGCGTGCTGCTGGCGTGGGCGATCCTGCACGAGGAGCCCAGACCGATGGAATGGGTCGGGATCGGCTTCGTGCTGCTGGGACTGTGTGCGGTGAGCGGCGTGCGGCGGCGGCGCCCGTAGGAGCGCACAGGGTGCGCTCCTACGCAAGGCACGCCCCCGCAAGTTCGCGCGGCTGCATTCAGCGCGATGCCGAAATCACGGCGGTATCATGTGCGCTGCCGTTCCCCGCGAATTTTCCGATGTTCTCGCTACCCGAATTGTGGTCACACCTGGTCGATTGGCTGAGCAGCCACGCCGTGGCGCCCGCGCTCGCCCTGCTGCACCTGGGCAAGCTGTCCGGCGACCCGCGCGACATCGCTGCGTCGCTGCTGATCGCCGTGCTGCAGATCTGCATCATCGGCTTCCTTTTCAGACCGCTGGAAACCTTCTTCCCCGCCGAGAAGTGGGCCGATCGCAAGCTCACCCTGGTAGACCGCAACTACACGGTGATGATGCTGGTGGGCATCTTCCCGCTGTTCACGTATCTGATCCTGATGCCCTTCAGCAACCTGCTGGGCGGTGCCGACACGAGCACCTCCAGCACCGGCTCGCCGCTGGCGCTGACGACCCTGATGCCGTGGTTCAACGGCCACCCCTACGTGCTGTTCGGCGTGTACTACGTGGTGTACGACTTCGTGTACTACTGGATGCATCGCACCCAGCACGCGCTGCCGTGGTGGTGGGCGCTGCACAGCATGCATCACAGCACGCGGCAGATGAGCTGCTGGACCAACGACCGCGGCAACCTGATCGACGGCTTCATCCAGTCGATGATCCTCGCCGTGGTGGGCCTGGTCATGGGTGTGGACCCGGACGAGTTCGCCTGGCTGATGCTGCTGGGCGAACTGGTGCAGAATTTTTCGCATACCAACACGCGGTTCGGCTTCGGACGCGTGTTCGAGCGCCTGCTGGTCGACCCGAAATTCCACCGCCTGCACCACATGCTGGTCGACGCCGAGCGCCCCAAGTTGCACAACTGCAACTTTGGCCAGGTGCTCTCGATCTGGGATGTGATCTTCGGCACCGCGCTGTATGGCGAACCGCCGCGCCCCACAGGCGTGGGCGATCCAGTGGTGGATGCGGACAACAATTACGGGCTGCTCGGCCTGCACTGGCATTCGACCAGGCGCTTCCTGTGCACGGTATTCCGGCGCGAGGGCTGGAGGCCGGGCGAAGTGGCATTCGATCCCGTGACGCTGCGTCCGGTCCCGGTCGATCAGCTCGACCTGCACGCCCTGGCACACCACCTCCCGGGCGGTGTCGCCGCAGCGACGACCGGCACGGCGGCGAACGACGACGCCGTCACTGCGGAATCCATGACGGTCTGAGTACGCTCACCACGGCAACGCGTCGAGATCGACATTGCCGCCGGTGAGCACGACGCCCACTTGCCTGCCGGCGAAACGCTGCGGCTGCTTGAGTATCGCGGCCAGCACGGTGGCGCTGGAGACTTCCACCACCTGCTTCAGCTCGCTCCACAACAGGCGCATCGCAGCGATGGTCTCCGCGTCGCTCACCGTGACGACTTCCACGCGATGCGTACGCAGGGCATCGAAATTCGGTTGGCCCATCAGCGCGCGCAGGCCGTCGCACACCGTGTCCGGCACCATGCTCGCGATACGCGAGCCCGCGGCCAGCGAGCGTGCCGCATCGTCGGCGCCGGCTGGCTCGGCGGCGACCAGCGCCAGTTCCGGCCTGAGCGCATGCGCGGCAATCGCCACGCCCGCGGCCAGGCCGCCGCCGCCGACGGGCGTGATGAGCGCATCGAGCTGCGGTGCCTGACGCAGCAACTCCAGTGCAATGGTGCCCTGCCCTGCCATCACCCGCGCATCCGCATAGGGATGAACCAGTGCGGCACCCGTCTGCGCCTGCACCTCGGCGCACATCGCCTCGCGCGCTGCCTGAGTGGGCGCGCAACGATGCAGCGTGCCGCCGGCACGCACGATGGCGTCCAGCTTGGCCTGCACGGCGCCTTCGGGCACCACCACGTGCGCCTGGATGCCGCGCGTGGCGGCGGCCAACGCGAGCGCGTTGCCGTGGTTGCCGGAGGAATGCGTGACCACGCCACGCGCGGCATCTTCGTCGGAGAGCGACCACACCGCATTGCAGGCGCCGCGAAACTTGAACGCACCACCGCGCTGCAGGTTCTCGCACTTGAAATGCAACTCGGCGCCAGCCAGTGCGTCGAGCGCAGCACTGCGCAGCACAGGCGTCACCACCGCATAAGGCGCGATGCGCGATGCGGCATCGCGGATCGCATCGATATCGGGCAGGGCGTTCATGCCTGGATGATCTCCACGCCGCAGCGATAGCGACGCTCCGCGCCCGGCAGCAGGCGGATCGCATCCGCGCACTCAGGCCGGTTGAAGGCATTCGCCATGCACTCCATCGGCTCCAGCGCGATGGCGCGGCGCACGTCGCGGCTGATCGTGTCGGAAGTGAAGGCGTGCATCAGGCCGTGTTCCTGCCAGACCACCAGTGCGCGACCGCTGGCCGGATCGCGCAGGTGCGTGCGGATGCGGCCGTCGGCGTCGGACTGCAATTCGTTGTAGCTCTGGTCGAGGATCTGGCCGCCGATCGCGCGCGGCTCGCGGAAATCCATCGCGGGCGCATCATCCAACGCCACGTAGGCGGCGGCTCCCGGCAGAGCAATCAGGTCGGCGCCGGTACGGATCAGGCCTTCGCCGGGAATCTGCAATTCCCAGCCATCCACCAGTGCGTCAGCCAAGCGGAAATACGGATGCCAGCCGAAGAAACACGGCGCCGCGTCGTCGCCCACGTTGCGCATCGCGACCTCCAGCGCGAGGCCGGCAGCGTCCAGCGTGAACGTCACCGCCAGGTCGATCGAGTGCGGATAACCTGGCTGCGGGCGAATCACGTTGGTGGCCAGCGTCGCCCGCGCTTTCTGTTCGTCCGCCGCAAGCGCAACAAGATCGAATGTGGCGCCACGCACGAAGCCATGCCGACTGGCGCGCGCCTCGCCCACCACGCCGGGCTGCAGATCCTGCGCCTGTCCGTCGAAGCTGTAGCGCGCGTCGGCGATGCGGCCACCGAACGGCACCATGATCGCGAAGCGCGAGCCGGAGCGCGCGACGACTTCCGCGTCGTCGCGGTAGCTGTCGGCGTAGTCGAACCACGTGCCGCCCTCGTCCGCCTCGAAATTCAGGAGCGCCGCCCCAAGCCGTGCGATGCGCACGCGGCGGCCGCCTTCGGCATCCTCCAGTTGCACCACGGGCTGTGTGCCCAGCATGGCCTCGACGGCACGGAAACGCGTCATTGCTAGCTCCGGTTGAAAGGCGGGGACAAGATTCGCCATGTTAGCCTGATCTGTCCCCGTCCCCGATGTCCCACCGCATGAACGCACGACCCGACGCCTCCAGCCTGCCGATCCGCCTTGCCGATTACCGTGCGCCAGCCTGGCGTGTAGAGCGCGTTGAGCTGGATTTCGAGTTGGGCATAGCCACGACCGAGATCGGCGCGAAGCTGCTGCTGCGCCGCGATCCTGCGCAGGACGAATCGTTGCGGCTGGACGGCGAAAACCTGGAGTTGATTTCCATCGCGCTCGACGGCGAGGTCCTGGCGGACGATGCCTACCGCCTGGTCGACGGCGGCCTCGAAGTGCATGGCGCGCGCGACGGCAGCGTGCTGGAAACACGCGTGCGCGTGCATCCCGCGGCGAACACCGCATTGGAAGGCCTTTATCTCTCCGGTCCCAGTGAGACGGGTTTCCTGCTCACCCAGTGCGAGGCGCAGGGCTTTCGCCACATCACGTTTTTCCCGGATCGCCCCGATGTGCAGGCGATCTATACCGTGACCTTGCGTGCCGATCGCGCGCGCTTCCCCGTGCTGCTGGCCGGCGGCAATCCCGATGGCTCTGGCGAACTCGAGGATGGCCGCCATTGGGCGCGCTTCGTCGACCCCCATCCCAAGCCGGCCTATCTGTTCGCGCTGGTCGCCGGCCGTCTGGAGAAGATCGAACAGGACTACCGCACCGCCGACGGCCGCGACGTGCAGCTGAAGATCTGGGCCGAGGCCGACGCCATCGACCGTTGCCACTACGCGATGGACGCCTTGGTGCGCTCGATGCGCTGGGACGAACAGGCCTACGGTCGCAACTACGACCTCGACGTGTTCCACGTCGTCGCCACCCACGACTTCAACATGGGTGCGATGGAGAACAAGGGCCTCAATATCTTCAACACGAAGTGCCTGCTGGCCGACGCCGACTCCAGCACCGACGACGAGTACCGTCGCGTGGAAGCGGTGGTCGCGCACGAGTACTTCCACAACTGGAGCGGCAATCGCGTCACCTGCCGCGACTGGTTCCAGTTGAGTCTCAAGGAAGGTTTCACCGTATACCGCGAGCAGTGCTTCTCCGCCGACATGAACTCGGCGCCGTTGAAGCGCATCGAGGACGTGGGTCTGCTGCGTCGCGCGCAATTCCCCGAAGACGCCGGCCCGCTGGCGCATCCGGTGCGGCCTGCCGAGTACCGCGAGATCAACAACTTCTACACCGCCACCGTGTACGAGAAAGGCGCCGAACTGGTACGCATGCTGGCCGGCAAGCTGGGTACGGCGGGCTTTCGCCGCGGCACCGACTTGTACTTCAGCCGCAACGACGGACGCGCCGCCACCCTCGAGGATTTCCTTGCCGCGCTGGGCGAAGCGAATGACGTCGACCTCTCGCCCTATCTTGCCTGGTACGGCCAGTCCGGCACGCCGCGACTGAAAGCGCATGGCCACTACGACGCCACGCGCCACGAATACACGCTCACGTTGTCGCAGCACACGCCAGCCAGTCTCCAGCAGCCGCGCAAGCAGCCCCTGCCGATTCCGGTGAAGCTGGCGCTGTTCGGATCCGACGGCCGCATGCTGCCCTTGCATACGGACGGCCAAACGGATGCCTCCGAGATCGTGGTCGTGCTCGACGAGGCCGAGCAGTGCTTCGTGTTTCGCGACGTGCCCGAGCGCCCTGTGCCCTCGCTGTTGCGCGGCCTCTCCGCGCCGGCGGTACTTGAGTGCGATTACACGCCGGCCGAGCTTGCCCTGCTGCTGGGTCACGATCCAGACGGCTTCAATCGTTGGGACGCAGGCCAGCAGCTTGCCCTGCGCGCCTACGATGCGCTGCGCGACGGCGCCCACAACGGCGCCGTGAACGCATGGTGCGACACGCTGGCTGCGCTGTTCGACGATGCACGGCTCGACGCCGCCCTGCTCGCCGACCTGCTTGTCCCACCCGGTGAGATCGAGCTGGCGGAGCGCGAGTCCGTGGTCGACCCGGCGCGCATATATACGCTGCGCCAGCAATTGCAGCAGCGCCTGGCCGCACGCATCGGCGCCGACAAGCTGGAAGCGCGATATCGCTCGCTCGCCGCGCAATCCACGGCAGGCATCGATGCCGTCAGTCAGGCCAACCGCAGCCTGAAACAGCGCGTGCTCCAACTGCTGGCCCTGCTCGATCCGACCGCCGCCTGCCATCATGCCGCCACGCAATACCTCGACGCGCCGAGCATGACCGACCGCCTCGCCGCGCTGGGTGTGCTGGCCCGGCACGACGCCGCACGCAGCGTCGAGCCGCTCGTGCACTACCGCGAACGCTACGCGAGTGATCCGCTGGCGTTGGACAAGTGGTTCGCCCTGCAGGCACAGCTGCCCGGCGAGGGCGCGCTGGCCCGGGTGCAGGCGCTGGAAGCCGACCCGGCTTTCACCCTGAAAAATCCGAACCGCGCCCGCGCCTTGCTGGGTACCTGGGCCAACGGCAACCCTTCCGGCTTCCATCGCGCCGACGGCGCAGGCTATCGGTTGTATGCCGACCGCTTGCTGGCATTGGACGCGCTGAACCCGCAGATCGCGGCCCGTCTCGCCACCGCGTTCAACGGCTGGCAGCGGCTGGAGCCGCATCGTCGCGAAGCGGCGCATGCCGCGCTGGCTTCACTGGCTGGCCACGACCAGCTCTCGCGCAACCTGGCCGAGATCGTAGGCAACATGCTCAAGGGCTAAAACGGAAACGGCGGCCTGGGCCGCCGTTTTTTCGCGTGGAAGCGCCCTAGGAATCGCACGCTAAGTGCGCGCTCCCACGTGAAGCAGGTTCAGCTCACACCGGCAGGCTTTTCAGCGCGGTGCGCAGGCGCACCATGCGCGACTCAAGCCGCGGCTTCAGCATGGCGCGCTCGCTTTCGGCGCGATCGTCCAAGGTTTCCATGGCCATCTCGATGCGGCCGATCTCGATCAGCAGGTCGTGATGCGGAAAGAATTTCTCGAAGTCGATGCTCATACCCATGGCTGCGTCCCCCGGCTTTGGTGTTGCCAAAGGCAATGCATCGGCCATGCCAAAACGTGATTTCAATCACATTGTGCCCTTGGGATGCTGCGTGACACTGACGCAACGCGTCAGCAGCTGTCCTGCCTCGGCAGAAAGTTGCGCTGCAGTCACCACGGGTTCACCTACTTGCGACGATTATCGACCCACGGTCTGGCAGCGAGACGGCCATATCACCACTGGATTCAAAGTTTCTGGCGCCCGGCATCACGGTCATCCTGGATTCCCCCTGTTCCTGAGACCGCCGGGCGCCAGATCTAAACGACGAAACCCCGCATCCGTGCGGGGTTTCGCTTTTTCCGGCACAAAAAACGACGGCGCCCCGAGGGGCGCCGCCTGGCTTCCTTTCACGGTACGCGATCAGGCCCCTGTCCGCCCGATCCCGACGCGCGTAGTCGCGCAGCCGGTGCCCTTGAAAGTGCGCGGTGGTCGATGCAGGTTGCATGCCAAACCCCGACCCTGCTCGCGCGGTACCATAAGCTCCTGCTTTCAGAGCCTTGCGCATCATGCTTCATCCCAACCGCTATGACGTGATCGTGATCGGCGGCGGCCATGCCGGCACCGAGGCTGCGCTGGCGTCCGCCCGTTGTGGCGCACGCACCCTGCTGCTCAGCCACAGCATCGAAACCGTGGGTGCGATGAGTTGCAACCCGGCCATCGGCGGCATCGGCAAGGGACACCTGGTGAAGGAGATCGACGCGCTGGGCGGCACGATGGCGCACGCGGCGGACATGGCCGGCATCCAGTGGCGCACGCTCAATGCCTCCAAGGGGCCGGCGGTACGCGCCACGCGCTGCCAGGCCGACCGTGCCCTATACCGTGCCGCAATTCGTCACATTGTGGAAAGCGAGCCCAACCTCGACCTGTTCCAGCAGGCGGTGGACGACCTGATCGTGGAGGGCGGCCGCGCCGTGGGCGTGGTGACGCAAATGGGCGTTTCCTTCCGCGCCAGGTCGATTGTGCTCACCGCGGGCACCTTCCTCGGCGGCAAGATCCATATCGGCCCCGCGCAGTACGCAGGCGGCCGCGCTGGCGACCCGCCCGCCAGTGCCCTGGCGGTCCGGCTGCGCGAGCTGCCACTGGCAGCCGATCGACTCAAGACCGGCACCCCTCCGCGCATCGATCGTCGCAGCATCGATTTCAGCGGACTGGAAGAACAGCGCGGCGACGATCCGGCACCGGTGTTCTCCTACCTCGGCTCGCGCGACGAACACCCGCGCCAGGTCAGCTGCTGGATCACCCACACCACCGAACGGACGCACGAACTGATCCGTGGCGCACTGGATCGTTCGCCGCTGTACACCGGCCAGATCGAAGGCGTGGGCCCACGCTACTGCCCCTCCATCGAGGACAAGGTGGTGCGCTTCGCCGAGAAGAGCTCGCACCAGATCTTCATCGAACCGGAAGGGCTGGATACGTTCGAGATCTATCCCAACGGCATCTCCACCTCGCTGCCGTTCGACGTGCAGCTGGCGCTGGTGCAGTCGATCAAGGGTTTCGAGCAGGCGCACATCACCCGGCCTGGCTACGCCATCGAGTATGACTACTTCGATCCGCGTGGCCTGCAGCCGTGGCTGGAAACCAAGGCGATCGACGGCCTGTACTTTGCCGGCCAGATCAACGGCACCACCGGCTACGAGGAGGCCGCCGCGCAAGGCCTGCTGGCCGGACTCAATGCCGCGCTGGCCGTGCAAGGCAAGGCGCCATGGTATCCGCGCCGCGACGAGGCCTACCTTGGCGTCCTGGTGGACGACCTCACCACCAACGGCACCATCGAGCCCTATCGCATGTTCACCTCGCGTGCCGAATACCGGTTGCACCTGCGCGAGGACAACGCCGACCTGCGCCTCACCGAACAAGGCCATGCGCTGGGCGTGGTGCCGCAGCCGCGCTTCGACGCACTGCGCGCCAAGCGCGAGGCGGTGGAACGCGAAACGCAGCGCCTGGCCACATTGTGGGCCGCCCCGAACAACGCGCTGGGCGCGGCGATCGAACGCCAGCTCGGCATTGCGGTGAGCCGCGAAACGAATGCGCTGGATCTGCTGCGCCGTCCCGAACTCGATTACGCCAAACTTGCCGCCGTCGCCGAACTCGGCCCTGCCGTGGCGCACGAAGACGTTGCGGCGCAGGTCGAAGTGCAGGCCAAGTACGCGGGCTACCTGGATCGCCAGCGCGAGGAAATCGAGCGCCAGCGCCGCCACGAGCAGACCGCGATTCCCACCAGCTTCGACTACGACAAGGTGCGCGGACTCTCCGCCGAAGTGCTGCTGAAGCTCAAGCGCGCGCAGCCCGCAACGCTAGGGCAGGCCGCGCGTATCAGCGGCGTCACTCCCGCCGCGATCTCGCTGCTCCTGGTGCATCTGAAGCGCCACGCCGCCTGAGACTTTCCTGCGTTCGGCCTACCCTGGCGCGGCACGCGGCATGGCATCATCGCCGCATTCACCACCGGGGAGTGCACGCAATGGAAATCTGGATTGGACGCAACGGCGAACGCCATGGCCCATACAAGGAAGAGGACGTGCGCGCGTGGCTGCGCAGCGGGCAGGTCAGCGGCAGCGATCTCGCGTGGCGCGAAGGGCTGGCCGATTGGCAGCCGCTGTCGGTGCTGTTCCCCGACGCGATGCCCGACACGGCATACACCACCGGCAGCACCTATCCACCGCCTGCGGCCTCCATGCCCGGGCTGCCCCAGACCACGGCAGCGGCGCTGGAGGACTACGCGGGTTTCTGGAAGCGCGTGGCGGCCTATATTCTCGACATCATTGTGCTCTGGATTCCCACGATGCTGATCGAAGCCGTCTTCGGTATCGGTGCAGCAAAGGACGTGCTGAAACAGGCCGCTCTGAACGCAAGTGGCGATCCTCACGCGATGATGGCCGCCCAGGTCCAGTTCTACACCACGATGTGGCCAGCCTTCCTAGCCAGCTTCGTGCTGGCCTGGTGGTACTACGCGTTGTGCGAAAGCTCGCCCTGGCAGGCGACCGTGGGCAAGCTGGCGCTGGGCATCCGGGTCACCGACATGCAAGGCCGTCGACTGACGCTGGGCCGCGCACTGATCCGCTATCCGGCCATGCTGCTGAGCCAGCTCATCCTTTTCGTCGGCTTCATCATGGTGGCCTTCACTCAGCGCAAACAAGGCCTGCACGACTTGATCGCGAGCACCCTGGTGCTGAACGGCCGTGCCAGCGAGTTCAAGGACGCTTCCAGCAAGGCGACCGGAAACAGCGGTTCTTTCAACGCCTGATTCGCCGCTTCGCCAACACGGCGCCAGGGTCCGCCCCGGCGCCGTTTTCTTTGTCCGGCGCGCGGGGGCACGCTTGCTATCATCTGTGGCTCGCTCCACACGAAGGACACGCTCCACTCCATGCTCAGCATCGAACAACGCATTGCCCAGGACATCGCCGCCAAGACCGAACAGGTGCGCGCGGCGGTGGAATTGCTCGACGGTGGCGCCACCGTGCCGTTCATCGCACGCTACCGCAAGGAAGTCACCGGCGGCCTCGACGATACCCAGCTGCGTACGCTGGAAGAGCGCCTGCGCTACCTGCGCGAGCTGGAGGAACGCCGCGCCACGATCCTCGCCAGCATCGAGGAACAGGGCAAGCTCGGCGATGCGCTGAAGGCCGACATCCTTGCCGCCGAAACCAAGGCCACGCTGGAGGACCTTTACCTGCCCTACAAGCCCAAGCGTCGCACCAAGGCGCAGATCGCGCGCGAAGCAGGGCTGGAACCGCTGGCGCTGAGCCTGCGCGACGACCCCACGCAGTCGCCCGAGGTCTTTGCGGAACAGTTCGTGGACGCCGACAAGGGCGTCGCCGACGTGCGCGCCGCGCTGGATGGCGCCCGCGCGATCCTGATGGAATCCATCGCCGAAGACGCGCATCTTGTGGGCGAACTGCGCGACTGGTTGTGGGAGAAGGGCCAGATCCGCGCCAAGGTGGTCGAAGGCAAGGAGAACGAGGGCGCGAAGTTCCGCGACTACTTCGATCACCTCGAAGCCATCGCCAAAATTCCTTCACACCGCCTGTTGGCGCTGATGCGCGCGCGCAACGAGGGCATCATCGAACTCGACCTGCAACCCGCGCTGGATGCCGATCAAGGCCATGCCGAAGGCGAAGGGCGCGTGGCCGCGCACGCCGGCATCCATGATCGCGGACGCGCCGCGGATGCGTGGTTGCGCGAAACCGTGCGCCTGACCTGGCGCGTGAAGCTGCACCTGCATCTCACGCTGGACCTGTTCGGCCGAGTGCGCGAGGGCGCCGAGGATGAAGCCATCCGCGTGTTCGGTGACAACCTCAAGGACTTGATGCTGGCCGCGCCCGCTGGAGCGAAGACCGTGATGGGTCTCGACCCCGGCATCCGCACCGGCTGCAAGGTGGCCGTGGTCGACCCCACGGGCAAACTGCTCGCCACCGACACCATCTATCCGCATGAACCGCGCCGGCAGTGGAACGAATCGCTGGCCGCACTGGCGCGCCTCTGCCAGAAGCACAATGTGGACCTCATTGCCATCGGCAACGGCACCGCCTCGCGCGAGACCGACAAGCTGGCCGGCGAACTCATCAAGGGCCTGGCCAAGACGCATGTGGAGCACAAGCTGTCGAAGGTCGTGGTGAGCGAGGCGGGCGCCTCGGTGTATTCCGCCTCGGAAACCGCCGCGAAGGAATTCCCCGAGCTGGACGTGAGCCTGCGCGGCGCCGTCTCCATCGCCCGCCGCCTGCAGGACCCGCTGGCCGAACTGGTGAAGATCGAGCCCAAGGCGATTGGTGTGGGCCAATACCAGCACGACGTGAACCAGGTGAAGCTGGCACGCGCGCTGGATGCGAAGGTCGAGGACTGCGTGAACGCGGTAGGCGTGGACGTGAATACTGCCTCGGCCGCGCTGCTGTCGCGCGTGGCGGGCCTTTCCGCCAGCGTGGCCGAGAACGTGGTGAAGCATCGCGACACCAACGGCGCCTTCGCCAATCGCAAGGCGCTGCTCAAGGTGCCGCGCCTGGGCGACAAGGCGTTCGAGCAGTGCGCGGGCTTCCTGCGCGTGCCCAATGGCGACAATCCGCTGGACGCCAGCGCGGTGCATCCGGAAGCCTATCCGGTGGTCGAGCGCATCATCGCCCAGTGCGGCCGCGAGGTGCGCAACGTCATCGGCGATACCGGTTTCCTGCGTGGCCTCAAGCCCGAGCAGTTCACCGACGAGAAATTCGGGGTGCCCACGGTGCGCGACATCCTCAAGGAGCTGGAAAAGCCTGGCCGCGACCCGCGACCCGAATTTGTCGCGCCCAGCTTCGCCGAGGGCGTGGAAGACGTGAAGGACCTGCGTCCCGGCATGATTCTCGAGGGCCGCGTCACCAACGTGGCGGCGTTCGGCGCGTTCGTGGACATCGGCGTGCACCAGGACGGCCTGGTGCACGTCTCCGCGCTGTCGCATACCTTCGTGAAGGATCCGCGCGACGCGGTGAAGGCCGGCGACATCGTCAAGGTGAAGGTGATGGAGGTGGACATCCCGCGCCAGCGCATCGGCCTGTCGATGCGCCTCGACGACGAGCCGGGCCAGGCACGCGGCAAGCCCGCTGGTGCCGATGCCCGCACCGGTCAGCGCGACAATCGCGGCACGCGCCCCGGCACCGTGCCCAAGCAAGCCGCTGCCCCGGCCAACAGCGCCTTCGCCGATGCGCTGACACGCGCGATCAAGCGCTGAAATCCAGGCATCCGACTGCATGCTGCGCGCGATGCGCTGCAGCATGCGGTTCCGTATGTTATGCCGTACCGTAACGTCCAGCTAACAAGGCCATCCCGGCCGTGGGGAGTGTTTCCATGTTTCGTACCCGTCACCTGGTCGGCGCCATCGCCACCGCCCTGATGTTCAGCACGGCCGCCAGCGCCACCGATTTCAGCAATGTCGTCGTGTTCGGCGACAGCCTGAGCGATGCTGGCAATTTGTCGCTCGCGGAGGGTTCGACCACGCCGATGCGCTTCACCACCAATCCGGGCCAGACGGCTTCCGAACTGGTTGCCGCCGGCCTGGGCGATCCGATCACCGCTTCGCTGCTTGGCGGTACCGACTACGCGTATGGCGGTGCCGGCGTGGTGCAGGGCGTGGCTCCCGTACCCACGCTGCCGCAGCAGTTCCAGATGTATCTGGCGGCCAACGGCGGTCATGCCAACGCCAATACGCTGTATGAGGTATGGGGCGGCGCCAACGATATCTTCTATCTGCTCGGCTCCACGTCCAATTCCGCCACTCTGGCCGCCAGCACGATCAATGTCGCCAAGACCGAGATCGGCCTGCTGAACCAGATGCAAGTCAGCGGCGCCAAATATGTCGTGGTCTACAACTTGCCGAACATCGGCGTGACGCCGGAATTCACGGCGGATGGCCCCACCGTTTCCGCTGGCGTCACCCAGTTGTCCGTACTGTTCAACAGCACGCTGAATTCCGGTCTGGCGCAGCTCAGCAATGCCGGCCTCAACGTGATCCCGGTGAATACCTACGCGCTCATCAACGAGGTGATCGCCAATCCCTCGGCCTATGGCTTTACCAACGTCACCACACCTGCCTGTACTGGCGGCAGTGGCAGCTCCGTGCAGTGCGGCCCGCAGGGCTCGGGCGCGCCGGTGACCTACGCGCCGGGCACGAACCAGACCTACCTGTTCGCCGACGGCGTACATCCGACCACCGCCGCGCACGCGATGCTTGCGCAGGTCGTACTGTCCGAAATCGCCGCTCCCGGCCAGATCTCCTTGCTGGGCGAGGCGCCGTTGGCCGCCAGCACCGCGCAGACGCGCGCGGTCCGCAATGAAATGCTGGCCGACGGCAACGGCAGCGACACCCGCGCCTTCGTCAACGTGGACTACGCACACCAGAGCTTCGACGCGCAGGGCATCAATTCGCCCAAGGCCACCAGCAACGACGTCAACCTGACGCTGGGCGTGGATGTGCGCGCCAGTGACAACATCTCGGCCGGCATCGCCCTGGGCGTGGGCCAGAGCAATGCCGACACCGCCGGTGGCGGCGGCTACAAGCTGCAGGACATCAGTGGCCTCGGCTACGTCACCTACCATCAGGGCGGCGGCTACGTGGGCGGCTACGCGAACTTCGGCCAGTCCAACTTCAGCGACATCGACCGCCGCATCCAGATCGGCACCGCGCTGCGCACGGAAACCGGCAGCGCCGACGGCTCGCATCTGGGTGGCGGTCTCACCGGCGGCTGGTGGTTCGACGTGAGCAGCCTGCGTACCGGCCCGTTCGCGAACCTCGAATGGGAGACGATCAAGATCAACGGCTACAACGAGGACGGCGACGACAGCACCGCGATGTGGTTCGGGCGCCAGCAGCGCAATGCATTGATCGGCACCTTGGGCTGGCGCGTTCAAGGGCATTGGCAGGCCGGCAGCATGATGCTGGCGCCCTACGCCGAGGTGGCCTGGAACCACGACAGCAAGGCGGATGCGCGCGACATCACCGCAGGCCTCAACAGCATGAACGGCAGCTTCGCGCTGCCTGGTTTCACGCCGGACAAGACCTGGGGCAGCGCAGATCTGGGCGTGTCCGCGCAGTTCAGCCAGAACCTCAGTGGCTGGGTAGGCTACAGCGGGCACTTCAGCGACGACAGCCAGAAGTACAACAGCCTCAACGTGGGCGTGAAGTACGCCTTCTGAGGCCTGCGGCTGGCAGTCTGCATGGACTGCCAGCCGTATTGAAAAGTGCGGCCATGCTGACCGCCCATCGGGTTGCTGCCTTAGCAGGCGAAGGCATGAATGCAGCCATAAAAAAAGCCGCCCGCGATGCGGGCGGCTTTTTCGTATACGAACCTCGCAGCCCGGCTTACTTCTTCTTGTTGCCACCGGCGAGGTTGTAGATGGCCAACGCCTGCTGACGCAGGCTGTTGGCGGTATCGGAATCCAGATCGGCGGTCTTGTCGCCAATCTGCTGCTGATGCAGCACAAGCATGCCATTCTCAGTCCAGCTGGCACGCGAGATCGAGCTGGTCGGAGCATCCTTGTTCGCTTTCTTCTGCTGGGCAGCAGCCCACGGCGCGCCGTTCTTGTAGGCGAAATCGGTGCTGGTGAAACCCTTGTCGCCGTAATCCACCAGCTCGCGGATCACCTTCAC
Source organism: Rhodanobacter sp. 7MK24 (assembly GCF_014842995.1). Classification (GTDB taxonomy): domain Bacteria; phylum Pseudomonadota; class Gammaproteobacteria; order Xanthomonadales; family Rhodanobacteraceae; genus Rhodanobacter_A. The sequence goes on from NZ_JACYXL010000013.1 coordinate 70,967, forward strand.
TTCGCCGTCCTGGCGGAATACCTGCCAGCCGCGCGAGGCGTTGTCTTCAAGCTTGGTGCCCGTGCTTACCTTCATGCCGCCGATCTGCTTGATGAGAGCGTCGAAGTCGGCCTGATCCTTCTCGGCGGGCGTCTGCTCGGCCAGCAACTCGATCGAGGCCTGGTTCTTGTTGCCCTGGGTAAGCACCGGCGCCTGAATGGGCATGGAGTAGTGGCGCGCACCGTCGGTAAGAGTGACCTTCACCACGTACATGTCAGACGACTTGATGTCGCCAGGCTTGAAGTCCAGCTGGAACGAATACGGGAAGGTGGCGCCCGAGGCTACCGTCTTGCTGGCCACCGGTGCCGAGCCGGCCGCGGCGGGCGACACATCCACCAGGTTGATCACCAATTGCGCATCCGGCGACGGCTGGATCGCACCGCGAACCGTAATGGTGCCGCTCACGGAAGTGGCGGTGTTGGTGGCCGCCGTCGAGCTGGCGCTGGCGGTGCCGTCTTCCGTCGGCGACGAAGTCGATGAACCGCAGCCGGCCAAGGCCAGGAGAGCCATCGACATCACCGACAAAACCATCTTACGCATGGGGTAAGCCTCGTAACTGAATTGGGGGTCGAACACGGAAACCTACGGCGCACGCGCCCTAGTTTCGTCATGGGGGAAGCTACAAGAATAGCCGAAAATCTGGGTTACGGGAAAGTCAAGCGGGCTTATCCACAAATTTACGTGAACGCCGGTGAAACGGGCGCAGGTTCGTGTCAACCGGAACTTCTTGATGGCGTTAGCCTGCCCAACGCAAGGTTTTGTCCCAAAAACCGCGCTTCGGCATGGCATCCCATTCCCTGTCGGCTCGGCGAGGAAAGCAGCGCGAAAGCAACGGGGTTCGATACTACCACTGCCTCGACGCTCAGCTGTTTTTGGCACAAAAGCGCGCGATCTTGCGACAAATCCCCTGTCCCTAGACGGTCAACCGCCATGAGCACGCAGAAACTTCCCCACGATCCGCTCCAATCGACGTTCGCCGATCGCATCAAGCTGCTGATCCAGCGCGTGGGCAGCGCCACCGAAATCGCACGCATGTGCGGCTTCTCCGAAGGTGTGGTGCGGAGTTGGCGCGACGGCAACACCGATCCCTCGCGGGCTCGCTGCGTGACCATGGCCCGTACGCTCGGTATTTCGCTGGTCTGGCTGGTCGCGGGTGAGGGAGCTCTGCAGATCGACCCGAGCACCGCTGGCAGCGACGACGCGCAATACAGCTCTGAAACCGTCACACACCGCGCGCGCAGTCGCATCGGCCACGCACATCCAGGCAACGAAACTGCTGCGGTGGATCCGCGCCGGCTGAACACCGCCATGCAGATCCTGCAGTCGGAACTGGAACTCGCGAACAGCGCGATGACGCTGGCAGACAACACCGACATGCTCAGCAATCTCTACGAAATCCTTGGCAGCGACGGTTCCAGCGTCGACGCCACAGCCATGCTGAAGTTCAACCGTCAGTTGTCCGAGCGCATCCGCCAGTCCAAGTCGCAGGTCGCCTGAATCCGTTTGGTTCGCTACTCAAACAAAAGCGCGGCGTCCTTCGGGCGCCGCGCTTTTGTTTGAGACATACGCGACCATGCAGGCTCGTCGTTTGATTCTCTCTGTCGGGCGTGATCGCAAATTCACTCCCGCAGCAATGCAATGTCGGCCACTGCACCGAACGCAGCCTTGAGTCGCTCCAGCAACGCAAGGCGATTGCGGCGCACCACCGGGTTCTCGGCGTTCACCAGTACCTGTTCGAAGAAGGCATCCACCGGCGCCTGCAACTGCGCAAGCCGCTTCAGCACGCTGGTGTAGTCTCCATGCTGCAATGGCTCGGCGGTTTCCTTGCCGGCAGCAGCCAACGCATCGGCCAGCGTCCGCTCTGCGTCGCTTTCGAAATGCGCGGGATCGACCTCGCGCAGCGATGCCGGCTCGTCGCCCTCTTCTGCCTGCTTGCGCAGGATGTTCGCCACACGCTTGTTCGCTGCGGCCAAGCTCGCTGCCTCGGGCAGGCGACCGAATTCGACCACGGCATGCAGGCGACGGCCGAAATCAGGCAGCGTTTCCGGCTGCACCGCGAGTACGGCCTCGTACGCCTCTGCCGGGCAACCCTGCTCCGCGTAGTAGCCTCGCAGGCGATCAAGCACGAAATCGACCAGCTCACCGACCAGTACCGCACGGCGCTGGCCGATATCGATCACGGGCAGCTTGCCGTCCTTGCCGGGCTTCACGCCGGCAGCGAATGCGGCTTCGGGCAACAGCTCCAGCGCTTCGACGAATGCGGCACGCAGATCAAGCTCCAGCTTTCCTTCGATCAGGGTGCGTGCCAAACCAAGTGCCGCTCGGCGCAAGGCAAACGGATCCTTGTTGCCGCTGGGCTTCATGCCTACGGCGAAGATACCGGCCAGCGTGTCGAGGCGTTCGGCCACAGCCAGCACTTGGCCGATCTTGTCGGCGGCAATGCCGTCGCGCGCGAAGCGCGGCTGGTAATAGCTGTCCAGCGCCACCGCTACCTCGACCGACTCGCCGTCGTGCCCGGCGTAATAGCGGCCCATCACGCCCTGCAGCTCAGGAAATTCGCCAACCATGCGGGTGAGCAAGTCGCACTTGCTCAGGCTCGCCGCACGCGTGGCGGCACCCGCGTCGACGCCGACGCGGCCAGCGATGACGCGCGCTAGCTCGGCTACGCGCACGCTCTTGTCCCACACGCTGCCCAACGCCTGCTGGTAGGTAACATTCTTGAGCTGTTCCTGATAGCTCGCCAGCGGCGTCTTCAGGTCCTCGTCCCAGAAGAATTTCGCGTCGGCAAAGCGGGGGCGGATCACACGCTCGTAGCCCTTGCGAATCTCGGCGGGTTGCTTCGATTCGATGTTGGCGATGCCAATGAAGTGCTCGGTGAGCTTGCCGCTGGCGTCGAACACAGGCACGAATTTCTGGTTGGTCTCCATGGTGGTGACCAAGGCTTCCTGTGGCACGGCAAGGAAGTTGCGCTCGAAGTCGCAGGCAATCGCCACCGGCCATTCGGTGAGGTTGGCGATTTCTTCCAGAAGTGCCTCCTCGAGCCGGGGCTCGCCGCCGGTTTCCTTCGCCGCACGCGCCACTTCCTCGCGCACGCGCTGGCGGCGCTCGGCCGGATCAGCCAGCACCTTGGCATTGCGCATCGCATCGAGCCAACCGTCGGCATCGGCCACATGCACCGGATGCGGGTGCATGAAGCGATGGCCACGCGACTTGCGTCCGCTGATCAGGCCCATCACGGTGCCATCCATGATGTCCGCACCATGCAGCATCACCAGCCAGTGCGCGGGACGCACGAAGCCGTATTCGTGATTGGCCCAGCGCATCGGGCGCGGAATCGGCAAACCCTTGAGAGCCTCGTCCACGATCTCCGGCAACAGCGATGCAAGCGTCTGGCCAGGCTTTACGGCACGGAACACGAACCATGCGCCCTTGTCGGTTTCGAGCTTCTCAAGTTGCTCCACGCTTACACCGCAGGACTGCGCGAAGCCCGCGAGCGCCTTGGACGGCTGGCCCTGCTCGTCCAGCGCGGCGTTGACCGCCGGGCCGCGACGCTCGACGGATTGATCCGGCTGCATTGCGGAGACGTGCGGAATATGGACGGCCAAACGCCGAGGCGAGCAATACGCCGAGGCCTTGCTCAGCGCAGCGTCGATGCCGCGCCTGGCCAACCCGTCGCAGATGCCGCGCGCGAACGCGGCGGACAATTCGTCCAACGCCTTCGGCGGCAACTCCTCGGTGCCCAGTTCGATCAGCAGCGACTTGGCGGCGCTCATGCAACCTGCTCCTTTGCGTTCTTTTTCAGGCCCGGAAAGCCCAGTTTCTCGCGCTGCGCCACATAGACCTCAGCCACGCCGCGCGCCAGGGTGCGCACGCGCAGGATGTAGCGCTGGCGCTCGGTGACGCTGATTGCACGACGCGCGTCGAGCAGGTTGAAGGTGTGGCTGGCCTTCATCACCTGCTCGTAGGCCGGTAGCGGCAGGTTGGCGGCAATCAATTGGTTGGCGGTGGCCTCGCACACATCGAACCAGCGGAACAGTTCCGTCACGTTCGCATGCTCGAAGTTGTAGGTGCTCTGCTCCACCTCGTTCTGGTGAAACACGTCGCCATAGGTGACCTTGCCATATGGACCTTCGGTCCATACCAGGTCGTAGACGTTGTCCACGTTCTGCAAGTACATCGCCAGACGTTCTAGGCCGTAGGTGATCTCGCCGGTAACGGGGCGACATTCCAGGCCGCCGGCCTGCTGGAAGTAGGTGAACTGGGTGACTTCCATGCCGTTGAGCCAGACCTCCCAGCCAAGCCCCCAGGCACCGAGCGTAGGCGACTCCCAGTTGTCCTCGACGAAGCGCAGATCGTGCACCAGCGGATCGAGGCCGAGTTCCTTCAGTGAGCCGATATAGAGCTCGAGGATGTTCTCGGGATTCGGCTTCATCACCACCTGGTATTGGTAGTAGTGCTGCAGGCGGTTGGGGTTCTCGCCGTAGCGGCCGTCGGTGGGACGGCGCGAAGGCTGCACGTATGCCGCCGACCATGGCTCCGGACCAAGCGAACGCAGGAACGTGGCTGGATGAAAAGTGCCGGCGCCGACTTCGGTATCGAGTGGTTGCAGCAAGACACAACCCTGCCCCGCCCAATAGCGGTTGAGGGTCTGGATCACATCCTGGAAGGTGCGCGCGGACATGGCTTTCCGTGGACTTCGGTAAAGCGGGTTAGTATAGCCGCAGCACGCTGGCGCACCGGTTTTCAAGGCTGCGCCATGCCATGGGGGAGTAGTCCGGATGGCCGCATCACCGCAAATCGCAAGCCTGCTCGGCCGTCGCGGTCGACTGGAATTGGACGAGCTGCTCGCCGCGCTGGTGGTGGACGGCTATGTGAACGCCGAGGATGCCAAGCAGGTGCGCCTGGGTTCACGTGCTGGCCGAAGCGCGGTGGAACTGCATCCGCTGGTGCTGATCGCCAACGCCAAGCTGCCGAACCAGCGCAATCCCGGTCGTCCGCTGAGCCTGGAAAGCCTTGTCGAGTGGCTGGCCGGACATGCCGGCCTGCCCTACCTGAAGATCGACCCGATGAAGGTCAACGTCGCCGCGGTCACGCAGGCGGTGAGCCATGCTTACGCGCAGCGGCACCGCATCCTGCCGGTGGCGATGGCACCGGGTGAGGTGACTTTCGCCACCGCCGAACCATTCGACGCGGAATGGGCCAAGGATCTTTCGTCCATGCTGCGCCGGGATGTGCATCGGGTGGTGTCCAGCCCGTTGGATATCAACCGTTATCTGCAGGAGTTCTATGGTGTCCAGCGCTCTATCCAGCTGGCGCAGGACGCGAAGGGCGGTGGCTACGACACCTCGGCCATCCTCAACTTCGAACAGCTCGTCGAATTGGGCAAGAGCGGTGAAGTAGGTGCCGATGATCGCCATGTGGTGCACATCGTCGACTGGCTGCTGCAGTACGCCTTCGAGCAGCGTGCCTCGGACATCCATCTGGAACCGCGCCGCGACGCCGGCCAGATGCGCTTCCGCATCGACGGCGTGATGCACAAAGTGTTCGAATTGCCGCCGCCGGTGATGACTGCCGTGACCGCACGCATCAAGATCCTTGCGCGCATGGACGTGGCCGAAAAGCGGCGTCCGCAGGACGGCCGCATCAAGACGCGGTCGTCCACCGGGCGCGAGGTGGAGTTGCGTGTTTCCAGCATGCCCACCGCGTTCGGCGAGAAGATGGTGTTGCGCATCTTCGACCCCGACCTGGTGGTGAAGGACTTCGCCCAGCTCGGCTTCTCGGAACGCGAGGCGGCGCAATGGCGGCACATGGTGGAACGGCCGCACGGCATCGTGCTGGTCACCGGCCCAACCGGCTCGGGCAAGACCACCACGCTGTACTCCACGCTCAAGCACCTCGCCACGCCGGCGATGAACGTATGCACGGTGGAAGACCCCATCGAAATGGTGTCGCCCGAGTTCAACCAGATGCAGGTACAACCCGCGATCGATCTCGATTTCGCCGCCGGCGTACGCACCCTGCTGCGGCAGGACCCGGACATCATCATGGTTGGCGAGATCCGCGACCTGGAGACTGCGCAGATGGCGGTGCAGGCCTCGCTCACCGGCCATCTGGTGCTCTCCACCCTGCACACCAACGACGCACCCAGCGCCGTAACGCGACTGCTCGACCTCGGCGTGCCGCACTACCTGATCCAGTCCACGCTCACCGGCGTGGTAGCGCAGCGACTGGTGCGCACCTTGTGCCCATACTGCAAGCGGGAAACCACGCAGGATCCGCACGAGTGGAGCGCCCTCACGCATGGTTGGCCGTTGCCCGTGCCGGAGAAGGTATACGCGCCGGTCGGTTGCCTGGAGTGCCGCAATACCGGCTTCATGGGGCGCACCGGCATCTACGAAATGATGCCGGTTTCGCCGCGTCTGCGCAGTCTGGTTTCAGCAGAGTTGGAATTGGGCAACTTCGGCAAGACCGCCTTGTCCGAAGGCATGCGGCCATTGCGCATGTCAGCCGCCGAGCAGGTAGCACGTGGACTTACCACGGTGAAGGAGGTGCTGGCGGTGCTCCCCCCCATCGAAATGCCCGACGACCAAGCGCCAATCCATTCCGAATGAAACCTGTCCTCATCATCCGCACCGGCCGCGCACCGAATGCCATTCGCGCACGTCACGGCGACTTCCCGCATTGGTTCCGGCTAGGCGCGCGATTGCCGATGCAACAGCTGCAGGTTGTCGACGTGCAGGCTGGCGAAACGTTGCCATCCCCGAATGCGGTGGCCGGCGCATTGATTACCGGCTCGGCGGCCATGGTTACCGAACGCGCAGCATGGAGCGAACGCACGGCAGCATGGATCCGCGGTGCCATGGATGTCGAATTGCCGCTGTTCGGCGTCTGCTACGGCCATCAGTTGATGGCGCATGCACTCGGTGGCCGCGTGGACTATCTGCCCGGCGGTCGTGAAATCGGCACGCATGCCATCGAGAAGCTGGCGACAGCCGCAAGCGATCCGCTCGCTTCCCTGTTGCCGGAGAGCTTTCGCGCCCACACCACGCACGAACAAAGCGTGCTGGAGACACCGCCAGGCTCCGTGGTGCTGGCGCGCTCGACGCGCGATCCGCACCAGTTGCTGCGCTATGGGCCGTGCGCGCTCAGCACGCAATTCCATCCCGAATTCAGCGCGGACGTGATGCGTGCCTACATCCAGCGCAAGCGTGCCGACATGCGTCGCGAAGGGTCCGACCCATGGAACAGCTACCGAGAGGTAGCGGCCACGCCGGTTGCCCGGGGATTTCTGCAGCGATTCGCCCGCCATCACGGCTTGTCTCACGGCGCCCGCAATCGCTGACGCTCTCAATGTCGCAGGCGTTTCGCGATCGCTTCGCGCGAAAACAAGGCGAATACCAGGCCGAACAGAAAGCCACCGATGTGCGCCCACCACACGTAGGCGCCATAGCTGGGGCCGGCGTAGCTGAAGAGCAATTGCAGCAAGACCCAGATGCCGATCAACAAGAACGCCGGCACCCGCACAAATTCAAGATAAAGGCCCAGCGGCAGCACCAACCCCAAGCGCGCGCGCGGAAACAACGCGACATAGGTGCCAACCACCGCCGACACCGCGCCACTGCAGCCGATAATCGGCAGGCGTACACCTGCCAGCGATACCGCGCCGATCAGATTCGCCACGACGCCGCCAACCACGAACAGCAGCAGGAAGCGCAGCGAGCCAAGCGCCCGCTCGCCCGGCAAGCCAAAGATCATCAGGAACAGCAGATTGCTGAGCAGATGCAACCAGGTAACGTGGATAAACAAGGCTGTGAAGAGGCGTAGCAACGATGGGTCCGTCAGCTGCGGCCAGATCGGCGCCCGTGCATCGAAGATATTCGCCGGGACCGTGCCCCATTCCTGCAGCGCCGCCAGCCGCTGCTGGTTCGGCAGCAACGCAAGCCAGACAAAGCAGAGCACGCACACGCTGACAATAAGCACCGTGGCCCATTGCCATTGACTCCGCTTGCGAGTCTCGACATGCACGAACAAACGGATTCTCCGGAAGCGGTAGCCGCTGGCATATTGGGATGATAGGCGAATACGTCCGCGGGAAGCGGTGTCTACGCTTCAGAGATTCGTCTGGAGGGGCGCAAAAAGAAACACCCTCACCGGTATCGGTAAGGGTGTTTGGGATAAAGCCCCTGGCGGTGACCTACTCTTGCATGCAAGTGCAC
>NZ_JACYXL010000014.1 GCF_014842995.1 Rhodanobacter sp. 7MK24
GGTCACGGCGAAGACAACCCGATCGGCGACAACGCCACCGATGCGGGCCGTGCGCAGAACCGTCGTGTGGAATTGCAGGTCCAGCAGTAATCGGACTTGTTGCAGTGTCACGAAAAAGCCCGGCGCATGCCGGGCTTTTTTTGTGGGTACTGCGGCCACGGATGACCGCCCGTTTGGTTCTCGTGATCATGGATGATTGCAATGGGGTGTTCCGACGCCATTTGAGCTTGCCGATGACTCGTGTACGACAATCCGAACCGCCAGGCGGCAAACGACACGGTGTTGCCCGCGCACTGAGCAAGCTGGGTGTGTGTTCGCGCAGCCAGGCCGAGGTGGCGGTGCGGGCAGGGCGTGTTGGCGTGGATGGCCACCTGGTGCACGATCCCGAGCATCCGGTAGATGCTGGCCGGCAGAAGATCAGTCTGGATGGCGTAACCGTGGTGGCGACCCAGCGCGTCTATCTCGCCCTCAACAAGCCGCGCGGCATCGTGGTGAGCGCAGCGGACGAACGCGGTCGCGATACCGTATATGACCTGTTGCGTGACGCCGGTTTGCCATGGTGCGGGCCGGTCGGCCGGCTGGACAGGGCCAGCGAAGGCCTGCTGCTGCTCAGCAATGACAGCGTATGGGCGGCCGGCATCACCGAACCGAGTACGCATCTCGACAAGACCTACCACGTGCAAGTGGCGGGGCAGCCGGATGCCGATACCCTTGCGGCGATGCTTGCCGGTGTTCGCGATGGTGCGGATTTGCTCAAGGCGCGCAGGGTCGCGTTGCTGCGTGCGGGCGAGAAGAACGCCTGGCTGGAAGTGCTGTTGGACGAAGGCCGCAATCGGCACATCCGCCGCCTGCTGGCGGCGCTGGGCTTCGAGGTGCTGCGGTTGGTGCGCGTTGCCATCGGGCCCCTGCAGCTTGGCGAGCTTGCCAAGGGGCAATGGCGCCACTTGAGTGCCGCCGAAGTGGTGGCACTCAAGACGCGTTGAGCATCAGATCACGCCAAGCTGTTTACCCACCTTGGTGAATGCCGCGATGGCGCGATCCAGGTGTTCGCGCGTATGCGCCGCGCTCATCTGCGTGCGTATGCGGGCCTGCCCTTGGGGCACCACTGGGTAAAAGAAGCCAGTGACGTAGATGCCTTCGTCTAGCAGGGCTGTGGCCATCGCCTGTGCCTTGGGTGCGTCGTAGATCATCACGGGCACGATGGGATGCACGCCAGGCTTGATGTCGAAGCCGGTCTTGGTCATCTGCTCGCGGAAGTAGCGGGTGTTTTCCTGCACCTTGGCGCGCAGATCCCCCGCGGAGGCAAGCATGTCGAATACCTTGATCGCCGCGGCCACCACATGCGGCGGCAGCGAGTTGGAGAACAGGTACGGCCGCGAGCGTTGGCGCAGCATCTCGATCATTTCGGCGCGGCCGGTAGTGAAGCCGCCCAGTGCACCGCCCAGCGCCTTGCCCAGCGTGCCGGTGAAGAGGTCGATCTTGTCCATCACGCCGTTGACTTCGGCCGAGCCACGGCCGGTTTCGCCGAGAAAGCCGGTGCAGTGGCATTCGTCGATGTGTACCAAGGCGTTGTACTTCGCGGCCAGCGCGGTGATCTGGTCAAGCTTGGCGATGAAGCCGTCCATCGAGAATGCGCCGTCGGTGGAGATCAGCTTGGTGCGCGCACCGGCTGCGTCGGCGGCCTGCAACTGCTTCTCCAGGTCGGCCATGTCGCTGTTGGCATAGCGGAAGCGCTTGGCCTTGCACAGGCGGATGCCGTCGATGATCGAGGCGTGGTTGAGCGCGTCGGAGATCACCGCGTCTTCCTCGCCCAGCAGCGGCTCGTACAGGCCGCCGTTGGCGTCGAAGCAGGCGGCGTAGAGGATGGTGTCCTCGGTACCGAAGAAGCCGGCGATCTGCCTTTCCAATTGCTTGTGCAGGTCCTGCGTGCCGCAGATGAAGCGCACGCTGGCCATACCGAAGCCGTGCGTGTCCAATGCATCCTTCGCGGCCTGGATCACGTCGGGATGGTCGGCCAGGCCGAGGTAATTGTTGGCGCAGAAATTCAGCACCTTGCGGCCGCCTTCCAGCTCGATTTCCGCGGACTGCGGCGAGACGATCACGCGCTCGGCCTTGAACAGGCCCTGCTCGCGGATGGATTTCAGTTCGCTGGCGTAGCGCGCTTGGCCGGGGTAGCTCATGGTGGAGTTCCGCTCATGGGGAAAGCGCCTATTGTCGGCCTTTTTGCGAGCGCCATCCATGGCGGCCGTACGCGTGGCCGATGCGGATGTGATGCAGAGACCACATCCGGCGATTTTCCCCGTGACGGAGGCCTCTCGTTTTCAGTGCAGGCCGAAGTCGACGCGCGTGGTCTTGCCCGCGTCATCGATGCCCTTGGCATCGACCTTTGGCGCCAGCACGAACACGCGATTGTCGGCGAGCTTGCCGCGCAACGCGGCGCGCACCGCATCGGCCCTGCGTTCGGCAAGGTGGCGCAGCGCGTCTTCGTCCACCGGCATGTTGGTTTCCAGCAACTTGCGCATCACGTCCGAGGGCTGCGATTTGGTGAGGCCGATGGCGTCGCGCGGCTTGGGGAACTTGGCGTGCTTGTAGGCCTTCTTCAGGTATTTGTCGTACTGGTCCGGTGTGAGCTTGGCAAGGTCGGCGCCTTCGCCAGCCTCCTGTTGCACCAGGTCGTCCACCATCACCTTGCGCAGGCCGCTTTCGTCGAACTTCGGATCGACACGGCCAGTGACGTCCAGCTTCAGAGCGGTTTTCTGCTGGAGGATCTTCACAATCTGGTCCAGCTTTTCCTGCGCCTTGGCGTCCAGCACGGCCGAGCCGGGGGCGAATTCCACATAGCCCAGATCCTGCTGCTTGCCGCCGCCACCCATGGCCGAGGCGATCAGCCGGAACGGGGAGGTCACCGCACGGCCGATCAGGTTGACGAAGGCATGCCAGATCAGTCCGCCCACGCTGAACTGCGGGTCGTCCAGCGAGCCGGATACCGGCACGTCCACGTCGATGTTGCCGTCGGCATCCTTCAGCAGCGCCACCGCCAGCTTCACCGGCAGGTGGCTGATGCTGGGGCCCTGGATGGCGTCGCCGAAGGTGAGCTGGGTAATGAAGATATGGTTGTCGGCGTTGAGCTTGCCGTTGTCGAGCTGGTAGTGCACGTCCATCGTCAGCCGGCCCTTGGTGATCGGATAGCCGGTGTACTTGCCCGAGTACGGCGACAGGTGGGTGAGCTCCACGCCATCGGCCTTGCCCTTCACGTCGAGGGATGCCGTCGGTGCCAGCGGGTTGATCGTGCCGGTGATGTTTACCGGCGCGTTATCGTCGAGCTGGCCCTGCAGGTCCATGTCGGCGGGCGGGCCGCCCGCAGTGCCGAACGCGCCAACCTTGCCGGCTAGGTCGGTGATGTTGGCCGTGTAGTTCGGCTTGATGAAGTTGTCGGTGTAGTTGAGGTGGCCGCGTGCCAGCGTGATGCCGCCGATCTGGATGTCGGCGGCGGGTGCCGCGGCGGTGCCGGCGGGGGGAGGCGAGGCTGTGGTAGCGGCAACCTGTGGTTTCGCCGCGGGTGCCGCGGGGTTCTGCCGTGTCTGGGTCACCGAGACGGGAGCGGCGGCCGGGTTGGCTACCACGTCCTGCATATTGGTGCGGCCATTCGTATTGATGATGACGCGGGCATAGAAATCGTCCAATGCCAGACCGGCTACCGACACATGCGGCACGTCTTCGCCCATGTGCACCGTCAGGCCGCTGGCGTCCAAGGAGTTCCAGCGCAGGAAGTCGTCGCCGGTGAGCTTGTCCTGCACGCGCACGTTGCCCAGTGTGACGCCGCCGCGCCAGTCCATCAGCGCCTGTGGCTGGTGGTCGCGGTAACGCAAGCGACCATCCGCGCTGAGCGTGGCGCTGGTGAGTGTCACGTTGAGCGGCACCGTGGCCAGCGATTGCAGCGGGGCGATGTCTAGCCGCGTGGTGCGTACGCGCAGGTTGGCATCCAGCGGTTGCGGGCGCAGCGTGCCGTCCACGCGCAGGCTGCCGCGGCCGATGCCACCTTCCAGTGCCAGCTTCAACGGCTTGCGCATGTCGCTGGAAAGATCATCGAAGTTGGCGTGTGCCAGCTTGAGCGCGGTGCGGTTGTTCTTGCCGGCAATGCGCGGATCAGTGAGCGCCAGCGTGCCGTCGATGCCGACGTGGGCGATGCTCCAGTGCCAGCTGGGCGAGGGTGGCGATGGTTTGTGCGAGCCATGCGTCGGCTCGGACTTCATCAGGTCGGTCAGGTCGATGTTGCCGTTCTGCAGGCGCCGCGCCTCGACCTGCAGGCCGTGCAGGGTTACGTGATCGAGTTGCGCTGTGCTGCTGGCGAGATCGAGCTGCGTGATGCCGGCTTCCAGCGATTGCCATGCGAGCGGCGTGCGCTTGCCCTGCTGCAGGGCGAGGTCGTTGATCGTTGCAGTGGTGGTTCGCAGCGTGAGGTTGAAATTCTTGCCCCAGTCCGCGAGCAACCGGCCATCCGCAGCCAGCGTGCCCTTGGCCAGTTCGGCATTGAGCATCGGTGGCGCCAGCGGCAACAACGGCGGCAGGCCCACTCCTTTCAGGCCCAGCTTGCCGTCGTAGCGGCTGTTCGCCACGTCGAGCTTGCCGCTCAACGCGAGGTTGCCGCCGTTCAGCGTGGTGGCGATATCGAGCGCAGCCGGTGGTGCGGCGATCGTGGACAGGCCGCGCAGCGTGCCGTGGATGTTTTCCAGCGCCAGCGTGGCGGGCTTGTGACCGCTGGCGTCGGTGTATTCGAAACGGCCGCCTTGCAGGGTCAGCGCGGCGATGCCCACTTCGGTGGCAGGCGTGGCGGCCTTGGCCGGTGCAGCGGGCTTCGCGGAGTCGCCGCCGGTCAGCGCATCGAAATTGCTGTGGCCGCCGGCCGTGCGGGTGTAGTGCAGGCTGAGGCCATTGAGCAACATGGCGCCGAGACGGTAGCGCGACAACAGGGGCTCCACGTCGGCCAGCGCGGCGTCGGCGTGGGCCAGTTCAAGCAGCGGTGCGTTGTCGGGCGTGGCCAGTGCGAAGTCGTCGAGTTGCAATTGGCCGCCAAGACGAATCTGCGGGCCGGACTTTGCCTGCACGAACTGCAGATCGAGCTTGCCGGACAACTGGCCGCTGGGTATCGCCACCGGCAGCTTCGCCGGCACGTAGCCGAGGTAGCGCGGCAGGTCGAGGTGATCCAGCGAGAAATTGATGTCCGACTCGAGGCTGTCCGCGAACGGCTTGGTCTGGCCGGCGATGCGCAGCGGGCTGCCGTCCACGTTCATAGCCAGCAGCGGCTGCACGAACACGTCGGTGTCGCGCGGCAGGTTGGCGATGAAAGGGATGCCGACCTGCAGGTGGTCGATGCGGTGCGTGGCGTTGGACACCGCGTCGGCGAACGTGATGTCGCCGTCGGTCACGCTGATGTTGGACAGCGCGAAGCGCGCGGGTTGGTTGTCCGGCTTCGGCGGCCCGCCGGAGAACTTGGCGATCAGGTCGGAGAAGTTGAACTGCTGCGGCGCGGTACGCGCGATGTGCAGCTGCGGATGCTGCAGCGAGAGTTCGTCGAGGATCGGCGCCAGGCGGAACAGCGAAGTCCACGAGGCATTGACCACGGCGCGGTCGATGTCCACGAACGGCGAATGACCGTCGCGGTCGCCGATGTGCAGCTTGTCCAGTTCCAGCCGCAGGGTGAACGGATCCAGGTGCACCGCGTCCACACTGACCGGGCGGTCGAGCAGGGCGGTGAGCCGGGTCTGCAGCTGGCTCTTGATGATCGGCGGCGCGACCAGGAAACCGAGCAGGCCGAACACGACCAGCACGATGCCAATCACCAGTGCGGTCTTGCGCGTGCGCCGCGAGCGATACAGCCGCTCGGCGCGGTCGCGCGCCATCGCCAGAGGGGAAGCTGCTGGGCGAGGATCGTTCATGATCGCGGTATCCCGTTGCGCGTCGACCGTGAAAGTTTACGTGAAAGGAAAATCGGCGGCGTGGCCCACCTCCTTCGCGCTTCGCTGCGGCCTGCATGGTCTGTTGCAGGGAGTGGAAACCCACGCCAAACGCAAGGACATGCACCAATTGACCGCTTCAATCCCCGGGAGTAGAAGTCCGGATAGCCACGACAACGCGGCATTTGCAGGAGCGAAGCCATGAAACGTGCAAATGGTGTATTGCTTGGTCTTGCCGTGTCGATGTTGTTCGGAGCGAGTGTCGCCGCCCACGATGCTTCGCCGGCAAGCCTTCCCCAATCGGCAGCCAGTGGCGCCACCCAGGCGCAGTCCGGCGCGGTCACGAATATTCCCCTGCTGGTGATCGTGACCAACAAGGGGCAGGTTCGCGACATCCAGCATGCGCAGCGCCTGCCCACGCAGGTGAACCGGTTGCTCTGGAGCAGCGTGCAGGACTGGACCAGGTCACCCGCACGCGTCAACGGCAAGCGTGTCACGGCGCAGGTTTACATGGATGTGACCTTGCACGCGGAGCCGCGGGCCGACGGCAGCTCCAGCGTCTATTTCACCTTGGCCTCCGTCGGCCCGGTCATGCGCGGCTACTGGAAAATGCGCGGCGACCGCATCAACGGTCCGTGCGAGAAGGTGACGGGCAACATGACCGCTGGCGTCGGCGGTGCTGGCGCCTGGTGCACGTTCAAGCTCACGGCGGGAATTCCGTCGACGGCGACCGGGACACCTTCCGCCAAATGACAACCATGAAAAACGGGCCGGCTTCAGGAGCCGGCCCGTTTCGCTTGCGTCAATGCATCAGTTCCAGGAACAAACGACCTTGCCGCAGGTGCCGGCATCCATCAAGTCGAAGCCCTTCTGGAAATCGTCAATGTGGATCTGGTGGGTCAGCACCTTCTGCAGCGGGAAGCCGGTGAGCACCATCTGGGTCATCTTGTACCAGGTCTCATACATCCTGCGGCCGTAGATGCCCTGCAGGGTGAGGCCCTTGAAGATCACCCTGTCCCAATCGATGCCGGCGCCCTTGGGCAGGATGCCGAGCAGGGCGACTTTGCCGCCGTGGTACATGCAGTCGAGCATGTCGTTGAAGGCGCGCGGGTTGCCGCTCATTTCCAGGCCCACGTCGAAGCCTTCCATGTGCAGATCCTTCATCACGTCCTTCAGCGAGGTGTTGGCCACGTTCACCACGCGGGTGGCGCCCATGTCCGCTGCCAGCTTCAGGCGGTAGTCGTTGACGTCGGTGACCACCACGTTGCGCGCGCCCACGTGCTTGGCGATGCCGGCGGCGATGATGCCGATCGGGCCGGCGCCGGTGATCAGCACGTCCTCGCCGATCAGGTCGAATTCCAGCGCGCAGTGCGCGGCGTTGCCGTAGGGGTCGAAGAACGCGGCCAGCTCGGACGGGATCTGGTCCGGGATCGGCCACAGGTTTGAGGCCGGCATAGTCATGTATTCGGCGAACGCGCCGTTGCGGTTCACGCCGATGCCGATGGTGTTCGGGCACAAGTGCTGGCGGCCTGCGCGGCAGTTGCGGCAGTGGCCGCACACGATGTGTCCCTCGGCCGAGACACGGTCGCCCACCTTGTAGCCGGTGACGCCGGGACCGATTTCCACGATGCGGCCGACGAACTCGTGACCGATGGTGAGGCCGGGCTTGATGACGCGCTGGCTCCACTCATCCCATTTGTAGATGTGCAGGTCGGTGCCGCAGATCGCGGTTTTTTCCAGCTTGATCAGCACTTCGTTGGGGCCGACCTCGGGCACCGGCACCTCTTCCATCCAGATGCCTTTCTCGGCGTGGCGCTTGACCAGGGCTTTCATCGTCTGCGGCATGGGGAATCCAATGGCTGGCCCGAACGGGCGGGGAAGACCACGATTATAAATCCATGGCCGGCATCGCCGCCCACAGGCCGGTTACTGGTCGACGCGCACGTAGTTGCGATGGAACACCACCGGCCGCTGCAGGAAGCCGGGTTGCCATTGTTCGGTGACTTGCAGCGTGTGGCCGTCGGCGGAACGCGACCAGATTTCGTCGAGATGACTGCCGTCGTTGAATTGCAGGGTGAACTGCAGGTCTTGGCCGGCGTCCAGCCGGTGGGCGATCGCATTGCCGTCGAGCGTGTGCTGATCATGGCCGTTCAGCGGCATGGCCAATTGTTCGCCATTCTCCAGCCGTGCCTGCAGAGCATTGGCATCCTGCTGGACGATCAGCACGGAGTCGTTGGCCAGCGTGGGCGGCAGCTTGAGCAGGTCGGCATCGTCGGACGAATTGCTCGATGACGTGCTGTCCGTCTTGTTGCCGCCGCGACCGTGGCCACCACCCATGTGGCCGCCGCCCATGCCGCCGCCGCCCATGCCTCCACGGCCGCCACCATGGCCCCCGTGGCTGCTCGGCTGGGATGTGCTGGCGCTGGACGATGCGCTGGCCGGCGCCACGGTAGGCGATTGTTCGCGCCGCAATTCGCTGCGCAGCATGGCAGTGACCTGGTCCGGGCCGTCGCTGCCCTGGTCGCTGAGGCGCCACAGGCCATTGAAGTCGGGCAACGCGGTGGCCTGCTGCGAGATGGCCCAGGTGCTTGCGGCAAGCAGGGCAACGGCGAGGAGTGCGGATGTGAGGGCATTGGGCTTGGGCATGCAGAGGCAAACGCGCGAGTCGATATGCCGATTACCTGCGAGCTGCGGTTCTATCCACAGCGGATGTGGATACGCGCGGGACAAGTATGTGGACAACTCCGGTTCGCGCTGCTGCGACAGACACTTGCCTCGCATTGATGAAGTTTTGCGCAGGTGCGTTCGGCTACGCTTGCGCATCTTTTGCCGCATCGCCACGCATGAGCCTCGACGCACGTCCCCTCGCGGTCTTCCTGATGGGCCCTACGGCCTCTGGCAAGACCGCGCTTGCCTGTGAGCTGGCGGATCGCTTTCCGCTGGGGCTGGTCAGCGTGGATTCGGCGCTGGTGTATCGCGGCCTCGACATCGGTGCGGCCAAGCCGGATGCGGCCACGCTGGCGCGTTATCCGCATGCCCTGATCGACATCCGCGATCCGGCCCAGCCTTATTCGGCGGCGGAATTTCGCGACGACGCGCTGGCGGTCATGCGCGAAATCACGGCACGGGGCAGGGTGCCGCTGTTGGTGGGGGGCACCGGGCTGTATTTCCGGGCCTTGCAGCACGGACTTTCCGAATTGCCCGAAGCCGATCCGGTGATCCGTGCGCGCTTGACGGACGAAGCCGCGCGTATCGGTTGGCCGGCCATGCATGCGCGACTGGAGCGGCTCGATCCTGCCGCCGCAGCGCGCATCGGCCCCAACGATGCCCAGCGTCTGCAGCGCGCTCTTGAAGTGATCGAGTTGAGCGGACGGCCGTTGTCCGAATTGCAGCGTGGCGGTCACGGCGAGGTGTTTCCCTGGCGCGTACTCAAGCTGGCACTGTTGCCGACGGATCGTCGGCCGCTGCATGCGCGCATCGCGCGGCGCTTCGATGCCATGCTTGCCGACGGCTTTCTCGACGAGGTGCGCGTTCTGCGCGAACGCGGCGACCTGCATGCCGACCTGCCCGCGATCCGTGCGGTGGGCTACCGGCAGGGCTGGGAATATCTGGCCGGCCAAGGCAATGCCGTCGACTTCCGCGATCGCGCCATCTTCGCCACCCGCCAGTTGGCCAAGCGGCAGATCACCTGGCTGCGCTCCGAGCTGGATGCGCGCGTGTTCGATCCGGAGCTTGCGCCGCCACTCGTGCAGGCTACCGAAGCGGCGCGCCTGTTTCTCGGGACAGCGCACTGAAGCGGTGGCCATTCCGTGCGCCGCGACCCGGAAAACCCCCTTCCTTCAAGCCCTTGAACCCGGTTAACATCGATTCCGTTGAACCGGGGCGCCTTTGGCGTTTTTTCCCCGGTTCGGGTGCCGCTTAGGGGAGAACAAGAAATGTCCAAGGGACAATCGCTGCAGGATCCTTTTCTCAACGCCTTGCGTCGCGAGCGCGTGCCGGTGGCCATTTATCTGGTGAACGGCATCAAGCTGCAGGGCACCGTCGAGTCCTTCGACCAGTTCGTGGTGCTGCTGCGCAACCAGGTCAGCCAGATGGTGTACAAGCATGCCATCTCCACCGTGGTGCCCAGCCGCAATGTGCGCATCGGCACCGGCCATGAAGGCCACGAGGCGCATGTCGATGCCGCTCCCGCGGGCGACGCCACGGATGCTTGATTGACGGCCGGCTGGCCCATATGAAGGTGGGGTCGTCCCGACTCCGCCCAATCGCAAAGGCCACCATCCCACGTGTTTGATCGTCAGAAGAAAGGCGAACGCGCCGTACTCGTGCTGCCGCACGCGCGTGGCGGCGGCGATGCCGAACGCCGCGCGGACGAGTTCGCGGAACTGGCCAGGTCGGCCGGCGCCGAGGTACTGGGCAGTGTCTCCGCGCGTGTCGAAGCGCCCAATCCGCGTTTCTACGTCGGCAGCGGCAAGGCCGACGAAGTGGCCGAGATGGTGCGCGCGCTGGGTGCCGACCTCGTGCTGGTCGACCACCTGCTCAGCCCGGTGCAGGAGCGCAACCTCGAAAAACATCTCAGTGCGCGCGTGGTCGACCGTGCCGGCCTGATCCTCGACATCTTTGCCCAGCGTGCGCGCTCGCACGAGGGCAAGCTGGAGGTCGAGCTGGCCCAGCTCAAACACGTTGCCACCCGGCTGGTGCGCGGCTGGACGCATCTGGATGCCCAGCGCGGCGGTGCGATCGGCAACCGCGGTCCCGGCGAGACCCAGTTGGAAACCGACCGTCGCCTGCTCGCCGAACGGGTGAAGCAGCTCACCAAGCGCCTCGAAAAAGTGCAGACCCAGCGCGGCCAGCAGCGCCGCGCGCGTTTGCGCAACACGGTGCCGCGGGTGGCGCTGGTGGGCTACACCAACGCCGGCAAGTCCACCCTCTTCAACGCGCTCACCGCTGGCGGGGTGTATGCCGCCGACCAGTTGTTCGCCACACTCGATCCCACCGTGCGCCGGCTTGACGAGCTGACCTGTGGCCCGGCAGTGATCGCCGACACCGTAGGCTTTGTCCGCGAATTGCCGCATGACCTGGTCGCCGCGTTCCGCGGCACCTTGGCCGAGGCGCGCGATGCCGATCTGTTGCTGCACGTCAGTGACGCCGCCGACGAGGAGCGCGAAGCGCTGCGTCGCGTGGTCGACCAGGTGCTGGAGGAAATCGGCGCGGGCGAGGTGCCGCAGTTGCGCGTCTTCAACAAGATCGATTTGATGGGAGGGGACGACGGTGCCAGTACCGCCACTCCTCAGGAAGGGGCGGCTTCGGATGCGATGGCCCGCGAGAAGGCCATGGAGCCCCGCATCGATCGCGATGCTTCCGGCAAGCCGCAGGCTGTATGGCTGTCTGCCGCCACTGGCGCAGGCATCGAACTGTTGCGCCAGGCGCTGGGCGAGCTGCTCGGTGGCGAACGGGTGCAGTCCGAGTTGCGCCTGCCGCTGACGGCAGGGCGGCTGCACGCGCGGCTCAAGGCCATCGGCGCGATCGCCGGCGAACAGGTGGACGAGCATGGCTGGTGTCTGCGCATCGACGCCCCACGCAGCGTGATCGCGCCGCTCAACGGTGGCAGCACGGCGGAAAACGAGCTGCTGCGCGGCTTGCTGGGTAGCGCGACATCCTGATTTCGCGCGGCTCTGCTAGAATGCCAGCCGTTTGTGCGACCGAAAAAGTCTGGTCGCCACATCGACGGCAATCCCTTTACGCCTCATGCGATTTCCTTTACCCACGATGCGTTCCGGTGCAGCTTGCCGGCCTCCCAAGCGCCCCCCAGGAGACTGACAATGGCTTGGAATGAACCCGGCGGCGGGCAACGCGACCCTTGGAACCGGCAGCGTCCCAACGATGCCGGCCTTTCGCCGAACCGGTGGCTGAAGAACTTCGGCAAGCATTTCGGCAAGCTGGGTCGCGGCCCCGGCGGCATCCTCATCGCGATCGTCGTGATTGCCGCAGTGTTCCTGCTGATGAGCAGCTACACCATCATCGACGCGCGCCAGGTCGGCGTGGTGCTGCGTTTCGGCGAATACTCGCGAACGCTGCCGCCGGGCTTCCACCTCAAGCTGCCCAGTCCCGTCGAGACAGTGGACAAGGTCGAGGCCACGGGCATCCGTTCGGTCAACGACCGCGTTTCCATGCTCACCCGCGACGAGAACATCATCACCATCGATTTCACCGTGCAGTACCAGGTGGACGATGCGTACAAGTACCTGTTCTCGGTGAGCGACCCGGACGGCAGCGTGAGCGCGGCCGCCGAGGCTGCGGTGCGCTCGGTGGTCGGCGGCAGCGACATGGACCAGGTCCTCTCCGCCGATGGTTCGACCCTGGTGACCGAGGCGCAACAGGCGCTGCAGAAGACGCTGGACGGCTACAACAGCGGCCTGCGCGTCACCGAGGTGAGCTTCCAGAACGTGGCGCCGCCGGCCGAGGTGAAAGATGCCTTTGATGACGTGAACAACGCACGCGAAGACAAGCAGAGCATCGAGAACGCAGCGCTGGCCTACGCCAACAAGGTGGTGCCGGTGGCGCGCGGCGACGCGGCGCGCATCGCCCAGGAGGCCGAAGGCTACAAGGCCGAGCGCATCGCACGCGCGCAGGGCGATACCGCGCGTTTCGACCTGCTGCTCAAGGAATACAAGGCCGCACCTGCAGTGACGCGCAAGCGCCTGTGGCTGGAGACGATGGAAGAGGTGGCGGCCGACAACACCAAGGTGGTCGATGGCTCCGGCGGTCGCAACATCATCAACCTGCCGGCCACCCATCGTGCGCACGCCGCTTCGGACGACGGCGGCAAGGCCGCCGCGGTAGCGGCACCCGCAGCGGCGGCCTCCGCCAGCGATGCCGTCTCGGACAAGGGAGCCCAGCCATGAAGAGCGTCGTTGCGATCCTCGTCGTCGCCCTGCTGGCGTTGCTCGGTTTCAACAGCGTGTTCGTGGTCGACGAAGGGCAGAGCGCGTTGCTGCTGCAGTTCGGCCGCATCGTGCACGCCGACTACCAGCCCGGCCTGCACGTCAAGCTGCCGGTGATCCAGCAGGTGCTGCACTTCGACAAGCGCATCCTGTCGCTGGATGCGCAGCCGGAGCGCTATTTCACTTCCGAGAAGAAAAGCGTCAATGTCGATTTCTACGTGAAGTGGCGCATCGCCGACAATGCGCTCTACTACCGCGCCACCGGTGGCGACCAGTTGCAGGCTACGCAGCGACTCACCCCTGTCGTCAAGGATGCGCTGCGCTTCGAGTTCAACGCGCGCACCTTGCAGGAGCTGATCTCCGGCGGCCGCAAGGACATCACTGAGCGCGTGCGCCAGCAGACCGATGCCTCGGCGCGCAAGAACCTCGGCATTGCCGTGGTCGACGTGCGCATCAAGCGCATCGACCTGCCGGACGAAGTGAGTGAGTCGGTGTACAAGCGGATGAAGGCTGAACGCCTGCAGCTCGCCAACGAGTTGCGCTACACCGGCCAGGAAGCGGCGGAGAAGATCAATGCCGACGCCGATCGCCAGGGCAAGGTGCTGCGCGCCGACGCCGAGCGCGATGCCGCCAAGGTGCGTGGCGAAGGCGATGCCGAGGCCGCGGCGATTTATGCGCAGTCGTACAACCAGGATCCCGAATTCTTCGCGTTCTACCGCAGCCTCGCCGCCTATACGAAGGCGTTCAAGGACGGCAACAGCGTGCTGATCCTGAAGCCCGATTCCGAATTCCTGCATTACTTCGGCAACCCCGACGCGGCCAAGCATTGACGCCATCGCGGCCATCGGCGAGCTATTTCAACTTTGCAAATTGAGTGAGAACACCATGGGCAAGTCAGTCGTAATCCTCGGCGCGCAGTGGGGCGACGAAGGCAAGGGCAAGATCGTCGACCTGTTGACCGAACGGGTAGGCGCGGTGGCGCGCTTTCAGGGCGGCCACAACGCTGGCCATACCCTGGTCATCAAGGGCAAGAAGACCGTGCTGCACCTGATCCCGTCGGGCATCCTGCGCGATGACGCGCTGTGCCTGATCGGCAATGGCGTGGTGCTGTCGCCACAGGCGCTCAAGCAAGAGATCGAGGAGCTGGAAGCGCAGGGCGTGGAAGTGCGCTCGCGCCTCAAGATCAGCCCGGCGACCCCGCTGATCATGCCGTACCACATTGCCGTCGATAAGGCGCGCGAAGCCGCCGCAGGCAAGAGCGCCATCGGTACCACCGGCCGCGGCATCGGCCCGGCCTACGAAGACAAGGTGGCACGCCGCAGCGTGCGCGTGGCCGACCTGATGTATCCGCACGAACTGCCGGAGAAGATCAAGGCGGCGGTGGAGTACCACAACTTCATCCTCACCCAGTGGCTGAAGGCCGAGCCGGTCGATTACCAGACCGTGCTGGACGACGCGCTGGCCTATGGCGAATTCATCCGCCCGATGGTCGACGACGTCGCCACCATCCTGCACGACGTGCGCAAGGAAGGTGGCCATATCCTGTACGAAGGTGCGCAGGGCGCGCTGCTCGACATCGACCACGGCACCTATCCCTACGTCACCTCGTCCAACACCACCGTGGGCGGCGCACTCGCCGGCACCGGAGTGGGCGCGGGCGACATCGACTACGTGCTGGGCATCTGCAAGGCCTACGCCACGCGCGTGGGCGGTGGCCCGTTCCCGACCGAGCTGCATGACGAGATGGGCGAGCGCCTGCGCAAGGTCGGCAACGAATATGGCGCCAGCACCGGCCGTCCGCGTCGCTGTGGCTGGATCGACCTCGTCGCGCTCAAGCGAGCGGTGAAGATCAACGGCATCAACGGCCTTGCCATCACCAAGCTCGACGTGCTCGATGGCCTGGAAACCATCAAGGTCTGCATTGCTTACGAATACCGCGGCAAGCGTCGCGAACTGGCTCCGCTCGATGCGGATGGCTGGGATGAGTGCAAGCCGGTGTACCTGGAGTTCCCGGGTTGGGAAGAGTCCACCGCCGGTATCCGCGAGTGGGACAAGTTGCCGCCCGCCGCTCGTGCCTACCTGCGTTCGGTGGAGGAACTTTCCGGCTGCAAGCTCTCCATCGTCGCCACCGGCGCCGACCGTGACGACACCATCGTGCTGGACGATCCGTTCGCTTGATCGATGCGTGCAAGGTGTGAAGCAAAAGCCCCGCCTTGCGGGGCTTTTGCTTGGGTACACTCGCTTGGATCGGCTCCACGCGCCCCCATTTTGGTTTGCGTCGATCCCGAGTGGAGACTTGCCATGTCCGTGTATCGCAAGACACCTGATGCCCTGGCGCGCCTGACGCCCGAGCAATATCGCGTCACGCAGGAGAACGCCACCGAGTATCCCGGTACGGGCGAATACCTGCACCACACCGCAGCAGGCATCTATGTGGATGTGGTGTCGGGCGAGCCGTTGTTTGCTTCCACCGACAAGTTTGAATCGCATTGCGGCTGGCCCAGTTTCACCAAACCGCTGGAGCCGGCGAGCGTCCGCGAATTGCACGATACCTCGCACGGTATGGCTCGCACCGAGGTGCGCTCGTCGCGGGGCGACAGCCATCTGGGGCATGTCTTTCCGGATGGCCCTGTCGAGCGTGGCGGTTTGCGTTACTGCATCAATTCCGCCTCGTTGCGTTTCGTCGCGCGCGCCGACATGGAAGCCGAGGGCTACGGCGCTTGGCTGGACCAGGTGGAGGGCGAATGATGGCCACCGAACGCGCCGTACTCGCCGGAGGATGCTTCTGGGGCGTGCAGGAACTGCTGCGCAAACAGCCGGGCGTACTGTCCACCCGCACGGGTTATGCCGGCGGCGACGTGCCCAACGCCACCTACCGTCACCACGGCACGCATGCCGAGGCGGTGGAGATCGTGTTCGATCCCGCGCGTATCGGTTACCGCGAGCTGCTGGAATTTTTCTTCCAGATCCACGATCCGAGCACGCCGAACCGGCAGGGCAACGATCGCGGCAGCTCGTATCGGTCGATGATCCTGTATGCCGACGAGACGCAGAAGCGCGTCGCCGAGGACACGATTGCCGACGTGAATGTCTCCGGCCTGTGGCCGGATCGCGTGGTCACCGAGGTCCAGCCGCTTGGCGATTTCTGGATGGCCGAGCCGGAGCATCAGGACTATCTGCAGCATTACCCCACCGGCTACACCTGTCATTTCGTGCGCCCGGGCTGGCGCCTGCCGCGCCGGACGGAAGGTATCGGAAGCTGATCGCATCAAGACTGCTGACGCCGGCAGTCGCCCTGATCGACAGCACGATGTGGCGCTGGCTGTTCCGTCCAACGAAGAAGGCCCCGCAGGCGGGGCCTTCTTCGTTTTGTCAGCAGCGGAGGCTCAATGCCCCTGGGCGCCGGCCTGCGCGTTGCCGCTGGCCTGTGCCGAGGCGGAGATGCCGCCGCCGAGCGAACCGTTGGCGCTGGCCTGCCCACTGGCGCCAGTCGTGCCGTTCGCGCCGAAGCCGGAACGGGTGTTGGCGCGGGTATTGCCGCTGACGTTACCCGTGGCCGACGTACTGGCCGTCGTGTTGCCGACGGCGCCGGCAGCCTGCGTGCCCAGCGCATGGACCGAGGACATGCCGTTGGCAGCGGCCTGCCGGGCCGAGCCGATGCCCGACTGGGCGGCACCCTCGGCTTCCGTGCGCGCATTGCCGGCTGCAGTCCGCGCGCGATCCACGGTGCTCATGGCGTCCTGATTGGCCGTCGAAGCAGCCGAACGTGCCTGGTTCGCAGCCGCGCCTGCGTCCTTGCCCGCAGCGGAGCCATCGATGCTCCCGGAGGCGGATGCCCCCAACCCGGCCACGCCGTTCAATGTAGCCTGACCCGCACTCGCGCCAGTGGCGCCGGCGAGTTGGCCGGAGCCGTTGGCGGCCGCCTGGCCGCTCGACCGGCTGGCGGTCTGCGTCACGGCATGCGTGGCGGTCGACGCGGCGTGCTGACGCAGGTGCTCGGCACGCAGCTCAGCCGTGCTCGGATTGATGCCTGGCATGCCGAGGTTGCCTGCGCCTTGCGCGGAGCCGCCGAACTGGCCGCTTCCCATCGCTCCGTGGAGTTGACCGGTCGCACCGCCGACGAGGCCGCCGCCCAGATGCTGGGCATAGGCGTTGGTCATCGAGGCCAGGGCAAGTGCGCCGGTGCACAGGGCGACGCCGAGGGTCTTCTTGCTGAAGGTCGTGTTGCGCATGGTGGAGCCTCCTGCCGGCGGCGAATCCGCGGCTTCCAGAGACCACTACGAGTGCCGGCGGAGCATCCTTCCATGTCGCGCGGCTGTGGTTGTTTCGTGTTCAGTTTCAGGGCAGGAGCAGGCCGTGGCCGCAACGCGAGCCGCTGTCATGGGCATCGGGAGCGCGGGCTTCGCCGATCAGGTTCTGCAATACCTGGGCCGCCGCGCCGGGCCGAGGAGCATTCAGCGCGTGGGCAGCCTTGCGCGCCACGATGGGTGCCGCGAACGACGTACCGCGCAGCATGCCGCGGCCGCTGCCGACCACGCCCGGCGCGCAGAAGGCTACCTGCTTGCCGCTGGCGGACTCGGGCAGCACGCGACCGTCCGCATCGACGGCGCCGACGCCGATCACGGCGGGGTAGGCCGCCGGGAACAAGGGCGGTGCAGCGGGGCCGTCGTTGCCGGCCGCAGCGACCAGCACGTGGCCGCGCGCGATCATCGCCTGCACCGCGCGCGCGAGCACCGGGTTGTCGGGGCCGACCAGGCTGATATTGATCACCGCCACCTGTTCGCGATCCATCCATGCAAGAGCATCCACCAACCCGGCGGTGGCGCCGCCGACCTCGTCACCGCACCACAGGTCAGCGGCATGCAAGGTGTCCGTGTCGCCGGCGACGAGACGAACGGCGACGGCCGTGCCATGTCGCGAGGCGGTCGGCGTGCTGCAGCCATGCGTTTCGACGCGCGCGTGTGCCAGCGCGGGATCGGCGGGGTCGATCCCGCCGTCGATCATCCCGATGTCGCGTGCCGGCGTGGCAGGCACGGGCGAGGACGAGCTCGTGGCAGGGGCCGTGTCGCTGCCGCCCGCCGGGAAGTAGAGATGCTGGTACGCCAGCGTCGCATCCGGCGCAGCCCGTTGCAGGATGCGCATGGCTTTTCGCGTACTGCGGTCACGGCTGTCGTGCAGCACGACAAGATCCAGCCCGAGCGTCGCATCCGTGGTCGTCTGGCGATCCACGGTGAAGCCCTGCGCCTGCACGGCATCGAGCTGGGGGCCTGACATGCCCATGGCGAGAAACTCGCCGCGCAAGATAGGCGCGCCTTGGGGATCCACGGTGACGCGCTGCGGCTCCCGGCGCAGCAGCGCCTCGACCTGCGTCTTCAGGCCAAGGGTCTGCGACCGCCGCAGCAGGTCATCGGCATTTTGCAGGTCCACGCCGGGGACGGTGCCGGGCACGGGCGTGGCCGGAGGCGGCAGGTTAGGCAGTCTCTGCTGCACCGGGCCCAGCAGTTGCGCATGCACGGGGGTGCTGCCGCCCAGCGCGAGCACGAGGGCCAGCACCGGAATGGACAACGCGGAAGCACGACGCAAGTGCATCGCCGGACACCTCGGGAGCGACGGGGCCGGATGCTAGCATGCGTTTTCTTTACGCCCTCGAACCGCACGGTGCGCGCGAGGGAAGGAATCCGTCCCTCCAGGCGTAGTGGAAGGTGATGCGTGCATTCGAGCGATGCCGTGCGCGAAGGGCTGATTGAACTGCTGCCGCGTCTGCGACGCCTGGCGCGGGCGCTGGCAGGGCAGGCGGCGGATGCCGACGACCTGGTGCAGGTGGTGCTGGAGCGCGCGCTCGCGCGATCCGTGCAATGGCGGCCGGATGCTGCGCTGGACAAGTGGGTGTTCGCGATCGCGCGCAATGCCTGGCGGGACGAGTTGCGTGCGCGTGGCAGAGAGCAGCATCTGTTCGCGCCGGAGGAGGCCGGCGACACGGTAGCCGATGGCAGCGAGGCGCGGCACGCGCAGCAGATGGAACTGGCGCAGGCACTGGCGACGCTGCCGCCGGACCATCGCGAAGTGGTGGCGCTGGTGCTGGTCGAGGGCTTGTCCTACGACGAGGCTGCCGTGTTGCTGGAGGTGCCGGTGGGAACCGTCACCAGCCGCCTGGCTCGCGCCCGTGCCACCTTGCAGGCCCATCTCGGGAACGACGCATGACACCGATAGACGACGAGATCTTGCAGGCTTACGTGGACGGCGCGCTCGATGCGGCGGATACCGCGCGCGTCGATGCGGCGCTGGCGCAGGACGATGCGCTGGCCTGCCGCGTGCGACAGTTGCGTGCCCTGGATGCGCAACTGCGGGCTGCGTTCGATCCGGTGCTGGACGAGCCGATACCCGGGCGCCTGTCTGCCCTGCTGCAGCCAACGGCTGCACGGGCCACGCCGTTCACCGTGCTGGAGGGTGGGCGCGATGCGGGTGCCGTTCGTCGTCGTGCGACCCGCCGTTGGTTGGTGCCGGGCGCCGCGCTGGCGGCATCGGTGGCTCTGCTCGCCGCAGGCCTGTGGTGGCAGGCAGACAGCAGTTGGGTGCGCACGCAAGACGGACGGCAGTTTGCGGCAGGCGCGCTGACCCGCGCGCTCGACAACCAACTGGCGAGCGAGCCGGATGCATACGCCTCGGTCGCGATCGGCCTCAGCTTCCGCAGCAAGGACGGACAGGTCTGCCGCAGCTTCACCGTCCGCACGCCACCGGTGCGTGCCGGACTGGCCTGCCACACAACAGCGGGTTGGGAATTGCCCATGCTGGGTCCGGCGGTTCTGTCCGAAGGCGGTGAACTGCGGCAGGCCGCGAGCGATCTGCCGCCCGCCGTGCAGGCTGCGATCGATGCCCGCCTGAGCGGCGAGGTCTTCGACGCGCAGCAGGAACGGGCGGCGCGCGCAGAGGGGTGGCGCTGAAGCACCGGGCATCGCGGCGAGAGCGCCTAACGCTCCTTCGCCAAATTCGCTGTACGCATGCAGAGATCGAAGGCGACGTTGCGCAGGCCGATGCCGGTGCTGTCTACGGCGTAGGCCGGAGCCACGGCAGCACGTACCCTGCAGTCGCGCACGGCATGCCAGTGCAGCGCGTCGTGATTGATGGGGGGCGTGGCGCAGGCGGCAAGGCAAAGGCAGGCCAAGCCGGCAATCGTCAGCTTCTGCATGATGAATTTTCCGAAGTGGCTGGGGTTTCGACGCGCGGCACGTGCGTGACGAGCCGCGCGCGATGGATCACATGTTGCGGAACAGCACCATGAAGGGCTGGCTCACGGTGAGGGTCTCGGGGCGTTGCTTGAGGCGCACGGTGCCTTTGCCGCTGTCGTCGCGGACGATGGAGGCGATGGCTTTCAGGTTGACGATGGTGGAACGGTGGATCTGTTTGAACACGGCTGGGTCGAGTTGCTCCAGCAGTTCGCGGATCGGCTTGCGCAGCAACGCCTCACCGTCGGCGGTCATCGCCACGGTGTACTTGTGGTCGGCACGGAAGTAGGCGACATCGTCCACCATGATCAGCCGCGTCTCGCGACCGGTGCCGGCGGTGATCCAGGTGAGCGGCGGCGCAGCACCGGCTTGCGCGGCGCCTTGTGCCAGCTCACGCAGCAGCAGGACGAGGTCGCCGCGCGCGGCCTGGCCGGCGGTGGCGCGACGCTTCAGCCGTTCTATGGTGGCGGCCAGGCGTTCGACGGTGATGGGCTTGAGCAGGTAATCGATCGCGCCGCGCTCGAAGGCATCGATGGCGTACTGGTCGTATGCGGTGGTGAACACCACCTGCGTGGCGGGGCTGGCTTCGGCGGCTGCGGCAGCCACTTCGAGGCCGCTGAGACCGGGCATGCGGATGTCGAGGAAAGCCACGTCCGGCTGCTGCGCGGCGATGGCGTCCAGTGCGTCAGCGCCGTTTTCGCACTCGGCAATCACATCGAGCTCCGGCCACGCCTCGCCGAGCAGGCGGCTCAATGCTTCGCGCAGCAGTGGTTCGTCCTCGGCGATCACGGCCCGGGTCATGGCCGTGATTCCGTCGGGCTCGCTGCGGCTTGTTGCGCCGGCACGGTGAGCGTGGCGGCGACGCCCTCGGGCACGTTGGCCACCACCGCCAGCGAGGCGCGCGGGCCATACACGAGCTGCAGCCGCTCGCGCACGTTTTTCAGGCCGATGCCGGTGCCGCCGCTCGCTGCGCCGAAGCCCTGGCCGTCGTCGGCCACGGTGATCGCCACGCTGCCGTCGTCGCGGCGCGCGAGGATCCATACGCTGCCGCCACCGGGCTTGGGCTCCAGGCCATGCTTGATCGCGTTCTCCACCAGCGTCTGCAGCATCATCGGCGGCAGGGTGATGCCGCGCAGCGCGTCGGGCACTTCGATCTTCATTTCCAGCCGTGCCCCCATACGGATCTTCAGGATTTCGAGATAGGCGCGGGCGCGTTCCAGCTCTTCGCCCAGCGTGGAAAGCGTTTCCTCCGCGCTGGGCAGCGAGTGGCGCAGGTACTGGATGAGATGGCCGAGCATGCGGTCGGCCTGCGCCGGTTCGGTGCGCGTGAGGTATTGCGCGCTGGTCAGCGTGTTGTAGAGGAAATGCGGTTCCACCTGCGCGTGCAGCAGGCTGAGCCTGGCCTGCGCCAGTTCCTTGTCCGTGGCGGTCTGCGCGGCGGCCTGCTGTTCGCGGCGGCGGCGTTCGGCCACCCGGCGGGCGAGGGCGCGGGAGATCGCTTCGGCATTGACCAGGTTGGCGCCGTCGTCCACGCGGAACCAGTCGGTCCACGCGCCGCTTTCCGGTTCGCACACCAGGGTGACGCTGCCGATGCCGTTGCCCGGCGTCACCGTGGCGAAGATCTGGTTGCGTCGGCTGCCCAGCCAGCTGAAGGGATTGAGCCAGCCGACGATGGCGCGGCCATACGGATTGGGACGACGCACCTTGGCGCGCACCTGCAGGCTGTCGCGGGCGCTTTCGATTTCCTCGGTGTAGGGCAGTTCGCGGATCGTCGCATCCAGCATGTCGAATGCCTCGCCGGCCTCGAACGGCAATTCGATCTGGCGGCGCTGGCGGTTGCCCAGCGTGTCCAGGTTCGCGTGGCCGGCGATCA
This sequence comes from Rhodanobacter sp. 7MK24, assembly GCF_014842995.1. GTDB lineage: Bacteria > Pseudomonadota > Gammaproteobacteria > Xanthomonadales > Rhodanobacteraceae > Rhodanobacter_A. Next base: position 21,995 of record NZ_JACYXL010000014.1, read on the forward strand.
ATCGCACGCGGCGCAGGTGGGAGAATGCGCCGGTCACCACCAGCACCAGCACCACGACGATGATGATCTGCGGCAACGGTTCCGTGCCGCGAAGCGGGCCGGTGTTGACCATCAGGATCACGACGAAGAACAGGGCCAGCAACCAGGCCACGACTAGGCGCGCTATGAAGAAAAGGCCCTTGATCACGATGGTGTCCCCAGTGATTGATCGGGAACGAGCATAGCGGCCGATTTCGCGGGTTTTCCCACGCATCCGACCAAGTCGGGTTCGGCGGGTGCGGAACGCGCGAAAGGCGGCGCGAAGCATGGACGGCAGGCATGACTTCCGGCCGTTCCTGGCTGTCGCCGCCAGCGCCACCATGGGCGGCAATTCATTCCCGATGCCCTCCAAGGAGAGGTTCCATGCGCAAGTCCCTGGTTTCCGCGATCGCTATGGCGCTCGCCGTGTCCGCCGGCAGCACGTTGGCGATGCCGGCGCAGCCGGCAGCTGCCGTGTCGTCACAGACTCCCACGCAGTTGCCGCGCAATGTGCGCCCCACGCACTACGCGGTGGCCATCACCCCGCATGCGGAGAAGATGAACTTCGACGGCCAGGTGACCGTGGATGTGCAGGTGCTCAAGCCCAGCATCAGCATCACCCTCAATGCCGAGGGCATGACGTTCTCGTCGGTGACACTGGAGCCGGCGTCGGGCAAGGGCACCGCCGTGACGGCCAAGGTCGCGGTGGACGAAAAGACGCAGACCGCCACCTTCAGCTTCGACAAGCCGGTTGCGCCGGGTAGCTACAAGCTGGCGATGAACTACGTCGGCACCATCGGCACCCAGGCCAACGGCCTGTTCGCCATCGACTACCCCACGGCGTCGGGCAACAAGCGCGCGCTGTTCACGCAGTTCGAGAACTCCGACGCGCGCCGCTTCATCCCGTCGTGGGACGAGCCGAACTACAAGGCCACGTTCGACCTCAGCGTCACCGTGCCGGGCAACGAGATGGCGGTGAGCAACATGCCGGTGGCCTCCAAGGCCGACGCCGGCAACGGCCTGCAGAAGGTGACCTTCCAGACCTCGCCGAAGATGTCCACCTACCTGCTGTTCTTCGGGCTGGGCGAATTCGACCGCGTCACCACCACCTCGGACGGCACCGAGATCGGCGTGGTGATGCAGAAGGGCAAGGGCGCGCAGGCGGCCTTCACGCTGGATTCGGCCAAGGCCGTGCTGCACGACTACAACGACTACTTCGGCATCAAGTACCCGCTGCCCAAGCTGGACAACATCGCAGCGCCAGGCAGCAGCCAGTTCTTCTCGGCGATGGAGAACTGGGGCGCGATCTTCACCTTCGAGTACGCCATGCTGCTCGACCCGTCGTTCTCCACGCAGGGCGACAAGATGGAGGTGTTCAACACCGCCGCGCACGAAATGGCGCACCAGTGGTTCGGCGACCTGGTGACCATGAACTGGTGGGACAACCTGTGGCTCAACGAAGGCTTCGCCTCGTGGATGGCCGAGCGCGAAACCGAGAAGGTGCATCCCGAGTGGAACACCGTGCTCGATACCGTGGGCACGCGCGAAGGCGCGATGTCGGTCGACGCGGTGGCCACCACGCATCCCATCGTGCAGAAGATCGACACCGTGGAGCAGGCCAGCCAGGCCTTCGACACCATCACCTATTCCAAGGGCGAGGCGGTGATCCGCATGCTCGAGGCCTATGTGGGCCCGGAGAACTGGCGCCAGGGCGTGCACAATTACCTCAAGGCCCACTCCTACGGCAACACGGTGTCCGACGACCTGTGGCATGCGGTGGACGGCGCGGCTCCCGGCAAGCACATCACCCAGGTGGCGCACGACTTCACCCTGCAGCCGGGCGTGCCGCTGATGAAAGTGGACTCGGCCATGTGCAGCAATGGCGAGACCACCATCAAGCTCACCCAGGGCGAATTCACCAAGGATCGCCCGAACAAGCAGCCGTTGCGCTGGCACGTGCCGGTCATCGCGCAGGTGGTGGGCAACCCCGCCGCCAGCACGCTGGTGGACGGTTCCGCCACGCTGAAGCTGAAGGGCTGCGGCCCGGTGCTGGTGAACGCGGGGCAGAGCGGTTACTACCGCACGCTCTACGCGCCGGCACAGCTCGCCGCGCTGAAGCAGGACTTCACCAAGCTCGCGCCAATCGACCAGCTCGGCCTGATGAGCGACACCTGGGCGGAAAGCATGGCCGGCCTCGAGCCGGTGTCGGATTTCCTCGACATGGCCAAGGCCACCCCGGCCAATGCCGATCCGGAAATCTGGGCGGAAGTGGCCGGCAGCCTCGAAGGACTGGACCAGTACTACCGCGGCGACCAAGCACGTCAGGATCGCTTCCGCGCCTATGCCGTGGCGCAGCTCAAGCCGGTGTTCGCGCGCGTGGGCTGGGACGCCAAGCCGGACGAGAGCACCTCGACCACGCTGCTGCGCACGCAGCTGATCGGCGCGCTGGCCGCGCTGGGCGACCAGGAAATGCTGAAGGAAGTGCGTCGCCGCTTCGACGCACAGGCCACGGATCCGAAGGCGGTGCCGGCAGCCCTGCGCAAGACCATCTTCGCCATCGTGGCGCAGCATGCCGACGAGGCCACCTGGGACAAGCTGCATGCCCAAGCCAAGGCCGAGAAGTCGCCGATGATCAAGGATCGCCTGTACGTCCTGCTCTCCGTCGCCGAGGACAAGGCGCTGGCGCAGCGTGCGCTCGACCTCGCACTCACCGATGAACCGGGTGCCACCAACAGTGCCGGCATGATCGGCGGTGTGGCCTGGCGGCACCCGGAAATGGCCTACGACTTCGCCATGGCGCATCGCGCGCAGGTGGACAAGCTGGTCGATTCCACCTCCAGCAGCCGCTACTACCCGATGCTGGGCGGCAGCTCGTTCGACCCGGCGATGATCGAGAAGATCAAGGCCTACGAGACCACCATCGATCCGTCCGCGCGTCGCCCGGCGGACAGCGTGATCGCCAACATCCAGTACCGCATGATGATCCGCAAGGATCGCCTGCCGGCGGTAGATGCGTGGCTGGCAAAGAACGGCGGCTGAGCGTTCTCACAAGTGACACGACAAGGCCCCGCATGCGGGGCCTTGTTTTTGGTTGCTGGGGCGATGCGATTCGGTGTTGCTCGAGCGAGCTTTTGGTAATTGCCGACTACCCAGCCTGGTTACCTTCATTTCGCTAGTATCGACCAGTCATCGAATACAGGAACCGCACGTCCGTTTTCGGCCAGAAGCGGACAGTCAACGCTGGAGTTAAGCGGCGGCGAAGCCGTCCGCCTTGAACGAAATGTTAGGCCTGGGCCGCAGGTTTGGATGACCGAGATGTTAGGCACCAACGCTCACATGCCATAGTTATGCCAATACAATTTGACGCCAGACATTGGGCAGCTTGCCCGAAGGAACAACTTGTCGAACTCGAGTTGCGTAGGCATGCCGTTTGTACCGCTGAGCTCGACAAATGTTTGAGTAGCAGACGCTGCCTCTGAAACGTTTGAAACAGAGATCGTACCTTGGTCTTTGGACACAAGCCTTGCTACGACGCACCCATGAGGGAAACGCTTTTCGGCGCTCTCCAAGCGATCAAGTGCATCGTGGCCTCCGGAGTCCGTGGGTGGGATGACCGAGGTAACATCGATTTGTAGAACCGCACCAGAGTTTAGGGCCTTAAACTGGCGCTTGAGCGGAACTTCCCGCCACGTGTTCGTAATGCTCACGGGCGCCGGTGTAATTTGAAACGTACCGCCAAACACAAGCGCTAGCAGAAGTTGCCACATCGTTTCCCTTGGTGCCTAACTATCGAGTATACGGACACGCCCGTCCGTTTATACATCCCCGGTGGCGCAACGGGATTCTTGCGCAACTCATTAGTTCTTGCAGCGGCTTATCTTTGCCACGCCCGGCAAACAACTGAACGCAAAGCCGGACAGAGGCGCCCGGCCCTAGAACGGCAGCTTTGGGTCGAAAGCCGCCAATGGCTTTGGTGAGCAGCATCATGTCGCTGCCGCCTCGATGGCGTCCAGCGCCGCCTCGACATTACACCGCGGCGTGCCGATGTTCATGCGCACGAAGCCGCCGCCGCCGGGGCCGAAGTCGGTGCCGGGATTCAGGCCGAGCTTGCAGCGTTGGATGAAGAAGTCGCGCAGCACATCGTCGTCCATGCCCAGCCCGCGGCAATCCAGCCACAGCAGGTAGCCGGCTTCGGGCGAATGCAAGCGGATTGAAGGGATGCGCGTGCGCAGGCGGTCGGCGACGAGGTCGCGTGTGTCGCCCAGGTAGGGCTTGAGCGCATCAAGCCACGCATCGCCTTCGCGCCACGCGGCTTCCGCCGCGGCGATGGCGAAGGGGCTGGCGTCGCCCAGATGCATGGCGGCAACCGTCTTGCGCAATGCGGTGCGCAGGTCATCGCGCCTGGCTACCAGCATAGATAGCGCCAGCCCCGAGAGGTTGAACGTCTTGCCGGGCGAGAGCAGGGCAATGACGCGGTCGTCCACCTGCGCCAGACTGCCCAGCGGGCAATAGCCGGCACCGGGCAACGCGAGATCGCCGTGCACCTCGTCGGCAATCACGGTGATGCCGTGGCGGCGTGCGATGCGCAGTACTTCGCCGAGCTCGTCCGGCGACCAGGCGCGGCCGCCAGGATTGTGCGGGTTGCACAGCAACAGCGCGCGGGCACCGTCGCGGGCCTGCTGTTCGAGTTGCGCGAAATCCATCGCGTAACGGCCGCCGGTTTCGCGCAGCGGGTTGTGCAGTAATCGTCGGCCGGCATTTTCCACGGCGCGGAAGAGGCCGGGGTAGACCGGTGGCTGCACGATCACCGCATCGCCCGCATCGGTACATGCCTGCATGGCGGCGGACAACGCGGCCAGCACGCCGGAAGCCGGCACCAGCCAGTCGCGCTCGACGTGCCAGCGATGGCGGCGCATGCACCAGCCGACCAGTGCCTGCTGCAGGCTTTCGGGGTATTGCGTGTAACCGTAGATCGGGTGTCGGGCGCGTTCCTGCAATGCCTCGACCACGCACGGCGGTGCGGCGAAATCCATGTCGGCCACCCACAACGGGCTGATCTCGTCGCTGCCGAATTTCTGCCGGCGTCCGTCGAACTTCAGCGCATGGCTGCCGCGGCGGTCGATGGGCTGGTCGAAGTCGAAAGTCATGGGCGGCCTGCTGGTGCGTGGCTCGTCACCCCGGCGAAAGCCGAGATCCAGTGCCTTTGCCTCATGCGGGAAAGGCACTGGATGACTCGCTGCGCTCGCCCCTTTGGGGCCGCCCTACGGGCCTTCTGCGCGCTGCGCGCTTGTCCTGCTTGCGCAGGAATGGCGGTGAGGTAGTCCCTGTGCCAGGGAGGCACGTCACGCGCGCCGCCGCCACAGGGTCACCTCGGACAAGGTGTGCTGGAACTTGCGCCGCGTCTCGCGTATCACGAAGGGTACTTCGCGTGGCTCGCCCAGCCGCTCGAAGTGCTGGCCGAGGATCGCGTCCAGCCCGTCCAGCGTGGTGAAGCTTTCGCCGTCCCTCTTGAAGCCGCCCACCCATTCCGCGCGCGGCGTGTGCTCGGCCAGCCACGTGTAGGGCGAGGCGATCATCAAGATGCCGCCAGGGTTCAGCCGTTCGTGGATGGCTTCGAGGAATTGCGCCGGGTTGTACAGGCGGTCGATCAGGTTGGCGGCGAGCACGAAGTCGTAGCCGCTGAATTGCGGCTTGAGGTTGCAGGCGTCGCCCTGAAAGAACTCCACCTTGGCCGCGGTGTCCGCCAGGCCCAGTTCGGCGAGGTTGCGCGACTTGTATTCGACCAGCTCGCCTTCGTCCTGCAGCAGGTAGCGCAGGCTGTCGCCGCCTGCCAGCGCTACGCCCTGGCCGATGAAGCGCGCGGAGAAATCCACGCCGGTCACGTGGCCGAAGTGGCGCGCTAGCTCGAAGCTGGCGCGGCCCGAGGCGCAGCCGAGATCGAGTGCTTTGCGCTTCGGCGAGCCGTCGAGCGTACCCAGCGCCAGGTCGACCAGTGCCTTGGAGAAATTCGGCACGCCGAAGTAGCTGTCGCCGTAATGGAACTCGGCGTATTCGCTGAGCAGTTTGTCGGTTTCGTAGTGCGAGGCGGGGGCGGGTTTCATGTTTTTGGACACCACGTAACGGAAGCCTGCGTGCTGGAAGAAATGGCGGCGGAAGGCGTAGCGCGAAGCGGCCTCGGCCTCGTTGCCGGTGGCGATCCACGAGCCGCCCTTCATCAGGTTGTGACGTCCGTCAAAGGTGGGGGTGGTGAAGTCGTCGTAGATCGGGTGCACCGCGAAACCTTCGAACGGATAGATCGGCGTTTCCGTCCATTGCCAGGCATTCCCGGCCACGTCGAAGAACGCGCCCTGCGCGAAGAGGTTCACCGCGCAGGACGAGGCCCAGTGTGCGAGGTTGAGGTTCGCGCCCGGCGTTTCCCCATGCGGTGCGCCGCGACGGCTTTCGGCGTACAGGCGGTACCACTCGTCTTCGGTGGGCAGGCGCACCGGCTGGCCGCTATGTGCGGATTTCCAGCGGCAGAACGCCCTGGCTTCGTGGTAGTTCGTTTCCACCGGCCAGTCCCACGGCATGGCCACTTCCTCGGTCATCAGGCGCAGCTTCCAGCCGTCCGCCGAGCTGCGCCAGAACGTGGGATGGTTGGCCTTGGCGAATTCGCGCCAGCCGTTGCCTTCCTCGTCCCACCAGCCGGCCTGGGCATAGCCGCCGTCTTCCACGAAGGCGCGGAATTCACCGTTGCTCACGAGGAAGCGGCTGGCCTCGAAGGCGGCCACCTCGGCTTCGTGCCGACCGTATTCGTTGTCCCAGCCGTAGGTCGCGCTATCGATGGAACGGCCCAGCACGACACTGCCTGCCGGCACTTTCACCAGCGTGTTTTCCGGCGCTGCGCCGCTCTCCGTGCATGGCCGCCATGCGGGATGCGGCTTCACGTAGGCGAGCTTGTGCTGGCGGACCAGCACCGACGAGGTTTCGAGGTGGATGCGTTCGTGCTCGATGCCCATCACGATGGTCCACCATGGATGGTCCCAGCCGATGGGCATGGTCAGCGGCGCTTCGTCGATTAGGCGCAGCACCAGCGCGCGCACCTTGTCGCGGTAGGCCTTCACCTCGGGTACGCCGGGCCAGTCGTAGTGGGTGTCGTCGAGGTCGTCCCAGCTCATCTCGTCCACGCCCACCGCGAACACGGATTCGAGGTGCGGGTCGATGCGCTGCTCGATCATGCGTGCAAGCAGCAGCTTGTTGACGAAGAAGGTGGCGGTGTGGCCGTAGTAGAAGATCAGCGGGTGGCGCAGGGTGATCGAAGGTTCGTACCAGGCTGCGTCGACGGCGAGCGTCTCGAACAGCGACTCGTAGCGGTCGAAGGTGCTGGTGAAGTAATCGCGCAGCACCTGGCGCATGCGGACGGGATCGGCTTCGTGCAGGTTCGGCGTGCGCGGCAGCGGCGCGGTCGCGGCGGAGCGCTGGCTGGGTTCGGCAAGCGTGGAAGCGTTCATGGCGATGACCTCTCGATCCCGGGGAATGGATGGGTGTCAGGCGCAACAGGATCTGCATTCTGGCACGCGGCAGGGCATGGGATCCCGTCGTGCATCCATCCGGCTCAACGGAAATACATGTGGTGGCTCGCCGGCGACTCAAGCCTTGACGATAAAAAAGCCCCGCACATGGCGGGGCTTGGAAAGTCGAAAGCCCCTCTCTCGCAAGCGGGAGAGGGGAGCAGGGCGCTTACGCCTCGATCTCTTCCTTGTACGCATCCACAGGGATGCAGGCGCACATGATGTTCTTGTCGCCGTAGACGTTGTCGACGCGGGCCACCGGCGACCAGTACTTCTGCAATTTCAGCGAAGGCAGCGGGAAGGCGGCCAGTTCGCGCGGGTAGGCGTGCGTCCACTCGCCGGCGCTCACCGCGAACGCGGTGTGCGGGGCGTTGCGCAGCGGGTTGTCGTCGCGGTCCAGCTTGCCTTCCTCCACGGCGCGGATCTCGTCGCGGATCTGGATCATCGCGTCGATGAAGCGGTCCAGCTCGTGCTGCGATTCGCTCTCGGTCGGCTCCACCATCAGCGTGCCGGCCACCGGGAAGCTCAGCGTGGGCGCGTGGAAGCCGAAGTCGATCAGGCGCTTCGCCACGTCCTCGGCGCTGATGCCGGTGGCGTCCTTGATCGGGCGCAGGTCGAGGATGCACTCGTGTGCCACCAGCCCGTTGCGGCCGGTGTACAGCGTGGGGTAGTGCGCGGCGAGGCGCTTGGCGATGTAGTTGGCGTTGAGCAGCGCCACCTGGGTGGCCTTGCGCAAGCCTGCCGTGCCCATCAGCGTGATGTACATCCACGAGATCGGCAGGATCGAGGCGCTGCCGAAGGTGGCGGCGCTGACCGCCGGGCCGTTGCCGGTGCCCTGCGTGCGTGCGCCGTCGTTGCCCAGCGCGCCCGGCAGGAACGGTGCGAGGTGCGAGCGCACCGCACACGGGCCCACGCCCGGGCCGCCGCCGCCGTGCGGGATGCAGAAGGTCTTGTGCAGGTTGAGATGGCTGACGTCCGAGCCCCACTTGCCGGGCTTGGCCACGCCCACCAGCGCGTTCATGTTGGCGCCGTCGGTGTACACCTGCCCGCCGTGCTGGTGGACGATGTCGCAGATCGCCACTACGTCCTCCTCGAACACGCCGTGGGTGGACGGGTAGGTGAGCATGATCGCGGCGAGGTTGGCCGAATGCTTCTCGGCCTGCGCGCGGATGTCTTCCAGGTCGACGTTGCCGTTGGCGTCGCACTTGGTCACCACCACGCGCATGCCGCACATCTGCGCGGAAGCCGGGTTGGTGCCGTGGGCGGACTCGGGGATCAGGCAGATGTCGCGGTGGCCTTCGCCGCGCGACTGGTGATAGGCGCGGATCGCCAGCAGGCCGGCGTATTCGCCTTGCGCGCCGGAGTTCGGCTGCAGGCTTACCGCGTCGTAGCCGGTGATTTCCACCAGCTGCGCTTCCAGCCCGGCGATCAGCTCCTCGTAGCCCTGCGTCTGCGCGGCCGGCGCGAACGGATGGATGTTGCCGAACTCCGGCCAGGTCACCGGGATCATCTCGGCGGTGGCATTGAGCTTCATGGTGCACGAACCCAGCGGGATCATCGTGCGGTCCATCGCCAGGTCCTTGTCGGCCAGCGCGCGCAGGTAGCGCAGCAGCTCGTGCTCGCTGTGGTGGGTGTTGAACACCGGGTGGGTAAGGAAGTCCGAGGTGCGCCGCAGTTCCTGCGGGATCAGCGACGGCGCGCTGGTGTCCAGCGCGTCGATGCTCGGCAGCTTGGCGTCGTCGCCGCCGAAGATGCGCCACAGCAGTTCGATGTCGGCACGCGTGGTGGTCTCGTCCAGCGAAATGCACAGGTACTCGCCCCAGGCCTTGCGCAGGTTGGCGCCCAGTGCCACCGCGCGCGCTGCGATGGCGTCGGTGCGTTCGCCGGTCTTCAGGCTCAGCGTATCGAACGCGGTCTCGTGGTGGCTGGCGGTGAAGCCGAGCTGCTGCAGGCCGGCCCTGAGGATGGCGGCGAGGCGCGCCACGCGCGTGGCGATGCGGGTGAGGCCTTCCGGGCCGTGGTAAACGGCGTACATCGAGGCCATCACGGCGAGCAGCACCTGTGCGGTGCAGATGTTGCTGGTGGCCTTCTCGCGGCGGATGTGCTGCTCGCGCGTCTGCAGGGTGAGGCGGTAGGCCTTGTTGCCTTCGGCGTCGATGGAGACGCCGATCAGGCGGCCCGGCATCGAACGCTTGTACGCATCGCGGCAGGCCATGAAGGCGGCGTGCGGGCCGCCGAAGCCGAACGGCACGCCGAAGCGCTGCGAGTTGCCGATCACGATGTCCGCGCCCATCTCGCCCGGCGGCTTGAGCAGGGTCAGTGCCAGCAGGTCGCTGGCGAAGATGGCCAGTGCGCCCTTGGCATGGACCTTCGCTACATCTTCGCTCCAGTCCATCAACCAGCCGCTGCTGGCCGGGTACTGGATCAGCGCGGCGAAATAGTCGTCCGCGGCGATCGCGGCGTCCCATTCCTCGGCGGAGTTGACCAGTTTGACCGTCAAGCCCAGCGGCTCCGCGCGCGTCTGCATCACCGAGATGGTCTGCGGATGTGCATCGCCGGACACCACGATCACGTTGCCCTTGGCCTTGGCCGAGCGCTTGGCCAGCGTCATCGCCTCGGCCGCCGCGGTGGCTTCGTCCAGCAGCGAGGCGTTGGCGATCTCCATGCCGGTGAGGTCGGCGCACATGGTCTGGAAGTTGATCAGCGCTTCCATGCGGCCCTGCGAGATCTCCGCCTGGTACGGCGTATAGGCCGTGTACCACGCCGGGTTCTCCAGGATGTTGCGCAGGATGACGTTGGGCGTGTGCGTGCCGTAATAGCCCTGGCCGATGAAGCTCCTGAACACCTTGTTCTTGTCCGCGATGGCACGGATCTTCGCCAGCGCCTCCACCTCGCTCATCGCGACGGGCAACGCCAGAGGCGCGGCGGACTTGATCTTCGCGGGCACGATCGCGTCGGTCATAGCCTCCAGCGAGTCGTGGCCGACGGTGCGCAGCATGTGCGCGATCTCGGCGTCGTTGGGGCCGATGTGGCGCGCGATGAAGGCGTCGTGGTTTTCCAGCTCGCGCAGGGAGGGAGTGTTCTGGCTCATGAAGGGCGTCCGAAGTCTGCGTGCATGCCGCACGCGGGCGCCCCTCTGTCCTTTTGCCTGAGAGTTTGGAGGCGTGAGCCTCGTGCCCCTTCGGCGGCGGATCGAACCGCTCTCTCCAGAGTGCTGTTGCGCAGGATGGTATGGGGCCTGAGCGATTACGGGCGTTGCGCCTTCGGCAGCGGTGCGCTCTCGTGGAGCGGCCGCTTCTCCCACCATGCGTTTCGCCGGCAATTATACAGGGGAGGGCCAAGCGTAGCGCTATGCTCCGGGTTCTCCATTTCCCGGAGCCGCCATGATCCGCATTGGCGAAATCGACCATGTCGTGCTGCGCGCCATCGACGTCGAGGCGATGCGGCATTTCTATTGCGATGTCCTGGGTTGCCGCGAAGAGCGCCGGCAGGACGAGATCGGCCTGCTGCAGCTGCGTGCCGGTGCGTCGTTGATCGACCTGGTCGGGGTGGAGGGCAAGCTGGGTCGCCATGGCGGCGCGGCGCCGGGCAGGGAGGGCCACAACATGGATCACCTTTGCCTGCGCGTTGAGAAGTACGACGAAGCGGCGATCCTCGCGCATCTCGAGGCGCATGGCGTACGTATCGGCGAGCTGGGTATGCGCTACGGCGCGCGTGGCGAAGGGCCTTCGATCTATTGCTACGACCCGCAGGGGAACATGATCGAGCTCAAGGGGCCGGCATCGGATATCTAGCCGGCCGTGGCACCCAGTGCCGCAGCCAGGTCGCCGCAATCGACGAAATGCCAGTCGGCCAGATCAGGCCATTGGTTCAGCGGCAGGTTCACCAGCACGGCCTGTGCGCCGGCAGCGCGGGCACAAGCCAGGTCGTAGGCATAGTCGCCAACCATGGTCAGCAGGGCAGGATCGATTGCCCAATGTTCGGCCAGGCGGTGCAGCCCGGCGGGGTCGGGCTTCGGTGGCGCGTCTTCGCGGCCCAGCACGTCGGCCGGGTCGAAGCAGTCGGCCAGGCCGATCGCTTCCAGCGAAAGCAGGGCCAGTTCGCGCAGGTTGCGGGTGAGGATGCCGAGCCGGCAGCCGCGCGCCGCGAGCGAGCGGACCAGTGCGATCGCGCCCATGGCAGGGCGCGAAGCCAGCGCAAGCCCGCGCTCGTGCTCAAGCAGCCACACGCGCTTCGCATCGGCTTCGTACGCAGGCAGCGCGGCGATGTGAGCAAGGATGTCTTCGTGGTCGCGAACGCCCAGAGCCTGGCGGATCGCGGCGAAGTCGTGCACGGCGACGGTCAGCGTGCCATCGAGATCGAAAACCCAATGGCGCCGGGAGGCAAGGACATGCGGCGAGGACGTCATCGGCAGCTCACCCATTGCGGCGCGTGCGAATCGCAAAAACGACGAAGCCCGCATCGCTGCGGGCTTCGTCTACAATTGGTGCCCAGGAGAGGACTCGAACCTCCACGGTTTTACCCGCTAGTACCTGAAACTAGTGCGTCTACCAATTCCGCCACCTGGGCAGGTGTCGCGCGTGCCTTTCGGGCTGCGTGAGCCGCGTAGATTAGGCATCTGCCCAGCTCCTGTCAACACTTTGTTGACGCTTTCCATTTTTCGGTTGTGCCGCTCGTGGCGCAGCCATCCATACAAGGTAATTTCGTGACCAAGAAGAACAACAAGAACATGCAAGACAAGCGCGCGAGCGCGAAACCGCCGGCCGGCAAGCGCAAGGGCGCCACGCGCGACCCGCAGGCCGAGCGCGAGGCGCAGCGCTACGAGCGCCCCATTCCCAGCCGCGAGGCCATCCTCGCCCTGCTGGAGGAGCGCGGCGAACTGCTCACCGAGGCGCGCATCGCCGAGGTGCTGGCGCTGCACGAATCCGACGACCTGTTCGCACTGCACAAGCGCCTCGGCGCGATGGTGCGCGATGGCCAGTTGCTGCTGGGGCGCCGCGGCGGCTATGCGCCGGCGAAGAAGCTCGACCTGATTCCCGGCGTGGTGCTGGCCAATGCCGAGGGTTACGGCTTTCTGCGCCCCGACGAGGGCGGCGATGACCTTTACCTCTCGCCGCAGCAGATGCGCGGCGTACTGCACGGCGACCGCGTGCTGGCCAGCGTGGTCGGCGTGGATCGGCGCGGACGTCGCCAGGGCGCGATTGCCGAAGTGCTGCAGCGGCGTTCGCCGCGGCTGGTGGGCCGCGTGGTGGTGGAGAACGGCGTGACCCTGGTGGCGCCGGACGACCGCCGCCTGCACCAGGACGTGATGATCCCGCCCGGCGAGACGCAGGGCGCGCGCGCCGGCCAGATCGTGGTGGCCGAAATCACCGATCCGCCCACGCCGCATCGCGGCCCGTTGGGCGTGATTCGCACCGTGCTGGGCGAACGCCTGCAACCTTCGCTGCTGATCGAGATGGCCATCGCCAGCCACGACCTGCCGCATGAGTGGCCGGCCGAGGTATTGCGCGATGCAGCCGAGGTGGAGCCCGAAGTCACCGCCGCCGAGCGCGAAGGCCGTGTCGACCTGCGCAAGCTGCCGCTGGTGACCATCGACGGTGCCGATGCGCGCGACTTCGACGATGCCGTATACGCCGAACCCAAGCGTGGCGGCGGCTGGCGTCTGGTCGTCGCCATCGCCGACGTGTCGCATTACGTACCGGTGGGTGCTGCGCTGGATCGCGAGGCGTACGAGCGCAGCACCTCCACCTATTTCCCCGGCTTCGTGGTGCCCATGCTGCCGGAGACGCTGTCCAACGGCATCTGCTCGCTCAATCCCAAGGTGGAGCGGCTGTGCATGGTCTGCGACATGGTCGTCGAAGCCGACGGCGAAGTAGCGAAGTCGAAGTTCTATCCGGCGGTGATGCGTTCGCACGCGCGGCTCACCTACGACCAGGTGTGGCAGGCCGTGGGTCTGCGCGAGCCCGGCGCCCTCGACGCGGTGTCCGACGTGCTGCCGCAGCTGGAAAACCTGCATGTGCTGTACAAGGCGATGGCCGCCCAACGCAAGCAGCGCGGCGCCATCGACTTCGAGACTCCGGAAGTGAAGTTCCGCCTCGACCAGCGCGGCGAGGTGGAGTCGGCCGGCGCCACCGAGCGCAACGACGCGCACAAGCTGATCGAGGAATGCATGATCGCCGCCAACGTGCAGGCGGCGCTGTTCCTGGAAAAGAAGAAGATCCCCGCACTGTTCCGTGCCCACGAGCCGCCGCCGGCGGAGAAGTACGAAGACCTGCAGCAGTTCCTGCGCGAGTTCAAGCTGCGCATGCCGCCCGTGGAAGAGGTGACGCCGGCCGATTTCGCCGATGTGCTGCGCCTGGTGGCCGAGCGCCCCGAGCGCGAGCTGATCCAGAGCGTCCTGCTGCGCGCGCAAAGCATGGCGGCCTACCAGCCCGACAACCGCGGCCACTTCGGCCTGGCGCTTTCGGCCTACGCGCATTTCACCTCGCCGATCCGCCGTTACCCGGACCTGCTGGTGCATCGTGCGATCCGCTACGCCCTCACCGGCGGCAAACCGGCCGGCTACGAATACACGCCCGCGCAGATGGCCACGATGGCGGTGCATTGCTCGCAGCGCGAGCGCCGTGCCGAGGAAGCCGAGCGCGACGTGGACGAACGCTACAAGTGCGCATGGATGGCCAAGCACGTGGGCGAGGAGTTCGCGGGCGTGGTCACTGGCGTTACCTCGTTCGGCCTGTTCGTGGAACTGGACGAATCCAAGGTGTCCGGCCTCGTCCACATCAGTCAGCTCAGCAACGATTACTACCACTTCGACCCGCAGCGCCACATGCTGAAGGGCGAACGCAGCGGCGCGCAGTACCGGCTGGGTGATCACGTGCGGGTGCAGGTGCTGCGCGCCAGCCTGGAAGACCGCAAGATCGACTTCCGGCTGGCCGCACCGCGCGCTTCCGTCACGCCGCCCACGCGCGTGGCGCGGGCCTACGATTATGCTGCGTCGGGCGAGCGCTATTCGCTGCCCGGCAGCAAGGCGCCGGGCATGGTCGGCAAAGCGGCGCAGGCGATTGGCCGCATGTTCGGCCGGCGCGAGCAACCGGTGTCCCCCACCGTGCCGCCGCCGCGCGATAATCCGCCGCCCGCTGCCGCGCGTTCGCGCAAGCCGGCAGGGCAGGTTGCCGCGGCGAAGGCCGACGGCAAGCCGCACAAGAGCACACAGAAAGCGCCGCGTGCCACGAAGAAATCGGCCGCGCGGCCACCGAAACCGAAAGGCAGGAAATGAACGAACACTGGATCGTCGGCATCAACCCGGTCGATGGCGCACTGAACAACGATGCCGCGCGCGTGTGCGAGCTGCTGGTCGAAAACGGCCAGCGCAACCCGCGCGTGCACGAACTGGCCGAACGCGCCAAGGCACTGAAGATCCCGGTGCATCATCGCCCGCGCGAGCAGCTCGACAAGCTTGCCGGCGAAGCGCGCCACCAGGGCGTGGCGGCGTTGTACGAAGCGCCCGCGATGGCGACGGAAGGCGACCTGCCGGAATTGCTGGAGCAGGCGGGTGGCTCGGCGCTGGTGCTGGTGCTGGACGGCGTCACCGATCCGCATAATCTCGGCGCCTGTCTGCGCAGTGCGGCGGCGGCCAATGTCACCGCCGTGATCGTGCCGAAGGATCGCGCCGTGGGCCTCACGCCGGTGGTGCGTCGCGCCTCGGCGGGCGGCGCGGATCGCGTGCCGTTGATCGCGGTGACCAACCTCGCGCGCACGCTGCGCGTGCTCAAGGATGCCGGCGTGTGGATCACTGGACTGGCTGGCGATACTGACCAGTCGATCTACAGCATCGACCTCAAGGGGCCGGTGGCGCTGGTGATGGGCAGCGAAGGCGAAGGCCTGCGCCGGCTCACGCGCGAAACCTGCGATTTCACGGCGAAGATCCCGATGCCGGGCGCGATGGAAAGCCTCAACGTTTCCGTGGCGACCGGCGTCGTATTGTTCGAAGCCCTGCGGCAGCGGAGCGCACAGCGATGACCTTCCACTGGTACGACTGGGCCGGCTACCTCGGCGTGCTGCTGGTGCTGCTGGCGTACTTCCTGCTGCAGGCCCGCAAGCTGCACGGCAACAAGCTGGGCTACCAGCTCATGAATATCTTCGGTGCGTTCGGCGTGCTGCTGTCGCTGACGTTCGGCAGCTTCAACTGGTCGGCGTTCCTGCTCGAGGTGGCATGGATCGCCATTGGCATCTACGGCATTGCGCGTGGGGTGAAGCTGAGGCGCCTCGAGCGCTGAAATGCGTCGCACGCATTGCCTGTCATGCCGGCGCAGGCCGGTATCCAGCAGCGATCAGTTTGTACGAGCTGCACAATCGCTGGATGCCGGCCCGCGCCCGCATGACGATTCCGGTATCGGCTGTGGAACCTGCCTCAGTCCCCGCGATCGCCCAGCTTCGGCATTTCCGGGTTCGCCGTGAGGTCGCGCTTGTTGCGCTGGGCGGTGAGCGGCTCGCCGGTGACCTGGTACCACACGTTCTCGGCGATATTGGTGGCGTGGTCGCCGATGCGCTCGATGTTCTTGGCCATGAACAGCAGATGCGTGCACGGCGTGATGTTGCGCGGATCTTCCATCATGTACGTGAGCAACTGGCGGAAGTAGCCGGTATAGGCGTCATCCAGCTCCACGTCGTCCTTCCACACCTGGTAGGCACGCTCGGCGTCGCGGTCGCGGTGGGCGCGCAGCACTTCGCGCACTTCGGCGGCGGCCAGTTCGGCGAGGTGGGCCAGGCCGCTGGTGGGGTTGATCGGGGCGGCCATCGACAGCGGGATGGAGCGCTTGGCCACGTTCGCGGCGTAGTCGCCGATGCGCTCGATGTCGGCGGCGATGCGCAGCGCGGCGAACACGTTGCGCAGGTCGCCTGCCATCGGTGCGCGCAGCGCCAGCAGGCGTACCACGTCGTGGCTGATTTCCTGTTCGAGCTGGTCGATGGCGTCGTCGTTGCCCACCACGTGCTGGGCGGCGCGTTCGTCGCGGCGTTCCACCACGTCGATCGCCGCTTCCAGCTGGCTCACCGCCAGCTCGCCCATGCGCACCAGCTCGCCGGTGAGGCGCGCCAGCTCGTCGTCGTAGCTCTTGATGATGTGTTCTTTGCCAGTGCTCATGGTGTGCCTCGTGGTTGTTCCCTTCTCCCTCCGGGAGAAGGTGCCCGAAGGGCGGATGAGGTTCGGGCGGAGTGCTGTGCCAAGGGTTCCCGAACCCTCTCCCGGAGGGAGAGGGCTTCGATGGATCAGCCGAACCGCCCGGTGATGTAATCCTCGGTCTGCTTCTTCGAGGGCTTGGTAAAGATCTTTTCGGTGACATCGAACTCGATCAGGTCGCCCATGTACATGAAGGCGGTGCGGTCGGAGACGCGTGCAGCCTGCTGCATGTTGTGGGTGACGATGACGATGGTGTAGTCGCGCTTGAGTTCCTCCACCAGCTGCTCGATGCGGCCGGTGGCGATGGGGTCGAGTGCCGAAGTGGGTTCGTCCAGCAGCAGCACCTCGGGCTTCAGCGCGATGCCGCGCGCGATGCACAGGCGTTGCTGCTGGCCGCCGGAGAGGCCGAGCGCGCTCTTGCCGAGCTTGTCCTTCACCTCGTCCCACAGCGCGGCGCGGCGCAACGCCTGTTCCACGCGTTCGGCCATCTCGGCCTTGCCGAGTTTTTCGTGGTGGCGAATGCCGTAGGCCACGTTCTCGAAGATGGTCATCGGGAACGGCACCGGCTTCTGGAACACCATGCCGACCTTGCTGCGCAGGCGATTCATCGAATACTTCGGGTCGAGGATGTTCTCGCCATCCAGCATCACTTCACCCTTGGCTTCCAGCTTCGGGTAGATCGCGTAGATGCGGTTGAAGATGCGCAGCAGGGTGGACTTGCCGCAGCCGGAAGGACCGATGATCGCGGTGACCTGCTTTTCCGGGATATCCATGGCGACGCCCTTCAGCGCATGGGCACCGTTGTAGTAGAAGTGCAGGTCGCGCACCGCGATCTTGGTACGCGTGGCGGAAGCCGCGGCGGTGTTCGCCGTGGCGTTCGCGGCACTCGCGGCGAGGTCAGTCATAACGCACCTTGTGGCGGGAGAACAGCATTCGGGTCAGCAGGCTGAGCGCAAGCACGAACAGCGTGATCAGCAGGGCGCCGGCCCAGGCGATGGCATGCAGGTCGGGGCTGGGGTCGTTGGTGTACTGGTAGATCGCCACCGGCAGGCTTTCCATCTTGTCCAGCGGATGCACGGTCATGAAGTTGTTGCCGAAGGCGGTGAACAGCAGCGGTGCGGTTTCGCCCGCCAGGCGCGCCAGCGCCAGCAGCACGCCGGTGACGATGCCGGAAGTGGCTGCGCGCATCAGCACCTGTATGGTCATCTTCCACTGCGGGATGCCCAGCGACAGCGTGGCCTCGCGCAGTGTGCCCGGCACCAGCTGCAGCATTTCGTCGGTGGTGCGCACGATCACCGGCAGGCCGATCAGCGCCAACGCCACCGAACCGGCGAGGCCGGAGAACGACACCGAACCATGCGTGAGGCTGGACATCGGCAGCACCACGATCACGTACACGAACAGGCCCAGCACGATGGACGGTGCCGACAGTAGGATGTCGTTGAGGAAGCGGATGGTGGCGCCGAGCCGGGTGCGGTTGGCGTATTCGGCGAGGAAGGTGCCGGCGAGCACGCCGATCGGCGCGCAGATCAGCAGCGCCATGACATCCATGATCAGGCTGCCCACGATGGCGTTGGACAGGCCGCCCTGGTCGGCGTAGGCGGTGATTCGGGTGAACAGGTGCGGAGTGATCGCGCCGAGACCGCTCTTCAGGGTGGTCCACAGGATCCACGCCAGGAACAGCAGGCCCAGCAGGGTGGCGCAAGCGCTCAACACCAGCGCCACCACGTTGACGATGCGACGGCGCAGGTAGACGGAGGCGGCCATCAGTTGCCCTCCTTGCGCGACAGCCGGCGCAGCATCAGGCGCGCGATCAGCAGCACGATGAAGGTCACCACGAACAGCAGGAAGCCCAGCGCGACCAGCGCCGAGCGGTGCGTGCCCACCGCCTCGTTGAACTCGTTGGCGATGGAGGAGGAGATCGAGGTGCCGGGCATCAGCAGCGAGCCGCTGAGGTCGTAGGCGTTGCCGAGCACGAAGGTCACCGCCATCGTTTCGCCCAGCGCGCGGCCGAGGCCGAGGAAGATGCCGCCGATCACCGCCGAGCGCGTGTAGGGCAGCACGATGTCCCACACCACCTCCCAGGTGGTCGAGCCCAGTGCGTAGGAGGATTCCTTGAGGCGCACCGGTACCGTCTGGAACACCTCGCGCATCACCGAGCAGATGAAGGGCAGGATCATCACCGCCAGCACGATGCCCGCGGTGAGCAGGCCCAAGCCCAGCGGCGGGCCTTGGAACAGCTTGCCGACCAGCGGCAGCTTGCCCAGCGTGTCGGAAAGCGCCGGCTCGATGTTCGCCATGAACGGCACGAACACGAACAGGCCCCACATGCCGTAGATGATCGACGGGATGCTGGCCAGCAGTTCGATGGCAGTGGCTACCGGGCCGCGCAACCAGTTGGGAGCGATCTCGGTAAGGAACAGGGCGATGCCGAAGCTCACCGGCACCGCCAGCACCAGCGCGATCAACGAGGTGACCAGGGTGCCGTAGATCGGCGCCAGTGCGCCGTAGTCGTCGGTGACCGGATTCCAGGTGTCGCTGGTGAGGAAATGGAAGCCACCCTTGAACAACACCTCGCGCCCGCCCCACAGCGTGGACAGCGCGGCGCCGAGCAGGGTCGCCAGTACCAGCAGCGCGCAGCACTTCAGCAGCGTGCGGAACCATGCATCGTGGCGCGCGTCGCGGCGGCTGCGTTGGTCGACGTCGGTGGCTGGGATCGATGACATGCGATGTTCGCGATGAGGTTTCTCCTTCTCCCTTGGGGAGAAGGTGGCCCGAAGGGCCGGATGAGGGTTCGGGCATGGCGATACGTATCGCCATGCCCGAACCTTCTTCCCAACCCCTCCTCCGGAGGAGGAGGGGTTTCGAGGCTTGCGCTTACTGCTTGATCTCGGTCTTCCAGTAGTTCTCGATCTGGCCGACCAGGTTGGTGGGCAGCGGCACGTAGTCCAGCGAGCGGGCGGCGTCCTGGCCGTTCTCGTAGGACCACTTGAAGAAGTCGAGGATGACCTTGCCGTTGGCGGCGTTCTTCGGCTGCTTGTACACGATCACCCACGAGGTGGCGGTGATCGGCCACGCACCGGCGCCCGGGGCGTTGGTCATCAGCAGGTTGAAGTTCTTCGCGCTCGCCCAGTCGGCGGTGGCGGCGGCGGCCTGGAAGCTGGCCGTGTTCGGCTGCACCACCTTGCCGGCGGCATTCTTCATCACCGCGTAACCGATGTTGTTCTTCAGCGCGTAGGCATATTCCACGTAGCCAATGGAATTCGGGATCTGGCGGATGTACGCCGACACGCCCTCGTTGCCCTTGCCGCCGATGCCGGTCGGCCAGTTCACCGCCGTGCCTTCGCCCACCTTGGCCTTCCAGGTGGCGTCGACCTTGGAGAGGTAGTCGCTGAAGTTGAAGGTGGTGCCCGAGCCGTCCGAGCGATGCACCACGGTGATCTTCGCGTCGGGCAGCTTCACGCCCGGGTTCAGCGCGGCGATGGCCGGGTCGTTCCACTTGGCGACGGTGCCGAGGAAGATGCCCGCGAGCGTCTTGCCGTCCAGCACCAGCTTGCCCGGGGCGACGCCGGTGACGTTGAACGCCGGCACGATGCCGCCGATCACGTCGGGGAACTGGGCCAGGCCGAACTGGCCGAGCGTGGCTTCGTCCAGCGGCATGTCGCTGGCGCCGAAATCCACCGTGCCGGCCTTGATCTGGGCGATGCCGCCGCCCGAGCCGATGGACTGGTAGTTGACGCGGTTGCCGGTCTTCTCCGCGTAGGCGGCCGACCACTTCGAGATCACCGGATAGACGAAGCTGGAGCCCGCGCCGGTGATGTCGGTGGCTTGCGCGGACAGGCTGCCCAGCGCACAGGCGGCGGCAAAGGCGATGGCGCCGAGGCGGAACATGGAACGGGAAGAGGTGAACACGTGGTGGCTCCTTGGTGTGCACGGGGCGTGCGCCCGGTTGCCCGCCATTGCAGCGTCGGCGTGTTGCAATGAAATGAGATGAATGTTTCAGGCAGATGACAATCCGGCAGGCGAGGGCCTCCGGAGGGCGGGGCAGGCTCTCAGCCCGCGTCCAAGTCGACCCGGTTGCGCTCCAGCGTTTCCAGTTGCCGCCAGCGATTGACGATGTCACAGAACAGCATGGCGGTGATCTCGGCATCGTAGATCGCCGAATGCGCCTCACGGGTGTCGAAGTTGCGGCCCGAGGCCTGCACCGCCTTGCCCAGTACGGTCTGCCCGTAGGCCAGGCCGCCCAGCGTAGCCGTGTCGAAGCAGCTGAAAGGGTGGAAGGGGTTGCGCTTGTTGCCGGTGCGGCGCACCGCGGCGTTGACGAAACCCAGATCGAACGCGGCATTGTGGCCGACCAGGATCGCGCGCTGGCAGCCGTTGTCGCGCACGGCGACGCGGACCGCCTTGAAGATGTGTTCCAGCGCCAGTTGTTCGTCCAGCGCGCCGCGCAGCGGGTTGCCTGGGTCGATGCCGGTGATTTCCAGCGCGCGCGGGTCGAGATTGGCACCGGGGAAGGGGTGCACATGAGCTTGCACGGTGGGCAGCGGATGTACGAAACCCTGCTCATCCATGCCCACGGCGACCGCGGCGATTTCCAGCAGGGCATCGCGCTCGGCGTCGAAACCGCCGGTCTCCACGTCCACGATCACCGGAAGAAAGCCGCGAAAACGTTCGGCCATGCGGCTGGCCATGTTGTTGAGTAACCCCATTGATGAAGCATATCAGTCGTTGCGCACCGGCCGCGAATGCGGTGGGGCGCTCAGGGGAGGTGCGTTGTCTTCGATCTGTAACAAAACATCCACATGGCAGTAAAACGGCCAACGCATTCTTTACGTCGACCCCGCTTGGTTGCCAGGGGCTTGAGTGGCGCAACCGTGGCGGTTCAATTCGACCAAGTGGAGAAATTACATGCGTTCCAAGATCCTCGCAGTGGCGATTGCCGCTGGTCTGGGCGTAACCAGCGTCTCGGCGATGGCCCAGACATCCGGCAACCAGAAAGTGACGCTGACCGCCAGCGAACTTGCGCAGATGAAGGCCGAGATCGCGGCGCTGCAGCAGAAGGTCGACGACCTGCAGTCGCAGTCGTCTGCCCAGCAACAGCAGCAGCAGCAGACAGCGCAGACCGTACAGGCCACCCAGCAGCAGGTGCAGGCGACGCAGGCCCAGGTGCAGCAGGCCGAGCAGACCGTGGCGACCAAGCTCGGTGACACGCTGGGCGGCTCCGGCGGCGTGAAGTGGACCTTCGGCGGCTTCCTGGCGGCTGAAACGGCGTATCGCTCGCGCGACACCGCCGATGACGTCGCCACCAAGTTCACCGCCATCCCGTTCATGGGCGGCACGAGCACCGCGCCGATCAACACCAGCACCGGTGCGACCACCACCTATCCGGTGACCAACGCCAAGAACAGCCAGTTCCTTTACAGCGCGCGCCAGAGCCGCATTTCGATCATGGCGCAGGGCGACATCAACGATTCCACCCATGTGACCGGCTACTACGAGACGGACTTCCTCGGCGGCGCGCAGACGGCAAACATGAACGAGAGCAACTCGTTCAACCTGCGCATGCGCCAGCTGTGGACCAACGTGGATTGGGACGACTACGGCCTGCACCTGCTGGGCGGCCAGGCCTGGTCGCTGCTGACCCTCGACAGCAAGGGCATCACCCCGCTCAAGGAAGTGCTGCCGCCGACCATCGACGCCCAGTACCAGGCGGGCTTTACCTGGGCTCGCCAGGCACAGCTGCGCCTCGTGAAGGATTGGGACAAGACCTGGTGGCTGGGTATCTCGGTGGAAAATCCGCAGACGGCGGGCATCGGCTCCGTGGCCGGTCCGGGCTCCAAGGGATATGCGACGTCGACTGCGACGGTTGGCGCCGGCAGCCTGTATGACAGCCTCAACTCGGTTTCGCTCAACAAGTTCCCGGACGTCATCGTGAAGTTCGCGGCTGATCCGGGCTGGGGCCACTACGAAGTGTTCGGCATCACGCGTGAATTCACCACCCGCGTCACGCCGACGACCGCCAACGGCGGCCCGGCGGCGACCAGCAACCAGACGGCGCATGGCGGCGGCTTTGGTGTGGGCATGGTGCTGCCGCTGGTTCCGAAGGTACTGGACTTCCAGTTCTCGGGCATGACCGGCAAGGGCATTGGCCGCTACGGCACCACCGGCTTGAACGACATCACCTACGATCCGAGCGGCGCTCCGCATCCGCTGAAGGAAAACATGCTGCTCGCGACGCTGACCTGGCACGCCACCGATGCGCTCGATGTGTATGCCGCCGGCGGCCGCGAACAGCAGGACAGCTATCTGACCGCCGGTGCGAACGGCAAGGCCTTCGGCTACGGCAGCGAGCTCCTGGGCTACAACAACAGCGAATGCATGACCTACGGCGCGCCCAGCGATTGCACGGGCCAGACCCGTCAGGTCGCCGAGCAGACGCTCGGCTTCTGGTGGAAGTTCTACCAGGGCAAGTTCGGCAAGGTGCAGTTCGGCACCCAGGTCTCGCATGTCACGCGCAAGCTGTTCAGCGACATCAATGGCAACGCGCCGTCCGCTCCGGACAACATGGTGTTCACCAGCCTGCGTTACTACCCGTTCTGATCAGCGGGCGACGGAGAAGCGTCAAGGTTATCGTAAGGAGTTCTACCCAGGGACGGAAAACGGCGGGCATGATGCCCGCCGTTTGCTTTTGTGCTTTCTATTGATGCTTTTGCTTTTTGTGCTATCGCAATTGACAAGGCGGTTTCGTCCACCTGCCGGTGGCCGAGTTACTTTTCTCTTGCATGGCCAAGAGAAAAGCAACCCAAAGAGAAGGCCGCCCCGAGGCGGCGCTCTCCGGGCATCCTGCCCTCCGCCTTAGGGCCGGCTTCGCCGTTCGCCATCGTTCCTGCGACGGCGTGGCCAGCAAAGAGAAGTAACTCGGGCGCCGGCAGGCGACCGAAACCGCTCTGTTCCTTGCAGCAGGCGTTCAATACCGCCCACCGAAACCGAAAGAAAGCTCGACGCTTCCTACGGCTTCGCCGGTGGCTTCTCCAGCATCGCCACCTTCCATCCACCACCCAGTGCACGCACCAGCGCCACGCTGGCCTGCAACCTGCGCGTGCGCACCTGTTCCGCGGCGCGTTTGGCATTGAGGTAGGCGGTCTGCGCGGTGACCACGTCCAGATAGTTGATGATGCCCTCGGTATAGCGGTTGGTGGCGATCTGCTGGGCGGCCTGCGCCGAGCTGGCGGCGGCATCCTGGTCGTGTGCTTCGTGGGTGAGTCGGGTGAACAGCGAGAGGCTGTCCTCCACCTGTTCGAAGGCGTCGAGTACGGTGAGCCTGTATTGCGCGGAGGCTTCATCGAACTCGGCGTGTGCCTGACGCGCGCGCGCGCGACGCAGGCCGCCGTCGAACAGGGGCAGGGAGACGAAGGGGCCCAATGCCCAGGTGCGGTTGCCGAAGGAGAACAGGTTGCCTTCGCCGGTGTCCTGCCAGCCGTACATGCCCGAGATGCCGATGTCGGGGAAGAACGCCGCGCGCGCCACGCCGATGCCGGCATTGGCGGCGAAGGTGCGCCGTTCCGCCGCGGCGATGTCGGGCCGCCGCTGCAGCAAGGTGGATGGCACCGAGGCGGGGATGGTCGGCGGCTGTATTTCTTCCTGCGAGGCGGGCAGCGTGAAGTCGGGAGCGGGCACGCCGATCAGGGTGGCGATGGCGTGTTCGGTCAGCGCGCGCTGCGCCGCCACCTCGTCGATCTGGGCGTGGGCATCGGACAGCTGGTTCTGCGCGCGCGCCACCGACAGGCCGGAGGCGATGCCGCCCTGCATGCGGTTGCGGGTGAGGGTCAGGCCTTGCTGATAGGCCTGCAGCGAGCTGTCCAGGATTTTCGCCTGGAGGTCGTAACCGCGCAGTTGGATGTATTCGTTCGCCAGCCGGGCTTGCAGGCTGAGCTTGGCCGACGCCAGGTCCGCTTGCGCAGCTTGTGCCTGCGCGTGGCCGGCGGCGACTTCGTTGCGGATACGGCCCCACAGGTCGAATTCGTAGCCGGCGCCGAATTGCGCGGTATCGTCGTCGTATTCGTTGGGCTGGTTGGAACCGCGCAACGGGCGGTTGTTCGATTGACGGTCGTCGCTGGTGCTGCCGCCGACACCGAGGTGCGGGAACAGTCCCGCACGCGCTTCGCTCTCGAATGCGCTGGCGCGTTCGTAGCGAGCCAGCGCGATCGCGAGCGACGGACTGTTCGCATCGAGCAACTGCTCGAGCCGGTCGAGCTCCGGGTCGTTGAACACCGTCCACCAGTCGCCGCGCGGGCTCATATCCGCGGGTGCTGCACGTGTCCACAGGCCGGTGCCTTCCTTGTACGCGGCGGGCACCGGTACCGCCGGTGTCTTGTAGACGGGGGCCAGCGAGCAGCCGGCCAGCAGGCCGGCGAACACCAGTGCCAGCGCCGCCGGTCGAACGCGGCGCATGGCCTTGGAACTTGTCCGTACACTCCCGTCCGCACTGAGCGTGGCGCCAATGCGCAACGCGGGGAGTGGCCATGGATGGCCAGGTTCCGAGGAGCGAGGAAGTCGAATTGCTGTCGACCGCGGCATCTCCGGTGCTTCGACCGCACGAAGCTTCGCTTCGCTGCGCTCGACACGAACGGTTTTGGAGTCCTCATTCGTCGCCATGCGACGACTCCTTGCCGGAAGCCACGCGCACGGTGTCGCCGGCGGCCAGCGAATCGGGCGGATTGTCGATGATGCGGTCGCCCGGCTGCAGGCCGCGGTCGATTTCCAGCGCGCCGCCCAGGTCCATCGCGATGTGCACGTCGCGCATCACCACCTTGTTGCCGGGACCGAGCACGGCGATCTGTGGGCCCTGGGCGCGGAAGATCAGCACGGTGGAAGGCACGCTGGTGACGGCCTGGCTGGTGGCCAGCGGCAGCTGCACGTCGGCGTAGTCGCCGGGCAACAGCTTGCCGTTGTCGTTGGCCACTTCGAATTGCGCGAGCAGCGAGCCCGAAGCCTGGCTTACCGCGTCGGAAGAGCCGATCAGGGTGCCCTGGTAACTCTTGCCCGGATGATCCGGTACGGTCAGCGAGACGGTCATGCCCGGACGGATCGACGATGCGTAACGCTGCGGCACCGCCACGTACAGGCGCATCTTGTCCGTGTCCGCCACGGTGAACAGCGGCAGCGCGGACTGGCTGTCGGCAGTCACCAGGTCGCCGATGTCGGTGTTGCGCGCGGTCACCGTGCCGGCGAACGGTGCGGTGACGTTGCGGAATGCTTCGAGTGCGGCGAGACGATCCAGGTCGGCCTTGGCGGAGAGCACGTTGGCGCCGGCCACGGCCGCTTCGCTGGCCTTCTCGTCGGCTTCCTGCTTGGACACCGAATTGGAGGAAAGCAGGTGCTGCCAGCGCTGGCTGGTCACCTGGGCGAGTTGCGCATTGGCTTGCGCACGCACCAGCACGGCCTTGGCCTGTTCGTATTGCTGGTCGAGCTCGGGTGTGTCGATCACGGCCAGCGTTTCGCCGGCTTCGACGTGGCTGCCGATGTCCTTGTTCCAGCTCTTCACGTAGCCGGAGACCTGCGCATGGATCGGCGCGCTGATCCATGCGTCGATGTGGCCGGGCAAGGTCATCGTGTGCGCACCCATCGAGCCGAGCGGTGCGGCCAGCGCCACGGTGGGGATGGCCTCGGCATCCACCTGCTTCACCAACTGGTGGTAATCGTGCGCGCGCAGCGCCAGGCCGATTGCCGCGGTGACCGCGGCGACAACCAGCAGGCCGATCACAGCCGGGCGCAGGCGCAGCGTGCGCGGATGCGCCGGTGGGGCGTGTTCATGCGACATGGGAGGCTTCTCCGAGCTGCGGAATGGCGGAGGGCGCGTGCTGTTCGCGCCCATGGACGATGCTGAAGACCACCGGGACGAACACCAGCGTGGCGCAGGTGGCGAACATCAGGCCGCCGACCACGGCGATGCCCAGCGGCGAGTTCTGCTCATGGCTCAACGACATCGGCAGCATGCCGATGATCATCGCCAGCGCGGTCATCAGCACCGGACGGA
Organism: Rhodanobacter sp. 7MK24; assembly: GCF_014842995.1. Taxonomy (GTDB): domain Bacteria; phylum Pseudomonadota; class Gammaproteobacteria; order Xanthomonadales; family Rhodanobacteraceae; genus Rhodanobacter_A. The sequence continues at coordinate 48,777 of NZ_JACYXL010000014.1, forward strand.
AGCGCGTGAAACCGGCTTCCAGCGCGGCCTTTGTCGCGTCGCCGTGCTCGGCCAGCCGCTCGCGGCAGAAGCTCACCACGAGAATGGAGTTGGCGGTGGCGACACCCATGCACATGATGGCGCCGGTAAGCGCGGGCACCGACAGCGTGGTGTGGGTGGTGAACAGGATCCACACGATGCCGGCCAGCGCGGCGGGCAGGGCGGTGATGATGACGAATGGATCGAGCCAGGACTGGAAGTTGACCACGATCAGCAGGTAAATCATCACTACCGCGCCGAGCAGGCCGAACAGCAGGCCGTTGAAGGCCGCGTTCATCGTGTGCACCTGGCCGCGCAGCGTGACCAGCGTGCCCTTCGGGCGGCTGCTGGCGAACTGGTCCAGCACCTTCTGCACGTCGCCGGAGACGCCGCCGAGGTCGCGGCCCTGCACCGAGGCATAGATGTCGAAGGTGGGCAGGATGTTGTAGTGCGAGACCACCGCCGCGCTGGGGCCGCGGGTGAAAGTGGCGACATTGCTCAGCACCTGGCTGTCCTTGCCGGCCGACGCGGTCACCGGCAGGCGCAGCAGGTCGGCCATCGAATCCATCTTGTACTGCGGCGTGGAGGCGACCACCGCGTAGGACACGCCGTTGTGCGGATCGAGCCAGAACACCGGCGCCACCTGGCTGGAGCCGGCCAGCGAGGCGACCATGCTGTTGGTGACGTCACGCTCGGTGATGCCCAGCGTGTCGGCGCGGGTACGGTTTACCTTCACGTTGATCTGCGGATAGCTGGTGCTCTGCTGCAGGCGCACGTCGGCGATGCCGGGGATGTCGCGCAGCCTGCGCATGATCTTCGTCGCATAGGCCTCGTTCTCGGCGCTGTTGCGGCCGGTCACCGTGACGTCCAGCGGGGCCGGCGCGCCGAAGTTGAGGATCTGGCTGGTCATGTCCGCGGGCAGGAAGGAAAACGTCGTGCCAGGGAACTCCCGCGGCAGCAGCTTGCGCAGCTCCGCCACGTAGCCGTCGGTGGGCGCATGGCCTTCGCCGAGCACGATCTGGATGTCGCCGTCCTGCGGGCCGATCGAGCCGGTGTTGCTGTAGATCAGGTTGGTGTTGGACAGCGGCAGGCCGATGTTGTCGATCATCGTCTTCAGCTGGTCTGGCGGGATGACTCTGCGGATCGCGGCCTCGATGTGGTCGAACTCCGCCGCGGTCTCCTCGATGCGCGTGCCCATCGGTGCACGCACATGCAAGGCGATGGCGCCGGAGTCCACCGAAGGGAAGAAGTCGCGGCCGAGGAAGGGCACCAGCGCGAACGAGGCAAGCACGAAGGCCAGGAAGCCGCCCACGAACACCCAGCGCAGCTTCAACGCCGTGGCCAGCAGTGCGTAGTAGCTATCGCGTACGCGGGTAAAGCCGTGCTCGAACTTCTGCTGGAACGCCACCAGGCCGCGCACCAGCGCGCCGTGGCCACGCCGGTGGTGCTGGTCGCCCTCGTGATGGTTGATGTACGGATCTTCCGGGTGGTCGCCGACCCCGTGCTCGGTGTGGTACGTCTTCAGCAGGTACATCGCCAGCGTCGGCACCAGGGTGCGCGACAGCACGAACGACGACGCCATCGCGTAGATCACCGCCAGCGCCATCGGCCGGAACAGAAAGCCGGCAATCCCGTTCAGCATGAACATCGGCACGAACACGATGCAGATGCACAGCAGCGAGACGAAGGCGGGTGTGACGATCTGCTTCGCACCGTCCATGATCGCGGTGCGCACATCCTTGCCCTGTTCAAGGTGCCAATTGATGTTCTCGATGGTCACCGTGGCATCGTCCACCAGGATGCCCACCGCCAGTGCGAGGCCGCCCAGCGTCATCACGTTGAGGGTCTGTCCGGTGGCCGACAGCAGGGCGATGGCCGACAGCACCGCCAGCGGGATCGACACCGCGATGATGACGGTGGAGCGCCAGCTGCCGAGGAACACCAGGATCATCACTGAAGTCAGCAGCGCGGCGATGATGCCCTCGCGGGCCACCGAAGCGACCGCGTCCTTCACGAACACCGACTGGTCGGCGAGCTGGGAGATCTTCAGCGACTTCGGCATCGTCTCCTTGATCAGCGGCATCAGCTTCTTGACGCCCGCCACCACCGCCAGCGTCGAGGCGCTGCCGGTCTTCAGGATCGGCATCAGTACTGCGCGACCGCCATCCACGCGCACGATGTTGTTCTGCGGCGGCGAGCCGTCGCGTACGTGCGCCACGTCGCCGATGGTGATGGTGGCGCCGTTGACAGTGCGGATCGGCAAGCTGTTGAGCATGTCGATCGCGGTGGGGCTGTTGTTGAGCTGCACGTGGTATTCGTAGGTACCGATCTTCGCGGTGCCGACCGGGATGATCTGGTTCTGCGCCGCCAATGCGTTCGCCACGTCCTGTGCCGACAGGCCCTTGGCCGCCAATGCCTGCGGGTCGAGGTCGATCGTCACCTGGCGCTGCTTGCCGCCGTAGGGCGTGGGGATCGCTACGCCGTTCACCGACACCAGGGTCGGGCGCACTTCGTTCTGCGCGATGTCGCGGATCTTCGCCTCGGACAGCCCCTTGCCCGAGAACGCCATCTGCAGCACCGGCACGGTGGAGGCGTTGTAGTTGATGATGGTGGGCGGCGTGATGCCCGGGGGCATCTGCTTCACCACCGTCTGCGAGATCGAGGTGACCTGCGCGGTGGCGGTGCGGATGTCGGTGCCCGGTTGGAAGAAGATCTTCACGATCCCGGCGCCGGGCAGCGATTGCGACTCGATGTGCTGGATGTTGTTGACCGCGGTGGTGAGCTGGCGTTCGTAGTAGTAGATGACGCGGCCGGACATCTGGTCGGGCGGCAGGCCGTTGTACGACCACACCACGCCGATCACGGGGATGCCGATGTTCGGGAAGATGTCCGTCGGCGTGCGAAGCGCCGCCAACGGGCCGATGATCAGTATCACGATAGCGAGCACGATGAACGTGAGCGGGCGCGCGAGTGCGGTGCGGACGAGGCCTAGCATGTCGTGTTCCGGAGGAGGCGGACGGCAGCCCGGACGTTCCGGGCTGCATGACATGCTGGCAGCGCATCCTTATGCGAACCTTTTGGCTTACGTGACGGGACAGGTTCGTTCATCGCCGGGATGGTTGAGCGCCGCTTTTTCGGGTGGCAGATGCGTGCGGGCTAACACAGGATTGTCATGAATGAGTGCGGCCACGGATTTCGATCCGGAGCGGACGCCATGTTCTCGGATTCCGTGCATGCCGCATGAGGGAGAACCATGTCATTCGACTGGAAATCCGTGGGACGGATGTCAGCCGGGCTCATGGCAGTCGTTCTGGCCACTTGCGGGACAGGTCTGGCCATGTGGCATTCCCACCAGGATCGAGTGAAGCAAAAACTAGGACAGAGCACGCTGCTGCCAATGACGGCAGGATTGGGGCCGGGGCTAGTGATCGGTCCCGTGGACCCGGACCTTCATTGCGTCACCTTGCCGGCAGGCATAAGGCTTCTTCCCGGGCACGTAAGCATGGAGACGATGGACAGGTCGCTACCATGGGCCCGATTGGGCCGTCGTCAGCGAACACATGAAGCCGGGTGACGACATCTATGCGTACGACAACATCGTGCATGCGCCTCCCGGCATGGCGTTTCCCGGCAACGGCGGTGGCTTTGTGGTTCTGCGCGGGTGGTGCCTGGTCGGGCGGATCATCACCTGGGTGGAATAGCTGATGCCTGCTTCGACGCGCCAGGTCTTTACGGGTGCGTGCTGTCCAACAGGAATTCCACCCGCACCCGCAGCCCCTTTCCGAAGGGCGAATCGAGCAGGTCGATGCGGGCATCGTGCAGTTGGGCGGCGCGGCGCACGATGTTGAGGCCGACGCCGTAGCCGCCTGCGGTGTCGTGGGTTTCGCGCCGGAAGCGTTCGAATACCGTTTCGCGGTGTTCGGCGGGGATGCCGGGGCCATCGTCGCTGATGTCGATGGTGGCGACGCCAATGGCATGGCTTAGCGCGACTTCGACCTGGCCGCCCTGCGATACGTAGCGCATGGCGTTTTCAATCAGGTTGCGCAGCATCGCGGTCAGCGCCACCTCGTGCCCGGGCACGCGCAGCGGCGTGCCGTCGTGCAGCAGGCTGAGGGTGATGTCCTTGTCGGCGATCAGTGGCGCGAGTTCCTCGATCACCGAGGTGACGATGGCGGTCAGGTCCTGGGGCGAGCGTTCCGTGGCTGCCGCGCCGGCTTCGAGCTGGGCCATCGACAGGATCTGCTCGATGCGCCGCGCAAGGCGGGAGGCGCCTTGCCGCGCGTGTTGCAGGGCGGCGCGGGCGTCGTCCGGACTGCTGGCGATGGCCGCGCTGTCCAGTTGCAGCATGGTGGCGGCCAAGGGCGTGCGCAGCTCGTGCGCCATGTCGGCGGTCATGCGGCGTTCGCGTTCGATGGCATCCTCCAGCCGTTCGAGCTGCTGGTTCAGCGTGGCGATCAGCGGGCGGATTTCTTCGGGCGCCAGCTCGATCGCCACCGGCTGGCGGCTGCCGGGCGTGCGTTGCGCCAGTTGTCCGGTGAGTTCGTCCAGCGGCCGCAGACCGCGTCGTACCGCCCACAGCGCCAGCAAGGCGAGCAGGGGCAGGCCGATCAGCAGCGGCAGGCCGTGTTCCAGCATCAGTCCGCGGTCGATGTTCAGGCGGTTGTCGTAGCGTTCGCCGATGCGGATCAACAGGCCTGCGCGGTTCTGCAGGATGAAGGTACGCCAGAGATAGCCGTCCAGCGTGATCTTGCCGAAGCCGGCTTGCTCGGCGCGGGGCGGTGGCAGGCTGGCGAAGTTGGCGGTGCTCACCATTGGCCGGCCGCGGCCGTCGTAGACCTGGAAGCCCACGTCGGGTTCATAGTTGCGGCGGTGCACGGCGACAATGAGGGCGCGGCCGATGTCGGCGTCCTTGGCGATGGCGGCGTGGTTCGCGCCGGCGTCGCTGTTCTCGATCAGCACGCCCAGCGTGCGTCCGGCTTCCGCGAGCCGGCCGTCGAGCAGCTCGTTCATCTCGCGCCGCTCGCGCTGGTAGCTGATGATGCCCAGCGGGATGAGCACCGCCACCATCACCGCGATGATCAACCAGGTGAGACGGTGGCGCAGGCTGAGCGGTTTCATGCGAAGGCGTTCACTTCGGCTCCCGCGGCAGCATGTAGCCGATGCCGCGCACGGTGCGGATGGTGTCCGCACTGAGTTTGCGCCGCAGCCAGTGCACCTGCACCTCCAACGCGTTGCCCTCCACCGGATTGTCGATGCCGTACACCGAGTTTTCCAGCGTCTCGCGGTGCACGATGCGGCCGGCGCGTTCCATCAGTGCGCGCAGCAGGGCGAACTCGCGACGCGTCAGCGTGACCGCGGCCCCGCGGAACGCCACGTCGCCGGTGGCGAGGTTCATCCGCAGGTCGCCGGCTTCGATGATGTTGTCGGCGAGCCCGCGGGTGCGGCGGATCAGCGAGCGTATGCGTGCCGACAGTTCCTCCAGGTGGAACGGCTTGACCAGGTAGTCGTCGGCGCCAAGGTCGAGGCCGCGCACGCGGGCTTCGAGGCCGTCGCGCGCGGTCATCACCAGGATCGGCGTGCGGATGCCCTTGCGGCGCGCTTCGGCCAGCACGTCGAAGCCGTCGCGATCCGGCAGGCCGAGGTCGAGCAGCACCAGGTCGGCGCTCTGGTCGTCCAGCCCCAGCATCGCCTCGCGGCCATTGCGCAGCCAGGTCACCGCGCAGGATTGCTGCACGAGGGCATGGCGGATGGCCTCGCCGAGTTCGGCGTCGTCCTCGACCAGCATGATGTGCATGGGCTTGTCCGTGATGGTTGCGGTGGCATTGTTGCCGCATCTTGGACGCCTTGGCTTACACCAACCTTAAGAGCTTTCAGAGTCTTCAGCCTGCCGGCGTCTTGTCCTTGTAGCGGCACAGGTCGCGGATCACGCAATTGGGACAATCCGGCCTGCGCGCCTTGCACACGTAGCGGCCATGCAGGATCAGCCAGTGGTGGGCGTCCAGCTTGAACTCGTCGGGCACTACCTTTTCCAGCTTGTCCTCCACCGCGCGCACGTCCTTGCCGGGCGCGAGGCCGGTGCGGTTGGCGACGCGGAAGATGTGCGTGTCCACCGCGATGGTGGGTTCGCCGAAGGCGGTGTTGAGCACCACGTTGGCGGTCTTGCGGCCCACACCGGGCAGCGCTTCCAGCGCCTCGCGCGTGCGCGGTACTTCGCTGCCGTGCTGCTCGACAAGGATGCCGCACAGCGCGATCACGTTTTTCGCCTTGGCGTTGAACAGGCCGATGGTGCTGATGTACTTCTTCAGCTTTTCCTCGCCGAGCTCGAGGATGGCCTGCGGCGTGTTCGCCACGGGATAGAGCTTTTTCGTAGCCTTGTTCACCCCGACATCGGTTGCCTGCGCAGACAGCACCACGGCCACCAGCAGCTCGAACGGCGTGCTGTAGTCCAGCTCGGTGGTGGGATGCGGGTCCAACTCGCGCAGGCGGGCGAACAGCTCGACCACGTCGGCGCGTTTCATGGGCATGGCGAGCCGCCCCGCGCCGACGTCGTCATGCCAGCGGAAGCTGGCATCCAGTGCCTTGGGTACTCGCGAGAGGCGCTGGACTCCGGCATGCGCCGGGGTGACGGCGTGGAGGATGGTCGTTTCATGGCGTCTTGCCCTGTTTGGCGCGTGCCCGCGCCAACGCGGCCAGCACTGGGTTGGTGGATGCGGCGGTGTCCACGGCGGCCTTGCGTGCGGCCAGTTCCGCCTCGCGCTCGGCGGTTTCGCGCGCCAGCCGCGCTTCGCGTTGCCGGAAATGTCCGCGCGCCGCGTCGGCATGCGCCTGGTCGATCTGCGCCAGCGGCATGGGTTCCAGCACGATGCAGTCCACCGGGCAGGCCGGCACGCACAATTCGCAGCCAGTGCAGTCGTCGGTGAGCACGGTGTGCATCAGCTTGGCCGCGCCCACGATGGCGTCCACCGGGCAGGCCTGGATGCACTTGGTGCAGCCGATGCACTCGTCCTCGATCACCCGCGCCAGCATGCGCGGCTTCTCGATGCCGTTGGCGGGGTTCAACGGCAGGGCGGGGCGGTGCAGCAAAGTGGCCAGCTTCGCGATGCCGGCTGCGCCGCCGGGCGGGCACTGATTGATCTGCGCCTCTCCGCGTGCGATGGCCTCGGCGTAGGGGCGGCAGCCGCGATAGCCGCATTGTTCGCATTGCGTCTGCGGCAGGAGCGCGTCGATGCGGTCGGCGAGGGACGGCAGTTCAGTCATGGCGTCCATGCGCTGCAGCCTTGTCCGACGACACGCTCAATTCGGCATAAGTGTCCGGGATCGCTTTCCAGTGGTAGCCGCACGACTTGCAACGTTCCCGCCACTTGAGCGCCGGCCATATCGGCAGGCCGAGGAAGCACCCGAAAAAGAAGGCCCAGCCACGGTAGTTGGGGTTTCCTTCGATGTCGGTGCTCTGGCAGCGGGGGCAGCAATCGTCGCAGTCGAGGCGATAGTCGCCGCGCCGCCAGTGATCGAGAACATCGCGGGCCTGCACCAGGCACGCGTCGGGCACCATGACCAGGAAGCCGCCGAATGCGATCACCTGGTACCACTTGAGCCGGGACAGGCCATTCTCGAAAACGAAGGCGATGCATCCTTCCTCGCGCAGCAGGCCGGCGACGATCTCCGCCTCGGCATGGTCGTAGGATCGATGGACGCACCGCATGCGTGCTGAGGTCAGCGTACCGTGGCGCCGGGCTTCGCGCCCTGATCGGCGTCGAGCAGGAACAGGTCGCTGCCGCCGTCGCCGGCGGAGAGGATCATGCCTTCGGAGAGGCCGAAGCGCATCTTGCGTGGCGCGAGGTTGGCGATGAACACCACGTTGCGGCCGATCAGTTTTTCTGGCTCGCCGTAGGCGGCGCGGATGCCGGAGAAGATCTGCCGCTTGCCCAGTTCGCCGGCATCCAGTTCGAAGCGCAGCAGCTTGTCCGAGCCTTCCACGAATTCGCAGGCCAGCACGGTGCCGACGCGCAGGTCGAGCTTGGCGAAGTCGTCGATGGCGACCGTGACCGGTGCATTCGTGGCGGGTGTTTCGGTTGGTGCGGCGGGCTTGGCGGTGTCGTTCATGGGCTTTTTCTTGGGTGGTTCGGCGGCAGGCGCCGGTGCGCCCAGCGATTCCCTGGAGGCTTCGACCATCGCCTCGACCAACTTAGGGTCGAGGCGCGCGAGCAGCGGTTCGAAGGCATGGATGGCATGGCCGTGCAGCGCGCTGCGCGCATCGGCGAAGGTGGCGATGGGCGCAGCGAGGAATTGCTCGGCGGCGGCCACGGTGGCGGGCACGATGGGCTTGAGCACGCCGGCGAGCAGGCGAAAGGCGGCCAGCGCGAACGAGCACACCTGGTGCAATTCGGCACGGCGCGCGTCGTCCTTGGCCATCGCCCATGGCGCCTTCGCGGCGATGTGGCCGTTGACCAGGTCGGCCATCAGCACGAAGCGGCGGGTGAGTTCGGCGAATTCGCAGCCCTCGTACAGGGCGTCGATGCCCTCGTAGTGCGCAAGCAGGTCCTGCCACAGCGCGGAGTGCGCCGCATCGAACGCATCGGCGAGCCTGCCGTCGAAGAACTTGTGCACGAAGCCCGCGGTGCGGCTGGCGATGTTCACCCACTTGCCGACCAGGTGCGAGTTGACGCGTTCCTCGAAGGCCTTGAGGTCGAGGTCCACGTCCACCGGCGTGTCGTTGAGCAGGCTGGCGAAGTAGTAGCGCAGGTACTCGGGGTTGAGCCCGGCATCGAGGTAGGTGCGTGCCTGGATGAAGGTGCCGCGCGACTTCGACATCTTCGCGCCGTTCACCGTGAGGTAGCCGTTCACGTGCAGCGCAGTGGGCACCCGCATCTGCGCGCCGTGCAGCATCGCCGGCCAGAACAGGCCGTGGAAGTTGATGATGTCCTTGCCGATGAAGTGGTGCATCTCCGCGGTGCTGTCCGGTCCGAGGTACTCGTCGAACTTCATGCCGGAACGGTCACACAGCGCCTTGAAGCTGGCGAGATAGCCCACCGGGGCGTCCAGCCACACGTAGAAGAACTTGCCCGGCGCGTCGGGGATGGGAAAGCCGAAGTAAGGTGCGTCGCGCGAGATGTCCCAATCCTTCAGGCCGCCGTCCAGCCACTCGCGCAGCTTGGCGGCCACACCGGCGTTCGCCACCGGACGGCCGCCGGAGTACTTGCCGGCGAACCAGTCGCGCAGCAGGCCTTCGAACTTGCCCAGCTCGAAGAAGTAGTGCTCCGAGTCCTTCAGTATCGGCGTGGCGCCCGACATCACCGAATACGGGTTGATGAGGTCGGTGGGCGCGTAGGTGGCGCCGCAGTTCTCGCAGTTGTCGCCGTACTGGTCGGGCGTGCCGCACTTCGGGCAGGTGCCCTTGATGTAGCGGTCGGGCAGGAACATCTGCTTTTCGGGATCGAACAGCTGCTGGATGTTGCGTCGGGCGATGTAGTCGCCGTCGCGCAGCCGCGTGTAGATCAGCGAGGCCAGCTCGCGGTTCTCGTCCGAATGCGTGGAATGGTAATGGTCGAAGGCCACGCCGAAGGCGGCGAAATCGGCTTCGTGGCCGACACGGATGCCGGCGATGAAGGCTTCGGGCGTCATGCCGGCCTTCTCCGCGGCCAGCATGATCGGCGTGCCGTGCGCGTCGTCGGCGCAGACGTACGACACCTCGTTGCCCATCATGCGCTGCGCCCGTACCCAGATGTCGGCCTGGATGTAACCCAGCAGGTGGCCCATATGCAGAGGGCCGTTGGCGTAGGGCAGGGCGTTGGTGACGAGCAGGCGTCGTGACATGGTGGGCGGAGCCGTCTGGGAAGCCCCGCATTATGACATGACGGATGTTTTTCCCGGCCGTGGGAGGCTTGCGTGCACCAAGCCGTTCCCCACCCTCCCGTGCGGGGAGGGTGAGGTATGCCCGAGGATGCTCAGTGGCTGGTCACGCTCAGCGTGATGGGGCCGGCCAACTCGGTGTAGCCGCCGTTGTAGCAGTACCAGACGTTGTACGTGCCCGGCGACAGGCTGGAGGTATCGAACGTTACGGTACCGCTGCCGTTGGGCGCGTACTGCCAGCTGGCGGAGCTGCCGTGGCCGGGACTGCTGCCCGTGGCGTAGATGCCGATCCAGTTCTCGCTGTTGAGCTGGCTGGCCGGCGTGGCGTAGTCGAAGTGCACGTAGGTGCCCGCGCTCACGCTCGGCATGGTGCTGGCGAGGCTGGGCGTGGTCACGGCGGTGGTGGTCACGAAGGCATCGTTGATCGGTTGCGCGTACTGGTCGTTGTTGGTGAGCGGTGCGATGCCCAACGCGTTCTCGACGGTCCGGCCGACACTGAAATGGTTGTAGCTGGCATTGCTGGCGTAGCCGGCCTGCACCGCGCCCGGCGAGCCGAACAGAATGGTGGCGATGTGATTGCCGCTGGTGGACTCCGATTCGTCCCAGGTGAGGATCAGCAACGAGCGCTGTTGCGTCCACGCCGGCGAATTGAAGATGGGCTGCAGGGTCTGCTGCAGCCAGCCGTTCTGCACCTGCAGACTTTGCGCCGATCCGTTGCCGGAGGATTCGCCGTCGTAATAGTCGTCTGCGGCGATCCAGGAGAAGTTCGGCGTGCTGGCAGCCGACTGCAGGTCGGTGGTGAGCTGGGTGGTGTCGAACAGATGCGCCGCGCAACGCGAGGGGTTCGAGGAAACGTCGGTGAAGTTGATGAACGGCGCGTCGTCAGGCTCGTAGTAGCTGTCGTTGTTGTTGCTGGTGTTGCACGGCGTGCCCATGCCCTGTTCGTAGGCCTTCCAGGTCTTGCCGATCTCTTCGAGCCGGTCGCCGAGGTGCTGCGCCGTCACCTTGATGTTCGGATAGTAGATGGCACCCTTCACAAAAGTGTCGCCGCCGGCGATCGCCAGGTAGTTCTCGTCGCTGGGGTGGTACACGCCGCTGTAGTTGTCGAGCAGCGTGCCCTGGCGGGCAAGGCTGTTGATGAAGGGCGCGTCGGTGGTGTCGCCGATCACTTGGTCGTAGTCGGTGTTTTCCATCATCACCACGAAGACGTGATCGAAGGCCGGTACCTGCGAGGCCGGTGCCTGCAAGGTGGGCGCCGTGACCGGCGTGGACAGCGTCAGCGAGAGATTGTCGACGTAGCCGATGTTGTAGGACGCCGAGGTGTCGTTGAACTGCAGCAGCACCGAAATCGTGCGCGTGCCGGCCGGTACGTTGCCGGTGGCGGACTCGGCCAGGAAACCGGTCTTGTCGCCACGTGCGGACGCGTTCGCGCCGGCAAGCTGCGCGGGCGTGCCCAGCGGATTGCCGTGAGCATCGAGAAAGGTCGCCGTAACCACAGCCTGCCCGTTGTAGCTGGTGTAGCCGCCGAGCCAGCCCGAAAGCGCATAGGTGATGCCGCCGCCGTCGATGGCGCTGGCGGCGCTGGACACGTCCACGTTCTGGCGCAGTGCGGAATCGCCGTAGGGGCCGTCGGCGATGAAGGCATTGCCGCCCGAAGCGTTGCCCGGCGTGCTGAAGCTGCCGATCGAGTAGCACACGGTCGACGGGCTGCCTTGCGTCACCGTCCAGCCCGGCACGGTATTCACTGCCGACCAGTCGGCGGTGCAGGTGCCCGATTCGCCGTTGCCGTTCACCAGCAGGTTGCTGCTGGTGCCGGCTAAGGCGGATGTGGCGAACAGGCCGCTGAGGCAGGCCGCTGCCAGCAGCACACCTGCATTCGACTTGCGTTGATGTCGCATAGCCCCTCCCTTTGTGGTGTGAGAAGGGCTGGACAGTGCGAGGGAGTGGTTGCGGATGCGCGACGGTTGGATGACAGCGTGCGGCTCATGCGGCGCAATGCGATACGTTGCGCAGACGGAGTGTCGACTGCTGCGTAAAACGCGATTTTCCGGGATGCTCTCCGCGATCCGGAGAAAGCGTGCGTTTATTGGGTGCGTTCCGCGCGCGGCCGCGCTCCGCCAGGACGGCGCCGAACCCTTGGCGGGAATCCCGCCAAGGGCAATCGCATCAACGCCTCGGGTTATTACGGCGCATTCACGAAGGCCTTCCAGGCCGAATACAGGTTGCCTGCGTTCACCGAGCCGAGACCATTGGCGAAGCTCCAGCCCGGCTGCGCCGCATAGGCCGCGGTGGTCGGGTTGTACTTCGTCGCGCTGGTCGAAGTCAGCCCGATCTTGGTGGATCCGTAGAACCCTTCGAAGTTCGCTATCGTGCCGTAGAAATAGCAGTCCGGCGTGGTCTCCGCGAACGCTTCGACCTCGATGCACTGCGTCGAATTGCCGCCGCCGGTGATGTTGTGGAACACGCACTTGGCGGTGCCCTTGGTGCCGTTGTCGGCATCGCATTGCGCAAGCGTGGACGGCACGGCTCCCGTCGCATCTCCGTATTCGCTCCTGGCCAGCGCGTACAGCGTGGGTGCAGCGTTGCCCTGATCGGTCGACAGACCAGCCTTGGACATGCCCTGGTCGATCAGTGCCTGGATGCCTGCGAACATCGGCGACGACAGTGATGTCCCGCCCTCCAGCACCACCGGGGTCGTGAAGTTCTGCGCGCACGGGTAGTCGCCGGTGCAAAGGATGACCCACGAATAGCCGCCATAGGAGCCGGCGAACAGCGAGACGTCGGGCAGGTCACGCGACTGGTCCTTGGCGGCCCCATGCACCTGCCGCTGCCAGGCCGGCTTGCGGTCGACCGACGAGGGACCGCCGCTGCCGCTTTCGGAGGTTGCGTACAAGCCCTCCGGGTCGTAGATCAGCGCGTTCTTGCAGAACTGCAGCGCCGTCAGTCCCACCAGTTGCTGGGCCGCCGTGGTGTTGCCGCAGGACTGGTTCCAGGTGATCTCCGGCACGTAGGACAAGGCCGAGCCATACACCGTGTTGAGCGTGCTGCTGAAGTACTTCTTGGTCGTGCCGTCGAGCACGTCGGCGGTATCCGAGCCGCCGACACCGGTCACGTTGGGCGAGGTGGCAAACGAGTTGGCGTCCACGCCAACGCCATTGATGATCGAGCCGTTGAAACTCGGGTTGGATCCGGAATCGCCGGTGGAAACAAATACCGAGATCCCTTCCGCGTCGGCCTGGGCCCACATCAGGTCGATCGCCGTCTTGCTGGCGGTATCCGTATAGCCTTCCCCGTATCCATAGCTTGCGCTGATGATGTCCGGCCGAGAAGTGGCATTGATCAGGTTGTTCGCCGCCGTATACACGCCGCCGAAGAAATTGGTGCTGCCGGCGTCGTTGCAGGTCGCCACCCAGATGTTGGCACCGGGTGCCATCGCCGTGGACCACTCCGAGTCCAGCACGGTCTCGATGCTTTCCTCGTCGCCTGTGGCATTACCCGGGTCAGTGCAATTGCCCGTGGATGGCGTCAACTGCGGCTGGAACTGCATGAACGTGCCGCCATAACTGCCGAGGTTGAACTGGCTGACGAAGTTGGGCCAGTCCGAAACATCCATGTCGCTGTCCTCGACCACGGCAATATTGATGCCTTTGCCGGTCAGGCCTTTGTTGTAGAGCGCGGTGGTGTTGTACATCGTGTTCAAGTCATACGGCACGAAACCGCGCGCACCGTTGGTGAACGCCAACGCCATCGGGTTTGCCTGGGAGTTCGTGCTGGACGCGGACGCTTGTTTCAGCGTGAAGTTCCGCTTGCCGGCGTTGAACTGCCCTACTTGCGGGGCCACGTGCAACGGTTGCGGACGGAAATCGTTCAAGCCCGCGACACCGACGATCACGTTCTGCAGCGCTGAAGGAATGCTGATGTCACTCGCGTTGGCGATGTGGCTGACCTTGTTGACGGTATAGCGGTTCATTTGCGTGTGGAATGCCTGGCGCACCTGGCCAGCCGTGCCGCTGAAATCGATCTGCGACTTGTTCGGGTACACACCGTTGACTGTAAAGCCCTGTGAAATGAGCCAGGACTTCACGCTATTGATGTCCGCGTCGGTGATGCCGAAGTTCTCGCCGAATTCGGCGGGCGTCACCCATTGATGGAACTTGGGCGATGAAGGATCGTGCTGCGCAGCGATCAACGACTGCAGTGCCGATTTGCGCAACGCACTGCGCTGCAGGACGAGCTGCATATGGTTCATGGGCAGCGAGTCAGCCACTGCGGCAGTCGGCGTCAGGGCGCCGATCAGGGCCAGGTGGGTATTGCCCAGCGTGGACACGACGCGATTGTCGACAGTCTGGGTGACGCGCGGCGCCTCGGCCGTGTTCAGGCCGGCCAGTGCGGTTGAAGCTTGCGCCACGGCGATCGCCGGCAACGAGGCGAGGGCGACGGCAATGGATACACTCAGCATCACACGTTCAGTTTTCACGTCTTTTCTCCAAAGAAATGCCAGATGAAAAAAACGAGTCCCCTGTCCCCTGTGATGAAACGGATCATTTGACTGGATGGATTTGTCGAGATCTGCCTCCCTTGCGTCGAACGTGTGCCAGCGGAAGAGCCATCGGATCGCCGTACGGACCCGACGCAGCCACATACGGCGGTCGCGCTGACTGAAAATTAACAACACCCCGTGCCCGGCCGAACGGCCGACAGCACTTCGGAGCATGCGCTCGAACCAGCGACGCAGTCCAGTGCATCGTCCCTTCGTTTACATTCGTGCCTGTCCTGGACGGTGACGAGTGACGATGGATACAAGAAAAGACATGATCGATACCGTGGTATTCGACCTCGGCGGCGTGCTGATCGACTGGAACCCGCGTTACCTCTATCGCCGGTTGTTCGACGACGAAACGGCGATGGAACGTTTCCTCGCCGAAGTCTGCACCAGCGCATGGAACGAGCGGCAGGACGCGGGGCGCTCCTGGCACGAGGCGGTGGACGGCTTGAGTGCGCAGTTTCCACAGCACGCTGGCCTCATCGCGGCTTATCGCGATGGGTGGGAAGAAATGCTGGGTGATGCCATCCAGGGCAGCGTGGATTTGCTTGCGGAGCTGAAGGAGCGCGGTGTGCGTCTGTATGCGCTGACCAATTGGTCGCATGAAACCTTTCCGCGCGCGAAGGAGATCGAGAGATTCGGTTTCCTGCACTGGTTCGAAGGCATCGTCGTTTCCGGGGAGGAGCAGCTGATCAAGCCGGATCCGCGCATCTACCAGCGGCTGTTCGAGCGCTATTCGATCGACCCTGCACGCGCGCTCTACATCGACGATGCGCGCCGCAACGTCGATGCGGCGTCAGCGCTGGGCATGCATGCGTGGTGGTTCCGTGACTCCGATGGCCTGCGTGGGTGGCTGGCTTCGCACGGGCTGGTATCGGCGTAGGCGTCCTGCATAGCGGCACCACGCGCGGAAACAATGCCGCGAGCGAACGGGAGACGCGGGTCAGCGGGTCAGGGCGGCCGTTTTACCATTGGCATTGATCGATCCTCGCGCCGGATCGCATGTGACTGCTGCCCCGCGTCTGGACGGCTATCGGGTAGCGTCGTGACGCGGGTTGCACGCCCGGCGTGGCATTGTCATGAAACCGGCGTAGGTGCCGGAATGCTGGCGCTGTTTTGTTGACGCACTGCCTCGATGTGTTGCGGCAAGGCGAGTGATTCATCGTCGCCACGGCCTGCCTCGACATGCTGCAAACCCCCTGTTCCCAATGCCATTACGCTTCTTTACACGGTGTTGCATACGCGACAGCCGACTCTGGTCAACAAATTGCTAGAGGCTGTTTCGCGTGAGCTCCCTCCGGGGGCGTCTGCGTTACTCGCCGCATGGATGAGGCTTGGTGTGATGAAAGCCGCCAGATCCGACGGCTTGATCGGCAGTCCAACTTCGCACGAGAACCCTCCATGACGATCAATTCGATTTCAAACAACAATCCCTGGCTGACCCAACTCAGCCAGTCCGCCAGCACCAACGCGGCCAGCGGCAGCGCCAGCACGACGGGTTACGCGCCGCCGCCGGGCGGCCTGTTCAGCTCGATCTTCCAGGCGCTGTCCACACTGGGTGTAGGCAGCAGCACGAGCGCTTCGAGCAGCGGCGCCGGCACGACGACGGGTAGCAGCACGGCCGCTACTTCCTCGACCTCGACGCAAAGCCCCCAGCAAGCCATGTCGGCCTTCATGCAAACCCTGATGGGCGCGTTGCAGGCGCAAAGCGGCCAGGCCGCCGGCACGGCTTCCACTACCTCCGACGGCACCGCAGCCGCGGGGGCCGCGGCGGGGTCATCGGCTACTGCAGCGGCCAGCCCGGCGGCTGCCGGCACCGATGGTGCCGACCAGAGCGGCTGGCATCGCGGCGGCCACCACCACCATGGCGGCGGCCAGATGCAGAGCGACCTGCAGAGTCTGATCAGTCAGCTCGACTCGAGCAGCGGCAGCTCTTCCACATCGACTGCGTCCACCGCGTCCACCGCATCGTCGTCGTCCACCTCCGGGGCCTCCAGCAGCGTGCTCGGTTCGCTGGAGCAAAGCTTCCAGAATCTGGTCGGCTCGCTGGGCGGCGCGGCCAGTGGCGCCACGCTGGGCAATTTCCTGCAGACGCTTTCCAGCGACCTGGGCGGGACGTCCGCTTCCGGCGCGATGGTCAGCACCCAGGCCTGACCCCTAGAGGTACAAGTCCTCATGCCTGCACCGCGCTTGTGCGGCGCACGCATGGCGCTGCATCGGGCTTGCGCGGCAGGATGACTGGATCGGCATGAAAAACGCGGGCCATGGGCCCGCGTTCCGTCGTTGCCGCAAACCAGCTGTGCGCAACGATTTATTGTTCCCGCTTCCACACCTGGCTGCGCCCGAGCAGGGAAAAGCCGATGTAGCCGTGCACGTCGAGTTTCTGGCCGCCGTCCTTCAGCGTGAGCTTTACCTTGTAGGTCTTGCCGTTCTTGGGATCGAGGATACGGCCGCCGTCCCACACGTCGTAGTCACGGGTCACGCCCCACATCACGGTCATGCCGATGATGGGCTGGTCCTTGCGTGCGCCGTCGCATTGGGTGCACTTCGGCGGGTTGCCGTCGCGCGCGATGTCCTCGGGCGTGGCGTTCATCACCTGCAGAACCTTGGCCTGCAGCTCGCCATTGGACTCGGTGATCTGCAGGATCGAGGTCGGTTTGCCGGTGACGTCGTCCACCTGCTGCCAGGTGCCCACCGGCGTGCTCAGGTCGGCGGCGGAAACGGCTCCCGTGGCCAGCAGCAGGCCGCAGGCGAGGGTGAGGCGGACAGCATGTTTCATGGTGGCATTCCCCGTGCGTGACAGTATGGTTCGAGCCTGCCGGTGCCGGCCGGAGTCGTCAAGTTGCATCGCGCCAAGCTGAGCCGCATCAGACGAGGCCGTTGTCATGGCTGGCATAATGCATGGCTCCCCACCCCATCCAGACATGACATGACGCAGGCGAACGAAACCCTGGTGCGCCGATTGCTCGGCGAACTGACCGACCCTCACACCGGTGCACCGCTGGCCGAGGTCGTGCGCGCAGTGGGCGTGGACGGGACGCGGGTGTCGGTGGACCTGCAGCTCGGCTACCCTGCGGCGGGTGCGGCCGAGGCCTTGGCCGCAAGGGCGAAGCAGGCACTGGAAGCCGATCCGGCCATCGAATCGGCTGCCGTGTCCGTCACCACCCGTATCCAGTCGCACAAGGTGCAGGGCGCGCTGGCGCCGCTGCCCAACGTGAAAAACGTCATCGTGGTGGCTTCGGGCAAGGGCGGCGTAGGCAAGTCCACGGTGTCGGCCAACCTCGCGCTGGCGCTCAAGGCCGAAGGCGCCAAGGTGGGCGTGCTCGACGCCGACATCTACGGTCCCAGCCAGCCGCGCATGCTCGGCATCAGCGGTCGGCCGGAATCGCCCGACGGCAAGAGCATCACGCCGATGCAGGCGCACGGTTTGCAGGCCATGTCCATCGGTTTTCTCGTGGACGAGGAGACGCCGATGATCTGGCGCGGCCCGATGGTGACCCAGGCGATGATGCAACTGCTTACCGACTCGCGCTGGGAGATGCTGGATTACCTCATCGTCGACCTGCCGCCCGGCACGGGCGACATCCAGCTCACGTTGTCGCAGAAGGTGCCGGTGGCCGGCGCGGTGATCGTCACCACGCCGCAGGACATCGCCCTGCTGGACGCACGGAAGGCGCTCAAGATGTTCGAGAAGGTGGAAGTGCCGGTGCTCGGCATCGTGGAAAACATGGCCACCCATGTCTGCTCGAACTGCGGCCATGAGGAACACATTTTCGGCGAAGGCGGCGGCGTGCGCATGGCCGAGCAGTATCACGTGCCGTATCTCGGCTCGCTGCCGCTGGACATCCGCATCCGCGAACAGGCCGACGGCGGCACGCCCACCGTGGTGGCGATGCCCGATTCCGATCTCGCGGCGCGCTACCGCGAGATCGCCCGCAACGCTGCCGGGCGGTTGTCGCGCCAGCCGCGCAACAAGTCGCTGGGGCTGGGCAAGATCGTGGTGCAGGGTTCCCCCGCCGCATGAGCATTCCGCGGCGCGTGCTCTGCCTGTGCGGCAGCCTGCGCCGTGTTTCCTCCAACCGCGCCACGCTGGAGGCCGCACGGCAACTGGCACCTGCGTCGCTGGAGCTGGCGATTTACGACGGCCTTGCCACGCTGCCGTTGTTCAACCCCGACGACGAACGCGATCCGTTGCCCGCCTCCGTGCTGGCGTTGCGCGAGGCGGTCGGTCGCGCCGACGTGTTGCTGATCGCCTGTCCCGAATACGCCCATGGCGTGCCCGGCGCGTTCAAGAACCTGCTGGACTGGCTGGTGGGCAGCCTGGAATTCCCCGGCAAGCCAGCGCTGCTGCTCAATACCTCGGCGCGCGGCTCGCACCACGCGCAGGAGGCACTGGCCGAGATCCTGTGCACCATGTCCGCCGAACTGCTGACGACGCAGCCCATGCCGGTGGCCTTGCCGGGGGCCGGCTGCACGGCGGAACAGGTGCTGGACAGCGCGGAGCGCCGTGCGGAACTACATAAGGTATTGGACTGCCTGGACTCGGAATTGGGCTGATTTGCCTTGCATGGCGTGCATGACTTTGCTCGTCATCCCGGCGCAGACCGGGATCCAGTAGCGAACACGCTTGCCCAGGCCAGGCAGTCACCCGATCCCAGCCTTCGCCAGGATGACGAACGTGGGGCCCTTCGTTTCGTGTGTGCCCTCAGTTTTTCAGATACGGCGCGTGTGGCCGCACCGTCTATCGCATAGGCGGGAGTGGCTCCCAAGCCCTCGACACAGCCTGCTTGTAGTTCCGGCGTATCAAATCTCTTGGTTCCTTCTCTTGACTCCGGGCATCCTGCCTTCCGCCCTTCGGGCCAGCTTTGCTGTCCGCTACCGCTCCTGCGGTGGCGAACAGCGAAGAGAAGGAACTAGGGCGCCGGCAGGTGATCGAAACCGCTTTGTTCCTTGCGACAACGCAAGCCCCCGCTACCCAAATCGAAAGCAGCAAAGGCCATGAACCGGCCCCGCGCTGGCGCACCGCCTCCCCGACCATGTATTTTTGCAGTTTTACGCTTGGCCTACCCGGGCCCCACGCCGACCGCGGAGTACACGTGAGCATCAAGTCCGACAAGTGGATCCGCCGCATGGCCGCAGGCCACGGCATGATCGAGCCGTTCGAGCCGGGCCAGGTGAAGCTTGGTGCGGATGGCAGCCGCGCGGTCTCGTGGGGCACCTCCAGCTACGGCTACGACGTGCGCTGCGCGCGCGAGTTCAAGGTGTTCACCAACATCAACTCCACCATCGTCGACCCCAAGGCGTTCGATCCGAACAGCTTCGTGGACGTGGTGTCGGACGTGTGCATCATTCCCCCCAATTCCTTCGCGCTGGCGCGCACGGTCGAATACTTCCGCATCCCGCGCGACGTGCTGGTGGTGTGCCTGGGCAAGAGCACCTACGCGCGCTGCGGCATCATCGTCAACGTGACGCCGCTGGAGCCGGAGTGGGAAGGGCACGTCACGCTGGAGTTCTCCAACACCACGCCGTTGCCCGCAAAGATCTACGCCAACGAGGGCGTGGCGCAGATGCTGTTCTTCGAATCCGACGAATCCTGCGAAACCAGCTACCGCGACCGCGGCGGCAAATACCAGGGCCAGCAGGGCGTGACCCTGCCGCGTACCTGAACAGCCATACCGTCCCCGCGCGCCGGCGTTGCCGCGCGCATTAAAATTGCCAAGTCACACGATCGCTTTTCGCAGGAGAACCCGATGATCCGTTTTTCCACCATCCTGACCCGCGCTGCCGCCGCGCTGGTCTTCGGCAGCGTGCTCGTGCTCGCCGGCTGCCACACGAACAGCATCAAGACGCAACAGGCGCAGACGGCCCAGTGGAAGGGCAAGTTCGACACAACGGTCGAGGCCTACAAGGAAGGGCAGTTCGTGATCGACGGCGCAGTGCTTTCCGCGGTCGATGCCGGCAGTCACTTCGCCTATCTCAAGGACACGGGCAAGATGCCCAAGACCATCCTGCTGGTGCCCAGCGACGATTCCAAGGTGCGCAAGGTGCACCTGCAGTACATGGCGCGCATGTCGATCGACTACGGTTTCACCGTGTACTACGACAAGGACGGCCAGCTCACTGAAATCAACGCGATCAACACCACCGCGCGCGAGCTTGAGGACCACCACGCGCCGGCGACGATCAGCAACGGCCAGGAGTGCAAGACCGCTGCCGGTTGCGATTCCGTCGACCAGGCGGCACAGCAGCAGGGACAGGGGCAAGGGCAGCACTGATCGGCCCAGCGATTGGCAGAAGAGCCCGCGGAGCGATCCGCGGGCTTTTTCGTGAGGTGGCATCCGGCCTATTTCAACTCTTCGATGTGCCTCTGCATGTCGTCCCTGCGCATGGGGTCTGTTTCGGCAGGCAGCATTCCCTCGAGGATCGCAAGCTGAGCGGCATCGAGCGCCTTCTTGGCCGACGTCCTGACGTCCGGCACAACGCCCACGCCTTCCCAGTCGCCGTGCGTCACCGGATTGATCGGACGTCCCGACGGCACGAACATCATGAAGTGTGCGTCGATGCGATGCGGTGCACCGGCATGCGCGGCACCGGCCGTGGTTTCGCCGACAAGCCTGGCGCGGCCGGCATTTTTCAGTGCATAAGCGAAGTCTTCGCAGCCCGAGATGGTGTCGTTGCTGGTGAGCAGATAGAGCGGGCGCGCGTGGCCGTAGCGTCTGCCGGGCACGCTCGCCGTCGTCCAGCGTTCCTCCGTGCGGTTCTCGTCGCGGAAATAGATGTCATTGAGATGGGTCGGCTTGTCGAACAGATAGCTGGCCAGCAGCATCACGGTGTCCGGGTCGCCACCCCGGCATTCGCGCAGATCGACGATCAGGGCATCGGTATCGCCGAGCAGGGTCATCGCGGCGGCGATGCGACTGGCTGCCTGTTGCGGCCGGCCGAACGCATGCAGTTCGAGCAGGCCGATGTTGAAGTGCAGCCGGCCGACATTGGCGAAGCCGTAGTTGACCTGCTTCTGGTGCAACGCCTCTTCGGCCTGCTCCTGCGGCGACAGGCCGCCGTCCGGGCTCTCGGCAATGGCTTCCTGGAAGTAACGGACTTCCAGGTGCTTGTCGTGGCTCTGGCCCTGCAAGGCATCGGTGAGGGCGTCGGCAAATTTCTCGGCGCTTCCGATGCCGTCGAAATCCCCGCGTGACAAGTGTGCGCGCAGGTCCTTTCCGATCAGGGCGGCCTTGTCCGGAAAGACATAGCCGCGGTCGAGATTGGCGATCACGTTGTTTATGACCTCGGCGCGCGTCGCCTTGTCGATGACCATGTCCTTCTGCGGCGGCTCGTGCGGAGGGCCTGCATCCGGCCACGCCAGCGCGGCGATGCTGCCCAGCGCGGATATCCCGACGATGGCCGCAGCGGTGGCGATCTTGGCTTTTTTGTTCATCCCACTTTCCTCCCGGTATGTGCGTCGACGACCGACAGGGCCAAGCCTGCGACCACAATGTGGGGGAATCGTGTGCGCCGGCTTCGGCGCGGCCCGCGTCTTACAAGTCGACGCGATAGCCGAGTCCATAGATCGAATGGATGATCTCGACACCTGGTAGCGCTGTGGCGAGCTTGCGCCGCAGGTTCTTGATGTGCGTGTCGATGGCGCGATCGCTGACGTCGAGGTTGTCGCGCCGGGCGATGTCCAGCAGTTGCGCACGCGAGAACGCCGTGCCGGGCCGTTTCGCCATCGCTGCGAACATGTTGTATTCGCTCGGCGTCAGGTCGAGCGTCTGTGGTCCGATGCGTGCAGCGTGCGCCGCTTCGTCGATCTCCACGAGCGGGCGTCGTGCCTCAGGGCCGTGCGAACGACGCAGGATCGTCTTGATGCGCGCGACGAGTTCCCTGGGGCTGAACGGTTTGCAGACGTAGTCGTCGGCTCCCGCTTCCAGGCCGAGCAGGCGGTCGATCTCCTCGACTCGCGCGGTCAGCATGAGGATAGGCACGTCGGAAAACGCACGCACGGCGCGGCACACGGCGAGGCCGTCGAGCCCGGGAAGCATCAGGTCGAGCACGATCAGGTCGGGAGGAGTGCGGCGGATGCCGGCGAGGGCGGCGATGCCGTCGGCGATCACCTCGGCCTTGAACCCGGCGGCGACCACGTAGTCGGCGACTATTGCCGCAAGGTCGCCTTCATCTTCCACGATGAGAATCGTCGGGCTCATGCGCCGTGCAATTTCAGGATGATGGTTGCGCGCAACCCGCCGAGCGGCGACGGGGCGAATTCGAGGCGGCCGCCGTGCGCGGCGAGAATCTGCCTGCCCAGTGCCAGGCCCAGCCCACTGCCACCGGAGGCCCGGCTGCGCGAAGCGTCCATCCGGAAGAACCGCTCGCCGAGACGGTCGAGCGACGAGCCGGGTATGCCTGGAGCGGAGTCGTCGATGGTCATGCGCACTTCGCCGGCGGACGCGGTGCCGGCCAGTGCGACGTGGCCGCCGGCCGCGGTGTAGCGCGCGCTGTTCTCGAACAGATTGGCGGCGACCTGACGCAGGCGATCGGCATCGCAGATCACGAGGGAGTGGGCAGGTGCTTCGCCGATTTCGGCACCCAGTCCGGCGGCGTGGAATCGATCAGCGAAATCATCGAATACCTCGCGCATGAGCAGCCATGCGTCGTGCGGTGCCATGTCGTAGGCGGTTTGCCCGATGTCGGCGCGGGCCAGTTCGTACAGGTCGTCGACAAGCTTGCCCAGCGAACGCACCTGGCGCTCCATCAGGGCGAGGCTCTCCGGCGTGACGGCACGGACGCGATCCTGCAGGCTTTCCACTTGCGCGCGAAGTACGGCCAGCGGCGTGCGCAGTTCGTGCGAGGTCTCCGCGATCCATTGCCTGCGCGCGCGTTCCGCATCTTCGAGCCGGGCGGCCAGGTGGTTGAAGGCGCTGGCGAGCTCGCCGAGTTCGTCGCTGCGGCGCAAGTCGATGCGGGTGTCGAATCGCGCCTGTTCGAGCTGGCGCGCACCCGCGGCAAGCCGCGCAATCGGCCGACGCAGATGCGCCGCGAACAGCGCCGCGATCATCGCACTCAGTAGCAAGCCGGCCATGCCAACGAACAGCAGGTGGTTTTGCTGATCGATCAGAAACGCCATGGCCAGTGCATCGTCGGGATTCTGCGGCTGCGCCACCACGAGCGAACCGATCCGCTCGCCATCGACGATCAACGGGTGCGCGATCCGGTCTGGCGAGACCAGGGCGACCGTCATGGGATTGGCCAGCACGCCAGCCAGGTAGTTTCCTTGCCGGTCCACCAGGCCGAGGCGGTGGACGACGCTTGCCGCATCGGATTTCGCCTGGAATACGGCTGCGGTTTCCAGCGAATGCGCATATGCGTCGGACAGCCACGCCTTGCGTTGCGCAGCATCGGCCGGCAGGAACGACCAGTCGTGATGCACCTGGTATTGGGCTTGCAGCGAGGTGCCCAGGCTGTCGAGGAAGTGCGTATCCGTATCGGGCAGGCCGCCGGAGAAATTGTCCAGCAGCTTCCAGCGCGCCAGTTCGATGCCAAGCGCACCGAGCGAAAGCATGGTCAGCCAGACGGTGAAGAACAGACGGTGGCCGATGGACAACTTCAAGGGTGCGAAGTCACTGGCGGCCAGGAGGCACGTCAGCTGGCCCAGTGCGATCCAGGGCATCGCGCAATGCGTTCAACCGGTTCGTCAGGGCCTCGCGATCGTACGGTTCGCGTTTGCCGTGGCCCCATGCCGGTCCGGGCCATGCCGCATCGTCTTGCGTGCGGGCCAATACGTGCAGATGCAACTGGCGCACGATGTTGCCCAATGCGCCGAGGTTGAGCTTGTCACAGGGCGCCACCGCGCGCAGCGCAGTGGCGCACCAGTTCGCCTCGCGCCAAAGCAGCTGCTGTTCCGCATCGGTGAGATCGGCGACTTCCACCATGTCCGCGCGGCGCGGTACCAGCACCAGCCATGCGAAGCGCGCATCGTCCATCAGGCGCAGCTCGCACAGCGGCAGCACGGCAACGTGGCGGGTGTCGGCTTCCAGCCGTGGATCGAGCGCAAATGCCGCCTCGCTCATGCGCCGGCCAGCTGCTGGTCGAAGAAGGCCAGTGTGCGTTGCCATGCCAATGTTGCGCTGGGCTCGTGGTAGTGCGGATCGCCGTCGCGGTTGAACGCATGGCCTGCGCCGGGATAGACGAAGGTATCCATTTGCGGCAGTTGCTCACGGTGCTGCGCCACCGCTTCGGGCGGGATCGACGCATCGTTCTCGCCGAAGTGGAACATCACCGGTGCCTTCGGCGTTTCCACCAGGAAAGGCACGTTGCGCGCACCGTAATAACTCACTGCAGGCAATCCCAGCCGCAACGCGGCGAGCAGGGCGATCGTGCCGCCCCAACAGTAGCCGGCCACGCCGACCTTGCCGGAGGAAGCGATGGATTCGGCGGCGCTGGCGACGTCCTCCAGCGGGCGGTCCAGCCCCAGCTCGTAAACCAGGGCCTTGCCGCGTGCCATGCCCACCTCGTCGTAGTCCAGTTCCAGCCAGGACTCCAGGTGGTCGAAAAAAGCGGGCGCGATGGCGGTGTAACCGGCGGCGGCGAAGCGATCGGCCACGCTGCGGATGTGGGCCGTGACGCCGAAGATCTCC
This sequence comes from Rhodanobacter sp. 7MK24, assembly GCF_014842995.1. GTDB lineage: Bacteria > Pseudomonadota > Gammaproteobacteria > Xanthomonadales > Rhodanobacteraceae > Rhodanobacter_A. Next base: position 73,818 of record NZ_JACYXL010000014.1, read on the forward strand.
TGTACCACCACGATGCCGCCCTTCGGCTTGCCCTCGGGCTGGGCAAGGTAGCCGCCGATGCACTGCGTGCGCGAGGTGGGGATGTGGATGTGCTGACCCATGGCGGTCGTCTCCCGAGCGGCGGTTGCCGGGATTCTAACCGGCGCGCGTGCCGGTGGTGGGTGAAGGTGCGCTGCCCTGGCCTCGAGGCCGGTCATTCCGGCCTTGGCCGGGACGACCGGCCTGTATCCGGCGCCTTGGCCCAGGCTGCATGGCCGTATAATTCGCCGTTTCCCCATTCCCCACGGTTGTCGCCGCCATGTCGCAGGCCACGCAGAAAATCGGTTTCGTCAGCCTTGGCTGCCCCAAGGCGCTGGTGGATTCCGAGCGCATCCTCACCCAGCTCAAGGTCGAGGGCTACGAGATCGTGCCCAGCTACGGCGAGGCCGACGCCGTGGTGGTGAACACCTGCGGCTTCATCGACGCCGCGGTGCAGGAGTCGCTGGACTCCATCGGCACCGCTCTGCACGAGAACGGCAAGGTGATCGTCACCGGCTGCCTCGGCAAGCGCGCCGAGCTGATCCGCGAAGCCTACCCCGACGTGCTCTCGATCAGCGGCCCGCAGGACTACGCCAGCGTGATGCATGCGGTGCACGAGGCGCTGCCGCCGGTGCGCAACAAGTTCCTCGACATCGTGCCGGACACTGGCGTGAAGTTGACCCCCAAGCACTACGCGTACCTGAAGATTTCCGAAGGCTGCAACCACCGCTGCAGCTTCTGCATCATCCCCTCGATGCGCGGCGATCTCGTCTCGCGTCCGGTGGACCAGGTGCTGCTGGAGGCCGAGAAGCTGGTGAAGGGCGGCGTGAAGGAGCTGCTGGTGATCTCGCAGGACACCAGCGCCTACGGCGTCGACCTCAAGTACGCCGAGCGCGAATGGCGCGGCAAGGCGTACCGCACGCGCATGACCGAGCTGTGCGAAGGCCTGGCCGAACTCGGCGTGTGGACCCGCCTGCACTACGTCTACCCGTACCCGCACGTGGACGAGGTGATGCCGCTGATGGCCGAGGGCAAGATCCTCCCGTACCTCGATATTCCGTTCCAGCACGCCAGCCCGCGCATCCTCAAGCTGATGAAGCGCCCGGGCAACATCGACAAGACGCTGGAGCGCATCCGCAACTGGCGCAAGCAGGTGCCCGACCTCACCATCCGCAGCACCTTCATCGTCGGCTTCCCCGGCGAGACCGACGCCGAGTTCGAGGAATTGCTCGACTTCCTGCGCGAAGCCGAACTCGATCGCGTGGGCGCCTTCGCCTACTCGCCGGTGGACGGCGCCAAAGCCAACGAACTGCCGGGCGCCGTCTCCGAGGAGCTGAAGGAAGACCGCCTCGAACAGTTCATGGCCGTGCAGGCGGAGATCTCCGCCGCCAAGCTGCAGCGCAAGATAGGCCGGACCATCAAGGTGCTGGTGGACGAAGCGAACGCCGAGGGCGCTGTTGCCCGCTCGGCCGCCGACGCGCCGGAGATCGACGGCAGCGTGCTGATCTCCGACGGACAGGGCCTCAAGCCCGGCCAGTTCGTCGACGTGGTGGTCGACGGCGCCAGCGAACACGATCTCACCGCGCGCCTGGCGCATCCGACCCTCAAGATCGTGTAATCACCCATGCGCTACATCGCGCCCGTTCGTGACGCGGTCGATCCGCAGGTGTTCGGGCGGATGCCGCTGGCGGCGTGGCACGAGTACAGCGGATTGATCGGGGGCCGCGACTGGCCTTCGATCGAGGCGCTCAACGGCTGCCGTCCTGCGGGCATGCACGAACGCTTCGCGGCGCAGAACCGCGAGCTGCTGGCCGACGATCAGCACTATGAACAGCGCATCGCCGAGCGCGGCGAGATCGCCACACGCGAAAACAACTGGCACGACCTGTTCAACGCCCTGGTCTGGCTGCGTCACCCGGCGCTCAAGCGCGCGCTCAACGCGCGGCAGATGGCCGAAATCGTCCACATGGGCACGAAGCAGCGTTCGCGTGCCCAATACGCGCTTACCCACTTCGATGAAGCCGGTGTGGTGATCGCGCTTCGCGATCAGGCGTTGCTCGCGCTATGGGACGCCCACGACTGGCACGGCCTGTTCTGGCGCGAGCGCGCCGCATGGCTGGACGGCCGCATCCAGGTGGAACTGTTCGGCCATGCGTTGCTTGAACACGCGTTGACGCCGAGGCAGTTGCTGGTGGGGAAGGCGCTGGTGGTCGTTGGCCCGGACCTGTCGACCGTCGCGGCTCTCGAGGCCTGTGCACAAGCGATTCGTGCGGGCAAGGTACTGTGCGATCCGCTGGAGCTGAGGCCCTTGCCGCTGGCTGGGGTGCCCGGTTGGCATCCGGACAATACGCAGGAAACATTTTGCCATGAGGCTGCGTGTTTCCAACCTGCAAGGGCAGGGCGGCGCTACCCTGCAGCGCTTGAGCTCCGGGACGAAGCGGCTTGCGCCGCCACTTGCGGGCGTGACGGATGAGAAGGCGGACCTGAGCCTGCCCGGTTCGATGCGGCACCCCAGGAGAGTCGTATGGATGGCATCTACCAGATCACGCCATTTCTACATGTGCCGGACATGAGTGAAGCCCTTTCCTTCTTCCATGACATTCTCATGTTCGAGGTCAAGTACCGCCATGGCGACTATGCCTACCTTGAGCTTGAAGGTTGTGGGCTGCGCCTGCTTGAAGAGCCGACGCGCAAACTCACCCCTGACGGAAAGGCCAGGGTCGCCATTTGCATCGATGTCGCGGATGTTGATGCGTTGCATGCGAAGCTCGGTCCCGCGCTCGCCACACTGCCGCCTGATCGTGTAGAGCCGTTGAAGGACATGCCGTATCGCCAACGGGAGTTTCAGGTGCGCATGCCGGACGGCGACTGACTCAACTTCACGGCGCCCATGGCGTGAATCTCCAGCAAAGCCCGGGCTGACCTGGTTGATTTGCACGTCTGAAGCGGCGCGGGCAATTCCGTTGGAGTGCGTGGACGCCAAGCGTACGATGGCCCGGTGTTGTCGCACTGCAGGCTTTCCAAATGTCACAAGCCCGATCTCACGTTTCGAGGAAAAGCCGCATCCATGGCGCACTGATGGGTGCATTCATCGGTGATGCATTGGCTCTCGGCCCGCACTGGTACTACGACCTCGACGCGCTCAGGCGCGACTACGGCGACTGGGTCGGCGACTACACGGCGCCGAAGCCGGGGCGCTATCACGAGGGCCTGCCGGCGGGTGCTTCCTCGCAGGCTGGGTTCATCCTGGCGTTGACGCTGCGCTCGCTGGTGAGCTGCGGGGGTTATGACGAGGCGGATTTTTGCGACCGGATGGATCGCGAGCTGTTTCCGTTGCTGGACGGCACGCCGATGGCGGGGCCGGGTGGTTACACCAGCCAGTCGATCCGCGAGGCGTGGCGCAAACGCCGCGCCGGCCTGCCCTGGGGGCAGGTGGCAGGGCTGGCGGACAACACCGAGGCGGCGGAACGGGTCCTGACGATCGCACTGCGTTATGCGGGCGAGCCGGCGCAACTGGCGCAGCATGTCAGCAGCAATGTGGCGCTTACCCAGCGCGATCCCACGGTGGGTGCGATGACGCTGGCGTTTGCCGTGGTGCTGGGACAGCTGGCGAACGGCGTGGCGCTGGACGCGGACTTGTCCGGTCGGCTGATGAGCTTGGTGAAGTCCGGCGAGCTGCCGTTCCACACCGTGACCAGCGGTGAGCTGGACGTACCGAAAGATGCGGAGGCGCCATTGCAGGCTGGGCAGTTTGCTTCGCCCGATGCCTTGCTCACGGTGTCGTCCATCGCGAAGGCGGCGCACGATCCCGCTGTCGCGATCGAGCCAGCGTCGAAGGTGGGTCTGGTCTACGGCCTGCCGTGCGCGGTGTACCACCAATTTCCCGCGGCCTATTACCTGGCAGCACGTTTCCAGGGCGACGTGGAGCAGGGCGTGCTCAACGCGGTGAACGCGGGCGGGCAGAACCAGGCCCGCGCCATGCTCACCGGTGCGCTGTGCGGCGCGATCGGCGGGATCGAGGCGATACCAGGGCGTTTCATCGCTGGGCTGGAAAAAGGCGCGGAATACCTGGCGCTGGCGGAGGCTCTGGCGCTTCAGTCGGATTGACCTGGCGCCGGGAGGCTGCTGATGAAACGTACGTGGACCATCATCGGCGTGCGCGATGTCGCCCGCAGTCTCGCGTGGTACCAGCGCCTGTTCGGCCGGCCCGCGACGGCGCCCGAGCACGACTACTTCGGACAGCTCGTCGACGCGGACGGCACGGTGCTGCTCTGCCTGCACGCGTGGGGCGCGCACGACCGTCCATCCCTGGCCAGCCCCGACCTCGCCACGCCCGGCAATGGACTGCTGCTGTTCTTCCGCGTGGATGATTTCGATGCTGCGCTGGAACGGGCGGGCACCTTGGTATCCAGGCGACGTCCCCCCCCGCTTTTGAGTAGCACAGCGATTTGGAGTCCAATCCCCCAACCGACGGAGATTGGACGTGAAGAAGCGTTTTACCGAAGAGCAGATCATCGGCTTCCTGCGCGAGGCGGAAGCCGGCGTGGCGGTGAAGGATCTATGCCGCAAGCACGGCTTCAGCGAAGCCTCGTACTACCTGTGGCGCAGCAAGTTCGGCGGCATGACGGTGCCTGAGGCCAAACGGCTTAAGGAGTTGGAGGCGGAGAACGCCCGGCTGAAGAAGCTCCTGGCCGAGTCAATGCTGGAGAACGAGATCACCCGCGAGGCATTGCGAAAAAAGTGGTGACCGCACCNCGGCCGTTTGGAGTCCAATCCCCCAACCGACGGAGATTGGACGTGAAGAAGCGTTTTACCGAAGAGCAGATCATCGGCTTCCTGCGCGAGGCGGAAGCCGGCGTGGCGGTGAAGGATCTATGCCGCAAGCACGGCTTCAGCGAAGCCTCGTACTACCTGTGGCGCAGCAAGTTCGGCGGCATGAGCGTGCCGGACGCCAAGCGCCTGAAGGAGCTGGAGACGGAGAACACGCGGCTGAAGAAGCTGCTGGTCGAGCAGATGCTTGAGAACGAGGTGATCCGGGACGTCCTGCGAAAAAAACCGTAGGCGCACCGGCCCGACGCGCGTTGGTGCGCCAGATGATCGACAAGGGGCTGAGCGAACGGCGCTCGTTGCGCGTGGTGGGCATGAGCGCCAGCGCGTACCGCTATCAGGCGCAGCCAGACCGCAATGTGACGCTGCGGCGGCGGATCGTGGAGCTGGCGCAGCGACACAAGCGCTATGGCGTAGGGATGATCCACCTGAAGCTTCGGCAGGAGGGCAACGAGCCGGTGAACTACAAGCGTGTGGAGCGGCTGTATCGGGAGGAGCGGCTGCAGGTGCGTCGGCGCAAGCGGAAGAAGGTGCCGGTGAGCGAGCGGCAACCGCTGGTCCGTCCATCGGCGCCCAACGAAGTGTGGTCGATGGATTTCGTGTTCGATTGCACCGCCGACGCCCGCGTCCTCAAGTGCCTGACCATCGTCGACGACGCCACGCATGAGTCGGTGGGCATCGAGGTCGAACGAGCCATCTCCGGTATCGGCGTGACGCGCGTGCTGGATCGCTTGGGCGTCATTCGCGGCCTGCCCAAGACGATCCGCACCGACAACGGCAAGGAGTTCTGCGGCAAGGCGATGGTTGCCTGGGCGCACGAGCGCGGTGTGCAGCTGCGCCTGATCGAACCAGGCAAGCCGAACCAGAACGCCTACATCGAGTCGTTCAACGGCCGCCTGCGCGACGAATGCCTCAACGAACACTGGTTTCCCAGCCTGCTGCACGCGCGCACCGAGATCGAACGCTGGCGCCGGGAGTACAACGAGGAGCGACCGAAGAAGGCGTTGGGCGGGCTGACACCGGCCGCCTACGCGAAGCAGTTAAAGTAACTCCGGACTCTAAACCGACCCGCTACTCAAAGCGGGGGGACGTCG
>NZ_JACYXL010000015.1 GCF_014842995.1 Rhodanobacter sp. 7MK24
TCAGCCACCTTCGCGCCGGCCTCGACCTCCTTGAGGATCCGGACGATCTGTTCCTCGCTGAACTTCGACTTCTTCATGCAGAGCTCCTTGGTGGGGAAACTCTACTTCCGACTGGCTCGAATCAACGAGGACGCTTCAGCGGCCCTTGCGAAACGCGAGCCGAAATGATTGCTCATAGAGGTCTGCAGGGTAGACGACTAGGTTGCCATGAATGCGGGCAACGACCACCTCTTCGTGGGGTCTGATAGGGAAGACACAAGGCGATACCGCGTCAACGTGTGCAATGGGCTTACCAAAGAGAGTTTCACTGACCGTAACGCGAACGATTAATTGCAGTGGATGAGGATGGCTAAGCGTGCGTTGACCTGCCTCATGCCCAATGGCAGCAAAGGTGGCCTCCCTTGCATACGCCACACTTGGATCCATTGGTTCGCATGCCATAGAAGCCAGAGGCTTGGCCGTTAAAACGATGAGAATGTAGAGCCGGCTAAATTTCATAGACGCGAACGCATAGCTGAGCGGCCGTGCGGGCCGCAATGCATGATCGCACCAGAAACTTCGTCCCGCACGGTCCGCTTGAGCGTCATAGTTAGGAGGCTCCCGACGCATTTCGTTGAGCTGACGCCAACCATTGGCCTGACTGCGTGACGGGCTGACCGCAAGTACGTTGAGTGAAGCCGGGCGCCTCGAACTCTATGCTCCCGGAAGGCCAATTGATGCCCATGCTCCACTTGAATGATGTGTGTCCGGTTGGATACGTGACCAGCTCGCGCTCGATGCTAGCGAGAGAAAATGCACACATGCCAGCACTTGGTGTGGCGTAATCGATGGAAAGCTTGAGGCCAAAGACCTTGTGAAATTGCAGCGTCGCTTGCGCCACGACAAAGCTAAAACCTTCTTCGCCTTTGATCCATTCCAAGATGTAATCGATGTCCAGGAGTAGCTCAGCAGAGCCGTCGTCGTCTTCGTTTTCGACGATGCGCAACCCGTGTACATGCACGTCATGCCATGACATCGCATCGAAGTCTTCATTGCTCCAATTCGTGCGATGGTCCATAGCCGCCTAACGCTGGAGTTAAGCGGCGGCGTAGCCGTCCGCCTTGAACGAGATGTTAGGCAGCCGGGCCGCGCCACCACCGGAATTCGTGTTTGTACTTGCCAAGGATGTAGATTGCAAAAAATGAAGCTACCACCCAAGGCAGAGGTTGCAAAATGATCTGCTCAGGCGTGGTCGAACTTGGGCCATAGACACCGTCTAGGGCGGCAAATGGATTGAACATGACGAGAGGTACAACAACAGCGACAAACCAGAGAATTATGAGCGCCAGAATGCGCGCGATGTGTTGCCGTAACCACAACCCGATGCCGAGAAGCGGAAGGAGGCTCGCACTAAATAACCATCTAGACTGCCCGGCGATAGCAAGCTGCATCCCTCGCAGCGTGTACCACGCACAGGCAAGAACGAGCACAAAAAGCGTCCAGCTTAAGAGTCGCGATCGAGTCGAAGGAAGTAGCTTCATTTGCGGCCTAACGCTTAGTAGACCCCGAATTGGGGCATACGCACGGATGCTCCACGCTTGCACTCATCTCGTCAAGCAAGGAAATCCTACAAGCAATCATGCACTTGCCCGGTTCCTTTCGGCCTCCACTCAGGGGCACGCTCGTGTGCGTATCTCGCAGAACGAGGCTTGTATGTCTTATCACTCCGAAAACGGCGATACGCATCGTATTCCCGCCAAGGCGCCGCGGTTGCTGGACGAAGTGCGGCGGGTATTGCGGGTGAAGCACTACAGCTTGCGCACGGAGCAGATCTACGTGGGCTGGATTCGCCGCTTCATCCTGGCCAACGGCAAGCGCCATCCGCGCGACATGGGCGCCGCGGAATTGGAAGCCTTTCTTTCCCGATTGGCCGTGCGCAACCAGGTTGCAGCCAACACGCAGAACCAGGCGTTGTCCGCTTTGCTATTCCTGTATCGCGAAGTATTTGGGATCGAGTTGCCGTGGTTGGAAGGCGTGACCCGGGCGAAGCGGCCGACTCGGGTGCCCACGGTGCTGTCGCACGAGGAGGTGACACGGCTGCTGGCGCACATGGACGGCCGTCCGCGGTTGCTGGCCTGCCTGCTCTACGGCGCCGGCTTGCGCCTGATGGAAGCGCTGCGCTTGCGTGTGAAGGACGTGGATTTCGACCGCGGCGAGATCATCGTGCGCGATGGCAAGGGCGGCAAGGACCGTCGAACCATGCTGCCGCGGGCGCTGGCCGAGCCTCTGCGCCTGGAGCTGGAGCGTTCGCGCCAATTGCACCAGGCCGATTTGCGTGAAGGTTTCGGTGCGACGTGGCTGCCGTTTGCACTGGCGCGCAAGTATCCGTCGGCGCCGCGGGAGTTCGGTTGGCAGTATGTGTTTCCCGCGCCCCGGCGTGCGGTCGATCCGCGCGACGGCACCGAACGCCGGCACCATTTCGACGACGGCATGCTGGCGCGCGCGTTGAAGAAGGCATGCCGCGACGCGGGCATCGCCAAGCCGGTGAGCGCGCACACGTTGCGCCACTCGTTCGCCACGCACCTGCTGGAATCGGGCAGCGACATCCGCACGGTGCAGGAGCTGCTCGGACACAAGGATGTGTCGACCACGCAGATCTACACGCACTGCTCAACCGCGGTGGCCACGGCGTATTGAGCCCGCTGGACCGGTGAGTGTCCGTGGTGCGGCGCGCGCTACGATGGTGCTTTGCTCCTTGCCGGAAACGCCGAGATGACGCTGTCGATCCGTCCTGCCACCGCCGCCGACATACCCGCGCTGTGCGCCTGGAACGCGGCCATGGCGCTCGAGACCGAAGGGCTTGAGCTGGACCCGAAGGTGCTGGAATGCGGCGTGCGAGGCGTGTTCGAGCAGCCGCAGCGCGGCTTCTATCTGGTGGCCGAGCGGGACGGCGTGGCGGTGGGCGGCTTGATGGTCACGTTCGAATGGAGCGACTGGCGCAATGGCGATTACTGGTGGATCCAGAGCGTGTACGTGGTGCCCGAAGCCCGGCGCGACGGGGCGTTCCGTGCACTGTATGCGGAGGTGGAACGTCGCGCCCGCGCGGCGCGGGCGGCGAGTCTGCGCCTGTACGTGGAGACGGAAAACGGTCGTGCGCAGGCCACCTACGAGCGGCAAGGCATGCACCGTTGCCATTACGAGATGTATGAGCAGGTGCTTTGAAGGCGCATGCCGCTCCGGTATCGCCGCTGCATGGGGAACTTCGAAAAACTCCCGCCGCTGTCATTCCCGCGAAAGCGGGAACCCGTAGTGAATGTTCCGCAAGGTCGAAATGGATTTCCGCTTTCGCGGGAATGACGAACAAAAGCGGTTATTCAAGATTCCCCAAAGCTCTTCTTCCTTCGGGAGGTGCGGGGTGAGGATATGGGCGAAGCACGTCGTTGAACCCGATCGCAGGCTTCGTCCACACGCTTCGCACGCGCCTTCATCTGGCGCTGCGCGCCACCTTCATTTGGCACATCCCTGCGCCCCACCTTTTGGGCGGCTTCGCCGTGCAAACCAGCATTCCTGCCGATTTGTCTCCCGAAGGGGAAAGGGGTGATGCAGACCCTGTCTCAGTGCAGCGATGCGGAAGGCGCGGCAAGCAGGCCATGTTCGTCCAGCGTGATGCGGCCCGGCATCTGCAGTTCGGCGGCGCAGCCGTAACGGGCAGCCAGCGCGGCGAGCAGCGGGCCGAGCGCGCGTGGCTGCAGCGGGTAGCCGTGTGCGAGCACGCGTGGCTTGTTGCCTTCACCCAGCTGCGCGGCGGTGACCGCCACGACGCCGAGGCCGGGTGCTTCGTGGGCATAAAGCTGCGGCGTTTCGTGCCGCGGATCGGCTGCCGCCACGGGCTCAAGCAGCCAGCCGGCTTCGCCTTCGCTGTCCGGCGTGGACTGCAGGCGCAACGGCAGGGTGTGTGCATCGAGCAGGGCGGCATACTGGCGCAGTTCGAACACGATGCCGGCGAAGTCGTGCGCGCGTTCCGGGGCGTCACCGTCCTGCGCGGCCAGCCACTCGGCGGGCGATTGCGTGAGCACGCGGCCGTTTTCGTAGCGCAGTGCCAGGCCGCGCGCGCTGAGCACGTTTTCCTCGCGGTACGGCGTGAGCAGGGCCGCTTCCAGCAGGCTCCACAGCGGCGCGAGGTTGACGTGCTCGTATTGCACGCAGGTGAGCGCCAGCAGGTCGTTGCGGCTGAGGTAGCGCGCATGCTCGAGCCGTACGCCCAGCGTGCGCATCAGCCAGTCGGCGGTGTGCGCGCCGGCTTCGCCGCGGCCGACCAGTTGCACTTCGATCTGTGCGGAGAGTTCATCGGCGAGCTCCTCGGGCGCCAGCAGCGACAGCGGCAGCAGGCGCATCGGGCCGTCGGCATAGTGCGGCGCGGGCTCCAGCGGCTGTGCCGGCATGTGGCCTTCGTGGCTGCCGAAGGCCACCACCTGCGCCACGCCGGCGCGCGGCACGCGGCGGCCGAGTTCGTCCAGCGTGGCCCATACCGGGAAGCCAGGGCGCAGCAGTTCCACCGGATCGAACAGCGCGCCGGCCAGCACCAGCCGCGCCTGTTCCACTTGCGGCAGCAAAGCGCGCAGATCGGCGGCGACCAGGCCAGCCAGCTCGTCCGCCTCGTCGCGGCTCAGGGTGGCGCGCGGCGCGGTGCCCGCCGCGGGTTCCAGCGCGAGTACGACGGGCAGGGCGATCAGGGTGGAGGCTTCCACGGCAGGGAATTCGCTAGGGAAAGCAGCGATTCTAGCAAGCGGACCTGCCGTGCCCCGGCAGCGGGCCGACTTGCCTGTGAACGAATTCCGGCTTGTGCGGCCTGCCACGCTTTCGCACGGTGGCGGGGCGGGTTAGCCTTGCAGGCAATCTTTGGTGGATTTTCCCGGAATGGAAAAGATGCAGCGGCGCGTGGGTGTGATCGGTGGCGTGCGGATCCCGTTCTGCCGCAACAACACGGCCTATGCCGACGTGGGCAACTTCGGCATGTCGGTGAAAGTCCTGGGTGCGCTGGTGGAGCGCTACGGCCTGCATGGCGTCGAGCTGGGCGAAGTGGCGCTGGGTGCGGTGATCAAGCACGCCTCGGACTGGAACCTCGCACGCGAAGCGCTGCTTTCCTCCGGCCTCGCGCCCACCACGCCGGGCATCACCACCGCGCGCGCCTGCGGCACGTCGCTGGACAACGCGATCATCGTGGCGAACAAGATCGCGGTGGGCCAGATCGAGGCCGGCATCGCCGCCGGTTCGGACACCACCAGTGACGTGCCCATCGTTTTCGGCACACGCCTGCGCAAGCGCCTGCTGGCGATCAACCGCGCCAAGGCACCGTTGGACAAGCTGAAGATCGCGCTGCACCGCTTCTCGCTGAAGGAACTCAAGCCTTCCTTTCCCGGTGTGGCCGAGCCGCGTACCGGCAAGTCGATGGGCGACCATTGCGAGCAGATGGCGAAGCAATGGAAGGTGGCGCGCGAGGCGCAGGACCAGCTGGCGCTGGACAGCCACCGCAAGCTCGCCGCCACCTACGACAGCGGTTTCTTCGAGGGCCTGATCGTGCCGTTCCGCGGCCTGAAGCGCGACGGATTCCTGCGCCCGGACACCACGCTCGAAAAGCTCGCCTCGCTCAAGCCCGCGTTCGACAAGACCTCGGGCCAGGGCACGCTCACCGCAGGCAACTCCACCGGTCTGTCCGATGGCGCCGCCGCCGTGCTGCTGGCCAGCGAGGAATGGGCCGCGCAGCGCGGCCTCAAGGTGCAGGCCTGGTTCCGCGACGCCGAGGTGGCCGCCGTGGATTTCGTGCACGGCGAAGGCCTGCTGATGGCGCCTACGGTGGCGGTGCCGCGCCTGCTCAAGCGTAATGGCCTCACCCTGCAGGACTTCGATTTCTACGAAATCCACGAGGCCTTCGCCGCGCAGGTGCTGTGCACGCTGCGCGCGTGGGAGAGCGCGGACTACTGCAAGAACCGGCTGGGCCTGGACGCGCCGCTGGGCGCGATCGACCCGGCCAAGCTCAACGTGCACGGCTCCAGCCTCGCCACCGGCCATCCGTTCGCCGCCACCGGCGCACGCATCATCGCCACGCTGGCGAAGATGCTGGAGCAGAAGGGGTCGGGCCGCGGCCTGATCTCGATCTGCACGGCCGGCGGCATGGGCGTCACCGCGATCCTCGAACGCTGATTTGGCAGGAGCGCACCCTGTGCGCGAATGCCTTGGTGCTTCGACCGGAACCAAAAGCATTCGCGCACAGGGTGCGCTCCTACGGTCGATCCCTTCAGCCGCGATTCGCCCGCGCTGGGGCATAAAGGCCGCATGTTGCGCCTGCGCACCACCACTACCTTGAGCGTGCTCGCCCTCGCGGTCGGCATTGCCGGCACGCAATGGCTGAGCGGCTTCAATACCGGCTGGGCCGGTCCCAGCGAACGCGTGGCGGGTTTCATGCCTGCGGCGCATCGTCCCGGGGCGCGTGCGGTGCGCCGTCACGCGCCGGGCCTGCCGCGCGCCGTGGCCGCGACGCATCGCGCGGTGCTGCCACCGGTGATGGAAGTCGCCCAGGCCGCGCCGGCCGCCACGCCGCCGGAGCTGATGCCGGTATCCATGCCGCAGACGCCGGTGTCGTGGCCGCAGATGGAAGGCCATCTGCAGGGCCGCGTTTTGCTGCATCTCGCCGTCGACGGCGGCGGTCGCGTCGTCGATGCATCGCTGGCCGAATCCAGCGGTGATCCCGTGCTGGATGCCCATGCCTTGGACACCGTGCGCCATTGGCGCTTCGCCGTGCCTGCCGATCGCCCGGACGGCTTCAGCAGCGATCTGCAGATGAGCTTCACCCGTGGCGGACAGGTGGCGGAAGCGCCGTGACACCGGCATCGGTTCGCATGCCGATGCTTCCAGGTAAGGCCATCCTGCCTCAGGTTTCTGCCTCGAAGCCGGCGGAGCGCAGGCAGCGGGCATAAGCGACGCTTCGTATGCCAGTGCCCGCGCTGCCGATGGCATAAGCGGGCGACACGACGGCCTGGACGCGGCAATTGCGCTCGCCATGCCGGCGCAAGGCGTCGCGGTTCATCGGCGTGCTGGCGCAGGCGGCCAGCGTCGCGGCGGCGAAGGCCGCGATGGCGGTTCGGGTGTTCATGGCAGCTCCTTCTGCGGGACGGTTCGTGCCGAGCGGGTGGCGCAAGGCGCAGCGGTAGTGCGGCCATGCCGGCCGCGGCGGCTTGCCCGGCAAACCGCCCTGTTGCTGGCGATGAAGGTCGATCGTGGCTTTACGGTGCGGCCCCGCTGAACTTCTCCACCGTGGCGCCCTTCACCGGCCCGATCTGCGCGCTTTCGCTGACCTTGAGCACCACCTCGCGGCGGAATTCCAGCGTGCCCCGCACCACGGCGTGCGGTCCGATCACGATCGTCGGCTTGTGATCGCTGCCGAAGTGGAACCAGCCGTTATGCGGCTGATCGACCAGGATGCCGCCTTCGACATGCGAGTTGGCGCCCACGGTGATGTCGCCCGCCACGGTTTCCAGGCCGCCGGCGACATGGGCGTTGTCGAGGTTGATGCCGCCGTTGACGTTGGACAGGTGGCCGTTCACCTGGGCGCCCCGGGCGAGACTGATCGCGCCGTTCACGGCTTCGACCGTGCCGTCGACCTGGCTGCCATCGGCGAGCCGGATCGCACCGTTGACCGTACCCAGCTTGCTGGCATGGGCCTGCGCGCCGAGATCCAGCGAGCCGTTGACGGTGCTGGCTTCCTGCACCACGGCGCCGTCGCCGATATGCACGCTGCCGTTCACCGAGCTGACGTCCCCGGCGTGCTGGCCGGCGTCCACCTGCACGGTGCCGTTGACCTTGCTGATGTCGTTGTCCGAAGCGGCGGCCGCCAGCGGCATGGCGACGGCCGCGAGGATGACCGAGGAAATGGCGAGGGGAAGCAGGATGCGACGCATGGCATGACTCCGTTCGTGGGATTGACCACCTTGGGATGCGGCGTACCCGCAAATGGTTGGCGTGACCTTCGGCATGGTGGCACCATGCCGCACTTCCCCACCGAGAAGCCAAATGCCATGCACAAGCTCGTCCTGATCCGCCACGGCCAGTCGCAGTGGAACCTCGACAACCGTTTCAGCGGTTGGGCCGACGTGGATCTCACGGCGCTGGGCGGGGAGGAGGCGCGCGAGGCGGGCGAACTGCTGAAGCGCGAAGGCTACGCATTCGACGTGGCGCACACCTCGGTGCTCAAGCGCGCGGTGCACACCCTGTGGGGCGTGCTCGATGCGATGGACATGTCATGGCTGCCGGTGCACACCGACTGGCGCCTCAACGAGCGCCACTACGGCGCGCTCACCGGCCTCAACAAGGCCGAGACTGCGGCGAAGTACGGCGACGAGCAGGTGAAGATCTGGCGCCGCAGCTACGACATTCCGCCGCTGCCGCTGGAACGCAGTGCGAACGAAGCGGTGCACGACCCGCGCTATGCCACGTTGAAGCCCGAGCAGATCCCCGACACCGAATGCCTGAAGGACACCGTGGCCCGCGTGCTGCCGTACTGGCACGAGGTGCTGGCACCAGCGATCAAGGCCGGCCAGCGCGTGGTGGTGGCCGCGCACGGCAACTCGCTGCGCGCGCTGGTGAAGTATCTCGATGGCATTTCCGACGCCGACATCGTGGAAATGAACATCCCCAACGGCGTGCCGCTGGTGTACGAGTTCGACGACAACCTCAAGCCGTTGAAGCGCTACTACCTTGGCGACGCCGCGGCGATCGAGGCGAAGATGGCGGCTGTCGCCAACCAGGGCAAGGCCAAGTAAAGCCTTCCTGGGGAGGTCTGATCAACCGGATGCTTGCTCGTCATTCCTGCGAAGGCAGGAATCCGGCGCCTTTGCATTCAATGGCCCGCAGACAGTGGATGACTCGTTGCGCTCGCCCTTTCGGGCGAGCCTTCGGCTGTTCAACGCTCGCATAGTTCTTCTTTGTCCAGCCTTCGCTGGGATGACGGGCAAAATCAGGAGGTTCCCTGGGCGGCGCGGTCGTGCAGCAAGGCATGGATCGCATCCATCACCTGCTGCACTGGTGCGCGGCGATAGGTCCAGCGCGGGTCGCTGTCGACCGGATTGACCACCATCGTCGCATTGGCCTCGAACAGCAGCAGATTGCCGGCGCGGTCGATGCCGAAATCGATGCCGCCATAGTCGAGGCCGAGGGCCTTTTCGATGTCGGCCAAGGTACGCCGCTGATCTTGGGTCAGCACCTCTTCCATGGCGGTGATGAAGCGTTCGTCCTCGCTCCGATGTGCGGCGTTCTCGGCCATGTCGGCGGTGAAATAATGCACCTTCCAGTCATGCGACACGGCAGCATGCAGCGGATAGAGCGCATGGTCGATCATCATCACGCGATATTTGCGGATCTTGCCGTCGGTGCCGCTGGCGTCGAGATATTCGATCGCGATCAGCACCTCGCCCGGTAACTCCGCCGCGGCCGCGGCCAGATCCTCCGGCCGCTCGACGCGGACGAAATGGTGCCCGGTATGGAAGCCCGGTGAACGCAGCAGGCAGGGAAAGGCGATGCCGCGGCCGGCCAGCATTGCGGCGGCATTGGACAGAGATGTGCGCGGCAGCATCGCCATTTTCGGCGTGATCAGCCCCGGGATGCCGGCCAGCCGCTCGGCGTTGTCGGCCCGACCGGTAACCCGTACCGCCTCGGGCCGGTTGATGACGGGGGCTGTGCTGCGCGCTGCCAATGCCGCTGCGTCCTGTAGCGCCGCCGCGGCGAGATCGGCGTCGCCGATGGCGTTGAAGATCAGCCGGTGTGGCGGCAATGGCACCGTCGGATCGGCGAAATCGACGAACAGCACGGTGGTCGCGAACAGGCGGTCGTCTACGTGCTGGAGGATCGGCACCGCGCCACCGGCGCTCGAACTCAGCACCAGCAATTCGACGGGTACGGCATCGCCGCGGTAGGGACGAATCAAGGTCGGACGCTGGCGGAATCCCTTCTCGCGATAAGGCCGGGCTGCGGCCTCGTCGCCCTGCCCGGCAAGGGTGTAGGCCATGCCGCGATTGGCCTCGATGCTGTCGGGGTCCAGAGCCAGAGCGGCAGCGAAATGGGTGCGGGCTTCCTCGAATTCCCGCGCCTTCTGCAAAGAGGTGCCGAGATTGATCAGTCCGGTCGGATGGCCGGGACGATGCTTGACGGCTTCCCGATAAAGCGTGCGCGCCGCGCTGGTATAGCCCAGACCGTCGAGCAGGGTGCCGAGATTGTTGAGCAGGCGGAAATGGCTCGGCATCACCGCCAGCAGGGCGATATAGGCTTCCTTGGCGTCGGTGTCGCGCCCAAGACGGGCCAGCAGGTCGGCGCGTTCGAGGCGCAGCTCGCCGGACGGGTCGCCCTCGGCGATGAGGCGCTCCAGCCGGTCGAGCTCGTTCAGCAGTCGCTGACGGTGTTGGATCGGGCTAACCATGTCGGGCGCGGAAATCGTCGAGGAGGGCAGCCAGATCGTCGGCAGTATAGAGCGACGCGCGTGGCCCACCCGGCGCGATGTCCCCCCAATCTGTCTGGACATGCGCGACGTATGCCCTTCGTCCGTCGCGCGGCGCGTGTGGTGCGGTTAGGCTGCACGCATCTCCAGCCACGGAAGTGTCCCATGCCTGCCCACTTGATGAACTACGTGATCATCGTGCCGTTGGTGGTCCTGATGATCTGGCGCCGCATCAGCCGCAATTTCGGCCGCCAGCCGATCCGGCGCGGACGCATGATCGCGCGCATCGCGATCTTCGCGGTGATCGGCGCCCTGTTGATGCTCGCGGGTCTGCATGACATCCGTCTGGCCGAAGGCCTGCTCGGGGGTGCGGTGGTCGGCGCGGCGCTGGGTTTCGCCGGCCTGCGCCTGACGCGCTTCGAGACCGACCCGGTGAAGGGCGACTGCTACGTGCCGAACCCGTGGATCGGCGCCGTACTCACCGCGCTGCTGCTGGGCCGGCTGGTATGGCGCTTCATGGCGTTGACGCCGCAGATGCAGCAGGCCCAGGCACTGGCCGCCAGCGCGCCGCCCGGTACGAGCATGCAGATGGGCTACCAGGCCAGTCCGCTGACGATGCTGCTGATCGGCCTGTTGGTGGGTTATTACATTGTCTATTTCGCCGGCCTGCTGGTGCACCACAAGCGTTACCAGCAATCCCACGCGACGACGCTTGCCTGAGAGCCTTTCAAGGCTCTTGATGGATTGCTTCCGCGCAAGAGAGCAATCGCCGGCACCAGGCAAGGCGTGAAACAAAGTCGTTGGATGGCTCGCTGTGCCACCTTCGGGTTGCTCTGCGGACGTTTTGCGCGCCACACCCTGTCTGGCTTGCGCCGCTATCGCGACCTCGGAGATCCTCGATTTCCATGGACGGCGCGGAATGGCCGCCACGCATATCGCGTGGGCGGGAGCCGTTCCGATGTCCGTGGTTCCGTCTCTTGGCTGACATCCCGCTCTCCACTCTTTCTTGCCAGTTCGCTGTTCACCACCGCCTCCGCATTGGCTTGGGCTAGCGAGCAGATGGAATCCGGGCGTCGGCAGGCGACCGAAGCCGCCTTGTTCTTTGCGATAGCGCAGAACGCCCTTCGGTGGAGGTGGGCGAATTGGAAAGGTCGGACAGGCGCTCGCTCAGGGCGCCACGCTGAAGTCGATCTCCAGCGGGTATGGTGCAGGCGTCGCCGGCGGCGCGGGCAGGGTCAGGCCAGCGAAATGCGCGGCCATGCAATTGGCGACTGGCGTAGCCGGCTGCACCGCGATGTGCTGCGGCTTGCCATGCCCGTCCACGTCCAGCACCAGCGTGAACGGCGACTTGTCGTTCTTGGAAACGGCCAGGCAGCCCTTGTAGGCCGCTGCGGTGGAACCCTCGATCTGGCCCCACATCGTCTTCTGATAGGCCGGCCCGGTGGCGGCGGCCTCGGCCATCTTCGCGGCGTGCACGCGCGATTCGAAATCGCCGTTGCCGGCGGCAGCCGGCGAAGTGCCCAGCAGCAGGGCGAGGGCAAGGATGGTGGACATGGCGTGCGTGGTTCCTGCGGCGGCGGCTGCCGGAACCTTAGCAGCTTGCCTCGTCACGGATGGCCTGCTGGCGCAACCAGTCGGCGATCTCCGCACCCGGCATCGGCATGGCGATGTGGTAGCCCTGCACTTCGTCGCATTCCATGTCGCGCACGGCGGCGAGCACGCCGGCGGTTTCCACGCCCTCCATCACCACGCGGAAGCCGAGCTCGTGGCCCAGCGCCACCATCGCACGCACGATGGCCGCGTCGTGCCGGCGCGTGCCGAGGCCGCGCACCAGCGACTGGTCGATCTTCAGGCTGCTGGCGGGCATGTGGCGCAGTGCGTCGAGGTTGCTGTAGCCGATGCCGAAGTCGTCGATGGCGATGCCTACGCCTGCTTCGCGCAGGGCGACCAGCGTGCTGCGGGTGAGTTCGTTGTGATAAATCGCGGTGCCTTCGGTGAACTCCAGTTCCAGCCGGTTGAGCGGTACGCCATGGCGTACCGCTGCGGCGGCAAGCCGCGATGCCAGCGCGGAATCGAGATCGATGCTGGAGACGTTGAGCGACAACCGCACATCTATCCCTTCGCGCTGCCAGGCCGCCAGTTGCGCCAGACCGTGGTCGAACACCCAGTCGGTCAGCGTGCGGATCAGGCCGGCCTGCTCGGCCAGCGGCACGAAGGTGCTGGGCGATACCGGACCCAGCGTGGGATGCCGCCAGCGCGCCAGCGCTTCCAGCGCCACGCAACGGTTGCTTTCCAGCTCCACGCGCGGCTGATAGTGCAGTTCCAGTTCGGTGCCGTCGGACAGCGCGGCTGCCAATTCGGTGACCAGGAAGAATTCCTGCCGTTGGCGCTCGTCGTCGCTGCGGTTGTATACGGCCCAGCCGCTGGGGGTGCCCATGGCGATCCACGAGGCATTCATCGCCCGTCGCAACGGATCGCCGCCGCGCAGCTCGTGCGCTTCGACTTCCAGCAGGCCCACGCCGGGCTGCAGGCTGAGCGCGACGCCCAGGCAATCCACGGGCTCGCGCAGAGCGGCGACCAGTGCGTCCAGTTGCACGGGCGCCGGCGCGCCGTGGGCGCTCGGCAGCAGTACGGCGAGGCGGGTCGGTGCCACCATGTAGAGCTGCATGCCCGGTGTCGTCCATGCCTGCACGCGTTCGGCCGTCGCGCGTACCAGCGCATCGGCGTAGGCATGGCCCATCGCGCGCACGAAGGCGTTGAAGCGTGCCACCGGCGCGGTTTCGATCGTCGCCAGCCATGCGGTACCGGAGCCGTGCGCGAGTTGCGCGGCGAGATCGGCAAAGAACGCACCGCGATGCGGCAGCCGCGTGGAAGGATCGATACGGCTGAGGTAGCTGCGCAGCGCCGCACCGGTGCCGGCCAATGCCGCGGCATCGCGCAGGGCGGCTTGCGCAGCGCTGGCCAAGGCGAGGCGCGGGCGCCGATCGAACACGAACAACGCGCCCAGGCGTTGGCCATCCAGGCCAAACACCGGTTCGCAGGCGAAGAAGCCGACCGTGGCATGCGCAGGGTTGGCGCCGGCCGGAAGGAAGCGGGCGTCCTCGCGGGCATCGCACACGGTTTCGGCGACGCCGTGGCGCGCAATCCCGCGGCAGGCGGCCAACAGCGCGTCGTCCAACGGCAGCGCGTCCTGCAGGCCGGGCGTGGCGTACCAGAAGGCACTCCCGTCGCCCAGCAGCAGTGCTACCAGGGGGACGTCCAACGCATGGGTCGCCAGTCGCGCCACGGCTTCGAACCCGGGCAGAGCGTGATGCTCGGATTCGAAACCCGTCGTCGCGTGATCGGCGTCGGGTTGCCCGCCGGGGAGCGAACCCCGCGAGATTTCCATCGTCCCATCCCCCTCATGTGCGCCCGCATGGGGCACCCACGCAGGCTACTGCGCCGTCGGTAGGGTGGCAATGTTCAATCGACGCGGTGCGGCAACGCGAGGTAGGCCTCGCTCTGCATCTCGATCAGGCGCGATTCGGTGCGGCCGAATTCGGCGCGGTGGCGCTCGCCGTCGTACAGCTCGGTGATCGGCGCAGCGGCGGAGAGGATCAGCTTCACGTGGCGATCGTAGAACTCGTCGACCAATTGCACGAAGCGCTTCGCGGCGTCCTCGCTGTAAACATTGAATTGCGGCACGTCGGAAACGATGACCGCGGGGCCGGCCTTGGCCAGCGCGATGTAGTCGGCTACCGCGCGCGGGCCTTCGCACAGTGCGGCGAAGTCGAACCACAGGATGTTGTCGGCGCGTTTGCGCAGCGGTATCTCGCGGCCGTTCACCGGCAGCACGCCGCCTTCGACGGCTTCGCCCTGGGCGTGGTCGCGGAAGAGACGTTCCAGCGCGCGCTGCGCCTCCGCGCCGGGCGGCGTGTAATACACCGCGGCCTGCGCCAGCGCGCGCAGGCGCCAGTCGCGCGAAGAAGCCATCTCGACCACGCGGCAATGCTGCTCCAGCAATGCGATGGCGGGCAGGAAGCGCGCGCGCTGCAGGCCGTCCTTGTAGAGGTTTTCCGGCGCGGTGTTGGAGGTGGTGATCAGCGCCACGCCGCGTGCGAACAGGCATTCCAGCAGACGCGCGAGGATCATCGCGTCGCCGATGTCGCTGACCAGGAATTCGTCCAGGCACAGCACGCGGCAGCGCGCGGCGAGACCGGCGGCCACTTCGGCCAGCGGATCCTGCCGTTCGCCCAGCTCGCGCAGGCGCTCGTGCACTTCCTGCATGAAGCGGTGGAAATGCCGGCGCAGCGCCGTGCCGCGCGGCAGGCTGGCGGCGAACAGATCCATCAGGAAGGTCTTGCCGCGACCCACCGTGCCCCACAGGTACAAGCCCTGCAGCACGGGCGCCGGTTCGTTGGCGAGCAGCGATTTCAGCCGGCCGAACAGGCCGGCGTCGCGCGGCGCGGCGGCGCACAGCGCGGCATGCAGGCGATCAAACTCGGGCAGCACCGCGAGCTGGGTGGGGTCGGCCTCCCAGCGGTGCGCGGCCACGCCTTCCTGGTAGCGCACGCTGGGTGCGGGCGAGAGGGTTTCGCTCATGCAACGGTCACCGGCATCGACGGCCCGTGCCGCCGCGATGCGCTCAGAAAATTTCCTTGATGTCGACCACCTGGCCGCGGGCGATGTAGATCTGCACGGTCTTGTCGCCCTGCACGTAGTCGAGTCGATAGGCGAGCACGGCGCCGTAGACGTTCTGCACTTCGGTTCTGCTGGCGGGGGCGCCCGCGATGGCGGTCACCTTTTCTTCCGAATCCCCGACCGTGATGACCTTGGAGCCGAAGCGGATGGTGTCGGCGGCCAGCGCCTGGAGGCTGAGCAACAAGCCGGCTGCCAATACGATCCATCGTTTCATGACATTACCCTCGGGGATGGGAGTGGCCGGATTATAGGGCGTGGCCGCCACGCTCATCCGCGCGGCGGCGGCAGCCAGTCGGCGACGGCGTGCTTCACCGCGCCGCGCAGGTCCATCAGGCGACGGTGGAAGAAATGGCCGGCCTCGGGCATGCGGACCAGTTCGGGCGGCTTGTCCATTGCGGCGATCCAATCGAATACCGCCTGCGGTTCGACCACCTCGTCGGCTTCGCCCATCACCACCAGCCATGGGCAGGCGGGCAATGCATCGCCCATCGTCCAGCGACCCACGGGTGGCGCGATGCTGACCAGCGCATCGGCCTGCAGTCGAACCGCGCTGCGGATGGTGACGTAACTGCCGAAGGAGAATCCGGCCAGCCACAGCGCGTCGCCCGGACGCACGCGGCGCAGCCACGCCACCACGGCGGCGAGATCCGCGCTTTCGCCGATGCCGTCGTCATAACTGCCAGCCGACGCGCCGGTGCCGCGGAAATTGAAGCGCAGGGTGTCCAGTCCCGACTCGCGCAGTGCGCGTTCCACCATCGTCACCACCTTGTTGTGCATGGTGCCGCCCTGCACGGGGTTGGGGTGGCAGACCACCGCCGTGCCGGCGCGAGCGCCGGGGCGTTCGGCCAGGTCGGTGAGGGTCTCGAGCTTGCCGGCCGGCCCGGTGAGCGCGAAGCTGGCGGCCTGATCGGGGAAGCTGGCGGGATCGTCTGGAAATGCGCTGGGATTCATGCAGAGGATGATAGCCGCCGACGTGGTCGACCGCTCCCGACGATGCACGGGCAGGCGCCGATGAACCACCTGGCGCACCTGCTGCTGGCCGGCGACGACGAGGCGCTGCGCCTGGGCGGCCTGCTCGGTGATTTCGTGCACGGCGCGCCCGATCCGGCGCTGCCGCCGCGCGTGGCGCTAGGCATCAGGTTGCACCGAGCCATCGACACCCATACCGATCGCCATCCGGAAGTGGCGGCGGCGCGGGCGCGATTCGCGCCGCCTTACCGCCGTTATGCCGGCATCGCGCTGGATCTGTGGTTCGACCACTGCCTGGCGCGCGACTTCGTGCATTGGAGCGCGGTGCCGCTGGCGACCTTCTCGGATACCGCACGGGCGTTGCTGTGGCGCCACGATGCGTACTTGCCGCCGGCCCTGCGCCGTTTCCGCGCCTACATGGATGCACACGACCTGCCGGCGGCCTATGCACGGAGCGAGGAGATCGGGCGCACCCTGGAAGGTGTCAGCGCGCGGCTGCGGAGGGACAACCCGCTGGGCAGCATGTTGCCGCTGCTGGTGGCGCTGGATGCGCCGCTGCGGGCGCATTTCGAGGCGTTCTTTCCGCAGTTGCGGGAGTTCGCGCAGGCGTGGATCGGGGCCAATGCGAGGGACTGAAGCAGCCGTATCGCTGGGTTCGCCCCTCATCCCGACTTTCCGCGCTCCTCAAAGCCGGTACCTTCCACGGCGGCTCCTCGTGCACTCTCCGGAGGGGAGGGGGCAAATGAAAACGCCGCCCAGGGGGCGGCGTTTGCTCTGTCCTGATTTGAGCAGGACCTTACTTGGCCTGGTCGACGATCCAGGTCACCGCGGCCTTCACCTGCGCATCGGTGAGCGCCGGGTTGCCGCCCTTGGCCGGCATGAAGTTGCCGTCGGGGCCGTGGTAACCCTCGGTGGCATGCTTGATCAGGGTGTCCAGGCCCTCGGCGATGCGCGGTGCCCACATCGCCTTGTTGCCCACCTTGGGTGCGCCGGCGACGCCGGCGGTGTGGCAGCTGGTGCACAGGTTGTCGAAGATGGTCTTGCCGTCGGTGGTGCCGCCATAGGCGACCTGCGAGGCGGCAGCCTTGGCTGCGGCTTCGGCCGCGGCCTGCATGGCGGCGCGGCCGGTATTGCCGGCGTATACCGCGCCGGCGGGCGCGATGCGCGCTTCGACCTGCGCCTGCACGCCCGGGTCGGTTTCCTTGGGTTCGTGGTCGTAGATGGCCAGCGCGACCAGGATCAGCACCACGGTCAGTGCCAGCAGTCCGCTGATCATTTTGGCGAACTGGTGCATGAAACCACGGTCGGAATCGTTCATGGAACCGCTCACGTAGGTACTCCAAGTCGATGATCGTGCGGAAGGCCCCTGTGGCACGCGGCATGCCAAAGGCAGCCATGCGCCCGCACCTGCACGGCAGTAATGCGGCGCGCAAGTGCATCTCACGGAGTATAGACGAAGCCACCGGCAAGTTTGGAACCGCGGCTGCGGCCGTTTGTCCAAGCCCCGCGGATGGGGCGGTGGCCCCTGTCATTTACTTACCTTTACATCTCCACATGCCATCGGTCATGCCCTACCCCTGACCACTGGCATTGTTCCGTTTCGCTGCGCTGCACCTATGCTTCACCACAATCAGCCGGGCGCGGACCGCGTCGGCACGGGTTCCTGCATACAGTTGGTCGACACCGCATCCACCTCGGGAGTTTTCTGCATGTCGCGTTTTTGGAAGATCGCGCTGATCGTTGTCGCGGTGGTCGTCGTGGCCCTCGTCGCCGTGCGTCTGCTGCACAAGCCGGGTGGCGCGGGCGGCCCCGGCGGCATGGGCGGGGACAAGGACAATGCGCCGGTGCCGGTCACCGTGGTGCCGGTGGCGAAGGAGAACGTGCCGGTCTACCTCACCGCGCTGGGTACGGTGCAGGCGCTCAACACCATCTCGGTCAACCCGCAGGTGGGCGGCCAGCTGATCAAGCTGGATTTCACCGAAGGCCAGCAGGTGAAGAAGGGCGACTTGCTCGCCGAGATCGACCCGCGCACCTTCCAGGCGTCTTATGACCAGGCGCTGGCCAAGCAGAAGCAGGACGAGGCTTCGCTGTCCACCGCGCAGAGCACGCTGAAGCGCAACCAGGCGCTGGTTGCCAGCGGCTACGTGGCCGCGCTGGACATGGACACCTACCGCAACAACGTGAGCCAGCTGCAGGCTGCCGTGGTGCAGGACCGCGCCGCCGCCGAAAGCGCCAAGGTGAATCTCGACTACACCCGCATCATCTCGCCCATCGACGGCGTGGCCGGCATCCGTGCGGTGGACCCGGGCAACGTGGTGACCACCACCAGCACCATCGTCACCCTGACCCAGCTGCATCCGATCTACGTGATGTTCACCCTGCCGGAGCAGAACCTCGACCTGGTGCGCAAGGCGCAGCAGGCCGCGCCGCTGCAGGTGGCCGCGCTCGACCGCGTGGATGCGCACCCGGTGGCGAGCGACGGCATGCTGCAGGTGATCGACAACCAGATCGATTCCACCACCGGCACCTTCCGCCTGAAGTCGCAGTTCCCGAATGCGAACAACGCGCTGTGGCCGGGCCAGTTCGTCAATGTGCGCCTGCAGGTGCGCGTGGATGACGGCGCGCTGGTGATCCCGGCCGAGGCGGTGCAGCGCGGCCCGGACGGCGACTACGTCTACCAGGTGCAGGGCGACAACACGGTCAAGATGCAGCCGGTGGTCGTCGCCGGCGAAGTGGGCGACAGCCACGTGATGATCGGCAGCGGCCTCAAGGAAGGCGAGCAGGTGGTTACCGAGGGCCAGTTCCGCCTGAAGCCTGGCAGCAAGGTCAATCCGCTCAAGCCGGGCGAAGTGCCGCCGGCGCCCACCGAGGCCGATCTCAAGAAGGCCAAGCAGCAGGGTGCCCGTCACGGCGGCCGCTGATGACTGACTGAGACGCCCGCCGCCGTCGCGGCGGGCGTATGCACCACCTCCCGCGGCCGCGTGCCCCGGCGAGCAGGACGCCACCCGACAGCAGCACGGATACCCATGGGATTCTCGACGCTCTTCATCCGCCGCCCGATCGCCACCTCGCTCCTGATGGTGGCGATCCTGCTGCTCGGCATCCTTGGCTATCGCCAGCTGCCGGTATCGGCGCTGCCCGAGATCGAGGCGCCCAGCCTGGTGGTGACCACGCAATATCCGGGCGCCAGCGCCAGCACCATGGCGGTGCTGGTCACCACGCCGCTGGAACGCCAGCTGGGGCAGATCTCCGGCCTCACCATGATGAGTTCGGACTCGTCGGCGGGCCTGTCCACCATCGTGCTGCAGTTCGCCATGAACCGCGACATCGACGTGGCCGCGCAGGACGTGCAGTCCGCGATCAACCAGGCGCGCGGCGTGCTGCCCAGCAACCTGCCGTACCCGCCGATCTACAACCGGGTGAACCCGGCCGACGCGCCGATCCTCACGCTGTCGCTGCAGTCGGACAGCCGGCCGCTGCGCGATGTCAACGACTTCGCCGACTCCATCCTCGCGCAGAAGCTGTCGCAGGTGCCGGGCGTAGGCCTGGTGTCGATCGCCGGCAACGTGCGCCCCGCGGTGCGCATCCAGGTGAACCCGGCGCAGCTCGCCAACCTCGGACTCACGCTGGAGGACGTGCGCAGCGCGCTCACCCAGGCCAACGTCAACGCGCCCAAGGGCACCCTGAACGGCAAGACCCAGAGTTACTCGATCGGCACCAACGACCAGCTTGCGGATGCCGCCGACTACAAGGGCACCATCATCGCGTACAAGAACAACGCGCCGGTGAAGCTGTCCGACGTGGCCAGCGTGGTCGATGGCGTGGAGGACGACCAGCTCGCCGCGTGGGCCAACGGCAAGCCGGCGGTGCTGCTGGACATCCGCCGCCAACCCGGCGCCAACATCGTCGAGACGGTCAAGCAGATCCGCGCGATCCTCCCTGAACTGCGCTCGGTGCTGCCTGCCGACGTGCATCTCGACGTGTTCGCCGACCGCACCGTCACCATTCGCGCCTCGGTGGAGGACGTGCAGTTCACCTTGCTGTTGACCATCTTCCTCGTGGTCGCGGTGATCTTCGTGTTCCTGCGCCGGCTGTGGGCCACGCTGATCCCGTCCGTGGCGGTGCCGCTGTCGCTGCTCGGCACGTTCGGCGTGATGAGTTTCACCAGCATGTCGCTGGACAACCTCTCGCTGATGGCGCTCACCGTGGCCACCGGCTTCGTGGTGGACGACGCGATCGTGATGATCGAGAACATCGTCCGCTACATCGAGCAAGGCAAGGGCGGCCAGGAGGCGGCGGAACTGGGCGCGAAGGAAATCGGCTTCACCGTGCTGTCGCTGACGGTGTCGCTGATCGCGGTATTCCTCCCGCTGCTGCTGATGCCCGGCGTCACCGGCCGCCTTTTCCACGAGTTCGCCTGGGTGCTCACCATCGCGGTGGCGATCTCCATGCTGGTGTCGCTGACGCTGACGCCGATGATGTGCGCCTACCTGTTGCGTCCCGACCAGTTGCCCGAGAGCGAGGACGCGCACGAACGCCACCTCGCCGCCGGCAAAGTCACCGTGTGGGCGCGGGTCGTGGGCGTGTACGAGCGGTCGCTGGATTGGGTGCTCGACCACCAGAGGCTGATGATCCTGGTGGCGGCGGCCACGGTGGCGGTCACCGTGTTTCTCTACATCACCATTCCCAAAGGCCTGCTGCCCGAGCAGGACACCGGCATGATCACCGGCGTGGTGGAGGCCGACCAGAACGTGGCGTTCCCGGCGATGGAGCAGCGCACGCAGGCGGTGGCCGAGGCGTTGCGCAGGGATCCTGCGGTGAGCGGCGTGGCCGCCTTCATCGGCGCCGGCACGATCAATCCCACGCTCAACCAGGGACAGCTCTCCATCGTGCTGAAGGATCGCGGCCAGCGCGACGGGCTGGACAAGGTTCTGCCGCGTCTGCAGAACGAAGTGGCCAACATCCCCGGCGTGGCGCTGTACCTCAAGCCGGTGCAGGACGTGACGCTGGACAGCACGGTGTCCGCGACCGAATACCAGTACGCATTGTCGGATACCGAATCGGCCGAGCTGGCGAAGTACGCCACGGCGATGACCCAGGCGTTGCGCCAGCGGCCCGAGCTGTCCGAGGTGGGCAGCAACCTGGCCGACCAGGGCAACTCGCTCAAGCTCACCATCGACCGCGACAAGGCGAGCCGCCTCGGCGTGCCGGTGCAGACCATCGACGACACGCTGTACGACGCATTCGGCCAGCGCCAGATCTCCACCATCTTCACCCAGCTCAACCAGTACCGCGTGGTGCTGGAGGTGGCGCCGCAGTTCCGCTCCACCACCGGTTTGCTTGATCAGTTGACAGTCCGTGGCAACGGCAACGGTGCGCTTACCGGCAGCAATGCCACCAGCTTCGGCCAGCTCACCTCCAGCAACTCGGCCACGCCTTCCGGCATCGGCAACACCGGCAACGTTGGCTTCAGCGTGGGCGCGGGCGGCACCATCCCGCTGTCCGCGCTGGCGAGCGCGCAGGCCACCAGCGCGCCGCTGGTGATCAGCCACCAGCAGCAGCTGCCGGCGGTGACGCTGTCGTTCAACGTGGCGCCGGGCTACTCGCTGTCCGACGCGGTGACCGCGATCCACGCGGTCGAGGCGCAGCTGAACTTCCCGCCCACGCTCCGCGGCGAGTTCATCGGCAAGGCGGCGGAGTTCTCCAACAGCCTGGGCGACGAAGTGCTGCTGCTGCTCGCCGCCATCGTGGTGATCTACATCGTGCTGGGCGTGCTGTACGAGAGCTACATCCACCCGCTGACGATCATCTCCACCCTGCCGCCGGCCGGCGTCGGCGCGTTGTTGGCGCTGATCCTGTTCGGCATGGACCTGTCCGTGGACGGCATCGTCGGCATCGTGCTGCTGATCGGCATCGTGAAGAAGAACGCGATCATGATGATCGACTTCGCGATCGAGGCGCAGCGCAACGGCATGAACGCGCGCGCCGCGATCCACCGCGCCTGCCTGTTGCGCTTCCGTCCGATCATGATGACCACCGCCGCGGCCATGCTTGGTGCGCTGCCGCTGGCGCTGGGTAATGGCATCGGCGCGGAACTGCGCCGGCCGCTGGGCGTCTCTATCGTGGGTGGCCTGCTGCTGTCGCAGCTGGTGACGCTGTACACCACGCCGGTGATCTATCTGTACATGGAGCGTTTCCAGGACTGGCTGCGCGCACGCCGCGAGCGGCGTGCGCTGGCGCATGCGCAGGCCGGTAGTGCGCGGTGAGTTCTTCCGCTTATTCCGGCGCAGGCGCGGACAAGCGCGCAGCGCGCAGAACGTACGCAGGGCGGCCCCGAAGGGGCGAGCGTAGCGAGTCATCCAGTGGCTGCATCGCCTGTCCGGACCGTATCGCCACTGGACTCCGGCCTTCGCCGGAGTGACGGGCAAAGAGAACGCACGTTGAGCAACACGATGAACCAAAGTTTCCCAACACGGTGCCGGGCATGAACATTTCCGGCATCTTCATCCGCCGTCCCATCGGCACCTCGCTGTTGGCGGCGGGCGTTTTCGTCGCCGGCCTGATCTGCTACATGCTGCTGGGCGTGTCGGCGCTGCCGGACATGCAGTTTCCCGCGATCTTCGTGCAAGCCAGCGAGGCCGGTGCGGATGCCACGACGATGGCCTCCACGGTGGCTGCGCCGCTGGAGCGGCACCTCGGCCAGGTGCCGGGCATCGAGATGATGAACTCGCACAGTTCCGAAGGCAGTACCTTCGTCTTCATGATGTTCGACGGCGGCGTGAACCTGGATTCCGTCGCGCGCGACGTGCAGGCCGCGATCAATGCCGCGACCCCCGATTTGCCCGCCGGGGTGACGCCCAGCTACGAGAAGGCCAACCCGAACGACGACCCCATCATCGCCATCGCGCTGACTTCGCAGACGCAATCGGCCGGCGATCTGTACAACCTCGCCGATACCCTGCTCGCGCAGCGACTGCGCCAGTTGAAGGGTGTCAGCGAGGTGGACATCGCCGGCGCCGCCACGCCGGCGATCCGCGTGGACGTGAACCTGCGCGCGCTGAACGCGATGGCGCTGTCCCCTGACGACCTGCGCAACGCGCTTACCGCCGCCAACGTCACCTCGCCGGAGGGCTTCCTGTCCAACGGCAAGACCACCATGGCGATCAGCTCCACCGCCCAACTGCACACCGCGGACGACTTCGCGAACCTGGTGATCGCGATGAAGAATTCCACGCCGGTGCGTCTGTCCGACGTGGCGCACGTCTACCAGGGCACGCAGGACGCCTACCAGTCCGCCTCGTTCCAGGGCAAGCCGGCGCTGCTGATCTACGTGTTCAAGAAATCCGACGCCAACGTGATCTCCACGGTGGACGAGGTGCGCGACCAGCTGCCGTTGCTGCGCAACTACCTGCAGCCGGGCACGAAGTTGACGCCATTCTTCGACGACACTGCCACCATCCGCGCCTCGCTGCACGAAGTGCAGGCCACGCTGCTGATCTCGCTGGCGATGGTGGTGCTGACCATGGCGCTGTTCCTGCGCCGGCTGGCGCCCACCCTGATCGCCGCGCTCACCGTGCCGCTGTCGCTGGCCGGCGGCTTCGTGGTGATGTACATCCTCGGCTTCACGCTCAACAACCTCACCCTGCTCGCGCTGGTGATCGCGATCGGCTTCGTGGTGGACGATGCCATCGTGGTGATCGAGAACATCATCCGCCACATCGACGCCGGCATGACGCGCATGGAGGCCACGCTGGCGGGCGCGAAGGAGATCGGCTTCACCATCGTCTCGATTACCGCCTCGCTGATCGCGGTGTTCATCCCGCTGCTGTTCGCCGGCGGTATGACCGGCATGTTCATGCACGACTTCGCGGTGACCCTGGTGGCGGCCATCGTGATGTCGGCGCTGGTGTCGCTCACGCTCACGCCCGCGCTGTGCGGATTGTTCCTCAACGGACACGACCAGGCGGAAAAGCCGTCGCGGCTTGGCCATGCACTGGATCGCTTCCACGCCGGCATGCAGCGCATCTACAGCCGTGCGCTGGACATCTCGCTGCGCCACGCGCTGGCGTTCGCGCTGATGCCGCTGGCGCTGATCGTGCTCACTTTCTTGCTATTCGGCGTGGTCAAGACCGGCCTGTTCCCGCAGCAGGACACCGGCCTGATCTGGGGCCGCGCCACGTCCAGCGCCACGGTGTCCTTCGGGCAGAGCGTGAATCGCATGCAGCGCTTCACCGACATGATCCTGGCCGACCCCGACGTGGCCAGCGTAGGCACACGCCTGGGCAGCAGTCGCCAAGGCACCAGCGGTTCGTTCAACATCGACCTCAAGACCCGTGCGCAGGGCCGCAGGGACGACATGTTCACGGTGCTGGCGCGGCTCACCGCCAAGGCCACGAAATACCCCGACCTCAACCTGCGCCTGCGCCCGCTGCAGGACCTGCCCAGCGCCGGCGGCGGCGGCACCAGCCAGGGGGCGCAATACCAGATAGGCCTGCAGAGCGACAGCCTGGATGAGCTCCAGACATGGCTGCCCAAGCTGGTCAACGAGCTGAAGAAGAACCCCAAACTGCAGGACGTGGGCAGCGACGTGGACGAGCAGGGCCTGCGCCAGAACATCGTGGTCGACCGCGCCACTGCGGCGCGGCTGGGCGTGTCGCTGGGCACCATCGACGGCGCGCTGTACGACGCCTTCGGCCAGCGCCAGGTGTCCACCATCTACTCCGACATCAACCAGTATTCGGTGGTGGTGAACGCGTTGCCCAACCAGACTGCCACGCCGGAAGCGCTCGACAAGATCTACGTGAAATCCAGCTCGGGCACCATGATCCCGATCACCGCAGTGGCCAAGCAGGTGCCGGGGTTGGCGCCCTCGTCGATCTCGCACGAGAACCAGCAGACCACGATGGATCTGAGCTTCAATCTGGCCCCTGGCGCGAGCATGGGCGAGGCGATGGCCATCGTGCAGGCCACGGTGACGAACATGCGCATGCCGGGTGACATCAAGCTCAATCTCGGCGGCGACTTCCGGCGTTTCGACGAGGTGCAGAACGGCATGTCCCTGCTGGTGCTGGCGGCCATCCTCACCGTCTACATCGTGCTGGGCATGCTGTACGAAAACCTGATCCACCCGGTGACCATCCTGTCCACCCTGCCGGCGGCGGGCGTGGGTGCGCTGATGGCGCTGTGGATCACCGACACCGAGCTGTCGGTAGTGGCGCAGATCGCGCTGGTGCTGCTGATCGGCATCGTGAAGAAGAACGCGATCATGATGATCGACTTCGCCCTCGTCGCCGAACGCGAACACGGCAAGACACCGCTGGAAGCCGCGCATGAAGCCTGCCTGGTGCGCTTCCGTCCGATCATGATGACCACGATGGTGGCCATCCTCGCCGCGGTGCCCATCGCGGTCGGCTTGGGCGAAGGCAGCGAGCTGCGTCGTCCGCTGGGCATCGCGCTGATCGGCGGCCTGCTGATTTCGCAGAGCTTGACCCTGCTCAGCACGCCGGCGTTGTACGTGGTGTTCTCCTGCCTTGGGGCGCGCTTCAAGGCTTGGCGCGTGCGGCGCGCCGAAAGGCGTCGCATGAGGCGTGCGTTGCCGGCACGCGTGTCAGGTTGACGCGCTTGCCCCTCTCTCCATCGGGGGAGAGGGTTGGGGTGAGGGCGGGTGCTCGCGACAACCTTTCATTCCTCTCGCCCGCTTGCGGGAGATAGGTTGGGGTAAAGGGTGCTTCTGCTCTTTGCGTGCTACCGCAAGATTCAGGGCGGTTTCGAGCCGCTGCCGCTGCCCGAGTCACTTTTCTCTTGCAGGCCAGCAAAGAGAAGTGACTCGAGCGCCGGTAGGCGATCGAAAGCCCGCTGCAGGCGAGCCAGGGTGCGGAAACGAATGGTGTTCGCGAGCGTCCGGCTGAACGCTTGTTCCCCGTCCCCGCGCGTAACCGCCCCCATCCCCGTAAGATGACGGCCCGGCATCCGCCGGGTTGCCTTCAGGGGGCATGCCACATGATCCGGTTTCCGTCGCGTTTCACGCGCAATGGCGTGGTGCGGGTGTTTGCCGCGCTGGCTTTCGTGGGTTGCGCCTGGGCGACGGTGTGGCCAGAACCGCAGGCGCTGCAGAAGTTGTTCGTGCTGGTGTTGATGCTGTTCGTCACCGGTGCGTTGTTGTGCGCCACCTTGCGCCTCGCCTTTTCGCTGCTGCTGGGCGGTGGGTTGTTCTTCGCGCTGCGCTTCATCTCCGGCCTCAAGGAGAACTACCTCGAGACGGCGTTGATGCCGGCGGATTTCGTCTATTACGCGCGCTCCAGCCTGATTGCCACGCTGCGTCATTATCCGCACCTGTATCTGTTGGGCGTGGGGGTGCTGCTGCTGGTGCCGCTGCTGCTGGTGCTGGCGTGGCGGCTGGATCGTCCGTTGTCCACGCAACGGCGCGGCTGGGGCAGGCTGGCCTGGCGCATCGGTGGCGTGCTGCTGTGCGCGGTGGCGTTCCGCGCGTGCTTGCTGCCGGAAGGGCCGTTCGCGGGGCTGCATAACCGCGACATCTGGGACAAGCTTTCCGACGACGCCCAGCTCACCAACTTCTTCATCAACATCAACGACGGCGGCGTGGCGATGCCGGCGATGTCCGATGACGCCACGGCGCAGCGCGAGTGGGCTGCCACCGCGAATGCCGTCGAAAAGCAGGCCAAGCCCAGTGCGCGGCCGGCGCCATATCCCGATATCGTGCAGGTGCTGGAGGAAAGCACCTTCGATCCCTCGATCTACACCGCCTGCGCCGTGCCGGGCTGCAGGTTCGCGCTGTTCCAGCCCGACGCGCGCACGCGCGGCACCGGCCTGCTGCGCACGCACACCTGGGGCGGCGGCACCTGGGTCAGCGAGTTCGCCGTGCACGCCGGGCTGCCGCAGGACATCTTCGGCAAGGGCGGCATGTACGCGCCCTTTGTGCTGGCGCCGCACGTGCACGATACGCTGCCCGACCTGTTGCGTCGGCTGGGCTACCTCACCATCGCGATCTATCCCACCAACAGCGATTTCCTCAATGGCCGCGACGCATACCGCGCCTACGGCTTTGACCACCTCTACGGCGCGGAGGAGCTGGGACTCGACGAGTGGGACGAGACCGATGCACAGATGTTTGCCGCGGCCAAGCGCGTATACGACAAGGTGAAGAAGCCGGGGCAGCCGGTGTTCGTGATGATCCTCACGATCAACCAGCACGGCCCGCACGACGACAACCCGATGAACAAGCTGCCGCTGCCCTGGCGAAACATGGTGCAGGGTCTGGGCAGCAAGGACGAAAGCGCGCTGGATTTCGACACCTACCTGTGGCGCCTTCACGATTCCGACGTGGCGATGCAGGGGCTGGAGCACGATTTCCTCGCCCGCGAGCAGCCCACCGTGCTGGTGCACTTCGGCGACCATCAGCCCTCCTTCGACGGCCTGATTCGCCCGCTCGCGCGCACGTTGCCGCCCGCGCTGGTGCCGCAGCGCGACTTCTTCACCTATTACATGGTCAAGAGCAATTTCTCCGGGCCGCCACTGCCGAGCTATCCCGCGCTCGATATCGCCTTCCTGCCGACCATGGTGCTCGAGGCTGCGGGTCTGCCGGCCGATCCCTATTTCTCCGCCGCTACTGCGTTGCGGGAGCGCTGCCAGGGTCGTTTCGACGACTGTCCGGACAAGGCGCTGCTGGCTTCCTACTACGCCTGGATCTTCCGGCAATTGCACGTGTATGAGTGAGCCGCGTGGCGCGTCGGCCTTGCATTGGCTTGCCGCTGCCACGCTGCTTGCCGCATGCGCCGCGATTGCTGGCGCGTTGTTGGCCCCGCATTCTCCTGACTGGATGTGGCTGCACTGGTTTGCCAAGCCATCGGCCACTGCCTTGATCTTCGCGCTGGCGTGGCAGGCGCGGCCGATGGTGTCGGTGAGTTACCGGCGCTTCGTACTGGCCGGCATCGCCTGTTCCTTGGCGGGCGACGTGTTCCTGATGCTGCCGGGCGACTTGTTCGTGCCGGGGCTGCTGGCGTTCCTCGCCGGGCATGTCTGTTTCACGGCGGCCTTGCTTGGCGACAGCCGCTTCGCCACGCCGGCGTGGCCGCTGCTTGCCTGCCTTGCGTATGGCACGGCGAATCTGGTCCTGTTGTGGAGTGCGATTGCCGCGCCGCTGCGTGTGCCTGTGATCGTCTACGTGGCGGTGTTGTGCGGCATGGGCGGTCAGGCAGTGGCGCGTGCTTTGCGTGGCGATGCCTCGGCGCGGCTGGCGGCGCGTGGCGCACTGGTGTTCATGTTGAGCGACAGCGTGCTGGCCTGGGACCGCTTCCGCGGCCCGCTGCCGCTGGCCAGCCTGTGGGTGCTGGCGACGTACTATCTGGCGCTGTGGTGGATCGCCCGTTCAGTGCAGGGCGTGGAGCGCGAGGGCAGGGCATGAACACGCAGGAACTCATCATCACCTGGGCGACGCCGGTGTTCTTCCTGCTGATCGGGATCGAGCTGGCAGTTGCCAGGCTGCGCGGGCGCGATGCGTATGCCAGCAACGACGCGATCAACAGCATCGGCCTCGGCGCGATCTCGCAACTGGTGGCAGTGTTCACCAAGCTGTTGACCATCGGCATCTACGCGTGGTTCGCGAATCGCTTCGCATTGTTCCATCTTCCCGCGGACAGCGTGCTGGTCTGGGTTGGCGCCTTGCTCGCCTACGACTTCTGCTACTACTGGCTGCACCGCCTGGGCCACGAAGTGAACATCCTGTGGGCCGCCCACGTGGTGCACCACCAGAGCGAGCGCTACAACCTTTCCACCGCGTTGCGCCAGACCGGCAGCGGGCCGTTGCTGGGCTGGATCTTCTACCTGCCGCTGGCGATCCTCGGTGTGCCGGTGCAGGTGTTCGTGGTGGTGGCACTGATCGACCTGCTGTACCAGTTCTGGGTGCACACCGAACAGATCGGTCAGCTGGGCTGGTTCGACCGCGTGTTCTGTTCGCCGTCCAATCACCGCGCGCACCATGCGGTGAACGACCGCTACCTCGACAAGAACTACGGTGGCATCCTGATCCTGTGGGATCGCTTGTTCGGCACCTTCGTGGAAGAAGATGCCGCCGATCCGCCGGCATATGGCACGCGCTCGCCGCTGCGCAGCTGGAATCCGCTGTGGGCGAATGCGGAGGTGTACTGGCGCAGCATGCAGGATGCATGGCACGCACGTCGCTGGCGCGACAAGCTCCTGGTATGGATCAAGCCGCCGGGCTGGCGCCCGAACGACGTGGCGATGCGCTTCCCCAAGCCGGATTTCGCGATGCCCGTCGAGCGCTACGACCCGCCGATGGGCGTGGCGCTGAAATCCTACGTGCTGCTGCAGTTCGCCTTGCTGCTAGGGATGGTCACTCAGTTCCTGGGCATCACGGAGCACGCGGATCTGGCCACGCTGCTGCTCTACGCGGCGTGGCTGGTGGCCGGGCTGTGCGTGCTCGGCGCGCTGATGGAAGGCCGGCGCTGGGCATGGTGGATGGAAGGCCTGCGCATGCTGGCCGGCGCCGCGTTGCCGTTGGCCAGCGGACGCTGGTTCGGTGTGGCGCACCTGGACATCCGGATTGCGCTGGCCTTTGCGCTGGTGTTCGGCGCTAGCGCGCTGGCCTTGCCATGGTTGCGCGTCGCAGCGACCGAGTGAGCCTCCATTCGCCGGATCATGTCCTCCGGCTCGCCGCAATACCAAGGCCCAATGGCAGCATGGCGCGCTGCGCCTACAATGCGGGGGTCCCCACCACGGAGTCCCCGAATGAGCAGTCTCGACGGCAAAGTCGCCCTCATCACCGGCGCGGCCAGCGGCCTCGGCAAGGCGATTGCCGAGCTGTATGCGAAGAACGGCGCCGCGGTGGCGATCTGCGATATCAACCAGCAGGCGGCGGATGCCGTCGCCGCGGAAATCAACGCCTCGGGCGGCAAGGCCATCGGCGTCGCGATGGACGTCACCGACGAAACCGCGGTGGACACGGGCACCGACAAGGTGGTCGCGGCGTTTGGCCATCTGGACATCCTTATTTCCAACGCCGGCGTGCAGATCATCAATTCCATCGACCAGTTCAGCTACGCGGACTGGAAAAAGATGCTGGCGATCCACCTCGACGGCGGTTTCCTCACCACGCGTGCCGCGCTGCGCCACATGTACAAGGGCGATCGTGGCGGCATCGTGATCTACATGGGTTCGGTGCATTCGCACGAAGCGTCGAAGCTCAAGGCACCCTATGTTGCCGCCAAGCACGGCCTGCTTGGCCTTGCGCGCACGCTTGCGAAGGAAGGCGCGGCGCACAACGTGCGCTCGCACGTGATCTGCCCCGGCTTCGTGCGCACGCCGCTGGTGGAGAAGCAGATACCCGAACAGGCGAAGGAGCTGGGCATCAGCGAAGCCGATGTGATCAGGAACGTGATGCTGAAGGACACCGTGGACGGCGTGTTCACCACGGTCGAGGACATCGCGCACACGGCGCTCTACCTCGCTACCTTCCCGAGTGCGGCATTGACCGGGCAGAGCATCGTGGTGAGCCACGGCTGGTACATGCAGTGAGCAGCGCTGCGGGTGTGGCGCCGAAGTCGCTTGCCGCGCAAGTGGCGCGCGACTATCGCTGTGTAGCCCTGGTGCTGCAGGGCGGTGGTGCGCTGGGTGCCTACCAGGCTGGCGTGGTCGAGGCGCTGGAGGAAGCGCAGCTGCGCCCGGACTGGATTGCCGGCATCTCCATTGGCGCACTGAATGCGGCGATCATCGCGGGCAACCCGCCGGATCGCCGCGTCGAGCGTCTGCATGCGTTCTGGGATGCGATCTGCCAACCGGCGACATGGCCTGCATCGTCATGGCTGGATGCCAGCCATTGGCCGCTGCCGTTGCAGAGCGGCTTGAGCGGGCTCGCCGCGTGGCGTGCATTGGTCGAAGGCCAGCCCGGCTTTTTCCGTCCGCGCGTGCCGCCGCCGTTCCTGCAGGCGCACGCCACACCCGCTACCGCGAGCTGGTATGACACCGCACCGCTGCGCGCCACGCTGGAGCGGCTGGCCGATTTCGACCGCATCAACGATGCACGCGAGATGCGCGTGTCGGTAGGCGCGGTGAACGTGCACAGCGGCAACTTCGCCTACTTCGACAACACGAAGGAACGCCTGCGGCCCGAGCATTTCATGGCCTCCGGCGCGCTGCCGCCGGGCTTTCCCGCGGTAGAGATCGACGGCGAATTCTGGTGGGACGGCGGCGTGGTCTCCAACACGCCGCTGTACGCAGTGCTGACCGAGCGGCCGCAGCGCGACATGCTGGTGTTCCAGGTCGATCTGTGGAGCGCGCAGGGTGAACTGCCGCGGGACCTCGCCGGCGTGGCCGAACGCAGCAAGGAGATCCAGTATTCCAGCCGCACCCGGCTGACGACGGAATACATGCGCGAGAACCGCCGCCGCCAGCGCCTGTTGAAGGAATTGATGGCGATCGTGCCGCCCGAGCGCCGTGATGATCCTGCGTATCGTCGCGCCGAACGCGAGGCGCGCGGCGCGCTGGTGAACCTGATCCACCTGATCTACCGCGACAGGCCCTGCGAAGGGCACTACCGGGATTACGAGTTCAGCGCCGCCAGCATGCGCAGCCACTGGCAGGGCGGCATCGACGACATGCGCCGCAGCCTGATGCAGCCGGGATGGTTGGACCTGCCGTCGCCTGAGCAACCGTTTGTGACGCACGACGTGCATCAGGCATGAGATGCACTCTCTCCGATGAGTGCATCAGCCCAGGTAGGGGCCGCCGGTCTCGCCCCAGCCCCAGTGCGGCATGGGTGCCTGATCGGTGGGTGCCTGATCGAGACGAGAGTTGAGCACGGCCAGCCGCGTACCCCATTCCACATAGCCGACGAAGGCGGAACGGAATTCCGGATCGTCCGGCAGGCCGGCGGCATCGGCGCATTCCAGCAGCAGCGCCATCCAGCGCGCACGCTGCGCTTCATCCAGGTGCCGCCCCACATGCTTCATCAGCATGGCGCGGTGGCCGCCGCGCTCCTGACTGTAGAGCGGCGCGCCACCTAAGACTTCGGCCAGGAACAGCGCCACAAAACGTGGATGGTGCGCGTCCATGCGGGCGAACAAGGGCGCAAGCAGCGGATCGTCCGGCACCCGCTGGTAGAAGATGTCGGTGAGATGCTCCAACGCGGACAGGCCGCCGGCCCAATCGCAAAGGGTGGGAACCTTGCCGTCGCTCATGGCGCTTCTGTCCGCTGCACCGCCGTCACACCGTAGTGGCGCATCTCCTCGATCATGCCGACGTAGGGTTTGATCGCCGCGAAGAACGCGCGAAATTCAACGCTGCCGCGGAAGCCTTGCATGTGGCCTTCCACCGAATCCCACTGGATGCGCAGGATGTAGCTGCCCGGTTCGTCCAGGCATCGGGCCAGCTCGTAGCCCCGGCAATGCGCGGAAGCATCCAGGCTGCGCCCTGCTTCCGCATAGTCCTGTTCGAACCGCGGGGCGTCCGATGGAGGAATCTTGTAGCGGATGTACTCGACGATCATGCTTTGTCCTCGCGGATGAGTCGTGGGAACCGCCTTGCATTCTCCGGCCGTCTGCATACGGAAAGATACGCACCGAAAAGTTACCTAACCGCCGCTACGAGGCTGTCGCATGGCTGCTGCACGCCAAAAAAAAACCTTTGCCTGTCCCGTCGACGTGACACTGAGCCTGATCCACGGCAAGTGGAAGCCGATGATCCTGTGGCTGCTGTCGGCGCGGCAGCACCGTTTCAGCGATTTTCAGGCGGCGATGCCGCAGGTGGCACACAAGGTGCTCAGCCAGCAATTGCGGCAACTGGAGGCGGACGGATTGATATGCCGCGCAGCGCGCGACACGGGCAGGCAACACATGGCTTACCAGTTGACCGGATTCGGCCGCAGTCTGCGGCCGGCGCTGAACGCGTTGGCGGCCTGGGGCAAGGATCATCATCACGCGCTGGGCGCAGAGTACGGGGCTCCGGTGAGCGAGGTCGGCTGATCGCGGTCGCGCGCACAAGCTGCACCTTCGGGGAAGCATCGGCCTCCCGTACCTGAGCGAAACCTTGGGCGCCGGGTCCTGTAGTCAGGACCGCCGGTGCGCACGCTTGCGGATCAGGCTTGCTTCAGTCGCGATGCACCTGCAGGCCTGCCGCCGACTGGTTCACTGGCATCACTTCGATACGGTTGATGTTGAGGTGCGCAGGCAAATTGGCGATCCACCAGATCGTACCGGCGATGTCGCCGGCGACGATGGGATGGGCGCCGGCGTAGAGCGTGTCCGAGGCGGATTGGTCTCCACCGGTGCGCACCAGGGTGAACTCGGTTTCGGCCATGCCCGGTTCGATCGAGGTGACGCGCACGCCGGTGCCGTGCAGATCCACCCGCAGGTTCTGCGAGAACTGGCTGACAAAGGCCTTGGTGCCGCCGTACACGTTGCCGCCGCGATACGGGTAGCTGCCCGCGATGGAGCTGATGTTGACGATGGCGCCGCGGCGCTCGATCAGTCGGGGCAGCAGCAGGTGCGTCATCGTCGCCAGTGCGGTGACGTTGGTGTCGATCATCTGCTTCCACTGCGCGAGATCGGCCTGTTGCGCC
Organism: Rhodanobacter sp. 7MK24; assembly: GCF_014842995.1. Taxonomy (GTDB): domain Bacteria; phylum Pseudomonadota; class Gammaproteobacteria; order Xanthomonadales; family Rhodanobacteraceae; genus Rhodanobacter_A. Next base: position 33,702 of record NZ_JACYXL010000015.1, read on the forward strand.
GTTGCCGTGCCCAGCGCGAGGCCTGCGTTGTTCACCAGCAGGTCGATGTCGGCGAACGCTGCCGGCAGGCCGGCGATGGCAGCGCGCAGCGCGGCCTCGTCGCGGATGTCGAAGGCGACGGCATGCACCTTGTCGGCGCCGTGTGCGTCCACCAGCTTTTGCAGTCGGTCGGCGCGGCGGCCGCTGGCAACCACGCGCCAGCCACCGGCCACGAAACGTTCCACCGTGGCGGCGCCGAAGCCGGCGGTGGCGCCGGTGATCCAGGCGGTCTTGGTGCTCATGCGGGCATGCCTCGGCGAATAGGGTTGCTTACTTGCCTTCCTTCAGCGCAATCGAGCTGATGCCGGCGCTGGCGAGGCGTTGCTTGGTCGCCTCCAGCGCACTGGCGCTGGGGAACGGCCCCAGTCGCACGCGGTGGAAGGTCTGACCGTTGATGGTGACGCTCTGCACGTTGGCCACGAAGCCCTGCATGGCGAGCTGGGCCTTGGTGGCCTCGGCTTTCGCCGCGTCGGGAAATGCGCCGATCTGCAACAGATAGCCGCCGCCGCTTGCCGGTTGCGGCACCGCGGAGGCAGGTGCGGCTTCCACGTTCTGGGTGGCTACGGTGGCGTTGACGGGTGCCGTCGGCTGCGTTGCGGGCGCAGGTGCCGGCGTCGGCGTGGACACCGCGGTGCGCTGGCTCTGCTGCTCGGCCTTGGCCTGTGCGCTGAGTTCGGCATCCGGGATGCGCACTTCCTTCTCCGACAGCACGGAATAGAAGTCGAACTGCGGCTTCTTCGGCGCGGTCTCGGCGTTGCCCGGGGCCACCGCGCCAGCGTCGCTGGGTGCCGCAGCGGTGGCTTGCGGATTGGCCTGCGGGCCTTCCTTGGGGGCCATCGGCAACAGCGAATGGCGCATCAGCACCGCCAAGGCCACGGCGCCGATCAGGATGCCGACGAGGATCGCGGCCCAGGTGGGGAAGCCACCACCGTTGTTGCGTACCGCCTGCTTGCCCTTGCCTTTGCGTGCTGCCATCACATGCTCTCCGGGGCGGAAAGACCCAGCAAATCCAGGCCGTTGCGCAGTACCTGCCGGGTCGCCACCACGAGGGCCAGGCGGGCGTCGCGCAGGTTCTTGTCGTCGACCAGGAACTGGTGCGAGTTGTAGTAGGTGTGGAACGCGTTCGCCAACTCGCGCAGCCAGACGGCGAGCAAGTGCGGCTCAAGGTTCGAGGCCGCGGCGTCCACCACTTCGGGGTAGCGCGACAGCTCGGTGAGCAGCGCCTGCTCGTGCTCGTTGTCCAGTCGCGCGAGGTGCGCCAGTCCATTGTCCTGATCGAACGTGAACCCTTTCTCGCCGGCCTGGCGCAGCACGCTGCACACGCGGGCGTGTGCGTACTGGATGTAGTAGACCGGGTTGTCGTTGGTCTGCGAGCGGGCCAGGTCGATGTCGAACACCAGCTGCGAATCGCCTTTGCGCGAGATCAGGAAGTAGCGCGTGGCGTCGCGGCCCACTTCGTCGATCAGGTCGCGCAGGGTAACGTAGCTGCCGGCGCGCTTGGAGATCTTCACCTCCTCGCCGCCACGCATCACGGTGACCATCTGGTACAGCAGATAGTCGGGGTAGCCCTTGGGGATGCCGGCGTCCAGCGCCTGCAGGCCGGCCTTCACGCGCGCCAGCGAGCCATGATGGTCGGAGCCCAGCACGGTGATCGCCTTGCCGTAGCCGCGCTGCCATTTGCTGAGGTGGTAGGCCACGTCCGGCACGAAATAGGTGTAGGTGCCGTCGGACTTGCGCATCACGCGGTCCTTGTCGTCACCAAAGTCGGTGGTCTTCAGCCACAGTGCGCCACCTTCCTCGTAGCTGTGGCCGTGGGCGACCAGCTCGCGCACGGTTTCCTCCACCTTGCCGTCGGCGTACAGCGACGATTCGAGGAAGTACACGTTGAAGCCGACGCCGAAGGCCTTGAGGTCGAGGTCCTGCTCGCGGCGCAGGTACGCTACGGCAAACGCACGGATCGCGTCGAGGTTCTCCGCATCCTTCGCGCCGGTGACGGTGTGGCCTTCCACGGTGACGCTGTCGCCGGCCAGGTAGGCCTTGGCCACGTCGGCGATGTAGTCGCCGCGGTAGCCGTCCTCCGGCCAGCCGGCGTCGCCGGGGGCGAGGCCGCGCGCGCGCGCCTGGGTCGAGATGGTGAGGTTGGCGATCTGTACGCCGGCATCGTTGTAGTAGAACTCGCGCTTCACGTCCCAGCCGCTGGCCTGCAGCAGCCGGGCCACGCAGTCACCCAGCGCCGCGTTGCGCCCGTGGCCTACGTGCAGCGGGCCGGTCGGATTGGCCGAGACGAACTCCACGCCCACTGTGCGACCCGCGCCCAGCGCGTTGCGGCCGTAGCCGGCGCCCTGTTCGAGGATGCGGCGCACCTGCGACAGGCTGGCGTCGGCGGCGAGGAAGAAATTGATGAAGCCTGGGCCGGCGATTTCCACCTTGGCCAGCAACCTATTGGGCGGCAGCGCGGCCACCAGCTTCTCGGCCAGTTCGCGCGGCTTGGCCCGGGCGGCCTTGGCCAGCAGCATCGCGGCATTGCAGGCGAAATCGCCGTGCTCGCGGCTGCGCGTGCGCTCGATCACGAAACCCGGGATCGCCAGCTCGGCGGGCAGGGCTGACTGTGTTTGCAGGGCGTGGATGGCCCCGAGGATCAGTTCGTGCAGCTGGGCTTTCACGGGCGCGGCAATTCCGGGATGGAACCGGCAATCGTAGCAGAGAGGCTGGCCGCGGCGGCCGGCTCTCGGGCGGCCACGGCATGTTGCGATGCAAGGCGTGACCTGTGGATAAGTCTGTGGGGAAAGTATGGCTGCACGCGGCAGGTTTGCTAACGATTGCCCGCCAGAGCCGCATTCTTCGTAAAAAAATCAAGTAAAACAATTGATTATTGTGTGTGCTTGAAGTCGAGCATGCGTTGCTGGGTGCAAGTGCCGGCTGCAGGCATGTGTGCATAAGTCAATGGGGCATTTCGCGAGCGCGAGCGACGGGCTGGCTCGTCATAGGTCTGTCATGCGGCGCTGCCACACTGGCTGGGTGCCGGAGGAAACTCCCCTCCCGCCGGCACGCTGGAGATGCCGCTCTCTCCTCTCCCCGAATCGGCACCCGCGGCGCGGCTCATCCCCGCGCCGCTTTTTTTGGCTGCATTTGTGCGTTCGTCGGGGAACGTGAAGATCAGACGGGCGGCCATCCGTGGCCGTACTCTTCAGGAAAACCCGCGAAAATCGCTCTCGACGATTTTGTCCCGCGGCTTTGCACCACGGCAGGGTCAGATCAGCCCACGTGCCGCCATCGATACAGGCGCGCCGTGACCGATCACCAGATGGTCGAGCACGCGCACGCCTACCAATTGCAGGGCGTCACGCAGTTCCCGGGTGATCGCACGGTCGGCCGCGCTGGGTTCGGCCACGCCGCTGGGATGGTTGTGGGCGAAGATCACCGCGCAGGCGTTGTGGCTGAGGCAGGCTCGCACTACTTCGCGTGGATGCACGTTGGCGCCGTCCACCGTGCCGCGGAACAGCTCCTCGAAAGCCAGCACACGATGGCGGTTGTCGAGATACAGGCAGCCAAACACTTCGTAGGGCAGGTGGCGCAGCCGGGCGCTGAGGTAGTCGCCGCTGTCGCGCGGGTTGCCCAGCGCCGGCTGTGTATGCAGTTGCTCGGCCAGGCTGCGCCGTGCCAGCTCCAGTGCCGCGGCGATGCGCGCGCGTTTTGCCGGGCCGAGCCCGACGGTTCGTGCCAGATGGTCGGGGCGGGCGAGCAGGGCGCCGAGGCTGCCGGCGCTCATCAACAGCTCGCGGCCAAGTGCGATTGCATCCTTGCCGTGCACGCCGCTGCCCAGCAGCACGGCCAGAAGTTCTGCGTTGGACAATGTTCCGCTGCCGCGCACCAGCAGCTTTTCGCGGGGTCGCTCGCTTTCGGGCCAATGACGGATGCTCATGTCGTCAGCGTGCCTGCGTACCTGGGAGGCGGGCAGCAGTCGTGCCGCACGATTCCGGTAAGCTAACCGTCTGCCCGCAAGTCAGGCCGTGCCTACATGAGTCTTGTCCAACGCCGCATCCTGCTGGGAGTGTCCGGAGGTATCGCCGCCTACAAGTCCTGCGAACTGGTTCGCCGCCTGCGCGAAGCCGGCGCTGAGGTGCGTGTGGTGATGACGGCGGGCGCAGGGCATTTCGTGGGGGCGGCCACCTTCCAGGCCTTGTCCGGCCAGCCGGTGCGCACGTCGCTGTGGGATGAAAACGCCGAGGCGGCGATGGGCCATATCGAACTGGCACGCTGGGCCGAGCGCATCGTGGTCGCGCCAGCCAGCGCGGATATCCTCGCCAAGCTGGCGCACGGCCATGCCGATGACCTACTTACCACGTTGTGCCTGGCCAGCGCGGCGCCGCTGGCTGTGGCGCCGGCGATGAACCAGCAGATGTGGGCGCATCCGGCGGTGCAGGCGAACATCGCCCTGCTGCATCAACATGGCGTGCAGGTGCTCGGTCCGGCGTCCGGCGAGCAGGCCTGCGGTGACGTGGGTTCGGGCCGCATGCTGGAACCGCACGAACTGCGCGATGCATTGGCTGCCTCGTTTGGCAATGGCGCGTTGGCTGGCCTGGACGTAGTGGTCAGCGCCGGCCCGACCTTTGAAGATATCGATCCTGTCCGTTTCATCGGCAACCGCAGCTCCGGCAAGATGGGTTTTGCAGTGGCGCAGGCTGCTGCGGAGGCGGGCGCGCGAGTGACCCTGGTGGCCGGCCCGGTAGGCCTGGCCACGCCGCTGGGTGTGGCGCGGCGCATCGACGTGCGCAGCACGGCGCAGATGCATGCCGCGATACTCGAGGCATGCACGCAGGCGCAGATCTACATCGGTGCCGCTGCGGTGGGCGACTACCGGCCATCCGAAGTGGCCGAGCGCAAGCTCAAGAAGCAGGCTGGCGCGGACCTGGTGCTGCAACTGACCGAGAACCCGGACATCCTCGGCAGCCTGTCAATGCAGGCCACGCACCCCTTCCTTGTCGGTTTCGCGGCGGAAACGCATGACGTGGCGCGTTATGCCCAGGACAAGTTGCAGCGCAAGGGCCTGGACATGATCGCCGCCAACCGGGTCGGCGACGGACTGGGTTTCGAGACCGCCGACAACGCGCTGGATGTGTACTGGGCCGATGGCATGCTGGCGCTGGCCCGCGCCGGCAAGACCGAGCTGGCGCGGCAGCTGGTGGCCTGCGTGGCGGAACGTTACCGCGCGGTGCGGGGGTGAGCGTAGCGATGCTGGATGTCGAACTGAAAATTCTCGATCCGCGCGTGGGCAATACGATCCCGCTGCCCGAAGCGGCCACGGCCGGCAGTGCCGGCATGGATCTGCGCGCCGCGCTGGAGGCACCGCTCACGTTGGCCCCCGGCGACAGCGCGCTGGTACCCAGCGGCATCGCCATCCACGTCGGCGATCCGGGCTGGTGCGCCTTGATCGTTCCGCGCTCGGGCCTTGGCCACAAGCATGGTCTGGTGATGGGCAATCTGGTGGGCGTGATCGATGCCGACTACCAGGGCCCGCTGATGATTTCCTGCTGGAATCGTGGTCGCGAGCCGGTCACCATCGGCGTCGGCGACCGCATCGCGCAGTTGCTGCTGGTACCAGTGGCGCAGGCGCGGCTGAACATCGTGACCGACTTCGCGCCCAGTGCGCGTGGTGTCGGTGGTTTCGGTTCGACGGGCATCAAGTGACCCGGCTCGTCGTGGAAACGAACCGAGGAATGGGTAGTCGTGGGGATGGCGATGAGTGACGCAACCGGATCGCGCTGGCGCGCACAATTGGATCTGCAACGCCTGTTGCCGCTGGCCTTGGGCACGCTGCTGCTGTTGCTTGGCGCCTTCTGCGCATGGCAATTCTGGCTGATTGCCGACGAAGGCCAGGCAGCCGCGCAGGTAAGGCAGGCACGCGACGAAGCGGTGCAAAAGCTGGCACAGGTGGTCGCTGCGCAGCGCGACACGGTGCAGAAGGCGGCGATGTCGTTGGATCCTGCCCTGCTGCAAGGCGACCATGCCGCGTTGGTCGCGGCATTGCAGGCCAAGCTGCCGCAAGCCCGGCAAGTGGATGCCTACAGCAGCAACCTCGACGAGGTGGTGCACGCGAATTTTCGCGAGTTCGGCTATGCCAAGGCGGAGCAGCTGATGGCTGCGCAAACTGCCGATGGGCCGCCGCCGGCCCAGAGCGTGGTGCAGGGCCTAGGCAATCGTCGCCTGAGCATTGTGCTGCCGCTGGGCACGCCGGTGCAGGTTTGGCTGTGGGTGGAGCTGCCGTTCGCGCCGGTGCAACAGGCTTTCGACGCCATATCGCCAGCGGGCGGCCGACTCGATCTGCGCCAGGGCGACGCCAATACCGACATGCGCATCTATTCGCGTGGCAGCGCGAGCGCCGAAACGGAAACTGTCGCCAAGGTCGTGCCCGGCAGCACGTTCAGCGTGGCTGCGGCCACGCCCGTGGCCTTCATCGTGCTGCCGCGTTCGTGGCCGCTGGCAGCCTTGCTGGCGCTGGCCGGTCTGGCTGGCGGTTTCTACCTGTTGTGGTTGCGCCAGAGCCGACGCGGATTGCCGATTCCGGCGCAGGACATCGACATCGAGGAATTCAGGCAGGCCGAGGAAGCAGCACGCAAGGCTGCGCCGCCGGTACCGGTGATCCCCAAACTTGCTGCGGCCACACCCTCACCGGTAACTGAGCCCAAGCCGGCTGCCAGCGTGGACGTCGATCCGACGATCTTCCGCGCCTACGACATCCGTGGGGTGGTGGGCAAATCCCTGAACGCGGACGTGGCGCGCCTGCTGGGCCAGTCCATCGGCACGCTGATGCGCGAGCAGGGACTCGCCGAGATCGTGGTGGGTCGCGATGGTCGTCTGTCCGGCCCGGAACTGGCTGGTGCGCTGGCCGACGGTCTGCGCGAGGCTGGCGTGGACGTGATCGACCTCGGGGCGGTGCCAACGCCCGTGGTGTATTTCGCCACCTATCACTACAACACCGGCTGCGGCGTGGCGGTCACCGGCAGCCACAATCCGCCCGATTACAACGGCTTCAAGATCGTCGTCGGCGGCCAGACCCTGTCCGAGGGCGCGATCCAGGATCTGTATCGCCGCATTGCCGGCAATGCGCTGGAACACGGGGGCGGCGGCCATCTGCGCCAGCTCGATGTCCTGCCGGACTATCTGGAGCGCATCGTTGGAGACGTGCAGGCCGAGCGCCGGCTCAAGGTGGTGGTGGATTGCGGCAACGGCATCCCCGGGGCGGTGGCGCCGCAGGTGCTGGCCGGCATCGGTTGCGAGGTGGTGCCGCTGTACTGCGACGTGGATGGTACTTTCCCCAACCACCATCCCGACCCTTCCGATCCGCATAATCTTGAGGATCTCATTCTTGCCGTGAAGCAGACCGGCGCAGATCTCGGCGTGGCCTTCGATGGCGACGGCGATCGCCTCGGTGTGGTGACCAAGGAAGGCGAGATCATCTTCCCGGATCGCCTGCTGATGCTGTTCGCGCGCGACGTGCTGTCGCGCCAGCCGGGCGCCACCATCATCTACGACGTGAAGTGCACCGGACACCTCAAAGGCCAGATCCTCGAGGCCGGCGGCAGCCCGTTGATGTGGCGCACCGGACATTCGCTGATCAAGGGCAAGATGCGCGAAACCGGCGCTGAGCTGGCCGGTGAGATGAGCGGCCACTTCTTCTTCAAGGAGCGCTGGTTCGGCTTCGACGATGGCATCTATGCCGGTGCGCGACTGATGGAGATCCTCGCCGGCGACCTGGAGGAGCGCACGCCGGAAGAGATTTTCGCCACCCTGCCACACGGTGTCTCCACGCCCGAGTTGAAGATCGAGATGGCCGAGGGCGAGCACTACCGCTTCATGGAGAAGTTCAAGGCGGAGGCGAATTTCGAAGACGCCACGATCATCACCATCGACGGCGTGCGCGCCGATTGGCCGGATGGCTGGGGCCTCGTGCGTGCGTCGAATACCACGCCAGTGTTGGTTCTGCGCTTCGACGCCGATACGCCGGAGGCGCTCAAGCGCATCCAGCTGGCGTTCCGCAAGCGGTTGATCGCGGTGGATTACCGGCTGAAGATGCCGTTCTGACCGGGCGGCAACGGCCTGGCAAGAGCGGCTGCGGCCGCTCTGCGCATCTCAGTGCCCTTGTTGCTGTTGGTCACGCAAGGCGCGGTAATGCGCGAGTTGCTGTGTTTGCTGCTGTTCGGCCTCGTCGCGTTGCGCCTGCTGGCGTTGCAGCAGTGCCTGCAGGTCGCTCACCACGGCGCGCTGCCTGGCGATGCCGTCCTGCAGGAACTTCGGTACCGGCTGTTTGTTGTGCTCGGCCTCGGCGGCACGACCCAGCAACTCGGTCAGTGCCTGCTCCTGGCTGCGCAGGTTGAGCTTGCTGGTGTGGATCTGCTGATCCATGTTCGCCAGCCCTTGCTGCAGCGAAGCCAGATACGAGGCCTCGTCGGGATAGGCGTCCATCATCTGTTCGTCGGCACGGGCCTGGTCGTCTGCGGCACGCTTGGCCGCCGCCTGCTGCGTAGCCAGCTTCTGGGCGGCGGCGCGTTCCTCCGGACTGAGCTGGCGTTGCACACGCTGCACCACGATGCCTTGGTCGTTGACCACGGAGTAGCCGAATTTGAGCGCATCCTGGGTAAGGCTGTCGCTGAAATGCGCTTGGCCTTGGCCGTCTATCCATTTGTAGCGCAGGCCGTTGTCGCCCGGATTCTGCTGGGCATGGATCGTGGTGCTGGCGAGCAGCGCGGCGGCGAACAGGATGGAACGTGGTTTGCGCATGTGAACCTCCCCTTGGGCGGCAGTATAGATGCCGATACCGTCCTCAGCTGTGGGCGCCGTAACGTTCACGATAAGCGACGAGCCGGGCGTGCTCGACGGCCAGACTTGGGTGCTCGCCTGCGTAGGCCAGCACGTCGGTGAGGCTGGTGATTGCGATCACCGGGATGCCGTGGTCGCGCGCGACTTCCTGTGCGGCGGAGAGTTCGCCTTGGCCGCGCTCCTGCCGATCCAGCGCAATCAGCACGCCCGCCGGTTCGGCGCCGTGCGCGCGGATCAGCGTCAGCGATTCGCGCACCGCGGTGCCGGCGGTCATCACGTCGTCCACGATCAACACGCGACCCTTCAGCGGTGCGCCCACCAGCATGCCGCCTTCGCCATGGTCCTTGGCCTCCTTGCGGTTGTACGCCCAAGGCAGGTCGCGGCCGTGGTGGTCGGCCAGCGCGATGGCGGTGGCGGCAGCCAGCGCGATGCCCTTGTAGGCGGGGCCGAACAGCATGTCCACCTCGATGCCCGCGTTCACCACCGCGGCGGCATAGGCGCGGCCGAGCTGGCCCAGCGCGGCGCCGGAATCGATGCGCCCCATGTTGAAGAAGTACGGGCTCTGCCGTCCGGACTTCAGCGTGAACTCGCCAAAGCGAAGCACTTCGCGCTGCAAGGTGAGTTCGATGAAGTCGCGCTGATAGTCGTGCATGGAAACTCTCGTCAGGGCAGATGGCGCCACAGCAGGTGCTGCGGTCCGGAGCGGCCGCCATGGTACAGCGTGCCGCTGTCCGCGAAGCCCGCGCGCCGGTACAGCGCCAGTGCCGCGGTATTGTTGCAGTTCACCGTGAGCACGATACGGCGCGCCTGCGGATGGCGCTGCGCAAGGTCGGTCAGCAGCGCGTCCAGCGCGCGCGCGCCGAGGCCGCGGCCCTGCCAAGCGGCATCCAGCTGGAACGAGCGCAGGCCCAGCGCTTCTGCTTCCGCATCGTATCCGGCGAGGCTGCGCGCGCTGCGCTCGATGCGGTAGTAGCCGACCACCATGTCGTCCAGCAGTATCGCCATTGGCTGGCTGCCGGGGCATCGTTCGGCATCGGCGAGGGTGCGTGCGGGTGGACTTACGAAACCGTCCTGGTCCGGCCGCACGTGCAGGCGCAACACAGCCTCGCGCAATTCAGCGGCGACGGGTCGGACATGGAGGGTGGGCGATGCAGGCATGGTTGCTATCATGCCTGCATCGCTTTGGGAGTCGCACATGCGCATCATCAGCCTGAACGCCAACGGCATCCGTTCCGCCGCAACCAAAGGCGTGTTCGAGTGGCTGCGCCAGCAGCGCGCCGACGTGGTGTGCCTGCAGGAAACCAAGGCGCAGGAAGAGCAGCTTGCCGATCCGATGTTCCGGCCCGACGGCCATCATTGCTTCTACCGCGACGCCACCAGCAAGAAGGGCTATTCCGGTGTGGCGATCTACGCCAAGCGCGAACCGGACGAAGTGCGCACCGTTCTGGGCTGGGACGAATTCGACAACGAAGGCCGCTACGTCGAGGCGCGCTTCGGCAAGCTCAGTGTGGTGTCGTTGTACGTACCCTCGGGTTCCTCCGGCGAGGAGCGCCAGCAATTCAAGTTCAAGGCGATGGAATGGCTCTCGCCCGTCCTCGACGAGTGGCTGGCGAATGGCCGCGACTACGTGCTGTGCGGCGACTGGAACATCGTGCGCAGCGCGAAGGACATCAAGAACTGGAAGTCCAACCAGAAGAACTCCGGCTGCCTGCCGGAGGAGCGTGCGTGGATGGACGGCCTCGTCGAAAGCGGCTGGGTGGACAGCTACCGCACTCTGCATCCGGAAGGCGAGGACTACACGTGGTGGTCGAATCGCGGCAATGCGCGCGCGAACGATGTGGGTTGGCGCATCGACTACCAGTTGGTGACGCCGGCATTGGGCCAGCGTCTGAAGCGCTGCGCGATCTATCGCGACGAACGCTTCTCCGACCACGCGCCGTACACCGTCGACTATGTCGACTGAAGGCGCGTCAACACGGCGCGGGCTGTCGATCTGGCAAGCGTTTTCGCAGCCCGCCGCGTGGACGCTGTGCCTGCTCGGGTTTTCCTCCGGGCTGCCGTTTTTGCTGGTGTCCTACACGCTGTCGTTCTGGCTGAAGCAGGACGGCATCGTGCTGAAGGACATCACGATGATCGCCAGCGCGGGCATGACCTATGTGTTCAAATTTGCATGGGCGCCGCTGCTGGATCACTGGAAACTGCCGTTGTTCATGCGGCTTGGGCAGCGCCGTGGCTGGTTGCTGCTTGCGCAAATCGGTGTTGCGGCGGGCTTGCTGGCAATGGCTGCGCTGACGCCGAGCCAGTTGCCCTTGTTCGTGGCCGCCACGTTGTTCGTTGCCTTCATGGGCGCCACGCAGGACATTGCCATTGATGCGTATCGCATCGAGATCGCCCCGCCTGCGGCGCAGGGCGCATTGGTGGCCACCTATGTGTTGGGCTACCGTCTCGGCATGATCGTTTCCGGTGCGTTGGCGCTGATCCTCGCCGACCACATCCATTGGGCGCAGATCTACGTGTTGATGGCCGTCGCGATGACGGTGCCCGTGCTGGTCACGCTGGGCATGCGGGAGCCGGAGATATTGCGTCTCGCACCGGCTTCATGGCGACAGGCGATGCGCGAGAGCGTGGCCGAGCCATTCGCCGATTTCTTCCGGCGCTATGGTCTATGGCTTGCATTGCTGACCTTGCTGTTCATCCTGCTGTTCAAGATCCCCGAGCAGGCGATCATCGGCGGCGTGATGGGACCCTTTTACCGCGACATGGGTTTTTCCAATACCCAGATCGGCGCAGTCACAAAAATCTACGGCATCTGGATCGGCATCACTGGCGCCTTCGTCGGCGGCGCGGCGGTGGCCCGCTGGGGGGCATGGCGATCGCTGGGCGGCTGCATCGTGCTCGGCGCGATCAGCAACCTGCTGTACCTCTTGCTGATCGCCCATCCCGGCCATCTGACAATGCTGACGTTGGCGATCTCCGGGCAGAATTTCTTCGAGGGTATGCTCGGGCCGCCGACAGTCGCTTTTCTCTCCCTGCTGGTGAACCGCCAGCACACAGCCACGCAATACGCGTTGCTGAGTTCGCTGGTGAACTTGTCAGGCAAGGTGCTCGGCTTCTTTGCAGGAAGCATCGTGGCCGTTTCAGGCTACGGAGGCTATTTCATCATCACTGTGTTCTCGGTATTGCCGGCAATGCTGTTGTTTGTCGCGCTATGGCGACGCTTCGATCCCCTCGCCGCACCTTCCGCCAACGGAAGCTGAAGGCGCTTTGCGAACTGCACCACGGATTGCCAAGTTGATCATTGCCGGCTGCAGCGCCGCGGGCGACGATTTTAGGCATAGGGGCCGGACAACGAAGCGGCGGTGCCATGCCTGATCTCGTGATACGCCAAGTCGATCATCTGCTGGCAGAGCGCATCCGTGCCTTTGCCAAGGCACGCGAGTGGAGCCTCAACGAGGTGCTGCTGCACGCACTGCGACGTGGCCTCGGTGTCGCAGAAAATGGCCAGCATGCAGAAACCTCGGTCGATGCCGACGAACTTGCCATGCTGATTGGCCAATGGAACGCAGCCGAGCAAGCTGTGTTCAGCGAAACCGTGCACGCGTTGTCGATCGCGCGGGGCGACTCGCTGCGGCGATCCGGTGGGACTGGTCACGGCGACTAAGCATCAAGGGCGATGCTGCTGTGCCCGGCCTTTCCGTTGGCTTGCCCGCTCCACGCGTCCTGCTAGTACTGGCGCCACGGTGGAAACGTGGAAGGGTCTCCTTGCGATCGGAGGACATTCGGCTGTTGTCGCGTGTAGTGCAAACATGCGGACGTTCTGCATGGCGATCCAGCGGCGTGCTTCTAGGGCTTTGATGAGCGTCTCAACGGGGCCAGCGATGCCTTCCATCTGGTCTGCGCGACGCTCTCGAGGGATCGCGAGTGCGCCCGCAAGTTCCATGGTTCGGTCGGTCGAGGAATTCGAGCAACTGGTGCGCATGGCGGGGGCTTCCATTGCGTGCCCGTGACCGATACGGTGCGGCGACTGCATGGCGCCGCCAGGAGTTTCCGGAGTTCACCCACCTTTGCCGGTGACGCGCGACTTCAGGCTGAGCGCCGGCGTGCCCGAGCAAATCGTTTCAACGCGGAGCAGGATGGATCGCGCCGAGCACACGTGGCCCGCGCGCACCGGTGACAGCTGGCAGGTTGCCCGGCAGCCCGAGCAGGCGTTGCCGGGCCAGCCATGCGAACGCGGTCGCTTCGAGGAAATCCGGATCCACGCCATACGCGGCGGTGCTGGCCAGCGTCCGTGGCGAGAGCAGTTCGGCGAGCCGCTGCATCAGTGCGACGTTGTGCACGCCGCCGCCGCAGGCCAGCACGTCTTCCGCATCCGGAGCGTGCCGTGCGACGGCCTCGGCCACGCTGCGTGCGGAGAGTTCGAGCAGCGTAGCCTGCACGTCCGCTGGCGACAGCGTGGCCAAGCGTGGATGCGAGGCCAGCCAGTCGAGATGGAAGTGCTCCCGGCCGGTGCTCTTGGGTGGTGCGAGCGCGAAATAGGGATCGGCCAACAAGGCATCGAGCAATGCGTTGTCGATCTTGCCGCTGGCGGCGAACGCGCCGCCGTGGTCGAACGCTTCGCCGCGATGGCGCAGGCACCAGGCGTCCATCAGGCCATTCGCCGGGCCGGTGTCGAAGCCGATGACGCTGCCGTCAGCGCCAAGCACGGTGATGTTGGCGATGCCGCCGAGGTTGAGCACCACGCGGGCGTGGCCGGGATGTGCCAGCAGCATCGCGTGCACGGCCGGCAGCAGAGGCGCGCCCTGGCCGCCGGCGGCCACGTCGGCGCGGCGAAAATCCGCCACCACATCGATGCCGCAGCGTTCGGCGATGGTGGCGGGGTCGCCCAGTTGCAGCGTGAAGGCATACTCGCCGACGGGTCGATGGCGCATGGTCTGGCCGTGCGAGCCGATTGCACGCACGGTGGTGACAGGCGTGCCGCTTTCCTTGAGCAACGCGAGTGCGGCCTCGGCGAAGCCGTGGCCCAGTGCTACGTCCAATCGCCCGAAAGCATCCAGGTCGATCGCGGTTTCGCCTTGCGCCACGGCGAGGATCTGCTCGCGCAACGCGGTTGGCCACGGGTGCGTGTGCGTGGCGTGCAAGCGCGGCTGGCCGTCGTCGAACGACACCAGTGCGGCGTCTATGCCGTCGGCGCTGGTGCCGGAGATCAGGCCTAGATACAGCGACGGAACATCACTCACGCTGGTGCGGCGCTCAGTTGTCGGTCTTGCTGACGGGCGTGTCGCTGCGGGCGAGCTTGACGTGCTGGTCGATCTGGTCGAGTCGTGCCATCTCGGGTTTCACCACGGTGGCCTTGAACTTCGCAAGCTGTGTCGCGGGTAGCGGCTCGGGCTTGGGCAGGGTCACCGTCTGCGGATTGCGCTGTACACCGTCCACGCGGAATTCGTAGTGCAGGTGCGGGCCGGTGGCAAGTCCGGTCATGCCGACGTAGCCGATGATGTCGCCCTGCTTCACGTGCTGACCCACGCGCTCGTTGCCGAAGCGCGACATGTGACCGTAGGCGGTGCTGATGTCCTTGTCGTGCTGGATGATCACGAAGTTGCCGTAGCCGTTCATCCAACTGCGGTACTTGATCACGCCGTCGCCGGCGGCATGGATCGGCGTGCCGGTCGGTGCTGCGTAGTCCACGCCCTTGTGCGCGCGCATCAGGCCGAGGATCGGGTGCATGCGTGCGGCGCTGAAGGTGGAGGAGATGCGGGTGAAGTCCACGGGAATGCGCAGGAACGACTTCTGCAGCGGGCGGCCGTCCTCGCTGAACCAGCCGTAGCTGCCGTCGTCCTTCTTGAAGCGGTAGGCGGTATAGCGCTTGCCCTGGTTCACGAACTCCGCGGCAACGATGTCGCCCTCGCCATAGCGGGCACCATCGCGGTAGATGTCGTCATAGATCACGGTGAAGCTGTCGCCTTCGCGCAAATCCTGCACGAAGTCGATGTCGTACTTGAACAGGTCGGCAAGCTTACCCACCATCGCCGCGCTCAAGCCAGCCTGGTCGCCGGCGGCGTACAGGCTGCTGCGGATCACCCCATGCGCCACTTCCTCGCGCACATCCATGTCGCGCGGCTGCAGTGTCAGCGTGGGTTGCGGTCCATCGAGGCGCACGATGGCACGGTTGGCCTGGTCCTTGTCGAAGCGGACACCGCGCAGGCTGCCACCAGTGCCGAGCAGGAAGTCGAATTCGTCGCCCGGGCGGATGTGGTGCAGCGCGGATTTCGCATCGCCGGAGGCGTCCATCACCTTTTGCAGGTCGGTGAGGCTCAGGCCGCGGCCGCCGAAAATGTCGGACAGCGTCTGGCCGGGTTGCACGCGTACCACTTGCCAGTCGTCCACCGCGGCGGCGGCTTGCGGGATCGGATCCGGCTTCGGCAATGCCAACGGCAGCAGAGTGTGCGCCTCGACCGTGGGAGCGGGCTTCATTGCTGTGGCCCACGCAGGCATGATGAGGCCGGAGAGCAGGGTCGCTATCAATGCAGTGCCGGCGAGCACCCAGCGCTCGCGGTGCCAGTGGATCGGCGTGATGGATTCCGACCGATCGAACGACCAGTGCGCGCAGCGCTCGTAGAAGCTGATGTGACGACGTTGTGCCTTGCGGCAAATGGCCTGCTTGCGCGCTCGGAGCCCCCCCCGGATTTTCCCACTCATGCTGCGCGAACCTCGCCGTACAAAGTAACAATTCCACGTACCATAGACGTCGTGTGACGAGTGCGTCAATCCCTTTTCCATCAAGGATTTGCGTCAGGTTTTCGGTTAACGCACAATTAACGCTGAAACGTGATTGCCATCGCCAGGATGGTTGTCATGACAACCACCTATTCCGAGGAATGCATGAACCAACCTGAGCAGGCGCTGGCCACGATCGCGCGTGGTGCCGACGAAATCATCAAGCGCGAGGACCTGCTGGAGCGGCTGAAAAGTGGGCGCCCACTGCGCATCAAGGCCGGCTTCGATCCCACCGCGCCGGACCTGCACCTGGGTCACACCGTGCTGCTCAACAAGATGCGCCAGTTCCAGGATCTGGGACACCAGGTGATTTTCCTGATCGGCGACTTCACCGGCATGATCGGCGATCCGACCGGCAAGAACGTCACGCGCAAACCGCTCACCCGCGAGGATGTGCTGAAGAACGCCGAGACCTACGCCGCGCAGGTCTACAAGGTGCTCGACCGCGAGCGCACCGAGGTGCGCTTCAATTCCGAGTGGTTCAGCAAGATGAGTGCGGCCGACATGATCAAGCTTGCCGCGCAGCACACCGTGGCGCGCATGCTGGAGCGCGACGACTTCGCCAAGCGCTACGCCGCGCAACAGCCGATCGCGATCCACGAGTTCATGTATCCCCTAACTCAAGGCTATGACTCGGTGGCGCTCGAGGCCGACGTCGAGCTCGGTGGCACCGACCAGAAGTTCAACCTGTTGATGGGTCGAGGCCTGCAGGAGCACTTCGGACAGAAGCCGCAGATCGTGCTCACCATGCCGCTGCTCGAAGGCCTGGACGGCGTGAACAAGATGTCCAAGTCGCTGGGCAACTACATCGGCATCGACGAGCCGGCGATCGACATCGTCACCAAGACCATGAAGATCGACGACGCGCTGATGTGGCGCTGGTTCGAATTGCTCAGCTTCGACGTCTCGCTTGATGAGCTGGCGGAAATGAAGGGCGACGTGGCAAACGGCGCGCTCAATCCGCGCGACGCCAAGCTGCGCCTGGCACGTGAGCTGGCCACACGCTTCCACGACGCGGCTTCCGCCGAACAGGCCATTGCGGGCTGGCATGCGGTGGTGCGAGGGGAGGGCGACACCTCGTTGCTGCCGCTCAGCGAAATTGCGGTGCCCGTCGAAGGCCTACGCCTGCCGGCGCTGCTTACTGTGGCGGGGCTCACTGCCAGCAACTCCGAAGCGAGCCGCAAGCTCAAGGAACGTGCCGTACGCATCGATGCGGAAGTGGTAGAGGACGCGCAGCGCGTATTCGCGGCAGGATTCGAAGGCGTGTTGCAGGTGGGCAAACGCAACTTTGCCCGTGTGCGATTGACCTCCGGTTGATCGCTACGCACTGCTTTGAAGCTTTGTTTCGCGCAAGATCAACGGCTTGCGCGAAAGAGTAAAAATTCTTCGAAGAAATCGCTTGCCAATATCAGGGGGGCTGCCTACTATTCGCGCCCCGCTGCCGCATCGGCACGGTGCCCCACCACCCGCGCTGAAGAGACTTCGACGAAGGTGTTGACGGACCGAAAAGACGATGTATAGTAGGCGGCTCACCGGGACGAAATGTCCTGTAGCGGAAAGCTCCGCGGTGACAAGATCTTTGACAGTGTGCACAGG
>NZ_JACYXL010000016.1 GCF_014842995.1 Rhodanobacter sp. 7MK24
CATGACCGAGGACTGGCGCCACCGCTACAACCATCAACGTCCCCATCGCTCACTCGGCGGACTCTCGCCCGTCGCGTTTGCCATGGCATCATCAACTACCTCTATTTCCGGGTGACTCGGGAAAACGAGGACGCTTCAGAAGCCCAAGTGAGGACCGGAACAGCAGCCGCGAAGCGTTCTCCGCTGCATAGGTGTTGCACGCAGCCGACTAGGGGAAATCTAGGTTGTTGATTCGTAAGGAATGGAGTTCGGGATTGGCCTTCAAGGCAACGTTGCCGATCGCGAACATTTCTCCCCAACGTTCAACGCTACGCACCTATTGATCCTCAGTGTCCACCCGCCGCGGTAGCGGATCCCCACGCATCAACGCAAGGCACTCATTGCTCCCCAGCTTTCGTAGGCGGTGATCAGTCCAGTCCGTTATCGACGGTAGGGTCTCGCCTGAATCAAGGTATCTGAGGCAGCCTCCTGCCGGTTGATTGGGGTAAAGGCAGTCCAGACGGTGTACGGGGACTCAGTCTCAATCAGACACCACGCCGCCGTCAGGCGAGGACGATCGCGCTTCATGGTGTACAGCGACGGCACGTAGCGAGACAGAACGGTTCGAATACCCTCGGCGTAACCACGACATAGCAGACCGCCTTCGACCCGCAGCCGCATCGAGTTCGCCTGCACATGGTCAGTCCCGGTGGCCCGAGCGAAGCACGGAGCGGTCTGCAGTTTTGCGATCATACGAATCACTATCGGATGGATCGACGAGAGCTCAAGAAAGCGCCTGGGACCCACGAGCAAGGGAGGGAGGTACCCGATGGTGCCGGAGCTCGAGCGGTCGGCTGCTTCAAAGGATGACAAATCAGCCTCCGGTGTCCCTAGGAAAAGCAGCTGCTCACGCTCGGTAAGGCTTCCTGCCGGAAGCTTCGCCGCCACATCGCGTGCAACGGCCTGTGTGCCTTTAATTAGAAATGCAGGTAGTTCAAGCAGTTTCGGGAAATCGCCCGAGAGTCCGCCCAATAATTGAGCATCATCCAGCAACGCTTGACGCGGTGGCGCCTGGCGATATTGACGCCGGTGGATTGATATTCGGTCAGGCGGATCAGTGGCCGCGGCAAAGAACTTTGGAGGCTGTATGAGAGCGGCGGCCGCCTCGTGTGTGATGGGCGTGTCGGGTGGGCCTGCTAGCCATCGGTTACGCCGCAATGGCTCGGCCCAATTCAAGTACGCGGAGACTGCTTTCTCTGCATTGGCCGGTGCAGCGTTCAGACGTGCGGTGGCCGTCTCGTTCAGGAGGTCAAACCCACATACGCAGGTCAGCAGCTTACGTCCGGCGTCGCCGCTGACTGCGATGACACCGCCACATCTTGGACAGCCGTGGCGTAATCGCACACCGTGCCATGGACAAGAGGAGAGCCATGGCATCTGGTGCAGTCCGCAGTGGTAGCCCACGCGTATGCACCCGATGCAATAACGAAACACTTCGAGACCTATCGTGGGCATGCCGCCCGTAAAAGGGTGCCAAGCGATCGGATTCCACGTCTTGGGTATCTCGAAGTTCAGCGCCTCCGCAAGCGCTTCCTGGCATCGCCGCGAAAGCACAAGGTGCTCGAGAAGGTTGACGCTGCGATGTACTCGCAACCCGAGTACACCGTGGAAGTCGCCTGACGAAAGCAGGTTGAGACGAGCCAGGCGGGCGACGTAGCCGAAAGGGGACTGGCCTGGTAAGGCCTCAATTCGATCGCCCACCAGACGACTGGCATATCTACGGAACGCGGTCACCGCTTGAATCCTTGGCGCGCGCGCTCGAATTCGATGAACGCAGAGGCACGGAGACCAGCCTTGATGTGATCCTTTGAGAGCTTGGAAAAATTGGAATCGGACCCGGCAACCCGGACAAGCACGTAATACACAAACGGCTCGAACGACGCCATGAGCCAATCGGGCATAAACATGAGATTGTCTGTCGCACACATCGCTTCGATTTCGCGCCGGATGTCATCGACTTGCTGCTCGAGTCGCCAGCCTTCGGCATAGGCTTTTGGTGCGAATGCTTCGGTATAAGTCGGTCCGTCGTCTTCGGGCCAGCGAAGATCTCGGTCGTAAACACGCATGGCGAGCGCGACGTCGTTTGCGTC
The DNA here is from genome assembly GCF_014842995.1 of Rhodanobacter sp. 7MK24. Lineage (GTDB taxonomy): Bacteria > Pseudomonadota > Gammaproteobacteria > Xanthomonadales > Rhodanobacteraceae > Rhodanobacter_A. Next base: position 2,130 of record NZ_JACYXL010000016.1, read on the forward strand.
TTGTTCGGTTTGTTCTGACTCGGGGATCGACCACAGCAATCCGGTGACATAGTGCCGGTCTACGAAGAAACGCCCTTTGATGTGTGGCGGGGCGAGCGCTGCCAGTGCTTCCGAACCTTCTGGGCGTGCGTCGATCTGACAGATGAAAAGGAAGAAAAGCCGTAGTTCTCCCGCAAACATCGTGTGCAGTCGGACGAGGTGGTTATAGTCCTCGATCTGTAGCAGTTCGGCGTTATCGATGCTGAGGATGACTGTGGATGCGTTAGCGCGACCTGCTTCCTCCTCGATCGCGTTGGCCATGCGTAACAATGCTTCCGTGCCCGTCGAACTTTTCGGCTGGCGCAACTTCAGACCGAGCGCCAGATCGCGAAAAAGAGCCGATTCTGTATGACGATCTGGGTTGCCGGCGATGGTTCTCAAAAAGCCGATGTTGAAGGGCCGCCAACCGCGCAGTTCGGCCAGCAGTTCATTCGCTGTGGACTTCCCGGTACGGGCGTGACCAATCTCGCGCAGGCTCGGACGGCCGAACTCAAGCGCTGTAGCGACTGCAAGTGCAAGGCGGTAGTTTGGGCGGATCAGGATGTTGGGTCGATGCTCCCGTCGCATCGGGTGGTCACGCAGGTCCATGACGAATACCTCAGCGGAGAGAGAATTTGCCCGACAGCGGGCGTAGGCCGGCCAAAGGGGCTTGGGTTGGGACGGTCCGCGAAGCCTCCAGTCGACCGGGGATGGCGCCACCAGCAATCAGTCCGGTGGCCCACGGCGTCGTGGCAGCGGCAGCGCGTACCGCTTCGTGGTACGCCAGAACGTTGTCTTGGACGACCTCAGCAGCTTCAGAGGGGCGGTGGGGGCGTGCGCCGTTGGCACGGTTCCAGGCAGCTGCGCGCTGGCGTATCTTGAACGTGTGTGGAGCCGACGCATATGGTGCTAGGGCGTGCAGCGTGAAAAGCCGCTTGCCTTCGTCATCCCAGAGTGTGAGTTCCCGAATGTCGGACGGATTTTCGTACGTGGCGTTGAACGTCCGACCGATGAGTGACCACTGGCCCATCAATTGGGGCGACCGGTACCGGGCGTAGTCCTGATAGACGACCGGGGGTACTTTGTTTCTCTTGGAACCCCTGATCGTGACCCTCATGCGGCGAACCGTTAGTCGCCGTACTTGTTCCTGTGTATTTGGACTTTGCCAAAGTAGTGCACCCGACCCTACATATTCGTCGATGAGCATCTTCGGAGTTCGAGTGTCGCGAGTGCTGCGGTCACTGACGTTTGCAGCAGTGAAGTAGGTGTCGTAGAGATCCTCCAGCACGTTCACCAAGATCGGGTAGCGGTCACCCGGGAGCGTTGAGACCACGATTCGCTCGTTCTGGTGTGTCTCCGGTCGATAGCCGCCAGCGATATAGCGGCTGATCTCATCCTCAAATAGTTTGAAGCGACTTTCGACACAGGCGCGGGTCTCAGCAATGCCTGCGCGGCCGTAGTGCGTGATGCCGAGGCGAAAGTCGGTAACGTTTTCACGTGTCATGTTGCTGATGTGCGAGCTGTCGTTATCCATCGCGAGGAGCAATCCACGTGGAGCGACACCATCCACGGCCAGGTGTGAGGGCATCCAGGCGCGTTCCGAGTAGCGCATGCTTGGCACCACGAGCTCTCGTGGTTCCCAAACCTTCAGCGAACGCGCAATCAAATCGCAGACATCGTCGCTGTCGTATTTGCGGCCAACGACGAGTGAGGTAGCAACGCTAGAAGCGCTCGCCACATCGAAGATCGCGAGCAGCCATATGCATTTCACGAGCTCCAAGCGGAATGTTCCGTCAGAGAGCGGTAGCGCAAACCAAGCATCGAGATCGATGCGATGCTCGTCGTATTCGAACCGATCGAACGGTCGCAAAGTGAAGATATGGTCGACTCGTGTGATCGACCCCGTCTCGGGTTGTTCCGCTCCTGCTTCGGACTCAAGCCTAGCCCGATACCGTTTCAGGTAATCCTGGATGGCTCGTCGTCCTCCATCCGTGGTGTTCAGCGGATAATGGTGGTCGTAACCACGTTGGCGGAGAATGGCTGCGATCGAATGGTAGAGGCGATTGAAAGCTGGACTCTTGCAGCTTCGGGTCGGAAGCGCCTTCTTGAATGCGTGCAGCATTTCTGCGACGACCGGTAGCGCTCGTAGCAGCATTTCAAGGGCAAAAGCATGCGCGTTGGCTGGAACCTCGGCACTCTGTGGCGTCGGCGGCGCAAATCGCTTGAACGGGATACAAGCCTGATAGCCGATGTATCGTCCGTCCACCCCGCGTTCGACGGCATTCCGTAGGAGACGACTGATCGTCTTACGGTCAATTGAGTGGCGTGTGGCGACTGCACTGATCGTGGCTCCAGATAGGAGATCATCCAATGCCTTGATTCGGTCGTCGATTGCAGGCCATTCCTCTGCCACAAAGGCTTTTTCATCGGGTTTTGGCGTCGCGCGGATGTGCTCGACGAGCTCCTCGGTGAGACGCAGCTTCATCCAGGAGCCCTCCACACCAGGGAGTTGTTTCGAAGCCGCGTCGTTGCGTCGGTCTCGATGGCGCCGAGGTAGAACAGTTCAGCGACGACGATGTGGATCTGGGCCTGCGGGAACCGCGCCAGTTCACGCACGACCTGTTCCACGCGGACTCGTGGGTAGAGCGAAATGACGCTCAACACTTCGTGGCGGAGCACAAGGTCCGAATTGAGATCCCGGGCCGATTGCACGAAAGGTAGTAGGTGGTAGTACAGCTCGATCCGCGTTGAGCGCTCCCGGAGTTCCGGCTCGGTGATAATCTTCAGATGGATGCCTGCATCGTTGGCAGCCGTTGTGAGTCGCTCGAGCTGGCGCGGCCGGCGTTTACCATCGGTTCCTGGGAGCGTGTCAGGGTCTGCTACCAACAGAGCATGCTGTTCTCGCCCGGAGCGTTCTCGCCACCAAAAGGAGAGTTCGACCGGCTTGCCGCCGACCGTTAGTTTGCGGGGGCGCTCGGTCGCAGCAGTCACTTGGGGATCAAATTCAAGACAAAGGCGAAATCCGAGTTCAAATGGCCCACACACGTTGACGGGGCGGTTCTCCTTTGGGCTTACAAAGCGGTAGACATCCCTTTTCTTAAATTCACTATGGCTAAGCAGACGAGGTGAAAAGGGCCGTTCGCGGCCATCGTGGAGAGGCGTGGCGAGGTCAAACGCGTGCCGGGAGGGGGCGGCTGATGCCGCCCCCTTTGTCGAAGATGAAGACATGGAAATCTCCCTGCGTTTATCAGGCAGTCGTCGAGGCGGTGCCGGGGCGTGGCATGCGCGGGCGAACCGACCAAATGCGGAAGGCTTCGACGGTGCCGTTACTCGTCAGCCAAAACTCGGCGATGGCCGAGAGCTCGCCACACGCCAACTCGTGCCGAAAGCGCCGAAGCCCACTCGGTGGCTCGACAGGCGACAGACCATAGCCAGAGAAAATCTCGTGCAGGGAGCTACCCCTCGGGATACCCGGCAAATCGGCCTGGGGCTGAGGAGCAGAATCGGAGTGCAAGTTGTCAGCGATCAGATCGATCATCGTGTTACCTCCAGTAGGCCCCGGATGCGGGGCAGGGCTTGACCCACCGACTGAACGGGTTATGCTGGAGGTGTTCGAGGCCTCCGGGCATCGCCGGCCCCTGTTAGCGCAGGGGCTTTTTTGTGCGCGCGATCGGTGAAATTTTTCTGTTCGAGTTGCGGCAGCTGGGCTTAGACACCTCCTTTTTTCGTGGTGGGATACGGTGGCTCGAGTGGATGACAGGCGCTCCAGAGCCAGGCGGCGATGTCAGCAGTCGCCGCAAATTTTCCGCGGCGCCCGTTGATGGCAAACGTCCGAACTGGCATGTTCCCCCTCTTCACAGCTTGTCGAAAAGCCTCCTGAGTCGAAAAACCGAGGACGCGACCGAGCTCACGGCCACCGATCAGCGGCCCATAAAGCGTCGTCAGTTCGAGGCGGTACTCACCGAGCGATTGTGGTGTGTCGAGCGACATGTGGGATCTGCCTTGTTACGGCACGTAACGCTTTGTACACATAGCGTGGAGGGACGGTACTCAGCTCTTAACCTGGACGTCGAGGATTCGAAATTGGGGAATTTCAAAGACAGAGGTCGCCCCGCGGAGCATCCCATTGCGCGCTTGTCCCGCCGCGTTTGGGCAGCCATGTTCCGAGCGGCCGCGGCGGAAGATAACAGCGCAAAGGGGCAGCCTCCGGCAACGAGTTGGGCCACACTTGAGCACCGACTGGTCTGCGCAAAATTTTCTAAGCCATTGCCACCCCAGCCCGAGGCGAAGGGATTGCGCGGTGTGGCTAGAGAGGGCAATGATCCCAGGCAGCTGGTGTGGAGGGTTGAAGAGGCGTTTGACCTAGGGGCTGAGGCACAAGAGCTCCCCACGGTGAAAAGGCGGGTATCGGGGCCGAGACAAGGTGGTCCTATGCAGTTGGCAAAGGCGTACCGGCAAATCTCGTTTGATGCGGTTGAGTTGGGTGAGCAACTGGTTCCAGGGAGCAGCCGTTGGTTGGATAAGCCGCTTTGGTGGTTGTTAGCCAGACGAAACCCCACCGTTGAAGAGGTGCGTCACTGTCTGGCGTTGTCCCTGCGGAGTCTTGGGCTGGTACGCCCAACGTTGGCCGAGCGTCGACCCATCATCGGCGACGTGGCGTATCAAGCTGCACTTGCAGCACCCCGCAGCGAGGTCCTCTCAACCTACCGCGCCGCTCTGGAAAATGTGTCCACAGCGATTGCGCCAGAACTTCTCGCGCTTCTGATCGCCCTCGTCAATGAAAGCTACCTGACGGACGAAGATGACCTGTATCGATTGCACAGCGCTGTGTTGCTAGACGTGCTAAAGCGGTGGTTGAGCAATCCGGCCCTTGAGCCGTTACTCCCCGAACTCGTGGAGCATGTCCTTTGTCCTTGCCTCGATATGAGACCGATTCATCACCTGCCGCCCACCGATCCCCTCCATGTACCGATGTTCAAAGCAGAATGGATAGCGGCTACTCGGACGATGTACCCCGGGGCGTTAGACCCGACGGAACTGCCATCTTTGGACAGCATTGAATAGGTCGCCATCCAAGATTCATCCAGCAAGGGGAGGCGAACTCGTAGGTCCCGCCGGTCTAGAGCGTTGACGCAACGACGCTGCGCATGATGGGTGACCAGCAATTGCTTCTAGGTGATCGAATTCAATCAGCTCCGAACTTCCGATAAGTGATAAACCCGGACTTCTTCGCGGGCGCGCCGTGAGGTCACGGCCCATCGGTGCCCGCTACGCGTGTTCAATGGCCTTTAGAAGCCTATCTTGCTCAGTGGCATCCATCGCGCTGAAGGCACGAATCATGCGTGCAAGGCGATCGGAATCGGCATAGAGATAGGCGAGTGGAACCCCAAGCGCTTTGGCGAGGCGCTGTGCGGTGGCCTTGTCCGGTGCGTGGACGTCGAGCTCATAACGATTGACGCGAGTGCTGGCCACAAACGGATCCAAACCGGCGAGGAGGCCCAGTTCCCGCTGGGAAAGGCCGGCATCCAAGCGCGCCTCCTTCAAACGTTTGCTGAAGACGGATGTCGGTTCACCTGCGCAAAGCATCGAAATCTCGTGGAAGAGGACTCCTGCGAGATTCGTTGCTTTGCCGTGTCGTCGATACTACGATATTCGTAGTTTCGCCGATAGCCTCGCACTTGGTCACCGTACCGACCGATGGGAAGCCAGACCCATGCCCCTGCAACTGGTGTTCGAAGATCAGTGGTCCATCCCCGTGCCGATGGACGATCGGCTCGAGGAAGCGCTTGGGGTGCAGCGTGAGCGGGCCTGCCGCGACGAGTTCGACCTCACATTTGTCGAGCGCCTATCAGAATGTTTTGCGAACTCGCTCGCAGCGTGCCTTGATACCGACCTGCAGCTACCGACCGACAGTCAAGTGAAGTACGCCATGGACATCGCTCGCGAGCTACGTGTGTCGTTACCTGCCGATGCGCTACGTTTCCGCGGCGCAGCGCACGAGTTCATCGACCGCTTCGAAGATACCTTCCGCGCCAGCCGCGAACGACGCCGACGCGTGACGGGCCCCGCCAGTGGATAGCTTCGCCCGGATCGCGCGCCAATACGGCGTCAAACAAACCGCAGGGTGTCGATCGCACGCACCACCACGTATCAGTTGATCATGACCCTACCTTACGAACGCACTTGGGCTGTCGTCGAAACGCGGCGTTTCCTGACAAAAGTGCTGGCCAATCGACGCGTTCCTGTCGCCGTTCGCGAGCAGGCGCGCACTCTGCTGCGCCACTATCCAAGCCCGAGCGATGTGTTCCATGCGGGGTGGCAAGCGCTTGCCGATCCCCACCTAATCCTGGAGCCAGTCTTTGACATGAGCATAGACGGATCGCCTTCGCCCAACTGGCCAACGCCACGAGTACCTCGCACCGTGAAATGACCGCATGAACAAATGTGTGACGGCCCGCGTGTAGCGGCACGTTTTCTCAGCCGTATTTCCCGCTGCCCATGGAATCGATCTAGCAAATGACCAAGATGACGACCGCCCCATGCCCAAGGTAGCCGGATCACCACTTGACGCTTTGTTTGAAGCAGCGAGGGCTGCCTCGAACCCCGCAGATATCATGGATGCCGAGCAGGCCTTCTATAAGGCACTTATGGAGGCCACGGTGTATGCGCACGTCCCTACCGAACCCGCGCAACCCGATCGCATCCGGTTCGTTCAGTTCATCAGGCCTGACAACGGACAGACGGTGCTGCCGTTTTTCAGTGATCGGGAACAGGCGGAGGTGGTGGCAGCCGCAGGCAAGGTGATGATCGTGGCCATGGCCGGGCGGCGGCTCTTTGAGCTGACCCGTGGCGCGACCCTGATACTCAACCCTAACCGAGATCAGCTGACGTTCTATCCGCCCGAGATCGGCGCTCTCCTGGAAGGCCGCCCGCTGGGCGTCTTTTCTAAAGAAACGCTGGGGGCGAATGAGCAGGTCGGAGTGTGCCCACCATCCGTGCCGACGGATGCGTTGGTGCTGGCGCTCCACGCTCTCTACGAGCGTGAACCCTCCGTGCGAGCCGGCTATCTGGTGGAAGCCCACCGCGGGCCGGACGATTCGGACGTTTTCTTGCTGCTGACCTTGGTAGTGACGAAAGGGAACACCGAACGTAATGGTGCAGCTCACCACGCTGGAGTTGAACTCCGTGTCCCCGCCGTTGGCGCTTCCCGTCACGATGATGTGCGTTCTTCCCGATGAGCCACTGCCCGAGCTATGCCATCACGGTATCCAGTTCTACGGAACCTGAAGCGCCAGGGTCGTTGCTCACCGCCGACACCCCATGACGTCCGCGGCGTCCCGAAGCTGGCATGAGTACGCGATCCCATGACCTGTTGGTGATTAGGGCGCGTTATCGTAGTTAGGCGGCGCGTACAGCCATATCATTTGGTCAGATCGGACGCACCGTATTCGCGCTAGCCTGATCATAGATCGAGGCCATCAGATTACCCTCAGTGCCAATAGCACGATCAAGATGATTAACAGGAGACCCAACCCACCCATGGGACGATAGCCCCATGTGCGGCTATACGGCCACGCAGGCAGCGCGCCGAGCAGTAACAGGATGAGCACGATGATCAGGATGGTGGAGAGCGCCATGGGTGCACCTCATTGTCGGTATGCCAGAACGGGATGCACGCCTGCCGATGCGGGCGTGCCTGCATAGATCCGATCAATTCAACTCGGTCGAAATCATGGGACGGTATGTTCGCAGGTGGTACACGCGGTGAACCCGCGCTGCTCCCAAACAGCCACCCAAGGCTGACGCAAGCAGGCCTAGGAATGTACTGAGAAAGACGACCCAAAGCGCAGCGCTCGTGCATTTGGCGGTCCGTGTAGCAAGCGCTTTCGCTTCAGTTTGATACCGCTGCGCCCGTGCTGTCGCATTGGCGACCGTGACATCGATCTGTGGCGGTGTCATGGCGGTATAGGCCACGAGGATGTCTTTCGCCGTTTGCGGCTGCGATGACATTATTGCGTCAGTGGCCATGGCAATGGCTCCCGGCTCGGTACGTATTGCCATGGCGTATCGAGGGGTGGCATTGGCGGCGCCGTCAGCCGATCGAGCTCCCAACTCCAACTGGGCTTGAATGTCCGCGGAGGCATTTGCCGCTGGCGAGCCCGGCATTCCATTGATTGGCACATTTGCCTCGTTGGCTTGTCCTGATCCCATGTGATCACCGAACAGCGCAGGTGCATTCATGGCGTGCCCGATTCCTGCCGAGAGCAAGAGGCCACTCATCACAACGGCGAGACCCCACACCGTTACTCCGTGCATCGTGCCCATCGTCGTGTCGTTCTTGCCGTCGAACCAACTTGCAAACATGCCGCCAAGAAAAAGCGAGACGACCCAGGTAAGGATCATCCAGATAGCCGTTCCTATTCCCATCCCCCTGGCGCTGTTCGCGGCGCGTTCCGGATCGAACACTGAAAGCCCGACAGCCAGACCGACGATGTACAACAGCGATGCCATTCCGACTGCAATCGCCCACCCAGCGATCACGGCGCCCCAGCTCATGCGCGGATGTTCCACCCCTGCCGCTGATTCGGTGCTTGCGATGTTCGAATTCATCATCTTTCTCCGTCACTGCGTCGATAAGCCATGCAGCCCACGCCTTACATCAGGCGCAGCCTCGCAACAGAGCGATGAGAACCAATATCGGAAGTGGTACCCCCAGCAACCACAGCAGCACATAGCCGATCCCGCCGCGTTCCTTTCGACTCGATGGGAAAGCGGAACCTTCGTTCATGACGGTCTCCTTTGAGAGGGAAGGGGCATTCGGGCCACGATCTAGCCACGCCTCGAACGCTTCAAGGCACTGGCTTGCTCATGACCGGCGAGGACAGATACGTAGGCGCGTTCAATGACTCGCCGGGTCGGCATGGAGAGGGCGCGATCCCTCAGCGCTTCTTCGAATCTGTGTTTGATGCGGTCTTCCCCGCACTCGACTTCGTCAACGATCGGGGTGTCCCCCGAGACCAGCGCCTCATGAAGCTTGGCGAACAAGCGATGTGCAGAGCCAAGGGTGGTGCCTCCAAGTTCGGCATCGCCGCCCAAGGTGCTGACATGGGCTTTCAGTGCACCGACGACCTGACTGCGATCTTCCGACCATCGTGAAAAGCTGCCACTCAGATAAGCGTCATTTACTTTTCGGGCTGCCTCAGCATAGACGTCAACACTGTCGATCGCGGTTTGAACAAGCCCGTTCAAGACTGCGATGTCGTGGATATTCGTGGGGGTCATGACGCATCCAGTCGAAGAAAATTATGGACAGGAAGAATCAGCGATGCGGCGCTTAGTTGACGTGAACGGACCGTCCAGAGCACGTGACTGAACTTCATTCACTTTCCCCAAGTCGCGAACATAACGATGGCGGCGGTAGCCATGGCGAGGGTGGCCAACCAACCCAAAATCTTCATGGCCCATGGGATCGTGAATTCGCCCATTACCTTGCGCCGGGAACTCATCCACATCATCACGACCATGAGTGGAACCGCGGCTACACCGTTGATCACCGCGCTCCAGTACAGCGCTTTGATCGGATCAAGCGGCGTCAGATTCAGCCCAAATCCGATCACGGTGGCGACGATCAGAACCCCATAGAAGAATTTCGCATGCTGCGGCTTGTGCTGCAGCCCTGAGCGTTGCGCAAAGGCCCCGGAGGCAGCGTACGCTGTGGCGCCGGCGAGTACCGGTACGGCCAAGAGGCCGGTGCCGATGATGCCGGCCGCAAACAACGCAAACGCTAGCTTTCCTGCCAGGGGGCGCAATGCCTGCGCAGCATCGGATGAGGTCTGGATATCGGTTTTGCCGTGCGCGTGGAGTACGACGGCCGCGGTCAGGATGATGAAGAAAGCGATCAGGTTGGAAAAAATCATCCCGGTGCTAGTGTCGACTCCAATGCGCCTCAATGCGTCTGGAGCTTGATGCGGGGCCCTCTTCAAAGGTTTGCGCTCATTGCTAGCGCGAATCTCCTCAACTTCCTGCGAGGCTTGCCAGCAGAACAGATAAGGACTGATGGTGGTACCAAGCAATGCCACCAAACCAACCGCATATTTGGCGTTCCAGGCGATCGCTGGTCGCACGATGCTTTTGAGTACCTCTCCCCACGGCACGTGGATCACAAGCACTGTGGCGACGTAGGCGAACAAGCTCAGCGTCAGCACTTTCAGGAAAGGCGAGTAACGCGAGAACGGAATGAACATTTGCAGGAGCAGCGATCCCAAACCGAACACAGCGGCGTAGACGAGTGCCGGTCCGCCCACTAGCAGCTTCAGCGCAGCGCCCATGGCACCAATGTCGGCGGCGAGGTTGATCACGTTCGCAACCAGGATGCATGTAGTAAGCGCGTATACCAGGGATTTAGGATGGTGGCGGCGGATGCCGTCCATCAAGCCGTGTCCTGTCACTCGCCCGATGCCAGCGCTTACCCCCTGGATGGCCACCATCAGCGGCATGGTCAAGAGGATTGCCCAAAGTGTGCTGTAACCGAAGGCGGCGCCCACCTGCGAGTAGGTCGCGATGCCGCTGGGATCATCGTCCGCCGCCCCGGTAATCAGGCCAGCACTTAAGCGGCCAAAAAATAACTTTCGCCCCTCGTCGGTTTCGAGCGACTTGCTTGTCAATGCAGCTGCTTTTGCGACCATGAGAATCGGATTCCGAAAGGCGCGGGCACCTGACGGAGAGCACCAAGGCAGGCACACTCAGCATCCTCAGGTGCACGCATCGCCCGCGCGAAACTGAAGTGAACAACGCTTTGATGTGTCCGAATGCGTATCCTTGAAACCGCCATACGGACATTGATGGGCAGGACAGTGCGATCAGATGGAATCGACGGTTCGCAGACGACGCGTCGTCCGAAGCAAGACCGCCTCGATCAACACGAACGCCAACCTGAATTCCCGGTGTGATGAGTTCGGCAGCGTGTTTCGCTGGCAACCGTCTTGGGGTGATTTTCCGGGACACTGGCCAGAATCCACCAGCATCTTCAAGTGAGGCCGGAGCAACGAGCATCAGTATTCCAGGTGCACGCGAACGCCAACGAAGCGCGCCGGCCCCCGGTCATGGTTGTAGCCAGGGTTGTGTATTAGCTGCAGATCGGTCGTCACCCACACATGGCCGGCGATAGCGAGATCGTAATAGGTCTCCAGGATCTGTTCAGTGCGATAGTTCAATTGCCCGTCGCCCAAGTTGAAACCCGTGCCGCCTGCAGCGAGGTAGGCACGATGATCGGGTGACAATCCGTTGACCGCCAGCGCTAGGGCAATGCGGTCATCCGGACGGTGCCAGCGCACTCCGGCGAGCTGTCCACCGATACTCAAGCTGCGATCCGCTTCGGTAAAGGCAAACGACTCGGTCTTGCCGTCGTTCCAGCCAAGGCGGCCGAAGAGCCCTGTATCGCCATGATCTGCTAGGGGCAGGTCAGCACCCAGCGCAATGCCGTACTTGTGCCGGCCACCGTGGTCGTCCTGGCGTATGTCGGGCACGGTTCCGGCTTGCAGCGCACGCGCCAAGGCAACCTGGTAGATGCCCATGCGTGCGGTGTTGCGATAGAGCAGCAGCCAGACCGCCGGTCCATCCGGGTTCGATTGCCAGGTCGCCTGCGCGTCCATTTCACGTGCGCGCGAAATGGCGTCGAGTCGTTGTCCGTTGGCGCGATAGGGCATCTGATACAGCCCGTAGCGCCACGTCCACGGTCCGGCTGCATAGGTTACGACACCGCCTACGGTATAGCCGCGCGTATCTGCGGCAAAGTCCCACGCCGCATTGTTGAATAGCGCCCAGTTGAGGAACTGGGTACGTGTGGAGTCTGCGTAGCGGCTCTGGTCGAAATCGTCGTTCACGGCGAACAGGCCTGCCTTGAAGCTCAGGCGATGGTCCGCTTGCTCACCCGGCAGTTGGTCCATTTTTCGTTTGAGGGGGGTGGTTTTGCCGCCTAGCGGAACGTCGTAGGTAAGGAACACCCGTGCCACATAAGCATCGCGTCCCAGCGATCCGCCACCGCCGCGAACGACGTCGCCGTTCGTGAGCCCGGCCAAACCAGTGCTGTGGCTGACGCCGCCGCCGCGAAACATTTCCACGTCCAGATAGGCCGCCCAACGAGGTGTGATCGGCAGACCGAAGTAAAGGCCAAAGGTATGAGAGCGTGCCTGGTTGGCCTGTGGACGCAGGCTCAATGGCCCTTGATAGGGCGAGTGCAGGCTGTTTTGGCGCTGATCGATGAAGGTGTACTGCGCACCGATCAACTGCGGCATCAGATAATCTACGTCATCGGCTGCTGCACCTGCCGAACACGCCGGCAGCACGAGGAATGTTGCAACCGCCAGGCGCATGTTCAAGCTAATTTCCTATTCAAACAACTGCGCGTGCGGCGCTCGCGCCATCGAATTTCGCAGATGGCCAGAAACAACCGGAGCGCCTTGTTGGATGGCGAGGGAGCGATCGATCCAGCCCTGTGATCGCGGCGGCTACTCGCCGAGCATCTGTGCCTTTCGTGCCTGCATACGCTCACCTAATGCGTCGAGAGCTGCTTTGTCGAAGATGGACTTGGCACGCTTGAACATTCCCTCTTCTTCCTCGTCGGCGTGGTGGACGACAAGTTCTTTGAGTACTTTCGCTCGACCGGAAAATTGCTCGCTATCGGGTTTTGTGCCCATGAGGTCGGGGAGCACGAGCTCGCCGGCGGCACGATGTTCTTCCATCGCCTCGAAGTACGTTTTGGCGTCGTCCTTGTTGCCAGCCTGCTTGAATGCCGGATAGAAGATTTCCTCTTCGATGGTCGTATGGATCTTCAGCATCGTGGCTACCTCGTCCAGAAGCTGTGCGCGCTTCTTGACCGCGCGAGTGGAGGTGTTAGCCAGTTCTTCGAGCAGTGACTTGATTTTTTTGTGGTCGTCAGTGAGTAGCTGGATGGCATTTTTCATGAGCGGTGCTCCTGATGGGGCGCCCACTTGTAGATGCGGCATGATGCATTCGTCGTGAAACTTGTGCAGCTTTTCGGTCATCACGAACGACGCAGACAAGCGCGCTTCATGAAGATCCAAGGAGTTCTCACGCCCCATGCATGCGCGCTTGATGAGTGGAACGCGACACTTGGCGTCCGACGGTGAATTCGCGCAGCTTCGTCGGTAACGTCCTTGCGCTCTCCGGAGATCACTGATGACACATTCGCATTCCAACCAGAACAACGAACGAGGCGGCAATCACGAGCAGCCCATCAAGGCTGGTCAACAAAATCCCAAGAACGAAGACCGCAGTTCCAGCGCTGCCAAGGACTCCAAGAACTCAGGCGGTTCTGTGCGTGGCGGCGGCCAAGAGCAGCATATGAAGTCCGGCCAGCAGAGCCACAAGAACGACCGTTGATGGATCAATGGAACGAAGCGAAAGGCGCGGCTTTCCGCGCCTTTCGCTTCTTGTGGGTCGAATCAACCGAGCTTGCGTCAATTCGAAGGCGCCAATTCGAAGATCTCGCGCCAAAGGAACTGTCCAAGTCTGCACGCGATGCATCTTCCGACGAGGACTAGAGCGCTGGGGACGCGGCCTCGGCTATCAGGGAGTGCCGCCACAACCGCCGGATGGATCCGCGACCCTTCCGTGTACCTGCGCAGCGACAAGCCCGGTTCCTCCGGTTCATGTGTGGGGAGTCGGGAGGCTGCGCGTGCCGCGCTAGCGAGAGTTGTTCACGGGATGGGTAAAGACCCCTGGATACATGGCCATCTGGTTAACCCGGGCAATCTCGGATCACTTTGAGCTCGGTGCAGGACTCACCACAGATTCTTGGCACGGTGGAATGCTATTGAGTCGTGCTCCCTCATCGCTTGATGACGGCGGAACCCCGCCATCTTGTGCGAAACGAGGTTGATCTAGCCGTCGCGATTGCGTGGACGCATCGGGATGGGCGCACCGTCGTCTTGCGGGCTGCCGGGCGAGACACGGCCCAAGGTAATATTCTTTGAGGCCCGGACGTCCCGGTTGGCAAAGGTCCATATCTCGCCGCTGGCGGTGATCAACACCGTCCAATACAAGTCCGATTCCGGGCCATAGTCGATGAGGATATGAGCGAACCCTTCTCCCTTGGGCGTATTCATAGGAAGCGGTGGATTGAGTTGAAGCATGACAGCATCCCGTGACTTGGTGGTGCGGAAGTCCAATTGCTGCTGGTAGCACTACGGCCACAGCGAAATAGCTGCGGCCGCAGGCGATGCGCATCGTCTACCGTCGGTCGAGAGTGCCGAGGCCATGGCGCTTGGCGAAGCTCTTGGACGCCTTGTTGGCATGCTCCGTAGCGTATAGTCCGTGGCTGTGAGCCAAATGAGCGTGATGAGCACCCTCAGCGGTGTTGTGGTCTCGAAGGCGCTTGGCAGCTTCCTCGTGGTGGTGCGCCGCTTGCTTGTGATGTTCGGCAGCCTTGTCGTGATGTTCGTGCGCTTCGGCGAGTGTCTGAGTGGTGGATTCGGCAGATGAGGTCATGAATTTCTCCAGTCGCTGTGTTCGGCAAATACCGCTGGGAAGCGGCTTACTGATACTTACAGAGCAGGGGTTAGCGACGGGTGGGAAGTTCGTCGTGAGCATGCTTGATCATCCTGAACAACAGTCCGCTTGCTGGTCCATCGCTTCGACCAAAGCTCTGTTGCAACTTCCCATGGGTCTGAACGTAGACGTGCAAGTCGCGCTACCACGGTTCGCGATGCAGTTGCACTAGGAGATGGCATGGAGTTCGGTATTCGAACTCACGCCAGGTGGGTCTCTCATCTCTTCGAGAAATCGCGTTTTGCAGGTAGTCCTGCAACCTCGCCATTTTTGGCTTGTTGTTATGGGGCAGGACCGCCCATAACCGGAAGAATCGCACCCGAGATGTAGCTGGCGCATGAGGGTGAGGCGAGGAAGACATAAGCTGGTGCGATCTCCTCTGGTTGGGCAGGGCGGCCCATTGGACTGGATTTACCGAAGTCACGGATCTGTTCAGGCGATTGGTCGGCCGGGTTCAGCGGTGTCCATACCGGCCCGGGTGCGACTGCATTCACGCGGATTCCGCGCGAGATCAAGTTCGCTGCCAAGGCTTTGGTGAAGGCATGGATACCACCCTTGGTCATCGAATAATCCAGCAGCTTGTCGTTGCCGAACAAGCCGGTTTCCGAGCCGGTATTGATGATCGAACAGTTGCTGCCCAAGTGTGGTGACGCCGCCTTGGCCATGTGGAAGTAGCCATAGAGATTGGTCTTCAGCGTTTCGTCGAAGTGCGCTTCGGTGAGGTCCTCGATGGCGTCCACGTGTTGCTGAAAGGCGGCATTGTTAACCAGGATGGACAGCTTGCCGAACTTCTCGACCGTGGCCTCGACAGCTTGCTTGCAGAAGTTGGGGTCCTTGACGTCGCCGCGAATCAGGAGGCAGCGTTGGCCCTCAGCCTGAATGTAATCCCGGGTTTCCTCCGCATCGGCGTCCTCACACAGATACACGATAGCTACGTCGGCACCTTCGCGGGCAAACAGCACGGCCACCGCCCGCCCGATGCCCGAATCGCCACCGGTGATGAGCGCCGCCATGCCGTGCAACTTGCCGCTACCTAAATAGGTGGGCGCCAGGAACTGTGGCCGCGGATCGAGATCGTGCTCCAGGCCTGGTTTCGTCAGCTGCCGCTCGGGAAACGGTGTTTCCGGATGCTGATGGTCTCCGGTTTTGGTCTTTTTTGTGGATGGCATGGGAGCACGATTTTCTTTGCTATCGCGCGCTTTGCGTTCAGCCTGCGCCTTTATATCGCGATGCTTCTCGGCGGTTTTGCTGGTGTCTCGCGATTTCGTACTCATGGTCCCGTGCTCCGATGGCGGGATGGTTCACGTTATCCGGCAATTTGTTCCGCTCCAGTGAACAATGGATCAGAGCGATGTCTATTGACGACGCATGGACACGCAGGTCGTGATAGTCGGCACACGTCCTTTGGGAGAATGGTCATGCCTGAACAACGCACTCGTCGCGCCGCAGCTAAGGACAAGAAGGAAGGCAAGTCTCCGGGCACGCAAGCCGGGGAATATGTGCGGGAGGAAATCGAGCATGTGCGTGAAGGCAAGCACGGCGCGCGATCGACCAAGCAAGCCATCGCCATTGGTCTCTCCAAGGCACGCCGTGCCGGAATCAAGGCCCCGATCAGCAAGTCCGCCAGCAAATCGACGAAGAAGAAGGCAGCGCAGGACGAAGCAGCCTCGCATCGTCGCAAACAGCCATCACGGAAGCGCTCCGCGGCGACCAAGCACGCACTGGAGAAGGAGGGGCACGAGGCGGCTTCCTCATCCGCGCTCTCGTCGAACGCCAAGAAGGCAGCCGCTAAGCGCACGCCGAAATCGCGTTCGGCGGCCGCCAAGAAGGCGGCACGAACCAAGGGCGCAGCGGGGCGATCAGCTGCTGCCAAAAAGGCCGCCAGGACGCGGGCTCGGAACGCGTCCTGAGCAAGGAGTGCCTCACATACCTCAGCTCATCTGGATAGATACGCGTTCCTACGGTCTGCTCAACATGCCGGTATCGCTTTGAAATTGATCACGCGGCGCATGTGCGGAGAAACGAGCGTTTGTGCATCGGCATCTTTGCCGGCGCTAGGAGCCCAACATCGCCTTCTACGCACAACGTTGCGGGTGTCCGCGCGATCTACGATCTGGTTGGCCCAAGTCCCATAAGAACACTTCAATCCTGCCTCCTTCGAGCCGTGTCCATCCGCGCCCAGTGCTCTGCGCGACGTACTCGATGCCCAATTTGCCGTGGACCGCGAGCAGACCGAAAGCCGCATCCTGACCGAGATGCTGGAGTGGTATTACTTACTCCCTTCTTTCGGTAGATTCTGATGGACGGATGCTGAAGTGGATTCCAGCGGCCACCGCATAGTCTGCTGCCATTCCACGGAAACGCACGCATCGGCGTCGCGGTTCGCACTGCTTTCACATCATCTACACGAGGCTTCGTCGATGACCTGGCTGCATCGGATACTAGGGAACCGACCCGAAGCGGACGCATGGTTCGGCGATCTTGGGCGTTGCATGATTCAGGCGATGCCGTGGCCTGCGTGCGTTTGCGACCGGCAAGGCCAATTGCTGGCCTGGAACGAAGATGCGAAGCGTCTGTTGGAGCTTGTCAGGCCGGATGATTCGACGATCGAAGCCCGGTTCCGGGATCTGTTGCGAAATGGACAGAGAGCCGGGGCAGTCGGAACATCCTTGATTGATGTCTTGCAGAGCGGCGGTCCAGCATGCGACGCGGTGCTGGAAATCGAAAGTGACCCCAGCGTTCGTCTTTTGTTGCATGCCAGGCTGACGCCACTGGTGGGGAAGGACGGTTCCGTCAAAGCCTGCCTGTGCAGCTTTCAGGACCCGCCGCCCTTCAGTGACTTGACCGCGACATTCGGGTGGAAGGGGACCGCAGAGCGCGAGCATCGGCAGGACGATCTATTCCGCCAAATGCTGCAAGCTTTGCCTGTCGCGGTATACACCACGGATGTCAATGGAACCATCATGTTCTTCAACGAGGCCGCGGTCGCTCTTGCGGGACGCCGCCCGTCCGTAAAGGACAAATGGTGCGTCAGCTGGAAGTTGCTTCATCCCGATGGAACACCGCTGCCGCATGACGAGTGTCCCATGGCGGCCACGCTACGCGATGGGTGTGCCAGGTACGCTAGTCAGATCGTCACCGTGCGGCCAGACGGTAGTCGGGTGGTTTGCGAGGCCTATCCTACGCCACTGCTCGACAAGTCGGGCGTGCTCGTCGGCGCGTTGAATGTGCTGATCGATATCAGCGGGCGGATCGATGCAGAGCAAGCGCTTCGTAGTCTCAACGAAACGCTGGAGCAGCGGGTGCTGTATCGGACCAACAGAGCAGAGGCGGCATTGGCGAGGCTGCACCGCCGAGAGCGCGAGTTCGCGTTGTTGGTGGAGAGCGTGCTTGATTACGCGATCATAATGCTGGATCCGGAGGGCAACATCACCCAGTGGAATCGGGGCGCCGAACGGATCTACGGATATCGGTCCGAGGAAATCGTTGGCCGGCATTTCTCGACGTTTCACACCCCGGAAGACCGCGCCAACGGGATGCCGGAGAAGGTACTGGCAACTGCCTCGTGCGAGGGTAGACATGAGGGAGAAGGTTGGCGCCTACGCAAGGACGGCAGCCTTTTCTGGGTGAGCGCCATTGTCGATCCTATCGTCGATAAGGGGCAACTGGTGGGTTTCGCCAAGATAACCCGGGACATCACCGAAAGGATGAAAAGCCAGGCAGCTATCGTCGAGAACGAGCGGCGAGCACGCGCTGTGATCGATACCGCACCGGACGGCTTCGTTCAATTGGATCCCGCGGGCAGGGTAGTCGAATGGAATCCCGCCGCAGTCACGATGTTCGGCTGGTCGCGCGAGGAGGCGATCGGTAAGGAACTCATTCAATTGATCGTGCCGGATGACGAACGCGACCGCTTTGTTGAACGTGTTTCGTTGAGCAGCGCCAACATGTTCCAGCATGATGCGGTACCGCTCAAGCTGCGGGCGAAAGGCGGCGATCTTGTTACTGTCGAGCTTAACTTCGGCACTCGCTCATCCTGGGGCAATGATCCACTCAACCTGTTTATCAGTGATATCGGTGAAAGGATTTCGATCGAGGCGCAACTGCGTCAAATGCAAAAAATGGAATCCGTTGGCATGCTGGCAGGAGGCATAGCCCATGACTTCAACAACCTGCTGCAAGGGATTATCGGCGCGGTCGAGATCATCGATCTGCGAATCAAGGACAACGATACGCGCGACGTTTCCCGCTTCATCGATGGCGCATTGAATTCCGCCCAGCGCGCTGCCGCGCTCACGCAGCGACTGTTGAGCTTTTCGCGCAAACAGCCGCTCGATCCGCAGTCGGTCGATGCAAATCAATTAGTCTTGTCCATGAGCGACATGCTACAGCACACCATGGGGGAAGCAGTCGCGATCGATTTGGAGCTTGCAGACGACCTGTGGTCCTGCCGGTGCGACGCGAACCAGTTGGAAAGCGCATTGCTCAATCTTTCGATCAATGCCCGCGACGCCATGCCGGAGGGCGGACGCTTGACCCTGCGCTCGGCTAACCTCGATATCGACGAGTCGGCCGCGGCTCATCGGCCGGACCTCCACTGCGGGCAATTCGTGCTACTGACGATTACCGATACGGGAATGGGCATCCCGAAAGAGATCGTTGACCAAGTGTTCGACCCGTTCTTCACCACCAAGGAAGTCGGACGTGGAACAGGCTTGGGATTGTCGATGGTGTACGGGTTTGCACAACAGTCCGGCGGCTTCTGCGAGATCCGCAGCGAGGTGGACAAGGGCACCATCGTCAGTATCGGTCTGCCGAGGAACCTTGCGCCTCCGCCGGAAACGCCGCGCGTAGCGCAACTGCACCCTATCAGAGGCGCGGGCGAACTGGTTCTGGTGGTGGAAGACGAGCCAGTGGTACGCGGCATCGTCGTCCAGGTGCTGCACCAGTTGGGTTATTCCACCCTGGAAGCGGCTAATGGCGATGAGGCGCTCGGTTTGCTCCTGACGCAGGAGTCCGTCGATCTGCTGATATCTGACCTAGGTTTGCCTGGAATGACCGGATGCACTCTGGTGGAGGCCGCCCACGTCATGCGCCCGAAACTGAAGATTCTGCTGATGAGCGGCTATGCGCCAGATAAGACCCAAGGCGGCAAGCAAGCGACTCAGAAGTGGCCGCTGATCACCAAGCCCTTCAGCACCGCGAAACTTGCCCGCTGCATTCGCGAAGTGATGAGTAAGGAAGAGGACTCGCAACCAGATCCCGTGCAGAAGGACGGCGCTTGACTACGCTTGGCGAAGCAAGGATCGCACGGTGCGTTGCAGCTCCGCATTGCTCACCGGCTTCATCAGAACACACAACTGCGGGAACTCCGCTACCAGGGCAGACTGATCGCTGCCGGAGATCACGACGAACGGGACGTTTTGCGCCATCATGGCCAGCAGCACAGGGCGCGCGCTTTCGCCGCGCAGTTCCATATCGAGCAACACGGCATCGAATTCGCCCGCGTCAACCTCCGTGAGCGCATTGACCAGACTGAGGTCGACGATGACTTCCAGCCCCAATTTTTGCAGGACGTCCTCCAGCACCATGGCGACGACGGGGTCGTCTTCGATCACCAACACGCGTCCAAGCATCGATATTTCGCCCTGCATGCCCCCTCCATAGTCCTCTCATACGACCTGTTCCCGGTGTTCAACCTATCGCCAATCGCAGCATGACACCATCAACATGCATCATGGGGACGAGTGTTCTTCGAACAGTTCCAATATTAGGCTACGCGGCTCGCCCGGCGGCGATCATGCGATCCAAGGCATCCTCGATATGCTTCACGCTATAGGGCTTCAGCAACACTTCGACGTCGCGATATTCGTCCGGTAATCCGTCGCTTCCATAACCGGAAGCGAATACGAACGGGATCTTTCGGCGGCGCAACTCCGCGGCGAGCGGAAAGCTATCTTCACCTGCGAGATTGATGTCCAGGATAGCGGCATCGACCCACTCCGTCGCAGCGAGCTCCATGCCCTGGCTCAATCGGGCCGTCAACAATACGCTGAAGCCGGCGCGCTGAATCACATCCTCCAGCGTCATTGCTACCAGCATTTCATCCTCGGCAACCAGAATGCAGGGCGTGGCGCTGCTCATGGTGACGCCTTTTGCGCATCGAGTGGCACGTCGATCGTGCAGCGAACGCCTTCACGAAGAAATTCGAGCTTAACTTTGCCATCCAGCTCATGCGGCAGGCCATTGGCGATCAGGCGCGCACCGAAACCGCGATGGGTGGGCTCGACCACGACAGGCCCATCGATTTCCTGCCAGCACAGATGCAGCCGGGGATTGCGACGCGCGGAATCAACCTTCCAGCTCACCTCGATACGTCCATTCGGGACTGACAAGGCGCCATATTTCACAGCGTTGATGGTCAGTTCGTGCAGCGCCATGCTCAGCGCCAAGGCAGATTTCGGGGCGAGCCTAACGTCCGTGCCCTGAACCTGCACTCGCGCGTTCGCAGCGACGTCCGGCCCATTGCCTTCCTGATAGGGTGCAAGTTCGTTCAAGAGCAGAGCGTTGAGGTTGACGTCCTCCCAGGACTTTTGCGCGAGCAGGTTGTGCGTATTCGATAGGGCCTGCAGTCGGGCTAGGAAATCGGTCTGGAATTCTTCGAGACTGGAGGCGCGGCTGAGCGTTTGCATGACGATGCCTTGCACGCTGGCCAGCGTATTCTTGACTCGGTGATTAAGCTCTCCAATCATCCGGCGGCCATGTTCTTCGGCATGCCGACGTTCGGTAATATCGCGCGCGATGAGCGCTCCGCCGATGATGCGGTCGTCTGCATCACGCATTAGCGCGTTGGTCACCGATACAGGTATCTGATGATCATCGCTGGTACGCCAGGTGGCTTCGAACTCGCCGTCGTGCTCGCGCGCAAAGGCGTCGTACGCCCCGCTGCCGGCGCCGGGTGGCAGCAGCGTCGCGATGGGCTGGCCTAGTATCTGCTCCGCGCGATAGCCGAGAATACGCTCGGCCCCGGCATTCCAACTGGTGATTGTATCGTCCACGGTGTAACCGATGATCGCGTCCTGCGAATTGTCGACAATGGCTGCCAACCGTGCGCGTGCGGTCTCGCTGCGATGGTTCTGTGTGATATCCACGAAGGTCAAAACCACACCATCGACGACCTGCTCGACGGTGTGGTAAGGCCGTATGCGCAGCAAATAGACCGATTCACCGGGGGAGCCCTCGCCCAACCTCCGCTCGAAAACACCAAGCTCGCTTGTGACGCGCGCCACGTCACTGGCCAGGTCGGGATAGTTGATGCGCGCGGAAATCTCAGTAATCGGGCGGCCGCGGTCGCCCTCGCGCAAGTGGAAAAGCTCCTTTATCGCCGGCGTGAAGTTGCGGATGTGCATGCTGCGGTCCAGGAACAGCGTGGCAATCTGGGTGCTGTCCATCAGGTTGACCAAGTCGCTGTTCAGCCGCGTCAGTATTTCGTTCTTGCTACTGGCTTCGGCGTTGACGACATTCAGTTCCTCATTGACTGATTGCATCTCCTCCTTGGACGTTTCCAGCTCCTCGTTCGCGGACTGCAACTCCTCGTTGACCGACTGGTATTCCTCGTTGGCCGACTTCAGCTCTTCAGTGGCTGACTCATGTAGCTCGATGGCCGTATGCAACTGCGTCCGCGCCGAATCCAACTCATGCTCAAGGGCACGGATACGCTCGAGCGCGTCGGAAGGTGTCCCGTCTACTGTGTCGGCCGGAGGCAATGGCAGACTCCGTTCTTCGAAAGCAAGCAGGCAGAGGTCATTCTCGTCGGTCAACGGTTCGGCAATCAGCCGAAGAAGCTGCCTTCTCCCGTCGATTTCCACCGAGAGTCCATCGCGGACGAGTGCTTGATTGCCGCTGAAAACCTCGCGTATGAGTGCGCGCGCCGGTTCCCGTAGGCCCTTGTGCAGCAATGTATGAACATTGAGATTGGCCGTTCCTGTGGAAGGCGAGAGATAGCGGCCGGTGTCGCCAGAGAAGCGCAGGATGTCGTGATGCCTATTGATCACTAGATAGGCGGGCGAATATTTCTCCAACACGCGGCGTACGTTTCGATCAATACTGTCTTCCATACTCCGGGAGGGTGGGGCAGCGATACGTGCACCTATCCGTCCGACCGGACTGCGTTCGTTCGCTTGAAACGCCGGTATGCCGGTCACCCGCTGGCTTTCGCGGCGCTGGTACAGGCGTCGCTTCTTGTCGATTTCGGCAAATAGTTGCGCACTGCGGCCAGGGCTTTCGGATGGCCCGAGCAAGAGGAACCCGCCGGGTTGCAAGGCGTAATGAAAGGTCTGGAAGAGCCGCTCCTGCAGATCAGAATCCATGTAGATCAGCAGATTGCGGCATGAAACCAGATCCAGCCGCGAGAAGGGCGGATCCTTGATTACGCTGTGTGGCGAGAAGATACACATTTCGCGCAGGGATTTTGCCACGCAGTAATCTTCTCCATCCTTGTTGAACCAGCGCTCCAGACGCTCTGGGGTCATTCCCTGCAAGGGCATCCGATAACGCCCGGCTCGAGCGATGTCGATAGCGCGATCGTCGAGGTCCGTGGCGAAGATCTGCACCTTGGGTGCACTCTGAGCGCCGATAGCCTCGCGCAGCAGTATCGCGATCGAATATGCCTCTTCGCCAGTAGCACAGCCGGGCACCCATACGCGCAACGTGTCGGCAGCGCCCTTGTCGGCCAGCATGCGCGGTATCGCCTCGTCGCGCAGCGCGGCAAAAGCGGGAGCATCGCGGAAGAATTCCGTGACTCCGATCAGCAACTCGCGAAACAGCTGCTGATGTTCCTGTGAGTGCTGCTCGAGGTAGGCGATGTAGTCGGGAACAGTTTCGGTCTGGCATACCAGCATCCGGCGCTGGATACGTCGCAGCAGGGTGCTGCGCTTGTAATGGCTGAAATCGTGACCGACTTGGGTGCGCAATAGCCGGCACAACGTCCGCAGATGCGCTCCCAGATCCCGGCGGATGCCATGGTCGTCATGCCTTTTACGGGTGTCGACAATCTGCTTGCGATAGGTCAACAGCCGCGCTGGCATCGCTTCCACGGGCAGAACGTCGTCGACGTAGCCGGTGGACGCTGCGCTGGCTGGCATGCCGCTCATCGCTAGGTGATCGAAGCCGGACTGAGCCATAGTCAGGCCACCTCGGTCCTTGATCGCGCGCAAGCCGAGCGCGCCATCGCTACCGGTGCCGGACAACACGATGCTAACGGCACAGTCACCAAGATCCTCTGCCAGCGACGCAAAGAACGTATTGATCGGCCAGCGATCCTGGCGCGGCGGAGCCGGCTTGCTGACCTTGAGCACGCCGTCTGCGATGGTCAACGTGGCGTTGGGCGGAATTACGTAAACATGATCAGGGGCTACACGCTCGCCATCGGTTGCTTCGGTCACGGGCATGGTGGTGGCGCGTCCCACAAGTTCAGCAAGCAGGCTAACGTGTTCTGGCGAGAGGTGCTGTACGAGGACATACGCAAAGCCACCCTTGGACGCGCCTACATCCGTGTGCAGGTTCGAGAAGAAGGCCTTATACGCTTCCAGACCCCCAGCAGAGGCGCCGATGCCGACTACCAAAAGCGGCGAAAGTTGCTCCGGCGTCGCTGCAGGACGAGGCAAGGAGGCTTTATCCTTGTCCATGGATTCGCGCGAAATGGACGACGCTTTCTTCATCGAATCGGTCCGTGGCGGCTTGCGCCGCCTAAGCATTCCGCATTATGCGTCGTGGCGTGTACTGTTTCATCCTGCTGGATCGCAAGCTCAATGCTCGGGAAGCTTGGCTGCACCGGAAGCGCATGCCGCATGCCTGCAGCGACATTCGGCCGGTTCATCCGAGAGCGGTGTCTCCACGCGCTTACGGCAGTAGTCGCTGCAATAAGGCTCGTCGCATCGCACCATGCAATGGCAGGCGGGATGGGCACAACGTTGCTCGCGATCGTTCATCGGTTTCTCCGGTTGGGTGGATCGAGCGCCGCCTTCGGGATTCTCTTAGGAGTCCGCACCTTGCTGAGCGACAGGATTCGCCAGCGAGATCGCGGCCACGAAGGAAGGCGCTGAAGCCGCCTATCGCATCAGCCATTTCTCGAAACCGGTTCGATCATGATCGCGGCCACGTTGAGTTTTCGTCACAACCGGATGCCGTCAACTGCTTCCCCACGGTCGATGAGCCGATTAAAGACGCGTGTACGTCACCTATAGTGTCAGTCGCCCTAGCTCACCTTCAACGCGAGGGGACGCACATCGCGCGGCCCCACCTCGCCGTCAGTAAAAAAAAGCCCATGCCTGATGCCGCGTATAGGGTGGAGAGAGTGGTCCTGGCAATCA
The DNA here is from genome assembly GCF_014842995.1 of Rhodanobacter sp. 7MK24. Classification (GTDB taxonomy): domain Bacteria; phylum Pseudomonadota; class Gammaproteobacteria; order Xanthomonadales; family Rhodanobacteraceae; genus Rhodanobacter_A. The sequence goes on from NZ_JACYXL010000016.1 coordinate 27,086, forward strand.
GTCGGGCAACGTGAGCAGTACACGGAGCGAACGAGATCGAGATGAAGTCATCCCGGAAGCAGTCCGGAACGGCATGCGAAGTTGGATCGGAAGAGCCACAAGAACAACTGACGCTCAGTGAGCGAATCGAAGGCGGTTTGTACTCAAAGTCCACAGGCCTTGTGGTGCGGCCAAGCGGAGATGAGAGTTCAGTTATCCAGTTCATGCGCGTTCGCTTCGATCGCGCGGCGGCGATCTTGCCAGACTTTGGCGGTCTGCGGCTTGATGAACAGCGAAATGATCTCCGGGCGAGCCACCTTTGCTCGCTTTTCGATCCGATGGACGCAGGCTTCGATCTGTGTGGTGGAAAGCACATCCTCGAATTCGGCGCTCAGCGCAGCAACTACCTGATGTGGCCCCATCTGCACGGTCAATACGCCATTGGCGGTGCGCACGTCAGCGTCGGCGGCGGCGATCGCCATGATCGCATCGCTTACGGCGGGATGGGCGGTTTCGCCGATTAGCAACCCTTTGGTTTCCCGTGCGAGCAGCAGAGCCGAGACGGCCAGCACGCAGCCGATGCCAACAGAGGCAATGCCGTCGAACACCGGCAATTTGAGCAGTTGCGCACCTGCCAGTCCAATCAGCGCAATCAGCAACCCGACCAGAGCCGCACTGTCTTCCAGTAGCACGGTGAAGGTGGTCGGATCCTTACTTAGGCGAAACGCCTCGAAGTAGCCAAGCTTGCCTTTGCGGGCGCGGAATTCGCGCAATGCGACACACCATGAGCTGCCTTCGAACAGCATCGAAAACAGCAGAACGATGTAATTCACGCCGGAATGATCGATCGTCTTATTGCGTGCAATGTGGACGACACCTTCGTAGAAGGAGAGACCAGCGCCTATCGCCAGAACCAGCAGCGCCACAATGAAGCTCCAGAAATACAGTTCGCGACCATGTCCGAACGGATGCAGTGGATCCGGAGGCATAGCGGCGCGGCGCAAACCATAAAGGAGCAGCAATTCATTGGTGGTATCGACAAGAGAATGCACGCCTTCGCTCAGCATTGCTGAACTGCCGGAATAAGCTGCTGCCATGAACTTCACGACAGCAATCAGCAGGTTGCCGCCGAGCGCAACATAGACCACTTTGTGTGAAGCGGAGGGAGGCATCGGGCAAGGTATCGCCGTGATCGGTGCCTCATGCCGTGGGGCGTTCGGGAGGTGGTGGCACGGGATCGCCTATTGGTAATGGCGCGGGTTCCGGCTCGACCAGTGGTGGACGCCCCGGTTGCGGAAATGGCGGAGCGGGTGGTGGCATCGGCGCTGGCGGTTCGCCGGGATGGCTTGGTGGTACGGGCTCTTGTGGCGCAGGCGCAGGTTCCGGTGGAGCCGGCATGCTTTGCAAGAGCGACGACAACGTAAAGGGAAACATGAGGGATTCCGATTTTTTCGATGGCTTCCATCATTTCGGGCCGCTTGTTACTTCGCCATGAACTTTGGGTGGGTGAATTGTCGCAGCTGCAAGACATCCAGCGGGCGCGTCACTTTCACTTGCCCGTCATCTCTTCTCCGCTTAGCTGGTATGTGCAGGGGGCGATATCGCAGGAATTCACATGAGCATGCGTGATGACCAGAAAGGTTTGATCTTGCTGGTGGAAGACAATCGCCAGATCTCCGAGCCATTAGGCGAATTTCTCGAAAAAATCGGTTACTCCGTCGACTACGCTGCCGACGGTCCTAGCGGATTGCATCTTGCAGTGACTGGCAGCTATGACGTCCTCGTGCTCGACCTCTCATTGCCTGGGATGGACGGCCTGGAGGTATGCCGGAAACTGCGCCGTGAAGCAAACAGAGCCACTCCTCTTCTGATGCTTACAGGGCGCGGCAGCCTGGACGACAAGCTCACGGGTCTGGAAGCAGGTGCTGACGACTATCTCGTGAAGCCGTTCCAGTTGAGTGAGCTTGCGGCGCGGGTGCATGCCCTGATTCGACGCGATCGTCGGCAGGTGTCTACCGAGATTCTGACCGTCGGCGATATGGTGCTCGATACGGCGATCCTGCGGTTAACGCGTGCTGGCAAGGTGCTCAATGTGTCGCCGATTGGACTGAGGTTGCTGGCGATCCTGATGCGTGAATCTCCGCGCGTGGTAAGCCGACGCGACATCGAGCGCGAAATCTGGGGCGATACGCTTCCTGACTCCGATACCTTGCGCTCGCACCTGTACAACCTGCGTCGCATCATCGACAAGCCATTCGCCAACCAACTGCTCCATACCATTCATTCGGCAGGCTATCGCGTCGCGGATCTTGATACGGAAATGAGCGCTGCGGGGGATGCGGCCTGAGTCCGATGTTTCCTGGAACTACCTGTCCTTTCCGCCGAATGCCATAAGCAAATCGTGTGGCGGAAAGAGATGTGGCGAATCAAGTCCAGACAATGCCTGCGACGAGTCGAATGCCCCGTCAAGGCCAGAAGTGGCCGCGACGGATAAGCTGTTTTCTAGAACTCGTCAACGAATTCGATGCCGACGCCTAGCCGGCGAGTAAGGTCTTCCGCCTTTCTGCGCACAGTATCGAATACCTCGTCGTCGCGGACCTCGACTTCGACACAATAGACCTTTCCCTCGCTATCACTGGCCTGCTCCGACGAGCTGGAATCGTCGCGCATACGAGGTATCAAGTCGTCGACTTCTTCGACATGGTCGACTTCGTCGATGCCGTGCAACGAAGTGATGAGAGTGTCTGCATCGTCACGTTGGCCGATGAGTCGAAATCGAACCATGGGCATGTGAGTTCTCCGAAAAATATTCTGTAGATGGATCCTTGCAGGACTCTTGCATCTTTGAGGTGACGAAACGCCACGCATGTCCTCGTGAGAACGTAACAACCACACCGCGTTAACTTCGCCATTCCTACGCTTAGATTTTTCCTCGAAGAAATCGTGTGAGTCTTCGTGTTTCCGCTGATCTATTTGGTGAGACGCGCAGGATGAACACTAAACGTTGCCGCTCCAGCGTAGCTGGCCTCGCCATCCGCATTAGCTAAGCAGATCGACACATTGATCGTGTTGCTGATTTTTCCTGGCGCGAGCAGTGCACTGATTTCTCTTCGGGGTATTCGATGCGTTCACCAATCTCGGCATCGCGCAGCACTAGGTATTGCTTATGACGATCTTCATGTGTTTGCGCGGCGGATCGCTGATCTTCACTGCCTCGGCGGCTGGGCTTGCATGGTCGTCGATGCCGATCGTGCTAGCGGCGGTCGGTATGCCGACGCAAGGAAGCACCGCATGCAGGGTGGTGACATCTGAACGGAGGAGATGAACGATGCCCGAATTCCATTGCAATCTCGACCAGACAGGCGACCTCTTGCGCCATGTGTGGTCGCACACCATTGGAAGCGATCACGCGCGTATGGCCTTGCGTGCGGATTGGCGCGAGCAGATGCGCCGTGTGCGTGAGGAACTCGGTGTCGAATATGTGCGCTTCCATGGGCTGCTCGACGACGATATGGCGATTCTGTTGGATGAGCAGGACACGCTGCACTACGGCTTCCACAACGCGGACCTGATCATCGATTTCCTGCGCGAGATCGGCATGCGCCCGTTCGTGGAACTGAGTTTCATGCCCACCGCGCTGGCATCAGGCCACACCACAGTATTCAGTTATCGCGGCAACGTGACGCCGCCGAAGAAACTGGCCGACTGGGAAGCGCTGATCGATCGACTGCTGCGACACTGGGTCGATCGCTACGGACTGGACGAGGTGCGCAGGTGGTACTTCGAAGTATGGAATGAGCCCAATATTTCCTCGTTCTGGACCGGAACCCAGGCCGACTATTTCGAGCTGTACCGGCACACCGCGACTACCATCAAGTCGGTCGATGCTCAGTTGCAGGTGGGTGGTCCCGCCACTGCCAATGACGAATGGATCGCGGACTTCGTGGCGTTCTGCCGGCGAGCGAGGCTGCCGTGTGATTTCGTATCAACCCATCATTACCCAACCGACGCATTCGGCAAGCCGGGCGACGACACCGAAAAACAGCTTTCGTTGGCAACGCGTGGCATCTTGCATCGGCGCGTGCTGGACAGCTGTGCCGCAGCGGCCACTCTGCCTGTGTACTACACAGAATGGTGTAGCTCGTCCAATCCGTTCTTCAAGCTTCATGACGAGCCATACGCGGCAGCTTTCATGATCAAGAACTTCTTGGCCGTAGCCGATTTGGTGCAGTGCTATAGCTGGTGGACGTTCTCGGACATTTTCGCCGAGAACTACTTTTCCTCGGTACCGTTCCATGGCGGCTTCGGCCTACTCACTATAGACGGCATCCCCAAACCTACTTATCGCGCGTTCCAGATGCTGCACCGGCTCGGTCATGAACGGCTTCGGGTGGACGGTGCGCATGTCACAGTGGACGCTGCGGTGGTGCGCGGGGAGGGCGTCGTGATGGTGCTGCTGAGCAACCACGCGTTCCCAGAACATCCGATCGCGGCCGAGAAAGTGACAATTGAACTTGCCTGCTCACAGCCACCCACTGGCGCGTGGCTGGAGCGCATCGACGAAGATCATTGCAATCCGCGCAAGCTATGGGAGGAGCTTGGCTCTCCGGACTATCCAAATGCCGAGCAGCAGCATCGGCTGAACGAGGCTGCGCTCCTGCAACGCGAGCCATTGCGGTGGCACGCGAAGACCGGTGGATTCTCACTGAACATCGATCTGCCTCCGCACGCCGTCGCTGCGATCACGCTGCATGTCCCGAATGACGACAGCACGGGAGAATCTTCGTGAAAAAATCAATGACAGGATCCAGCAACGAAGATTTGCTGGACCTGATCCAGCACGATTCGTTCCGATACTTCATCGATCACCGCCAGCCCGGCAACGGACTGATACCCGACTCGACCGAGCCGCACTCGCCATGCAGCATCGCCGCGGTGGGGTTCGCCTTGTCTTGTTATCCAGTAGCGGTGGAGCGGAGCTGGATGACACGCGCAGCGGCGCGCAAGCTGGTCTTGGGGACGTTGCGCTTCTTTCTGATGGCGGATCAGTCCGGCGCGCCCGATGGCGTCGGTTACAAAGGATTCTTCTATCACTTCCTCGATCTCCGGACGGGACGGCGCGCGGGTAATTGCGAGCTTTCCACTATCGACACCGCATTGCTGGTGGCGGGCATGCTCACCTGTGCGCAGTACTTCAGCGGCGAGCATCGTGAAGAAGCCGAAATCCGCACCGCAGCGAATGCAATCTATGACAGCGTCGACTGGCGCTGGGCACAACATGGTGGCGCCGGCATCTCGATGGGGTGGAAGCCGGAGCGTGGCTTCCAGCGCGCCAGCTGGGTGGGTTACAACGAGGCGCTGATCATGTATGCGCTGGCACTCGGTTCAGCAAGCCATCCACCCACCTCCAATGTCTATGCCCACTGGCTGAGCGGCTACCGCTGGAAGCGGATCTATGAATTGGCCTACGTGTATGCCGGACCGATGTTTATTCATCAGTTCTCGCATGTCTGGATCGACTTCCTGGGAATCCACGATGCCTATATGGCGGAGAAGGGTATCGATTATTTCGAGAACAGTCGCCGTGCCACGTATGTGCAATACGAATACGCACGGCGCAACCCGCGAGGTTTCGAAGGTTATCAGGCGAAGTGCTGGGGGTTGACCGCTACCCATGGCCCAGGGCCGGCGGCGCAAAAGAGGAAAGGTAAGCTGTTGCGCTTCGCCGGCTACGCTGCACGCGGCGCGCCATTCGGACCGGACGACGGAACGATGGCGCCGTGGGCATCGCTGGCTTCACTGCCTTTCGCACCCGAGTTGGTGGTGCCCACCCTGCGCCATCTGGTCGAGGAAACTGAGAACCCGCGCAACGACTTCGGGTTCTACGCCTCTTTCAATTCAAGCTTCCATGCCAAACGTGGCGATGTCGGCTGGGCTTCACCGTGGCACTACGGATTGCACCAGGGTCCCATCGTGCTGATGCTGGAAAACTATCGCAATGGCCTGATCTGGCGCTTGATGCGCGACTGCGCGCCTTTGGTGCGCGGTCTGCGCCGCGCCGGCTTTCACGGTGGTTGGCTTGATCATGCGTCCTGAAGGAAAGAACGTGAGCGCGCCCGTCACTGGTGTGATGAAGATACACACAGCGTACTTATAGTCCACTAACGACATGCCGCGCAGGATGACTTTCATTCGCCGACCCTGTTCGGTGCCTGCGCGGGTCGCTTACGGCCCATGTCCCCGATCAGAACCGGAGAACCGAGCCATGAGCGAGAACGTCAGCGATTTTCTGTTGCACCGGCTGACCGAATGGGGCATCGAGCGCTTATACGGCTTTCCCGGCGATGGCATCAATGGACTGATGGGCGCGATCGATCGCGCAGGCGACAAATTCAAGTTGGTGCGCGCAAGGCACGAGGAGATGTGCGCATTCATGGCCTGTGCGCACGCCAAGTTCACCGGCGAGGTCGGCGTGTGCCTGGCTACTTCCGGGCCAGGCGCCATCCATCTGCTAAACGGCCTGTACGATGCCAAGCTCGATCACCAGCCCGTCGTAGCCATTGTAGGCCAGCAGGCGCGCGCGGCGTTGGGTGGTCAATATCAGCAGGAGGTCGACCTGGTCTCGTTGTTCAAGGACGTGGCCAGCGATTACGTGGAGATGATCACGGTCCCCGCGCAGGTCCGTCATGTGGTGGATCGCGCGCTGCGCATCGCGATCGCCAAGCGTACGGTGACCTGCATCATCGTACCTAACGATGTGCAGATCCTCGGCGCGGTGCCGGTGCCGCCCCGTGCGCATGGCACCATCCATTCCGGTTTCGGCTATCGCCCTCCACGGGTGGTACCGGTCGAGGGCGATCTGCGTCATGCCGCCGATCTGCTGAATGCGGGCAGCAAGGTGGCGATCCTGGTTGGTGCTGGCACGTTGGCGGCCGCCGACGAGGTGATCGAAGTTGCCGAGCTGCTTGGTGCGGGCGTAGCTAAAGCGCTGCTAGGCAAGGCGGCGTTACCCGACGAGCTGCCGTACGTCACCGGGTCCATCGGCCTGCTCGGTACCAAACCGAGCTGGGACATGATGATGGAGTGCGACACGCTGCTGATGATCGGATCGCGCTTCCCGTATTCTGAATTCCTGCCAAAGGAAGGGCAGGCGCGCGGCGTGCAGATCGATCTCGATCCCGCGATGCTCTCGATCCGCTACCCGATGGAGATCAGTCTGGTCGGCGACGCTGCTGCCACGTTACGTGCGCTGATTCCACTGCTACAGCACAAGACTGACCGTGGCTGGCGCGAGACGATCGAGAAGAACGTTGCCGAATGGTGGCGCGTGCTGGAGGCGCGGGCGATGCATGAGGCCGTTCCGATCAATCCCGAACGCATGTTCTGGGAGCTGTCCTCGCGACTGCCTGACAATTGCATCCTAGCTTCGGATTCAGGCTCCTCGGCCAACTGGTACGCACGCGACCTCAAGGTTCGGCGCGGCATGATGGCCTCACTATCCGGTTGCCTGGCAACGATGGGGCCGGGCGTGCCGTACGTGATCGCGGCAAAATTCGCGTTCCCCGAGCGCGTCGCCATTGCGATGGTCGGCGACGGCGCAATGCAGATGAACGGTAATGCCGAACTTATCACGATCGGCGACTACTGGAAGGAGTGGGCCGACCCGCGCCTGGTGATCCTGGTGCTCAACAATCGCGATCTGAACCAGGTGACCTGGGAGCAGCGCGTGATGGAAGGCGATCCGAAATTCGAAGTCGCCCAGCATGTGCCGGATTTCCCTTATGCACGCTACGCCGAGATGCTCGGGCTGAAAGGCATCATGGTGAATGATCCCGCACAGATCGGTGCTGCATTCGACGCCGCGTTGTCCGCGGATCGACCATGCGTCATCGAGGCGATCACCGACCCCGACGTGCCGCCGTTGCCGCCTCATATCACGCTGAAAGAGGCCAAAGCGTTTGCCGAATCGATGCTCAAGGGCGACGAGGACACGGGCGGCATGATCCGGCAGTCCGCCAAGGAGGTGCTTGCCACCTTCCTTCCCGGTCATCGTGGACATTGACATGGATGCGGTGAAACTCCAGATGCCAAAAGTGTCTGTGTACACAGTGCCGACTGACCTGCCGGAATCCGATGGTACCTTGGCGTGGGAATCAACCACGCTTGTGTTGGTCGAGATCGACGCTGGGGGCAAACACGGCCTGGGTTACAGCTACGCCGATGGCGCCACAGCCGTTTTGGTACGCGACACCCTGGCCAAGGTCGTGACTGGACGCAACGCACTGGACATTGCCGCCGTGTGGGCAGCGATGCTCGCTGCGATCCGCAATCTCGGTCGCCCCGGCATTGCCTCGATGGCCGTCGCTGCGGTGGATAATGCCTTGTGGGATCTCAAGGCGAAGTTGTTGGACCTGTCTCTGCTGGATTTACTGGGCGCGGTGCGTGAGGCGATTCCGGTATACGGCAGTGGCGGCTTCACCTCCTATACCGACAAGCAGCTTGCCGAACAGCTTGGCGGTTGGGTGGAGTCGGGCATCGGCATGGTCAAGATGAAGGTGGGGCGGAGTCCGGATCGCGACGTGGCGCGTGTACGGACGGCTCGCGGCGCTGTCGGTGGTACGCGCCTGTTTGTGGACGCCAACGGCGCCTACACGCGCAAGCAGGCGCTGGCGCTGGCGCATTCCTTCGCCGAACTTGGCGTGAGCTGGTTCGAGGAGCCGCGCCCCTCGCATGACCTGGATGGCCTGCACCTGCTGCGGGACCGCGCGCCGCCCGGCATGGACATCACCGCCGGCGAATACGGTTACGACGCGGTGTACTTCCGCCGCATGCTCGCGGCAGACGCGGTGGACGTACTCCAGGCCGACGCCACGCGCTGCGCCGGCATCAGCGGCCTGCTTGGCGTGGCCGCGCTGTGCGAAGCGTTCGACTTGCCGCTGTCCTCGCATTGTGCGCCGGCTATCCACGTGCAGCCGCTTTGCGCGCTGCGGCCGGCGATCCATGCAGAGTATTTCCACGACCACGTGCGCATCGAGCAACTGCTCTTCGATGGTGCGCTTTTGCCGGTCGACGGCGTGCTGCGCCCAGATCGAACCCGGCCAGGGTTGGGGTTGGTTTTGAAAGAACACGACGCCGCGCGCTACGCGGCGCATTGAATCGCGACGGTCCGGTGATTCCGGCCAGCGGGCAAGCTCAGGTGAGCGGGGAACATGTCATGCAGATCGATCACGAGCAGGAACAATGCCAGCGCCACGGATGCCGATGCAGAGTGCCCAATGGGCAGGCGTATTGCAGTGAGGAGTGCCGCTACGCGGCTGAGGGATCTTCAGTGCGCACGAGGGCGGGCGACGGTTGCCAGTGCGGTCATGACGACTGCAGCGCTGGTACCCATTCGCTAGCGGAAAACGAGCAGTGAAGGCCGAAGCGTTGAAGCCCGATGCGCGCGGCGCTGGGGTAACACAGCCGGCCTACGTCAACGCGTTGGTGCGTGACTTGGCCGGCATCTCAGGTGAGGTGCGCTTCGACGCCGGCAGCCGCGCGCTATATGCCACCGATGGCTCCAACTACCGGCAAGTGCCGATCGGTGTGGTGTTGCCGAAGTCACTCGAGGACGTGGTGACCACCGTGGCCGCTTGCCGAAAATATGGTGCACCGCTGCTTTCGCGCGGCGGCGGCACCTCGCTGGCCGGTCAGTGCTGCAATGTCGCCGTGGTGATGGATTTTTCCAAATACCTGCACAACATCGTCGAACTCGACCCAGCCAACAAGCGTGCACGGGTTGAGCCGGGTTTGATCCTGGACGATCTGCGCGACGCTGCCGAAAAACACACGCTGACCTTCGCGCCCGATCCGTCCACGCATACCCACAACACCCTGGGCGGCATGATCGGCAACAACTCCTGTGGCGTGCACTCGGTAATGGGTGGAAAGACTTCCGAGAACATCGAGGAACTGGAGATACTGACCTACGACGGCTTGCGCATGCGCGTGGGCGCCACGTCCGATGCGCAACTGGAACGGTTCATCCGCGAGGGCGGTCGACGCGGCGAAATCTACGCCGCACTGAAGACGCTGCGCGACAAATATGCCGAGCTGATCCGTTCGCGCTATCCGAAAATTCCACGTCGTGTGTCTGGCTACAACCTCGACGAGCTGCTGCCCGAGAACGGCTTTAACGTGGCACGCGCGCTCGTCGGCAGCGAGGGCACCTGCGTCACCATCCTGGAAGCCACCACGCGCCTGGTCTACAGCCCGCCGGTACGGTCGCTGCTGGTGCTTGGCTACATCGATGTGTTCTCCGCCGCGGACCACGTAATGGACGCGCTGGCCGCCGGCCCAGTGGGGCTGGAAGGACTAGGTGAAGAACTGGTCTCCGATATGAAGGCGATTGGTTTGCATCCGGACGACCTTGAGCTGCTGCCCAAAGGCGGCGGCTGGCTGTTGGTGGAGTTCGGTGGCGAGACCAAGGACGAATCCGACGACAAGGCCCACAAGCTGATGGAGCAGCTCAAGGGCAGGGAAGATGCCCCGTTGGATATGAAGCTGTACGACGACAAGTCCAAGGAAGAGCTGATCTGGAAGGTGCGTCAGTCAGGACTTGGTGCGACTGCCCATGTACCGAACAAGCAGATTACCTGGGAGGGCTGGGAGGACGCTGCGGTGCCCCCCGAGAAGCTTGGCCCGTATTTGCGCGACTTCCGCGCTTTGCTGAAGCGCTACTCGTACAAAGGCGATCTGTACGGCCACTTCGGCCAGGGCTGTGTCCATACACGCATTGATTTCGATCTGGAAACCCAGCCGGGCATCGATAAATTCCATCGTTTCCTTGGCGATGCAGCGGACCTGGTGGTGAGCTATGGCGGTTCACTGTCCGGCGAGCATGGTGATGGTCAATCCAAGGCCGAGTTCCTCGGTCGGATGTTCGGTGCGGAACTGGTGCAGGCGTTCGGTGAGTTCAAGCGCATCTGGGATCCGGGTTGCCACATGAACCCGGGCAAGATCGTCGATCCTTACCTACCTACTGAAAACCTGCGCATCGGCACAGGCTATGCGCCATCAAGGTCGCAGACGCACTTCCATTTTCCCAAGGACGACCACAACTTCGGTCGCACCATCCTGCGCTGCGTGGGAATTGGCAATTGCCGGCGCACCCATCACGACACCATGTGTCCTAGCTTCATGGCCACCCGTGAGGAGAAGTATTCGACGCGAGGGCGAGCACGGCTGCTGTTCGAGATGCTGAAAGGCGAGGTGATTACCGGCGGCTGGCGCGATGAGAACGTACGCGACGCATTAGATTTATGCCTGGCTTGCAAGGGCTGCAAGGGCGATTGTCCGGTCAATGTCGACATGGCCAGCTATAAGGCCGAGTTCCTGTCCCACTACTACCAGGGGCACCTGCGTCGACGCGCCGCGTACACGATGGGCCTGATCCACGTATGGGCACGACTGGCAGCGCATCTGCCGCGTACGGTGAATTACTTCACCCATAGCAGTCTGTGGTCGCCGCTACTCAAGAAGCTGGGCGGCATAGCACCACAGCGCGAGATGCCCGAGTTCGCGAAGCAGACCTTCCGCGATTGGTTCGCTCGGCGTAGCGAGGGCAAATCGGACGGCCTTCGCGTGATTCTCTGGCCGGACACGTTCACCAACCACTTTCTTCCCGAGACCGCGATCGCTGCAGTCGAGGTATTGGAACATGCCGGGTGCACCGTGGTGCTACCCAAACAGCCGCTGTGCTGCGGCAGGCCGCTGTACGACTGGGGCATGCTCGATCGCGCCACCGAGCTTTGGAAGCGGAACCTCGCCATGCTGCACGAGGATATCCGTGCTGGCACGCCCATTGTGGGATTGGAGCCGGCCTGCGTGGCCGCATTCCGCGACGAGCTTGGCAACTTATTCCCGCATGACGAAGATGCCAAGCGGCTGTGCAAGCAGACGCATACGCTGGCCGAATTCCTGCAGAAGAACGCCTATGTTCCCAACCGTCTTGCGGCGAAAGCCATAGTGCACATGCATTGCAATCATCGCGCGGTGATGGGCAAGGAGGCCGACTGCCACGTGTTCGAGCAGCTTGGCCTGGATTACGAGCTGCTCGATTCCGGCTGCTGCGGTATGGCAGGTTCGTTCGGTTTCGAAACGCACAAATACGCGCTATCGCAAACCATTGGTGAGCGTGTGCTGTTGCCCGCTGTGCGCCGCACTGGCGCCGACACTCTTCTGATCGCCGACGGCTTCAGTTGCCGCGAGCAAGTGCGTCAGGCCACCGGGCGTATGCCGCTGCACTTAGCCCAGGTACTGCAACGCGCAATCCATGACGGCACGGCGCCGGCCGCCCCCGCGCCGCAACGCGCCCCCGACTAACGAGGAACGTACATGACTATCGATTTCAAGAACCAGGTAATAGTGATCACCGGCGCTAGCGCCGGTGTCGGTCGCGCCACCGCACGCGCCTTCGCCCGTGCAGGAGCTCATGTGGGCTTGCTGGCCCGCGGCGAAGAGGGATTGAACGCCACGGCGCGCGAGCTCGAACTGCTGGGCGTGCGTGCGCTGGCCTGCAGCGTCGATGTGGCTGACGCGGAGGCAGTGGGCCAGGCAGCACAGAAGATCGAGGACGAACTGGGCCCGATCGACGTGTGGGTCAACAACGCGATGGTGACGATTTTCGCGCCGGTCAGCGCGATCGATGCAGAGGAGTTCAAGCGCGTCACGGAGGTCACCTATCTCGGCGGGGTCTACGGCACAATGGCGGCGCTAAAGCACATGCGGCCCCGTAACCGCGGCACCATTGTGCAGGTGAGTTCCGCGCTGGCTTATCGCAGCATCCCGCTGCAGTCGGCCTACTGCGGAGCCAAGCATGCGTTGGTGGGGTTCATCGACGCGGTGCGTAGCGAGCTGATTCACGACCGCAGCCGCATCCACATCACCTCGGTGCAGATGCCGGCGTTGAACACGCCACAGTTCTCATGGGCACGCAACCGCATGCCGAACCGACCGCAACCGGTACCTCCAATCTTCGAGCCGGAGGTGGCGGCTAGCGCGATCGTATGGGCCGCAGCGCATCGCCGGCGCAGTGTGCCAGTGGGCGCCCCAACGTTGATGGCTGAGTGGGGACAGAAAATCGCGCCGGGCCTGCTTGATCGCTACCTGGGCCGCACCGGTTACAGCGGTCAGCAGACCAACGAGCCCGATGATCCCAATCGTGCCGACAACTTGTTTACGCCGGTGGCCGGCGACTCTGGCGCACGCGGTCGCTTCAGCCAGCGCGCACGAAACCATAGCGGGGCACTGTGGATAGAAAAGAACCGCTCGCCCTTGCTGGGCGCTGCGTTGTTCACCGCGGCTGCGCTGGCCGCAGGTTGCTGGTACGCCGCGAGTCGCCAAGCCAAATCAGACAATTTGCTGCAACGCAGTGCGCGCAAATTGCAGCGGAGGTGGTCATGAGCATCGGGATGCGTCGTTGGGCCATCGCCGAGGGCTACATCCCTGGCCAAAGCAGCGACGATGAAGACCGCCGCTTCGTCAGCCATGAGGCCGCCTGCATGCTCAACGCAAGCGATTGCGATGCCAAGGTGCGCATCATGCTGTATTTCAAGGACCGCGATCCAGTGGGGCCTTACCACGTCATCGTGCCTGCACGGCGCAGCTTGCACATGCGTTTCAACGACCTCACCGATCCAGCACCGGTGCCGCGCGACACCGATTACTCCAGCGTGTTCGAATCAGATGTCCCGATCGTGGTGCAACACACGCGACTGGACTCACGCAAGGATGCCCTTGCACTGCTGAGCACGATTGCATTCGGTGAAAGCGCCTGACGTCCCTGATGCGATTCAGAGCGGTCGAGCCTGCGGATGTTATCAGTATGTCAATTTTCGCCTTCGGGTGATCGACCGGGATTTGATCCCCGGACAGGCAGCATTGTTGCTCCCCGCCTTTTTGGCCATCACTTCAATTTGGACATCGCTATGACGAACACAAGTACCCAATTCCTTTCGGCTTCGACGCTTACCGGAGATAAGGTAAAGAACCTCAACAATGAGGCGCTAGGCGAGCTCAAGGACATCATGATCGACACGCAGAGTGGCGAAGTGAGTTATGGCGTCCTTTCCTACGGTGGAGTCCTCGGCATTGGCGACAAGCTCTTTGCTGTCCCGTGGGACGCCTTGACCGTCGATGGCGAAAACAAATGTCTCATCTTGAATGTCAACAAGGACCGTCTCGAGAGCGCCCCTGGATTCGACAAAGATCATTGGCCGGATTTCGCCGACCCAGGATTTGAGGATCGGGTGCGGCAGTACTACTCCCAGTTGTAAGCAGCTATCTGCGGGGGAGGGGGTATGGATACAAGTGACTACTTGGGCCGCATCTTGTTGGTGGAAGATGACGAGCAGGTCGCATTGACGACCCAAATACTGCTGGAAAGGGCCGGATATAGAGTAGACCGCGCAGCTGAAGGAGTGTTGGGGCTGCACATGGCGATCGTAGATGACTACGATGCCATCGTCCTCGATGTGATGTTACCCAGGCTGGACGGCCTGAGCCTGTGTAGCAAGCTTCGAAAGGAGGCAAGAAAGGCCACGCCTATTCTGATGTTGAGTGTCCGCAACAGTACGGATGACAAGATAAGTGGTCTGGGTACAGGAGCAGATGACTATCTGGCGAAACCGTTTGAATCGAGGGAGCTTGAGGCACGCTTGCTAGCCTTGATACGCCGCGAACGGCGTCAGGTCTTCGAGAATATCTTGATCGTCAGCGACTTGAAGCTGGAGACCCAGACGCTGCGATTGACGCGTGGCGGCCGCGAACTCAGCCTTTCGCCGATATGCCTCAAGCTACTGACGATATTGATGCGAGAGTCACCTCATGTCGTGAAGAGGCGTGATCTAGAACGACAGGTGTGGGGCGGCGTAATGCCCGACTCAGACACACTTCGCTCGCATCTGTATAACTTGCGACAGGTCATTGACAAACCGTTCGATCTGCCATTGCTCCACACCATACATTCGGCTGGCTATCGTCTCGCGAATTTGGAGTCGATGCGGTGACATTCTTCGCAAACGGTTGATTCGCAGGGTATCGAGCATTGGGAGCAGGTGGCTGGAGCGCACCCTGCGGATAGCGCGAGGGAGGCGGCATCTTGGTAAGCGTGACATAGACCAACCGCGAAAATTTCGTTGCAAAGAGGCAGCCTGGGTCATGTCGATGGGCAACGAAGAATTCACTACTGCGCGGATATCACTTAGGACCCTGCCAAGCAGGCATCGAACCCAGGAATGACATTTGCCATGCATGCGCTACTCGCCACACCTGAGGACCGACCGGAAATGCGTCCTGCCATTCTGCTGGACATCGATGGGACTCTGCTTGGCGCCGTCAAGGGCTCGCGTGAACCGTGCGCAGACAAAAAGCTGCTGGCGCTCCTCATGGAGCTGCGCCAAGCGTTGGACGGTGCACTGGCATTCGTGAGTGGTCGCAGCATCGAGGATATCGACTGCTTGTTCGGCAATACAGACTGGAACGTCGCTGGTCTTTACGGCATGGAGATCCGTTGTGGCGGCCGGCTTCGGCGCCTGGCGATACCGATCGTGGATCGCCCACGCATGCGTGCTGCAGTGACGGAACTGGCGCTGAAGATCCCTGGCGTCATATTGCAAGACAAGGGGATCATGATGACCTTGCATGCGCACGATGACGATGCTGCCTGGATGGAATTGCTGCTACAGGCGAGCCTGCTGGCCCCCGCGCTGCCCGGATGCGACATCCAATTGAGGGACAGGGCGATCGAGTTCAGGCCACTCGGCATCACCAAGGCGTATGCGGTCGAGCGATTGCTCAGACTCGCTCCATTCGCGGATCGCAAGCCATGGTATTTCGGTGACGATCACTCCGATGAGGCAGCCTTCGCGCATGTACGCAGTCTAAGTGGCAACGCCATCCTGACAGGCAGTCGGGCGGCAAGCTGGGCAACTCAGCATCTGGCAGAGCCGGCCGAAGTTCGCGGCTACCTGTGCGATCTGCTTGGGACCTTGCGTCGCTCGGCACCCGCGAAGCTCCATCCGGACAAGCCCTATGTGTGTGTGCCTTCAGATCAAATGAACTTCTTTGCGGATGTGATGGTGCATACCAGCTCTTACGAAGAGCGTGATCTCGAACGGCTGAGCCTCTAGGTACCGTTGATCCAACCTTCATCTTATTTACTCGACAGCGTCATCGAAACCAGGACCGGCAACATGCTTGGCTACATCGAGGAAGCAGTCCAGAAGGCGCAGATCCAGAAGAAGGAAGACTTTGCGATGACCAAGAGCTCGAACCACTGTTCTACGTATGAAGTGGACACGTCCAAAATTCCCAGAAAGCCGGAAGATACGGATCGCAGCGGTGATGCCAAGAACGGCACAGGTGAGGACAACCACACTCCGGGTGGCGGGCATAAAAGCCGAAATAGTGAAGGCGACGAGGTCAAGGAAGATTGAGCAGGGGTAAGCGTGGCGGTGATCATGCAAACAAGCCCAGACTTTGCCATTGCTGCGTCCAAAAGCGAGCCACTGTCATGCGCCCTCTCTCTTTATAGAAATGGCAGATGTAGAAAAGCGGATCCATAAAAGACTGGAACGAACCCGCAAAGTGGCAGGGCCTTTGGTGTATTCCAGCGATGCCCAGGCAGGGTATCGCCGCGCTCGCAAGGGAAAGGGGACTATCTACTACGATACCCGCGGGCGGCGGGTTACGCGTGCAGATGTTCTGGAGCGAATCCGCCTGCTGGCCATCCCTCCGGCTTACACCGATGTGTGGATCTGCGCCGATCCGCGCGGCCATCTGCAAGCGACGGGGCGTGATGCGAGGGGACGCAAACAGTATCGCTATCATGCCGACTGGCGGCGGCATCGCGATGCGGACAAGTTTGATCATATGCGCGAGTTCGGGGCTATCCTTCCAAGTCTTCGTCGTCGCGTGCGCGCCGACTTGGCATTGCCAGGTTGGCCTAAAAGCAAGGTGCTAGCGTTGGTGGTCCGCTTGCTCGATGAGACGCTTGTCCGAGTGGGTAACGAGGAATACGCCCATGACAACGGAAGCTATGGTCTTACCACCTTACGCACGCGACATCTCAAGCGGGAACATGGATGCTTGCGGTTGCGCTTTCGTGCCAAGAGCGGTCGGCACGTCGAATTGATGCTGTCGGATAACCGCTTGGTCCGGTTGTTGCGTCGTGTACAGCAATTGCCCGGGCAACGCCTTTTTCAGTATTTAGATGCTGAGGGAGGACGCCACGCTGTGGACTCCGGAATGGTCAATGCTTATCTGCAGCAGGCGTCGGTGGGCAATTTCACCGCCAAAGACTTTCGCACTTGGTCGGGCACGGTAAGGGCCGCTGGATTGCTAACACAAACACCGGTGCGTGCCCGGGAGCGGTCTAATCAGGCTGCACTGAACGCTGTCATGACCAAAGTAGCAACCCTACTGCGCAATACGCCCAGTGTATGCCGCGCTTCCTACGTCCATCCCTACGTTTTAAGGGGTTGGAAAGAGGGAACCTTGCAACACTTCGTTCCAGCCGAGATCGTCAACTTTCCACGGAAACTAGAGGCCGGCGTCCTGCGCTTTCTTCACCACATGGCTCGGTCCTGAGAAGCAAACCACCGCTGCTGACACGAGGAGGCGATGCGCCACTCAGAATGGCGCGGCCGAGTTGCACTCTTGATGCCACTGCTGGGTGAGTGTCGTATTGTCAAAGAGAATAGACGGCCATTGGGCCACCAAGAACAGATTTGCCTGGCAAACTCTCCGCTTCACCACCCGAACTATGTGGGCTGCTTTTCGACAAAGATTCACGCGAGGAAGACCAGTTCGCGCCTATAAGAAATGGCCGCGCCCCTGCGGCCAAAGCGAGCAACCGCACCATGGACAAGAACCGGACAGAAGGCACCAAACACGAAGTCAAAGGCGCCATCAAAGAGGTAGTAGGCAAAGTAACTGGCAACAAGGCGAAAGAAGCGTCTGGCAACATTGAGAAGAACGCTGGCAAAGTTCAGAATGCCGTAGGGAAGGCTGCAGATCGCGCCCGTGACGAAGCCAAAAAGCATTGAGTGAGTTAGTAGTGAAAAAGGCCGGTCGGAGTTCGACCGGCCTTTTTCTTGGGCGCCCGCAGGGCCGACAATACGCTCGTTATGGAAGAGCCCAACCTCACGACGGCAACCACGGCCGGGGCACCTGTTCAAAGATACGAGAAACCATGGCTCGATCATTTTCGTTTGTGAGGGCTCGGATGACACTTTCTGCTGAAGCGTACGAGCTTGCGTGCTGGGCATGCTCCCCCGCGGCATGCGCTGCGCGCGCATGAACAGCATGCATGAAAGCCTGCTCCCATTCCGGGGTGGAAGCTTCACTCAAAAAGTACGCGCGCATTTCGTCTGCATATAGCAAAGCGCTTTGCCCCAGGCCAGCCACAGCGTGCGCCTGGGCAAGAAGCATGAGGGCGCGCATGTGGTTCAAGACGTTGCCGACAGCCTGCCAATGCCAAGCCGCGGCATGCGCAGCATTGAGAAGCGTTAAAACATCATCCATCCGAGACAGTGGCGCTTCAGCCAGTGTCCACGCTTCATTGTTCGCGTAGGCCGCGAAGAATCGATGCCAGCTCTCAAGCCGGGTGTCTTCGGGTGTTTTGGGCACAGCACTCTCCCGTCACTAGGACGACGCAGGTAAATAGTGCGATTTCGCGCATCCACGGATCTTCGACGCATAAACCCCCTGATCACTGTACCGGCATCAATGCTTGGATATTCCAGATTCTGGTCAACCCTGACGACAGCCACTCGCGCTATCAACTCAAAACTGCCAGTAGCAGTTCCTTTGGCGAAGCGGGTGCTCGCGGGCAGCTCTCCCTCACGCTTCATGTTGTTGAGTTTGATTGAGCCGGGTAAGCTGAACCAGAACGCTTACATTGAATCGTTCAACGGGCGTCTGTGCAACGAGCTGCCTCAGCTGTGTGTTCAACCTGATGCGGCGATGGTTACGCCATCTGTAACGAAACCACCGGGCAGCTCGCGCCATTCTTCAAGGACAAGATGTGACACTCGGCAGCTGCGATGGAACGCCAGCTGTCGCTCGCCGCAATGGAGGCGATGAGCTGACTTTGGCCAAGGGATAGCTTTCGGCAAAGCACAACGTAAAAGCGAACCGATTAGCCCGTGTTATCGGGGGTAGGGGGCAACCTGAAGCGATCGAAGGGACCACAGGGCAGCGTTAACCCGTTGCCTTCGCGAAGCAGGGTTGCTGTCAGCTAGGATTGAGCGTGACCACAGGGGAGTTGGAGTGCATGAGTGACCTAATTTTGCTTCCGAAAGCGGAAGCAAAGAGTCTGGAGGAGCACTACAAGCGTGCTTTCAAGTGCTCAGTAGAGCTATACATTCTCTCCGCATATCTCACCGAATGGTGTCCACCGTCCAAGCTTAGTACTGCCTGCGTCACCTTCCGTATGATCATCGGAAAGGACTATGGAATTACTCGAAAAAAAGCTTGTCGCGACGTAACTCGCTGGCTACCCCGGGAGAAGAAGAGCTGCTTTCTCGTAGCTCAGCGCATCGGCGGATTCCACCCTAAAGCCATGTTTTGGAGGGAAGCCGATGGAAGTTTGCATGCTCTGGTTGGCTCTTCGAATTTAACGCGTGCTGCGTTCTCGACCAATTACGAGGCAAATTTCTATCACCACCTCAAGAAAGAACAATTCAACGAAGCGCGGAACTGGGTCGAACGCATCTCAGGTGATTGCATTGACGCCGATGAAAATTGGTTGAAGACCTATCGGGAAGCCCCAAATGGTGGCCCGACCAACTCCAAGGGCAAGACCGCGTCAGAAGAGTTCGACGAGGCGCTGACGTTGCCGAGCCCCGCCGACGCGAGACGTTTGGTGAGGCAGCGTCGCAAGCAAATACAAGAGTATCAGCTACGTAAAGCCGGCCTTGTCCAGCTTTTTAAACAGTGCGCCAACGGAAAGATAAGCTCTGCTGAGTTCTATGAGAAGCTCCCCTTGCATTGGGGCCATAAGTGGAAGAATCGCCTTCAAGGCGCCGGGTGGGAACGGTCGGGCAGCACGGGTGATTTTAAAGCTCTGAGCCAAGCGTTCCTGGCCATACTTCAGGCATCCGATACGGAACGTGATGATGTCGTGGTTACGAAGATTGACGAGCTGCATGCCAGGAAGGTGGCGGCTCGAGGCGCGTTCCTTTCGGAAATGCTGTGCTTGGCTTTCCCTTCGCTTTATCCCGTCAAGAACGATCCCATTCGGAAGTTTATGAAGGCGATCGACTTCAGGGTTACGCGCGGAGCATCCGAGGGCGCCTCCTATCTTTCCCTTGCCCGATTGTTGCGGGCTGCCGTCCAGGCGGATCGACGTGGCCCTGCCAAAAACCTCGCTGAGCTGGATGCATTACTTTGGCGTACTTACGGGAGGAGCTCTGGTGACCTCTACCAAATCTAGGGGCGCTATAGGGCGAAGGAGGCAGGCCGGATTTACGGACGCACGCCCAGGTGAGGCCAAGGCGATTGATGATCCGGAGCTTCGGCGCAGAATCAGCAAATTTTTGCTATCGGCCGACCCTTACGACGCACGTTGACGTTTCAAAGGAGGAAATGTGTTCTTTACCATCCTAGGTGCAGGGGTACGCCCACCCGCGGACGCTCCCGCCAATTCTGCCTACCTCAGGACTGACTATTGGGATGACTGGGGCAAGTACCGCACCATGTTTACGCTGGTCGTCGTTGACGACCGCGGCCTGGTGCAAGAAATTGGCTCAGTCAAAATTGGCGAAGTTGGCCTGAAGCCTTCGCGCACCGCCGCCGAAGGGGAGCGTGCACCGTCGCTGCTGCCCACCTTTGATCGATTGGACGACCGCTTCTTTTCTGTTGGACAGGGCGAAGACTACTACGCCACCTTGAATCAATTGGCTCCGACCCTGCGCCAACGTGTGTTGGAAGGCCTGAATGACTGCGCCTTCAATCTTTTGATCTTTGACGCCCATCTCGACGAATACGTGATGGGCGAATCGCTGTTGCGTGACGTGCGAGCCGCGAACGTACGAGGCCGCCTCAATCGGCTGTCGCGTGGTGATGCCCAACTCACCGAATTTCGATTCAACTACACGTTACCGCACCCGGCCGACGTGCCTACCGCGACGCTCACTTTCGAGGTGGTTCCGGAGTCACACCCTCCGACCAATGTGCATGTCCTGATTGGACGCAACGGTGTGGGAAAGACGCGATGCATGCGGCAACTGGCACTGGCTCTGCTGGGGCGCCAAGCGCCGGAGGGCGAGTCGTATGGTGAGATCGCGCTGCTCGACGAAGGGTGGGCATTCGCCGGCGTCATCCTTATTTCATTCAGCGCCTTCGACTCTTTTGACCTGAAAGGCGATTCCGATGATCGCCTGACCGCCCATCAAGTCGGCTTGCGCCACCATGTGGAAGGGCAAGGCGCAGTGGCCGGCATTGCGGATGCGCTCACGCTCGCGCAGGATTTTCGGCAAAGCTTTGAGCGCTGTCGAGTGGGCCTAAAGGCTGAGCGTTGGCGCGCGGCCCTTCTGACCCTCGAAGTCGATGATCTTTTTCGCGATCTCAACGTCGCGGTGCTGCTGGAAATCGAGGAAGAAGAGCGGCGCAGGATCGAAGCTGAGGCGCTCTTTAGGCGGCTGAGCTCGGGACACGCCATCGTGTTGTTGACCGTGACTCGGCTGGTCGAGTTGGTCGATGAAAAGACGCTCGTTCTCTTGGATGAACCCGAGGGGCACCTCCATCCCCCGCTGTTATCCGCCTTCATTCGCTGCCTTTCGGACCTTCTCGTCAAGCGTAATGGCGTCGCCATCGTCGCCACCCATTCGCCGGTCGTTCTGCAGGAAGTGCCTCGCTCAGCAGCTTGGAAGCTCCGCCGCGCGCGTGCCGTCTCGGTGGTCGAACGTCCAACCCTCGAAACGTTCGGTGAAAGCATAGGACTGCTTACG
The DNA here is from genome assembly GCF_014842995.1 of Rhodanobacter sp. 7MK24. GTDB lineage: Bacteria > Pseudomonadota > Gammaproteobacteria > Xanthomonadales > Rhodanobacteraceae > Rhodanobacter_A. The sequence goes on from NZ_JACYXL010000016.1 coordinate 49,057, forward strand.
CGTGACGTCTTTGGTCTGGAAGTCACCCGCTCGGGCTTCCACCAAATGCTCCAAGCAGCGGTCGACCAGAACCTCGACTACGACGCGATCGTCCGCCGGTTCAACAGCCAGCTCGGCGCGGAAGCTCGTTCCATCGTCCGTGCATTGGTCGCTGAACGCGACGAGGAATGATCGATGCGCCGACTTCCATGCCCTACGGTCACCGCCAAAGAGATTCTCGACCTCTGCATTGAGAGCATTCAGGACTCATCGCTGAAGAATCGCCTGCAAAATGTGACTCCGCTCATCGAAACGGCAGAACAGAACTACGTGTCCAAAGGTGCGCTTGGGACCTTGCACGACATCGCCGGTACCAGCGACGTCGGAGGTGAGGTCACCACGGCAGAGATGAAGCGTGTCTACAACGGCACCTTCGTTAAGAGTAAGCGCACCCGCAATATCTACGACACCATCAAAAAGGCTCCGGAGAACGATACCTGTCCGTTGTGCGGACAGCGGACCGTGTCCACGCTGGATCACTATCTCCCGCAGACAAATCACCCCTTCCTCGTCACCACGGCTCCAAACCTGGTACCCGCATGCGCGGAATGCAACTTCATCAAACGGGCGCAGGAAGCGGCAAGCCAAGAGGAGCAAACCCTCCATCCGTACTTCGATGTCGTGGAGGCGGACCGATGGCTGTTCGCAAAGGTGATCGAGAAGCGACCAGCAGCGCTCACATTTTCCGCGAATCCACCTAGGAACTGGGGTGGGTTGGGACAGCGGATCGAAACTCACTTCCGCGTTTTTCAACTGGCGCCACTCTATGCATCGCATGCAGCCGTAGAAATCAACGATATTAGATTCGCCTTGGAGCGCATTTTGCGCAGCGGCTCTGCCCAAACCGTTCGTGAGCACCTGGCGGAGCAAGCGCGGAGTCGAGCACAGGCGCAGATGAATTCGTGGCAGCGTGCTACCTATGAGGCGTTGGCCACGTCGGATTGGTTTTGCGAAGGCGGATTCCTTCCTGAGTAGTCTCGACGTCCCCCCGGTTTTGAGTAGCACCGTGGTTTGGAGTCCAATCCCCCATCCGAAGGAGATTGGACGTGAAGAAGCGCTTTTCCGAAGAACAGATCATCGGTTTCCTGCGTGAGGCGGACGCCGGCCAGCCGATCAAGGAGCTGTGCCGCAAGCACGGCTTCAGCGAGGCCTCCTACTACCTGTGGCGGAGCAAGTTCGGCGGCATGAGCGTGCCGGATGCCAAGCGCCCGAAGGAGCTGGAGACGGAGAACACGCGGCTGAAGAAGCTGCTGGCCGAGCAGATGCTTGAGAACGAGGTGATCCGGGACGTCCTGCGAAAAAAACCGTAGGCGCACCGGCCCGACGCGCGTTGGTGCGCCAGATGATCGACAAGGGGCTGAGCGAGCGGTGCTCGTTGCGTATCGTGGGCATGAGCGCCAGCGCGTACCGCTATCAGGCGCAGCCAGACCGCAACGTGGCGCTGCGGCGGCGGATCGTGGAGCTGGCGCAGCGACACAAGCGCTATGGCGTAGGGATGATCCACCTGAAGCTTCGGCAGGAGGGCAACGAGCCGGTGAACTACAAGCGTGTGGAGCGGCTGTATCGGGATGAGCGGCTGCAGGTGCGTCGGCGCAAGCGGAAGAAGGTGCCGGTGAGCGAGCGGCAACCGCTGGTCCGTCCATCGGCGCCCAACGAAGTGTGGTCGATGGATTTCGTGTTCGATTGCACCGCCGACGCCCGCGTCCTCAA
>NZ_JACYXL010000017.1 GCF_014842995.1 Rhodanobacter sp. 7MK24
AGTGAGCGCCAGGCGATCCAGCACGCGCGTGACGCCCGTGCCGGAGATCGCTCGTTCGACCTCGATGACGACGGCCTCGTGAGTGGCGTCGTCAACGACCGTCAGGCACTTGATGACGCGACCCTCGGCCGTGCGATCGAATACGAAGTCCATCGACCATACCTCGTTGGGGGCCACGGGCCGGAACAAGGGTTGCCGCTCACCTGCGGGCACCTTCTTGCGTTTGCGCCGACGCACCTGCAGCTTCGCGTCCTGATACAGCCGCTCCACGCGCTTGTAATTCACGAGCATCCCTTCTTGCCTAAGCTTGAGGTAGATCATCCCGACGCCGTGGCGCTTGTGTCGCTGCGCCAAGGCCAGGATCCGCTGTCGAAGTTCCACATTGCGGTCCGCGCGCGGCGCGTAACGCAGGGCACTGGCACTCATGCGCAGCACCGTCAACGCGCGGCGCTCGCTGAGTCCTTGGCTCGTCATCTCCCGCACCAGCAACCGTCGCGCCGGTGCGGTCACCACTTTTTTCGCAATGCCTCGCGGGTGATCTCGTTCTCCAGCATTGACTCGGCCAGGAGCTTCTTCAGCCGGGCGTTCTCCGCCTCCAACTCCTTAAGCCGTTTGGCCTCAGGCACCGTCATGCCGCCGAACTTGCTGCGCCACAGGTAGTACGAGGCTTCGCTGAAGCCGTGCTTGCGGCACAGCTCCTTGATCGGCAGGCCGGCGTCCGCCTCGCGCAGGAAGCCGATGATCTGTTCTTCGAAAAAGCGCTTCTTCACGTCCAATCTCCTTCGGCTGGGGGATTGGACTCCAAACGGCCGTGCTACTCAAAACCGGGGGGACGTCGGCCTTAGCCTACGAGAAAATGAAGCCTCCAGGTGGACTTCGGGCGATGCGCGTACGAGTGTCGGATTCAGGCGACTGAGGATCCAAACACCAAAGTTTGTGGGCTGCCGGTTCCCCAAAGTTTGCGTTTGATCCACAAACATTGGAGTTCTGTCCAACCCTGCCAGTAGCGCTGACTATGACTTCCGGCGCATGTACTAGTACGAAGTCAACACTATGCTTCCCTTCAAGCTATGCAGCAGGGCGGGCAAGCACGTGGACGAGATCGACGGCCAACTGAAGAAGTTCCAGAAGGAGCTTTCCGCCGGCACGGTGTCGCTGGTGTTGCTGGCCGTGCTGGGACAGTCGCGCCAGCCGCTGTACGGCTACCAGATCGCCAAGCGGCTGGAGCAGGCGGGCGAGGGCGTGCTGGCCGGCAAGCAGAGCGCGCTGTACCCGGTGCTGCGCAACCTAGAGGGCGCGGGCCTGCTGGACAGCGAAGTGGAGCCCTCGGTAAGCGGGCCGCCGCGCCGCTATTACCGCATCACGAAATTCGGCCGCGAGGTGTTGCGCGCGTGGATTGCCGCGTGGAACGCCAGCCGCGACTCTGTCGACAAGGTTCTGCAAGGGGAAGTGTGATGACCAAGCCACGCACCATCAACGAATACCTCGAACAACTGCGCGTCGCCTTGCGCGGTGCCGATCCCGCGCTAATCCAGGATGCGCTGTACGACGCCGAGGAGCACCTGCGCGCCGAACTCTACGAGCGCCCTGGCCGCGACGAGGTTGCCATGCTCGAGCACGTGGTGGAGAGCTACGGTGCGCCCGAGGAAGTGGCCGAGATCTACCGCGACCAGGAAATCAAGATCCAGCGCGCGATCCGCCCGCCGCCGCCGCCCAAGCGGCGCTCGGTTGCCGGCCGCTTCTTCGGCGTGATTGCCGATCCGCGCGCGTGGGGCGCCTTGTTCTATCTGCTGTTCGGACTGGTCACCGGCATCGCGTACTTCACCTGGGTGGTCGCCGGCCTTTCGATGTCGGCAGGCTTCTCGGTGCTCATCATCGGCCTGCCGTTTATCGTGCTGTTCTTCGGCAGCGTGCGCGGGCTCGCATTGCTGGAAGGGCGCCTGGTGGAAACCATGCTGGGCGTGCGCATGCCGCGCCGGCCGCCGTATCCGCCGAAGGACATGACGCTGTTCCAGCGCATCGGCGCGATGTTCACCGACCCGCGCAGCTGGAGCTCGATGCTGTACGCGCTGCTGCTGCTGCCGCTGGGCATCTTCTACTTCACGCTGATCGTGACCTGGCTCACCGTCTCGCTGGCTTTCGCTACCGCACCCGTGCTGAAGCTGATCGCCGTGCACGAGCAATGGGACATGGGTACCTGCAGCGGCCTGGCGGAATCGACTTGCCGCGGCATCGATTGGTTGAGCGGTTGGGGCGGCGCGGGCGTGCTGTGCGTGCTGGGCGTCTTGCTGTTCTTCACGCTGCTGCATGTGGTGCGCGGGCTCGGCCACCTGCATGGCGCCTTGGCCAAGGGGCTTCTGGTACGCGGTGTGGAGCGCGGTTGACCCCGCAAGGCGGTGTTCCTACGCTGGACCGGCGCAGCTGTGCGCGGTCAATGGGGAGAAACCATGCGCTTCCGTCGAACCGGGCTTGCGGCCCTCTTGCTGGCCTCGCTCGCGGCTGCCGCGGCGGATGCGCCGATCAAGGGCTTTCCGCCCGTGCTGCCCGCTGTCGACCTCGTGCTGCGCGACGCCAGCATAGCCACGCTCGATCCGCTGCAGCCCACCGCACAGGCCTTGGCGGTGAAGGACGGCAAGATCGCCGCGCTGGGCAGCGACGCCGACATCGCGCGCTACATCGGCCCGAACACCAAGGTGCTTGACCTGCATGGCGCCTTCGTCGCGCCCGGCTTCATCGAGGGCCACGGTCATCTGCTGGACACCGGCGATTCGCTGACGCAGCTCAATGCTGGCACCGCGCCGAACTGGGATGCTGTCGTGGCAATGGTGAAGGCCGCGGTGGCCAAGGCCAAGCCGGGCGAATGGATCGTCGGCCAGGGCTGGCAGCAAAGCAAATGGGACAAGGTGCCGCAGCCCAACATCGACGGTCTGCCGTTGCCGGCCAGCCTCGACGCGATCTCGCCGAACAACCCCGTGCTGCTCGCGCACACCAGCGGCCATGCGATCTACGCCAACGCCATGGCGCTGAAGCTCGCCGGCATCGGCCACGACACGCCCGACCCCGTCGGCGGCAGCATCGTGCGCGACGCCCAGGGCAACGCCATCGGCGCGCTGCGCGACACCGCGGGCGACGCGGTGTACGCCGCCTACAACCGTTACCTTGCCGGCCTGCCGCCGCAGGAACTGGCCGCGCGCAAGGAGCAGTCGCTGAAGCTCGCCATGCAGAACGAGGTGAGCAAGGGCATCACCGGCTTCGTCGACATGGGCGAGGACTTCCAGACGATAGACTGGCTCAAGCAGGAGGCGGCCAAGGGCTTCCCGCTGCGGCTGTACGTCAACGTCGGCGTACTGGACGTCGCCAGCCTCGACAAAAACCTCGCCAAGTACCGCACGATAGGTTTCGCGGACGACCACTTCACCGTGCGCGGCGTGGGCGAGGACGTTTCCGACGGCGCGCTGGGCACGCACAGCGCCTGGTTCCTGCAGCCGTACGACGATGCGCCGGGCGTTACCGGCAAGAACGTCACGCCAATGGCCACGCTCGAACAGATCGCAAGGATCGCCGCGCGCGACGGTTTTCAGGTGTCGATCCACGCGATCGGCGACCGCGCCAACCGCGAACTGCTCGACATGTACCAGAAAATCTTCAGCGAAGACCCGACTGCGCACGCGCTGCGCTGGCGTATCGAACACGCGCAGCATCTGGCGCCGTCCGACATCCCGCGCTTCGCGCAGCTCGGTGTGATCGCCTCGATGCAGTCCATCCATGCGTGTTCGGATGCGCCCTACGTGGTGCCGCACTTGGGCGAGCAGCGCGCGAAGGAGGGCGCCTACGTGTGGCATACGCTGATCGAGAGCGGCGCGATGGTGCTGGACGGCAGCGACACGCCGGTGGAGGACACCAATCCCATCGCTGGCTTCTACTGTGCGGTGACGCGCGACAACGGCCGCGGCCAGCGCTTCTTTCCCGCCCAAGACAAGATGCGCATGCAGGCGCTGCGCTCCTACACCTGGAACAACGCCTACGCGCTGTTCGAGGACCACCAGCTTGGCTCACTCAGCCCCGGCAAACTCGCCGACCTAGTGGTGTTCTCCGGCAACCTGCTGACCATCCCCGACGACCAGATCCTGCGCACTCGGGTGCTGTACACGGTGGTGGGCGGCAAGGTGGTGTATCAGCGCAAGGGTGCCGAGGCGTGGCGCAGCGGGCAGCTGTTCAAGGCCATGCCGGAGTTCGATCATGTGAATTGAGCGGCGGTGGATCTGGCGTACTTGGGCTCGAACTGCTCAGGATTCGATGGCGATCTGGTGCCCTACGTTGCGCGGCACGCTGCCGATCTCGCGGTATTCGTCACCAGCTAGATAATCGCTCAACTTCAGGTCGACGCAATCGTTCAGACTGTAGTCAACCTTGCCTGCACTAAGCATCGCGGCCATGGCGCGCAGTATCGTGATGTCCGGGATGACCTCCTCGACGAACAGGAACTGGCCAGCTTGGTTGACCTCCAGGAAATAGATATCGCCGTTGCGATCCACGACCAAGTCAATGCAGCCGAATACGATGCCCAGCCGTTTCATGGTCTCGCGCAATTTGGCTTCAAGCCAGGCATCGACCTCGAATAACTCGGTATGCATATCCTCGTCGTCGTAGTGCGCGCGCCAGTCAAAATAAGCGTCGCCGGATGCCTTCCTTAGCTTGATAGCGAATAGTTTGCATCCGATCATCGTGACCCGAACATCGAAGGCCTTGTCGATGTAGCGCTGGTAAATGCCGGGACTCATCGCGATGGCCGGCTCCGGCAGTTCGCTGGTGGCGTCCAGGGGAACCACGCTCATTCGATAGGTGAGACCCTTGCTGGAGCTTTGCCAGTTTTGCGGATAGAAAGTCTTGAAGACGATCTTTCCCCAGCGCCGGATAAGTGCGGCCACATCGGGCGCATGGTTACCGATGACGGTGTCGGGAATCCGCAGACCCGACGCGCGCGCGGCCTGCAACTGGACGAGCTTGCTTTCAGCCTGCTCGGCGGCACGTGGACGGTTTACCCACAAGGCGGGCAGGAGCTGGTCCGCGGCATCGAACACGCTCCGTTGCAGGCACTTCCATTGGCCTTCGATGAAAGCGCGATCAGCCTCTTGGCACAGGCCTGCTTCGGGAAATGCCGGGCGGCGATACCATACGGAGCGGATGTTCGCGCCATCGATAGCGTCGATTGTCGTGTGATCTTCCGTTCCGCCCAGGAGAATCGAAAAACGGGTGTCGCCATCAACGCGTAACGATGGATTGAATCGGTACGGCACACCATTGCGCCGTAATGCCCATGCAAGTGCCGAGGCGTGCGGGTCGTACGCCTGCGAAAGAATGAACACGGATGCTTCCACACAGTCTCCCATGCCCGGATCATGAGAAGCCGCCAGGGCGAACCGTGGCGGCTTCCTGGTTACAAACGGAAATATCGATTGGGTTGCTTGACCGGGAACAATCAGCCGCCGAAGAAGCCATCTGGCCAATCATTAATGACCTGCCCGGATGGCAGTGAGCGGAGCACGCCGTTTTCCGCCATCAACTCGATGCTCTCGGTGGGGGCTTCAATGGCCATCATGCGTGCAAAGGGGCGGATGCTTTCTACTTGATCGTTCTGCATGAGTATTACCTCTCTGTAGTCGCTGTTATGGCGAGCGGCCATCGCGCTTCCTGCTGGCGCAGAAACCATGCGTACAAAGACACGTCGTAGAGCTTATGTCTGCTTTCCGAGGCAGCAATACTTAATCTCTCTGATGATGGTTTCGATGGTGTGAAGAATTTGTATGCGCGTTGCACCTCACGACATCGGCCACCACGGCAAGGGGCTTGAGTCGTTGTGAAAAGGGCTCTCCTGTGCGAGGCGAAGCCGCCAGAAACGCTGGGGGAGAATCATGCGGAACCTGACAGCCAGTGCAGTTCGGACGTCAGAGCTTCGCGCTGCAGTGCCGACTCGCTGGCCGCCGGAGCTGCTCATTCAGTAATCGCACACGTCCAGCAGCATGAGGCCGTGGACGCTGTAGTCGCCGTGCGGAGACCACGCCAAGGTGGCCAGCGCCTTGCTCTCCGCCGTCCACAGCTCATTTCCGAGCAGGACTTCGCAGCGCGCTTCGCCTTCGGTCGTCTTGCGGCACACCAGCCGTAGCCAATGCAGCTCGGGAGTCAATGCCTCGCGCTGCAGCGCGGATTCGATGACTGCCGGTACCTGTTCCAGCACCTCGAGGTCGGTGATGCCCGCGCCGTGCGGAGTGAACGGGCCGGCGAGCACGTTCCAGGTGCGCACGCCAATCTCCCATGCCGTGTACGTCAGCTTGCGCTCGTCGGTGACGTACCAGCACACGGTCAGCAGCGGGTGCAGCGCGCATTGCCCGAACGCGCGCAAGGTGGTCATGCAGGCGTCCGCGCCGCTGCCGTGGCCTGCGAAGCTTTCCTCGATGCAGCGTTCTTCGCTCAGCACGACGTCGATGTCAAGGTGGCCGGGTTCGTTGGCCGTGCCGGCGTCCCATTGGGCGCGCACGGAGGGGAAGTCGCCGTCGGTGGTGAGCCAGCCGTCCTCGTCGGTGTCGAGTTTCACGCCGTTTCGCTCGAACAGCCGCAACAGGTGTTTCTGCAGTGCCACGCCATCCATCGTTATTCCCGGTGGTCGGTGTCGTTAGGCGCAGGCAGCTCGCGCCAGGTGAGGTACAGGCGCAGGTCGAATTCCCGCTGGTGGTAGTCCGGCTGCATGTACTCGCACAACTGGTAGAACGCCTTGTTGTGCTCGGTTTCCTTCAGGTGCGCCAGTTCGTGCACCACGATCATCTGCAGGAACTCCGGGGCGGCAGCCTTGAACAGGCTGGCCACGCGGATCTCCTTTTTCGCCTTGAGCCGCGTGCCCTGCACGCGCGCGATCGCGGTGTGCAGGCCCAGCGCCCGTTGCACCACGTCGAGCTTGCTGTCGTACAGCACCTTGTCGATGCCTGGCGCGGTCTTCAGGTGCTGCTGTTTCAGCGCGGCCACGTAGGCGTACAGCGCCTTGTCGCTCTGCACGTCATGGCGATCCGGGTAGCGCGTAGCCAGGTGTTCGCCGAGGCGCTGCTGCGCGATCAGATGACGCACCTTGTCCTGCAGGGCCGGCGGATACGCCTGGAGATACTTGAGCGGGGTCATCGACGCATTCTCGCATTGCGCGGCGCGCAGGCATCGGGTGAACGCCGTCACTCCGATGCGAAACCTCATCGGTAATTGAAGTCCGGCGAAGCCAGCAGAAAAGTATTCCACTCCTGCTGCGAATTCGCCTTGGCCAGCGCATCGCGCGTGACCGCGGACAGGTGCGGCTCGATGGCGTCGTAGTACAGCCGCGTGGTCAGCATGGGAAAGCCGGCCTGCCGCGTCTTGCTGCCGGGCGGCGTGAACAGCTGGGTGTTGCCGTTGCCGATCGCGGCGGCGATGTCGAAGCGGGTGGAGAGCTGGCCCGAACCGGTCCAGCTGGCGCCATCCAGCGGCCAGCCATCCGGCGTGATGCGGCCGTACAACGGTTCTCCCAGCTGGTCCAGCCAGTACACCAGCGGCAGGGCGTTGGCGATGGGTTTGCCGTCGTAGGCCAGGCGCACCGAGGACATCACGAAGCGCGTGGGGTCCATGAATTGCCTGCCGCTGGTCAACAGTTCACGCGAGTCGAGCAGTGTGTGCAGCACGGCGGCGATGTCACCGCCGGTCTGGCGGAAGGTTTGTGCCATGCGGGCCACCAGCGCGGGCGGCGGATTGTCGGCCACGAAGTACTGCGCCAGCTGACGCGAAATGAACTGTGCGCAGGCCGGCTGGCGCACGATGATGTCCACCGCCTGCTTCACCTCGTCGAAGCCGCGCCCCTTGATGCGCTGGCCGAGGAAGACCTTGTCGCTGAAGTCGTGCCGGTTCGGGTTGAACTGGAACAGGCCGTGTTGCACCACCAGCGGCGCTGCCTTCGCGTCGAAGTGTTGCGGTTTGCCGTCCATCGGCGCGATGCCCACGCCGGTGAGGATCAACGCCAGCTGCTGCACGTCCTGCTGGGTGTAGCCCGAGCCCACGCCCAGCGTGTGCAGTTCCATCAGTTCGCGCGCGTAGTTCTCGTTGACGTGGCCCTTGGCGTTCTGCGCGTTGTCGAGGAACTCCAGCATTGCCGGGCTTTCCAGCGTGGCCATCACCAGATCTCTGAACTTGCCCAGCGCGTGCGCGCGGATCACTTCCTGCTGGTAATCGGCCAACTCCCAGCGGATGCGGCCCTTGGGCGCATACACGCTGAAGTGGTTGAGCCAGAACCACACCAGTTGTTCCTTGAGCTGGTTCGGCCCGTATACCGCCTGCAGCAGCTCGGCCTGCCGCGCCTGCTGCATCAGCTCGTTGCCGTGTTGTTGCCACGCCTTGTTTGCGGCGTCTTTCTCCGGTCCCGCGGGCAGTGCCTTGGCCTGCTGCTGTGCGTTGTACAGGTCGCCTAGCAATTGGGGCATCGATGTGTTCGTTGCCTCGAAGCCGTGGATCGCCTCCGCGATCTGCGGTGGCAACGAGCCCGGCACGCGGTCGGCCAGCTGTGCATTGAGCAGGCCTTCGCGGCCAAGCTTCCGATAGCGCGCCACGTCCGCGCTGTCCACGCCGAAGCCGTCGCGGCGCAGCCAGGTGAGGTCGTTGCCGTTGAATACGCCATGCGCTGTCGGCGCTCCGGCCTGCGTAGGCTGGCTGGCGCAGGCGGCGAGCAGCAGGGTCGCGGTCGTGAGCAGGGAGACAAGTGCGCGGCAATGCATGGCGGCTATCCGTGCGGTGGTGTAGGAGCGCACCTTGTGCGCGATTGCTTTTGCCTTGACCGAAGCTTAAGGCAATGGCGCACAGAGGGCGCCCCTACACAAGCCGCAGATCCTTCGGTCTGGCCTGCGGAAACACCGCCTGCAGCTGGTTGCCGTTCAAACCCCACAGCCGCGCGAACATGCCGCCCAGCACGTCGCGGTAATCGTTGAGCACCTGGTAGTCGCGGTTCTGCAGCAGGTTGGTCTGGGTTACCGCGAGCTGTTCGCCGGCGATGCGACCGCCGGCCACCTTGCCGCCCAGCACCCAGTGTACGGTGCCGTGGCCGTGGTCGGTGCCATGGTCGCCGTTCTCGCGGAAGGTGCGGCCAAATTCGGAGAGCACCACCACGGTGGTGTCGTTCCATGCATCGCCCATCGCATCGGCGTAGGCGGCGAGGCCTTCGCCAAGGTTCTTCAGATTGTTGGCGAGGCCGCCCTTGGTATTGCCCTGGTTGACGTGGGTGTCCCAGCCGCCGATATCGACGAAGCCGAGACGGTACTGGTCGCGCATCAGGGTGGCGATGCGGCGCGTCTCCGCGGCGAAGTTGTGCGCGCTGGGTGCGCCGCGGCTGGCCGCCACCATCTCGTTGCGCAGGTCGTCGGACACGGTCTTGGGCAGGGCGAGGCCGTCGGCGCTGGCCTGCGCCAGCGCGGTGCCCTTGTACATGCCGGCCAGGATGGCCGATTGCCGATCGTCGAAATGCGCCTTGGGATCGCCCTTCAACGAGATGTTGGGAATGTCGCGGCCCGCGCCCTGGAAGCTCAGCGGCAGGTTGTTGGTGAAGGCGATGGCCGGGGTGTCGTTGTTGAGCACGCCGGAGAGCCGCGCGAGGAAGCCGGAGCGGTAGTTGGCCACCGGGCCGAGCGGCTCGCCGCGTTCGATATGGTCCTGTGTCTCGAAGTGGCTGCGCGAGAGGTCGTTGGTGCCGGCGAAGGGGATGAAGGCGAGCTGCTTCTTCTGCCACAGCGGGTAAAGCGAATCGCGCACCACCGGGCTCAACGCCCAGTTGGCGTCCAGCGGCAGCGCGCTGTCCGGATTGTTCGTGTCGGGCTTGGCGATGGCCAGCGTGGGGCGCGATTCGTAGTAGAAGTCGCTGCCGCAGGGCACCAGCAGGTTGTTGCAGTCGTAGCCGCCGCGCAGGAACACCAGCAGGAAGCGTGGCGTGCCTGCCGGAGCCGCGAACAGCCGGCTGGAGAACGACAGCGTGGACGCGGCGGCGGCGCCGGCGGCGGCAAGCAGGAATTCGCGGCGGTTCATAGCAGATACCTCGACGGTGGCGTGGCACGATTCGTCATTCCGGCGAAGGCTGGAATCCAGCGCCTTGCGACTTGGCCTGAAGTCGCTGGGCCCCGGCTTTCGCCGGGATGACGGTCAAAAATCAGGACATCAGCGATAGTTGAAGTCGGGCGAGGACAGCAGGAAGGTGTTCCATTCCGTGGGCGACTTCGCCTTGGCGAGTGCGTCGCGGGTGGCGTCGGAAAGCGTGGGCGCGATGGCGTCACGATACAGCGCCGAGCCTTGCAGATCGGGAGCGTCGTGCGCCGCGGATTTGGCGTCGCCATCGACAAACAGCCGGTTGCGTCCGCTGCCGATCACCCGCGCGAAGTCGAAGCGCTTGCTCAACTGGCCCGAACCGGTCCAGCTTGCCGAATCCAGCGGCCAGCCATCCGGCGTGATGCGGCCGTACAGCGGCTCGTCCATCTGCCGCAGCCAGTTTTGCAGCGGCGCGGCGTTCGGAATGGGTTGGCCGTCATAGGCCAGCCGCATCGACGAAACGACAAAGCGCATCGGATCCTTGAACTTGCGGCCGTCCACGGCGGCGGCCTCCTTCGACAGCATCATGGTGCGCATCACCGCGGCAATGTCGCCATCGGTATTCCGGAACGTGCGCGCCATCGCGTCCACCAGCGCGGCCGGAGGCTCGTCGGCGATGAAGTACTCGGCGAGCTGGCGCGAGACGAATTGCGCGCAGGCGGGCTGGCGCACGATTAGGTCCACCGCCTGTGCGATCTCGGCGTAGCCGCTGCCTGGGATGGTCTGGCCGAGGAAGGTCTTGTCGCCGTCGTCGTGCTTGGCCGGGTTGAACAGGAACAGGCCATCGCGCACGACGCCGGGGCGCGCCAGCCCGAAGCGGCCGAGGCGTTGCGCCACCTTCGGCGGAGCGATGCCGGCGCCGGTAAGCACGCGCATCAGTTGCTGCACGTCGGCCTGCGTATAACCCGAGCCTACGCCCAGCGTATGCAGCTCCATCAGCTCGCGGGCGTAGTTCTCGTTGGTCTTGCCCTTGACGTTCTGCGCGTTGTCGAGGAACACCAGCATGGCCGGGCTGGTCAGCGTGGCCATCACCAGGTCCTTGAACTTGCCCAATGCGTGCGGGCGGATCGCCTGTTCCTCGTAGTTCGCGGCGAACACGCGCACCGCACCCTTGTTCGCGTACACGCTGAAGTGGTTGAGCCAGAACCACACCAGCTGTTCCTTGAGCTGGTCGCCGCCATACACCGCATGCAGCAGCTCGGCCTGCGCGGCCTGTTGCTCAAGGTCGCGGCGATACTGTTGCAGCGCTTTCTTAGCCGCGTCTTTTCCGGGGCCGGCGGGCATGTCCTTGAAACGTCGCTGGCTGTCGCGGAAATCCGCCAGCAGGTCGGGCAGCGGCGTGTTCACCACCGACAGCGCGTTGATCTGCGCGGCGACCTGCGGCGGCAGCGTGTCGTCGGTGCCGGCCAGCTGTTCATCGAGGAAACGCGTGCGGCCGAGCTGTCGGTAGCTCGCCAGGGTGGCGCTGTCCAGGCCGAAACCATCGCGACGCAGCCAGGCGATGTCGGCGAGCGAAAGCCCATCCACCTGGGCCGTCACCGTGGCGGGGGCCATGCGTTGAGGCGCGGCCTGGCCTGCGCAGACCAGCACGGGCAGGCAACCGAGCAGCAGGCCAAGTGCATGGCGGCGACGTATCGGTGCGGCGGGCATGCGTCCATTCTCCGGCGAAGGGGTCGGACGGGTTCAACGTCGAAGGGGCCCCGGAAGATGACCGCCGTGTCGCGATGCACGGCACGGATTCGCTGGCGATTCATGTTTCGCATCAACTTGCGTCCGGGTGGTGGCGGTTACCATGCACCGTCCTGCCGGAGCCATGCGATGCCCAAGACCTACGACCGCGCCTATTTCGACAAGTGGTACCGCGACCCCGCGCATGCGGTGGGCTCGGCCGCCGAACTCCGGCGCAAGGTGGCGATGGTGGTGGCGCAGGCGGAGTACTACCTCGGTCGGCCGCTGCGCAACGTGCTCGACGTGGGCTGTGGCGAAGCCACCTGGCGCGCGCCGCTGCGCGCCCTGCGGCCCGGCATCGACTACCGCGGGCTGGATGCCAGCGAGTACGTGGTGGCGCGCTACGGCCGCAGCCGCAACATCGGCCTGGCGCGTTTCGGCCAGCTCGAACACCTGCGCTTTGACACCCGCTTCGACCTGATCGTGTGCACCGACGTGCTGCATTACCTCAAGCCTGCGGAAATCCGCGCCGGTCTCGCCGGCATCGTCGAGATGCTGGAAGGCATCGCCTTCCTCGAACTGTTCACTAGCCGCGACGATGTGGATGGTGACCATCACGGTTTCGTATCGCGGGCGCCGGGCTGGTATCTGCGCGCATTCGGCAATGCCGGGTTGTTGCCGTGCGGCTCGCATTGCTACCTGGGGCCGCGATTGGAACGGCGCATCGCGGCGTTGGAGCGGGCGCAGATGCCGGCGTAGTTGCATTGCGATCCGCGCACAATCCGGCGCGACTCGGCCGAACCACAAGGGGGGGAACATGCTTCGGAAAGCGCACGTTCTGTTTTTAGGCATTGCCATGTTGCTGCAAGGCCGTGCGTTTGCGGGTACTTGCCAAGTGGCCGACTACGGCGCATTGCCGGTGGAGATGGTGGGGAATCGGGCTACCACCGAGGTGTCGATCAACGGCCAGAACACGCGCCTGTTCCTCGATACCGGCGCGTGGTTCAACACCATGTCGCGGGCCAACGCGGCTGACCTGAAGTTGCGCACGTCGATGCTGCCCTTCGGCATGCGCGGCTCAGGCATCGGCGGCACCTTCAGCGAGGAACTGGCGCGTATCAAGGACTTCAGCATGCTTGGTGCCACGCTGCACAACGTCGAGTTTCTGGTCGGCGGCTCGGACACCGGTTCGGGCCTCATCGGCGCCAATTTCCTCGACGTGGTCGATCTCGACATCGACCTTGCGCACGGCAAATTGCATTTGATGAAGCCCAACGGCTGCGGCGCGATGGCAATGGCCTACTGGGTCACGGACGGCAACTTCCGCATGGCGGATTTGCTGCCCTCCAGAAACGAGCGTGATCGCCGCAGCTTCGTCAATGTTGTCATCAACGGCAAGAAGATTCGTGCCTTGCTCGACAGTGGTGCCGAGACGACGATGATGACGCGTGAAGCAGCGGAGCGCGTGGGCATCGACCTGTCCGCACCCGACGTGAAAGCTTCCGGGCACATGAGTGGCTTGGGCGCGAAAACCTTCCAGAGCTGGCTGGTGCCCATCGACAGCTATTCCATCGGCACCGAAACCATCAGCCACAGCAAGGTGCTGGTGATGGATGGCAACATCGGCTTTGGCAACGATGCGCCCGACATGCTGCTTGGCGTGGATTTTTTCCTTGCGCATCACATCTACGTCGCCAACAGCCAGGGCCGGATTTACTTCACCTACAACGGCGGGCGCGTGTTCTCGCTGGGGCAGGCCCCCAGTGGCACGGATACCGTAGCGGCGAGTGCCGCGGACGCGCCCAAGACAGCGGACGATTACGCGCTGCGTGGGCAAGCCGATCTCTCACGCGGTGAAACGGCAGCGGCGCTGGATGATTTGAACAAGGCCATCAGCATGGGGCCGGCCAAGGCGGACTGGTATGCCACGCGTGGGCGCGTGCATCTGGCGATGAAGCAGCCGGATGCTGCGATGGACGACCTCGATCAAGCCATCAAGCTCGATCCGAATGACGTCGGAAATCTTCTGCAGCGTGCGAGGCTGAAACTGACCCGCAAGGACAAGGCTGGTGCGGAGAGCGACGTGGCAGCAGCGCAGAATCTGGCGCAGCCGGGGTCGCAGCAGTCCCGCGTGATCGCGCAGTTCTACTACACGACCGGCCAGCCCGCCGAGGCGTTGCCTCTGCTCGATGAATGGATTCGCCTGCACGGCAACGATCACGGCCTGGGTGTCGCGCTCAACGAACGCTGCCGCGCGCGCGCCTTGGCCAATGTGCTGCCCGACAAGGCGCTGAAGGATTGCCGCAAGGCGATCAGTCTCGACGGCGCCACTCCAGCCTATCTCGAAAGCATGGGGCTGGCGCAGTTGCGGATGCAGGACTATGCCGATGCCATCACCAGTTTCCAGCAGGTGGTGTCGCAGCAGCCGCACTGGGCATGGGCGCGTTATGGCCTGGGTCTGGCGAGGATACGCAGCGGGCAGCCCGACGCGGGTAATGCCGATCTTGCTGCGGCCAAGGCGATCAACTCGCAGATCGCCGCGAAGTTCGAGAAGTACGGCATTTGAGCGTACGGACCGCTTTTCTCTGTCATGTCGTGGATGCGCTGGCGCGTACAAGCGTGCGTCCAGCGTGCGGCTGACGGAGAGCTTGCCGCAGCCGGACGCATCGGCGACGCACTCATCGTCGCTCTTTGCGCACGACGAGCTTGAGCCCGGACCATGTCTCCGTGACCGCGCAAACCTTGACGTCGACAAGGTCGAGCGGGAAGGCCAGTTCACGGATCGTGTCTTCGGTCACCGTGGTGGGAACCTTGGAGGCCTTCTTGGGCCAGGACACCCAGATCGTTGCGTGGGGAGCGAGCTTTTGGCGCAGGGCGATCAACTGCCTTGCAAGGTCGGCTTTTTGCGTTGCGAAGACGTGTGCCACTTGGGTCAGCGGACCCGGGCGATGTTCGAATTCGACGCCATTGGGCAAGGGTGCGAGTAGCTCGACGTAATTGTCTGGCGCACCGATCGCACAGACGCGGCTTCCGGGCTTTATGCCTAGTTTCTGCGCCAATGGTGTCCCGGAGTAGCCAGGGCTGGATGGCATGGGAGCGGCTTGGCCGTCGATCGAGCCCCGGTTCGGGCGGTACGCGGCATGCTGGGCGTACCGGTCTACCTGGTCAAGCGGTTTGCCGGTATGTGTTTTCGGAGCATCGAGGGCGACGAGGAACGGCCTCGGCGCAACTCAAAACTCCACATGCGCCCGCACCCCGGCAAACGCCGCCGGCCCGCGATCTCGGTTATAGCCGGGGTTGCGGATCCACTGGAAATCCGGGCTGAGCGTGAGGTGCGCGAAGGGCACGTAGCTGTAGTACAGCTCGGTGATTTCCTCGTGCACGTAATTCAGCGCGCCGTCGCCGAGCACGAAACCGCTGCCACCCATTTCAAGGTATTCGCGGTGCAGGGGTGACAGCGCATTGAGCGCGAAGCCGATGCCGATGTGATCGTCGCCGCGGCCCCAGTGCACGCCGGAAAGCTGGAAGCCGCCGTTGACCGTGCGATCCACTTCGGTGAACACGAAGGATTCGGTGTGGCCGTCGTTCCAGCCGGCGCGCATGAACAGGCCCGTCTCTCCGCCATCTGCCAGCGGCAGCTCACCGTTGGCGACGAAGCCGAATTTGTGCCGGCCAGGGGCGTCGGTGGCTTGCACGTCCGGCACTTCACCGGTGGCGATAGCCTGCGCAATGGCTTCGCTGTAGCTCCCCATGCGCGCGATGTTGCGGAAAGCCAGCAGGCGCAGCACCCAGCCACCCGGTTGCGGATGAAGACTCAGTTGCAACTGTTCGCCGCGTGCGTGGGAGAGATCGCTCTCCAGCCGCGGGCCGTTGGCCTGGTACGGCATGCGATAGACACCGTAGCGCAAGGTCCACGCCGGATTGACCCAGGCCAGCATCAGGCCTTCGGTGTAGCCGCGCGTGTCGGCGGCGAAATCCCACGGCGTGGCGTTGAACAGATCCCAGTTCATGAACTGGGTGCGCGTGCCGTTGGCGTAGCGGTTGGTGTCGAAGTCGTCGTTCACCGCCATCTTGCCTAGCTTGGCCACCAGGCGCTGCGTGGTTTGCGTGCTGGGCAGGTGATCCTGGCTGCGCTCCACGGGTTCGCTCTCGCCGCCCAGCGGCAGCGACCACTGCAGGTAACGGCGCGCCACGTAGGCATGGTTGCTCAGTCCGGCCACGCCGGCGCGTATCACGTCGCCGTTGGTCAGGCCGCCCAGTCCGGTTGCACCGCTGACGCCGCCGCCGCGAAACATTTCCACGTCGAAGTAGAAAGCCAGATGCCAGGGCAGCGCCACGCCGAAATAGGCGCCGAAGGTATCCGAGCGCCTGGTATCGCCTTGCGGTCGCAGGCTCAGCGGACCGGAGTAGGGCGAATGCACGCGACCCTGGTGCTGGTCGACGAAGGTGTATTGCGCGCCCAGCCACTGCGGCACGAACAACGGTGCGGAGGATGGCGCGTCGTCGGCGCACGCATTGCCCGCCAGCGCGAGGGCGCCGGCGAGCAGGATGCAAGGTGTTCGTCGCTTGCGAGAGCCTCGCAAAGCTTTCGTCCCCCCAGCGAAAGCCGGGGTCCGGTGACTTTGACTCCTTGAGTACGACGGCGCTGGATGACTCGCTGCGCCCGCCTCGCCGGGACCAGCCTTCGGCTGTTCAACGCGCGCACAACGCGCCTTTGTCAGGCTTTTGCTGGAACGACGGGCTGAGAAGCAGCTGCGTGGAGAAATCATTTGGCGCCGGCTTCCTCGTCGTGCTGGTCTTGCCACCAGCCGCCGCCCAAGGCCTGAAACAACGCAGCAGTGTCGCTGTAGCGCGCAACCCGTGCCTGCACGAGCGTGACCTCGGCCTGCTGCCACGTCTGTTCGGCCTGCAGCACGGCGAGACGATTCACGTCACCCAGGTCGAACTGGCGGCGGTTGATGTCGAGGCTGTGCTTGGCGGCCTGTTCGGCGACCTGGGCGGCTTGCAGCGCATCGGCATCGGCCTTCAGTGCATACAGCGTGTCCGCCACGTTCTGCATGGCGGCGACCACCGCGCCGCGATACTGCGCCTTGGCCTCGTCCAGCGCGGCTTCGGCGGCGCGCTGCTGGTGCTTGAGCGTACCGGCGTTGAAAACCGGTTCGCTGACGTCCGCGGCGAGGTTCCAGAATGCCGAGCCGTCCTTGAACAAATCGTCGATGTTCATGGGCGAGCTGCCGGCATTCGCGCTGAGCGTGAATTTCGGCAGGCGGTTGGCCACGGCTATGCCCACCTGTGCACTGGCCGCGTGCAACTGCGCCTCCGCGGCACGCACGTCCGGGCGCTGTGCCACCAGTTGCGCAGGCAGGCTGAGCGGCAGTGTATCGGGCAGATGCAGATCGGTGAGGTTGAAGCTGGTTACCGACGCATCGGCGGCCGACTGGCCGAGGAGGGCGGCGATGGCGTCGTTCTGCTGGTTGAGTTGCTTCTGCAGCGGTGGCAGCGTGGCCTGCGTCTGCGCCAGCGTGGCCGTTTGCGCGGTCACGTCCGATGGCGCGAGCTGTCCCAGCTTGAGCTGGCGCTGGAAGGAATCCAGCGTTTCCTGCTGCATGGCGATGATCTTCTGCGTGGCTTCGACCTGCGCACGCAATCCGGCCTGTTGGATCGCGGCAACCACCACGTTGGAGGTCAGGCTGAGCCGCGCCGCTTCCAACTGGAAGCGCTGCACGTCGGTCTGCGCGCGCAATGCTTCCAGCTGGCGGCGATTGCCGCCGAACAGGTCCGGTGCCCACGATACTTCGAGCTGCGCGGTATGCAGCGTGTAGTAGTAGGCGTTGGACGCGGCGGGGCTGGCCAGCGTGCTGGCCACGCGCTGACGGTTCACGTTGTAATCGGCCGTGACCTGCGGAAACAGGGCGCCCTTGCCGGCAGCCTGTGCCTCCTGTGCCTGGCGCAGAGCAGCTTGCGCGGCGTCCAGCCCGGGGTTGGCCTTGAGCGATTGCCTGATGAGTGCGTCGAGTTGCGGCGACCGGAACAGCGTCCACCACTGCGCCGGTACGTCCATGCCGGCGACGAGGTGCTGCGCGTCACCGCTCTGGCCGATGGTGGCCGGTATCGGTTGTGCGGTGTAGCGGTCGTCCTTCGGTGCGTCGGGGCGGTGATAGTCGGGCCCGACCATGCAGCCGGCGAGCAAGGCGGCGCCGGCCAGCAGAGGCAGCGTGCGGAATGTGCAGAGAATGAGTGTCTTCATGCGAACACCTGTGGCGGCGCGCTGTACACGAGCGCGACGCATGTACGGGATTTTTGTTTTTGTTCGTCAATCCGGCGAAAGCCGGAATCCAGTGTCTTTGCATTCAAGAGATCGCAGGCGCTGGATCCCAGCTTTCGCTGGGATGACGAGCAAAAAAAAGCGAGTTGATCTAGCCCCTCATGAGTCAGTGGACGATGCCTTGCGCGGGAACCGGGCTGGGGGTGCGCGGCGGATGCCGGCGTTCAACCCGGCTTTCCATCGCGAAGTACAGCGCGGGCAGCAGGTACAGGGTGAGCAGGGTGGCGATCGCAAGGCCGCCCACCACCACGGTGGCGAGGCCGCGCTGCACGTCGGTGCCGATGCCGGTGGCGAGTGCCGCGGGCAGCATGCCCATGGTGGCCACGGTGGCGGTCATCAGCACCGGGCGGAAGCGCTCCGAGGCGCCTTCCACCACGGCCTGCGCCAGCGCGGTGCCCTGCGTGCGCAGGCGGTTGATGTTGGCCACCATGATGATGCCGTTCTGCACCGCCACGCCGAACAGCGCGATGAAGCCCACCGCAGTGGCGATGTTCAAGGTCTCTCCGCGCAGGTGCAACGCGATCAGGCCGCCCAGCGTCGCCAGCGGCACCACGCCGAGGACCAGCAGCGCCTGGCGCAGCTTGCCGAATTCGCCGAACAGCAGCACGGCCATCAGCGCCATCACCATGCCGAGCACCACGATCAGCCGCGCCTGTGCACGTTCGGCCTCCTGGAAGGTGCCGGCCCATTCGAGCCGGTACGCCAGCGGGTCGTAATGCACCTTCTGCGCGATCAGCGCCTGTGCCTGCGATACCAGCTTGGACAGCGCGAGCCGGTCGTTGTCGACGGTGATCGACAGCTCGCGCTTGCCGCTCTCGTGGGCGATGGTGCCTTCGCCGGTCTTGTAGGCGATGTGTGCCACCAGCGACAGCGGAATCTGCCCGCCGCTGGCCGTGGTGAGCGGCAGTCTGCCGATGGCTTCCGCATTGTTCGCCACCGTATCGGAGACGCGTGCGGTGACGTTGTAGATGCGGTCGGCCACGTACACCTGCGTGATCGGTGCGCCGCCGATGGCGGTCTGGATCAGGTTGCTGATGTCGGACACATTGACGCCGTAGCGCGCGGCGGCATCGCGGTCCGCCGCGATCACCAGTTGCGGGATCGGCGGGTCCTGGAAGATCGACGCCTCGGTACCGGGAATGGACTTCAGCGTATCCACGATCTGGCCACCGAGCTGGCGCATCTGCTTGAAGTCTTCGCCGTACACGTACAGCACCAGCGCGCTGTGCGCACCGCTGACCATGTCGTCCTCGCCGTCGCTGATCGGCTGGCTGACGCCGATGGTCATGCCGGGCAGTTCGTGCGCCAGTTTCGCCTGGAACTTCTCCACAAAGGCAGCCTTGCTCTCGCCACCGGGCCAGCTGTCGTAGGGCTTGAGCCCCACCGCCACTTCGATGTGCGATGGCGTCCACGGATCGGTGCCGGTGTCGTTGCGGCCCATCTGGGTGACCACGTAGGACACCTCGGGGAAGCTGCGCACCACGCGGCGCAGGTCGCCGGCCATCGCGCTGGCCTTGTCCATCGACAGGCCGCTGGGCATCTGCACCTGCAGCCACAGCGAACCCTCGTCCAGCGTGGGCAGGAAGGCGCGGCCCAGCGTGGCACCCAGCACGATCACCGCCAGCAGCGCCACGCCCGCGGCGATGTAGGCGACGCGCAGGTGCTGCAGCAGTCGGCCAAGGCTGGACTTGAAGCCGGCATGCAGCCGCTCCAGCGGCTTGTTGTGGAACGGCTTGCGCGGCTTGCGCAGGGCGAGCCACGCCAGGCTGGGGATCAGCGTGATCGTGCACAGCAAGGCGGCCAGCAGCGCATAGCCCACGGTGAATGCCATCGGCCGGAACAGCTTGCCTTCCGCATGCTCGAAGGCGAACAGCGGCAGGTAGGCGGTAACGATGATCAGCGTGGCGAAGAAGATCGGCTTGCCCACCTGTGCGGTGGCGGCCATCACGTCGGCGCTGGCCAGCTCCTCGTCCGGCTTGGCTTCGCGGCGCAGCAGGATCGCCTCGGTCACCACGATGGCGCCGTCCACGATCACGCCGAAGTCGATCGCGCCGATGGAGAACAGGTTCACGCTCATGCCGGTGAGGTGCATCAGGATGAACACCGTCACCAGCGACAGCGGGATCACGGTGGCCGTCACCAGTGCCGCGCGCGGGCTGCCGAGGAACAGGATCAGCACCAGGCACACCAGGCCCACGCCTTCCATCACGGTGTGGAACACCTTGTCGGTGGTGGCGTGCACCAGGTCGTCGCGGTCGAGGTAGGGCACGATCTTCACGCCCTTCAACGCGAGCTGCTTGTTCAACTCGTCGACCTTGGCATGCAGGTCCACCAGCACCTCGGACGGGTTCTGGTACTTCAGCAGGTCGACGATGCCCTCGACGGTGTCGGGGTTGCTGTCCTTGCCGAGGATGCCTTCGCGCACCTGGTGGCCGTAGCGCAGCTGGCCGAGGTCGCGCACCTTCACCGGCTGGCCGTTCGACTGGCTGACCAGGATGTCGCCCATGTCCTTCAGCGAGTGCACCATGCCGATGCCGCGCACGATGTAGCTCTGCTCGCCGCGCGCGATGCGCCCGCCGCCGGCGTTGGCGGTGTTGGCGGTGATCGCCTGCATCACCTGGCTCACGCTCACGCCGTAGCGCAGCAGGCTGGCCGGGTCGAGCACCAGCTGGAATTCCTTGGTGTAGCCGCCGAAGTTGTCCACGTTGGCCACGCCGGGCACGCTTTCCAGCGCAGGGATCACCACCCAGTCGTTGAGCTCGGACAACTGCATCAGGTTCTGCGTGTCCGATTCCAGCGTGTAGCGGTAGATCTCGCCGGCCGGTCCGGAAACGGGGTCGAGGCTGGGCGTGATGCCGGTCGGCAGCTGTGCCTGCCCGATGCGTTCGGTCACGCGCTGGCGCTCCCAGTAATCCTCACTGCCGTCCTTGAACACCAGGGTGATCAGCGACAGGCCGAAGGTGCTGCTGGAGCGCATGTGCATCAGCCCTGGCGTGCCGGCCAGCGCACGTTCCAGCGGCGTGGTGATCTGCTGCTCGATCTCCTCGGCGGCGAGGCCGGGCACCTGCGTGGTGACCTGTGCGGTGACGGCACTGAGTTCGGGATAGGCCTCGATGGAAAGCTGCGTCCACGAGTACCAGCCGAAGATCGCGACGAGGATGGCGACCACGAAGCACAACGAGCGCTTGTGGAAGCAGAATTCGATAATGCGGTTAATCATTGAGGAGCACTCCGCCGGCGACGACCACGCGGTCGCCAGCCTTGAGGCCCTTCAGCACGCGGGCGCCATCGTTCTCGTCGTAGCTCAGTTCCACCGCGCGGCGCTCGAACGTCCACGGCGCCACTTCCACGAACACGGTGGTGCTGTCGTTGTTCATCAGCAGTGCGGACTCCGGCACAAACACCTGCGCCGGTTGCGCCGCGGCGAGGCTGGCGGTGGCGTACATGCCGGGCTTCAGCGCGTGGTCGGCGTTGTCGATCGCGATGCGCACCGGGTCGCGGCGGCTGGCAGGATCGAGCACGGCACCCACGGAATACACGGTGCCGTGGAATACGCGGCCCGGATACGCCGGCACGCTGGCCGTGGCGGGCTGGCCCTGTTTCACCAGACCCAGCGCATCTTCCGGCACCTCGGCGGTGATCCACAGCTTGTCGATGTTGGCGATGGTCATCATCGATGCGGTGGCGTCGTTGACGAAGGCGCCGGGAGCGATGGACAGCACGGTGATCGTGCCGTCGATCGGGGCGCGCACCTGCATCGGGCGCGATGCACCCTTGGCGTCGGCGTTGCCGCCCAGTGCGTCGAGGCGTGTCTGCGCGCGCCGGTATTCCGCCTCGGCCTGCACGTAGCCGCTCTGCGCGGCTTCCAGATCCTTCACCGCTGCGCCGCCGGCCTGCTGCACGCCGTGCGCACGGTCCAGCGCTTTCTTCGCGAGGTTCAGGGCGTCGCGCGCCTTGTCCACGTCGGCGTAGGCCTGCGCGAGATCGCCGGAGTCGATCACCGCCAGCAGTTGGCCGCGTTGCACGTGATCGCCTAGGTTCACGTCCAGCGAGACCACGCGGCCGGTGAGCGCGGGCAGCACGTTGGCCATGTGCGCGGGGTCGGCTTCGACGTTGGCGGGGAAGGCGAGTTCGTGCGGCGCCTGGTGCATGTCCACCGGCGCGATCTTCAGGCGCTTGCGCAATGGCGAATCGGCGGGTACTTCGAGTTGCTGGCCGTGGACGACGAAGGCGGCCGCCGCTTCCTGCGCTGATTCGTCGTGCGAGCAACCGCCAAGCAGGCAGGCGAGGGTGAAAGCGAGTGTGCAGGCGGCAGCGCGCGGACGGGAGAACGTGTTGAACATGACTGGCATCCGATGCAGCCCGGTCGGGCGAGGGCGGATGCAAGCAGGCATCAGCCCTGCATCGCGCCGGACGCGTCGATCCGGTGTGGTGTGGAATCGTTTGAGACGGAACCGCTCTGAACGGAACCGTTTTGAACCGCGCCGGCATGGGGCGCAGAGGGAGGTCTACTGTCGTCAGGCATGGTGGCCTCCATGATCCATCACGAAGCAGGCCGGAGCTTGAGCGTTCGTGTGCGATCCCCAAACACCCCGCGTTGTCATCGAGTGGCCGTCAGGTGGTGGCGCGTGGCGCAGCGCCTGCCTGGCTGGCAGGTGAAGCCACGCGCTGCCGCGTGGTGGCCACTCGATGGCAACCCTTCGGGCCGGGTCTGTTTGCCCGCATGCCTGCGTCATCACTCGGTCGTGGACGGACGACCACTCCGTCGCTCTTCCTTGGCCTGCGCGCAAACAGCTTCCCGGCGCGGGGTGCTTGGGGATCGCACACGGACTCTGAAGTGCCCGCATGTCGAAACGATGACAGGCGCGCTCAAACACCCGGCGCGGATGCGTCGGGCGCGATGTTCTTGAAGTGAAGCGGTGAAACATGGGCTCGCCTCTGCATGCGCACGCGGCGCACGGCGGCGGCCCGTCTCTCAGTCGAGAAAGACGAAAGCCGACCGCAGGCGGTCGCGTACGCTCATCGGGTTGTTGAACGCCAGCGTCCGCAAATGCTTGCGGTTGCCGGCGCGTCGACTGGGATAACTGTCCATTTCTCGCTGGGAGTGGCCAAAGGAGCCATCAGTCGGACTGAGGGCGGGCGCACTGTAGTTGCGGGCTGCAGGGCTGTCAACGCATCTGGACGGCTGGGTTTGCGGGTTCAGCCAGACTGCGCAAGGCGCTTTGCACAGCAGCAGGCTTACGCGCCTGAATCACTGCTGATGCGAAGCGGTCGAGTCGGGACCATGACGCATGAAGGCCGCCTCGCGGCGGCCTTCGATCGAGGCGACAGAACGGCGTGGCGTGATCGTCGCGTCGCTATTTCGTGCGATCTTCCGCGGCAAAGCCCTGCGTGCCCTCGGTGCAGCCCTAGTTGTTGTCGCCGCCCAGCATCGAACCGATGACTCCGCCAAGCAGGCCGGCACCGATGCCGGTCGATGCCGCGCGATTGCCTTCGCCCGGCATGTATTCGGCGATCTGGTGGGCGAGGCGCGAAATAGGCAGGGTCTGCAGCCATATCGTGCCGGGTCCGGTGAGCGATGCCAGGAAGATGCCGTCGCCGCCGAAGATGGCATTGCGGATGCCAGGCACGGTCGTGATCTGGAAGTTCACCGAAGCCTGGAAGGCGCCGACGTGTCCAGGATGCACGCGCAACGTTTCGCCGGGGACAAGGTCTTTCCGGATGAGTTCGCCGGACAGTTCCAGCCAGGCCGTACCGGTACCGCTGATCCGCTGCAGCAGCAAACCGGAGCCGCCGAAGATGCCCGCTCCCAGCGACTGCTGGAAACCCACGCCGATGCTGACCTGCGATGTGGCGCAGAGGAAGCCGTGGCGATGCACCATGTATTCGTTGCCGGGCCCAACCGGCACGGGCACGATATGGCCGGGCACCTTGGTGGCGAAAGCCACCATGCCAGGGGATTGCACGGCGCGGTAGTCCGTCATGAACAGGCTGCCGCCGCCGGCCACGCGCTTGAACATGCCGAGCAGGCCACCGCCGCCGCCCATCTGGGTGTGGGTGGTCATCTGCACCGAGGCGCTCATCCACGACAACTCGCCGCTTTCGGCAAACACGCTTTCGCCGGGATCGAGCTGCACTTCGAGCACCGGCATGGTGGTGCCCTGGATATGTGTCTGCATGGCGGGTTCTCCTGGTGAGGATGGGGTGGGCGGACTTGTCCACGACGAGCAGATGCCGGCGTGCGATCCGCTGAAGATACGCTTTCGAAAAGCAGGTCGTAAGCCCTCCCATCATGCAAAAGGCCGCCTTACGGCGGCCTTTTGCATCAGCATGTTGACCAACTCGCTCAGCCGCGCGAAGCCCGCTTGCGATCGTTCTCGGTGAGGTGCTTCTTGCGCATGCGGATTTCCTTCGGCGTGACTTCGACCAGTTCGTCGTCGTCGATGAAGTCCAGCGCCTGCTCCAGCGAGAACTTGGTCGCCGGGGTCAGCTGGATCGCATCGTCCTTGCCGGAAGCGCGCATATTGGTCAGCGGCTTGGGCTTGATCGCATTGACGGTGAGGTCGTTGTCCTTGGCGTGGATGCCGACCAGCTGGCCTTCATAGACCGAGTCGCCTTCCGCCGCGAAAAGCTTGCCGCGTTCCTGCAGCGGCCCCAGCGAGTAGGCGGGAGTGGTGCCGGCGGCGTTGGCGATCATCACGCCGTTGAGGCGCTTGGCGATCGCGACCGGCGTGTACGGACCGTAATGGTCGAACACGTGGAACAGCAGGCCGGAGCCCTGGGTGAGGGTCTTGAACTGGTTCTGGAAACCGATCAGGCCGCGCGCCGGGATCAGGTACTCGAGGCGCACGCGGCCCTTGCCGTCCGACACCATGTTCTTCAGGTCGCCCTTGCGGATGCCCAGGCGCTCCATCACGCCACCCT
Source organism: Rhodanobacter sp. 7MK24 (assembly GCF_014842995.1). Classification (GTDB taxonomy): domain Bacteria; phylum Pseudomonadota; class Gammaproteobacteria; order Xanthomonadales; family Rhodanobacteraceae; genus Rhodanobacter_A. Next base: position 25,049 of record NZ_JACYXL010000017.1, read on the forward strand.
GGTGCTGCTCTTCGATGTCGACCACCAACTGCTCGATCGGCTCCATCTTCTGGCCGTCGATCTCCTTGATGATCACTTCCGGACGCGACACGGCCAGCTCGTAGCCTTCGCGGCGCATGTTTTCAATCAGCACCGAGAGATGCAGCTCGCCACGGCCCGAGACCAGGAACTTGTCGGCGTCGGAACCGTCTTCCACGCGCAATGCCACGTTGTGGACCTTCTCGCGATCCAGGCGCTCACGCAGCTGGCGGCTGGTGAGGAACTTGCCGCCCGACAGATCCTTGTTGCCGACGAACGGCGAGTTGTTGACCTGGAAGGTCATGCTGATCATCGGCTCGTCGACGCTCAGCGCTGGCAGCGCTTCGGGCACGTCCAGCGAGGTGACGGTGTCGGAAATGGTCAGCTCGGGGATGCCCGAGATGGCAACGATGTCGCCGGCTTCGGCGGAATCCTGCTCGATGCGCTCGAGACCAAGGAAACCCAGCACCTGGCCGATCTTACCCTGGCGCTTCTTGCCATGGCGATCGATCACGGCGACCGGCATGCCCTTCTTCAGGGTGCCGCGCTGGATGCGGCCGATGCCGATGACGCCGACGAAGTTGTTGTGGTCCAACTGGCTGATACGCATCTGGAACGGACCTTCCGGATCGACGTCCGGCTTGGGCGCGTGCTGCATGATCGCTTCGTACAACGGGGTCATGTCGCCTTCGCGGGCGTTCTCGTCCAGTGAGGCGTAACCGTTCAGCGCCGACGCGTAGACGATCGGGAATTCCATCTGCTCGTCGTTGGCGCCGAGCTTCTCGAACAGATCCCACACCTGTTCGACCACCCACTCCGGACGGGCGCCCGGACGGTCGACCTTGTTGACGACGACGATCGGCCTGAAGCCCATCGCGAACGCCTTCTGCGTCACGAAGCGCGTCTGCGGCATCGGGCCGTCCATCGCATCGACCAGGATCAGCACCGTGTCCACCATCGACAGCACGCGCTCCACCTCGCCGCCGAAGTCGGCGTGTCCGGGGGTGTCGACGATGTTGATGCGGTTCTTGGTGCCGGTCTTCTTGTTTTCCCAGGTGATGGCGGTGTTCTTCGCCAGGATGGTGATACCGCGCTCCTTTTCCTGGTCGTTGCTGTCCATCACGCGTTCGGCCAGCACGGTGCGCTCGTTGAGCGTGCCGGACTGCTTGAGCAGCTGGTCGACGAGAGTGGTCTTGCCATGGTCGACGTGGGCGACGATGGCGATGTTGCGCAGGTTTTCGATGGACATGGGCGGGGCTCGGGCGACGCGGGGTCGTCACGCAGGTTTCGGTAAGGGGAACTGGCGGATTATACGCGCTTGGGCCGCATTCCGCTCGCGCTTCCGACCTGCGCTATTCTTCGCGACCCACGTGCCGCGCGGCGGCACATCGATTCCGAAACCCAGCCGAGGAACGCCATGGCCATCCAAGTCACCCTGCACACCAACCGCGGCCCGATCCGCCTGAACCTGCACGACGACAAGGCGCCGCTGACCGTGGCGAACTTCGTGAACCTGGCAAAGCGCGGCTACTACGACGGCCTGTCGTTCCACCGCGTGATCGCCGACTTCATGGTCCAGGGCGGTTGCCCGGAGGGCAGCGGCCGCGGCGGCCCGGGCTACCGTTTCGAGGATGAGTTCCACCCCTCGCTGCGCCACGACAAGCCGGGAGTGCTGTCCATGGCCAACGCCGGCCCACGCACCAATGGCAGCCAGTTCTTCATCACCCATGGCCCCACGCCGTGGCTCGACGGCAAGCACAGCGTATTCGGTGAAGTGGTGGATGCGAACGACCAGCAGGTGGTCGATGCGATCCGCCAGAACGACACCATCGAAAAGGTCACGGTGGAAGGCGACGTGGACACGCTGCTCGCTGCCAAGGCCGACCGTGTGCAGGAATGGAACGAGACGCTGGACGCGCGCGGCTGATCCCCACGCGTGGGCCCCCGCCGGGTGCCCGCGTTCTTGCTCCACGCCGGCACGGCGTCTTTGTCCGGCTCCTCATCAAACCTCAACGAAAGGAGATCAGCGGTGTCCCTACTCGACAATTTGAGCAGCTTGCTTGGCGGTGGTCAGGGTGAGGCAGGCGGTGCATCGTCGCTGGTCAACGTGGCCGGCCAGTTGATCCAGCAGGCCGGTGGCGTGCAGGGTCTGGCCAACACCTTGCAGCAGCATGGTCTTGGCGAAGCAGTGCAGTCGTGGATCGGCAACGGCGCGAACCAGCCGGTGTCGGCCGAGCAGCTGGGGCAGGCGCTGCAGAACGGTGGCCTGGGCTCGGTGGTGCAGGACGCGGCAGGCAAGCTGGGTGTGGATCCGGGCCAGTTGATCGGCCAACTGGCGCAGGTGTTGCCGCATGCGGTGGATCACGTCACTCCCGACGGCCAGGCCCCGGCAGGCGGCGGCTTCGATCTCTCAGCGCTGGGCGGCCTGGCCGAGCGGCTGCTCGCAGCACACGGTGGGTGATCTTTGCGATCGTCCCTGATCGCATGGATCACACGGGCGGCCATCCGTGGCCACACTCCTCATAAGGATGGAAATGAAAAAGCGCGGCAGGGCAGCCTGCCGCGCTTTTCCTTTGTGGCGTGCTCAGACGCTGACGAAGCGCAGCAGGTAGACCAGGATGCACGCGCCGACGATCGACATGAGGAACCCGGCGGTGTGGAACTTCGAGCCAGGCTCCGGCTTGCTGAACAGCGTGGCAATGAAGCCGCCGATGAGCGAGCCCACGATGCCCACCACGGTGGTCATGATGAACCCGTAGTGCTCGGCACCAGGCACGATCCAGCGTGCGATCACGCCAACGATGAAGCCGACGATGATGGACCATATGATATGGAACATGCGCATTACCCCTCAGGCAGTCTGAATCTTCGAGTGGAAAGGCCGGATGCTGTCCACCGCCGGTTGGTCTGGCGGCGCCGGCATCATGCCAGCAGGATCAGACGAGGGCGATAGGACGAATTCCTGCCGCAAGCGATTGATGCGGCGCCGCATGCTAAAATCGCAGGGTTCGCTGCATCGAAATCCGACGATCCCCTCCCCACGATCCAGAGGAAGCCATGCCCCAGCTTGCCAAGCGTGTCGGCCGCGCCAAACCCAGCGCGATCATGGTCATCGCCACCAAGGCGAAGCAGCTCAAGGCCGCCGGCCGCGACATCATCAGCTTCTCCATCGGCGTGCCGAACTTCCTGCCCGGCGAACACGTGTATGCCGCCGCGCGCGAGGCGCTCAAGCACGACAGCGGCCAGTACGGCAGCAACCGCGGCGCGGATGCGCTGCTGGACGCCTTCCTCAGGCACATCGAAGCCCTGGGTTTCGGCGGATACAGTCATGCCAACCTTTCGGTGGGCATCGGCGCCAAGCAGGTGCTGTACAACCTGGCCGAGGCGATGCTGGACGAGGGCGACGAGATCGCCTTCGCCGCGCCGTACTGGACCACCTACCACGACATCGCCGACATCGTGGGCGCGAAGGTCAACGTGCTGCATTGCGGCCCGGCGCAGAACTACAAGCTCACGCCGTCGCAGCTCGACGCCGCGCTGGCGCGCAAGCCCAAGGTGTTCCTGTTCAACAACCCGTCCAACCCCACGGGCATGGTCTATACGCGCGAGGAAATCGCCGCGCTGGCCGACGTGCTGGCGAAGCATCCCGATACGTGGATCATCACGGACGACATCTACAACACGATGGTGTTCGACGGCATCGGCTACCACAACTTCGTGTTCGCGAAGCCGGAGCTGAAGGACCGCCTGGTCTTTGTCGATTCCGTTTCCAAGACCTATGGCATGCCGGGCTGGCGCGTGGGCCTGATCGCCGGCCCCGAAAGCGTGGCCAAGGCCATCACCACGCTCAATTCCAACCACATCACCAGCGTGCCGGAAGTGATCACCGCCGCCGCCGTGGCCGCGCTCAGCGGCCCGCAGGATATCCCGCACGAGAAGTGCGTCGAGTTCGCCAGGCGGCGCGACATCGTGATGGACGGGCTCAACGCGATCCCGGGCGTCAGCTGCCCGCGACCGCAGGGCGCGTTCTACGCGTTCCCGGACATTTCCGTGGCATTCGGCAAGAGCCATTCCGGCACGAAGATCACCAACGACGTGGAATTCTGCGCCGCGCTGCTGGACGCCAAGGGCGTGGCCTGCGTGCCGGGTTCGGCCTTCGGCGAACCGCGTGCGCTGCGCATTTCCTACACCTGTCCGTTCGAGCAGCTGCAACCCGGCATCGAACGCATCCAGGAGTTCTTCGCCGAACTCGCCTGACCAAACCCTGTGGAAGCGCGCCATTTGCGCGACCAGCCGTGAGCTACCGCGCATGGGGCGCTTCCGCGAAAGATGTACTGCAAGTCCCACCTGAGGAGTCATCGTCCATGAAAGCCCCCGTTCGAGTTGCCGTTACCGGCGCCGCTGGCCAGATCGGCTACGCCTTGCTGTTCCGCATTGCCGCCGGCGACATGCTGGGCCCCGACCAGCCGGTGATCCTGCACCTGCTGGAAATCACCCCGGCGCTGCCCGCATTGCAGGGCGTGGTGATGGAACTCAACGACTGCGCGTTCCCGACCCTGGCCGGCGTCGTCGCCACCGATGACGTCAACGTGGCCTTCAAGGACGTCGACTACGCGCTGCTGGTCGGCGCCCGTCCGCGCGGCCCGGGCATGGAGCGCAAGGATCTGCTGGAAGCCAACGGCGCGATCTTCGCTCCGCAGGGCAAGGCGCTGAACGATCACGCCAAGCGCGACGTGAAGGTGCTGGTGGTGGGCAATCCGGCCAACACCAATGCGCTGATCGCCCAGCAGAACGCCCCGAGCCTGGATCCGAAGTGCTTCACCGCGATGGTGCGCCTGGACCACAACCGCGCCATGAGCCAGCTGGCCGAGAAGACCGGCAAGCACAACACCGACGTCAAGAAGATGACGATCTGGGGCAACCACAGCTCCACCCAGTACCCGGACCTGCACCACGCCACCGTGGACGGCAAGCCGGCGCTGTCGCTGGTCGACCAGGCCTGGTACGAAGGCGACTTCATCCCCACCGTGCAGCAGCGCGGCGCGGCCATCATCAAGGCGCGCGGTGCCTCGTCGGCGGCTTCCGCCGCTTCCGCCGCGATCGACCACATGCGCACCTGGGCGCTGGGCACGGCCGAGGGCGACTGGGTGTCGATGGGCATCCCGTCCGACGGCTCCTACGGCATCGAGCCCGGCGTGATCTTCGGCTACCCGGTAACGGTGAAGGACGGCAAGTACGCCATCGTGCAGGGGCTGGCGATCAACGCGTTCTCGCAGGCGCGCATCGACGTCACCAACAAGGAACTGCGCGAGGAGCGCGCAGGCGTGGAGCATCTGTTTGCGAAGAAGTGAGTGACCTACGCGCATCGGGACCGCGATGTGCGTGTTTACCAAGCTGCTCCCCTCAAGGGGAGCAGCTTTCTTTTTGCTCACGGGGCTTGGGTTGGCGGTGGCAGACGAAGCGCCACGCAGTTTCGATCCCATCCGCATGTTTCTTGGCCCTGAGTTGCATCGTCAGATGCAGCAACCCGAAGTCCTGGCGTCGGATGGCAGAGGGGGGCATTACAGGATGTTCCTGCTACCGAATTTTCAAAAGAGTGAATTGACCACGCTGGATGTCCTGCCGGACGGCTCCGGCGATGTCCATTACCGCGTCAGTCCGTGTAGTCCGGAGCTGTCGTGTGGTGGTGTTGCCTCGGACCAGCACATTCATGTCACCCGAATTCAGGTAGATGCATTCCGCCAGGAACTTGCCGTTATCGGCTTCTGGCATCGGCTGCGTGTCATCCATGACGACGTCGCTGACGGTGCGGAAATACTCGTCGATGGTGTGAGATCCGGGAAGCGTGTCCAGTTCATGCGTAGCAGTATTTGCCCTGGCCGTGGCAAGTCGATGAGCACCTATGAACAAGTGATGCATGCGTTCGGTCGGCTACGGGGCATTTCTCCGGAGCCGACGTGCATTTATCTATAGCAGACGGTTTTGTCTGTGACGCGCAACGCGTTGGTCTTTCGTATGCGCGCATCGCTGACGTGAGCTAATAGAGCGTCATTGGACGAGGCTATGGCGTCTGCGCCAATGGTTCGACGATGCCAGCGCCGGGACACCTGCGACCATGGTCGCGATGTCGTGGTGACCTTGCCGGTCTAGGCTTGAGTGAAGCAGGCTTGGGAGGGGACATGAATTACGAGTCGTTCTACCGGCAATCGGTCGAGCAACCGGAATTGTTCTGGGCCGAGCAGGCGCGGCGCATCCACTGGGAGGTTCCGCCGCAGCGGATCCTTGATCATTCCAACCCGCCGTTCCGCCGCTGGTTCGTGGGCGGCACCACCAACCTCTGCTACAACGCGGTGGACCGGCATCTTGCCGAGCGCGCCGACCAACTGGCGCTGGTAGCCGTATCCGGCGAGACAGGCATCACGCACGAGTACAGCTATCGCGAGCTGCATCGCGAGGTGAATGTTTTTGCAGCGACACTGCAAGCGCTGAATGTGCGGCGTGGCGACCGCGTGGTGATCTATCTGCCGAACATCGCCGAGGCGGTATTCGCGATGCTGGCCTGCGCACGCATCGGCGCGATCCATTCGGTGGTATTTGGTGGCTTCGCGGCGCACAACCTCGCATTGCGCATCGACGATGCGCAGCCGAAGCTGCTGGTCTGCGCCGATGCCGGCATGCGCGCGGGCAAGATGATTCCCTACAAGCCGCTGGTGGACGCCGCGCTGAACGAGGCCTCGGCGCCACCGCCCAGCGTACTGGTGGTAGATCGCGGGCTCGATACGCAGATGAACCTGACGCCAGGTCGCGATGTGGATTACGCCGAACTGCGTGTGCGGCACGAGGGTGCCGAGGTGCCGGTGGCATGGCTGGAATCGAACGAGCCGAGCTACCTGCTCTACACCTCGGGCACCACGGGCAAGCCCAAGGGCGTGCAGCGCGATACAGGCGGCTATGCGGTGGCGATGGCGATGTCGATCCGCTGCATTTTCGACATCGCGCCGGGGCAGGTGATGTTCTCGACCTCCGATGTGGGTTGGGCGGTGGGGCATTCCTACAACGTCTACGGCCCGCTGATCGGCGGCGCCACGTCGCTGCTCTATGAAGGCCTGCCTACCCGGCCCGACCCTGGCGTGTGGTGGGGGCTGTGCGAAAAATATGGCGTGCGCAGCATGTTCTCCTCGCCCACCGCGATCCGGGTGCTGAAGAAACAGGATGCGGGCTGGCTGCAATCGCACGATCTGTCGACGCTGAAGTGGCTGTTCCTCGCCGGCGAGCCGCTGGACGAACCCACCTCGCAATGGATCAACACCGAACTTGGCGTGCCGGTGATCGACAACTACTGGCAGACCGAAACCGGCTGGCCGGCGATCACCTTGATGCCGGGTCTGGACCTGAAGCCAGCCAAGCCGGGTTCGCCCGGCCTGCCTGCGCCCGGATACCGCATGAAGGTGGTCGATGAGAACAGTGGCAGAGAAGTGCCGACAGGCAGCAAGGGCGTATTGGTGCTCGAACCGCCGCTGCCACCGGGCTGCCTCAGCACCGTCTGGCGCGATGACGATCGCTATGTGCACAGCTACTTCAGCCATTTCCGCGAGTTGCTGTACAGCTCGCTGGATTGGGCGATCCGTGATGCGGACGGCTACACCTTCATCCTCGGTCGCACCGATGACGTGATCAACGTGGCGGGACACCGGCTGGGTACGCGCGAGATCGAGGAATCCGTCGCTGGCCACCCCGCCGTGGCCGAGACGGCGGTGATCGGCGTACGCGACGAATTGAAAGGCCAGGTGCCGGTAGTGTTCGCCACGTTGAAGCAAGAGACAGGTGCGAGCGTCGCCGAAGTTGCGCGCGGCATGCAGCAGCGCGTGGTGGACCAGCTCGGCAGCGTGGCGAAGCCGGCGCGGGTGTACGTGGTCAATGCGCTGCCCAAGACGCGCTCAGGCAAACTGTTGCGGCGTTCGCTGCAGGCACTGGCCGAACAGCGCGACCCGGGCGATCTCTCCACGCTGGACGATCCGGCGGCACTGGAGGAAATCCGCAAGGCGCTGGAGCGCGGGCCGGACCAGGGAAGTTGAGGCGGTACCGTTCAGATAATCGTTGGTGTACATGAGGGAATCCCTCTCCCTTCGGGAGAGGGTGCCGACCTGCAGGCGCTGAAGCGCCTGCGCAACGTCGACGCTGGCCCCGCAGGGGAGGGCGTCAAGGATGGCGCGAATCTAGGCGGGTGAGGGGTGCGGGCGGAGCACAACGCTTTGCTCTGCCCAAACCCGTACCCCAACTCATCTCCCGTAGGGAGAGGGGCTCAATCAAGAGCCGTCAGGCTGCAGCAGTCTCGGCCGCCGGTGCCGACGAGCGGATCAGATGGTCGAATGCACCCAGCGCGGCGGTGGAGCCCGCCCCCATCGCGATCACGATCTGCTTGTACGGCACCGTGGTGGCGTCGCCGGCGGCGAACACGCCGGGCAGCGAGGTCTGGCCGCGCGCGTCGATCACGATCTCGCCGCGAGGGCTGAGTTCCAGCGTGTCCTTCAGCCATTCCGTGTTCGGCAGCAGGCCGATCTGCACGAAGATGCCTTCCAGCGAAAGGCTGTGCATGCTGCTGTCGCTGCGGTCCTTGTAGACCAGACCGCTGACTCTCTGACCGTCGCCCAGCACTTCGGTGCTTTGCGCGCTGACGATCACGTCCACGTTCGGCAGGCTGCGCAACTTGCGCTGCAACACCTCGTCGGCGCGCAGCTTGCCGTCGAACTCGACCAGGGTGACATGGGCCACGATGCCGGCCAGGTCGATGGCTGCCTCCACGCCGGAGTTGCCGCCGCCGATCACCGCCACGCGCTTGCCCTTGAACAACGGGCCGTCGCAGTGCGGGCAGTAGGCCACGCCCTTGTTGCGGTATTCGTTCTCGCCGGGCACGCCCATCTGCCGCCAGCGCGCGCCGGTGGAGAGCACCACCGATTTCGCCTTCAGGCTGGCGCCGTTTTCCAAAGCGATCTCGATCAGGCCACTGGCCGATTCGTTGGCCGGCACAAGCCTGCTCGCGCGCTGCAGATTCATGATGTCGACGTCGTAGTTACGGACGTGCTGTTCGAGGGCGGCGCCCAGTTTGGGGCCTTCGGTGTAGTCGACCGAGATGAAGTTCTCGATGGCCATGGTGTCCAGCACCTGGCCGCCGAAACGCTCGGCGGCGATGCCGGTGCGTATGCCCTTGCGCGCGGCATAGATCGCCGCCGCCGCGCCGGCCGGGCCGCCGCCGACCACCAGTACGTCGAAGGCATCCTTGGTCTTGATCGTTTCGGCGGCGCGCGCGGTGGCGCCGGTATCCAGCCTGGCCACGATCTGTTCCAGGCTCATGCGGCCCTGGTCGAACACTTCGCCGTTCAAATACACGGTGGGCACCGACATGATCTGACGACGATCCACTTCGTCCTGGTACAGCGCACCGTCGATGGCGACGTGCTTGATGTTGGGATTCAGCACGCTCATCAGGTTGAGCGCCTGCACGACGTCCGGGCAGTTCTGGCAGGACAGCGAGAAGTAGGTTTCGAAGCGGAACTCGCCTTCCAGGTTCTGCACCTGCGCGATGGTTTCCTCGGCGGCCTTGGACGGATGACCACCCACCTGCAGCAGCGCCAGCACCAGCGAGGTGAATTCGTGGCCCAACGGGATGCCGGCGAAGCGCACGCCGATGTCGGTACCCAGGCGATTGATTGCGAACGAGGGCTTGCGCGGCTCGCTGTCGTCGCGACGCAGGGCGATCTTGTCGCTCATCGCGGCGATCTCCGCCAGCAGCTCCTCCAGTTCGCGCGACTTCGCGCCTTCGTCCAGCGCCGCGACCAGTTCGATCGGCTGGGTGAGCCTCTCCAGGTAGCCCTTCAGCTGGGCCTTGATGGCTTCGTCGAGCATGGCGAACACTCCTGCGTGGATGCGGGAAATCGAATCGGAAAGGAACGCTTGTGAAAGCGGCCTGCGTCAGCGGGGAGGGGACGGCAGGCGGGGAGCGATGCCGGGCGCAAGCCGCTGGCACAAGCATCCTGGGGAGGGTGGAACCGGGCGGCCTGCGCCCGGTTCCGGTACGGCGTGCGGCGGTATCGCGATCAGATCTTGCCGACCAGGTCCAACGAGGGGGCCAGGGTCTTTTCGCCTTCCTTCCACTTGGCCGGGCACACCTCGCCCGGGTGGCTGGCGACGTACTGCGCAGCCTTCACCTTGCGCAGCAGTTCCTTGGCGTCGCGGCCGATGCCGCCGGCGGTGATCTCGACGATCTGGATCTTGCCGTCCGGATCGACCACGAAGGTGCCGCGATCAGCCAGGCCGGCTTCCTCGATCAGCACCTCGAAGTTGCGGCTGATCACGTGGGTGGGATCGCCAACCATGGTGTAGCCGATCTTCTTCACTGCGTCCGAGGTGTCGTGCCATGCCTTGTGCGAGAAGTGCGTATCGGTCGAGACGCTGTAGATCTCCACGCCCAGCTTCTGGAACTCGGCGTAGTTGTCGGCGAGATCTTCCAGCTCGGTCGGGCAGACAAAGGTGAAGTCGGCGGGGTAGAAGAACACCACGGACCACTTGCCCTTGAGGCTGGCCTCGCTCACTTCGATGAACTTGCCGGCCTTGAGCGCCTGCGCCTTGAACGGCTTCACTTCGGTATTGATCAAAGACATTTCGTGGTCTCCGTTGCGGGTGGTTGAGTGAGTCGATGGGGTCCATTCTAGGCTGCTGATACGATTCGTCCAATTGATTGTTGGCATGGACATCATCGTTCGTGGCTATGGCTGGCGGGCGGATCGCTGTGCTGCAGCAAGAGCTGCAGGGGAGGCGTGGGCTAAAATGAGCGTTTTGACGGAGGCCATATGACTCAATCAGCCACCGCAGGCGCCCGCTTCCGCGCCGCGCTCGCCGCCGACTCCCCGCTGCAGGTCATGGGCGCCATCACCGCCTATGCCGGCCTGATGGCCAAGCGTGTCGGCTACAAGGCGTTGTACCTCTCCGGTGGCGGCGTGGCCGCCAACTCGCTGGGCATGCCCGACCTCGGCATCTCCACCATGGAAGACGTGCTTACCGACGCGCGCCGCATCGTGGACGCCACCGGATTGCCGTTGCTGGTGGACATCGACACCGGCTGGGGCGGCGCCTTCAACATCGCGCGCACCATTCGCAACTTCGAGCGCATCGGCGTCGCTGCGGTGCACATGGAGGATCAGGTCGGCCAGAAGCGTTGTGGCCATCGTCCCGGCAAGGAAGTGGTATCGAAGGGCGAGATGGTCGATCGCGTGAAGGCTGCGGTGGATGCGAAGACCGATGCGGGCTTCGTGCTGATGGCACGTACGGACGCCGCGGCAGTGGAGGGCATCGATGCCGCCATCGACCGCGCCTGCGCCTACGTCGAGGCTGGCGCTGACATGATCTTTCCCGAAGCGATGAAGACGCTGGACGATTACCGGAAGTTCAAGGCCGCGGTAAAGGTGCCCATCCTCGCCAACCTTACCGAGTTTGGCTCCACGCCGTTCTTCACCACAGCGGAACTCAAAGATGCCAACGTGGACATCGCGCTGTACTGCTGCGGCGCCTACCGCGCCATGAACAAGGCCGCGCTGAATTTCTACGAGACGGTGCGCCGCGAGGGCACCCAGAAGAACATCATCGACACCTTGCAGACGCGCGAGGAGTTGTACGACTTCCTGGGCTACCACACCTACGAAGACAAGCTCGACGCGCTGTTCGCCCAGAAGGGCTGACGCCAACCATGTAGGAGCGCACCCTGTGCGCGACTGTCTTTTGCCTTGATCGAAGCGTGAGGCAATCGCGCACAGGGTGCGCTTCTACAGAAATTTCGTTTCACCGTTCGAACTTCCCTGCATCACAGGAGACACCCGATGAGCGAGCAAGTCCTTCCCAAGGCCAAGAAGTCCGTGGCGCTGTCCGGCGTAGCCGCCGGCAACACCGCGCTGTGCACGGTGGGCCGCAGCGGCAACGACCTGCACTACCGCGGCTACGACATCCACGACCTGGCCACCAAGGGCTGCTTCGAGGAAGTGGCCTATCTGCTGGTGCACGGCGTGTTGCCGAACTGGACGGAGCTGCAGAACTACAGGGCCAAGCTCAAGCGCCTGCGCGGCCTGCCGGCGCCGGTGAAGGCAGCACTGGAACTGTTGCCCGCCGCCACCCATCCGATGGACGTGATGCGCACCGGCTGCTCGGCACTGGGCACGGTGCTGCCGGAGAAGGACGACCACAACGTCACCGGCGCGCGCGACATCGCCGATCGCCTGATGGCCAGCTTCGGCTCCATGCTGCTGTACTGGTACCACTTCAGCCACAACGGCAAGCGGGTAGAGACTCAGACCGACGACGAGACGATCGCCGCGCACTTCCTGCACGTGCTGCACGGCAAGGCACCCAGCGAACTGCATGCGAACGCGCTGGACAAGTCGCTGGTGCTTTACGCGGAGCATGAATTCAACGCCAGCACCTTCACCGCCCGCGTGATCGCAGGTACCGGTTCGGACATGTATTCCGCCATCACCGGCGCCATCGGCGCGCTGCGCGGCCCCAAGCACGGCGGCGCGAACGAAGTGGCGATGGAGATCATCGCGCGCTATCGCAACGCCAGCGATGCGGAGGCCGACATCCGCGCCCGCGTCGAGCGCAAGGAAATCGTGATCGGCTTCGGCCATCCGGTGTACACGGTGTCCGATCCGCGCAACGTGATCATCAAGGAAATCTCGCGCAAGCTCTGCACCGAAGGCGGCAACCCGACCTTGTTTGACGTGTCCGAGCGCATCGAGAAGGTGATGTGGGAAATCAAGAAGATGTTCCCCAACCTCGATTGGTACTCGGCCAGCGCCTACCACATGATGGGCGTGCCCACGGCGATGTTCACGCCGTTGTTCGTGATCGCACGCACCTCCGGCTGGAGTGCACACGTGATCGAGCAACGCGAGGACGGCAAGATCATCCGCCCCAGCGCCAATTACACCGGCCCGGAAGACCTGGCCTACATGCCAATCGACAAGCGCTGATGCGCCGGTAGACCAACGCAAATAATAAGGAAAGGGGCCGCAAGGCCCCTTTCCTTTGGGAGATGCGAAAGCCGGCCTTTAGCGGGTGTTTCGCAGCCGTGGTGGTTGTAACAGCAACGATACAGTCTTGAATAATTGATCGATTTTCGTGTAACTAATTGATATTTAATTGTAATTGGCATGTGATGGCCGGCTCGAATCGGGAGCGGCCGAGAAGGGTGTATCAGAAATGCATCACCCGGAATCCGTTACGCCCCCATTATGCGGGGGCGAGGCGGAAAGCCTTTCTCCAATTGATTGATTGGTAGGGCTTTGTTTTCGGATTGCCGGGTGCCTGGCGGCTGGCATGCAGTTTGCCAGTCATGAAAGCTTGCTGAACAAGCAATGCAAAAAAGCAGGGGGTCAATTCGGCATTCCGGGAGAAATCCATATGCGCAAGACACTTCTTTTCACGGCACTGGCGCTTGGCTTGGGACTAGCCCTCCCGGCCATGGCTAACAACAATTCCAACCAGCACAACAACAACTCGTCGAACGAGCACAACAACAGCTCGGTCAATCATTCGGGCAATACCAACACCAACTCGAGCACCAACACCAAGACCGTCACCAAGAACCTGAGCCTGAGCGATGTCCAAAGTTCCGGTTTCGGAACGGCGGCGGCGGACAACGGTGGAATGGCCAGCGCTTCGGTCAGCGATGCATTCAACAAGAGCATCGCGGTTGCCAACACCGATCTTGAAGGAGCCGTGAGCAACGTCAAGGTATTCGGTATCGGCAACAGCGCCGATAACCTCGGCAACGCGAATGGTGCACGCGGCGGCAATGGTGGCAGCGGCAGTGGCGGCCGTGGCGGCAATGCCAACGGCGGATCGGGCGGCGACGGTGGGAATTCCTCCGCGCACAGCGGCTTCGCAGGCGGCTCAGGTTCGAGCAGCGGCGATTCGGCAGCCGGTAGTGGCGCGTTTGGCGCCAATGGCTGGGGCGCTGGCGGCAATGCCACGGCCAATGCCGACAATCACGCCGGGACAGACGGCGCCAAGGGCGGTGCCGGTAGTGCGGATGGCGGCAGCAACAAGGCCGGTGCGGCGACTTCGACCAGCGGCGACAGCTCGTCGATGGGCGGCTCCAGCGGCTACGCCGCGAGTGCTGGCGGCCACGGTGGCGCCGGTGGCGCCGGTGGCATGAGCACGGGCGGCAACGGCAGTGGCGGTGCGGCCGGCAACGGTGGCAATGGCGGTACGGCTGCCGCGGATGCTGGCTCCTTCGACATGGCTAACAGCATGAACAACGCCGCGGAGGGCGCGGCGGGCATCACGACGATCGCCCAGAACAGCGGTGCGGCGTCGTTGATCCAGCAAGGCGTGACTGTCCAGGCCAACCTGAGCGTAGGTCACTGAGCGACGATCACCCGACACGATGGGGCGCGCATCGCCCCATCGTGTCGCTGGTGTTGGCCGATCGCCGTGGGCGATCGGCACTTGCGTCGTTTTCGACGCGCAGAGCGCTTGAGGAGCGGTGTCATGCCTTTGATGAGAGCTTCGCTTGGAGCGTTGCTGCTGGGGCTTGCGGGAACGCCCGCGTGGACGGTGGCTGCGACCGCGCCGAATCACGCTGGCCAGCAACCGCAAACAGCCGCGACGTCGCCTCCCGTCTATGTCGGCGGATTGGGGCAGGCAGTGAGTGCCGAGACGCTGGATCGCTACAGCGGCGGTACCAGCGTTCGCAACAACCAGAACCTCAGCGGCACGGTGTCGAACAACAGCGCGACGAAGGTGAACACCGGATCGAATGTGATCAGCGCCAATTCGTTCAGCGGCGCAACGGGTTTGCCGACGGTCATCCAGAACACCGGCAACAACGTGCTGATCCAGAACGGCGTCATCGTCAACGTGCAGTTCAAGCCATGAAGAGGTGGCTGCCAGTGCTGGCGATCCTGGCTGCCGTGGCGAATCCCGTCAGCCTGCAGGCCGCATCGGCACTGATCAACAACAGCTCGCAACAGGCCGTTGTGCTGCATCTGACCACGCTCAAGGAAGCCAAATTCAGGAACACCATCCGGCAGAAATACGATTTCAGCTGCGGCTCCGCGGCCGTGGCGACCTTGCTGACCTATCAGTACGGCTATCCGGTCAGTGAGCAGACCGCCTTCGAGCAGATGTACGTACATGGCGACCGCGCCAAGATCAACAAGGAAGGGTTCTCGCTGCTGGACATCAAGCGTTTTCTGGCGGCCAACGGTTTCCAGGCCGACGGCTTCCACGCGTCGCTGGAAAAGCTGCAGGAGGAGCACCTCCCGGCAATCGTGCTGATCGAAGAGAAGAAGTACCACCACTTCGTGGTGATCAAGGGGCTGGCCTACGGACGCGTGCTGATCGGCGATCCCGCCTTGGGCACACGCACGATTCCACGCGATCGCTTCGACCAGCTGTGGAAGAACAAATTGCTGTTCGTCATCTATAACCGGCGCGATTTTGCCCAGTTCAACACGGTCGACGATTGGAAGGCCGCACCGTACGCGCCGCTGACGGCAGGCGTCGATCGGCGCCCGCTGTACTACCTCACCATGCCCAAGTTCGGGCCTGGCCAGTACTGAGGTGATCGAAATGAAAAAGCTCTTGCGCGCGGTACGCATCACATTGCCGCTGTGCCTGTTCGGTGGCACAGGGATCGTGCATGCGATGACAGGGACGGCGCCCGCGGATCCGGACGCCAGGGCGCTGCTCCCGGCCGACGCGAATGCGAGCCAGAGCGTGGCACCTGCCGACCGGCGGGAGGGCGGCTCCGACTTCGGCGCGCCGGTGGACGACGCGGGGCTCGACTCGGTACGCGGTGGTTTCGATCTAGGCAACGACCTGCAGGCGTCACTCGGTATCGAACAGGTCACCTACATCAACGGCAAGCTGGTGACCTCCACCGACATCAATATCCCGGACATCGCCCAGATCACCCAGCAGCAGGCAGTGGCCTTGGCAACCGCGCTCAGCAACCTCAATGTGGTGGTCCAGAACGGGCCGGGCAACAGTGCCGACTCGTCCGCGGCGGTGCGCGACGATGTCGCGACGATGCTGGGCCAGGGTGCATCAGGCAGCTCGCCGGCTTCGACGGGACAGGGTGCTGTTGCAACGGGACAGGGGGCTGTTGCGACCACCTCGGTTCAAGGTGCATCGGGTAACACGAACACTCCGGTTTCGGTGACGCAGGCGTCTTCGGTGCCGCTGGCCAGCATATCGTCAACGAACGCGGGCGCATCGAATGGCGTAGCGACAGTCTCCCTGCCTGGATTGAACGGCGGCCTGGCGACGGTCATCCAGAATTCGTTGAACAACCAGTCCATCCGCACGCTCACCACGCTCAACATTTCGCTGAATACCTTGCAGATCCTGCGCAACATGAATCTGCAGAGCACCCTGCAGTCGGCACAGATGCTGTCGCTCGGGCATTGAGCGCCCGCTCAGATGCCAACTCCTGCGGTGGGCACCAATCTCCTACATCTCGGTTTCGCAAGGAGCTGACATGGATCGCAAAAGGTCGCGATGGGTGTGTTCGGCGGGTTGTGCCGGATTCCTTTTCCTCGGCGGCTGGGCTGGGGCACAAGAGGGGCCGGCACCAGCCACTCCGGCATCCGGCGACGCATCGGCATCTTCCGCGGCGATACGCAAGCAGTTGCAGGAGCAGGACGAACGCATCAATGCGCTGCGCCAGCAGATCGATGCGCAGTTGGTGCAACTGGGGGCGATGCGCAAGGAGCTCGCGCAGCAGCAGTCCGATTACCGGGCCTTGCGTCACGCAGTAGGCGTGCAGGAGCTGGAGCAGCAGCGTGGCGGCAACCTGGGTGCCTCTGGCACCAGTGCATCGACCGAGCCGATGCCGGCGCCTGATGCCATGCAGTCGGTCGCTGCCGCACAGCAGCCGGTCGGGGTGGCGCCGCCGAAGGACGCCCGTCCGCCGGAAGTCGCGCCGATCTCCAATCAGCCGGGCGTGCTGACTCCCAAGGGCAAGCTTGTCATCGAGCCCTCCTACCAGTTCGGCTATTCCTCCGCCAGCCAGGTCGATCTGGTCGGTTACACCGTCATTCCGGCCATCCTTATCGGTCTCATCGACGTACGTACCGTGCGGACCACCACTCAGACGACCACGCTCACCGCACGCTATGGCATCACCAATCGCCTCGAGCTGGAATTGCGCGTGCCTTACGTGTGGACGGGCAGCAACATCGTCAGTCGTGAGATCTTCACAGGGACGGCGACCAACAACGTGCTGAGTTCGAGTGGCAGCGGTCTGGGCGATATCGAGGCCACCGCGCGCTACCAGTTCAACGACGGCGGCGCGGACAAGCCGTATTTCATCGGGTGGTTCCGCTTCAAGTCGCGCACCGGCACGGATCCGTTCGACGTGACCACCGACTGCGTGACGCGTTGCGTGGAGAACGTCACCGGTACCGGACTTCCGCTGCAACTGCCCACCGGTTCCGGCTTCTATTCCGCACAGCCCGGCATGACCTGGCTGCTGCCCTCCGACCCGGTGGTGTTCTTCGGCAACCTGAGCTACCTGTACAACTTCGAGCGGCACGGCGTGTGGGAAGACCTGGTGCTAGGCAGGCAATACCTGGGCACTGTGAGAGTCGGCAATGTCGGCGACGCGAGCCTTGGCATGGGTTTCGCCCTGAACGACAAGGCCACGCTCAGCATCGGTTACGACCAGAGCATCATCGGTGTCACCAAGGAGATGGGCCAGACGGTGCCCGGCTCGACCAAGGTCTGGCTGGGGCAGTTGCTGATCGGCGGCGCTTATCGACTGAGTCCGACCCGCACGGTCAACTTCACGCTGGCCGCTGGCGTCACCCACGACACGCCCGACGTGCTGGTGACGGTGCGTGTGCCGATGACATTTTGATTTGTGACCCGAAGTCACCCGACCCGCCATGACCGTCTGTGCCTAAGGCCGTTGGACGAGGAGGGCGATTGTCGTGCGTCGGACATGGCGGTCTCAGTCGACCGGCGGTCGCCGGTGTCGCCGCCACCATCCGACGGCGCAGACGCACACGGCCACCAGCAACCCAAGCGCGTGCGTCAGGCCGTGGTGCGCATCGAAGAGCTCATGCAGCAGATGGTCGTGCGCGATCATGCGGACAGCCGTCCAGGTGATCGTGCCGGCGCCTAGGTAGACGATGACTGGGAAGCGCTCGATCAGCCTGAGGATCAGGGTCGAGCCCCATACCACCAGGGGCACGCTGATCAGCAGGCCCAGCGTGAGCAGAGGCAGGTTGCCGTGCGATGCGCCGGCGATCGCCAGCACATTGTCCACGCCCATCAGCGCGTCGGCGACGATGATGGTACGCAGCGCCGACCAGAAACCGTCAGCGGCGGAAACTTCATGCGCAGCGTCGTTCTGCTTCAGCAATTTCCAGGCGATCGGCAACAGCAGTACGCCGCCCAGCAGCATCAAGCCAGGCAATCTCAGCAGCCAGATCAGCAAGGCGCTGAGCACGATGCGCACCGCCACGGCACCGACCGTACCCCAGAGCACCGCACGCTTCCGCAGCGTTCCTGGCAGGTTGCGAGCGGCCAGTGCGATCACGATGGCGTTGTCGCCGGCCAGAACCAGGTCGAGCAGGACGATGGCCATCAGGCCGGAGAGGAAGCTGGTGGGTGCCATGTGTCGGTTCCTGCGCGTAGGACAAATGCAGTGACGACGGACACGCGCGGTCCGTCATGACTGCAAAAGTCTCGTTCGCGGCAGAGCCGCTGCAGCGACCGGAGCGGTGCTCCGCTCGTGATGACGACCGCTGCAAGGACACCCGAAGAAACGGTGTCCGGAACTACTCCCTTTTGGGATCAGTACGCATCCATTGTCGATGCCGTCATGCATGGCCGTCAAACCATAACCTTTGGAGGCTGCTCACGATCTCCCCATGGCCTGCGCCGGGAGCTGTTTGCGCGCACGCCAAGGAGGAACGAAGAAGTGGACGCCTGTCCATGACGGAGCGATGACGCCATGCAGGCAAACAGACCCGACTCTTCGGGTGCGTTGCCGTGGCCGCCATGCGGCAGCGCGCGGCTTGATCTGTCTGTCAGGCGGGTGCTGCGCCACGTACTACCGTCTGACAGCCACGGCGAAGCAACGCTGGCTGCGGGGAGATCGTGAGCAGGCTCTTAAGGAAGAGGCCTCCACCCGCTAAAATGTACGGTAAACACGTCAGTCGGGCGTTTCTCCCCAGGGTTCCTGAATTCCTATGAATACTGTCTACCGTCAATCCCTTCCCGGCACGTCGCTGGATTACTTCGATGCGCGCGCCGCCGTGGAGGCGATCCAGCCGGGCGCCTACGACACCCTGCCGTATACCTCGCGCGTGCTCGCCGAAAACCTGGTGCGCCGTTGCGATCCGGCGATCCTCGCCGAGTCGCTCAAGCAGATCATCGAGCGCAGGCGCGATCGCGATTTCCCATGGTTCCCGGCGCGCGTGGTGTGCCATGACATCCTCGGCCAGACGGCCCTGGTCGACCTGGCCGGCTTGCGCGATGCGATCGCCGACCGCGGCGGCGACCCGGCCAAGGTGAATCCCGTGGTGCCGGTGCAGCTGATCGTCGACCATTCGTTGGCGGTGGAGTGCGGCGGCTTCGACCCGGACGCGTTCGCCAAGAACCGCGCGATCGAGGATCGCCGCAACGAGGATCGCTTCCACTTCATCGAGTGGACCAAGAAGGCATTCGAGAACGTCGACGTGATCCCGCCGGGTAACGGCATCATGCACCAGATCAACCTGGAGAAGATGTCGCCGGTGATCCAGGTGCAGGATGGTGTCGCGTATCCGGATACCTGCGTGGGCACCGACAGCCACACGCCGCACGTAGACGCGCTCGGTGTGATTGCCATCGGCGTCGGTGGCCTGGAAGCCGAGAACGTGATGCTCGGCCGCGCGTCGTGGATGCGCCTGCCGGACATCGTCGGCGTCGAGCTCACCGGCAGGCGCCAGCCCGGCATCACCGCCACCGACATCGTGCTGGCGCTCACCGAATTTCTGCGCAAGGAAAAGGTGGTCGGCGCTTACCTGGAATTCCGCGGTGAAGGTGCGGCGAGCCTCACGCTCGGCGATCGCGCGACGATCTCGAACATGGCGCCCGAATACGGTGCAACGGCTGCGATGTTCTTCATCGACGGCCAGACGACCGACTACCTGCGCCTCACGGGCCGCAGCGACGAGCAGGTGAAACTGGTCGAGACCTACGCGAAGGCGGCCGGCCTGTGGGCCGATACGCTGAGCAACGCGCAATACGAGCGCACGCTGACGTTCGACCTGTCGAGCGTCGTGCGCAACATGGCTGGCCCATCGAACCCGCACAAGCGGCTGCCGACGTCCGATCTCGCCGCGCGAGGGATCGCCGGCCAGTGGGAAGAGAAAGCGGGCGAGATGCCCGACGGCGCGGTGATCATCGCGGCGATCACCAGCTGCACGAACACCAGCAACCCGCGCAACGTGATCGCGGCTGGCCTGCTCGCGCGCAACGCGAATGCGAAGGGCCTCGTGCGCAAGCCGTGGGTGAAGAGCTCGCTCGCGCCTGGCTCGAAGGCGGTCCGGCTATATCTGGAAGAAGCGAACCTGCTGCCCGAACTCGAGAAGCTCGGCTTCGGCATCGTCGCGTTCGCGTGCACGACCTGCAACGGGATGTCGGGTGCGCTCGACCCGAAGATTCAACAGGAGATCGTCGAGCGCGACCTGTACGCGACAGCCGTGCTGTCCGGCAACCGCAACTTCGACGGCCGCATCCATCCGTATGCGAAGCAGGCGTTTCTCGCATCGCCGCCGCTCGTCGTCGCGTATGCGATCGCCGGTACGATCCGCTTCGACATCGAGAAGGATGTGCTCGGTCACGACCAGGACGGCAAGCCGGTCACGCTGAAGGACATCTGGCCGACCGACGAGGAGATCGATGCGATCGTCGCGACTAGCGTGAAGCCCGAACAGTTCCGCAGGGTCTACGAACCGATGTTCGCGCGCCCCGCCGGCGCGGGCGAGCGCGCGGCGCCGCTGTACGACTGGCGGGCGCAGAGCACGTACATCCGTCGTCCGCCGTACTGGGAGGGTGCGCTGGCCGGTGAGCGCACACTGAAGGGCATGCGTCCGCTTGCGGTGCTCGGCGACAACATCACGACCGATCACCTGTCGCCGTCGAACGCGATCCTCGCGAACAGCGCGGCCGGCGAATACCTGACGAAGATGGGCTTGCCGGAAGAAGACTTCAACTCGTATGCGACACACCGGGGAGACCACCTGACCGCGCAGCGCGCGACTTTCGCGAACCCGACGCTCATCAACGAGATGGCAGTTGTCGACGGCGCGGTGAAGAAGGGCTCGCTCGCGCGTGTCGAGCCGGAGGGCAAGGTCATGCGGATGTGGGAGGCGATCGAGACGTACATGGATCGCAAGCAGCCGCTGATCGTGATCGCCGGCGCCGACTACGGCCAGGGCTCGTCGCGCGACTGGGCGGCGAAGGGCGTGCGGCTCGCGGGCGTCGAGGCGATCGTCGCCGAAGGGTTCGAGCGGATCCACCGCACGAACCTGATTGGGATGGGCGTGCTGCCGCTCGAGTTCAAGCCGGGCACGAACCGCACGACGCTGGGCATCGACGGCACCGAGATCTTCGACGTCGTTGGCCAACCGACGCCGGGCGGCGTGCTCAGCCTCGTCGTGCACCGGCGCAACGGTGAGACTTTCGAGGTCCCGGTGCGCTGCCGCCTCGACTCCGACGAGGAAGTCTCGATCTATGAGGCCGGCGGCGTGCTGCAACGCTTCGCGCAAGACTTTCTCGCATCGAACGCGGCGGCATGAGTCGGATTGCGGGGCCGCGTTTGTTCTTCTTGGCCATGCCTCCGCCGGCATGGGTGGATGACACGCTCGTTCGGCTGGCGCGGCTTGGGGTGGACAAACATCTGCGAAGCGCCCTGTTTGCACCGGCGAATTGGCATCAGTCGTTTTCCGAGCGCATTTTTTCGCCGACCGAGGAAGAACGCGCTGCGCTGCTGCAGGTTGGCTCGGCCGTTTCCGCATCCGCGTGCACGCTGCATTTCAACCGCATCGATGGATCGGGCGACATGCCAGGCCGGATCCATTGGACAATGCGCGCGCGTGGCGTGCCGAAAGCGTTTGCCGCCTTGTTGCAGGAGGTTCGTGGCCGCCTTTGCGACGCTGGATTCGATCGCATCGCCACCGGCGTGACGCCGCACATGACCTTGAGCTATTGCGCGCGCGATACGCTGGACAAGATCGTGCTCGAACCGCCCGTCGCGTGGACCATCGACGCGTTGTGCCTCGCCATCGGTGGCGGCGATCCATACCGCTACGACATCATCGGCCGCTGGCCATTGCTGCCTGAAATTGATCCACCCGCCACGCAACCCGGCTTGTTTTGAGGCGGCGGCGAACACTTCCGGAGATTCCCATGTCGCATGCTGCACAAATCCGCATTCCCGCCACCTATATGCGCGGCGGTACCAGCAAGGGCGTGTTCTTCCGTCTTGAGGACTTGCCCGAAGCGGCACGGGCGCCGGGCGCCGCGCGCGATGCGCTTCTGCTGCGGGTGATCGGCAGCCCCGATCCCTACGGCAAGCAGATCGACGGCATGGGCGGCGCCACCTCCAGCACCAGCAAGACGGTGATCGTGTCCAAAAGCAGTCGACCGGACCACGACGTGGATTACCTGTTCGGCCAGGTGGCGATCGATAAGGCCTTCGTCGACTGGAGCGGCAACTGCGGCAACCTGTCCGCGGCGGTCGGCCCGTTCGCCATCGCCGGCGGCCTGGTCGATCCTGCATGCGTGCCGCACGACGGCGTCGCCATCGTGCGCATCTGGCAGGCGAACATCGGCAAGACCATCATCGCGCACGTGCCGATGACCAACGGCGAGGTGCAGGAAACCGGTGATTTCGAGCTGGACGGCGTGACGTTCCCCGCCGCCGAAGTGCAGCTGGAATTCATGGACCCGGCCGCCGAGGAAGATGGCGCGGGCGGGGCGATGTTCCCGACCGGCAAGCTGGTGGACGATCTGGAGGTGCCGGGCGTCGGCACGCTCAAGGCGACCATGATCAACGCCGGCATTCCCACGATCTTCGTCGAGGCCGCCGCGATCGGCTACACCGGCACGGAACTGCAGGACGCCATCAACGGTGATGCGAAGGCGCTGGCGATGTTCGAGACCATCCGCGCACATGGTGCGCTGCGCATGGGCCTGATCGCATCGCTGGACGAGATCGCCACGCGCCAGCACACGCCCAAGGTGGCTTTCGTCGCCGCGCCGGTCGACTACGTCGCTTCAAGCGGCAAGCCCGTGAAGGCCGGTGACGTCGACCTGCTCGTGCGCGCCATGTCGATGGGCAAGCTCCATCACGCCATGATGGGTACGGCGGCAGTGGCCATCGGCACTGCGGCGGCGATTCCGGGCACGCTGGTGAACCTCGCGGCTGGCGGTGGTGAGCGCCAGGCAGTGCGTTTCGGCCATCCGTCGGGGACGTTGCGGGTAGGCGCCGAGGCGGCGCTCATTGACGGCACATGGACTGTCACCAAGGCGATCATGAGCCGAAGCGCGCGCGTGTTGATGGAAGGCTGGGTGCGCGTGCCCGCGGGTTGAGTCATTGGCAGGGGCTGGCCTCCATTCATCCTGGGGGCACCGGCAGGCAGCTTCGAGAAGGTCTTGCGTCAGGCTGCAGGGTGGAACCTCATTGCGCGGCGGCAGGTTCCTCGTTGCTCTGGAGGTGACACCCATGAGTGTGCATGACATCCGCTCCGCTGTTCGCCCAGATCCTGATCAGCCGATGGTTGATATCGCCAATTACGTGGCCGACTACCGGATCGAGTCGGAGGAGGCCTATGACACCGCGCGCTACATGCTGCTGGATTCGCTGGCCACCGCGATGATGGCGATGAAATTCCCCGAATGCGTCAAGCACCTGGGGCCGCTGGTGCCAGGTGCCACGCTGCCCGGTGGTGCGCGCGTGCCCGGCACCAGCTACGAGCTGGATCCGGCGCAGGCAGCGTTCGCGATCGGCACGCAGATCCGCTGGCTGGATTTCAACGACACCTGGCTGGCTGCCGAATGGGGCCACCCGTCGGACAACCTCGGTGCGATTCTGGCCGCGGCCGACTGGCTGGGTCGCAAGGCGGAGCGTGAAGGCGGTCATGCGCTGACGGTGCGCGACGTGCTGGGTTATGCCATCAAGGCGCACGAGATCCAGGGCTGTTACGCGCTGAAGAACAGCTTCAACCGCGTGGGTCAGGACCACGTGATCCTGGTGCGTCTGGCGTCCACTGCCGTAGCCACGCATATGTTGGGTGGCGACAAGGAACAGATCGTCACCGCCATCTCGCACAGCTGGATCGACAACGGCTCGCTGCGGACCTACCGCCACGCCCCCAACACCGGTCCGCGCAAAAGCTGGGCGGCAGGAGATGCGTGCCGTCGAGCCATGATCCACGCCATCAACGCCGTGTACCGTGGCGTGCTCGGCTACCCGTCGGCATTGAGCGCCAAGACCTGGGGCTATTACGACGTCGCTTTCGGGGGCAAGGCATTCCAGTTCGAGCGCCCGTTCGGCAGCTATGTGATGGAGAACGTGCTGTTCAAGATCAGCTTCCCGGCCGAGTTCCACGCGCAGACCGCGGTGGAGTGCGCAATGAAGCTGCATGGCGAGGTCGCCGGCAGGATCGAGCAGATCGAGAAGGTGGTGATCGAGACCCAGGAAGCGGGCATGCGCATCATCGACAAAACCGGCCCGCTGGCAAACTACGCCGATCGTGACCACTGCATCCAGTACATGGTTGCGGTGCCGCTGATCTTCGGTCGCCTTACCGCTGCCGACTACAGCGATGACATCGCTTCCGACCCACGCATCGACATGCTGCGCGAGACGATGGTGGTCAGCGAGAATCCGCAGTTCACCAGGGACTATTTCGACCCGGAGAAGCGCTACATCGGCAACTCCGTGCAAGTGTTCTTCAAGGGCGGTGGCAGTACGGAGAAAATATCCATCGATTGTCCGATCGGCCACCGCACGCGTCGCGCGGAAGGTATCCCCGTATTGCTGAAGAAGTTCGAGGCAGCCATGCGCGGCCATCTGCCGGCAAACAAGGTCAAGGTCATTCTTGAGGCCACAGGCAATCCCGCGGAGCTTGAGGGGATGCCGATCCAGCAGTTCCTGGACATGTTCACGCTTTGAATGCGCCGTGGTGGCAAATCTAGTCGCCATGCTCGTGATGGCCTGGGGAGTCTGGTGTTGCAAATTGTCACGACGAACCGAATATGTTAGTTTTGCGTAAATACGCGTCATCGGCTGGGTTCGTGCAAGCGCTGCCGCATCCGAAAAGCGGTGCGATTTCAAATACCGAAAAGGGAGAGACTGGATGAAGCACAAGGGCCTTTATTTCATGGTTGCGCTGGCGTTGGGCGGCGTAGGTGCCGTTCATGCGCAGGACAACGCAGCAACCACGGGCAGCAGCGACAGCACCGCGGCTCCGGCGTGGCCGAATGGCTTCGATGACC
>NZ_JACYXL010000018.1 GCF_014842995.1 Rhodanobacter sp. 7MK24
AAGCCCGAACCGCCCACGACCTGTACCGAGGCACCGGACGTCGGTGCGCTGCCGAAGATGGTGCCGGTGGTGGCCTGCGCCAGCACCTGGCCAGTCATGCCCACGCCCGCGACGATGGCTACGGCCAATGCTGTGCGACGCAACGCGGAGCCGCGTGTTGCATTATTGAAATTCTGGATATTCATAAGATCAGAAACTCCCCGGTGAAAATGACTACGCAAATCTTAAGTTGCTAGAAAATCTAGACAAATGCCGATTCTGGCCTGATGTTTTCAGTCACAACCATGTCGCCATGGGGCAACCGAATAAAGCAAACCGATCCACAGCACATGCCACACTCGCTAGCAACACTGCTACTTGCTCGCCGACATTACGCAGTCGGCTAACAGAAAGTCAACATTCAAGGAATTGCGAACTCGAATGCGCAAATAAATGCGAAACCAAAGAATCGCAATATATTTCGTCAATTCGTTTCATTGCTCTACCAAAATCCCAACAATCGTTATCGCAAAGAATCCTCATGGAATGACTGTCCACATGAAGCCCCACCACTCTTCAATTACCACCGGTCAGCTGCTCGTGGATGCTGGCAAAGCACTCAGTCAAGGCAAGCTAGATCTTGCCGAACATGCACTTTCGCAAGTTCTCGCCATCGATCCTGAATTGGCCAATGCACAATTCCTGTATGGAGTGGCCTGCTTGATGGGCGGCAAAGCTGCAAAGGCAATCGGCTTTCTGCGCAGGGCTGTCGCCCAACGTCCCGCCGACGCCAATATGCAGATGTATCTGGGTTGCGCCCTGCATGACGCTGGCATGTTGGACGAAGCCTTGAGCTACTTACGCCGAGCCTGTGAGATGGCTCCAGGCCAAGCGACCGCCTGGTACAACTTCGGTAAAGCGCTCAAGCAGCGGGGGCAACTGCTGGAAGCCGACCAAGCTTTTCGACGCGCCTTGTCGCTGGACGCACAGCACGTACTGGCTCGGATCGGTGTGGCCGATATCGCCACCATGCAAGGAGACATTCCCCGCGCCGTGTCCGAGTACCGACATGTGCTCCGCTTGCAACCCGACCGCGCCGAAGCTTGGCATGGCCTCGCCAATCTCAAGACCGAACCGCTGAGCGCAAGTGACGTCGACCAACTCCGTCGCGCCCTGTGCAATCCCGACCTGCAACCCGATATGCGGGTGATGCTCGGCTTCAGTCTGTTCCGTGCCCTTGAGGATCTGAAAGACTACGCTGGCGCATTCGAAGCGCTGCGCCATGCCAATGCGGACAAGCGCAGCCTGGTGGAGTGGGATGCTGCCGCCGAACACGCGAAAATCGATCGTATTATGACGGCCTTCAACACATCGTTGCCGGCCCCCGTGGATCCGGACTTAGGCAGGGAAGTCATCTTTGTCATCAGCCTGCCGCGCTCAGGTTCGACGCTCGTGGAGCACATTCTCGCCTCGCACCCCGAGGTGGAAGGTGCCAACGAGATTCCCGATCTGTCGCTGATCATCGACGAAGAGTCTCGTCGCCGCGACCAACCGTTCACAGACTGGGTTGCCTCGGCCAATGCGGAGGACTGGCACCGTCTGGGCGTGGACTACCTTGCCCGCACTGCACGCTGGCGCGAAAAAGCACCCCGCTTCACCGACAAGGGGCTCGATAACTGGCCGTTGGTTGGTGCCGCACTGGCCATGTTGCCGGGCGCGAAGATCGTGCACTGCCATCGCGACCCGGTCGAAACCTGCTTCTCCTGCTATCGCCACCTGTTCCGGCATAGCGTGCATTTCAGTTATGACCTCGGCGAAATGGCAGCCTACTATCGCGACTATCAACGTCTCACCGATTTCTGGCTGACGCATTATCCAAGTCAAATACTGGACTTCCAGTACGAGGCGCTGGTACGGGAACCCGAGACCCAGATTCGCCGCCTGCTTGCATTCTGCGATCTGCCCTTCGCATCTGCCTGCCTTGCGCCTCACCAGACCAAGCGCGAAGTACTCAGCACGGCAAGCGCCGCGCAAGTGCGACAGCCCATCCGCAGCGACACTGCGCACAGCGCATCTTACTTCGCCTGGCTGCAGCCGCTGCGGGAGCAACTGGCACGCTGAAACGCACAAGGCCGCCGGTTGCCCGACGGCCTTGCGCATTCAATTGCCTCCCTTTCCCTCGCGCCGCCTGTTTGCGACAGCGCGAGGTTAGAGAGTCGGCTGCTTCTTACCAGTCGTACTTCGCACTGAACATCGCATAGCGCGGCAGTTCCGTGCTCACTGGCAGCAACCAGGTTGGGTCAGGTGAGTTGGTCGAACCATAGCTGCTGACGTAGGCCGTGGCCTTCTGCTCGTTGAACACGTTCTGCACCTGCACCTGCAGGGTAAGGTGCTTGCCTGCCCACGCCGGGATATAGCTCACGCCCAAGTTCAGCTGATGGGTCCAAGGCGTATTGCCGGCATCTCCCGGCCGCGAGGGCTGGCCGCCACACCAGTGGTAAGACTCGCCGTAACCATCCGGATCGGTTTGATTCGGCCCGTAGTAGCCCAGGCAGGAGATCGGCGAACCCGACTGGATGATGTACGAACCACTGAGCAGCCACTCCGGGGTGATGGCGTACGTGCCATAGACCTTCAACGTGTGCTTATGCATGTTCGGCAGATCGCCGTTGGAGTACTGCATCAGCTCGGGGAAGTCCCATGCTTCGGTGATCGAACCGGAGGTATGGCCGCCTGCTGCACCCGAAGCATTGCTGATCTGGCCGACCGGCGAGTCCGTCGGGCCTTCCGTAGTGCCATAGCTGCGGGCAAACACGTAGTCGATCTTGGCCATCCACTTGCCGTCCCACGGATGCTCCAGCGACTCCTCCAAGCTGTAGTAGTTACGGAAGGCAGCCGGGAAGCCTTGCACCAACCCTGCCGCACTCGTCGCAGTGCTTGGATTCCAAGTGTAGGTCGCGTAAGTGCCGCTGGTTGTCAAGTACCGCAGAGTGTTGCTGCGGCCCGGGTTGACCAGCACGTCCGACTCGGTACCAGCCTCGGAAGCCGCCGCATTAGCCGGCAGCGTGATACTGCCTGTGTCGTCGATGATGTCCTTCATCTTCGACCAAGTGGCCTGCGAGGTCCACACCAGCGACTGGCCGAACGTATTGAACGCCTTCTGGAAGCCCAGCACGTATTCGTCCTGATACATCGGCTTCAGGTTGGTTGCGGCGATGACCTTCGGATCCTTCGGCACGCCTTCCTCGCCGTCGGGTGAGATCTGCTGGTAGGGGTTCGTGATACCGGGTCCGGACACCGGAATCTGGGTCAGGCCCTGCGGTACACCGTTGGCATCGATGGAGGTGTAGGTGTAGTACTGGCTCAGGTAGCTGTTCGAACCCGCCATGCGGGCACCCAGACCCGAGGGCAATGCTAGGTAGTAACGGCCCACGTTGCCGTACAGCTTCGCGCTGCTGTCGCCGAGGATGTCCCAGCTGAAGCCGAGGCGCGGAGCCCACTGCGGCTTGGTCATGCGAATGTAGGGAATGTTGTCGCCGTTGTAGTTGATGAACTGGTCGTTGCGCAGACCCAGATTCAGCAACAGGTTCGGATTGACCTGCCAGTTATCCTCGATGTACTGCGCCTTCTGTTCCACAGTGAATGACGCCTGGCCGCCAAACACCGTCTTCTGGACGTAGTAACCCTTGGGGTTGGCGGGCGTCACCGCGCTGCCGACACACTGGCCAACGTTGTTGCAGAGCGTGGTCGCCTGCGTGGTGGTCGGCATCACATTGTATGCCCAGTAATAGCCAGGCGAAGAGACGGGGCTGCCGCCGTACGACCACTGGCTCAACGTACCGTCATCGATATCCGTGCTGCGCTGGTTGTCGATACCAAAACGCAGATCGTGGTCGCCCAGCTTCCAGTCCAGATCTAGGCGGAAATTGTTCGTCGAGGACTTGTGCCCAGTTGTGGGGATGGTTCCAGGATTGGGATTCGTATTACCGTTGCCAGGGACATTCGGGTTCTGGTAGTAGATCTGGGAAATACCAGGAAGCGCCGGATCAAGCCCAGGATAAACGTCCATCTGGCCGAAATAGGTGCTCTTCATCTTGCCGGCCAGCACGCTCAGCGTGAGGTCGTCGGTGATGTACGAGGTGTACTTCAGGATGTTGACGTTGAACTTGCTTGAGTACACCGGATTGTCGATGGCCGCGAAGCTACCGACAGAGTTCGTGTTGTAGTCGTAATTGTAGAGATTGTGGAACTGGTCCAACACCTTGGACTGGATGTTGGTGTATTCCAGCGTATTGCTGTCGTTGATGTTCCAGTCCAGCTTGCCGTAGAACTTGGGCAGGCTGGTGCCATGGGTAAAGTAGTACGGATCATTGACCGAACCCGTGGAATGGGTGTTGTCGTGCTCGATCTCGCCCGTGATGTAGAAGAACAGGGTGTCCTTGATCAGAGGGCCAGACAGATAAGCGTCATAGACCGTGCTCCAGCTGCTGTTCTGACGACGGTTGTTGTAGATGTCACCGGCTTGCTGACCTGCCGCGGTGGACGCCGAGTTGGCGTAATCGATGTTGTCGTAGCCGGTCTGCGCCCAGCTCGGGGCAAAAGTGGCGTACACGCCGGCATGCCACGTGTTGCCACCGCGTTGGCCCACCTGGCTGATCACACCACCGGTGGAACGCCCATATTCCGCGCCGTAGCCGGAAGTAATGGTCTGCTGCTCCGCAATGGCGAAGTACGGCAGCGCGATGCCGCCTGCGTTGCCTACCGGATCGGTGGTGTTGAAACCGTTGATGTAGTAAGCGTTCTCCACCACCGAGTCGCCACTGAAGGAGATCAGCGGGGTGCCGGCAGGGCCATTGCCCAAACCGGTGTTGCCTGCGGCCACGCCGGGCGCGAGCATCGCGATCGATTCGGCATTGTGTGCAAGCGGCAGCTGCTTCAACTGCTGCGCGGTGATCACCGAAGTCTGGCGAGTGGAGGACACGTCGATCGCCGGGAGCGAATTCGCCGTAACGGTCACGCTCGAGAGGTTCTGCACGTTCTTGCCGGCTTCCGCAGCGGCAAATGGCACCGCAGCACCACCCGCCACGCTCACCTGCACGTGGTCATGCGAGGCGATCACATTGCCACTCTGCACCAGCGATACGGTGTAGTCACCCACCGGGAGCTGGTTGGCGTTGAAACGCCCAGTGTTATCGACCGGCACTTCGCGGGTCAGACCAGTCTGGTTGTTGACGATGCGAACCGTCTCGCCCGACGCCACAGGCGCCGTACCGAAGACAGAACCAGTCGTGGCCTGGCCATAGGCCAGACCCGTGACACCCAAGCCCAACGCCAGCGCGGTTGCCAGCGCGGTGCGACGATGCTGAAACCCTCGTTCGAAATGCTTGCTCATTTCAATCTCCCCAAAACAGCCCCGTGGGCAATCGTTAGTAACTTCGCAGCGTTCAGCCTGCGACGGATGGTGGTGACAGCTTTTCACTTGTGAATCAGGCACCAACTCTTAAATAACTTCGCAGGTAGTGGCGAAAACACCGAGAGATCGGTGTCCGTTTGCGGTCCCCTGACCACGACCTGGATTCTGCTCATCCGGTACAGATGAAGGCTTAAAGTGGTTTTAATCTAGTTTTTATGAATGAAAGCTGTCAACAGTTTTTTGACATCTTGATTAGCAATAAATTTCGACCCCTCAAGTCAAATAGCAAGAAATAACGATTCAGTTAGAAATTACGAAGCAAACGCGACCCGAGCATTAAGCCCGTTTCGCCGAAACGATGAATTTCAAGATCTCCACCTGTATTCGAACCTGCACACCTCACTCTTCGCCATCCTCCTCAAACCGCAGGTGCTTCACGCTGCGGCCATTGCGGCGAACCAGCTTGAGCGCTTCGATGCCGATGCGGATGTGTGCTTCGACAAATTTCTCGGTGACCTTGCGATCGCTGGCCTCGGTCTTCACGCCCTCCGGGATCATCGGCTGGTCGGAAACCAGCAGCAGCGCGCCGCAAGGGATCTCGTTGGCGAAGCCGGCGGCGAAAATGGTGGCGGTCTCCATGTCGATCGCCATGCTGCGTGTCTGGCGCAACCGATCCTTGAACGCCTCGTCGTGTTCCCAGACGCGGCGGTTGGTGGTGTAGACCGTGCCGGTCCAGTAGTCATGACCGAGGTCGCGGATCATGGTGGAAACGCCCCGCTGCAACTGGAAGGCGGGTAGTGCCGGCACCTCGGGTGGCAGGTAGTCGTTGCTGGTGCCCTCGCCGCGGATCGCGGCGATCGGCAGTACCAGGTCGCCGATCTGGTTCTTCTTCTTGAGTCCGCCGCACTTGCCGAGGAACAACGCAGCCTGCGGCCTGATCGCCCCCAGCAGGTCCATCACCGTGGCAGCGTTGGGACTGCCCATGCCGAAATTGATGAGGGTGATGCCGTCGGCAGTGGCATTGGGCATCGGGCGGTCGCGGCCGTGCACTTCCACGCCGTGCCAGTCGGCAAACAGGTCAACGTAGTGGCCGAAGTTGGTGAGCAGGATGTGCTGGCCGAATTGCTCCAGCGGCGTGCCGGTGTAGCGCGGCAGCCAGTTGGCAACGATCTCGTGCTTGTCTTTCATGGGGTTTTGCCCTGTCTGGTATGCCCACCACCGCCAGGCGGGGGCGAGCCGGCGACGCCACGCCGGCAGGTTCCTGAGTCTGCCTCTCATTATGTAGGTACGCTGCCCGCCGATCTGCGCCGTGTTATGTTGCGACCGTCACACGAACCGGGCCGCGATCCATGCGCATGGGACTGACGATAGACGCATCCTGCGATCTGCCGCAGGACTTCCTGCAGCAACACCGCATCATGGTGATGCCGGTCACCATCAAGGTGGACGGCGAAACCTTCACGGACAACCGTGAACCATCGGAGGTGCAGCGCTTTATCGACCGCCAGCTCGGCAGTCGCAGCCACTCGGCGGAAACCGAGCCGACCACGGCCGAAGAGGTGCAGGAGCTATTCCTAGGACGCCTGGTGCTCGAGCAGGATTGCGTGTTCAGCCTCACCGTCACCGCCACGCGCAGCCCGATCTACGACAACGTGACGCGCGCCAGCTTCGCCGTGCTACGCAACTACCGCGAGGTGCGCGAGCAGGCCGGCATCCCGGGGCAGTTCATGATGCGGGTGATCGACACCCGCAACCTGTTCGCAGGCACTGCCCCGGTGGTGTGGGAGGCGGCGCGGCTGATTGCCGCGGACATGCCACCGGCGGCGATCCGCGAACGGCTCAACCATGTCGCCAGCCACGGCTATGGCTATTTGATGCCGCGCGACCTGTACTACCTCCGCGCGCGCGCCAAGAAGAAAAACGACCGCAGTGTGGGCCTGGTCAGCGCGATGCTTGGCTCGGCGCTGGACATCAAGCCCATCCTGCGCTGTTTCCGCGGCGAGACCGGCCCGGTGGGCAAGGCACGCGGTTTCGAGCAGGGCGCGCAACAGCTGTTCGATTACGCTGCCGCCCGCGTGCGCGCCGGCCTGATCGTACCCATGGTGTGCGTCAGCTACGGCGGCGACCTGGCGGTGCTTTCGCAACTGCCCGGCTACGACAGGCTGCGCGCAGCCTGCGAGGAATGCAGCGTCGCCCTGCTGGAAGCGCCGATGAGCATCACCGGCATGGTCAACGTGGGTGAAGGCGCCGTGGCATTGGGCCTTGCCGCCGAGGAACACGAGGCCGTGTTCTGAGGGATTGCCCACGGCCTCCAAGCGCCGTGCGTGACCGAGGAACGGGGCTTGCGTGCCCACTCGCCATTCCCGCACCAATCGCCGCCATGGCTCCCGTAAGAAACCGAGTCGTGGACGCAATTGCCGGATTGAGCCAGGCCCTGCAACGGCAGAAGCTCAAAATCCGTAGTTGAGAAAGCCGCCGTCCACGCCCAGCACCTGCCCCGTGATGTAACCGGCCGCAGGCAGGCACAGAAAGGCGATCGCCGCAGCCACTTCCTCCGGCTCGCCAATGCGGCGCAGCGGCGTGCGATCCAGCACCTCCTCCAGATAATCGCCGTCGGCCAGAGCGGAGTCGGTGCGCTGGGTGCGGATGTACCACGGCGCCACCGCGTTGACGCGGATGCCGTCCACGGCCCACTCCGCGGCAAGGTTGCGCGTGAGCTGGTGCAGCGCGGCCTTGCTCATGCCGTACGGTGCGCCGGTGCGCACATGCGTGATGCCGGACACCGAACCCACGTTGACGATGGCCGCGTTTGCATGCTGGACCAGCTGCGGATGCGCCAGCCGGCACATCTCGAAGGCGGCGAACAGGTTCAGCTCGAAGATCGCGCGGTAATCGTCGCCGTATTCCAGCGCCGGTTTCGAGGCGTTGCCGCCGGCATTGTTGACCAGCAGCGACAGCGGCACGCCGAGGTCGGCCACCCAGTCGAACACCGCCAGCCGGTCTTCCGCCTCGGCAAGGTCGGCACCCATCGCATAGACCGAGATGGCTTCGTGCTCGTCGGCCAGCTCCACGCGCACCTGCTCGAGATGATCCTCGTCGCGCGCCACCAGCAACAGGTTCGCGCCCAGCCCGGCCAGTTCGCGCGCGGCAGCGTAGCCGATGCCCTTGCTGGCGCCGGTGACCAGGGCGGTATGGCCGTGCAGTTGCCAGGCGTCGATGCGGCTGCTCATGTGGCGAGCTTACACGATGGCCTTGCCCACGGAGCCGTGCGGCGAGACACTCGGCGCATGCTCGCCATGGGATCCGCGCGATGAAAATCCTGCTTCCGTTGCTCTGTCTCTCCGCCCTCTCCGCCTGCTCCGGCAAGCCGCCGGAACCGGTCGCCCAGCCCGCCAGCGCGGCCAGCAGTCACGTCGCTGCCCCATGGGACGCGATGAAGGCGGACGAGCAACGCGCGAAAGACGTGCAGAAGATAGTGAACAAACAGGCTGCGGATCAGGAAAAGCAGGTCGAGGCGCAAACGCAATGATTGCCGTTTGGCCGTCTTGACGGCCAAACGCCTTGCATGGATCGACATTTGCCGGCATCGTTCCGAGCATGGATGCCAACCTAGTTACGCCGCCCCTGCTCGAGATCGACAACGCCACCGTATTGCGCGGCAACTGCGCGGCGCTCGACCGGCTCAGCCTGCGCATCGAAGCAGGCCAGCACACCGCGATCCTGGGCGCCAATGGCTCGGGCAAATCCACGCTGGTCCAGTTGATCGCGCGCCAGCTCTACCCCCTGGCGTCGAGCGATGGCCGGAGCCCGGTACGCGTGTTCGGCCGCGATCGCTGGAACGTGGCTGAACTGCGTGGCCTGCTCGGCACCGTTTCGCCTGCGTTGCAGCGCGACTACACCACCGATACTCCGCTGGAAGTATTCGACGCCGTGGTATCCAGCTTCTTCGCCGCGCGCGGGCTGTGGTTGGATCACGAAATCACCGAAGCCATGCGCGAGCGCGCGAACGCAGCGCTGGTCCAGCTGGAAGTCAGCCACCTGATCGGCCGCGAGATGGCCAGCCTGTCCACCGGCGAGGCGAGGCGCGTGCTGATAGCCCGCGCGCTGGTGCACCGCCCGCGTGCGCTGCTGCTGGACGAACCCTGTGCGGGACTGGATCTCGCCAGCCGTCGCCACTTCCTGGAAACCCTGCGCGCGCTTGCACGCAGCGGCACAACCCTGCTGCTGGTGACCCATCACGTCGAGGAAATCATCCCCGAGATCGAGCGGGTGCTGCTGTTGAAGAACGGACTTGCACTGCGCGAAGGCGGCAAAGCCGCCACGCTCACCGGCGAGGCGCTGGGCGAGGCATTCGCCATGCCGATCCGCGTGACGCAGCATGGCGACTGGTATCACGCCACTGTGCAATGAATCGCCTGTCTGGAGCCCGTGCCCGAACTCCTTCTCTTTGCCGGCCCACCCAACCACAGTAAAGGCGGCAAACGTCAAGCGGGCCCGAGGGGCGTCTGGCCGTTGTATCGAGGCCTTTGGAGTTTCCCGCCTACGCGACAAGCGGGACGGCCGCACCGGACCGTGCCGGGAAATTCAGGAGGCCACGGGCTTCCCGGTCACCATCAGCACGACCACGCAGAGAAATGGACGAGCTCTTAGTGTGGCGAGCAGAAGCAGTACGCATAGACGTTCGGCGCGCCGGCTTTCGCGTTGCGCAACAGCGACAACTCCGGCGCCGCCAATGCATGCACCTGCGCGAACCACGGCGGCAGCCGCAAACCCCAGCCTTGCAGCAACTCGACGCTGGCGCTCTGGCTGAAGCCGACGAGGAAACTCTCGAATGCGCTCATCGGCGCCTGCTGGTAGCGCACGGAATAATCCGCGCCCAGCTTCGCCATGCTGGCAGCCTCGGCCGTGGCGTCGCCGAGGCCACCGAGCTGGTCGACAAGTCCGCGATCCAGCGCCTGGCTGCCCGTCCAAACGCGACCCTGCGCGATGGCATCGATGGCGTCGAAGCCCTTGCCGCGGGCCTTGGCCACCCCGCCCACGAAATCGCGGTAGCCCTTGTCGATGATGGCCTGGATCACCGCGCCCACCTTGGGGTCGAGCGGACGCGTGATATCGAACGCACCGGCCATCGGCCCGGTGGCCACGCCGTCGCTCTGGATGCCGAACTTGGCCAGCGTGTTCGGCACCGAGTAATACATGCCGAAGATGCCGATGGAACCGGTAATGGTGTTGGGCTCGGCGACGATGCGATCGGCGTTCATCGAGATCCAGTAGCCGCCGCTGGCAGCCACGTCGCCCATCGACACCACCACCGGGATGCCTGCCTCGCGGGTCAACGCCACTTCGCGCCGGATCTGTTCGGCCGCATATACCTCGCCTCCGGGCGAATCCACGCGCAGCACCAGCGCCTTGGTGCGCCTGTCCTCGCGCGCGGCGCGGATCAGCGCGGCGGTGGATTCGCCACCGATGGAACCTGCCGGCTGCTTGCCTCCGGCGATCTCGCCCTCGGCCACCACGACCGTCACGCCGGGCGCGAACAGGCTCGCAGCATTCGACACATCCGTGGAGTAATGCGCGAGATCGACCGAGCGGAAGCCGTGGCCGTTCTTCGCAGCGGGGACGCCCTGCTCGCGCAGCGAGGCGATCAGCTCGGCGCGTGTGGCGGTGCCGTCGATCAGGTGTTCGTTGAGCGCCAGCTGCGCAAGATCGCCGCCGGTACTTGCGATGGTCTGCGGCAGATCGTCGACATCGGCGCGCAACGCCGCTGGATCGAGCTTGCGCAGCTTCGCCACCTCGGCGAGGTATTCGTCCCACAGTCCGCCCATCCAGTAACCGTCGGCCTCCTTCGAAGCGGCCGAGGCATGGTCGAGGATGTACGGCTCGGCCGCGCTCTTGAACTGGCCCACGCGGAACAGATGCACGTCCACGCCCAGCTTGTCGAGCAGGCTCTTGTAGAACAATCGATAGTTGGCCAGGCCGGTAAGCATCAGGCCGCCCTGCGGATCGAGCAGTACGCGGTCGGCGTGGGCGGCGAGGTAATACTGGCCCTGGTCAAGGTTCGCCGCCCAGGCGATCACCGGCTTGCCGGCGGCGCGGAAGCGGTCCAGCGCCGCGCCCACTTCGCGCAGCGCCGCAAAACCGCCGGCGTGCAGTTCGTCCGGCAGCAGCAGGATGCGGCTGATGCGCTTGTCCTTCGCCGCGGCATCGATGGCGGCCACCAGGTCGCGCAACTGCACCTGCTGCGTCTTGTCGCCGGAGAGCTTCGCCAACGTACGCTGCAACGGATCGACGCTGTACTGCTCGACCAGCTGGCCCTCCGGTTCCAGCACCAGCACGCTGCCGTCCAGCACAGCAGCCTTCGTGTGGCTGGCGGCAATGCCGCCGACGATCGCCAGCAGCACGATAAACAGGAGAAAGAAGAACACTGCGTTGACGATGAGCAAGCGCACCACGTTGATGCCGCGGCCGATGCCGCACAAGACCGCCCAGAAGCCGTTGCGGCGCGGCGGTTGCGGCGCGGACGACGGCGTGGGGCGGGAGGGCATCGGCGGTGGCGGCATGGCACGGGTTCCCTGTGGTTTTCCGCTAGCGTAGCCGTTCGCGCGGTGCCGCGTCAGGCCCGGGCTTGCGCCTCCGCCATCGGCAGGTGCGACCGCCAACGCTCGCCCCGCGCACTGCGCCAGAACCGCGTGAACAGCAGCACCGCCGCCACCGAGAGCCCGGCGATCAGCCCCATCCACATGCCACGCGCACCCAGGCCGCGATGGAAGGCCAGCCACCAGCCGGCGGGCATGCCGACGCACCAGTAGGCGAACAGGGTGATCGCCATCGGCATACGGGTGTCCTTGAGGCCGCGCAGCGCGCCGTTCGAGGCCACCTGGATGCCGTCCGAGAACTGGAACAATCCGGCCAGCACGATCAACTGCGCCGCCAGCGCGATCACCTTCCCGTCATGCGTGTACAACGTGGCGATGAAATGCGGCAATGCCAGCATGAGCGCGGCGGACACCATTTGGGAAGCCAACGTCAGGCCGATGCCGCAGAACCCGGCATAGCGCACGCCACTTGCGTCGCCACGCCCCACCGCGTTGCCTACGCGTACGGTGATCGCCATCGCCAGTCCCAGCGGCACCATGAAGAACAGCGTCGCGACGTTGAGCGCCACCTGGTGGCTGGCGATCACGTCTTCGCCCAGCGTACTGATGATGAGCGCAGTGGCCACGAACAAGCCGCCTTCGGCCAGCAGGGTTACCGCCATCGGCGCACCGACATGCAGCAGCGCTGCAATGCGCCGCCAGTCGGGCCATTCGAAATGCTCCAGCAGGTTCAGGCCGCGATAGTTGCGGTGTTTCATCACGTACACGGCAAAACCGGTCATCTCCAGCCACAGCGCAGTGGCAGTGGCAATGCCGCAACCGTGTGCACCCTGCGGCGGGATGCCCAGCTTGCCGAACATCAGCACATAACCCAGCGGAATCAGCAGCAGCAGGCCGCCGAAGCCGAAGTACATCGACGGACGCGTCAGCGACAGCCCTTCGGACAGGCCGCGCAGCGCGAAGTAGCAAGTGAGCGCGGGCGCACCCCAGCTGATCGCGAACAGGAAGCGCAGCACGTCGTCGCGCAGGCTTGGCGTCACGCCGATCAAATCGATCAGCGGCCCCGCGTGACGCACCGCGAACCACAGCAAAGCACCCATCGCCAGGGCCAGCCACAGCGCCTGCCGGAACACCGCGCCCACTTCGCCGCGGCGCCCCGCGCCATCCAGCTGGGCTACCGAAGGCGGCACAGCCATCATCATGCCGATGCCGCTGACGATGGCCAGCGACCAGATGCTGGCGCCCACCGCCACGGCGCCCAGCACGTGGGCACCCACGTGGCCGGAGAGCACCGCGTCGATCACGTTGCTGCCGACCGCGGCGAGCTGCGCCAGGATCAGCGGAATGGCAAGGCGCACGGTGGCGCCGATTTCGTGCCGCACGCGGGCACGCTCGGGGCGAAACGGATTCATCGGAAGGCTCCAGCGGAGGGCCATTCTAGCCGGCGCAGCTGTCGCGCACCGCGCGCTGTGCCAAGATCGCGCGCTGCGACGAAAACAAGGGGCAAGCAATGAAATCCCTGGTCAGCCACGAAGGCCAGCACTGCGCCAACTGCACCACGCCGCTGGTCGGCGAGTTCTGCCACGAATGCGGCCAGTCCGTGCACAGCGTGCTCCAGCCGATGCACCACATGTTCGAGGAAACCGTGGAGACGGTGCTGCACATCGACAGCCGCATCGTGCATACGCTGCCGCCGCTGTTCCTCAAGCCCGGCTTCCTCACCCTGGAGTATTTTTCCGGCCGCCGCGTGCGCTACATCGCGCCATTCCGGCTGATGTTCGTGCTCAGCCTGCTGTGCTTCTTCGGACTGCACCTGGCCACCTCGGAAGTGATCGACCAGGGCCTCGCCAAGCACCAGCAGCGAGTATTGAGCGACCGCGGCAGCGACTTCGCGCAGGCCGCCAACGCCGACAAGGTGCACGAGCTGCTTGACGACAAGATCAATGCCCTCGATGCCGTGCAGACTTTCGGCAGCACGACGGCGGCGGCGGCGGTCGGCAGCGCGAAGCAAGCACTGCGCGCAGCCGCCAACCAGCGCCTGGCCGAGTTGCATGCCCAACCGCTGCCGGCGCCTGCCAGCTCCGCCGTAACCCTGGAGTCGCCATTCCCCCACCGGGTGGAGCATTTCCGGATTTCCTGGCTGCCCGGTTCCGTCAACGATCGGCTGAATGTGGTCGCCCAGCACATCAGCGACAACATGTACGCGGCTACCCATGGCGACGAGGCAACCAGGGAAGCCGCGCGGGATCGCATGGTCACTGGCGTGTTCGGCAAGTTGCCGGGCGCCATGCTGGTACTGGTGCCGGTGTTCGCGTTGCTGCTCAAGCTGTTCTATGTGTTCAAGCGGCGGCTCTACATGGAGCACCTGATCGTGGCGCTGCACAGCCAGGCCTTCCTGTTCCTGTGGCTGCTGCTGTGCACGCTGCTGGCCGCCCTGGCCGGCTGGCTGGAGCCGCACGCGCTGTGGACCACGAGCCCGCTGAACTGGCTGGAGCGGGCCCTGGTGCTGTGGGCGCCGATCTACTTGCTGCTGATGCAGAAGCGCATCTATCGGCAGGGCTGGCCAATGACCCTGCTGAAGTATTGGTGCATCGGCTGGTTCTACTTCTGGCTGCTCAGCTTCGTCCTGCTTGGTGCGATCGGGCTGGGCCTGGCGCACTGATCCCAGCGTCGTCTGGCCGCGGTTTTGCACAGCGTCAAGTAACTGTCAAGGCATCCCCTGCGATCCGGCCTCCTTGTGAACACTTGCTGACACGCGTTTGCAAGTTATTGATATGAAATGCATTTTCAACATGACCAAAACGTGTCCAGAACGTCACGAAGGGCGCCACCATGCGCTTCGGGGCCTCTCGTCCCCGCCTCATCCACAGACTTTTCCACAGGCTTTGTGGATAAGCGGAAAAACCTGCGCCGAAGAGTGACTTGCGACTCGTTCCTCGACCCATCGACAGAAAGTACCCGCAAGCTTCGCGTCACTTGATCCCTGCCCAAGGAATGCGATCTCGACCGCTTGACCCCACCGCTAAACTGCACGCCATGATGTCCACCGTCCTGCGCGTCGCCCTGCCGGTGCCCTTGCCCACCTTGTTCGACTACCTGCCACCCAGCGCGGGCGGCGAGGCGCGCCCGGGCTGCCGGGTGCTGGTGCCGTTCGGTCGCGGGCAGGCCACGGGCGTCGTCGTGGCCACAGGCGTTGAAGCGTCGGTAGGCGCGGGTAAGCTGAAGCGCGCGCTGCGCTTGCTGGACGACGCCCCTTTGCTCGACGCCGAACTGATGCAGACGTTGGCCTGGGCTGCCGACTACTGGCTGGCCGCACCCGGCGAGGCTTATGCGAACGCCCTG
Source organism: Rhodanobacter sp. 7MK24 (assembly GCF_014842995.1). Lineage (GTDB taxonomy): Bacteria > Pseudomonadota > Gammaproteobacteria > Xanthomonadales > Rhodanobacteraceae > Rhodanobacter_A. Next base: position 15,331 of record NZ_JACYXL010000018.1, read on the forward strand.
CCGCTGACGCTGCGCGAGGCAAAGCCGCTGCCGCCGCTGGGCGAGGAATGCTGGTCGCTCACCACGGCTGGACGCAGCGCACTGGATGCGCGCAGCCGACGCGGCAATAGCCACGCCGTACTGGCCGAACTCGCTGGCGGGGCATTGAGTTCCGCCGAACTGGACGCCTGCCTGCCGGACTGGCGTGCGGCGGCGCGCCGACTGCTCGCCGCCAAGCTGGTCGAGCGCGGCGAACGCAGTACCGCTCCGAACGCCCCCACGCGGGAGGCGCCGGCACTCAGCGAAGAACAGCGGCATGCCGTGGACGCCGTGGCGGCAAGCCTGGGCAACTACCAGTCCTTCCTGCTCGACGGCGTTACCGGCAGCGGCAAGACCGAGGTGTACCTCGCCCTGATCGAGCGCGTACTGGCGCAAGGCAGGCAGGTACTCCTGCTGGTGCCGGAAATCGGGCTCGCCCCGCAGACGGTACGACGCCTGCGCGAGCGCCTGGGCGTGCCGGTGGAAGTGATCCACTCCAACCTCGCCGAGGGCGAACGCGCCCGTGCATGGCTGCGCGCGCGCAAAGGGGAAGCGAGAGTGATCCTCGGCACCCGCTCGGCGGTGTTCACGCCGCTGCCGCATGCCGGGCTGGTGATCGTGGACGAGGAACACGACGGCGCCTACAAGCAGCAGGAGGGTTTCCGCTACCACGCACGCGACCTCGCCGTGGTACGCGCCCGCGCGCTGGGCGTGCCGGTGCTGCTGGGTTCGGGCACGCCCTCGCTGGAGTCGCTGGCCAACGTCGAAAGCGGCCGCTACCGCGCGCTGCACCTGCGCGCGCGCCCCGGCGCGGTACACGCGCCCACGGTGCAGATCGTGGACATGCGGGCGCAGCGGCTGGAACACGGCCTCTCGCCGACCCTGCTCGCCGCCGTGGCCGACACCGTGGCACGCGGCGAACAGGTGCTGGTGTTCAAGAACCGCCGCGGCTATGCACCCGTGCTGTACTGCCACGCCTGCGGCTGGCATGCCGACTGTCCGCGCTGTGAGCGCCCGATGACCCTGCATGCCGGACGGCGTGCGCTGGTCTGCCATCACTGCGATCACCACGCGCGCATCCCCGCCGCGTGCCCGAGCTGCGGCGCCACCGAGCTGAAGCCGCAAGGCCAGGGCACCGAACGGTTGGAGGAAGCGCTGGCTGTGCGTTTCCCCGAGGTGTCCGTGCTGCGCATCGACCGCGAAACCACGCGACGCCGCGACGCTTTCGAACAATTGCTGGACAACCTCCGCGACGAAGCCAAGTCCGCGATCCTCGTCGGCACCCAGATGCTGGCCAAGGGCCACGACCTGCCCAACCTCACCATGGTCGCCATCGTCGGCGTGGACGAAGGGCTGCTCAGCGTGGACTTCCGTGCCGGTGAACGGCTCGCACAACAGCTGGTGCAAGTCGCCGGCCGTGCTGGCCGCGCCGCGAAACCTGGCCGCGTGCTGTTGCAAACCCATCACCCCGACCATCCCATGCTGCGGCAACTGCTGGCACAGGGTTATGCCGCCGCCGCGCAGGCCCTGCTTGCCGAGCGGCGGCAAGGCGCGTTGCCGCCATTCGCGCACCAGGCGCTGCTGCGTGCCGAAGCCGCGCAACGCACCGCCGTCGATGCGTTCCTCGGCGAAGCCTGCGCTGCATTGCCCGCCGACCATGGCCTGCAAATCGCCGGCCCGATGCCGGCGCCGATGCCGCTGCGCGCCGGCCGCCAGCGCGGGCAGCTGCTGCTGGAAGCCACCAACCGGCGCGAGCTGCACGCCGCGCTGCGCCCGTGGGCCACGCAACTCCCGCAACTGCCCAGCGCGCGCAAGGTGCGCTGGTCGCTGGATGTGGATCCGATCGACCTGTACTGACCGCACCGTTTCGCACCGGCAAATTCCACGCACGCTAGCATCGGCCATCCGACGATGGGAGGTCCCGTGAAACTGCCCGAAGCGCTGGTCAACTTCTTCGGCCTCGGCGGCATCGAGACGCTGACGTCCACGCATCCCCTGACGCTGGCTTCGTTCAGGAGCATCGCGGGCATCGAGGCAGTGGTCTCGCCGATCTTCCCCGCGATCCTGGTGTGCGAAATCGTCTTTCTGGCCTGGGCCTACCACCGCTCGCCGCACAGGCTCTACGCGGTCTACAAGATTCCCGTGCTGATGTACGCGTTCAACTGGATCATCGGCCTGCTGATCAACGTCGACGTGTTCCTGTGGACGCAACGGCACTTCACCGCGCTCGCGCCATTCACCGCACCACTGCATGTCGTCTGGTTCTTCTATGCCTACGTCGTGTGGGAGCTGAGCCACTTCGTCTACCACTGGACCTGCCACAAGGTCCGGCTGCTGTGGGTGCTGCACTCGCCGCACCATGCCCCCAAGCACATGAATCTCGGCGTGATCTTCGCAGCCTTCTTCCTGCAGGGCACTTACGCGAACTTCGTACGCACGGCGATCTGCTCGATCCTGGGCGTACCCATGGAGCTGCTGATCCTCTGCATGGTGATCGACGCATGCTGGGGTTCGCTGATCCATTTCAGCGAAGAGGCATGGCCATCCGGCAGGTCCGGCTGCTTCCTCGACAGCCTGCTGCTGATGCCTTCGGACCATCGCGTCCACCACTCCAGCAACCCCGAATACATCGACACGAACTACTGCAACGCCTTGCCGATATGGGACAAGCTGTTCGGCACGCTGCGCCGCGAGATCCCCGCAATCAGGCCCCGCTACGGCTTGAGCCGCCCGCAGAAGCCCAATGACTTCACCGACACCTACTTCGGTGAAATCGGCCTGCTCTGGCGCGATGTGCGCAATGCCGACACATGGAAAAAGCGGGCCCTGCTTGTCGTGATGCCGCCAGGATGGGGTTCGACGGATCACTGACAGGCATGCGCCGGCTTGAGCTTCAAGCCGCCATGGCATGACCTAGAATTGCGGGCGGTGCCCAAGGAGTTTTGCCATGCCCGATGCGCTGCCCCACATCGTGATACTCGGCGGCGGCTTTGGCGGGCTCACCGCCGCGCGCTCCCTGGGTCACGCGCCAGCACGCATCACTCTGGTGGATCGCCACAACCATCACTTGTTCCAGCCGCTGCTGTACCAGGTCGCCACTGCCGGATTGTCGGCTCCCTCGATCGCCGCGCCCCTGCGGCAGATCCTGCGCCACCAGCGCAACGTCACCGTACTGATGGACGAAGCCATCGGCATCGATCTCGCGCAGCGCCAGGTACAGCTGGATCGCGAACGGCTGGACTACGACTGGCTGATCGTCGCCACCGGCGCCACGCACGCGTATTTCGGCCACGACGACTGGGCCCCCAACGCGCCGGGGCTGAAATCGCTCGACGATGCGCTGGCGATCCGGCGCCGCGTGCTCACCGCGTTCGAGCGGGCCGAGCAAGAGGACGATCCCGCCCGTCGCCAGGCTTGGCTCAACTTCGTGGTGATTGGCGGCGGCGCCACCGGCGTGGAACTGGCCGGCACGCTGGCCGAAATCGCACGACACACGCTCAGCGGCGAGTTCTGCCGGGCACAGCCCCGCACGGCCAACATCCTGCTGGTGGAGGCCGGCCCGCGCGTGTTGGCCGCGTTCGATCCCGAGCTGTCGGCCAAGGCGCAACGACAACTGGAGCACCTGGGCGTGCAGGTGCGCCTGGGCCACGCGGTGACCGCCGTGGACCAGGAAGGCGTGGCGCTGGACGGCCAGCACATCGCGGCGCATACCGTGTTGTGGGCCGCCGGCGTGGCCGCCTCGCCGCTGGGCCGGATGCTCGACACGCCGCTGGATCGCGCCGGTCGCGTGCAGGTGCAAGCCGATCTCAGCCTGCCCGATCATCCCGAAGTGTTCGTGCTTGGCGACCTCGCCAGTGTTCAGCAGGATGGTCGCCCGGTGCCGGGTGTGGCGCCCGCGGCCAAGCAGATGGGCCAGCACATCGGCCGCCTGCTCGCCGCGCGTCTGCGCGGCGACAACCGCCGCTTGCCGTTCCGCTATCGCGACGCCGGATCGCTGGCCACCATCGGCCGCATGGCGGCGGTGGCGCAGTTCGGCAAGCTGCGGCTGTCCGGCCTCCCCGCCTGGTGGATCTGGCTGGGAGCGCACATCTGGTTCCTGATCGGCTTCCGCAACCGGCTGGTGGTGATGCTGGACTGGGCCATGGCGTACTGGACCCAGGAGCGCCACGCGCGAATCATCACCGGCACAGACAAGCGCGCGGATCACGAATGAGCGCGCACCTGCCCGCTGGCATCAACCGCCTGCAGTCGTATTGCCGTCGTGCGCGGGCTTTTGTGCCAACTGCTCGCGCGACCAGCCGCCACCCAGTGCACGGATGAGCTGCACGCTGGCGCGAAGCTGTTGCGTACCCAGGTTCAACACACTGCTTTGCGCCTGCAGGGCCGCGGTCTGCGACTGCACCACGTCGAGGTAGCTGGCGGCACCGACCTTGTACTGTTTCATCGCCAGATCCAGCGCGTGCTGCGCCGCGACGGCAGCGGCCTGCTGATCGACCATGGCCGCACTGAGGCGGTCAAGCAGAGCAAGGTTGTCCTCCACCTGCTGAAACGCGCCCAGCACCACACCGCGGTACTTCGCACCGGCTTCGTCCGCCGCGGCCTTGGCGGCCGCGACCTGCGCCTTGCGCATGCCGCCGTCGAACAGGTCGAACAGCAGCGACGGGCCGAGCGCCCAGACATGGTTGGGCGCGGTGAGCAGGTCGGCGTAGCGTTTGCTGAGGAAGCCGCCCTGCGCGTCCAGCGTCAGCGAGGGAAAATAGGCCGAGCGCGCCACGCCGATCTCGGCGTTCGCTTCGGCGGTGCGGCGTTCGGCGGCGGCGATGTCGGGGCGCCGCTGCAACAGGGTCGATGGCACGGCCAGCGGAATCGGCGGCAGCGGGACAGCCGCGGTCTGCGACGGCAGGGTGAACTGCGAGGCGGACTCGCCCACCAGCACCGCAATCGCGTCCTGCATTTCCGCACGCTGTGCCGCGGTCTGCGCCCACTGCGACTTCACCGTGGACAGCTGCGTCTGCGCGCGCGCCACGTCCAGGCCGGAGACGATGCCGCCACTGTGCAGCGTCTGCGTGAGTTGCAGCGCCTTCCGGTAGGCGTCGACGCTTTGCTGCAGCAATTGCAGCTGCTGGTCGAGACCGCGCAACGCCAGATAATCGTCGGCGAGCTGCGCCTGCAGGCTGAGTTGCACGGAAGCGAGGTCGGCCGCGGTGGCCTGCGCTTCGTCCCTGCCGGCTGCGACGGTGTCGCGCACATGACCCCACAGATCCACTTCATAGCTGAGCTGGGCGCCCGCCGTGTAGGTGTCGTAATCCGCTGGCGCCGTGGGGCTGCGCATCGGTGCGGTGTCCGACTGGCGCTGGCGCACAGCGCCCGCGCTCGCACCGATCTGCGGGAAGTAGCCGGAGCGCGCTTCGCGGAACAGCGCCTGTGCCTGCCGGTAATGCGCCAGCGCGGCGGCAAGGTCAGCGTTGTGGGCGAGCAGGCGTTGCTGCAGCTGGTCGAGCTGGTGGTCGCCGTACGACGACCACCAGTCCGTGCGCGGCAACTGGTCGGCTGGCTGCGCCTGCACCCATGGACCGATGTCCTTGTACTGCTCGGCGACCGGCGTGGCCGGCACCTTGTAGGCCGGCGCCAGGTTGCAGCCAGCCAGCACCACGGCCACCGGCAACGCGAGCAGGAAGCGGTCAGCCCTTCGCATGGGGTTCGTCCGCCTTGGTCTGCTGGTCGGCCACGCGCACCTGGTCGCCCGTATCGATCCCGTCGGGCGGGCTGTCGATCACTTTGTCGCCGGGCGCAAGGCCGGAACCGATCACCGCGCGCTTGCCGTCGTCGCGCAGCACGTTCACCTGCTTGAACGTGACGCGATCGCCGGCGCCGAGCGTGGCCACCCGCATGCCGTTGCCGTTGAAGACCAACGCGCTGGACGGCACGCTCAGTTCGTTGTGCATCGTGCCTAGGTCCAGGTCCACGCTGGCGAAGCCGCCGGGCATCAGCTCGCCCTTGCTGTTGTCGACCAGCAACTGCATCAGCGTAGTGCCGCTGGAAGCGTTCACCGACCCCGCCGAATCGAGCACGGTAGCGGTGTAGGTCTGACCTGGGTGCTCCGGCACGCGCAGCACCGCGCGCGTGCCCTTGGGCACCTGCGGCACGTAGTTCTGCGGCACGTTGACGTAAAGGCGCAGCTTGCTGGTGTCAGAGACCACGAACAGTTCGGGACCGGCACCGCTACCCACGTTGATCAACGCGCCAACATCGGTATCGCGCGCGGTGACGGTGCCGTCGAACGGCGCGACGAGCCTGGCGAAGCCTTTTTCCACCTGCAGCTGGTCGACCTGCGCCTGCGCCGCCTTCACCTGCGCCTCGGCCGCGTTAAGCGCGCTGGTCCGCTGGTCGATGTCCTGCTGCGCGACCGCGTCGGTGCCGGCCATCGCCTGCCAGCGCTTGGCGCTGATCTGCGCCAGCCGCGCGTTGGCCTGCGCCACGCCCAGGCTGGCTTGCGCCTGCGCGAGCTGCTGGTCGACGTCCGGCGTTTCGATGGTGCCGAGCAGGTCGCCCTTCTTCACGTGGGCGCCGATATCGGTGTTCCAGCTCTTGAGGTAACCGGAAACGCGCGCGTAGATGGGCGCGCTCACGAAAGCCTGCAGGCGACCGGGCAACTGCAGGGTGGGCTGGCCCGTCGCCGACTCCGGCTGAACCAGCGCGACCACCGGCAGCGCCTGCTGCTGCGTCCAGTCGCGCATCTGCGACGTGCCATGGGCGCGGCTGGCCAGACCGTAGACGACGATGACCGCGGCCACCACGGCGGCGGCGATACCGGTCGCGCGCAGATGGCGTGGCGCGGCGTGTGGCTGGGTGTGCGGATCAAGCTGGGACATGGGTGACTCCGGGATGACCTTGCGGCGCATGCTTTTCGCCGTAGCGCCGATGGATGATGCTGAACACGACAGGGACGAAGAACAGGGTGGACACCGTGGCGAACACCAGGCCGCCGATCACCGCGCGGCCCAGCGGCGCGTTCTGCTCGCCGCCCTCGCCCAGCGCCAGCGCCATCGGCAGCATGCCGATGACCATCGCCAGCGCGGTCATGCAGACCGGTCGGAAGCGGGTGAAGCCCGCTTCCAGCGCTGCGCGTGCGGCGTCGCCGTGTTCGTGCAGGCGCTCGCGGCAGAAGCTCACCACCAGGATCGAGTTGGCCGTGGCCACGCCCATGCACATGATCGCGCCGGTGAGTGCCGGTACCGACAACGTGGTATGCGTAGCGAACAGTATCCACACGATACCGGCCAGCGCGGCAGGCAAGGCGGTGATGATCACGAACGGATCGGCCCAGGACTGGAAGTTCACCACGATCAGGAAGTAGATCAGCACGATCGCGCCGAGCAGGCCGAACAGCAGGCCGGAGAACGCGCTGTTCATCGTCTGCACCTGGCCACGCAGCACCACGGTGGAGCCCTTGGGCGCATCCTTGGCGTTGGCGGCGATGATCTTCTGGATGTCCGCCGCCACCGCGCCGAGGTCGCGCCCCTGCGTGCTGGCGAAGATCTGCACCATCGGCTGGATGTCGTATTCCGACACCACCGCGTCGGCGCGGCCGTACTTGATGTCGGCGATGCCGCCGAGCACGGTGGTCGGGCTGCCCGCGGCGTTCACCGGCATGTCGGCCAGCGCGGCGGAGGTGTCCATCCGGTACTGCGGCGTCTGCATCACGATGGGATAGGTGATGCCGTTCTTCGGGTTGAGCCAGTAGGTTGGCGCCACCTGGCTGCTGCCGGCGAGATTCACCACCATGCTGTTGGTGACATCGCGCGGCGTGGTGCCGGTGTATTGCGCGCGCGCGCGGTCGACATTCACGTCCACCGTGGGCAGCGACTGCGACTGCTGGATGCGCGCGTCGGCCACGCCGGTAACACGTCGAATCTGTGCCAGCAGCTTGTTCGCATAGGCGAAATCCGCCGGCATGTCACGACCGCGCACCTGCAATTCGATCGGTGCGGGCGAGCCGAAGTTGAGGATCTGGCTGACGATGTCGGCCGGCAGGAAGGCGAACGTCACGCCGGGGAAGCGTTTCGGCAGTTCCTCGCGCAGGCGCTTCACGTAATCGTCGGTGGGCGCATGGCCTTCGCGCAACGCGATCTGGATGTCGCCGTCCTCCTCGCCGATCGTGCCGGTGTTGTTGTAGATCGTGTTGATCGAGGACAGGAAGGGCGCGCCGATGCTGTCGGCCATCGTCTCCAGGTCCTTCGACGGGATGATCTGGCGGATGGATTGCTCGATACGGCTGAACTGCGCGGCGGTGTCTTCCAGGCGCGTGCCGACGCGCACGCGCACGTGGATCAGCATCTGGCCGGCATCCACCGACGGGAAGAAGTTGCGCCCCAGGAACGGCGCCAGTCCGAACGACAGCACCACGAACGCGAGGAAGCCCATCACGAACACGCGCCGATGATCCAACGCCAGACCGAGCATGCCGTGGTAACCGGCGCGAATCTTTTCGAAGCCCGCCTCGAAACCGCGCTGGAAACGCACCAGCGGGTTGCGCGACGGCGCGTGCGTGCTGTCGTCGCCATGCGCGCCGACACCGGGCGCATGGGCCTTCAGCAGGTAATTCGCCATCGTCGGCACCAGCGTGCGCGACAGGATGAACGAGCACACCATCGCGAACATCACCGCTTCCGCCATCGGCACGAACAGATAGCGCGCCACGCCCTGCAGGAAGTACATCGGCACGAACACGATGCAGATGCACAGCAGCGATACGAAGGCCGGCGTCACGATCTGCGCCGCGCCGTCCATGATCGCTGTCTCCACGTCCTTGCCGTGCTCGAGATGCCAGTTGATGTTTTCGATGGTCACCGTGGCGTCGTCCACCAGGATGCCCACCGCCAGCGCCAGGCCTCCCAGCGTCATGATGTTGAGCGTCTCGCCCAACGCCGACAGGATGGCCACCGAGCCCAGCACCGCCAGCGGGATCGACACGGCGATGATCACCGTCGAGCGCCAGCTGCCGAGGAACAGCAGGATCATCAGGCTGGTCAGCGCCGCCGCGATCACGCCTTCGCGGATCACGCCGGTCACCGCCGCAGTGACGAACACCGACTGGTCGCCTACCGGCTTGATCTGCAATGCATCGGGCAAGGTGGGCTTGAGCACTTCCAGCATCTTCTTGATGCCGCTGATGATGTCCAGCGTGGAGGTGGCACCGGTCTTGAACACGCTGAGCAGGAGCGAGCGGCTGCCGTCCACGTGCACCATGTTGGTCTGCACCGCGCTGCCGAAATGCACGTTGGCGACGTCGCGCATGTACACCATCGCACCGTTCACCGACTTGATCGGCAGGTTGGCGAGGTCTTCCAGCCCCGATGGCGCGTTATTGAGGTTGACCACGTACTCGCTGTCGCCGACTTTCTGCGTGCCCACCGGCGTGATCACGTTCTGCGCCGCCAGCGCATTGGCGACGTCGTTGCCGGTGAGCCCACGCGCCTGCAATGCGGCAGGGTCGAGGTCGAACATCACCTGCGGCGTCCTGCCGCCGAACGGATACGGGACACCGGCGCCCTCCACCGTCACCAGCCGGGTGCGTACCTGGTTGATGCCGATGTCGGTCAGGTTCTGTTCGTTGAGGCCCTTGCCCGACAACGCCAGCTGGATGATGGGCACGGTCGAGGCGCTGTAGTTGAGGATCAGCGGCGGCGTGGCGCCCGGCGGCATCTGCTTGAGCATGGTCTGCGCGAATGCGGTGACCTGCGCGTTGGCGATGGCGATGTTGGCGCCCGGGTGGAAGAAAATCTTGACGATGCCGAACGTGTTGTACGAATTCGCCTCGATATGCTCGATGTCGTCCACCGTGGTGGTGAGCGCGCGCTCGAACGGCGTGTCGATGCGGTTCGCCATCTGGTTGGGCGGCAGACCGGTGTACTGCCAGGCCACCGCGATCACCGGGATGTTGATGCTCGGGAAGATGTCCACCGGCATGCGCATGGCGGCGAGCGAGCCGGTGATGAGCGTGAGCAAAGCGAGGACGACAAAGGTATACGGTCGCGAAAGCGCGATCCGGACTAGATCTAGCATGCAGGGGATTCCAAGTGCCGATGTTGCGTCGCGGTAATTTTCCCACGCAGTCCACCGTGGGGCGCGCCTGGCTGCATGAAGATAATTTCATGTAGGCCGCGTCCTATTCCCGCACAGGGGAGGAACACCTGGGCAAGGCGAGGCATCCGGCTCTCCCCGTGCAGGACGCCCGGCGGCGCGGCGCCCCAGCGATCAGGCTCGTTTCAGGCCCTATGGCTACTGGATGAGCCGCTTCGCCGTTGTGAAGCTCCTCCGGCCTGCGCAGGAATGGCAAGCGGGAAGGTCATCCGTTTCCAGATACGGCATGGCGGGACCGCGCCACCAGTCACATCACATGAGCGGGAGCGGCCGCAAATCCTCGACACAATGCGCTTCCAAGTTCTGGCGGATTGAACCAACCCTTCTCTGGGTTACTTCATCTTTACTCCGGCCATCCTGCCTTCCGCTCTTCGGGCCGGCTTCGCCGTTCGCCACCGCTCCTGCGGTGGCATGGGCAAGCAAAGGGTAAGGAACCCGGGCGCCAGCAAGCGTCCGAAGCTGCCTCGTAATTTGTACCTTGCAACGGCCCGGAGTCCCTCATCAGGGGAAGCGATCAGATGGAAACCGCAAACAGGCCTTAGGCCGCCTCGACCGTCGCCTCCGTCAGGCAATGCATGCTGATGCACGCGCCACCATCCTCACCGTCGCCGATCTCAAGCACGTAGCCATGCAGGCGCACGATGGCACTGACAATGCTGAGGCCCAGTCCCGAGCCCGGCGTGCTGCGGCTGTTGTCGCCACGGTAGAAGCGCCTCGTCACCGCATCGCGCTCGCCGGCCGGGATGCCGGGGCCGCCATCCAGCACGTCCACGCGGGGACCGCTGCGCTCCATCCGCGCACGCAGCAGCACGCGGCCACCGGCGGGAGTGAACTTGATCGCATTGCCGACCAGGTTGGCGAACGCCTCGAACAGGAGGTGCGCATCGCCGCGCAAGGGGACCAGCGGAGCCAGTTCCAGCAGGAAGCGCAGGTCGCGGTCTTCGGCCAGCGGCGCGTAGAAGTCATGCACCTGGTGCAGCACGCGCTCCAGATCGACCTCGCTAAAGCAGGCACTGCGATGGCGATCTTCCAGTTCGGATACCCGCAACAGGGCGCGGAAACGCGTCAGCACCGCATCGATGTCGGCCACGCAGGCCTCCACCAGCACCGCCTCGGACCGTCCGTCCAACTGCTGCTGGGCACGGTAGAGCCGCGCGCGCAGGCGCGTCAGCGGCGTACGCAGGTCGTGCGCGATGTTGTCGCAGACACCCTTCACCTCGCCCATCAGGCGTTCGATTTCCCCCAGCATGGTGTTGACGATGCCGGCGAGCACGTCCAGCTCGTCGCCACGCCGGCTTACCGGCAGGCGCTTGGTGAGGTCGCCACGCTGGATCGGCTCGGTGGCCAGCTGGATTTCGCGGATACGCCGCACCGGACCACGACTGAGCAGCAGGCCGCCGAGCAGGCCCGGGATCACCGTCAGCGACAGGCCCCACAGCAGGGTGCGGCGAATGATCGCGCCCAGCCCGTCGATCGTGCTGGTGTCCTTGGCCAGCACCAGCAATTCGCCATGCGCCAGCCGCTGCGCCATCGCACGCGCGCTGATGTCGCTGCGCAGGCGATCGATGCGCACCACGCCCTTGGGCAACGGATGCAGCTTGCCGTCCGCGACCAGACCCTGCGGCAAGCTGGCCATGTTGCCGGCCAGCGGCCTGCCCCGCGCGTCGAACAGTCCGGCCGACATGATGCCGTGCGGATCGAGCGTGCCTGCGGCGTCCACCGCCTGCGGCAGATGCTCCATATCCATCTGCACGAGGTACTGCATGCGCTGCGACACGATCTGGTCGAGCACGTGGGTGAGGTAGCGCGAGCTTTCCCACTGGATCGCGCCCAGCAGCACCACGCTCCACACCACGAACAGCGCGCCATAGATCAGGATCAGGCGCGAGGTGGCGGCGCGCCAGACGTCAATCAGCGGGCGCAAGGCGGTATCCCGAGCCACGCACGGTGTGGATCAAGGCGGGCAGGCCCGCGACGTCGATCTTGCGGCGCAGGCGGCCGATGTGCACGTCGATCACGTTGGTGCCCGGATCGAAATGGAAGCCCCACACATGCTCGAAGATCATCGTGCGGGTCAGCACTTGGCCGGAATTGCGCATGAGGAACTCCAGCAGCCGGTATTCCGTGGGCAAGAGCGAGAGAGTCTGGGCGCCGCGCCAGGCGACGTGCCGGACGAGATCGAGCTCGAGGTCGGCGACGCGCAGGCGATTCTCCGCCTGCGGCTGATGCCGCCGCAACAGCACTTCGACCCTTGCCGCCATCTCGTCCGGCGCGAACGGCTTGGTGAGGTAGTCGTCACCGCCCGCGCGCAGGCCGCGCACGCGCTCGTCCACTTCGCTCAACGCGCTGATCATCAGCACCGGCGTCTCGACGCGGCGCTCGCGCAGCGCGGTGATGACGTCGATGCCGCTCAGGCCCGGCAGCATGCGGTCCAGCGTAACGAGGTCGTAGCCACCGGCCAGGGCTTGCTCAAGGCCCGCACAGCCGGTGGCAGCCCAGTCCGCCACCATGCCGTGCGCGGCGAGCTCCGTGACGATCTCGCGCGCGGTGACTTCGTCGTCTTCGATGACCAGGATGCGGGGCATCGTGGGTTCCCGTGTCATGGGGCAGGCCTCAAACGGCAAACGGCCTCGTGCAGAGGCCGTTTGCTGCTGCGCACCGATTTTGGCGCTTCGACACTCAGGCCGCGAACAGCCCGCGCATCTTCTTCATCGCGTTCGCCTCGACCTGGCGGATGCGCTCGGCGGACACACCGTACTCGTCAGCCAGCTCCTGCAGCGTGGCCTTGTCCTCGTCCAGCCAGCGGCGCTGGATGATGTGGCGCGAACGCTCGTCCAGGTTCTGCAGTGCGCTCGACAAGGTATTGAGCTGGTTGTCGCTCTGGTCGGCATCGGCGATGTTGTCGTAGGGATCGGCACCTTCGTCGACCAGGAAGGCCTCGGGTGCCGGCTTGGCGTCGTCCTCGGCATCCGCCGGGGCTTCGAAACCGATGTCGCGACCGGACAGGCGCGACTCCATCTCGCGCACCGTGGCCTCGGGCACGCCCAGATCCTTCGCCACCGTGCGCACTTCCTCGGCATTCATCCAGCCCAGGCGCTTCTTGCTCTTGCGCAGGTTGAAGAACAGCTTGCGCTGCGCCTTGGTGGTGGCGACCTTCACGATGCGCCAGTTCTTCAGGATGAACTCGTGCATTTCGGCGCGGATCCAGTGCACCGCGAAGCTGACCAGGCGCACACCCTGGTCGGGGTCGAAACGCTTCACCGCCTTCATCAGACCGATGTTTCCTTCCTGGATCAGGTCGGAAAGCTGCAGGCCGTAGCCGGAATAGCCACGCGCCACGTGCACTACGAAACGCAGGTGCGACATCACCAGCTTCTTCGCCGCCGACAGATCTTCCTGTGCGTTGTAGCGGCGCGACAGATCCTGCTCCTCATCCTGGCTCAGCACCGGAATACGGTGCACGGCCGAGATATAGGCATCCAGGCTTCCGACCACACTGGGCAGCGTCGAGGGGATGGTCGCCAAGGCTTGGGACATGGAAAACCTCCAGTACAAGGACTTCAGGTTAGCACTCTGGTGGTTGGAGTGCTAAAGCCGCGAATAGTTCACGGTCTTTAGTGAACCGAATCGTACAGAAATATGAGCCGCTTGTCCATCCTGCTGTCGAGGTCACTTAACGATGTCAGTCAGTAACCCTATCGATGTCAGTAACGCGTAATTGCGTCAGTTCGAGTGTCAACCCAACGGCAAAAATCTCTATCTTTCTGATTTTATTAACAAATGCAAGCCAGGTCTGTGCCGAAACTTTTCGGCGAGAGAAGGACCACCAAGGCCATGGCGCCCCTTACCGTCCAGACGGTTGTTCAAACGATCCATCGCACCTTCGAAGCGCCCACGATAGGTCTCACCCACCGCCGGTATGAGACATTCGTTCCACCATCGTCGCCAGGGTTGGTAGTCACCGGCGGGACTGAGCAACGCTCCAAACTCCTCGGAGCCTCCTAGGCTCATCGCGACCACCCAGAGAAACGTGCGCCGCCAGTTCAGATCGACCACTCGACGCAGCGCATGCATAGAACGGAGCCAAACCTGAGGCTTGCTTGGCACCTCCACCAATTCGTAGGACTCAGGCTCGATGGCCAACCGATTAACACCCAGGCCATGGGGCCCCACCCCCCACAACTCCCCAGCCGCCAACGTCGCCACCTCGTAGGCAATACGTCGCAGGCGCAGCTGTGGATCTTTCGCCTTGGGATAAATGGGTGTGGACTCTGCGCTCCGCTTCTCCACCGCCGATTGCAACCTGGCAAGACGCTCGGTAACCGTTCTTGGATCAAGCCCGCCGTAGACCTGGATCGCGCCCCGTTCGAAGCGCTCCAGCAGCCTCAGGTGAGCCTCAAAAAAGTCCGGAACATCGTCTCGAACCTTCTTCAAGCCGTAGAGCCATGTCTTGGGTAGTCGACGCAGTCCTTGGCCGCTGGTCGCATGCCATGGCAGAAGAAGTGAACCGTGAGCCCAGCATGTGCTTACAAAAAAGCCACCCCAGTCCATTCGAAAGTAGGGAACGCGCCCCGCTTCCAGATCGTCCTTGAAGCATCGCGGGCAATAAGCACACCGCCCTCTTTGAATAACGATGGGACCGTAGAGACCATGGAAGTCGGAAAGCGGGTGAAGCGTCCTCGTTGATTCGAGCCAGTCGGAAGTAGAGTTTCCCCACCAAGGAGCTCTGCATGAAGAAGTCGAAGTTCAGCGAGGAACAGATCGTCCGGATCCTCAAGGAGGTCGAGGCCGGCGCGAAGGTGGCTGAG
>NZ_JACYXL010000019.1 GCF_014842995.1 Rhodanobacter sp. 7MK24
GGCGACAACGCCGGTCTGCTGCTGCGCGGCCTGAAGCGCGACGACGTGGAGCGCGGCCAGGTGCTGGCGAAGCCGGGCACGATCACCCCGCACACGGACTTCGAGGCCGAGGTGTACGTGCTGTCGAAGGACGAGGGTGGCCGTCATACCCCGTTCTTCAAGGGCTACCGTCCGCAGTTCTACTTCCGCACCACCGACGTGACCGGTGCGATCGAGTTGCCGGAAGGCGTGGAAATGGTGATGCCGGGCGACAACATCAAGATGGTGGTGAGCCTGATCCACCCGATCGCGATGGACCAGGGTCTGCGCTTCGCGATCCGCGAAGGCGGCCGCACTGTCGGCGCCGGCGTGGTGGCCAAGGTCATCAAGTAATACCCTGCGGGATCCGGGTGACGGGATTCGGGAGCGTGACAGCGCGCTTTCGGGTCCTGGGGTCCGGATCCCGTTTTCCGTTTCAGATACGCCAGTAGCTCAATTGGCAGAGCAGCGGTCTCCAAAACCGCAGGTTGGGGGTTCGAGTCCCTCCTGGCGTGCCATCTTCCGAGGATCGACGACGGATGGCGGCAAACGGATGCTTCATGCATCCGGTTGCCGATGACATCCGCAGATTGCGCATGAATACCAAGGCAGAACAGCCCAAGGGCACGACCGCCGCCGATATCGCCAAGCTGGTGCTGGCTACCGTGATTCTGGTGGCCGGCATCGTGGCGTATTCGTGGTTCAGCAACGACGCCGGCGTGCCGCCGGTGGCGCGTCTGCTGGGCGTGCTGGCGGCGCTGGTGGTCGCACTGGCGATCGCCTCGTTCACCGCGCTGGGTCGCCGCGTGCGGCACTTCCTCGCCGAGTCGCAGTTCGAAATGCGCAAGGTGGTCTGGCCGACTCGCGACGAGACGATCAAGACCACCGGCGTCATCATCGTCGTGGTCATCGTGCTCGCCCTGTTGCTGGGGTTGATTGATTTGTTCCTGAAGACAGTCATTCTCGACTGGCTACTGAAGCTTTGAGGCCTGAGCCATGAGCAAGCGTTGGTATGTGGTGCACGCCTATTCGGGTTTCGAGAACCAGGTTCGCCGGGCGCTTTCCGAGCGCATTCAGCGTGCCGGGATGGAAGAGAAGTTCGGTGAAGTGCTGGTGCCGACCGAGGAAGTGATCGAGATGCGCGGCGGCCAGAAGCGCCGCAGCGATCGCAAGTTCTTCCCGGGCTATGTGCTGGTGCAGATCGAGACCAACACCGAAGGCAAGGCGCTGCGCATCGACGACGAGTGCTGGCATCTGGTCAAGGAGACGCCCAAGGTGATGGGCTTCATCGGCGGCACCGCCGACCGTCCGTTGCCGATCCGTGACAGCGAGGCCGACGTCATCCTGAGCCGCGTGCGCGAAGGCGTGGAAAAGCCCAAGCCCAAGGTGCTGTTCGAGCCGGGCGAGATGGTCCGGGTCACCGACGGCCCGTTCAACGACTTCAACGGCGTGGTCGAGGAAGTCAACTACGAGAAGAGCCGTCTGCGTGTGGCGGTGCTGATCTTCGGTCGCTCCACCCCGGTGGAGCTGGAATTCGGCCAGGTCGAGAAGGCCTGAGGCAAGTCCTTGCCCCGGCATGGGGCTTGCTAGGAAGCTGGTCAATCTTTATACTGCACGGTTCCCGCCGGGGTCTTTCGACCCGGCGTGTCCGTGTTTCAAGGAATCCGCAGGATGCGGGTTTCCCTCCCAACCAGGGACGTTGTCTGGCGAGGAGCCGCAAGGCGCCTGAACTCGCGAGGAAAATCCAATGGCAAAGAAAGTAGTCGGCTACATCAAGCTGCAGGTCAAGGCCGGTCAGGCCAACCCCAGCCCGCCGGTCGGTCCGGCGCTGGGCCAGCGCGGCCTGAACATCATGGAGTTCTGCAAGGCGTTCAACGCCGCTACGCAGAAGATGGAGCCGGGTCTTCCGATCCCGGTCATCATCACCGCGTACTCCGATCGCAGCTTCACCTTCATCACCAAGACCCCGCCCGCTTCGGTCCTCATCAAGAAGGTCACCGGCGTCGCCAAGGGTTCTTCCAAGCCGAACACCGACAAGGTCGGCAAGATCACCCGCAAGCAGCTGGAAGACGTTGCGAAGCAGAAGGAGCCGGATCTGACGGCTGCCGATCTGGACGCTGCAGTGCGCACCATTGCCGGTAGCGCGCGCAGCATGGGCCTGGTGGTGGAGGGTTAAGACATGGCAAAGATCACCAAGCGTATGAAAGCCGCCCAGGCCGCTGTGCAGCCGGGCAAGATCTACGGTCTCGAAGAGGCCCTGAAGATCGTCAAGGACAACGCCAAGGCGAAGTTCGCTGAATCCGTCGACGTGGCCGTGCGCCTCGGCATCGACGCCAAGAAGTCCGACCAGGGCGTGCGCGGCTCTTCGCTGCTGCCGCACGGCACCGGCAAGACCGTCAAGGTCGCCGTGTTCGTGCCGGCCGGTGAGAAGGCCGAGGCTGCCAAGGCCGCCGGCGCCGATGCTGTCGGTATGGACGACCTGGCCGAGCGCATGCAGGCCGGCGACCTCGACTTCGGTCGCGTGATCGCCACGCCGGACGCGATGCGCGTGGTCGGCAAGCTAGGCCAGCTGCTCGGTCCGCGCGGCCTGATGCCGAACCCGAAGGACGGCTCGGTCACCGCCGACGTCGCCACCGCAGTGAAGAACGCCAAGGCCGGCCAGGTGAAGTTCCGCAACGACAAGGCGGGCATCATCCACGCCACCATCGGCAAGGCCACGTTCGAGGCCTCGCAGCTGGCGGACAACCTCAATGCGCTGGTTGCCGACCTGCTGAAGGCCAAGCCGGCCACGGCCAAGGGTCAGTACCTGCAGAAGGTTGCACTGTCGTCCACCATGGGCGTCGGCGTGGCCGTCGATACCTCGTCGCTGAACATCGCGACCAAGTAAGCAAGTGTTTTTCCGCGCAGCAGGTTGCTGCGCGGACCGTTTTTGAGGGCAGCCCGGTCGCATGGCCGAGGCAGCCGTCAAAGACCGCAGGCGCGACCAGCGCGCGACGACGACGGGCAGGGAGCTCGTTCATGGCAGGGAATCGCCGTCGCCGCCAAGCCGGTCGCTTAATCGGGTGCTCGTCACCTGGCCTGCGCAGATGGTGTCGCCCCCACTGGAATGATTCGTCGTTCTGGAAAGGCCACCACCCGGGGCGTTTCGCGTCCCCGACGTCAAGGATGGCGTCGCCCAGGACCGCAAGCGGCAGGAGCCGTGAGCGGAGTTCATTTGGAGGAGTGCAATGGCTCTCAATCTGTCCCAGAAGCAAGAAGTAGTCGCCGAGCTGGCAGAAGTCGCCGCGAAGGCTCACTCCCTGGTCGCTGCCGAGTATGCGGGCACCACGGTCGAACAGATGACCGCGATGCGCAAGAAGGCACGCGAGACCGGCGTGTTCTTGAAGGTTGTCAAGAACACCCTGGCGTCGCGCGCCGTGGCAGGCACCGAGTTCGAGGTCGTCAAGGACGTCCTGACCGGTCCCCTGCTGTACGCGTTCTCGACCGAGGAGCCCGGCGCTGCCGGTCGCCTGATCAAGGAATTCGCGAAGACCAACGACAAGCTCAAGGCCAAGGTCGTCTCCGTGGAAGGCAAGCTACTGCCGGCCGCGCACGTGGACGTGCTGGCCTCGCTGCCGACCCGTGAAGAAGCCCTGGCCATGCTGGCCCGCGTGCTTGCCGAGCCCGCTGCGATGTTCGCCCGCGCCATCAAGGCCGTGGCCGACAAGCAGGGCGGCGGCGAAGTCACCGCGGAAGCCACGGCTGAAGCCTAAGCTCGACGCTTATCCCATTCGAATCAATTTCCAGAGGAAATCAACATGTCCCTGAGCAACGAACAAATCGTTGAAGCCGTCGCCGCCAAGTCGCTGATGGAAGTGATGGAGCTGGTGAAGGCCATCGAAGAGAAGTTTGGCGTGTCCGCTGCTGCCCCGGTTGCCGTGGCCGCTGCCGGCGCCGCCGCCCCGGTTGCCGAAGCGCAGACCGAATTCGACGTGATCCTGAAGTCCGCCGGCGACAAGAAGGTCGACGTGATCAAGGCCGTTCGCGCGATCACCGGCCTGGGCCTGAAGGAAGCCAAGGACCTCACCGAGGCGGGTGGCGTCCTGAAGGAAGCCGTGTCGAAGGAAGACGCCGACAAGTTCAAGAAGGACCTGGAAGCTGCCGGCGCCACGGTCGAACTGAAGTAATCGGCGCTCTTGCGCGCCGTCGGTTCGACCTAGCGCAAGCCAAGCCTGGGGGCGAAAGCTCCCGGGCTTTGGCCGCTTAAGGAGTTACGCGGCGCGAAGCGCCGCCGCGGGCCAGGATGGCCTGCCGTGGATCAGGCGCTAGCGCCCGATTCAGCGGAACCCGCCGGAGGCGGGCGAGTCGGAAGTGGGCAGGAGCCCATTTCCGACACATCGGGCACGGACGCTTTTGCTTTTTGAGGTATCGCGGCTGTCGATTCGCCAAGAGTCAACAACCGCGATCCCCCAGATCAAGCTTTCATCATTTCAGCCGGTGCGTGCACCACCGGCGTCACTGCGAACCGAGGCGTCAACCATGACCTACTCGTTTACCGAGAAGAAGCGCATCCGCAAGGATTTCGGCAAGCGGCCCCCCGTGCTGGGCGTGCCCAACCTGCTGACCATCCAGACCGACTCCTATCGCGAGTTCCTGCAGGAATTCGTCGCGCCCAAGCAGCGCGAAGACAAGGGTCTGCATGCCGCCTTGAAGTCGGTGTTCCCGATCGTGAGCTATTCGGGCAACGCCGCACTGGAATATGTGGACTACCGCCTGGGCGAACCGGGCTTCGACGAACGCGAATGCCGCAACCGCGGCATGACCTTCGGTGCGCCGTTGCGCGTGACCGTGCGCCTGGTCATCTACGACAAGGACAGCCCGGCCTCGAAGAAGGCCGTGAAGTACGTCAAGGAGCAGGAGGTCTACATGGGCGAGATCCCGCTCATGACCGACACCGGCACCTTCATCATCAACGGCACCGAGCGCGTCATCGTCTCGCAGCTGCACCGTTCGCCTGGCGTGTTCTTCGACCACGACCGCGGCAAGACGCACAGCTCGGGCAAGCTGCTGTTCTCGGCCCGCGTGATTCCCTACCGCGGTTCGTGGCTGGACTTCGAGTTCGACCCGAAGGACGCGCTGTTCACCCGCATCGACCGTCGCCGCAAGCTGCCGGTGACCGTGCTGCTGCGCGCGCTGGGCTACACCAATGAGGAGATGCTGGGCATCTTCTTCGAGCACAACGTGTTCCATCTCGGCGCCAAGGGCGGCACCACGCTGGAGCTGGTTGCCGAGCGCCTGCGCGGCGAAACGCTGTCGTTCGACCTGGCGATTGGCGGCAAGGTGCTGGTGGAAGCCGGCAAGCGCATCACTGCGCGCCACGTGCGCCAGTTGGCGGCCGAGGACATCACCGCGCTTGAAGTGCCGGACGACTATCCGGTCGGTCGCATCCTCGCCACCGATATCGTCGATGCCAAGACCGGCGAGCTGCTGGCTTCGGCCAACGACGAAATCACCGCCGAGCATCTCGAGAAGTTCCGCAAGGCCGGCATCGGCACGCTGCCGACGCTGTATGTGAACGACCTCGATCGCGGTGCGTACATCTCGAACACGCTGCGCATCGACAACACCCGCACTCCGCTGGAGGCGCTGGTGGAGATCTACCGCATGATGCGTCCGGGCGAGCCGCCGACCAAGGACGCCGCGCAGAACCTGTTCTTCAACCTGTTCTTCACCTTCGACCGCTACGACCTGTCGGCCGTGGGCCGCATGAAGTTCAACCGTCGCGTGGGTCGCAAGGACATCCTCGGTCCCGGCGTGCTGTACGACCACAAGTACTTCGGCGACCGCAAGGAAGAGGAGTGCCAGCGCCTGGTCAGGGAGCAGGGCGAATCGTCCGACATCCTCGACGTGCTGAAGGTGCTGATCGAGATCAAGAACGGCCACGGCACCGTGGACGACATCGACCATCTCGGCAACCGTCGCGTGCGCTCGGTCGGCGAAATGACCGAGAACACCTTCCGCATCGGCCTGGTGCGCGTCGAGCGCGCCGTGCGCGAGCGCCTGTCGCTGGCCGAGGCCGATGGCCTCACCCCGCAGGACCTGATCAACGCCAAGCCGGTGGCGGCGGCGGTGAAGGAGTTCTTCGGCTCCTCGCAGCTCTCGCAGTTCATGGACCAGAACAACCCGCTGTCGGAAGTGACGCACAAGCGCCGCGTCTCGGCCCTGGGCCCGGGCGGCCTGACGCGCGAGCGCGCCGGCTTCGAGGTGCGCGACGTGCACCCGACCCATTACGGCCGCGTCTGCACCATCGAGACGCCGGAAGGCCCGAACATCGGCCTGATCAACTCGCTCGCCGTGTACGCGCGCACCAACCAGTACGGCTTCCTCGAGACGCCGTACCGCAAGGTGGCGAACGGCAAGGTCACCGATAAGGTGGATTACCTGTCGGCGATCGAGGAAGGCGACCACGTGATCGCGCAGGCGAACTCGCCGCTCGACAAGCACGGCGCCTTCGTCGAAGAGTTCGTGTCCTGCCGCTTCCGCGGCGAGTCCGAGCTGCGTCCGGCGGCCGAAGTCGACTACATGGACGTCTCGCCGATGCAGACCGTGTCGGTGGCTGCGGCGCTGGTGCCCTTCCTCGAGCACGACGACGCGAACCGCGCACTGATGGGCGCGAACATGCAGCGCCAGGCCGTGCCGACCCTGCGTTCGCAGACGCCGCTGGTGGGTACCGGCATCGAGCGCGCGGTGGCACGCGACTCCGGCGTCATCACCACCGCCAAGCGCGGCGGTGTGATCGACCAGGTGGACGCCGGCCGCATCGTGGTGCGCGTGAACGAGGACGAGGTGGGTGAGCACGATGCCGGCGTCGACATCTACACGCTGACCAAGTACACCCGCTCCAACCAGAACACCAACCTCAACCAGCGTCCGCTGGTGAACGTGGGCGACGTGGTGGCGAAGGGCGATACGCTGGCCGACGGCTCGTCGACCGACCTGGGCGAGCTCGCGCTCGGCCAGAACATGCTGATCGCCTTCATGCCGTGGAACGGCTACAACTTCGAAGACTCGATCCTGCTCTCCGAGCGCGTCGTGCAGGAAGACCGCTATACCTCGATCCATATCGAGGAGCTGGCCTGCGTCGCGCGCGACACCAAGCTGGGCGCCGAGGAAATCACCGCCGACATCCCGAACGTGGGTGAGCAGGCGCTGGCACGTCTCGACGAGAGCGGCATCGTCTACATCGGCGCCGAAGTGAAGGCGGGCGACATCCTGGTCGGCAAGGTCACGCCGAAGGGCGAGAGCCAGCTGACGCCGGAAGAGAAGCTGCTGCGCGCGATCTTCGGCGAGAAGGCTTCGGACGTGAAGGACAGTTCGTTGCGCGTGCCGCCGGGCATGGATGGCACCGTCATCGATGTGCAGGTGTTCACTCGCGACGGCATCGAGAAGGACAAGCGCGCGCGCCAGATCGAGGAAACCGAGGTCAAGCGCATCCGCAAGGACTTCGACGACCAGTTCCGCATCCTCGAAGGCGCGATCTACAACCGCATGCGCGTCCAGCTCGTCGGCCAGACCGCGGTGAGTGGTCCCGGCGGCCTGAAGCGTGGCGCCGAGATCACCGACGCCTACCTCGATGGCCTGAAGAAGGACGACTGGTTCAAGATCAACGTCAAGGACGAGTCCATCACCGAGTTCCTGGAGCGTGCGAGCGACCAGGTCAAGCGCCACAAGGAAGAGTTCGACAAGCGCTTCAAGGAGAAGCAGGGCAAGATCACCCAGGGCGATGATCTCGCGCCGGGCGTGCTCAAGATGGTCAAGGTGTTCCTGGCCGTGAAGCGCCGCATCCAGCCGGGCGACAAGATGGCCGGCCGTCACGGCAACAAGGGCGTGGTGTCGAACGTGGTGCCGGTGGAAGACATGCCGCACATGGCCGACGGTACGTCGGTGGACATCTGCCTGAACCCGCTGGGCGTGCCCAGCCGTATGAACATCGGCCAGATTCTCGAAGTGCATCTGGGCTGGGCGGCCAAGGGCCTGGGCAAGAAGATCCAGCAGATGCTGGAGGCACAGGCCAAGGTAAAGCAGATCCGCGAGTTCCTCGACCAGATCTACAACCACCACGTCTCCGGCGCGGTGCAGCACGTCGACCTGAAGTCGCTGACCGACGACGAGATCCTCGCACTGGCCAAGAACCTTCAGGCAGGCGTGCCGATGGCCACGCCGGTGTTCGACGGTGCCGAGGAAACCGAGATCAAGGCGATGCTGAAGCTGGCGGATCTGCCCGAGTCGGGCCAGACCACGCTGTTCGACGGTCGCACCGGCGAGGCCTTCGATCGTCCGGTCACCGTGGGCTACATGCATTACCTGAAGCTCAACCACCTGGTCGACGACAAGATGCACGCGCGCTCCACCGGTCCGTACTCCCTGGTCACCCAGCAGCCGCTGGGCGGCAAGGCGCAGTTCGGTGGCCAGCGCTTCGGCGAAATGGAAGTCTGGGCGCTGGAAGCCTACGGCGCGGCCTACACCCTGCAGGAAATGCTCACGGTGAAGTCCGACGACGTGCAGGGCCGCAACCAGATGTACAAGAACATCGTCGACGGCAACCACGAGATGGCGGCAGGCATGCCGGAATCCTTCAACGTGTTGGTGAAGGAAATCCGCTCGCTCGGCATCGATATCGATCTGGAAGAGGTCAAGTGAGGATCGGGATCCCGCAGTCGGGACTCCGTGCGGGCAACAGCCGTTGCCGCCGGAATCCCCCTGCCGGATCCGCGAAACAGTCCACCTGACCACCGGCCCCGTCCAAGAATTTGCTCCGATCGGAGACTCCCATGAAAGACCTGCTCAACCTGTTCAACCAGCAGCGCGCCACGCCCGAGTTCGACTCGATCAAGATCGCGCTGGCTTCGCCGGAGCTGATCCGCTCCTGGTCCTACGGCGAGGTGAAGAAGCCGGAAACGATCAACTACCGCACCTTCAAGCCCGAGCGCGACGGCCTGTTCTGCGCCGCCATCTTCGGCCCGGTGAAGGATTACGAGTGCCTGTGCGGCAAGTACAAGCGCATGAAGCACCGCGGCGTGGTCTGCGAAAAGTGCGGCACGGAAGTGACGCTGGCCAAGGTGCGCCGCGAGCGCATGGGCCACATCGAGCTGGCTTCGCCCACCGCGCACATCTGGTTCCTCAAGTCGCTGCCGTCGCGCATCGGCCTGATGCTGGACATGACCCTGCGCGACATCGAGCGCATCCTGTATTTCGAAGCCTTCGTGGTGATCGACCCGGGTTTGACTGCGCTGGAGCGCGGCCAGCTGCTGAGTGAAGACCAGTACCTCGAAGCCGTGGAAGAACACGGTGACGAGTTCGACGCGCGCATGGGCGCCGAGGCTGTCTACGAGCTGCTGAAGTCGCTGGACCTGCCGGGCGAAGTGATCCGCCTCAAGGAAGAAATCGCTTCCACCAACTCCGAGACCAAGCTGAAGCGCCTCACCAAGCGCGTGAAACTGATCGAAGCCTTCATCGAGTCCGGCAACAAGCCGGAGTGGATGGTGCTGACCGTGTTGCCGGTGCTGCCGCCGGACCTGCGTCCGCTGGTGCCGCTGGATGGCGGCCGTTTCGCCACGTCCGACCTCAACGACCTGTACCGCCGCGTCATCAACCGCAACAACCGCCTGAAGCGCCTGCTCGAACTCAATGCGCCCGACATCATCGTGCGCAACGAGAAGCGCATGCTGCAGGAGTCGGTGGACGCGCTGCTCGACAACGGCCGCCGCGGCCGTGCCATCACCGGCACGAACAAGCGCGCGCTGAAGTCGCTGGCCGACATGATCAAGGGCAAGCAGGGCCGCTTCCGCCAGAACCTGCTCGGCAAGCGTGTGGACTACTCCGGCCGCTCGGTGATCACCGTGGGCCCGACGCTGCGCCTGCACCAGTGCGGCCTGCCCAAGAAGATGGCGCTGGAGCTGTTCAAGCCCTTCATCTTCGCCAAGCTGCAGGCCCGCGGCGAAGCCACCACCATCAAGGCCGCCAAGAAGCTCGTCGAGCGCGAGGAAGGCCAGGTGTGGGACATCCTGGAAGAGGTGATCCGCGAGCATCCGGTGCTGCTGAACCGCGCGCCGACGCTGCACCGCCTCGGTATCCAGGCGTTTGAGCCGATCCTGATCGAAGGCAAGGCGATCCAGTTGCACCCGCTGGTCTGTACCGCGTTCAACGCGGACTTCGACGGCGACCAGATGGCCGTGCACGTGCCGCTGTCGATCGAGGCGCAGCTGGAAGCGCGCGCCCTGATGATGTCCACCAACAACATCCTGTCGCCCGCCAACGGTGAGCCGATCATCGTGCCGACCCAGGACGTGGTGTTGGGCCTGTACTACATGACCCGCGAGCTGGTGAATGCGAAGGGCACCGGCATGGCGTTTTCCAGCATCAGCGAAGCGCGCCGTGCCTACGACAACCGTGCGGTCGAGCTGCACGCCAAGGTCAAGGTGCGCATGAAACAGGTGCACATCGCCGCCGACGGCAGCCGCACTGAAGAGACCAAGCTGGTCGAGACCACCGTGGGCCGCGCCCTGCTGGCCGAGATCCTGCCGGAAGGCCTGCCGTTCCAGCTCGCCAACACCGAGCTGACCAAGAAGGCGATCTCGCGCCTGATCAATGCCAGCTACCGCGGCCTGGGCCTGAAGGAAACCGTGGTCTTCGCCGACAAGCTGATGTACACCGGCTACCGTTTCGCGACGCGTGCCGGCATCTCAATCGGCATCGACGACATGAAGATCCCGGCCGAGAAGAAGGCGATCCTCGAGGAAGCCGAGAAGGAAGTCGTCGAGATCCAGCAGCAGTACCAGTCGGGCCTGGTCACCGCCGGCGAGCGCTACAACAAGGTGGTCGACATCTGGTCGCGCACCAACGAGCAGGTGGCCAAGGCGATGATCGACGGCATCGGCACCGAGACGGTGACCGACGGCGCGGGCAAGCAGGTCGCCCAGAAGTCGATGAACTCGCTGTACATCATGGCCGACTCCGGCGCGCGTGGCTCGGTGGCGCAGATCCGCCAGCTGGCCGGCATGCGCGGCCTGATGGCCCGCCCGGACGGCTCGATCATCGAGACCCCGATCAAGGCCAACTTCCGCGAAGGCCTGAACGTGCTGCAGTACTTCAACTCCACCCACGGCGCCCGCAAGGGCCTGGCGGATACGGCGCTGAAGACCGCGAACTCCGGTTACCTCACCCGCCGTCTGGTGGACGTGGCACAGGATGTGGTCATCACCATGGACGATTGCGGCACCGAGGACGGCATCCTCATGCAGCCGATCGTCGAAGGCGGCGACGTGGTCGAGCCGCTGCGCGACCGCGTGCTGGGCCGCGTGGTGGTCGAGGACGTCTACGCCCCGGGCAACGACGACCAGCCCATCGTCGAGCGCGATACCCTGCTCGACGAAGCCCTGGTCGAGAAGCTCGACAAGGCCGGCGTGCAGTCGGTGAAGGTACGTTCGCCGATCACCTGCGCCGCCAGCCATGGCGTGTGCAAGCTGTGCTACGGCCGCGACCTGGCCCGTGGCCATCTGGTCAACATGGGCGAGGCCGTGGGCGTGGTCGCCGCGCAGTCGATCGGCGAGCCCGGCACCCAGCTGACCATGCGTACCTTCCACATCGGCGGCGCGGCTTCGCGTGCGGCCGCCGTGGACAACGTGACGGTGAAGACCACCGGCACGCTGAAGTTCAACAACATCAAGACCGTGCAGCACGCCCAGGGTCACCTGGTGGCGGTGTCGCGTTCGGGCGAAGTGTCGGTGCTCGATGTCAGCGGCCGCGAGCGCGAGCGCTACAAGGTGCCTTACGGCGCCACCATCGCAGTGAAGGACGGCGATTCGGTCAAGGCCGGCCAGGTCGTGGCCAACTGGGACCCGCACACCCACCCGATCGTGTCGGAAGTGGCCGGTACCGTGCGCTTCATCGACTTCATCGATGGCGTCACCGTGCAGAGCCAGACCGACGAACTGACCGGTCTGGAGTCGGCCGTGGTGACGGATCCGAAGCGCCGCGGTACGGCCGCCAAGGATCTGCGCCCCATCGTGCGCCTGGAAGATGCCAAGGGTCGCGAGCTGAAGCTGCCGGGTACCGATGTGCCGGCGCAGTACATGCTCCCGGCCGGCGCCATCGTGTCGATCCAGAACGGGGCCGCGGTGGGCGTGGGCGACGTGGTGGCGCGTATCCCGCAGGACGCCTCCAAGACCCGCGACATCACCGGCGGTCTGCCGCGCGTGGCCGACCTGTTCGAAGCGCGCAAGCCGAAGGAGCCGGCGATCCTGGCCGAGCGTTCGGGCGTGGTCAGCTTCGGCAAGGACACCAAGGGCAAGCAGCGCCTGATCATCAAGGACGTGGACGGCAACGAGCACGAGGAGCTGATCCCGAAGTGGCGTCAGGTCATCGTGTTCGAAGGCGAGCACGTGGAGAAGGGCGAAACCATCGTGGACGGCGAGCCCAGCCCGCACGACATCCTGCGCCTGCTGGGTGTGGAGCCGCTGGCTACCTACCTGGTCAAGGAAATCCAGGATGTGTACCGCCTGCAGGGCGTGAAGATCAACGACAAGCACATCGAAGCGATCATTCGCCAGATGCTGCGCAAGGTCGAGATCACCGAGCCGGGCGACAGCCACTATCTGCGCGGCGAGCAGGTGGAGCGCGTGCGGATCAATGCCGAGAACGAACGTGCGGAAAGCAAGGGCGAACGCCCGGTCGACTACCAGTCGGTGCTGCTGGGCATCACCAAGGCATCGCTGGCTACCGAGTCCTTCATTTCGGCGGCTTCGTTCCAGGAAACCACCCGCGTCCTTACCGAAGCGGCGGTTCGCGGCACGCGCGATACCTTGCGTGGGCTGAAGGAAAATGTTATCGTCGGACGTCTGATTCCCGCGGGTACCGGCTTGGCATACCATGCCTCGCGTCGCAACCAGGGCGGCTTGTCCGCCTCGGATTTCGAGACGCTCTCCGGTACCGCTTCCGTCGTCTCGTTTGCCGAGGCGCCGGCCGGTGGTGATGGTGGTGCCGAGTAAGTCCGATACGGGCTTTGCTCGCTAGACATACGAAATGAGGTGCACGGATGCACCTCGTGTTCGGGTCATGGAAGGCGGGACGCTGGCTTGCCCAAGGCAGGCTGTCCGTGTTATATTCCCGCTTCTTGGCAGACCGAGCTTGTTCGGGCTGCCTTTATGTTTTCAGAATAGGCTACGCATGGCGACTATCAACCAGTTGGTGCGCAAATCCCGCAGCCCGAAGAGCTACAAGAGCGATTCGCCTGCCCTGCAGAACAGCCCGCAGCGTCGCGGCGTCTGCACGCGCGTGTACACGACCACCCCGAAGAAGCCGAACTCGGCGTTGCGCAAGGTTGCCAAGGTGCGCCTGACCAACGGTTACGAGGTCATCAGCTACATCGGCGGCGAAGGCCACAATCTGCAGGAGCATTCGGTGGTGCTCATCCGCGGCGGCCGTGTCAAGGATCTCCCCGGCGTGCGCTACCACACGGTGCGCGGCAGCCTCGACTGCGCTGGCGTCACCAAGCGTCGCCAGTCGCGTTCGAAGTACGGCGCCAAGCGCCCGAAGGCCTAAATTGAAGAGTGCGGTCAGGATGACCGCTTTTCTTGGGGCATGGATGCCTACTCAAAGAGACAATAACTATGTCGCGTAAAGGTTCCCATCCCGCCCGTGTGGTGTTGCCCGATCCCAAGCACGGCAGCCAGCTGATCGCCCGCTTCATCAACATGGTGATGAAGAGCGGCAAGAAGTCGGTGGCCGAGAGCATCGTCTACGGTGCCCTTGAGCATCTGGGCGAGAAGCACGCCGAGCCGGTGGCTCTGGTCGAGAAGGCGCTGAACAACGTTGCGCCCGCCGTCGAAGTGAAGTCCCGTCGCGTCGGTGGTGCCACCTACCAGGTGCCGGTCGAAGTGCGTCCGGGTCGTCGCATGGCGCTGGCGATGCGCTGGGTGATCGAGGCTGCCCGCAAGCGTGGCGAAACCTCGATGCCGCGCAAGCTGGCTGCCGAGTTGCAGGAAGCTTCCGAGAGCCGTGGTGGCGCCGCCAAGAAGCGTGAGGAAACTCATCGCATGGCGGAAGCCAACAAGGCCTTCTCGCACTACCGCTGGTAATCCAGCGGTAAATGCGCCGCCCGCATGTGCGGGCGGCGCCAAACAAGCCGGCACTTGTGCCGGATTTTTTCATGACTAGTGCGGCTCGGATGGCCGCCGCTGCCCACATCGGGGATGGATCTCCGTCGGATACGACTATGGCACGCACCACTCCCATCGAGCGCTACCGCAACTTCGGCATCATGGCCCACATCGATGCCGGCAAGACCACGACCACGGAGCGCATCCTGTTCTACACCGGTGTCTCGCACAAGATCGGCGAGGTGCATGACGGTGCGGCCACGATGGACTGGATGGAGCAGGAGCAGGAGCGCGGCATCACCATCACCTCCGCCGCCACCACGGCGTTCTGGAAGGGTATGGATGGTTCGATGGAGCAGCACCGCTTCAACATCATCGACACTCCCGGGCACGTTGACTTCACCATCGAAGTGGAGCGTTCGCTGCGCGTGCTCGACGGCGCGGTGTTCGTGCTGTGTGCGGTCGGCGGCGTGCAGCCGCAGTCCGAGACCGTGTGGCGCCAGGCCAACAAGTACCACGTGCCGCGCCTCGCGTTCGTCAACAAGATGGACCGCACCGGTGCGAACTTCTACAAGGTTGTCGACCAGCTGAAGGCCCGCCTTGGCGCCAACCCGGTGCCGATGGTGGTGCCGATCGGTGCCGAGGACGACTTCGAGGGCGTGGTCGACCTGCTCAAGATGAAGGCGATCATCTGGGACATGCCGTCCCAGGGCATGAAGTTCGAATACCAGGATATCCCGGCGAACCTCGCGGCCAAGGCTGCCGAGGCCCGCTCGTACATGGTTGAATCCGCCGCCGAAGCCAGCGAAGAGCTGATGAACAAGTACCTTGAAGAGGGTGACCTCTCCGAGGACGACATCATCGCGGGCATGCGTTCGCGCACCCTGGCCAGCGAAATCATTCCGGTCTACTGCGGCACCGCCTTCAAGAACAAGGGCGTGCAGGCGATGCTGGACGCGGTGGTGCATCTGCTGCCGTCGCCGGTGGATCGTCCGCCGGTGGCTGGCGTGGACGAGAACGACAAGGAGGCGACCCGCACGGCGGACGACGCCGCGCCGTTCTCCGCGCTCGCGTTCAAGATCATGACCGATCCGTTCGTCGGTTCGCTGACCTTCTTCCGCGTCTACTCGGGCGTGCTGAATGCCGGCGATGCCGTGTACAACCCGGTGAAGTCCAAGAAGGAGCGCATCGGCCGCATCCTGCAGATGCACGCGAACGATCGTCAGGAACTGAAGGAAGTCCGCGCCGGTGACATCGCCGCAGCGGTCGGCCTGAAGGATGTGACGACCGGCGACACGCTGTGCGCGCAGGATCACGTCATCACCCTGGAGCGCATGACGTTCCCGGAGCCGGTGATCTCGATGGCGGTGGAGCCGAAGACCAAGTCCGACCAGGAAAAGATGGGTATCGCGCTGGGCCGCTTGGCCGCCGAGGATCCGTCCTTCCGCGTGCGCACCGACGAGGAATCCGGCCAGACCATCATCTCGGGCATGGGCGAGCTGCATCTCGACATCATCGTCGACCGCATGAAGCGCGAGTTCAACGTCGAGGCGAACGTCGGCAAGCCGCAGGTGGCTTACCGCGAGACGATCCGCAGCAGCGACGTGAAGTCCGACTACAAGCACGCCAAGCAGTCCGGCGGTAAGGGTCAGTACGGCCACGTGGTGATCGAGATGTCGCCGATCAGCGATGCCGATCGTGCGGACGAGAAGATCGCAGCGCAGATCAAGGACGACTTCCTGTTCATCAACGACATCACCGGCGGCGTGATCCCGAAGGAATTCATCCCCTCGGTCGAAAAGGGCCTGCGCGAAACCATCACCAGCGGTCCGCTGGCTGGCTTCCCGGTGGTGGGCGTCAAGGCGAAGCTGGTGTTCGGTTCGTACCACGACGTCGACTCGTCCGAAATGGCGTTCAAGCTGGCCGCCTCGATGGCGTTCAAGCAGGGCTTCGCAAAGGCATCGCCGGTGCTGCTCGAGCCGATCATGAAGGTCGAGGTGGTGACGCCGGAGGACTACGTGGGCGACGTGATGGGCGACATGAGCCGTCGTCGCGGCATCCTGCGTGGCCAGGAAGACACGCCGTCGGGCAAGACCGTCGACGCGTTCGTGCCGCTGGGCGAAATGTTCGGTTACGCCACGAGCATCCGCTCGCTGACGCAGGGTCGCGCCACCTTCACGATGGAATTCGACCACTACGCCGAGGCGCCGAACAACATCGCCGAGCAGGTGATCAAGAAGGCTTGATTTTTGCGGTCGCTTGCGACCGCAAAAATCAAAACAGCAGGCAGTGCGGCCTTCGGGTCGCGTAAGCACAACGACGCGGCGTAAGCCGCACTGACAAAAGTACTATCCAGAGGTCTCTAGTCATGGCAAAGGGCAAGTTCGAGCGCACCAAGCCCCACGTGAACGTGGGCACGATTGGTCACGTGGACCACGGCAAGACGACGCTGACGGCGGCGCTGACGAAGGTCGGTGCGGAGCGTTTTGGCGGTGAATTCAAGGC
>NZ_JACYXL010000001.1 GCF_014842995.1 Rhodanobacter sp. 7MK24
TGAAGCGTCCTCGTTGATTCGAGCCAGTCGGAAGTAGAGTTTCCCCACCAAGGAGCTCTGCATGAAGAAGTCGAAGTTCAGCGAGGAACAGATCGTCCGGATCCTCAAGGAGGTCGAGGCCGGCGCGAAGGTGGCTGAGACGTGTCGCAAGCACGGCATCAGCGAGCCGACGTACTACGTTTGGAAGAACAAGTACGCTGGCATGGAGGTGTCGCAGCTGCGCCATCTGAAGGACGTCGAGGGCGAGCTGGCCCGGCTCAAGCGCATGTACGCCGACCTGGCGTTGGAACACCACGCATTGAAGGACGTCCTGTCGCGAAAAGGCTGAGCCAGACGCGGCGGCTGGAGCTGAGTCTGGCGATGCAAACCGGTCATGGCCTGAGCGCCCGGCGTGCCGATCGCACGCTGGACCTGTCGCGCTCGGCGCGGCACTACGTCCCGCACCGGCGGGACGACTCGGCGCTGATCGAAGCGATCGAGGCTCACCTGAAGGACAATCCCGGGCACGGCTTCGGCCTGCTGTTCGATCAGGCACTGCAGCCGAGAGGGTTCGGCAAGACCCGCAGTTGGCGGATCTACGTGACCATGAAGCTCAACCTGCCGCGCCGGGGCAAGCGGCGCCTGCCGGACCGGATTCGTGAACCCTTGGCGATTCCCGATCAGGCCAACCACACCTGGTCGGCCGACTTCATGGCGGATGCGCTGTGGTCCGGGCGGCGCTTCCGTACCTTCAACGTCAACGACGATTTCAACCGCGAGTCGCTGCGGATCGAGATCGACACCAGCCTGCCGTCTCTGCGGGTGATCCGGGCGTTGGACGAGCTGGTGGAACTACGCGGGGCACCGCAACGCCTGCGCCTGGACAACGGCCCGGAGTTCATCAGCGCCGCGCTGCGGCAGTGGGCCCAGCGCCACGGCATCGAACTGCTGCACATCCAGCCGGGCAAGCCGACCCAGAACGCCTACATCGAACGCTTCAACCGGACGTATCGCACCGAAGTCCTGGATCGCTACGTCTTCACCAGCCTGCACGAGGTCCGCCGCATGACCGAGGACTGGCGCCACCGCTACAACCATCAACGTCCCCATCGCTCACTCGGCGGA
Source organism: Rhodanobacter sp. 7MK24 (assembly GCF_014842995.1). Classification (GTDB taxonomy): domain Bacteria; phylum Pseudomonadota; class Gammaproteobacteria; order Xanthomonadales; family Rhodanobacteraceae; genus Rhodanobacter_A. Next base: position 1,105 of record NZ_JACYXL010000001.1, read on the forward strand.
CTCTCGCCCGTCGCGTTTGCCATGGCATCATCAACTACCTCTATTTCCGGGTGACTCGGGAAAACGAGGACGCTTCANTTCAACCGGACGTATCGCACCGAAGTCCTGGATCGCTACGTCTTCACCAGCCTGCACGAGGTCCGCCGCATGACCGAGGACTGGCGCCACCGCTACAACCATCAACGTCCCCATCGCTCACTCGGCGGACTCTCGCCCGTCGCGTTTGCCATGGCATCATCAACTACCTCTATTTCCGGGTGACTCGGGAAAACGAGGACGCTTCAGAGCGACCAATGTCCCGTACGTTTTTCACGGCGCCTTGGATCTAAGTCGCCTTTGAGCCAGGCCTGTGTTGGCGCGACCCCAAGCTCGGCAGTCAGGGCCGACGGATCTATATCGTCGCCATAGACTGAGAAGTATGCGTAGCAGTTATTGGGTTCTGTCATTGAGCGCTAACGCTAGAGTTAAGCGGCGGCGAAGCCGTCCGCCTTGAACGAAATGTTAGGCATGCGAGGTGCATGCCCGACGAACTAGGTTGCTGAGCATTGCTGCCTTTTCGAGGACAGGACCAGCAACGACCCCGTCATAATCTAGAGCGCGCGTGATAGATGCCTCTGGGATGTCGTGGCCAGAGGCAACTGACGCGTGCATGTCTTGGAAGACGCGAAGCCACTTAGCTTGAACAACCTCGGTCCAGCCATCCGCGCGAGCCGCACCTGTGAGTGGCGCAGAAAGCGCGACCGTGAGCTGGTCGAGGAGTTGGCAGATGTGGTGGCGAGGACCTTCCATGTTTGCTGCCTAACGCTAGAGTTAAGCGGCGGCGAAGCCGTCCGCCTTGAACGAGTTGTTAGGCCAGCCGCGACCTAGCCTACCTAGGAACATTGGTGATCTCGTCTGGATACATTGCGGCAAGCCAGATTGTGTAGCCGTTGCTGGAGTCGGAACACTCGACCTCAAAGGCATCGGCATAGACTTCTAAGATAGTCCCTACGTCTCCTATGGCCGGCGCTCTTTGCCAGTCGGCTGCCACCTCCTTAAAGCGATCGTCACGGAGCGAGGTAACTCTGATGACGTCAAACTGCTTCATGCATGTGCTCTTGAGGCATAACGCTGGAGTTAAGCGGCGGCGAAGCCGTCCGCCTTGAACGAAATGTTAGGCCTCGGTGGGATGGGTCGCCGCGTCATCTGCGAGCTTCTTTGTAAGAGCATTTGCAGCTTCGAGTGCGGCATTTTCCAACGAACCACACATCTTGATGACCGCGGACTGGCTCGACCAGTCAGATATAGACCACTGCTCAGATTCTGGATAGATGTAGATCATGTGGCGAAACGCAGTGATGCTCGAACCAAGGTTGGAAATTGGTCCGGCTCCGACACAAACCGTTTTGCCGAGACTCCAATCCCTTGCGGCTGCATGAAATCCTTTTTTGCGGAGCCACTCGATTGCTTCTTCTCGGGTATGCATCGCTGATGCCATCGTTGAAAGGCCTAACGCTGGAGTTAAGCGGCGGCGAAGCCGTCCGCCTTGAACGAATTGTTATGCGGCACTACCAGAGCCGCCACCATGGCTTTTTGCTCGTAGGAACGGATGCTTTAGCTGGACTTTGAGGTGGTGCCACGACGTCTGTGATTTGGATACTTTTGGAGTATGTGGAGTCTCGCTGCTTCGTCTTTAGCAGGCCAGCGCTTTGAAGCGCATGGAGAACCGGAACAAGCTCGCCCAGCCCACAAACCTCGATCACGTTGTCTTTGAACTGCTGTTGGGTAGACCAAAGCAAATTGTGAAGTCGGTTCTCGGTGAGCTGACCTTTAAACTCGGCTCTGTCGATAGAGAGCGTCCCCGGATACGCGCCGTTAAAACCAGCATCTAACTTGCACCAGTAGTCGTGGTACCACCACTCGTCACCACGATGCGTCTCCCAACGCCCAGCCATGGCGTACCTCACATGTGTTTTGCCGCATAACGCTTAGTAGACCCCGGATCGGGGCATATGCACGCCATGCTCCATCGTCGATGTGGGCCCGTCAAGCGAATGAATGGCAGCAGTTTCAAGAACTTGCTCTACCTTCCTGCGTGTTGCCAGATGATCGCTTGCTTTGCGTATCACGCTAAACGGGGCTTTTGTGGTTTATCGCCTCGAAAAGATGGATACGCACGATATCTCGTTGGAGATGGCATCCCAGTGGTCTGCTTTTGGCGTGCAGGAGGAAGTTGCCTCCGATGGGGTGGCGAGGATGGTTCCTTGCCCGGGCCATGCCCTCGTGGGGCGTGCCGCGAGCAACCTCAGTCGATACCCAGCTTCTTCAGCTTGTAGCGCAGCGCCCGGAAGGTGATGCCGAGTTTCTTCGCGGCGGCGGTCTTGTTGTAGCGGGACTCTTCCAGCGCTTTCATGATCGCGCTGCGTTCCAGGTTGCTGATGTAGTCGTCCAGACCGCCGGCAGCGGCCGAGGATACGGGTGGCGTGGTCGCCGGAGCGGCAGCGCCGTTGCCGGACGGAGGTTGGACGGCAGCGGACTCAAGGCGCTGCAGGCGTTGCGGCAGCATCAGGTCGTCGGCAGCGATAGTGTCGCCGTCGCACATCGCGGTAGCGCGTTCGAGGATGTTCTCCAGCTCGCGCACGTTGCCGGGGAAGTCGTAGCTTTCCAGCGCCTGCTGCGCCTCAGCCAGCAGGCGGCGCGGGGCGCTGCCGTCCTTGCGGGCAAGGCCCTGCAGGATGTGGTTGGACAGCAGCGACACGTCGCCGCGGCGCTCGCGCAGCGGCGGCACGCGTAGTTCGATCACGTTGATGCGGTAGAACAGGTCCTGGCGGAACTGGCCCTGCTCGACCAGCGCGGCGAGGTTCTTGTGGGTGGCGGAGAGGATGCGCACGTCCACCGGCACTTCCTCGCGCGCGCCGATCGGGCGCACGGCCTTTTCCTGGATCGCGCGCAGCAGTTTCACCTGCATGTGCAACGGCAGCTCGGCCACCTCGTCGAGGAACAGCGTGCCGCCGTGCGCAGCCTGGAACAGGCCTTCCTTGTCGGTATGCGCGCCGGTGAAGCTGCCCTTCCTGTGTCCGAAGAACTCGCTTTCCATCAGCTCGGAGGGGATGGCGCCGCAGTTCACGGGGATGAACGGGCCGCTCGCGCGGGGGCCCTGTTCGTGGATGAGGCGGGCGACCAGCTCCTTGCCCACGCCGGATTCGCCGGCGATGTACACCGGCGCCTGGTTGCGCGCGAGCTTGGCGATGGTGGAGCGCACCTGCTGCATCGCCGACGAGTCGCCGACCAGCCGCTCGCCGGCACCGCCGGCCTTGGCGGCGGACTTGCCGCTGCGCTTTTCTTCGGCCAGCCGCAGCGCGGTGCGCACCAGCTGGCGCAGCATCTGGATGTCCACCGGCTTGGAGACGAAGTCGAACGCACCGGCCTTCAGCGCGTTCACCGCGGCATCCACATTGCCATAGGCGGTAATCATCGCCACCGGCATATCCGGGTGGTTGGCGCTGATGTGCTCCACGATCTCGTGTCCGGTGCCGTCGGGCAGGCGCATGTCGGTGAAGCAGAGGTCGTAGCTGCGTTCGCCCAGCGCTCGGCGCGCCTCGGTGACGGTGCCCACGGCGTCGACTTGCAGATCCATTCGACCCAGCGTGATGGTGAGCAGTTCGCGGATATCGCGCTCGTCGTCGATGACCAGGACGGTCTGTTGGCTCATGGTTGGTGCTGTCTTGGCGGGGAGTACCAGCGAGGATACTCGGGGCGCCGGCGGGGGCAAAGCTTGCCCCTTTCAGCGGGCCAGTCGCCGGTCGAAGAAGCCGACGATCGCGGCATAGGCCTGCTTCGACTCGGGCAATTGCGGGTCCGAGAAGAACGAGTGCCACATGCCGTCCCATACGCGCAGTTCGGCGGGTACGCCTGCCTGGTGCAGCAGTTCGCCGCTGTGCACGACCGAGCTCATCGCGAAGTCGCGCGTGCCGGTGATCAGCAGGGTGGGCGGGAACCTTGCCAGCAGCGCGGGCGACAGGCCGGGCTGCACCAGCGGATCGTCCGGGTCGGCTCCGCGGAAGTAGGGCAGCGTGGCGAGGCCGAGCGGAGGCGTGGTCGGCACGCCTTGTCCGTTGAGCATGGGCGCCACGTAGGACGAATCGCCGCCGAGGTCGACCAGCGCACCGCAGAACATGCCGATCGCGCCGGGCACCGGCAGCCTGTCGTGGATGAAGCGCGCCACCGCTTCGCCGGTGAGGATGCCGCCGGCCGAGCAGCCATAGATGCCGATTTCGCCCGGCTTGTGGGTTTTCAGCAGCTCGCGGTAGACGTTTTCCACGTCCACACTGGCGGCGGGGAAGACATGCTCCGGGCCCATCCGGTAGTCCACGCCGATCACCTCAATGCGGCCGAGACTGGCGACGGGAATCGATTCGACCAGCGCCCCGCTGTGCGCGCCCCACAGGAAAGCGCCGCCGTGCAGGTTGAGCAGCACGCGGCGGCGGTTCTCCGGCGATACGCCTTGGGCCGGCAGCACCACGTCGACGCCGACCCCGGCGATGGTGTCGCGCTTGAGCTTCACGGGATAGAGCTTTTCCATGAGCTCCGCCCGGCCGCGGTTCTGGCCGTCATAGAAGTCGCGGCTTGCGGCAATGGGGCCGCCGATCGGGGGTGCCTTGGCGCCGAAGGCGAGCATGCCCGGGAAGAATGCGCGCGCCTGCGGCGAGGCGAATGCAGAGTAAGGCACGCTGGCGGCCGGTGCGGTGACGGTGGCGTCGGCGCGTACGCCAGGTTTGGCGTCCTGCGCTATGGCGGGGGCGGCAAGCAGGGCGCCGCAGAGCGACAGCGCAGCAGCCAGCCGCGTGGGCAGCGCATGACGCGCGACCGTTCTCCATGTGCCGCTCGTGCCTGCGCGCATCACGTTCCGGGCCGCACTGCGGGCGAGGGTCGCGGCGTCGCGGCCGGTGGCGGTGCGGCTTGTCCGGCAGGGCCGTCGAGCAACTGGTGCAGCTTGAGATACACGCCATTCGTCCAGCCGAAGCCGACCACGTTCTGCGTGTAGCCGGCCGTGATTTTCACGTCGGCGTTGCCGCTCGCCATGTTGTATTTCTCGCGGATGGTGCGGTCATGGGCGAAGCCGTTGTCCACGGTGGCCATGAACTTCGCGCCGAGGCGCCGCGCGTCGGCGTCGAAGCCATAGTCCGCCAGCCCCTTGATGGCGAGCCAGTTGGTCGGCGCCCAGCCGAACGGCGCGTCCCATTGTGCGCCGGTGGCGCGCGTGCTCATGGCCAGGCCGCCGCGCTGCTCGAACAAGCCCAGCCTGCCACGCAGTGCCTGCGCTTGTGCGGGGGATGCGGCGCCGGCCCACAGCGGATAGAACATGCTGAGGTAGGGATCGCTGGAGGGCTTGCCGGCGACGAAGTCGTAGTCCATGTACCTGCCCTGCGTGGGTTGCCACAGGTATTTGTCCATCGCCGCCTTGCGTGCCGCGGCCGCTTGTTGCCAGCGCTCGGCGTCGGCGGTCTTGCCGAGAACGGCTGCGAAGTCGTGCAGGTCGCGTTCGTAGCGGTAGAGCAGGCTGTTCAACCCGACCGGAGCGTAGTGGTGGGTGGAGCCGGCGAACGGGCCGAAGTGGAAGTCGGTGTCGAAGCCCGATTCGCGCATGGCGCGGTCGCCGAGGTAGTAGTCGGCGGTGAGGCGATAGCCGCCGACCCATGCATCGGCGCAGGCCTTCGAAGCCGCGGTGTCGCAGCTCGCGGTTTTCAGCTGTTCCGCTTCGGCGTCGTCGGGGTGTTGCGGCGCCTTGACGAGATAGCCCGGATCTTCCGCGCGATGCGCCAGCAGCCAGCGGATCACGCCCTGGTAATAGCTGGCGTCATGCGCTTCCAGCACCGGGCCGTGGCCATAGTCGAAGTAACGCGACAGGCCGGTATCGCCTGCGCGGTGCCCGGTGCGCATCCACAGGTCGTGGTTGCGCACCGCCAGCGGATAGGCCTGCGCCAGCCAAGCACGCCTGTCGGCCTCGTCGCGGAAACTCGCGGGGTCGGCCAGCAGCGCCGCCATCATCGCGCCGAGGAAGGGCGGCTGCGAGCGGCTGAGGTAGTAGCTGCGATTGGCGTTGAGCACGCCGCCGTAGTGCTGCACCTCGAACAGTGCGTTGTCCACCATGTCGCGCGCCAGCGTTTCCTGGTGATCGGCAAGCAGGCCCAGCTCGATGAAGTAACTGTCCCAGCCGTACATCTCGTTGAAGAAGCCGCCGGGCACCACGTAGGGATGCGGCAGGTAGAGCAGACCCTGCACCGGCAGCGTGGCGGGATCGAACTCGCCGAGCTCGCGTATCGATTGCGGCAGCCGGCGTACTTCCACATGGCAGGTCTTCGCGATGCGCGGAAGCTCCTGCGGCATCGGCAACTGATGCGGCAGGTAGATCGCCAGCTGCGTATCGCCCGGCCCCTTGCCGAAGGCGGAACAGTCTTCAATCCGGCGTGTGAGCGTTGGCCACGCGTGATGGATGTAGGCCAGCGTTTTCGCGGCATCGGGCGTGGCCGCGGAGGCCAGTGGCGTGGACAGCAGCGCGGACAGCAGGATGGCGAGGCGTGTGCGGGATTTCATGGCGAAGTGTTCCCGGTGGAAGGGCGGGCGGTCATCGACAAGGCAGACTTGCCCTTGGCGAGGGCACACGGTCATGGTGCTGGCATGCGTGACCGTCGGCGGTACAAGAACGCTTCATGCCGACAATCCCGGTACAGCATCGAAAGCGACCGTCAGGCGCGCGCGGTCGCCGCGGAACGGCACGGTGCCGTGCCAGATGTAGGACGGAAAGAGCGCCAGCATGCCGGTCGCGGGACGCACCACGTGCTGCGCGTGCAACGGCGGCGCCGTGACGATGCCGGGCTCGCCGAAGGCGAGGCAGCCATCCGTCGTCTCCGCCTCGGCGATGCCGTCGGGCAGGTCGATGTAGCAGGCCGAGGAGATCCAGCCGCGTGGATGCACGTGATTGGCGTGGAAGCCCGCGCTGCGCAGTCGCACCGACCAGCTGCCGTTGAAGCGGTAGTTGTCGCGGTTGCGCCGGCGCAACGGGTCGTCGCCGTGGCCGATGTGTTCGAGATAGTCGCGGATCGGCGCGTCGAAGGTCGTGAACAGGGCGCGTATCGCCGGGTCGTCGTGGCGCGCGAGATCCTCGGTGGTCTCGGTGCCATGGCGCAGCGACTGGAACAGCAGCGGGTGGCCGTGCGGATCGTGCAGGCGCTCCAGGCTGCGCTTCAGGTCGGCGAGGAAGGCCGCGAGGTCCGGCCAGCCTTCCGGTGTCTGCAGACGGTAGCGCTTCACCAGTTGTGCGTAGTCGCAATATGCCTCGTGGCGTGCGTCGCCTAGCAGTCGCCACGCGGTGGTCTGCAGCGCGATCAGGTACTGGTCGTCGGGCGCGTCGGCGAGCAGGGCCTCGCAGTGGACCAGGGCCTGCTGCGCATCGCCGGTGCCGAGCAGGGCGGCGGCGAGCAGGTTGCGTGCGGCGGCAGTGGGCGAGCGCTGCAGCGCTCGCTCCGCCAGCGCGCGTGCGCCGGCCGGGTCGAACTCCAGTGCGGCCAGCCCTGCGCGTACCAGCAGGGCCGGCGAGGCCCGCGTGCGCGCGGCCGGTTCGGCGAGGCAGGCCCAGGCGCCGCGCGCGTCGCCCGCGCCTTGCAGGATCGCGGCCTTGGCGGCGAGCAGCGGCTCGTCGTGCGGGAAGCGGCGCATGGCCTCGTCGAGCGTCGCCGTGCTCTGCGCAAGGTCGCCGCTGCGCATCCACACCAGCCGCGCGAGATGGTCGTGCGCTTCGACCTGGCGCGGCTCCAGCCGCAGGCCTTCGCGCAGGGCCGTCTCGGCGCGTGCGAATTCGCCCAGTGCGATCAGGCTGCGTGCCAGCGTGAAGCAGGCGGAGGCGGTCGGCTGGCCGTGCGCCAGTGCGCGTGCAACGTGGCGTTCGGCCGCCGCATGCTGGCCGGACGCCGCGAGTGCGATGGCCAGGGCATGTGCGAGCGCCGGGTTGTCCGGCGCGGCTTCGGCGACGCCGCGATAGAACTGCACGGCCTCGTCTGCTCGCCCCAGTGCCGCCAGTGCCGCCACGTGCTGCGTGGCGACTTCGGCATCGACCAGCCCGGTGGCGCACAGCGGTGCGAGCAGGGCCAGCGCCTCGGCCGGGCGCTGGCGGTCGTTGCAGTGTCGCGCCAGCCTGAGCGCGGCCTGCGGCAGTTTCGTGGCTGCGCGACGCAGTAGCGGCTCGGCCTCGTCGTCGCGGCCGGTGTTGAGCAGCAGTTCGCCCAGCGTGGCGAGCGTGGGTGCCCAGTTTGGATCGAGCGTCAGCGCGCGGCGCAGCAGCGTCTCGGCGCCCTCCGCGTCACCGAAGCCGAGGCGCAGGCCGCCAAGCAGGCGCAGCGCTTCCGCGCTGTCCGGGTGTTCCGCGACGATGGCCTGCAGGCGGTCATGCGCGTTGCGCAAATCGCCAGTCTGCAGCAATGCGCCGATCTGTCGCATGGATTCGAGCAATGAAGGCGGCGTAGTGGACATAAGCTGTTTCCAGCCCATCACGCCGGGGCGCTTTTGGGCTCGTCATTCCAGCACAGGCCGGAATCCGGTAACCGCGGGGCACGGACCAGCCTTATCGCTGCTGGATTCCGGCCTGCGCCGGAATGACGGAATGGAGGCATGGGTTTCATCGGGAACTCTTCACAGCGCCTTTTGCACCAGTTTCGCCTTGCCTTCCGCATCGCGCTCGACGCTGATGTCGTAGCGCTTGCCGCGGAAGTCCACATCCTGGAGCGTGAGCGATTTCCACCCAGGCGGCAGCACCGGCGCGTAGGCAGGATCCAGCCCCTTGCCGTCAATGCGCAGGCCGGTGAGGCCGTAGACCAGGCTCTGGATGTAGCCGGCCGAGGTGGCGAGGATATAGCCGGCGTTGTTGGCCACGGTCTCGGTGCGCACGTTGAACGGCGGCTTGAGGAAGCCCAGAAGGTTGCGCTGCAGCCAGTCGCCGGCGGCCTTGCCGTCGCCCAGTTCCGCTTCGCCCACGGCCAGCATCACCATCATCATCTCGTTCGGATCGTCGCCGTGCGTCTTCAGTTCGTGCAACTGGAAGTCGAAGTCGTTGCGGCGCACGGCGTCGCTCATCGGCAGGTCGAGGTTGGGGTACATCAGCCACGCCAGCGAGGAACCCATCCAGGTGATCTTGTCGTGCGGCACCGACGGATCGAAGTCGTAGTGGCGCTGCGCGGCGTCGTCGAACGGTATGTACATCCGGTCTGCGATGCGCGACCACTGCGGGTCGGGCGTGGCACCCACCAGCTTCGACGCCTCGACGGCGATGCGCAGCGCCTTCTGTGCGGCAGCGTTGGTGAAGGCGTCGTTGGGCACGTCGTTGTAGGCCTCGTCGGGCGAAGTGACGTGCAGGATCTCGTAGCGGTCGCGTGCCTTGTCCCAGGTGACGCGGCTGGTCCAGAACTCGGCCACGCCCTGGATCACCGGCCAGCCGTACTGCTTCAGCCAGGCCTGGTCGCCGCTGGCGAGCCAGTACTGCCACTGTGCGATGGCGACGTCGGCGTTGACGTGGATCTCGCGGTACACGTCGTAGGCGAAGTGCGGCGTGTTGTCGATGCCGGTCTGCGGGTCGGCTTCCCATGGATACATCAACCCCTTGGCGCCGTATTGCCGCGCGCGTTCGCGTGCCGGCTGCATGGTGCGGTGGCGGAACATCACGATGGGCTTGGCGCGCTCGGGGTGCAGCAGGAGCAGTGCCGGGAACACCCACGAGTCGCTGTCCCAGAACGCGTGGCCGGCATAGTTGGGGGTCAGCGCGCAGGCACCCATCGGCCACGCCGTGCCGGCCGTGGTGTTGGACAGCAGGTAGTACAGGTCCGAATGCACCGCCTTCTGTACCTGCGGGTCGCCATCGACCACGATGTCGGATTGCCACAGCCCGTGCCATGCGTCGCGGTGGCGCGCGAGCAGTTTGTCGAAGCCGGCATCGCGCGCCTGCGTGGCGAGCGCGAGGTCGGCCCTGGCGTCGCCGCCCCAGCCTTCGCGCGAGAGGGCCACGTACTTGGTGAAGCTGTAGTGCTTGCCCTGTTCGACGTGCACCACAAGGTCGAGCGACAGCTTGTACGGCCCCCTCGACACCGTGGCGCTCTTCACCGCAATGCCGGGAGGCAACTCGAGCGCCGCCGCCTCGGCCATCGCGAGGCCCTGCTCGGCACGGCCGTCCAGCCACAGCGTGAGCGCCTTCGCATCGCCATCGTTCGACAGCACCTGCGTGTAGCCGGGGTACCACACCGCAGCGCGGTCGGGCGTGGGCACCGGCTTGTTGTCGAGGTTCTGCCCGCTGGCGATCACCGCAGCGATCATCTGGTCGCCGGTCATGCTGCCGATGGGAAACCGCGGCTGGTGTTCCGACCATAGCCGGATCGGGAAGCTGAGCTGCACGTCGCCGCTGAACGCCGGCGTGACGGTAAAGCGCACCGCGGCGAGATGCGGGTCGGCCTGGCTGACGAAACTCTGCACCTCCACGCCGGTGGACTTGTTCGCGTAGTCGAAGTCGTAGCGTGTGGTCAGCGTGGCGTCGTGCATGTCCAGCGTCTGCGCGTAGCCGGCGAAGATCTTCGCGTCCAGCCGCGTCGAATTGAGCCAGCCGCCGCCCGGGTTGTAATCGATCTCGTTCCAGCCGGGCACTGCGGCGGGACGGGCGATGTCACCCTTGCCGTAATCCATGAACGCGACCATGTAGCCGCGGTCGGGCTCCGTGCCGCGCGGCGAGGTCATCACCGAGAAATAGCCGTTCGCCAGGTAGCCAGGGAAATAGCTGCCGAAATCGTCGCTGGTGCCGGTGAGCAGGAAGCTGGGATCGGTAGCCGCCATCGCAGGGGCGGCGAACAGGGCCGCGAGGGCAAGGCAGGCGAGTCGGGTTTTCATGCGCGCTCCGGCGATGGTTGGTGTCATTCGGCCGCCAGACCGACGGTGACACGGGAGTTCGAGCGATCCGTTTCGCGCTTGAAGAAGAACAGCGCCAGCAGCACCAGGCTCATCGGCAGCAGCGAGAAATAGAACGCGGCGATGCCGTCGAAGCGGGCGAATACGATGGCGGTGATGCGCGAGCCGAGCGTGCCGCCCAGCGCGGAGAAGATCACGATCAGTCCGGTCATCGCCGCGTGCGCGGGTTTGGGCAGCGAGCTGAGTACCACCGAGTTGATGACCGGGTAGATCGGCGCCATCAGCAGCCCGACCAGCGGGAACAGCCACGCAGCAGCGGGTGCGTTACGCCAGCCGACCGTGGCGCCGGGTTCGACGTCGCGCGCCAGCGGCAGGCTCACCATCACGATGACCGCCATGCCGACCACGCAGAAGTTGAGCAAGGTGTACCAATGCATGCGCCGCAAGGCCTGGCCCGCGGCCAGCCGTCCCAGCGCGATGGTGCCGGGCAGGATGCTGGCCAGTTGGATGCTCATCGCGTTCGGCAGCTTGAGGATCTCGTTGTTGAAGGTGGGCAGCCAGGTGGAGAAGCTCTGTTCGATCAGTACGTAGAGGAAGGCCGAGATCAGGAACACGTAGACCAACGGTCGCGCGAACAATTGCAGCATTTCGACCAGCGAGCCTTTGATCGTGGTGGTGCGCGTGTTGCGCGCCGCCGACTCGTCCATGCGCGAACCGGCGAGCAGCACGATCACCAGCATGCACAGCGCGGCCAGCACCCAGTACACGCGCAACCACACAAGGTCGGCGGGTGCAGCGTGGTTGATGAAAGCGCTGAACAGCCAGTTGCCGGCGAGCACGCCGAGCATGAACGTGCCTTCGATAGTCGAGGTGAGGCGCCCATGCGCGGCGCGATCCGTGGTCAGCAGGCCGATCGACGAGTACACGCCGACCTTGGCCAGCGCGAACGAGATGCCCACGCAGGTGAACAGCACCTCGGTGGTGCGGAAGCCCGGCCACAGCGGCATCAGCGCGCAGGCGACGCCGAGCAGCGCCAGCGCCAGGATCATCGCGCGCCGGTAGCCGATCAGCGGCAGGAAGGAGGCCACGCCGAAGGAGACCACGGCGATGGTGAGGTCCTTGAACAGTTCGAGCAGGCTGGCTTCGGTCTTGCCCACGCCGAAGCTGGCGATGGATTGCAGGATCACCGTGCCCACGCTGTTGAGCAGGATCGCGAAGACCACATAGGTCAGCGCGAGTGCGGCGATCATGCGGTAACGGTTCATGCACACCTCGTGGTGGCGAGCTTCGCAGAAAAAGACGGCCCGGGTCGCCATCGCGCAATCCGGGCCGGAACGCGGGGAGAGCTGTTGTTGCGGGAGCTTCCGGACCCTGCCGTCGTTTCCGCGTGTGCGTCGCGGCGGCAGGGGGCGGCTTTCACGCTTGCATCAGAACTGGTACTTCACCTGGAAGGTGTACTGGTGGCCTTCCAGCGTGCGGGCCAGCAGCACGCCGGACGCGTCGGTGGCGTTGCCCGCGATGCGCGAGTTCGACTCGGTCAGGCCCAGCGTGTCGGTGACGTTGGAGCCGAGCAGGGTGAACACCCAGTGCTTGTCGTAGGTGTATTGCGCGCCGACATTGAAGTCGGTGTAGCTGCCCAGCTGCTGCAGCGCGAGCTGGTCCTGGGTGTGCGGGCCCACGTATTCCATCGTGGCCCACAGGCGCAGGTCGCCCTGCGGCATGCTGAAGTGCAGGGATGGCGTGATGCGCACCTGGAACTTGGGCTGACGCTGCAACTGCTTGCCCTCGTAGGTGCTGACGAACTCGCCGGTGGGGTTGTCCGACGTCGGCAGGCCGTAGAACACCGCGTCGCCTTCGAAGTGCGAATAGTGTCCCTGCATCCAGTCGCCCGAGGCGCTGATCGAGAACACCTGGTCCGGCGTGGTGGCCCGTACCGCGAAGTTCAGCCCCTTGGTGTCCGATCCGTAGGTGGAATAGCCGCCCAGCGGCACGCCCAGTATCGACGGCTGGTAGGACAGGCCGTTGAATTGGCGGTGGTAGAACGCCAGGTCGGCGCTGAGCAGATCGGACGAGTACTTGTAGCCCACCTCGAAGTTCTGGATGGTCAGCAGCGGCGGCGTGTTGCCGGTGGTGTTGCCGCGCATGTCGTCGAAGCTGTTGAAATGCGCACCCTTGTTGGCGCGGGCGTAGATGGCCATGTCGTCGCTGAGCTTGTAGGTGGCACCCAGCGTCCACGAGGTGTGGGTCTTGTCGTAGTCGGTGACCGAGTAGGAGCCGTTGCACATCGCCACAGCGTTGTCGTACAGCGTGTAGGCGTTGCCGTCGATATTGACGTTGGAGAGGTTGCACACGGTGTTGCGCGCGTTCTCGTTCTCCACGCGGGCCGACGCGTCGAAGATCCACTGGTCGAGCTTCCACGTATCGGACAGGTAGAACGCCTTGTTGTCGGATTCGCCGTTCTCGGTGATGTTGTAGCCGCCGTTGTAGATCAGGCCCTGGCTATTGGTGACGTAGTAGGTCTTGCCGCCTTGCTCGTAGCTCACCGCGATAGGCGTGGCGTTCGGCGTGTTGGTCATCAGCATCGGGTTGCCGAGCGACCAGCGGTCGTCGTCGGTGTAGTGCGCCAGGTACAGGCCGGCGGTCAGCGTATTGCCGTCGAACAGATCCCTGCTGACGCGGAAGTCGTTGATCACGCTGTGCAGATTCTTGTGGATGTGCCACAGGCCCTGGCTGATCACATCCAGATTGGGATTGGTGATCGTGCCGGTGCCGTTGGTGTAGCTGGCGTTGTACACGGCGCCGGTGGGAACGGTGTTGTCCGGGTAGGTGCCGGCGGTGTTTTCCCAGCTGCTCAGCGACTGCGGATTGGAGCCCGAGAACAGCGCGTTGGTATCCATGTTGCCGCCGTCGACGAGGAACTTGTCGCTGACCGTCCAGCCGTCGCCGAAGTCCCAGTCGAAGTTGACGCCGAAGAAGCCGAGCTGCGCGCCGCGTCCGTTGGCGAGGTTCACGCCGGTGCCGCCGCCCGGGTAGCTCTCCAGGTAGGTGTGCTGCATCGCGCTGCTGTAATACGTGCTGGTCAGCGGGTCGAAGCCGGGGTAGTCGGAGAAGATGCCCGAGCGATCCTGGATCAGCGGCACCGGGGTGATGAACTGGTTCTTGTCGTCGAGGCCACGCGTCCAGAACACCAGCGAGCCGTTGTCCCAGTCCTTGGTCAGCGTGGCCGTGAGCTGGCCGCCCTTGTCGGCGGCGTACTGCGGATCGCGTACGCCGTTGGAGTCGCGGTAGAAGCCGCCCACGCTGCCGTACCAGCCGTTCTTGCCGATCGGGAAGCCGTAGAAGCCGTCGATGCGGCGCAGGTCGCCCGTGCCGTAGGTGACGCCGATGTCGCCGGACGGCGTGTCGGTGCCCTGCTTGAGGATGTAGTTGGAGGTGAGGCCGATCTGACCGTCGCCGAAGACCACCGACGGGCCGCCCTGCAGCAGCTCCACATGGTCGACGGTGTCGTCGAGGCGGAACATCGAGCTCTGCTCGAAGAACGACAGCGACGGCATGCCGTAAAGCGGCGTGCCCATGATCTGGTTGGTGTAGAACGGCGCGTCGCCGCCGCCCGGAAAGCCGGCGATCTCGACGTTGGCGCCGGTTTCGCCGCCGGAGGATTCCGGCCACACGCCGGGCGAAAGCTTCAGCAGGTCGGCAGCGCTGCGCGGGTTGATCTGCTGGATCTGCGCATCGGTGGCGGTGGTGATCGAATAACTGGCGTCGATCTTGCGCACGCCGGCATTGCTGGCCGAGCCGGTGACGACGACCTGCTCCAGCGACTGCACGGATTTGCCGTTCTTCGCGTTGCTCTTGGCCTTCTGCGTAGCGTTGGTGGCGACGGTCGGCGCGCTGCTGGCGTTCTGGCCGTTGTCCTGGGCCTGTGCGGTGCCGGATGCCAGCGCAGCCGCGATCGCCGCGGACAACGTCAAGCTTGTAAGTATGCGAGCACTCATGTTCTGACTCCCCGTTCAGTTCGGATTGCAAAGTGAGACGGCGTCGGCGCGAAGCCGTGCCGGTGGGCCGCTTTTCGTTCTTATCCGGTCGATGTCGAACGCGGCGATGTTCGGCAACAACACGTCGGCCTCGGCCAGGGCATCCGCCCGACCGATGCCTACCGCCGCCATCCCCGCGGCGTGAATGCTGGCGATGCCCGCTGCGGCGTCTTCCACGCCTAGGCAGTCGGCCGGCGCCAGGCCGAGGCCGGCGGCAGCGGCGAGATAGATTTCCGGGTCGGGCTTCGAATGCGTGATGTGACTGGCATCGACCACGTAGTCGAACAGGTCGGCGATGCCCAGCCGCTCGATGAGTCGTGGCGCGTTGCGGCTGGCCGAGGCCAATGCGGTCTTCAGCCCCGCGTGGCGCACCGATTCCACCGCGGCGCGGGCGCCGGGGAGCAGGTTGTTCGGGTCGAGGTGCTCGATGAGTTCGGCGTAGCGGGCGTTCTTGCGTGCGGCAAGCTCGGCCTTTTCCGCATCGCCGTAGCGGCGCGGTGCGTGTTCCAGCAGGATCTCGAGCGAACCCATGCGGTCCACGCCCTTCATGCGCTCGGCGGTCGCTTCGTCGAGCGGCGCGTCGATCTCGGCGGCCAGTTGCTGCCACGCGGCGCGGTGCAGCACGGCGGTATCGGCGAGTACGCCGTCGAGGTCGAAGACCACGGCCTTCAGTTCGTGCGCTGGCGCAGCCGGGTGCGCCAGCTGCAGGGTTTCGCCCTTGCGCAGGCGCTGCGGCTCGCCACGATGCAGAAAGTCGAGCATGTCGCCGTCGAGCAGTGTGTAGCGCGCACCGGCGGCATCCACCTCCACGCGCAGTTGCGTATCGCGCCAGCGCAGCCCGAAGCGATAGCCGCGCCAGGGCTGCGGCAACTGCGGCGCCAGTGCGGGCTGGCCGTTGCGCACGCGCAAGCCGCCGAAGCCCCAGGTCAGCGCCAGCCAGCTGCCGGCCATCGCCGCCATGTGCAGCCCGTGGGCGGCGTTGCCGTGCAGGTCGTCCAGATCCACGCGCAGCGTGTCGAGGAAGTAGCGGTACGCCTGCGCCGCGCGTCCGGTCTCGGCGGCGAGCACCGCGAAGGTGGAGGCGGAGAGCGTGGAATCGTGGACGGTGACGCCTTCGTAGTAGTCGAAGTTGCGCCGCTTCGCGGCTGCGTCCACGTCTTCGCCGGCCAGCATCAAGGCGAGCAGGGTATCGGCCTGCTTGCATACCTGATGGCGGTAGATGGTCAGTGGGTGCCAGTGCAGCAGCAGTGGCCGCAGCGCCGGGTCGCCCATCTGTTCGGGCGGGAGCCGCGGTTTGTCGAGGAAGCCGTCGTCCTGCGGGAAGATGCCCAGTTCGGCGTCTTCCGCCAGATACATCGCGTCTGCGGCATGCCGCCACTGGGCGGCCTCGTCCGCGTCCAGATCGATGCGCTTCGCCAGTGCGGCGTGCTCGGCCGGATGGGTGGCGAGCAACCACTCGACGGTGGCCGCGGCGTCACGCAGGTGCCGCTGCGCCATGCGGTTGGTGTAGTGGTTGTTGTCGACCAGGGCGGAGTATTCGTCCGGCCCGGTGACCTCGTGGATGCAGAAGGCGCCGCCGCGGCGCGGGTTGTAGTGGCCGACTTGCAGCCAGACGCGCGCGGTCTCGCATAGCATTTCCGCGCCCAGATCGCGCAGAAAGGCTTCGTCGCCGCTGGCGTCCACGTACAGGCGGATCGCCCAGGCCACCGCCGCATTGATGTGGTATTGCGCGGAGCCGCCGGGAAAGTAGGCCGAACATTCGTCGCCGGCGATGGTGCGCCAGGGATACAGCGCGCCGCGTGCGTGGTTCAGCTCACGGGCGTGGATGCGGGCGCGATCCAGCGTGGCGTGGCGCCAGGCCAGCATGTGCCGCGCCAGTGCTGGCGCCGTCGTGGCCAGCACCGGCAGCATGAAGGCCTCGGCATCCCAGAAGCAGTGGCCTTCGTAGCCCTCGCCGGTGAGACCCTTGGCCGCGACGCTGCCTTGGTCGTTGCGGCTGCCGGACTGGAACAGCTGGAACAGATTGAAGCGCAGCGCCTGCGCCACTTCAGGGGCGCCGTCGATGGCGATATCGGATGCCTGCCACAGCGCGGCGAGTTGCCCTGCCTGGCCGGCCAACAGGGAGGGGAAGCCTGCGTGGCCGGCCGATTCCAGCGTGGCCTTTGCGCTGGTCAGCAGGACAGGATAGGAGCTTGCGTCGGCGGTGGGTTGCGACCAAGACCAGGCGGCGAACTTGTCCAGCACCACGTCGCTGCCGGGAGCGAGTTCGGCCGCCCAGACCTGCGCCACGCCGTGCGGCGTGCGTGCGGCGCCTTGAAACGCCAACGCGCCGTCGGCCGCAAGGCGATGGGTCTGCGCACAGACCACTCGGATGCCGCTGTGCGTGGTGCGCTGGCTCAGCCAGGCGACGTCGGCGTCGGCGTGGGCGTCATCCAGATGCAGGCCGCCGCTCAGGTGCGCGCCGATACGCGGGTCGTCGCCCTGGGTCACGGCGGTACGTACGGTATCGATGGCCGACTCCAGCGCGATGGGGCCGCGGTAGTCGATCGAGCGCACCCGGTAACGGATCGCCAGCAAGCCGGGGCGGTCCAGCGCCACTAACCGTTCCGAGCTGATTTCCAGTGTGCCGCCGCCCGGCGCGCGCCAACGCAGGGTCCGCCGGTAGCTGCCGTTGCGCAGATCGAGCCGGCGTTCCAGTGCCAGCCATTCGCCGTCGTCCAGCCGCACCGGGACATCGCCGAGCCGCAGCCGGATGCGGCTGGCGTCGGCCACCGGCACGCGCGTGTCGGTATTGCGGGCGTATCCGGTGAAGCGTTCGTGGTAGGCGATGGGCGAGCGTTCCCATACGCCAGCAAGGAAGCAGCCCTGGCTCGGGCTGTCGTCTTCCTCCAGCCCGCCACGCACGCCCAGCGATCCGTTGGCGAGGGCAAACAGGCTTTCGTCCTGGGCAAAGCCTGCACGATCGCGGCCATGACGCACGAGCTGCCAGGGATCGGCTGTGCCGGTGGCATGCGTCGCCGAGCCCGCATCGGCGGACAAAGCGGGCGTGGCCGCATCGTGTGTCTGCACGTGGTTCCCTCGCATGGTTGCATGCCGCGACGGCATCTGTCCGGGCGCAGCATACGAGTGAATGATATCGATATCAAGATATCGATATCATTCGTTGCGGAGCCGTCTCGGGTGGCTTGCGGGCTGGATGTCGGCGCATTGAACCCTTCGGCTTTGCGGGCCACACTAAGCCGTCGCCAAGGCCGGCCTCCCGCCGCCTGCACTCTTGCCCGAGGGCCGTTGCGTGAGCCACGCCAAGAAGAAGTCTCCCGCCGCGGCACAGCCCGGCTTGACCATGGCGGATCTGGCGAAGCTGGCGGGGGTTTCCAAGATCACCGTGTCGCGGGCGCTGGGTGACAGTCCGCTGGTGACAGCCGAAACCCGCGAGCGCATCCAGGCGCTGGCCCGCAAGCATGGCTACAAGCTCAACGTCAGCGCACGCAACCTGCGGCTGCGGCGCAGCCATACCGTGGCGGTGATCGTGGAGATGAAGCCTTCGTCCAGCCGCACCATGTGGGATCCCTACCCGCTGTCACTGCTGGGCGGCATTTCGCAGGAATTGACCTCGGCCGGCTACAGCGTGCTGCTGACCACCCGCCATGACGCGGCGAACGCCGCGGTGCAGGCGGCCGACGGGTTGATCCTGCTGGGCCAGGGCGAACACGAGGACGCGGTGAAGCTGTACGACCGCATGGGCTTGCCGATGGTGGTGTGGGGCGCCGAATCCGCGCAGGACAACCACATCGTGGTGGGCAGCGACAACCGGCACAGCGGCGTCAGCGTGGCCGAGCGCTTCCTGTCGATCGGGCGGCGCCATCCGGTGTTCATCGGCAACTCCGACCATCCCGAGATGGCGCAGCGCCTGCATGGCTTCGTCGACGAGCTGGCCGGTCACGGCATCAAGCCGCTGCTGCTGCGCCGGGTGGACTGGACGCTGGAATCGGGCGTCGAAGCGGTGCGATCGCTGGCCGCCCGCAAGGTGCATTTCGACTCGATCTTCGCCTGCAGCGACCTGTTGGCGATGGGTGCGATCCGCGCGCTGGTGGAGCTGGGGCTGTCGGTGCCGAACGACGTCTCGGTGGTGGGCTACGACGACACCCCGCATGGCGCCAGCTTCCTGCCGCCGCTGTCCAGCGTTCGGCAGAACTGGCAGGAGGGTGGCGTGCTGCTGGCGCGCAAGGTGCTTGCGCTGATCGACGGGCTTCCAGTGTCTTCGCAGGTGTTGCCCACCAGCCTGGTCGTGCGCGCAACCTGAGGTCGCGGACAGGCTCTGAGCTTCAGGTGCCCGTTGCCTCGCCCGCCATGCGGCCCATCTGCGCCGGCGTGAGCACCAGCCGGAAGCAGCTGCCGCCGCCCGCCACGCGCACGTATTCCAGCGAAGCCTGGTTCGCCTCGGCCATCTGCCGTGCCAGGTACAGGCCGAGGCCGGTGCCGTATTCGTGGGTGGTGTAGAACGGTTCGAAGATCTGCGTGGCCACCTTGGGCGCGATGCCGGGACCGCGGTCGGTGACTTCCAGGATGGGCTCGCCGTGCTCGCCGGTGCGCACGATCACGATCACGCGTGCCGGTTCCCCGGGCATGCGGCCATAGCGCAGTGCGTTCTGCACCAGGTTCCACGCCACTTGCTGCAGTTGCTGCGGATCGGCCAGCGCGGCCACCGCGGTGGGGCCGCCCACGACCACGCGCAGCGTGTCGTTGCCGATGTCGTTGCCCTGCTTGTACTCGTCCACGAAGCTCTGCGCCCAGCGCCCGAGATCCAGCGTTTCCGGGCGCGAGCGCTCGCGCCGCGACAGCTGCAGGATGTTCTCGATGATCTCGTTGAGCCGCACGCAGTGGTTGTTGATGATCTCGACCATGCGCTGGTCGGCGCTGTCCATGCTTTCCGACTCGGCCAGCAGCTGCGCCGAGTAGCGGATCGCCGCCAGCGGGTTGCGGATTTCGTGCGCGATCGAGGCAGACAGGCGGCCCAGCGAACTGAGCGTGAGCTCCTCGGCGCGGCGCGACACCAGCGAGGTGTCGTCGAGGAAGATCAGCACCAGCGAATCGTCGTTCGGTGCGAGGCGGGAGAACCGCGGCACCACTTCGGGCACGCCGTCGGCGAGCTGGGTGGCGGTTTCGTCCAGCTTGCCGGAGGTCATCCAGTGGTACAGGCGGCGCGACAGTTCCGGCGCGAGGCGGCCGAGATCGCGCTGTTCGGCGCTGGGGTTGCCCAGCAGCATCCATGCCGATTCGTTGATCTGGTGGATGCGGTTGGCGTCGTCCACCAGCAGTACGCCGGTTTTCATGCGGCGGATGATGAGTTCGTTGACCTGCGAGAGGTTGGCCAGGTCGGTGCTGCGTTGTTCGGCCAGGGCCTCGCTGGCGCGCAGTTGCCGGCTCAGCACGTGGCACAACGTGGTGATGGCGAAATAAGCCACGCCGAACAACGCCGATTCCAGCAGGCTGCTTTCGCCGCCACCACCGCCGCCGCCGTGCTGGATGAACAGGGCGCGGCCGAGCAGGCCCAGCGTGGCCAGTGCGGCGAAGAAGCTGGAAACCCGCAGCGACAGGATCAATGCGCCCACGCCAAGGTTCACCGCCAGCATCATCGCGATGCCGATGCGGGAGTAGTCGATCGCACTCAGCGCCAGCACCGCGGCGATGATGTCCACCACCAGCCAGATCGATACGGCCGCCTTCGCGTAAGGCACGCAGCGTCGGGTCAGCGCCAGCGCCGCCACCGCAAACAGCAGATAGGGCAGGGTCACCACGAGGGCGAAGCGCAGCGATTCCAGCGACAGGCCGTGAATCTGCGCGGGCGCGAACGCCAGTCCGATGTACACCAGCGCCTGCATCAACCGGAAGCCGTTGAAGAACAGCATCTCGTGGCGGATCGCCGCCGGAATGGGGCGTGGGGCGTTGAGCTGCGGCAGGGCGGGGTTGGACACGACGTTCGGCGCTCCGGGGCGGTCTGGACAGAGTATATGTTCCATACCTTCCGCGTGGCCCGCGCCGGGAGCTGTATGCAGGCAGGCCAAGCAAGAAAGGTGGGGCCATGATGGACTCGGCCATGAGCGGCGAGAAGTGGACGTCCGTCCACGACCGAGTGATGACGCCACCATGAGGGCAAACAGACCCGGCTTTTCGGGCAGCCCTGCCGTAGCCGCAAGACCTGCCCTGCCAGTCAGGAGGGCGTTGCGCCGCTCGCTGCCGCCCGGCGGCCACGGCAGGGTAATGAGGGCCACGCAGAGGCATGGAGCAGGCATCGCAGGATGAGCGGTTTGGCCCGCCCCTTTCCATTGGGGGCCGCTTCCGCGAAAATGGGCGGCCGTTTCGCGCCGTTCCTGTCCTCTCGGGCATGGCGCCGCGCATCGACATGCCGGCAGCGTCCGCGCCGCCCGACTCCCCCAGCCCGCGCCGCGCTCTTTCCGCGCGAGGCCGTGTTTCCCCGTTCGCTCGAGGCTTTCGAATGAATTTCCACGAATATCAGGCCAAAGAACTGTTCGCGCAGTACGGCATCAACGTACCGCCGGGCAAGGTCGCCAACTCTCCCGATGCCGCCGTCGACGCCGCCAAGGCGCTGGGCGGTACCCAATGGATGGTCAAGGCGCAGATCCACGCAGGCGGCCGCGGCAAGGCCGGCGGCGTGAAGTTCTGCCGCAGCCTGGACGACGTGCGCGCCGCCGCCAAGGGCATGCTGGGCACCAAGATGGAAACCTACCAGTCCGCCGGCCGCGCGCTGCCGGTGAACCTGGTGCTGGTCACCGACGCCACCGACATCGCCAAGGAGCTGTACCTGTCGATCCTGGTGGACCGCGACTCCAAGTCCGTCTCCTTCATCGCCTCCAAGCACGGCGGCGTGGACATCGAGCAGGTGGCCAAGGACACCCCCGAGGACATCCACACCATCGTGGTGGACTTCGTGGAAGGCCTGCAGCCCTACCAGTGCCGCCAGCTCGGCTTTGCGATGGACCTCAACGCCAAGCAGGTCGGCCAGCTGACCAAGATCATGCTGGGCCTGTACAAGCTGTTCAACGAGAAGGACCTCTCGCTGGTCGAGCTGAACCCGCTCGCCATCCTCGCCGACGGCAACCTCGCCGCGCTGGACGGCAAGGTGAACTCCGACGACAACGCCGAGTTCCGCCACGCCGACCTTGCCGCGATGCGCGACCTCACGCAGGAAGACGCCGCCGAGGCGGCCGCGGTGCAGAACAACCTCAACTACGTGACGATGGACGGCACCATCGGCTGCATGGTCAACGGCGCCGGCCTGGCGATGGCGACCATGGACGTGATCAAGCTGGCGGGCGGCGAGCCGGCCAACTTCCTCGATGTGGGCGGCGGCGCCACCAAGGAGCGCGTCACCGAGGCGTTCAAGCTGATCACCTCGTCCGACAAGGTCAAGGCCATCCTGGTCAACATCTTCGGCGGCATCGTCCGCTGCGACATGATTGCCGAGGGCATCATCGCCGCGGTGAAGGAAGTGGGCCTGAAGATTCCGGTGGTGGTGCGCCTGCAGGGCACCAACGTCGAGAAGGGCCGCGAACTGCTGGCCAACTCCGGCCTGGCGATCACGCCGGCCGACGATCTCAACGACGCGGCGCAGAAAGCCGTGGCCGCCGCGAAGTGAGGAGCAACTAAGTCATGTCCGTTCTCATCAACAAGAACACCAAGGTGCTGGTGCAGGGCTTCACCGGCCAGCAGGGCACCTTCCACGCGCAGCAGGCGATCGACTACGGCACCAAGGTCGTGGGCGGCGTCACCCCCGGCAAGGGCGGCAGCGAGCACATCGGCCTGCCGGTCTTCAATTCGGTGGACGAAGCCGTGCTGGAAACCGGCGCCGACGCCTCCGTCATCTTCGTGCCGCCGCCGTTCGCGGCCGATTCGATCCTCGAAGCGGTCGACGCCGGCATCAAGGTGATCGTGGCGATCACCGAAGGCATTCCGGTGCTGGACATGCTGCGCGTGAAGAACGTGCTGGCGCAGCATCCGGAAACCGTGCTGATCGGGCCGAACTGCCCCGGCGTGATCACCCCGGGCGAATGCAAGATCGGCATCATGCCGGGCCACATCCACCAGCCGGGCAAGGTCGGCATCGTGTCACGCTCCGGCACCCTGACCTATGAAGCCGTGTTCCAGACCACCAACGAAGGCCTGGGCCAGTCCACCTGCATCGGCATCGGCGGCGACCCGATCAACGGCCTCAGCTTCATCGACTGCCTCAAGCTGTTCCAAGACGATCCGCAGACCGAAGGCATCATCATGGTCGGCGAGATCGGCGGTTCGGCCGAGGAAGATGCCGCCGAGTTCATCGGCGAGTACGTCAAGAAGCCGGTGGTGTCGTTCATCGCCGGCGCTTCGGCCCCGGCGGGCAAGCGCATGGGCCATGCCGGTGCGATCATTTCCGGCGGCAAGGGCACGGCGGCGGCGAAGTTCGCGGCGCTGGAGAAGGCCGGCGTCACCACGGTGAAGTCGCCTGCCGACCTCGGCAAGACGCTCGCCAAGCTGATGAAGAAGTAAAACCGGGTCCATCCGGCCGGTACGGGAAGGGCCGCTTCGTGCGGCCCTTCCTTTTTTCTGGCGCCTACGAGGAAGCGCGCGCGTTGCGCAGGCCGTGACGGGCCGCATGCAGCAGCGCCTCGGTGACCTTGGCCAATGCGGTCGAGCGGATCGACCAGTGTTGCCAGTACAACGGCACGTCCAGCCACCGCCGGGGCGCGATTGGCTGCAGCGAGCCCAGGGCGAAGGGTTGTTCCAGCATGGCCTCCGGCGCCATCGCCCAGCCCAGGCCCAGCGCCGCGCCTTCCACGAAGGCAGTGGAGGAGGGCAGGTAATGCATGGGCGGGGCCAGCCGGGCATGGGTCACGCTGCGGATGAAGCGCCATTGCAGGGCGTCCTTGCGGTTGAACACCAGCATCGGCGCCGCGCCCAGCGATGCTGCATCCAGGCCTTTGGAGAAATGCTTCGCGACGAAAGCAGGCGAGGCAATCGGCAGGTAGCGCATCACCCCCAGCTTCTTCACCGTGCAGCCCTGCACGGGGCGGGCGTCCGCGGTGATCGCGCCGAGCACCGAGCCGTCGCGCAGCAGGTCGACGGAATGATCCTGGTCCTCCACCCGCACGTCGAACAGCAGCCCGTCGTGCTGGTGCGGTTCGACCAGGGCGCCGAGCGCCCAGGTGGCAAGGGAGTCTGCGTTCACGGCAATGGCTATCGTGACCGGCGCGGTGTGTGTCGCTTCGACGGCGAAGTCGCAGAGAATCTCTGCCTCCAGCAGGCGCATCTGCTGCACGCCGCGCAGCAGTCGCTCACCCGCCGGCGTGGCCCGGCTGGGCGATTGGCGCAACACCAGCACCTGACCCAGGCGATCTTCCAGCGCCTTGATGCGTTGCGAGACGGCCGACGGGGTCAACGCGAGCCGTCGCGCGGCGCCATCGAAGCTGCCTTCGTCCAGTACGGCGACGAAGGCGGCCAGTTGGGGGTTGAGCATTCGCATGGGCGCACCCAAAATTAGAAAATCTGAATTGACTTAAGCAAATATAGTTTTACTGATGCAGACGGCTATTCGAAAGTAGGCCTCCTTTCGTGAGGTCCGCATGCTCGCATCCGCTTATCTCGCCGGGCTCGGTACCGGGGCCGGCCTGATCGTCGCCATCGGTGCGCAGAATGCCTTCGTCTTGCGCCAGGGACTGCAGCGCCTGCATGTCGGTGCGGTGGTACTGGTCTGCGTGCTGGCCGACGTCGCGCTGATCGCCCTGGGCGTGGCCGGCATGGGGCTGGCGGTGAAGCAGCAGCCCGGGTTGCTGCAGGTCCTGCGTTTCGCGGGTGCTGCCTTTCTCGCCTCGTATGGCGTGTTGGCAGCGCGACGTGCCGGGCGCGGCGAAAGCGGCCTGCGTCCGGCCGATGCAACGGCGGGCGGGCAAGGCCGCACGGTGCTGGCCTGCCTGGGATTCACCCTGCTCAACCCACATGTTTATCTGGATACCGTGGTGCTGCTCGGCAGCTTGTCCACCCATTACCGGGGTGGCGTCCAGTGGTCGTTCGCAGCTGGGGCAGGTACGGCCAGCTTGCTGTGGTTCACGGCGCTGGGCTACGGGGCGCGGCTGCTGCTGCCGGTATTCCGCAGCCCGGTTGCCTGGCGCGTGTTCGACGTGCTCGTGGCGTTGCTGATGTGGGGGCTGGCTACCCTGTTGCTGTTGCGGCCAATGGCCTGAGGCCGGCAGGGCACGAAAAGCTGGCGAAGGAGCGTTTGGGGGAAGGCGGCCGCCCTCTTGTGTCGATGGCGATGCACTACCATTTCGTCCCCGATTCCATCCCCGAAGAGCTTGATCCATGGCTGTCCTGAGACTGGCGCTGGCCCAGCACGATTTCCCGGTCGGCGCGGTCGCGGCGAATGCCGCGAAGGTGGGCGACCTGATGGCGCAGGCCCGCGGCGGCGGCGCCGACCTCGTGGCGTTCCCCGAGCTGACCCTCTCGGGCTATCCGCCGGAAGACTTGCTGCTGCGCCCGAGTTTCCTCGCTGCCTGCCAGCAGGAGCTGGATGCGCTGGCCGCGGCGACGGACGACATGGCCGCGCTGGTGGGTTTCCCGCACAGCGAGGGCGAGGTGTACAACGCCGCCGCGCTGTTGCGCGAGGGCCGCATCACGCAGGTGGCGCACAAGCAGGCGCTGCCGAACTACGGCGTGTTCGATGACAAGCGCTACTTCCGTCCCGGTCATGCCAGCACGGTGGCCACGCTGGCTGGCGTGCGTGTCGGCCTGTTGATCTGCGAGGACGTGTGGCGGCCCGAGCCGGCTGCCGCGATGGCGCGTGCCGGCGCCGAGCTGATCGTGGTGATCAATGCCTCGCCCTGGGACGACGCCAAGCAGGCCGAGCGCGAGGCGGTGCTGGTCGAGCGCGCCAGGGAGACCGGCTGCGCGCTGGCCTACCTCAACCTGGTCGGCGGGCAGGACGAGGTTGTGTACGACGGCGGCTCATTGCTGGTGAACGGCGACGGTTCGGTCGCGGCGCGAGCGCCAGCCTTCGTCGATGCGCTGCTGTGGGCGGAATTCGACCCGGCGACACGCAGCCTGCAGGCCGAAAACTGGCCGGTCGCCACCGACGCCTCGGCCGAGGCCACGCTGTACGCCGCGCTGGTGCGAGGCATCCGTGACTACATCGACAAAAACGGTTTTCCCGGCGTGCTGCTGGGCCTGTCCGGTGGCATCGATTCGGCGTTGACGCTGGCGCTGGCGGTGGATGCGCTGGGAGCAGATCGCGTTGTCGCGGTGATGATGCCGACGCGCTATACCTCGCAACTGTCGCTGGACGGCGCGCGCGTGCAGGCTGAGCAGCTGGGGGTGGACTACCACGTCATCGGCATCGAGCCGATGACCGAAGCCTTCCTCGCTGCGCTGGCACCCGCCTTTGCCGGCAAGGCTGCCGACACTACCGAGGAAAACCTGCAGTCGCGCACGCGCGGCGTGACCTTGATGGCACTGTCCAACAAGCACGGCAAGTTGCTGCTCGCCACCGGCAACAAGAGCGAGATGGCGGTGGGCTACTGCACCCTGTATGGCGACATGTGCGGTGCCTATGCGCCGCTCAAGGATGTCTACAAGACGGCGGTGTATCGGCTCGCACGCTGGCGCAACGCCCAGGCTGGCGGCGAGGAGGCGATTCCGGTGGCGGTGATCGACAGGCCGCCCTCGGCCGAGCTGCGCGACAACCAGACCGACCAGGACTCGCTGCCGCCCTACGAGGTGCTTGACGCGATCCTGGAGCGCTTCATCGAGGGCGAGCAGTCACAGGCCGAGATCATCGCGGCCGGTTTCGCCGCCGACGTGGTGCATCGCGTGGTGCGGCTGGTGCTTGCCAACGAATTCAAGCGCCGCCAGTCCGCGCCGGGGCCGCGCGTCACTACCCGTGCGTTCGGCCGCGAAAGGCGATACCCGATCACCTCGGGCTGGCGGTGAAGCCTGCGCGGCATCCTAGTCGTTGCCGGTAGTTATAGATGCTGCCGACGATCATCAGGATGATCGACCGCAGCGAGACGAGCATGACCGACCGAGGGCTGATCCATCGGCCTTGCCTGGCGGACTGGTAGATCTCTTGTGGCGTTCGGCCAAAGCCCGGCCCCGGGTAGTAAAACGCTACCCATGCGCCCAGCAGCAAGCCGCAACCGCTGAAGGCCGATGCGGGCGGCCTTTCGGTCTAGAGGGTGGCCACGGCGGTCAGCAGCAGGATGCCGGTCCATATCCTGTGACCTTTGCGGCTGCCGGATCTGCTTTCCTGGCTCATGGCGATTCCGGCGCAGCGGCTCTCATGGAAATGGCGGAGCTTGCATAAAAAAACCGGCGATCGCTCGCCGGTTTCTGTTGTACTGACCTGTCGGCATCAATGGTGCCGCATGAAGGGAACCATCTTGCGCCACTTCGCCACTTCGTGCGGCCAGGTGGGATCCTTCAGGTAAGGGTGATCCGGGTAGTTGAGCGCCAGCACCTGGCGGGTCTGATCGGCCAGCTTGTCCTCTTTCAGCGCAAGGTAGCTGCGAGTGAGGATGGCCAGTGCATCACCGGTCTGCGGCGCCTGCTGGTAGTGCTCGATCACGTACTGCGCGCGATCCGCCGCACCGACATAGACGCGATTGAACAGGTAGAACTCGGCCACGTTGACCTCGTACTGCGCCAGCACGTTGCGCAGGTAGATCATGCGCTGGCGCGCATCGGCAGCATAGGCGCTGTTGGGAAAGCGGCGCGACAGCTCGGCAAAGTCGTCGAAGGACTGCAGGTTGTAGCCCTGGTCACGGCGCGACTGCGCCTGCTTGTCGCGGGAAACCTTGTCCATGAAGCCGGTAGTGCGGTCGAAATTGATCAATCCGCGCAAGTAATAGGCATAATCGATGTGCTTGTTCGACGAATCGGCCTTGATGAAGCGGTTGATCGTCGAGTACGCGTCTTCCCACTGGGCGTCCTTGTACTGCGCGTAGGTCAGCTCCAACTGGGCCTGTTCGTTGTAATCACCGGCGGGGAAGCGCGCGATCAGGCGTTGGTAGTCCTTGATGGCGGCGGAGTAGTCGGCATTCTCCAGCGAGACGTGTGCCTTCTTGTACAAGACGTCCACCGGCATGGTGTCGATGTTGTCGCGCTTGTGGTGGAACAGCGAGCAGGCGCTCATCGCCAGCGCCAGACCAAGCAAGGCGAGTGTCCTGAGGCAGAACCGGGTGGTCGTCGGCAGCTTGGGCGAGTCGATAATTGAACGCATGGAAAAGGATCGTATGTTGGATCGAAAGGGCATGATAGCTGAAACCGGAGCCGCCCCGCGGCCCGCGGTCCGCTACACGAGGGCTGTTGCATGACCGTGATAAGCCACGAGGCTAGGGTGCCGCTGGCATTGGCCGGACGCAGGTTCGACCAGGTGTTGGCCGAGTTGTTCCCTGACTACTCGCGTTCGCGCCTCACTGGCTGGATCAAGTCCGGTGCGGCCACCCTGGACGGCGCGATGGCGCCGCCCCGCCTGCTGCTGAAGGGCGGCGAACTGGTACAGCTGGAAGCCGAGCTGGAAACCGAGGTGGAGAGCGCGCCGGAAGACATCGCCCTGACCATCGTGCACGAGGACGAACACCTGCTGGTGCTCGACAAGCCCGCCGGCCTGGTAGTGCACCCCGGTGCCGGCAAAGCCTCCGGCACTCTGCTCAACGCTTTGCTGCACCACGACCCGAAGCTGGCCGAGTTGCCGCGCGCGGGCATCGTGCACCGGCTGGACAAGGACACCAGTGGCCTGATGGTGGTGGCGAAGACGCTGCCCACCATGACTGCGCTGGTGGAGAGGTTGTCCAACCACGACGTGCAACGCCAGTACGAAGCCGTGGTGCTGGGAAGCATGGTGTCCGGCGGCACCGTGGACGCGCCCATCGGCCGCAGCATGGGCGACCGCCTGCGGCAGGCCGTGCGCGAGGACGAAACCGGCAAGCATGCCGTGACCCACTACCGCCTGCGCGAACGCTTTCGCGCGCACAGCCTGCTCCAGTGCAACCTGGAAACCGGCCGCACCCACCAGATCCGCGTCCATCTCACGCATATCGGCCATCCGCTGGTGGGGGACCCGCTTTACGGTGGTGGTCTCAAGCTGCCGAAGCGCGCCATGCCGGAGCTGGTCACTGCGTTGCGCGGCTTCCGCCGGCAGGCCCTGCACGCCGAGCGGCTCGCGTTCGAACATCCGGCGACGGGGGAGGCGCTGTCTTTTGCCGCGCCACGCCCTGACGACATGAACGTCCTGATTGCGGCCTTGCGTGACGACCTTGCCGCCCACGGCCACGACGACTGATTGCATGATCGACCCCTGGCTCTTCCCCGATTGGCCTGCTCCCGTGCACGTGCACGCGGTCGTGAGTACGCGCGAAGGCCCGGGTGTTTCGGCGCCGCCGTTCGGTCGTTTCAACCTCGGCATGCGCAGCGGCGAGTCCACCGAGGTGGTCGGCAGCAACCGCGACGTGTTGCGGCAGGCACTGGGCCTGCCGAGCGCTCCGCGCTGGCTGCATCAGGTGCATGGCACCACCGTGGCTGAGCTGGGTCCGCTGCCCGGCGGACACGAGCCGCAGGCCGACGCCGCCGTGTCGCGCATTCCCGGCACCGCGCTCGCCATCCTTACCGCCGACTGCCTGCCGGTGTTGTTCTGCACCGACGATGGCAGCGCCATCGGCGCGGCACATGCAGGCTGGCGTGGCCTTGCTGCCGGCGTGCTGGAAGCCACCATCGAACAGATGCAGGCGTCGCCGGCGCGGCTGATGGCGTGGCTGGGGCCGTGCATAGCCGGGGCTTCCTACGAAGTGGGCGAGGAGGTGCGCGCCGCCTTCGTCGATCGTGCGCCCGGCGCGGCGACCTGCTTCGCGTCCACGCGACCGGGTCACTGGCATTGCGACCTTGCCGCGTTGGCACGGCAGCGACTGGCCGCCGCCGGCGTCGCACGCGTGCATGGCGGCGGTTTCGACACGTTCCAGGACGTGCGGTTCTATTCGTACCGCCGCGAAGGCGCGCGCAGTGGGCGTTTCGCCAGCCTGATCTGGCTGGCCGAAGGCTGAATGTCCGTACCCGCATGGCGCCATCGTCCCAATTGAACGTTGCACGTCTGGCGTCCGGGCGGATCCCCTCCGTCCGCTGAAACCTTGACGTTTTCCCCGCATGCCGGCTGCTTGAATCGCTGGCGGCCACCCGCATCTCAGCGGGCAGTGGCGGCCAGTCCGCCAAACCTTTCGTGGGGATCAACCGATGCGGATGGACAAACTCACCTCGCGTTTCCAGCAGGCGCTGGCCGACGCACAGTCGCTGGCCGTGGGGCGCGACAACAACATGCTGGAATCCGCGCACGTGATGGCGGCGCTGTTGAACCAGCAAGGCGGCTCGACCGCGCCGCTGCTCACGCATGCGGGCGTCAACGTGCCGGCGCTGCGCCAGCGCGTGAACGAGCTGCTCGACCGCCTGCCCAGGGTCAGCGGGCAGGAGGGCAACATCAATGTGGGCAACGACCTGTCGCGCCTGCTCAACCTCACCGACAAGCTGGCGCAGCAGCGCGGCGACCAGTTCATTGCCAGCGAGTTGTTCGTGCTGGCGGCGCTGGAGGACAAGGGCGAGCTGGGCTCGGCGCTGAAGGCGGCGGGTGCGACCAAGGCGAACCTCGAGGCCGCCATCGAGCAGGTGCGCGGCGGCGAGAAGGTGCAGAGCGAGAACGCCGAGGACCAGCGCCAGGCGCTGCAGAAGTACTGTATCGACCTCACCGAGCGCGCCGAGTCCGGCAAGCTCGATCCGGTGATCGGTCGCGACGAGGAGATCCGCCGCACCATCCAGGTGCTGCAGCGGCGCACCAAGAACAACCCGGTACTGATCGGCGAGCCCGGCGTGGGCAAGACCGCCATCGTGGAAGGCCTCGCCCAGCGCATCGTGAAAGGCGAGGTGCCGGAAGGCCTGCGCGATCGCCGTGTGCTCGCGCTGGACATGGGCGCGCTGATCGCTGGCGCGAAGTTCCGCGGCGAATTCGAGGAGCGCCTCAAGGCGGTACTCAACGACCTCGCCAAGAACGAAGGCCAGATCATCCTGTTCATCGACGAACTGCACACCATGGTCGGCGCCGGCAAGGGCGAAGGTGCGATGGATGCGGGCAACATGCTCAAGCCCGCGCTCGCGCGTGGCGAACTGCATTGCATCGGCGCCACCACGCTGGATGAATACCGCAAGTACATCGAGAAGGATGCGGCCCTCGAGCGCCGCTTTCAGAAGGTGTTCGTGGGCGAGCCCTCGGTGGAAGACACCATCGCGATCCTGCGAGGCCTCAAGGAGCGCTATGCCGTGCACCACGGCGTGGAGATCACCGACCCGGCCATCGTCGCCGCCGCCACGCTCAGCAACCGCTACATCCCTGACCGCCAGCTTCCCGACAAGGCCATCGATCTGATGGACGAGGCGGCCTCGCGCATCCGCATGGAGATCGACTCCAAGCCGGAGGAGCTGGATCGTCTCGAGCGCCGGTTGATCCAGCTGAAGATCCAGCGCGAGATGCTGAAGAAGGAAAAGGACGTCGAGTCGAAGCAACGCCTCGCCGACCTGGACGCCGACATCGCCAAGCTAGAACGTGAGTTCTCGGACCTCAACGAGGTGTGGAAATCCGAGAAAGCCGCGCTGCAGGGCGCGACCAAGATCAAGGAGCAGATCGAGCAGGCGCGCACGGAACTGGAAGCGGCTCAGCGCCGGCAGGACTACGCCAAGATGAGCGAGATCCAGTACGGCAGGCTGCCGGAGCTGGAGAAGCAGCTCGCCGTCGCGCAGGCTGCCGAGACGCAGGAATTCACCCTGGTCAAGGACAAGGTCACCGCCGAAGAGATCGCCGAGGTCGTGGCGCGCTGGACCGGCATCCCGGTGGCGAAGATGCTGGAAGGCGAGCGCGAGAAGCTGCTGCACATGGAGGACGACCTGCACCGGCGCGTGGTGGGTCAGGACGAGGCGGTACGCGCGGTGTCCGATGCCGTGCGTCGCGCACGTGCCGGACTGTCCGACCCCAACCGGCCCAGCGGTTCCTTCCTGTTCCTCGGGCCCACCGGCGTGGGCAAGACCGAGCTGTGCAAGGCGCTGGCCGAGTTCCTGTTCGACACCCAGGACGCGATGGTGCGCATCGACATGAGCGAATTCATGGAAAAGCATTCCGTGAGTCGCCTGATCGGCGCGCCCCCAGGCTACGTGGGCTATGAAGAGGGCGGCTATCTCACCGAGGCCGTGCGCCGCCGTCCGTACAGCGTGATCCTGCTCGACGAGGTGGAGAAGGCGCATCCGGACGTGTTCAACATCCTGCTGCAGGTGCTGGACGACGGCCGCCTCACCGACGGCCAGGGTCGCACGGTGGATTTTCGCAACACCGTGATCGTGATGACCTCCAACCTTGGATCGCAGCTGATCCAGGAGCAGGCCGGCGATTCGGAAGCGGATTACGTGCAGATGAAGGCCGCGGTGCTAGGCGTGGTACAGGCGCACTTCCGCCCCGAGTTCATCAACCGCCTCGACGAACTGGTGGTGTTCCGCCCGCTGGAGAAAAAACAGATCCGCCGCATCGCGCTGATCCAGCTGACCGCGTTGGAGAAGCGTCTCGCCGAACGCCAGCTGAAATTCGAGATCAGCGAGAAAGCACTGGATCTGCTCGGCAACGTGGGTTTCGACCCGGTATACGGCGCACGACCGCTGAAGCGTGCGATCCAGCAGCAACTGGAGAACCCGCTGGCCAAGGAGATCCTCGAAGGCCGTTACGCGCCAGGCAGCATCATTGCGGTGGACGTGGCCGGCGGCCACCTGGTGTTCCGCAAGGGTTGAGCGTGCCGGCGATCGTCGCATTGCCTTCATGAAACGAAACGGCCGACCCGAAACCATCGGGCCGGCCGTTTCGTCTGCGATTTCCGTCAATAGCCGGCGGCCAGCCCGGCAGGTCGACGGCGATCGTTGGCACCCTCGAGTGCACCGGTCTTCGGGTCGACCAGGATGGCCTCGTCGGCACCCCACGACTGCACTTGCCTGAACTTGTAGCCCATCGCCTCGAGCTGCTTCTGCGCTTCGGGCGCGAACAGGCCGGGCTCGATCATCACCGTGTCCGGCAGCCATTGCATGTGCATGCGCGGCGCGTCCACCGCCTGCTTGATGTTCATGCCGAACTCGGCCACGTTGAGGAAGCTCTGCAGCACGGTGGTGATGATGGTGGAGCCGCCGGGGCTTCCGATCACCATGTAGAGCTTCTTTTCCGGGCCACGCAGCACGATGCTGGGCGACATGGAGCTGAGCGGGCGCTTGCCGGGTTCGATCCGGTTGGCTTTGTCCTGAACCAGGCCAAAGGAGTTGGGCACGCCCGGCTTGGAGGTGAAGTCGTCCATCTCGTTGTTGAGGAAGAAGCCGGTGTCGCCGGCGATCTGGCCGTTACCGAACAGGTAGTTGATCGTGTATGTCACGGCTACCGCATTGCCGTGGCTGTCCACGACGGAGTAGTGGGTGGTGTTGGTGCCTTCCTCCGGCCCCAGGCTGCCCTTGACCTCGGAGGACGGCGTTGCCTTGCCGGGCAGGATGGTGTCGCGCAGGGCGGCCACGTGGTCGGGCGCAAGCAACTTCGCTATGGGGTTGTGCACGAAGGCAGGATCGCCGAGGTAGGTGTTGCGATCGGCGTAGGCGCGTCGTTCGGCTTCGATGATGGCATGTGCGCCGTTCACCGAGCCGTAGCCCCATTTGGCCAGCGGATACGGTTCCAGTATCTGCAGGATCTGGCAGATCGATACACCGCCGGAACTCGGTGGTGGCGCGGCGACATAGGTATAGCCGTGGTACGTGCAGG
The DNA here is from genome assembly GCF_014842995.1 of Rhodanobacter sp. 7MK24. Lineage (GTDB taxonomy): Bacteria > Pseudomonadota > Gammaproteobacteria > Xanthomonadales > Rhodanobacteraceae > Rhodanobacter_A. The sequence goes on from NZ_JACYXL010000001.1 coordinate 34,912, forward strand.
TGATCGGGGTTTCCCACTGCACCGTGTAGTCGGCGAAGTCCTGCAGCGACAGGAGGCCGCCATTGGCGTCGCTGCCGGCGACGACGTCCTGCGCGATGGGGCCCCGGTAGAAGGCGCCGGTGCCGTCCTTCGAGATCAGTTCCAGCGTTTTCGCCAGCTGCGGCTGGCGCAGGCGGTCGCCCGGTACGTAAGGCTTGCCCTGGTTGAGGAAGATCGCCGCAACGTTGGGGTGCTTGGCGAAATCCTTCACGCGCTGATTGAGGACGTTCACGTCACCCTGGTCCAGCTCGAAGCCATCGTTGGCCAGCTTGATCGCCGGCGCGATCACCTGACCTAGCGACATCGTTCCGTATTTCTTCAAGGCGGTATCGAGGCCCATCACCGTGCCGGGTACGCCCACGCCGAGATAGGTGCTGGTGCTCTTGCCATGGATCACGTTGCCCTTGGCGTCCTGGAACATGGTGGGTGTGGCCTTCAGCGGGGCCTTTTCGCGGAAATCGAGGAACACGTTCTGGCCGTTGGCCAGATGCACCAGCATGAAGCCGCCGCCGCCGATGTTGCCGCAGCAGGGGTTCACCACCGCCTGCGCGAAGCCGACCGCCACCGCAGCGTCCACGGCATTGCCGCCTTCCTTGAGGATTTCCACGCCAACGTCCGAGGCAAGGTGCTGGTCGGAGACCACCATGCCGTGCATCGCCGTCACCGGCCTGGCGTTGGCGAGCTCCGCCATCGTGGTGCCATGCGCGGTGGCGTCGAGTGCCTGCTGGGGAATCGGCGCCTGCTGCGATGCGGCTTGTGCCACGGGGACTGCCGCCAGCGCGGCGGCGAAGCCCCATAGGGGAACTGACTTGGTCATGTGGCGAACCTTATGGATGGCGCGGAATATCGCCGGGAGCGGTTTCGAGGGCGCGGAGGCGACGGTTCGAAGAGGCAAGGACGCCGGCCGCAAAAAAAACGGCGCAGCCGAAGCCGCGCCGTTTGGGGTGAGTCGTTACCAGCTGTAGCGCACCTTGCCGTACACGTAGGCACCGTTGTAGCCGAACGGCGAGAACGTCGAATAGGGCAGGGTGCCGTTGTTGCTCTGGCTGGCGATGTTCTTGTCCGGATAGGTGTCGGTGGCGTCGTCCACACCCAGGGTGAAGGTCCAGCTCTGCCAGCGATAGCTGCCGGACAGGTCCAGCACCCACTTCGGAGTGAAGGTCTGGTCCACCACACCCGTCGTTGGGTTGTAGCTGGCGATGTTGCTCACGTAGCTGGTGTAGCGGCCGTAGCGGGTCAACGTGCCGTTGAAGCTCCAGTTGCCGATGCCGTACTGCTCGCCGAGGATCAGCTTGCTGCGCGGCGTGGAGTTGGCGAGGTAGCCTTCGATGTCCTGGCGGTTGAGGCGCACGAAGTTGACGCCGAGGTTGTCGAGCACCGTTGGGTTGGGTTTGACGCTGGTCACCACGTTCTGGTTGTAGTTCGCGCTCAGCGTGGTGGTGAACGTGCCGATGTTGCCGAGATCCTTCACCCAGGTGCCCACGAAATCCACGCCGCGGGTGCGCGTGTCGCCGGCGTTGGTGAAGTAGTCGACGCTGCTGTAGTCGAGATTGGTGACGCCGTTGGCCGCGAGGTAATTGACGACGGTGGGCGACGTGGTGGAGATGGCGCCGGACAGCGCGATGCGGTTGTCGATGTAGATCTGGTACACGTCCATGCTGAGGTTCAGCGTGTCAGTGGGATTCCACACCGCGCCGAAGGTGTAGTTGCGCGACTTCTCCGGCTTCAATGCCTGGGCGCCGAGCAACTGGGCGATCTGGCTGGTCGCCGGCACCAGGCCGCTGTTGTAGATGCCGGGCGTCAGGCCTGCCGCGTTGCCTGCGGCGTAGTACAGCGAGGAGATCTGCGAGAAGTACTCCTGGCCCAGCGAAGGCGCGCGGAAGCCGGTGCCTGCGGTGCCGCGCAGGGCGAAGCTGTCGGTGAAGTCGTAGCGCAGCGAGATCGAACCCGAAGTCGTGTTGCCGAAGTCGGAGTAGTCCTCATGGCGCACCGCCAGCGAGGCACCGAGCTTGTCGGTGAGGTTGGTTTCGAAATCGAGGTACTCGGCCACGTCGTGGCGGGCGGCGTCCACCGCGTTGGCCGGCTGCCAGCCGGCGAAGCCCTGCGCGCCGCCGGAGACGCCCGAGGTGCCCACGTAGTACGAAGCCAGGTCGCCCGGCGCGATCTGGTAGGTCTGGCGCCGGTACTCGGTGCCGAATGCCATGGTCAGCGCATTCGGCAGCCAGCTGACGTTGAGATCCTTGGCGATGTCGATGTCGAACGACTGCTGCCCGGCCGTGAGGATGCCGTCGCGGAATACCGTGGGCGAATAGCCGAAGTCGTGGTAGTAGGCGAAATTCATGGTGTCCTGCGTCTCGTACGAGACGCGGTTGGCGCCCTCGTTGGCCGAGACGTCCCAGCGCCAGCCGTCCACCGTGCCGCGCAGGCCAGCCACGAACGACTGGTCGAAGGAATTGGAGTTCTCCAGCGGCAGGAAGCCGTCGGGGTAGTACGCCGCCATCAGCTTGCTCTTCGGCGACGGCGAGTTCAGGCCGTAGCGGAAGAACGCCGGCGAGATGCTGTCGCGGTTGCCGTAGTGGCCGAAGGCGTAGAACTCGACGTCCGGCGTGATGTCGTACTGCATGTTGACCATCACGTTGTTGCTGTGCACCCATGGGTCGCCCTGGCGGTAGTTCACGCCCAGTGCCTCCCATGCCGGCGAGCGATCGTCGGGGCCGGCGCGGTTGGTGTTGTCTTCGTTGCCGCTTTCCACGGTGAAGCGCATCCAGCCCTTGTCGTCGCCGAGCGGAATGCCGAAGTTGGCCGAGCCCAGCCACTGCCGGCCGTCGCCGGCCGAGTACTGGCCGCCGCTCACTTCCACGTCGCCGCCCTGGGCGCCTTTCTTGAGGATGATGTTGATCACGCCGGCAATGGCGTCGGAGCCGTATTGCGCGGAAGCGCCGTCGCGCAGCACTTCGATGTGGTCGATGGCCGAGACCGGAATGGTGTTGAGATCCACCGGCTGCGAGCCGCGGCCGATCACGCCGTTGTTGAGCAGCATGGCACCGGGATGCCAGCGTTTGCCGTTCACCAGCACCAGTACCTGGTCGGGCGACAGGCCACGCAGCTGTGCCGGGCGCTGGGTATCCGCGGTGTCGGCGGCGGACGGCCGCGGGAAATTCAGCGAAGGGATGATGCGCGCCAGCGCAGTGGGCAAGTCGGTGGTGCCGGTCTGCTGCAGCACTTGCGCGGACACGACGTCGATCGGCGTCAGCGCACTGCTTTCGGTGCGGTTCGCGGAACGCGTGCCGGTGACGATCACCGTCTCCAGCTTCTTGGCATTGGCGGCCGTGGTGCTGTTGTTGTTGTTGTCCTGGGCGGCGGCCGGTGTGCCGACGAGCGCGAGCAGCACGGCGGCAGCCAGCGCGCTGGGAAGCAGGATGCGATTCGAGTTGTTCTTGTTCATGGTGTCTCCCCGGAGTGATTGATGCATTGCAGCAACTGCAGGCTAACGTTGCGACTGTCATGCGTCAACAGCCGTATAGACGTCCAAATGAAACAAGTCGCCTTTCTGGAGGTGGTACGATTCTCCACATTTCCCTCCCTGCAGCCTGCTGGGTGACCCGGTCTGCTGTCCATGCGCCATCCGTCGCATTGAAAAGCGGAGCCCGGCACCGAATAATGGGATGCTGCCGGGTCGCTTGCCCGATCAGGCAGCCACGGAGTAATCATGCCCATCTACGAATTCGAATGCAGCCAGTGCGGTCACCGTTTCGACCGCCTGCAGAAACTGTCCGATGCCGATCCCGCCGACTGCCCCCAGTGCGGTGCGCCCAAGGTGCATCGTCGCGTGAGCGCACCCTCGTTCCGCCTGTCCGGCGGCGGTTGGTACGAGACCGACTTCAAGAAGGACGGCGACAAGAAGCGCAACCTCGCCGGCGATGGCGCCGCCGCCCCGCCAGCCGCCGCCACCCCAGCGGCAGCACCGGCCCCTGCCGCCCCTGCGCCAAGTTCCTCGTCCGGCGATTAGCCTGTGCGGAAGCGGCGCGAGGTATGCCGTTCCGGCCTTCCCGAGGCCGTCATTGCCAACGGAGACTAAGCATGCACAGCGCACTCAGGATCGCATCGGCCATGGCGGTGGCGCTGATGTCCGCGAGTTTCATGGCGGACGATGCAGAGGCGCAGCGATATGGTGGCGACGGCGGACCTCGGCCCGTCTATTGCGCCAGCAACGACACTCGCGGCACGCGTTGCCAGATGCCCTGGCGCGATTCGGTGCTGGTGCAGCAGTTGTCCAAGGCGCCGTGCGTCGAAGGGCAGACCTGGGGGCGCGACCCGTACAGCGTGTGGATCAAGGGCGGTTGTCGCGGCAACTTCGGCGATGCGCGTGCCTATGGTCGCCCCGGTTACGGGCCTGGCCCTGGCCAGGAAGTCTATTGCGCCAGCAACGACAACCGCGGCAACCGTTGCCAGGTGCCCTGGCGCTACTCGGTACTGTCGAGGCAGATGTCCGACGCCGGCTGCATCGAGGGGCGCACCTGGGGCAGCGACCCCTACAGCGTGTGGGTGAAGGGCGGCTGTCGCGGCCAGTTCCGCGATGCGCGGGACGTGCGGCCGCGCTGGTAACCGCGCGGACTGGCCGCTGCCGGCCTTCGGTAGCGGGATGCTAGAATTCCGGGTCTTTCTTCCTGTTCCCCAAGGGCTGCGGCCCGGAGTTCCAAGCGCATGCGCACGCATTACTGCGGCCTCATCGACGAGTCGCTGATCGGCCAGACCGTCACCTTGTGCGGCTGGGTCAACAAGATCCGCCTGCAGGCCCATGTGGCTTTCGTCGATCTGCGCGACCACGAGGGTCTGGCGCAGGTGGTGGTGGAGCGCGAGAACGCCGACGCGTTCGCCGTCGCCGGCGAGCTGGGCAACGAGTACTGCGTGCGCGTCACCGGCACGCTGCGCAAACGCCTGTCGGTGAACGACAAGCTGCGTACCGGCACGGTGGAAGTGCTGGCCGATACGGTGGAGGTGCTCAACGCCGCGAAGGACCTGCCGTTCGCGCTGCACGAGAACCCCAACGAAGACCTGCGGATGACCTACCGCTACCTCGACCTGCGCCGTCCCGAGATGCAGGCGATGATGCGCAAGCGCATCAAGCTGGTGCAGGCGCTGCGTCGCTATCTCGACGCGCGCGGCTTCCAGGACATCGAGACGCCCATCCTCACCAAGGCCACCCCGGAAGGCGCGCGCGACTACCTGGTGCCCAGCCGCGTGCATCCGGGCCAGTTCTATGCGCTGCCGCAGTCGCCGCAACTGTTCAAGCAGATCCTGATGATGGCGGGCTTCGACCGCTACTACCAGATCGCCCGCTGTTTCCGCGACGAGGACCTGCGCGCCGATCGCCAGCCGGAATTCACCCAGCTCGACCTCGAGTTCGCCTTCGTCGAGGAAAAGGACGTGCAGGATTTCGTGGAGGAACTGATCCGCCACGTGTTCAAGGAAGTGCAGGGCGTCGAGCTGGACGCGAGCTTCCCGCGCATGACGTGGGCGGAGGCGATGCGCCGCTTCGGTTCCGACAAGCCCGACCTGCGCATCACGCTGGAACTGGTGGACGTGGCCGAGGCACTGAAGCACATCGAGTTCAAGGTGTTCGCCGAGCCCGCCAACGACGCGGCCGGCCGCGTGGCCGCGCTGCGCGTGCCGGGCGGTGCGGCGCTGTCGCGCAAGGAGATCGACGGCCTTGCCGAATACGTCGCCAAGTACGGCGCCAAGGGCCTGGCGTGGATCAAGGTGGACGACCTCGCCAAGGGCCGCGAAGGCATCAATTCGCCGGTGGTGAAGTTCCTCGACGACGCAGCGCTGGATGCCGTGCTCAAGGCCACGGGCGCCGAGTCCGGCGACATCGTGTTCGTGGGCGCGGGCAAGTGGAAGGCCGTCACCGATTTCATGGGCGCGCTGCGCCTCAAGGTCGGCAAGGACCGCGGCCTGGTCGACGAGGGCTGGCGCCCACTGTGGGTCACCGACTTCCCGATGTTCGAGTACGACGAGGAGGAGCAGCGCTACGTGGCCCTGCATCACCCGTTCACCGCGCCGAAGATCGACGACATCGCCGATCTCAAGAGCCATGCCGCCACCGCGGTGAGCCGCGGCTATGACATGGTGCTCAACGGCAACGAGATCGGCGGCGGTTCGATCCGCATCCATCGCCCGGAGATGCAGAGCGCGGTGTTCGAGCTGCTCGGCATCGGCGCGGACGAGGCCGAGATGAAGTTCGGCTTCCTGCTCAAGGCGCTGAAGTTCGGCGCGCCGCCGCATGGCGGCCTGGCCTTCGGCATCGATCGCATCGCGGCGCTGATGGCCGGCACCGAATCGATCCGCGACGTGATCGCCTTCCCCAAGACCACCAGCGCGCAATGCCTGATGACCGACGCGCCGTCGGTGGTGAGCGAGGCGCAGCTGAAGGAACTCAGCGTGGCGGTGGCGATCGAGAAGGCCTGACCTTCCATTCCCCTTTCCTCCTGCAGGGATGAGGTGGCCAGAATGACTGGATGAGGGGAAGCTTGCGTTGAGCAAGATTGGGCTCCTCATCTCAGTCCTCTCCCCGACGGGGAGAGCGAGCAACGGCGAAGCGCGGAACTGATGACCCAACACGTGATCCTGTTGCACGGCCTGTGGATGCGCGGCTTCGCGCTGGGCATGCTGCATCGCCGGCTGATCGCCGACGGCTATCGCGTGCATCGCTTCGACTACCTGAGCGTGGCTTCGTCGCAGGAACGCATCCTCGCGCGGCTGCAGGCGCGGATGGCCGACTATGCTCCCGATACGGTGCATCTGGTGGGGCACAGCCTGGGTGGCCTGCTGGCCTTGCGTGCCTGCCTCGATGCCACGGCGTTGCCGTCGGGTCGCGTCGTCTGCCTCGGTTCGCCGCTCATGGGCAGCGCGGCGGCACGCGCCTTCGCAGCGTGGGGGCGTGGTGGCGAGGTGCTGCTGGGGCACAACCGCGACTTGTTGGAGCAGGGCTTCGAACGCTGGAATGGTCCGCGCGAAGTCGGCTTGATTGCCGGCCGCCTGCCGCTGGGGCTCGGCGCGATGCTGGGCCAGCTGGACGGCGAGCACGATGGCACCGTGGCGGTGGAGGAAACGCGCCTGCCCGGTCTGGCCGACCATCGCGTGGTCGAGGCCAACCACACCGGCCTGCTGTTCTCGCAGGAAGTGGCGCGGCAGGTGGACGCCTTCCTGCGGCATGGCCGTTTTGACGCCCCCCAGGCCTGATTCCGGCGCACTGGCGGCGATCTGCCCGTATTGCGGTAAAATCGTCCGCTTGTCTCTCTTGAGCACGTCCGGGAACCGCCATGGGTAGAGGTCCGTCCATCGAAGGCCGCAAGAACGCCGAAGACGCCAAGCGCGCCAAGGTGTTCACCAAGCTGATTCGCGAGATCACCGTCGCCACGCGCGCCGGCGTGGCTGATCCGGCGAGCAATCCGCGTCTGCGGGCGGCGGTGGACAAGGCGCTGGCGGCCAACATGCCCAAGGACACCATCGAGCGCGCGATCAAGCGCGGCTCGGGCGCCGACGGCGCCGGCGAGGAAATGCGCTACGAGGGCTACGGCCCCGGCGGCATCGCGCTGATCGTCGATTGCTTCACCGACAACCCGGTGCGTACCGTGGCCGACGTGCGCCACGCGCTGACCAAGTATGGCGGCAACCTCGGCACCTCCGGCTCGGTGGCCTTCCAGTTCACCCGCTGCGGCGAGCTGGTGTTCGTCACCGGCGGCGATGCGGCGAAGGAGGAGAAGGTGCTGGAAGCGGCCCTGGACGCCGGTGCCGACGACGTGGTGAACGAGAACGGCGAAAGCACGGTGCTCTGCGCACCGGAAAACTTCGAAACGGTGCAGCAGGCGCTGGCCGCGGCTGGCCTGGAGTCCGAGCACGCCGGCGTGAGCATGCGCCCCAACAACCGCACTGCGGTGAGCGGCGAAGCGCTGGAGGCGCTGCACACGCTGCTGGAGAAGCTCGACGCGCTGGACGACGTGAGCGAGGTCTACCACAACGCCCTGTTGCCCGCCGAGTCCGGCGAGTAAGCACTCACCCGCCTTCGCATCCATCACCCTGATGACCCGCATCATCGGCATCGACCCGGGCAGCCAGCGGACCGGCGTGGGCATCGTCGATGTCGATGCGCAGGGCAAGCTGGTGCACGTGTTTCACGGCGCACTCGCGGTGGCTGGCGAGGCGAGTTTCCCGCTGCGCCTGAAACGCATTTTTGACGAGCTGAATGACATCATCGCCGCCCATCGCCCGGACGAGTGCGGCATCGAGCGCGTGTTCATGGCGCGCAATGCCGACTCTGCCCTGAAACTGGGGCAGGCGAGAGGCGCCGCGATCTGCGCGGTGGTGAGCCAGGGGATCGCGGTGCACGAGTACGCAGCGACGGAAGTGAAGCAGGCCGTGGTCGGCAGCGGCCGCGGCGACAAGGCCCAGGTGCAGCACATGATCGGCGTCCTGCTCGGGCTGAAAGGGCCGATCCAGGCCGACGCCGCCGATGCGCTGGCGGTGGCGGTGGCGCATGCGCACACCCGTTCCAGCCTGCAGCGCGTGGGCATCCCGCGCACGGCATGGAGACGTCGCCGATGATCGGTCGCCTGCGCGGCATCCTCGTGTCGAAGCAGCCGCCATGGTTGCTGGTGGAAGTGGGCGGGGTCGGCTACGAGCTGGAAGCGCCGATGTCCACCGTCTATGACCTGCCGGGCCTGGGCAAGGAAGTGACCTTGCTCACCCATTACGCGCAGAAAGAAGACAGCGTGTCGCTGTACGGCTTCCTCACCGACGCCGAGCGCGCGCTGTTCCGCAATTTGCAGAAGGTCTCGGGCATCGGCGCGAAGATCGCGTTGGCGGTGCTGTCCGGCGTCTCGACCAGCGACTTCGCGCGGCTGGTGCAGGCCGGCGACGTGGTGGCGCTGACCAAGATCCCCGGCATCGGCAAGAAGACCGCCGAGCGCATCATCGTGGAGCTGCGCGATCGCTTGGATGGCATGGCGGTGAGCCTGTCCGGCGCTTCGCCGGCCAGCGCACCGCTCGACGCGGTCGGCGAGGCCACGGTGGCGCTGCAGCAGTTGGGTTACAAGCCTGCCGAAGTGACGCGGCTGGTGCAGAAGGTTGCCGCCGACGGCGACGATGCCGAAACCATCATCCGCAAGGCGCTGCGCGCCGCGCTGGGGAGTTGATCGTGGGTTACGACGTACATCAAGGCATGGGCGATGCCGAAACCAAGAAGCGCCTCGCGGCGCTCGCGCTGGGCGCGATCGGCGTCGTCTATGGCGACATCGGCACGAGTCCGCTGTACACGCTGCAGAGCACGCTCAGCATGGACGGGCTGAGACCCACGCAGGAAAGCATCTTCGGCGTGCTGTCGCTGATCTTCTGGGCGCAGATCATCGTGGTGTCGCTCAAGTACGTGGTGTTCATCATGCGCGCCGACAACAAGGGCGAGGGCGGCATCATGGCCCTGATGGCGCTGGCGCTGCGCAGCGTGCGCGAGCAGCCGAGGCTGCGCTGGGGGCTTGCGATTCTCGGCATTTTCGGCGCGTCGCTGTTCTACGGTGACGGCGTGATCACGCCGGCGATTTCTGTACTGGGCGCGGTGGAAGGCGTGAAGGTGGCGGCGCCCGGGCTGGGTCATTGGGTGGTGCCGTTGACGGTGGTCGTGCTGCTGGTGCTGTTCTGGCTGCAGCGACGCGGCACCGACCACGTAGGGCGACTGTTCGGGCCGGTGATGGTGGTGTGGTTCGTGGTGATTGCCCTGCTGGGCGTCAACATGATCCTGCGCAATCCGCATGTCCTGTGGGCGCTCGATCCGATGTATGGCGTACGCTTCTTCCACACGCACGGGAGCAAGGCGTTCATCTCGTTGGGCGGCGTGGTGCTGGCGCTGACCGGAGCGGAGGCGCTGTATGCCGACATGGGGCATTTCGGCAAGCGGCCCATCCGGATGGCCTGGTTCAGCTTCGTGCTGCCAGCGCTGATCCTGAATTATTTCGGCCAGGGCGCATTGCTGCTGGACCAGCCGGGAGCCATCGACAGTCCGTTCTTCAAGATGGTGCCGTCCATGATGCTGTACCCGGTGATCGGCCTGGCCACCGCGGCTGCGGTGATCGCTTCGCAAGCGGTGATCTCGGGTGCATTCTCGATGACGCGCGAGGCGATGTCGCTGGGGTATTCCATGCGCATGCCGGTAGTGCACACCTCGCGCGAGATGTCCGGCCAGATCTTCGTGCCGTGGGTCAACAGCTTCCTGCTGGTGATGGTGCTGTTCGCGGTGCTGCATTTCGGCAGCTCCGACTCGCTTAGTGCGGCTTATGGCATCGCGGTGACCGGCACGATGAGCATCACGACCCTCCTGGCGCTGTTCGTGGCACGCCATCAGTGGGGCTGGAAACTGCCGCTGGTGGTGGTGGTGGGCGCCTGCTTCCTGGCCATCGACCTGGCGTTCTTCTCCGCCAACGCGATCAAGATCGAGGCCGGTGGCTGGTTTCCGCTGGTGCTGGGCGTGGCCGTGTTCATCGTGATGACCACGTGGCGCCGCGGCCGCGAGCTGGTGGTGCGCGAGATCAAGCAGGGCGGTCTGGCGCTGGCTCCGTTCATCGAGGCCATGCGCAAGCATTCGCCGCTGCGCGTGCCGGGTACGGCGGTGTTCCTCACTGCCAACCAGAACGCGGTGCCACATGCACTGTTGCACAACCTCAAGCACAACAAGGTGCTGCACGAGCGCAATGTGCTGCTGACGGTGGAAGTGCTGGAGTCGCCAGTGGCCGACGCCGATGAGCGCATCCACATCGATGCGCTGGGTGACGAGTTCTACGGTATCGCGTTGCGCTTCGGCTTCGCCGAGGATCCGAATGTGCCGGTATCGCTGTCGCAATGCTCGCGTGCGGGCGCCTCATTCGACATGATGGACACCACCTTCTTCCTGTCGCGCGAGAACATCGTGGCCGACAAGCGGCGCCCTGGTATGGCGCTCTGGCGCGACAAGCTGTTCGCCTTCATGTTCCGCAACGCCCTGCCGGCGACCGCATATTTCAAGATTCCGGGCAATCGGTTGATCGAACTGGGCGCTCAGGTCGAAATCTGATCGGCCATAATGCCGGCATGACCGACCATCGCATCATTACCCCCGTCTCCCAGCTCGACGACGAGGCGCTGGAGGCGACGATCCGTCCGCGCCGCTTCGCCGAGTACCTCGGCCAGCAGGCGGTGCGCGAGCAGTTGGAGATCTACATCGAGGCGGCTCGCAGACGCGGTGGCGCGTTGGATCACGTGCTGATCTTCGGGCCGCCCGGCCTGGGCAAGACCACGCTCAGCCACGTCATCGCCAACGAACTCGGGGTGAGCCTGCGCTCCACCTCAGGCCCCGTGCTGGAACGCGCTGGCGACCTCGCCGCCCTGCTCACCAACCTGCAGCCTAACGACGTGCTGTTCGTGGACGAGATCCACCGGTTGTCGCCCGCGGTCGAAGAGGTGCTCTACCCGGCGATGGAGGACTTCCAGATCGACATCATGATCGGCGAGGGGCCGGCTGCGCGCTCGATCAAGCTGGACCTGCCCCAATTCACCCTGATCGGTGCCACCACGCGGGCCGGGATGCTTACGGCCCCTTTGCGCGACCGTTTCGGCATCGTGCAGCGGCTGGAGTTCTATACCGTCGACGAGCTCACCGCGATCGTGCGCCGCGCCGCGAAGATCCTGGGCATCGCCTGCGAGATCGACGGTGCGCAGGAGATCGCCCGTCGCTCGCGCGGCACGCCGCGCATCGCCAACCGCCTGCTGCGCCGGGTGCGCGACTACGCCGAGGTGCGTGCGGACGGCCAGATCACCCTGGCCGCCGCGCAGGCCGCGCTGGATATGCTGAAGATCGACCCCGACGGCCTCGACGAACTGGACCGCCGCATGCTCGGCACCATCATCGAGAGCTTCGAGGGCGGTCCGGTGGGCGTGGAATCGCTGGCCGCCGCGCTCAGCGAGGACCGTGGCACGCTGGAGGACGTGGTCGAGCCCTACCTGATCCAGCAGGGCTACCTGGTGCGCACCGCGCGCGGCCGCATGGCCAGCGCGCGCGCTTGGCGCCACCTTGGCCTGGCGCCACCGCCGCGTCAGTCGCAGGCCGCAGATCTGTTCGCCGGGGATGGCCTCGATGGCTGAGCGCGAACCCTTCCGCTGGCCGGTGCGGGTGTACTGGGAAGACACCGATGCCGGTGGCGTGGTCTACCACGCCAGCTATCTGCGCTTCCTGGAGCGCGCCCGCAGCGAATGGCTGCGCGCGCTGGGCATCAGCCAGATGGCCTACAAGGAAAGCACCGGGCTGGCCTTCCTGGTGCGCGAGATGCAGCTGGATTTCCTGCGCGCCGCCCTGCTGGACGATGAACTGTCGGTGACGGTGGCTGTCAAGGAACGGCGCGCAGCCAGTATCCTTTTCACCCAGACGATAGATCGTGCTGACGGTGCCTGCCTGGTTCGCGCCGGGGTGCGCGTGGCCTGCGTGGATACGCGGCGCATGCGCGCCGTAGCCATGCCTGCCGATCTGTTCCCCGAATCATCCCCTCTCTGACAACCTTGCCGACGCGGAGTGCCCCAAGCCAATGAACGGCGGACTCAATGTTCTCGACCTGATCATCCATTCCAGTCTGCCGGTACAGGGCGTGCTGGTGATCCTGATGATCTTCTCCTTCCTGTCGTGGGTCATCATCATCCGCAAGCTGGGCCAGACCAAGGCGGCGCTGGAGAACGCGGAGAATTTCGAGGAGCGCTTCTGGTCCGGCGGCGACCTGGCACAGCTGTTCCGCGAAGTGAGCAGTCGCGGTGCGGAAGGCGGCCTGGAGACCATCTTCGAATCGGGCTTCCGCGAATTCGCCCGCCAGCGACAGCGCAGGACCCACGACACGCGCGGCGTGATCGAGGGCACCGAGCGCGCGATGCAGGTAGCCAGCACCCGCGAAATCGGTGCACTTGAGCGCAGCCTGGAGTTCCTCGCCAACGTCGGCTCGATCAGTCCCTACGTGGGTCTGTTCGGCACGGTGTGGGGCATCATGGGCGCGTTCCAGGGCCTGGGCGACATGAAGGACGTCACCATCGCCGTGGTCGCGCCGCACATCTCCGAGGCGCTGATCGCCACCGCGATGGGCCTGTTTGCGGCGATCCCGGCGCAATGGATGTACAACCGCTTCGCCACCAAGGTGGAGCGCATCGCCTCGCGCTACGACGTCTTCCAGGAAGAGTTCTCCTCCGTGTTGCAGCGGCAGATCCAGGCCGACGACGCGGCTTGAGTGGAGCGTTGACATGCGAAATGCGCGGCGCCACAAGCGCTACAAGCTGAAATCCGAGATCAACGTCGTTCCCTATATCGACGTGATGCTGGTGCTGCTCATCATTTTCATGGTGACCACGCCCATGCTGAACTCCAACGTGGACGTGAACCTGCCGCAGGCCAATGCCAAGGCGCTGCAGGGCAAGAAGGATTCGTTGGTGGTGCAGGTGGCGAAGGACGGCACGCTGGCCCTCATCATAGGCAATGGCAAACCCCAGCCGGTGGACGAGGCCGACCTGCAGACCAAGGTCAAGGCGTTCCTGGATGCCAACCAGCAGCTCACCGTGCTGGTGGCAGGCGACACCAGCGGCAACTACGGCGGCGTGTACAAGGTGCTGGCGGACCTGCAGCAGGCCGGCGTGGACAAGGTTGGCCTGATGAGCACGCCCGGCGACGGTTCCAGCCAGGGTCAGGGGTCCCATGGACGACCGTAAGGGCATCCCGCGGGCAGTAGTGCTGTCCGCGCTGCTGCATCTGGGCATCGTCGCGTTTCTGTTCCTCGCGGTACTGCCCTGCACCAGCTACGAAAACTTCATCAACACGCTGGGCCTGCCCGCGTGGATGAACCCGATCACCTGTTCACCTCCCTTGCAGCTGAAAGGGCCGGTGATCGAGGCCACTCTGATCGGGCCCACCGGCAGTCCGCCCCCGAAATCGGTCAAGGTCAAGCCGGTTCCCAACACCGTGCCGCCGCCGCCTTCGGTGCCGCCACCGCCCCCTCCGCCGGTGACGCAGCCCAAGATTGCGCCGTTGCCGCCCCCGCCGGAGCACCCCGACGTGAAGGACCAGGAGCGCGTGGTCGAGCAGGGCGTGCAGCAGGCCGAGGAGAAACAAGTCCAGGAAGAGAAGCAGCGCCAGCGCCAGGCGGAGCTGGACGCGCAGGCCGCCAAGCAGAAGGAAGATCTGAAGAAATTCGACCAGATGCTCGCCCAGGTGGACGCGGCCTCGGCGCAGACCAAGAAACTGGACAGCAAGGCGAAGCAGGCCAAGCAGCAACTCGACGACCTCAAGAACGCCCAGGACAATGGCCAGCCCGACCTGCCCAATGCCGCGCAGCGGCAAACCGGCAACAATGCGCAGAACAGCGACCTTACCAGCGAGTACATAGCCGCCATTCAGAATGCGGTCACGCCCAACTGGAGGCGCCCAGATAACATGCCGAGTGCCCCATGTAAGGTGCATATCGTGCAGATGGTCGGTGGAGAAGTGGTCAGCGCGACAGCCGATCCCAGTTGCCCGTATGACGAAGTAGGCCGGCGCTCAGTGGAAAATGCGATCCTGACCACCCACACCTTGCCGTACAAGGGTTTCGAGAGCCTGTTCAGCCGAAACCTGACTTTCACATTCACGCCGCAATGAAGAACCTCATGCGCAAACCGAATCCGTTGTATTCCTTCGTCCTGTTGCTCGTGACGGTGCTGTTTGCCAACACAGCGGTAGCCCAGACCTCCGGCCTCGACATCCAGATCGTCGGCGGCGTGAAGACCGCCACCCCGATCGCCGTGGTGCCGTTCGCGCAGCCCGGCGTGGCGCCCTTGCCCACCGACGTGGCCGACGTGATTCGTGCCGATCTCAACCGCTGCGGCAAGTTCCGTGCGCTGGCCAAGAGCGACATCGTCGAGTTCCCAGCCAAAGGCGCCGACATCAACTACGGCACCTGGCGCCTGCTCAAGCAGGACTACATCACGGTCGGCCATATCAGCGACGCCGGCAACGGCATGGTGCGGGTCGATTACGAGCTGTGGGACGTGAACCGGCAGCAGAACCTGCTGGCAGGGTATTTCGCGGCCCCGGCAGGCGACCTGCGTGGTGTGGCCCATCAGATCGCCGACGCCATCTACCAGAAGATCACCGGTGTGCGCGGCGCGTTCTGGACCCGTATCGCCTACATCACCCAGACCGGCCTGGGCGACAACACCAACTATGCACTGGTGGTGGCCGATTCGGATGGTTACAACCCGCAGGTCGTGGCGCGTTCGCGCGAGTCGCTGATGTCGCCGGCATGGTCGCCGGACGGCAAGAAGATCGCCTACGTCTCCTTCGAGAGCGGCAATTCGCAAATCTACGTGCAGGACCTCACCACCGGTGCCCGCCAGTTGGTGGAGTCCCACAAGAAGGGTATCAATGGCGCGCCGGCATGGTCGCCGGATGGTCGCAGGTTGGCGGTGGCGCTGTCCTTCACCGGCCACCTCGAGTTGTACGTGCTCGATGTGGCGTCGCACCAGGAAACCCAGTTGACCCATGGCATGTCGATCAACACCGAGTCGGTGTGGGCGCCGGATGGCCAGTCCCTCTATTTCACTTCCGACCGCTCGGGCCGCCCCCAGATCTACCAGATACCGGCGAGCGGCGGCACGCCCCAGCGCATCAGTTTCCAGGGTACGTACAACTCCAACTCCGACATCAGCTACGACGGCAAGGAACTTGCCATGGTGCAGGGCAACGGGAACGTGTATCGTATTGCAATCATGGATCTGGGCTTGGGCGGGCAGGTGCGTTACCTCTCGCCGGGCCCGCTGGATTTCGGCCCCAGTTGGGCGCCGAACGCCAGCATGTTGCTGTACGGTGCAACTGAAGGCCCGCGCGGCGTGCTGTATGCCACTTCGTCGGATGGCATGGTGCGTCAGCGCCTCGCGCTCGCCAATGGCAGCGTGAGCGATCCTTCCTGGGGACCGTATCGGCAACAGCAATGAATTCGTGCCGCCGCATTCGCGTGAGGCGGTCGATGCCGGGGACGGCCCGCGAGGGTCGCGCCCGGCGTGTTTTGCGGTCGGGGCGTTGTCGTGCCAAGGCCAGCCACTGATGGCGAGCATCACACGCCGTTGATCTTGCAATAACAAAAATCAATAACAGCCGGACCACCGGCGAATTTCGTCCCGTAACCCGTCCGTCACTGCATGTCGGATCTCACACACGTTTGAAGGAACGTCACCATGAATAAGACCGTTCGCGTCGCCCTGGTCGCCCTGCTCTGCGTTGGCGCGGCCGCCTGTTCCAAGAAGCAGCAGGTCAAGCCGCAGGGCCCGACCAGCGAGCCCGTTACCCAGACCCAGCCGGCTGACACCAGCGGCAAGTACCAGCTCGGCGACCTGGAGAAGGATGCCTGCCTGCGTCAGCGCGTCGTGTACTTCGATTTCGACAAGGACGAGATCAAGCCGGAGTTCCAGCAGATCATGGCTTGCCATGCCAAGTACCTGCAGGATCGCCCGATGGCGCAGATGCGCCTCGAAGGCAACACCGACGAGCGCGGTTCGAAGGAATACAACCTGGGCCTCGGCGAGCGTCGTGCGAACGCCGTGTCCAGCGCGCTGCAGGCCAACGGCGGTTCCGCCAGCCAGGTCAGCGTGATCTCGTACGGCAAGGAAAAGCCGGTGTGCCGCGAGCACAACGAGGACTGCTGGAGCAAGAACCGTCGCGTCGAGATCGTCTACACGGCCGAGTAATCGATGCAACGACTGGTCAGCAAATTTGCAGCCAGAATCGGCATGGCGGGCGCAATCGCGTCCGCCATGCTTTTCGTGCTGCCGGCATCCGCACAGGACTCGCGCCTGAGCCTCGCCGATCGCGTTTCGCTGCTTGAGCAGCAGGCGCAGAACAAGAACCAGAGCGGCGCCGAACTGGTCAACCAGTTGCAGCAGATGCAATCGCAGCTGCGCGACATGCAGGGCCAGATCGAGGAATTGCAGCACCAGCTGCAGCAGCTTCAGGACAAGAGCAAGGATCAGTACACCGATCTCGACTCCCGCATGGGACGTCTCGAGGCCGGCAATCAGACACAGGGCGGGGGCGCACCAGGCTCGTCCAGCAGCAGCGCACCGGCTGCGGCCGCCACAGGCTCGGCCACTGCAGGCGCAGCTGCTCCGGCAACCAGCGCGGCCGCTCCGGCGCAAGCTGGCGACAGCGGCAAGCCGCCGCTTTCCGCCGCGGACAATGCGGCAGCACAGGCTGCCTACGATGCCGCTTTCAAGACCCTGCGCAGCGGCGATTACGTGGGCGCCTCGCGCCAGTTCCGCACCTTCATCGAGAAGTACCCGAATCACTCGCTCACCCCCAATGCCTTCTACTGGCTGGGCGAGTCGTACTACGTCACCACCAACTACGACGTGGCTCTGCAGGCCTTCCAGCACCTGCTGAGCCAGTTCCCGCAGAGCGAGAAGGCGCCCGACGCAATGCTCAAGGTCGGCTACTGCCAGTACGAGTTGAAGCAGGTGCCTGCGGCCAAGTCCACGCTTGAAGCGTTGGTCAGCAAGTATCCCGGCTCCAAGGCCGCCAATCTGGCGAAGGAGCGGCTGAGCCGCATCCAGCAGGCTGGCTGAGGTTGCGGCCGTGGTCGATGCAGACAGCAGCGTGGTGATCGCCGCGCCTTCGATGGCCGCCGAGCGGTTGCGCATCACCGAGATCTTCCACTCGATCCAGGGCGAAGCCGACGCGATCGGTTGGCGCACCGTGTTCGTGCGCTTGACCGGTTGCCCGCTGCGCTGCACTTGGTGCGATACCACTTACTCGTTTTACGGCGGTGAATGGCGGGCCATCGACGAGATCCTTGCCGAGGTCGCCAGCCATGGCGCGCGGCATGTCTGCGTTACCGGTGGCGAGCCACTGGCGCAGAAGCGTTGCCTGATCTTGCTGCAGCGCCTGTGCGATGCGGGTTACGAGGTTTCGCTGGAAACCTCCGGCGCACTGGATGTCTCCACGGTCGATCCGCGCGTGCGCAAAGTGGTGGATTTGAAGGCGCCGGACTCCGGCGAAAGCGCACGCAACCTGTGGTCGAATCTGGATCACTTGTTGCCGCACGACCAGATCAAGATCGTGATCGCCAGCCGGGCCGACTACGAATGGGCGCGCGATGTGGTGGCCGAACACGCCATTGAGCAGCGCTGCATGGTGCTGTTCTCGCCGGTATGGGGGAACGTCGAGCCACGCGAGCTGGCTGAATGGATCATCGACGACAAATTGCCGGTGCGCTTCCAGTTGCAGTTGCACAAACTGTTGTGGAACGACGCAAAGGGAAAGTGAGAGTCGACGAGCGCGTTCGACCCACGGCCGCGCTCAAGGAAAATCCGCGCTGTGGCCTGTCTTGCCGCAAGCGTTTCTCCGGCCGGTGACCGGCCGTTCTGTAGTGGACGAAACCCATGACTGAAACTTCAACCCGCAAGGCCGTCGTGCTCGTTTCCGGCGGCATGGATTCGGCTGTCACTGTGGCCATCGCTCGCGAGCAGGGCTATCAGGTGCATGCGCTCAGTGTTGCCTATGGCCAGCGCCACAGTTCCGAACTGGAAGCTTCCGAGCGCGTGTCGCACTTGCTGGGTGCGGTCGAGCACAAGACCGTGCAGGTAGATCTGCGCAGCATCGGTGGCTCGGCGCTCACCGCCGACATCGACGTGCCGCTGGACGACGACGCGCACGACGGCGACGGCCATATCCCAGCCACCTACGTGCCTGCGCGCAACACCATCATGCTGTCGATCGCATTGGGCTGGGCCGAGGTGCTGGGCTCCACCGACATCTGGTGCGGCGTCAATGCGGTGGATTATTCGGGGTACCCGGACTGTCGTCCGGCCTTCATCGAGGCATTCGAGACACTGGCGAACGTGGCCACTAAGGCAGGTGTTGAAGGTGCGGGCTTCCGCATCCATGCACCGCTGATGCGCATGAGCAAGGCCGACATCGCGCGCGAAGGCCGGCGCCTCGGCGTGGATTTCTCCACCACCGTGAGCTGCTACCAGGCCGACACCGAAGGCCGCGCCTGTGGCCATTGCGACGCCTGCCGCCTGCGTGCGCAGGGTTTCCGCGAGGCTGGGTTGCCTGACCCTACGCGTTACGTCTGAGGCGCTTTTTGCTTGTGCGCATGCAGCGCAATCCCTAAAATCGCCAATCCGCTTGTCATGACGGGTCGTTAGCTCAGTTGGTAGAGCACTGGACTTTTAATCCATTGGTCCCGGGTTCGAGTCCCGGACGACCCACCAAGCCTCAGTAGAGCGCCCGTCGTCGGGCGCTCTTTTTTTTGAAGGCACGGCCGTGAACGGTCGCCGATTTGATTCCTGCGATCGGGAGTGACCGCGGCCTCAATGCGAACCGACCACCAGTGCGGTGAAATCCTTCACCGGAGCGTGGCGCGGGGCAGGGGCCGCGGCGACCAGCCAGATGCGATGGGTGGCCTGGTCCAGCGCCATGGTGCGGGCGCCGGCTTGGGTGGGCACGTTGGCCACCACGCTGTAGTGGTTGGCGTCGTCCTCGTGCACGATGGTCAGGGTGCCATCGTGGTTGGAGCTGTAGGCCAACCGGGTGGCCGGGTCGAAGCGGGCGGCGTCCGGGCCGTCGCCGATGGCCGCGGTGGCGACCTGGTGGCCATCGTCGGCGTCGGTGATGACCATGAGCTTGTTGTCGCAGACCGAGAACAGGCGGCGGGATTGTGCGTCGATGGCCAGGCCGCTGGGCGAGTCGCAGGGCGCGAGCTTCCACACGGCGTCGACCTTGTTCGCCTTGGTGTCGACGCGTGCCAGCTCGTTCTTGTCCTCGATGTTGACGAACACGTGGCCGCGACCGTCGCTTACCGCGAACTCGGGCCTGCCGGGGAGGGCAATGTTGGCAACGGCCTTGTCGCTGGCGGTGTCGATCACGCTGGCGTTGCCGCTATGGCCGTTCATGGTCAGCACGTGGCCGGTCGCGGGATCGAACACGATGCCGTCCGGACCCTTGCCGCCAACCGGGATGTCGTGCAGCGTCTTGAGTGTGTCGAGATCGATCACGTGCACGCTGTTGGCGGTGCCATCGGTCACATAGCCGTGCCGCGACTTCTGCACCAGCGCGATGCCGTGGATGTGCTGCATGCCGGGGATTTCGCCAGCCAGCTTGCCGTCGCGCGTATCCACCACCATCACGCGGTTGCCGCGCGCGATCAGCAGGTGATGTGCGACCGGATCGATGGTGAGGTAGTCCCAGCCGCCATCGCCACCCAGCGGGTAACGTTGCAGGACGGTGGCATCCGGCGTGGCGGCATAGGCGGTGGCAGTGGCGCTGGCGGCTAGGAACAGCAGCAGTGCGGGGGATTTCATGGCGGGCTCCGGCGGGTTGGACGACTGCGTTCAAGCATGCCGCCGGGGGATTAGCAAACGCTGTGGGCGCTCAGTCCGGCTTGTCTGCCGGCGCCCGGCGCCGATGCCTAGTCAGGCGGCCAATCAGCAGCGGCAGCAGCGCCAGCGCGGCGAGAGCGCCCATCGGCAGCAGCACGGATGGGTGCAGCAACAGGCCGATGTCGAGTGCGCCATCGTGGTCCAGCGCTTCGCCGAGGCCTGCGCCGATCGAACTCTCGAACACCAGCGACACGGTGCCGCCCAGCCAGCTCGCACCGAGGAACAGCCATAGCGGGCAGCGGAGCCACGCCAGGCCTACGGTGACCGCGCCGAAAGGCATCACCGGAACGAAGCGCAGGAACAGCGTGTAGCTCACCGGGTGGCGCTCGAAACCGTGGTGCAGTTTCGCGACGATGGCCGGCGGATGCTTGCTGCCTGTGCCAAAGGCGTAGCGGCTGGCCAGGTACAGGATCAGCGTGCCCAGCGTGAGGCCGGTGGACGAGCAAAGGGTGCCGTCCACCACGCCGAACGCGTAGCCGCCGGCAAGGATGATGAAGATGGTGCCAGGGATGCCGGTGGCCATGCCCAAGGTGAGCAGTCCGACATAGGTCAGCCGGCTGAGCCAGGGATGCTCGGCGATGTGCATGCGTATCTGTTGCTGGTGCGCGACCAGATGTTGCGGGCTGAAGCGATCCAGCATGCCGGAGGCATACAGCGTGATGCCGGCGAGCAGCAGCAGGATCAGCGGCAACGCGGCGCGCAGGCGTTTCAATACGATGCGCCGCGTGCGCCATAGGTGGCAAGGACATCGCGCGCTTCGTCACGCCGGATGTCGCAGCGCACGCTGATACCGCGGCGCTCCAGTTCGCCCATCCAGTCGGCGGGTAGCGGGCCTTCGTCGAACTCGGTGAGCTCTTCCACGTCTTCGGCGCGTGCGCCGATCAACAGTTCGTCGACACCGGCCCACACCGTGGCGCCGAAGCACTGGCAGCAGGGCTGTGCGCTGCTGGCCAGCGTGTAGCGGCCCCCGTTGGCGTTGATGCGAAAACTGGCGAGACGCTGTTGCGCACTCATGTAGGCCATCATCTCGGCGTGCGCCACCGAGCAGGTCTGCGGCACCACGCGGTTCACACCCGCCGACACCACGCGTCCCTCCGCGTCGAACACCGCGGCGCCGAATGGGCCGCCTTCGCCGTGATCGATGTTGCGACGGGCCAGCGCGATGGCGAGTCCCACGCGTGCCTCATCGGTGACGTAGCGGTTCGCCCCATCCACCACTTCGTTGATCCACGGCGGAAGCGTAAGGTGGATTTGCATGGGCAGAAGCATCGCAGGCCTCACTTCGCCCACGTATCGCGCAGGGTCACCACGCGGTTGAACACTGGCGCATCGGCACGATGCTCCATGCGATCCGCCACGAAGTAGCCGAGGCGCTCGAACTGGTAGCGCTGCTCGGCATCAGCCTGGGCAGCGGCGGGTTCGAGCCAGCCATGCACCACGCGCTTGGCTTCGGGGTTGACGTGCGAGGTCCATGGCTGACCATCGTCTTCGGCGTCCGGCGCGGCCACGTTGAACAGGCGGTCGTACACACGAAGCTCGGCGGCCACCGCGTGCGTTGCGCTCACCCAATGGATGGTGCCCTTCACCTTGCGGTCGGCGCCGGGGAGGCCGGCGCGCGATTCGGGATCGAGCGTGCAACGCAGCTCCGCGATGTTGCCCGCGGCGTCCTTCACCACCTCTTCGCATTTCACGATGCCCACGCCGCGCAGGCGCACTTCGCCACCGGGCACCAGGCGCTTCCAGCCCTTGGGAGGCACTTCGGCGAAGTCCTCGCGTTCGATCCACAGCTCGCGTGCGAACGGTACTTCGCGCGTGCCGAAGCTCTCGTCCTTGGGATGGTTCGAGAACATCAATGTTTCCGCGTGGCCTTCCGGCAGGTTGGTGATGACGAGCCTGAGCGGATCGAGCACGCCCATGCGGCGCGGTGCGCTGGCGTCGAGGTCCTCGCGGATGCAGTTCTCGAGAATGGCGTAGTCGATCACGCTGTTCTGCTTGGAGATGCCCACGCGCTCGATCAGCAGGCGCAGGCCGGCTGGCGTGAAGCCGCGGCGGCGCATGCCTCGCAGGGTATTCATGCGCGGGTCGTCCCAGCCGTCGACGAAGCCTTCCGCGACGAGCTGCGCGAGCTTGCGCTTGCTGGTGATGCAGTAGCTGAGGTTGAGGCGCGAGAATTCGATCTGGCGCGGCTTGGCCGGCCTGGCCTCCAGCCCGGCGGCGACCACTGACTGCCACAGCTCGGGATGATTCGAGAGGTCGACCTTGTCGACGCACCAGTCATACAGCGGGCGGTGGTCCTCGAACTCCAGCGTGCACAGCGAATGCGTGATGCCTTCCATCGCGTCGGACAGCGCATGCGCGAAGTCGTACATCGGGTAGATCGGCCACGCATCGCCGGTGTTCTGGTGAGTGACCTTGCGGATGCGGTACAGCGCCGGGTCGCGCAGGTTGATGTTGCCCGAAGCCATGTCGATCTTCGCGCGCAGCGTGCGGCTGCCGTCAGCGAACTCGCCCGCACGCATGCGCTGGAACAGGTCGAGGTTTTCCTCGACGCTGCGGTCGCGGTATGGCGAATTGCGGCCCGGCGCGGTCAGCGTGCCGCGGTACTCGCGCATTTCGTCGGCGCTGAGGTCGTCCACGTAGGCCACGCCGTCCGCGATCAGCTTGAGCGCGGCGCGGTAGAACACGTCGAAGTAGTCCGAGGCGTGGCGCAGGTCGTGCCACTCGAAGCCCAGCCAGCGCACGTCGTCCTTGATGCCCTGCACGAACTCCGGGTCTTCCTTGCCGGGATTGGTGTCGTCCAGCCGCAGGTTGCACCAGCCGCCGAATTCGCGGGCAATGCCGAAGCTGAGGCAGATCGCCTTGGCGTGGCCGATGTGCAGGTAGCCGTTCGGCTCCGGCGGAAAACGGGTATGGATGGCGGCGTGCTTGCCCGAAGCCAGGTCCTCGCGGACGATCTGGCGGATGAAGTCGCGTGGGCCGTCGGTGGCGACAGTGGCGGACTCGGCGGGGCTGGGCGTGCTCGACATGCAACGATCTCGTGGGCTGGCAAGGGAATCCCCCGAAGTTTACCCTGTCCCCGGTGGCGGCCGCAGGCTTGCCGTAGGCGCGCGGCGGGGCTAGCGTGCAACCATGCATACCGTTTATCGCGCCGAAAACCTGTTCGATGCGCATCTGGTGAAGGATGCGCTGGAGCATGCGCAGATCCCCGCCTTCATCGCCGGCGAGTACCTCACCGGCGGCGTGGGTCAGTTGCCGGCGCTGGATTACCTTGCGGTGATGGTGCCCGACTCCGGCGTGGAAACCGCCGAAGGCATCGTGCGTGAGGTCGAGGCGCAACTGACCGAAGCGCGCGAGGCGTTGCGCGAATGGGACGACGATCCCGGCCTGCCGGTGGGCGTGCCTTGCTGACCGTGGAAGACGCGAGGCCCCCATTCGCCGCATTGATCCGCGCCGTGGCTGACTTCCCCAAGCCCGGCGTGCTGTTCCGCGACGTCACGCCGCTGCTGGCCGACGCGCAAGGCTTCGCCGACTGCGTTGCCGCGCTGGCCTTACCGTGGCGCGATGCCGGCGTGCAGGCGGTATGCGGCATCGAGGCGCGCGGCTTCATCTTCGGCGCTGCACTGGCGCAAGCGCTGGGCGCGGGCTTCGTGCCGCTGCGCAAGCCAGGCAAGCTGCCGCCGCCGGTGCTGGCGGTGGACTATCAACTGGAATACGGCAGCGACCGGCTGGAGGCGCGCAGCGACGCGATTGCGCCGGACACGCGCGTGCTGCTGGTGGACGATGTGCTGGCCACCGGAGGCACGCTCGCCGCCGCGCAGGCGCTGGTGGCGCGTTTCGGCGGCGACGTGGTGGGCGCGTCGGTGCTCATCGAGCTGGAGGCGCTTCGTGGCCGCGAGCGCTGGATGGGCGAGCGGCCATTGCACGCCCTGTTGCGATACTGATCGCAAGGCGCAGCGCAACGGGGTGTCGAATCCTGGTCCGCGTATGTTCCCTGCGGCGCTATCGGGCCACGAGGAGTCGTGAGGCACCGTCCGTCTCGGATTGCGTCGCCGCCTCGGCTTCACATGGCCCGGTGGCGGAATCGGTATTACTTATCGCAATACCCCGATGGCTATTCGGAACTGGGCGGGGCCGGATCGGTCTGGTCCACGGGTGAATCGACCGTCGTGACATAGAACAATTCGCATGCCCCGTCGCCGGTATCGTCGCGCGTCATCGACGTGCGCCAATGCCATCCGCCCGCACGGTCCGCGTCCACAAGGAAACCATCCAGCGCCACCACTTGCCCCACGCGTATGCGTCCCAGTGCGCGACGCACGCCCACGTCGGCGGGGATCAGGTGCATGTTGGCGCTGTGTGTTTCGATTTCGCGGCGCGGTATCGGAAATTGCCGCACGCTCCAGTAATAGAAGCGACCGGATTGCGAGATGTCGATGTCTTTCAGGATCGCGCTGTCGGACATGCGGCCCCAGCCGAACGCGAAATCCTCCGGCACCAGTGCTGCACCGGCATCGAAGCGATAGTGCTCGGTGGACAGCACGCGCGCCACGAGGTCGAACTTCGCGCGCGGGGTGAGCGTGAAGTCGCCGAAATGGATGGGCTCCATCGGCGTATCCAGCGCTGTCTGCACGGGATCGTCAGGAGCAAGTTCACCCGGCCCGGGATGCAGTGGCCGCATGTGCCACCACGACCAGCCGCCCCAGAGTACAAGCAGCAGGGCGGCGATGAGCCAAGGGGAGAGCCGGTCGCGGCGCATTCAGTCGAGCTCCCGGGAAGGCCGTCGTGCGTGCATTGTCATGCCGATGCTGTGCGCTTTGCGCTTGCAGGCGTGACAACGTCACGCGGATCCAGCAGGCCCTTAGGCAGTTCGCGGACCACGGCGGCGAGCTGCTTGAGGAAGCCGCCCATGGCGGAACTCTTGCGCCAGAGCATCGCGATGCGGCGGCTGGGCGGGTGGCTGCCGCGGAACTCGATCAGGCGCAGGTTCGGCGCCTGCGCCACCGGCGGCTTCACCGCCAGCGTGGGCAGCAGGGTGATGCCGACTTCGGCGGCCACCATCTGGCGCAGGGTTTCCAGGCTGGTGGCGCGAAAGCCGCTTTTCTCGCCCGCGCCGGCGAGCTGGCAGACTTCCAGCGCCTGGTCGCGCAGGCAGTGGCCATCCTCCAGCAGCAACAGGTTCTGGTCGCTCAGGTCGGTCAGCTTCAGCGAGGGTCGCTTCGCCAGGGGATGCGATTGCGGCACGGCGAGCAGGAACGGCTCCTCGAACAGGAACTCCGTGTGCAGGCTTTCGTCGTGCACGGGCAAGGCAAGGATGCCGGCGTCGAGTCGGCCTTCGCGCAGGCGGCGCAGCACTTCCTCGGTTTTCTCCTCGACCAGCAGCAGTTCCAGTCGCGGAAAGCGTTCACGCATGCGCGGCACCACATGCGGCAGCAGGTAAGGGCCGAGGGTGGGGAAGATGCCCAGCCGCACCGTGCCGGATTCGGGATCCAGCGTACGCCGTGCGATGCCCTTGATCTGTTCCACCTCGTTGATCACGTCGCGCGCGCGCGCGACGATTTCGCGGCCCACGTCGGTGAGCAGCACCTTGCGCGGCGTGCGTTCCACCAGGGCCACGCCCAGTTCTTCCTCCAGCTTCTTGATCTGCGTGGACAGCGTGGGCTGACTGACGAAGCAGGCCTCTGCCGCACGGCCGAAATGGCGCTGCTCGGCAAGCGCCACGAGATAGTGCAGGTCGCGCAGGTTCATCGCGGGCTCTTGTCATAGACATGGACTATGGAATGTGATGTTAGCCATTGGATTGGCCGGCGCAAGCAAGGCTGCACGCATGCCTTATGGCACTGTGTGGAAAGTCATGCCGGACCTAGCGTGCGGGGTCACCTCACCCGATGGGAAAACGCCATGCGCCGTCATCTTCGTCCCCTTCTGCTCACCGCGCTGGCCGCCAGTTGCGGCATGGCTTTCGCGGCTTCCGCGGACCAGGTGCCTGCGGGCCGCCTGCCGGCGTGGGCCGTGCCGCAGTCCTATCGGATCGCGTTCAAGGTGGACCCGGCGCAAACCGATTTCTCCGGTACCACCACGATCAAGGTGAAGCTCGCGCAGGCATCCGATCATATGTGGCTGGATGGCGCCGAGCTCAAAGTGTCGAAGGTGACGGTGACGGATGCGGCGGGCAAGGCGCACGACGCGAAGTACGTGGAAGCCGACCCCAAGGCCGGCGTGGTCCGCGTGGATTTCGGCAGCACCTTGCCGGCCGGCGAAATCACGCTGAAGTTCGACTACACCGCTCCGCTCAACGCACAGTTGCAGGGCCTCTACAAGGTCACCGCCAAGGGCCAGCCCTATGCGATGACGCAGATGGAGCCGATCAGCGCGCGCTTCGCCTTCCCGAGCTTCGACGAACCCGGTTTCAAGACGCCGTTCGATATTTCCATCACTCTGCCCGACAGCCAGGTTGCGGTGGCGAACACGCAGCAGGTGAGCGAAAAGCCAGCCGGCCAGGGCTGGAAGACGGTGACCTTCGCGCAGACCCTGCCGCTGCCCACCTACCTCGTGGCCTTCGGCGTGGGTCCCTGGGACATCACGCCGACCGCGGAAATCTCGCCCGATGCCTATCGCAGCAAGCCGCTGCCGCTGCGCGGCATCGCCGCCGCCGGCGAGGCGCACCGCATGAGCCACGTGATCTCCGAGACGCCGAGCATCATCCACGCGCTGGAGAACTACTACGGCTTCGGTTACCCGTGGGACAAGCTGGACGTGCTCGCCGCGCCTGACTTCTCCGCGGGCGCGATGGAGAACGCGGGCCTGGTCACCTTCCGCGACTGGCTGCTGCTGCTCGACAAGGATTCGCCGGCGCGCAACGTGCGCGGCTCGTTCAACGTCACCGCGCACGAACTGGCCCACCAGTGGACCGGCGACACCGTGACACTGGCCTGGTGGAACGACATCTGGCTCAACGAGGCCTTCGCCACCTGGATGCAGGAGAAGGTCACCGAGGAAGTCCACCCCGAATACCGCGCCGACCTCGACCGCGTGCGCGGCGCGCAGGGTGCGATGGCCAACGACAGCCTGGTCAGCGCGCGCAGCATCCGCCAGCCGATCACCGGCAACGGCGACATCATGACCGCCTTCGACGGCATCACCTACCAGAAGGGTGCCTCGGTGATCGGCATGTTCGAGAACTACGTGGGCGACAAGACCTTCCAGAAGGGCATGCACGCTTACATCGAGGCGCACAAGTTCGGCAACGCGGATGCCGACGACTTGGTCAATGCCATCGCCACTGCCGCGGGCAAGGGCGACGACTTCAAGCACGCGTTCAAGAGCTTCCTCGACCAGTCCGGCGTGCCTTATGTGCAGACCGCGCTGGAGCAGAAGAACGGCCAGACCGTGCTTACGCTCAAGCAGAGCCGTTACCTGCCGCTGGGCAGCCGCGGCGACAGCCAGCGCATCTGGGGCATCCCGGTGTGCGTGCGCTACGGCACCGCCGATGGCAGCAAGGTGGCCTGCGAAATGCTCGACAAGGCCACCGGCTCGGTGGCGCTGCCGGGCGCCAGCAACCCCACCTGGGTGATGCCGAACGCGAACGCCGCCGGCTATTACCGCTTCAGCCTCGACAAGAGCGAGCTGGATGCGCTGACCAAGGAGGTCGCCAAGCTCAGCGACACCGAGCAATTGGCCTACGCCGATGCCATCAACGCCAGTTTCGAGCACGGCGACCTCGACGCTGGCCAGGTGCTCGCCGCGCTCAAGCCGCTCACCGAATCCAAGACCAGCCAGGTGGCCACCGCGCCGCTGGGTCAGCTCGAATGGATCTACCACCACGTGGCCAAGACCGACGCCCAGCGCGCGCGCATTGCGGATTGGGTGAAGGCCGCCTACCTGCCCAGGCTCGAAGCCCTGGGTTACCAGCGCAAGGCTGGCGAGTCGGATGACGATTCCCTGCTGCGCAGCACGCTGGCCGCGGCGCTGGGCCTCGACTACAAGCTGCCGGAAGTACGCGCGGAACTGCTCAAGCAGGGCGAAGCCGCGCTGCAGAAGAACACCGATGGCCGCTTGAACCTCGCCGCCGCCAACCCGGACCTGCTCGGCGATGCGCTGGGCGTCGCGGTGCAGACGCAAGGCAAGAGCGCGGTGGATGCCTTGATCGCCGAGCTGCCGCAGACCAGCGACCCGGCCTCGCGCAATGGCATGCTCGGCGGCCTGGCCAGTGTCGAGGATCCCGCGCTGGCCGAGCAGGTGCGCGACTTCGCCCTGAGCAAGCCGGTGAAGGTGGGTGAGATGGCTTCGCTGCTGCGCTCGGGCCGGGATACGCAAGCCCAGCGCGACGCGATGTGGTCGTGGTTCAACGGTCACTACTCGCAGATCCTCGCGCGCACCGGCAGCTTTGCCGGCGGCTTCCTGCCGATGCTGGCGGGCGGCGGCGGTTGCTCCACCGGCGAGGCGCAACGCCTGCAGGCGTTCTTCCAGCCGCGCATCAACGATGCCGCCGGCATCGCGCGCGGCCTGGCGCAGACCACTGAGTCCATCGAACTGTGCGCGGCATTGACCGCCAAGCAGGATCCGGCCTCGATCACGCACTGACCGGCCTCGTGCTCCGGATGACTGCAAGCCCCGCCACGGCGGGGCTTGCAGTTATTGGCAATGCCGCTGGGTGTGCATCCGTTCGGTGCGACGTCTGGCAAGGTATTGCCGTCGCGGTTGTCGTAGCATGGCCGTCCATTCAACCCACCGACATCGTCTACAGGGGGACGCATGATCGAGCTGGAAATCCAGGCGCTCGCGTTGCAACGCGAGGGCCTGCTCATCGAGGTTGGTCGACTGGCCGGCACCTGCGGCTACACGTTGGTGCGGCAACGGTCGGTGCAGGATCCGCACGGAACCCTGCTCTCCATGATCGTGCGCGGCTCGTGGTTCAAGAAGCGCGCGTTGCGTGCGGCGCTGGCGACCTGCGACCGTCTGGTCAGCTTCGAGCTGCATGGCGTCGTGGAAGGCGAGCAGCGCGAGCATTTCGCCGCCACCAACAAGACCGTTTCCAACTATGTGCCGCCACCTGCACCCGAGCCCGAGACGGTGGAAAAGCCGGTGGAAGAGGTTGCTGCGGTTGCCGAAGCTGAGCCGGCGCCCGCCGCCGTCAAGCCGACTGTGCAGGCCCCCGAACCTGCGCCGCCGGAGTCGTTCGATGAGTTCATTGTGGTGCATCAGCGCGCGCCCGCACCGGCGCCGGCGGAACCGCCGCCTGCACCCTTCATCGAGGTGGAGGTGCTGGAAGCCGACGTGATGGCCGTCGACAAAGCCCTGGCCTCGCTGGAATACGACTATCCGCGCATCATGCCCAACCTGCTGGCGCTGGACCGCAAGGTGGCCGCAGGCGCACGCGAATCCTCGCTGCAACTGGCGGGGCAGCGGGTCGGCGCGTGGCTGCATGCACGGGAACATGCCCAGCGTGGCAAGCAGACACTCCCTGCCGCGCTTGCCGCCATTGGGGCGCCCGCCTTGCAGGGCATCGTCGAGGTCGACCTGCAGGACGGCCAGTTGCACATACGCCACAGTCCCCTATGCGCGGAAGGCGGCCATTCCGGCTGCAGCTTCTACAGCGGCTTCCTCGAGGGGCTGCTGGCACACGCGATCGCTCCACAAGGGCTGTCGATTTTCCCCGTCTGCTGTCGCAGCTTCGGGGCAGACGACTGCGTGCTTGCCGTATCCGAATCCTGACCGCCGCGATTCCTTACACTGTGCCGGCCATGTAGGCACAGGGAGATGGGGATGCTCGCTCGACTGATCGGATGCTTGGGGCTTGGCTTGTTGGTGGCTGCGCCGTTGCACGCGCAGGACGTGCCGCCGCCATTGCGCGACTGGCAGGGTTGGGTGCTGCATGACGTACCACAGTACGCCTGCCCCTTCCTCGCCAACCAGTCGCCGGATCCGGACAGCTACCAGTGCGCGTGGCCCGGCCGGCTGGCACTGGACGCAGGCAAGGATGGTGCGCGCTTCAGCCTCGACGTGCACGTGGACGCGCCGAGCTGGGTGGCATTGCCGGGAGACGGACACGCCTGGCCGCAGTCGGTGACGTCGAACAACCAGGCCGCTGTGGTGTTGCAGCACGAGGGGTATCCGATGCTGTGGTTGCCTCCCGGCGACTACCAATTGCGCGGCACGCTGCCGTGGGCTGAGCGTCCCGCGCGCCTGCGTGTGCCGGCGGAAATCGGCATCGTCGCGCTGAGTCTGGATGGCGCGGCGGTGTCGCGCGTCGAGCGCAACGGCGATGAGCTCACGCTGGGCGAAGCCGCCGCCGCGCAACGCGCCGCCGATGCCTTGTCGCTTCGCGTCTACCGTAAGCTCGACGATGGTCTGCCGGACACGCTGCAGACGCAATTGCAGCTGGACGTGGCCGGCAGCCCGCGCGAAGTCGTGCTGGGTCCCGCCTTGCCCGCAGGCTTCGTCGCCACGGCGCTCGATGGCGACTTGCCGGCGCGGCTGGAAAGTGACGGCCGCTTGCGCGTGCAACTGCGTTCCGGGCACTGGCTGCTGACCCTGAATGCGCGCGCCACTGCGCCGCTGGAAAAGGTGGCGCTGAGACTGCCTGCCGCGCCGTGGCCGCGGCAGGAAATCTGGAGCTATCGCGACGACCCCGCGTTGCGCGGCAGCCGTGCCGAAGGGCGGGGCATCGACGCCGCGCATTCCGGTGTGCCTGGTGACTGGGGCGACCTGCCCGCATTCGCGCTGGACGACGACATGGGCCTGACCATCGCCGCAGGCACGCGCGGCGACGAAGGCGGCAAGGGCGACCAGATTCGCCTGCAACGCGAAATGTGGCTGGATTTCGACGGCGGTGGCCTGCGCGCGGCCGACCATCTCACTGGCGAACTGCGCCACCGTCGACGGTTGGACACGACCGCGCCGTGGCAACTGCAGCGCGCCAGCGAGGGCGGTACGCCGCTGCTGGTCAGCAGGGATAGCGACGGCAGGAGCGGCATCGAATTGCGCACACGAAGACTTGATCTGGATGCCGGCCTGCGCTTGCCCTTGCACGGCGGCACGATCCCAAGCTCCGGCTGGCAACTGCCGCTGGAAAACATCGACGCCAACCTGCATTTGCCCTTCGGCTATCGCCTGATCGCGGCGCCCGGTGCGGATCGCGCACCGGATACGTGGGTGGCGCGGTGGAGTTTGCTCGACCTGTTCGTGCTCGCGCTGGTCGCTTTGTTGGCCGGTCGCCTGCTCGGCTGGCGCTGGGCGTTGCTGGCGGCGCTGTATCTCGCATTGGGGCGCCACGAAGATGGCGCGCCGCTGTGGACGCTGGCCGTGGTGTTGATGCTGGCGTTGCTGCTGCGCGCTTTGCCGGGCGGGCGCTTGCATGCCGCGGTGCGCGGTGTCGCCATCGCAGTGTTCGCGCTGGCGGTGCTGTGGAGCCTGCCGTTTGCCGCGTCGCAATTGCAGTACGCCTTGCATCCGCAGTTGGAGAGCGGGCCAGTCGTGCAAGTGCAGTTTGTCCAGCCCCCGTCGGGAATCGTGGCGCAAGCCGCACAACCGCCAGTGGAAGGATCTCCCGCACCGCCGCCGCCGTCGCCCGCGGAATCGCCG
The DNA here is from genome assembly GCF_014842995.1 of Rhodanobacter sp. 7MK24. Taxonomy (GTDB): domain Bacteria; phylum Pseudomonadota; class Gammaproteobacteria; order Xanthomonadales; family Rhodanobacteraceae; genus Rhodanobacter_A. The sequence goes on from NZ_JACYXL010000001.1 coordinate 66,991, forward strand.
TCGTTGGCTGAACCTGTGGCACCAAGGCAGCCTTCCCCTCAGGTTCTTTCTTCCGTCATCGTGACTGCGAGTGCCTTGCAAAGCCCCGCCCCCGATGGTTTCGACAGCCGCAGCCCGATCCAGGCTGGCTCAGGCACGCCGAGCTGGGATCAGGGCAACGACTACCAGCTGGGCTGGTCGGGTCCGGTGAGCCCCGAACAAACCATGCGCCTGCTGATTGCGCCGCGCTGGCTGTTGCGGCTGTTGCGCGTGGTGATGGTCGCCCTGCTGGGTGCGCTGCTCGCGAAGCTGCTCGGCAGCTTGCGTCCATGGCACGTCGCTTGGCCTGCCGCGCGCGGCGTGGATGCGGCCGGTGCGCTGCTGCTGGCCATTGCGCTGCTGCCGTCGGCTTCGCATGCACAGAGCCTGCCCAGCCAGCAGTTGCTGGAACAGCTGAGGTCCCGCCTCACCGAAGCACCGAAGTGCGCACCCGATTGCGCCAGCGTGGCGCAGGCGCAATTGCAGGTCAGCGGCGACACGCTGGACATGGCGCTGGACGTGCACACCGGAGCGACGGTGGCCTTGCCGCTGCCGCAGCCCGATGCCGCGCTGCAATTGCTCGACGCCAGCGTGGACGGCCATCCCGCTGCGCTGGTCCGCGATGGCGACGACGCGCTGCTGCGTCTCGACCGCGGTGTGCATCGTGTTGGCCTGCGCTATCGCATCGGCATGGTGGACAGTGCCAGCCTGAACTTCACGCTGCGCCCGCAACTCGTGGTGTTCAGCGGGCAGGGTTGGTCGCTGGATGGAGTGGATGGTGGCCGCCTGCTGGGCGACAGCCTCACATTGCAACGCGAGCGTGTTGCCGACAACGGCGTGCAGGCGGTGGCCGCACAGGACTTCCCGCCCTACGTGCGGCTGACCCGTCGCCTGCTGCTGGGTGTGGACTGGCAGGTGGAGAACACGGTCGAGCGCATCGCGCCCGCGAATGGCGGCTTCAGTCTCAGCCTGCCGTTGCTGCCGGGCGAACATCCACAGGGCGATGGCGCACTGGTGAAAAACGGACGCATCGACGTCACCTTCAACGCGGGCAGCCGGCAAGTGCGCTGGACCAGCCGGCTGGATCACGCGGCCAGACTCGCGCTGGCGGCGCCGGGGCTGGGCGAGCGCGCCGAGGTGTGGGAAGTCGTGGCTGCGCCGATGTGGCACGTCGATGCGCAGGGCGTACCGACCAGTGCCAGCGACACGGGTCTGCGCTTTCAGCCGTTGCCCGGCGAAACGCTGCAGCTCAGCTTCAGTCAGCCTGCGGCGATCGACGGCGGAAGCCTCGCCTTCGACGATGTCGACGTGCAGAGCAAGGTGGGTGAACGCAGCACGGAAACCACGGTCACGCTCAAGGCGCGCAGCACGCGTGGCGGCGAACACGCGATCACATTGCCGGCGGGTGCGGAGTTGCTTGAAGCAAGCCGCGACAGTGAGCCGGTGAGCCTGGCCGTGCGCAATGGCAAGCTCGGCCTGCCGCTGTTGCCTGGCGCACACGACTACAGCGTGCGGTTGCGCGTGCCGCACGGCGCCGCTGTGCGCATCGCTGCGTCGCCGTTCGCGCTGGATGCGCCGGTGGCGAACATCGGCAGCGAACTCGACCTGCCGCAGGATCGCTGGGTACTGTGGACATGGGGCCCGACCACCGGGCCGGCGGTGATGTACTGGTCACAACTGGCGGTGTTGCTGCTCGTCGCGTGGCTGCTCGGCCGCCATGCGCCCACACCGCTGCGCTTCCACCACTGGCTGCTGCTGGGGCTGGGTTTCTCCGCCTTCGCATGGGGCGCGTTCGCGCTGGTGGTGGTGTGGCTGGTCCTGACCGGCCTGCGCGCGCGCTGGGCGCCCGCAGAACAGCTGCCTGCGGCGCGCTTCAACCTCGCGCAACTCGGACTCGCCATGCTCACCGTGCTGGCGCTGGCCGTGCTGGTCGCCGCCGTGCCCAAGGGCCTGCTCGGCGTGCCGGACATGCACGTGGCCGGCAACGGCTCCGATGCGTGGCAACTGCGCTGGTTCGCCGACCAGAGCGACGGCGCTTTGCCCGCCGCCGGCGTGCTCAGCATATCGATGTGGTTCTACAAGCTGGCCATGCTGGCCTGGGCGCTGTGGCTGGCCTTCGCCTTGATCGGCTGGTTGCAATGGGCATTTGCAGCGTGGACTCATGGCGGCTACTGGCGCCGCAGGGAGTCCAGGCCGGATGTGACGCCGCCACCGTTGTCGTCGGCACCGGAAGAGCCGCCGCATGTCTGACGTGCGCGAAATGCTGGCGACCGCGGTGGAACGGCTGGGCGAGCGCGCTGATGCCGAAGCGTTGCTGCTGCACGCGCTCGGAAGGCCGCGCAGCTGGCTGTTCGCGCATGCTGACGATGTTCCGGATAGGGACGTCCAGACGGCCTTCGATACCTTGGTCGCGCGACGCGCGGCAGGCGAGCCGGTGGCCTACCTCACCGGCCGCCGGGGCTTCTGGACGCTGGAGCTGGAGGTGACGCCCGCCACCTTGATTCCGCGACCGGAAACCGAGCTGCTGGTGGAACTGGCGCTGGAGCGGCTGCCGCGCGATGCGGCAGCTCGCGTGGCCGACCTCGGCACCGGCAGCGGTGCGATTGCGTTGGCCATCGCCAGCGAACGCCCGCAGGTGCAAGTCGTCGCCACCGATGCGAGTGCCGCTGCGCTGGTGGTAGCGCGCCACAACGCGCAGCGGCTCGGTATCGCCAACGTGCGCTTCGCTCAGGGCGACTGGCTGGCGCCGCTGGCGGGCGAGCGTTTTGAACTGATCGTTTCCAACCCGCCCTACATCGAGGCGGCCGATCGGCATCTCGCTGAAGGCGATTTGCGCTACGAACCGGCTGCGGCCTTGGCGTCGGGCGCGGATGGCCTGGACGACATCCGCCGCATCGTTGCCGGTGCGCCCGCCCATCTCGAAGCCGGCGGCTGGCTGCTGTTCGAGCACGGCTGGGACCAGGGCGACGCTGCCAGTGCGCTGCTGCGTGCGGCAGGCTATGCGCAGGTGTTCACGGCGCAGGATCTGGAAGCACGCGATCGGGTGAGCGGTGGAAGGAAAGTGCGCGACTGATTCCGGGCGATGTGATCTGAGTTCTGCACGGCGCTGCATATTCCGATGCGCGGTTCGGCGCCGATGGCGCGCATACGAGAGCTAATGCGGCCGGCGCGATCCTGATTTCCGTGCTGCCGGCGCGAAGATGTGACATGAAAAAGCCGCCGTCCCGGTGTGTGCCGGGACGGCGGCTTTCCGCGATTCGTCGGGGATGACGATCGCCAGACGCAGTGGTTTTCGTCAGAGTGGTCGGCGGCGCCCGAAGATCAGCGACAGGATGAACAGGATGATGAAGACGACGAACAGGATCTTGGCGATGCTCGCGGCGAGGCCGGCGATGCCGAAAAATCCGAAGAAGCCGGCAATCAGCGCGATGATCAGAAAGACGATTGCGTAATAGAGCATGATTTTCTCCTGTGGCACATCAAGCAGGTTTCGATACCGTAATCGTGGATGTATGCCCATTCATGCCGGCAACTCGAGAGGCTTTATGGAGACGGCCGAGGGCCGCCTGTTCTCTCTGGCACCGCGAAGCAAAGGCTTGCATCACAGGCCGGAATTGAAGTCCCGCAGCTGTTTCATCGCCTCGTCCTTGGCAATGCCATAGCGCTCCTGCAGTTTTCCGACGAGATACTCGGCGTTGCCGTTGGCCACACCGACGTCGTCGTCGGTCAGCTTGCTCCAGCGGGATTTGAGTTTGCCGTGAAGCTGTTTCCACTGGCCCTTCAGCTTGTCTTCGTTCATCAGGAATTCTCCGTATCGGGAAATGGGTTACTTCACTTTCAGGCCCGAGGCATCGACGCTCTTCACGCCCTTGATGCTCTTGGCCGCGGCCACCGCTTTGTTCACTGTGATCTTGGTGGGAAGCACGCCGGTGAGGGTGACTACGCCATCGACTGTATTGACGGAAATTTCTTTGCTGGGGACTCCCTTGGTGGTTGCCAGCTCGGTTTTCACCTTGGTGGTGATCCAGGTATCGCCGCCGGCTTGGCTCATGGTGCTGGAGTGGTCGCTGACCGGCCTGTCTTGCGCTTGCGCCGTGCCGGCGAACGAACCCAGAGCGATGGCAACTGAAAAAGCCAGGGCTGGCAGGACGGCTGTGGTTTTCATGATGACCTCGCGTTTCGAAAGTGGATTTTCCGGCGGCATGAAAAGCGGCCCTATGAACCGTGGCGATGCAATGTCGGAGGCATCGTGGTCGGAGGCATCGCGCCGCTTTGCGAATGCCCGCTTTGCGCGCACAGCAAAGCGGGACGGCTTCAGTGATAGAAGGCGGGGAGTTAGGTTCGGGTGAATTATTCGTCGAGTGGGCCAAGCGGCATTCATGCGCGAAAGGCCCATCGAGATCGACGCCACGCACGCACGGCGTCCGGATTACGGGAGATCCGTTGCGGTGCTATGGGACGTATCGCTGTGGTTGCGGCAACGGGCCACGCCATGCCATCCGTGCATCGACACGCGATTAACCGCCGAAAGGCGTCAATGCGATCGCCGGATGCGGCCGTCGGCGACAGGCGTGAAGCCACGCGGTGTTTCGACACCCGCGAGGCGCCGTTGCCGGCGCCGCGTCTTGGTTTGCCGGGCTTCTAGCCTGCGCTGGCGAGGCTGCCGACGCACAGCTGCGGGAAGCGTGCGTGGATGGCGCGGCGGATGCCGGGTAGGTCGAGGCCGGCCATGGTGAGCACTTCCTCGCGGCTGCCGTGTTCCAGATAGACGTCCGGAAGACCGAGGTGCAGGATCGGCTTCACGATGCCGTGCGCGGCGAGGCATTCGGCTACCGCGGAGCCTGCGCCGCCCGCGATGGCGTTGTCTTCCAAGGTGACGAAGGCGTCGTGGGTCTTGGCGAGTTCCACGATCAGTGCTTCGTCCAATGGCTTCACGAAGCGCATGTTGACGAGGGTGGCGTCCAGTTCCGCAGCGATTTCCGTCGTCGGGGAAAGCATCGCGCCAAAGCTGAGCAGGGCGATGCCATGGCCGCGGCGGCGCAACTCGGCTTTGCCGATCGGCAGGGTGTCGAGCTCGGTGCGGATGGCGATGCCCGGGCCGGTGCCGCGCGGGTAGCGGATCGCGGCAGGTCCGGCGTAGTGAAAGCCGGTGCTGAGCATCATGCGGCACTCGTTCTCGTCCGCCGGCGCCATGATCACCATGTTGGGCAGGCAGCGCAGGAAGCTGAGATCGAAACTTCCCGCATGCGTGGCGCCGTCCGGGCCGACCACGCCGGCGCGGTCGATGGCGAAGGTGACGTCGAGGCTCTGCAGCGCCACGTCGTGGATGGCCTGATCGTAGGCGCGCTGCAGGAAGGTGGAGTAGATCGCCACCACCGGCTTGGCGCCTTCGCAGGCCATACCCGCAGCCAGCGTCACCGCATGCTGCTCGGCGATGGCCACGTCGAAATAGCGCTCCGGGTATTCCTTCGAAAAGCGGACCAGGCCGGAGCCTTCGCGCATCGCGGGCGTGATGCCCAGCAGGCGTTCGTCGGCAGCGGCCTGGTCGCACAGCCAGGCGCTGAAGATGTCGGTGTAGGTGGGCCTGGAAGGCGCGTTCTTCTTCACCAGGCCCGCTTCGGGATCGAACGGGCCCACGGCGTGGTATTCGATCTGCGCCTGCTCGGCGGGCGCGTAGCCCTTGCCCTTGGTGGTGACCACGTGCAGCAGCTGCGGGCCGGGCAGGTTCTTCACCGTGCGCAACGCAGCCAGCAGTTGCGGGATGTTGTGGCCGTCGATGGGGCCGGTGTAGTGGAAGCCCAGTTCCTCGAACAGCGTCGAAGGCACGAACATGCCCTTGGCGTGTTCTTCCCAGCGCTTGAAGAAGCGGCCGGCGAAGGACTGTTTCGGGATGGCCCGCTTGGCGCGTTCGCGTACCGCGTTCAAGCGACGGCTGGCCAGCGCGCGCGACATCATGCGGGTCATCGCGCCCACGTTCTCGCTGATCGACATGCCGTTGTCGTTGAACACCACCAGCATGTTCGGCTCGACGTCGCCGCCGTGGTTCAGCGCCTCGAACGCCATGCCGGCGGTCATCGCACCGTCGCCGATCACCGCCACGAACTTGCGCGGGTCGCCCTTGCGCTGCGCGGCGATGGCCATGCCCAGCGCGGCCGAGATCGAGGTGGACGAGTGGCCCACGCCGAAAGTGTCGTACTCGCTTTCCTCGCGGCGCGGGAACGGGGCGAGACCATCCTTCTTCTTGATCGTGGTGATGCGGTCGCGCCGGCCGGTGAGGATCTTGTGCGGGTAGCACTGGTGGCCCACGTCCCACACCAGCCGATCGGTGGGCGTATCGAACACGTGGTGCAGCGCCACGGTGAGTTCCACCACGCCCAGGCCCGCACCGAAGTGGCCGCCGGAACTGGCCACCGCCTCGATCAGGTACTGGCGCAGCTCGTCGGCGACGGCGGGCAGCTCATCGTCGGGAACGCGGCGCAGATCGGCCGGCGACTCGATGGCTGCCAGGTGGGGGTAATGTGCAGGATCTTTCATCCGCCTATTGTTGGCCCGATGGCGGGGCGGGGCAAGGGCGAGGGGCTGGCCGTGATGGGGCGGTTCAGCCCATCGTCTGGCGCCGGTCGCGCGGCAGGTGGCTGACCAGGAAGTCCATCTGGTCACTCAGGATGTTGCGGTTGGAGAGGATCAGGTGCTCCACCCAACTGGGCCGGTACGGCACGGCCAGCAACGGCATGTGGGCTTGCTGCGGGGTACGGTTGCTCTTCCTGAGGTTGCAGGCGAGGCAGGCGCTGACCACGTTCTCCCATTCGTCGCGACCGCCCTTGGATACCGGCTGCACGTGGTCACGGGTGAGGTCGCCACGGCTGAAGTGCTGGCCGCAATACAGGCACAGGTGGCGGTCGCGGGCGAACAGCGCGCTGTTGGTGAGCGCAGGGGCCGGATCGATCGCGTGTTCGTGGCAGTGGCCGGTGCTGGCGATGATGGGATGCAGGTCGAGCTGGCTCTGCACACCCAGGGCGCGATTGTGGCCGCCGTGCACGGTGAGGCAGGGATCGCCCAGCGTCCACGCCACTGCGCCGCGCACGTAGAGACACGCGGCGTCCTGCCAGCTGATCCAGTCAAGGATGCGGCCGGCGGCGTCCAGCGACAGCACGCGGGTCGAATGCAGGTCGGCCCGGCTGGCGACTTCCATCAGCATGCAGTTCGTCCTTCCTTACGAGAAAGAGCGCGGCAACCATGCAACGGTGCTCGGATGCACCCGAGCATAGAACAAAATTTGTTGCAAACGCACGCAAATAGGCCCTTGGCTCAATCAGATAGCTCCATGCCGGGCATTCGCGGCCGGCCACGGGCGCTGATATAGTGATTGTTCGTTTGCAGACCCGACGCCGGGTTTGGGAGGGGGGGCCGATGGTGGCAACCCCGGCACGGCGGGGCAGAGGTAATGACGTGGCTGAAGTTCTTTTCTACGAGCGCCCGGTGCCGCTCAACCGCAATGCACACAAGGATCTGCGCCTGAAGCCGATCCCGAACATGAAGTTCGCGCTGGACGCCCATTCCGTGCCGCTCACCGGCGTGGAATTTGCTTTGGCTGCGCGCGACATGCCAATCGTGTTCGCCGGCAACGACCTCGCTTCCGCCGGCCCGGTGGCCCTGCTGGGCCTGCGCCAGAACGAGAATCTGTTCGTCGACGCCAATGGCCAGTGGCTGCCGGGCGCCTACGTCCCGGCCTTCGTGCGCCGCTACCCGTTCGTGCTGGCCGAGAAGCCGGCCGGTCAGGAGGGCGATGATTTCGCCGTCTTCCTCGACGAGGGCTACGAGGGTTTCAACGCCACCGAGGGCGACCGCCTGTTCAACGAGGACGGCAGCGACACCGAAATGCTGAGCCGCGCCGTGGGTTTCCTCGGCGAGTTCCAGCAGCACGTGGCGCGTACCCGCTGGTTCATGGACCAACTGCGCAAGCACGACCTGCTGGAGTCGCGCAACATCAGCATGCGCAAGGGCACGCCGGACGGCCAGGGCCAGGTGATCAACCTCAATGGCATGTTCGTGGTCAACGAGGAAAAGCTGCGCCAGCTCGACGAGAAGACCGCGCAGGAATTCGTGCGTGAAGGCGTCCTCGGCTGGATCTACGCGCACCTGATCTCGATGAACAACCTCGATCGCCTGGGCCAGCGTCTGGGCGAACGCGAGGATGGCGAAGTGGGCGCTTCCAGGAACTGAGCCTGTCCGGGCGTCTTGCACGCCTGAAAAAAAGCGCCGCGACAGGCGACTGTCGCGGCGCTTGCTTTTGCGATCGTCCCTGATCGTGAAGATCAAGCGGGCGGCCATCCCTGGCCGCACTTTTCAATGGCCTGAAGGTCGGCGGCAGCGCGAAGCGCTTGCCGGGATCAGTTCGCCACCACCGGCAGCCCGATGTAACTGGCTTCGCCCGGCGCGTGGTAGATCCGCTGGGTGGCTTTCACGTAATCCGCCGGTTTGGCGAGCAGGATGTTGGGGACGAAGGTCTGCGGGTTGCGGTCGTACAGCGGGAACCAGCTCGATTGCACCTGCACCATGATGCGGTGGCCGGGCAGGAACACGTGGTTGGCGGCAGGCAGGTCGAAACGGTAGGCCAGCGGCTGGTTGGCGGCGAGCGGCCCCGGTTTGTCGTAGCCGGTGCGGTAACGGCCGCGGAAGATGTCCATCGCCACGGCAAGCTGGTAGCCGCCCATCGCCGGCTGCTCGGCCACCTGATCCGGATACACGTCGATCAGCTTCACCACCCAGTCGCTGTCGGTGCCGCTGGTGGAGGCGACCAGGTTTACCTCGGGCACGCCGGCGATGGTCAGCGGCTTGTCCAGTGGCGCTGTTTCGTAGGTAAGCACGTCGGTACGGCCGGAGGCTTCGCGCTGGTCGTCCACCAGCCATTCCGGCCAGGTGAGGCCGTTGTCGTAGCCGACCGGCTGGATCGGCCGCGCGCGGAACGGCACCGGGTGCGCAGGATCGGAGACGTATTCGTCGTAGGCGTTGCTGCCCGATGGTGGGTCGAAGCCGAGTTGCATTCCCGATTGCAGGTACAGCGCCTGGCTCTTGGCGGTGCAGCCGCTGTCGCATGACAGCGGCCAGCGATCCAGTCGCTGCCACTGGTCGGTGCCGGTCTGGAAGGCGGTGACCGGAGCGAGGCCGGCCTTCGGCGCGCCGTCCTTGAGATATTGCGCAAGGAAGGGGCGCAGGATGTGCTCGCGGAAGTATTTCGCGGTGTCGCTGCCGAAGCGGATCGCGCCCAGCGAGCTGCCTTCCTCGATCTCCTGGCCGTGGTGCCACGGGCCCATCACCAGCTTCACCATGTCGTCGCTGGTGTCCTTCGGCTTGATCGCGCGATACACGGCCAGCGCGCCGTAGATGTCCTCCTGGTCCCACAGGCTGTGCACCAGCATTACCGGCACGGTCAGCGGCTGATCGGCAAGCACCTTGTCCATCGCCTGCTGGCTCCAGAACGCGTCGTAGGCGGGATGCGCCACCAGCTTGTTCCAGAAGCCGAGCTGCCGCATGCCGTAGGCATCGCCCATCGCGCCGACGGAGCCGTAATGCATGAACAGGTCGTATTCGTCGTGGAAGCTGGTCCACCATTTCGCGGTGTTGTCGCGAGTGGCCTCCTGCTCGTAGATGTAGCTGAGGTTCTGCGCGCGGAAGGCGCCGTGGTGGAACCAGTCGTCGCCCATCCAGCCGTCCACCATCGGGTTCATCGGCACCGCCGCCTTCAACGCGGGATGCGGATGCACCAATGACATCAGCGGCTCGAAGCCGTCGTAGGAGATACCGATGGTGGCGACCTTGCCGTTCGATTCGGGGATGTGCTTCACCAGCCAGTCGATGGTGTCGTAGGTGTCGGTGGCGTCGTCCACCGGCGTGGGGTTGAGCGGCCCATGCACCGGGCGGTTCATCACGTAGTCTCCCTCGGAGCCGTATTTGCCACGGATGTCCTGGATCACGCGGATGTAGCCGTCCTCCACGATCACGTCGGCGGCGTTGTCGTAGCCCTCCAGCAGCGGTTCGAGGTGGCCGCTCATGAGGTTGTGGGTGAGCTGGTGCGCGTCGTAGGGCGTGCGGGTGAGCACGATGCCGGCGTGCTTCGCGCCCCTGGGGATCAGGATCACGGTGTTGAGCTTCACGCCGTCGCGCATCGTGATCATCACGTCGCGCTCGACGTAGTCGAAGCTGCCGGTGGCAGGCTTGAAGCTGGCCGGCGTCTCGCTGGGATAGTCGGGATACTTGGCCTGTGGCGCATCCGTTGCGGGGAGGGCGCTGCTGGCGGCAAGCAGGGCGGCAAGCAACGTGGTCTTCAGGCCCGCGGCGATACGGCGTGGCGTCATGGCATCGATTCCCCCTGGATGAAGTGATTGGGCAGCTTACCGTCGCGCTCAGCGTACCGGTTTCGCCAGTCGCAACAGATCCGTGCCGTAGCCCGCCGCCTCATAGAGTTCGCGTGCGCGTTCGTTGCCGGGGAACACCGCCAGCGTCACCAGCTGGCAATGATGCTCGCGCGCCCATCGCTCGGCGTGCGCCAACAGCGACGTGCCCACGCCACGGCCCTCGTGCGCCGGCGCCACGGCCAGGTCGGCGATGTGGCAGTTGCTGCGGCCGGTGAAGAAATCTTCGGTGCGCTGCAGGTGGATGAAGCCCACACGCGTGCCGTCGGCGTCTTCGGCAACGAACAGATGGCTGTTCGCGAGCTGGTCTTCCAGATGTCGCAGCAATTCGTCGCGGATACCTTCGATGCACTCGTGCCGCCGCCGCCACGCGGGCAGCGGGAAATCCACGAAGCGGGGCACCAGGGCCAGGATGAAGTCGTCGTCGTCTTCGGCGAGGCGGATCAGCAGGGACGGTTGGCTCATGGTCGTCGCAAGTGCGGAAACGTATGCCGGTTCTACACCCGCTCGGGGCGTGGCGGAAGTGCGCCATGCCGATTGGCGGCACGGCTATAGTGCGGCCTTCATTGCTTTCGCGAGGATCGCTCCGTGCCCTCTACCCGCATCCGTCTGCTGGCGGGCGACGACGCCACGCTTGTGCAGGGCGTCGCCGCAATCCAGGACGAAATGAAGTTGCCGTTGGCATTCCCACCCGAGGTCGAGGCCGAGGCAAGGCAAGCGGCAGCGCAACCCCGACTGCCCGAACTGGATCGCACCGATATTCCGCTGGTCACCATCGATCCGCCCGGCTCGATGGACCTGGACCAGGCCCTGCACTTCGAGCGGCGGGACGGAGGCGGCTATCGCGTGCATTACGCCATCGCCGACGTGGCCGCGTTCGTGGCGCCGGGCGGCGCCGTGGATGCGGAGGCGCATCGTCGCGGCGAAACCCTGTATGGCGCCGACTCGCGCATCCCGCTGCATCCGCCGGTGCTGTCCGAAGGTGCTGCCTCGTTGCTGCCCGACCAGCTGCGGCCCGCTTTGCTGTGGACGATCGACCTCGACGCCAGCGGCGAGATTGCCGCCATCGACGTGCGCCGTGCGCGGGTGAAGAGTCGGGCGCGGCTCGATTACGCCGGTGTGCAGCAGCAACTCGATGCCGGCACCGCCGACCCGTTGTGGACGCTGTTGCGCGAAGTGGGCGAGCTGCGGCAGCGGCGCGAACAGGCGCGCGGTGGCGTGAGCCTCGCGTTGCCCGAACAGGAAATCAGCGTGGTCGATGGACAGTGGCAGCTGGCTTACCGCGCCAACCATCCGGACGAGGACTGGAACGCGCAGATCTCGTTGCTCACCGGCATGGCCGCGGCGCAGCTGATGGTCAAGGGCAAGGTCGGCATCCTGCGCACGCTGCCGGCGCCGCAGCCGCAGGACATCGCGCGGCTCAAGCGCACCGCGCAGGCGCTGGCCATCGCGTGGCCGGACGGGCAGGGCTATCCCGACTTCATCCGCACGCTCGATCCATCGAAGGATACCCACGTCGCGATGCTCACCGCCTGCACCACAGTGCTGCGCGGCGCCGGCTACGTGGCCTTCGACGGCGACCTGCCCGCGCAGCCCGTGCAATCCGCGGTGGCGGCGGAATACGCCCACGCCACCGCGCCGCTGCGACGGCTGGTGGATCGCTACGTGGGCGAGGTATGCGTGGCGCTGTGCGCGAACCAGCCCGTGCCGGACTGGGTGCGCGCCGCGCTGCCGGCCTTGCCCGGCCTGATGGCCGAGGCGGATCACCGCGCCAAGCATTACGAGCGCCAGGTGACCGATCTGGTCGAAGCGGTGCTGCTGGCGCCGAACGTCGGCGAAACCTTCCAGGGAGCCATCGTGGAAATCAACGGCGCCCGCGGCGACGGCCACGAAGGCGTGGTGATGCTGCGTGATCCCGCCATCGAGGCGCGCGTCAACTCTCCGACAGCGCTGCCGTTGGGGCAGGAAGTCGTGGTGCGTCTGGCCGTGGCCGATCCGGCACAACGGCAGGTGCGTTTCGAACTGGAGAGTGGCGCGCCCTGATCGGCGATGCCGTTGCGGCGACTTCAGTTTATGCGTTGCCTGCCGATTCGCTAAGGATCCGATGACAGGTTTGCGGGAGGATGGCAGGGCTGCGGGCTAGTTTAAGAAGGTGGTATCGCTTGCGCGGGCAACGATGTCGCCGGTATGCCTGTGGTCGCGTGCGAATGAGGATATGCGCGTGAGCGGATGGAGAGTTGCATGCGTGGCTGGGCTGTTCTGCTGCATGGCGGCGGTTTCGTCCGCGTCAGCGCCCGTGGGCCCTGCCGCCGCTCCGGCGTCCGCGTCCGTGCCGGCGCGCATTCGCGTGGCCACCAACGACGATTACCCGCCGTTCGTGTTCATCGATGGCGATGGCAAGCCGCAGGGCTACGAAGTCGACATGTGGCGGCTGTTCCAGCGCCATACCGGCATCCAGGTCGATTTGATGCTCACGGACTGGGGCGACGCCATGCGGAACATGAAGGACGGGCGTGCCGACGTGATCGACATGCTCTACCGCACCCCCTCGCGCGAGCTGCTGTTCGATTTTTCAGCACCCTACGCCGACTTGCCGGTAGGCATCTACGCGGACCGGAGAATCAGCGGTGTCCGTGATGTGGCCACCTTGCGCGGCCTTCCGGTGGGCGTACAGCGCGGCGACGCCTGCGCTGAGCGGTTGCAGGAAGACGGCATCACCAGCGTGCAGCTTTACGGTGACTACCAGGACATCCTGCAGGCCGCGACCAAAGGCGATCTGCGCGTGTTCTGCATGGATCAGTATCCGGCGGATTACAACCTGTACCGGTATTCGGCGCTAAATCGCTTCTATGAAGCCTTCGTGCTGTTCACCGAACAATCGCACTGGGCCGTGCGCAAGGGCGACACGGCCATGTTCCTCGCGATCCAGCACGGCATGTCGCTCGTCACGCCGGACGAGCGCGCGACGCTGCGCAAACGCTGGCTGGATCATCCATCGTCGGAGACGGTGGGTTACCAGCGCAATGCCCGCGATGCGGGCATTGCTTTGGCGGTACTGCTGCTGCTGGCCATGCTGATGGCGCTGTGGGTATGGACGCTGCGTCGCACGGTGGCGGCGCGCACGTCCGCCTTGCGGTCGGAAGAGGGCAAGCTGCGCGCGATCTTCGATGCCAGTCCCGACGCGATGTGGGTGAAGGATCTCAAGGGCATCTATCGCGAAGGCAACGGTCGTGCGGTCGCCCTGTTCCACGAGCCTTGCGAGGCGCCGGTCGGGCGTAGCTGCGACGAGTTGTTCGATGCGGCGTTCGCGGCGAAGGTGACGGCACTGGACCGGGAAGCCAGGCAGCTCGGCCGGAACACCAGCGCCTTGCTGCCGTTGGAGGCCGCCGACGGTACGGAAAGGCAGCTCGAAGTCATCAGCACGCCCTTGTTCACGCCGCAGGGCGAGCTGCACGCCGTGATGAGTGCGGCGCGCGACGTCACCGAACGGTTGCTGGCCGAAGCACAGCTCCGGCTGTGGGCGCACGCATTCCAGAATGCCGCCTTTGGCATGTATATCTGCGATGCGCGCAGCAAGAGCCTGATCGCCGCCAACCCAACCTTCGCCAGCGAGCGGGGCTACGCGATGGAGGAGATGGTCGGCCTGTCTGTGGATGCGCTGTACCCGCCTGACCTGGTTGCCGAGCGCGCGGCCCTGCGGGCAACCGTCGACTGGCTGGACCACTACGTGTGGGAGACCGAGCACGTCGCGAAGGATGGCCGGCGCTTCCCGGTGTGGCTGGATTGTTCGGTGTTCCATGACACCGACGGCAGTGCGCAGTACGTGTTCGTCCACGCGCAGGACATCACCGAGCGCAAGCGGGTGGAAGGGGAGCGGCGCCTGGCCGCCGTCGCGTTCGAGACCCAGGAAGCGTTGATGGTGCTGGATGCCGACCGGGTCATCCAGAGAGTCAACCAGGCTTTCATCACGCTCACCGGTCATCAGCCGGCCGACGTGGTCGGGCGGCACGTGTCGCTGCTGCGCTCGAAGCAGAACGATCCCGAGTTCTATGAAAGCCAGTGGTCCGACGCGTGGCACGGCGGCTTCTGGCAGGGCGAGATGTGGATACAGGCGAGCCACGGCCAACCCAAGGTCGTGCGCATCACCACGTCGGTGGTCACTTCCGACGCGGGGCAGCTGAGCCACTTCGTCTGCTCGATGATCGACCTGACCAGCGAGCGCGAGGCGCATGCAAGCGTCGATCGCATGACCTATTTCGATTCGCTCACCGACCTGCCCAACCGGCGCTTCCTGTACGGCCAGCTGCAGCACATGCTGGGTGAGTCCGGCACGTGCATGGGTGCCTTGTTGCTGTTCGACCTCGACCACTTCAAGCGGGTCAACGACCTGCGCGGCCATGCCGCCGGCGACCGCTTGCTTGCATTGGTTGCGCAGCGCCTGCGCAACATGCTGGACGACGATTGCGTGCTGAGCCGGTTCGGTGGAGGCACCTTCGCGCTGGCGCTGCCCACCCGCGCGGAAACTCCGGCGATGCTGGCCAGCGAAGTGCTGGATTGCGCCGAGCGCATGCGTCAGGTATTGCGCGAACCGTTCCGGCTGGACGGCGAGGCGCTGGCGGGCATGACCATCAGCCTGGGTTGGGCCGAACTGGTGGCCGGCTGCGACACGCCCGAAACGGTGCTCAAGCAGGCCGAGCTGGCGATGTACGCCGCCAAGGCAGCCGGGCGTGACCGGGTGCGCCAGTTCGAGTCGGAGATGCAGGTGGCGTTGGCGCGTCGGGAGACGCTGGCCGGAGACCTGCTTCATGCCATCGCCGACGAGGCGCTGGAACTGCACTTCCAGGCACAGGCCGACCGTCGCGGCAACGTGGTCGGTGCCGAATTGTTGCTGCGCTGGACACGTCACGACGGTACGCAGGTCTCGCCGGACGAGTTCATTCCGGTGGCCGAGGAGAACGGCCTGATCCTGCCGCTGGGCGACTGGGTGTTGCGCAAGGCCTGCGCGCAGCTGGCGGCTTGGTCCGCCCTGCCGGGCAGGCGCGACTTGTCGCTCGCCATCAACGTGAGCGCGCGGCAATTCCTCCAACCTGGTTTCGTGGACAACGTGCAGCGCGCAATGGTGCTGTCCGGCGCCGATCCGTCGCTGCTGACGCTGGAAATCACCGAAACCGCGATCCTGGACGACCTCGCCGAAGCCGCGGACAAGCTCGCCCGCCTGCGCGCGATGGGCCTGCGCATCTCGCTGGACGACTTCGGCACGGGCTATTCCTCGCTGGCCTACCTGTCGCGCCTGCCGCTGGACGAGTTGAAGATCGACCAGGCTTTCGTGGCCCGGCTGCCGGAGGACGCCAATGACGCGATGGTGGCCCAGACCATCGTCGGCATGGGTCGCGGCCTGAGCCTGCAGGTGGTGGCCGAGGGCGTGGAGACGGAGGCGCAGCGGAACTTCCTGATGACCCAGGGCTGCGATATCTTCCAGGGTTATCTGATCTCGCGGCCCATGCCGCTGCGCTCCTTCGAGCAGATGCTTGGCGACCCGCCGGCAAGAGCAGCTTCAGCGTAGCGGGGCGCGTATCGCCCTGGAGAAATCCTCGCCCGATGCGCTGGCGCGCGCGCGGTCGGTGATGCGCGCCTGCTCGTTCCATTGCTGCAACGTGAGCCGGTGGTCCAGCACGCCTATCCTGTAGAGATAGCCGGGCAAATAGCCGGTGAGCAGCAGGCGCGTGTCCAGGGGCAGGCCGAGGCCGAGGTGGCGGGCCATCCGATACACCACGGTGGCGCAGTTCGATGTGACGGTGTTGTAGAACGCGGGCGTGTTCGCCCACTGGTTCGCGGTCTCCACGTAGGAGAGGAACAGCGCGCGCATCGTGGCTCGGCTGATGGCCAGCGGATAAAGGTAGTCGTCCTCGCCGCGCACATTGGTGCGTACGCGGATCAGATCGTCTTCCGGCGCGGCAATCAGTGTCGTTTCGAAATCCTTGAAGAAGCCGCCGATGGAGGAGAACTCCTGTCCGCGCCGCTTGCGTATCTCCACCGAAAAGACGAGGTGGCGACCGTCGTCGAAGCCGAACGAGATCATCGCGTGTGCGATCGCGCCGTTGCCCCAGTGCGACAACACGGCGTCGGCGGAGACCAGACGATCGAGCTCGTAGCTCCGCGTTTCCCAGCGCGCGTCGTAGTCGCTGTCGCTGCGCCAGGCGAAATCGCGCACGTTGCGCAGCACGACCACGTTGCCGTGCACCTCGCCGGCGAGCTGGCGCGAAACATCGTCGGCCCATTCGCGTTGACTGCTGGGCCGGATGGTGGCCCACCATGCCAGCAGCAATGCGTACATCAGCACATAACCGCACAAGGAAGGCCATGGGCGGTGGCGGATCGCCAGCACGAACAGCATCAAGGCCAACGCGACCCACAGCGCGGCGCCCAGCACGCGCACCACGCCGCCGCCGGGCAGCTGGTACCACAGTGCCAATGCACCCCAGGCGATGGAGAGCAGGGCAATCGACCCGCCCAGCAACAACGCTAGGCTTCGTCCCAGGATGCGCAACAGTTTCGCCATAGGTGTCGTCCATGCGTGGCTGGGCGCTAGCCTGCCGCGACGCGCGCGTCGTGGCAACGGTTGGGGGCGCCCGTGACTACAATCGCTGCAGCTCAGGCGAGGGAGGCGTGCAGGGAATGCGGGGCGATCCGGTCAGGCAGTGGTTGCGGTTCGCGATGGCGATGGTGCTGCTGTGCCTCAACGCCTGCGCCATGGTGAACGTGAGCCGGCTCAAGCCCGGCGACGTGGTAAGCGAGCGGCGCAACGACGTGATCGGCAGCGGCCAGCTCAGCGACGGCACGGTGCAGGCGCTGAACGGTGTGGCGTTGACCGGCAAGCAGTGCACGCAGTCCTTCGACGCCTGCGTCGGCATCGTCGGACATGCCAGCGGGCTCGACGAGGAAGGCCGGCTTTCCGCGCTTTCTGAGCTGTGGCTGGGCCGCGCACTGCGTGCCGACCGCCAGCCGGTGATGGACGACGCCACGCTTGACGCCTACCTGCAATGCGCGCGCTACGCCTACGCGTACCTGTTCTATACGCAGCGTACGCCCGCCGAACGCGTGTTCGACCAGCGCCAGGCCAAGGTGATCGCCTTCTACGATTACGCGGTGGAGCGCGTGGTGGGGCGCTGGTTCCAGGAACTGCCGAAGCTGGATACCGGCTGGACGCGTACCGATCTGGCTGGCTGGTCGGTGTTGCGGCCGGATACCGACCTGCATCTGCGCACCGCGCCGACGGAATTGCTGCCCGCATCCTCGTTGCGCTTCAAGGGTTTGCGCAACGTATACCGGCGCGACGGTTTCGGTTCGGAATTCGTGGCGGTGACGCCGCGCACGGCGGATGCGGCTTCCGTGCCGTGGCGCGAGCCGCGCTACGTGGCGATGACCGGGGTACTCACGTTTGGCGGCAACACGCTGGATGAGGTGCTGGGCACACGACAGGTGCAATTGCTGGTGCGCGATCCCTATCGCGATGCGGACGCGAGCATTGCCGGTCGCAGGGTGCCCTTGGGCGCCAACTTCACCGCGCCATACGGCTTGTGGCTGGCGCGCTCGGGTTTCGCCATGCAGTCGATCCGTTCGTTGCTGGGGCGGCAGGGCGGTCTGGATTCTCCGCGCGTGCTGCTGTTGCAGCCCTTCGACCCGAACCGCCGCACCGTGGTGATGCTGCATGGCCTTGCCAGCAGTCCCGAGGCATGGGTGAACGTTGCAAATGAAGTGTTGGGTGACGAGGAGCTGCGCCGCCACTACCAGGTGTGGCAGGTCTACTACCCAACCAACGCGCCCATCGCGTTGAACCTGATGCAGATCCGCCGTGCGCTGGACGACACCGTCCGCCACTTCGATCCCGACGGCACCACGCGCGCCACCAACCACATGATGCTGGTGGGACACAGCATGGGTGGCGTGATCGCTCGCCTCCTGGTGTCGTCCAGCGGGGACAAGCTTTGGAGCCTGGTGCCCGAGGGCGCGCATCTCTCGGCGACCAAGCGCGCGAAACTGCACCAGCAACTGGCGCCGTACCTGCAGTTCTCGCCCATGCCGCAGGTGGATGCCGCGGTGTTCCTCGCCGCGCCGCATCGCGGCACGCCGGTGGCACGGCATCGCATCGCGCGCTGGATCGCCGAACTGATCCGCTTGCCGCTTGGCGTGCTCAAGGAAATGGCCGGTGTCACCGATCTGCTGAAAGACGACAGCGGCAAGAATGCGCCCATCCATGTGTCGAACAGCGTGGACAACCTCAGCGATGCCGACCCCTTCATCGTCGCCACCGCGAACCTGCCGATTTCGCCCGCGGTGCGCTATCACTCGATCGTCGGCCTGTACAAACCGAGCGGCTCGCTGCAGCAGAGCAGCGACGGCGTGGTGCCTTATGCCAGCGCACATCTCGACGGTGCGGAATCCGAGGTGGTGATTCCCTCGTGGCACAGCGTGCAGGAAACACCGGCGGCGATCCTTGAGCTGCGCCGGATCATGCGGCTGCATCTGCAACGGGTGAATGGCGTCGGCACCATGCCGCGCAAGGTCGCGAGCCCGGATTGATCCCGACATCCGCTTGGCGAGCTATTGGCGACGTTGTGGCCTGCTGTGGCGCGGTCGATCTCCGGCGGGAACAGGAACGCCCGGATTGCTCGGGCGTTCCTGTGCGGACAATGCCCGACGAGGCACGTCAGGCCGCGGGCGTCGAAGCCACCGCGCCCGCACCGGACGAATCCACCGTCAGCGAGACGCGGCGGTTGTCGGCGCCGCGCTCGCGGCTGGCGCCCTTCACAACCTGGCGGTTGCTGTCCGCGCCGTAGCTCACCGCACGGACCTGGTCGGCGTTGATGCCGCTGGAAACCAGGAAATCGCGCACGGCCTGCGCGCGCTTCATTCCCAGATGTTTGTTGTAGGAGTGCGAGCCGGCCGGATCGGCGAAGCCTTCCACGGTGATCAGCACATTCGGGTGGTACTTGCTGATGGTCTCGGCGAAGTTCTGCAGCGCGGGCTTGTCCTGATCGTTGAGGTCGGCGCTGTTGAAGGCGAAGTGCGCCACGGTATCCACGCTGACGCGACCCTGCATGGCAGTGATCTGCGTGTCGTACTTGGAGAATTGCGATTGCATCTGCTGCCTGATCGCATCGATCTGCTGCTGTTGATCCTGCTGCTTCTGCTGCAGCTGCTGGATGGCGGTGTTGAGTTCGTCCTTCTTCACGTATTGCGAGCAGCCAGCCAGGCTGACGACCAGGATGCCGGTTGCCAGCATGGCGATTCGTGGGGCTCGGATGTTCATCGATGTTTCTCCCGATGTGCGTGCCGGCGTCGTCGGTGACAGCGACGGTGCCGGCATTCATGGACGCCCCCTGCGTGTGCTGCCTCTGGGAACCTAACGCATGCCAGTACGAAATCGCGCATCTCGGTGGGTCATCGCTACGGTGGCATTCAGTTTCCCCGGCTTCCAGCCATGACGAAGGCACGCTGTTGCGTGCGTGTGCTGCACAAAAGCGAAACCCGGCATTTGCCGGGTTTCGCTTCGATGCAGATACAGATGCGAGGCGTGCGTCAGGCGATGTCGGCAATCGTCCCGGCGCCCGACACCATGGCAGCCTTGTGCATCAGCGTGCGCGGCAACAGGCGGGCGAAATAGAACGCGGCGGTGTCGCGCTTGGCCTGCTTGAATGCTTCGGACTGCGTGCCTGCCTCCGCGGCGGCCACGGCGCGCGCCCAGAAGTAGGCCAGCGTGACGTAGCCCGAATACCACAGGTAATCCGCTGCGGCAGCGCCCAATTCCTCCGGGTTGGCCTGCACGCGCTGCGCGAGCGACTGGGTGAGTTCGCCCCATTCCTTCGCCAGGATGGCCAGCGGAGCGATCAGTGCGGCGAGTTTCGTATCGCCCGCATGCGTCTTGCAGAACGCGCCGATCTCGGCGACGAAGTGCTTGAAACCCACACCCTGCAACTGGAGGATCTTGCGGCCCAGCAGGTCCGCGGCCTGGATGCCGGTGGTGCCCTCGTACAGCGTGATGATGCGCGCGTCGCGCACGAACTGCTCCATGCCGTTCTCGCCGATGTAGCCGTGGCCGCCGTACACCTGCAGCGCTTCCTTGGTGCACTCCTGCGCGAGTTCGGTCACCACGCCCTTGGCGATGGGGATGAGGAAAGCCACCAGTTCGCTGGCGTGCCTGCGCTCGTCCTCGCTGGCGCCGCGTGCTTCGATGTCGGTCTGCAGCGCGGTGTAGTAGAGCAAGGCGCGCGAAGCTTCCACGAAGGCGCGCTGGGTCAGCAGCATGCGGCGCACGTCGGGCTGCACCAGCAGGTTGTCGGCAGCCTTCTCGGGGAACTTCGCGCCGGACAGCGCGCGGCTCTGCAGGCGCTCGCGCGCATAGTTCAGGCTGTTCTGCCACGCGCGCTCGGCCAGCGCCAGACCCTGCACGCCCACCGACAGGCGCGCGGCATTCATCATGGTGAACATCGCCGCGAGGCCTTTGTGCGGCTGACCGATCAGGTAGCCCTCGGCGCCGTCGAAGTTCATCACGCAGGTGGCCGAGCCCTTGAGGCCCATCTTGTGTTCGATGGCGCCGGCGTAGGCCTGGTTGCGTTCCCCCAGAGAACCGTTCGCGTCCACCTTGAACTTCGGCACGATGAACATCGAGATGCCGCGGCTGCCGGCCGGTGCATCGGGCAGGCGCGCCAGCACCAGGTGCACGATGTTCTCGGCCATGTCGTGCTCGCCGGCGCTGATGAAGATCTTGGTGCCGCTGATCGCATAGCTGCCGTCGGCGTTCGGCTCGGCGCGCGTCTTCAGCAGGCCGAGGTCGGAACCGGCCTGCGGCTCGGTCAGGCACATCGTGCCGGTCCAGCGGCCTTCTACGATGGGCTTCATGTAGGTGTGCTGCTGTGCCTCGGTGCCGTGCAGCTCCATCGCGTGGCAGGCGCCTTCGCTGAGCAGCGGGTACAGGCTCCACGACAGGTTGCCGGACTGGAACAGCTCGGTAGTGCTGGTGCCGATGACGTTGGGCAGCGCCTGGCCGCCGAACTCTTCCTTCGCGGTGAGGCCGGCCCAGCCGCCTTCGGAGAAGGCTTTGAAGGCCTCCTTGAAGCCCTTCGGCGTGGTCACTGCGTGGGTGGCCTTGTCGTAATGGCAGCCCTCGGCGTCGCCCGAGGCGTTGGTGGGCGCCAGCACCTGTTCGGAGAGCTTGCCGGCTTCCT
This sequence comes from Rhodanobacter sp. 7MK24, assembly GCF_014842995.1. Classification (GTDB taxonomy): domain Bacteria; phylum Pseudomonadota; class Gammaproteobacteria; order Xanthomonadales; family Rhodanobacteraceae; genus Rhodanobacter_A. The sequence continues at coordinate 88,646 of NZ_JACYXL010000001.1, forward strand.
CCAGCACCGCGTCGAGCAGGTCGCGACTGTGTTCCGCGCCGCCCTGCAACCTGGTGAGGATGGCCTCGGCGCCCAGCAGGTCGAAGAGGGTGAAGCGCTGGTCGTCTAGCGGAGCCTTGTAGATCGTCATGGCGAATCTCTCGTGAAGAAGGAATCAGCGGAAGGTGTTGGCGATGCCCGGCACCGGCGACAGGAAGTCGCTGTGCTGGAAAGGAAAATCCTGCGGGTTCTTGTTGTCCGGATGATCGGCCAGGTCGGGCTGGGCATGGATCGTGCCGCGGATGGCGTAGGCCAGCGAGCCGGTACTGCCCTTTGCCGCGACGGCGGCGAGCGCGCTGCCCATCGTGGCCGTGGGCAGCACGTCGACGGCGATCACGTCGCCGGCGAAGGATGGGATGTCGCGGTCGAACGCGGCATGCAGGCGCACCGGCATGTCGTTGGCCACCTGCAGCGAACCCTCGATGGAGCTGAAATCCATGCCGCCGTAGCTGTTGTTCTGGATGCGCACGGTGAGCCGCCACATGCCGCTAGGCAGCACCTGCATCTGCTGCACGGTGAGCGAGGGCGGGAATACGCTCTTGCGCTGCGGGCCGCAGGCCGCGAGGCAGGCGGCGCAAACAACGAGTGCGAAGCAGCGGATCAGTCGCATCACGGCCGTGACCTCATGGCTACGATCTCAAACGATTGTTTGAATCTTGACCCGGGCCGCTGCGCGCGTCAATGGACGGAGCAAGGGCGGTAGGGATGTCCGGGCTGCAGAGCTCGTTGCATGGCGCATGTTTCCGCCGCCTGGCCCACAAGGCCGCTGTCGGTCGGCGAACCGCCGAAAGTCGGCTCGTGCTGAAGCTCTCCGCACGGACGTTCCTGTAGTCCACGCTTGCGGCGGTTCCCACAAAAGTGGACACGCGGCATCATGCAGGGTTCCACCATCAGGCCAGCACGCCACATGACCCGTCGCATCGTCGCCCGTCGCTCTCCCATCCATGGCAATGGCGTGTTCGCCGTCGAGTCCATCCGGAAGGGCGAGGAGATCATCCAGTACCGGGGCACGCTGATGACCCACGCCGAGGCCGACGACATGTACGGCGACGGCGGCGAAACCGGCCACACCTTCCTGTTCACCCTCAACGACGACTACATCGTCGACGCCAACCGCAAGGGCAACACCGCGCGCTGGATCAATCACAGCTGCGCGCCGAACTGCCGCGCGGTGGTGGAGGAGAGCGCCGACGGCAACCCGCGCCACGACAAGGTGATGATCGAGGCGATCCGCAACATCAAGCCGGGCGAGGAACTGACCTACGACTACGGCATCACCCTCGACGTGCCGCACACCGCGCGCCTGAAGAAGCTGTGGCAGTGCCTGTGCGGCGCGCCCGACTGCACCGGCACACTGCTCCGGCCCAAGCGCTGACGCAACGGATTTTCCCCTGCCGCGCGGCCGCTTTCGCGCCGCAAATTCCTGCTGTCCGGACGCCTAGCCAGCCGTCGAAAAGCGCCTCTATACTCGCGCGACACGCCCGGCATGGGGATGGGTGGCCAGGGACTGCAACAGGGGATGACGATGGAAAGCAATCCGTATGCGGCGCCCGCCGCGGTGGTGGAGGATGTGGGCGGCAGTTATGCCGACGACCTGGAAAGCCGCAAGGCCAGCCGCGGCAAGCGACTCGGCGCGGCGATCCTCGATGGCCTGATCAACCTGCCCTGGCTCGGTCTGTTCGTGGGGGCGGGCGTGATGTACTACAACGCGGTCCGGCAGGGATTTCCGGCGCCGCACACCGCCGGCATGCTGATCTTCCTCGGCGTCCTGCTGATGCTTGGCGTGTTCGTGGTCAACTGCATGATGGTGCACCAGAGCGGCCAGACCATCGGCAAGCGGATGCTGGACATTGCGATCGTGCGCACCGACGGCAGCCGCATGGGGCTGCTCCGGTACATCTTCCTGCGCGTGGTGCCGGTCGTGCTGCTCGGCATGATCCCGCTGGTGGGGCGCTTCGTCGGCCTGATCGACTCGCTGCTGATCTTCGGCAAGGAACGACGCTGTCTGCATGACCTGATCGCCGACACCATCGTCGTCGACGTTTGATGCTGGACTCCGTCCGCGAGATCGAGACGCCCGAAGGCATCTCGCTGCGCCTGCGTGCGGTCGGTCCGTTGCCGCGCGCGCAGGCGTGGATGATCGACACGGTCATCCGCCTCGTGCTGCTGATGCTGGGGATGGCGCCGCTGTCGCTGCTCGGCACCGGCGGTCGCGGCGTGGCGATGTTGCTGATGTTCGCCTTGCTGTGGGCGTACTGGGTGATCTGCGAGCTGTGGCTGGACGGGCAGAGCCTGGGCAAGCGGGCGCTGGGCCTGCGCGTGGTCAATCTGGATGGCACGCCGGTGACCTGGCTGCCCTCGGTGACGCGCAACCTGCTGCGCGTGGTGGATGCGCTGCCGGGCGTGTACGGCGTGGGCCTGGCCAGCACCCTGGTCGATCCCTGCGCACGCCGGCTCGGCGACATCGTGGCGGGCACGATGGTGGTGTATGCGAAGGAACTGCCGATCGGCCACCAGGTGCCCGCCGCACCGGCGCAGCCCTTGCCCGTGCCGCTGGCCCCCGAGGAGCAGGCGGCGCTGGTGGACTTCGCCGAACGCGCGGACCGGCTCACCCCGCAGCGCCAGGAGGAACTGGCGAACCTGCTGGAACCGCTGACCGGCTGCCGCGACACCGCCGCGGTGAGGCGCCTGCTCGGCTACGCCAACAGCTTGCTGGGGCGCCCGTGAAACAGGAGCGTTTCGTGGCCATGCACGCGCAGGAATGGGACCACCTGCAGCTCTGGCTGGGCGAGCTCGACCGCCAGCCGAAGCGCGGCATGCGCCGCGAGCAGGCGCTGGATTTCCCGGCCGCGTACCGGCGCGTCTGCCATCACCTCGCGCTGGCGCGCGGGCGCGGCTACAGCCACGAGGTCACCGAGCGCTTGCAGTTGCTGGTGCAGCGCGGGCATCGCGTGCTGTACCGCCCGCCGCCGCCGCGCTGGCATCGCGCGGCCAGCTTCCTGGTCGCCGACTTTCCGCGCCTGGTGCGCGCGCAGTGGCGTTGCATGGCGCTCGCGGCGGCGCTGTTCTACGTGCCGGCGTTGCTGCTGCTGGCCTGGCTGCAGATACATCCGGAGCTGGCGCACACGCTGTTCAGCAGCGCGCGGCTGGCCGAGTTCGAGCGCATGTACGACCCCGCCAATCCGCACCTGGGCCGCAGCAGCGGCACCAACCTGCAGATGTTCGGCTTCTACGTGTTCAACAACGTCAGCATCGCCTTCCGCACCTTCGCCTCGGGCCTGCTGTTCGGCGTGGGTGCGATCTATGTGCTGGGCGCCAACGGCATCCTCATCGGCGGCGTGGCTGGCCATCTCACCGCGATCGGCTACGGTGGCCCGTTCTGGCGCTTCGTGGTGACGCATTCGGCGTTCGAGCTGAGCGCGCTGGTGATCGCCGGCGGCGCCGGCCTGCAGCTGGGACTGACCCTGCTCGCACCCGGCCGGCGGCGGCGCGGACCGGCGCTGGTGGAGGCCGGCTGGATCGGCGCGAAGCTGGCGCTGGGCGCTTTCGCGATGCTGGTGGTGGCCGCATGCATCGAGGCCTACTGGTCGTCACAGGCGGCGCTGCCCGACGCGCTGCGTTTTGGCACCGCCGCGCTGGCCTGGCTGCTGGTGCTGGGCTGGCTGGGTTTCGGCGGCAGGGCGGGCCAGCATGGAGCTTGAGCGGATCAGCGTGGTGCTGCGCCCGCGCGAGTCGCGCGAAGCCCTCGACCTGGGCGCCGCGATGCTGCGCGCGAATGCCGGCGCCGTGTGGCTGGCGTGGTTCGCCTTCAGCGTGCCGCTGTTCGTGCTGTGCAACGCGCTGGGCCTGCTGCTGGGCCTGCCGTGGCTGGGCCTGCTGCTGGTGTGGTGGCTGAAGCCGCTGTTCGACCGCGTACCGCTGTACGTGCTCTCGCGCGCCGTGTTCGATCGTGCGCCGCGCTGGCGCGAGAGCCTGCGTGGCCAGCGCGCGTTGCCGTGGGGGCCGACCATGGCCGGACTGAGCTGGCTGCGCATCGACAGCCACCGCGCGCTGCGCCTGCCGCTGGAACTGCTCGAAGGTGCGCCGCGCCGGCAGCGCGTCGCGCGCTGGAAGGTGTTGCGGCGCAAGCTGGTGGGCGAGGCCAGCCTGCTCGCCTGGGGCTGCCTGCAGTTCGAGCTGGTGCTGTTCCTCAGCGCCTGGCTGTTGGCGCTGTGGCTGCTGCCGCAGGAGTGGCGGCCGGCCTCGTTCGCCGATTTCTTCCGCCACGAAGTGCACGGCGCCGCCACCGCCTGGACGCTGGCGGCGTCCGCCGTGGACTACCTCGCGATGAGCGTGATCGAGCCGCTGTACGTGGCCTGCGGCTTCGCGCTGTACCTCAACCGGCGTACCGAACTGGAAGCCTGGGACATCGACCTCGCGTTCCGCCGCCTGCGCGCGCGCCTGCAGGATCTGGGCAAGCTGCTGTGCCTGCTGCTGTGCCTGGGCTTGCCGCTGGCCGGCCATGCCGCGACGCCGACGCCGAAGGCCGCGCCGGTGAGCACGCCGCAGCAGGTGTTCCGGCAGCCGCTGGACGACGGCGACCAGCGCTTCGCGGCCGCTGCGGCGCAGGTGTATCGCGATCCGCGTTTCGGCGGCGAGCGCCACGTGCGTCGCTGGGAATTGAAGTACGCCAGCCGGCCCGCGCAGCCGGTGAATATGGGCATGGCGCCACTGCGCTTGCTCTCCGGCGTGCTCAACGCCTTGTTGTGGCTGGCGCTGGCGGCGGCGGTGGCGGCGCTGGCCTGGTTTGCGTGGCGCTGGAGCGGCGGCTTGCGCGAGCAGTCGCCGCTGCCGTCGTTCGAAGCGAAGCTGTCGACGACGGTGGACGCGACGCCCGAAGCGCTGCCCCGCGACGTGGCCGGCGCCGCCCGCGAACTGTGGCAGGCGCAGCGCCGGCGCGAGGCCTTGGCGCTGCTCTACCGCGGCTGCGCGGAGCGCATCGCGCAGCAACTGCAGTTGCCGTTCGCGGTCGACGCCACTGAGGCGGACTGGCTGCGCCACGCCACCGCGCTGGACGACCCGGCGCGCACGCGGCGCGTCGCCGCGATCGTGCGCACCTGGCAGTTCGCCGCCTACGCCGGTCGCTACCCCGACCAGGTCGCGTTCGAGCGGCTGCTCGATGGCTGGCCGCTGCAGCCGGAGGCCGCCGCATGAAGCATCGCGGCCTGCTCGTCGTCGTGCTGGTGCTGCTGGGCGTTGCGCTGCTCGCGGGCGTGTTCCTCGCCACCTTCCAGCGGCGCGACGTGGTGGAACCGGTCCCGCCCAGCGGCATGGCGCAGACCAATCCGTTCTTCGCGCTCGAGCAGGTGCTGCGGGACATGGGCGAACCGGCGGCGTCGCTGACCACGCTGGATCCGGGCCAGGCGCCGCTGCAGCCGGGCGATACCGTGCTGGTGGGTGCCGATGCGGGACGCATCGATGCGGAAACCGCCGCACGGCTGGCCAGCTGGGTACGGCGGGGTGGCCATCTGCTGCTGGTGCCCGACGCGGGCACGCGCGCGCCCGTGTTTGCGGCGCTGGACCTGCTCGATCCACGTCCGGGCGGCTTCGGCTGCAGCCGCCTCGGCGACGAGAAAATGGCTGCCAGCTTGTGCGGCCTGCGCTTTCGGCTGAAACCTGCAGTCGTGCAGACGGTGGACGCGGCGATCGGCGACGCGGGCGATGGCTATCTGTTCGCGCGCACCGCCGTCGGTCGCGGCCAGGTCAGCCTGCTCGCCAGCCTTGCCCCGCTCGAACGGCTGCAGCTGAAGCATGCCGAAGCGCAGCGTTTCGCCTGGCGCCTGCTGGCGCCGAACCGCGGCCGCGGCCAGATCTACCTGGTCTATGCGCTGGACGGCCAGCCGTTCCTGAAACTGCTGGCGACGCAGGGCTGGCCCGCCCTGCTGGCGCTGGCGCTGCTGCTGGCGGCATGGATGGCGATGCGCGGCGCACGCTGCGGTCCACTGATGCCTGCGCCTGCTCCGCACAGGCGCGCGTTGCTCGAACACGTGCAGGCCGCCGGCGAGTTCCTCTACCGCCGCGACGGCGGCCGCAGCCTGCACCAGCTGGCCTGTCAGGCCGTGCTGGCGCGCTTGCGCCGGCGCGATCCGGCCAGCGTGCGCCTGAACGGCGAAGCCCTGTACGGGCGCCTCGCCGAACGCGGCGGCCTCGATGCCGCGCAGGTCGCGCAGGCCTTCCAGTCACCCGCGAACGCACAGGCGTTCCGTGCCTCCCTCATCACCCTGGCGCGACTCAGGAGCCGCCCATGACCACCGAAACCCTTGCCGCCCCGGACGCTGCGCCGGCCGTTTCGACGCCGATGCCGATAGCCGAACTGGGCGAACGCGCCCACGCCTTGCGCGACCAGGTGGGGCGCGCCTTCGTCGGCCAGCCCGAGGTGTTCGAGCAGGCGCTGCTGGCGCTGCTGGCCACCGGCCACGTGCTGGTCGAGGGCGTGCCCGGGCTGGGCAAGACTCTGCTGGTGCGCGCGCTGGCCGCTGCAGTGGGCTGCAGCTTCGGGCGCATCCAGTTCACCCCCGACCTGATGCCGGCCGACGTCACCGGCCACGCGGTGTACGACCCCAAGGCCGAAACCTTCCGCCTGCGCCGCGGCCCAGTGTTCGCCAACCTGCTGCTGGCCGACGAGATCAACCGCGCGCCGGCCAAGACCCAGGCCGCGCTGCTGGAGGCGATGCAGGAAGGGCAGGTCACCATCGAGGGCCGGCGCATGTCGCTGCCCGCGCCGTTCATGGTGGTCGCCACGCAGAACCCGATCGAGCAGGAAGGCACCTACACGCTGCCCGAGGCGCAACTGGACCGCTTCCTGGTCAAGGTGCTGATCGGCTATCCCGGCCTGGAGGACGAGCGCCGCATGGTGGCCGCGGTGGTGGACGGCAAGCTGGCCGCCGACCTCGACGTGTCGCGGGTGGAGCAGGTGATCGACCAGGCCGGCCTGCTGGCCATGCAGCGCGGCGTGGCCGCGATCCGCATGGACGCGGCGGTGACCGACTATGCCGTGCGCATCGTGCGCGCTACGCGCGAATGGCCGGGCGTGATCGGCGGTGCCGGCCCGCGCGGCGGCCTCGCGCTGGCGCGACTGGCGCGCGCACGCGCCGCACTGGATGGGCGCGATTTCGTGGTACCCGACGACGTGCGTTCGGTGGTGCTGCCCGCCTTGCGCCATCGCCTGCTGCTGGCGCCGGAGGCACTGCTGGAACGCCAGCGCCCGGACGACGTGCTCGGCGCGCTGCTGCACAAGGTGGCCGCGCCGAAGCAATGAGACCTGCACCGCTACTGCTGTGGCTGTTGCTGGCCTGGACCGTGCTCGGTGCGGCGGCCAGCCTTGGCCTGCTGCCGTTGTCGGCATGGCTGGCCGCCGGTCTTGCGCTGGCGGCACTGGGCATGCTCGACGCCTGGCGCCTGCGCCGCACTGCCTCGCCCGAACTGCGCCGCGAACTGGCGCCGGTGCTGCCGCTGGGCCCGGAGGCGACGGTGGCGCTGCACCTGCGCAATCCCACCCGACGCCACCAGCCGCTGCACCTGCACGACCTGCATCCCGGCGGCTGGGCCGTGCGCGGCATGCCGCGCCGCGTGACGCTGCCGCCAAGCGGCGCGCTGCGGCTGGACTATGCCACCACGCCCGACGCGCGCGGGCAGTTCCGTTTCGACGGCTGCCACGCGCTGCTGCCGTCGCCATGGCGGCTGTGGCAGGGGCGGCGCGTGCTGGGCGAACCGTCGTCCACCCGCGTCTACCCCAACTTCGCCGTGTTGGCCGAGCAGGCCGGGCTCAGCGTGGAACTGGCCTCGCGCAGCGTGGGCGCGCGCCTGCAGCGGCGCCGCGGCGAGGGCACCGAATTCCAGGAGCTGCGTGACTACCGCGACGGCGACAGCCTGCGCAAGATCGACTGGAAGGCCACTGCGCGCAGCCATCGACTGATCTCGCGCGAATACCGCGAGGAGCGTAACCAGCAGGTGATCCTGATGCTCGACTGCGGCCGCCGCATGCTGGCGCAGGACGGCCCGCTGGCGCACTTCGACCACGTGCTCAACGCCTCGCTGGCGCTGGCCGGCATCGCGCTGCGCGAAGGCGACGCGGTGGGCATGCTGGCCTGCCTCGGCCAGCAGCAGCGTTGGCTGCCGCCGCAGCAGGGCAGCGGCGGCATGGACCTGCTGCTCGGCGCCGGCTACGACCTGCAGGCGCAGCCGCTGGCCACCGATTACCTCGCCGCCGCGAATGCCCTGCAGGTACAGCAGCGCCGGCGCGCGCTGGTCATCCTCGTCACCAACGTGCGCGACGAGGACGACAAGGAGCTGCGCACCGCATTGAGCCTGCTCTCCCGCCAGCACTTGGTAGTGCTGGCCAGCCTGCGCGAACAGGCGCTGGACGAAGCCGCCCACGACCCTGGCGCCACGCTGGAAACCAGCATCCGCAGTGCCTCGGCGATGCACTACCTCGCCGAACGCGAGCGCGTGCACGAGACCTTGCGGCGGGAAGAGGTGAACGTGCTCGATGTGCGGTGCAGCGAGTTGTCCGGGGCGTTGATCGAGCGGTATCTGGCGATCAAGCGGGGGAATAGGTTGTGAGGGAGGGCGGGCCGGCATGAGGGAGCGCGATCCGCGCTTGCCGCTGCTGGCCCCGGGTGGGAGGGCGCTGCATGGTTGGCGTCGCTAGGAAAGGCTGCTGAATTAATCGGTGGGATTGGGGGCGGGTAAATCGCCTATAACGTTAATGATTGCTAATGTGGTGGTGACTATGAATTTTCAAAAAAGCTCAGTAATTATACTGTGCTGCCGGCTGTCTATTGTGCTGCCGACGGCGTTGTTGGTGTCGGGATGCGCAAAAGTGCTGAAGCCTGATCAGTTGCGTATGCCGGCTAGGCCAACGTGCATTTATCTAGCCACTCCCATCATCAGTACTGCTAAGCATGGTATATTGAACATTGAGTGGGATACGCGACTGGAGCGTGGCCCGTATGTATCTGAACGAGAAGATGATGAGGGTACTTATTACAGAGCTCCGCCTGGGGGCATTTCTGTTAGTCGCCACGAGCAAAATGGAAAGTCAGGCAGCGAAAGCGCGAACAGAACATATGACGGAGGCTTTTGGATTCCACGAGACCCCAATGCTACACCAAAACTCTACACCTATTTCTCGACTTCTCAGGCTCTAGTGGAAAAGCCGGGGGCAGACATTGATTGTTCATCCTTTGGCTATATAAATAATCCGAAAACTCAAGGAGTTAGCATAGTTGTATTTGCAGTTGGTGGCGCAATTGGCGGGGGCGTGGCGCGCGCCACTATTCCTGGGGCGCATGTTACTTATGGGCAATCTGTTATCGGTGGTGCAATAGGCATGGCTATCGTCGGGGCGCTCATTAATATGGATGTTGGGAAGATTATGCTTGGTAATCCACTTATGGATGATGATCTTAGTAGAAAAATTCAAAATTCCGCTAAGCAAGTAGTGCCGCTCAAGGAAAATAGTGCGACAGGCGGTCAAGGGAACGGAGGCTGAGGGTTCCCCACAAATCCCTTCGCTCAATCAACAACTTGCGCACCGATTGAAGGAACAGTGCGCGCATGATGCGGTCATTCCTCACGGGTTACGAAGCCAGAGGAGACCACGCCATGCGCGCGACCAAAGTATTGCAAAAGTGTCTGGGCGATGCATTGCAGCCGATGCACGCGCTGCGCCGTCGCGTGTTGCTGCGTGCCGTGGAGGCGTTGATCCATGGCCGTCGCCTGACCCTGATCGATGTCGCCCGTAATAAAAAGGTGTCAGGGACAATTCAAGGCGGAATCAGGCATCGTCCGGCGATGGCAGCGGTGTTCGGCTGCTCATTCCAGTGGGCGCCGCGCGCCGCTGAATTCAAGCGCCAGATGGACCCTTCAGGCAAGCGGGCCAATCAAAGGGGGTTGATATGAGCGTTCAAAAGCAAATCCAGGAATACATTGCTGCTCAGCCCGAGCCAAAACGCAGCGACATGAAGGAGTTGCACGTTGCCATTCTGGAGTTGATGCCGAAATGCAGGTTGTGGTTCCTCGATGGCAAGGATGACAAGGGAAAGATGGTTTCCAATCCGAACATAGGGTACGGAATCCAGACTTTGGAATATGCCAACGGAAAGAGCAGGGATTTCTACCAGATTGGTGTCAGTGCGAACACGGCTGGTATATCCGTCTATATTCTTGGGATAGCGGACAAGGAGTGCTTGGCCAGGGAGTACGGGAAAGAACTCGGCAAGGCAAGTGTCACGGGTTACTGCATCAAGTTCAAAAGACTGAAAGATATAGACATCGGTGTGCTCAAAGCGGCAATGCAGTACGGGATCGGGCAGACGGGTGCCCGGCATTGATTTCAACCTGGCTTGGCCAAGGGTTGACCCGGTCGAGGCGAGGGCGATGAACTGCAAGAGCGCTTGTCTGATGTCGAAAGCAGGCTGTCCTTCCCGCTTTCGACTCGCCGGGCCAAGGCCCGGCTCCGACGGATCAACCACCATCGCGGTTGATCCGCGAGCGGTCCATCCATGGACTGCTAGTCTTCCTCGACCTTCGGTCGCCACGCCTCGCTGAGCTGCTTCTGCACTGGTGCGGGCACTGGCTCGTAGTGGCTGAGGTCGAGGCTGTAGCGGCCGCGGCCGCCGGTCATCGCCTTGAGTTCGGTGGGGTAGCCGGTGAGCTCGGCCAGCGGGGCCTGGGCGCGGATCATCAGCTCGCCGCCGCGGCTGCTGTCGGTGCCGAGAATGCGGGCGCGCTTGCCGGCGAGCCCGCCGGTGACGTCGCCCACGGCGACTTCGGGGATGGAGATCTCCACGTCCATGATGGGCTCAAGCACGACGGGCCGCGCCTTGCCCACGGCATCGAGGAAGGCCTTCTTGCCGGCGCTGACGAAGGCCACTTCCTTGGAGTCGACAGGATGGTACTTGCCGTCGTACACGGTCACGCGCAGGTCCTGCAGCGGGTAACCGGCCACCGCGCCGCGCTCCATGGCCTGCCGCACGCCTTTTTCGATGGCAGGCAGGAAGGTGCCGGGGATCACGCCACCTTTCACCGCGTCGATGAATTCGAAGCCGGCGCCGCGGTCCAGCGGCTCCACGCGCAGAAACACTTCGCCGAACTGGCCGGCGCCCCCGGTCTGCTTCTTGTGACGGTGGTGCCCTTCAGCCTGCGTCGCGATGGTTTCGCGGTAGGCGATGCGCGGCGGCCGGGTGAGTACTTCCACACCGTAGCGTTCGCGCATGCGCTCCAGCGTCACCTTGAGATGCAGCTCCGAAAGGCCGCGCAACACGGTTTCGTTGAGTTCCTTGTGGTGTTCCATGCGCAGGCAGGGGTCTTCCTCGGCCAGTCGCGCGAGCGCGTTCGCCAGTTTCTGTTCCTGGCCCTTGTGCTTCGGCTCCAGCGCCAGCCCGAACATCGGCTCCGGGAAGCGCATGGGGGCGAGGTGGATGCGATCGTCCTCGTGCGAATCGTGCAGCACGGCGTCGTAGTGGATCTCCTCCACCTTGGCCACCGCAGCGATGTCGCCGGGGATGGCCTGCTCGATCTCCACGTGGTTCTTCGCGTTGAGGCGGAACAGGTGGCCAAGGCGGAACGGCTTGCGGCCGTCGTCCACGAACAATTCCGCGTTGCGGCGCAGCGTGCCCTGCCATACGCGGAAGATGCCAAGCTTGCCCACGAAAGGATCGTTGACGATCTTGAACACGTCGGCGATCACATGCTGCTTCGGGTCCGCGTTCACCGTGATCGCTTCGTCCTCGCCGTTGCGGAAAGGCGGCGGGTTGCCTTCCGCGGGGTTGGGCAACAGGCGATCCGCGATCTCCAGCAGTTCCGCCACGCCCGCGCCGCTGCGGGCGCTGACGAAGCAGATCGGCACCAGATGTCCTTCACGCAGGCATTGCTCGAAGGCGTCGTGCAATTGCTGCCGGTTCAACGCCGCCTCCCCTTTGTCGAGGTAGGCGCCCATGGTCGCCTCGTTGATCTCCACCACCTGATCGAGGATGCGCTGATGTGCGCTGGCCAGCGAGGAGAAATCCGTATGGCCCTCGGCATGGAAGAAGCAGTCGAGCACGTGCTTGCCGCCCTGTGCAGGCAGGTTCACCGGCAGACACTCGGGACCGAATTCCTCGCGCAACGCCTCCACCAGTGCACCCAGGTGGGCACCCTCGAAGTCGATCTTGTTGACCACCAGCACGCGGGCAAGACGACGTGAACGCGCGTGCTCCATGATGCGGCGCGTGCCGTGTTCGATGCCGTTGACGGCATTCACCAGCACCATCACGGTTTCCACCGCGGAGAATGCCGAGAGCGTGCCGCCGCGGAAATCGTCGTAGCCGGCGGTGTCGATCAGGTTGATATGGCAGCCGTCGCGGTCGATGCCGGCGATACAACTGTCGATGGAGTGGCCGCGCGCCTTTTCCTGCGCGTCGGTATCCGATTGCGTGGTACCGCGCTCCACCGAGCCCTGCGACTGGATGACGCCGCCGGCATGCAGCAAGGCCTCGAACAGCGAGGTCTTGCCGCTGCCGGCATGGCCGGCGAGCGCGATGTTGCGGATGTTTTCCGTGTGGTAGGACACGATACGACCCTCCTCTTGCAGGGTGCGGGTCGCATCGGCATGAGCGGCACCGCACGGAACCGCACATGGCGGCTGACGGGCCGTCATGGTCGTCCGGGCGCGGACGCGGGGGCGGTCATGGCGGGACAAGCCCGCCGATGGTACGTCGCGCAGTGGTTAGCCTTGCGTCAACAAGCACCGGGAACCGCGACAATACGCCGTTGTCTGTAGGGCGGTTCAAGCGACGCCTCGCATACTCCCGCCATTCCCGGCGTCATCCGGCGCATAAGGCATTCCCATCGCCACTCCCACGCAGGCCGAAACCCGAGCCACGCCAATGCCCGATCCCGAGCGGGACGGCATGCATGCGCTCGATCCGGTGACGGCTGCGCGCCTGCGCCAGTTGCGCAGCCGCGAACCGTTGCACAGGTGGCGGCTGGCGTGGTGGGTCCTGGCCGTCGTCGCATTGCTGCACCTCGTGTTCGCCGCGCTGACGTGGTGGGCGATGCGGCCGCCGGCACCGTCGCGGGGCGAGCCGGCTGCGGCGGCGACCGACATGCTCGAGGTGCGCTTCATTTCCACGGGCAGCAAGCCGGCCGCGAAGGCGCCACCACCCATGGCGTTGCCGCCACCGTCAGCGCATGCGACCCGCGCGCCGGCGAAGCGTGTCGCCGAACCCGTGTCGAAGAACGCGCTGAGCGTGCAGATTCCTGCGCCGGCCCCGGCGGCCAGCGTGGCCAAGCCGCATCTATTCGACAGCAACGGCATGCCCATTCTGCCGGCCGTGGCCAGCAGCGCCCCCGCGCCCGATTACGTGCAGCAGATGCCGCAGGGCGACGCGGGGATCATGCAGCACACGAGCCCGGTGAAATACCAGCCCACCCGTTTCGACAAGGACTGGGGGCGCACCAGCGCCGTCACCAATGCGCTGCAGAAGGCGGTGGACAAGACCACGGTGAAGCACACGTTCGACCTGGGGCACGGCATCCACATCCATTGCGGCATTTCGCTGGCGGCGTTGGCCGGCGGCTGCGGTGGCGATCCGCCGTCGCCGCCGTCGTCAAAGGACGGCGACGTGCGCATGAACATGGCGCCGGCCAAGCCGCTCGCACCCGGCCCGAATGTGCCGAAGGCGCCCCCGTTGTCCGAGTGCATTTCGCTGTATCGCGCAGGCAAGCCGCTTGCCGATGGTTGCCCCAGCGACACGCCGATCCACGCGGTGGATCAGGAGTTGCGCGAGCAGCGCGAGAAGCAGGCAAAGCAGGCGGCGGAGCACTGAAGTTCCGTTGGTGCCCACTACACTCCTGAGATGCCGCTGCCCAAGGATCCCCATGCACCACGCCAGCCCTTCCAGCGGCCGGCGCAAGTGCTGCTGAACTCGCCGCTCGCCGCCTCGTCGCGCATGCTGAACCTGCGTGCGTCGCGGCGGCCGCGGCCCAACCTGCTGTGGCGACGCACCGTGGCGCTCGCCGCCAGCCTGCTGATCCATATTCTTTTCCTGTTCGGCTTCATTCTCGGCCCGGCATGGGAGCCGCCGCCGGGAAGGGAAGCGCCGGCGAAAATGCAGGCGCGCTTCATCGAACTGCCCGATCTTGCCCCGCCACCGCCGCCGAAAGGGGAGCCGCCGCGCCAGACCGGACCGCTGCACCAGGGGCATGCGATGGCCGTCCCCGGGACGCCGCGCACTGCGAGCGTCGCCGCACATCGGACAACGGCCACGGCCGCTGTTGCCGCGAAGGCGGTGGCCGTGGCGCCGGCGAAGGTGGCCGCCGCTCCCGTGCCACCGCCCAGCGTGCCGCAGCCGGCGCCCGCACCCAAGTTGCAGCCGGTACCGGTGGCGAACCAGCCGCCGCCGGTGAGCCTGGCCAACCCCACCCTGCAGCCGCCGGTACCGCCCAAGTTCCAGCCTACGCCGGTGCGCGCACCGCAGCTCGAAGGCAACCAGCCGATGCCGCCGCCGGCTTCGCTGGCGTTGCCGGTGGTGCCGTCGCAATCGCAGCCGTCGATTGCGCAGCCGACCATGGCACTGGATCGCGTGGCGCCGGACATGCAAGTGCCAACCATCGTGCAGCCCGCGCACGTGGACCTGCCGGCGGCTCCGCCCGAACCCGAACTGCAGGCCGTGCCCCTGGCGGCGCAAGCAGCGCCGCAGGTCAACCTGCAGACTTCCTTGAGCGCGCCTGCACCCGAGCTGCCACAACACCTGCCCAAACTGCAGGCACCCGCGCCTGTCGAGGCGCAGGAACAACCGCTTGCCGCGATCCCGCAATTCCCGCAATCCGCGCCTGCCGTGCCCAGCATCGCGTCGTTGCCCAAGGCCGCGATAGCGATTGCGCACGACCAGCCGCTCACCACGATCAGTCGCCCTGTGCCGCTGACCCTGCCGCCGGGCGAGGACACATCGAAGGCCAGCGAGGCCTCGACTGCCGCGCCGTCGAGTGCCGCGAACGATGCCGCGCACGAAGCTGCTGGCAAGGCCAACGAGAGCACGGCATCGGATGTCAGCACCGCGTCGGATGCCAATCCGCAAGGCAGCGACGACGCGCGCCCCGGCGAGCCGCAAGGTGCGGCCAATGCCAGGGAGACGGTTGCGATGCACGGCAACGGCCCGACGACATCGCACGGCCTTGGCCATGCCACCGCGGGCGACGCGGACAAGGGCGCGGGCATGTCGCCAGGCACGCAGCCGGGGACAGGCTCAGCAAACGCGCCATCACCCAGCAACGTGCCCGACTACGTCCAGCTCAAGCCTACCGGTGACACTGCAGTGATGAGCCACGGCATCAACGGTGTGAAATATCAGGCCACGCGCTTCGACCCGTACTGGACGCCGCCAGGCGAGAGTTCGGTGGACACGGCCTTGCGCCACGCGGCGGAAAAGACCACGGTGCAACACACCTTTCACCTGCCGCGCGGCATCCGCATCAAGTGCTCGGTGACGCCGCTGGTGCCGGTGTCGCTGCTTGGTTGCAGCAATGCCGATCCACCGCCTCCGGCAGTGGCGCAGAAATCCTACGACCGACTCAACTTGCCGGACCTCCCCGGTGGCAGCGTACCCAGCATGCCGCCCGCGCCATCGACAACCGCCGCCGCTCCGCCACACGTGGTGCTGGACAACGGTGCGCAATGCGCCGCTGCCCGTGTCGCCGGCGGCCCGTTGCCGCCAGGGTGCCCGCCGACCGAGCCGGTGGTGAAAGGCCATGCGCCAGCGGCTTCGTCGAGTTCGTGGGTACCAGCCAGCGACCAGTTCGGGCCGTCTTTGCCGGTTCATGCCGGCCAGCAGTAAGAAGGCGCACCAGGGATGTCGTGCACAGGGCCAGCGGATGAGGGATTGCCCGAATGGCCTTGGATGCCAGCCGCTGCACACCGTGGATTCCGCGCGAATCGCCCCGCGATCAAGGTCAGGGCAAGCGGGCCATCTTCATCGTGCAGCCATGAGTGTGGTGGTGTCGAAGACGCACACGCGGTTGCGACCGCCTTCCTTGGCGCCGTACAGGGCACTGTCCGCGTGGGCCATCAGGGTCTCGTAGGTGTCCGAACCATCGGACAGCATGCAGAGCCCGATGGAGACGGTGAACCGGACCTCGTCCTCGCGCGGAATGCGGATGGCCAGCGACGCCAGGGTGCTGCGCAGCCGTTCGGCAATGACCAGCGCGTCGCTCATCTTCACCTCGGGCAGCAACAGGCCGAATTCTTCTCCGCCGAGCCGGCCGAGCAGGTCAATCTCGCGCAAGCCAGCCTGACACGTGCTGGCCAGGCCGACGAGCACCTGGTCGCCTACGGCGTGGCCATGGACGTCGTTGATGCTCTTGAAGTGGTCGACGTCCAGCAGCAGCATTGCAAGCGGGGTCTTGCTTCTCGCGCAGCGTGCGATCACGTGTTCGGACACCTCGATGAAGAAGCGCCTTGAACAGGTGCCGGTGAGCGCATCCGTATTCGCCATCTTCTCGAAGGTATGCGATTGAAGCTCCAGTTCGCGCGTCTTTTCCTCGAGAGCCGCGGTTCTCTCCCTGACGAGCGCTTCCAGTTTCTCGTGGTGCGATTGAAGTTCCGCTTCGTGGCGAATGCGTGCCGCAACGTTTTCGGCCAGGTATTCGCGCATGCGATTGATCGACCCCGCCATTTGATCAATCTCGTCGGGTGACCGGTTCCATTTCGATTTCGGCAGGATGAGCGGAATGTCCAGATACTCCACACGCAGCATGCGCAGATAGCTGGACATGATCTCCAGCGATTGCGTCATCCGGGCCTGGACGAGGAGCAGGAGGGCCAGCGTTCCGAAGAATGTGAGGGAAAGTGTGGCGATGCCTATCTCGATGGCCTGATGTTGCAGCTTCTGCCTCACCGGGCTCCAGCCGAACTCGACGGTCAGGGTGCCGAGGTCGAAGTGCTGGTGGTCGCTGTAGATCAGGGGATAAGTGCGGGTTACCCGCGGGTGTGCATCGGGCCGGCCACGCTGATGCAGTTCCTCATGGCTCTGCAGGCGCACATAGTCGACGCCCGGTATGTTGCCGATCTCGTCCAGGCGGTCATCTATTTCATGCGCGTTCACCTGCCAGAGGCTGCCGACGAGCGCGGGGACGATGGTCCGGCCGATTTCGTCAAGTCTTTGCCGCGTCGCATTTACCTCGCTGCGATAGCTGCCAAGAAGCATCCAGGCGGTGATGATGACGGTGACCAGCAGGTTGATGGAGACATTCGCTACGGCCAGCCTCTTCGCCAGTACGCGCTTGTGCCGGCCGTTGGAGCCTTGCGTATTCATTGCGTGGTTTCGGGTTGAAACCCGAAGTCGCGGCAAGCGGGCACCATGCTGGCCGGAAGCAATGGGTTGGTCAGCTCGATGACATGGCGATCGTGCAAGTGCAGGGCATTCAGGCTCTGGCGGTACGTGAGCTCGAACAGCCGCCGGAGGCTGCCGTCGGCAATGGCCCGTTCGAGGCCCTTCTGCAGTTCGGCGGCGAGTGATGGATTGCTTTTCGAAACGAAAAAGACGAGCGCCGACGGATAGTGCAGCAGCAGATGTGTCTCCGCTACGAGATCGGCTCCATCGGGGCTCTGGAGTTCCTGGCCTATCTCGGCCACCGATCGGGGCACGGCGTCGACGTGGCCCAGCTTCAACATCGAGAATAGGGACGCGTAGTCGAACGCTGCAGTCATGTCGAAACCGTTGTCACGCAAGATCGCCAGATCCGGCCAGTCCTGATCCTGAGCCATCGGCACATGGGCCAGTTGCGAGACCGTCAGCAAGTCCCTGAACTGCTTCTCCTCGTCGCGCCTGATCAGCAGGATGCGCCAACCGATCAGGCCGCGATCGATCGGGACCCTGACGGTAAGGAGCCGTTTGTCCCGCTCCACCGTCGCGACGGACCATCCTACCGTCACCACCTGGTTGTCCTCGAGCAGCCTGAGGGTGCGTGCCTGCGACAGCACGATCGCGCTCTGCTTCATCGAGAACGCGACATTCAGATGTTCCAAAGCCAGGCGCAGAACCGCGACCGGGTAGCCCGTTCTGGCGTCGTAGGGCGTTTCCGGCCGGGGAAAGACCACCTGCAGGGAGGGCGCGGCATGCACGCCTGCCGACGAGAATTCGAGTGCAGCCATCATGGCCAAGCGGAAAAGACGTTTTCCCACCATGCCAGCCTCGCCTTGCCAAGTCACATCGTTCCCCGGCGCCGATCTTTGTCATGAAAAGGGTGGCCGAGGACTGCCACTCTTCGTCTTCCAGCGGGTCATCGGGAATGCACCGGATACCTGCGGGATCAACGATAACGCAGGGTCATGGATACGGTCGATAGCACGCAAATTTGACTACGGCGAGGGGTGGTCGGCATGCACCTCGCGCGGGCAGGGATCGTTTCCGCATCATTGGGACGTCGCTGCGTCTGGTATCGGCTTACAGGCCAAGAACATTAACCGGGCTTGCTTCCCCCGGGATGGCTAAGAAGGGCGCCCTGGCCACAGACAAGCGTTCGGGGCGAGGAATAGGGCGGCCACAAGCCGCCCGCCGGCTGACGGCAGGCACGAAGGACGAGGAAGCCGGCGGCGAACGGTCACAGCAACCGCTGAAACTCCTTCAGCAGCGGCAGCCGCCGCACACGCACCGCGCTGACGCGGAACACCGAGTTGGCGAGGGCCGGCGCGACGGTGGGCATGGCAAGGAAGCTGGCGCCGGTGGGCGGACGTCCGTCGTCGGGGACGACAATCGTTTCCACGCTGTTCGGCAGCAAGGCCATGCTGGCGAGCGGATAGCTTTTCCAATCGTGCTGCTGCACCTGACCGTCCTTCACCGTGATGGCCAGATTGAGCGCGGTGGAGAGCGCATCCAGCGTGGCGCCGGCGACCTGGCCTTCGAGGCCGAGCGGGTTGATCACGCGGCCCACATCCACGGCGCAGACGACGCGCTCGATGCCGAGCTTGTCGTTCTGCAACGAGGTCTCGATGGCGTGCGCCACGTAGGCGCCGTCCATGTACCAGCAGGCGATGCCCAGGCCGTTGACGCTGCGCAGCCAGCTCTTCCAGCCGATGCGGTCGGCGACGAGCTGCAGCACGTTGCGCAGGCGGCCGGTGTCCAGCATGCCGCCGTTCTTCAGCGCGATGTTGCGCGGCTCGCCGAGCAGGCGCAGGCGGGTTTGCAGCGGATCCTCGCGCAACTGGTGCGCGATTTCGTCGATGAAGCTCTCCGCCGCGAAGGCATTGGCGAGGTGCGGCATGGCGCGGTGCGGACCGCGTGGCAAGCTGGACTCCTGCGCATACCAGTCGCTGCGGAAATTGGGCACGAGGCCCGCGGGCAACTGGTCGGCGGAGACTTCCGAATTCCACAGGCGGTCGGCGGGCACGCCCCGGCCGGCGAGTGCGGACGCGCTGGCGATGCGCTGGTTCCAGGCAACCACGTTGCGCTTGCGGTCGAGCGTGGCGCTGATCCTGTGCACGCTGGCGGGGCGGTAGTAGTCGTTGGTGAAGTCTTCGCTGCGCGTCCACAGCAGGCGCACCGGCTTGTTCACGGCCTTGGCCAGCAGCACCGCTTCGGCCACGTAGTCGTGGTCGAGGCGGCGACCGTAGCCGCCGCCGACGCGCGGCACGCGGATCTCGATCTGGTCGGGAGCGAGGCCGGTGAGTCGTTGCACCACTGCCCAGGCCTGCTGCGGCGCCTGCGTGGGTACCACGAGGCTGGCCTTGTCCTTGTCGATGCGCGCGAGGCAGTTCATCGGTTCGGCACAGGCGTGTGCGAGCCAGGGTTGGTAGTAGGTGGCGTCGAGCCGGCTGGCGGCGTGCTTGGCAGCCTTCTCCACGTCGCCTTCGTCGCGCACGCGGGTGGTGGGCGCGGCGGTGGATTTGTCGTCGAGCAGGGCGGCGGCCTGCTGTTCCAGTGCGGCGCTGCTTTCCGCGGCACCGGCGCCGGGCTTCCATACCACCTTGAGCTTGTCGCGACCTTCCAGCGCGGCCCAGGTGTTTTCGGCCAGCACCGCAACCGCGGGAGCGATCACGGTAAAGCCGCGTGACTGGCTGGGATCCGGCTTCAGCTGCAGCACCTTGGCCACGCCCTTCACCGCGAGCGCGGGGGCGGGATCGACGCTTGCCAGCGTGCCATCGGGCCAGGGGCAGTGCAGCAGCACGGCGACCAGCGCCTCGGCCTCGTTGTGGTCGATGGCGTACTTGGCCTGGCCGGTGACGATGGCGTGCGCATTGGCGTCGCCTACCGGCTTGCCGATCAAGGTGTAGCGATCCGGCGACTTCGGCGCGGGCGGCTGCTGCGGCAGGTCGATCTTGCTGGCGTCGTCCACCAGGCTGCCGTAGGTGACGCGGCGGCCGTCGGGCGCGATCACCGTGCCGGCTTCGCAATGCAGGCGGTCGGCCGCGATGCCGAGGCGGCGCGCGGCAGCCTGGGTCAGCAGCCAGCGTGCGAGCGCGCCAGCATGGCGCAAATCGGCCCATGCAGCGGGGACGGAGTCGCCGGTGCCACCGCGCTGATGGCCGTAGGTCCAGCGTGGCCGGCCGTTGTCGCCCGTTTCGACACCGAGGCCGAGGGGCACCACGCTGACGCGGTTCCAGTCCGCATCGAGCTCGTCGGCCACGATCATCGGCAACGCGGTGGCGACGCCGGTGCCGGTGTCGGGATCGCGCGCGCCGATCAACACGTTGCCATCGGAATCGATGCGCACATACGCGCCCAGATCATGGAAATCGTTGCCCAGCCATTCCTGCGGCAGCGATGGTTCGCCGGCCTCGGCGAAGCGCACGCCGATCACCAGCGCACCCGCGGTACCGGCGAGTATCTGCAGGAAGCGCCGGCGCGACAGCCCGATGCCGTTCGACGGGTTCGCGCTCATGCCTGGCCCACCTTGCCGGCCGCGGCGCGCTTGATCGCGGCGCGTACCCGGGTCTGACAACCGCAACGGCAGCTGTTGGGCAACTGGTTGATGTCGGCGTCGCTGGGTTGCGGCTTCCGCTTGAGCAGGTCGAAGCCGGCCATCAGCCAGCCCGGCGTGCAGTAGCCGCAACCGATCGCGTCCTCGTCGATGAAAGCCTGCTGCAGCGGATGCAGGGTGCCGTCGTCCGCAGCGAGGCCCTCCACCGTGGTGATGCTCTTGCCGGCAAGCTTCGCCATCGGCTGGGTGATCGCGGAAACCAGCTTGCCGTTCACCAGCACCAGGTCGGCGCCGCTGCCGCCGTGCGCGCCGCCGTACTTGGTGCCGGTGAGCCACAGCACGTCGCGCAAGTACCACAGCAGTGGCATCTGCGGGTCGCCGGTATGCGCGAAGTGTTCGCCGTTTATTTCGACCGCAATGCCGCCATGCGCCGCCGCGGGCGCGATGCCGTTGTCCGGAACGGCCGGCGTACCGTGGGCTTGGGCTTGGGCTTGCGCCATGCGGGATCTCCTTCAAACGTATCCCGTGCATTGTGGCATTGCGGCGGCTGGCTTAGGAATGCGGGCCGCTTGATCGTTGCGCGGAAATACAGGCTGGGCAGGCGGCATGTCCCGCTGCGCACAGGAGGCTTACCCCAGCAGTGCCTTCATCCTTGCCCGCGTCAATGGGCCGAACCGCAGCTTCTCGCACAGTGCGTCAAGTGCGACGGCATCGCCACCCGCACGGTGCAGGGCGTCGATGCCCTCCGGCACCGGTGCGTCCAGCGCAATGCGCGTGAGACGGCGATAAAGCAACGCTTGTTGCCCATGCTCGCGCAGTTTCGCGGCGCAACTGGCGGCGCCGCGGATGCGCAGGAAGGGAACCTCTTCCACCCGATCGAGCAGGGCTTCGAGGTTGCCGAAGTGGTGGAGCAGGGCGGCGGCGGTCTTGGCGCCGATACCGGGCACGCCGGGGATGTTGTCCACCGCGTCGCCGCAGAGGGCGAGGTAGTCGGCGACCTGGTGCGGATGCACGCCGAGTTTTTCGTGCACGCCAGCGGGGCCCCAGCGCAGGTTCTTCGCGTAATCCCACTGCTCGTCGTGTTCGCCCAGCAACTGGCCGAAGTCCTTGTCGGCGGAGACGATCACGCTGGGCACGCCGTGGGCGCGCAAGCCCCACAGCACGCTGCCGATCAGATCGTCCGCCTCGTAGCTGTGATCGATCAGCACCGCGACGCCGAGCGCGGCAGTGACTTCGCGGCACAGCACGAACTGGCGTTCCAGGTCGGGCGGCGGCAACTCGCGGTTGGCCTTGTAGGGCGGGTAGATAGCGTTGCGGAAGGAACTGGTGAGCGAAGCGTCGAATGCCACGGCCAATCGTTCCGGCCGCACCCGTTCCAGCAGTTCGCAGAGGAAGCGGGTATAGCCGTGCACGGCGTTGGCGGGATGACCCTCGGCGTCGTGGAATTCGTCAGGCATCGAGTGCCAGGCGCGGAACACGTAGAGGCTGCCGTCCACCAGGTGGGCGGCGCCGCGGCGGTCCGCGTTCATGGCGCCCATGTGTAGAGCAGATCATCCAAGGCGGGACGCTCACGATCGGGCACGTCGAGCTGCGGCGTGCCGAGATGCACGAAACCGATGACGTGTTCGTTCATGGACAGTTGCAGCAACGCGGCCACGTCGGGGTCGTAGGCGGCCCATCCGGTGAGCCACTGCGCGCCGAAGCCCAGCGCATGCGCGCCGAGCAGGATGTTGTAGGCCACGCAGCCGGCGCTCAGGCGCTGTTCGATCTCGGGAACGGTGCTGCTGGCATCGATGCATGCGACCACGGCGATCACCAGCGGCGCGAAGGTATAGCGCAGTTGCTCCTTCTCGCGCTTGGCGTCGGAGAGTTCCGGTTGCTTGCGTATCGCCAGTTCTGCCAGCCGTTCGCCGAAGCGCAGCTTGGCATCGCCCTGGAGGCGGATCAGCCGGAACGGCGCCAGCTTGCCGTGGTCGGGCACCCGGATCGCGGCGGCGAGCAGCTCGCGCAGGGTGGCCTCGTCGGGCGCGGGCGCGCCGAGCTGGCGCGACGGGATGGAGTGGCGCTGTTGCAGCAGGGAAAGGGCGGCGGTCATGACGCAGGTCGTGGTGCGGGAGCCCCCATGCTAGCGGCCACGTGTGCCGCACGCGAATCAGGCACTTGTCGACTCCTCTGTCGTTCCTGCCGCACGCATGCCGACTGGTTCACAGGTTCGACGAAACATTCACGCCGCTTCACGGAGCCGTCATCAGCGCGATACAGGATGGGCGGGCAGGGGATGCATCGGGAGGAAATCTGATGAGAACACGTTCCATGTCGTTCGTTTTGCTCGGCGCGGCGCTGATGCTGGGCGCGGCGGCGCAAGCCCAGGACAGCTATGTCGCCGGCATTTTCGCGCCTGCGAAATCGACGGCCACGTATCCGTGCAACGACGCGCAGTTCCTGCAGGACCAGCAGGCGTTCGAGAACGGCCAGATCACGGCCGACCAGCCCGAGGACGTCTGCGGCATCGTGACCGCGGTGCTGCCGGAGAAGAAGACCAGCAGCGGCCACCACGGCTATTTCTACGTGCAGGTGGCTTCGGGCGTGGTGATCGAGATCGTGTCGGATCTCGACCAGATGGACGCGCCGAAATGGCCATGGGTAGCGGTGGGCGATACCACCTACGTGAAAGGCCGCTACTACTACGACAACATGGACAGCCAGGGCATCGACTGGACGCACCACGGCACCAGCAGCTCCTGGCCGTATGCCGGCTACGTGGTGGTGAACGGCACGAAGTACCAGTAAGCGCTGGCGGAAAGGGGCGGCGCCATCGGCGTCGCCCTTTTCCTGCCGGGTCAGGGCGATGGCGCCGCGGTGCGCAACCGGAAGGCGCCCGGCAGGAGTGCCCCCACGCTGGTCTGCGCGTTGTCGCCGCGAAGGTTGGCGAGCAGCACCGGCATCTCGGCGTCGCACAATTCGCTCATCACCTGGCGGCAGGCGCCGCAGGGAGTGACCGGTCCGTCGCAGTCGGCGATCACCGCGATGGCGGCGAAATCGCCCGGCTTGCAGCCGGCGGCAACGGCGGCGAACAGCGCGGTGCGCTCGGCGCAATTGCACAGGCCGTAGGAAGAATTCTCGACGTTGCAGCCGCTGAAGCGGCGGCCGTCGTGCGCCAGCAAGGCGGCGCCCACGGCAAAGCCGGAGTACGGGGCGTGGGCTTGTTCGCGGGCTGCGCGCGCCAGCGCCAGCAGTTCGTCGTGCGGGATGGAAACGGGCATCGTGCTCTCCGTGCTCCCCCGGGCGGTGGATCAGATTAGCGCGCCGTGGCGGCGCGTCCAAGTGCGCGCAAACATGGCAAGATGCAGCGATCTTCCACGAGGGACGCACGATGCCGATCACCGTAGCCGCCCTGCGCGAGACCGCCGCCGGCGAACGCCGCGTGGCGATCACGCCCGAGATGGCCAAGAAGCTCCGCGGCAAGGGGTTGCGCGTGTTGCTGGAACGCGGCGCGGGCGCGGCGGCAGGTTTTCCCGACACGGTTTACGCAGATGCGGATTTCGCATCGGCCGGCGAAGTACTGGCGCAGGCCGACCTGCTGGCCTGCGTGCTGCCGCCCGAGGATGCGGTGTTCGCGCAGTTGCGCGAAGGTGCGCTGGTCGTGGGGCAATTGCGGCCTTACGGCGCACCCTCGCGCATCGCGGCGCTGGCCGCGCACAAGCTCACCGCGTTCGCGCTGGAGCTGCTGCCGCGCACGACGCGCGCGCAGGCGATGGACGTGTTGAGTTCGCAGGCGGCAGTGGCCGGCTATCGCGCCATGCTGATCGCCGCCGAGGCGGCACCCAAGTTCTTCCCCATGCTCACCACCGCAGCGGGCACGATCCGTCCGTCGAAGGTGCTGGTGATCGGTGCCGGCGTGGCCGGCTTGCAGGCCATCGCCACGGCGCGCCGCCTCGGTGCGCAGACCGAGGGTTACGACGTGCGCCCGGAGACGCGCGAACAGGTGGAATCGCTGGGCGCGAAGTTCCTCGACCTCGGCGTCAGTGCCGCCGGCAGCGGCGGCTATGCGCGCGAACTGTCGGCGGAGGAGCGCGCGGCGCAGCAGCAGGCGCTGGCCGAGCATCTCAAGGCATTCGACGTGGTGGTATCCACTGCTGCCGTGCCGGGCCGGGCCGCGCCGAAGATCCTCACTGCCGCGATGATCGAGGGCATGAAGCCGGGTGCATTGGTCGTGGATCTCGCCGCCGAAAGCGGCGGCAACTGCGAATTGACCCGGCCGGGTGAGCGCCTGGAGCACGGTGGCGTCACGATCCTGGGTCCGCTCAACCTGCCGGCCGGTGCGCCACTGCACGCTTCGGAGATGTACGCACGCAACGTGGTGAACTTCGCCGAGCTGCTGCTGAAGGACGGCGCACTTGCCCCCGACTTCGACGACGAGCTGGTGGCGAAGAGCTGCCTGGCGCGCGGCGGCGAGGCGATGTTCAAGGGATAGGCGGCTCCCGCGGGAGTATCCCGGGGCTTGGTCAGCGTTTCGGTCCGTGCAGCCAGTGCAGCCGCTGCGCGGGCGGCATGGCATGCCATTGCTGCATCAGCTTGGCGCGCTGCTCCGGCGGCATCTTCTGGAAGCGCTGGTAGGCGGCGTGCAATTGCTCGCGCTGCTCCGCCGGCAATTGGCGGAACAGGCGCTGGTTGTCGCGTGCCTGCTTGCGCTCCACCGGTGTCATCTGTTGCCAGCGGGCAATGCGTTGGCTGATCTGCGCACGTTGTGCGGGTGGCAGGTTTACCCAGTCCCTGCTTTTCTCGAGCAGGTGCTGTTGGCGCTGCGGCGGCAAGCCGTCCCAGTCCTGCCGCAGCGGCGACAGGACGTCGCGCTGGGCGGGTGTGAGGCTGTCCCAGGAGGTCGGCGCACGCGCGCTCTGCGCATGCAGCGCGGGTGCGACGGCAAGTCCGCCGAGCAGGGCGGCGAGGACAAAAGAATGCAGCGGGCGTGCGAACCAGGCCATGGATCAGTGGGCGGGGGGCGGGTTGTCGTTGGCTGCCAGCCAGCCGTAGAAATCGAGGTTCTGGTACAGGTTGGGATCGGCCTGTTCGGGGTCGGGCGGCAGTGGGCTGTCGGCTTCGTTGCCGGCCGCAGCGGTGACGGCGGCCGGCATCTCGGCGGTCGGGCGCGGCGCGGACGGCCATACCAGCAAGGCGGCCAGCGCGATCGCCGCGCAGGCGCCGGACGGCACCAGCCAGCGTGCGACACGGTGCTGCGCCTGCCGGGTGCCGGCCAGCACGTCGCGGCGCGCGGCGCGCAGACGGCCGGCGATGGCGGGATCGAGGTCGCGCGCGGCTTCGTGGTAGAGCGCGCGGGCGCGCTGCTCCAGCGGGGCGTTCGACAGGTTGTTGCCAGGCGTGTTCATCGCCAGTCCTCCAGTTGTTCGCGCAGCCGCTGCATGGCGCGCGACAGATGTGTTTTCACGCTGCCTTCCGAGCAACCCATGGCCTGGGCCGTCTCGGCCACGTCCAGTTCCTCCAGCATGCGCAGCGTGAAGGCCTCGCGCTGCCGCTGCGGCAGTTCGCGCAACGCGGCACTGAGGTCGCTCCACGACTGCGCGTCCTGCACCCTGTCCTGCGGGCCGGGGCCGTGGTCGGCCGGGTCCCAGCTGGGCAGTTCGTCGCCCTCGTCGTCGCGGCCGCCGCCCAGCCAGCCCACCACGATCGAGCGCACCTTGCGGCGGCGCTGCAGGTCGACGATGCGCCGGCGCAGGATGCCCCAGAACAGCGGCGCCCATTCGGTGGCCGGCTTGTCGCGGTAATGCCCCACCAGCCGCAGCATGGCGTCCTGCACCGCATCCAGCGCATCCTCGCGGTTGCGCAGGTTCAGTTCGGCCACGCGGAAGGCACGCCGCTCCACCTGCGCCAGAAAGGCGTCCAGGGTGGCCGGGGTCTCCTGCGCGCCTGCGGATGCCAGCAGTTCGGCATCGAGGCTACCGGCGAGGCTGTTCATGGCGGCCTCGTCCGCATCGTCGGCTGATGCATGCGTCGGCTCCATCGGTTCGACACCCGTGCTCAACGTTCGGCGCCCGCGCAGGTTGACTCGGGGATGCTTCGATCGCATTCGGTGCCGGCGTCCCCGCATGGGCTGCCTGCGCCCCCCAGCTGTGTCGCCGCAGGCCGGACGGCTGCCTGCCGGGACCGGGTGCCGAAGGGGCATGGGCTGACAATCCGGCTCCAGCGAACCGAATTCAAATGACGGTGTGGCGCCCGAAAGGGCGCCAAATTGCCGCATGCGCCTTGCCCAGGCAGCCATGGATCGCGCCACGCACAACGATCTGAGGGCCTTCCATGCGCCATGCCGCCTGCGCTGAGAGCAATCGAAGCATCCCTTGCGTATGATGCTGGAGCAACGTTGTTCAGGTAGGTGGAACTCATAGGGGAGGGGTCATGATCGACGGATTTGTGGCGCTGTACATCTTCATGCTGGCTGCGTTCACCGGACACGAAATCATTGCGCGGGTGCCGGTGATCCTGCATACGCCGTTGATGTCGGGCTCCAACTTCGTTCACGGCATCGTGCTGGTGGGCGCCATGATAGCGCTTGGTCACGCCTCCACGCCGTTCGAGATCGGGCTGGGCTTCGTGGCCGTGCTGCTGGGCGCGGGCAACGCCGCCGGCGGTTACGTGGTCACCGAGCGCATGCTGGAGATGTTCAAGCCCAGTGCCGGGAAGCCGGGAGACAAGGCATGAGCTGGCTGCCCACCCTGGTCCAGGCCTGCTATTTCCTCGCCGCGCTGCTGTTCATCCTGGGCCTGAAGCGCATGAGTTCGCCGCGCACTGCGCGCGGCGGCATCGTATGGGCCGGCGTGGGCATGCTGGTGGCGGTGCTGGCCACGTTCGCGCTGCCGGACATGCAGAACCGCGGGTTGATCCTTGCGGCGGTGCTGATCGGCGTGGCCGCGGCATGGTGGAGCGGCCGCCGCGTGGCGATGACGGCGATGCCGCAGATGGTGGCGCTGTACAACGGCATGGGTGGCGGCGCCGCGGCCGGCATCGGCGCGGCGGAACTGGTGGCACACGTGCAGCGCGCGACGGTGGCGGTGCCGGATACCTACCCGCTGCGCCCGGAAAACTGGGTGACCGAGGCGCTGCACCAGGTTCCCGCGGTGGCCCCGTTGTCGCCGGTGGCCCTGGGCCTGGGCGTGCTGGGCGCGCTGATCGGCGCGGTGAGCTTTTCCGGTTCGCTGGTCGCCTTCGCCAAGCTGCAGGGCTGGATGGACCGGCGTTTCGTGTTCCCCGGCCAGCGCGTGGTGAACCTGCTGGTGCTGCTGTTGGCCGTGGTGCATGGCGTGATGCTGGCTGCGGGACACCTCGAATTGCCGGTGATCCTGGCGTTTTTCGTGCTCTCGCTCCTGTTCGGCCTGTTGATGACACTGCCCATCGGCGGTGCCGACATGCCGGTGGTGATCTCGCTGTACAACGCCTTCACCGGTCTGGCAGTGGCGTTCGAGGGCTATGTGCTGGGCAACGAGGCGATGATTATTGCCGGCATGGTGGTGGGCGCGGCCGGTACCCTGCTCACCCAGCTGATGGCCAAGGCGATGAACCGCTCGCTGGGCAACGTGCTGTTCGGCAGCTTCGGGGCGGCCGCTGGCGGTGCGGCGCAGGAAATCGCGGGGGCGCAGAAGCCCATCGAGGCCGCCGATGCGGCAGTGATGATGGCCTATGCCGAGCGCGTGGCCATCGTGCCCGGCTACGGCATGGCGGTGGCGCAGGCGCAGCACAAGGTATGGGAATTCGCCAAGCTGCTGATCGAGCGCGGCGTGAAGGTGAAGTTCGCGATCCACCCGGTGGCCGGCCGCATGCCCGGCCACATGAACGTGCTGCTGGCCGAGGCGGGCGTGCCCTATGACCTTATCGAGGACATGGACGACATCAACCCGGAGTTCCCCAACACCGACGTGGTGCTGGTGATCGGCGCCAACGACGTGGTGAACCCGATGGCGAAGACCGATCCGACCTCGCCGATCTACGGCATGCCTATCCTCGACGTGGCGGCGGCGAAGCACGTCATCGTGGTCAAGCGCGGCAAGGGCACCGGCTTCGCCGGCATCGAGAACGCGCTGTTCTATGCCGACAACACGCGCATGCTGTACGGCGATGGCCAGGCCGCCGCCGGTCAGCTGGTCAGCGAGCTGAAGGCATTGGACAGTTGAGAGTGCGGCCATGGATGGCCGCCCGTTTGATTCTGGCGATCTAAGGAGGATCGCAAAGGCACCGAGCGGACGCGGCCTGTGCGGCCGCAAGGATCACCGCTTTCGGCGCCAGGCCAGCCCTGCCGCGAGCAGCGTGCCGAGCGCATACCACGCGAGATCGGCCGGACTCATGCCCAGCTTCGCCAGGTCCAGCAACAGGCCGGCGCCCGCGGTGCGCACCGTCTCGGTGAGCCCCATGCCGAAGCTGCCGGCGAGCTTGATGGTGGCCATCAGCACGTTGAAGTAGAGCGCCGCCAATGCGGTCGCGAAGGCGGCCAATACCGCTGCGCCGGTGCCGGGGCGGCGGATCCAATGGCGGACCGCCCAGGCCAGCATCGCGCCTGCCGGCAGCCCCAGCCAAGGGGCGGTCTGGCGCAGGTACACCGCCGCCACCATCCACGTCGCGCCCACGGCCAGGCCCATCATCGCGGCACAGAACAGTGCGAAAACGAACAGCGGAATGTCGCGTGCCTTCATGGCGTGCGGCGGAAAATCGAGAGGTGGAACATGCGCTTGTCCGGCAGGCAAAGCGCCGATCATAGCCGGTCGGCGTGGCCGGTCATCCCGATGCGGCCCGGCGGCGCGGCATAATAGGCAGCTTGGCGCGCCGTGCGGCGCCCATCATTGACGACGGATTGGCGAGTGGCATGAGTGGTTTCAGTCTGAGCAGCGAACCCTTCACCCTGGCGCGCGACTGCGAGGCGGTGATGGTGCCGCAGGGCGAAACGGTGAGCCTGCCCGCCGGCCAGGTCGGCTACATCACCCAGGCGCTGGGCGGCAGCTTCACCGTGTACGTGGAAGGCAACCTGTTCCGCATCGCGGGCAAGGACGCCGACGCGCTGGGCAAGGATCCGCCGCCGCCGATCGAGGTGCCGGCCGACGCCACCGATGCCGACGTGGAGAGGCTCTGCTGGGACCAGCTGCGCACCGTGTTCGACCCGGAGATCCCGGTGAACGTGGTCGAGCTGGGCCTGGTCTACGACCTCAGCCTCGAACAGCGCGAGGACGGCCAGCGCAAGGTCTACGTCAAGCTCACCCTCACCGCACCCGGCTGCGGCATGGGCGACATCCTGGTGGACGACGCCCGCACCAAGCTGGAGATGATCCCCACCATTGCCGAGGCCGACATCGACCTGGTGTTCGATCCGCCGTGGAACCACTCGATGATGTCCGAGCTGGCGAAGCTGGAAACGGGGATGCTTTGATGCTTGGCCACACTCCCCTGCGGGGGAGATGGCTGGGATGAAGGGCCGATCTTGCGAAGTGGGAAGTCGAAGCGCGCTTCAAAATTTGCACTCTGATCCCTGGTTTGCTGTTTTAAGCTTGGTCACAAAAGGGGGTTCCATGCAGAAGCGGCAAGGGGCTTCGGCTCGAATCGTTCTGATTGGCGTTTTCGGTGCAGTTGTCGCGATCGTGCTCTTGTCACTAGCAGTTCGCACTGTGGGCGAGTACTGCAGTGCATCGCCGAGCGGCTGCACAATTTGGACCTTCTTCGCTGCCTATTGGGAGACCATTGGTGACTTCCTCGAAAAGAACGAGGGGGCGATAGAGGCTTGCGGCACAATCTTCGTTGCCATATTCACCTTCACCCTTTGGGCTGCAACGCAGAAACTTGGCGACCTGGCGTTGGAGCAGGGTGAGGCGATGGATCGTTCGATCACAGAGGCAACAAGGGCCACGCAAGCGACGAACAGCATTGCGACGGTCACTAGAGAGAATGCCGAGCTCATGCAGTCGATCCTGCATAGACAGATGCGCGCGTACGTATCGGTCGATGCGGGTCAAGCTATATATCAAGACGAGAGGTTGCGCTTCGCGGGCGTGCCGGTTATCACCAATACTGGCTACACGCCCGCTCGAAACGTTTCCCACCATGTGATGGCAGCGATCCTAGATACGGATCTGCGCGAAGACTTTGAATTTGAAAAATTTGGCTTGAGGAACGTCAGTGACGCCACGCTTAGCCCACGTCAAAGCTTCACCATCAACTCGCCTGTTAGAGAACGATTCCCCGATGGCGAAGTCGAGGCCCTCATGTCAGGTGAGGCTAGGCGACTTTACGTTTGGGGCGTAGTTGCCTACGAAGACATATTCGGTGGGAAGTGGGAAACGAATTTCTGTTTTAACTACACCTTCTTCCGCAATGGCAAGAACGATGTTCGAGTTGCCTCGTACATCTACCGCCAACACAACAATGCCACGTGAGCAAAACAACAAAACGACAAAGATGTAGGGATCAATGCCTGACGGGGCGTTTTCCAGAAACCAGGATGTTTTAGCCCCGCACTTCCTCAAACCGGTTCTCTGCTCGATTCTTGCGCACCTTCGCCGGATCCCACACGCGTCCGTTCATCGCGATGTAAACGCCGTCGGGCAGCGTCTGCACCGCGGCCACAGCGCAGCCGATGTTGAACACCGCGTCCGAGCCCTGGAAGCGCGCGGGGTTCAGTGCGCCGGTGAGCACGATCACTTTGCCGGGGATGGTGGCGAGCACCTTGGCGGTTTCCACCATGGTGTCGGTGCCGTGGGTCACCAGCACGTGGCGGTGTGGCTGCGCCTCGATGGTGGAGCGGACCAGCGCGCGGTCCTCGTCGGTCACGTGCAGGCTGTCCTTGCGCAGGATCGGGATCACGTCGAACTGGAACGCCACGCCGAGCTGGCCGAGGATCTCGCCGATCTGCGGGGCGCCGATCTTGTAGTCCGACTTGTCGTCGAAATAGATCTTGTCGATGGTGCCGCCGGTGGTGACGATGGTGAGATGCTGCATGGTCGGAGCCGCGTGGTGGAAAGGGCGCCAGTCTAGCGCCCGCTGCGTGCCGTCGCTTGTCTTTCGAGGCTGCTTTGCTGGTAGAACCCGTCGATGGCGCCGATGGACGCGAGCCGGATCTTCGGCAACGCGATCCGGCGAAAGATTTCCGCGTAGCGCTTGCGGTTGCCCGGGGTGACCACGGCGATGTGGTGAAGCATGTTCCAGGTGACGCGGTCGCGGCCGCCCTCCAGCGCGCCCACCCTTGCGTGGCCTGAAAGGCAGCGCGCCAGGTAGCGAAACAGGCTGAGCGGCGCGGATATGTCCAGCAGAATGATTCCGGTGGCGCGCTGGATACGCTGCGGCATGCACACGGAGTAGTTGCCGTCGATGACCCAGGCATCGCCCAGGATGGCTTCATCGTGCAGGGCGACGAACTCCTTTTGCGGCCGGGGGCGCCAGTCGGTGCGGGGGAGATGGTGGAGCTGGTCGAGGTGGATTGCGTGCAGGCCGCACTTGCGCGATCGCTTCTGCCAGCGTCGATTTGCCGCTGTTGGAAGGACCCAGGATGCAGATGCGCCTGCCCAGATCGGACAGCGTCACGTCGGCATGTCCTGTCGGCGGCGACGGCATGCTCAGTGCAGCAGCAAGGCGGTGTCGTCCATGCCGATATCCGCCAGCTGCAGCAGGCCGTGACCCAGGAAACGGCGCAACGCCGCCGCAGGCCGCGCATCGCCGCGCGCTTGCGACCACGCTGCCTGGCGTGCCAGCAGGGCCGCCGCCGCGCAGCGTGCCAGCGTGATCGCCAGGCCGCGCGCGCCGGCTTCCAGCGTGGCGCGCTGCGCAGGCGTCGCATCGAGATGGCTGGCCGCAGCATCCAATGCCGCGTCGATGGCTAATGCGGCGTGCGGATCGCCGCCTTGCAGCCAGGCGGCCACGGCGGTGCGCAGCGCGACCAGTCCGTCGCCGGTCAGCGCACGCAGCGCATCCAGCGACAGCACGTTGGTGGTGCCTTCCCAGATCGCGTATACCTGCGCATCGCGCAGCAGCTGCGGCAGCCCGGTGTCCTCGATGTAGCCGGCGCCGCCGAAGCATTCCAGCGCCTCGGAACAGAGGCGTACCGCGAGCTTGCCGGTCCACAACTTTGCCAGTGGCGTGAGCAGGCGCAGCAGCGCGATCTCGTGTGGCGCGGCGCTGCCGTGTTCCACGCGGCCCAGCAGTTGCGCCACCTCGAAGGCCAGCGCGAACGCACCCTCGAACTCGGCCTGCATGTCGGCCAGCGTCTGCGCGTGCAGCGGTTGCTCGATCAGCGGGCGGCCGAAGGCCAGCCGTCGGGTGGCGTAGTCGCGCGCCAGCGTGATCGCACGCGCCATGCTGGCGACCGCGCACACCGCGTTCCACGTGCGCGTGACGTTGAGCATCGGCGCCACCTGTCGCACGCCGTTCGACAATTCGCCCAGAGGCCACGCGGGCAGGCCGTCCAGATGGATCTCGGCGGTGGGCAGTTCCTGCGTGCCCAGCTTGTCCTTCAGGCGGTCGATGACGAGTTCCGGCCTGCGTTGCGTACCGTCCATCGTTTCCACGTAGAACAGCGCCAAGGCACCGGAGCCGGCGCCGGCGCCTTCGGGCCGCGCCAGGGCCAGCGCCGCCTCGCCCACCACGGCCGAACTGAACCACTTGCGGCCGTGCAGGCGCCATTGGCCCTCGGCATCCTGCCGCGCGACGGTTTCGGTGTTGCCCACGTCCGAGCCGCCGTGCGTCTCCGTCATCCACTGGCCGCTGAGCCAGAACGTCGCCGTGTCGCGGCTGAGGAAATGCGGCAGCGCGCGCTCGATCAATGCGCGATTGCCGGAAGCCTTCAACGCGGTTGCCGCGCCATCGGTCATCGCCAGCGGGCAGGTATAGAACTCGCTGGCCACGTGGTAGAGATAGACACGCGCGAATTCCTCCAGCCGCGCGTGCTCATGGTGCTCGTGGCCGGCGGCGAGCACCGCGTGGCGCGTAGTGACGTGCGGCCCTTCCTGCCATGCCGTGGTCAACTCGATGCGATCCACGCGCCGTCCCCACGCGTCCCATTGCGTCAGCACCGGCTTGCGTCGCGTGGTCGTGGCGGCGCGCTGCCACGCCATCAGCGCGTAGTCGCCCAACGCGTGGAGGTCGCCGTCGAGCGCGTCGCGTCGCACGCCGGGCAACGTGCGTTCAAGCAAGGCATGCAGCAAGCGGTCGCTGCGCCAGGGATGCGGAAGTTGCGGGGCGGCTTGCAGGAATCCCATGGGCGACTCCTCGGTGCGAAGAGGCCAGTATAGAAAGCGCGGGGCAGGCCGGATCAAACGCAGGGGGTCTGTCCACTATCTCCGCTTGGCAAGCACGGGGAGAGTGTGAACGGGCTCCGAGGGCGTCACCCCCTGGCCGGAAACCACATGTCCGCGGTCGGCTGGAACGCTCGCGGCGTCACACCGAGCAAGCGTTCCAGTTCACTGTTGTCCGCAATCAGGTCCGCATCGAGGCGTGCCAGGGGGCCGCGCAATTTGGCGGGCGCGAAGCGTTGGCCCGCGTGCAGCAGCCACGCCGGCAGCGCGATGGGTAGGTTGGCGTGTGGCAGCGTTTGGCGGACGCGGGCGAACATGTCGTGCGCGGTGAGCCGCTCGCCGCCGCCGATGGGCAGGATGCGTCCCGCGCTGGCAGGGCAATCGAGCGCGGCGAGCACGGCGAGCGCGATGTCCTCGGCGTGCACCGGCTGGCGCATGCCGCGACCGGCGGGCAGCGGGAAGACACGCGTGCGCCAGGCGCGCCGGGCGATGGGGCTGAGGCTCTTGTCCAGCCCTGCGCCATAGATGAGCGTGGGGCGCAGCACCGTCCACGGTGCGCCATGGCGGGCGCAGGCGGCGGCCAGCGCCTGTTCGCCATCGCGCAGCTGTTGCGAGATGGCGCGTTCGGCAGGCTCGCCGGAGTCGCGTTTCGTCTCCGCGCTCATCGAGCTGGTGGCGATCACGCGCGGCGGCTCGCTGCCGAATTCCATGCGCGCCAGCCAATCGGCAAACGGCCGAAGCGGGCCGAAACTGATGACCGCCGAAGGATGCGGCAGTTCGTCTGGCAACGCGTCGGGCAGATTGCCATGCAGCCAGCACAGGCCGGGTTGCGAGGCGCGCGCGTGGCGGCTCAGCGCCGTCACCGAGGCGCCGCTGGCGACCAGGCGCGGCAGGAGGAAGTGGCCGATCTGGCTGCTGCCACCGAAAACCAGCACGGAAAGCCTGCTCATGATCTCCAGGTGCCCCGCGTCGTCGCCGGGCGGCCGTCAGGTGGAAGCGCGGCGTGGCGCGGCGCCTGGGCTCTCAGGCCTGGCCGCGCGCTGTCGCATGGCGGCCATTCGACGACAATCCGCAGGGCCGGGGCTGTTTGCCCGCATGCCTGCGTCATTGCTCGGTTGTGGACGTCCGTCCGTTCCTCGCCCCTCAAAGCCGAGTCCATCCACGGACTCTCCCTGCGGACGATCATTCGTTCTTGACCTCCGCGCCAACAGCTCCCGGCGCGGCGTGATTGGAGATCGCGAGCAGGCTCCGACATCACGAACCCGACTGCAGGCGCGCGGCGAGATCGCGGGTGCGCGGCAGGTCCGGCGCCAGCTTGCGCGCCTGCTGCAACGCCTGCATCGCGCCGATGCGGTCTCCACCGGCGAGTTGGCGATCGGCCTGGTCCAGCCATGCGCTGGCAAGGCGCTGGCGGAGCGTGCCTTGCGACGCATCGCCAGGCGAAACGTCGGCGAGGTTGTCCAGCATCTGGCCGGCGCGGACGAGGTCGCCCGCAGCCAGCGCGCGATTGAACAACTGTTGCACCGCGCCGGGCAGCGCCTGCAAGCCTTGCTGGGCGGCGGCATTGTTGCCGTCGATGGCGAGTGCGCTGCGGTAGAGGTCGTAGGCGCAGTTGCCGGGCGGCATCATGATGTCGCCGCGTTGAGTGGCGGCTTGCGCCTGCAGCAGCAGGCGGGCGATCTGTGCGCTTTGCTGCGGCGTCGGCGCGGGCGCCGCGGCGGGCACCACATCCTGGTCTTCGTTCGCCGGTGCCTTGGCGGCCGTGGACGGCTGTGTCTGCATTCCTTGCAGGCGCGCACGCGCCGCGGCGATGTCGGCGGATTTCGGTGCCAGTGCCGCCGCATTGTCCAGCAGCTTGCCGGCTTGCGCGGCGTCGCCGGCGTCCATCGCCGCGCTGGCCTGCACCGTGAGCGCCTGCGCCACTTTACCGAGGCCGGCCTGCGCCTGCGCGTTGTTCGCATCCAGCGCGAGCGCGGCCTTGTAATGCGCCAGCGCGGTGTCGTCGCCGTCGCCGGCGATGCGTCCGTTACGCAGTGCATCGTCGCCTTGTTGCAGATCGGCAGCCAATGCGGCGCTGTCCTGTTGGCCGGCTTGCGCACGCGCGGCACGCAGGCCGGGCAGGGCGGCGTTGTTCGGCTGCAACGCGGCCAGCTGTTCGATGGCGGCGTCGGCGCCCGGGCCATCGTTCGCATCGATGGCCTTCTGTGCTTGTGCTGCCAGAGCGTCGCCAACCTGATCCAGGCCGTGGCGCGCCACGGCATTGCCGGGATCGGCGGCGAGCATCTGCCTGTACAGTGCGCCGGCGCCGTGGTCGCCGCCGTACTGGCCGGCGGCGAAGGCTTGCTGCGCCTGATCTACCAGGGTCGCAACCTGCACCTGCGATGCGCGTTTGGAGGCGATCATCTGGTCGAGATGATCCACATCGCTGCCGCCACCCAGCAGCTCGCGCGCCACCGCTGCCTTTTGTGCTGCCACGTCGAACTGGCCGGCCTGCAGAGCGGCGTCGGCTTGCGAAAGTTCGGCCATGCCGACCTGGTGCAGCCCGTCGCGGGCGATGTCGTTGTCCGGCTCAAGCGCCACCGCCGCCTGGAACAGTTCGCGGGCACTGGTGCCGTCCTGGCCATCCAGATGGCCGGCGGCCAGCGCCTGTTGCGCGCGGCCGAGCACGTCGTTGAGTTCGGTGCGTGGCAGCAGACTGTTGCTGAGATAGCTTCGTCCCAGCCACATCGCGCCCGCCGCGCAGATCACGAGCAGCAGAAGGATGGGCACCAGCCAGCGGCGGCGCTTGCGCCGGGGTTGTGCCGATTCGCGCGCATTGCGCGGCTCGGCTTTCATCGATGGCAAGTCGTCGCGTGGCGGTGCGTCGCGCAGCGAGCCACGGCGCGACGGCGCATCGAGCTGGTCGAGGTTGCCCAGCGTGGGTTCGGTGCGTCCGCGCTGTTCGGATTCGTGCTGGTCGCGGCGTCCGCTCATGGGTTTGGCAAATCGTGGGAAGGTTGAATGATCGGCTTTCCAGCTCGTCGTGCCGGCGGAAGCCGGCATCCCGTGTCTTGATGCTCTTGGCTTGACGGCGCTGGATGCCGGCTTGACCAGCCATTTGGCTGTTGAGAAACGTCCTGCCGGCAGGACGGGCAAAATCAGCAGCGTTTGGAATTCCATCGCAGCTTAGCAGCGCACCGCTCCATCGCCGCGTTGCGCCGGAACGCGCGTTCAGGATGCGCGAGCGCTACCGATGCGGCGCGCTTCCAGCACGTTGGGCAAGGCCACCAGCCGGCCGAGCAGGGTGGAGAGCTGTTCGAAGTCGCGCACGCGCAGGGCGAAGCGCATTTCCACCTCGCCGCTCTTGGCGATGGCCCGGCTGGACGAGGCGAGGATGGGCGTACCGGCATTGCTGATGACGCCGGCAACGTCCTTTTGCAGTCCCTTGCGATCGTAGCCGCGCAGTTCGACGTCCACTTCGTAGGCCTGCGCGTTGGCCTTGCCCCAGGCCACCTCGATTACGCGGTCGGGATCGCGCCGCGCGAGCCGCGCGAGGCTGGCGCAGTCGGCGCGATGCACCGACACGCCGCGGCCGCGCGTGATGAAGCCGCGTACCGGGTCGCCGGGCAACGGCTGGCAACAGCGCGCAAGCGTGGTGAGCAGGTTGCCGATGCCCTCGATGCTGAGTGCGCCGGGATCGCGGGTGGGCGCGGGCCGCGCGGTCGCGACCGGCAGGATGGCATCGTCGCTTTCCAGCGGCTGCGCGGCTTCCTGCAGCGCGCGCGCGATCTGCCCTGCGCTGATTTCGTTCAGCGCCAGCGCGACGAGCAGTTCGTCCTGTGTCTTCAGGTGGAAATGCGCCGGCAGCTTCGCCAGGTCGACTTCAGGCAATGCCAGGCGCTTGAGTTCGCGCTCGAACATCGCGCGGCCCACCGCGAGATTGGCGTCGTGCGCCAGCCGGCGGAACCAGGCGCGCACCTTGTCGCGCGCCCGTGCGCTGTTGAGGTAGCCGTGGTGGGGCGACAGCCAGTCGCGGCTCGGTTCGGCCTGCTTCGCGGTGAGGATCTCCACGCGGTCGCCGCTCTGCGGCTGGAAGGTGAGCGGCACGATGCGGCCGTTGACCTTGGCGCCGCGGCAGCGGTGGCCCACCTCGGTGTGCACGTGGTAGGCGAAGTCCAGCACGGTGCCGCCGTGCGGCAGGTCCACCACTTCGCCGCGCGGCGTGAGCAGGTAGACGCGGTCTTCCATCAGTTCGGTGCGCAGGTTGGCGGCCAGCGTGCCTTCGTCGTCGCTGCGTGTTTCCAGCAGCTTGCGCATCCAGGCGATCTTGGCCTCGAACTCGGCATCGGCGCCGCTGCCTTCCTTGTAGCGCCAGTGCGCGGCCACGCCGAGCTCGTTGGCGCGGTGCATCTCGTGGGTGCGGATCTGCACTTCCAGCGTCTTGTCGCGCGGGCCGATCACCGCGGTGTGCAGCGAACGGTAGCCGTTGTCCTTGGGGCGCGCGAGGTAATCGTCGAATTCGCGCGGCAGGTGCGGCCACAGCGTGTGCACCACGCCCAGCGCGGCGTAGCAGTCGGCCACCGTGTCGACCAGCACGCGCACCGCGCGGATGTCGTACAGCTCGCCGAATTCCAGCTCCTTGCGCTGCATCTTCTTCCAGATGGAATAGATGTGCTTCGGACGCCCCGCCAGTTCGGCGCGGATGCCGGCGTCGGCCAGCGCCCGGCCCAGTTCGTCCAGCGATTCGCGGATGAAGGCCTCGCGGTCCGTGCGGCGTTCGTCAAGCAGCCTGGCGATGCGCTTGTAGGTATCCGGCTGCAGGTGGCGGAAGGCGAGGTCTTCCAGCTCCCACTTCAATTGCCAGATGCCGAGCCGGTTGGCCAGTGGCGCGTGGATGTCGCGGGTGAGCCGCGCCAGTTCCGTGCGTTCGGCCTCGGGCAGCGCCGTCGCCGCGCGCAGGCGCGCGAGTTGGCGCGCCAGTAGCACGAATACCACGCGCAGGTCGCGGATGATCGCCAGCAGCAGACGGCGCAGGCCCTCGGAGCCGCCGTCCTGCGTGCGCTGCGCGTGCAGGGCCCACACCTGCTCGGCGGCCTGCTGGCCTTCCACCAGCCGGCGCACTTCCTGTGGCAGACGCGGCGCCTCGGCTTGCCACAGGGCGGCATCCGCGCGCGACAAGGCGAACCACAGCGCAGCCGCCAGCGTGGACGCATCGCAACCCATCATCGTCAGCAGGTCGAGCACGTCGGCGCATTCGGCCTGGTCGACGGGCCGTGCGAGGCAGGCCTCGACTGCCGCATTCAGTGCGGGCGACAGCACGCCTGCGCGGTCGCGCCAGGCTTGCAAGCGGGCGGGTGGCGTGGGCGTGTGCATGGCAGGAAGCGCATCGGGGATGATGCATTCTAGGGGGATCGATGGCGCTTGGCTTGGCCGTCATGCGGCCGCAGAATCGCGCTGGTACCCCTTGCCTGCGACAGATCCCATTCATGCGCTGGTTTCGATCACTGCTGGCCGTCGCGCTGGCTGCCGGCATCACCCTGCTCGCGGCATGGCTGCTGATGGCGTGGAGCGAGGCAGGCGCGCCGTCGCTGCTCGATTTCACCCAACGTCATCCCATGATGGGAGCGGCCTTCGGCCTGCTGTCCACCTTGGCGGTGGTGGTGCCGGCGCTGCTGCAGCGGCGCCGGCGCAAGTCACGCTGAGCCAGCGGCCCCGAGACTCCGTTGGTCTTCGGTCAGCTGGCGGGAGTCAGGACAGGTTGGGCGGAAACGCTTCGCGCAGCTCATTCACCAGCACGCGCTCGTTCTCCGAGTAGTCGATCGGCACCGACACCAGGTGCACGCCGCCGGCCCGGAAGGCGGCCTCCAGCGTCGGCGCGAACTGCGCGATATCGTCGACGCGATGCCCCTGGCAGCCGAACGCGCGGGCATACAGTTCGAAGTCGGGATTGCCGAAGGTCATGCCGTAGTCGGCGAAACCGTCCACCGCCTGCTTCCAGCGGATCATGCCGTAGGCGTTGTCCTGCAGGATCAGCACCACCAGGTTGAGCTTGAGGCGCACCGCCGTCTCCATCTCCTGGTCGTTCATCATGAAGCCGCCGTCGCCGCACACGGCCAGCACGCGGCGGTCCGGATACAGCATCGAGGCCATCATCGCCGAGGGCAGGCCGGCGCCCATGGTGGCCAGCGCGTTGTCCAGCAGCAGGGTGTTGGCGACCTGGGTGCGGTAGTTGCGCGCGAACCAGATCTTGTACATGCCGTTGTCCAGCGCCACGATGCCGTCGGACGGCATCACCGCGCGCACGTCGCGCACGATGCGCTGCGGTGTGAAGCGGTCTTCGCCGGCGCGGTCGGCGAGGTGGGCGAGGATGCCCTCGCGCAGCGGCAGCAGTGCTTTGGCGTTCGGTACCTGGCCCTCGATGCGGTCGGCCAGCAACGCCAGCGAGCGGCCCATGTCGCCCACGACCTCCGCCTGCGGGAAGTACACCTGCTCCACGCTGGCCGGCTGGTAGCTGACGTGGATCACGGTGGGGCCGCCCGGGCGCATCACGAAGGGCGGCTTCTCGATGGTGTCGTGGCCGATCGCGACGATGACGTCGGCGCGGTCGATCGCTTCGTGCACGTAGTCGCGTTCGCTCAGCGCCGCCGTGCCCATGTACAGGCCCGAGCCGCCGGCGACCGAACCCTTGCCCATCTGCGTGGTGAAGAACGGGATGCCCGCGCGCAGCACGAAGCGCGACAGCGCCTCGCTCGATGCCGGCCGCGAGGCCGCCGCACCCAGCATCACCAGCGGTCGCTGGGCGGCGCGGATCAGTGCGGCAGCGCGCTCCACCGCCTCGGCGCCGGCGACCGGCACTTCCAGCGGGTGCGGCGGCACCAGCGGCACCGGGTCGCATTCCATGCCGGCGATGTCCTCGGGCAATTCCAGGTGCACCGGGCCGGGGCGCCCTTCCTGCGCCATGCGGAAGGCGTCGCGAACCAGGGTGGGGATCGTGGTGGGCGAGACGATCTGCCGCGCCGACTTGGTCAGCGGCTTCATGGTGTTGACGATGTCGACGATCTGGAATTGCGCCTGCCGGCTGGAGCGGATGCCCTTCTGCCCGGTCAGGATGATCATCGGCATCGCGCCGAGGAAGGCATAGGCGGCGCCGGTGGTGAAGTTGAGCGCGCCCGGCCCCAGTGTGCT
Source organism: Rhodanobacter sp. 7MK24 (assembly GCF_014842995.1). GTDB lineage: Bacteria > Pseudomonadota > Gammaproteobacteria > Xanthomonadales > Rhodanobacteraceae > Rhodanobacter_A. Next base: position 130,060 of record NZ_JACYXL010000001.1, read on the forward strand.
GATGCACACGCCCGGCTTGCCGGTGAGGCGCCCGTAGGTGGCGGCCATGAAAGCCGCCGCCTGTTCGTGGCGGGTGATCACCAACTGGATGGAGGAGTGGCGCAGCGATTCCACCACGTCGAGGTTTTCCTCGCCGGGTATGCCGAAGATGCGCTCGACGCCTTCGTTCTCCAGCGCAGCTACCAGCAGGTCGGATCCTTTGGTCATGTCGTGACGTTCCGGTGATGTGGTTGGTGATTTCCCCTGTCGTTCCCGCGCAGGCGGAAATCGAGTGTCATCAGGGAGGGTCGGAATAATTTGCTCTTTGCCGTCATTCCCGCGAGGCGCTCCTCAACAGCCGAATGGCTGGTCGAGCAGGAATCCAGCGCCTTGGTGTTCAAGGCTTGAAGGCACTGGATGACTCGCTTTGCTCGCTCCTCCGGGGCCGCCCTTCGGGCGTTCTGCGCGCGAAGCGCTTGTCCAGCTTTCGCTGGGATGACTGACGGGCACGGTTTGGATCTTCGTCAGAGACGGTCCACCCATACGGTCTGTGCGTTGACGAATTCGCGCAGGCCGAAGTGCGACAGCTCGCGGCCGAAGCCGCTGTGCTTCACGCCGCCGATCGGCACGCGCGGGTCCGAGGCGGACCAGCCGTTGATGAACACGCCGCCGGTGACCAGCCGCCGCGCCAGCCGCTTGCCGCGCTCGACGTCGCCGGTCCACAGGTTGCCGCTGAGGCCGTAGTCGCTCTGGTTGGCCAGTTCCACCGCGTGGTCGGCGTCGCGCGCGGCGATGATCGCCCCCACCGGACCGAAGGTCTCGCCGTCGAAAACCGGCATGCCCGGCTTGACGTCGGCAAGCACGGTGGGCGCGTAGAAGAAGCCCTCGCGATCCAGCCGCTGGCCGCCGAGCAGCAGTTTGGCACCGGCTTTCACGCTGTCGGTCACCTGCTGGTGCAACTGCTCCAGCAGGTCTAGGCGGGCTATCGGGCCGACCTGGGTGGCATCGTCGCGGCCGTTGCCCACCACCAGTGCCCTGGTGCGTTCGACGAAGGCGTGGGTGAAGCGTTCCAGCACGGCTTCCTCGACGATCATGCGCTTGGCCGCGATGCACACCTGGCCGGCATTCTGGAAGCGCGCGGTCACGGCGATCTCGGCGGCCTTCTCCACGTCGGCGTCGGCCAGCACGATGAAGGGATCGGAGCCGCCCAGTTCCAGCACCACTTTCTTGATCGCGTGGCCGGCCTGGCCGGCGATGGTGCGCCCGGCGCCCACGCTGCCGGTGACGGTGACCGCCGCGACGCGCGGATCGGCGATCGCGGTGGCGCTCTGCGCCCGTGTGAGGTGCGCGGTGATGAAGGCATCCTCGGGCAGGCCGGCGGCGCGCCAGGCCTCGTCCAGCAGCTCGGCGCAGCCCACCACGTTCTCGGCCGGCTTCAGCAGGAAGGCGTTGCCGCCCATCAGGATCGGCACCGCGGCACGCATCGCCTGCCAGTAGGGGAAGTTCCAGGGCATCACGCCGAGCACCACGCCCAGCGGCAGGTACGACACGTAGGCCTTGCCGTCCGGCACCTCGGTGGGTTCGTCCGCCAGCAGGCGCGGGCCGTGGTCGGCGTACCACTCGCACAGGTGCGCGCACTTCTCCACCTCGGCGCGCATGTCGCGCAGCGGCTTGCCCATCTCGGCGGTGGCCATCGCGGCCATCGCCTCGGTGCGCTGGCGCAGCGACGCGGCCATGCCGCGCAGCACCGCCGCGCGCTGCGTCAAACCGGCGGCGCCCCAGCGCGCGAAACCGGCTTGCGCACGGTTTAGCAGCGGCCCCAGTGCGGTATCGGCAAGAAAGGGCCGTTCGGCGATCAGTTCGCCGGTGGCGGGGTCGCGCGATATCGAAGCGGCGTCGGGTGCAGTCGGACGGGTAGAGTCGGCGGACATGGATGGCTTCCTCGTGAGTACGTGGCCGGCACGCGGCGCGGTCGATGCGCGAAACATGGACCTGTGTGCCGGCGGGAACAAGACGGGTGGCGATCCTGGGTGTCGTACCACCAGTCTCGCTAGGCGACCCCGGCAGGCTAGCCTTTTGTCCGTCGAAGATAGGTGACCAGCGACAGGTCGTGGCGGTTCTGCGGCACCAGCGCCACGTACTGCAGGTCGACCCGGCCCAGCGCGGGGTGGTCGAGCTGCTTGATGCCCTCGTCGAAGCGGCGCACGTCGTGGTCGGGCCACCAGCGGCGGAAGACGTCGCTGCACTCGGTCAGTTCGGCAATCAGCGCGTCGAAGGGGCGCTTGTCCGCTGCCTGCGCATACGCGGCGCGGAAGCCGGCGAGGGTGCCGCGCGCGATCTCTTCCCAGTTCACGATGAGCGTGCGGTAGGGTTCATGCAGGAACATCAGCCGCAGCGTGTTGCGCTCGTGCGGCGCCAGCCTGTCGTAGTCGACGAACAGCTCGGCGATCGCGCGGTTCCAGATCAGGATGTCGAAGCGGTTGTTGCGCACATAGGCGGGCAGCGGGTCCAGCGCCTGCACGAACTGGCGCAGGCCGTCGGTGAGCGATTCGTCGTGGGTGTCTTCCGGCGGCGGGTAGCCGGACAGCGCGAACACGTAGGCGCGCTCGGCGTCGCTCATGCGCAGCACCCGTGCCAGCCGCTCCAGCGCCTCGGGCGAGGCGCGCACGTCGCGGCCCTGCTCGATCCACGTGTACCAGCTCGCGCTGACGTCGGCGGCTAGCGCCACTTCCTCGCGCTTCAGCCCCGGCGTGCGGCGGCGACCGATGGGAAAGCCCAATGCGGCCGGCGACACGCGCGCGCGGCAGGCCACCAGGAACGCGCCGAGTTCCCTGCGTTGCGTCGCGTTGTGCGTGGTGGCATCCATCGTCGCCGCTGTCTGCTGGTATCTCTGGATGATAGCGGGGAAAACTCTTGAAGCATGTCGCATGCGTTGCATGGCACGCGCGGGCAGAGGTTCGTTCGTCAGGCAAATCCTAGGCAGAGCTATGCGTTCACGGCTTTGCTCGTCATCCCGGCACAGGCCGGATCCAGTTGCGATCACGCCTGTTCGAGCCGCACCGTCACTGGATGATTCACTGCGCTCACCTCTGCGAGGCCGCCCTGTGGGCGTTCGGCGTTCTGCGCGCTTGCCCGGCCTATGCCGGAATGACGAATGTGGAAGTCCTGAAGTTTCCAGATATGGAGCGGCGTGGCCACGCCGTTTATCGCGCAGGAGGGTTTGTTCCTTGCAATGGCGCGCGCAAGTCTTGAGAAGACAAGCTGGAAAACTTGAGCGGCCCTTCAGATCGCTTCCAGCGCCTTGGCGAGGCGCTTGGCCGACACCGGCTCCGCGGTCTTCAGTTCCTGCGCGAACAGCGACACGCGCCATTCCTCGATCAGCCAGCGCAATTCGTCGAGGTCGCCGTCGCCGGCGGCGCGGTGCTTCAGGTATTCGCGCCAATAGGGCAGCACTTGCAGCATGCGCTGCTGGTCTTTTGCCGGGTCTTGCCGCAGGCGTTCGCCGCGCAGGCGCATGGCCTTGAGGTAGCGCGGATAGTGCGCGAGCCGAGCCAGCGGCAGGTCGCGCAGGAAGCCGGGGGCGAGCAGGGCATCGAGTTGTTCGCGCAGGTCGTCGTAGCTGGCGCGCGCGAAACCCATCATGGGCGGCTGCATCCACGGTTTCAGCTCGGCCTGCGCCTCGATGGCGGGTTCGGCGAGCTTCAGCCGTTCGACGGCACAGCCGAACAGTTCGCGCGTGGCCTGGATGCGCAATGCCTCGAAGGCACCGGCGCTGCGCGCATCGAGATCGAGCCGCGCGACGAGGTCGGCGAAGCCGCCTTCCACCAGGTCTTCGCGCAGCCCGTCCACGCCGCCCAGCGGTGCGTACTTCAGCGCCAGCGGGTTGGCGATGGGCAGACGCCGGCGCGCCTGCTTCAACTCGCTGGCCAGCGCATTGCGCAGCAGGCGCAGCACACCGGAGACATGCGCGGCCGCGGCTTCGTCGCGGCGTTCGAACACACGCAGCGCCACGGCATCGCCGAGGTCGACCAGCGCGGGGAAGGCCAACAGGCCGCCGCTGGAACGGACTTCGCGCGGGATTTCCTCGAAGTCCCACGTGGCGACGTCCTCGCGGGTGAGTTCCACGTCGGTCTTGCGCGAAAACGCTTCGCGCGCACGGCTTTCCCACTCGATACGCAATGCGGCGAGGTCGCGGCCGGCGGCCAGCGTGCGGCCGCTTTCGTCATGGACGCGGAAGCGCATCAGATAATGCGGCGCGAGTTCGATGGCGGCGAATTCGCCGGCGTCGACAGCGACGCCCGTGGTGCGCTTGAGGAAACCGGCCAGCGCCTTCGCCAATGGTTCGTCGCGCGGGGCCTCGGCCTCGGCAAAGGCGCGCGCGAAATCCGGTGCGGGCACGAAGTTGCGGCGCTGCGCCTTGGGCAGGCCGCGGATCAGTTCCGCCGCCTTGTCGGCGAGCAGGCCGGGCACCAGCCATTCGCAGCGCGCGGCGGGCAGCGCGTTGAGCATCGCCAGCGGCAGGTGCAGGGTCACGCCGTCGGCTTCGTCGCCGGGCACGAAGCGATATTCGAGGCGGTAACGTTGCGTGGCCGCTGCCAGCGCCCCGCTGGCGGCCACCGGTACGATTTCCAGCGCCGCGGGAAATGCCTTCGGATCGAGTCCTGCGCCGCCAGCCATCACCTCGTCGAGCGACCAGCGCAAGGCTGCTTGCTCAGCAGGGCGCGCATGGCGGTACCACGCATCCAGCGCGCGGCTGCTGGAGATGTCTCCCGGCAGCTTGCCGCGGAAGAAATCGACCAGTTCGTCCTCGTGGCGGATCAGGCCTTCGCGGCGCTGCTTCGCCTCGATGCCCTGCGCATCCTCCAGCACGCGCTGGTTGGCGCGCACGAAATCGGCACGCGCCTCGATGTCGCCACGGGCCAGCGCTTCGCGCAGGAAGATCTCGTGGGCCAGGGCAGGGTCCTGTTTATCGAAGGTCACCGCGCGGCGTTCGACCAGGTTCAGGCCGAACAGGCTCACCTGTTCGTAGGCCACCACGCAGCCGCGCTTCTTCGACCAGTGCGCGTCGCGGCAGCTGGACTTCAGCAGATGCGCAGCCTGCTGCTCGATCCATGCCGGTTCGATGCGCGCGCACATCATCGCCCACACCTTGCCGCCTACGTCGAGGATCTGCGCGGCGAACACCCAGTTCGGCGGCACCTTCGCCAGCGCCGAGCCGGGGAAGACCTGGAACTTGCGCTCGCGCGTGCCTTGGAAGATGCCGCGCTCGTCCTTGCGACCGACTTGCGTGGGCAGGCCGGCCAAGAGACTGCGGTGGATCGTCTCGAAGAGACGAGCCGCCGCAGTCTCTTCATCAATGACGCGCTCCTTGCGTTCGCCTCCTCTCCCTTCCGGGGAGGGGATTGAGGCGAGGGGCGGGTACTCGCGGGAACGCTCATGCGAAGCGCGCTTGTTCTTGCCACCGCTTCGCGAGGCCGGCCCCTCACCCCGCCCCTCTCCCCTAAGGGGAGAGGGGGGAGCAGCATGGCCTCCCCGAAGGGGAGAGAGGGGAACAGCGTGGCTTCCCCGCTGCGGAGAGGGAGGAACCGCTGCGTAAGAGGGGGGCGAAAGCTTCCATCCCAGCTCCTGCACCACCAGCAGCAACTGCCTGTGCAGCTCGCGCCATTCGCGCATGCGCATGAAACTGAGGAAATGCCGCGAGCACCAGTCGCGCAGCTTCGATTGCGTGAGCTCCTCGTGCGCCTTGTCGTACTCGCGCCACAGGTTCAGCACGCCGACGAAGTCGGATTTCGGATCCGCGAAGGCGGCGTGCGCGGCGTCGGCCTGCTGGCGCGCGTCGGCAGGGCGTTCACGCGGGTCCTGGATGCTGAGGAAGGCGGCGATGGTGATGAGCTCGCGCAACGCGTGCAGCTTTTCGGCTTCCACCAGCATGCGCGCGAGCTGCACGTCGATGGGCAGCCTGGCCAGCGTGCGGCCGATGGCGGTGAGCGTGCGTGTGTCGTCGATGGCGCCGATCTCGGCGAGGCGACGGTAACCGTCGGCCACCACGCGCGGGTCGGGCGCATCGAGGAAGGGGAAATCGTCCACCTCGCCCAGCTTCAGCGCCAGCATGCGCAGGATCACGTTGGCCAGCGAGGAACGCAGCAATTCGGGATCGGTGAATGCGTTGCGCGACGCGAAATCCGCTTCGTCGTAGAGGCGATAGCAGATGCCGGGTCCAATGCGGCCACAGCGGCCCTTGCGCTGGTCGGCGGCGGCCTGCGAGACGGGTTCGACGTGCAGGCGTTCGAGCTGGCTGCGCTGGCTGTAGCGTTTCACGCGCGCGCTGCCGGTATCGACCACGTAGCGGATGCGCGGCACGGTGAGCGAAGTCTCGGCCACGTTCGTCGCCAGCACCACGCGGCGCTTCGGGCCTGGCTTGAACACGCGGTCCTGGTCGGTAGCGGAGAGCCGTGCGTACAGCGGCAGGATCTCGGTCTCGCGGTATTGCCGGCGCGACAGCAGCAGGTGGGCGTCGCGGATCTCGCGCTCACCGGGCAGGAACACCAGTACGTCGCCCGGGCCGCCGCCGAGGCTGCGGTCGGCCATGATCTCGTCGAGCACGGCGGCGATGTGCTCGGTACTGCCTTGCTGCATGCGTTCGCCGGTTTCGCCGGCCGGCCGCCAGCGCAGTTCCACCGGATACGCACGGCCTTCCACCGACACCACCGGCGCGCCGCCGAAGTGTTCGGCGAAGCGCGCGGTATCGATGGTGGCCGAGGTGACGATGATCTTCAGCTCGGGCCGTTTCGCGGCGAGCCGCTTGAGGTAGCCGAGCAGGAAGTCGATGTTGAGGCTGCGCTCGTGCGCCTCGTCGATGATCAGGGTGTCGTAGGCCGACAGCCAGGGATCGTTCTGCGTCTCGGCGAGCAGGATGCCGTCGGTCATGAACTTCACCAGGGTGCGCTCGCTCACCTGGTCGGTGAAGCGCACCTGGAAGCCGACCAGGTCGCCGAGCTGCGTGCCGAGTTCTTCCGCCACGCGGCGCGCCACCGAACGCGCGGCGAGGCGGCGCGGCTGGGTGCAGCCGATCAGCCCGGCTTCGCCGCGGCCGGCGGCGAGGCAGAGCTTGGGAATCTGCGTGGTCTTGCCCGAGCCGGTTTCGCCGGCGATCACCACTACCTGGTTTTCGCGGATCAGCTTGACGATTTCGTCCGCGCGTGCGGCGATGGGCAGCGATTCGTCGAGGCGGATCGCCGGTTTTGCCTCGATGCGCGCCCGGCGCTTCGCCGCGGAGGTTTCGATGTCGGCGACCAGGGTCGCCAGCTTCTTCTCGTCGGCGTGCCTGGACAGCCCGCGCCAGCGTCCCAGCAGGCGGCCGAAGTCGCGGCTGCACGCGCCGTCGAGCGCGCGACGCAGGTCGCGCAGCGTGGGCTGGGTGGGCGGCGGGCGGTTCGTGTCGTTCATTGAGCCGCACATGATAACGGCTGGTTTTTTCTCGTCATCCCGGCGCAGGCCGGACAAGCGCGTGGCGCGCAGAACGCCCACAGGGCGGCCGCGTAGAGGTGAGCACAGCGAATCATCCAATGGTGGTGAGGCTCGGACACGCGCCGACATCGCCGGATTCCAGCCCGCGCCGGAATGACGAACTCCTTACGTAACGCTCGATAGGCTCCTGCTATCGACCGCATTGCAAGGATTCATTTCCAACGCGGTCGGCGCACCGCTACCGTGCTTCCATCACTCATCGCAAGGGAGAACACCATGGCCTCGAACATCGGCATCGCGAAGAAGAGTCGCGAAGCGATCGCCAAGCAGTTGTCCAAGCTGTTGGCCGATACCTATTCGCTTTACCTCAAGACCCACAGCTTCCACTGGAATGTCACCGGTCCGCAGTTCAACAGCCTGCACGCGATGTTCGAGGCGCAGTACAACGAACTGTGGCTGGCCGCCGACGAAATCGCCGAGCGCATCCGCACGCTGGATGTGTTCGCCCCCGGCTCCTACAGCCAGTTCGCCAAGCTCAGCTCGATCAAGGAAGAATCCGGCGTGCCGGAGTGGAAGCAGATGGTGAACCAGCTGGTCGAAGGCCACGAGATCGTGGCGAACACCGCGCGCGCCGCGATCAAGGTGGCCGACAAGGCCGGCGACGAAGGCAGCGCCGACATGCTCACCGGTCGCCTGAAGGCGCACGAAAAGACCGCGTGGATGTTGCGCTCGCTGCTCAAGTAAACCTGTAGGAGCGCACCCTGCGTGCGAATGCCTTTGCACTTCGATCGGAGCACAAGGCAATCGCGCACAGGGTGCACTCCTGCAGCCGGGCGATCAATTCTTCGGTGCCGGCCCCTTCACCGCAGTGACCAGGCCATCCGGACGCACATACTTGGCGAAGGCCTTTTGCACTTCCGGCGCGGTGAGTTCGAGGTAGTGCTGGCCCGCGATGGTCATCGCATCCAGCGGCTTGCCCTGCTGCGAAAGCGTTAGCAACTGGCTGCCGATGCCGCCGAAGCTGGATTCGCCCAGCGGAATGCGGCGCAGCAGGATGCCCTTGGCCTGCATGAGCTCGGTGTCGGTCACTGGCTGCTGCTGCATCTGCTTGAGATCCTGCACCACCAGCCCGCTGGCCGCGCCGACCTTGTCGGGGTCGCAGCCGAAAGACACCTTGTAGGTGCTGCGGTGCTTGTCGGTGTCCAGGCCCACGCCCACGGTGTAGACCAGGCCGTGTTTCTCGCGCAGGTCCCGGGTGAGCCGCGAGGCGTAGAAGCCGCCGCCCAGCACCTGGTTGCCGAGGTTGATGGCGAAGCGCGCGGGGTCGTCGTAGGTGACGGCGATGGTCTGCGCCATGTCGACGCTGTCCTGCACCGCGCTGGTGTCGGGCACGTGCAGCTTGCCGGGCTGGTTCGCAGGCACGGCGGCGTAGTCGGTGTCGGGCCTGGCGCCTGCGGCCTTCCAGTCGCCGAAGGCCTGCTCGATCACCTGCTTCGCTTGCGCGGGATCGACCTTGCCCACGATCACGATGGTGGCGAGGTCGGGGCGGAAGGTCTGCGCGTAGTACTGCTTCACCTTGTCCAGGGTCAGCGCCATCACGTTTTGCGGCGTGGGATAGCGCAGCTGTGGATCATTCGCCGGCAACAGAGCCTTGTCCAGGCCCAGCTGCAGCAGGAAGTCCGGCGACTGCAACTGGCCGGCGAGCACGCCCGCCGTCTGCTGCTGCACCACCGGAAAGGCCTGCGCGGGCAGCGCAGGGTGCAGTTCATTGTCGGCCAGCAGCTTCACGCCTTCGGCGAAGTGCGCAGACGGCACGGATAGCGAGAAATCATATCCCGCGCTCACGTGTGCACTGATCGCGTCCAGCGCCTCCTGGAACTGCAGGCGGTTCAGGTGCTCGGTGCCGAACGGGAAGAGATCCTCCAGCACGTCGGCCACGCCCTCGTCGCCCTTGGCCGATTGCAGGTCCTGGTTGGTCTTGATGCTGCCGAAAAGTTCCACGGTGTCGCTGATGGTTTCCGGCTGCACGATCAGCCTGAGGCCGTTCGGCATGGTGTACGACACCGGCTTCAACGAAGACTTCGGCACTTCCAGCTTGGCGAAGGCCTGCTCCGCCCACGCCGGCAGTTGCACGGGCTTGTCGGGTGTGGAGGCGAAACTTTCCGCGCCGCCAAAGCCCTTGCCGGCCACCGGCTTGCCCGAGCTTTCCGGCGTGAGGATGGCGGTTATCGCGTGCGCGGGGTCGAAGGTCTGCCTGGCCAGTGCGTTCACCGCGTCGGGCGTCACCGCCTCGATGGCGGCCTTGATGGCGTCCGGTGATTCGGCATCCTCGAAGGCCAGCGCGCTCGACCATGCATTAGCAAGCCCGTCCACCGAGTTCTTCTTGAACTCCAGCGCAGCGATGGCCTTGCGCTTGGCCGCCTCCACCAGCGCGGGGTCGATGCCCTTGGCCGCCGCTTCGGCGAGGATGGACTGCATCTTCGCGAGGACGGGCTGCGGGTTGCCGCCCTTGGGGAAGATGCCCACGGCCATGCCCACGCCTGCCTGCGGCATGGACTGGTCGAAGAAGCCGCCGAACAGCGCGGTGCCGTCGAAGCGCATGCCGGCGAGCGCAGCGCGCTGCGAACCCAGTGCGCCGCTCAGCACCATCGCGGTGGCGTGGTCCTTCGCGGTGAGGCCGGGCAGGCGATAACCCAGGTATACCGAGCCGTAAGGCGCATCGGTGGGCAATTGCACGGTTTTGGCGGTTACCGGCCGGAAGTCGAACGCGGGGCGCGCGGGCAGCGTCTTGCGCGCGATGTCGCCGAACTCCTGCTTCACCTTGGCCAGCGTGGCGACGGGGTCGACATCGCCCGCGATCACCAGGATGGCGTTGTTCGGCGCGTACCAGGTGTCGTGGAAGTTCTTCAGCATCGCCGCCGTGGTCTTGTCGAACGAGTCGCGCGTGCCCAGCGGCGTGTGCGCGTAGGGCGTCCCGGAGAACATCTGCCCCAGCAGCTGGGTGTAGAACTTGAAGTCGGGGCTGGAGAGGTCGCGCGAGACTTCCTGCGAGATCGCGCCGCGTTCCTTGTCCCATTCCTTCGCGTCCATGTCCACGCCGCGCATGCGCAGGCTCTGCACGTGCAGCGCCACGTCGAGGTCCTGCGACGGCGCCACGAAGTAATACTGCGTCACGCTCTGCGTGGTGTCCGCATTGAATGCGCCGCCCATGTTCGCCGCGATCGCCGCAAGCTGGTCCTTGCTGAGACCGGGGCTGCCGCGGAACATCATGTGTTCCACCGCGTGCGCGGTGCCGGGGAAGCCATCCGGTACCTCGTCGGAGCCGGCGAGATAGTTCATCTCCGTGGTGATCACCGGTGCCAGCGTGTCGCGCACGATCACCACGCGCAGGCCGTTGTCCAGGGTGGCGCGGGTGACGTCGGAGTCGCCGGTCGCGGCCGTCGCACTGGCGGAGGCGAGAGCAAGGCCGATGGCGGCGGCCAGTCGCAGGGCTTGTTTCTTCATCGTGCTTCCTGGTGTCGTTCGAGAAGGCGGACGCGGGCCTCGCGTCCCGGTGCGGCAATGAGCGGAGCGAATATCGCGGATAGTGGTCAATTCGACATGAACGGATGCGGTCGCGCCAGCAGGCCCTGCCAGCCACGGCGGCCGATCCATGCCAGCACCATCGCCATCACCGCCCAGGCGGCAAGCAGCAAGGATTGGGTGAGGTCGGCGCCCTGCCAGGGATGTTTGCCCATCGCGGTGGCCGGGACGAAGATGCTGAGGAAAAACAACACGAAGAGCGGAACGTAGACCAGCCATTCGATCCAGGTCGGCAGTTTGCGGCCGCCCAGCGTGCACAGCACCTGCACGACCATCGTGCCGGCGGCGGCGAACTGGGGCAGTGCAATCAGCAGCAGGGTGAGTCTGTCCAGATGCATGAAGCGCGCGGCCGCCAGTGCAGCGATCAACAGGATCGCCGACAGCAGGAGTTGCGTCAGGAGTGGAATGGTGAGTGCTGCGCGCAGCAAGCTGTGTCGCAGGTATTGCCCATCGCCCAGTCCCGGCAGCAAGGCCAGCAGCGGCAGTTCGGCATTGGTGCGCTGCCAGCGCTGGCGTATCAGCACCGTGGCCATGGCGGCAAGCATCAGGCCTCCGAACAGTACGCACCACACCAGGCCGGCGCCGAAACCGATCAAGGCGATGTTCGGGGCATCGGCGCGATGATTTCCGGCAAACATCAGCGCCATCACCGGAACCATCAGCAGGACAGGCAGCAGCACCGGCGCCGATGCGCGCAGATGGCCGGCCATCGTTTTGGGCATATACCAGCCGCCCAGCGCCACGCGCAGTGAGCGCACGGTGGATTGCGGCCCGGTGCGGCGCAGATCTGCGCGCGGCTGCATCCAGTCCGGACGCTGGCGGATCATCTGCCCGCTGTCGAGCTGTTGCAGACCGTTCCAGTTGTTCAGCGTGCCCTGTCGACGGAACTGCAGCACCATCGCGCTGCCGAAGCCCAGTTCGTTGTCGGTATCGCCGTGCAGCAGTTGGCGCCAGCGCAGCACGTCCACGATCAGCAGCACGGCCAGCGCCAGCGCGCCCCAGTCCAGCCAGCGCGGGTCGGACAGCGATGGCAACTGGAAGAAATAGCGTGCGCTCGTGCCCAGTGCGGGCAGGAAGCCGACCACCATCGCACACCAGCGCGGCAGCAACACGAAGGCAAGGCCTCCGGTCACCGCCAGTGTCGCCAGCAGCAGGACCTGCCACGCGTGCGCACTTGGCGCACCAATCACGAGTGTGGGCAGGCCTATCATGAGAGAGCCGTAAAGCAGCACGCTGGCATGCACGGCGCGCTGCATGCCGGGCAATCGCAGTTTGCGGGCGTCGATGGCCAGCAGCAGCGACGTCGAGAGCCAGAATGCCCACGCGTAACCCGCGCCGACGCAGTAGATCAGGCAGCTGCCTAGCCACCAGCGATCGGAAAAGCGCATATGCAAGCCGATCGCGGCCGCGCACAGCGCGCAGGCAATCACGATGGCCAGCGACAGCCAGCGCAATGCGCGACTGGCCGAGCGCCAGGGCACCATCAAGATGTCTATCAGTGGCATGTGCTGCCTCCCACGCATTTTGCGTTCGATGCGAACGACGTTGATGGCGGCGTCGGAATTCACTCCGCAATCTCCACGAACAGGTCTTCCAGACCCAGCGCATCGATGCGTGCGCCGGGCAGGTCGGCGGCTTCGGGCCAGCGGCCTTGCGCATCGCGCTCCACCACCAGGCTGAGGCTGCCGTCGTCGTGGCGGCGACGGCTCAAGGTCTGCGCGGGCGCGGCGGCGCTCTTCGCGGCGGGCAGCCACAGGCGGGCGTAGCGCTCCTTGGTTTCGTCCACGCCGCAGCGCAAGAGCAGGCGCCCTTCGTGCAGGAAAGCGATTTCCGAGGCCACACGCTCCAGGTCGGAAACAATGTGTGTGGAGAACAGTACGGTGGTGCCACTTTCGCCTGCGCGCAGCGCCACTTCGCGCAGCAGTTCGCGGCGAGCCACCGGATCGAGCGCGGCGGCGGGCTCGTCCAGCACCAGCAGTTCCGGCTGCGAGGCCAGTGCGCGGATCAGGTCCACGCGCTGGCGTTCGCCGGGCGAGAGCTTGCCCAGCAGCTTGTTCGGCTGGAGCTTCCAGCGTTCCAGCGTCCTGTGCGCGAATCCCTCGTCCCAGCGCGGATAGAACCGGCCGACGTAATCCAGCATCTGTTGTGCGGTGAGCCACGCCAGCGCCTCGGGCTGTTGCGGCACATAGGCGAGGCGCGCCTTGGCGTCGTCGCCAAGCTGCAGTGCCGGTTCGCCAAATACGAAGGCGCTGCCGGACAACGGCTGCAGCAGGCCCAGCATCGCGCGGATCAGCGTGGACTTGCCCGCGCCGTTGCGCCCGATCAGGCCCAGCACGCTGCCGGGTTCCAGCGCGAGATCCACGCCGCGCAGCACGCTGCTGCCCTCGTAGCTGTGTGTGAGGCCGTGCGCGGCAAGCGGTGCGACGGCCTGTGCGATTTCCTTCGGTACGGCGTTCATGCCCTTTCCCTCGCAGACGATCGTTGGTTGGATGGAACCGGTGCGTGCACGAAGGCAGCGCGCCGGTCGATCAGCACGTGCAGCTGCATCGGCAGCAGGCTGTCGGTGGACCAGTACAGCCAGGCGAGCAGGCGGCGATGGCCGCGGCCTCCCGGCAACGGTTCGGCGACCAGCAGGTAGAGCACCAGCGCGGCGATGGCGAGCGTGGCCAGCATCTCAGTCCCCGAGCAATTTGTTCAGCCGACGCAACACCGGCTCGACCGGCAGTTCCAGTTCGCGTGCGTGGCGGGCGAGTTCCTGCAGCTGTGGTTCCAGCAAGGCAAGGCGCTGGTTCTCGCTTTGGGTGGCGCGGCGCGTGGCGGCCACCGCCATGCCCTTGCCGCGCAGGCGTTCGAGCAGCCCCTCGGTCTCGGCGAGGCCGTAGGCCCGCGATACGGTCATCGGGTTGATGGCGTGGAAGCCGGCCACCTCGCGCACGGAAGGCAGCAGGTCGCCCGTGGCGAGCTGGCCGCTGGCGATCAGCCGGCGCAACTGCTCCACGATCTGCCGATAGATCGGCTCGGGGGCGTTCGGTTGAATGGTGAGCAGTGAGGCATCCATGTGTATTAATACAACGATACACATGATTCGATGTCAAGCATGACCTGTGGCAGGGCGCTGCTGTCGGCGCGACGCCTGTGCAAGACTTGGGCCTTTGCCGTCACCGTAACGAGGAGTCGCCCATGGTCACCCGCCGCCGCATGTTGCAAGGTGTTGGAGCGCTGGCCCTGCTGTCGCCGCTCGGCGAGGGTTTCGGCCATGACCAGGCCAAGGCCGGGGCACAGGTCGCGCAGCAGGAACATGCCAGGCCCACAGGCGACGATTACGTGCCGGTCACCGATCCGCTGGTGAAGGAAAAACTGGCGCAGTGGTCGGACTGGAAGTTTGGCCTCATCCTGCATTGGGGCATCTACAGCGTGCTCGGCATCGTGGAGTCATGGACGCTGTGCTCGGAGGACTGGATCAAGCGTCCCGGCGGCATCGGCTACGTGGAGTGGAAGCAGCGCTACGAGCAACTGCGCACGCAGTTCAATCCGGCGAAGTTCGATCCGGCGAGATGGGCGGAGGCCGCGCACTCCGCCGGCATGCGCTACCTGGTGTTCACCACCAAGCACCACGACGGTTTCTGCATGTTCGACACCGCGCAGACCGATTACCGCGTCACCGCGCCCGATGTGCCGTACCACGCCAGCCCGCGCGCCAACATCGCCAAGGCCGTGTTCGATGCGTTCCGCCAACGCGGCTTCGGCATCGGCGCGTATTTCTCCAAGGCCGACTGGCACCACCCGGACTACTGGTCGCCGCTCTGGGCCACGCCGACGCGCAACAACAATTACGACGTGGGCAAGTACCCGCAGCTGTGGAAGCGCTTCGTCGATTTCACCCACGCGCAGATCAACGAACTCACCACGCAGTACGGCCGCATCGACCTGATGTGGCTGGATGCCGGCTGGGTAAACGCGAACAGTCATCCCGACGCCAAGGCCTACAGCATGGACGTGCGGTGGTCGCAGGACATCGACATGCCGGGGCTGGCCACCATCGCGCGGCGCAACCAGCCGGGCATCGTGCTGGTCGACCGCGACGTCAGCGGGCCTTACGAGAATTACCGCACACCCGAGCAGACGGTGCCGGACAAGCCGCTGCCGTACCCGTGGGAGACCTGCATGACGGCAGGCGGCTCCTGGTCGTGGAGTCCGCACGACAAGTACAAATCGCCGCGCGAACTGGTGCATACCCTGGTCGGCATCGTCGCCAAGGGCGGCAATCTGCTGCTGGGCGTCGGCCCGCAGCCCGACGGCCAGCTGCCGGCGGAAGCATTGGACCGGCTGAAGGCCATCGGTTCATGGATGCAGGTCAACGGCTCCGCCATCCACGGCAGCCGGGCCATCGCTCCCTACGGCGAAGGCCAGTTCCGCTTCACCCAGGGCAAGGACGGCGGCGTCAATGCGATCTGGCTGGCCGACGAAGGCGAGCACGAGCCACCGGCGAACATCACGCTGCGCTCGCTGCAACCTGCACAGGGCGCGCGTCTGCAAGTGCTGGGCGCGGATGGCGAGCTGACGTGGAAGCAGGGAAGCGATGGCGTCGAGGTCATCTTGCCGCCGGCGGTGCGCCGGCAACTGGCAGGCTCGCTGGCATGGACGCTGCGCATCTCGGCGGTACAGGCCTGAGCTTGCGCTGACCGCCGTGGCCGCCATTTATTGAGGCAGCCGGCACGCATTGGTTAAGCTCACAGGGTTAGGTCCGCGCCCGGAGTGGCGCCCACGGGGATTTTCTTGAGCGCCAGTCCTTCCAATCTCCACCGCCGTCCTTCGCTGCTTGTTGCCATTCTGCTGGCCCTGGTGGTGGCCGCGCTCAACATCGGTCTGTGGTGGGCGGGCAACCGGCCGCATGGCCCCGAGGACTGGCACGGCCCCATCAGCGGTTTCGCCTTCGAGCCGTACCAGCGCTACCAGGACCCGTTGCACGACAAGTTCCCCAGCGATGAGCAGATCGAGAGCGATCTCAAGCTGGTGCGCCAGTACAGTCCGAACATCCGCATTTACTCGATGCTGCAAGCTCCGCAGGTGCCGCGGCTGGCGGAGCGCGAGGGACTGAAGGTGCTGGCCGGTGCGTGGATCGACACGCGGCTGGACAACAACGATGCCGAGATCAATGCGCTGATCGCGCAGGCGCGACGCTACCCCGGCACCATCAACCGCGTGCTGGTGGGCAACGAGGTGCTGTTCCGCAACAACGTCCCGCCCGAGCAGTTGATGGCCTACCTGGACCGCGTGCGTGCTGCGCTGCATCAGCCGGTGTCCACCGCCGAGCCGGACTACATCTGGGAGAAGTACCCCGAACTGGCGCAGCACGTGGATTTCATCACCGTGCAACTGTTCTCGTACTGGAACGGCATTCCGCTGACCGGCAACGGCAATGGGCTGGATCGCTTCCCGGCGCTCGCCGCGACGCTGGGCAGTTACGAAACACTGCGCAAGATGTTCCCCGACAAGCACATCGTGATCGGCGAGATCGGCTGGCCCTCCAACGGCGACCGCGTCAAGTATGCCTATCCCTCGGTGTCGAACGAGGCGATCTTCCTGCGTCAGTGGTTCAATGTGGCCAAGCGCGACCACATCGAGTACTACGTGATGGAGGCCTTCGACCAGCCGTGGAAGGAAGGCTTGGGCGAAGGGCGCACCGGCGCCTACTGGGGCATGTTCAGCGCCGACCGCCAGCCGAAGTTCCCGTTCACCGGCCCGGTGACCGAGGACACCGCGTGGCCGTGGAAGGCCCTGGTGGCGAGCCTGCTGGCGCTGTGGCCGATGGTGTGGTTCGCGCGGCGCTATGCGCGCTTCAAACTGATGGGGCGCTTCTTCTTCTGCGCGCTGATCCAGCTGGCTTGCGGACTGGTCGTGTGGTCGGCGACGCTGCCGCTGCAGTTCTACCTGAGTTGGGTGGACTGGACGATGCTGGTGTTGCTGTTCCCGGCGCAGATCGCCATCCTCGCCATCCTGCTGATCAACGGCTTCGAGTTCACCGAGGTGCTGTGGCGGCGCGGGTGGGTGCGCCACGCCGGCATGTTGCGGCCGGACACGCCCGAGAAGCAGCCCTTCGTATCGATCCACCTGGCCTGCTACAACGAGCCGCCGGACATGGTGATCGTCACGCTGGACTCGCTGGCCGAGCTGGATTACGAGAACTACGAAGTCCTGGTGATCGACAACAACACCAAGGACCCGGCGGTGTGGGGTCCGGTGAAGGAATACTGCGAGAAGCTGGGCAAGCGCTTCCGTTTCTTCCACCTGGAACCGTGGCCGGGCTTCAAGGCCGGCGCGCTGAACTTCGGTTTGAAGGAAACCTCGCCCGAGGCCGACGTGGTGGCGGTGATCGACGCCGACTACGTGGTGCGCCACGACTGGCTGGCCACGCTCACCGGTTACTTCCATGACCCCAAGGTGGCGGTGGTGCAGTGCCCGCAGGCGCACCGCGACTTCGAGCACAACCGTTTCCGCCGCATGACCGCGTGGGAGTTCGACGGCTTCTTCCGCATCGGCATGCACCACCGCAACGAGCGCAACGCCATCATCCAGCACGGCACCATGACCATGGTGCGCCGTACCGCGCTGGAAGGCACCGGCGGATGGTCGGAGTGGACGATCTGCGAGGACGCGGAACTCGGCCTGCGCCTGATGCACGCCGGCTACGAGCTGGTGTACGTGGACGAGCTGATGGGCAAGGGCCTCACGCCCGCCGACTTCAAGGCGTACAAGAGCCAGCGCTACCGCTGGGCCTTCGGCGCGATGCAGATCCTCAAGGGCCGCTGGAACTGGATGGTCAGGAAGGGGCCGCTTTCCAGCGGCCAGCGCTTCCACTTCCTCACCGGCTGGTTCAGCTGGTTCGCCGACGCGCTGCACCTGATCTTCACCCTGATGGCGCTGTTCTGGACCGCGGGCATGGTGGCGCTTCCGCAGTACTTCAGCCTGCCCATGCAGCTGTTCCTGGTCCCGGTGATCGGCTTCTTCTTCGCCAAGGCGATCTTCGGCGTCGTGCTGTACCGCGCCCGCGTACCCTGCGGCTGGTACGACACGCTGATGGCCTCGCTGGCCAGCATGAGCCTTTCGCATGCCATCGCACGCGGCATCCTGCACGGTCTCACCCGCGAGAAGACCTCGTTCGTGGTGACCGCCAAGAGCCGGCGCATGGGCGGCAGCAGCTTCGCCGCCTTTGCGCCGGTGCGCGAGGAAATGCTGATGGCGGTGGCGCTGGCGCTGTGCGTGATCGGCATGGCGCACGGCTACGGTACCCGCTACATCGAAGGCACCTTGTGGATGTTCATCCTCACCGCGCAGTCGATTCCCTACGTTTCGGCCGTGGTCGGCGCGTGGATTGCGCACAAGGCAGGCGACAAGGCTGGCTGATATTGCCGCAGGCAATATCAGCAAATCAGGCAGGGTGCTTTTGGAAGCCTCGGAAATTTCCGTCGCCCCAGCGAAAGCTGGGGTCCAGTGACTTTGTCGTTTGAAAGCCAAAGACACTGTGACTCGCTGCGCTCGCCCCTGCGGGGCCGCCCTCTGGGCGTTCTGCGCGCTGTCCTGCTTTCGCAGGAATGACGAGCCAAAGAAGCGGCCCCTGACCGCGGTATTGTCCCCAAAAGCGCCCGCCCCGTTCATATCCGCGCCGGGCGGCAGGCCCTATCATCCAAGCCTCCGTCCCCTGGATCTCCTGCGTTGCTGAATCGCCTCCGCTTGATCTTCCAAGCCTGCTGGCCCTGGTTGCGCATTCCTTTCTGGGTCTGTCTCGGCCTGTTCGTCGGCTTCGTGCTGCCGTACACGCTGGTGTTGAACAAGCGCGTGCAGGAGCGCTTCAACGACCTGGTGTTCGCCGTGCCCACGCGCGTGTTCGCGCGACCGCTGCCGCTGGTGGCGGGCGAGCCGATGACGGCGGAGACGCTGCAGCTCGAGCTCACCTTCGCCGGCTACACCCAGGACATTGCCGGCCAGGTGGCGGGCAGCTGGGCGATGAAGGGTTCGCACTACACGATTTCCTCCCGCGGCTATGCGGGGCCGGAAGGCGGCGAGCTGCCCAAGCGCATCGAGGTGCTGCTGGGCAAGGGCGTCATCGCGTCGGTGCGCGACCTGGGCAACGGCAAGGCCATCGACCTCACCCACCTCGACCCGGCGCGCATCGCCACGGTGTATGGCGCCGACCAGGTAGACAGGCGCATCGTGCATCTCGCCGATTTGCCGCCATTGCTGGTGGGAGGCCTGCAGGCGGTCGAGGACCGCGACTTCAAGCACAACATCGGCATCGACTTCAGCGCGATCCTGCGCGCCATGTTCGCCAACCTGCGCGCCGGCCATACCGTGCAGGGCGCCTCCACGCTGACCCAGCAACTGGTACGCAATCTGTTCCTTTCGCGCCAGCAGACCTTCAAGCGCAAGATCAACGAGGCGCTGATGTCGATGCTGCTGGAGATGCACTACAGCAAGGACCGCATCCTCGAGGCCTACGTCAACGAGGTCTTCCTTGGCCAGCAGGGCGGCCAGGCGGTACACGGCTTCGCGGCGGCGGCGGAGTTCTACTACGGCCGTCAATTGCGCGACCTGCGCCCGCAGGAGATCGCCATGCTGGTGGGCCTGGTGAAGGGGCCGAGCTATTACGACCCGCGCCGTTACCCTGACCGCGCGCTGACGCGGCGCAACCTGGTGCTGCAGGAGTTCGTCGACACCGGACTGCTCACGGCCGACCAGGCCAAGGCCGCGCAGGCCACGCCGCTGGGCGTGATCCAGGACGGCCAGTTGCCGCACAACCGTTTCCCCGCCTTCATGCAGCTGGTGCGCCAGCAGATCACCAGCGACTTCGACGAGGACACGCTGCGCGCAGGCAACCTGTCGATCTTCACCACGCTGGACCCGGCCGCGCAGCTCTACAGCGAGCAGGCGGTGGATGCGACGATGAAGAGCCTGGGCAAGCGTGCCGATCCGATCCAGGCGGCCGGCGTCGTCACCGACGCCCACGACGGCAGCGTGCTGGCCATCGTGGGCAGCAAGTTCGCCGGCGACCAGGGCTTCAACCGCGCGCTGGATTCGCAGCGGCCGATCGGTTCCACCATCAAGCCCTTCGTCTACCTCGTCGCGCTCACCGATCCCTCGCGCTGGAATCTTGCCACGGCGCTGGACGACAGCCCGATCAGCATGCGCATGCAGAACGGCACATTGTGGGAGCCGCACAACGACGACAACCAGAGCCACGGCATGGTGCCGATGGTGGAGGCGCTGGCGCAGTCGTGGAACCTCGCGAGCATCCGCCTCGGGCTCGCGGTGGGGTTGCCGCGTATCCGCGGGTTCCTGCAATCCTTCGGCCTGGAGAACGTCAACTCCGGCCCTTCGCTGCTGATCGGCGCGCTGGATCTCTCGCCGCTGCAGGTGGCGCAGATGTACGAGTACATCGCCTCCGACGGTCATGCGCTGCCGCTGCTCGCCGTGCGCGGCGTGGTGGACGGCAACGGCAACACCATCAAGCGCTACGAGGTGAAGGCGGGCGCGGGCGAATACCAGCCGGCAGTGCGACTTGTCACCTGGGCGATGCAGCAGGTGGCGCTGTACGGCACCGCGCACTCGCTGGGCGATTCCAGCCTGGCCTCGCTGCACGTCGCCGGCAAGACCGGTACCAGCAACGACTTGCGCGACAGCTGGTTCGCAGGCTTCACCGGCGACCATCTCGCGGTGTTCTGGCTGGGCCGCGACGACAACAAGCCTGCCCACCTGTTCGGCGCCACCGGTGCGCTGCCGGTGTGGCGCAACCTGTTCGCCAAGCTGCCTACCCGGCCACTGCCGGTCACGCTCGGCGATGGCCTGCAGATGGCGTGGATCAACCCCGCCGACGGCAAGCCCACCGAGCCGCAGTGTACGGGCGCGAAGCAGGTGCCGGTGGTGGCCGGTTCATTGCCTGGCGATGTCGAAGGTTGCGGCTTCTGGCAAAGTCTGTT
Source organism: Rhodanobacter sp. 7MK24 (assembly GCF_014842995.1). Lineage (GTDB taxonomy): Bacteria > Pseudomonadota > Gammaproteobacteria > Xanthomonadales > Rhodanobacteraceae > Rhodanobacter_A. The sequence goes on from NZ_JACYXL010000001.1 coordinate 151,062, forward strand.
CGGCGGTACCGGCCCGGCAGGTTCATCGTCGAGTGCCGCTCCGCCCAGCCCAGCCGCGCCGCCTGCGGCCGTCCAACCCCTCCCCAACGGAAACTGATATGGCCACTGTTCTTCGATCCACGCGTGCGTGGTGCTTGCCGTTGGCCGCGGTCCTGCTGGCGTCCTGTGCCACGGAAGCGCCGGTCGAGGCACCCAGGCATCCCGCGGTCTCGCCTGCGAGCATGGTCGCGGCCATCCGCGCCGCGGGCGACCGCGAACAATCCGTGATCGCGGTGCAGCCCTTGGCCGACCCGGGCATTTCCGCGTGGCAACAGGCCGCCGAGGCCAGCGTGCAGGCCGGTCATTACGATACGGCCGCAGCCACGCTCGACCAGGCGATCAAGCAAAGCCCGAATTCGCCCGATCTGCTGCAGGACCGCGCCGAAGTGGCGATATACCAGCACGACTACGACATGGCGCAGAAGCTCGCGCAGCATTCGTGGACGGTGGGTCCCAAGTTCGGTCCGCTGTGCGCGCGCAACTGGGAAACCATCGCGCAACTGCGCAAGGAAGCCGGCGACGACACAGGCTTCGACACTGCGGAAAAGTGGTTGCCGAAGTGCCATGTGCAAGGCGTCAATCGGTTCTGATCTATCGGGCAGGCTCTTAGGGTCCGTTCAAGACCTTTGTTTCGACGGGGAGATCTTCCTCGCTGTCGCAAGGAACATGGCGGTTTCGTTCGCCTGCCTTCGCCGAGTCCCCTTTCCTTGCTGACCCACGCCACCGCACGAGCGGTGGCGAACGGCGAAACCGGCCCGAAGGGCGGAGGGCAGGACGCCCGGAGTCAGGCAAGGTGGCCCCCCAAAAAGGCCAGGTTCAATCCGCCGGAGCTGCAAGCAGTTGTGTCGACGTATTGGAGCCGCTGCCGCCCATGCGATAGACCGGACGCTCACGCCGCGCCGTATCTGGAAACTGGGGGTTCCAGTTCACCGGGGAGGGCAGGTCTCTTTGCGCACAGGTCGGCGTCATCGCTCGGTCATGGACGGATGCTCACGCGTCCGCTCTTTCTCGGGTTGCGTGCAGACAGCTTCCGGCGCGGGCCGCAAGAGACTTTGAACAGGTGCTCAGGCCATGTGGTCGCGAGTGACCGGTCCGGGCCTGGGCTGTGGCCGTTTCATCGGCCGGAAGGTTGCCATTTCAATTTTCCGTCCCTCAAACGTCTGACTACCTGAGACGGGTCGGAATGCGTCGCTGCGGTCGTCGATGGTTCGGGTATCCCGAGGCTGTCGCCACCGTCTGTGGCGCTCAGGAGCAGGGGCGTTCGTGAACACGCCGCCGACCCGACGGCTTGGAGTGGTATGCATGCCTTGCCCCGCGAGCATGCAGGTCTGCGTCGGGATGGCGCTTTTCCGGCAACCCGGCGGTGCCCCCGCACCGCCGGGTTGCTGGAGGACTTCCGCCGCTTCGAGGGACAGTCCGCGCACACCGCGCATTTGCAGGCGCAGCCGCTGCGGCGATACTGGCGCAGATGATTGATCACGACGATATCGACGCCGCCGCGTTGCTCGGCCCCGATGGCCCGTTCGCGCGCGAACTGCCGAACTTCGCGCCGCGTGCCGTACAGCAGGCGATGGCCGAGGCCGTGGCGCAGGCCATCGCCGGGCGCGAGACGCTGATCGCCGAGGCCGGTACCGGTACCGGCAAGACCTACGCCTACCTTGTGCCCGCGCTGCGCTCGGGCGAGCGGGTGATCGTTTCCACCGGCACCAAGGCGCTGCAGGACCAGCTTTACTTTCGCGACCTGCCGAAGGTGGTCTCCGTGCTCGGCCTACGACTAAAGACGGCACTGCTGAAGGGGCGCGCGAACTACCTGTGCCTGTACCGGCTCGACCAGACCGTGCGCGAAGGCGCGAGCTTCGACAAGCCACAGGCCGCGCAACTGGCGACGATACGTGCGTGGTCGGCGCGTACGCGACGCGGCGACCGCATGGAACTGGCCGAGGTGCCGGAGGAATCGCCGCTGTGGCCGCGGGTCACCTCCACGCCGGAGAACTGCCTGGGCGTGGAGTGCCCGTTCTACGACGATTGCCACGTGTTCAAGGCACGTCGCGAAGCGCAGGAAGCCGATCTCGTGGTGGTGAACCATCACCTGCTGTTCGCCGACCTTGCGCTCAAGCAGGAAGGCTTCGGCGAGATCCTGCCAGGCGCGGCGGCCTTCATCCTCGACGAGGCGCACCAGGTGCCCGAGCTTGCCGGGCAATTCTTCTCGCAAAGCGTGAGCGCGCGCCAGCTCGGGGACCTCGCGCAGGACAGCCTGCGCGAATGCAGCGGCGTCACCGGCGCCATCGGCTTGCTGCTGGAGCCGGTGGAGGCGCTGCAGGAGGCATTGCGCAAGCTGCGCCTCGCCATGGAACCGTTGGGGCTGCGCGGCACGTTCGCCGCCCTGGAAGGATCGGGCGAGGTGCACGACGGGCTGCGCGAAGTAGGTGACCTGCTGAGCACGCTGGCTGACCTGCTCGCTTCGCAGGCCGAGCGCTCGCGCGGTTTCGCCAATGCATATGAGCGGGCGGCGATGCTGGCCGAACGGCTGGAGCGCATCCTCGAGCAGGCGTCCGATCGCGACGTGCGCTGGTACGAACTCTTCCCGCGCGGATTCGCGTTGCACGCCACGCCGCTGGATCTCGCCGCGCCGCTGCGAGCGATGCGCGAACGCAGCGAGGCCGCCTGGGTGTTCACCTCGGCCACGCTGTCGGTGGCCGGCCGGTTCGAGCACTTCGCACGCCAGCTCGGGTTGGACGAGCCGCAGGCGCTGTTGCTGGAAAGTCCGTTCGACTATGCGAAGCAGGCTCTGTGCTACATGCCCCAAGGCCTGCCTGATCCCGCTGCGCGCGACTACACCGAGCGCGTGCTCGATGTCGTGCTGCCGGTGTTGCAGGCATCGAACGGCCGTGCCTTCCTGCTGTTCACTTCGCATCGCGCGTTGCGTCGCGCCGCCGAACTGTTGGCCGAACGCGTGCCGTGGCCGCTGTTCGTGCAGGGTACGGCGCCGCGCCACCAGCTGCTGGAGGATTTCCGCCATTCGGGGCACGGTGTGCTGCTGGGCGCGGCGAGTTTCTGGGAAGGTGTGGACGTGGCCGGCGACGCGCTCAGCGTGGTGGTGATCGACAAGCTGCCGTTCGCCGCACCCGACGATCCGGTATTGGTCGCGCGGCTGGAAGCGCTGGAACAGCAGGGCATCAATCCATTCATGGGTTGGCAGGTGCCCGCCGCGGCCATCGCGCTGAAACAGGGGGCCGGCCGCTTGATCCGCAGCGTCACCGACCGCGGCGTCCTGGTGTTGTGCGATCCGCGCCTCGCCACCAAGGGTTACGGCAAGCTGTTCCTCGCCAGCCTGCCGCCGATGCCGCGCACCCGCGAACTGGTGGATGCAGAGGCGTTCTTCGCGCCGCTCGTCGATGAGCGTAATGTGTGTTGACGTCGTGCCCGCGAAAGCGGGCGTCCATGTGGATCTCCGGCGTATTCGAAAATGGATGCCCGCTTTCGCGGGCACGACGCCAGAACGGGAATGTCATGGGGAGCCAGCCGCATGAGCCGCGAACCCGAGCTGCGCACTGATCCGGCGTTGCTGCCCGTGCTGGACGAACTGCGCCGGCGCGAACCGATCTTCCATCGTCCGGAATTCGGCGCGACTCGCACCGACCACCTTGCCATGACGGCGGAGGATTTCTGGGAGGTGGGCGCTTCCGGCAACCGCTACAGCCGCGAGCACGTGCTCGACGTCCTCGACGAACGCCAACGCAACCCGCAGCCCGATCCGTATGAAACCGGCGACTTCCACTGCCGCCAGCTTGCCGAAGCGGTCTATCTGCTGACCTACACCTTGCGCCAGGGCGAACGCGTGACGCGCCGCGCCACGATCTGGCGCCGCGATGCGGACGGCTGGAAGATCGTGTTCCATCAGGGCACGGTGGTCGCGGATACCTGAGAGCAGGCTCCGAGTATTGCGTGCCGCGTGGTGGCGTAGCAGAGTTCGTCGCCATGATCATTTCCTCCGCCCTCGATTACCGCGCGGCTGCGCAACGCCGGCTGCCGCCGTTCCTGTTCCACTACATCGACGGTGGCGCCTACGACGAGCAGACCCTGCGCCGCAACGTGGACGACTTGCGCGGTCTTGCGTTGCGTCAGCGTGTATTGAAGGAGGTCGGGGAGGTGGATCTCTCCACTGAACTGTTCGGCGAGAAGCTGAGCCTGCCCGTGGCGCTGGCGCCGGTAGGGCTCACCGGCATGTACGCGCGGCGCGGCGAGGTGCAGGCGGCGCGCGCGGCGGCGGCGAAGGGCGTGCCGTTCACGCTGTCCACGGTGTCGGTGTGCCCCATCGAGGAAGTGCAGGCGCAGGTGTCGCGGCCGATCTGGTTCCAGCTTTACGTGCTGCGCGACCGCGCCTTCATGCGCAACGCGCTGGATCGCGCCTGGGCCGCCGGCGTGCGCACCCTGGTGTTCACCGTGGACATGCCGGTGCCGGGCGCGCGCTACCGCGATGCGCATTCGGGCATGTCGGGGCCCCATGCCGCGTCGCGCCGCATCTGGCAGGCGATGTGTCATCCGCGCTGGTCGTGGGACGTGGGCCTGCTGGGCCGGCCGCATGACCTCGGCAATGTATCGGCCTATCTCGGCCACCGCATCGGGCTGGAGGACTACATCGGCTGGCTGGGCAAGAACTTCGATCCGTCTATCGGCTGGCGCGACCTGGAATGGATACGCGAATCCTGGAAGGGCGCGATGCTCATCAAGGGCATTCTCGACCCGCAGGACGCGAAGGAGGCGGTGCGCTTCGGTGCCGACGGCATCGTGGTGTCCAACCACGGCGGCCGTCAGCTGGATGGCGTGCTGTCTTCCGCGCGCGCCCTGCCGGCGATCGCCGATGCGGTGAAGGGCGAATTGAAGATCCTCGCCGACTCCGGCGTGCGCAGCGGCCTCGACGTGGTGCGCATGCTCGCGCTGGGTGCCGACGGCGTGCTGCTGGGCCGGGCCTTCGTCTATGCGCTGGCGGCGAGGGGCGAGCAGGGCGTCGCCCATCTGCTGGACCTGATCGCCAGCGAGATGCGCGTCGCGATGACGCTGACCGGCGCGAGGTCGCTGGCCGGCATTTCGCGCGAGAGCCTGGCCGCCGTATAAAAGCCACGCTGCAGTCCGTTCGTGGCCCACATCTGCCTGCGGGAACACCTCGCGTGTTGTTGTGATTCGTACTTCCGCAACAGGGAGCTACGATCATGGTCGGTGCAGGTCTTTTTGCCCGTCATCCCTGCGCAAGCAGGACAAGCGCGCTGCGCGCAGAACGCCCAAAGGGCGGCCTCGCAGGGGCGAGCGCAGCGAGTCATCCAGTGCTTTCACGCGCAACGCGTTGCAGCAGCGTGATGCGCACAACCTGCAGCTATCATGGGCCGGCCATGAACCTGCTCGCCATCGAAACAGCCACCGAAGCCTGCTCCGTCGCCCTGATCCACGGCGACGAAGTGGTCGCCCGCAGCGAACTCGCGCCCCGCCGCCACGCCGAGCGCGTATTGCCGATGGCGGACGAACTGCTGGCCGAGGCCGGCTTGGGGCGTCATGCCCTGGATGTGATTGCGGTCGGCCGTGGCCCCGGTGCCTTCACCGGCGTGCGCCTCGCGGTGTCGCTGGCGCAAGGCATGGCCTTGGCGCTGGACGTGCCCGTGGTCACCGTCTCCTCGCTCGCCGCACTGGCGCTGGAGGCGCCGGACGACGGCGATGACACCGACGCCATCCTCGCTGTGATCGATGCCCGCATGGGCGAGATCTACGCCGCCAGTTATCGCCGCGATGGCGAAGGCGGCCTCGTTGCGCTGGACGGCGAGCGGGTCTGCACCGCCGAATCCCTGCTGCTGCCCGAGGCCCACTCCTGGCAGGTAGTGGGCAGCGGCTGGGCCACCTATGAAGCCGTGCTGCGCGAACGACTGGGCGCAACCCCGCGTTTTGCCGACGGCGCGCGTTACCCGCAAGCCCTGCACGTCGCCGAACTCGCCGCGCGCGAATTCAAGGCTGGTCGCGCGCAGGCACCGGAACACGCGTTGCCGGTCTATCTACGCGACAAGGTGGCGTTGACGCTGGTGGAGCAGGGGAAGGCCTAGCTCGCATACGTCTGCGAGGCGACAACTCCGCGGCAATGAATCCACATGGACGGTGATCGTGCCACTGCCATAGAGTGGCGGTAGCTAAGTGGGCGACCGCTTCGCGGCTGCCAGTCAAACAGGGGACAAGCATGTATCTACGCATTGCCGCAACGGCGATCCTTTCTGTCGGTGTGGTCTTCGCAGCCCAATGCCTGGGACAGGAAGCCGCCAAGCCACTGGTCACCAGTCCCGTGTACACGAAGCCGCAGCAGCTCGTGGACATGGATCATGGGCGGCGCATGAACATCTATTGCCTGGGGTCCGGTTCGCCGACCGTCATCCTGGATGCAGGCATGGGCGATTCCACCATTTCGTGGGCACTGGTGCAGCCGGCCCTCGCCGCCAGAACGAAGGTCTGTTCCTACGATCGCGCCGGCCTGGGTTTCAGCGATGGCTCAAGCCGCCCGAGTGCCGCGGCCAACATCGCCGAGGATCTGCATGCCTTGCTCAAGGCGGCTCATGTCGCTCCGCCATATGTTCTTGTCGGCCACTCGGCGGCGGGCATGTACATCCGCGTTTATGCCGACCGCTATCCCGACGAGGTAGTCGGCATGGTTTCGGTCGAAGGCTCGCACGAGGATCAATGGGTGCGTGGATGGGCCATTGGCGCACCGGGTCAGCAAGCCAAGTGGGATGCCTTCCTGAAGGAATACGGCAGTTGCGTGGATGAGGCGAGGCGCGGCCTCGTCCCCGGCACCCCGGCCTACAAGAAATGCGTAGGCGATCCCGATCCGCGCTTCAGTCCGGCCATCAATGCAGCACAGGCGCGCTATGCAGCGACCGTGCGCTGGCAGAGTGCGGCTGCCTCCGAGCGCCAGTCCGTGGCCTACGCCAGCGCCGACCAGGCGCGCGCCACGCGCAGACATTACGGCGACATGCCGATCATCGTGCTGACCCACTCGCCCTATCCGAAAGCGAAGGACGAAACCCAGGAAGAACGGAACCAGCGCACGCTGCTGTGGGAGTCGCTGCATCTGGATGTAGCCGCAATGTCCACGCGCGGCGTGAACGAGATCGTGCCGAATTCGGGCCATTACATCCAGTACGAACACCCGCAAATCGTGATCGATGCCATCGACCAAGCGTTGTCGATTGCAAGGGAAGACATGCGAAAGACCCAGTGATCGGCAATCACAACTGCCCAATCAACAACTGCACCGCCAGGCTGCTTACCGACACCGCCGCCCACACGCCCAGCCCCAGCAGGATCGGCCGCGGGCCGCTGGCGATCATCTTGCGCAGGTTGGCGGAGAGGCCGATCGCGGTGAGCGCGACGATGATCAGGAACTCGGCGGCAGCGTGCAACGCGGGCTGGATTACGACGGGGATGAGGCCGGCGGTGCGCAGCGCCGAGGCCACCAGGAACCACAGGATGAACCAAGGGAAGATGCGGCGCAGGCTGAAGTCGGTGGCGCCCATCTTCTTTTCGCGCGCGGCCACCGCGAAGGCGAGAATCAAGCAGATCGGGATGATCAGCGTGGCGCGGGTGAGCTTGACGATGGTGGCGTAGTCGCCCGCCGCGTGACTGAAGCTGTAGCCGGCGGCCACCACCGACGAGGTGTCGTTGATCGCGGTGCCGGCCCACAGGCCGAAGCCGAGGTCGCTGAGGTGCAGCAGGTGACCGAGCAGTGGGAACAGCAGCACCGCCACCACGTTGAACAGGAAGATGGTGGAGATCGCGAACGCGGTGTCGTGTTCGTCGGGCTTGATGATCGGCGTCACCGCGGCGATGGCCGAGCCGCCGCAGATCGCGGTGCCCACGCCGATCAGGATCTTCAACTTGTCGTGCACGCCCAGCCAGCGGCCCAGCGCCCACGCGCTGAGGAAGGCCACGGTCAATGTCACCAGGGTCACCGACAACGACTCCAGCCCGGTCTTCGCCACCTGGGTGAGGCTGAGGCCGAAGCCCAGCGCGATGATCGACCACTGCAGCACCTGCTTGCCGGCGAAGGCGATGCCGGGCGTGAAGCGCGCATCCGGGGCAACGATGTTGCGCACCGCGATGCCGAGCAGGATGCCGATCACCGGCCCCCCGATCAGCGGCAGCAGCCGACCCAGCCACCACGCGACGAGCGCGATCGCGATCGCGAGCAGCAGGCCGGGCGCGCGGCTGCGCAGGGTGGGGCGGGCAAGGGCGGCAGCAAGAGGGGCGTTCATGGGGTACGGCCTTATGTCGATGCGCGCCATTGTCCGCGCCGCATTCAATCAGGAAAACTTGGAATATCTGATCGTTCGTATAAGATTGAATGATGAACAACATCAGCCCGCGCCAGCTCGAAGTGTTCGTGCAGATCGCCTTGCTGGGTAGCGTGCGCGGCGCGGCCGAGCGGTTGTACCTGACCCAGCCGGCCGCCAGCATGGCGTTGGCCGAGCTGGAGCGACAGCTCGACGCGCCGCTGTTTGCCCGCGAGCGCGGCCGCTTGCGGCTGAACCCGCGTGGCCGCGAGCTGTTGCCGCTGGCGCAGGAACTGCTGGAGCGCCACGCCGAATTCGGCCGTCGCGGGCGCGAGGAGGGCGACGCGCTTTCCGGCGAGCTGCGCATCGGCGCCAGCAACACGGTGGGCAATTATCGCGTGGGCGAACTGCTGGGCGAGTTCGTGCGTGCGCAGCCGCAGGTGGCGATCCGCCTGCGTGTGGCGAACACCGACACGATTGCCGCGGCGATGCTCGACCATAGTCTCGACCTCGGCTGTGTGGAGGGTCCGGTGACGCATCCGCAACTGGAAGTGCGGCCATGGCGCGACGACCTGCTGGTGGTGTGTGCGCCACCAGACCATCCGTTGGCGCGCAGGCGCGGCTTGAAGCCTGCCGATTTCGCCGGTGCGCGCTGGGTGATGCGCGAGCCGGGCTCGGCCACCCGCGCCACCAGCGAGCGCGTGCTGTCGCAGCTGCCGCCCGGCGAGACCGTGCTGGAGCTGGATCAGATCGAGGCGATCAAGCAGGCAGTGATCGCCGGCCTCGGCATCGCCTGCCTGCCGCAGGTGGCGGTCACCGACGCGCTCGCCACCGGTCGCCTGAAGGCGTTGAAGACGCCGTTCCTCGACCTGCGCCGCAAGCTGTCCATGCTGGTCCATCGCCAGAAATACCGCGGCGCGCTGCTGGACGCCTTCATCGCGCAGGCCGGCCTGGAACGCTAGCCGCGTCGCGGCGTATCAGCGTCAGTCGTCGTCGCGGCCCAGGTCGAGCAGGTGCGCCGGCAGGCCGGTGCGGGCGCCCCAGTAATAGATGGCCAGGCCGACCAGCGCGACGGCCGCGGTATCCCAGGGATGGCCGATGATGCCGCGGCCGCCGAAGGTACCCAGCCAGGACAGCGCGATGAGCAGCGCGTAGTAGGCGATCAGCCACGCCGACGAATGCACCTCCTGGCGCAGCCTGGCGCGGCCTGCGGGCGAGGGCAGCCGGTACAGCACATAGATGGCGAACAGCGCGATCTGCAGGCCCAGCAGCCACGACACTGTCTGCCAGCTCGACCAGTACACGATCAGCGTCGCGATCACGAACGAGGCTGGTCCGATCACGCCGAAGCCGCGCACCAGGAAGGGTCGCGGCAACTGCGGCGCGTTGCGGCGCAATGCCGCCACGGTGATCGGCGCCACGGCGTAGCTCAGCACCAGGGCGGCCGAGACCACGCTGATCATCGCCTCCCACGAAGGGAACGGCAGGGTCCAGAAGATCGACAGCGCGAAGCTCAGCCAGAGCGCCGGGCGCGGGATGCCGGACTTGCCGTCGATGCGCGTGAACACCTTGAAGAACGTGCCGCTGTGCGCCCAGCCATAGACCACCCGCGGCGTGGCGTTCATGTAGATGTTGCCGGTGCCGCTGGGCGAGATCACCGCATCGCAGACCACCAGTGCGGCCAGCCAGCCGATGCCCAGCGTCAGCGCGATGTCGTGGTAGGGCAACGAGAACATCGTGCCGGTGCTGCTCCAGCCTCCGGCCAGCAGGCCGGTGGGGATGCTGCCCAGGAAGGCCATCTGGAGCAGCAGGTAGATCACGGTGGAAAGCAGCACCGAGAGGATCAGCGCGATCGGGATCGTGCGTTGCGGGTTGCGGACCTCGCTGGCCACCGAGATGATCGGCGTCAGTCCCAGGTAGGCGAAGATGATGCCGCCGGCGGAAACCGCGCCTTCCACGCCGCTGAAGCCGTTCGGGGCAAAGCCGTGCAGGCTCATGTTCCGCGGCTGGAAGTGCGCCAGCAGCACGACGACCACCAGCAGCGGCACGACGAACTTGAAGATGCTGATGAAATTGTTCGCCTTGGCGAAGGTCTTCACGCTGAAATAGTTGAGCGCGAAGAACAGCGCCAGCAGCGCCAGCTGGACCAGCCAGCCGAGCACGGTGGGGTCGCCTGCCGCATCCCGGCTCAGCGCGGGGAACCAGGCCGCTGCGTATTGGCGGCACGCCACGGTCTCGATCGCGATCAGGCTGGAAAACGCGATCAGGGTGATGAAGCCCATCAGCGAACCCAGCAGCAGCCCGTGCGAATACTCCGGGTAGCGCACCACGCCGCCGGCGCGGGGCAGCGCGGCGCCGAGTTCGCAGTAGACGATGCCGAGCAGCAGCACGGCCGCGCCGCCGATCAGCCAGGACAGCATGCCGGCCGGACCCGCAATCGCCGAGACATGGCTGGCCGAGAACAGCCAGCCGGAACCGAAAATGGCGCCGAGGCCGATGAAGGTCAGGTCGGCAAGGCTGAGCTGGCGATGGAATTTTCCCGTCGATGGCATGAGGCGTGATCCGGCGGCGGCTTGGACGGAACCCGTGGCCATGGATGCGTGGTCACGGGCGGTAGTGGAGTGACGCAGGCTTCGACGCGGCGCTGGCCGATCCCGGCCGGCGCCGTACCGTCATGGTGACTTGCAGTCGCAATGCCCGTCGTCGGCGTAAGGCGATTTGCCGCCGTCGTCGATGAAGCGGTCGATGCGCTCGTTCAATACCGGCAGCGGCACCGAGCCGGTGGACAGCACTGCGTCATGGAAGGCGCGGATGTCGAACTTCGTCCCCAGCGCCTGCTCGGCGCGCGCACGATCCTGGCGGATGGCCATCTCGCCGAGGTAGTAAGACAGCGCTTGTCCCGGCCAGGCGATGTAGCGATCCACCTCGGTCTCGATCTCGTGGTCGGCCAGCGCGGTGTTTTCGCGCAGATAGTCCTGTGCCTGCGCGCGCGTCCAATGCAGGTGATGGATGCCGGTGTCCACCACCAGCCGCGCCGCGCGCCAGGCCTGGTAGCTCAGATAGCCGAACTGTTCGTAAGGCGTGTGGTAGATGCCCATTTCCTGGCCGAGGTATTCGCAGTACAGCGCCCATCCCTCGCCGTAGGCGGAGATGTACGAATAGCGGCGGAAGTCCGGCAGGCCCTCCATCTCCGCCGCCAGCGGCATCTGCAGCGCATGGCCGGGCGAGGACTCGTGCAGGGTCAGCGCGGGCAGCGAATACAGCGGACGCGAGGGAAGGTTGTAGGTGTTGACCAGGTAGATGCCCGGGCCGCCGCGGCCACCGGTGTAGATCGGTGCCAGGTCGGGCGGCACCGGCTCGATCGCGAAACGGCGACGCGGCAGGCGGCCGATGTAGTCGCCGACCTTGCCGTCGACTTGCTTGGCGATCCAGGCCGCATCCTTCAGCAATTCCTCCGGCGTCCTGGCATAGAAGCGCGGATCGGTGCGCAGGAAGTGCAGGAAGTCGGCGAAGCTGCCCTTGAAGCCGGCCAGCGTGATGGTATCCAGCATCTGCCGGTGGATGATCGCCATCTGCTCGAGGCCGAGCTGGTGGATGGCGTCGGGGCTCATGTCCAGCGTGGTGTATTCGCGGATCTGCGCCTGGTAGAAGGCCTTGCCATCGGGCAGGTCCTCGGCGGCGATGCCGGTGCGTGCCCTGGGGATGTACTCGTCCTGCATGAAGCGGAGCAGCTTCGCGTAGGCGGGGATCACCGCATCCTTGATCGCCGCCAGCGCGTCGGCGCGCAGCGTCGCCTGCTCGGCGGCGGGAATGCTGGCCGGCATCTGCTTGAACGGCGTGTAGAAAAGATTGCTCTCGCCGGGTGCGTCGATCACGTCGCTGATCGATTGCGTGCGTCCCTGGAGAATGACCTTCGGCTGGCTGAAACCGCGTGCCAGGCCCAGTCGCATGTTGTCGGTTTCTTCGGCGAAATAGCGCGGGATGTCACGCAGCTTGCCGATGTAGTCCTGGTATTCCTTCGGCTGGGCGTAGTGGGCGCGGGCCGTGAAGCCCAGGTCGCTCCAGAAGCCCGAGTCGCTGTTGAAGGGCATTTCCCAGGTGCGGAAATGCTGCTCGGCCAGCAGGGTTTCGATCTGGAAGCGGTAGACCGCGTAGTTCACCGCCTCTTCGCCGTGCAGTTCGGCGGGCTTGATCGCGTCGAGTCTTTCCAGCACCTCGGTCCAGTAGCGTTCGCGCGCCGACTGGGTGGCGGCGTCGACCCTGGGCAGGTGGTCCGAAGGCGCGCCCTGGCTGTCCTCGTCGTCCAGCCCCTGGAACTGCTGCTGGCGCCAACTCCATTCCTGCGTGTAGATCGCGTGGAAGCGGGCAGCGGCATCGTCGGCGGCCCCGGCATGAACCGAGGCGGCCAGGCAGGCGGCGCATCCCAGGCTGGCGAACAGCTTGTTCATGAGCGGTGGTCTCCGAGGTGGTCGATGGCGCGCGTAGGGATGGCGTGGTGTCGGGAGGATCAGGCGAACGGCTGGTCGATGGCGGGCGACGGTGGCGTGAACCAGGCGGCACCGTCGCCGGTGACGTGGAAGTGGTCTTCCAGTCGCACGCCGAAGCGGTCGGGCAGCACGATCATCGGTTCGTCGCTGCAGCACATGCCCGGCTGCAGCTCGGTGGCGTTGCCGCGTACCAGGTAGGGCGTCTCGTGGATGCTCAGGCCGCAACCGTGGCCGGTGCGGTGCGGGATGCCGGGCAGGCGGTAGTCGGGACCGAGGCCGGCGCGCTCCACCACGGCGCGTGCCGCGGCATCCACCGCGGCGCATGGCACGCCGGGCCGTACCGCTTCGAACGCCGCGCGTTGCGCCGCTTGCTCGAGTGCCCAGATGCGTTCCTGTTCCGCCGTTGGCCGGCCGAAGATGTAGGTGCGGGTAATGTCGGACTGGTAGCCCTGCACGCTGCAGCCGGTGTCGATCAGCACCATTTCGTTTTCGGCCAAGCGCTGCTCGCCCGGGATGCCGTGCGGATACGCCGTGGCGCGGCCGAACTGCACGATGCAGAACGTGGAGCCGTTGTCGGCGCCCAGCGCGCGGTGCGCATCGTCGATGAAGCGGGTCAGTTCGATGCTGCTGATGTCTTCGCGGACCAGTCCGGCGGCCAGCCGGTGCACCTGCAGCGTCATCGCGGTGGCCTGTTGCATCAGGGCGAGTTCGGCCGGCGACTTGCACATGCGGCAACCATCGACGATGGCGCTGGCATCGACCACCGGCGTGCCGGCCAGCGCTGCGCGCAGGCGTTCGGCGACCACGCTGGGCGCGGCCGGATCGAGCGCAAGGTTGCCCGCACCGCGTTCGTGCAGCGCATCGGCGACCAGGGCCTGCGGATCTTCGTGCTCTTCCCAGTAGCGCAGTCCAGCCGGGATGCGCAGGGCGTGGGCCAGCGAGCCGGCCTCGAACGCGGGGCAGATCACCAGCGGCTCGCCGCGCGCGGTCAGCAGCAGGCCGAGCAGGCGCTCGCTGGCGCCCCAGCCGATTCCGCTGAAATAGCGCAGCGAGGTACCGGCGGTGATCAGCAGTGCGTCGATGCGTTGCTCGCGCATCAGGGCGCGGGCGCGCTCCAGTCGCTGCTCGTATTCCGTGGTGGCGATGGCCGCCGCCGGTGCCGGCCACGGCGCCAGCATCGCCCGGGCGTGGGCGAGGTCGAGACCGCCGATCTGCCGCGCCGGCATCATGCGGCGGGCGCCCCGGCATCGACATCGTCGACGCACCAGTGGCCGTCGATCTGCCGTGCCACGCCGCCCGGATTGCGGTCGCGCAGTTCCGGCGGCAACTGCCCGTCCGGCACATGGTCGTAACAGTGCAGGGCGGTGAAGCGCTGGATCGCCGCCGGCATGCCGACCGCGGTGAAGCCGGGATGGCCGGTGCTTGGGTAGGGGCCGCCGTGGTTCATTGCCGGGCTCACCGCCACGCCGGTCGGCATGCGGTTGCCGATCAGCCGGCCCACGCGCGGACGCAGCGCAGCGGCGACTTGCGCCCATGCATGGTCGTCGCTGTCGCCGGCGGCGCTGTAAATCGTGCCGGTGAGGTTGCCTTCGAACGCCGCTGCCAGCGCGGCCATCTGCGCGACATCGTCGGCGCGCACCAGCAGGCTGACCGGGCCGAACGCCTCGGTCTGCAGCGCCTGCGGTGCATGCAGGAACTGCGCGGCATCCACTTGCAGCAGGGTGGGCTGGTAGCGATGGCCCGGCCCTGCGGCGGCGCCGCCGGCAAGCGTGGCGGCGCCGGCCTTGCGCAGGGTGTCCACGCCGCGTTGCAGGTGCTCCAGCACGCCGCGCGAAAACAGCACGCCCGGGGCGGCTGCGGCAAAGTGCGCGGTGGCGGCGGCAACGAAGGCATCGCCGTCGGCGCCGCGCGGCACCACCACCACGCCGGGATTGGTGCAGAACTGGCCGCTGCCCATCGTGCAGGAGCTGAAGAATTCCTGCGCCAGCGCCGTGCCACGTTCGGCCAGGGCGCCAGGCAGCAGGAAGACCGGGTTGATGCTGGACAGCTCCAGATAAGCCAGCACGCCGGCCGCGTCGGCAGCGGCTTTCAGTGCCAGGCCGGTGGGACGGCCGCCGGTGAAACCGATGGCGCCCAGGCGCGGATCGCCGGCCAGTTTCAGCCCAAGCGACGCGTCGAACCGGTAGAGCATCTGCACCGCCGCCGCGGGCAGTCCGGCCTCGCGCAGCGCGACATGGGCCAACTGCGCCAGCCGCTCGCAGGTGGCCGGATGCGACGGATGCGCCTTCGCGATCACCGGATTGCGCGCTGCGATCGCCGAGGCGAAATCGCTGCCCGCGATTGCGTTGAAGGCGAACGGGAAATTGTTCGGCCCGAACACCAGCACGGGTTTGTGCAGCGGAGCGCGATGACTGCGCAGGCCTGCCGCGGTATCGATCACCGGCTGCGTCCAGCCGAAATTGCGCACGGCGCGCGCGGCCTGGCGCAACTGGCCGCAGGTGCGCGGCAGTTCCACCTTGGCCAGCCGGGTCTCGGCGGGCAGCGCGGTTTCGGCATGGGCCAGCGCGACCAGCGCTTCGGCATCGCGTTCGATACCGTTGGCATAGGCGTCGAGGAAGGTGGCGATCTGCTCCGGCGGCGTCCGCGCCAGTTCGTCCGCCACCGCAGCTGCCGCGGCGATGGCGGCTTCCACGTCGGCGGCGCCACTGACCGGGAACTCCGCGCCGATGGTGTTGCCGGTGGCGGGATCCTCGGCGCGGAAGCTGGCGGTCGGTTCGCTGGCCGGCCGCCACTCGCCCGCGATCAATACAGGTTGCGCGACCATCTCAGAGCGCCGGCGCGTTGGCGATGGCATGGTCGATCACGCGCAGCGCGGCATCGCGTTCGGCACCTTCGATGAGCAGCCGCGGCGCGCGCACGCGTTCGTTGCCCAAGCCGACCTTCTGCTGCACCAGCTTGATCAGCTGTACGAACTTCGGCACGGTATCCAGCCGCAGCAGCGGCAGGAACCAGGCATACAGCTCGGCGGCTGCATCGGCGCCGCCATCGCGTGCCAGTTCGAACAGCTTCACCGATTCCTTCGGATAGGCATTGACCAGGCCGGCGATCCAGCCGCGCGCGCCCATCGCCACGCCTTCGACGATGGCGTCGTCCATGCCCACCAGCAGTTCGAGGCGGTCGCCCAGCAATGCACGCAAGGCGGCGAAGCGGCGCACGTCGCCGGAGGACTCCTTCACCGCCTGCACGTTGGGGTAGGCGTGCGCGAGTTCGGCGATCTGCTCAGGCGTGAAGTCGGTCTTGTAGGCGACCGGATTGTTGTAGAGCATGCACGGCAGGTCGGTGGCGGCGATCACTGCGCGCAGGTGCGCGCCCATCTCGCGCCAGTCGGTGGAGTACACGTAGGGCGGCAGCACCATCAGGCCGCCGCAGCCCAGGGCCTTGGCCTCGCGGGCGAGGCGCGCGGCTTCGTCGGTGGACAGCGCGGCAATGCCGGGGATCACCGGCGCGCGTCCGTCCAGCGCCTTCACCAGGGTGCGGATGATCGCCAGCTTTTCGTCGAACGTCAGCGTCGCCGCCTCGCCCAGCGAGCCCAGCGGCACGATGCCCTTGCAACCGCTGTCGATCAGGGTGCGGGCGTGCTCGGCGAGAAAGGCGTGATCGACCTGGCCGTCGGCGGCGAACGGCGTGGTGATGGCGGGAATGACGCCGTGCCAGATGGATGCATTGCTCATGGTCAACTACCTCGGATGTGTCAGTCGGAAAGAGGTGGGGAAGCCTCGGCCAGCGTGGCCAGCCGGGCAGGGAACAGGGGCGGCCGCGGACCGCTGCGCGGGAAGCGGCCGAGTTCGGCCAGCGCGCTGCCGCAGATGCGGCCCTGGCAGGCGCCCATGCCGCAACGCGTGGCCAGCTTGGCGTCGCGCGCATCGGTATAGCCACCCAATTCGCCCAGGGTGACGTCCTCGCAGCGGCAGATCGTGGTCTGTGGCGTGGCCAGCGTGCGCAGGCGCGGATCCAGGGCGAAGTGGGTGGACAGCAATCCGGCGAACCGCCGGGCCCTGGCACGCGCGGGCAGCAGGGCGCTGGCGGCGGTCAGGTCGCCAGCCGCCATGTGGCCGGCGATCGCGCCTTCGATGCGCGCAGCGGCGAGGCCGCCGATGCCGCACAGCTCGCCGGCGGCGTGGATGCCGGCAACGCTGGTGCGCGACAGTGCATCGACCTGCACGTGCGGATGTGTGTCGTGCGCGGCTAGCGCGCAGCCGAGCAGTTGCGCCAGTTCGACGTTCGGCACCAGGCCATAGCCGGTGGCGAGCAGGTCGCACTCGACCTGTTGCGCGCCATCGGGGCCTTCGATGTCCACCGATTGCAGGCGGTCGTCGCCGTTGGCGCGACGGACGAACGAGCCGCAGCGATAGGCCACACCTGCCAGGCGTGTGCGCAGGGAGATCGCCTGCACTGCGCGCGCAGGCCAATGCAGCATCTGCCGCGCGAAGGCATGCACCGCCGCCGTCGGCGCCTGCTCGTGGATGCCGAGCAGGTGTGCGCCATGCGCGCGCAGGGTGGCGGCCGCGGCAAGCAGCAGCGGGCCGGTGCCGCTGACCAGCACGCGCTTGCCGGCGACGGGCCAACCCTGCTTTGCCAGTGCCTGCAGTCCGCCGGCACCGCTGACGCCGGGCAGCGTCCAACCGGGGAATGGCAGCATCAGTTCGCGTGCGCCGGTGGCCAGCACCAGCGCGCCGTAGCCGAGCAGGCGTACACCGTCGGGGTGCTCAACGCGCAAGACCTGCGTCTCGGCGCCCACCACGCTGTGCCGGGCCAGCCACTCCACGCGTGCCAGTGCCGCGAAGGCATGTCGTGCGGCGTGCGGCGACGCCTGGCGGACATCATGGCGCCAGACCTGGCCGCCAGGACGCGGCTGGGCATCGATCACGCCCACCCGCGCGCCATGGCCGGCCGCCGCCTGCGCCGTGGCGAGGCCGGCGGGGCCGGCGCCGACCACCAGCACGTCGTAGTGCTCAGTCATCGGTCTGCACCTGCATGCCATTACGTGCCGGAATCATGCATGCGCGCTGGTGGGCGACGCCGTCGATGCGCAGGCGACACTCGAAGCAAACGCCCATGCCGCACAGCGGCGCCCGCGACTCGCCGCGCACCGAACGGCGGAAGTGCGGGGTGACCGTGGCGACCGCGGCGGCAACGCTGCTGCCGTCCGGCATCTCGACCGCGCAACCGTTCACCGTGAGTCGGACCAGACCGCTCATGCCGCGACTCTCGACGGCGCGTAGGGCGCCGGGTCGATCGCCGGCGTGCGGCCATGGATCAGGTCCAGCAACAGGCGAGCGCTGCCCGGCGCGGTGGTGATGCCGAGGCCTTCGTGGCCGGCAGCTACCCACAGGTTGGCGCGTCCGGGCACGGCGCCGAGATAGGGCAGCCCGTCGGGCGTGGCGGGGCGGAAGCCGGTCCACGCGCGCAAGGCCTGCAGCTTGCGCAGCACCGGCATGAAGGCGAACGCACGTTCCAGCATGCGTTGCAGCATGACGGGCGAAACTTCCGCGTCCGCGGCGTCGAACTCGCGCGCGGAGCCGATCAGGATTTGCCCGGTCGGACGCGGCTGCACATTGAAGGCGACGCTGCTGCCCGCGTCGCCATGCGCGCTATCGGCATAACCCAGTTCGAGCAGTTGGTGGCGCAGCAGGGCCGGGTAGCGCTCAGTGATCACCAAATGGCCCTTGCGCGGGCGCAGCGGCAGTTGCGGCAGCAACTCGGGCAGCGCGCAGCCAGTGGCGACCAGGGTCGGCCCAGCCAGCCGGGTACCGTCATCGAGCTGCACGCCGTCGCGGGTCAGCTGTTGCACGCGGCGGCCGGCATGCAGCTGCGCGCCGCGCGATTGCGCGCGACGCACCAGGTAGCGCGCCACGCGCGGCGGATACACCACCGCCTCGCGCGGCACCAGCATGCCTCCGTGCATGCCGGGCGCCAGCTCCGGTTCCAGCTCGTAGAGGGTTTTCGCATCGACGGCATGAGCCTGGATGCCGGCGGCGGCGAGCCGCGCGCTGCGTTGTCCGGCCGCACGCAGCTCGTGTTCCCCGCGCGCCACCCACAGCGTGCCACAGCGGCTGAATTCGGCTTCCTGCAGGTCGGAGAATTCCTCCCATTGCTGCAGCGAGTAGTGCGCCAATGCGAGTTCCGCCGGGTCGTCGTCCATGGCCACCAGGTGCCCCATCGCCGCCGCGGTGGCGCCGCCGCCGATCGGGCCGGGCTCGATGATGGTCACACGCAGGCCTTCCGCCGCCGCTGCATCGGCACAGCAGGCACCGACGATGCCGGCGCCGACCACGATCAGGTCATGGCTGGCGATGCCACCCTTCATTCGGCGCCGCTGCCCCAGGCGAAAGCATCGGCCTCGTCGAACAGCAGGGTCGCGCGGGCAACCACGAACGCGGTGCCGGTGATCTGCGGCAGCACGCCGCGCGGGCCGGGCGCATAGCTCCCCTCGAACACGCTGCCGAGGATGCTTTCCTGCCGCCACGGCGCACCGGGCGCCAGCTTGCCGTCGGCGGCGAGGCAGGCCAGCTTGGCGCTGGTGCCGGTGCCGCAGGGCGAACGGTCGTAGGCCAGGCCGGGGCACAGCACGAAGTTGCGCGCGTCCAGACCGGGGTGCGGCGAGGCGCCGTTGATCTCGATGTGATCGATCTCGGCGCCGTCCGTGCCGGCGATGCCGTTCGATTCAAGCGCGCGGCGAATCGCCTCGGTGTAAGCGGTGAGTTCGCGCTGGTGCCGGATTTCCAGCGGCAGCGGCGTGTCCCCGGTGATGAAGAACCAGTTGCCGCCCCAGGCGATGTCGCCGGTGACGCGGCCATAGCCCGGCACGTCGACGCCGACTCCGGCGGCGTGGCGGTAGCTTTCCACGTTGCCCACGGTGACGCGGCCGTCGTTATGCAGCTCGGCCTCCACGGTGCCTACCGGCGTGTCGATGCGGTGCCTGCCCGGAGCGATGCGGCCAAGATGCTGCAATGTGCGCACCAGGCCGATCGTGCCGTGGCCGCACATGCCGAGGTAGGAAACATTGTTGAAGTAGATGACGCTGGCGCAGGCGCCGGCCGTCTGCGGCGGCAGCAGCAGCGCGCCGACGACGGTGCTGCTGCCGCGCGGCTCGCATGCGATGGCGCTGCGCCAGCGGTCGAAATCGCGGCGGAAGCGTTCGCGCTGTTCCATCAGCGTGCCGTTGCCCAGATCGGGGAACCCGCTGATGACGACGCGGGTGGGTTCGCCGCCGGTATGGGAGTCGATCACGTCTATCGTAGTCATGCGCTTATGCTCGCCCCGCCGCGGCCGGGCGTCTATGGGCTCTTGCGGTTCGCCGATGCGGAAATCGGCATACTTCGATGGCCTGCCGGATCGGCGCAGTGGCCGCGGAAATTCCGGCGGACGAAGTGAATGCGCCGCTCGGCGGACGGCCCGGCATGGCGCTTCTCGTGAAGGAAACGGCGGCCCGCTACGCGTACGCCAATTTCATCCCGGCGCAACGAGGGGATCGCCGTTAGCCGCCGAGTTGCGCCAGCAGCTCGGCCACGCGCTCGTGGGTGGTGGCGCGCAGCAGGCGAGCGCAGTGGCTGCGCAGCATGGCATGGTCCAGCGTGGCGAGGCGATCGCGCACCAGCAGCAACTGGCTGGGGTGCATGCTGAATTCGGTGAGGCCGAGCGCGAGCAGCATCGCGGTGAAGTTCACGTCGCCGCCGATTTCGCCGCACAGGCTTACCGGCTTCTTCGCGCGGCGCCCCGCGCCGATCACGTGCGAGAGCAGGCGCAGCAAGGCCGGCTGCAGCGGGGTGTAGATGTTGTCCAGCGCGTCGTTGCCGCGGTCGGCGGCGAGCACGTACTGAGCGAGATCGTTGGTGCCGATGGCGAGGAAGTCGGCATGTTCGAGCAGCGAGCGCACGTTGATCGCGGCGGCGGGCACTTCGATCATCGCGCCCAGCGGCAGTTTCTCGGGCAGGTCGATGTTCTCGCGCTTCAGGTCCTGCCGCGCCAGCTTGAACAGTGTGCGCACCGCGATCAGTTCGTCCGGCTGGGTCACCATCGGCACCAGCACGCGCATCGGGCCGTAGCAGGCGGCGCGCAGGATGGCGCGGATCTGCGTGGTGAACACCGCAGGGTAGCGCAGCGACAGACGCACGCCACGCACGCCCAGCGCAGGATTGTCTTCGCCGCGCATCACCAGGCCGGCGGCGTCGGCCTTGTCGGCGCCGAGGTCCAGCGTGCGGATCGTGACCGGCAGGCCGCCCATGCCCAGCACCAGGTCGCGGTAGGCATTGAACTGCTCGTCTTCCGTGGGCAGGCCTTTGTGGCGCAGGAACAGGAATTCGGTGCGGTAGAGGCCCACGCCGTCGGCGCCGCGCGTGCGCGCCAGCGCAACATCGGTGGGTGTTTCCGCGTTCGCCAGCAGGCGGATGGCCACTTCGTCGCGGGTGCGCGTGGCCGCGTTGGCAAGCGTGGCCAGGCGGCGGCCCTCGGCGGCGGCCTCGCGCTGCCACGCGCGGTAGCGGGCGAGGTCCTGCGCGGTGGGGTGCACGATGGCCTCGCCGCGGTCGGCGTCGAGCAGGATCAGGTCGTCGTCGTGCAGCAGCGACAGCGCATCGCGCGCGCCCACCAGCATCGGCAGGCCAAGGCTGCGCGCGAGGATGGCGCTGTGCGAGTACGCGCTGCCGGAACTGGTGACCGCGCCGAGCAGGCCGTTGCCGGCCAGCTGGGCCATGTCGGCCGGTGCGATGGTGTCGGCGATCAGGATCTCGCCCACGCGCGCAGCGATCTTGCGTTCTTCCGGTGTGGTGTGGCGCTGCAGGGCCGAGACCACGCGGGCGATGACCTGGTCGATGTCCTCCTTGCGGCTGCGCAGGTAGGGATCGTCCATCGCCTCGAACACTGCGGCCAGGCGATCGCGCTGTTTCTTGAGCGCGGCGGCGGCGCGGTAGTGGCCGATCTTCACCAAGTCGTCGAGGCCGCGCAGCAATTCGGCATCGTCCAGCAGCAGGCTGTGCGCGTCGATGAACTCGTTGACCTCGCGTGCCAGCGCGCCGTGCAGCTTGCCGCGCAGTTCGCGCAGCTCCTGCCGCGCCGTGTCCAGCGCGCGATGCAGGTGCTCCAGCTCGGCTTCGACTTCGTCCTCGGCCAGCGGGCGGTTGTCCACGGCGTAGCGGCTGGGGCGCACCAGGCGTGCGCGCCCCAGCGCCATGCCGCGCGAGGCCAGGGTGCCGGGCAGGACATGCCTCATTCCGATCAGGCTCCTTCGTCGAATTTGCGGTCGAAAAGATCGGCCACGGCATCCAGCGCCGCCTGCTCGTCCGGGCCATCGGCGCGGATCGTCAGCGACGTGCCGATGCCGGCGGCCAGCATCATGACGCCCATGATGCTCTGCGCGTTGACTTCGCGGCCCCTATTCAGCAGCAGCACGGTGGATTTGTAGCCCTGCACCAGTTGCACCAGCTTGGCCGAAGCGCGCGCGTGCAGGCCGAGTTTGTTGGAGACGACGATTTCTTTTTCAAGCATGGGTCAGGCTTTTCGAGAATGGCTCATGGACAGGCTTTGTCGATGAAGATGCCGCCGCGGCCGCCGCTGGCCGCGATCTCGGCTAGTTCGTCCAGCGTCTTGTCGGAGTAATTGAGCACGCGCAGCAACATCGGCAGGTTGAGGCCGGATACGCAGCGCAGACGCACGCCCAGCGAGCTGAGCGACAGCCCGATATTGCAGGGCGTGGCGCCGTAGAGGTCGGCCAGCACCAGCACGCCCTCGCCCTGGTCGAGCGCACGCGCATGGCGCGCGGTGAGCGTGCGCATCACGTCGGGATCGGCCTGCGGCGGCACTTCCACTGCCTCCACCTGCAAGGGCAGTTTCGGCATCACGTGATGGGCGGCGGAAATCAGTGCCTGGCCGACCGCCTCGTGGGTCATCAGCAGCACGCCGACGCTCATGGCCGTGCTTCCGTCTGGTTGGTTTGTCGCGGCGACATGGCAGTCAGTCCAGCTCACGGTGGAAGGTGAGCACGCCTTCGCGCGTAGCGCGGTAATGCGCGGCGAGTTGCTCGACGAGGTATACCGAGCGATGGCGGCCGCCGGTGCAGCCGATCGCGATCGTGACGTAGCTGCGGTCGTCCTGTTCGAAGCGCGGCAACCATGCATCCAGCCAGCGCGTGGTGTCGGCGAGGTATTCGTTGACCAGCGGCTCGGCTTCGAGGAACTCGCGCACCGGCGCGTCCTTGCCGGAGAGCGGGCGCAACTTCGGTTGCCAATGCGGGTTGGGCAGGCAGCGCGCGTCGAACACGAAATCCGAATCCAGCGGCAACCCGCGCTTGAACGCGAAGGACTGGAACATCAGGGTCATGCCCTCGGTGGCCTGCGCGTAGCCCGTAGCGACCAGCCGGCGCAACTGGTGCACGTTGAGTTCGCTGGAATCGATCACCTTCTCGGCAATCGCCATCAGCGGGCGCAGCAGGCGGCGTTCCTCTGCGATCGCGTTGGCCAGCGACTTGCCGCGCGTGGCGAGCGGATGGCGACGACGGGTTTCCGAATAGCGCTTGAGCAGCACATCGTCGCTGCAGTCGAGGAAGATCAGGTGCAACTGCACGCCGGTGGCGGCCAGTTCGGAAAGCGCCTCGGGCAGGTGTTCGAGGTCGGCGCCGCGATTGCGCACGTCCACGCCCACCGCGATGCGCCGGTAACGGCCCGCGCCGCGTCCCGCCGCGTCCACCAGTTGCGGCAGCAGCGAGGGCGGCAGGTTGTCCACGCAGTAGAACTCCAGATCCTCCAGCGCGCGCAGGGCCACCGTCTTGCCGCCTCCGGACATGCCGGTGAGCACGATCAGGTGGGTTTCGTGCGGGTTGGTGAACAGGTTGCTCGGTGTGGATTCTTCGATCATGAACAGGCTCTACTCACCATGGCGGCAGCCGGCGCAGCTGATGCGCCTGGCGGTCGATGAAGGTCTGCGCCGGGTCGATGCCCTTGCTCTTCAGCGCGTGGCTGCGCACGGCTGCTTCGACCAGCACGGCGATGTTGCGGCCCGGCGCCACCGGGATGGTGATCATCGGCACCCGCACGTCGAACACCTCGCGGTGGCCGGTGTCGCCGGTCAGGCGGGTCAGCGCGTCGATGTCCTCGCCTTCGCGCAGCGGCTTCAGGTGGATCACCAGCCGCAGGTACTTGGACGGCTTGACGGACATATGGCCGAACATCTCGCGCACGTTGAGCACGCCGAGGCCGCGCACTTCCAGCAGGTCCTGCAGCAGCTCGGGGCAGGTGCCGTCGATCACGTCGGGTGCGATCAGGGTGAACTCGGTGGCATCGTCGGCCACGAGCCGGTGGCCGCGGCTGATGAGTTCCAGCGCCAGTTCGCTCTTGCCGGAACCTGCCTCGCCGGTGATCAGCACGCCGATCGAGAACACTTCCAGGAACACGCCATGCAGGGTGACCTTGGCCGCCAGCTGGCGTGCGAGGTGGTACTGCAGGAAGGTCAGCAGCTCATGCCCACGCTTCGAACTGACCCACAGCGGGGTGTCGGTTTCCTCGGCCACCTCGCGCAGATCCGAGGGGATGGTCTGATCCTTGGTGACGATCATCGCTACCGGACGGGTGGCGGCGATCTTGTGGATCGCTTCCCAGCGCTGGCGCGAGTCCATGGCGTCGAGGAAATTCAGTTCCTCCGAGCCGATGATCTGGATCTTGTTCGGGTAGATGACGTTGAGATAGCCGATCAGCGAAGGTCGGCGCGATTGCGCCACGTTGGGTTCCAGCATGCGCGATTCGCCGCGCATGCCGGCGATCCAACGCAGCGCCATGCGCTCGTTGACGCCGTCGAAGAGTTGTCGTGCGGTGAGCCGATCCAAGCTTCGGTCCTTTGCGTCGCGCGCCGCGCGTGGAGGTTGCGGCGGAGCAGGGCCATTGTGCCAGCTTGGGGCGGAGCTGTGCGGGGAAGAGCAGGCCGCCCGTGCGCTGGGCGGCCTGCGGCAAGCGTCAACCGTACTGCACTTCCGTGCGCGTGGCGCGATGGTGCTTGTCCACGATCTTTTCGCGGTGGCGGCGCAGTTGTGCCACCAGCTTGTCGAACAGTGCGTCGATGGAGGCGTACATGTCCGCCTCGGCGGCCTCGGCGTGCAGGGTGGCACCCGTGATACCCAGCGTGGCATCCGCGCGATGTCGCAGCTTGTCCACCGAGAGGATCACGGCGAGGCTGACCAGCTTGTCATCGAGGCGGTGGAGGCGGTCGAGCCTGGACTCGACGTGTTGACGCAGCGCGGGGGTGACATCGATCTGCTGGCCGCTGAGTTGGAATTGCATGGTACGCCTCCTCTGGTGGTGCAGGCCGCGTTTCGCGGCGGGATCGGCGCGCTTCGGTGGATGCGGGCGCGCCTTCGAACATCCTTCGCTACAAATATGAGAGCGTTTTTCCGGGGAGCAAGTTCCCTGCTCAACTCTTGCGCTGGCGTTCGCTGGAACTCGGGATGCGCAATCCCTCGCGATATTTGGCCACGGTGCGTCGCGCGACCTGGATGCCTTTGCTTTTCAGCTCTGCGGCCAAGGCCTGGTCGGACAGCGGCTTGCGCGGATTCTCCGCATCGATGAGCTTGCGCAGCATCGCCTGGATCGCCGTGGCCGAGGCGCTGCCGCCGTCTTCGGTGGAGACGCCGCTGGAGAAGAAATATTTCAGCTCGAAAGTGCCGCGCGGCGTATGCAGGTACTTGCGCGTGGTAACGCGCGAGATGGTGGATTCGTGCATGCCAACCTCCTCCGCCACTTCGCGCAACACCAGTGGATGCATTGCCTCCGGCCCGTAGTCGAGGAAGGCACTCTGTCGCCGCACGATGGCGCCGGCCACCTTGAGCAGGGTTTCGGCACGCGACTCCAGGCTCTTTAGCAGCCAGCGCGCCTCCTGCAGTTGGCCCTTCATCCAGTTGGCGTCGTCGCCGCGCGCGCGGGCGATCAGGTTGCAGTAGTGCTGGTTGAGGCCGAGCCGCGGCTGCGCGTCCGCATTCAGGCGCACCTGCCAGCGACTGCCTTCGCGCACGGCATAGACGTCCGGCGCCACGTATTCCACCGGGGTGGCGTCCAGCGCCGCGCCGGGGCGTGGGTCGAGGCTGCGGATCAGGGTGGCGGCGGCGGCCACTTCTTCCTCGTCGGCGCGAAGCTTGCGCGCGAGTTTCGCGACGTCGTTGCGTGCAAGCAGTTCCAGTTCGTTTTCCACGATGGCGAGCGCCAGCTCGCGTTGCGGCGTGCTGGGGTCGAACTGCTGCAGCTGGCTGCGCAGGCAGTCGCGCAGGTCCAGGCTGGCCACGCCCAATGGGTCGAAACCCTGCAGGCGGCGACGCACGGCCTCGATCTCGGCGAGACTGGCGTCGAGGTTGTCGGGCAGCGCCGTGCGCACGGCTTCGATGCCGTCGGCGAGATAGCCGTCGGCGTTCAGCGCGTCGATCATCACCGTGGCGATGGCGGTCTGGCGCGGGTTGAAGCCGGCCAGATTGAGCTGCCACAACAGATGCTGCTGCAGGGTTTCGGGCGCGGCGTTCTGCGGCTCGAAGTCTTCGTCGCCACGCGCGTTGCCGCTGGCGGAGCTGCTGGAAAAGTCGATGGGGGTTTCGACATTGCCGCCGCCGTCGTCGGTCCACTCGGCACTGTCGTCGGCGTCGATGCCGTGGTCGGTGACGGCCTCGGCGGGGCCGGGCGTCTGCGCGTATTCGGCTTCCGGTGCGGCTTCGTCCGCGCTGGCGTCGCTGTCTTCGCTCTCGTCGGCGAATTCCAGCAGCGGGTTGCCTTCGGCGATTTGCCGCAGTTCGGTTTCCAGCTCAAGTTGCGACAATTGCAGCAGCCGGATCGCCAGTTGCAGTTGCGGCGTCAGGGTGAGCTGCTGATGGAGACGAAATTGCAGTGCAGGTTTCATGCCGGCCCGTGGAATGGACTGGCAGTCATCCTACTCCGCAGCCGGCGGGCGCGGCCATAGCCAGTTCGCCCGCCGTGAAGCCAACGTCAAAGTTTGAATTCGCGACCCAGATAGACCTCGCGCACCTTTTCGTCGGCGAGGATATGGGCGGGCGTGCCGCGCGACAGCACCTCGCCCTCGTTCATGATGTAGGCGCGGTCGCAGATGCCCAGTGTTTCGCGCACGTTGTGGTCGGTGATGAGCACGCCGATGCCGCGTTCCTTGAGGTGGCGCACGATGCGCTGGATCTCGCCCACCGAAATGGGGTCGACGCCCGCGAAGGGTTCGTCCAGCAGCATGTAGCGCGGGTTGGCGGCCAGGGCGCGGGCGATCTCCACGCGGCGGCGCTCGCCGCCGGACAGGCTGATGCCCTTCTGCGTGGCGATGTGGCCGATTTTCAGCTCGTCGAGCAGCTTCTCCCGTTCGACTTCGCGCTGCTGCTGGGTGAGGCTCTCGCGCAATTCCAGCACGGCCATGATGTTGTCGGCCACGCTGAGCCGACGGAACACCGAGGCTTCCTGCGGCAGGTAGCCGATGCCCAGGCGTGCGCGCAGATGCATCGGCAGGCCGGTGATGTCCTGCTGGTCGAGCTTGATCGTGCCGCCATCGGCTTCGATCAGGCCCACGATCATGTAGAAGCAGGTGGTCTTGCCGGCGCCGTTGGGGCCGAGCAGTCCCACCACCTCACCCTCGCGGATGGAGAAGGCGAAATCGCGCACCACCTGGCGCGCCTTGAAACTCTTTTGCAAACCTTCGGCGGACAGCATCGATCAGTTGCCCTTTGCCGGTGCGGCGGGTTTCGCCGGAGCGGCGACTGCCTTGGGGGGCAGCTTGCCGGCCACCGGCTCGTTGTCGGGCACCGGCATCGCGGTGGGCGGCTTGGCGCAGACGACCGGCGCGCCCGTGGTGTTCTTGGGCAGGATCACGCCATGCACCAGGCCGTTGCTGGCGGTGTCGCCGGTGATGTAGTTGGTGTTCTGGTTGTAGGTGAGCTTGTCGCCATGGAATTCGCCACGGCACTGCTGCACCACCACCGCGTTGCCGATGAGCACGGCGATGTTGTTGACGTTGTCGTAGTCCAGGGTGGCGGCGTCGCCGGTCACCAGGTTGTTGTTCTCGTCCAGTTCCTGGATGTGCGCCGGATGGCCGGGCGTGCCGGTGACCACCACGCGCGATACCTGCTGGTCGCCATCGAGGTAGATCTTGGCGATGTCGCCGGTGAGCAGCATGGTGCCCTGGGTGATCCTGACGCTGCCGGTGAGCGTGGTGACCGTGTTCGGCGCGTTGTAGGCGTCGGTCTTCACGGACCAGGTGTTCATCAGCTGCTGGCGATCCGACTTTTTGGCGCTGGCCGCCAGCGGAGCCAGGGCGAGCAAGGCCGCCACGCAGGCAATGCCGAGAGCCTCACGATTTGCGTTGCGGACGCGGGCGCGGCGGGAAGGTGCCATGGCTTGCATCGAACAGCTCCAGATGGTTTTCGTTGAGGTTGGCACGCATGCCGATGCCGTCCAGTGTACGGGCGCCCTGCACGGCGTGCGCCGCTTCGGCCGTCACCATGCGGTTTTCCTTCGGCCAAGCGGTGACTTCGGAAGTGTCCAGGGTCGCCATGTCCACCGGCTGGCCCTTGGCATCGGTGTAGGCGGCGCGCTGCATGTGCACCGGGCCCTGCAGCTTGATCAGGGTGCCGCTCTTGTCCACCCAGCCGTACAGCGAATGGCCGTCCCAGTCCGGGATGCCGGGCTTCTTGGGGGAGATCTGGAAGACCGGTGCGTTGATGTACAGGGTGTCATCGTCCTCGCGGCGCTCCATATGGGGCGCCTGCATGCGGAATGCGAGCAATCCTTCGGGGTTGTACGACCACATCTTGGCGTTGTAGAGCACGTAGCCCGAGCGCGGCGGCCCCACGAAGTCGTTCTCCTTGGGTGTCCCGACCACCCACCACAGCAACACCTGGGCGAGCCCGGCGGCCAGCGCCACCAGCACGATCATGGCGGGCAGCTTGCGGTCGCGGAACCAGAGCCGCAGGGAGGCGATCACTGCCAGCGCTCCCGCTCGGCGGCGCTCTTGCCCTGCGCGTGCAGGATCAGGTCGCAGGCTTCGCGCACTGCGCCCATGCCGCCGGGCAGGCGGGTCTGCCAATGCGCGGCCTCGGCAACCCACGGGTGCGCGTTGGCCACCGCCACGGCGAGGCCGGCGATGCGCATGGGCGGCAGGTCGGGCAGGTCGTCGCCGACGAAGGCGGCCTGCTCGGGCGCGAGACCCAGCGCTTCCAGCAGGGCGGTGAAGCAGGCGTGCTTGTCGGCCTGCCCCTGGTAGACGTGGGCGATGCCCAGTTCTTCGGCGCGCAGCGCCACGGGGTGGCTGATGCGCGCGGTGACAATGGCGACCTGCACGCCGTTCGCCTGCAGCCGCTTCAGGCCGAGGCCGTCGTGGACGTGGAACACCTTGGTTTCGCGGCCGTCCTCGCTGTACCAAAGCCGGCCATCGGTGAGCGTGCCGTCCACATCGAACGCAGCCACGCGGATTTTCGCGGCACGGGCGAGGAGGTCGGCGGGGAGATCGGCCAGATACATGAGTCGGTTCGCAGAAGTGGCGGGAGAGATAAACGTGCGATCAGACCACGCGTGCACGGAGCAGATCGTGAATGTTGAGCGCGCCGACCACGCGCCGCTCGTCGTCCACCACCAGCAGGGCATGGATCTGGTGCTTCTCCATCAATTGCGCGGCCTCGGCGGCCAGCTTGTCGGGGCCGATGGTCTTGGGGCCGCGGGTCATCAGCGCCGCCACGGTGGCGTCGCGCAGGTTCACCCCCTCGTCGTCCAGGGCGCGGCGCAGGTCGCCGTCGGTGAACACGCCGAGCAATTGCTGCTGTTCATCCACCACGGCGGTCATGCCCAGGTGCTTGCGGGTCATCTCCACCAGGGCGGCGGTAAGGCTGGCCTCGGGCGGCACGCGCGGCACGTCTTCGCCCGAGTGCATCACGTCGCTGATCCTGAGCAGCAGGCGGCGCCCCAGGCTGCCGGCGGGGTGCGAGCGGGCGAAGTCGTCCGAGGTGAAGCCGCGTGCCTCCAGCAAGGCGATCGCCAGCGCGTCGCCCAGCACCAGTGCTGCCGTGGTGCTGGTGGTCGGGGCCAGGCCCAGCGGGCAGGCTTCGTTGCTGATGCTGCCGTCGATATGCACGTTGGCCTGGGTAGCCAGCGAAGAAGTCGGTTTGCCGGTGATCGCGACCAGCGGAATGCCCTGGCGCTTGATCATCGGCAGGATGAACAGCAGCTCGTCGGTCTCGCCGGAATACGAGAGCGCCAGCACCACGTCGTCGGGCTGGATCATGCCGAGGTCGCCGTGGCTGGCCTCGCCGGGGTGCACGAAGAAGGCCGGGGTGCCGGTGGACGCCAGCGTGGCGGCGATCTTGCGCGCCACATGGCCCGATTTGCCCATTCCGGTGACCACCACGCGGCCGCGGCAGGCCAGGATCAGCCGGCAGGCTTCCGCGAAGGCGCCGTCGATGCGCGGCCCGAGTTCGGCAATGGCCGCGGCCTCGGTGGCGATCACCGCACGGGCGCTGCGCACGATGGCTTCGGGTGCGAGTTCGATGGCGGCGTGCGGGACGGGACGTGGGTTCATGGGGGCTCGATACGGGGCGCGGGAATGCCCATGGCGGGATCGCTGTCGTTTCTGCGACAGGGGATTTCCATTACCATGGCATATTCGCATTTTAACGTCACAAGCCGACGCGATGCCGATTCCGGTCGCGTCCGCCGCCCTTTGCTCGTGGAAGCCCGATGGACCCAGCACGCATCCAGACCCTGATCGAAACCGGCCTGCCCGGCGCGCAGGCTGAGGTCAGCGGCGACGATGGCGTGCACTTCGAGGCCACCGTGGTCGCCAGCCAGTTCGCCGGCAAGCTGCCGCTGGCGCGGCATCGGCTGGTCTATGCCACGCTGGGCGAACTGATGGGCGGCGCGATCCACGCATTGGCATTGAAGACGCTGACCCCCGAGGAAGCCGCCGCGCGCCGAGGGTGATTTCCGCTCTTATTGAAAAGTCCGGCACGGATGCCGGTTCTTCTTCGCGCTCATGGAGGAGCGTACAAGTTTAGGACACCGTTCGATGGCCAAGATCCTGATCAATGGCGGCGTGCCGCTCCAGGGCGAGGTAGGCATTTCCGGCGCGAAGAACGCCGTGCTGCCCATCCTCGCCGCCTGCCTGCTGGCCGATGCGCCGGTCAGCATCGGCAACGTGCCGCACTTGCATGACGTCACCACCTTCATCGAGCTGCTCGGCCAGATGGGCGTGCAGCTGGTGCTGGACGACCGCATGAAGATCCACGTCGATCCGCGCACCACCAGTACCTGCATCGCTCCCTACGACCTGGTGCGTACCATGCGCGCCTCGATCCTGGTGCTGGGGCCGCTGGTGGCGCGCTTCGGCCAGGCCGAGGTGTCGCTGCCCGGCGGCTGCGCGATCGGCTCGCGCCCGGTGGACCAGCACATCCGCGGCCTGCAGGCGCTGGGCGCCGAGATCACCGTGGAGAACGGCTACATCAAGGCGCGCGCCAAGCGGCTCAAGGGTGCGCGCATCGTGATGGACATGGTCACCGTCACTGGCACCGAGAACATCCTGATGGCCGCCACGCTGGCCGAAGGCACCACGGTGATCGAGAACGCCGCGCAGGAGCCCGAGGTGGTGGATCTCGCCCATTGCCTGATCTCGATGGGCGCGAAGATCGAAGGCGTGGGCACCTCGACGCTGGTGGTCCATGGCGTTGACCGCCTGCACGGCACCGACTACCAGGTGCTGCCCGACCGCATCGAAACCGGCACCTTCCTGGTCGGTGCGGCGATGACCGGCGGCAAGGTACGCGCCCGCGGCGCGCGCGCCAACACGATGGACGCGGTGCTGGCCAAGCTGGAGGATGCCGGTGCGCACATCTCCAGCGGCGAGGACTGGATCGAACTGGACATGGGCGGCCGCCGGCCGAAGGCGGTCAACATCACCACCGCGCCGTATCCGGCGTTCCCCACCGACATGCAGGCCCAGTTCACCGCGCTCAACTGCGTGGCCGAGGGCATCGGCATCATCACCGAGACGGTGTTCGAAAACCGCTTCATGCATGCCCATGAGCTGCAGCGCCTCGGCGCCGACATCCAGCTCGAAGGCAACACCGCCGTCATCAAGGGCGTGAACCAGATGAGCGGTGCGCCCATCATGGCCACCGACCTGCGCGCCTCCGCTTGTCTGGTGCTCGCCGGACTGGTGGCACAGGGCGACACCACGGTGGACCGCGTGTACCACATCGATCGCGGCTACGAGAACATCGAGGAAAAGCTGGGCACGCTGGGCGCACGCATCCGGCGTCTACCGAACTGAGCTTTGGTTGTGCGGGCACATGGGCCGGGTATGCCATGTGCCAGCGCAGACCGTGGAACCTCTGCGATCTCCGTCTGTCTGGCACCGGAAGTTATTTGAGCGAGTGCCCTATGGCTGCGAATAGCTCACGAGTTCCAGCGTGAGATTGCCGCCATCCTTCTGGGAAATCTTGACCGGCACCGGATATTTCGCCGGCACATACCAGGCGTTGAAATCGCGTTCTTGATCGGTGCGATCCACGCGTACGGCATCGAACGAACCGGCGGGCACGCTGACCTTTTCGCTGGCGGCCACCTTGAACGTCTGCATCTCGACAGCCTGCCTGCCGCCGACGCCGAAGGTGGCGCTTTTCGCGCCGTCACGCAGCGCGACGCCCAACGCCAGCGGCAGCGTATTGCGTTCCACCATGCCCGGTTGCATGGGATAGCTGTGATGCTTGCCGTTGTCATCCATTTGCACGGTATTGCCCTGCACGACGAGTTCGCGGTTCTTCGGCTTGAACGAAGAGGCGAAGGCGTACTTGTATGACACCGCCTGCGGTACCTGGCCGGCCCAGGTGAAGTGCGACACTTCCGACGTGCTGGCACCGAAGGCGGCGGCGAGGCCGGAAGTGCCGGTGACCTTGTCGGTGTATTCGAACTGGCCGTTGCCGACTGGCTTCAACGTGAGCTTGGCTTCGCCCATCGGCTCGCCACCCTGCAGCACGTGGTAGGTGGCGGTGAAGGACTGCGGCACGCTCGCGGCGGAAACAGCCGTGGCGGACAGGACGAAGGCTGCGGCAAGGCCGGCGCGGAGGAGGGAGATTTTCATTCCGCCGAATATAGGCCGTGTGGCTGAATGCCGCACGACCTGTGTATCTACGAAAGCTGCGCCAGCGTGAGCGGCGCGGTCACCGGTCGGCCATCGAACATCGCTTCGCCGTTCCAGCGCAGGCGGCCGCGGGCGATGGCCCCGACTACGGCGGGCAGCAGCCGGTGTTCTTCGGCAAGCAGGCGATCGGCAAGCGAAGCTTCGGTATCGCCCGGGCCGACCGGGATGCGTGCCTGCGCCACTACCGGGCCGCCGTCCAGTTCGGCGGTGACGTAATGGACGCTGGCACCGTGCTCGGTGTCGCCGGCTTCGAGGCAGCGGCGGTGCGTGTGCAGGCCGGGGTACTTCGGCAGCAGCGACGGGTGGATATTGATCGCGCGGCCTTCCCATTGGGCCACCACAGCGGCGTCGATCACGCGCATGAAACCGGCCAGCACCAGCAGTTCCGCGCCACTGGCCGCGACGCGCGCGAACAGGGCGCGGTCGAAGCTGGGTCGATCCGGATAATCCTTCGGGTTCAGTGCCAGCGTGGGGATGTGCGCCGCCTCGGCCAGCCGCAGCGCGCCGGCAGATGCCTTGTCGCTGCCAACCAGCACCATTTCCACCGGCAGCCCACCGGCATCGCGCGCCGCGACCAGCGCAGCGAGGTTGCTGCCGCGGCCGGAGGCGAGCACGGCAACCTTGAGGAGGGACTGGCTCACGACAGGCTCAGCCGATATGGACGCGCTCGTCGTCCGTGGCCTTGACCACTTCGCCGATCACGCGGCTGGAAAGCCCGTGCTTGCCCAGCAGGGCGGACGCCGCAGCCACCGCGTCGCGCGGCAGGATCACGGTGAAACCCACGCCGCAGTTGAAGGTGCGCCACATTTCCTCGCGCGCTACCTTGCCCTCGCGTTGCAGCCAGTCGAATACCGGCGGCAGTTCGATGCTGTGGGCGTCAAGTGCGAGGCCGAGGCCGTCGGGCACCACGCGGATGATGTTTTCCTTGAGACCGCCGCCGGTGATGTGGGCCATGCCGTGGATGGACGCACCCTGCGTGGCGATCAACTCCAGCATCGGTTTCACGTAGATCGTGGTGGGGGCCATCAGCGCGTCGACGAGCTTCACGCCGCCCACGTCGAGGTCCAGCGGGCTGCCGGCACGTTCGAGGATCTTGCGGACCAGCGAATAGCCATTGGAATGGGGGCCGCTCGACGCCACGCCCAGCACCACGTCGCCGGACACGATGCCGTCGCCCGAGAGCAGCGCGGCTTTTTCCACCGCGCCCACGGTGAAGCCGGCAAGGTCGTATTCGCCGGGCGGATACATGTCCGGCATCTCGGCGGTCTCGCCGCCGATCAGGGCGCAACCGGCCAGCTCGCAACCCCTGGCGATGCCGCCCACCACGGCAGCGGCCGTGTCCACGTCCAGCTTGCCGGTGGCGAAGTAGTCCAGGAAGAACAGCGGTTCCGCGCCCTGCACCAGCACGTCGTTCACGCACATGCCGACGAGGTCGATGCCGATGGTGTCGTGGCGGTTCAACTGCTGGGCGAGCTTGAGCTTGGTGCCCACGCCGTCGGTGCCGGAGACCAGTACCGGCTCCTTGTATTTGCCGCCCAGGTTGAACAGGCCGCCGAAACCCCCCAGTCCGCCCATCACTTCGGGACGGCTGGTGCGCTTCACCAGCGGCTTGATACGTTCGACCAGGGCATTTCCGGCGTCGATATCGACGCCGGCGGCGCGGTAGGTGAGGGCGTCGGACATGGCGGAAACCGGCGTGGGAAACGCGCAATTCTACTGCATGCGGACGGTTGCCGACGCGGTCGTGCGCCAGTTCCTTGTACAGCGGCATGGACGCCGCGGGGGCGATTGGGCAGACTTCCGTGGTATTCCCCGCCAAGTGCCCCGCCGATGCGCCCGTTCGCCATGCGCCTGCCGCGCCTGTTCTTCATCGTCCTGCTGCTGGGCCTGGCCGGGTTGCCGCCCCTGCATGCGCAGACCGTATCGCCGTATTCGGTGACGGTGCCGGTGACCGACACCAGCGACACCCAGCGTGGCGCGGCCTTCGCCAGCGCGCTCAGCCAGGTACTGGCGCGGGTGGCCGGCGGCCAGGATCTGCGCGGCAAGGCGGGTTACGACGATGCGTTGAAGAACGCCGCAGCGCTGGTGCTGCACTTCCAGTACGCACGCACCACCGGCGGCATGAACCTTTCGGTGGATTTCGAGCCGGGCGCGGTGCGCCACCTGGTGACCCAGCTCGGCGTAACGGACAGTGTGGGCGGCAAGCCGCCGGTGTTGTTGATGGTGCGCGGCAGCGACGGCCAGTTGCTGGACAAGGACGCGCTGGCCAGCCTCGCCGGTGCCGCCGCCGCGCGCGGTTATGGCGTGACCTACGTCGATCCCTCGAACGCACCCGATCCGGCCAAGGTGGACGCCGCCGATCCTGCCACCCTGGTGGCGATCAATCAGCAATACCACACCGGTCTGGTGCTGCTGGGCAGCCTGCACGACGGCGGCGCCGACTGGACGTTGGTGTCCGGCGGCAAGGCGCAGCACTGGAACGACAAGGCCGCCACCGAAGACGCGCTGATGACCGATGCCGGCAACGGCATGGTCGACCGCATCGGGCAGCAACTCAACGTGATCGGCTCCACCGTCAACGACGAGAAGCTGTGGGTGAGCGGCCTCGCCAGCGCGATGGACTATGCGAACCTGCTCAGTTTGCTGCGCAACGATCCTTCGGTGCGTGGCGTCGCCATGTTGGGCGCGGACAACGACGGCATGTTGTTCGAGGTGAAATCGGTGATGCCGGCCGATGCGCTGGCTGCGAACCTTGCGGCGAGTGGACGGTTGATTCGCAGCGAGGCGCATCCGGATACGGATGCCAGCCTGCAGTGGCTGCACTGATCTCGCATGCAGGCTCCTCGCGATACCACGCACACCTGCATGCGAGTTGCCCGCGAAGGCCCGCGCATCCATGTGCGGTCATATGCGGACCCTTCGCAAAATCCCGCACGTCTCCGTGCGGACTCTTCGGGAGAGCCGGTTTTGCATAGGGCCTTGGGATGATGAACCACGACGCCTATCGCCGCTGGCAGATGCTGGCGATCATCGCGGTCATCGGCTTTCTGCTGTGGCGGCTGGCCCCGATGCTGACGCCCTTCGTGGTGGCGGCGATGCTGGCCTATCTCGGCGATCCGCTGGCGGACCGGCTGGAGCGCCTGCACATGGGCCGCACGCTGGCGGTGACCATCGTGTTCCTGGTGCTGCTCCTGCTGCTGGGCGGTGCCTTGCTGCTGCTGATACCGCTGATCTCGCACCAGGTCGAAAACCTGATCCAGAACGTGCCGCGCTACGTGGACTGGGCTGAGCACACGGCGTGGCCATGGCTGCAGGTGAAGCTGCACCTCGATCCGCGCACGTTCGACAGCGACCAGCTGATCGCCACCATCAAGGAGCACATCGGTTCAGTGGGCGGCGTCGCCGGCCTGGTGCTGGGCAAGGTGTCGCGTTCCGGTCTGGGTTTCGTGCTGTGGCTCACCAACCTGGTGCTGGTCCCGGTGGTGGCGTTCTACCTGCTGCGCGACTGGGATCGGCTGGTAGCGGCCATCGACCGCCTGTTGCCGCGTTCGATCGAACCCACCATCGCCCACCTTGCGCGCGAAACGAATGCCGTACTTGGCGCGTTCGTGCGCGGCCAATTGCTGGTGATGCTGGCGCTGGGCGTGTACTACGGAGGCTCGCTGTCGCTGGTCGCCGGGCTGTCGGTGGGTGCGCTGATCGGCATGGTCGCTGGCCTGCTGAGCTTCGTGCCCTACCTCGGGTTCATCACCGGCTTCGGCGCGGCCATCATCGCCGCACTGGTGCAGTACGGCGACTGGAACCATGTGCTGATTGTCTGCGGCGTATTCGTGGTGGGGCAGTTGCTGGAAGGCTACGTATTGGTGCCCAAGCTGGTGGGAGAGAAGATCGGCCTGCATCCGGTGGCGGTGATTTTTGCGGTGCTGGCCGGCGGCGAGCTGTTCGGCTTCCTCGGTGTGTTGCTGGCGTTGCCGGCCGCGTCGGTGGTGATGGTGTTGTTGCACTATCTGATGGAGCGTTACCGCCTGAGTGAGCTGTACACCGAAGAGGGCGAGGCCGACCCCGCCATCCATGAGACCGTCGTCGAAGTGGATGTCGCCGTGAGCACTGCGTCTGACGCGGGGGAGACCGCGTCGCCGCACGAGCCATCCGCCCGGCCATGATTCCGCAGCTGCCGCTTGCGTTGCGCTGGCCGCGCCGCCAGCGATTCGAACATTTCCATGCCGGCGCCAACGCCGCCGCACTCGCCGCGGTTGAACGGCTCGCGCGCGAGGCCGCTGCGCCATGGCTGTACCTGCATGGACCGGCGGGCAGCGGCAAGAGCCATCTGCTGATGGCCGCATGCCAGGCCGCCGGCGACGCCGGGCGCAGCGTGCAGTACCTGCCGCTGGCGAAGTTTGCCGATCATGCCGCCGCGATCCGCGGCGTTGCGGGCGGTGCCTTGCTGGCGCTGGACGACCTCGGCGCCATCGCCGGCATCCGCGAGGCCGAGCACGCGCTGTTCGACCTCTACAACCGCGCCAAGGCGGAAGGCGCAGCCCTGCTGTTCGCTGCCGAAACCACGCCTGCCCAGTTGGGCCTGGGGCTGCCCGATCTTCGCTCGCGCCTCGGCGCCTGCACCCAGCTCGCGCTGCGACCGCTGGACGATGCCGAACGCCGCGACGTGCTCAAGGCGCAAGCCGCACTGCGCGGCATCGAACTGGACGAAGGCGTGCTCGACTGGCTGTTCGCCCGCCATACCCGCGACCTCGGCGCGCTGCTGGACCTGCTGGACCGGCTGGACCAGGCTTCGCTGGCGGCGCAGCGGCGGGTGACGATCCCGTTCCTGCGCGAGCTGCTGAAATAGCCGCAGAAGCCAACTGCACCCATGGTGGATTGCCCATGCCCGACATCCAGTTCAGCAGCGACGAGAAGGAAATTCTCGTGCGCAAGATCAAGCTCTACTTCACGGAAGAGCTGAAGCAGGAGATCGGGCGCTTCGATGCCGAATTCCTGCTGGATTTCTTCGCGGGCGAAATCGGCGGCTATTTCTACAACCGCGGCCTGTACGACGCCCAGGCCATCCTCTCGGGCAAGCTGGACGAGCTGGGCGAAGCGATCTACCAGTTGGAGCGGCCGACCGAATTCCGGCGGTGAGGCCCGGTCTGCAACAAGGGTTTTCCTTGCGAAATTTGCCGGGTGAGCAGGAAGATGGGCCGCACGAATCGCGACGGAGACGCCTCCAATGTCATGGATGCATGCCGGCCTGCTTGCTCCAGCGCTTCTCCTGGCAGCAGGCGCGGCCGATCCGTCGTCGTATGCGGCCACGCACCCGGCGGCCTATGCGGGAACCTACGTTCTTCGCGTGTGCCATGGCCCATGCACCGCAACGCCCGATTTCACCGGAACACTGGTGTTGTTCGAGCGTCCGATACGGAATGCGCAGGGGCGTCTCTTTCGTGCCGACCTCGACACGCAATATGCCAACGGCTGCTTCGTCTGGTCGAAAGCAACAGGCGGCCCGTTTGGCAACGAGCGGCGCGGCTTCTTCTCATGGGCGTTGTTTGAAGGTGCCGCTGATCTTGAGCTGATGCGTTCGCCGGATGGTGGTTACCGAGTACGCATGCAACTGACGCCGAAAGGCTTGCGTGGCGAAGCTGGGATCTGGGTTGATCCAGGCCCCGCAGATGCGGGGCACGAGGCTCGAGATCAATTGATTGCTGAGCGTTTGGGTGAGCCGGATATCGCCGCGTGCAATTCGCCGCCTTGATCTGGTGGTTCCGGTCGAGTGATCAGGCTTTCAACAACTCTGGTGTCGCCTGGGCGCCGATCGCGTCGGTCATCGCCTTCGCCACGTTAAGGTTGCCGGCGATGATGTTGCCGCTTTCGGGGATGCCGTCGCGGCCGGCGAAGTCGCCGTAGCGCCCGCCCGCCTCGTGCACCAGCAGCACGCCGGCGGCCATGTCCCAGGGCTTGAGGCCGATCTCGAAGTAGCCGTCGTAGCGGCCGGCGGCGGTATAGGCGAGGTCAAGCGCGGCGGAGCCGGAGCGGCGGATGTCCTCGGCCTGGCCGAGCAGGGCGCGGGTCATCGCGAGCTGCGCGTCGAGGTGGGCGCGCTGGCGGTAGGGAAAGCCGGTGGCGATCATCGCGCCGCCCAGGTTCTCGCGCTTGCCGACGCGGACGCGCGTCGGGCCGGTGCCCTTGTCCAGATAGGCGCCGTCGCCCTTGCTGGCGGTGAACAGTTCGCCACGCAACGGATCGAACACCACTCCATAGACCGGCACGCCCTTGTCCAGCATGGCGATGGAGACGCTGAAATGCGGGATGCCGCGCAGGTAGTTGTGGGTGCCATCCAGCGGGTCGATCACCCAGGTGAGCGGGTTCTTCTTGCCGATGGCGCCGCTTTCCTCGGCGAGGATGCCGTGGTCGGGGTAGGCGCGGCGCAGTTCCTTGACGATCTCGGCCTCGGCCAGCTTGTCGACCTCGGAGGCGAAGTCCATGCGCTGCTTCTCGACGACGGCGAGGCCTTCGATGCGGTTCATGTAGCGCAGGATCACGTTGCCGGCGGCGCGCGCGGCGCGCACCGCGATGGTGATGGCGGGTCGGGTCATGGCTTCGGCTGTCGAAAGAACGGGTTGCGGCCGGCGATTCTAGCAGATATGGCCATCTGAACCATCAGGGATGGTGAAGGTCACCTGCTTGGCGTGACGCATGTTGTTTCGAGGTGTGCGTGGCTGACAAGCGGTGCTGCATACTGAGCAGATTGGCTTCCATGTGGTCATATCAAGGGGGAGTAAATGACTGTTCGTCAGTTGGTTGGTCTCGGTTTGCGCCTGCTAGCTTTGTGGCTCTTTTTTGGAGCGCTAACTTGTTTCGGGCAAATTGGATCTGTCATGACGCGGGGTGCCGGCTTCACGTCGTCGCCGGTGATTACTGGATCTGTTGTGGCATTGGCATTCCTGTTGTTTGGTCTGATGTTTTGGATATTCAGTGATGGCATAGCAGGCGCGTTGTTATCCGGACTTTCAAAGGACGTACAGATACAGATAGGGGCCTCCGACTTAATGGTTGTCGGGTGTGCGCTCACGGGCCTGTGGTGGCTAAGGAGTGCTGCGCTGCCACTAATTTCGATATGGCTCAGGTCTCTATACCTTTCAACGACGACGACGGATCAGTCGTCGTTGGACGTGATGAGTGCGTCTACCCGAATTGACTGTGGTCTCTGTTTGCTTCAAATCGTCATAGCGTTAGCTCTTGTATGCCGTCCGCGATGGATTGCCAGTCGGCTGCTACGCGATACCGAACGAACTCCTCGTGAAACACATGAAAGCGAAAGATCAATGGGGTCATAAGTTGATGCCGATGACCGAAATTCACGACCTTACCTCCCTGTTCCGCTTCGTGCTGGTACGCACCTCCCATCCGGGCAATATCGGCGGCGCGGCGCGGGCGATACGTACCATGGGCTTCACGCGGCTGGAACTGGTGGCGCCGCAGCGTTTCCCCGACCGCGAGGCGGACGCGCTGGCGGCGAACGCGGTGCAGGTGCTGGCCGAGGCCGGCGTGCACGAGACCCTGGTCGAGGGACTTTCCGGGGCGAGCTTCGCGCTGGGCCTGTCCGCACGCCGACGCGGGGTGAACCTGCCGGAGCTGTCGCCACGCGAGGGGGCCGCGCAGGCGCTGGCCGCAGCCGCGCGCGGCGAGCAGGTGGCGCTGCTGTTCGGCAACGAGCGCACCGGCCTGGAAAACGAGGAGCTGGCGACCTGCCATGCGATGGTGCGCATTCCCAGCGTGGACGACTTCAGTTCGTTGAACCTTGCACAGGCGGTGCAGGTGATGGCCTACGAACTGCGCCTGGCGATGCTGGGCGATGCGCTGCCTGTGCCGCCGCCCGAGAACGACGAGCCGCCCGCCGATGCGGGGCAGATGGAACGCTTCTACGCCCATCTTGCCGAGACACTGGACGACATCGACTTCCACAAGGGGCGCGAGCCGACCACGATCATGCTGCGGTTGCGGAAGCTGTTTCAGCGTGCGCAGCCGGATCAGCGCGAGTTGCGTGTGCTGCACGGGATTCTGGCGGACGCGCAGCGGATGGCGATGCTGGCACGCGGAAAACGGTAGGAACACACCCTGTGCGCGATTGCCTTTCGCTTCGATCAGAGCGAAAAGCAATCGCGCACAGGGTGCACTCCTACCCTTCGGCTTCGTCCGTGCTCTCGCGCGTGGGTTCGCGGGTGACCAGCAGCTTGTCGATGCGCGCGCCGTCCAGATCCACCACTTCGAAGCGGATGCCTTGCCAGGCGAACACCTCGCCGACTTGCGGAATGTGACCGAGCGCGGCCATCACCATGCCGGCGGCGGTGCGGAATTCGTGCTCGGCTTCGCCGGGCAGGTGGTCGAGGCGCAGCAGTTCGCGCAGGTCGTCGGTGGCCAGGCTGCCGTCGATCAGCCAGCTGCCGTCGGCACGCTCGACGATGGGCGCGTTTTCCGCGGTGTCGCCGTGGGCGAGCTGGCTGGCGCCGACCACAGCGGCGAGCAGGTCGTTGACGGTGACCACGCCCTCGATGTCGCCGTATTCGTCCACCACCAGCGCCAGCGGGGTTTCGGCGTCGCGGAACTCTTCCAGCAAGTCGAGTGCACGCGCGGTGGCCGGCACGTACAGCGGCTTGGCAAGGTGCTCGAACAGTTGCGGGCGGCCCTCGGCGAAAGACTGCAGCAGGCGCTTCACTTCGACCACGCCCACCACCTCGCTCTCGTCGCCGCGGTACACCGGGTAGCGCGAGTACGGCGTCTGCCGCAGCACTTCCACGTTCTCCTCGCGCGGCGCGGCCATGTCCAGCCACGCAATACGCACGCGTGGCGTCATCACGCTGTCCACGCTGCGGTCGCCGAGACGCAGCACGCGGTTGACCATGGCGTGTTCGTCCGCGTCCAGCACGCCCTGTTCGGCGCTTTCGGCCACCAGCAGGCGGATTTCCTCTTCCGTGGCGGCGGCATGGCTGTGGCCGCGCACGCCCAGCGCGCGCAGCAGCAGGTTGCTGGCGGTGTTGAGCAGCCACACGAACGGCGCGGTGGCGCGCGACAGCAGCAGCATAGGAATGGCCACGATGGCCGACACCTTCTCCGGTGCCGACAGCGCCAGGCGCTTGGGCACCAGTTCGCCCACCACGATCTGGATGAAGGAGATCAGCACGAAGCCCAGCACCACGCCGATGATGCGGGCGTAGGGCTCCAGCCACGCGGCGTGGCCACCGTGCAGCAGGTCGGCGATGTGCGCGCCCAGTGCGTCGCCGGCCACCGCGCCGGTGACCAGCATCATCAAGGTGATGCCGACCTGGATGGTGGAGAGGAAATATTCCGGATTCTCGGCATGCCGCAGCGCCACCGTCGCGCGGCGGCTGCTGCGCGCCATCTGCTTGAGGCGGCTCTTGCGCGAGGCGACCAGCGCCATCTCGGACAGCGCGAAGAAGCCGTTGCACAGGGCGAGCACGAGGACGAGCGCGATTTCGGTCAGCATCGCGTGGGGCGTGAGGCGGAATGCATTGAGGGAGTTTAGCGGCTAAACCGGCGCCGTTACGGGGCGCCATGCTGCGATGCGAGGTAACTGTCCTGTAACATCGCCGCCATTCGACCCAAGGCGCGACCCGCATGTTTTCACTGCAGACGATCTTCGGCAAAGGCGACAAGTTCTACGGCTTGCTGGAGCAGAGCGCCGAGGCGGCGCACGAAAGTGCCAAGGCGCTGCACGCGCTGGTCACCCAGGCCGATCACGCGCCGGTGATGGCCGCGTTCGCGGCGACCCGGGCGCGTGAGAAATCGCTGGCCTCGAAGATCAGCGAGGAACTGGTGAACACCTTCGTCACCGCGCTGGATCGCGAGGACATCGAGGCGCTGAATTCGGCCTTGTACAAGATCCCCAAATCGGTGGAGAAGTTCGCCGAGCGCTACGACATCGTGTCCGTGCGCCTGCAGGGCGTGGACTTCGGCCAGCGTGCACTGGTGCTGGAGCGCTCCGCCACCGTGGTGGTGGAGATGATCGGCGAACTGCGTCGCGGGCTGCGCATCGATCCGGTGAAGAAGCTGCAGGACCGCCTGCAGACGCTGGAATCCGAAGGCGACCGCATGCTGCTGGCGCCGTACCGCACGCTTTACGTGGAAGGCAACGACGCCATGAAGGCGATGCTCGCGAAGGACTTGTTCGAGCTGATCGAGAAGGCCATCGACAAGTGCCGCGACGTTGGCAACATCGTCTATTCGATCGTGCTAAAGAAC
This sequence comes from Rhodanobacter sp. 7MK24, assembly GCF_014842995.1. Taxonomy (GTDB): domain Bacteria; phylum Pseudomonadota; class Gammaproteobacteria; order Xanthomonadales; family Rhodanobacteraceae; genus Rhodanobacter_A. The sequence goes on from NZ_JACYXL010000001.1 coordinate 194,344, forward strand.
TCATGAGCCTCGGACTCGTGGCAGTGGTGGTGCTGATCGCACTCGCCTTCACCTACATCAACGGCTTCCACGACACCGCCAACTCGATCGCCACGGTGGTGGCGACCAAGGTGCTCACGCCGGGTCAGGCGGTGCTGCTGGCGGCGGTGACCAACCTGATCGGCGCGCTGTGGGGCACGGCGGTGGCGGCCACCATCGCCGCCGGCATCGTCAACACCGGCGTGGTCGAGGCCGGTCCGCAGTTGCTGATCTGCGCACTGCTGGCAGCCATCGTGTGGAATCTCATCACGTGGTGGCTGGGCCTGCCTTCCAGCTCCAGCCATGCCCTGGTGGGAGCGCTGGTAGGTGCGGCAATGGCTGAAGCCGGCGACCATTTCAACGCGGTGATCTGGTCGCAGGGCGGCGCGCACTGGTGGCTGGGCAAAGGCGTGATCCCGAAGGTGGTGGTGCCGATGGTGGTGTCGCCGTTCGCGGGCCTGGTGATCGGCTTCCTGCTGATGGGCGGCCTTTATGCATTGTTGGCGTGGTTCTCGCGCCGCAGCGGCTGGTTGCGGCTGCTCGGCCGCACGCCCTTCGTCAACAGCTTCTTCGGCAAGGCGCAGATCGCCTCGGCCAGCGCCATGGGCCTGGCCCACGGCATGAACGACGCGCAGAAGAGCATGGGCATCATCGCGCTGGCCCTGGCCAGCGCCACCGCGGCGGGCCAGTTCGATCATCTGCCGGGGTGGCTGCATTTCCTGCGCATCAGCGGCTCCGCCCACGGCGGCTTCGTGGTGCCGGCGTGGGTGGCGGTGGTTTGCGCGCTGACCATGGCCGGCGGTACGGCTGGTGGCGGCTGGCGCATCATCAAGACACTGGGCCACAAGATGGTGAAGCTGCATCCGATCAACGGCTTCGCGGCCGAGGGCAGTTCGGCCATCGTGATCCTGGGCGCTTCGGCGTTCGGCCTGCCGGTGTCCACCACCCACGTGGTGTCGTCCGCGATCATGGGCGTGGGCTCGGCAAAGCGTTCCAACGCCATCCGGTGGTCGGTGGTGGAACGCATGGTGTGGGCATGGATCCTCACCTTGCCGATCACCGCGCTGGTCGCATGGGGCTTCGTCCGGATCGCCCGCCTGCTGGGCTAGGAGCGTGGGCGGTAGAAGCCGTCCAGGCTGCGAAGCCCGCCACGCAGTCCATTTTCCCGCCGCTTCTTGGCCCATAGCGCCGACTATGGGCCGGCGAACCGTCGAAAAACTGTCCTCGCGCGACAGGCTTCTCGCCGCGAACGTTTCTACCGCCCACGCTCCTAGAACGCGTCGCTGCCGCTGGCGACCAGTTGTTCGAGCTGGTCGCCCAACCGGCCCAGTTCCACGATCAAGCGCTGCAGCTCGCCCTCATCGAGCAATTCGTAGGGGCGGTTTTCGCACAGGTGCAGGTAGGGCGCGCCATCCAGGTCGGCCACGGCGAGGAAGCCGCAGCGCTGCTCCCAGTTGAAGCGCAGGCAGCGCTGCGCATCCGTGCCCGCCAACGGGCCTATGGGCGTGGAGATGCGCAGATAGCGGTGGCCCGATTCGGTTTCCAGTTCGGCCAGATAGATGCCCTGATGGCGGCCATGCGGCAGGCTCAGATCGAAGCTGATGAGGTAGGGATCGTTCTGGCGCAGCCCGTGCAAGCTGCCCAGGTGGGAACGCACGGCTTCGAAGTGGTGCATAGGTTGCCCCCGAGGCTGACCATGGCGCTGCTACTCTGACACGTTTGCCACCCGGCTTGGTCAAGGCTCTGTTATCGCCATGCAAGACAGCCACGCCCGCGTCTATGCCGCCATCGCCGCGATTCCACCCGGGCGCGTGGCCAGCTACGGCGCCATTGCCGCCCGTGCCGGCCTGCCGGGGCGGGCGCGGCTGGTTGGCAAGCTGCTGGGCGAAGTGCCCGATGGCATGGAGTTGCCGTGGTTCCGCGTCCTGCGTTCCTCGGGCGAGATCGCCCTGCCCAAGGGCAGCCGCGGCTTCCGCGAACAGGTGCGGCGGTTGCGCGCCGAGGGTGTGGAAGTGAAGAACGGCCGCGTGGCGCTCAGCGCGTTCGGGCTGGATGCCGATCTCGACCGTGCGCTGTGGGGCGCTATTTGAGCGGGGTCGCAGCGAATCAGGTCGACGCGATGCCGGCCGCACCGAACGCGGCGGGGCCATGCATACGTTTCGAATCCTGTTTTCGAATGCTGCGCGACCGAGCCCGTCAGCCCAGGCGGGTGCGCCACAGCAGCAGCCATGACGTGCCCCACAGCACTGCAGCCATCACCAAGCCCACGCATAGCAGGCGCAGCGCCATGTCGGGAATCAGCAGGCAGGCAAGGACGCCGAGTACGCTGAAGATGCCGGTGCCGTAATAGATCGGTGCGGCGAATACGCGGGCCAGCGGCAGAAAGTGGATGCCGACGATGAGTGCCGCCGTCGCGGGTATCCACAGCCCCAGTCCGCCGCGCGCAAGCAACACCGAGCTGATGGCGATCAGCGCGGCCTCGGCTCCGAAGATGATGCCGAACCAGATGCCGGCGCGTTTGCCGGCTGCGGATGCGGCTGGGTCGTCGGCGCTGCGGGTTCGGCGCGTTGCCAACAGGCGGGCGGCGCACAGGCCGAGCAGGGCGATGGTTGCGACCATGGCGCCCGGTATGGCCCAGGCGGAGCGGGCGTTCCAGTTGAGCAGCGCGGCAAAACACCAGGCCGCACCGCCTGCACCGAGCACGGTCGCGCCGCTGAGGATGCCGCGCGTACGCGCCACGTTCGTTTCGTCCACTTTTCCCAGTAGCAGCGACATGGCAGGTACCCCGTCAAGGCATCGGAAGAAGCGGATGCGCTACGTCGCGCACCCAGCCGGATGCGGTGATTCTGCGAGCCTCGCCCCTGCGCCGGCAGTGACGCTTGTCATCCGCTTGCCGTGAAACCAGGCAGGAGGCGGAGCGCCGTGTCGGCATGGGTATCGTCACGTCCCCTGTTCGAAAACGGGTTGGGTAGCGCGTATTTGTCCTGCCTGTCGCTCAGACCGTCGGCTTGTCGAAGCGACGGATGAAGTCGCGCACCTGCGGATAGACGATCTCGCGCCAGCGTCGGCCGCTGAAGATGCCGTAGTGGCCGGCACCCTCGATCACCTTGTGCGCCCGGCGCTTGGCCGGGATGCTGCTGCACAGATCGTGCGCGGCCTGGGTCTGGCCGAGGCCGGAGATGTCGTCCAGCTCGCCTTCCACGGTGAACAGGGCGCTGGTCCTGATCGCGGCAGGCGTCACGCGCTCGCCGTTCACGTCCCACAGGCCGCGCGGCAGCAGGAACTGCTGGAACACCGCTGCGATGGTGTCGAGATAGAACTCCGCCGGCAGGTCGAGCACGGCGTTGTATTCGTCGTAGAACTTGCGGTGCGACTGGGCGTCGTCCAGGTCGCCGCGCAGCAGGTTCTCGTAGAAATCCCAGTGCGATTGCAGATGGCGGCCCGGATTCATCGCGATGAATCCGGCATGCTGCAGGAAGCCTGGATACACCTCGCGACCGCGGCCGGGATAGTTCGGCGGCACGGTGTGGATCACGCTGCCCTTGAACCACGACAGCGGTTGCGTAGTGGCGAGATTGTTGACGCTGGTTGGGCTGCGCCGCGGGTCGATCGGGCCGCCCATCATGGTAAGGCTGCGCGGCGTGGGCTCGCCGCGCGCCGCCATCAGCGATACCGCTGCCAGCACCGGTACGGTGGGCTGGCATACCGAGATCACGTGCAGCGATTCGGCGCCGATATGGCGGATGAAGCGCTCGATCAACGCCACGTAGTCGTCCAGTCCGAACGGTCCCGCCTCTGCCGGCACCATGCGCGCGTCCACCCAGTCGGTGACGTACACCTTGTGCTCGCGCAACAGGGTGCGCACGGTGTCGCGCAACAGGGTGGCGTGGTGCCCGGACAGCGGTGCGACCACCAGCACTACCGGGTCGTTCTTCATCGTCTCGACGATGGCCTGCTCGTCGCTGAAGCGCTTGAAGCGCTTCAGCTGGCAAAACGGCGTATCCAGCGCCACGCGCTCGATCACCGCGATCTCATGGCCGTGCGCTTCGACCTGATGGATGCCGAAAGCCGGCTTCTCGTAATCCTTGCCGAGGCGATGGATCAGCTCATAGCCGGCGGCCAGCCGTTGCGTGGCAGGCCAGGAGGCGAACGGGTTGTTCGCATCGTTGAGCATCTGCGCGCTGGCGTCGGCGAAATGGCTGAGCGGGCCCAGGAAGGCGCGTTGCCACTCGTGGATCTGATAGAGCATGAGGCGATCCGCCTGGCTAAAAGTTCGCCATTTTAGCGCGGACCGCCGATTTCTGCTGCGCCGCCGCATGACGGCCGCCGGATCGCTCAGGAGGCGGGCAGGCGACGTACTTCGGTATCCGCGGCGATGTCGTGCAGCGCACGGCGGCGCGGATCGAGCAACGCCACCCCGAACCACAAGGCCCACGCAGCCAGCACCGCCCACAGCGTCGTGTGCAGGCCGAGCGTCGGCTCCAGCGCCAGCAGCAGCATGGGCGCGGCGGCCGCCGATACGCGAACCACGGCTTGCAGCAAGCTGATCGTGCCGCCGTCGTCGCGGCTCACCCGGATGCGCCAGGGACGCATGCCGACGGTCTGGCCGCCGCGCCGCCAGGAAGCGACGAAGTACGCAGCCACCACCACGCATTGCAGTGCCTGATACCACAGCGGAACCATGGCATGCGTGCCAGTGGCGATCAGCTCGCCGCCGGTGGCGAGCTGACACAGCAGGCCGACCACCATCACGATCGCGACCACGATCAGGAGGTCGTAGACCAGCGCGACCAGGCGACGCCACAGCGGGCAGGGCAGGTTGGCGGCGTTCATCGGGCGGCTTGCACTCGCTTGGCGCCATGTCCAGCATGGCGCGCATGAAGAAGGAAGATTCTCCCAGTATCGCCGAAGCAGATGCCGCGAACATCGACGCCTTCATCGAGCGCGTGTGGTCGGAGGACGGCCTCGCCGACCGCACGCTGGAGGCGTATCGCCGCGATCTCGAAGCGCTTGCGCGCTGGCTGGCCGGGCGCGGGCGATCGCTGCACGATGCGCGGCGCGAGGACATTTCCGCCTACCACGGCATGCAGCCGGCGGCGGTGCGCTCGATGGCGCGGCGGCAATCGGCATTTCGCCGCTACTACGCGCTCCGTTCACGCGAGACGCCGGGTGCAGACGACCCCACGTTGCTGATCGAGCGTCCGCGCATGCCGCGCAGCCTGCCCAAGGCGCTGGCCGAGCGCGAGATCGAGGCCCTGCTGAACGCGCCGGACACCGACGGCATGTTGGGCCTGCGTGATCGCGCGATGCTGGAGCTGATGTACGCCTCGGGCCTGCGTGTGTCCGAACTGGTGGAGTTGCCGCTGGCCGCGTTGAACCCGCGGCAGGGTGTGCTGCGCATCACCGGCAAGGGCGGCAAGGATCGTCTCGTGCCGGTGGGCGAGGTCGCGCTGGGTTGGATCGAGAACTATCTCGCGAGCGCGCGGCCCGCGCTGGCGAGAGGACGCCAGCCCGTGGCGCTGTTCCTCAGCAAGCGTGGCGAAGGCATGACGCGGCAGATGTTCTGGACGCTGGTGAAACGCCATGCGCTCAAGGTCGGCATCCAGTCGAAGCGCATCTCGCCGCACGTGTTGCGCCACTCCTTCGCCACCCATCTGCTCAACCACGGCGCGGACCTGCGCGCACTGCAGATGCTGCTGGGCCATAGCGCGCTCAGCACCACGCAGATCTACACCCTGGTCGCGAAGGAGGGGTTGAAGCGGCTGCATGCACAGCACCATCCGCGTGGTTGAGACGCCGGTTCACAGGCGAGAAGGGCGGTTGTGCGAAAATCGGGACGCTGCCGTCTCCCCGCGGCCATCGAGGTGCAAGATGTTGAAGAAGTTGTTGCTGGCCGCGTGCGTCAGCGGATTCGTCCTGACTGCCTGTGCGGCCGGCAACTCCGCTGCGGCCACGACGCTGGGTAGTGGCGTCGACGCATCCGCGGTGCAGGTGGTGCAGCGGGCACTCGCCAAGCTGGCGCCGGGCGTGCAGGTGGACGTGGTGAACCGTGCGCCGCTGCCCGGTTTCTACCAGGTGATCGCCTCCGGCCAGCTGCTTTACGTGAGCGCCGACGGCAAGTACCTGATGAACGGCGAACTGGTCGATCTCGACGCGAAGAAGAGCGTCAACGATGCCGCGTGGGCGGCGTTTCGCAAGGCCGAGCTGGCCAAGGTGCCGGCAGCCGCGCGCATCGAGTACGCACCCGCCAATCCGAAATACCGCATCACCGTGTTCACCGACGTCACCTGCCCGTATTGCCGGGTACTGCACGAACACATGGCCGAGCTGAACCAGGCCGGCATCGCGGTCGACTACATGGCATGGCCGCGCTCGGGCGTGGAAGACGAGACGGGACGCCCCACGGAAACCTACAAGGCCATGGTGTCGGCCTGGTGTGCCGCCGACCCCAAGGCCGCGCTCGATGGTGCGTTTGCCGGGCGCGAACCCAAGCCCGCCAGTTGCGCCAACCCTGTGCAGCAGGAGTTTGATCTGGGCATGCGGCTGGGCGTCAACGGCACGCCGGCCATCTTTACCGCCAGCGGGCGCCAGATTGGGGGCTATCTCACGCCGTTGCAGTTGCTGCAGGCGTTGCAGAAGGATTGAGCTGGTGCAGGCAGTCGCCGGAAACCGCTCCGTCGCTTGCAACAAAATCCCGAACCTGCAACGAAAAGCGCCAAAAGACCGCCAAAACGCCATGCAGGCGAGCCGCCGCGGCTCCTCGGTCGCACAAACATCCGGGAGAGCACCCCTCCCCCGGTTATGCCGTACTGCAGCATCAGCTAGAATGTGCGTTTCCACTCGCATAGCTCCGTTCCCCGCATGATCGCACTCGACGGGCAGAGCGCCCTTTCGTCCTTCCGCCTCGAACGCCTCAACGCCCGCCTCGATGCACTGCATCGCGGGGCGCACGTGCAGGCGGCCTGGTACGTGTATTTCCTCGATGCCGCCGCGCCGCCGGAGGGTGCGTTGCGCCAGCGCCTGCTGGAAGTACTGGAGGCCAAGGATGCCGCTCCCGCACCGGCCACGCTCTGGGTAGTGCCACGGCTGGGCACGATCTCGCCATGGTCGAGCAAGGCCACCGACATCCTGCATGGCGCCGGTTTCGACCTGCGCCGGGTGGAGCGCGGAATGGCGTGGCAGCTCGCCGGCATGCCTGCGGCGAATACGCCTGCCCACGACGCGGTGCTGAGTCTCCTGCACGACGCGATGACCCAGTCGGTGCTGGATTCGCTGGCTGGCGCGCAGAGCCTGTTCCTTGCCGGCCAGCCAGGCGATCTGGTGCATATCGCGCTGGGTGGCGACGCCGGGGCGGCGCTTTCGCGGGCAAACAAGGAACTGGGCCTGGCGCTGGCCGAGGACGAAATCGACTATCTCGCCGCGCGGTACGCCGAACTGGGCCGCGACCCTACCGACGCCGAGCTTTTCATGTTCGCCCAGGCGAACTCCGAGCACTGCCGCCACAAGGTGTTCAACGCCAGCTGGACGGTGGACGGTCAGGAACAGGACAAGAGCCTGTTCGCCATGATCAAGAACACGCACCAGCATTCGCCCGCTCACACGTTGTCCGCCTACAAGGACAACGCGGCGGTGATCGAAGGCAGCATCGGCAAGCGCTTTTTCAGCGACGAGAGCGGTGTGTGGCGCGCGCGCGAAGAGCAGATCGACTACGCGATCAAGGTCGAGACGCACAACCATCCCACCGCCATCGCGCCGTGGCCCGGCGCTGCGACGGGTGCCGGTGGCGAGATCCGCGATGAAGGCGCGACCGGCCGTGGCGCCAAGCCCAAGGCCGGCCTTACCGGCTTCTCGGTATCCGATCTGCGCATCCCCGGTCGTCCGCAGCCGTGGGAAGTGGATCGCCCGTTGCCGCCGCGCATGGCCAGCGCGTTCGAGATCATGCGCGACGGCCCGCTGGGTGCCGCGGCGTTCAACAACGAATTCGGCCGTCCGTGCCTCGGCGGTTATTTCCGCACCTACGAGCACGAGACCGGCGAAGCCGGCGTGCGCCGCGGCTACGACAAGCCCATCATGCTGGCGGGCGGTCTCGCCAACATCCGCAGCGCGGATGTGCAGAAGCACGAGATCCGGCCCGGCCACGCGGTGATCGTGCTGGGCGGTCCGGCGATGCTGATCGGCCTCGGCGGCGGCGCGGCCTCCTCGGTGGCTTCCGGTGCGTCGAGCGCCGAGCTGGACTTCGCTTCCGTGCAGCGCGACAACGCCGAGATGGAGCGCCGCTGCCAGCAGGTGATCGACGCCTGCTGGGCGCGCGGCAGCAACAATCCCATCGTCAGCATCCACGACGTGGGCGCGGGCGGCCTGTCCAATGCGATTCCCGAACTGCTCAACGATGCCGGCGTGGGCGGCGAGATCGACCTCTCCAAAGTGCCCTGCGACGATCCTTCGCTGTCGCCGATGCAGGTATGGAGCAACGAGTCGCAGGAACGCTACGTGCTCGGCATCGCGCAGGAAAACCTGCCGGAGTTCGAGGCGTATTGCGTGCGCGAACGCTGCCCGTACGCCGTGGTCGGCACGGCCACGGAAGCGCGCGTGCTGCGCGTCACCGATCCGCGCCGCGACCTCACGGTGATCGACCTGCCGATGGACGTGCTGTTCGGCAAGCCGCCGCGCATGCATCGCGAGGCGAAGCGCATCAAGCCGCGCGTGGACCTGGTGCCCGACCTCACCGGCATCGGCATGGACGAGGCGCTGTTGCGCGTGCTGCGCCTGCCCACCGTGGGCAGCAAGAGCTTCCTGATCAATATCGGCGACCGCACCGTGGGCGGCCTCAATCACCGCGACCCGATGGTCGGTCCGTGGCAGGTGCCGGTGGCTGATTGCGCGGTGACGATGGCGGATTTCGACGGCTATCGTGGCGAGGCGATGGCGATGGCCGAACGCGCGCCGGTGGCGCTGCTCGGCAGTGCCGATGCCGCGCGGCTGGCCGTGGGCGAAGCGATCACCAACCTCGCCGCGGCGCCGATTGCTTCGCTGGGCGAGATCCGTTTGTCGGCGAACTGGATGGCTGCGGTGAATCACCCCGGCGACGACGCCGCATTGTTCGATGCGGTGAAGGCCGTCGGCATGGAGCTGTGCCCGCAGCTGGACATCTCCATTCCGGTGGGCAAGGACTCGCTCTCCATGCAGACCGTGTGGAAGGACGGCGCGACCGCACAACGTACTGTTGCGCCGGTGTCGCTGGTCATCACCGGCTTCGCCCGCGTGGACGACGTGCGCCGCACGCTCACGCCGCAGCTCAAGCTCGACCGCGGCGACACCGACCTGTGGCTGCTCGACCTCGGCGCCGGCCGCGACCGTCTCGGTGCCTCCGCGCTGACCCAGGTGTTCAACCGCAGCGGCGGCGTGCCGCCGGATCTGGACGACGCCAAGCGCCTGCGCTCGCTGTTCGAGCTGGTGCAGGAGGCGAACCGCAGCGGCCTGCTGCTGGCTTACCACGACCGTTCCGACGGCGGCGTCATCGTCACCCTGCTGGAGATGGCCTTCGCTGGCCACTGCGGCCTGGAAATCCAGCTCGACGGCTGGGCCGACGCCGCGCTGCGCGCGCTGTTCAACGAGGAACTGGGCGCGGTGCTGCAGGTGGCCAAGGCGAACCGCGAAGCCTTCGAGGCGCTGCTGGTGAAGCACGATCTCGCCGGCATGAGCTATCGCATCGGCCGCCCCAAGGAGAAGCTGGGCATCAAGCTCTTCGCGGGCGGCGAGACGTTGTTCAAGTGGAACTGGAGCACCTTGTACCGCGCGTGGAACGAAACCAGCCACGCCATGCAGCAGTTGCGCGACAACCCCGCCAGCGCGGACGCCGAACTGGAATGGCGGTTGGACGACGCCGATCCCGGCCTCAATCCCAAGCTCACGTTCGACCCGGCAGAAGACATCGCCGCGCCGCTGATCCACGCGGCGATCGCCGGTGGCGCGAAGCCGCGCGTGGCGATCCTGCGCGAGCAGGGCGTCAACGGCCAGGTGGAAATGGCCGCCGCGTTCACCCGCGCCGGCTTCGAGGCGGTGGACGTGCACATGTCCGACCTCGCCAGCGGGCGCATCAAGCTCTCCGACTTCCGCGGTTTCGCAGCATGCGGCGGCTTCTCCTACGGCGACGTGCTCGGTGCGGGCCGCGGCTGGGCCACTTCGATCCTTTACAACGACTACCTGCGCGCGGAGTTCACCGCGTTCTTTGCCGACCCGACGAAGTTCGCGCTGGGCGTGTGCAACGGTTGCCAGATGATGAGCCAGCTCAAGGACATCATCCCCGGTGCGCAGCACTGGCCGAAGTTCCTGCGCAACGCCTCCGAGCAGTACGAGGCGCGCGTGGCGACGCTGGAGTTGCTGGATTCGCCCAGCCTGTTCTTCAAGGGCATGGCCGGTTCGCGCATCCCGGTGGCGGTGGCGCATGGCGAGGGGCGTGTGCATTTCCCCAACACGTGCAGCCCGTCCAAGGCGCAGGCTGCGGTGCGTTTCGTGGACAACCGCGGCAAGCCGACCGAACACTTCCCGCTCAATACCAACGGCTCGCCCGGTGGCCTGGCTGGCTTCACCGCCGCCGATGGCCGCGTGACCATCCTGATGCCGCATCCGGAGCGCGTGTTCCGCAGTGTGCAGATGAGCTGGCATCCGGAGAAGTGGGGCGAGGATTCGCCGTGGATGCGCATGTTCCGCAACGCTAGGGTGTGGTGCGGCTGAGCAAGCCCGCATAAAGGTGCCGGTAGCCGATGGCTGCCGGCGCTTCCTCTCCGGGCGAGACGGAATGGCCGACCTGGTACACCCGCTGCACATTTCCTGCCGCATACTTGCGCCGTGAACATACCTTCTCCCTTCTCGCCATTGCCGCTCAGCGTCATCGTGGTGTCCGCCGACAGCGGCCCGGGGCTGCGCGACTGCGTGCGCCACGTGCTTGCCTGCACCACGTCGCTGGAGCTGTTGCTGATCGACAACGCCTCGGCTGACGGCGTGCCGCAAGCGGTGGCGCGCGCGCGCGAGCACGATCCGCGATTTCGATTGATCCAGAGCCATACCAACCTCGGCTTTGGTCGGGCGGTGAACCGCGCGGCGGCGCAGGTGAAGGGCGAGTTGCTGCTGGTGCTCAATCCCGATTGCCTGCTCGAGCAGACCAGCCTCGACCGCCTGCTTGCCGTGTTCGCGAGCGAGAAGCAGGTTGGCCTGCTTGGCGCCGTGGCCTGCGATGAGCAGGGCGTGCCCGATCCCGCCTCGCATCGGCGCGATCCGCTGTTGCGTCGCGCGCTGGCCAGCCTCTCCGGCGGCAAGGGCGAGCGTGTCGAAGTCGAGGGCGCGATGCCGGATGGTCTGGTCGAAGCCGAGGCGGTGTCCGGCGCATTGATGCTGCTGCCGCGCCACGTGTTCGAGCGGTTGCATGGTTTCGACGAGGGTTATTTCCTGCATTGCGAGGATCTGGACCTGTGCCGCCGCGTGCGCGATGCCGGCTGGCGCGTGATGCTGGCGGGCGACGTGCGCGTACCGCACACCAAGGGCGGGTCCAGCCGGCACCGGCCGATTTTCGTGAGTCGCCACAAGCATCGCGGCATGTGGCGCTGGTTCCGCAAGTTCGATCCCGCCGCCCGCAATCCGCTCGTGGCGGCAACGGTGTGGCTGGGCATCTGGGCGCACTTTCTTGTGCAGCTTCCCGGCCAGCTGATGCGAAGAGCGTCGGGAAAATAGGCGAGCGATCCGCGGCATCACGCTTCTCCCACGTCACCCCGCCACTCCTCGCCCGATGACCTCACGCACCAGCTTCCTTCCCACCCTCGGCCTGCTGGCGATGACCGCCGTGTGGGGCTCCACCTTCGTGCTCATCAAGGACGTGGTGGCGCGCATGCCGGTGGCTGATTTCCTGGCCGTGCGCTTCGCCGTCGCTGCGCTGGCGATGCTGGCGTTGTTCCCTCGCCATGTCTGGCGCCTGGGACGCACGGGCATGGTGCGTGGCCTCGCGCTGGGCGCCATCTACGGTTGCGGCCAGTTGCTGCAGACGTGGGGGCTGGCATTGATCTCGCCCAGCGTCAGCGGCTTCGCTACTGGCATGTACGTGGTGTTCACGCCCATCCTCGCGACGCTGCTGCTTGGTCAGCGCATGGCTGGCGTGGTGTGGTTCGCGGTGGGGTTGGCCACGGCAGGCCTCGCATTGCTTTCGCTCAACGGGATGTCGGTGGATGCGGGCGTATGGCTCACGCTGGCCTCGGCCGTGCTGTATGCGCTGCACATCGTGTTGCTGGGACAGTGGTCGCGCCCGGACGTGGCCTTCGGCTTGACCTCGTTGCAAATGGTCGCCATCGCACTGGTCTGCCTGCTCGCCACGTGGCCGCACGGCGGCCCCATGCTGCCGCCGGACCGCGCCGCATGGCTGGCCGTGCTCTACATGGGGCTGGTCGCCGGCGCCGGCGCGATTCTGGTGCAGACCTGGGCGCAGGCCCACCTGCCCGCCACCCGCGCCGCCATCGTGATGACCACCGAGCCCGTGTTCGCCGCCGCCTTCGCGGTGGCCTTGGGCAGCGACGTGCTTACCTGGCGCATGCTCGCCGGTGGCGCACTGGTGCTGGGGGCGATGTATCTGGTGGAACTGATGCCGCGCCGGTCAGCGGCCTTGGGGGCGGAGGCGGCGCATCACGAGGTGTGAGAGCGGACGGGCTCGAGTGGCCTGCCCGGCGCCACTTTGCGCATCTCCCGCGTATGCAGCGCCACACGTACCAGATACACCACGATCACTACGTTGCCGACCAGCGTGGCGAATTTCACCCATCCGAAATGGCGCACTGTCTCGTAGAGCTCCAGCGGTATCAGCGAACCCGTGGCGATCACGGTGAACCATTCCGCCCAGTACTTGCCCATCAACAGGCCTACGCCCTCGATGCCGAACAGTACCGCGTAGACCAGCGCCACCAGTCCCACTGCCACGAAGCGGCTGGGGCCGAAGTTCTGCAGTGCATCCACCAGGCGCCAGCGCAGTTCGTTGCTGTCGGTGAGCGTCAGGTGTCCCAGCCAGTACACCAGCCGGTCGAAGTTCTGCTGGTGCTCTAGGTGGAAGGCGGCAATGGCCACCAGCACGAGGCAGGTGGTCTTGATGATTTCGTAGACCGCGATCACTCGCAGGCCGGTGCGATGTTGCGAAGGGGTTGTGATGGCGGTTTTGGTATGGAGCATGAGGAACCGTTCAGGGCGCGCTCAAGGGCGCGGCGTTGGTGGCGTGGCATGCAGCCAGCCAGTGCTGGAATTCTTCCGCGGGCATGGGCATCCCGATGAAATGGCCCTGCATGAGGTTGCAGCCCAGCGCGGCCAGCATGGTCCGTTGCTCGTCGGTTTCCACGCCCTCGGCCACAGTGATCATGCCCAGCCGCTTGCCGATGTCGACGATGAAGCCGGCCAGCGGGTTGGTGCTGTCGGGCTGCAGCGCGACGACGAAGGAGCGGTCGATCTTCAACTCGTCCAGCGGTAACTGCTGCAGGCTGGCGAGCGACGAGTAGCCGGTACCGAAGTCGTCCAGCGACAACCGGAAACCTGCATCGGACAGCTGTTGCAGCGTCTGCCGGGCCGCATCGAAATCACCCAGCAGGGCGCTCTCGGTCAACTCAAGGGTCAGCGCGGAGGGTTCGATGCCCGCGGCCAGGACGCGCGCGGCGAGGTCGTCCGCGAACTGCGGCTGGGCGATTTGCCAGGGGCTGACGTTAATCGAGAGATGGATGCCGTCGGCGAGGCCCAGTCGGTACCACTCCCGCAACTGGCTGCAAGCGGCATCGACCACCCACTGGCCCAGGGCGTGGATCAGCCCGGTTTCCTCGGCAATGTGGATGAAGCCGCCGGGCAGTAGCATGCCGAGCGTCGGATTGCGCCAGCGCAGCAGGGCTTCGGCACCGGCAAGCCGGCCCTCGGCATCCACCTGCGGCTGGAAGTACAAAGTCAGTTCGTCGCGCTGCAGGGCAAGGCGCAGGCCACGTTCCAATTCCAGCCGGGCATCCGCCTCGGCCTGCATCTGCGGTTCGAACAGCCGCGCCGCATGGCGCCCGGAGGTCTTGGTGCGATGCAGGGCGATGTCGGCGCGTCGGACGATGTCGGCGGCACTGACGCCGGCGTCGGGAAAGGTCGCCACGCCGATGCTGGCGCCGATGGCCAGCGGGCGGCGCTCGATCACCAGCGGCTTGGCCAGGTGGGCGAGCACGTGCGTGGCCATGGCCATGCCGCGTCGCGCGGCGGTGGCGGCGTCGGCCGAGGAAGGGCTCAGCAGCACCAGGAATTCGTCACCACCGAGCCGCGCCACGGTGATGGCATCAGGCACCGCATCGGGCAGGCGTTCGGCGACGGCCTGCAGCAGCAGGTCGCCGAAGCGGTGACCCAGCGATTCGTTGATGGTCTTGAAATGATCGAGGTCGACCAGCAGCACGCTGCCGTGCAGACCGTTGCGCGTGGCATCGTCGAGCAGGCCGCATAGCCTGTCCTGCGCATGCAGGCGGTTGGGCAGGCCGGTCAACGCGTCGTACCAGGCGGCGTGGCGCAGGCTTTGTTCGGCCTGGTGGCGCGTTGCCGCTTCTGCACGCAATTGCGTGGCCGTGCGTTCGAGTTGTGCCGTATGCATGCGCATCTGACCGACCAGCGACAGGCCCATCAATAGCACGAAGGAGAGGAAGGCGAAGGCATCGGTGGCGGGGTAGGGGCGCCCCATCGCGTCGATCACGACGCTGCTCCACAACAGGGCGAGGAACTGCACCAGCAGGCAGGCCAGCAGCATGCCGCCGCGCAGACGCTGACCATCCATCACGCATTGGCGGGATGCGCGGTAGAACGCCCACGCGAAGGCCGCATAACAGAGCCAGTAGAACACCTGCCCGGATGCCGAGTGCGCGCCATCGATGGCGTAGAGCGTTTCGCCCCAGGGCAGTTGTATTGGCATGCGCGTCCGTACCGAGGCGTACAGTACGGTGCCCGGTTCGAGCAGGTTGAGCACGGACATGGCCAGCGTCAGCAGCAGCACAACCATGACCAGACGCTGCGACATGGGCCGGTTCGTGTAGCCTGCGACGAAGAACATCAGCGTCGGCAGCGCGAGCAGGACGGTGCCGGCCAGCACGCGCAGGGCGCGCATGGCCTGGGGCAGCGTCTGTGCGGAGTAGATGCCTACGCGGCCGAGCGCGATCACCGCGACGCACAGGCACAGCACGGCGAAGGCCAGGGACGTGCGGTCGCTCCCGCGGCGCCAGCCGACCAGCAGAAACTGGATGCCCGCAGCCACCGCTACCGCGGCCGTGGCGATCAGCGCGGTGGCGAAGTAACCGAAGTTGGTGAAGTTCGTCGCTACAGGCATGCATTGCACCTGGAAGCCGGCGCAACCGCCGCCGGCGTCCGTCGGGAAACGCGCGGCCCCGCCTGATTGCTGCGGCGGGGCCACGAAAGCCTGACATTCTAGGGCCTGTCGGCGGCTTATAAGCGCTGCTCATGAGCTCACCGTGCGGAATGCCCGGAGATCGTGAACGGATTCTCAGCAGCAGCGTCCGCCACCGCCCTTGTAGCGAGCTTCCTGCCGCTCGCGGAAGAATTCGGCGTAGCTGGGCACCCTGCGCTCGGGATGATGCTCGCGCAGGTGTCGCACGTAGGCGTCGTAGTCGGGTATGCCGCAGCAGAGGCGGGCGGTTTGCACCGCCCACTTGCGTACGGATTGCAGTCGCGCCTGGAGGTTCATGGCGTCAATGATGCGCGGCCAGGCTCGCCCCTGTCAGAGCCACGTACGGTTCCTCATGGGCCGTGGGGTGGTTGGTGTGCCAGGCCTGCAACAGGGCGCGCAGACAGAACAGCGTCATCACCACGACCAGTGCCATGAAGATCGCAGTCATCGCCATGTCGACGCGATTGTTGGTGATGATCTGCTGCATGGCCGCCGCGGTCTTGGCCGGCGCCAGCATCTGCCCTTGCGCCAGCGCGGCGGCGTACTTGTCGGCGGCCGCGGTGAAGCTGATCGGCCCGACCAGCTTCTCGTAGCCGGCCGCCAGTGTGCAGGTGATCAGCCAGATCGCCGGGACGCCGGGCACCCATACGTAGCGTTCGCGCTTCAGCTTCACCACCACCACCGTGGCCAGCATCAGCGCAATGGCGGCGAGCATCTGGTTGGCGATGCCGAACAGCGGCCACAGCGTATTGATGCCGCCCAACGGATCGACCGCACCCTGGTAGAGGAAGTAGCCCCACAGTCCCACGCAGATCGCGGTGGCGAGCAGGTTGCCAGACCACGATTCGGACTCCTGCAGGGGCTTGTGGATGAGGCCGGCGATCTCCTGGATCATGAAGCGGCCCACGCGGGTGCCGGCATCCACCGTGGTGAGGATGAACAGCGCCTCGAACAGGATGGCGTAGTGGTACCAGAACGCCATCATGCCTTCGCCCGGCAGGATGTTGTGCAGCAGCTGCGCCATGCCCACCGCGAGCGTGGGTGCGCCGCCGGCGCGGCTGAGGATGCTCTGTTCGCCGACGTCCTTCGCGGTCTGCACCAGCGCATCCGGAGTCACCACGAAGCCCCACTGGCTGATCACCTGTGCCGCGTGTTCCGCTGTTGTGCCGATGAGCGCGCCCGGCGCATTCATCGCGAAATACACGCCCGGGTGCAACGACACTGCCGCCACCAGCGCCATGATGGCCACGAAGGCCTCGCACAGCATGCCGCCATAACCGACCAGGCGCGCCTGGCCTTCGTTCGCCAGCAGCTTGGGCGTGGTGCCCGAAGCGATGATCGAATGCCAGCCCGACACCGCGCCGCAGGCGATGGTGATGAACAGGAACGGGAACAGGTTGCCCTGGAACACCGGGCCGGTGCCGTCGATGAACTTCGTCACCGCCGGCATCTGCAGCATCGGCGCGGCGAGGAAGATCGCCAGCGCCAGCAGGGCGATGGTGCCGATCTTGAGGAAGGTGCTGAGGTAGTCGCGCGGCGCCAGCAGCAGCCACACCGGCAGCACCGAGGCGCAGAAACCGTAGCCGATCAGCCACCACGCCAGCGCCTTGGCGTCGAGGTCGAAGACCGGTGCCAGCGTGGCCGACTCGGCCACGAAGCGGCCGGCCCAGATCGACAGCAGCAATAGCGCGAGGCCGATGATCGACACCTCGAGGATGCGTCCCGGCCGCAGCCAGCGCAGGTAGCCGCCCATCAGCAGTGCGATCGGGATCGTCGCCGCCACCGTGAAGGTGCCCCACGGACTGTGCGTGAGCGCCTTCACCACCACCAGCGCCAGCACCGCCAGCACGATCATCATCAGCACCAGCACGCCCACCATCGCGACGATGCCGGGCAACGGCCCCAGCTCCTCGCGCAGCATGTGCCCCAGCGAGCGGCCGTCGCGGCGCAGCGAGAGACCGAGGATCATGAAGTCCTGCACCGCTCCGGCGAACACCACGCCGAACAGGATCCACATCGTGCCGGGCAGGTAGCCCATCTGCGCCGCCAGCACCGGCCCCACCAGCGGACCGGCGCCTGCGATGGCGGCGAAGTGGTGGCCGAACACCACCCACTTGTCGGTGGGCACATAATCCAGACCGTCGTTGCGCAGCACCGAAGGCGGCGCCCGGGTGGGATCCAGGCGCAGCACGCTGTGCTCGATGAACTTGGCGTAGAAGCGGTAGCCGATCAGGAACACGCACAGCGACGCGGCCACGAGCCAGATCGCATTGATCGATTCACCGCGACGCAAGGCCACCACGCCGAGGCACCAGGCGCCCACGATGGCGATGGCGACCCACAGGATCTTCGCCGCCGGGCTGGGTTTGACGGTCGCGCTGTGCATGGGGTCTCTCCCGGAAAGTCCCTGCAAGAGTCTCGCCGGGCGTGGCAGGGGTCAATGCCGCAAGGTGTAGCCTTTGGTCGAATGCCGGTGGCGCCACCGGCAAGCGGGCTGCGGTATGTGCATGGCGGCCGCCAATGCCTTGGCCAGTTGTCCGCCTTGCAGAGGTTATTGCGGGGCGGACGGTATGGCGCAAGGCCGCCTCCACCGGTTTCACCGGCGTGTATCGATGTTGCTGCTATAAGTCGGAACGCTCGCCGGCCTGTGGCTTCGGGCCGGTACCGCTTCCGACGAGGCCCGCATGATCCGCGAAATCCTGAAGATGGGCGACCCGCGCCTGCTGCGCGTGGCGCCGCCGGTGCCCGACGAAATGATCGGCAGCACCGAGCTGCAGAATCTGATCGACGACATGTTCGACACCATGCACGATGCCGGCGGCGTGGGCTTGGCCGCGCCGCAGATCGGCGTGGACCTGCAACTGGTGATCTTCGGCTTCGAGCGATCGGAGCGCTACCCCGATGCACCTGCCGTGCCGCAGACCATCCTGCTCAACCCCGTCATCACCCCGCTGTCGCAGGACATGGAGGAGGGCTGGGAAGGTTGCCTCTCCGTGCCCGGCCTGCGCGGCGCGGTAAATCGCTACAGCCTGATCCGCTACCAGGGCAGCGACCCGCATGGCGCACCCATTGATCGCGATGCCGAAGGCTTTCATGCCCGTGTGGTGCAGCACGAGTGCGACCATTTGATCGGCCGCCTGTATCCCTCGCGCATCACCGACTTCAGCAAGTTCGGCTACACCGACGTACTGTTTCCGGGTATGGGCGTGGCGGACGAATAGCTGGCTCAGGGTGCGCAGACAGCAATCCGTGGCGAGGGAACGCGGCGACGCAGACCGCTGATCAGCGCCGCCAGCCCAAAACCCAAGGCTGCCAGACAGGTGCCGTCCCAACCCGCGCGAGCCCAGGCGAATCCGGCCAGTGCCGAGCCGACCGCACCACCGACGAAGAACACGCCGGTATACAGGCCGTTGATGCGTCCGCGTGCTTCCGGCCGCAACAGATTGATCTCGCGCCGTCCCAGGGTGAGGTCGCCGATAGTGCCGGCATCGAGCAGGATCGCCGCGAACACCAGCGTCGCCAGTGCAGACGTCGGTGATGCAAACAACCCTGCGTTTCCACCCAGCCAAGCCAGCAGCGTTGCCAGCACTACACAGGTGTGCGCCGCCAGTGTGGCAATGCGCGCCTTGCCGGCGTCGCCCAGTCGTCCGGCCAGTGGCGCGCTGATCGCACCGCTTACCCCGGCGAGCGCGAACAGCGCAATGCCGTTCGCATGCAGTCCGAACGGCGTTGCCGTCAGGCGTAGCGCCACCATTCCCCAGAAGGCGCTGAACGCGCCGAAGCACAGTGCCACCGACAGCGCGCGTTCGCGCAGCAGCGGTTCCGCGCGCCACAGCGCGGCCAACGAAGAGAGCAGGGCCGGATACGCCATGCGTTGCCGCGGCGGCAGGCGGGGCATCGAGCGCGCCAGCGCGAAGAGCAATACCACGATGGCTATCGCCAGCACGGCGTAGCTGGCGCGCCAGCCCAGGTAGCCGGCGATCACGCTGGCCAGCGGGCGCGACAACATGATGCCCAGCATCATGCCGCTGGTGATGTTGCCGATCACGCGGCCACGCTGCGCCTCTGCCGTCATCGCGGCGGCCAGCGGGATCAGCATCTGGATCACCGTGGCGCTGAAACCCGCCAGCAGGCTGGTGGCGAGGAAGACCGGTGCCGACACCGGCAGCGCGGCAACCAGCAGGGTGAGTGCGTTGATCGCGAGCGTCGCCAGTACCAGTCGACGGTTCTCCACCAGGTCGCACAGCGGTACCAGCAGGAACAGGCCGAGCGCGTAACCGAGCAGGGCCAGCGTGGCGACCAGGCTCACCACCGCGGGCGGCAGGCCCAGCGAGTGGGCGATCACGCCCACCAGCGGCTGGGCCACATACAGACTCTGCACGATCACACCGGTGGCCAGCGCAAACAACAGCACCGGGGCTTGCGCAGCCGGTGCGGAGACGGTCCCTGCCGTGTTCATCGCACGGCCTCTTGATAAGCGGAGAGCAGGGCAGCGTCGTCGAAGGAGCCGTGGTGGTGCACCTGCCGCCAGGCGCCATCGATGCGGCGGAACAGCCGGCTGGTGCGGATCGCCGGTTCCAGCCGCAGACCATCGCGCACCAGCGTGCCGCGCTCGCGGCCGACGGCGTAGAACATGTCGCCAGCCACGTGCAGCGTGTAGTCGTGGAACGCCACGTGCACCCGTGCCCGGCCTTCGAAGATGCGCTGATACACCGCGCGGATCGCCGTCCAGCCACGCGCGATGCCGCCCAGTGGGTTGCTCATCGACGCGTCGGCCTCGTCATGCCAGTTGCGCGCCATCGCTTCGATGTCGCGGTTGTTGAAGGCGCGATAGAAGGCGCTCAGCGCGGCCAGCGGCGAAGCGGAGTCGAGGTCGGTTTCGTTGCCGTCGATGGCGGCGGGAAGCAGGGTGGACATGGGTGTCTCCTCGGGTGGGAATGGCGTTGGAGCCATTCTTCGGCGAAAGGCAGTCGGAGAGAATCAGCGTTAGGATGGATTGACTATCCATCAAATCGAGATAATGCCGTGGCCAACCTGGATGACTACCGCGTCTTTGTCGCCATCGTGGAGCAGGGCAATCTCACCGCTGCGGCGCGACACCTGCGCCGTTCGCTGCAGGCGGTGAGCCGTTCGCTGCAGGTACTGGAGCGCGAGCTCGGGGTGGAGCTGATCCAGCGCACCACACGCCGGGTGCAGCCCACCGCGGCGGGACTGGCTTTCCATGCGCGGATCAGGACGGCGCTGGCCGACATCGACCTGGCCCGCTCGGCACTCGCCGAGCATGGTGCGCGCATCGACGGCACCCTGCGCATCGGCGGTTCCACCCAGTTCAGCGCGCCCTATCTCGTGCCGCTGGTGGCAGCCTTCATGGAGCGCTATCCCGACGTGATCGTGGAGCTGGTGGTCACCGACCAGCACGTCGACCTGCAGCGCGAAAAGCTGGACGCCACCGTGCGGTTGGGCGAGCTGGCATCCAGCCGGTTGCATGCGCGCCAGCTCGGCACGATGCGCATGCTTACTGTCGGAGCTCCCGGCTACTTTGCACAGCATGGCCGCCCACGCAAGCCTTCCGAGCTGGGAGGGCACGACTGCATCGCGCGCCAGGGCAACGGCACGAAGCAGCGCTGGGAATATCGCCGCGGCAATCGCCGCGAATCGGTGGAAGTGCATGGCCGCTTCAGTGCGAACAATGCCGCTGCCTGCAACGCGGCGGCGGTGGCAGGCCTTGGCATCGCGATGGCGGCGGCGTGGCAGGTGCGCCCGCTGCTCGACCTGGGGCGGCTGGAAACCGTACTCGACGACTGGCAGGCGCCTGGATTGCCGCTGCACATCGTCTGGCCGCCCGGCAAGCAATTGCCTGCGCGTACGCGCGCCTTCATCGATTTCGCCGCCGCGCGCTGGACCGCAGAACCGCCGGGCTGACGCAGAGGGTGGCTTGCCCGCCATCCTCCGTGCCGCCACCATCGCGGTTCGACACGACGGGGCAGGGTGCATGCGCGATACGGTTCGTTCCACGGCAACGAAGGGTGCGGTATCCCGCAATCCCGGCATCGACCTGTTGCGCGGACTGGCCATCGTGCTGGTGGTGTTCAACCACCTCGGCATACGCATTCCGCTGGAGAAGAGCGCGTTGGCCGATGTGCTGCCGACATGGCTGCTGAACCGATTGAACTGGAACGGCTACGAGGCCGTGTACGTATTCTTCGTGATCTCGGGCTTCCTGATCGCGGGCAACGCGTTGCGCCGCTGGGGCAGCCTCGCGGCCATCGACCCGCGAGCGTTCTATGCGCGGCGTTTCGCGCGCATCGTGCCCTGTCTGCTTGCATTGCTCGCCGTGCTGAGCGTGCTGCACCTGCTCGGCGTGCAGGACTACGTGATCCATCGCGCCGGCCAGTCGTTGCCGGGCGCGTTGCTGTCGGCGCTGGGCCTGCATCTCAACTGGTACGAAGGGC
Organism: Rhodanobacter sp. 7MK24; assembly: GCF_014842995.1. Taxonomy (GTDB): domain Bacteria; phylum Pseudomonadota; class Gammaproteobacteria; order Xanthomonadales; family Rhodanobacteraceae; genus Rhodanobacter_A. Next base: position 216,247 of record NZ_JACYXL010000001.1, read on the forward strand.
ATACCGGCTACCTGCCCGGTTCGTGGGACGTGTTGTGGTCGCTCTCGATCGAGGAGGCGTTCTACCTTGGCTTTCCGCTGGCCTGCTTGCTGTTGCGGCGGCGCGTATTGCTGGTGCCCCTGCTGGTGTTGCTCGCGCTGTCGCTGCCGTGGGCGCGCGCAGCGTTGCACGGCAACGAGATCTGGCTGGAAAAAGCCTACCTGCCGGGCATGGCGGCGATTGCCACCGGCGTGCTCGGCGCGCTGCTGGCCGACGCCTGCCGTCCGCCGCGGCGCACCGCCTTGCTGCTTGGCTGGCTGGGTGCCTTGGGCCTGGTGGCGGTGATTCTCGATGGCTGGGCGATGTGGCACTGGCTGCGCGACGGCTACATGCTCCTGCTCACGTTTTCTACCCTATGCCTGCTGCTGTGCTGCCAGTGGCGTGCCGAAGCGGGTGGTGTGTCGCCGTTGCGCGGTTTCGGCTGGCTGCGCTCCTGGGGGCGGATGAGCTACGAGATCTACCTCACCCACATGTTCGTGGTGTTCGCCGTGATACGCGCGTATCACGCCTTGGATGGCCATCCGGCACGCGGCTGGCTGTGGTACCTGCCGGCGCTGGTGTCGTGCTGGGTGCTGGGCGCGGCGGTGGAGCGCTGGTTTTCCGTGCCATGCGAGCGCCGGTTGCGGATGCGCCTGTCGGGCGCCACCCATTGCGACGCAGTTCGCTGATCGGGGCCGCCAAAGCCGGCAAGCTCGTATGAATGGCCTCGCGCGAATTTAACTCTTGAGTCGGTACTTTCGAAACCGTCCGCATAGTCGTGTGCGGCGTGCATCCACGAAATATTTTGCGGTGCCAATGTCAGGCCAGGAATTCCCTCCGGCATGAGCCATTCAAGCAAACCGCCATCCGGCAACGTCGTGGATTGGAACAATCCGGATCTCCAGTCTCTGCTCAGCAAGACCGAGGGCTGGAGCCTGGACAAGCGTGGCGTGTACACCCCTACGGCGTGCGAGCTGCACGTTGGCTGGGGCGCGGGTACGGGGCGGCCCGCCACCCTGGTCTACGAGCGCGATGCCGTGTTGGTGGTGGAGACGCGTTTCGCGATCCCCAAGGGCGAGCACGTGCGTGTGGATCGCGTCCGCTCAGGGACGATGAGTTCGACTTGGGGCATCGTGGCGGATGGTCGCGAAGGCTTTCGCGACGAAGACCGGGTCAACGGCGTCTACGTGCATTGGGTGCACACGCGCTGATCGAAGCCGCGGGTCCGACTGACGCGCATACCGCGCCTGCGGGCATGCTGTTCGACCACCGGCACGTGCATGTGCGTTCGCTGGCAGATGCCTGGCCGAGCAGCTGTCATTGTCGATCTTGCTGGCTTCCGTGCGTCGCATGCATGCGTTGAATGCGCGCGATGCTGCCGCCTTCGTACGTCACCACGTAGGTGGCGCCTTCGTGCGATTGCCGGGCGACCCGCACCGGGTCGCTCCGGATGGCCTTCTGCAGGACTTCCTGATGGAACGCCGCCAGGCCGCCGCTCGGAATCAGCACCAGCGGCGGGCTGATCTGCTGGAAGCTGGTGAAGTGACTGCCGCACTGGGTGGTGTCGCTGCTGAACTTGAGCCAGCCCTGGCCGCAGCTCTGGCCCGATACGTCGGGGAGGCGCTTCAGCCAGATGAAATACTTGTTCTCGTGCGTGATCCGCACGCGGTTGTAGCGCGCGTCGCCTCCGCCGATGTTGTCGGCCGTCCAGAAGCGCACGACGCTGGCCTCGCGGCAATCGGCCGATGCGCACTCCTGCAACACCAGGTATTCGTCGTCCTGCAGGGACACCGGTTCGATGCTGAGGATGTCGCCCTTCACCAGAGCCTGCGCGGGGAACACCACCGATGGCATGCGCGGGTCGACCTTGAAGTCCCCGGAAACCAGGTAGCCGCCATGCTGCGACGAGAACGGTGGCGCGGTGACCTTGACGGCGGGGAGATCGGTTTGCGCCAGGGCAGCAAAACTCGCCAACACGCAGCAACCCAGGAACGCGATATCCATGGTCTTCATGAAAGCTCCAATGGTTACCCGCCGGCGACCCGCTTGACGATCAGGCTGGCGCGCCGCGCAGCACCCGCCCGTAAGTGTGCACCTCATCGACCAGTACGCGCACGTGCTCGGGATCGACCTCCGGCGTGATGCCGTGGCCCAGATTGAACACGTGGCCGGGGTGGTTGCCATAACTGTCGAGCACGGTACGTGCTTCGCGGCGGATCACCTCAGGAGCGGCGCGCAGGATCGCGGGATCGAGGTTGCCCTGCAGTGCGACCTTGCCGGCCACTGCTCGGCGCGCAGCGGCGAGATCGGTTGTCCAGTCCACGCCCAGTGCGGCGCAACCGGTATCGGCCATCGCAGCGAGGTGAGCGCCGGCGCCCTTGGAGAACAGGATCAGCGGCAGCTCGCGTGCGTGCGTGTCGGTGTTCAGTTCGCCGACGATCTGCGCCATGTAGCGCAGCGAGAACTCGCGGAACGGCGCGGGGCCGAGCAGGCCGCCCCAGGTATCGAAGATCATCAGCGCCTGTGCGCCGGCGGCGGCCTGCGCCGAGAGATAGGCGGCCACGCTGCGCGCCAGCACGTCGAGCAAGCGGTGGACCAGCGCAGGCTCGTCCCAGCACATCGCCTTGAGCGTGGCGAAGTCGCGCGAGCCGCCGCCTTCCACCATGTAGCAGGCCAGCGTCCATGGGCTGCCCGAGAAACCGATCAGCGGCACGCGGCCGTCCAGTTCCCTGCGGATCAGGCGCACCGCGTCCATCACGTAGCGCAGCTCGCCGTCCATGTCGGGCACGGTCAGCTGCGCGACGTCGGCAGCGGTGCGCACGGTACGCGCGAACTGCGGCCCCTCCCCCTGCGCGAAGCTGAGGCCGAGGCCCATCGCGTCGGGAATGGTGAGGATGTCGGAGAAAAGGATCGCGGCGTCGAGGTCGAAGCGCGCCAATGGCTGCAGCGTCACTTCGCAGGCGAACTCGGGATTCTGCGCCAGGCCCATGAAACTGCCGGCGCGTTCCCGCGTGGCGCGGTATTCGGGCAGATAGCGTCCGGCCTGGCGCATCACCCAGATCGGCGTGGTGTCGACGGGTTCGCGGCGTAGCGCGCGCAGGAAGCGGTCGTTCTTCAGTGCCGCATTCATCGGGTCAACGGCCATAGGGGCCGTCGAGGCCCTGGCTGAACATCAGGCGGTAGCCGCGCTTGAGCTGGGCGTCGCGTGCTTTCTCGAACGCGGCGATGGCCTCGTCGCGTTCCAGGAACTGCTCGCGCTTGAGCGTGGCCTTGCCGCCCTGCTGGCCCGTCTCGCGATACAGCGTCCAGCCGCCGAGCAGGTCCTGCTCCAGCACGATCTGGACATAGCGTGGCGGCTCGGCGCTGCCGGGCAGGTTTTGCAGATAGAGGCGCATGGGGCAGGGCGTTGGGCGTGAGCCGGAGTTCAGAGTTTATAGGACGCGCCTCCGCTTTGTAGGAGCGCGTTCTGCGGGGACGGATTGTCGTCAATGGAGCGGTCGGGCTGGCGATGCGAAATTGTTGTGGATGGCCATGGCAGTCCACGCGCAGAGCAGTACGCCCAAGCCGGTCAGAGCGCCGCGATCGGCATCGCGTGCGAGGGCCGGACCGTGAGGATGGCGCCCGAGCGTGCAGCGCAGCGGGGTGCCGCGGCCCAGATTGAACAGCACGAATTGCCAGATCAGCGAGACCGGCAGAAAGCGGTCCAGCTCACGGAGGGCAACGGTGAGGGAGTCGGGCGCGGTCTGGATTGCCCAGAGCCGTTAACCGGCGATCGCTGCTTGGAGCGTGGCGAGCACGTCATCCTCGCCCACGCCAGCCACGATTTCGGCCTTGCCGATGCCGCGCCACAGGATCAGCCGCAGCGTGCCCGCGGTGTTCTTCTTGTCCAGCCGCATCAGTGCCAGGAGTTGCTGGGCGTCCATGCCCGGAGGGATGGCCACGGGCAGGCCCACGGTTTCCAGCAGGCGCTGCAGGCGCGCAGTGTCGGCGGCCGAACTCATCTCAAGCCGCTCGGACAGCCGCGCGGCGAGCAGCATGCCGATGGCGACGCCTTCGCCGTGCAGCAGCATGGTGTAGTTTCCGGCGGTTTCCAGCGCGTGGCCGAAGGTGTGGCCGAGGTTGAGCAGGGCGCGTTCGCCCTGTTCGGTTTCGTCGCGCGCCACCACGCCGGCCTTGTAGCGCAGCTTGCGGGCGATGGCTTCGACCACGGCGTTGTCGTCGCGCGCGGCCAGCGCGTCGGCATGCGTTTCCAGCCACGCGAAGAACGGCTCGTCGCCGATGGCCGCGCCCTTGATGACCTCGGCCAGCCCGGCGCGGTATTCGCGATCCGGCAGGGTGGCCAGGGTGTCGATGTCGGCCACCACCGCGCGCGGCTGGTGGAAGGCGCCGACCAGGTTCTTGCCGGCAGGCAGGTTCACGCCGGTCTTGCCGCCCACGGAAGAGTCCACCATCGACAGCAAGGTGGTGGGCATCTGGATGAAATCGATGCCGCGCATCCAGCATGCCGCGCTGAAGCCGGCGAGGTCGCCCACCACGCCGCCGCCCAGGGCGATCACGCAGGCGTCGCGGGTGGCACCGAGTTCGGCCAGTGCAGCCAGCGCGCGTTCCACGTTGGCGAAGCTCTTGTGCGCCTCGCCGTCCTCTATCAGGAAGCTGGACCACTTCAGGCCTTCGAGGCCGCGCGTCACGCGATCCAGGTAAAGCGGCGCCACCGTGGTGTTGCTGATGACCAGCACGTGGCGGCCGCGCAGGCGTTCGCGCCAGCGCGCGGTATCGGCCAGCAGGCCGCGACCGATCCATACCGGGTAGCTGCGTGCGCCGAGGGTGACGTCGAGGGTGGTCGGGCTGTTCTGGTTCATGCGATGGACGTCTGACGTTGCCAGTGTTGGTCGATCAAGGCGATGGCCTGCGTGCTGACGGCTGCGATGCCGTGGATGGCCGGCAGGGCCAGGTCGGCGGTTGCGCGGTACAGCGGTTCGCGGATCGCCACCATCGCCTCCAGCCGCGCGCGGCGATCCGCGCCGGCCAGCAACGGGCGCTTGGTGTCGTGCACCAGCCGTTCCAGCTGCTGGTCGATGGTGGCCTGCAGCCATAACACATAGCCGCGCTCGGTCAGCAGCGCGCGATTGTGCTCGGCCAGCACCACGCCGGCACCGGTGGCGATCAGCACGCCTTCGCCTGCGCCGAACTCGGCCAGCAGCGTGCTCTCGCGCTGGCGGAAGCCGGCCTCGCCTTCGATCTCGAACACCGTGGCCACAAGGGTGCCGGTACGACGCTCGATCTCGCGGTCCAGGTCGACGAAGCGCAGGCCATAATGCGCGGCGAGGCGACGGCCGAGCGAGGTCTTGCCGGCGCCGGTCGGGCCAATCAGGAACAGGTTGCGCGACGGATTCATTCCTTCACTTTAGCAGCAGGCGTTTGGATGGCTGAACGGATTTTGCTCGCAGGTTGCGGCGATGTGGGGTTGCGGGTCGCCGCAGGCCTGCTGGCGCGAGGCGATGAAGTGTGGGCGTTGCGCCGCAGCCCGTTGCGCGAAAACGTGCCCGGCTTGCGCTGGCTGGGCGTCGACCTCACGGAGCCGCGCACCTTGGGAAACCTGCCTGCCGGCATCGACCGCGTGGTCTACCTGCCTGCCCCCGACGTGCGGGACAAGGCGGCGTATCGCGCGCTGTTCGTGGATGGCCTGCGCCATCTGCTGGAGGCGCTGGATACGCATGCGCTGAAGCAGGTGCTGCTGGTGTCCTCCAGTGCGGTGTACGGTGAGCACGACGGCGATTGGGTGGACGAGGACACGCCGCCCGCGCCCCTGGGCTTCAACGGCGCGTTGCTGCTGGAAGCGGAGCAGTGGCTGGCGGCGCAGGCCGTGCCGTCCACCGTTTTGCGCCTCGCGGGACTGTATGGGCCAGGCCGGATGCAGCTGGTCGAGCGCCTGCGCTCCGGTGCGCAGCGCGTACCGCGCGAGATACCCCATTGGGCCAACCGCATCCACGTCGACGATGCGGCGGCGGCCATCGGGCATCTGCTGCGCCTGCCTGCGCCGTCGCCGCTTTACCTGGGCGTGGACGATACGCCGCTGCTGCTGGACGAGTTGTGCGACTTCATCGCTCAACTGCTCGACGCGCCGCTGCCGCGTGAGGGTGCGGCGCCCGTCGGCGTGGGCAGCAAGCGGCTCGGCAATGCGCGCCTGCGGGCGAGCGGCTGGGCGCCGCGGTGGCCGGATGCACGCGACGGCTACGCGGCCTTGCTGGATACTTGAGACTTCCCACCACTGGAGTCCGCTCATGGTCAACTTACCGATCCCGCACGGCATGGTCACCACCGGCAACGACCTGCACGGCTATCGCGTCACTCGCACGCTGGGCATCGTGCGCGGCATCACGGTGCGTTCGCGCAGCGTGGTGGGCAATATCGGCGCCGCGCTGCAGACCCTGGTGGGCGGCAACATCACGATCTACACGGAACTGTGCGAGAAGGCGCGCGAGGAGGCCTTCGAGCTGATGCTGCAGCATGCCGCCGCGATGGGTGCGAACGCGGTGGTGGCGATGCGCTACGACGCCAACGACGTCGCCGAGGGCGTCACCGAGGTGCTGTCCTATGGCACGGCGGTGCAGGTGGAGCCGGCTCAGACTTGAGTGTCACGAATCGCTCCGCAAGGAGTGATTCGCTTTTGAGATTGGGGTTGCCAGGTCGCTTGCTACTTGCTTGGCAAGTGTTCTCGTGTCTGTTGCCCGACCGCCGCAGTGTTTTGAATTACTAATGTAATCTGATAGCGCCACATCAATCGATGGATGGCAGGCATGCGGGATCACCCAGGGAAATTGAATGCTTCGCTACAACCTCGAACTGGCCCTGCATGGCTTGAGGCGCTTTCCAAAGAGCACCGTGTTGGTGGTGTTGACGACGGCGCTGGGCATGGCGGCATGCATGACCACGCTCATTTTGTTGCATGTGCTTTCGGCCGACCCGTTGCCGGGCCGTAGCCAGAGCCTGTATCTGGCATGGGTGGATACCGTTCTGGCAAAGCCGGCGGCCAACTCGGAAGACGATGCACTCAACGGGTTCAAGAACAACAACCTCCACCGCATCAAGTTGGCCGATGCACAGGCGTTGCTGGCAGCGCGCCGCGCGGTACGGCAGACCGTAGTGACCGATATGGCCGCCGATGAGGTGTCCGACGACGGCAAGCATGTGCAGGGCCAGCAATTAGTGTTGGCGACGACCTCGGACTTCATCCCGATGTTTGGTGTGACCCTGCACGATGGTCGTGACTGGACGCCCGCCGAGGATGCTGCTCGCATGCCGGTGGCAGTGATCGACACCGATCTGGCGAGGAAGCTGTTCGGTACGGCAGATGCGCTGGGACGCAGCGTGCGCCTCAAGAACACGCTGTTCCGCGTGGTGGGTGTGATCCAGCCTTTTGTGACGCAGCCAAGGTTCTATACCTTGAGTGTGGGGGCCTACAGCCGCGACGGCGGGGAAAACCTCTACGTACCTTATGCCGCTGCACTGGATGCGGGGCTGGTGCCTTACGCTACGGACGATTGCGACGCGTCGTATAAGGGTTCCATCAGTACCCCTGTCGATCCAGTGCGTTGCGCCTCGCTGGGTGTTTGGGTGCGACTCGACACGCCGCAACAGGTATTGGCTTACCGCAGCTTCCTGCAGAACTACGTAGAGCAGCAGGCAGCGCTGGCCGGTTTCGGCAAGAAGCCGCGTTCGGAACTGACTGGTGTGACAGGCTGGCTGAAGCAGAACGACGTGGTGCCCGACAGCGTGCGCCTGAACGTGTGGTTGGCCGGCTCGTTCCTGCTGTTGTGCATGTTCAATGTGGCAGGCCTGCTATCCGCGCGTTTCCTGCGCCGCAGCGGTGATGTGGGCATACGCCGTGCGCTGGGGGCGCCGCGGCGAGCGGTGTTCATGCAGCATGTGCTGGAGTCGGGATTAGTCTGCCTGGTTGGCGGCATGCTCGCGCTGCCGCTGACGTTGCTGGGACTTTGGATACTGCGCCAGCAAGACAACGGATTCTCCGGCTTGGCGCGACTTGATCCTGCGATGTTCGGCGCGTTGTTCGCGCTTGCACTGACGGTGGGGGTGTTGGTGGGTCTAGTGCCTGCGTGGCGGATGTCGATGATCGACCCGGGTCTGCAGATCAAGAGCGAGTGAGGGATTGGCATGTCGCTGCGCATCCATTTTTCCACCTTGCGCCGGCAAAGCCTGATGCCTTTGCTGGTGCTGCTGCAGGTGACATTGGCCTGCGCCATCCTTTGTAACGTGATGTTCCTCACCTGGCAGCAAATGGAGCCGATGCTGGCATCCAGCGGCGTCGACACAGCCAACCTGATCTTGATCGACCAGCTGGTCGCCGCCGACGGTAAATGGACGGCCGCAGACGTGCGGGCTGGCACGAGGGCGCTGCACGAAGTGCCTGGCGTGCGCGCGGTCAGTCCAGCACACAGCCTCCCGATGACATTCAGTACTATCTATGCCTTTGGCATGCTGGGATCGACCGGCGTCAAGGTGGGCGTCAACGTGTACGCTGGCGAGGGGCTGCGCAATACCTTGGACATCCCCATGGTGGAGGGGCGCGATTTCCTGTCCGGCGAATATCGGGCCATGGATGGCTACAAGGGCGTGCCGATGCCGGTGATCGTCACGCAGGCGTTGGCGCGCAAGTTGTTCGGTAATGCAGATGCACTGGGGCAGCAGGTGGCCGACCCCGATGAGCCGGCAGGTGCCGGGTACCGGATCGTCGGCATCGTGCGCCACCTGCTGCGCAACCAGCTCGACATGGCCACCAGTGGTCGTGCGGACGACACCATGTTGATGCCGCAGCGCGTGGGCGATACGGCCATGCCGCTTTCCTACGCGGTACGGGTCGATCCAGCCATGCGTGAGGTGGCGCTGCGTGATGTGAGCAAGGCTATCCAGAGTCAGTTCGGCATGCGGCAGGCGGAAGGGGTAAAGGTGCAGGTCAGCTTCTACGACACGCGCAGCGGCGCAGCCTTCAAAAGCCGACGCGCCGCACTGTGGCTGTTCGGCGGTGTGTCGCTGACGGTGGTGATCGTCACCGTGATCGGCATCATGGGCCTTACCGGCTTCTGGGTGCAGAAACGCACGCGGCACATAGGTATACATCGTGCGCTGGGTGCGCGGCGCATCGATATCCTGCATTACTTCCTTGCCGAAAATGCACTTATCGTCGGCATTGGCGTGGTGCTTGGCATGGCGCTGGCGTACTTCGGCAACGCCTGGTTGATGCGCTACTACGAACTGCAGCGCCTGCCATGGCCCTTCCTCGCCTATGGTGCAGCGTTGATGCTGATGCTCGGCCAGGTCGCCGTGTTGTCTCCCGCGTTGCGTGCTGCGCGCGTACCACCCGTGATGGCGACGCGCGGGATCTGAGGCGAGAGTGTCGCAGTGCACGCGGTGCTGCTCGTCAGGATGACAATGAGGCGCTCGTCACGCGTGCGTGAGTCCGGTCATATGTCGGTCGTCGTCGTATTCCACGACGCTGTCCGCGAGCGCAGGCAGAGTGACTAGCGCATGGCGGCTGAGCCGCTCGAAGTGCTGCAGGAAACGCGTCATGGTGGCGGCGTCCATCGCCAGCGGGGCATGCCGTGCCAGCAGTTCTTCCTCGGTCCCGCCGCGCCAGCGGCGCACAACGTTCCAGCTTGGCGCCTGCAGCACGATCAGCGCGTCGAATTTGCGCCACAGCGGCTGATAGCCGCGCAACTGCTTGTTGACCCAGTGTCGCCAGCTGCCGTCGGGATCCTCTTCGCGTTCCAGCTGGTTCACGGGTTCTTCCAGCGCGGCCTGCACCTGCGGCCGGATGCCCAGCGCCCAGCCTTCCACGATCACCAGCTTCGGTGGTCGCGTCACGCGGGGCCAGCGCGAGGGTTGTACGCGCGTGTCGCGCCCCTTGTCGAAGCGCGGCCATGCCACCGGCAGCTTTTCCGAAGCCTGCGGCAGCGCGGCCAGCACGGAGAGCAGCAGCTCGATCTCGTGCGTGCCCGGCACGCCGCGGGTACGCAGCAGCGGATGGATCTGGTGGGCCATCAGTTCGCGGTCGGCACGCGCGTAATAGAAGTCGTCCAGCGACAGGATTTCGGTGGCCCAGCCGCGCGCCTCGGCCTGTGCCTTCATTTCGCGCGCCAGCGTGCTCTTGCCGCTGCCCTGCAGGCCGGACAGGCCGATGATGTAGGGGCGGCGCGAGCGGGCGATGCGCCCGGCGTACTGGTCCAGCAGGTGCCCGGCCAGCGAGGCGTTCGGTGCGGGCGGATGCGGCTTGGCGGCCGTCATCGGCAGGCTTCCGCCATGGATGGGTGAAGGCCGCCGCGCACAAGGGCGGAAATGGGGATTGCGTTAAGATAAGCGGGCTTCATCCGCGTCATGATGGCGCGGTCGCGCCACGATTCAAGGAAAAATTTTCCAGCCATGCTGAACCCAGAGATTCTGCAGACTTTCCGGCAGTTGCTGGACGAGGCGAAGGCCTCCGGCGACCCCGAGCCCACCGCGATGAACCTGGCCAGCCTGGGCGCCGACGGCCGCGTGGCTTCGCGCATCGTGCTGCTCAAGGGTGTGGACGAGCGTGGTTTCCGTTTTCATACCAACTACGAGAGCGACAAGGGTGGCCAGTTGGCGGCACATCCGCAGGTGGCGTTGTGCTTCCACTGGAAGCAGTTGCGCCATGGCGTGCAGGTGCGCGTGGAGGGTGTGGCGCGCAAGCTGCAGGCGGAGGAATCCGATGCCTACTTTGCCACCCGCCCCCGCGGCAGCCAGATCGGCGCCTGGGCCTCGCTGCAATCGCAGACCCTGCCCGACCGGCACAGCTTCGACGAGCGCGTGACGCGCTACGAGCACGAGTTCGAGGGCCGCGACGTGCCGCGCCCACCGCACTGGGGCGGCTTCCTGATCGAACCGGACATGGTCGAGTTCTGGTACGGCGCCGAGTTCCGCCTGCATGACCGCGTGCGCTGGAGCCGGCACGGGCAGACCTGGACACACCGGTTGCTGTATCCGTGAAGATGTCCCCGCCATGAGCCGTTCCGTGCCTGCAGAGCACGTTGCGCAGCACGGCTTCACGGTGCACGCACGTGGCCGCGGCTTCACCGAGATCACCGGCCAGGTCGCCGACAGGGTGACTGCCAGCGGCGTGTGCGTCGGCATCGCCCACGTGTTCACCGCACATACCAGTTGCTCACTGCTGCTCAGCGAGAACGCCGACCCCGCGGTGCGCGAGGATCTCGAGCGCTGGCTGGCCCGCGCGGTGCCAGACGGTGATGCGATCTTCGAACACGATGCCGAAGGGCCGGACGACATGCCTGCGCACGTGCGCTCTGTGCTCACCGGCGCGAGCCTCGTCGTGCCCGTGCATGGCGGCAGGCTGCAGCTGGGCACCTGGCAGGGCCTGTTCCTGTGGGAACATCGCCGCGACCCGCATCAACGCAAGGTCATCGTGACCGTGCTGGGGCATTGAGCATGGCGGATGCCTTCCCGCAGCGCATCGTCTGTCTCACCGAAGAACCCACCGAAGTGCTCTACGCATTGGGCGAGCAGCAGCGCATCGTGGGCATCTCCGGTTTCACCGTGCGTCCGCCGCGGGCACGCAGGGAGAAGCCCAAGGTTTCCGCTTTCACCAGCGCGAAGATCGGCGAGATCCTGAAGCTGGAGCCGGACCTGGTCATCGGCTTTTCCGACATCCAGGCCGACATCGCGCGCGAGCTGGTGAAGGCCGGTATCGAGGTGTGGATCAGCAACCACCGCAGCGTGGACGGCATCCTTGCCTATATCCGCCGCCTCGGTGCGATGGTCGGCGCACACGAGAAGGCCGAGGTTTACGCGCGGCGCGCCGAGCAGCACATCGCCGACATTCGCGTCGCTGCGGCGCGGCTGCCGCGCCGGCCCAAGGTGTACTTCGAGGAATGGGACGAGCCCATCATCACCGGCATCCGCTGGGTGGCCGAGCTGGTGCAGATCGCCGGCGGCGAGGATTGCTTCCCCGAACTGGCGCGCGAGCCGCTGGCGAAGCAGCGCATCCTCGCCAACGGCGACGAAGTGGTGCGACGCGCGCCGGACATCGTCCTTGGCTCGTGGTGCGGCAAGCGCTTCCGGCCGGAGAAGGTGGCGGCGCGGCCGGGCTGGGAGGCGATTCCCGCGGTGCGCGACGGCGAACTGCACGAGATCAAGTCGCCGATCATCCTGCAGCCGGGGCCGGCGGCGCTGTTCGACGGGCTGGACGCGATCCATCGCATCATCGTGGCGTGGGCGGGTCGCCCGGGCTGACCCGCATCATGTGACGCGAGTCAGCCCGAGCATCGTTGCTTACCAGACCTGCACGCGGTCCTTGGCGTCGCGCCACATCGGCTGGCCGGGCTTGACGTCGAACGCCTCGTAGAAATCGGGGATGTTCGACAGCGGCCCGTTCACGCGCCACTTCGCCGGGGCGTGCACGTCGCTGAGCAGGGACTGGCGCAGCATGGCGTCGCGTTCTTCGAAGATCCACGACAGCGCGTAGCCGAGGAAGAAGCGCTGCAGCGGTGTGTAACCGGCGACCTTGTCGCCCTTCTTGTATTCCTCGGTCTGCTTGAATGCATCCAGGCCGATCAGCACGCCGCCCAGGTCGGCCATGTTCTCGCCGAGGCTCGCGCTGCCGTTGATGTGCAGGCCGGGCAGCGGTTCGTAGGCGTCGAACTGCTTCGCCAGCACGTCGGCACGCTGGGTGAATTTCTGCGCGTCCTGCTTCGTCCACCAGTCGGCGAGGTTGCCCTTGGCGTCGAACTGACGGCCCTGGTCATCGAAGCCGTGGGTGATCTCGTGGCCGATGGTCGAGGCGGCGGCATAGCCGTACACGACGGCGTCGTCGACCTCGCCGTCGCTGAAACCCGGGATCATGAACTGCGCGGCCGGCAGCACGATCTCGTTGTTCGACGGGTTGTAGTAGGCGTTGTAGGTCTGCGGCGTCATGTCCCATTCGCTGCGGTCGACCGGCTTGCCGAACTTCGACACCTGGTCGTTGAAGGCCCAGCGCCGTGCGCTCATCTCGTTCTGCGCCCAGGAGTCGCGACCGATCTGCAGCGCGGAATAGTCCTTCCACTTGTCCGGGTAGCCCACCTTCTTGGTCACCGCGGCGAGCTTCTCGTGCGCCTTGGCCTTGGTGGCGGGGCTCATCCAGTCCAGCTTGTCGATGCGCGCGCCATACGCGGTGCGGATGGCCTCCACCAGGGCGTTGTAGCGCTGCTTGGTTTCCGCGGAGAAATAATCATGCACGTAGATGCGGCCGAGGATCATGCCGATCGCACGGTTCTCCGCGCGCAGCGCACGCTTCCATCGTGGCTGCTGTTCCTGTTGGCCGGTGAGCACGCGGCCGTAGAAGTCGAAATGCTCGTCGTCGAAGGGTTTGCTGAGTGTTGCGGCGTAATCGTCGACCAGGTGCACGCGCAGGTAATCGCGCAGCACCGGCACCGGCGTCTGCCCGAGCAGCTTCTGCAGGCCGCCGAAGAATTCGGGCTGGCCGACGATGACGTAGGACGGATCCAGCTTCCACGCCTGCAACTGCCGGTTCCACGCGATGCCCGGCGTGTACTTGCGGGTCAGGTCGGCGGGAGACATTTTGTTGTAGTTCTTCTGCGGATCGCGCAGGTCGGCCAGCGGACGGGACACTTTGGCCAGCGCGGTCTCGAAGGCCATCACCTTGTCTGCGCTGGCGCCTGCCGTGGCATCATCTTCGCCCAGCAGCTTGAACATGTGCTGCAGGTGCACAACATAGGCAGCGCGGGCCTTGGCCACGCCGGGTTCGGTGTTGAAGTAGTAGTCGCGTTCGGGCAGGCCCAGTCCGCCCTGTTCGAGGTAGACCGCCATCACGTCGCTCTGCTTCTCGTCCTGCTGCACGCCGAAGTCGAACAAGGCATCGACGCCCAGCGACTGCAGGGCGAAGGCTTCGTCGAGCGCGCCCGGCACGTCCTTGACGGCGTCGATGCGGTCAAGCTCCGGCTTCAGCGGCGCCAAGCCCTGGCGGTCGGCCAGGTCGGTGTCCATCGCAGTGCTCCAGAAGTCGCCGATCTTCTGCTCGTCGCTGCCAGGCGCGGCATCCTTCTCCGCGGCGGCATCCTCGCTGATCTTGCGCAGCTTGCCGTACAGGTCCTCCTGCACCAGCTTGCCGATGCCCCAGGTGGCCTCGGATGCAGGGATGGGATTTTTCTTGAGCCATGCGCCGTTCGCGTAGCTGAAGAAATCGTCGCCGGGGCTCACCGAGGCATCGATGTTCGCGGCAACCACGTCTGCCTTCGCCGCGGGAACCGCCGCCGCCGTCGCAGCGTGGGCCGGGGCAGTGGTGGCTGCGGGTGCGGCAGTGTTCGATGCCTGCGGTGGCGTCGCGTTGTTGCAGCCGCCGAGGGCGATGGCGACGGATGCGGCCAGCAGGCAACAGGACAGGCGGCGTGGGTTCGCTTTCATGCGCAGGGTTCCGGAAGAATGTCGGCGCATGCTAGCGGATCGTGGTATCGCTGGATCCGGGCGAGAGGCATGACTTTCGACGTGGATCGATCGAACGTCGCCGCCGGAAATTCGCCCATCCATGGCCGCCGTTGAGCAGTTCTAGCGTGCCTGCCGCGGGGGCACGCGTTCCTTCCCGCGAATATCAGCCGACCACCGCCAACTGCGTCCCGAGGTCGAGCAACGGTTGCGCCACCAGCATCCTCGCCAGCAACAGGGCGACGATCACCACCGTCGGCGAAAAATCGATCATTCCCACCTGCAACTTGCCGCGCAGCGGGCGCAGCAGAGGGTCGACGATCGTGCCCAGCAGGCGTTGCAGCGGGTGGTAAGGATCGGGCGCGAACATGCTCATGAGCGACCAGCCGAACACCAAGACGAGATAGAACAGCAGGGCATAGTCCAGCAGTTCCGCCAAGGACAGCACGAACAAGCCGAGCGGATGCGCCACCAACCCCACCAGCGCGAACAGCACGATGCGCTTCAGCAGCATCGCCAGCCACGCCACCAGCAAGGCGGCGAGGTTGATGCGCCGCCAGTTCGGCAGCACGCGGCGCAGCGGCGCCAGCACGGGGTTGGTGGTGCGGTAGATGAACTGGCTGAGCGGGTTGTGAAAGTCCGCGCGGCAGGCCTCGGCGGCGAGGCGCAGCAGGAACAGCGTGGCGACGGCGTCGAAGGCCAGCTCGACCAGCAGGGCGATGGCGTTGAGCAGGTAACTCACGGATTAGAGCCTGGTTGTGATCTCCAAGCACTCCGCGCCGAGAGCTGTTTGCGCGCGAGCCGAGGAAGAGCGGGGGAGTGGACGTCGGTCCATGGCGGAGTAATGACGCAGGGATGCGGGCAAACAACCACGGCCCGTGCAGGTTGCCATCGAGCGGTAGCCATGCGGTAGCGAACGGCCTGACCAGCCAGCCACGCAGGCCATGCGCCACGCCCTGCCGTCTGACGGCCACTTGATGGCAATGCGGAGTGCTTGGAGATCATAAACAGGCTCTAGGTCTCCTTGTCCAGGGCGTCGGCCAGTTCCGCGCCGCGACGGGTGGCCGCGGCGACGGCACGGGCCGTGACGCGCGGCAGGTCGTCGGCAGCGAAACTTTCCAGCGCGGCCTGCGTGGTGCCGTTGGGCGAGGTGACGCGGCGGCGCAGTTCGGCGGGATCCTCGCCGCTTTCCACCAGCATGCGGCCTGCGCCCAGGCAGGTCTGCGCGGCCAGCGCGCGGGCGGTGTCGCGAGGCATGCCTTGTGCCACGGCGGCGTCTTCCAGCGCCTCGACCAGGGCGAAGAAGTAGGCGGGACCGGAACCGGAGAGCGCGGTGACGGTGTCCATCAGCGACTCGTCGGCGATCCAGCGGGTCAGGCCGGCGGCATCCATGATGTGTTGCGCCAGCGCCTTCTGGGCAGGGCTGACGCGGCCGTTGGCGCACAGGCCGGTGGCGCCGGCGCCGATCAAGGCGGGTGTGTTCGGCATGCAGCGCACGATGGGCAGGTTGCCCAGCCAGCGTTCCAGCTGGTCCAGCCGCACGCCGGCGGCGATCGAGATGACCAGCGGTCGCTGGCCCTGCATGGCCATGCGCAGCTCGGCCTGCACTTTGGGCATGGCCTGCGGCTTCACCGCCAGCACGATCACCTCGGCGTCGGCCACGGCCAGCCGGTTCTCGGCAAAAGTGGCTATGCCGAAGTCATGGCCCAGCTTGTCGCGCGTCTCGGCCAGCGGTTCGGCCACGCGGATGTCGGCGGGCGCCAGGCCGGTGGCGAGCAGGCCGCCGATCAGGCTGCGTGCCATGTTGCCGCCGCCGACGAAGGCGATACGTGTCATGAAGGCACCTGGGTTGGGGGGGAACGGTCGCATACCTTACCGGAGTGGGCGTCGTCCTGGGGTGCCGCGGTTTCGGTGACGCGGTGCGCAAACCGGGGCGAAGGCTGGCCGTTCGCCCCGTGCCGCGAGTAGTATCGACTCGCTGCAAGGGGGGGATGGCCAGAGGTGTCCGCGCGTCGGTGGCGCGCCGCGTCCGCGCATCGTCCTTTCGCCGCAGCCATTGCCACAGCATCCGACGACTGGTCGAGGGGAACCACAGATGGATATCGCCGAACTGCTTGCCTTCTCGGTGAAGAACAAGGCTTCGGACCTGCACC
This sequence comes from Rhodanobacter sp. 7MK24, assembly GCF_014842995.1. Lineage (GTDB taxonomy): Bacteria > Pseudomonadota > Gammaproteobacteria > Xanthomonadales > Rhodanobacteraceae > Rhodanobacter_A. Next base: position 232,887 of record NZ_JACYXL010000001.1, read on the forward strand.
TGTCCGCGGGCCTGCCGCCGATGATCCGCGTCGACGGCGACGTGCGCCGCATAAACATTCCCGCGCTGGAGCACAAGCAGGTGCACTCGCTGGTGTACGACATCATGTCGGACAAGCAGCGGCGCGATTACGAGGAGTTCCTGGAGACCGACTTCTCGTTCGAGATCCCTGGCCTTGCCCGTTTCCGCGTCAATGCGTTCACCCAGAATCGCGGTTCCGGTGCGGTGTTCCGTACCATTCCGTCCGAAGTGCTGACGCTGGAGGATCTCGCCTGCCCGCGCGTGTTCAAGGAGCTGATCGAACAGCCGCAGGGCCTGATCCTGGTGACCGGTCCCACCGGCTCGGGCAAGTCCACCACGCTGGCGGCGATGGTCGACCACATCAACAAGAACGAATACGGGCACATGCTCACGATCGAGGATCCGATCGAGTTCGTGCACACCTCGCAGAAGTGCCTGGTCAACCAGCGCGAAGTCCACCGCGACACGCATGGCTTCAACGAGGCGCTGCGTTCGGCGCTGCGCGAAGACCCGGACTACATCCTCGTCGGCGAATTGCGCGACCTGGAAACCATCCGGCTGGCGCTCACCGCCGCGGAAACCGGCCACCTGGTGTTCGCCACCGTACATACCAGCTCGGCGGCCAAGACCATCGACCGCATCATCGACGTATTCCCCGCGGGCGAAAAGCCGATGGTGCGCTCGATGCTGTCCGAGTCGCTGCGCGCGGTGATCTCGCAGTCGCTGCTGAAGAAGACCGGCGGCGGCCGCATCGCGGCGCACGAGATCATGGTCGCGGTGCCCGCCATCCGCAACCTGATCCGCGAAGACAAGGTGGCGCAGATGTATTCGGCGATCCAGACCGGCCAGCAGTTCGGCATGCAGACGCTGGACCAATGCCTGCAGGACCTGGTGAAGCGTGGCCTGGTGTCGCGCCAGGAAGCGGGCAGCTATGCCAAGAACAAGGATCTGTTCAAGTAAGTAATGGAATAGCAGATGGGGCGCGGGGAATGGGGGTCGACACCCCGCGCTGCTATGCCCCGGCTCCACGGGGCGGTGGGTTTCGCGTTTGGCGAGCCCTGGGCTCCACCTTTTGACTCCCGGACAAAGCCATGAGCGACTTCGACTTCACTTCCTTCCTCAAGCTGATGGTGCACAAACAGGCTTCCGACCTGTTCATCACCGCGGGTGTGGCGCCGTCGATGAAGGTGCAGGGCCGCATCGTGCCGATCACGCAGAGCCCGCTGTCCATGCAGCAGTCGCGCGACATGGTGCTCAACGTGATGACGCCCTCGCAGCGCGAGGAGTTCGAGAAGACCCACGAGTGCCAGTTCGCGATCTCCGCACAAGGGGTGGGCCGATTCCGCGTGTCGTGCTTCTACCAGCGCAATTGCGTGGGCATGGTGCTGCGCCGGATCGAGTCGAAGATCCCCACCATCGAGGAGCTGACCCTGCCGCCGGTGATCAAGCAACTGGCGATGACCAAGCGCGGCATCATCATCTTCGTGGGCGGTACCGGCACCGGCAAATCCACCTCGCTGGCCTCGATGATCGGCTACCGCAATGCCAATTCGACCGGCCACATCATCACCATCGAGGACCCGATCGAATACGTGCACAAGCACGAGGGCTGCATCATCACCCAGCGCGAGATCGGCATCGACACCGACAGCTGGGAGAACGCGCTGAAGAACACCCTGCGCCAGGCGCCCGACGTGATCATGATCGGCGAAGTGCGCACGCGCGAGACGATGGAGCACGCGATCAATTTCTCCGAGACCGGCCACCTGTGCCTGTGTACGCTGCACGCGAACAATGCCAACCAGGCGATGGACCGCATCCTGCATTTCTTCCCCGAGGATCGTCGCCAGCAACTGTTCATGGACCTGTCGCTGAACCTCAAAGGCGTGGTGGCGCAGCAGCTGATCCCCACGCCTGACGGCAAGGCGCGACGCGTGGCGGTGGAAGTGCTGCTGGGCACGCCGCTGGTGCAGGACTACATCCGCCAGGGCGAGATCCACAAGCTCAAGGACGTGATGAAGGAATCCAACCTGCTCGGCATGAAGACGTTCGACCAGAGCCTGGTCGAGCTGTACCACGCCGGCGAGATCAGCTACGAGGACGCACTGCGCCACGCCGACAGCTCGAACGAAGTGCGTCTGCGCATCAAGCTGGCGCACGGTGGCGATGCGCACACGTTGTCGCAGGGTCTGGAAGGCGTGGAGGTGGAGCAGCCTCGCGGTGGCGACAGTTTCGGCGGCGGTTTGCTGCAACGTTGAACCATGCCTGCCAGTAGGAGCGCACCCTGTGCGCGAAAGCTTTTGCCTTGATCGAAGCGCAAGGCAGTCGCGCACAGGGTGGGCTCCTACAGATGCGTGGAAAAGAAGAAGGCGCCCATTGGGCGCCTTCTTCTTTTCGTTCGCGCAACTCCAAATTACTGCTTGAGCGTCGTGTGGCTGGTGACGACGATTCCGCTGTCGGTCACATGCATTTCGGCATCAATGCCGTCCACGCGCTGCGCCTGCGCTTCCATCGCGGCGAATTGCGCCTTGCTGCGGGCGGCATCGGCGGCGGCCTGCGCGGCTTCGTTGGCCGGCGAGGGTTCGCCATTGGCAGGGGGTTCGTCGTTCTTGCTCATTTCCGCGGCAGCGGCGGCGAGGCTGTCGGATTTCTTCTCCATGAACTTCAGCCAGTCCAGGTACATCGCTCCGGAGAGGTGCATGCGCGCCATCTGGCCGGGTTCGCCCGACGCATCGTGCAAGGTGCCAGCGAGCTTGGCGTCTTCGCCAGAGCCGATGCCAAGTGCGAGCGCTTTGTCGCCGCTGGCCAGCCAGCTCGGCTGGCCGAGCATGCCGGTCACATCCTTCGGCAGGGCCACCGGTGCGGCATTGGCGGCTGTCTTCACCGTGGCCAATGCGGGGACCATCATCTGGCCGGTGGCGAGCAGGCCGGCGGGGTCACTGGTGCCCAGCACGATGCGGCCGGTGAAGTCGGGCAGGCTGCTGGTGCTGTCGGTGCCCAGCGTGTCCAGCGCGACACGCAGGCCGAGCAGGTTGCCGAACGGCGGGATGGCCGTCTTCGGCAGCGCGTCGCCCAGCTTGGCAAAGCTGTCGTTGAGGTCGGTGAGCATGGGGCAGGCGAACGGCTTGGCCGCCACCGCTTCGGCCTGTGCCGACCAGAACGTGCGCAGGGCGGCCACCGGCAGGGCGAGACTGAAGTCGAACGGTGCCGTACTGGCGCCGCTACCCAACCCCGGCAATTCCACCTTGAGGCCGCTGAAGGCCTTGGCGATGTCATCGGCCAGTGCGAGGTCGAAGCGCGCGTCCTGGTGTGTGGCATCCAGCCTCGTGTAGCCGAAGCTCATGGCCGGCACGCGCGCGGCAATGCGGCTGGCTTCGGGGGCGCAGTCGGGCGAGTTCTTCAGCAGGTTCGCCACCGGCTCGCCAGTCTGGGCCGACTCGGCGCTGGCACGGGCCTTCTCCACCGCGGCGACCAGCGGATCGGAGCCTGTGAGCACCAGCGGCAGCGCACGGGTGAGGTCGAACTGGCCCACCAGCCACTTCGCATAACCCTTGTCACTGGCCAGTGTGTCGAGGCGGCCGTCGTCCTGCAGACTCTTCGCCGGGCGGTCCAGGCCCAGCGTCTGGCGCAGCAGCGGCGTGGCGGCGTCGGCCGGGAGCAGGGCGCCCACCATCTGCTTGCCGACCACGGCCAGCACCAGCTCCGCGCCGGAGGCAGGGAACACGTGCAGGCGGTAGGTCTGCTTGCCGATGGTGGCGGTGTCCAGCTTCTTGCCGTAGGCGGTTTCAAGCCGGGCTACGAAGCCATCGAAGGCAGCCGGGTCGCTCAGTTCGACGCGCAGCACCGGCGCCATGCCTTCGCCGTACAGCGCGAAGCGGCCCTTGAGGTCGAAGCCGGTGGACTGGGCGAAGCCTTCCACGGTCTTGCCCTTGTACTCGGCGGCGAAGGCCTGCACGAGGCGCGCGGCGTCAGGGTCGCTGGCCTGCAGGCGGGTCGCATAGGCCTCCATCTGCGCGACCTGCGACGGCAGCTGCAGATTGGCCTGGGCGAGCAGCGCCTTGCGGGTGTCGTCGTCCAGCACGGCCAGGTTGGCGGCCACGTAGGGCGTATCCGCGGGCACGAAGGCCAGCGGTGCGTCCTTGTCCTTGTGCGAGCAGGCCGCCAATGCGGCGCAGGCCAGACCCAGCGCGATGAAGCGCGTCCTCGATTGCATGGTGTTCCCCGGTAATGAAAGCCGTCGCAGGCATTATGCCCGTTTTGTATGCTTGTTGCGGTGCAAGATTAGGGCCGCCCGGCTGTCGGGCAGACCTATCCGCGGGTGTTCAACGTGCCAGCAGCTCGCCCAGCACGGCCATCCGCACGAACACGCCGTTGGCCACCTGCTCGAGGATGCGCGACTGTGCGCCGTCGGCCACCGCGTCGGCGATTTCGATGCCGCGGTTGAGCGGGCCTGGATGCATCACCAGGCAGCCCTTCGCGGCAAGGGCGAGGCGGCGGCTGTCGAGGCCGTAGTGGCGGAAGTAGGCAGCCTCGTCGGGCAGGTCGGTGGAGGCCATGCGCTCTTTCTGAAGGCGTAGCATGATCGCCACGTCGGCACCTGCGATGGCGCTGTCGAAATCCTCGGTAAGGCGGCATTGCGGGAGTTCGTCCGCTTCCGGCAGCAGTGCGGCGGGCCCGCACAAGCGGATTTCGCCCACGCCCAGCGCGGCGAGCGCGTGCACGTCCGAGCGCGCCACGCGCGAGTGGCGGATGTCGCCGCAGATCGTCACAACGAGATTCTCGAAATCCGGCCGGTGCTGGCGGATGGTCAGCGCATCGAGCAGGCCCTGGGTGGGATGGGCGCGGTTGCCGTCGCCGGCATTGATGACCGACACGCCGCTCATCGCATGGCGCACCAGTTCCTCCGGTGTGCCGGACACCTTGTGGCGCACGACGATGGCATCGAGGTGCATGGCCTCCAGCGTGTGCAAGGTGTCGTAGAGCGCTTCACCCTTGGTGGTGGAAGAGAAGCCGATGTCGAAGTTCACCACGTCGGCGCCGAGCCGGCGCGCGGCCAGCTCGAACGAGGTGCGCGTGCGCGTGGACGGTTCGAAGAACAGGTTGAGCACGGTGCGCCCGGCCAGCGTGTCCAGCTTGCGGGTGCCATGCGCGCAGGCGTCGCGCAGCGCGATGGCGCGGTCGAGCAGGTGCTCGATGCTGGCGCGTGGCAGGTGTTCCAGCGTGGTGAGGTGGCGCAGGCGTGGGCTCATGGAGAGGATGCTTGGGCAGGGAAAGTTGAAGTGGTGTCGGCCAGCCAGCGTTCGAGGATCACGGCGGCGGCCTCGGCGTCGATGGTGGCGGTGTCGCGGCGGCGCTTGAGGCCGGCAGCGCGTGCGCCGGCAAAACGGCGTGCGGCTTCGTGCGAGCTGTGGCGTTCGTCCACCAGCGCAACGGCGGTGCCGTAGCGGGCCCCGAGTTGTTCGGCAAAGCGGCGGGCTCGGCGCGTGGCGGGCTGCTCCTCGCCGGCGAGTGTCAGCGGAAGGCCTACCACCAGGGCCTCGGGCAGCCATTGCGCCTGCATGGCATCGAGTGCGGGCCAGTCGGGCGAGCCGTCACGCATCGCCACCACGCCCAGCGCACGTGCACTGGCGGTAAGCGCATTGCCCACGGCGACGCCGATCAGCTTGCTGCCAACGTCGAAGCCGAAGGCGCAGTTCATGCGTGGCCCGCGTAACCGGCGAGTTGCAGCGGATCGACGCCGACCAGGCCGGCGGCGGCGCTCCAGCGCTCCTCCAGCGGGGTATCGAAGATCACCCGTTCGCTGGCTTCCACGGTGAGCCACGCGTTGGCCATCAGCTCCTGTTCCAGCTGGCCGGCGTCCCAGCCTGCGTAGCCCAGCGCCATGATCGCCTGGCGCGGACCTTCGCCCGCGGCCATCGCCACCAGGATGTCGCGCGAGGTGGTCACCGACCACTGTGCGTTGATGCGATAGCTGGAATCCCAGTGGCCCGGCTCGCGATGCAGCACGAAGCCGCGTTCCTGCTGCACCGGGCCGCCGATCAGCACCGGGGCGTCGACCAGATCGGGGTCGCTGCACTCCAGTTTCATCTGCGCCAGCACGTCGCCGAAGCGGTAGTGCGAAAGCTGGTTTACCAGAAGGCCAACCGCGCCTTCCTCGTTGTGCTGGCAGAGCAGGGCCACCCCGCGCGAGAACGGCGGTTCGGCCAGGCCGGGCATGGCGATCAGGAAGTGGCCGGTGAGGGTAGGCGGTTCGGTGCGGCTCATGCGCGCATTGTAAACCGCCCGACGTTATTTGCTCCGCAGCACATTGCCGGGCAGGAACTGCCAGGTGCGCGTTATGTAGAGCTGGTCCACCTTCGCCTCGGGCGGCAGCGGGGGGAACGGCGCGGCCAGTTGCACGATGCGCTTGGCGGCGGCATCCAGCAGCGGCTGGCCGGAGCTCTGGATCACGTCGATGCTGCTGATGCTGCCGTCGCGATTGATGCATACGGTGAGCAGCAAGTCGCCATGCAATTCCCGCCGGCGTGCCTCTTCCGGATAGTTGAGGTTGCCCACCCGTTCGACGCGGTCGGACCAGCCGCGCATGTAGGCGGCATAGACGTATTCGCGGGTGTTGGCCGATATGTATTTCTTGCGCGGGCGCTTGGCGTAGTCCTCGATCGCCTGGCGCCGTTCGGCGGAGAGCTGCGCCATTTCCTGCTGGCGGCGCAGATCCTCGGCGGTAGGGGCATCCTGGGGCGGGACTTCGGTGTGGGCGGTGTCGCTGGCAACGCTGAAATTGCTTTGCCCGCTGGTGGTCACCATGCGCTGCGGAGTGGCCTCGCGGGGCAGAGGCGTGGCGGCTTCGGTCGACTGCATGGCCGTGCCCGGAAATGGCTTGGGCAACGCGCCGGAGAGCGGTTGCGACGGTCGCGCGGCCTGGTCGCTCTGGCCACCGCCGCGATTGTTCGCCTGCGCCAGGAAATCAGCCTGATCCGGCGCTTCCCGGTTGGCCACGTTGACGAGGGTGACGTCCAGCGTGGGCAGGCCCGGATCGATCTTGGCAAAATGAAAGGTGATGCCCAGCAGCAGCACGCCATGCAGCAGCAGCGAGAACAGCAGGGTGGCGCCGATGGGGGCGGCGCTGGGGCGTACGGCGGCAGGACTCACGAAGCGGTGTTCTCGATGGCGTCGAACAGCAGGCCTGCGATATTAAGGCCGAACTGCGCATCCAGCTCGCGCACGCAGGTCGGCGATGTGACGTTGATCTCGGTGAGGTAATCCCCGATCACGTCCAGGCCCACGAAGCGCAGGCCGCGCCGACACAGCTCCGGCGCCACCTGGGCGACGATCCAGCGGTCGCGCTCGCTCAGCGGCACGCCCTCGCCGCGGCCGCCGGCGGCGAGGTTGCCGCGGAACTCGTCGCCTTGCGGGATGCGCGCCAGCGCATACGGAACCGGCTCGCCGTCGATCAGCAGGATGCGCTTGTCGCCTGCGCTGATCGCCGGGATGAACTTCTGCGCGATGGCGAACTGCCGCCCCTCGCCGTGCGGGCCGCCGGCCAGCAGGGTTTCCAGCATGGAGTTGAGGTTGCTGTCGCCGGCTTTCACCTTGAAGATGCCGCGTCCGCCCATGCCATCCAGCGGTTTCAGCACCGCCTCGCCGCATTCGGCGACGAAACGGCGCAGCTCGCCGGCATCACGACTCACCAGGGTGGGGGCGATGCACTGCGGGAACTGCAGCGCGAACAGCTTCTCGTTGCAGTCGCGCAGCGCACGCGGATCGTTCACCACCGCCAGGCCGCCGCGCTGGGCTGTTTCCAGCACCATGGTGTCGTAGACGAACTGCGCGTCGACCGGCGGATCCTTGCGCATCAGCACCACGTCCAGTTCGCGCAGGTCGCGCCATTGCGCCTCGCCCAGCGTGGACCAGTCGTGCTGGTCGTCGCGCACCGCCAGCGGGCGCAGCCGGGCCCACGGTGCGCCATCGCGCAGGGCCAGGTCGCCCTGTTCCATGTAGAACAGGGTGTGGCCGCGGCGCTGAGCTTCCAGCAGCATGGCCAGGGTGGTGTCCTTGGCCGGCTTGATCGTGCCGATGGGATCCATCAGCACCGCGACTGAAAGTGGCATCGTGATTCTCCGCGAAAGGTTTTGCGGCGCGGCACGCCGGCGACAGGGTGACGATGTTCGCCCACGCGGCAGGTCGCGACAAGCGCGCATGGGCCCCGCATGCCGCGGGAGGTCCGACATGGCCGGTGAAGGTCACATTGCGCGCCGACGGATGCTTGACGATGCGAATGTTGCTTGACGCCATGGCAGGCAGGCAGTAAACAACGACTGCTAGCGCATCCCGCCGCAGAGCGGGGTCGTGTGCTGCAATACCAAGTGTTGTTTTGTCATGTGCATCAGCGGCATGCTTGTTGCCTGCCTTGCTGATTGTCCTGGGCCCGGTGTTGGGCGACAGGGGGAGAAATGAATCTGAACGCGAACGCGAATGGTCTGGCCGGCCTGCGGGTCATGGTGATCGACGATTCCAAGACCATCCGTCGCACGGCAGAGACCCTGCTGAAGAAGGAAGGCTGCGACGTACTGACCGCCGTGGACGGCTTCGAGGCGCTCGCCAAGATCGCCGACCAGAAGCCTGCCATCATCTTCGTCGACATCATGATGCCGCGGCTGGACGGCTACCAGACCTGCGCGCTGATCAAGAACAACCCGCAGTTCCGCGCCACGCCGGTGATCATGCTCAGCTCCAAGGATGGCCTGTTCGACAAGGCGCGCGGCCGCGTCGTGGGCGCTGAGCAGTACCTCACCAAGCCGTTCACGCGTGACGAGTTGCTGGGTGCCATCCAGCAGCACGTCGGCGCGGCGACCGGTCGCTGACCGCGGAACTCAGGGGGAACCGTGGCCAATATCCTCATCATCGACGACTCCCCGACCGACGTGCGCGTGCTAACCACGCTGCTCGAACGTGCGGGGCATCAGGTCGCCTCGGTCGGCAACGCCGAGGAAGGCATCGAGCGCGTGCGCAGCGCGCCGCCGGCGCTGGTCATCATGGACGTCATCATGCCCGGCATGAACGGCTTCCAGGCGACCCGCACGCTTACCCGCGACCCTGCCACCGCCGCGGTGCCGATCGTAATGATCACCACCAAGGCGATGGAAACCGACCGCGTGTGGGGCCTGCGCCAGGGCGCGCGCGCCTTCATCACCAAGCCGGTGAACGAGGGCGAGTTGCTCGCCTGCATCAACCAATTGCTGTCCAGCGCGAGCGCGGCATGAACGCAACCCCTGGCCTTACCCCTTTCGAAATCCTGGCTAGCTACGAGCGGTTGTCCCTGGCGCATGCCTCGGATACCCGCGAGCGGATGGATGCGCCCGGTCTGTGGCGCGGCATCGGCTACCGCGTGGGGCAGCGCATGCTGGTCAGCGAAATCGGCGAGATCAATGAATTGCTGGCGATGCCCCCGCTCACCGCCGTGCCCCGCACGCAGCCATGGCTGCTCGGCGTGGCCAACGTGCGCGGCAACCTGATGCCGGTAGTGGATTTCGGCCGCTTCCTGTTTGGCGAGCGCACCCCGCAAACCGACCGCGCGCGCCTGCTGGTGGTGCGCCAGGGTGGCGGCAGCGTGGCACTGCTGGTGGACGAGGTGTTCGGCCAGCGCACGGTGGACGAAGAGCAGCGGCGCGCGGCTGGGCAGGAGGACGATCCACGGCTGGCCCGCTTCGCCGAGCAGTTGGTGGGCGACGGCGGGCAGCAGATGGCGATATTCAGCATGGGCAGGCTGGTGCGTGCCCCGGACTTCCGTCAGGCCGCGGCCTGAGCCCGGACGGTTGCAGACAACAGGTTCGGTGCCGCCAAGGGCCGGCAATTCCAAGATGGCAGACCAAGGATCCGATGCCGCCCCAGTAGGCGGAACGGATCCGGCGAAGTAGACGGACGAGGTGAACATGAGCACTACAGGGGGCGTCGGCAAAGAGCGGGGGAACACCGCGCTCATTGTCATGTTGCTGGTCGCGATCGGTTTCGCGGCCCTGGATTTCTGGCAGCTCAACGTGAAGAACGGCGAAGACCGGCAAGCCGTAGCGCTGACCACGCAGATCCAGGTGCTGTCGCAGCAGACCGCGAAATTCGCGCTGGAATCGTCCGACGGCAACGCCGATTCGTTCAAGGAGCTGGAAAGCACCCGCAACGCGATCGATTCCGCCGTGCGCAAGCTGAACAGGGGCGATGCGACCACCGGCATGCATGCCTACGCCGACAACAACACCTCGCTGGTCGGCCGCTCGTACAGCGCGCTGGATGGCGCGTGGAAGCAGCTGGACAGCGACATCGGCAAGATCCTGTCGAACCGGTCCGTGGTGCTCGACTCCGGCCAGAACGCGGCCACCGTGTCGCAGCAGATGCCCTTGCTCAACTCCAGCATGGAGCAGGTGGTCACCATCCTGCAGCAGCGCAACGGCAGCGCCGACCAGATGCTGGGCACCTCGCGCCAGATGCTGTCGGCCGACCGCATCATCCGCCGCGTGCAGGAAGTGCTGCAGGGCGGCGACAACGCCCAGGCGGCTGCTGACGGCCTGCAGCGCGATGCCCAGCAGTACGGCAACGTGCTGCAGGGCCTGACCGAGAACAATGCGAACAGCGGCGTGAAGCCGATTGCCGACGCCAACGCCCACAAGATCCTCACCGACATGCAGGGCGGCTGGAGCAAGCTGGCCGATCCGCTGGCCAAGCTGGTGTCCGCTTCCGGCAACCTGGCGGCGGTGAAGCAGGCAGGCACTCAGGCCTCGCTGGATTCGCAGTCGGTGCTGCTGCGCGCGAACGATCTCGCCGACCAGATCGGCAAGCTGCCGCTGCGCCGCCTGTTTCCGAACGTGTGGTGGGGCCTCCTGGCCGCCATCGGTGCGGTGGCCTTCGCCCTGTTGCTGGTGGTCAGCCTGGTGCGCGACCAGCGCCGCCGATTCGCCGAATCTACCTCGCTCAACCAGCGCAACCAGGAGGCGATCATGCGCCTGCTGGACGAGATGGGCGCGCTCGCCGAAGGCGACCTGACGGTGAAGACCACGGTGACCGAGGAAATCACCGGCGCCATCGCCGACTCGGTGAACTACGCCATCGACGAGTTGCGTACCCTGGTGACCACGATCAACGAAACCTCCGAGCAGGTCTCTTCGTCGGCGCAGGAAACGCAGACCACCGCCCGCCATCTGGCCGCCTCGGCCGAGCAGCAGGCGCAGCAGATCAGCACCGCGACCAGCGCGATCAACGAGATCGCCAACTCGATGGACCACGTGTCGAAGAACTCCGCCGAATCGGCCGACGTGGCCGAGCGCTCGGTGCAGATTGCCTCGCACGGCGCCGAGGTGGTGCGCGAGACGATCTCCGGCATGGACTCGATCCGCGACCAGATCCAGGAAACCTCCAAGCGCATCAAGCGGCTGGGTGAGTCTTCGCAGGAAATCGGCTCCATCGTGGAACTCATCAACGACATCGCCGAGCAGACCAACATCCTCGCCTTGAACGCGGCCATCCAGGCGGCTTCGGCCGGCGAGGCGGGCCGCGGTTTCGCGGTGGTGGCGGACGAAGTGCAGCGACTGGCGGAACGCTCCACCAGCGCCACGAAGCGAATCGAGACACTGGTGCAGACCATTCAGTCCGATACCAACGAAGCGGTGAATTCGATGGAGCAGACCACCGCCGAAGTGGTGGCCGGCGCCCGCAAGGCGGAGGATGCAGGCAGCGCGCTGGGCGACATCGAACGCGTGTCGCATGACCTGTCCGCGCTGATTCAGAACATCTCCAGCGCGGCACGCCAGCAGTCGGCGGCGGCGACGGACATTTCGCAATCGATGAACGCGATCCGGGAAATCACCTCGCAGACCTCGCAGGGTGCCAGCCGGACCGCGGACTCGATCGGTACGTTGGCGCAGTTGGCCAGCGATCTGCGTCGCTCGGTGGCCCACTTCAAGCTGCCGGGCTGACGGTTTGGCGGCGACATTTACTGACTGGGGCAGTCTCGATGGTGGCGTGGCGACTCGCCGCGCAACCGCTGAGGGAAGTGCATGAGACTTCAAGACAATATCGATTTCACCACCCTGCAGTGGGTTCGCCCCGAGCTGGAGCAGACACTGGCCAGCGCCCGCGAGTCGCTGGAGTCCTACGTGGCCAATCCGGCCCGCGGCGACGCCATGCGATCCTGCGCCGACAGCCTGCATCAGGTGCAAGGCACGCTGCGGATGGTCGAGCTGCCTGGCCCCGCCATGGTGGCGACGGAGATGGAAGAGCTTGCCATCGCGCTGCTGCAGGACAAGGTCGCGCAACGCGAGGACGCCTACGCCGCGATGATGCGCGGCCTGATGCAGTTGCCCGACTACCTTGAACGCGTCGCCAGCGGCCATCGCGACGTGCCGGTGGTGCTGTTGCCGCTGCTGAACGACCTGCGGGCCAGCCGTGGCGAGGAGGAGCTGTCGGAGGCGGCGCTGTTCCGCCCGAACCTCGACGCCTTCCTGCCTACCCAGGCGCCCGCCGCGATGAGCGAGGCGCAGGCGCGGGAGCGTCGCGGCGAGCTGGTGGCACTGCGCCTGCAGTTCCAGCAGCACATGCTCGCGTGGTTCCGCGGCCAGTCGCAGGCGCAGCCGCTGGCCGGCATGCGCAAGACTTTGCTGGCGATCGCCGCGCGCTGCTACCACGTGCATGGGCGACGCCTGTGGTGGATCGCCGCCGGTGTGGTGGAGGGGCTGGAGCACGGCATGCTCGGCGCCTATTCCACCGAGTTGCGCCAGCTGATCGGCAAGGCCGATCGCCATATACGGCAGTTGATCGAACAGGGCGAGGACAGCCTGCGCGGCGGCGACGCCGACGACCTGTGCAACCGGCTGCTCTACATCGTGGCGCAGTCGCGCCAGCACAGCCCGAGCATGGAGCTGCTGCGCCGCACCTATTCGCTGGACAGCCTGCTGCCCGGCGCCGAGGAACTGGAGCACGCCCGCGGTTCCATGGCCGGGCACAACCGGGCCTTGCTCGACTCGGTGGCCAAGGCGCTCAAGGAGGACCTGCTGCGCGTCAAGGAAGCGCTCGACCTGTTCCAGCGCCAGCCGAACGCCGATCCGGCCTCGCTGGAGCCGCAATGCGAATTGCTGGGCCGTGTCGCCGATACCCTCGGCATGCTGGCCCTTGCCGTGCCGCGCCGGGTGGTGGACGAGCAGCGTCGCGTGCTCGAGGAAGTCACCAACAAGCTGCGCGCCGTCGACGAGGAAACCCTGCTCGACGTGGCCGGTGCGCTGCTGTACGTGGAAGCATCGCTGGACGATCACATCGAGAGCCTCGGCGCAATCGAAGAATCGAAGGACGGCGAGGCCGACGCGTCGAGCCTGCCGCGCAGCGAAGTGCAGGGCATCCTCAGCACGGTGATGCAGGAAGCGATCCGCAACACCGGAAAGGTGAAGGAAGCCATCGTCGCCTTCGTCGAGTCCGGCTGGGATCACGCCGGGCTGGCCGAAGCGCCGGCGCAGATGGCCGAGGTGGCCGGTGCCGCGCGCATGCTGTCCGCCGATCGCACGGCCGAGCTGGCCGAAGGCATCGGCCGCTTCATCCACAACGAATTGCTGGTCGACCGGCGCGTACCCAGCAGCGTGCAGATGGATCATCTGGCCGATGCGCTGGCCGCGCTGGAGTACTACCTGGAAGCCGCGCGCGAGCACCGTGGCGGCCTGGCGCACATCATCGACGTCGCCGAACACAGCCTCGGCCAGCTCGGCTACTGGCCGCTGCCGGCCGAGCGCCCGCTGCCGGGCGCCGATGCGTCGGCGATGCCGGAGGGGCATGCTCACGAAGCCCTGTCCGAGCCGGTGAGCATCTATCCGGGCAGCGATGCCAGCCACCTGTTCGTTGCGCCGGAAGCGCCACAGCCGGTGCATACCCACGACATCGATGGCCTGCGCTTCGCGCAGACCGAGCCCACCGCGCCGCCCGCACCGGCCGCTGCCGCTGGCGACGAGTGGATCGAAGTCGAGGAGGAAATCGAGGAACAGGTGCCGGTGGACGGTGCTCTGGCCGAAGGCTTCCGCTTCGACCAGCAGGCCGAAAGCATCGACGACGACATCCGCGACATCTTCCTCGAGGAAATGCAGGAAGAGATCGACAACCTGCGCAGCGCCGAGAGCGCGTGGCTGACCGATCCCGCGCAGCTCGCCGCGCTCACGCCGATCCGCCGTTCCTTCCACACGCTCAAGGGTTCCGGCCGGCTGGTCGGCGTTCCCGCGCTGGGCGAGTTTGCGTGGAAGGTGGAGGACATGCTCAACCGCGTGCTCGACCACACCATCGAGCCGCACGAGGGTGTGCGGGCCGTGGTGCACCATGCCATCGCCGCGCTGCCGCAACTGCTGGCCTCGCTGAAGGGCGAAGGCGTGCCGCATGCGCCGGTCGAGGCGATCATGCAGACCGCCGGCAAGCTCGCTGCCGGTGACGCTACCGCCCGCATAGAGGATCACGCGCCGGTCGCGATGGAAACCGTGCGTCGCATCGTGCGCCGTCGCGTGCCGCGGTTCGACGCCGCTGCCGCAGGGATTCCCGCTGCCGGCATCACCGATGCCGGCAGCATCGCCACCCCGGAACCGGTCGAGCCGCCGGCAATGGCGACGTTCGCCATCTCGCCGTTGCCCTCGGTCGACCCGGTCTTGCTGGAAATCCTGCGCAGCGAGGTCGCGCAGTACCTGCAGGCCATTCGCACCGCGATCCACCGCAGCGGCGGCGAACTGCCAGTGGGCGAAGACCTGCTGCGCGCCGTGCACACGTTGCATGGCGCCATCGCGATGGTCGACATCCCGTTGCTCATCCAGCTGCTGTCGCCGCTCGAAACCTTGCTCAAGCGTTTGCGGCACACCGCGCAGTCGTTGCCGGTGGAGGGCGTGCGCCTGCTCGACCGTACCGCCGATGTGGTCGACCAGACCATGGCGCAGTTCGACGTGGCTCTGCCGCAATTGCCCAATGTCGACCAGCTGACGCTCCAACTGATCGAGCTGCGTGACCGCTATCCGGAAGTGCAGGGGGCGCACATCATCGCCGAGCATCCGGTGGAAGCCGCACAGCCGCCGGTGGAACCCGCCGTCGACGAGGTTGCGGAAGAGGCCGCCGAGGACGACCACGAAGTGGTTGCAGCCGAGGAGCATGCATCGCCGTTGCTGGACGACGGCTCGCACGACCACTATGCCAGCGAACTGATGGCTGCCTTGGGCGCCTTCGAGCCGAATGCGCCGACTGAGGCCGAACCGGTCGACGACGAGCAGCACGCTCGCGAAATTGCGGAACAGGAAGCGGCCGAGCACGCCGCAGCCGAAGAGCGGGAGGCACAGGCGAAGGCTGAGCAGGAGCAGGCTGAGCAGGAGCAACAACGCCTCGAACAGGAGCGCGTCGAGCAGGAGCGTCTGGAACAAGAACGCATCGAGCAGGAGCGCATCGAGCAGGAAGAACGCGCCGAGCAGGCCCGGTTGGCGCAGGAGCGCGCCGCACGCGAGGCCGCCGAAGCGCAGATGCGCGCGGCGGCCGAGAAAGCGGCGGCCGAGCAGCGCGCCGCGGAAGCCGCAGCGGCGGAACAGGCTCGGCAGGAAGCGGAACGCGCGGCCGAGGCCGCTCGTCGCGCTGCCAACGAAGCCGTGCGCGCCGCGCCGGCGGTCGATGCGTCGGCCACGAACGCTGGCATGCCGATTGACGCCGATCTGCTCGAGGTCTTCGTCGAAGAAGCGCGAGAGATACTCGACCACGCCGATGGCGTACTGGCGCAGTGGCATGCCGAGCCGACGGCAGCCGGTCATCTGGGCGAACTGCAGCGCGACCTGCACACGCTCAAGGGCGGCGCGCGCATCGCCGGCATGATGTCGGTGGGCGACCTGGCCCATGCCATCGAAACGCTGCTGGAAAAGCCAGTGGCGGGCGTGGCGCAGGTGATGCCGCTGATCGCCGTGTTGGAGGCCAGCTTCGACCAATTGCACACCATGGTGCAACAGGTGGGGCAGGGGCTGGTGCCGGCTCATCCGCAGGCCGCGATCGAGCACCTGCTGGCGTTGTCTGGCGAGCAGGAGTTCGCCGACGAAGCGGCATTGGCTGCCCGGATGGCGCCTGCGGAGGCGCAGCCTGCCGAGGTGGCACATGCGGCAGCCGCTGCCGAGCCGTTGCCCGAGCTGCTGCCAACGGAGCAGGGTGCCGATGCGGCTTCGTCGCAGGAACAGATCCGAGTCCGCGCCGAACTGCTCGACAATCTGGTGAACCATGCCGGCGAGGTGGCGATCTACCGTTCGCGCCTGGAACAGCAGGTGTCCGGCTACCGCTTCAACCTGGTCGAACTGGATCAGACCGTGCAACGCTTGCGCGGCCAGTTGCGCATGCTGGAAATCGAAACCGAGGCGCAGATCATCGCGCGTTTCCAGCGCGAGCACCGCGAGGCCGGCAGCGCCACCGCCTTCGATCCGCTCGAGCTCGACCGTTTCTCGCAATTGCAGCAGTACTCGCGCTCGCTGGCCGAGTCGGTGTCCGACTTGGTGTCCATCCAGGGCGTGCTGGACGAATTGACCCGCCAGGCCGAAAACCTGCTGGTGCAGCAGTCCCGCGTCAGCACCGAGTTGCAGGAGGGCTTGCTGCGCACGCGCATGCTGCCGTTCGACACCATGGTGCCGAATCTGCGTCGCACCCTGCGCCAGGCTGCGCAGGAGGAAGGCAAGAGCGCGCAGCTCTATGTGGACGGCGCACACGGCGAAATGGATCGCAACCTGCTTGATCGCATCAAGGCGCCGTTCGAGCACATGCTGCGCAACGCCGTGGCGCATGGCTTCGAATCGCCGGAAGATCGCCGCAAGGCAGGCAAGCCGGCAGAGGGTGCGGTACGCATCCGCGTGACGCGCGAAGCCACCGAGGTGGTGGTGCGCGTCAGCGACGACGGCCGCGGCCTCGACCGCGAGGCCATTCGCAAGCGCGGCGTGGAACGCGGCCTCATCGGCGCTGATGCCCGCCTGAGCGACGACCAGGTGCTCGCCCTCATCACCCAGCCCGGATTCTCCACCGCCAGCACGGTCACCCAGTTGGCCGGCCGCGGCGTGGGCATGGACGTGGTAGCGAACGAGATCAAGCAGCTGGGCGGTTCGCTGGCGATCGAGTCGCAACAGGGCCAGGGCACCACCTTCGTATTGCGCCTGCCATTCACCCTTGCCGTGACCCAGGCCATCCTGGTGCGCATCGGCGAAAGCACCTTCGCGATCCCGATGACCTCGGTGCAGGGCGTCGCGCGCGTCGACGTCGACGAGCTGACCTCGCGCATGGCCGAACACGAGCCCGTGTTCGCACACGGCGACGAGCAGTTCGGCATCCACGACCTGGCCGAATTGCTCGGTCTGCCGCCTGGCGTGATGCCGGAAGGCGAGCAACCGCCGTTGCTGCTTGCCCGCACCGGCGACCTGCGTGCGGCGATCCGCGTCGACGCGGTGCTGGGTTCGCGCGAAATCGTGGTGAAGTCGGTCGGCCCGCAGGTGAGCTCGGTGCCGGGCGTGCTTGGCGCCACCATCATGGGCGACGGTTCGGTGCTGGTGATTCTCGACCTGGCGCCGCTGGTGCGCCATGGCGTGGTGCGCCGCGAACAGCGCCTGTCCGAGGGCCTCACCGCGGTCGAGTTGCCGAAGATCGAGGAGCAGCGCACCCGCCCGCTGGTCATGGTGGTGGACGATTCGATCACCATGCGCAAGGTCACCGGTCGAGTGCTGGAGCGCCACGAATACGAAGTGGGCACCGCGAAGGACGGTGTGGACGCGCTGGAGAAGCTGCACGAGCGCGTGCCCGACCTGATGCTGCTGGACATCGAGATGCCGCGCATGGACGGCTACGAGCTGGCCACCCATATGAAGGCGGATCCGCGCCTGCGCGACGTGCCAATCATCATGATCACCTCCCGTACCGGCGACAAGCATCGCCAGCGTGCGTTCGACATCGGCGTGGATCGTTACCTCGGCAAGCCCTACCAGGAAGCCGAACTGCTGTCGCAGATCACCGAAGTGCTGGATCAGCGCGCCGAGATGTTGGAGCGGCGCGCCGTCGAACAGCTTTCGCAGGAGCCGCACCATGGTTGAAGCACTGCCTTCGGTGGCATTGCTGTTCGACGACGCCGAGCTGGGGGGGCACCTGCGCCAGACGTTGCAGGAGCGCGGCGCGCGCATCGTGCACGAAGGTGCCGTCGCGGGGTTCGATGCCGGACTGCTGCGTCAGCTCGATCCCGACGTGCTGGTGGTGAACCTGGACGAAGAGGACGACGAGGCTTTCGACCGACTGTTCGGCATGGTCGAGGGCGACCACCCGCGCCTGGTGCTCAACGATGCCCGTGCCAGTCGCGCGCTGGACGGCTGGGATCGCGCGCGCTGGGCGCGCCACCTTGCGATGAAGGTGCTGGCCAGCGGCGACGTGGACCCACCGCGCCCGGCCGACGCACAGACTGTGGAAACGTTGCCGGCGATTGCACCGGCTGCCGAAGCGACCGAAGCGCTAGCGTTCGAGCCGACGGAGGCCGAGCAGGCCTCGGCGGAACCGGAAACGATGCATGCGTCGGAGTCGGCCGAACAGTACGGCGATGCCGCCGGGCACGAAGCAGATGATCGTGCTGCCTCGGACGACCTGGAAGCGGAACTGGCAGCACTGCTGGCCGCACCTGAGCCGGCGTTGCCATCCGAACCGTTGGCCGATGCGCCGCCTGCGTTGCCCGAAGCGGATGTGCATGCCGCTGCCGAGCAGGTCGCATTTCATGGCGAAGCCGACGAGCATGCGGAACACGGGCTTGCCGCGACGGACGATCTGGAAGCGGAGCTGGCCGCGCTGCTTGCTGGCGAGATCGAGTTGCCCCACGAAGACTTCGCACCCGCCGTGCCGCGCCATGAACTGCCGCTGCATGACGGCAGTTTCGGCGTCGCGCAGCAGGACGATGCACCGCACCAGTCATTGCCGCTACCCGAGGAGCAATCCGCCCCCTTCCCGCAGGTCGATGAGGTGTCGCCCGCATCGGCCGCCGCGTCGGATGTGACGGCAAGCGCCCCTGCAGCCCCCGACAACTGGGCGCTGGTGGATCACGATGACGTTGCCGCGGCCCCGGCACCCCCTGCGAAAGTCGACGATTTTGGCATCCAGAAGGTGAGCGCCGCCGATTACCTCGCACCGGACGTCGAGCCGGCGACGGAGGATTTCAAGCCGACGCTGACGCTGGAACTGGTATCGCTGGAAGAGGCTGTGGCCCCCACCGAATGGGAGCCGACCGAGATGCTGCTGGACGACCTCGGCGGTGCGCTCAGCCGCGTGGTGCTGCTGGGTGCCTCGGCCGACGGCCTGGATTCGGTCTGCGAATTCCTGGCCAGTCTGCCTGCCGGCGCGCGCCATGCCATCCTGCTTACCCAGCATTTCGGCGCGCAGCCGGTCGATACCGTTTTGCAGCGCTTGCTGGAGCGCTCCAGCCTGCCGGTACGGCTCGCCAGACACGGTGGCCGCGCACGCGCCGGCGAAGTATTGCTGGTGCCGGCCGCGGCCCAGGTGCAATTGCGCCGCGACGGCAGTATCGAGTTGCGCACCCGCGACGATGCACCGGAGCCCTCGATCGACGCCAGCTTCACCATGGCGGCGAGTGCCTTCGGGCGCGATGCGCTGGGTATCGTATTCGCTGGCCGTTCCACCGATGCGGTGGCCGGCGCGCAGGCGATCCACGACCGCAACGGCCAGGTATGGGTGGAGTCCGCCGATGGCGGGTATTCCGCCGACATGGTCGGCGCCATCTTCGCCGAGCGGCTGGTGAGCTATTCCGGAACGCTGCACGAACTGGCGGCGCATCTGATCGAGGTCTATCCATGAGCGTCGAGTTGCCCCGCGAAATCCGTTGCGTGCTGGTGCCGGCCGGCAGCCTTCGCCTGCTGTTGCCCAACGCCACCGTGGCCGAAGTCATTACCCGCCCTGTCCACGAGGCGGTGGCCGGCGCGCCCGAGTGGCTGGTCGGTCGCTTCGCCTGGCGCGGCTGGCGCGTGCCGTTGGTGTCCTTCTCGCGCCTCGCCGGCGCGGACGAGGGCGACGCCGAGCTCACCGTGCGCGTGGCGGTGCTGAAGGCGCTGGGCGGCGATCCCAAGATGCCCTTCATTGCCGTGCTCACGCAGGGCTTTCCGCGCCTGACCACGCTCAACTCCGAGCTCATCATTCCCACCCACGACGGCAACGAATTGCCGCCGGGCGTGCGCGCGCAGGTACTGGTGCGCGACGACGTGGCGGTAATCCCCGACCTCGAAGGCATCGAGGCGGAGTTGGTGCGCCTGTTGGCGCAGGACCAGCCGGAGGACAAACCGGAAGATCAGGAAGTGCACGACCTGTCTCGCGGGGATGACGAACCGGAAGAGCTGGACGGCGCGGCTTGATGGGGCGTCGTCGCGCCTGGTTGCCGAGCGTGCTGTTCGCGGTAGCGGCAGTGATGGAGTTCGCCGCTGCGGCGATAGGCAAACGACCGGCTTTCTACGGTGTTGGAGCAGCTTTTATTGGCGTCGCGGTGATATTCCTGTCGCAGGCGCGCAAGAAAAAATAGCCGCGCTTCCGGCTGTCAGAAATCCCCGTGCAAGGCCTGCAACGCAGCCAATGCCGCGAGGCCGGCCGTTTCGGTGCGCAGGATGCGTGGCCCCAGGCGCAGGCCGGCAAAGCCGGCATCCCTCAGCAACGCGGTGTCGCGTTCGCCCAAGCCGCCTTCCGGGCCCACCACCAGCAGGGCGCCATTGCTGCCAGGGCGCAGCTCGCGCGCGGAAGCGGTGGCTTCCGGCAGCAGCGCCAGGCGCAGGGCCGCATCGCCATCCAACGACGCCAGCCACGCAGGCAGGGTTTGCGTAGGAAGGATTTCCGGCAGATGCGCACGGCCGCATTGTTCGCAGGCACTGGCAGCCACTGCCTGCCAGTGCGCCAGCCGCTTCTCCGCGCGGGCGGCATCCAGCTTTACCTCGGAGCGTTCGGTGAGCAGCGGCACGATGCGCACCACACCCAGCTCGGTGGCCTTCTGCACGATCAGGTCCATCTTCTCGCCACGTGCCACGCCTTGCGCCAGCGTAAGCGGCAGCGGCGACTCGCGCTCCACGATCTGCCGATCCAGCACTTCGACCAGCACTTCGCGCTTGCCGACGCTGCGTATCGCGGCGGCATAGTCCGTACCGTCGCCGTTGAACAGCGTCAATGGATCGCCTGCCACGAGGCGCAGCACGCGCGCCACATGCTCGCCCGCCTGCGCCGGCAACGCGATTTCGGTGCCGACGGTCAGCGGCAGGTCGACATGGATACGGATGGTGCGCATGTCAGAGGCCACCCACGGTTTTCAGGAAGCTGTTCGCGCGCAGGCAACGGAAGAACGAAGGAGCGGGCCTCAGTCCGCGACTGGGTGACGGCGCTGGAAGGTGGGCGAATGGCTCCGGCCTTGCGGGATGCTGGGAGATCATCGGCAGGCTCCCGCTACACCACGGCCTGTTCGATGCCGGACGTGGCCGCCGCAACCAGATGGTCGATTTCCGCCTCGTTCACCACATAGGGCGGCATGAAGTAGATCACGTTGCCCAGCGGACGCAGCAGGGCTTCGTGCCGCAGGCCATGCAGGTAGACGCGCAGACCGCGGCGGTCTTCGGCGGGGAAGGGGCAGCGCGTCGCCTTGTCGGCCACCAGTTCCACCGCGGCGATCATGCCGGTCTGGCGCACCTCGGCCACGTGCGGGTGATCGCGCAACGGTTCCAGGCGGCGGCTGAGATGGGCAGCCAGCGCGCGATTGCGTTCCAGCACCGGTTCGTCGCGGAAGATCGCCAGCGTGGCCAGCGCCGCGCTGCAGGCCAGCGGGTTGCCGGTATAGCTGTGCGAATGCAGGAAGGCCTTGCCGGCGCTGTATTCGGCGTAGAACGCCTCGTACACGTGCTGCGTGGTGAGCACGGCAGACAGCGGCAGCGTACCCCCGGTGAGGCCCTTGGACAGGCACATGAAATCGGGCGAGACCCTGGCCTGCTCGCAGGCGAACATCGTGCCGGTGCGGCCGAAGCCCACGGCGATCTCGTCGGCGATGAAGTGCACCGCGAACTCATCGCAGAGCTTGCGCAGGCCCGCAAGGTAGTCCGGGTGATACATGCGCATGCCGCCTGCGCACTGCACCAGCGGTTCCACGATCACCGCGCAGGTTTCGTGCGCATGGCATTCCAGCAATGCACGCAGCTCGGCCACGCGGCGCGCGGCGACCTGTGCCGGCGGCTCGCCGGGCTTGCCTTCGTAGGCATCCGGCGAGGGGGCGAGAATGGGCGTGAGCAGCAGCGGCGCATAGGTCTTCCGGTACAGCGCCACGTCGCTCACCGACAACGCGCCCAGCGTCTCGCCGTGGTAGCTGCCGGTGAGCGCGATGAAGCGGGTCTTCTCGCCATGGCCCTGGTTGAGCCAATAGTGGAAGCTCATCTTCAGCGCCACCTCGATGGCCGCCGAGCCGTTGTCGGCGAAGAACACCTTGTCCAGCCCGGGTGGCGTGATGCGCACCAGTTCTTCGGCCAGTTCGATCGCGGGCGGATGGGTGAAGCCGGCGAAGATCACGTGTTCCAGCGTACGCGCCTGTTCCGCCAGTGCGGCGGCGATGCGCGGGTTGGCGTGGCCGAACAGATTGGTCCACCACGAACTGATGCCGTCGAGGTAGCGCCGCCCCTCGGCATCGATCAGCCACGCACCCTCGCCGCGCACGATGGGCAGCATGGGGACGCCGCCCTTGCTGGTCATGGCGTGGTCATGCATCTGGGTGCACGGATGCCAGATGTGTTTCAGGTCGCGCGCGGCGAGCGCGGTGTTGCGGTCGGCTGGATTCGTCATCGCGTTATGATCGGCGTCCATAGCTGCGCGCTCAAGTGTGCGCATGAAAATTGCGGAAAGCCTGCTTGAAACTCCTCAGGAAAATCCTTGCGGTCGTGGCCGTCCTGCTACTGGCCGTCGCGGCGCTGCTGTGGTGGCTGCCTGCGCGCTGGGCGATGCCGCTACTGCAGCCGTCGCTGCACGGCCTGCTCTTGCAACAGGTGGGCGGCACCGTGTGGGACGGCCATGCGGATCGCGTGCAGTCGTCGGACGGCAGCGAACTAGGGCACGTGCAATGGCAGTTGTCGCGCCGCGTACTGCTCGGACAGACCGAGTTGCAGCTCGATTTCACGGGGTCGCGGTTCGGCTTGCGTGGGCATATGCGGAAGCTGTCGGCGGATCAGGTGGAATGGAGCGACCTGCAAGCGCATGCGGATCTGGCGGCATTGGCCGATCCGCGCCTTCGTCTGCCCCTGGGCGAACCGCGTGGCGAACTGGTGTTGGGCGTGCAACGCGCCGTGCTGCAGGGCGGCTGGCCGCTGGAACTGCAGGCCGACTGGCAGTGGCGGCAAGCCGCGATGCATATGAAAAACGGCGATGCCCCGCTGGGCAATTTGCATGGCACGCTCACCGCGCAGGGCGGTGTCATCCATGCACAATGGCAGGACGACGGCCAGGGGCCGCTGCGCACTGCCGGTCGTTTCGAATTGAGCCTGCTGGGCTGGCGTCTCGAAGCCGCGTTGCAAGCACGGCGGCCCGACCCGGCGCTGCAACGCTGGCTCGCCGCGTTGGGCAGGCCTGATGCCGACGGCACCATCCACATAGCACGCAGTGGCGGCATGGCCGCCGCCATCACGGGAAAAACCGCACCATGAACTCCGAAACCGCCGCGCAGGCCCTCGCCGCCGCCCGCGAAGCCGCCGCCGCCGCCGCCGAGGTGATCCTGCATTACTGGAAGCGCGGCGTGGATGTGGAGATCAAGGGTGATGCCACGCCGGTGACGGCGGCCGACCGCGAGGCCGAGCAGGCGATTCGCAGGGTACTGCGCGCGGCGTTGCCGGGAGCGGCGATCTATGGAGAGGAATTCGGCCTCGACGGCACGCGCGACGGCCTGCTTTGGCTGGTCGATCCGCTGGACGGCACCAAGAGCTTCGTGCGCCGTACGCCGTTCTTCTCCACCCAGATCGCCCTGATGGATCGCGGCGAACTGGTGCTGGGCGTATCCAGCGCGCCGGTATATGGCGAGACGATGTGGGCCAGCGCGGGCAACGGCACATGGTTCGAAGGCGAGCGCGTGCATGTGGCCGACACCGCGGATTTTTCGCAGGCATCGATCTCCACCGGCAACGTGAAGACGCTCACCGGCGACGCACGCTGGGCCGCGCTGGGCGCGATGATCCGCGACAGCAACCGCATCCGGGGCTACGGCGATTTCTGCCATTACCACCTGCTGGCACGCGGCTCGCTGGATCTCGTGGTCGAATCGGATGTGAACATTCTCGACATCGCCGCGCTGGCGGTGATCGTGCGTGAGGCCGGCGGCGTATTCACCGATCTGGATGGCCACGCACCGACACTGGAAACACGCAGCGTGCTGGCCGGCACGCCGGCGATCCACGCAACGGCGTTGCAGCGGCTCTCCCTCAATCGCAACGGAGGCGCGTGACGGTGGAATCCACGATGGTTTTCCTGATGGCCCTGCTGGGTGCGAGCCCGGTGCTGTTCGCCACACTGGTCGGTGGCGTGGTGGCCCTGGTGCTGTGGCGGCGTGCGCCGCGACCGGCACTGCTGGTGCTGATCGCCTGCATCCTGCAATTTGCGGTGACGTCGTTCGGTGCCTGGCTGCAGGGCTGCTGGTTGCCTGCGTCCAGGGCAGCAGGCGAGCCGATTGTCCATTTCGCGCAACTCATGGGCATCTGGGCGATGTGCAGCAGCATTCTGCATGGTGTGGTGATCGGGCTGCTGGTATGGGCGGCGTTCGCCCAGCGCGTGCGGGGCATTCCGCCGCCCATGGTTTGAGCCACGTTACAATCGCCCGATGCCCAAACCGCCCATCATCCACGCCACGCGTGATGTCACCGACAGCCGTTTCCTGCGGCTCGAGCAGGTCGATCTGGAGTTTTCCAACGGCGAGCGCCGCACCTTTGAGCGCATGAAGCCGGGCGGCCTTGGCGCGGTGATCATCGTGCCGATGCTGGATGCGGACACCGTACTGCTGGTGCGCGAGTACGGTGTTGGCCTCGAGCGTTACGAACTGAGCCTGCCCAAGGGGCGGCTCGATCCAGGCGAAACGGTGGAAGAGGGCGCCAACCGCGAACTGAAGGAAGAGGTGGGCTACGGTGCGCGCCGACTGACGTCGCTGCACGCACTCTCGCTGTCGCCTTCCTACATGACCCACATGGCGCACGCGGTGCTGGCGCAGGATCTTTATCCCGAACGCCTCGAAGGCGACGAACCGGAACCCCTGGAAGTGGTGCCGTGGAAGCTCGCCGACCTGCACACCCTGGTGGCGCGCGACGACGTCACCGAAGGCCGTTCCATTGCCGCGCTGTTCATGGCGCGCGAATACCTTGCCGGAAGGATGCAGCTGAAGTGAGCGTGCCGTTTGATCATCCCCTGTTGCTCGACATCGCCACGCTGGCGCGTCGTGCTGGCGAAGCCATCCTCGAAATCTATCGGCAGGACTTCGACGTCGAGCTGAAGGACGACCGCTCCCCGCTCACCGCCGCCGATCTTGCCGCGCAGAAGGTGATCGCCGAGGGACTGGCCCGTATCGAGCCCGCGTTGCCGCTGGTTTCCGAGGAAGCCAGCCAGGCTCCGTGGGAGCAGCGCCGCACCTGGACGTTGCACTGGCTGGTCGATCCGCTGGACGGCACGCGCGAATTCGTGAAGCGCAACGGCGAGTTCACCGTCAACATCGCCCTGATCGACAGCCACGAACCCGTGCTCGGCGTGGTGCTGGCACCGGTCACGGGTGATCTGTACGCCGCGGCGCGTGGCGTCGGCGCATGGTGGCAGGCCGAGGCAGGCGGCGATTGGGAGCGCATCAGCACACGCGAGCTGGCGCAGCCAGCCATCGCTGCCGGCAGCCGCTCGCATGGCGGATCGCAGGAGGACACCCTGCGCCACCTGCTCGGCGAGGATTACACGCTGCAGCCGCTGGGCTCCTCGCTGAAGTTCTGCCTGCTCGCGCGTGGTGGTGCGGACGTCTATCTGCGTCGCGGACCGACCAGCGAATGGGACACCGCCGCCGCGCAATGCGTGCTGGAAGAAGCCGGTGGTGCCGTGCTCGACCTGCACGGCAGGCCGCTGCGTTACGACCGCGGCGAATCGGTGCTCAATCCCGAGTTCATCGCGGTGGGCGACGCCGGTCTTGACTGGACGGCCAAGCTGCGCGACGCCGGCCTGCCATGAACGACACCCCGCGGCGCGGCATCGACGAGCTGCTGGCGATCATGGCGCGCCTGCGCGACCCCGAACGCGGCTGCCCGTGGGACGTGCAGCAGGACTTCGCCAGCATCGCGCCTTACACCATCGAAGAGGCCTACGAGGTGGCCGACGCCATCGACCGTGGCGACCTCGACGACCTGCGCGAAGAGCTGGGCGACCTCCTGCTGCAGATCGTGTTTCACGCACAGATGGCGGCCGAGCAGGGGCATTTCGATTTCGACGACGTAGCGCAGGCGATCAGCACCAAGATGGTCCGCCGCCACCCGCATGTATTCGGCGAAGCACGCTACGCGGACCTCGCCGCGCAGAAGCAGGCCTGGGAAGAACTCAAGGCCGCCGAACGCGCCGCCAGGGGTGACGTGCATGACGCCAGCACGCTGGCCGGTGTCTCGCATGGCCTGCCCGAATGGAAGCGTGCGACCAAGCTGCAGCAGCGCGCCGCCACGGTGGGCTTCGACTGGCCCGACCATCGCCCGGTGCTGGACAAGCTGGCCGAGGAAATCGACGAAGTGCGGGCCGAGTTCGATGCGGGCGCCGACCCGGTGCGGCTGGAAGACGAGATCGGCGACGTGCTGTTCGTGGTGGCCAATCTCGCCCGCCATGCGGGCGTGGATTTTTCGCGCGCGCTGCGCCATGCCAACGCCAAGTTCGAGCGCCGTTTCCGCCGCATGGAACAACTGGCCGCCGCGGCTGGCGGCACGCTGGCCGGGCACGACCTCGCCGCACAGGAAGCGCTGTGGCGGCGGGCCAAGCGCGAAGAAGGTTGACGTCGGCCTCGCGTAGGATCGCGCCCTGTGCGCGAACGCCCTTGGCCCTGATCGAAACCCTGGGGCAATCGCGCACAGGGTGCGCTCCTGCTGAAAGCGGCTTGCAACCTTTTGCCGTCGGGCTGCATCAGATCAGGCGATACCCAACCAGGAGTTCCGCCATGCGTCGCACCGCATTTGCCCTGTTGCTGCTTGCTCCGCTCGCCGTTTACGCCGCCGACGATTGCAAATACCAGGCGCCGCGCAATCTGCAGGTCGACCTCGCCGGCGTGCGTGGCGTGCAGATCGACGTCAACAGCTACGACCTGCACGTGAACGGCGCCCCGGGTGCGAAGCAACTGGTGGTGAACGGTCGCGCCTGCGCCTCCGACCAGTCGTTGCTGGACAAGCTGCAGATCACCCAGCGCCGAGAAGGCGACCAGCTCATCATCGAGCTGGGCGGGGAGAACACCTTCTCGTTCCATCTCTTCGGCAATTACTCCACGAATCTCGAAGCCAACGTGCAACTGCCGCCGGACCTGCCGGTGACGGTGCGTGTGGGCTCGGGCGACGCCAGCGTGAACGGCGTGCAGCAGTTGCACAGTTCGGTGGGTTCGGGCGACCTGCACGTGTCCGGCATTTCCGGCGCGTTCGACACCAGCGTGGGCTCGGGCGACGTGGACGCCAGTGACGTCGGCAGTCTGGAGGCGGGTTCGGTGGGTTCGGGCGACCTGAAGGTCAGCGGCATCCGCGGTGACGCAAGGGTCGGCAGCATCGGTTCCGGCGACGTCACCCTGCGCAACGTGGGTGGCAGCGTACATGCCGACACGCTGGGTTCGGGCGACCTCGGGGTGCACGACGTGGGCGGCGATCTCAGCCTGGGCGCCAAGGGCAGTGGCGACGTCAGCCAGAGCGGCGTGAAGGGAAAGGTCAACGTGCCGCAGGATGACGATTGATCTCTCTGCGCCTTCCTTTTTTCGCAAGGGATTTATTCTTTGCGCCTGGCAAATGACAGAGCGGTTTCGGCCGGCTGGCGGTTGCCGAGCCACATCTCTTTTGCGTGCCCATAAGGGCATCCTGCGGCAGCGCTCTCCATCCACCCCTGGACGGAAAGCGCGTGAGGCGTGGCCGTGTTCTTCCGCCGGGCATCGTGCCAGGTAGAAAAGGCGAGTCCATTCATGGACTCGCCCGCTGCACGGCCTGATCGCCCATGCCTCACCGCCGCATGAGGGCACAGAAAAAGCAGGGCGCTCCTGGTGCGCAGAAGCAACAACCAGAGCCGAGCCCAGAAAAGCAGAGTGAGGCGCCCCACGGCTCTAGCCGTCATTCCGGCGCAGGCCGGAATCCGGGAGCGATCACGCCTGTTCGAGCATCACGGTCACTGGATGACCAGCTTCGCTGTTATGAAGCTCCTCCGGCCTGCGCCGGGATGGCAAGCCAGAAGCAGGGTGACTGCTGCAAGATACTCCCCTCAATACCCAGATACGGTGCGATGTTGCCGCGCTGTCTATCGAGTAAGTTCGCCATTCGCCACCGCTCCTGCGGTAGCTTGGGTCGGCAGAGAGAAGGAGCTAGGGCACCGGCAGGCGACCGAAACCGCTTTGTCGCTCGCGATAAGCGATCCGGACGGTGCTGGGGAAAGATGCCCATTACCCCATCCACCGCCAGACCACATACGCCAGCGGCGCCGACATCGCCAAAAACGGCACCGACACACGATGAAACAGCCGTAGCCCTTGCGGCTGCTTCGCCAACCGCAAGGCGATCAGGTTGGCGAGCGATCCGATCGCCAGCCCGGCGCCGCCCACGTTCACCGCCACCGCCAGCGCGATGGCATCGTGCGCGTGGCCCAGCAACAACACAGTAGCCGGCACGTTGCTGATGACCTGGGAAATGGCGATGCCGCTGATGAAAAGCGTCAGCGGACGATCGGGCGCAAGCCGGTCAAGGCCGTGCTGTATCAGTGGCAGGGCAGCGAAATGCCCGAGGCCCAGGAAAATCGCCGCGAACGTGGCCAGCAGCAGCCAGTCGATGCGCCCAAGCACTTGCCGCGCCACCAGCGCGTAGGCCGCAACGAGCGTCACCGCGCCCGTCAGAGCCAGGCCATTCTCCATCGCCAGCACCATCAACCCCAGGGCAAGCAGCGAGCCGGTAGCCAGTCTGGCGCCTACGGGATGGCCATCCACCAGCGCAGGTTGCAAGGTCATACGGCCTTTGGGCAGCCATGCCAGAGCAAGCACCGCCACCAGCGCAAACAGCACGGTTGCCACGGGCAGCATCGCCAGCGCGAAATGCAGGAACGGCAGTTGCGAGTGCTGCCACAGCAGCAGATTCTGCGGGTTGCCGATGGGGCTGAGGGTGCTGCCCGCATTCACCGCCAGCGCTTCCAGCACCGCCATGCGCGCCACCGGCAGGTTGGACAGGGTGCCTATCGTCAAGGTCAGCGGCACGATCAGGAACAGGCTCACGTCGTTGGTCAGCACCGTGGCGAGCAGCGCGGTGGTCGTCACCAGCAGCAGGCCCAGTGCACGCAGGCTGTGTACGCGTGCCACCAGTGCGCCCGCGGCATGCTGCACCAGACCGCTGTCACGTATGCCCTGGATCGCGAGCATCAGGCCCAGCAGGCCGCCCAGCGTCGGAACCTGCAGCCAGCGGCGATAGCTCGCCCACGGATGCGGATCGAGCAGCGCCAGCACGAGTGCGAGTGCGCCGAACAGCAACAACAGCCATTCCGATTTCAGCTTGACCCGCCAGCGGCCTATGGCATCGGCAAGCGTCACTCGCGACCCGACTTGTCGTTCTTGCGGCCGCCGGCACCCATCGCGACGCCGATGGCTACGCCCAGGCCGATGCCCAGCGCCAGGTTGTGCATGGCCACGCCGATGCCGCCGCCGATGGCAGTGCCAATGGCGATGCCCGCAAGGAACTTGCGTTGGCGTTCGGGATCGGGTTTGCCGCAGGGATCGTGGTCAGCCATGGAGGGTCCTCGTGAAGTGGGCGGGTGGATCTTCCGCAGTTACGGTGTGAAGGAAGCGCGCATCACCACCCGCTCAAGCCCTCCAGTTCGTACAGCTTCGTCCAACTGGGCCTTGCGCGCACCAGGTCGGCAAGTTGTTTCAGTGCAGGCCACTCGGTGGCGGGGCGGGGCATGTTGCGCGACCAGCGCATCAGCATGGTGAGCAGCAGGTCGGCACCGGAGAACGTTGCCCCGAGCAGGTAGGGGCCGTCCTTCGCGAGCTGCGCGTCGAGCAGATGCCACACCGCCTCGATTTTCTTCTGCAGGGCAGCGCGAACGTCCGGGGTGTGCTCCGCCATGCCTAGGTCGGCCGGGTAGAACCAGAAGCGGTAGGCGGACATCAGCGTATTGCTGAGATAGACCACCCACTGCAGCCACGCCTCGCGCTCCGGCGTGCCCGATGGCGGAATCAGCTTTGCTTCAGGGTGTCGCTCGGCCAGCATAGTCAGCAGCGCCGCCGATTCGTTGCGGGGCCGGCCATCGATCACCAGCGTGGGCACGATGCCCCGCGGGTTGAGCCTGAGGTATTCGTCGCTGTGCTGCGCGTCACGCTCGAAATCGACCAGCCGCAATTCGTAGGGCGCGTCGATTTCCAGCAAGGCCAGATGCACCACCATGCTGGCGGTGCCGGGTGAGTAGTAGAGCGTATACATGGGTTCCCCGCGTCGTGGTGCGAACGCGCCGATGGTGACGGTTGTCCAGAGCCTGTTCAATGTCTCCGCATGATCCGCGTTGCCTCGCATTGGCAGTCAGGTGGTGGCGCGTGGCGCAGCGCCTGCCTGGCGGGTCCAGCCGCGCGCTGCCGCATGGCGGCCAATGCAAGGCAACCCTCCCGGTCGGGTCTGTTTGCGCGCACTCCTGCGTCATCACTCAGGCGTGGACCGGCGTCCACTCCTTCGTTCTTCCTCGGCCTGCGCGCAAACAGCGGACCATGCGGAGACATTGGACAGGCGCTTATCCTTCCCGCAACAGACGCATCGGCGAGGTGCGCACCACCTTGCGCGTGCCCGCCAACCCCAGCAGCATCACCACGAAGGCGCAGCCCAGCGCGCCCAGCATCAATGGCGCGAGCGGCGGCACGAAGTTGTCGATGTGGAACACCGCATGGCCCAGCCACAGGCCCGCGCCCGCGCTGCCCAGAACGGCGGTGAGCCCAGCGATCAGGCCGAGCAGGGCGAATTCGCAGGCAGCTGCCACGCGCAACTGCGCACGACGCGCGCCCAGCGTGCGCAGCAGCGCGGCTTCGTGGCGCCGTTCGGCGGCGCTGGCAGCCAACGAAGCGGCCAGCACCAGCGCACCGGCCAGCAGGCTGAAAGCCAGGATCCAACGCACCGCATCGCCCACCCGGTCGACGATCTGGCGGATGCGCGCCAGCAGGTCATCCACGTCCACCAGGCTGAGGTTGGAGTAGTCGCGCGACAGTTGCGCCATGGCCTGCGCGTGACCTTGCGGCAAGTGGAAGCTGGCCAGCCATGTATGCGGCAACGCCTCCGCGTGTGCAGGGTCGAGCAGCAGGAAGAAGTTGACGCGGAACGAACTCCAGTCCACCTGGCGGAAGCTGGTGACTTTTGCATCGATATGGCCTTCGCCCACGTCGAAGCTCATCGTGTCGCCAAGTTTCAGCGCAAACATGTCGCGCCACATGCGGTCCGCCGAGACTTCGGCTTGCGCCGGCCGCGCTCCGAACCACTGTCCGGAGACCACGAGGTTGGCGGGCGGCAGCGCATCGGCCCACGACAGGCGCAACTGGCGGTCGGCCGATTCCTTCGCACGCGGGTCGGAAAAATGCAGGTCGTCCACCGGCCTGCCGTTGATCGCGGTGAGCTTGCCCACCGCCAGCGGCATCATGTTGAGCTGGTCGGCACCGATGCGCGCGAGTGCGTGGGTGAAGTTGTTGCGCTGCTCGTCCTGCAGGTTCAACGCGAACCAGTTCGGCGTGTCGACGGGCAGTTCGCGACGCCAGCCGTCGAGCAGGGCAGGTGCCACCACCGACAACAGCAGCAGGGCGGTGAGGCCGAGTGCGAGCGCGGTAGCCTGCACCACGCTGAGCCCGCGACGACGTGCCAGCGCGGCAAGGCCAAGCCGCAGGGCGGGATGCGCGCCCGGTGCCACGTGCCGCGCCAGCCACAGCAGCAGGCTCGCCAGCAATGCCGCCACCAACGCCACGCCGGCAAGGCTGGCAGCAAGGATGGCGGCGAGCTTCAGCGAGCCGCTCTGGCTCCAGATCAAGGCCAGCGCCACCAGCGCGGGCAGCAGGTACAAGGCGTCGAAGCGTCGCACGCGGCGCGCGAGGCTTTGGCGGAACACGGCGACCGGTGCCACCTCGGCCAGCCGCAGCAGCGGCGGCAATGCGAAGCCGGCCAGCACGGCGAGGCCCATCATGCCGGCACCCAGCACGGGCAACAGCGGCAGCTCGGTGGGAATTCCACCGAACAGCACGCTGGCGAAGTGCCATGCCAGTTGTGCTGCACCCAGGGTGAGCAAGGCGCCGATCAGCGCCGTGGGCAAGGCCAGCGCGGCGAGCGTGAGCAGCAGCAGGCCGAGCACGCGCCTGTGTGGTGTGCCCAGCGCGCGCAGCAGGGCCACTTCGGGAGTCTTGCGCCGCGCGTAGCGCTGCGAGGAGAGCGCAATCGCCACGCCGGCAAGCAGCGCGGCGAGCAGGGAGGTAAGGTGCAGGAAGGCACCTGCGCGGTCGAATGCCGTCCGCATGCGTTCCTGGGTCTGTTCCGGTGTAACCAGTTCCGCGCCCTGCGGCAGGGTTTGCCGTTCTGCCCATGTGCGCCAGCGCTGCACGGCATGCGGTGCGCCGGCCAGCAGCAGGCGATGGTGTGCGCGGCTGCCGATGCCGAGCAGTCCGGACTGTTCTGCGTCGGCCAGGCTCATCAGCGCGCGCGGCGCCAGGGCTACCAGCGCGCCTCCATCGGGCTGCTGTACCAGTTCCGCCGCGATGCGCAGCTCCTTGCCGCCGAGCTGCAATGTATCGCCCGGTTGCAGCGACAGCGCCACCAGGGCGCGATGGTCGAGATATACCGTGCCCACTGCAGGGCCGTGGCCATTGCGCTCGTGTCCAGCAGCAGCCAGCACCAGCTTGCCGCGCAGCGGATAGGCGTCGTCGGTGGCTTCCACGTCGAGCAACTGGCTGTGGCCATGGGCGAAAGCCACGCTGGGGAAGCCGGCGGCGTGGGCGATGGCGAGACCGTCGCGGCGCGCTTCGGCGACGAAGGCCGGCGGCACGGTCTGTGGCGCCGAGATGCCGATGTCGCCGCCGATCAGCTCCGCCGCGCTGGCGAGGATGCCGCGTTCCACCCGTGCGGCCAGGGTGGCCACCACGCCCATCGCCAGCACCGCCAGCAGCAGGGAGCCGGCCAGGGTGCGCAGTTCGGGCAGCCGCCATTCGCGACGCAGGTTGCGCAAGGCGAGGCGCAGCAGGTTCATGCTCTTGCTTCCGCGACCACGCGACCTTCCTGCAGCTCGATGCGCCGCCCGCAGCGCGCGGCGAGTTGCACGTCGTGGGTGACCAGCACGAGCGTGGTGCGGTGGTCGCGATTGAGCGCAAAGAGCAGGTCGGTGACGTGATGCCCGGTGCGCTGGTCGAGGTTGCCGGTGGGTTCGTCGGCGAACAGCAGGCGCGGGCCGTGGACGAAGGCGCGGGCAATCGCCACACGCTGCTGCTCGCCGCCCGAGAGTTGCGCCGGAT
This sequence comes from Rhodanobacter sp. 7MK24, assembly GCF_014842995.1. GTDB lineage: Bacteria > Pseudomonadota > Gammaproteobacteria > Xanthomonadales > Rhodanobacteraceae > Rhodanobacter_A. The sequence goes on from NZ_JACYXL010000001.1 coordinate 266,634, forward strand.
AGTGGCGGCGCCGGGCGGCGAGGCCGACGGCCTCCAGTGCCGCGCGTGCCTTGGCACGTGCCTGGGTGTCGCCTTCCAGTTCCAGCGGCAACATCACGTTTTCCTCCGCGCTGAGCGCAGGCAGCAAGTGGAAGGACTGGAACACGAAACCCACCAGGCGACGGCGCAGGTCGGCGCGGGCTTCCTCGTCCATGCTTTCCAGTGCGTGGTCTGCCAGGCGGATGCTGCCCGTGCTTGGCGTGTCCAGTCCGGCGAGCAGACCGAGCAGGGTGGTCTTGCCCGAGCCCGAGGCGCCCACGATGGCGAAGCTTTCGCCTTCCGCCACCTGCAGGCCGACGCCGTCGAGTATGTCCAGCCGCCCCTCGGGGCCGTGCACCGACTTGCTAACATCGCGCACGTCGAGAACCAACCGGGGCGTATTGCTCATGCGTCGTTTCCTGTGTCTGCTGCTGTTGCTGTTTGTTGGTGCCGCCGCCGTGCAAGCCGCCCCTGCACGTAGCGTGCTGGTGCTGGGCGATTCGCTCTCCGCCGCGCACAACATTGCGACGGAGCAGGGCTGGGTGCATCTGCTGGAAGTCCGTCTGGGCAAGATGGTGCCGCCATGGGCTCTGGTCAATGCCAGCATCAGTGGCGAGACCTCGCTGTCCGGGCGCAATCGCCTGCCGGCACTGCTTGCAACGTATCGCCCCGCCGTGGTGGTGATCGAACTTGGCGCGAACGATGGCTTGCAGGGTCTGCCGCTGGCGCAATTGCGCGATAACCTCGTCGCCATGGTCAGTGCCGCGCAGGCAACGCATGCCCGGGTGCTGCTGCTGGGCATCGAGCTGCCGGTGAACTACGGCCCGCAATACCGCGATGACCTGCGTGCGATCTATGCCGATCTGGCGAAGCAGAAGCACGTGGGGCTGTTGCCGTTCCTGCTCGATGGCGTGGCTTTGCAACCGGCGCTCATGCAGGACGACGGCCTCCATCCCACCGCCGCCGGCGAGCCGAGGGTGCTGGCCAACGTTTGGGCGGTGCTGCAGCCATTGCTGAACGGTTGATCGAAGTTTTCACGCAATCATCACCAGATGCCCGCTTAGCTCTTCACATTTGTGAAGCCAAGAGGAGGAAGCGACATGAATGGACACACTGAGCAAACCGGCCTGATCCTGCTGGTGGAAGACAGCCGCCAGATTGCCGAGTCCGTGGGGGCTGCCCTTGAGCACAGCGGCTACTCCGTGGACTACGCGGCCGATGGCCCCAGTGGCCTGCATCTGGCGGTGGCCAGCAGTTACGACGCCATCGTGCTCGACCTCAACCTGCCTGGCATGGACGGCCTCGAAGTCTGCCGCAAGCTGCGCCGCGAGGCGAAGAAAGCCACGCCCGTGCTGATGCTGACCGCGCGCGGCACGCTGGAAGACAAACTTGCCGGGCTGGAGTCCGGCGCCGACGATTACCTCGTCAAGCCCTTCGAGGTGCGCGAACTGGATGCGCGGCTGCATGCGCTGATCCGCCGTGATCGCCGGCAGGTGTCCTCCGAGGTGTTGCGCGTGGGCGACATGACGCTGGATACCGCCACGTTGCGGCTGACGCGCGCCGGCGAGGAACTCTCCGCGTCACCGATCGGGCTGAAGCTTCTGGCGATCCTGATGCGCGAATCGCCGCGCGTGGTGAGCCGGCGCGACATCGAGCGTGAAATCTGGGGCGACATGCTGCCCGACTCCGACACCCTGCGCTCCCACCTCTACAACCTGCGCCGCGTCATCGACAAACCCTTCGAGCGGCCGTTGCTGCACACCATCCATTCCGCCGGCTACCGACTTGCGGATCTCGACGCGGAAGTGGCATCGGTGCGCACGGCATGACGCGCGCCGCGGGATCGTTCCGCGGCGCATCCTGACTGACGGTTACTTCTGCAACGACGGGCTGATCGCGAACGCGCAGCCCGTCTTCGCCTTCACCTCGTCCAGCGTCACGCCGTCCTGCAGCTCGATCAGGGTGAGGCCCTTGCCTTTTTCCACCTCGAACACGGCGAGGTCGGTGATGACGAGATCCACGCATTCCTTGCCGGTGACGGGCAGGTCGCACTGGTCCTTGATCTTGGGCGAGCCGTCCTTCGCGCAGTGCTCCATCAGCACCACCACGCGGCGCACGCCGCTGACCAGGTCCATCGCGCCGCCGGGGCCCTTCACCATCTTGCCTGGCACCATCCAGTTGGCGAGGTCGCCGGTGACCGACACTTCCATGCCGCCCAGGATGGCCAGGTCGATGTGGCCGCCGCGGATCATCGCGAACGATTCGGCGCTGGAGAAGAAGCTGGAGCCGGCCAGGGTGGTGACGGTCTGCTTGCCCGCGTTGATCAGGTCGGGGTCGATCTGCGCCTCGGTGGGGAAGGGGCCGATGCCGAGCAGGCCGTTCTCCGACTGCAGCACTACGTCCATGCCTTCGGGGATGTAGTTGGCCACCAGCGTAGGGATGCCGATGCCGAGGTTCACGTAGAAGCCGTCGCGCAGCTCCTTCGCGGCGCGCTGCGCCAGCGCGGTGCGCATCGGGCTTTCCTTGCCGGTGTTGGCGCCGGCGATGGTGCGGAACTCGATGCGCTTCTCATACGACGGTCCCTGGACGATGCGGTCGACGTAGATGCCCGGCACGTGGATGTTGTTCGGGTCCAGCGTGCCGACATCCACCAGTTCCTCCACCTCGGCCACGCAGACCTTGCCGCAGGTGGCGATCATCGGGTTGAAGTTGCGCGCCGTCTCGCGGAACACGAGGTTGCCGAGGCGGTCGCCCTTCCACGCCTTGACGATGGAGACGTCGGCGCGAATGGCTTCCTCCAGCACGTATTCCTTGCCGTCGAACACCTTGGTCTCCTTGCCTTCGGCCAGCTGGGTGCCGAACGCGGTGCGCGTGTAGAAGCCGGGGATGCCCGCGCCGCCGGCGCGCAGCTTCTCGGCCAGGGTGCCCTGCGGCACCAGGTGCAGCTCCAGTTCGCCGGCCAGCACCTGGCGCTCGAATTCCTTGTTCTCGCCCACATAGGAGGCGTACACCCGTTTCACCTGCCGCGTCTTGAGCAGCGGGCCCATGCCGAAGTCGTCCACGCCGGCATTGTTGCCGACGATGGTGAGGCCCTTGGTGCCGGCCGCGAGCAGAGCGGCGATCAGGTTCTCCGGGATACCGCACAGGCCGAAGCCACCGGCCGCGATCGTCATGTTGTCGAACAGCAGGCCGTCGAGCGCCTGGGCCGCCGTTGCGTGAACCTTGTCCATTGCCGTGCCTTCGTGCAGGGAAACCAGCTGCCAAGGATACGACGGATCGGCTGCGGGCCGTGCTGTACGAAGGTCGCACGCGGCTTGCCGTTCCTCTTGGCAGGCAGGGTGGGCACGTCTTGACTCCATCAATTACGCATGTAAACATCAATTCACTTACACGCGTAAACGGTGGCATCATGGCAGTCAGCGAAGCCGAAGCGGCAGTGATGGAAGTGTTGTGGCGCGCGGCGCCGCGCAGCGCCGAGGAGATCCTCGCCGAGGTCGGCCCGGCGCAGGGCTGGCAGGAGGGCACGGTGAAATCCCTGCTCAACCGCCTGCTGAAGAAGAAGGCGGTGAAGGCAGAGAAGGATGGTCGCCGCTATCTCTACACGCCGCTGCTGAGCCGCGAGAAATACGTCTCGCAGGAGAGCAAGGGCCTGCTCGACCGCCTGTTCGACGGCCGCGTGGCGCCGCTGGTGGCGCACTTCTCCGAGCAGCGCAAGCTGACCAAGAAGGATGTCGCCGAACTGCGCAAGCTGCTCAAGGAGCTCGACGATGAGTGACCTTCCATTGCCGGGCATTGAGTCGTTGACGATGACCTGGGCCGCGCACGGCTGGTTGGCGCTGCTGGCGTTCACCGCAGCGGTGCTGGTCGTCGCCGCGTTGCGCAAGCCGTGTCGCCGCTGGTTCGGCGCGGAGCGCGCCTTCCAGCTGTGGCTGCTGCCGCCACTGGCCTTGCTGACCAGCCAGTTGCCGCATGTCACCGCATCGCCGGTGCAACTGCCGCCGCTGGTGTACACGATCACCTCGGCGGTCGGCGCAGCGGCGCCGCATGCGGATGTCACGGGTAGTTTCGACTGGCGCGCTACCGCCTTGCCGCTGTGGTTGGCGGGCGTCGCCGTCGTGTTCGGGTTCGCTGTCGTGGCGCAGCGCCGTTACCGCGAGCGCTTGCACGGCGCCACACCGATGGCAGAAGTGTCGACATCCCGGCCGGTAGTGCGTGCTGCGAGCGCCGGCGTCGGCCCGGCCTTGGTTGGTGTGTGGCGCAGCCGCATCGTGCTGCCCGCGGATTTCCGCCAGCGCTACGACGCCACCGAGCAGGCGCTGATCCTTGCCCACGAGACCATGCACGCGCGCCGTGGCGATGGCTGGTGGTGTCTGCTTGCGCAGATGTTCGTTGCACTGCTGTGGTGCCATCCGCTGGCATGGTGGGCGCTTGTCGCGCTGCGCCATGACCAGGAGCTGGCCTGCGATGCCGCGGTGCTGCGCGAGCACGGCACGCAGCGCCGCAGCTATGCGAATGCGATGTTGAAAACCCAGTCGGCTGCGTTCGCGTTGCCGGTGGGCTGCACCTGGTCCCCTCGTCACCCACTTACGGAGCGTATCGCCATGCTGAAACTGCCCGCACCAAATCGTCAGCGTCGCCACACCGGCATTATTGCCATCTGCGGGCTGACGATGGCCGTGGCCGGTTCCGTCTATGCCGCCAGTACCCCGGTGAAAGGCGCGGAAGACAGCGCGAAAGCGACCACCGTGTACCAGTTGAACATGAAGGTGGAGCAAAACGCGGACGATGGGCATACCAGCCAACCCGAAGGCATGTCGGTGGAGCTGTGCATGGTGCCAGGCAAGACCGGCACGGTGGCCAATCGTGATCATGGCTGGCAAATCGATGCCACGCCGTCGCCTGAAGGCGGCAATCGGCTTCGTATCGACGTGGCAGTGATGGTGGCTGGGAAGCTGGTGGCTAAGCACCGGATGGATGCCAAACTTGGCGAACTGGCACATGTGACTGACAAAGGGCCGGATGGCGTTCACGACTACACCATCGAGGTGACTTCGTTGGCTGGCTGTCCGGCGCGCGTGGCCGCTGAAGCTTCTCCGGCCAGGGTCACCGAGCACGCCAAGAATGCTTCAGTACGCGTGATGGCGGAGGCGGTGGCGGCCGCGGCGGGGTGGACGCTCGTGAATCCGGATGCATTGGGCAATGGCTCCGTCACGTTGTCGTTCAAGGACATGCCTGCAGGAACGGCCCTGCAGCGACTGGCTGATCTCGCCGGCATGAAGCCGATATTCGAGAGCAAGCAGGTGCGCTTCGAACCCAAGTGACGGAAACGGCTCGCTATACTTCCCCCGTTGTCCTCAGGGAAAGAGCTCCGTGAAGCCGCGTTACCTGTTGCCTGTCCTTGCCGCTCTCGGCGTCAGCGCGATGAGTCACGCCGCCGTGCCGCCCGTGCTGGTGATCCACGGCGGTGCCGGTGTCATCAAGCGTGATCTCACTCCTGCAAAGGAGAAGGCGATACGTGCGGCGCTGACCAAGGCCTTGCAGGACGGATACGCGCAACTCAAGGCGGGCAAGAGCGCGGTGGACGCGGTGAGCACCGCGATCATGGTGCTGGAGGACGACTCGGACTTCAACGCCGGCAAAGGTGCGGTGTTCACCCACGACGGCAGGAACGAGCTGGACGCCGCGATCATGGACGGCGACAGCCAGGTCGCCGGTGCGGTGGCCGGCGTCATGCGCATCAAGAACCCGATCCTGCTGGCCCGTGCGGTGATGGAAAGGACGCCGTACGTGATGCTCTCCGGCACCGGCGCCGAGGCGTTCGCGCAGAGCATCGGCATGCCGCTGGTCGATCCCTCGTATTTTCGCACCCAGGAACGCTGGCAGCAGTTGCAGAAGGCGCTCAAGGAAGATGCGGCCGGCAAGTCGCACGAGGACGAGGAGACGGCCAGACACTTCGGCACCGTGGGAGCGGTGGCACTGGATGCCCAGGGCCATCTGGCGGCCGGCACGTCCACCGGCGGCATGACCGACAAACGCTGGGGGCGCATCGGCGATTCGCCGATCATCGGCGCGGGCACCTATGCGAACAGCGACTGCGCGGTGTCGGGCACCGGTTGGGGCGAGTACTACATCCGCACCGTGGCGGCGCATGCGATCTGCATGCAGGTGAGCGAAATGCGCGTGCCGATCAAGCGTGCCGCGGCGGTGGTCATCAACCAGGATATCCCCGCGCTGGGCGGCAACGGCGGCGCCATCGCGCTGGACGTACACGGCGACATCGCCATCCCGTTCAATACCGACGGCATGTACCGTGGCTGGATCGATGCCAGCGGCGTGCCGCACGTGGCGATCTATGGCGACGAGGATGACGGCACTTCCGCGCCCCCGGCGCCAGCACCGGCCGACAGCACGGGCGATCCCGACGAACAGCCGTAGGAGCGCACTTTGTGCGCGGCTTTTTTGTGCCAAGCCGGAGTCATGGCAATCGCAAGCAGAGCAGGGCGGCGCGAAGCATCCGCGGCTTTGCCCGCCATTCCTGGTGTAGGCCAGATAGGCACGCATTGCGCACTATGCTCGCAGGGCGGCCGCACGAGCGCGTGGCGTAGCGAGTCGTCCAGTAGCGATCACGCGTGCTCAAGCCATACAGTCACGGGATGACGAGCTTCGCTGTTGCGAGGCACCTCCGGCCTTCGCCGGAATGATGGATACGGGAGATCCTCAGTATCCCGGATACGGCGCGGCGTGGCTGCACTGTCTATCGCGTAGCAGGGAGTGGTTCTAGACCCTAGACGCGGCCGGCTTCTGGTCCCGGCGGATTGAGCCAGGCCGTTCCTCTTTGCCTCTCTTGACTCCAGGCGTCCTGCTCTCAGCCCCAGGGTTCGACTTCGCCGTTCGCCACGGCTCCTGCGGTGGCTAGATCGGCAGAGGGAAGGAACCGGCCCCTGACGGTCGACCGGAGCCGCCCTGTTCCTTGCGACGGCGGAAACAGTCTTCTCCACTCCGACAAGCCGGGAGCGGTGGAAAGCTGGAAGCTTTGAACAAGCTATTACGGAAGTCCCTGCAACTGCGCCGCGGTGATCTCGCCGCTGATACCTTGCCGGGTGCCATCGGAACGGATGATCTCGGTGCGTGGCGTCTCGCCGCCCCAGTCGGGATCGATCAGGAAATCCAGGCGCTCAGGCGAGCCCTCGACATAGGCCAGGGCCGGATAGGCTTCCATGTGCGCGGCCTTGAGGCGCGCTTCGAGAGCGGCGCCCTGCGCTACATCGTCGGTAGCCACGGTGACAAGTTCGATGTCATGCGGATGCGTGCGCTGCCATTTAGCCAGCGTCTGCATGTTCGCCTCGCAATAGGCGCAGTCCAGCGACCAGATCGCGAGGATGCGCATGCCGTGAGCGGGCGGTTTGAGCAGCGCAGGAACATCGGCGGCGGAAAGCGGCACAAGTTTGCCGGCGCGTGCGAAGGCGGGCAGCGCCAGCAGGAGCAGGGCGACGAAGAGGGTGCGACGCATCAGCGCGCCCCGCTGGAAACCAGGCGGAAGCCGTCTGCAGTGTTCCATGCGATGGAGGCTTGATCGTGCCACACCAGCAGTTGCGGTGAACCCGCCGCGGCGACGGACGTGGCGATGGCACGCGGGGCGTCGAAGTGCAGGCCGCCATCGGTGGACACGCGCAACATCAGCGCATAGCCATTCGCAGCTACCTGGTTCCATGCCAGCCACACGGTCTTGCCGCGCACGGCCACGTCGGCATGGCTGGCGCCGGGGCCGGCGAGTTTCAGCACGTGCTGCGGTGGGTGGCCTGGATCGAGCTGGCCATACCAGATTGCGGGGCCGTGGCTGGCTTCGTACCACACGGCGTGGCGTGTGCCGTCTTCGCCGACGGCGAGGCCGGGGCCTTGTTCCGGGCAGGCGGCGATGTGCCAGTTGCTGAAGGTGGTGCGTGCGGCATGTACGGGACCACCGTTGGTGGGCAGGAGGGCGTAGGCATGGTCGCGGATGTTGTCGCCGAATACGCCACGGAAGAGCGCGGCAATTCCGCCGTCCGGCGTTCGTGCCAGCGCGATGCGGCAGCATTCGCAGCTGTTGTCCATCACCTTGCGCTCGGGCACGAAGGTCCGACCTTCGTCGCTCGACCAGCTGTAGTACACGGCGGCGCCAAGGTAAGGCTCGCCTCGCGCCTTCGCTGCTTCAAGATCGCGCTTGTCGATCCATGCGAGCAGTACACGGCCTTGCCCGTCCACCGCCAGGGCATCGAAGCGATGGGTGATTTCGGCCGTGTCGTGGTGCACGGTGAGCGGCGCGGAAAAATGCGCGCCATCGTCCAGCGAACGGGCAAAGCGCACGAAGCCGGTCCACGGCTTCGCGCGCGGCTGCGACCAGCTCACGTACAACTCGCCTTTGGGGCCGAACGCGATCTTTGGCCGGTTCTCGCCGGAGTCATAGATAGGCTCGGCGACGGCATTGACGTCCACGGGCAGGCTCAGCGTCCTGCCCAGATCGTCGGAGTGGCGCAGCCGCACATGGCCGTTCGCGGCATCCACCACCCACAGGCGGCCATGTGCGTCGAACGCGGCGCTGGCGCCGAGTGCGGGGCCGCCGGCCATGGCCATGCCGGGCATGTCGTGGGCGACGGCCGTGAAGGAAAGCAGGCAGAGCAGGATGGTGATCAGGTTGCGCATGATGGATCGGGTGGTTGGGTTTGTCGGCAACGCTGCACGGCTATAGCTCCCAGCGCAGTTCGCCAAACCACGTGCGGCCGGCGTAGGGATGGTAGACCCAGTAGTGCTCGTTGGTGAGATTGTCCACGCCCAGCGACGCTGTCCATTGTGGCGCGAAGCGCCAGCGCAGCTTCGCATCGACCACGGTGAAGCTGCTGACGGCACCATAGGTGTCGATGGTGTCGCTGTTGTTCAGGTTGCTGTACTGGCGGCCGGAACGGCGCACGCCCAGCGAGGCGTCCCAGCCGGGCGCGAAGCGGTAGTCGGCGAACACGGTGGCGCGCAGGCGCGGGATACGCGGGAAATCCTTGCCGTCGGCTACCGGGTATTGCTGGTCGCGCAGGGTGGTCGCCTGATTCCACGCGGCGCTGGCGCTGATGTCCAGTCCGGGTGTCCAGACGTCCGTGAGCACCAGCTCGCCTTCGATGCCGCGTGTGCGCACGCTGTCTATGTTCTGCACGCTGGTGACCGGCACGGGCAAGGTGATGTCGGTCTGCGTGTAGAGCGTGTCGGCCACGCGATCCTGATACAGCGACACGCGCCAGTGACCCTGCGGCAATGTGCGGATCAGGCTGAGATCGGTGGACCAGTCGCGTTCCGGTTGCAGGTTCGGGTCGTTGTTGACGATGGCGCCGTTCGAGATCGAGCCCTGGAACAGCTCTTCCACGGTGGGATAGCGCACGGCCTTGCCGAAGGACAGGCGAAGTTGCCAGTCCTCGGCGACGTCCCAGTTCAGCGAAGACTTGGGCGAGAAGTCGCTGCGCTGGCGCGTGGGGTAGGCGAGCACGCTGCTGGCGTTGGCGAGCAGGCCATCGTACGCACGCCACTGTTCCCAGCGCAGGCCGGCGGTGAGCGACCAGGCCTGGGCGAAGCTCCACACGTCCTGCAGGTAGAGCGCGCGCGTCTGCGTGCGGCCGGCGTAGGTGCTGATCGGTGCGCCGTCGGCCGGGCCCAGCCAGTCGCTGGCGGCTTGCACGTGCGAGTCGAGCACGTAGCGGTCGAGGTGCGCGCCGGCGTACAGCATGTTCGCGTCGCCTAGCGGGCCGGAGCTGCGCAAATCGAAGGTGCTCCAGCCGGAGCCGCCCATGTCGGCCACCGAACCGGGGCCGCCATAGGCGCTGGTCGGCGATGCGGCCGCGGCATCGTGTTGCAGGTCGTGCTGGTAATCGTAGTGGCTGGCCACGGCTTCCCAGCACCAGTCGTTGTCGAAACGGCCGTCGAGCTCGGCGCCGTACAGCACGTGGGTCTGCTCGTAGGAACTCGGCGCAAGGCCGCTGGCGGGCAGGCTCCAGAGCTGACCGTCGGCGAGGATGCTGCCGGTGTAGACCGGCTGGCCGGCGGCGTTGCGGATCAGGCTGCGGGTGGCGTCGAAGGCATCGTTGTGCCACCAGCCGAGAGTGAACAGCGCATTGACGTGATCGGTGATGTCCACGCCCAGTTGCAGGTTGGCCTGGGTCTGTCTGGTGTGTTCGATGGTGTTGGCGCCATAGACCAGCCGCGGCGTGCCGTTGGGGTTGCGGTCCAGCGTGGCGCCGTCCACCGGCACCGCACCGGCCGCATTGCCGCCGGCCTGCGCGGTGGCGTACTGCATCGGCTGGCCGTGATTGTCGAGCTGGTTGAGCGAAAGCAGCCAGCGCCAGCGGCCCTGCCTGTCGCCGAGCACGCCGGCGAGGCGATGGCCGTCGTAATGGCCACCCGCACCGTAGTGGTCGCCGTAGTCCTGGCTGAAATATTGCGAATCGACGCTGGCGATCAGCTTGTCGGGCAGGCGGGTGTGGATCAGTACCGTGACGCCCATCGAGTTGCCGGGGTACAGCGCAGAATAGGGGCCGTACAACACGTCCACCGCGCCGATTTCCTCGGCCGGCACCATGCCCCAGCGCGGCGCGCCGTCCCAGCCATTGTCCATCAGGTCGGAGAGCAGCAGGCCGTCGGCGTAGAGCAGGCTGCGCGCACTCTGCAGGGTGCCGCTGTCGCGGCCGCTGAGGGTGGCGTTGGGGTCGCCGATGTAGCGTTCGCGCACCTGCAGGTTGGGCGCGTAGCGCACCACGTCGGTGCTGCCGACGATGTTCTGTTGCTGCAGCTGCTTGCGGCCGATGTGCACCTTCACGCTGGGCGTGTCGATCACTGCACTGTCGCTGGCGTGCACCTGCACGGGCGTCAGGGTGGTGGTTTGCGGCGGATCGCCGGCAAAAACCGTTGTGCTTGCGGCGCACAGCAGCAGGGCGATGGAAAGTCGTGGGTTCAAGCGAAACTCTGGACCAGGGTCGAGGCTTGCGAGCTTAGACGCCTTTCATGACGGCGCCAGACGGCGTGTTGTCGCAGTCGCTGGCCATGCGGAGATATTGAGCAGACTCTCAGTCGTTGTCGCTGGGTCGTTCGCGCACCGGGTGCTTGCCCAGCTTGCGTTGCAGGGTACGGCGGTGCATACCGAGCTGGCGCGCGGTTTCCGAGATGTTGCCGTCGCACTCGGTGAGCACACGCTGGATGTGTTCCCACTCCAGCCGGCGCAGTGCCAGTGGCACCTCGGGGGCTTCGGGCAGGGCTTCGTCGTCGCCATCCGCATGGCCATCGATGTCGAGCAGGGCACGTACCACGGCATCGGCATCCACCGGCTTGGCGAGGTAGTCGTGCGCGCCGCGCTTGATCGCCTCCACCGCCGTGGCGATGGAGGCATAGCCGGTGAGCAGCAGGATGCGCATGTCCGGTACCAGCGCGTGCAATTCCGGGATCAGCCGCAGGCCGTTCTCGTCGCCCAGTTTCAAGTCGAGCACGCAATAGCGCGGCAGGCGATGGCGCGCCTGCGCTCGCGCGTCGCCTGGGGTGGTGGTCGCGATCACCTCGAAGCCGCGCGAGGTCAATGCGCGGCTCAGCACGCGAACGAAGGTGGCGTCGTCGTCCACCAGCAGCAGCGGACGCACGGCGGCGGACGAGGTTGGCTCATTCATGTGCGTATTTTCGTCGCAGGCAGCATCGGTTGCACACGCTGGGGGTGCGACTCAATGCCGCAAGACAGTCGCCAGCGGCAGACGCAGGCATGCCATCGCGCCGTCGCTGGTATTGCGCGTCAGCAATTCCCCATGAAGGCGCTCCGCCGTGGCTTCGGCGAGGGTGAGGCCGATGCCGAGGCCCGCCTGCTTTTGCGTGTGGCCAAGCCGCGCATTGCCTTCGGTGCTGGCAAAGCCGGGGCCGCGGTCGATCACCGCAAGCTGCAGCCAGTCGCCTTCGCACGCCACCTGCAGCAGTACATCGCGCGAGTCGTGCTCGGCGGAGGCTTCGGCGGCATTGTGAAGCAGGTTCAGCAAGGCATGGCGAAGACCGGCCGGTACTTGCAACGGCAGGTGCGCAATGTCTTCATCCAGTTGCAGTTGCAGTTCCGCCTCGGGGCGCAACAGTTGAAAGCGTTCGGTGCAGCCGTGCAGGAATTGCGTCACGTCCAGCTGTTCCGGCTCCTGCGAGAGCTGGGCCTGACCGAAGGCCACCATCTCGCGCAGGATGTCGCGGCAGCGGTCCACCTGGCCTTCGAGCAGGCCGAGATCCTCGGTCAGCGCGATATCGGCGGCGTGTTCGCGGCGCAGCTCCGGCAGCAGCGTGCGCATGGTGGAAAGCGGCGTGTTGAGCTCGTGTGCCGCGCCCGCGGCCTGCGTGGCGATGGCGAGGATGCCTTCGTCGCGCAAGGCGCGCTCGTGCGCCCGCTGCATGGCCTGTTGCTGCATGCGCAGTGCGCGCGCCAGCCGGTTGATGAAGAAGCCGAGCAGCAGGGAGGTGACGACGAAGTTCACGCCCATGCCGACCACGTGCAGCCCGAAGCCGTCGTCGTGCATGCCGTCCAGCATCGGCAACGGCACATGCCAGCGCATCAGCAACAGGTACGCGGTGCCGGCGATCGCCGCCACCGCGAGCGTGGTGCGGATCGACAGGGCGGCGGCAGAAAGCGCGATGGGAACCACCAGCAGGGTGGCGAAGGGGTTGCTGCCGCCGCCGGTGAAGTAGAGCAGCGCGCCTAGCACCAGCGTATCCACGCAGATGTGGGCAATCGTCTCCAGTTCGTGCATCGGCCACGGCTGGCGCAGCCGCCATGCCGCCAGCACCGAGAACACCGAGAGCAGGCCGATGCAGGTCAGCAGCGGCAGCAGCGGTATCGGCAACTGCAACCACAGCGCGCAGACCAGCACGGCGATGCTTTGGCCGCCGATGGCGCACAGGCGCAACCAGGCCAGCGTGCGTGCCAGCGCGAACGGGCCGATGCGGTTCTTGAGGGAGCGATGCGGCATGGGCTGCCGTCCGGCGCCGCCGATCCGCCGCATCCGGCGGATCGGCGATGAGGATCAGGGCGTGTCGAATTCCTCGCTGCGCACGGCGGGCAGCGGCTCGTTGTGCTTCGCCATGTCGGCATGGCTGGACGACAGCCTCTTCATCAGCGGCAGCATGGCCAGCGCGACGGCCGTGCACCCGATGCCGACAACGCCGAGGATGTTGAACAGATGCGTATAGATCGCCAGCGATTGCAGCGGCGAGGTGATGTTGTCCGGGATGTGCGCGATGTTGGCCACCACGCTGCCCAGGTATTGCGAGATGCCCACGGCGACGAAGTACGCGCCCATCATGAAGCCGCCCATGCGCTCGGGCACGTAGCGCGCGATCATCGCCAGGCCCAGGCCGCTCACCAGCAGCTCACCCAGCGAGTACAGGCCGTAGCCCCATACCATGATCCAGGAAGAAATCTTGCCGTCCACCGCCCAATTCGCGCCGAACCCGTACATGAAGAAGCCCAGCGCCACGGCAGCGAAGCCCCATGCGAACTTGGCAGCCACCGACGGATCCTTGCCGATGCGGCCCAGCGAGTTGTAGATGAACACCAGTACCGGGCTGAGTACCACGATCCAGATTGCGTTGAGGTTCTGATACTGCTCGGGGATCCAGGTGAGCATGTGCCAGCCGAACAGATTGAAGTCGAGGTCCACGTTCTTCTGCGCGAACAGGTTCAGCGACGTCGCCATCTGCGCGTAGAAGATGAAGAAGAAAATGGTCTGCACGGTCAGCACCAGGGCGGCGATCAGACCTGCACGTTCGCTGGACTGGCTGCTGCGGATCAGGTGCACGAAGATGCCCAGGATGACCACGCCGGCTCCGTACACGCACCACCGGGCCACGGCTTCGCTCTGCAGGATGAAGGCGGAAATGAATACCGTGGCAAGCCCGGCCAGCAGCACCAGGGCCAGGCGCTTGAAATCGATCGGGCGGTCGTCGGTCGGCGAGCCGATGTGCGACAGCGTGCGACGCATGAACGAGTAATTGATGAGGCCGGCGACCAGACCCACCGAGCAGGCGCCGAACGCGGTGTGCCAGCCGATCGAGTCGCCGAACTTGCCCGCGATGTAATCCCGGATCCATGGCGTCGCCGTCATGGAGATCATCGAGCCCACGTTCACCGCCATGTAGTAAATGGTGAATGCGCTGTCGATGCGCGTCTCGTCGCCTTCGTAGATCTTGCGCACGAGATTGCCGGCGTTGGGCTTGAAGAAGCCGTTGCCGACGACGATCACGCCGAGCGCGAAATAGGTGGCCCCTGCGCTGTCGGAAGGCATCCACAACAGGCCATAACCCAGCGCGAGGATCACCGCGCCCATCAGCATGGTGCGGCGGGTGCCCAGCAACTTGTCGCCCACCCAGCCGCCGATGGCCGGGGTGGCGTAGATCAACGCCGCCGCCGCGCCCCACACCAGGTTCGCCTTGGTATCGACGAAGCCCAGCTTCTTCATCATGTAGGTGACCATCAACACCTGCATGCCGTAGAAGCCGAAGCGCTCCCACATCTCGATCAGGAAGACGGTGCTGAACGACCGGGTTTGCGAAACGGGTGGATTCTGGATTGCCATACAACTGTTCCGTGCTTGAGGATTACAACGGCCGCGTAAGCGGGCCGGCATGTCGTGGCTCCTGACGGTGCCAAACCGTCGAAGCCTACCCCATCCGCCGCATTGCCCCCGCTGCAGCGCAATATGCAACGGGCGCGACGCCGGCCTATGGCAAAATCGCCTTTTGGCCCCGCAAGGCGGGGCGACACTTGTCGGAGATTCGCGTCCCATGCCCAGTCCCGGTTTTCGCGGCGACCCGCGCCAGCTATGGAAAGCCTTCCGTTGGTCGATGCTGGGCCTGCGTGCCGGATGGCGGCACGAGGCTTCGTTCCGGCTGGAAGCCATGTTGGCCGTGGTTCTGATTCCGTTGGGCTTGTGGCTGGGGCAAGGGGCGTTGGAAAAAGTTGCGCTGGTGGCACCGGCCTTTCTCGTGCTGTCGGCCGAGTTGCTGAACTCCGCCATCGAAGCCGTGGTGGACAAGGTCAGCCCCGAATTCCACGAGCTGGCCGGCCGCGCCAAGGACATGGGTTCGGCTGCAGTGTTCCTCCTGGTGGTGCTGATGGTGCTGAGCTGGGGGCTGGTACTGGGCTTGCGTTAGCCGATTGCGCCGCCATGTCCGGAATGCTGCAATGCCGCCCTCATCCGAACGGAGTTCCGCCATGAAGCTGTTGCGCAATCTGGTGCTGTTGGTGCTCGCCATCGGACTTGGCGGATGCGGCTACAACGCCATGCAGCGCCAGGACGAGGCCGTCAAGGCCGCCTGGTCCGAAGTGCTCAACCAGTACCAGCGCCGCGCCGACCTAGTGCCGAATCTGGTCGCCACGGTGAAGGGCTATGCCCAGCACGAGGAGAAGGTGTTCACCGAGGTAGCCGACGCGCGCGCCAAGGTGGGCAGCATCCAGGTGACGCCGGAACTGGCGAACGATCCGCAGGCGCTGGCGAAATTCCAGGCAGCGCAGGGCGAGCTCGGCAATGCGCTGTCGCGCCTGATGGCGGTGAGCGAGAACTACCCGACCCTCAAGGCCGACGGCCTGTTCCAGAATCTGCAGGCGCAGTTGGAAGGCACCGAGAACCGCATCACCGTGGCGCGCCAGCGCTATGTGCAGGCGGTGCAGGACTACAACTCGATGATCCGCACCTTCCCGAACAACCTCACCGCCAAGATGTTCGGCTACACCGTGAAGCCGAACTTCAGCGTGCAGAACGAGCAAGCGATCTCCACTGCGCCCACGGTGGATTTCGGCACCGCCACCCCAGCACACGCGGCCTCGGCCCATTGACATGACAATGCGCAGCCCCAGGGCGCTGTGCGTGTGGCTGCTGGCAGTTGCCCTGCTATTGCCGGCCCTGTCGCACGCCGACGTCGCCATGCCGAAGCTCGCGCGGCACGTCACCGATCTCACCGGTACGTTGAGCGCACAGCAGGTGGATCAGCTCGACGCGCAACTGGTGGCTCTGGAGAAATCCAAGGGTGCGCAACTGGTAGTGCTGATGGTGGACAGCACCCAGCCGCAGGACATCGATGCCTATTCGCTGGATGTGTCGATGGCGAACAAGGTAGGACGCGAGGGCATCGACGATGGCGTGCTGCTGCTGGTCGCCAAGAACGACCATGCCGTGCGCATCGAAGTAGGTGCGGGTCTGGAGGGTGCGATCCCCGATGCGGCGTGCGCACGGATCATCCGCGAGTACATCGCGCCGAAGTTCCGCGGTGGCGATTACTACGGCGGCATCAATGATGCCGTGGGTGCGCTGACGTTGCTCATCAACGGCGAATCTCTGCCGCCACCCGTGCAGGGAGCGCCGCACGAGCGTCATGGCCTGGACCTGCAGACCCTGCTCACCGTGGGGTTCTTCGCATGGCTCTTCCTGCGGGGCATCCTGGGGAGTGCGCATGCGTTCGTGCGCGTGCCCGTGGGCGGCCTGGTCATCGGGGGCCTGTTCTGGCTGCTGGCTTCGGCTGGCGTTGGCATTTTTGGCGGCATCGCAGGCGGTTTGTTGATGCTGCTGCCGGCGGGCGCCGGTCGCTCTATCGGCGGTGGCGGCTGGGGTGGTTTTGGCGGCTGGGGCGGCGGCGGTTTCGGTGGAGGCGGCGGCTTTGGCGGTGGGGGCGGCGGGTTCAGCGGCGGTGGCGGCAGCTTCAACGGCGGCGGCGCCTCGGGGAGCTGGTGACATGGGGCGATTGCAGCGTCTACTGATGAACCTCGGCGAAGGCTGGTTCCAGTTGCATCGCCGCTTTCCCTCAAGCCTGCTTGACGAAATCACGGCTGCTGTTGCGCAAGGCGAGCGCCGGCATCGGGGCGAAGTTCGCCTTGCGGTGGAGTCCAGGTTGTCGCCATTGGCCGTGCTTGCCGGGCTGGACGCACCCACGCGCGCGCATCAGATCTTCAGGCAATTGCAAGTGTGGGACACCGAGCACAACAACGGCGTGCTGGTCTATGTGCTGTTGGCCGAGCACCGTATCGAGATCGTGGCCGATCGCGGCATTGCCAGTCGTGTTTCAGCCGGAGAGTGGACCACGGTTTGCGACCACATGCGCGAAGCCTATGCCAGGAATCAGTGGAGGGAAGGCAGTCTGCGCGGTATCGAAGCTGTGCATGCGCTGCTTGAACTGCACTTCCCTGCCGATAGCAAGTCGCGGCAAGACGAACTGCCGGACAGGCCGGTACTGCTCTGATCTATTGCAACGGCTACGGCTGATTCAATGCCTGATGCGTGTGTGCAGCCATGTTGCGGCCGCATCGACTCTCCCCAGGAAGACGCGCACAAGAACAACGGCGCCGGGATCACTCCCGGCGCCGTTGTTGCATTCAGCGAACCCGTGCTGGGCTTAGAAATCGTAGGTGACGCCAAGCCGCACGTAGCGCGGGGTGGTGTAACCACGGACACGGCCGAACTGACCAGCATTCTGGTATTCGTAGATGTAGGTCGGCTTCTGCGAGTTGAACAGATTGAACACATCCGCGTTGAAGGCCAGTTTGTTGTCGGCGAATGCCGGGCGATATTCCACGTTGAGCGAAACGGTCTTCTGCCATGGCAGTCGGCCTGCCGAGCCGGATGGCACCGGCTTGCCGCTGCACCAGTGGTAATACGGGCCGGCGTATGCCGGATAGGTGCCGTTAGGGCCATAAGCACCCAAGCAGTCGTACGGCGCACCCGAGATCATCGAGATGACGCCAGATACATTCCACTCCGGAGTGATCTGGTAACCGCCGGACACCTTCAACTGGTGCTTGTGATCGTTGTGCAGGAGGCCGTTCTGGTATTCCATCAGCGACGGATAATCCCAGTCTTGGGTTGCCGAGATATCGGACTGGCCGGTATCCGACTTCACCTGGCCTTCGGAGTTGCCGTAGCTGCGCGAGAACGTGTAGTCGAGGCGCCCCCACCACGTACCGTCGAACGGATGGTTCAGGTAGAGGTTCAATGCATAGTAATTGCGCTTCGCGTGCTGGAAGCCCAGTTCTTCGTTGCTCAGGTGAATTTCGCCATAGCCGCCCTTGCCATCCGGTATGGTGAAAGTGGCCGCACGTCCAGGGTTGAAGAAATAGCAGCCGCGCAGATTCGACGGATCGAGTCCTGCTTCCAAGGCCTTCGCCGTGAACAATTCAACCTGGCAGGTATCGTCGATCTCGTTCTTCAGGCTGCGGTAGACCGCTTTGGCACCGTAGGTCCATGCGCTGTTGAGCTGCTTGTCGAAGCCAAGGATGTACTCATCCTGATACTGCGCCGTAAGCGACTTGGCGGTGACCGTCTTCGGATCGGGCGATTGGCCGTACTCGAGGTTCTCGGAGTACGGTTGGCCCGGCCCGTTGACCGTATTGACCGGAGTCAGGCCGGTAGGGTAACCGTTCGCGTCGATGCCGGTGTAGGTGTAGTAGGTACGAGTAAACAGCGAGCCTGACGCGCCACGCAGCGCCACGCTGGTCGGCAGTGCGAGGTAATAACGCCCCGCATTGCCGTAGACACGGAAGCTGGAATCGCCATTCACATCCCAGCTGAAGCCGAGGCGGGGGGCCCACTGCGGCTTGGTTTGCCTGATGTAGGGCTGACCGTTGCTGTTGAAGTTGGTGAACTGGTCGTTGCGCAGGCCCAGTTTCAGCAACCAGCGGTCGCTGACCTGCCAGGAGTCCTCGATGTACTGGGCACGCTGCTCCACGCGAACCGATGCAGCGGTCTGATACTTGTACTGATCTACGTAATAGCCCTGCGCCCCTCCCGGATAGTTGGACGGCGTATCCACCTGCATTTCGCCGGACGGGGTTTCGCTGATGAACGAACCCGGGTCGACCTTGCCATATTCCCAGTTGTAGCCGGCGGGAATGTATTCACCGTCATGCAGATCCTGGGTGCGCTGGTTGTCGATGCCGGCCGTGATCGTGTGATCCCCGAGGACATAGGTCAGGTCGATACGGTAGTTCGCGCCCTTGGTTTGATGCGCGGGATCGCCGATGGTGCCCGAGAGCTGCGAATTGGTGATGGGCGTGCCGCCCGTGTACGCAGGGTTCTCGCTGTCCGCGCCGGCAATCGGAATGATCGAGGGATCGATGCTGGCGCCAGCCGAAGTGAAGATTTCGGTTTTCTGTTTGCCGTACTGGGCGGTGACCGTCAGGTTGTCGGTGATGTAGCCGGTGTACTTCGCGATCCACATCTGGGCCGACGTTTTGGTGCTTGTGTCCGTGCCTTCGAAGTCACCCAATGTCCTGGTGCTGGTGTCGTAGGCGTAGACGTCACCGTTGTACTGGTGCTTGGTCGACGCCGCCGTCAACTCGACGATGTTGCTGTCATTGATGTTCCAGTCCAGCTTGGTGTACCACTTGGGATCGTGGAAGTCCCGCTTATAGGCGGTATTGGACGATGCCGTGGAGACGAGCGTGTCCTTTGACTTGGAGGCTTCCACCGACGTGAACAGGAACAGCTTGTCCTTGATCAGCGGGCCGCCGATGTAGGCGTCATAGGTGGTGTTCCAACCCTTGTTGTCGTTGCGGTACTGATAGATCTTGCCGTTGGCCGGGTTGTAGATGTTTTTGGGGTCGGAGCGCAGGCTGGTGGGGGCCCATAGGGCTTGACCGCCGAAGTGCCATTCGTTGGTTCCGCGCTTGCCGACCTGGTTGATCACGCCGCCATCGGAACGACCATAGGCCGCACCGTAGCCGCCCGTCAGCGTTTCCTGCTGCTCGATCGAACCATAAGGAAGATCGATGCCACCGAGGCCGTTGAGCGGGTCGGTGACGTTCATGCCATTGATGTAGTAGGCATTCTCGGTCACTGATGCACCGCCGAAAGACACCAGTGCATTGCCGGTCGGGCCAGTGAACCAACTGCTGCCCTGGGTTGCGCCCGGTGCCAGCAGGGCGATGGCTTCCGCCGAACGTGCCAGCGGGAGGGTCTTGAGTTGTTGCGCGGTGATCACCGTGCGCGAATCGACGCTAGTGACGTCAATGGCCGGCAGGGCATTGGCCGTGACGGTCACGCTTTCCAGATTCTTGGCGGCAGAGAAAGACACATCGGTGCCCGCACTCACCTGGATCGTGACGTTCGAGCGTGAACTGACCTCGTGCCCGTCCTTCTGCAGCGATACCGAATAGGAGCCAACCGGCAAGCCGTTGATGGTGTAGCGGCCGTCTGCGTCCACTGTGACGGAACGTTGCACGCCAGTTGCGCTCGTTGCTACCACGGTATCGCCCGCAGGCGCCTGGCCGAAGATGCTGCCCGTGGTGGATTGGCCGAAGGCCAAGCCGCTGAAACCCATGCCCAGCGCCAGGGCGAGGGCTGTTCGACGATAGGTGATCCGGCGCCGAGTGTGATTGTTGACCATCATCAATCTCCCCAAATGGTTGAGCAGCTTCTAAAAGTTGGTTAAGCGTTTAATTTCTTAAAAAATCAAAGACCTGCGTGATAAAAAGAGGTCGTCCAGGCTTTCTTGCAACTTGCTGGGTGGCTGGCTTGGGAGGTCCTTTCAGCCGTCAGGCGAGACGCAAGAAATTGTGAAGTTATAGTAAGAAAATCCGTCAGTCAACAATTTCATAACGCGTTATTTCGCAAAAAAAAGCGGACCCTTTCGGGCCCGCCTTGAGATTTCGGATTTTTGGAAGGGGTCAGGGTGGCGTGGCGCCGCTGCCGATGTACTTGGCAAGGAAATCCTGCATGCGGTCCAGGCGATCGACGTTGTCGGCCTCGCTGTAGAAGCCGTGCCCTTCGCCGGATTTGCTCATCCATTCATAAGGCTTATGGGCGGCATCCAGCGCCGCGCGCATGGCCTTGGCCTGGGCGATCGGTACGCGCTCGTCGGCCTCGCCGTGGATCAGCAGCACGGGTACGTCGATCTGGTCGGCCAGCTTGTCGGGCGAATTGGCCGCGAGTGCGGCATCGTCCTTGCCGATCACGGCGGTCAGGTAATTCTTGCCGAGTGTGTCCGAACCGATGCTGCCCTTCTTGTACATCATCGCCAGGTCGTAGACGCCGGCGTAGCCGATCGCGCACTTGAACAGTTTCGGGGCGCGAATCACCGACATCAGCGCCGAGTAGCCGCCGAAGCTGCCGCCGTACACACAGACCCGGTTCGGGTCGGCGTATTGCTGCTGCTCGACCCACCGCACGCCGTCGATCAGGTCCTCCTGGATGCGGGTGCCCCACTTGAGGTAGCCGGCCTGCGTGAAATTCTCTCCGCGGCCGCCGGAGCCGCGGTAGTTCACCTGCAGCACAAGGTAGCCGCGGCTGGCGAGGAACTGCGCGTCGTTGTCGAAGAACCAGTCGTCGCTGACGCCATGCGGGCCGCCGTGGGGCAGCAGGACCATCGGCAGATTGTTCATCGGCACGCCGTTGGGCACGGTGAGGATGGCTTCCAGTTCCGTGCCGTCGCTGGCCTTGAAGTGCATCGGTACGCGCTCGGCCATTTTCGCCGGGTCGATCCACGGTGCCCCTTCGAACAGCTTGACCACCTTGTAGTGCTCGGTATCGATCAGGTACCAGGTGCCCGGGTCGCGGTCGCTGCTCACGCTGAACAGCAATTCGCGACCGTCCTCGCTGAAGTTGATGAAATCGACGAACTCGCCGGGGAATTTCTGGCTGATCGCCATGTACAGCTTGGCTGACGGGAGGTTGGGGTCGACGTAGATCGGGCGCGGCGTGCCGGTGGCGGTGATTACCGCGAACGGCTGCAGCGGTGGGGCGGTCCATTGCACGTTGTGGACGTTGCCGAAATCATCCTTGGCCAGCGCTTTGCGATCGTTGCCATCGAGGCTTTGTTCGATCAATTGGATGGGGCCGCCATTGGCGCTGTACATGGCGTAGACGTGCTGGCCATCGGGCGCGGTGGCAAACGGGGCGAAGTATTTGCCAGCCTGCAGCTGTACCCAACGACCAGCCATGAACTGGTAGGCCACGTAGTCGAAGTTGTTGTCGGTGCCGTAGGCGAAGCCCACCTTGCCATCCGGGCCTACCATGAAGCTCATCTGGCCTACGCCGATATCGCCGATCAGGTGGCGTACGTTTTTCACCGCGTCGATGTCGTAGATCTGGCTGCGGTTCCGGTTGTTGTCATTCCACGGATGGGCGCCGAGGTAGAAATGGTTGTTGGCCTTGTCGGGCAAGCCATCCACTTCACCCCAGCCATCATCGCCCTGGCGGGTGTCGCCGCGGGTGCCATAGCCGGACTGGTAGCCGAACAGATAGTCCTGATGCCTTCCATCCACGTCGGTGGCAAGGATCTCGCCGGTGAGCTGGGGCTCATCGATGGAGCCGAACTGCTTGCCCTTTTCCACGATAAGCCTGGTCGGACTGACCCAGTACACGCCTGCCGGCACTTCATTGACGGGCATGCGCAGCATGCTGAGCGGATGGCTCATGTCGTCTACTGCATAGACCACCAGCGCGTGGTTGCCGCCGTCGTCCACGCGCAACGCGATGTGCTTGCCGTCGGGCGACAGCCGCGGCATCGACATGCTGGCGTGACGGGCGAAGGTTTCCACCGGAATCGAATCCGCCGCGGCCGCGGCGACAGGCGAACACAGGCACGCCGCGACCAGCGCGGCATGCAGCTTGCGCATCGACATCATCCTTGCTCTCCCCTTGTTGGTGTGGCCCGGTCGCGACGGCTACTCCCCTGCTCCAGCGCCGACCGGGTGTCCGGCAGTTTATCCGGCGGATCGGGGCGTGTCCCGCTACACTGGCGGCCTTGCCTGTCTGATTCCGCACCGCATGACGCAACCCTTCGTCGTCGATATCAACCCCGTCGCCTTTCACCTCGGCCCGGTGCAGGTGCACTGGTACGGCTTGATGTATCTGGTAGGGTTCTTCAGTGGCGCATTGCTCGGCGAATACCGGCGACGGCAGGGACGTCTGCCGGTGACCCGCGACGCGCTGAGCGACCTGTTTTTCTACGCCATGATGGGCGTGATCGTGGGCGGCCGCATCGGCTACATGCTGTTCTATTACGCGGGCGGCCCGCGCTGGATCTGGACCGATCCGCTGGCGCTGTTCCGGGTATGGGATGGCGGCATGAGCTTCCACGGCGGCCTGCTCGGCGTGCTGGCGGCGGGGCTGTGGTGGTCGCGCAGGCAGCAGCTGCATTTCTTCGACACGGTGGATTTCGTGGCGCCGCTGGTGCCGATCGGCCTGGGCCTGGGGCGGCTGGGCAACTTCATCAACGGCGAGCTGTGGGGCAAGCCCACGCAGTTGCCGTTGGGCATGATCTTCCCCAACGCGCATGCCGAGGACGTGGCTTATGCTGCCGCGCACCCGGCGTGGCAGGCGCAGCTGCAGCAGTTTGGCGGCCTGGTGCGCCAGCCGTCGCAGCTGTACGAGCTGGCGCTGGAAGGCGTGGTGATGTTCACCCTGCTGTGGCTGGTGTCGATGAAGCCGCGGCCGCGCTACCTCGTCTCCGGCCTGTTCGCGCTGATGTACGGCTGCTTCCGCTTCGCGGTGGAGTTCGTGCGCTTGCCCGACGTCCAGCTCGGCTATCTCGCCTTTGGCTGGCTCACGATGGGGCAGGTCCTCTCGCTGCCGCTGATTGCCGTGGGCCTGTGGCTGTTGTGGCTCTCGCGCAGCGCGCCCACGCTGCGGCTGTACGAAGTGGCGATGCCGGCGAAGGAAGGCCAATGAAGGCCTATCTCGACCTGCTGCGCCATGTGCTCGACCACGGTACCGAGAAGGCCGACCGCACCGGCACCGGCACACGCAGCGTGTTCGGCTGGCAGATGCGCTTCGACCTCGCCGAAGGCTTCCCGCTGGTCACCACCAAGAAGCTGCATCTCAAGTCCATCGTCCACGAGCTGATCTGGTTCCTGAAAGGCGACACCAACATCGCCTACCTCAAGGAGCACGGTGTCAGCATCTGGGACGAGTGGGCGAATGCCGACGGCGACCTCGGTCCGGTCTACGGCAAGCAGTGGCGTGCATGGCCTGCCGCCGACGGTGAAGCTGTCGACCAGATCCGCTGGGTGGTGGACGAGATCAGGCGCAATCCCGATTCGCGCCGGCTGATCGTCAGTGCGTGGAACGTGGGGGAGCTGCCGAAGATGGCGCTGATGCCCTGCCATTCGCTGTTCCAGTTCTATGTCGCCAACGGCAAGCTGAGCTGCCAGCTCTACCAGCGCTCCGGTGACATCTTCCTCGGTGTGCCGTTCAACATTGCCAGCTACGCGCTGCTCACCCACATGGTGGCGCAAGTGTGCGGGCTGGGTGTGGGCGACTTCGTCCACACGCTGGGCGATGCGCACCTGTACAACAACCACGTCGAGCAGGCGCGGCTGCAGCTGACGCGCGAACCGCGTTCCTTGCCGCGCCTGGTGCTGAATCCCGACGTGCGTGCGCTGGAGGAATTCCGCTACGAGGACATCGCCATCGAGGGCTATGACCCATATCCGGCGATCAAGGCGCCGGTGGCGGTATAGCGGCGGCCTTGCAGCCGGTTACGCAGCTGAAATAGGCCGCGTCGTGCGGGTAGTCGATGGTCAGCACGAAGTGCTCAAAGACGTTGCCGCCCACCGCACCTTCCACCTGCTTGTCCATCATGCTGGACATCATGTCGTGGAAAGCGGGATCCGGGCGCTCGGTGAACCATACCGGGCCAACCGACCAGCCGGCGATGTCCACGCGCGGCACTTCGATCATTGGCATCGGGTGTTTGGGAGAAGCGGCGTCGCCGTCTACCACGACCCGCCACTCCGGATGAGCCTTGTGCCAGCGCTCAAATAGGCTGGCGACCACATAACTCGTTACGCCAATACCTTTGACCGTGGGCGTGTTGCTGGCCTTTTCGCCTTCGGCGGTGGGATGGGCAGTGGCGCCAGTATCGAGCAACATGTCCAGCGGCTGCCCGTCGACGCGGATGGTCAGGCGGGCATAGCCGTGGGTCGCGCGTCCATGATCATCCCGCTGGAATCCAAGATGGATTGCATGGGCGGTGGAATCGGGCCGCCATGAATGGCCTTGCAACGTCAGGCGCTCACCGGGGTAATCGAAGGTCCAGATGCCC
This sequence comes from Rhodanobacter sp. 7MK24, assembly GCF_014842995.1. Taxonomy (GTDB): domain Bacteria; phylum Pseudomonadota; class Gammaproteobacteria; order Xanthomonadales; family Rhodanobacteraceae; genus Rhodanobacter_A. The sequence goes on from NZ_JACYXL010000001.1 coordinate 291,705, forward strand.
TGCGAATACAGGTAGCTGCCGCTGAACTGGCCCTCGTCATGGGCATTCCAGCCATAGCCTTCGGGAACGTCCTGAACCATCGCCACGTTGCCGCAGGGGCTCGATGCCGGTGGGGGTAGATCTCGGCCTGATTTGTACTCGGGCAAGTCGGCCACGGCGATGGGGTCATCGTCGAGCTTGCAGGTATGGGTTTTCAGGCGCAGGCGCTTCGCGGCTTCAGCAGTAATCCAGTACATGCCGAATCCGCCCCCGCCGCCGGTATCTACCACCAGCTTCAACTTTTGCCCGTTCACCGCCTCCGGCACCGCATAGAAATGCCCCGCCTCGTACACCGTGGGCAGCACCTGCGCCGTGGCCGGCGCAGCGCCTCCCGTAGCAGAGGCCAGTGCGCTGGCCAGAAATCCCATGATGATCGCCATGCTCGTCGTCCCCCCAAGTGGCTACAATGTACGGTCAGCATGGGCAGGACATCGCGCCGCTCATGCACCGCCCAATCTGCCACATTTGCCCCTGGAGCACCGATGGCCATTTCGCTGATCGCCGCACTGGACGAGAACTTCGCCATTGGCCGCAAGGGGCAACTTCCTTGGCACCTGCCAGACGACCTGCGCTGGTTCAAGCAGCTCACCATGGGCAAGAACATCCTGATGGGCTACAACACCGCGTTGTCGGTGGGGCGCGCGTTGCCGGAGCGCACCAACTACGTGTTGTCGCGCAAGCACGAGGCGCCGTTTCCGGGCCAGGTCACCGTGCGCTCGATCGACGAGGCGCAGGCCCGCTGCAACAGCACCGGCCTGATGGTGATCGGTGGCGGACAGGTGTACCGCGAAGCCCTGCCGCTGGCGCGCCGGCTGTACCTGACCTGGGTCGGTGCGGCCGTGGATGGTGCCGACACCTTCTTCCCGGGCGTGCATTTCAGCGAGTGGACCGAAGTCTCGCGCGTGCATCACAAGAAGGACGCCGAGCACGCCTACGACTTCGACATGGTCGAGTACGTCCGCGGCAGTTGAGCCCGAAAACCTGTTCCGTGCCTCCCCATGAGTGACGCGCCGTTGCATGTGCTGGCCGGCGCGTTGCGCGACCGCGAGGGTCGCGTGCTGCTGGCTGAGCGGCCCGCCGGCAAGCACCTGGCGGGCATGTGGGAGTTCCCCGGCGGCAAGCGCGAGCCTGGCGAGACGCCGCTGGCGGCGCTGGCGCGCGAACTGGTCGAGGAGCTCGGCATCGAGCTGGTCGAAGCCGCGCCGCTGATCCGCGTGCCCTGGTGCTATCACGAACGTGAATTGCTGCTTGATGCGTGGTGCGTGACTGAGTGGCGAGGTGAGCCGCGTTCGCTGGAGGGGCAGGGCCTGCAGTGGTGCCTGCCGTCGCAGGCGGATCCGGCCACGCTGGCGCCTGCCGATCGCGCCATCCTGCAGGCGCTGCGTCTGCCGCCGCATTACCTCATCACGCCCGCGGATGTGTCGCCGCTGGAGTGCGATGCATGGTTCGGGCGCATCGTGCGCGCCATCGAATCCGGTGAGCGGCTGGTGCAATTGCGCCTGCCGCTCTGGCCACGCGAGGCCGTGCGTGGACTTGCCACGACGCTGTTGCCGTCGGCGCGCGCGCATGGCGCCCAGCTGCTGCTCAATGCGGACGTGGAAGGTGCGCTGGCACTCGGTGTCGGTGTGCATCTGACGGGCGCGCAACTGGCTGCACTCGATGCACGCCCCTTGCCGTTGCAGCAAATCACCGGCGCCAGCTGCCACGATGCCGTGCAGCTGGCGAGGGCGCAGCAGATGGGCGTGGATTTCGCCACGCTGTCGCCGGTGGCGGCGACCGCCAGCCATCCTGATGCGGCACCCTTGGGTTGGGACGTTTTCCAGTCGCTGGCCGAAGCCGCCGCGATGCCGGTGTATGCATTGGGCGGATTGTCACCAGCACAGTCGCCGCGCGCGCGTGCGGCGGTTGCGCAGGGCGTGGCGGGGATACGTGGGTTCTGGGCTGAGCTGTAGAAGCGCACCCTGTGCGCGAATGCTTTGATGTTCGATCCGAGTCAAAAGCATTCGCGCACAGGGTGCGCTCCTACGGATGTGCGCTTCAGCCCGTGGTCTCGATGCGCTCCACGCGACGCAGGCCGCGCGGCAGCAGGCCGCCACGGGTGGCGCGGTTGCCGCCGTATTCCACCAGGTCGGCCCAGCGCAGGGTCAGCTTGCGCGCACCGGCGTACATGGTGACCTCGCCCTTGCCCTCGGCGACCACGGCGATGCCGGCCACGCGCTCGCCTTCCGCGAGCTGCTTCTTCGGCACGTCGATCAACTTGTTGCCCTTGCCCTTGTCCAGCTCCGGCAGCTCTGCCACGGAGAACATCAGCAGATGACCTTCCGTGGTGACCACCACGATGCGGTCGCGGGCCGGGTCAGCGCTGGCCTGCGGCGCAAGTACCTTGGCGCCGTCGCTGAGCGAGATGATCTGCTTGCCGGCCTTGTTGCGGCCGGTGAGCGCCTCGAAACGGGTGACGAAGCCGTAACCGAAGTCGGTGGCGAGGATCAGGCGCGTGTCGTTGTCGCCAGCAACCAGCGTGTCGAAGCTGGCGCCCGGCGGCGGCGTGAAGCGGCCGGTGAGCGGATCGCCGTTGCCGCGTGCCGAGGGCAGCGTGTGTGCGGGCGTGGAATAGCTGCGGCCGGTGGAGTCGATCACCGCCACCTGCTGGGTAGTGCGCGCCTTCGCCGTGGCGAGCAGGCCGTCGCCTTCGCGGTAGCTCAGGCCCTCGGCGTCGATGTCGTGGCCCTTGGCGGCGCGGATCCAACCCTTCTTGCTCAGCACCACGGTGACCGGTTCGCTGGCTACCAGCGCGCTTTCGTCCAGCGCCTGCGCGGCTTCGCGCTCGACCAGCGGCGAACGGCGCGCGTCGCCATATTTCTCGGCGTCGGCGCGCAGTTCGTCCTTGATCAGGCTCTTGAGCTTGGCCGGCGATTTCAGCAGCACGTTGATGCGCGCGCGCTCCTCTTCGAGCTGGTCGCGCTCGGCATTGATCTTCATTTCCTCGAGGCGGGCCAACTGGCGCAGGCGGGTTTCGAGGATGTAGTCGGTCTGTTCCTCGCTAAGGCCGAAGCGCGCCATCAGCACGGCCTTCGGCTCCTCCTCGGTGCGGATGATGCGGATCACCTCGTCCAGATTGAGGTAGGCGATGCGCAGGCCTTCCAGCAGATGCAGGCGGCGCTCGACCTTGGCGAGGCGGTGGCTGAGGCGGCGGGTCACCGTATTGGTGCGGAACACCAGCCATTCGGTGAGGATCTTCCGGAGATCCTTCACCTGCGGGCGGCCGTCCAGTCCGATCATGTTGAGATTGACGCGGAAGCTCTTCTCCAGATCCGTCGTGGCGAACAGATGCGGCATCAGCTCGTCGGCGTCGACGCGGCTGGAACGCGGCACCAGCACGAGGCGGATCGGGTTCTCATGGTCGGACTCGTCGCGCAGGTCCTCGATCATCGGCAGCTTCTTCGCACGCATCTGCGCGGCGATCTGCTCGAGGATCTTCGACGGGCTGACCTGATGCGGCAGCGCGGTAATGACGATGTTGCCTTCCTCGCGCACATACACCGCGCGGGCACGCACCGAGCCGATGCCGTTCTGGTACATCGCCAGCAGTTCGCTGCGCGAGGTGATGATCTCCGCCTCGGTGGGATAGTCCGGGCCCTTCACGTGTTCGCAGAGGTCGGCCACCGTGGCGTCGGGTTCGTCGAGCAGGCGGATGCACGCCGTGACAAGCTCACGCAGGTTGTGCGGCGGGATGTCGGTGGCCATGCCTACCGCGATGCCCATCGAGCCGTTGAGCAGCACGTGCGGCACGCGCGCGGGCAACCACGAGGGCTCCTCCAGCGTGCCGTCGAAGTTCGGCACCCAGTCCACCGTGCCCTGGCCCAGCTCGCCCAGCAGCGCCTCGGCGATCGGGCTGAGCTTGCTCTCGGTGTAGCGCATCGCCGCGAAGCTCTTCGGATCGTCCGGCGAGCCGAAGTTGCCCTGGCCGTCCACCAGCGGGTAGCGGTAGGAGAACGGCTGCGCCATCAGCACCATCGCCTCGTAGCACGAGGTGTCGCCGTGCGGATGGAACTTGCCGATCACGTCGCCGATGGTGCGCGCGGACTTCTTCGGCTTGGCCGTGGCGGCAAGGCCCAGTTCGCTCATCGCATACACGATGCGCCGCTGCACCGGTTTCAGGCCGTCGCCTACGAAGGGCAGGGCGCGGTCCAGCACCACGTACATCGAATAGTCGAGGTAAGCGCGCTCGGCGTATTCCTTGAGCGGGATCTGTTCGTAGTTGGCTTGCAGGTTCATGCAGGGGATTCTGGCGCGGGTAACCGGAGGATGGTGCCAGATCGGGAGGGCGGGGGACAGCTTGACGGGAGCGGTGAATCGACGCGAAGCAGGCATTTCAGCGGGCATAGGCCGGAGCAGGCGGCTCGTGCAGCGTGCCGTCCTTGTCCTCGCCACCAGGCAGCCGTTTATTGCTCCGAGTTGCCATGGCGGCCGGTGTCAGGGCAAGTGTGTCGGTCCCGAATCGACCGCGGGGCAGCTTCGAACGATGGGCTTTCGACTCGTGGGCTCCAAGATGGCCCGAGCGCCATGCGCTCACCCCAAGGCCGAATACACGATTGCAACGCTTAAGCGGCGACGAAGCCGTCCGCCTTGAATGAATGGTTAGCCGTGCACACAGGGTGCTTAGAATGCGACATTCTGGAAAGCGATGCCGCCTGAAAGTAACCCCAGATGGCAATGCCGACAAAGGGCATGAACGCCAACGCGTACAGATAGCCTGCACGCCGGGCAGCAGGCCCTCGCTTGATGCGCGTGGGGCGGAGCACTTTGGCGGCTATAGGAGGAGACTGGCCGTCGCGTAAGATTTTGAGCCCGTGCCGCCCCTCTATAAAGCCGAAAACCAGCGCTAAGAAAAGCGGAAACACCACGAACAAGCCGTACCAGAGTACATCGGTGCCGGGTACACCGAATACGCTGCGACATTGCGCCGTTGCGGCAAACGCGGTGAAAGTCGGCAGTAGCCAAAGCTTCCAAAGCAAGATGAATGTGCCGCCGATCACGAGGCAGCGCACGAGCATGCGAACGCGTTCGTGAAAGCTATATTCTTCGGCAAATTCTGGGAGTTCGCTCATCATGGAAGGCTAACGCTAGAGTTAAGCAGCGGCGAAGCCGTCCGCCTTGAACGATTTGCTAGCCATGCGCGCTGCTTACAAAGTCGTACACCACACAAACAAAGAACGAAGAAAGTAGCGTGTAGTAAGCAGCGTACAAATAGCGCATCGTGGAAATTGTTGATCGAAGCTTTTCTGGAATTAGTGAGAAAAATAGAACTCCACCTCGCATAGGAAGCCGGTGAAGCAGAAGCTGCCCGATAGCGCTATTGAATAGCTGACGAGCATAGTCAGGGTCGGCCTGCGAAATTTTGGCACGAGCGCCCGATGAGCCAAAAAGAATGACAATGTATACGGCAAGTGTGGCGAAAAATATGGCGATAGGAAGCATTTGATGGCTAACGTGGAGGTCACCGGCACTGCGCGGCTTTATCGTGCAGCGTCCGGTGGACCGCAGGGTTATGCCCCATGACTAGCGTTGAGCTTGCTGAGAAGTTCTTCATGGGACTTTATGGCGACTCGAACTGATAACTCCAAAACGTAAAGAACTTCCCCGTACCGATCTATGTGTTCGGGCGAACTCATATTTAGGACAGCGCCGTCGTCGGTTATGAAGTGCGCCACAGCGTTTCGAAACTGAGGCGTTAGCACTTCATCGAAGAACGCCTTGATTGGCTTTCCGATATACGGTTGATACGCGCTTGCGATTTCCTGGAATGCGGGGATCGTTTCCTTGGGGCGCCCCAAATCAATGCATGCAGATCGTGCGCGAGAAAAGACGCTAGCCCGGAGTGACCCGAGCAAGCCTTCAAGAATTTTGTAGTAGCAGAGAAAGCGATAGAAGTCGCTATACGAGTTCTTCGCTTCCCTATACATGGCGTAGACCGGCGCCAACTCGGAGAAGAGATTAGCGATGTGCGGATTTATAATTGTCTTGCGGTACGGTGATACATACTCCATTGAGACGCGGTCATTTTTTGGATCTTCAACTCGCAGCATCGCAACGACTACTGGGCAGTCGGCAACATAAGAAAGGTAATCAAGGAACGGGAGAACAGCGGCTTGAAACTTTCTCCTGGCCTCAGTCGTATTGGTCGCCCGGCACTCGAACTCCACCAGGGACTTCTCGCCTAAGCTGTTCTTCTTAATCTCGAACATTCCTTCCGCGCAGCGTATCCGACTCATTACGGCGTGATCGGGAAGTGCCAGATACGAACCTCCATTTTCTGTGCCGAAGTCGCCTTTAATGTTTCCCGTCGCAGGTGGGTTCTTGGAAAGCTGGCCGAACACCTTGAACTGCCGCTCTGCTTGGTCATGAAGCCGATCCTCATCGAGCCTCTTCTCGTTCGCCATGATTGCGATAACGTGTAGTTCCCCCTTTACTCCGGGAGGGCCTAGACGGTCGATAGGGATTTCAGTGGAGTGAGGCGGCGTCTTTGTCATGGGGCATAACGCTTGAGTTAAGCGGCGGCGAAGCCGTCCGCCTTGAATGAGTGGTTAGGGTGGTGTTTTGGAATCCGAAAGCACCGGCTCTGTGATCGCATGAAGCGAAGATCGAACCTCTGATATGCCAATCACGCCTTGAATGAGAAGGTACAAAATGCCAATGACCATAACAATGGTTACAGGGTTGCCAGAAAACACCATTGGAATGCCAAGAATGATTCCAAAGTAGCCTGTCATGGCATACATGGCCGGCAGGCTCTTACGCGCCACAAAAATCGAGGCGACGAACATAGCGCCAAGCTCGATGGCTGAAAGAATGAAGGATTGGTGATACTTGATCGAGAGAATTAGGTCTATGAGCGTGGCTAGACCTGATCCGATGATACCCATCACGTACTGTTTTTCGATCTTCGTCACTTGCGATGTCCTTATGTTAAGCGACCTAACGCTGGAGTTAAGCGGCGGCGAAGCCGTCCGCCTTGAACGACTGGTTAGGACTCATGGAGCCAGCCAATATAGTCTTAGTGCGATACCCGCGATGAGTACGGTCCAAAAAATGGCGAACAAGATGAGATAGTTCCTCCCGTAAAAAGTCGAAACATGCATGAACGAAATCGGTAGATTTTTGCGAAAATAGCCGTATGCAATGATCTGCCAAATCGTGACGCAGAAACCGAAAAATAGAGAGAGCCAAGACATAGCTACTTGGTTGTAGTGGCGCGCAATCGCAAACGTCAGAACAAACGGCAGCGCATTACGAGCAATTTTCCAACGCCATTTTGGTGGAAGATCGAGCTTGGCCGTTGCCGGATCAACCTCTCCACGAAAGACGTCTTTCCATCGGTTACCAAAGTTACGACCGAATTGTATTGCGAGTCCTAACGCTGGAGTTAAGCGGCGGCGTAGCCGTCCGCCTTGAACGACTGGTTAGGCAGCAGCCTACTACCCAGACTCGTGCATAAGAAGCTTGTGGATAGCCCGGCCCCTACGAAGAAAGTAGAAGGCTACAAGCGCAAAGAAAAATGATTGTACGAGAGCGATACCTATGCCTACCCATGTTTGGAGGATTAGGCGCTGGGTTTGAGAGGCGAGAGTTTCGGAGTTGACGCCAAAAAGCTTCCAGAGGTTAAAGGCGTCTACTGCCATGCTGAGCAAGGACAAGAAGGTGCGCCCGAGCGCGAGCAGACCAATAATTCTGAGTGCGAGCCAACCTGCCGAGTCTTTGTTCATTTGAGGCCTAACGCTGGAGTTAAGCGGCGGCGAAGCCGTCCGCCTTGAACGAAATGTTAGACGGTGCGGCACGATGCGCTTGAGCGATGGCTTGCGGCCAGAACGAAGCAGAGCATGAGCAACCGACCGCCCCAAAACTACCAGCTCTGAAGGCTGAAGACTTGCCGCAATGCGACGGAAAAATGTTGCCGAAGCGAAGCACTGCAAGCTGCCGTGGAGCTGAGCGAAACACACGACGCGAAGAACCAACACGAGCAACCGCCTAACGCCTAAGCTAAGCGGCCGTGCGGGCCGCAACATATGATTGCACTGGAAACTTCCTCCCGCACGGTCCGCTTGAGCGCATAGTTAGCCTATCTTGCCGCCCGCGCTCTGCACGCGCTGAAGAATAAATGCTCGCGCCTCGGGGGCGACGGAAGTCAGAGGAAGTGTGACGAATTGAGCCTTTGAGAAGAGCAGCAGCCAGCACTGGGGGAATTGCCACACCTCGACTATGGACGACCAAGGAAGAGCGGCGAGCCCAGCGCCAGAGGAGAACGATAGCGTGTCATCGCTTGCGACGAGGTGGGCGTGCGGACTGCCCATGGCGCGTAGCTTGTGGAGTGAGTTGCGGTAGTGCACCACGTAGATGAGGACGGCGAAAAGTGCTCCGAAGACCAGGACTGCACCCATTGCGCCAACTAGCCACGATGTGTCGCCGTTGTAAAGGAAAAACCCAAGGCAAGTAGCTAACAAAACAAGCGCGATGAGGAAACGAACTCCCACTACGCGCCACCAAAATCTCGTTACCGCGTAACGCACGAGCGATTCGCTGTAGGTGAGAGCGACTTCGTATGACATAGGCTAACGCTGGAGTTAAGCGGCGGCGTAGCCGTCCGCCTTGAACGAGATGTTAGAACGCACCGCGACCCTAGCACCACTTGCCAAGGCCACAATGAGGGCACTTTTTTGCAAAGGTGTTATACCGCAGGAATCCGGGCTTGAAGAATGGCTTGTGACATCGTGGACATTGAAATGCGGCGTAGTACGAGTTTGCGAGAGCTAGCAGCCCAAACCACGACCACGCTACCAAACCTTCGTAGCGTGAAAACTTTGGAAACGATGCGGCGAACAGTAGAACTACCCCTGCTGCGAGAACACACCAAAAAAGCCTGTTTCGGAAGCGCAAAGCATTCCATTGCTCAGCATGCATGTCAGCTCTTTCCTTCAAGACCGCGCCCCGTTTGTTGTGCGCTCTAACGCTTAGTAGACCCCGAATTGGGGCATACGCACGGATGCTCCACGCTTGCACTCATCTCGTCAAGCAAGGAAATCCTGCAAACAATCATGCACTTGCCCGGTTCCTTTCGGCCGCCACGCAGTGGCGCGCTCGTGTGCGTATCTCGCAGAACGAGGCTTGTATGTCTTATCACCTCGAAAAATTGCATATGCACATCATGCCGATGCATGCGGTGCGTGCCGCTTGGCTTCTGGCGCGCAGGATGCGCGCCTGCTCTTCGGGGGCCCTCGGTTGCGGTGAGGCGTGGACGATCAGGCCGCATAGCGGGCGTTGCCGTGGAAGACCACGCCTTTTCGACCGGGCAGGAGGCCTGGCTGAAAAGCCCGGCCACGCCTCACGGACTTTCCGTCCATGGATGGACGGAAAGCGACGCTGCGGGGTGGCCTTCTCTTCGGGTTGCTTTTCTCTTGGCCACGCAAGAGAAAAGTAACTCGGGCGCTGACAGGCGCACGTAAACGCCTTGAACCTTGCGGAAAGTATCGAGAAGACCTTGGGCTCAGCGCGCCACCCGCAAGCCGCCCGGTACGCCATTCGGACTCAACACCAGTTGCCACAACTGGTCGCGCCGGCTGCGAAACACCGCGGCGGAGGCTGCGAGATAGTAGTGCCACATGCGACGGAAGCGTTCGTCGTAATGCTGCGCGAGTTGCGGCCACGCGCTGTCGAAGTTGGCGCGCCAGGCGGTGATCGTGCGGTCGTAGTCGGCGCCGAAGTTGTGCCAGTCCTCGACCACGAACAAGCCTTCCAGCGCGGCCGTCACCTGGCTGGTGGCGGGGATCATCGAGTTGGGGAAGATGTATTTCTCGATCCACGGATCGGGGCGCGCGGGCGTGTTGTTGCTGCCGATGCAGTGCAGCAGCGAGAGGCCTTCCGCTTTCAGGCAGCGCCGCACGGTCTCGAAATAAGCACGGTAGTTCCTGCCGCCCACGTGCTCGAACATGCCGATGGAATACACGGCATCGAACGGTTCGTCGATCTCGTGATAGTCCTGCAGGCGGATCTCGATGGGCAGGCCCTTGCACAGCTCGCGGGCGAATTCGGCCTGTTGCTCGGATACGGTGATGCCCACGCCGCTGACGCCGTAGCGTTCCGCGGCGTATTTCAATGCCTCGCCCCAGCCGCAGCCGATGTCGAGCACGCGCTGGCCGGGTTGCAGTCCGAGTTTGCGGCAGACCAGGTCGAGCTTGGCTTCCTGGGCGTCGTCGAGGTTGTCCGCCTGTGCCCAGTAACCGCAGGAATACACCAGCCATTTGCCCAGCATGGCCTGGAACAGGTCGTTGCCGAGATCGTAATGCGCCTTGCCGATCTCGAATGCGTGCTCGCCGCGTTGCAGGTTGACGAAGCGCGCCTTGAGGTGCGCAATCACCGTGTCCAGTGTCCGGAGGTGTTCGTCAACGTGCGAATCGAGCAGACGGGTGAAGAAGCCCGGAAGGTCGCGGACATCCCACCAGCCGTCCATGTAGGCCTCGCCGAGGCCCAGCGAGCCATGCGCAAAAACGCGCGCATAGATGCGCTCGTCATGCACCCGGATGTCGGTGGGCGCGTCGCCGTCGATATGCACGCCGGCTAGCTCCAGCAGTTCGGTGGCGCGCTGCCTCAGCGAATCCTGGCTCATTGATGTTCCTCGTTGCCGAGCAGCCCGAAGCGCGCTGGTACGAGCGAATAGAACAGCGCCGTGCCGGCGTCGCGCACTCGCTGCAGCAAAGTCTGGACTTCGTTTTCGCGCAACAGGAATTCCACCACCACGGGCAGATCGTCGGCGAGTTCGAAAAAGGCTTCTTCGTGCAATACGCCGTGCCGGCCGAAGCCTGCGATGGCGCGGAACACCGAGCAGCCGCCGAGCTTGTGCTCTTTAGCCAGTTCCAGCAGCCACTCGGAGACCAGCATGCCGTCGTGGCGCGCATGCATGTGCACGTAGAAGCGCAGTTGCACTCCTTCGATCAGGGTTTCCGGGGTCATACCGTTTCCTTCGAATCAATAGGCGCCAGTGGATCGACGCAGGATGCTTCGGACAAGGAAGATGCCGAACAGGGTCAGCAGCAGGCTGCCGAAGAGATGGGCCGCTACGTGCAAACCAAACCACACGTAATGTCCACGCAGGATCAAGGTGTTGGCTTCAGCGGAAAAGGTGGAGAAGGTGGTCAGCCCGCCGAGGAAGCCGGTGGCCGCGAACAGCCGCACCGTCGGCGGCAGGGTCTGGAAGCGCTCGAACACGCCCATCAGACAACCCATGAGCAGGCCGCCGATGAGGTTGGCGGCGAGCGTGCCGGGCGGCAGGTTGGAGAAAAGGTGGTTGAGCAGCACGGCCAGGATCCAGCGCAGCCAGCAGCCCAGCAGGCCACCCAGGCCCACGGCGAGGAATCCGGGGAAGTTCACGCTGCAGTCTCCCGTGGATGGTGCATGTCAGTGCAATACGCTGCGGACGAGGACGATGCCGAGCATGGTCAGGGCCAGCGTGCCGGCCAGATGCGCTGTCACGTGGATGAAGGTCCATAGCGACTGCCTGCGCAGCAGCAGCGTATTGGCCTCGGCGGAGAAGGTGGAGAAGGTGGTCAGGCCGCCGAGGAAACCGGTGGTCGCGAACAGCTGCACCGCCTGCGGTATCGCCGGGTAGTGACTGAACACGGCCATCACCAGCCCCATGACGATGCCGCCGATCAGGTTGGCAGCCAGCGTGCCCAGCGGCAGGGTCGGGAACACTGGGTTCAGCAGCACGCCAAGCATCCAGCGCAGCCAGCAACCCAGCATGCCGCCCAGGCCCACGGCAACGAATCCAGCAAAGCTCACGTCGGGCATCTCCTGTCTGCGTGGCAATGACCCGCGACAACAGGCACGCCTGCGCCGCCGGAATCCGGTGGTGCAGGCATCATCAGCTTCGGTGCTTTCGCACGTGGGCGGTTCGTTCCGCAGGCAACGCAGCGACGGAACGGGAGGCATGCCATCTCCCCAATGGACCGGCATGCTAGCCGATGCGCAGGCGGAATGCCCATCAGGCGACGCCCGGCGGAGCGGCGATCACGTCGTCGCGCAGCGCCCGCGCCAGCGTGGGCGAGCGGTAGTCGGTGAGCCTGGCGTGTCGCCACACCGATTCGTCCACCGTCTCGTTGATGCCGCCACCGATCACCCGGTCGTATGGCAGGCTGAAAAGCTTGTAGAGGCCATGCATGAACTCATCATAGGAGCGGCGCGGCATCCCGAGGTCGGCGCCGGATGGCGGTAGGAAGCGTTCCCTGCAGCCCAGTCCGGCGGCCATCGCCTTGCCTTGCAGCCATGCCAGCGTAAGGTCCGGCAGCAGGTCGGGCGCACGGTGGGTTCCATCGTGCCGATAGCCGCCACCCACGTCGGTGTGCGAGCCCACGAACCAGCGCTGCTCCACCTCGACCTGTCCGGATTTCCAGTCGGTGCACGATTCGCCGGGCGCCAGCGTGTCGGGATTGCGCGTCCATTTGGCCGGGGCGAGGCTGGCGCGGTGCTCGTCCAGTGCAAGTGCCTGGTAGGCATGCTTGATGATGCGGCTGAGTTCGGTGTCGTGGAACCCGTAGCGTGCATGGGCAAACGGGAACCATGCGGCGGTATGCGGGATGCCGAGCGCGCCCACGGTTTCCCACACGCCGATGAAATGGATGTCCGTTTCCGTCGAGTGTCCGGCGCGCCAGGCCACGGCTTGCGCGTCGCCCGGTTTGGTCCCGGCATCGCGGTAGAACGCATAGGCGGCGGCGATGGCATTGTTGCCTACGGCGCCGTTCGCATCGCGGCGCAACAGTCCGCATTTGCGGATCATCCCGGCGAGGCTGCGCGCGGTGTAGGCGCCACGGCTGAAGCCGAACAACCAGATCTCGTCGCCGGCCTGCCACTGCCGGCACAGCCAGCGGTAGCCGTCCTTCACGGTGCCGGAGAAGCCGTAGCCGAACGCGCCGCCCAGCAGGTGCGCCAGGCCGGACGTCACGCCTGCGCCGACGCCCGGGAAGTATTCGACCCGTTGCTCGACGCCGGCCGCATCGCGAGGTGCGATCAGTCGGCTCAGCCGCTCCACATTGGTATCCGACTCCGGTTTTTCCCAGGTGCCGTCGAACAGTGCGACCAGCCTGCGCATGCCCTGATCGTCCTCCGTGATGGTGCGGCGTGCCGCGTCAAAGTACCGGCGAGTCGTCTCCCAGCATGGCCTTGCGCACGATGGCGATGGGTGCGAAGCCCTGTTGCATGAAGGCGTTGTGGAAACGTTCGAGGTTGAAGTCCTTGCCCTGCTTCTTCGCCACGTCGGCGCGCAGCTTGAGGATCTCCAGCTTGCCCAGCGTGTAATAGAGGTAGGTGGGATCGGAAGTGCCGCGCTTGGTTTCCACTTCGCCCACGGCGCGCGACTGGTAGCCTTCCTTGACGAAGAAGTCGATCGCCTGGTCCATCGTCATCTGGCCGGTGTGCAGCTTGATGCCGGCGATGAAGCGCGCATTGCGCAGCAGGGCGTCCTGCAGCTGGCCGAGGCGCAGCAGCAGCTGTTGGTGGCGGTCGTTCGGGTAGAGGTATTGCGCCAGGCCCTCGTCCAGCATCATCTGTTCGCAGTAGTGCGCCCAGCCTTCCACGTTGGTGTTGGCGCCCAGCAGCTTGCGCACGCGATCGTCCAGGTGGTGCATCCACAGGAACTGCACGTAGTGGCCTGGATAAGCCTCGTGCGTCGCCACGCTGTTGATCACCGGGTAGCTGAACTGCGCCATGAATTCGTCGGTGTGCTGCTTGTCCCACGACGGGTCGGGCAGGGTGACGTTGAGATAGGCCTCCTTCGCCACCGTTTCATAGGGCCCGGGCGTGTCCATCGAGGCGAAGGTGGTGGCGCGCATGAAGGGCGGTGTTTCCTCCACCAGGGGCAGCACGTCCGAGGGAATGGTGATGATGTGCTGCTGCCGGATGAAGGACACCAGCTTGCCGAGGCTGTCGCGGAATACGGTCAGCAGCTTGTCCGGCGCGGGATGGTCGGCGGCCAGTTCGGCCAGCACCTGCTGTGGCGTTTTCATGGGATCGAGTTCGTGCGCCACCTTGGCGAACTGTTGCTGGTTCGCGTGCATGTTGGCGGTATCGATGGCGATGAGCTGGTCGAGCGGCAAGGTGACCATCTCGTCGTACTTCAGCTTGTCGCGATAGGCTTGTGCGCCCAGGCGGAAGTCGCCATGCGAATGCGGCAGCAGGTCGGTCTTCAGCCAGTTCTGGTAATCCTGCAAGGCCTTGATGACTGCGCCGTTGCTGGCCGCGAACTGTTGCTTGAGATCCTTGTCGGTGACGTCGGCGAAGGCCGAAGGCACGTCGTGCTGGAAGAAGTCCACCAGGCCAGGCAACTGTTCCAGCGCGATCTGCGTATAGATCTCCGGCGGGTTGTCGAGGTTCTTGCGTGCGTCGACCAGGACCGCAGGCATCTGCTTTTCGCGGGCGATCAGCGCGCGCAGCCGTGTCTCGGGGGATGCGAACTTGCGCTCCATCAGGGTGAACGCGCTGCTGGTGATGCCGCTGGAATAGTTGTCCGGATTCTTCTGCCACGGCTTGATGGTCTGCAGCGTGAGCAGGGTGCTGTGGATGTTGTTGAGCACCAGTTCGCGGTCGCCCTGCGCGAATTGGCCGAGCGTTTTCGGATCGACGGCCGAGACACGCGCTTCCCACTGCTGCAGCGCCTTGATGTTGGCATCCACGCCCGCGCGCGAATAATCCTCGAGCTTGCCGTCCCATTGATGGAAACCATCGGAGGTGGCGGTGCTCGGATTGGTGGGGAAGTAGTACGTGTCGAAGTACTGGTCGGACAGGTGCGTGAAGGCCTGGTCGGCAGCCGCTGTATTGGCGGGTGCAGGCTGCGCCGCGAAGGCGGTGCTGCCCAGCGGCAACGCGAGGGCAATCGCGCAAGCGATCCGGCTGATTGGTTTCATCTGAGGCTCCCTGTGGCGTGATGAGTCGCGCCGCATTGAGCGGCACGGCAACAGGGGAAGCCTAGCGCAGCGGGAAGCTCCGTGCGCGGGAATCACAGATGCGCGGCAAGCTCCTGCGCCACCGCTTCGGGTGCGAGACCGTACGCAGCGATCACATGGTTGCCCGGGCCGTAGGGTCCCCACTCGTCGGCGCGCGTGGTGGTGAAGATGCCTTGCGTAGGGACGCGCGAGGCGCAGGCAAGATGCATGATGCCGCAGTCCAGGCTGAGGTAGCCGTCGAGGTTGGCGAGCACGGCGCCGAGCTGGCGCAGTTCGGTGGAGAAGTAGCTGGGGTAACGCGAGTCCAGCATGGAGCGGCCGGTCATCGGCACGATTTCCACCAGCCGGCAGTCCGGCCGCAGTCGTTCCAGCGTAGCCAGCAAGGGGTTCCACCAGTCCGTTCCGAGCAGCTTGGGTCCGGTGGCGTTGGCGAACACGCCGACGACCTTGCGATGCGCAGCGTCGGCGGGAGCGGAGGCGAGCACTTGATCCAGCATGCGTCGGCCTTGCGCGAGCTCGGCATCGTCGAGGCGGAGGTCGGGCACGGGGTAGTCGGTTTCGGTACCGACATCGAGTGCTTTGCGCAGCAGGTACACCGGACGCTGGCCCTTGTTCTGCACGTGTTCGGGCACTTCGACCGCATGCGTCACGCTGCCGCTTTTCTTGCGGCCGCTGAAACCCAGTGTCCAGGTGGCGCGCGCCTTGAGCAGCAGCAGGCGGCCGGTCTGCGATTGCGGGTCGGCATCGATCGCCAGGTCGTAATGCGCCTTGCGCATGCCGCGCGTGGCGCGCAGCCATTGGATGGGATGGCCGAAGCCGTGCGCCGGCAGCTGGAACACCTGGCTTACGCGGTCGTAATGGCCGTACAGCAGCTTGCCTACCTGGCTGCGCGTGACGATATCGATCTCGGCGCCGGGATACGTGGCCTCCAGTTCCTGGATCAGCGGCGTCAGCAGCAACGCATTGCCAAGCGTGTGGCTGACGTGGCAGACGAGGATGCGATAGATGCCCCGTCGCGGCAGCGGTTCGCCGCTGGGCTCGGCGCCCTTGCCGTACAGCAGACGCATCAGGCCGCGCGCCATGCGACGGCGCAGATGGTCGAGGTCGAAAGAGTCGTGCGTAGATCGCGCCACGGTGTGCCTGCAAATGATAGGGAGTCAGTCGGCAGCGCGCATCGTAACGTCAGGCGGAGCGGAAGGCTTGCCTTCGTACGTGAGCAGCCCGCGCTCGACCAGCCAGTACCGCGCGTTCTCCGCGTCCTGCTCGAACCACGCGCGGGTGGAACCAAGCCGGAAGCTGTAACCCCAGGCGTCCATGTCCGCCATCAGGCGCACACGCCCGACACCGGGCAGCTCGTCGGCCAGCACGATCTGCAGGTAGCAGGTGGCGTCTTCTTCCTCGATGGAATCGGTGGCGTCGGTGTGCACGGCGGTTCGCCGTTCCGATGGCAGCACGATCAGGTGGCAGGCCTCGTGCAACAGCGAATGCACCGGCGTGTCGCCGCGCGCGTACACGGTATGGCCGATGATGCCGGCCTCCTCGTCGCCCCAGTAGCTGCCGGGAATCGGTGCAGCGTCGGCCACGCGCCGCAACGCAAGGCCATAGCGGGCGAGCAGGGCGGCAGGCTGCGCTTCGCCGATGTCGGCGAGGCGCAGCACGCCAGGCTCTGAGTGGGCGTCGGTCATGGCAAAACGTTACCCACCTTGGCGGGCGGCGTTGCGATCAGCCGGCTGGCGTGGACACGGCCTTGCCCTCTGGCAGCGCCACCGAGAGTTCCAGCACTTCGTGACCGCCATCGCGTTCGACGTTGATGTTGATGGCATCGATGTCGACGTTCACGTACTTCTTGATGACCTCGAGCAGCTCGTTGCGCATGGTCGCCAGATAGTCCGGGCCGCCGCGGGTGGAGCGTTCCTGCGCCACGATGATGCGCAGGCGTTCCTTGGCGACGCCGGCGGTGGGTTCGGGCTTGCGTTTCAGGAAGTCGAGAATGCCCATCGGCTCAGCCTCCGAATACGCGCTGCAGGAAACCCTTCTTCGGCACCTCGAGGAAGCGCAGGGCACGCTCCTCGCCGAGGATGCGGGCCACGGTGTCGTGGTAGGCATGGCCGGCATTGGAGGCCTGATCGAGGATCACCGGTACGCCCGAATTGGAGGCAGCCAGCACCTGTTCCGATTCGGGGATCACGCCGACCACGGTGATGCCGAGGATTTCCTCGACGTCCTTCACGCTGAGCATGTCGCCGCTGGCCACGCGGGAGGGGTTGTAGCGGGTCAGCAGCAGGTGCTGCTTGACGGTGGTTCCATCGGCGCGTTCAGCGTGTCGCGTCTTGCTGGCGAGCAGGCCGAGGATGCGGTCGGAGTCGCGCACGGAGGACACCTCCGGGTTGACCACCACCACGGCCATGTCGGCGAAGTA
This sequence comes from Rhodanobacter sp. 7MK24, assembly GCF_014842995.1. Taxonomy (GTDB): domain Bacteria; phylum Pseudomonadota; class Gammaproteobacteria; order Xanthomonadales; family Rhodanobacteraceae; genus Rhodanobacter_A. The sequence continues at coordinate 309,147 of NZ_JACYXL010000001.1, forward strand.
CATCGCCAGGTGCGCGCCCTTCTCGATGCCGGCGGGCGAGTCGCACACGATGTAGTCGAAGCCTTCTTCGGAGAGGCCGTCGAGCACCTTCTCCACGCCTTCCTGGGTCAGCGCGTCTTTGTCGCGGGTTTGGCTGGCAGCCAGCACGAAGAGATTTTCGTGGCGCTTGTCCTTGATCAGCGCCTGCTTCAGCGTGGCCTCGCCGTGTACGACGTTGACGAAGTCGTACACCACGCGGCGTTCGCAGCCCATGATGAGGTCGAGGTTGCGCAGGCCGACGTCGAAGTCGATCACCGCGACCTTCTTGCCGGCCATCGCAAGGCCGGTGGCGAGCGAGGCACTGGTCGTGGTCTTGCCGACGCCGCCCTTGCCCGAGGTGACAACTATGATTTCAGCGGTCAAGGAACCATCTCCCGGTTACGTTTATTGTCGTTATGGTAGTTGCGTTTGCGGCAGGTTACAGCTTGGCCAGCAGCAGCTTTTCCCCTTCCAGCCAGCATCGCACGGACTGGCCTTCGAGGTCTTTAGGAATCTGCTCGAACACGCGGTAGTGGCCGGCGATGGCCACCAGTTCGGCGCGGAAGTCGTGCACGAAGATGCGCGCGTCGGTGTCGCCCTGCGCGCCGGCCATGGCGCGGCCGCGCAAACTGCCGTAGATGTGGATGTCGCCGTCGGCGATCACCTCGGCAGCATTGGCCACGGTGCCGGTGACCACAAGGTCGCGGTCTCGTGCGTAGACCTGCTGACCGGAGCGCACGGTGCCATCGTGATGCAGCGTGCTTGCCACGCGTTCGGCGGCGGGTTCAACCGGCGCCGCTTCACGCACCACTTCGCGCACCGGCGCCGGGGCGGCAGCCGGTGCGACGGCAACGTCGCCGTCGGCCGGTTCGTAGGCGGCGCGGAACTTCGCGATCAGCGGCAGGCCCATGCGCCTGGCCAGCGCTTCGGTCTCGCTGGTGCCGTAGGCCAGGCCCACCGGCAGCATGCCGGCGCTGCGCACGGCCTCCAGCAGCGCGTCGACGGTGCCGTCGTCGGGCAGCTTCAGCAGCGGACTGAGATCCAGCACCACGGCGGCGCGGGCGAACAGTTGCGGCGCGGTGCGTACACGGCGTTCCAGTTCTTCGCAGAGTGCGGCGGCGTCCACGCGCTTGATGCGCACGTTGGCGATGCCGACCTGGCCGAAGCGCAGGTCGCAGGCGTCGGAGGTATCCATTTTTGCGTTCAAGCGTGGCGCTCCCCGGCAACACGGCGCGGGTCGGATGTCGGGGTGGAATGCAGGCGCTCGGCCAGCCAGGGCACGTCGGGGAGGCCGCCGTGCGCCAGCCAGGTCTCGCGCACATAGGCGTAGCTCGGCAGTTCCTTGGCGAGCAGGCTGACCTGGCGGCCCTTCGGTCCCATGCGTTGCTGTCCCACTTCCTGGAAACCGTAAGTGCCATGGAACAGCACGATCACGTCGTCGCGCGGCTCCAGGAAGACCTCGCAGGTGAGCTGCGGCACGCGCACCTCGGCGTAGCTGGTCACATCGCAATAGAAGATGCGGCCCAGTCCGTGGCGACGGTAGGCGTTGGCGACCACGATGCGGTCGATGTACAGGAATGACGGATAGCGTTCGCCGAACCAGCGGTAGTTCGGGCTCTGGTAGTCGCCGCCTTCGCGCAGCCCGATCAGGAAGCCGGCGAGGTGGCCGTCGATTTCGGCCACGCGGAAGTAATCGGCGCGCTCGAAAAAGTAGCGCAGCTGCACGGCGTCGAGGGCGATGATGGATTGACCGCCGGCGTTGTTTAGGGCCAGCACGGCGTCCAGGTCGTGCTCGCTGACGTCGCGGATGGCGAGGGCCATTCGTTGCTCCGCAGGATGAAGATGCGTCAAGGCCGGCATGGCCTCGCGTCAAGTACGTATTATGGCATGCACCCGCGGGGGGCACACCTCGCGCCGCCACATGTAAAGACGCCGTAAAACGAAGCTCCCCTGCCTTTCGGCATGGATGACTTCCCGCGCATTGCGCGCGCCTGGCGCGTGGCCAATCATGCACGACATGTTCCAAGTCAATTTCAGCCATATCCGGCTGCTGCGCTTTGCCGGATTGTTCACCTATCTCTGCGTGGGTACGCCGTTGCTCACGCATTGGGCGACCGATCGCCTGAACCTGCTGCACCGTTCGGATTTCGCCTTGCTGTTATGGTCGATCTGCTACCTGGTGTTCGGCGTGCTGTATTGGGCGGTGACCTACGACCTCGGCTCGCGGCGCCACCTCGGCCTGCGCCTGTTTGGTCTGATGCTGATGACGCTGGCGTCGCTGGCGATCGGCTGGTACAGCCACAGCGGCCTCACCGCGATGTTTCTGGCGTTGATGGCGATGGTGCTGCCATGGCTGCTGCCGTTCTGGCTGGGCGTGCTGTGCATGGTGCTGCAGAACGCCTGCCTGGTGGCGGTGTTTTCGCGCTTTCCGGAATTCCCCTCGCTGGCGCTGGCCTTCCTGCAGACCATCATCTACCTGGGCATCTGCGCGCTGGCCTTCGTCGCATCGGTGGTGGCGAGCCAGCAGACCGACGAACGCGAGGCCTTGCGCCGGCTCAATTCCGAGCTGCGCGCCACCCGCGCGCTGCTGGCCGAATCCAGCCGGCTGGCCGAGCGCATGCGCATCGCGCGCGAGCTGCACGACCTGATCGGCCACCATCTCACCGCGTTGAGCTTGAACCTCGAGGTGGCCAGCCACGTCTGCAACGAGGATGCCGTCGGGCACGTGCGCAAGGCGCAGGCCACCGCCAAACACTTGCTGGCCGACGTGCGCGAGGCGGTGAGCGAACTGCGCCAGGACGACGCGATCGACCTCACCCAGGCGTTGCGCAGTCTCACCGAAGGCGTGCCGGGGCTGAATGTGCAGGTGTCGATGCCGCCGCGCTTCAGCGTGGAGGATCCGCGTCGGGCGCAGGTGTTGCTGCGTTGCGCGCAGGAAATCATCACCAACGCCGCCAAACACTCCAGCGCGCGCAACCTGTGGTTGACCTTCGCCTACGCCGGGCCCAGCCTGCTGGGCCTGCATGCGCGCGACGACGGCCGCGGCGCCACCCGCCCGGCGGCGGGCAATGGCCTCTCAGGCATGCGCGAGCGGCTGGCCGAATTCGGCGGCAGCCTGGCGCTGGAAACCGCGCCGGGCGAGGGTTTCGCGCTTACCGTGCGATTGCCGCTGGGCGAGCAGCCGGAGCTGGCCCATGCGCCGTCGCGCGGTGTGCCGCCAGCGTTGAGCATGCCGTAATGTGCGTTTTGCCGATGTGCCGCCCGCCCGGGCCATGCCAGAATGGCTCGGTTCGGATTCCACCTTGTTTCCCCTGTCGTGTGCCGGTTCGCCGCAACGACGACCGCTTCGAGGGTACGCGATGATTTCCGTCTGTCTCGTCGACGACCAGAACCTGGTACGCCAAGGCGTGCGCTCGCTGCTCGACCTGGCGCAGGACATCCGTGTGGTGGCCGAATGCGCCGACGGCGCGCAGGCGGTGGTGGACATCCCGCGGGTGAAGCCCGACGTGGTGTTGCTCGATCTGCGCATGCCCAACATGAGCGGGCTGGAGGTGCTGCAGGCGTTGTCCGCGCGCAACGAGTTGCCGCCCACCATCATCCTTACCACCTTCGACGACGATCAGTTGGTGCTGCAGGGTCTGAAGGCCGGCGCGCGCGGCTATCTGCTGAAAGACGTCTCGCTGGAGCAACTAGTGGAGGCGGTGCGTACCGTGGCTGCCGGCGGTTCGCTGGTGGCGCCGATGGTTACCCAGCGCCTGCTGGCCGGCGTGGGTCGTATGCAGAACCAGTTCACCAGCCTGGAGCAGCCCGATCCGTTGACCGAGCGCGAGACGGAGATCCTGCGCCTGCTCTCCGGCGGCTACTCCAACAAGGAGATCGCCAACTCGCTCAAGGTGGCCGAGGGCACGGTGAAGAACCACGTCTCCAATATCCTTTCCAAGCTCGGCGTGCGCGACCGTACACGCGCCGTGCTCAAGGCGCTGGAGCTTGGCATCGTCTGAGCAAGGCGGATGCGCCTCCATGCGCCGGCGGATGCTGCGCCGCGCTTGCCAGGTGAGGGGCGCCGCGCCCCTTGCTGCAAGGCTTTTATGGCCGTCTAGGCGGCTTGCGGGAACCCGATAGCGTTCCTGCGCCTGAACAAGTAACATCCAAGCCTTCGGCGCTTGCCGACCCCCGCCATCATCCCTGCGGACGAGCTGCCGTCTGGTTCACGCGATGGCTGGGGCCATACCTGAGTATCGCGTAACAAACGCTCGGAGACCCTGTAATGATGCGTGTTCGTGTTCTTGAATTCCTGGCGGCGTGCGCCATCGTCGTCGGTATCGGCGTGGTTGCCGCGGTGGTGATGCCTGGCAGTGGCCATATCGAGCGTTCGTTGGTGGTTGGCAAGGACATGCGCCAGGTCTATGACGTGGTGGACAACCTCCGCCGCCTGCCCGAGTTCTCGGTGCTGACCTCGCGCGATCCGCAGATCAAGTACACCTATTCCGGCAAGGCCTTCGGCCCCGGCGCCGAGGTGAGCTGGGCCAGCGGCGAACCCGCCATCGGCAACGGCTCGCTGACCATCGACAGTGCCACCCCGGACTTCAACAAGGTCGACGGCACCGCCAAGACCGCGCAGGTCGTGTGGGACATCGACAACGGCTGGAAGGGCTACGACAAGACCTTCACCTTCGCGCTGGAGCGCCAGGGCAACCGCAACCAGCTCACCAACATCACCTGGTCGTACGACGTGAAGTACGGCTGGAACCTGGTGAACCGCTTCGCCAACCTGTACATCCACGGCGATCCCGATTCCTTCATCGAGTTCGGCCTGAACAACCTGCAGAACGTGCTGGCCGCGGTGCCGAACGTCAGCTATGGCGACCTGGTCCCATACATCCGCCAGACCGAACAGGCACCGGTGCTGCTGGTGTCGACTTCGATCCAGCGCAAGGACGGCATCGACGGCCTGAACGACACCATCAACAAGTCGGTGGCGCAGATCCTGGCTACGGCGAAGAAGCTGGGCGTGAACGTCACGGGCCCGCGCATTATCTTCACCACCAACTACGGCGACACCACGTACACCTTCGACGTGGCGATGCCGATCGATTCGAGCAGCGTCAACGTCAATGGCCAGGCCCAGCAGCTCACTGCGCCGACCACGCCGGCGCTGGACCCCAATGCACCGGCCGACGCCAGCACTGCCGCCGCCCCGGCTGCTCCCGCGCTGAACCCCGGCGACCACGACAAGTACGGCCGCCTCGTGGTGGACGGCGACGTGCGCGCCACGCTGGCATTCGGCGGCGCCGCGCTGGAAGGCGTGTGGAACGGCACCGCCGCCGGCGTGCCGCAGACGCGCGACGAGCTGAAGGCCTATGCGCTGACCCACGGCTACAAGTACGACGACGTGCTGAACCGCAGCTACGACATCCTCGCCAAGCCCGAGGTGAAGGACGCGCAGGGCAACATCACCAGCTACGCCGAGTTCGACGTGTACCTGCCGCTCAGCAATGCGCCGGACCAGACCCCGGAGCAGGCCGCCGGCATGAAGCAGCCGACGCTGGACGTGGCTCCGGCCAGCGCGGGTACCGCGCCGACGCCTGCGGGTACCGCCGCGGCCCCCGCTGCCAGCAACTGATCCACGGTTGCCGTTCCATCGAAAGGCCCTTCTCCGGAAGGGCCTTTTCTATTGCGCGTCACCTGTATGCGATCCTTGGCATCAAGCAGCGGACAAAAGGACGGTCCTGCCGTTTTATGTCCGTACCCATGCCTGCGAAGGAACCTTCCGGCCTTCATGCGGTACATTGCGTTGATATCTCCGCGCGCCCATCCATGATCGAAACCGAACGACTCACCCGACGCTATGGCAACCTCACCGCGGTCGACGCGTTGAGCATCCGCGCCGAGCCCGGGCAAGTGCTGGGTCTGCTCGGCCCCAACGGTGCGGGCAAGTCCACGGCGATGCGCATGATCGCGGGCTTCCTCGCACCCAGCGAGGGCACCGCGCGGGTATGCGGGTACGACGTGCAGCGCGAGCCGCTGGCTGCGCGACGCGCACTGGGCTACCTGCCCGAAGGAGCGCCCAGTTATGGCGAGATGACGGTGCGCGAGTTCCTGGTATTTATCGCGCGCATGCGCAAGCTGGGCGCCGACATGGGGCGTCGCCGTTTCGACGAGGTAGTGGGCTGGCTGCAACTGGAGGACGTGCTGGAGACCAGCATCGACACGCTGTCCAAGGGGCTGCGCCGGCGCGTGGGCCTGGCGCAGGCGATCCTGCACGATCCGCCGGTGCTGATGCTGGACGAACCCACCGACGGCCTCGACCCCAACCAGAAGCACACGGTGCGCCAGCTGATCGACGCGATGGCGCGCGAACGCACCATCCTGATCTCCACGCATTTGCTGGAGGAAGTGCACGCACTGTGCAACCGCGTGGTGATCCTCGCGCATGGCCGTCTGCAGGCCGATGCCACACCGGCCGAACTGGAGGCGCGTTCGCGTTACCACGGCGCGGTGTCGTTCAGTGCGCCGGGCAGTGGTGTGTCGCAGGAAATGCTGGGGCGGCTGCCGCAAGTGGCGGCGATCGAGGTGGATCCGCTGGATGGGCGCATCACCGTGTTCCCGAAGCCCGGCGTACGCATCCTCGAACCGGTGGAGCAGCTGCTGCGCGAGCAGGGGCTGGAAGTCTCCGAGATCCAGCTTGAGCGCGGCCGGTTGGACGAGGTGTTCCGCCAGATAACCACGGCGCCGAACGGAGCAGGTGCATGAGCCCGGTCAGCGCGGTGATGCGGCGCGAGCTGCGCAGCTTTTTCGTGACGCCGATGGCCTGGGTGTTCCTGGTGATCTTCCTGGTGCTGGCGGGCATCCTCACGTTCTACGCGGGCGACTTCTACGAGCGTGGCCAGGCCGACCTGCAGCCGTTTTTCACCATGCACCCGTGGCTGTACCTGATCCTGGTACCGGCGGTCACCATGCGCATGTGGGCGGAGGAGGCCAAGGGCGGCACGCTGGAGCTGTTGCTCACGCTGCCGCTGACGCTGTGGCAGGCCATGCTGGGCAAGTTCCTCGCCGCATGGCTGTTCATCGGGCTGGCGCTGGCCCTGACCTTCCCGATCTGGCTTACGGTGAACTACCTCGGCACGCCCGACAACGGTGTGATCTTCGCGGGCTACCTCGCCAGTTGGCTGATGGCGGGCAGCTTCGTGGCGATCGGCGCCTGCCTGTCCGCGCTCACCCGCAGCCAGGTGGTGGCCTTCGTGCTCACCGCGGTGGTTTGCGTGTTGCTGATACTGGCCGGGCAACCGCAGGTGCTGGACTTCTTCTCCGGTGCTCTTCCGCGCCGGCTAATCAATGCGTTGGCCTACCTCAGCATGCTGCGGCATTTCGAGGCGATCGCACGTGGCGTGCTGGACCTGCGTGACCTGGCCTACTTCCTGCTGAGTACGCTGGGATGGCTGGCCGCCGGTGTGCTGCTGCTCGAACTGAAACGGGTGCGCTGAGATGCCTCGCCCACGACTGTCCAGGGCATTCACCGCGCCATGGCGCGTGAGCCGGCGCGCGGTGATCTATGTCGCGCTGGCGCTGCTGACCGTGGCCGTCGTCTCGCTGGTCGTGTCCAGCGGGCACTGGCTGCGCGCGAGACGTGTCGACCTGACCGCCGACAAGCTGTACACGCTTTCGCCCGGCACCCTGCAGATCGTCGACGGCTTGCAGCGGCCACTGCGGCTCACGCTGTACTTTTCCGAGCACGCCACCCGCGATCTGCCCGTGCTGCGCAGCTACGAGCAGCGCGTGCGCGACATGTTGCAGGAAATCGCCGCCCGTTCGCACGGCCGCGTGCAGCTTTCGGTGATCGACCCTGTGCCGTATTCCGACGACGAGGCGAGCGCCGAGGGTGCCGGCCTCACCCCGGCCAGCGGCGGCAGCAACGGCGAGCGCGTGTTCTTCGGACTTGCCGGCAGCGCGTTCCCCCCTGGCATCGATGGCGATGTGGCCGAGAGCGTGGCGCCGGAGCGCTCGCTGGCGATCGCGTTCTTCGACCCCAAGCGCGAGTCGTTCCTCGAGTACGACGTCGCCAAGCTGCTGTATGAACTGAACCAGGGCAGCAAGCCGCGCATCGGCGTCATCAGCTCGCTGCCGGTGGAGGGCAACCCGGTGCTGGGCCAACAGCCGTGGTTGGCGCTGCAGCAACTGGGACAGTTGTTCGACGTGAAAACGATCGATCCCGGCAGCCTCAAGCAGATCGGGGCCGACATCCGCGTGCTGCTGCTGATTCACCCGAAGCACCTGTCGGACGATGCGCTGTACGCCATCGACCAGTACGTGCTGCGCGGCGGCCATCTGGTGGTGTTCGTCGATCCCTACGCGGAACTCGACGATACGCAGGGCGACCCGGCCACCGCCCTCCCGCCCGACCACAGTTCCGACCTGCCGCGGCTGTTCGCGGCCTGGGGCGTGCGCTACGACCCGCACGAGGTGGTGCTGGACCGTTCGCATGCGCTCAGCATCGAGCTGGGTGGCAACAGCGTCAGCCATCCCGCCATGCTCTGGCTGGACGCGCAGCAGCTCAATCATGACGACGTGGTCACCGCCAGCCTGCAACGGCTCGACCTCTCCACCGCCGGACATTTCGATCTTGCGCCGAACGCGAACACGCGGCTGATTCCTCTGCTGCAGAGCAGTAACGATGCGGAGGAAGTGCCGGTGCAGCGCGTGCTGCAGGCAGGCGACAATCCCTCGTTGCTGTTGCAGGACTACAAGCCTGACAACATCAACTACGTGTTTGCCGCGCGTTTGCGCGGTAGCTTTGCCAGTGCCTTTCCGGAGCGCGCGAAGCAGCCGGGTCACCTGGCGCAATCCGCAGCGGGCGACGAAGTGATCCTGGTCGCCGACACCGACCTGCTCAGCGATCGCCTGTGGGTGGAACCGCAGGCCATCCTGGGCCAGACCATGATGCGGCCGTTCGCCAACAACGGCGATTTCCTCGGCAACCTGGTCGACAATCTCAGCGGCTCCTCGGCGCTGCTCTCCATCCGTGGGCGTTCCACCTCGCAGCGGGCTTTCACGCGCGTGGATGCGTTGCGCAACGTGGCCGACCAGAAGTTCCTGCAGAAGGAACAGGAGCTGGAGCGCGAGCTGGCCGAGACGCGGCAGCGGCTGGAGGAACTGCAACCCGGCAAGAGCGGCGCCCATGCCGGCAGCGTCGGCGCCGAGCAGCGGCAGGAGATCGAGCAGTTCCGCCAACGCCAGCTGGCGATCAACAAGGAACTGCGCGACGTGCAGCACCAGCTCAACGCCGAGATCGATGCGTTGGGCGTGCGCCTGAAGGTCATCAACATCGTGCTGGTGCCCGTACTGGTGGCCCTGCTGGGGCTGCTCTACGGCTGGCGCCGGACGCGCCGCAATCGACAGCGCAGGTGATGGTAACGGCGGCTCAGGCGGCGAACCGCCGCAAGGCGCGTGTCATGGCCAGGGCTAGACTAGGCTGATGGCGACCTTGCTCAAATGGATCGTGCCGTGGGAATTCTCGTGGGTGTTCCTCGTGAGTTTCCTTGTGGTCGCGTGCCTGTACTGGCGAGGCACCCGGTGCATCCATGTGGGCATCGGCCGGCGCGTGGCGTTCTGGACCGGCATGGCGATCATCTGGCTCACGCTGCAGACCTACCTCGATTTCTATGCCGAGCACGAATTTCTCGTGCACCGCCTGCAGCAGCTGCTGCTGCATCACCTGGCGCCACTGCTGATCTGTGCCTCGTACCCGGCCGGTGTGTTGCGTGCAGGCTTGCCATTGCGCTGGCGGCTGCGCTGGTTGAAGCCGTTGCGGCATTCGTGGCCGTGGCGTGCCGTCAGCGGCGTGCTGTTCCAGCCCGTGCTGGCGTCGCTGCTGTTCGTGTTCTTCGTGCTGGTCTGGCTGGTGCCGTCGATGCAGACGCTGGCCATGCTGGACTGGCGCGTCTATCGCTTCATGAACTGGACGATGCTGCTCAGCGGCTTCATCTACTGGTCGTTGATCCTCGACCATCGCCCGCATCCGCCGGGACGCATGGGCGCAGGCCTGCGCGTGCTGTCGCCGGGCATCACGATGGCGCCGCAGATCCTGGCTGGCGCCATCGTCACGTTCTCGCGCAGCGACCTTTATCCCATCTTCGAGATCTGCGGCCGCGCCTTCACCTTCAACGTGCTCACCGGACAGATGGTCGGTGGCGTGATCACCTGGGTGCCGGCGGCGCTGCTGGAGTCCATCGGCGCGCTGCTGGCGCTGCGGCAGTGGCTGCGCCTGTCGCGCAGCGGGCGCTTGCCGCGCAAAACCTGGCCGGCACGCACGGCAGCGGTGTCGTAGGAGCGCACCCTGTGCGCCGTTGCCTTACGCCTCGATCGAAGTGCAAGGCAATCGCGCACAGGGTGCGCTCCAACCGGGTTAACCTTGATCGCCCAGCGCGCCTGCCGGCCGTGCGATGAAATCCACCGGCAGCGTGACGCCGTTGTCGAACTTCAGCGTGATGCGCACCGTGTCGCCGGGCTGCACCGGGTGCCTGGCGTCCATCAGCATCAGGTGATAGCCGCCGGGTGCGAGCGCCTGGGTGCCATGGGCGGGAATTGGCAGCGCGTCGACCATCGCCATGCGGCTGCTGCCGCCGGACTGCGTACTCCGGTGCAGCATCGCCATGCCGTAGTCGGGTGTGCTTGCCCCGGTCAGGGCGACGGGCTTGTCGCCGTCGTTGCGCAGCACGACATAGGCGCCGGCCGGCAGTGCGCCGGGCAGCACGCGAATCCATGCGTGGCTGGCGCTGATGCGGGTGGTGTCTGCATGCACGAGACCCGCGCCGAGCAAGCCGACCAGCAGCAAAGCAATGCGCTTCATGGCGAAGTTCCGTTGCTCAGCAGCAGGCCGAGGTCGTGCACCAGGTCTTCCTGCGGCGCATTGGCGTCGAGTACGCGCGCATGGCCATTGCGGTCGAACACGTAGATCGCCGAGCTGTGGGTGACTTCGTAGTTGCCGCCATCGCTTGCGGGCTCGCGGGTGAAGCCCGAGCGGTAACGCTTGCTCAATGCCTCGATCGCGCCCGCGCTGCCGGTGAGGCCTACTGCGCGCTTGTCGAAGGCGTTTACGTAGGCATGCATCACGGCCGGTGTATCGCGGGCAGGGTCGACGCTGACGAACAGGATGCGCACGTCGTCCGCCGCCTTGCCCAGCTTCTGCAGTGCCGCGTGCAGTTGCGCCAGCGTCAGTGGGCAGACGTCGGGGCAGTGCGTGTAGCCGAAGTACAGCAGCACCACCTTGCCGCGGAAGTCGGCGGCGCTCGCCGGCTTGCCGTTGTCGTCGGTGAGCTGGAACTGCAGGTCCGGCATGTGGCCGCCGATGTCGGTGAGCTTGAACGGCAGGTCGCTGCCGCGGTGGCAGGCGGACAGCAGCAGGATGCCGGCCAGCGACAGCAGGAACAGCGCAAGGCGCGGAGTACGCGGTAGCTTCATGTGAGAATCCGTGGACTGCAACCGCGCAAGCATACGCCAGCGATGGTGGGCACCGTCCATGGTGTTCGCCACTCGCACCGGCGCCGACATGCCGTCGGAAACCACGGCTGGCGGCCTTCGCGCAATGCGCCACACATTTTCGGAGCCTGCCATGCTGCGACAAACTGTCCGATCCCGTGCCGGCCTGCTTGCCGGTATCGCCGGCGCCAGCGCAGTGTTGTCCGGCGCATTCGGTGCGCATGCCTTGCGCGACGTGCTCGATCCGGCGCATCGCGAGTTGTGGCACACGGCGGTGGAATACCACGCATGGCACGCGTTGGCCTTGGTGCTGGCAGTGGGTCTGGGCCGCGGGCGCGCAGGCCGCTGCGCGGCGTATGCGTTCGTGCTGGGCATCGTGCTGTTCAGCGGGAGCCTGTACGCGCTGGCGTTGGGCGCACCGCACTGGACGGGCATCGTCACACCGTTCGGTGGCGTGGCCTTCGTGATCGGATGGATCGCACTCGGCCTGGCGCTGCGTCGGCGCGCGGACTGACCGTCGGCCCGTCACTCGTCTGTCATCCCGCCAGGGGAACATGGCGGCCATGAGGCTCGCCACGATCCCGCATTCCCATCCGCGGTGGCTGGTTGCCGTGATGCTGACGGCGCTGGTCGTGACCGTATTGAACGGCTTTGGCCTGATTCGACCGCAGCCGGGATCCGGCACGTTCTTGGGCGGAGGCGACGCCGGCTACGATCGCCTGTTTGTTGTCGACGATCAGGGCGAGCGATTGACTGTCTACGATGCGACTGATGGACGCCCGCTGCGCCACTTCGACGCCAACGCCGCGGCTGCCGTGCTGGTCCGGCACGACGGCCGCGTATTCGTGATGGCCGGTGACGGCACGCGCAGCGGCCCTGCGTTGCGGTAATCGCGACCAGCAGCCGGCAGCGATCATTGAGTCGAATCCACGCCGCCGCCCGGCCTGCCGAGCGGCCCCGAACACCGTTTCCCGGCCCGCTACAATGCTGCTTTGCCCGCGCCGGAGAATCCGATGAAGCCATTTGGCACGCCCCATTCCGATCATGCCCTGCGCGTGCTGCTGCTGGGTTCCGGCGAGCTGGGCAAAGAGGTGGCGATCGAACTGCAGCGCTACGCGGTGGAGGTGATCGCGGTGGATCGCTACGCCGCTGCGCCGGCGATGCAGGTGGCGCATCGCAGCCATGTGATCGACATGCTCGACGGCAACGCCTTGCGCGCGCTGATCGAGCAGGAGAAGCCGGACCTCGTGGTGCCGGAGATCGAGGCGATTCATACGCCCACCCTGGTGGAGATGGAGCGCGAGGGCCTGCACGTGATCCCCACCGCGCGCGCCGCGTGGCTGACGATGGATCGCGAAGGCATCCGCCGGCTCGCCGCGCAGGAGCTGGAGCTGCCCACGTCCCCGTATCGCTTCTGCGACAACGAAGCGGACTACCGCCGCGCGGTGGCCGACATCGGCTATCCGTTCGTCATCAAGCCGGTGATGAGCTCCTCCGGCAAGGGCCAGAGCGTGGTGCGCGACGAGTCCGAATTGCAGCATGCCTGGGAGTACGCGCAGTCCGGCGGTCGCGCCGGCAAGGGCAGGGTGATCGTCGAAGGCTTCGTCGATTTCGATTTCGAGATCACCCTGCTCACGGTGCGCCACAGGGACGGCACCAGCTTCTGCTTGCCGATCGGCCATCGGCAGGAAGATGGTGACTACCGCGAGTCGTGGCAGCCGCAGCCGATGAGCGACAAGGCACTGGCCGAGGCGCAGCGCCAGGCCGCAGCAGTGTCGAACGCGCTGGGTGGCTGGGGCGTCTTCGGCATGGAGTTCTTCGTCAAGGGCGACGCGGTGATCTTCTCCGAGGTCAGTCCGCGCCCGCACGACACCGGTCTGGTCACGCTGATCTCGCAGGATTTGTCGGAGTTCGCGCTGCACGCGCGGGCGATTCTCGGCCTGCCGATTCCGGTGATCCGCCAGTTTGGGCCGTCCGCTTCGTGCGCGGTGCTGGTGGAGGGCGAGGGCTGCGCGCCGCGCTACCACGGCGTGGCGGCGGCGCTCGCCGAACCGGACACGCAGTTGCGCGTGTTCGGAAAGCCCGAGGTGAAGGGGCGGCGGCGCATGGCGGTGACGTTGGCGCGCGATGGCGACATCGAAGCGGCGCGCGCGAAGGCCGTGCGCGTGGCGGCGCAATTGCGCGTGGAGCTGTAGGCATGCGACATGCCTGATGCGCTAGGCTTCGACCGGTTCGCAACGCACGGGAGGCGCTTATGGAATCGACGGGTTTTTCACCCTGGCTGGTGATGCTGGTACAGACGTTCGCGGTGCTGTTCCTGCTGCTGGTGGCGGTGGTCGTGGTGGTGATCGCGGCGGTGTGGGTACTGGACCGCAACCAGACCGGCAACGCCGTGCTGCGCAATTTCCCGGTGATCGGCCACTTCCGTTACGGCTTCCTGCGCCTGGGCGAATTCTTCCGCCAATACCTGTTTTCCAGCGATCGCGAGGAAATGCCGTTCAACCGCGCCCAGCGCGTGTGGGTATACCGCGCCGCGAAGAACGCGGACAACACCAACGCCTTCGGCTCCACCCGCGACCTGCGCGGCGAGGGTGTGCCGTTTTTCGTCAACGCGGCGTTTCCCGCTCTGGGCGACCACCATGTGGAGCCGCAGCCGGTGCGCATCGGCCCGTATGCGCGCGAACCCTACGACCACGCCGCGTTCTTCAACATCTCCGCGATGAGCTTCGGCGCGCTAGGTGCGCCCGCGGTGCGCGCGCTGTCGCATGGTGCCGCCAAGGCCGGCATCTGGATGGATACCGGCGAAGGCGGCCTCGCGCCCTACCACCTCGAGGGCGGCTGCGACATCGTGTTCGAGATCGGTACCGCCAAGTACGGCGTGCGCACGCCGGACGGCAAGCTGGACGACACCAAGCTCACTGCGATCTGCGCGCACAAGCAGGTGAAGATGGTCAGCATCAAGCTCGGCCAGGGCGCCAAGCCCGGCATGGGCGGCCTGTTGCCGGCGGCCAAGGTGACGCCGGAGATCGCCGAGATCCGCGGCATCCCCGTGGGGGAGGATTCGCAGAGCCCGAACCGGCACCTGGATATCGGCAATGTGGCGGAACTGCTGGCTGCCATCCATCACATCCGCGAGCTCACCGGCAAGCCCACCGGCTTCAAGGCGGTGTTCGGCGACATGGCCATGATCGAGGAACTGTGCGACGAGGTGCGCAGGCGCGGCATCGAGAGCGCGCCGGACTTCATCATCGTGGACGGTTCCGAGGGCGGCACCGGCGCCGCACCGCAGACCTTGATGGAGGGCGTGGGCCTGCCCTTGCACGAGGCGTTGCCCGCGCTGGTCGACACCCTGGTCGTCAAGGGTCTGCGTGAGCGCGTCAAGGTGATCTGCTCCGGCAAGCGCATCACCGCCTACGACGTGGCGTGGGCCTTGTCGATGGGCGCGGACTTCGTCAACTCCGCCCGCGGCTTCATGCTGGCGCTGGGCTGCATCCAGTCACTGCAGTGCAACCGCAACACCTGCCCCACCGGCATCACTACGCAGAACCCGAAGTTGCAGCGCGGCCTGGTGGTCACCGACAAGAGCGAGAAGGTGGCGAACTACGCGAAGAACGTGATGTACGAAGTGGGCATCATCGCCCACAGCTGCGGCGTGGACGACCCGCGCCAGCTCGACCGCACGCATTGCCGCGTTGTGGGAGACGACGGCATCTCCGTGCCGCTGGTGGAGTTGTTTCCGTATCCGGTAGCGCCGGGCGCCGCCGAAAGGCTCAGTTCGTGACCCGGTTGCGGCCGCCACTCTTCGACTGGTAGAGCTTCTTGTCGGCGTCTTCGAGCAGGGACTCCGGCGTCGGCATTTCCGGGCCCAGTTGCGACACGCCCAGTGACGCGGTTTGCCGGATGAGGTTGCCCTGGATGTCGAAGGTGTGGCTTTCGAAATTGCCGCGGATGCGCTCGGCGATCTCGCCGGCGGTCTTGTCGTCGGTGCCGGGAAGCAGGATGACGAACTCCTCGCCGCCGAAGCGGCAGAAGATGTCCGTAGCGCGGATGGTCGATTTCACTATGGCCGCGGTTTCGCGCAGGATGCCGTCGCCGACGCCATGGCCGTAGGTATCGTTGACCTTCTTGAAGAAGTCGAGGTCGAAGTAGATGACTGAAAGCGGTCGCGCGCTGGCGCGCGCCAGCTTGAACTCGTTGTCCAGCGATTCCAGCAGGTACTTCTTGTTGAAGGTGCCGGTGCCTTCGTCGATGGTCGCCATGCGGTAGATCTTGTCGAGGAACACATTCTCGACATTGCCGTGCGCGAAATACTTGAACACGATGTTGCCGAGGCGAACGATGTCGCCGTCGTGCAGGCTTTGGCGGTCCCTGACTTCCTGGTCGTTGATGTAGATGCCGTTGGACGAGCCGAGGTCGACCATGATCACTTCGTCGCCCTGCTGGACGCACTGGGCATGAGAGCGCGACACGCTCTGGTCGTTGACGAAAATGTCGACGGTCGGCGCGCGGCCAATGATCGTTTCCGGGTGCTCGAGCACGTAGCGCTTGCCGAGATTCGTGCCGCTGTATTGCACGAGGCAGGCGGTCGATTGCCATTGAGGATGGGCGACGGTGCCGTTCGGGCGTGCAATGGTGGTCTTGTCGTCAACCATGGTTGTCCACGTGAGCGGCGCGGTTAATGGGCAAGAGTTGCGCTGTCGCCTTCAAGGCATCACCGTCCAACCTTCAGCCGTGCGCAACTGCAGGGGTCTGAAGCGCCGCTTGTAATCCATCTTTGGGTGGCCTTCGATCCAGAAGCCGAGGTAAACCCAGGGCAGGCGGCGTTGCCGTGCCAGTTCCACCTGCTGGAGGATGGCCAAGGTGCCGAGGCCGCGGGCTTCGTCGTCGGGGTCGTAGAAGGTATAGACGGCGGAGAGGGCGCTGCGGCAGACGTCGGTGACTGCCACGCCGACCAGGCGTCCGTGCAGGCGGAACTCCAGGAACACGGTGGGGCTCCACGGAGCGGTGAGGAAGCGGCGGAAGTCGCTGGCGTCAGCCTCGTCCATGCCGCCGCCGGGATGGCGATGGCGCAGGTATTTTTCGTACAGCGCATGGCGCTCGGCGTTGTAGCCGGCCTGGCATTCGGTGACCGTGATGTCGGCATTGCGCTTCAGGCAGCGCCGCTGCGAACGATCCGGCGCGAAGTGCAGCGCGTCGATGCGGCATGGGGTGCAGGCGCGGCATTCCGGGCAGTGCGGGAAGTACAGGTGCCCACCGGCACGGCGGAAACCGCGTTCCAGCGCAGGGCCGTACAGCCGATCCAATTGAGGCGCCGCCGGGTCGAGCACCAGGTTCTGCGCCGTGCGTTCGGCGTAGTAGCCGCAGGCGTGCGGCAGGGTCTGGAACAGCCGGACTTGTTCGGAGCGCATGGCCCGATTCTAGGCCGGAAAATCGCGCGGTGCGCATGCCGCGTCACGGAACGGAGTGCTCAGAGCACTCCCGTATAACGCAACACCAGCAGCGCAAAGGCGCCCAATATGGCCAGCATCACGATACGGCGCACGCGTGCCACGGTGTACTTGCGCCGTGCCTGCGGGGATTGGTTGCGTGCCGCAGCCAGTTCCTGGCCGAAGCGCACCACCGGTTCGATGCCCAGCCCGCGCATCAGCTCGCGGGCGCGGGTGTAGTCGTCGGCATGGGTGATCCACACCTGTTCCCAATGGTCGCGTGCGCTGTCCGGCTCCTGGTAACTGAAGCGCCGATGACCTTGCGTGCGCCAGCTGGAGCGGTTCTCCACCTGGGTGGCGATGCCGTGCTCGGCCATCAGGGCGACTACTCGGTCGATGTTGCCGGGGCGGGGCGAGGTGTAGATCTGGCGCATGTCAGAGCCTGTTTATGGCGCCCAAGTACCCACGCCGGAAGCTGTTTGCGCGCAGGCCAAGGAAGAACGAAGGAGTGGACGTCGGTCCACGAGTGAGTGATGACGCCGGGCCGGGGGCGAACAGTCCCGGCCCTTCGGGTTGTCATCGAGCGGCCGCCATGCGGCGGCGCGCGGCTTGGGCTGACGGCCGGTCACGCTGGCACCACGGGCTGCCGCATGGCGGCCGCTCGATGACAGCGCGGGGTACTTGGGGGCCATAAGCAGGTTCTTGTTCTCACTCACTGCGCAGTCGGATCAAGCCTTCCTGCGCAGTGGAGGCCACCAGTCGGCCGGTGCGGTCGAAGATCTGACCCCGCGCCAGCCCGCGGCCGCCCTGGGCGGTGGGGCTGTCGAAGGAGTACAGCAGCCACTCGTCCACCCGGAACGGGCGGTGGAACCACAATGCGTGGTCGAGACTGGCCATCTGCACGTTGTGCGTGAGATAGGAAATGCCGTGCGGCAGGGTGGCAGTGCCGATCAGGTGGAAGTCCGAAGCATAGGCGAGCAGGGCGCGATGCAGGATCGCCGAGTCGCTGATCGGCGCGGCCAGGCGGAACCAGATGTGCTGGATCGGCGGCCGTTTCACCGGGTGCATCTCGTCGCGCGGCCATACCAGGCGGAACTCGAACGGGCCGTCGATGCCCAGCCAGCGCTGCAGCTTCACCGGCAGCTTGGCCAGTTCGTCGGGCGGCAGCGGGCGCATTGTCTCCACGTCTTCCGGCGCGGGCACTTCCGGCATGGCAGTCTGGTGCTCGAAGCCCTTTTCGGGAACCTGGAACGAGATCGAGCCGTTGAGGATGGGCTGGCCGTGCTGGATCGCCAGCACCCGCCGCGAGGAGAACGTGCCGCCGTCGCGGGCACGCTCCACGCTGTAGACGATCGGTGCGTCGATGTCGCCGGCGCGCAGGAAATAGGCGTGCAGCGAATGCGCCTCGCGCGAGGGATCGACGGTCTGCTGTGCCGCCGACAACGCCTGCCCAAGCACCTGGCCGCCGAACACGAAACGCGTGCCGATGTCGCGGCTCTGGCCGCGGAACAGGTTGTCCTCCAACCGTTCGAGCTGCAGCAGCTCGACCAGTTCGTTGACGTGCTCTTCGCGCATGGTGGGTCCTTGGCGGGGGTTCGCCAGTATACCGGGGTGCCCTCGGAGACTGCGTCAGGGAGTGCCTAGGCCATTTCCTTCTCCTCGTCGGCCTCGAATGCCACCACGACGCCGGCCGCCGCAAGCGCAGCCAGAAAGTCGCGCGCGTCGAATGCCTGCCCAGGAGCCAGCACCCCGCAGCCAAGGACCCGGCCGTCGAGGATGCGCTGCAGCGCCTCGACCAGCAGTGGCGCGGTGACGGCGTAGATATCGTGTCCGCTGGCGGTGGCGCGTCCGGTATGGCGGCCGCGCCGCACGCGCACGTCGATCACGAAGCGCTGCGCCGAACGGCCGCTGTCGTCGACCCCGACCGGCGGCGGCGTGGCCGGGTCGCGCAGGTCGCGCAGCGGAGCCAGGTTCATCCATGCATGCAGGTTGCGGCAGGCGAGGTGATGGGGAATCACGACAGCCTCGGTCAAGGTCAGCAGTACCGTTTCCTGTCGCCCAAACGGGGCCGGGAAATCGGTTTCGCGCACCGGTGCGGGATCGGGCAGGGTGCGGGTTTCGCCGTGTTCGATATAGGTACGCGGATAGTGGTTGCGGTCGCCGGT
Source organism: Rhodanobacter sp. 7MK24 (assembly GCF_014842995.1). Lineage (GTDB taxonomy): Bacteria > Pseudomonadota > Gammaproteobacteria > Xanthomonadales > Rhodanobacteraceae > Rhodanobacter_A. The sequence goes on from NZ_JACYXL010000001.1 coordinate 328,231, forward strand.
GAGGCGGGTGCCGCGCGTGGGGTGCCAGCCGTCGAGCGCCACGGCGACGTCGATCGCATCCGCGTCGGTGGCGCCGTCGAGCGCAGCGGTGGCCAGCAGATCGGCAAGGCCGCCGTAGAAGGCCATCGCCGGCACCACGGTCACGCCCGCGGCCCTGGCTTCGGCATCGCGTGCCAGCGTGTCGGCCACGGAGCGCTGTTCCGCCGCCACGTCGAGGTAGTGGATGCGCGCGCGCAGTGCCGCGTCCAGCACGGGCTTGGCGGTGTCGAGGAAGGGGCCGGCGCAATGCAGCACCGCGGCGGTGCCGGCGAAGGCGGCATCCAGTGCGGCCGCATCGTCGGCGGAAGCTGTGTGCACTTCGGCGCCGGTGGCCGTGGCGAGCGCCTCGAGAGCTGCCGCATCGCGGCCGCAGGCGACCGGTACGAAGCCGCGGCGAAGCAACTCGGTCACCACGAAGCGGCCGGTATGGCCATAGGCGCCATATACCGCGATGCGGCGGGAAGTTTGCGTCGTCATGCTTTGTCTCCTTGCGTGGTCCACAGTCGATGGGCTTCCTCGGCGATCACGTCCGGGCGTTCCTCGGGCCAGAACAGCTTGCTGTCCTTCAGCCGGCGCACACCCAGCGAATGGCCGAAGGCGCGGGCGAGATAGTCCGCATTGTTGGCGGAAAAGATCGTGTCGGCATCGCCCCAGACAATGCGCACGGGCACGCGGGACCGGGCAAGCGCGGGGCCGATGCCGGACAGTGAGTTGTGTTCCAAGGCAGTGGCATAGGCATGCGCGCAGTCGCGGCTGCGCTGCGAGGCCAGCAACGGCGCGAAGTACGTCTCGATGGCTTCATCGGTAGGGTCAGCGGGGTCGGCATAGCACATGCCACCGATGCCGGCTGCCGATCGCGCGAGCACGTGGTCGTGGCGCCACTTGCCCAGCCAGTCGTCGACGAAACGCCCTTGCTTCGCCAACGCGATCACCGGAAGAAGCGCCGGCGGCGGACAGTCCAGCTCGGTGTCGCAATTGGTCAGCAGCAGGCTGCGCACGCGTTCGGGATGATGCGCGAGCAGCAGTTGCGCAATGGCACCGCCGCTGTCGTTGGCGACCACATCGGCGTGTTCGACGCCGAGCGCGTCGAGCAGGGCGACAAGCATGTCGACTTGCGCTTGCGGTGCACAGGACTGCCCGTCGGCAACCTCGGTATAGCCCAGTCCGAGGTAATCGGGCGCGATGCAGCGCCGGTACGCGGCGAGCCGGTCGAGCGCACCACGCCACTGGAAGCCATTGAGCGGAAAGCCGTGCAGGAACAACGCCGCCGGTCCGCTGCCCTGTTCGACATGGGCGATGCGGCCGAACGCCGTTTGCGTGTAGCGACGCAGGGCATGGAAGCGCGCTGCATCCATCGCCGTCTTGTCGGCGCGCGGGGATGGCAATCGGATGCCGCTGGCGTAGCTGCCGGCACATACGCCGGCCAGCGCGCCGGCAGACAGGGAAAGGAAACGGCGCCGGGAGATGCCCGGCGCCTGCCGATTGGCGAATATCGACGTTTCGCCGCTCACGAGCGGGCCTCCGCTTCGCGCAGCTTCTGCGCGCATTCCTCGCAGCAGACTTCGACGGTGCGGCCCCCGACGGTGACTGCGATGGTGTTGCCGTCGAGCGGGTAGTCGCAGGCGGCACAGGTGGTTTCTTTCATGGCGGGTTTCCGGCAGATGCCCACGATCGGGCAGGGATAGGAGACCACCAGCCGCCGGCAGCGGCTGTCAGAATCTTTAGCGATTCACAGCATGCCTGCGACCACGGCCTGGCGGAATTCCGAGGGCGTGCGCCCGTAGGCCTGGCGGAACGCCGAGCTGAAATGGCTGTGGCTGGAGAAGCCCAGGTCCTGTGCCAGTGCAGCGACATCCTCGCAGTCGGCGATCAGATCCAGCGCGCGCGCCAGGCGCAGGCGCAGGTGGTAGCGGTACAACGGCATGCCTTCGACCTGCTGGAAGGCCTGGGTGAGGTAGACCGGTGAGCCGCCGATTTCCGCCGCGATCTCCGCCAGCGTCCAGCGTCGGGTGAGGTCGCTGGCGAGCAGCAGCTTCACCCGATCCACCAGCCGCCGTCGCGCAGGAGTCGCGCCGGGCGCGTGGGTGGTGCGCGGGCCGAGGCTGCGGCCGACCAGGGTCAGGGCGAGGCTCTCGGCTTCCAGCGGCTCGATGCCGCCGTGACGCAGACTGTGGCGCAGCAGCGCCACCAGCACCTGGGCGCGTTCGTCGATGCGCAGTGCCTGGTGATGAAACACGGGTTGGTCGCGCCGCTGCAACATCGCGGCGGGCGCGAGCTCGCGCAGCAGCGATTGCGACACCGTCAGCGACAGGCAGGCATCGCCACCGGTCGCCGGATGGCTGACCTGGTAACCCTCGCCGGCATTGAAGAACAGCACATGATTGGCGTCGGCCACCGACTGGACGCTGCCGACATGGCGCAGATACAGCCCGCGATAAGGGAACACCAGTTGGGTGGAGGATGCGCATTCCTCGGCGCTGCGATGACGGCACTCGCCGCGGCAGCACACGTCGTGCACCGCAACGGTGGTCGACTTCAGCAAGGACTGGACCCTGAACTCCGACATGGTTACGGGTCGATGGATATCGCCGCAGTCTGGCGCAGCCGCTGCAGTCCACTGTCGGGTACGACGGCATCCCACGGGAACAGCGGCCCGGGATCGCGCTTGCGCCATACCTGTTTGGCCGGATCGTCGCTGGCCGGCACCATCGCGGTGTCGAGATCCTCGTGGCCGGCGATCCGGTGCAGGTTCGGAAATTCCCGTTGCAGCGCCGCCAGCAGTTCGCGCAACGTGGTGATCTGGGCGGCAGTGTATGGCTCGTCCATGGCCTGCCGGCGCGAGTCGAACCAGTGCGGGAAGCGGCCGGAGTTCACCAGTTCGATGCCGATGGACTCGGCATTGTGCCCGCGCACGTGGTGGGCCACGCGGGTGCCGGGCACGTAGCGGTAGGCGGCACCGTCGCGGTCGATGTAGTAGTGGCCGCTGTTGCCGGCGCCGCTGTCGTACAGCACTTTTTCGCCGTACTCGCGCGCGGTCGCGAGGTCGGGCAGCTCGGTGCAGTGGATCACCACCAGGGTCACCGCGCTGGCGGGACGCTCGGGCAGTTTCGCCGCATAGGGCAGGGGTTGGTCATGGATGGAAAGCGCAGGCATGCGGCTAGTCTCGCATGGCGGCCAGTTATCATGGGCGTCCTGCAGCCTGTACCGGAGACCGCCATGCGCGGCCAGATCATCCTTTCGCACGGTTCGGATTCCGGTCCGGGCGCCACCAAGATCAGCGCGCTGGCCGCCCGGGCCGAGGCGCGGGGCTGGCGCACCGAACGCCCCGATTTCGGCGCGGATGACGCCTCGGGTTACGCCAGCGCGGTGACGCCGCGTGTGGCCCGCCTGCGCGCCGCCATCGCGGCCTGCGATGCACCGCCCGTGCTGGTGGGTTCCAGCATGGGGGCGTTCGCTTCGGCGCTGGTTTCGCTGGAGGCACCAGTGGCTGCCTTGTTCCTGCTCGCCACGCCGCCCGCGATTCCTGACTGTCCGCAGGCGCTGGACCTTCGCGCCGGTGTGCCCACGCTGATGGTCCATGGCTGGCGCGACGAGCTTTGCCCTGTGGCGGGCGTGCAGGCTTTTGCCGAGCGTCGCCGGCTGCCCTTGTTGTTGCTGGACGATGACCACCGGCTGCTGGCGAGCATGGACGCGATCGCCGCGCAGTTCGACACCCTGCTGGGAGCACTGGCATGAGCCGCTGGTTCGCCACCTGTCCCAAGGGCCTGGAATACCTGCTGCGCGACGAACTGGCGGCGCTGGGCGCAGAGGAAGTTCGCGAGGCGCTGGCTGGCGTGCATTTCGCCGGCCCGCTGGAAACCGCCTATCGCGCCTGTCTATGGTCGCGCCTCGCCAGTCGCATCCTGTTGCCGCTGACCGAGTTCGACGCGGCCACGGACGATGCGCTGTATGCCGGCGTGCAGGCCATCGATTGGTCGAAGCACCTCGCCGCGCACGCCACGCTGGCGGTGGATGCGCACACCGCGCTGAGCAAGCTCACGCACAGCCAGTTCCTCGCCCAGCGGGTGAAGGACGCGGTAGTCGACCAGTTTCGCCAGCAGGGCGGCACCCGTCCCGGCGTGGACACCGAAGAACCGGACGTGCGCCTCAACCTGCGACTGAAGCGCGACCGCGCCACGCTGTCGTTGGACCTGGCCGGTTCCCCGCTGCATCGCCGCGGCTGGCGCGAATTGCAGGGCGAAGCGCCGCTGAAGGAAAACCTTGCTGCCGCCATGCTGCTGCGCGCGCGCTGGCCGGAAATCTACGCCGATGGCGGCGCACTGCTCGACCCCATGTGCGGCTCGGGCACCTTGCTGGTCGAGGCTGCGCTGATGGCAGCCGACGTGGCGCCGGGCTGGCGTCGCGACTACTACGGGTTCCTCGGCTGGCAGCAGCACGACATCGCGCTGTGGCGCGGGCTGTTGGACGAGGCGCGCCAGCGCGCCGAAACGGGGCTGAAGCAGTTGCGTCCCTGCTTCTTCGGCAGCGACGCCGACCCGCGCATGGTGCAGACCGCCAAGCGCAACGCGCAGGAGGCGGCTGTGGCCGGTTTCTTCACGCTGGAAAAGCGCGACATGGCGCATGCCGAACCGCCGGCAGGCGTGGCGCGCGGCCTCGTGATCACCAATCCGCCGTATGGCGAGCGGCTGGGCGAACGCGCGCAGATGCCTGCGCTTTACCATGCGCTGGGCGAACGCCTGCGCACGCAATTCGCAGGCTGGCGCGCCGCCGTGCTGGCAGGCGATGCGGAGCTGGGGCGTGCACTGGGCCTGCATGCCGAAAAGAAATACGCGCTCTACAACGGCGCGCTGGAAACCCAACTGCTCACGTTCGAAATCCGTGCGCGTGACGAGGCGCCGCGCGAACCGAAGCCGCTCTCTGCCGGCGCGCAGATGCTGAAGAACCGGCTCGAGAAGAACCTCAAGCATCTGCGCAAGCGGCTAGCGCGCGAGGGCATTCATTGCTGGCGCGCCTATGACCAGGACTTGCCCGAATACGCCGCCGCCGTCGACGTCTACGCCCGCGAAGGCGGCGACACCTGGCTGCACGTGCAGGAATACCGCGCCCCCGCCGACGTGCCGGCCGAGGTGGCGCGCCAGCGTTTGCGCGAGATCGCGCGCGTGTCCGGCGAAGTGTTCGCGGTGCCGCGCGAGCGCATCGCACTCAAGACGCGCGAGCGCGGCAAGGGGGGCTCCAAGTACGGGCAGTTCGACCAGCGTGGCGAGTTCCTGGAAGTGGAGGAGGGCGGCCTGCAATTCCGCGTCAACCTCACCGACTACCTGGACACCGGCTTGTTTCTCGACCACCGGCTGGTGCGGGCCAGTTTGCGCGAGCTGGCAGCGAACAAGCGCTTCCTCAACCTGTTCGCTTATACCGCCACCGCCAGCGTATACGCGGCGGCGGGTGGCGCACGCGATACCACCAGCGTGGACCTGTCGGCCACCTATCTCGAATGGGCTTCGCGCAACCTGGCGCTCAACGGCTTCACCGGCGCCAGGCATCGGCTGATGCAGGCCGATGCGGTGAGTTTCCTGCGCCAGGATCGTGCGCACTACGGCCTGATCTATGTCGATCCGCCGACCTTCTCCAACTCCAAGCGCGCCGACGATTTCGACGTACAGCGCGATCACGTCGCCCTGCTCGAGGCCTGCGCCGAACGGCTGACCAACGATGGCGTGATCGTTTTCTCCAACAACTTCCGTCGCTTCAAGCTGGACGAAGCCACGCTGGCGGAACGCTTCGACATCGAAGACTGGAGTGCCGCCAGCATTCCGTTCGACTTCGCCCGCCGCGCCGACATCCACGGCTGCTGGCTGCTGCGCCATCGCAAGCCTGAAGGCGAGTTCAATCCGTGGAGCGAGGCCCGGCCGAAATCTTGAACCCTTCAGTTCGGATTAAGTGCGGAAGTCCGAGCATCTGTTCCGCAGATCAACAGGAGGGTTTTCCCCATGTCCAAGCGTAATGTCGGCAAGGTTTTGGCTATCGGTATGGCTGTTGCCGCGGCGGTGGCGTTGCCGCTGAGCGCGTCCGCGCATGACTGGGGCCATGGCGGTTACTACGGCGGTTACCATGGCGGCTACTACCACGGTGGTGGTCACTGGGTGGGTGGCCGTTGGATCGCCGGTGCAATCGTCGCAGGTGCAGTGGCCGGCGTCGTAGGAAGTGTCCTGGCGCCGCCGCCCCCGGTGTATTACGCGCCGGCGCCGGTGGTGTACGGGCCGCCCGCCACGGTGGTGTATCAGGCTGCTCCGCCGCCGCAGACCACGGTGATTTACAGCAACGGCTATCCCACGCAGTATGTGGGCAGCGCGCCCTACTACGGCAACTGACCGTTCGTAGCAAGGTAAACGAAGAGCCCGGCATCTGCCGGGCTCTTTGCTTTCAGGTACTCAGGGCTGCGTGGGTTGATCCGCACCGCTGCCGTTGCGCTTGGCATGTGCGCTGAGCTTGTCGAACGTGGTCTTGTCGAGCTGGCGCACTGACTGGATCGGGCAGGGCGGTGGCTGCGTCGAACGCACCGATTCGCCCGCCTCGCCGCAGATGCTGAAGGGAGCGGTCCCCTGGTTTGCCTTGCTGGTCCCGAACCGCAGGGTGGGCGGCCCGTAGCTCAGCTGAGGGCAAGAGGCTTGCAGCTTCACAAGGAAGCGGTTGGGGCCGTTGCGCACGGTGATCGTGCGCGAGTCCACCAGGTGCCACTCGGTGATGCGGTCGGTGCGCAGGCAGTCGGAAACCGGACGCATGGGCGTATAGGCGGGCACATGCGGCGGCGTCTGTGCGGATGCAGCAGTCGAGATTGCCGCGAGAGACAATGCAAGCAGACTGGCTGTGACGGTCTTCATGGTGCACCTCATCGCCGACGTGGATGTGGATGGCGATTATGGTGCGAAAGCGTGGTGGGCGGCGTGAAAGGCGCCCGCTCCCGCTTGCGGGAACGGGCAACGCGTTCTCAATTCACCCCGTACAAGGTCTTCACGTCCCGCAGCAGGTCTGCTTGGCTCGACGGCCGCGCATAGAACATATGGCCACCCGGGTATTCCTTCACCTGTACGCGGGTCGGGTCGCCCATCGCAGGCATCTGGTCCACGATCAGCACCGAAGCCATGAACGGGCAGGAGAGGTCATCCCAACCGTGGGCGATCAGCACGCGCAGGCCGGGGTCGTTCGCCACCGCTTCGCGCAGTTGCGCCACCGAGCCGTTGTTGGCGTCTTCGTCGTCGTGCCACATGCGACCCACGTCGTAGCTCAGCGCGCTGTAGCGTCCGTCGTATTTCCAGCCTACGGTCTGGGTGACGAAGTTCACCATCGCGGTGGTGGTGGGGGCGATGATGCCATTGAGGATGGGGTCGCCCGAGGTCTGATGCGGCGCGTAGGGGAAGGGATCCCAGGCAGTGACGTTGGAGTCGTAGCGGCTACCCAGCTTGCCTTCGGCGCGGTACACCTCGCGCAGGTAGGCCTGGGTTTCCAGCCGGCCGCCCGAGCGCTGTACGAACAACGGGTCGAGGCCGGTGAGTGCGGTCACCTTGCGAATCATCGCGTCGGTAGCAGCCGGGTTGCTGCGACCCTGCATCAGCGTGTCGGCATAGGTGGTGCGCGTGTAGTCGATGATGGATTGCATCGATTGCGCGTCGAGCTTGCCCTCGCGCTCCAGGTGCGCGGCGGCGATGGACGGCAGGGTGAGCATCCACGGCAGCGGCGAGACATTCTCGTCGTCCGACGCTGCTGGATCGAGGTAGGGCGACAGCAGCACCACGCCGTTCATCGCCACGCCCAACTGGGTCTGCAGATAGTCGGTGATGCGCGGGCCGCGGAAGCCGCCGTAGCTCTCGCCCACCAGGTACTTGCGCGACTCCATGCGGCCGTTCTTGAGCAGCCAGTCGTAGATGATGCGCGAGAGGTAATGGATGTCGCTGTTGGTGCTGTAGAAATCCTTGGTGGCTTCCTTGTCGTCCACCAGCGCGCGACTGAAGCCGGTGCCTACCGGGTCGATGAACACCAGATCGGTGAAGCCCAGCCAGGTGCCGGGGTTGTCGTGCAGCATGGCGGGGTCGGACGGGTTGTCGCCTTCCACGCCGAAGTTCACCTTCTTCGGGCCGATGGCGCCGAGGTTGAGGTACACCGAGGAGGCGCCCGGGCCGCCATTCAGCGCAAAGGTCACCGGGCGATTTTTGCCGGGCATGGTGTAGGCGGTGAACATCACTTGAGCGATCACCTTGCCCGTGTCGTCGCGCACAGGCAGCGAGCCCACGGTGGCGGTGTACGACAACGTATGGCCGCCGGCCGTGGCGGATTGCGCAACATGCGCGTCGGCTGGGAAAGGTGGCAACTGGAAGCCATTGCCGGTACCTGGTGCTTCCGCCGCTGGCGGCTTCTTGTCGGCAGCCAGTGCCGAGTGGTGGAAACCGGCCAACAGCAGGGCTGCCAGCAGGCTCGTTTGCAGCGGCTTGCGCACGGGTGTGTCCTCGCGTGGAAAAGCCCTAGCCTAGCGAGCCGCGCTGCGGCGCAACCGTGCCTGATGGCATGGATGGCGAGGCGCTACGAGCGCCTCGGTGACCTCGCAGGCGAACCATGCCATGCTTGTACGGCTGTGGAGGATGGAGCGGGCAACGGACAGGTGCCGCGGGCGGAGGCCGGATGTGACCTGTTGTTGCGCGAGTTCATGGGGGTGGGGGCATGGCTTGGCTATTCGGCAGCACCAGAACGCGGCTCGCGTGGGCGGCCCTCGCAGGCTGCCTGTGCTGGCAGACCGGCCTGGCCGTTGCGGCCTTGGCCAATCCGGATGCCCTGATCAAGCAGATCTATGCACTGCAGGTCACGGATCACGCGCGATCCTTGCAAGTGCTGGCCCAGCTCAACCAGCAGGCCGCCAACCTGACGCCCGCCCAGCAATGGCAGATGCGCTATCTCAACGCCTGGGAGGTCATGTACCAGGGGGACTACGCCAAGTCGGAGGCCATGCTCAGTGATGTCATCGAGCGTTCCGGCAATCAGCAGTTGGCGAACCATGCCTCTGCCGCGCTGCTGAGCCAGCTCGGGGCTGCCCGGCATTACACCGAGGCGTTCGAGCTGGCCAATCGTGTCGCGGCGCGCCTGCCCCAGGTCACGGATGCCAAGGATCGCCGCCTGCTGCTGTCCAACCTGTCCCAGGTGATGGGATCCGCCGGTCAGACCGATCTGGCCGTGCGCTACGCGCGCATGGCGATGGCGACCGTTCCTGCCGGCGAAAGCCAGTGCTACCCCACTTCGATACTGGTCGAGGTGCTGTACTACGGCAAGCGGCTCAAATCCGACAGCCCGGAGCTGCAACAGGCTTTCGAGGCCTGCCCGGTGACCACGGTGTCGCTGTACAACACCAACTTGCAACTCATACTCGCCGACCTGCTCCTGCAGGAAGGGCAGCCGCGCAAGGTGCTTGCGCTGATCGACCGGATCCAGCCCAGAATCGACACCAATGGCTATGTTCCAGCCAGATTGTCGGCGTTGGTTGACAGAGCATCCGCACTGGCTGCCTTGGGCGAGGACGATGCCGCCAGGCGGTTGGCATCGGCAGTCGTCGCCGAGGGGAAATCGGGCGACATCGACGCCTGGCTGAAGGAAGCCTACGAGGTGCTCTACCGCGTCGAGAAAAAGCAGGGGAATGCCGCTGCCGCGCTCGGCAACTACGAGAAGTTCGCTGCGCTAGACAAGGCCTACCTCGACGACATCCATGCACGCGCCTTGGCGTACGAAGCGGTGGAGCAGCACGTGCTGGCGCAGAAGCTGGAGACGGAAAAGCTGAGCCAGCAGAACGCCGACCTGCGCACGCAGCAGCAACTGGACGCCAAGACGGCCGAGGCCAACCGGCTTTACCTCGCGCTGCTGCTCATGGCGCTGGGCTTCGGCGCGCTATGGATGTTCCGGCTCAAACGCTCGCAGCTGCGCTTCAAGCGACTGTCACACCTCGATGGACTGACCGCCATCTACAACCGCCAGCACTTCATGGGTGAGGCCGATCGCGCGCTGCGCCAGTCGGAGAAGCGCAAGGGCGCGGCGTGCCTGGCCTTCATCGACCTGGACCACTTCAAACGCATCAACGACAGCCACGGCCATGCCACAGGCGACCAGGTGCTGCGCCGCGTGGTGGATGCCTGTCGCCAACACCTGCGCACCGCCGACCTGTTCGGTCGTCTCGGCGGCGAGGAGTTCGGCATCCTGCTGGTGGACTGTTCTAGCGAGCAGGGCGTGGCGATTGCCGAACGCATCCGCGCCACCATCGAGGCCACTGTGGTGGAACTCGATGGCGTGATCGTGACGGTTTCCACCAGCATCGGCCTGGCCTTTACCGATGGCATCGGCCATGACTTGCATCGCCTCTGTACGGAGGCCGACGCCGCCTTGTACCGGGCCAAGCATGACGGGCGCAACTGCGTGATGACGGGTGTAGAAAGCCTGGCGATGGCCTGAGCTAAGCAATGCACTGAAATGCTGCGTCCCTCCATGCCACCGCAGGCGCAGGGAGGAAAGTTCGCTAAGATCGCCTGATGACCAACACCATTCTTCCTTCCCTGAACGTTCCCGGCCGTGGCCGCCTGGCCTGCGTGGGCCTGGGCATGACGCTGGGCTCCCACCTCACCCCGCTGGCGCGTAGCCATATCGTGCAGGCGGACGTGGTGTTCGCCGCGCTCTCCGACGCCATCGCGGAGGAGTGGTTGAAACGTATGCACCCGGACGTGCGCAGCCTGCAGCCCTACTATGCCGAGGGCAAGCCGCGCATAAAGACCTACCGTGAGTGGGTGGCGTTGATGATGGCCGAATTGCGCACTGGCAAGCGGGTCTGCGGCGTGTTCTATGGTCACCCGGGCATCTTTGCATGGTCGCCGCACAAGGTGATCGAGCAGGCCCACGCGGAAGGTTACGAGGCGCACATGGAGCCGGGCATCTCTGCCGAGGACTCCCTTTACGCCGATCTCGGCTTCGACCCCGGCCGCTACGGCTGCCAGCACTTCGAGGCCAGCCAGCTGCTGTACTGCGAGCGGCGCATCGACCCGGCCGGTTATCTAGTGCTGTGGCAGGTGGGGGTGATCGGCAACCGTTCGGTGGGGCGTTTCGACGCTGGCCTGGCCTACCGGGCACTTTTGGTGGAGCGGCTGGGGCAGGACTACCCGCTGGAACATGAAGTCATCATTTATCGCGGTGCCACCTTGCCCATTGAGCGGCCGCGCATCCAGCGCATTACCTTGCGCGAACTGGCCGAGGTGCCGTTGACCGCCGAGGAAACCGTGGTGCTTCCCCCAGCCGTGACCTTGCAGCCGAACCGTGCGATGCTGGAGCGGCTGCAAACGCTGGATGCAAGGGAGAAGGAAGGCGCAGCGGCCTGAGGCGAGATGGTGCGGCGCGGTAGTGCTGCCCGAATATAAGGAAACAGGGGAACAAGATGACCGATACGATTGAATTGCTTGAAGCCATCGGCAGCGATGCGTCGCTGCGCTACGCCTCGGCTGACATATTGAATGGAGTGTTGGAGCAGACGCATGCCAGCGCCGAACTGATGACGGCCGTGGCAGCGGGTAACGGCGCGTCGCTGCGGGTGGAACTGGGCATCCAGCAAGTGCCCCAAACTCCCCAGTCACCGACTCAGCTTCCCGGGCAGGAGCCCGACGAAGAGGAGGAAGAGGAAGCTCCGCAGTCGGAGCGCTGCCACTCCGACCATCCGTCGTCCTTGTCCTTCCAGTGAGACGTGTCACCCTGACGCCCGCTGGTGTGCAGCATGTTCCGGTGGCCAATTAGCCTGCGGAGATGCGCTGCACGCATAGGCTTTGCCAGCTGTTTGTGCTGGCAAGTGGGCTTTGCTGCCACGCCCATCGCAGATCCGGATGCCTTTCTCAAGCAGACCCAGGATCTGCAACTCAAGAATCACCTCAGATATCTTGAGCAACTGGCCCAACTCAATCAACAAGCATCCAGCCTGACACCGGACCAGCAGTGGCGCCTGCGATTCCTGAATGCCTGGGAGGCCATGTACGAGAGTGACTACGTCAAGTCAGAGGCTTTGCTTCAGGACATCATCCGGCGATCCGGTGATCCGGCGTGGGTGGATCGTGCATCTGCTTTGCTGCTGGGCCAACTTGGACTCACCCGGCGTTACACGGAAGCATTTGAGCTAGCCAACCGCGTCGCGGAGCGCTTGCCACAGGTGACGGATACGAAGATTCGTTCGACCCTGTTGGTGAACCTGTCGAGTACCTTGGGCTTGGCCGGACAGGCCGACTTGGCTGTGCGCTATGCGCACATGGCTTTGGCTGCCATTCCTGCGGGGGAGGGTTCGTGCCGGACCTTTGCCTTTCTAGTCTCGGCGCTCTACAACGGCCAGAGGCTCAAGCCTGATAGCCCGGAGTTGCAACAGGCTCTAGATACTTGTCCAGCGGCTAGTGAGCCGGTGTACCACACGCAACTGGTGCTAACACTCGCCGATCTGTATGCGAACGGAGGGCAACCGCGCAAGGCGTTGGCGTTGCTCGACAGCATCGAGTCCAGCCTGGAGGCCAACGGCTATGTTCCAGCCAAATTGTCGGCTCTGGTAAACAGGGCGCAGGCGTTGGCCGCCCTGGGCGACGATGATGCTGCCAAGCAGGCGGCGTTGGCCGTGGTTGCCGAGAAGAAATCGAGTGATATCGATGCGTGGCTGAAAGACACTTACGAGGTGCTTTACCGCATCGAGAAAAGGCAGGGCCATACCGCCGCTGCCCTCGACTATTACGAGAAGTTCGCTGCACTGGACAAGGCCTACCTCGACGATACTCATGCGCGAGCCCTGGCCTATGAAGCAGTGCAGCAGCATGTGTTGTTGCAGAAGCTGGAGACCGAAAAGCTGAGCAGGCAGAACGCCGGGTTGCGCGCGCTGCAGATGCTAGATGCCAAGACGGCAGAGGCCCACCGGCTTTACCTCGTGCTGCTGCTTATGGCGCTGGGCTTCGGTGCGTTGGCGATGTTCCGGCTCAAGCGCTCGCAACTGCGCTTCAAGCGGTTGTCGCACCTCGATGGCCTCACCGCCATCTACAATCGCCAGCACTTCATAGTCGAAGCCGAGCGCCTGCTGCACCAGCTTGAGAAGCGGAAAGGCGCAGCCTGCGTGGCCATCATCGACCTCGACCATTTCAAGAGCATCAACGATACCTATGGCCATGCCATGGGAGACGAGGTGCTGCGTCGCGTGGTTATTGCCTGCAATCAACACCTACGCACCGTCGACCTGTTCGGCCGCCTCGGCGGCGAGGAGTTCGGCATCCTGCTGACGGATTGTTCGCACGAGCATGGTATGGCGATTGCCGAACGCATCCGAGCGGCCATCGAGGCCACCGTAGTGGAACTCGATGGTGTGATCGTAGCCGTTTCAACCAGCATCGGCGTTGCTTTCACCGATACCGCCGGACACGACTTGCACCACCTTTGTTCCGCTGCCGACGCGGCGCTGTACGGTGCCAAGCGGGGTGGGCGCAACCGTGTGGCGGCCAGCGGCGTCGAGGATCTCGTGGCAGCCTGACGAAGGGCGTGCCCATTTCTGGTCTTTTGCGGACAGGGAAAGAAAGCTAGGCCAGCATGGGAATCCGCCGGCTCGCCGGGGAGGCCATAGAAATCTGATGACTCCGGGAGTCCACCGGCCACCTGGCGCAGGTGTATGGGGAACACAAGCGGAACTTCGTGAGGCAAAGTTTTTGGGCGCGGGGCTATTTTGTCTCGACGGTGGAGCGCGACGAAGAGAAGAAGTGATCCGAGCGTACATCCGCAGCCAAGAGGCCGAGGATCACCGGTTGGAGCAATTGAAGCGACTGCGATGACGCCCGTCACCGAAAGGTGGGGCCTATGGCTGGGGTTGAGTTAGCGATCCCGATTCAGCCTCTTTGAGCGGCTTACACAGCTAAAACCCCAGCTTTGCCGGGGGATACTTGCCTTGAGATCGCCTCCGCCAGCTATTCGTGGAGTGTTTCGATACTGCTCCGACCTGCCGTGCTCTGCTGGAGCGGCTGTGAAAGATGGCCAGCCAGAGCAGGGGATTGCTGTCCATCGGGGTCACGCTGTGTGCCGAGCAACCATGCGTTGCCTTGTATGGACTAATTGAAGCGCTCATCGCCGCCGAGGAAATCGGGGGGCATCGTGACCTTGCAACCGAACCGTGCCATGCTGGAGTGGCAACAGGCATCCGGATGCGGCGGCTTAGGTTGACATCGCGGTCCAGATTCTGGGACTGGGCCGTGAAGGCGCCTTGCGATCAAGGGAACGGGGGGAGAACATGGCTGATACGATCGAATTGCTGGAAGCCATCGGTAGCGATGCATCGCTGCGTTATGCGCAGGTCGATGAATTGAAAGCCGTGCTGGAACAGACTCAGGCGAGCGTCGAACTTACGGAGGCGGTGGTTCAGGGCGATGGCGCGTCGCTGCGCAAAGAATTGAAGCTCCAAGAGACAACCCAGGTGCAGCAGACGCACGCACCGGGTCACGAGGGAGACGACGACGGTGAATGCGATCCTCCCAAGCCGGAGCGTCACCCGCCCGAAAGATCGCCATCGCAACCGCCCGCAAATACGTCTCATTGAGCCGAAGCCTGGCAAGTGAAGCCATATGCTTCGGCGACCAAGCAATTGGGGGCAATGGGTAGCAGGCGCGACCTTCGCAGGTTGCCTGTGCTTGCAGGCTGCTTTTGCGTCGACTTCCGCCACCGATCCGGACGCGTTGCTCAAACAGACCTGGGATCTGCAGGTCACGGATCATTCGCGTTCCTTGCAATTGCTGGCTCAGCTCAATCAGCAAGCCTCTAGCCTGACGCCGGATCAACAATGGCACCTGCGTTTTCTCAACGCATGGGAGGCCAAGTACGAAAGCGATTATGAAAAGTCGGAGGCGCTGCTCAAGGATATCGCGCTGCACTCCGGCAATCCGCAGTTGGCAGATCGCGCTTCAGCCATGCTGTTGAGCCAGTATGGAATTACCCATCGTTACACCGAGGCGTTTGATCTGGCGGACCGGCTTGCTGTGCGGTTGCCGCAAATTACCGATGCCAAGGTTCGCTATTCACTACTTCTGAATCTGTCGCAAGCGATGGGTTTGGCTGGCCAGACGGACTTGGCCGTGCGTTATGCGCACATGGCGATGGCGACCGACCCCGCGGTAGACAGTCGATGTTATGCAACCGCGATTCTGGTTGAAGTGCTCTTCAATGGTCACAGACTCAAGCCCGACAGCCCGGAGCTTCAGCAGGCGTTTGAGGCTTGCCCGGTGGCTACGGAGCCGCTTTATAACACGGGTATTGCTGTTGACTTGGCTGACCTGTACGCCCATGGGAAGGAGCCGCGTAAGGCGTTGGCTCTGCTCGACCAGATCCAGTCACGTGTGGATGTTTCTGGCTACGTTTCCAACAAGCTGACCATGCTGGAGATAAGAGCAAGGGCGCTGGATGCTTTGGGCGAGGATGATGCTGCCCGGAAGGCGGCGCTTTCCATCATCGCGGCGGGACGGTCGAGTGACTTCGATTTGTGGCTGAAGGATGCATACGAGGTGCTTTATCTCATCGAGAAAAAGCAGGGAAATACTGCTGCTGCACTCGATTATCACGAGAACTTTACGGCGCTGGACAAGGTCTACCTCGACGATATCCACGCGCGTGCGCTGGCTTACGAAACGGTCCAGCAGCGTGTACTTTTGCAGAGACTGGAGACGGAAAAGCTGAGCGAGCAAAACGCCGGCTTGCGCGCGCGGCAGAAGCTGGACGCGAAGACCGCCGAGGCTAACCGGCTTTACCTTGTGTTGCTGCTCATGGTGCTGGGTTTCGGTGCGGTGTGGATGTTCCGGCTCAAGCGTTCGCAACTGCGCTTCAAGCGGTTGTCGCACCTCGACGGTCTGACCGCCATCTCTAACCGCCAGCACTTCATGAGTGAAGCCGGGCGCGTGTTGCACCAGCTGGAGAGACGGAAGGGCGCTGCCTGCGTGGCCATCATCGACCTCGACCACTTCAAGAGCATCAACGATACCCATGGCCATGCCATGGGCGACGAAGTGTTGTGCCGCGTGGTTGAAGCCTGCAAGCAGCACCTACGTACCGTCGACCTGTTCGGCCGCCTCGGCGGTGAGGAGTTCGGCATCCTGCTGGTGGATTGCTCGCGTGAGCAGGGCGCCGCCATCGCGGAGCGCATGCGCGCCGCCATCGAAGCCACCGTGGTGAAGCTGGATGGTGTGATCGTGACGGTGTCCACTAGTGTCGGGCTGGCTTTCACCGACACCACCGGCCACGACTTGCATCGCCTTTGCACCGAGGCTGATGCCGCGCTGTACGGCGCCAAGCGCGGCGGCCGCAACCGCGTGATGGCTGGAGCAGAGGATCTCGCCGCGGTCTGATCCGTCGTGACGGTTCGGCCCGTGTACGCCGGCTGGTGCGTTTTTACGTTTCGTCGCCCTGCATCGACTTGAGCAGTTGGAACAGCTCGCGGTATGCACGTGGCGGTTTGTTCGGCGTGGTTTTTTCGACGCGTGCCTGGCGGATCAAGGCACGCAGGTGCTGACGGTCCACGCCGGGGTGCTGCTCGATCAGTTCCGAAGCCGCCGCATCGCCATCGTCGCCCAACAGGCGTTCGCGCAGCGCTTCCATGCGATGCATCGCGGCCGTCTCCTGCCGCTGGCGGTCGCGGTTCTCGCCCAGTGCGGCGCGCACCGAGTCGAAGGCCTCGGTGTCGTGGCGGCGCATCAGCTTGGCGAGAAAGGCCAGCTCGCGCTTGCGCGCGATGTGCGAGGTGATGCGGCGCAAATGGGCGATCTCGTCGCGCACGTCGTCGGGCAAGTCCAGCTTCGCCAGTCGTGTCGGCGGCAGCTCGACCAGTTGGTTGGCCAGCTCCAGCACGGCCAGCGCGTCGCGGCGCTGTTGCGTGCGGGTGGGGCCGTAGTCGTGATCGGGGTCGTCGGTGTAATTGCGGTTCATTGGTTTTCCAGCAGGCGCGGGCTTTCGAGCAAGCCAGGTTCGGCCTGTTCCAGCGCGAAACGGGGCAGGCGCGCGCCGTCCACGGTGACGCTTTCGGCAAACATCGCCGCGGGGCGCACCCACAGGCCGTGCTCGCCGTACAGCGCCTGGTACACCACCAACGATTCTTCCGTCTCGCTGTGGCGTGCGGTGCCCAGCACGCGGTAGCGCTGGCCCTTGTAGTGGCGGTAGAGGCCGGGGACGACCGACATGCGCTGTGGCTCCGCGGTACGTTGCGGGTGGGCCATGGCGCCCCCATGTGGAGACGGCACGGCGCGGATCGTGCATTCTACCCGTTTGTATCCAACCCGTTGACTTGCCTGAGAGCTTCCCGTGAGCGAGATTGCCACCAGCACCGACCGCAGCCTTGAGGAACTGGACCGCCTCGCCAACCTCGCCGAGGACGTGATCCGTCGCGCCCGCGCGGCCGGCGCCAGCGCCGCCGAGGTGGCCGCAAGCATCGATACCGGCCTCAACGTGAACGTGCGCCTGGGCGAGGTGGAGACGGTGGAGCACACCCGCGACCGTGGCTTCGGTCTCACCGTCTACTTCGGCCAGCGCAAGGGCTCGGCCAGTACGGCCGACCTCAACCCCGATTCGATCCAGGCCACGCTGGACCAGGCCTGCGCCATCGCCAGGTTCACCGAGGAGGATCCGGCCGCGGGTCTGGCCGATGCCGCGCGCATGGCCAGGGATTTCCCCGACCTCGACCTGTGGCACCCCTGGGCCATCGATACCGCAGAGGCCATCGAGCTGGGCCGGCGCATCGAGGATGCCGGCCGCGCGCATGCGGGCATCGCGAACTCCGACGGTGCCGGCGTGCAGGCAGGCGAGAGTCTGTCGGTATACGCGAACTCGCATGGCTTCCTGGGCCGCGAGCGCGGCACGCGGCATTCGCTGTCGCTGTCGTTGATCGCAGGTGAAGGCGAGCGCATGCAGCGCGACTATTGGTACGACAGCGCGCGCGACGCCGGTGATTTCATGAGCGCCAAGGCGCTGGGCGACAAGGCCGCCGAGCGCACGCTGGCGCGCCTGGACGCACGCAGCTTGACCACCCGCGAATGCCCGGTGCTGTTCGCGCCGGAGATCGCGCGCGGGCTGGTCGGCCATCTGGTCGGCGCGGTGAGCGGCGGCGCGCTGTATCGCCGCGCCAGCTTCCTGCTCGACCATGCCGGCAAGGCGATCATGCCGGCATGGCTGCATATCGACGAAAAGCCGCATTTGCAGCGAGGTCATGCCTCGGGCAACTTCGATGCAGAAGGCGTGGCCACGCGCGACAGCGCACTGGTTGAGGGTGGCGTGCTGGCGCGCTACGTGCTGGGCAGCTATTCGGCACGCAAGCTCGGCCTGCAATCCACCGGCAATGCCGGCGGCATCCATAACCTGCGGGTGGCGCCCGGCGCGGCCGACGGCGAGGCCAGCGACTTCGCGGGCATGCTGCGCCGGCTGGGTACCGGTCTGCTGGTCACCGAGGTGATGGGGCAGGGCGTGAACACCATCACCGGTGATTACTCGCGCGGTGCGGCGGGCTTCTGGGTGGAGAACGGCGCAATCGCCTACCCGGTCGAGGAAATCACCATCGCCGCGAACCTGCGCGACATGTACGCCGGCATCCGCGCTGTCGGTGCGGATGTCGATCCGCGTTCGCACATCCTGTGCGGTTCGATCCTGGTGGACCGGATGACAGTGGCGGGCGGCTGATTCCTGCGGCATGCTCTCAGGCGCTTGGTCCATGCGCGATGCGCGCATTCCATTAACCGGGAGGATTGCTCATGAGTACACCGTCGGATCAGATGCCGCCATCGCCGCCCGCAACCACCGAGGCCAGCAGCGACGACCGCAACCTGGCAATGATCACCCACCTGTCGGGCTTCCTGCTCAGCGTGATCGTGCCGTTGATCGTGTGGCTGGTGCACAAGGATCGCGCCGACAAGGCTTACCTGGTGCGCGAGGCCAAGGAGGCGCTGAACTTCCAGATCACCATGCTGCTTGCCCACCTGGTCTGCTGGATCCTCGTCTTCATCGTGATTGGCGCGTTTCTTGGCGTGCTGGTGTGGATTGCGAACCTGGTGTTCTGCATCGTGGCCGCGGTCAAGGTCAGCTCGGACGGCAGTTATCGCTATCCGTTCGCGTTGCGCCTGGTGAACTGAGCCACCGGTTCCGCTGAAACGAAAAGGCCCGCCATTGGCGGGCCTTTTCGTTTGGGCTCAACGTTGCCGTTGCGCAGCGTAGTGCGCCAGCTCGACCAGCAGTCCGCCGCGTGCGCCGAATGGCGCGACGGCATCGAGCGCCATGGCGGTGAGTTCGGCCACGCGCGCGCGCGAGGCGTCGAGTCCGATGATCGAGGGGAAGGTGGGCTTGTCGGCGGCGGCGTCCTTGCCGGCGGTCTTGCCGATCACCGCGGATTCGCCTTCCACGTCGAGGATGTCGTCGCGCACCTGGAATGCCAGGCCCACGGCGGCGGCGTAGCGGTCCAACGAGGCGAGCGTGGCTTCATCCGCGCCGGCGGCCAGTGCGCCGAGCTGCACCGAGGCGCGGATCAGCGCGCCGGTCTTGCAGGCGTGCATGTGTTCCAGCTCGGCCAGCGTGAGTTTCCTGCCTACCGCGGCGAGGTCCAGCGCCTGGCCGCCGGCCATGCCTTCGGCGCCGCAGGCACGGCCCAGTGCGTGCAGCATGCGCATGCCGATGGCTGCGCCGGGCGACGCACCGGGTGCGGCCAGCAGCTCGAAGGCCAGCGCCTGCAGAGCATCGCCGGCGAGTATCGCCATCGCCTCGCCGAACGCGATGTGGCAGGTGGGACGGCCGCGACGCAGGTCGTCGTCGTCCATCGCGGGCAGATCGTCGTGCACCAGCGAGTAGGCGTGGATCAGTTCCACCGCGCAGGCGGATGCGTCGAGCGCGGTGTCTTCGCGGCCCAGTGCATGGGCAGCGGCATAGACCAGCAACGGGCGCAGGCGCTTGCCGCCGCCCAGTACGGCGTAGCGCATGGCGCGATGCAGTTCGACGGGTGCTTGTTCGGCGTTGGGCAGCCGCGCGTCCAGCGCCTGTTCGGCGCGACGGATCAGCGCTTGCAGTGCCGGCCCCAGTTCAGTGTTCGGGTTCAAACGGTTCGGCGCGGTCAGGGGCTTCGGGGTCGAGCAGCAGGCGCACACGCAGTTCGGCTTGCTCCAGCGCCTGCTGGCAGTGGCGGTACAGGCCGATGCCGCGCTCGAAGGAGGCCAGCGATTCGTCCAGGCTTTGCTGGCCGCCTTCCATCTTCGCCACCAACTGTTCCAGTTCGTCCAGCGACTGCTCGAAATCGGCTGCTGGCGGCGTCTTGGCGGCGGGGGAAGCGGTCTTGACCATGGGCCGCAAAGCTAGCGCAGCGCAGGTCTCGAATCAATCGCCGGCACGATGCCTCGTGATGCTGCCTCCGGCCCGCAAGAGCCTTCGATATGGCGCCACGCGTTTGGGTAGACTTGATTTCGATATATCTAAATACTATCTTATGAATCATCCCACGAACCGCTTGGACCACGGATAAGGTCCGGCAACGGAGTTCCTGTGCCCCAATCCTCCACATCGCATGCCGGCGACACGACCGGCATGGGCTTTTCCGGCTACCAGAAATTCGTGGTGGCCGTGCTGGCTTTCCTGCAATTCACCATCGTGCTGGACTTCATGCTGCTGGCGCCGCTGGGAGCCATCGTCATTCCGGCGCTCAAGATCACCCCGGGCCAATTCGGCGACGTCGTCTCGGCCTATGCGTTTGCCGCGGGCGTCTCGGGCATCGCCGCCGCGGGGTTCGCCGATCGTTTCGACCGGAAGAAGCTGCTGCTGGTTTTCTATGCGGGATTCATGGTCGGCACGTTGTGCTGCGCGCTGGCGCACAGCTATGTCGCGTTGCTGCTGGCACGCATGGTGACCGGCTTGTTCGCCGGCGTCGTCGGTGCCGCGTCGATGGCGATCGTCACCGACCTGTTTCCCCTGTCGATGCGTGGCCGCGTGATGGGCTTCATACAATCGGCCTTCGCAGCCAGCACCGTGCTCGGCCTGCCGATGGGGCTGGAGCTCTCCAGCCGCTGGGGTTGGAACGCGCCTTTCTTCATGGTCGTGGTGGTGTGTTCGGTGGTCGGCGTGGCGATCCTCGGGCGCTTGCGTCCGGTCAACGCGCATCTGGCGTTGCTGCCGGATCGCCATCCGTTGCATCACCTGCTGCACACCTTGCGGGAACGTTCCTATCTGATCGGCTTCGTCACCACCGCCATGCTGACAGTCGGCGGTTTCCTGCTGATGCCGTATTCCACGTTGTTCATCGTGCACAACATCGGCATTCCGGTGGAACAGTTGTCGCTGGTGTACCTGATCACGGGGCTGGTGTCGGCGGTCATGGGGCCGCTGATCGGCCGGGCCAGCGATGCGTTCGGCAAGTTGCGCGTATTCGTCTTCGGTTGCGCGATGACCATCGTGATGGTGCTGATCTACACGCGCCTCTCCAACGCGGGCCTCTGGATGCTGATCGTGGTGAGCGCGCTGCTGCAGATCGGCATCTTCTCGCGCATGATTTCCTCCTCCGCGCTGATGTCCGCGTTGCCCAAGCCGGCCGACCGTGGCGCCTACATGTCGATCAGCTCGTCGTTGCAGCAGATGTCAGGCGGCTTTGCGGCCATGCTTGGCGGCATGGTGGTGAAGGAAGCCAGCGACGGCCGCCTGCTGCGTTTCGAGGTGCTCGGCGACGTGCTGGTATGCACCACGCTGCTGTCGCTCGTGCTGATGTATTTCGTCAACCGTCGGGTGGGTGGCGCCACGATGTCGCCCGCTCCGGGCCTGGTGCAGAAAGCTGGTCAGGAGTCGTGACGGCCTGAGATCGTGAACAGGCTCCGGGGCCGCTGGATTGCCAGGCCTATCCGGCCGGTTGCCAGCGCAGGCGCGCGCCGACTTGGCCGAAGAGCGTTTCCGCGCGTTCGCCCAGCCAGCGATCGGCTACGGCAATCAGTTTCTCGCCTTCGTAGAGCAGGGGACAGGCGTCGCGCTGCCATGGCGGGACCGCGCCGGACTGGAAAAGTGCTCGCAGTTCGCGGGTATGGCGATCGCCGGCAGGTTTGATGCGTTCGCCGCCGCTGCGCATGCGCACGCTCAGCGCGAAGGGAAGCCGGGAAGGCGGTTCGAGGCTCAATTTCCCGCCGTCGGGCAAGACGAGCGGGTCGCCGTGCCAGGTAGCCTGCCAGCCCGCAGCGACGGCGGGGCGCGGAATGCGTGCCCACAGTCGTCCTTTCCAGACATGCAGTTCCACGCCAGGCCAGCGGATGCAGGGCAACTGGCCGGCGCGCGCACCGCATTGCCGCTCGATCTGCGCGCGCTGCGCAGTAGTGGGGGCGGTCAGTCCGCGACCGTGCAGCCAGTAGGTCAGCAGCGGTTCGCGCAACGCGGGCGCGAGCGCCAGCCAGCCGACTGCGTCAAGGCTGCCGTTGGCCTCGTCATGCAACGCTGCGTAGGCCGTCAGCCATTCCGCGCGCAGCGTGTCCGCGGCGGCGCGGCTGAGCGCAGCGCTGTGCAGGATGGAGTCCACCGCCTGGGGCCAGTGCGCTGCGAGACGCGGCAGGATGTCGTGGCGCAGGTGGTTGCGGGCAAGCCGGGTGTCGGAATTCGTAGGGTCATCGATGTAGGCGAGGCCATGCGAGGCAATGTAGTCGCGCAGTTGCGCGCGCGTGACGGTGCCCAGCAGTGGCCGCCACAATTCGCCACGACCCAGTGTGCGCCGCTCGCGCATGCCTCCCATGCCCTCCGGGCCGGCACCGCGCAGCAATTTCAGCAAAACAGTTTCGGCCTGGTCGTCGCGGTGGTGCGCCATCAACAGGAGCTCGCCGTCGCGGACCTGTGCCACGAAGGCGGCGTAACGCGCATGGCGCGCGGCAGCTTCCACGCCCTCGCCGCGCTGCGTTTCAACCTGCACGCGCACCACGTCGCAATCCACGCCGAGGTCACTGCAGAAGCGCCGGCACTGTTCGGCCCACGCTGCGCTCTCCGCGTGCAGGCCGTGGTCGACATGCAGCGCGCGCAAGCCGCGCGCGCGTGCTGCCGGCAACTGTGCCAACGCATGCAGCAGGGCGGTGGAGTCGGGGCCGCCGCTGAAGGCCACGCAGAGCGCAGCTCCGGGCAGGTCCGTCAGTGCAGTGCGGAGGTGGCCGGACAGCGAAGGCTTCACTTCTTGCCGCTTTGGGGGCGCACGTAGATGTGCTTGCCATTGCCGATATGCCGCTCTTCGGTCTCGAACAGGCCAATGCCCTTGATGAGCCCGCTGAGCTTGGCGTAGCCGTAGTTGCGCGAGTCGAAGTCGGGCGACTGCTTGTTGAGGATGCTGCCGACCGGACCGAGGCCGGCCCAGCCGGACTCGTCGGAGGCCGCCTCGATGGCCCCGCGCAGCAGGTTCATCAGGCGCGTATCCCCACGCAGTTCCTTGGCCGAACGAGGCTTGGGCGCTGCCTCCGCTTCACCTTCGTCGGCGCGAACCAGCACATCGGTGTAGATGAACTTGTCGCAGGCGGTGCGGAACGGCTCGGGCGTCTTGCGCTCGCCGAAGCCGTACACGGTGAGCCCGGACTCGCGGATGCGCGAAGCGAGCCGGGTGAAGTCGCTGTCGCTGGAGACGATGCAGAAGCCGTCGAAACGGCCGGCATAGAGCAGGTCCATCGCGTCGATGATCATCGCCGAGTCGGTGGCGTTCTTGCCAACCGTGTAGCGGAACTGCTGGATGGGCTGGATCGAGTGGCGCAGCAGCACATCCTTCCAGCCGTTGAGGTCGGGCTTGGTCCAGTCGCCGTAGATGCGCTTGACGTGTGCGGTGCCGTACTTGGCGATTTCGGCGAGCAACCCCTCGACGATGGCCGGACGGGCGTTGTCGGCGTCGATCAGTACGGCGAGCTTGTCGTGGGCCATGGCAGATCCCCAGGGCGGCTGGCTATGACAGCGATGGTAGCGCGTTACCGCTCCGGGCCGCTCACTGCAGCAAACCGTCCTTGCGCAGGTGAGTACGCAGCAGCTCCATGTCGTGGCCGCTCCACTTGTCCGCCAGTCGTCCTTGCCGGAACACGTAGAAGGTAGGCATGCTCCAGTCGTCCAACATCGACCACTCGTTGTCCTGCCATGCAATATGGATGGGTTGGTCGGGAAAGAGACGGTTCCACTCGGCGGCGTCCGCGAAGGGCGTGCTTTGGCTTGCCAGCCAGATCGCATGCTTGGCGAACAGCGGACGCAATCGGGCATCCACCAGCAACGCGGTGGGTTGTCCGGGTGGAAGCAAAGTCGTCGATGACACGGCCGGAATGGCATCGACACTGATGCCGGGATGACCTTGGGCAAGCATCGAAGCCTTGCCCAACTGGCGCGTGGTGACGAATGCCGCGTAGAGGCCGGTGTAATCCCGATCGTCCACCATGCCGCGGTGCTGCAGTTCTGCCAGGTCAGCCTGCAAGTCGGAGATGTTTCCGGCGCTCGGCTGCGTGGATAACGCGTATTCGGCGGCTCGCTTTAGCAGGCGCAGGTCGGGCTTGCTTGCGCCACGCAAACTGTCGGGGCGTTGCAGGTGAGAGAACAGATCCGTGTAATGCCGACCGATTCCGGCACGACGTTCGACGTCGGGCAGGACGGGATCGGGCTCGCGCAGCATCAAGGCATCGAAGCGTTGCTCAATCGCGCTCTCCGGACAGTTGTCGACGGCGCAACCGCGCGCCTTGGCGTCCTCGGTTCGTTCAGCCTGGCGGCGTGCGCGTTCGACGAGCGTGAGTCCATGGCCCCGGGCATAGGCCTGGACATCGAACAATGACAGCAAGCGGACTGCCTGCTCGTGGGTCAGTTCATTGTCGATATCGTCGAGGGGGACTCCGCCCAAGCCTCGCCTCCCCCAAATCAGTTCGCCAAGGAACCGTTTGCGACCGCCGGACGACAAAGGCGCCAGCGGAGTGTTCGCGATGGGTATGTCACGAAGATAGCGATTCAGCTCTGCCTGCGAGCGGACCGTCAATGGCGTTGCCTGAGTGGAAGCGGCAGCGGCCAGAACAGGCACAAACAGCGCCACCGCAAAGAGGCGAATGAGGTGGCTCAAGAGAACTCCTCGCGTTGAAGCTTCGAGCGTGGGGTGTAGCGCCGGTCTTACTCCTGGAACGCGCCGTAGCTCCGCAGGCGCTTGTAGCGCTGCTCAAGCAGGGCATCGACCGGCAATGGCGCGAGCTCGTCGAGCTGGTTCATCAGCACGGCCTTCAGGCGGATCGCCATCGAGCGCGGATTGCGATGGGCGCCGCCCAGCGGTTCGCGGATCATCTTGTCGATCAGGCCCAGCTCAAGCAGGCGCGGCGCGGTGAGGCCCAGCGCCTCGGCGGCGTCCTTGGCGCGCTCGGCGCTGCGCCAGAGGATGGTGGCGCAACCTTCCGGGGTGATCACGGAGTAGGTGGAGTACTGCAGCATGTTGACGCGGTCGCCCACGCCGATCGCTAGCGCGCCGCCGGAGCCGCCTTCGCCGATCACGGTGCAGATGATAGGCGTCTTGAGATCGGCCATTTCCAGCAGGTTGCGGGCGATGGCCTCGCTCTGGCCGCGCTCCTCGGCGCCGATGCCGGGGTAGGCGCCCATGGTGTCGATCAGGGTGAGCACGGGCAGGCCGAAGCGCTCGGCCATTTTCATCAGGCGCAGCGCCTTGCGGTAACCCTCGGGGCGCGGCATGCCGAAGTTGCGCCTGAGCTTGCCCTTGGTATCGCGCGCCTTCTGGTGGCCGACGATCATCGCCGGGCGGCCGTTGATGCGGCCGAGGCCGCCCACGATGGCGCCGTCGTCGGCGTACATGCGGTCGCCGGCCAGCTCGTGGAACTCCTCGCACATCACGCCGATGTAATCGAGCGTGTAAGGCCGCGCGGGATGGCGCGACATCTGCGCGATCTGCCACGGGCTGAGGTTCTTGAAGATGTCGTTGGTCTTGAGCTTGAGCTTTTCGCGCAGCCGACCGACTTCCTCGTCGATGTTGAGCGCCTGACCGTGGCTGGTATGGCGCAACTCTTCGATCTTCGCTTCGAGTTCGGCGATGGGTTGTTCGAATTCGAGGAAGTTGGGATTCATTCGCCGAGGTTCATGGCATGGAAGCGCGGAAGTATAGCTGGCGCGGGGAAAACGGGAGAACGGCGGCGTATGGCGGGCGCATCGTGTGCGGTGCGGCGGTCATACGCAGCACAGGGATGTGCCACCTGTGCGCAGGCGCTTTGCGCCTGCGCAGCGGAGGGTTGGCCGGTCTGTGACCGGTCAAGCCGACTCCAGGACCGCCACGAAGGCGGTTTTGGAGATCAGTAAAGGCTTCGATTCCGGCGTGCCTCAGCGAAGTCGGTGGGCTCCTGCCTGCGCAGGAACCACGGGCTGAGCATCTTCAGCCCTCGCTGCGCACCAGCCGCACTCTGGCGGCCTGCACCCCCGGCAACGCGCGCACCGCACGCAGCAGGTCGGGAATGGCCTCCACACGCCATTCCTCGCCCAGTTCCAGGTCGGCCTGGGCATTGGCATTGTGGTAGCCGTGCAAGGTGACGCTGGCCCTGCCGCCACGGAAGCCGGCCAGCGTCTGGCGCAGTTGCGCGGCGAAACCGGCGTCGATGCCGTTCAATTTCAACTGCAGCAGCCGCGCGTGGCGACGGCAGGCATCGGCCAGGGTCATGGCGCTACGGGCACGGATCTGGAAACCGCCGCCGGAGAACTCGTCGATGCGCAGACCGCCCTCGACGATGAGCATTTCATCGCGTACCAGCAGCGGCGCGACCTGCTGGTACAGCTCGCCGAAGAAGCTCACCTCGATCGCGCCGGTGCCGTCTTCCAGCCGTACGAAGGCATCGCTGTCGCCGCGCTTGCGCACGGCCACCACCATGCCCGCGGCCGTCCACGGCGTGTCGGGGCCGCGACGGAAGCGGTTGCCGTCGTCGCCGTCGCTCTTGCGCGGCTTGGGCGGCTGGTAGCGGTCGACGATCTCGCCCAGGGGGCAGGTGGCGAGCTGGGCCAGTTCCTCGCGCCAGGGATCGACGGGGTGGCCGGAGAGGTAGTGGCCCAGCGTGTCGCGCTCGCCCTGCAGCGTCTGCTCCAGCGGCCAGTCGGGCGCAGTGGGCAGGTCGATCTGCACCACCGGCGCGGCCGTGCCCATGGCGGCGCCGAACATGTCGTTCTGGCCGGACTGGCGATCGCGCAGGTGCTGTTCGGCGGCCTTGATCGCGTCGGGAAGCTGCAGCATCAGGCTGGCGCGGTTCGGCGCCAGCGCGTCGAGCGATCCGGAGAGGATCAGTGCCTCGAGCACGCGCCGGTTGAGCTTGGTAGGGTCGACGCGGCGGCAGAAGTCGGCGAGATCCTTGTAAACGCCGCCGTGCTGGCGTTCCGCGACGATGGACTCGCAGGCGCCCTGGCCTACGCCCTTGATCGCGCCGAGACCGTAGCGGATCACCTTGGGTTCGACGGCGACGAACATGAAGTCCGAGGCGTTCACGTCCGGCGCCAGCACGTCGAGGCCGATCGCCTTGGACTCGTCGATGAAGGTCACCGCCTTGTCGGTGTTGTCCATGTCCGACGAGATCGTCGCAGCCATGAACTCGGCAGGGTAGTGCGCCTTCAGCCACGCGGTCTGATAGGAGACCAGCGCGTAGGCGGCGGCGTGCGACTTGTTGAAGCCGTAGCCGGCGAACTTCTCCATCACGTCGAAGATTTCGTCGGCCTTGTCGCCGCCCACGCCGTCCTTGGCCGCGCCCTCGCGGAACTTGGCGCGCTCCTTCGCCATCTCCTCCACTTTCTTCTTGCCCATCGCGCGGCGCAGCAGGTCGGCGCCGCCGAGCGTGTAGCCGCCCACGATCTGCGCCATCTGCATCACCTGCTCCTGATAGACCATGATGCCGTAGGTCTCTTTCAGGACAGGCTCGACGCGCGGGTCTGGGTAGATCACCTCCTCGCGGCCGTGCTTGCGCGCCACGAAGTTGGGGATCAGGTCCATCGGGCCGGGTCGGTACAGCGCGCCCAGCGCGATAAGGTCGTCGAAGCGGTCGGGCTTCGCGTCCTTGAGCATGCGCTGCATGCCTGACGATTCGAACTGGAAGATGGCGACCGTCTTCGCCTTGGCGAAGACCTCGGCGTAGGTGGCGGCGTCGTCCAGCGGCAGCTTGGCGATGTCCAGCGGCTCCTCGCCGCTCTGCGCGCGGCGCACGTTGATCGCCTTCACCGCCCAGTCGATGATGGTGAGCGTGCGCAGGCCGAGGAAGTCGAATTTCACCAGGCCGACGGCTTCCACGTCGTCCTTGTCGTACTGGGTGACCACGCCCCCGCCGCCCGCTTCGCAGTACAGCGGCGCGTATTCGGTGAGCGTCTTTTGGCCGATCACCACGCCGCCCGCGTGCTTGCCGACGTTGCGGGTGAGGCTTTCCAGTTTCAGCGCGAGGTCGATCAGCGGACGCGCTTCGTCCTCGTCCTGCTCGTACAGCTCGCAGAATTCCTTGACGACGCGCTCGGGCTCCTTCTTCGACTTCTCCGTGCGGCCCAGTGCATCGGACAGCGTGAGGTCGAGCGGGCGCGGCGGGATCAGCTTGGCGATCTTGTCGACCGCGCCGTAGCCCATGCCCAGTACGCGGCCGGAATCGCGCAGCACCGCCTTCGCCGCCATCGAGCCGTAGGTGATGATCTGGCTGACGTGGTCGCGGCCGTACTTGCGCGCCACGTAGTCGATCACCTCGTCGCGGCGATCCATGCAGAAGTCGATGTCGAAGTCGGGCATCGACACGCGTTCGGGGTTGAGGAAGCGCTCGAACAGCAGGTTGAACTGCAGCGGATCGAGATCGGTGATCTTCAGCACCCACGCCACCAGCGAGCCCGCGCCCGAGCCGCGGCCCGGGCCCACCGGGATGCCGTTCTGTTTGCCCCAGTTGATGAAGTCCGCCACGATCAGGAAGTAGCCGGGGAACCCCATCTTGATGATGACGTCCAGCTCGCGTTCCAGCCGTGTCTCGTAGTCGGCGCGGCTGTAGCCCTCGGCCAGCGGCGCGGCGGCGAGGCGCTCTTCCAGGCCGTGCCGCGACAGTTCGCGGATGTGGCTGTTGAGGTCGTAGCCGTCCGGCACCGGGAAGTCGGGCAGGAAATACTCGCCGAACTTCAGTTCGAGGTTGCAGCGCTTCGCCAGCTCGACGGTGTTTTCCAGTACTTCTGGAATATCTGCAAAAAGCTCGAGCATTTCCTCGGGGGATTTCAGGTACTGCTGGTCGCTGTAGTCGCGCGGGCGCTTGGGATCGGCCAGTACGCGGCCCTGGTGGATGCACACGCGCGCCTCGTGCGCCTCGAAGTCGTCGCGCTTGAGAAAACGCACGTCGTTGCTGGCGACCACCGGCAGTTCGAGTTCGGCGGCAAGTGCCAGTGCGGCTGAGTTCCAGGTTTCCTCGCCTTCGCGGCCGCAGCGGGTGAGTTCGAGATACAGCCGATCCGGGAACAATCGCATCAGCGGGCGCAGCTTCGCCAGTGCGGCGTCGTGGCCCTGCGTCAATGCGGTGCGCGCCGTTTCGCTCTCGCGGCCGAGCAGGGCGATCAGGCCATCCGTCGCGACGGCGGTGAGCCAGGCCGCCTCGACCAGGGCGCGACCGCCGTGCTGGCCTTCCTGCCATGCGCGCGAGACGAGACGCGACAGGTTGAGGTAACCCTCTCGGTGCTGGCATAGCAAGGTGAGCCGCCATGGGCGCGGGTCGTCAGGTGCGCCGATCCACACGTCGCCGCCGCAGATCGGCTTGATGCCTGCTGCGCTGCACGCCTTGTAGAACTTCACCAGCGCGAACATGTTGCTTTCGTCGGTGAGCGCCACGGCAGGCATGCCGGCTTGCGCGCACGCGGCGACCATCGCCTTGATGCGGATGGTCGAATCGACCAGCGAATACTCGCTGTGCAGGTGGGTGTGGACGAAGCGTGCGGGCATGCGGATGGATGCGGTGAATCCATGCAGGCTAACCGGCACCCGATTCAGCGGCAAGATTGACTTCCGCGTGCTCCGCCCGGAACGGGCGCGCAGCTGGATTCTGGTCGTCGAACGCCGTCGGAGGAGTTCTTACAGGCCGCTTGCGTTATCGGTGACGGAAGGGGACTGCTTCTCGGCCAGCAGCTCGTTGATCTCCCCCACCAGGGTGTCGAGCATGTCTTCGCCGTAGCGGACGTGTATGTGCGCTATCGTGCCGTCGCGATGCAGCATCACCATCACCGGGATGCCTCGGGCGGTGCCATAGGGCTTGCCGAGTGTGCCGTCGCGGTCCCAGGTCATCAGCAAGCCGGGCAGCAGCGGGCGTAAGACGCGCACGGTGTTCACGAAGACGTGCCGATCTTCGCGATAGTTGATGGAGACTACCTGCAATGGCAGGCCGCGCTGCGTGGCCAATGACTGGAACTTTGCCAGCACCGGCATCTCCTTCATGCAGTAGCCGCACCTGGTGGCCCAGAAACTGACCACCACGACCTTGCCGCGCAACGACGAAACCGTGACCTCTTTGCCTTCCTGGGTCGTGTCCAGCGCATCCGGCGGCGTGTCGCCCGGTTGCACGTGAGCGTGGACGACCAGGCAGAACAGCAGCCCGGGCAATACGGCGGCGATGCGGCGCATGCTGTCCCTCCCCCCATGAAGTGCCGCCAGCGTATCGAGCGGAGCAGAGCGAGGGAAACATCGCCATTTCAACGCACGTGGAAGCGTCCTTCCTCCTGTTCCTCGCTGGGCGACAGGTAATGGCCGAGGCTGTCCACTTTCAGCGGGAGGAGGTTGTAGTCGGCATGCGGCAGGGCGCTTTTTTCGACGCTGCCGGCGGCAGGTTCGATTCGCATCGGCGGAGACATGTCGGCCGGTACGGGGGGAATGCTTGGAGGGTTGGACGTGGGCATCATGGCACGGCTCCTGCGATCGGCGATGCGCGCTATGCGCAACGGTGGCAGCGGCCGGCTGGGCCGGTCTGGCGGGACGTCGCCGCTGCTGCGGACGCGTCCATGCGGACATGGTTTCCTGTAGTGAATGATGCTCCCGCGCGGGAAAAAGTTGCATAGACCGATGGCCCATGCCGGCAGCCTTGCCGGGGGGCAATCAGCAATCGTGACCTTCCCGGAGCGGCGCCACCTGATCCAGCGCAAGGCGCACTGGGGCGAAGCTGCGCCGATGCTGCGCACAGGGTCCCAGCTGCTGCAGCGCGGCCAGGTGAGCGGGCGTGGGGTAACCCTTGTGCACGGCGAAGCCGTAGCCGGGATGGCTGGCATCCAGCGCCACCATCAGGCGGTCGCGGGTCACCTTGGCGAGGATAGAGGCGGCGCTGATCGCCGGTTCCAGCGCGTCGCCGCCCACGATGGCGCGTCCGGGACAGGGCAAGTCCTTCGGCAGCTTGTTGCCGTCCACCAGGGCCTCGTGCGCGGCAGGTGCGAGGCCGGCCACTGCGCGGCTCATGCCGGCCATGGTGGCCTGGAAAATGTTGAGGCGGTCGATTTCTTCCGCTTCCACCACCACGATGCAATGCGACAGTGCGCGCTCGACGATCTGCGGGTACAGCGCTTCGCGCTTCTTCTCGCTGAGTTTCTTGGAGTCGTCGAGGCCGGGGATGGGGCGTGCCGGGTCGAGGATCACGGCGGCCACCACCACAGGGCCGGCGAGCGGGCCGCGACCGGCTTCGTCAACGCCCGCTTTTAAATAAACTGCGCTGGCCGAAGTTGAATTATTCATGTGCGCCAGAAAATCTCTATGAGTGCTGATCCGCACGGCACGTTCGCCTCCTCACCCTCCGAGGAGAGGATTGAGGTGAGGACCAAGACTTGCGGTCAGGTTGTTCAGAGGGTGCTTCGATTCAGCCTCAGCGCGAGCACTTGTCCCTCACCCGCGGCCCTTTCCGCGGACGGGGAGGGAGAAAGGCGGTTCCAGCAACTCCGCGATCGCTCCTGCCGCCGCATCCGCCGCGCTGCCATCCAGGTCGGCGCGCAAGGCCCGGTGCAATTGCTCGAACGCCGCCACGATGGCGCCGCGGCGTTCGCTGTCGTTGAACAGGGCGAGTACGGCGTCGGCGAGCTTCGCGGCGGTGCAGTCATCCTGCATCAGCTCGGGCGCCAGCACGACGTGCTCGCCCAAGCCGCAGGCACGGGCGAGGATGTTGGGCAGGGCATAGACGTCGGTCTTGAGCATGCGCAGCAGCTTCGCGATACGGTAGCTCACGGGCGAAACGCGGTAGCCCACCACCATCGGGCGCTTGGCCAGCATCGCTTCCAGCGTGGCGGTGCCGGACGCAAGCAGCACCACGTCGGCGGCCTGCATGGCTTCATGCGCGTGACCATCCAGCAACTGCAGCGTGGCGACGCCTTGCTGCGCCTTGGCGAGCAAGCTGCGCAACTGTTCCAGCATGCGCGGATTGGCAGCCGGTATCACCACGCGCAGGCCGGGCAAGGCGGCGGCGACACGCCGCGCGGCATCGAGGAAAGGTTCGCCCAGGCGCGCCAGTTCGCTGCCGCGGCTGCCGGGCAGCACGGCCAGCACCGGTGCATCCTGCGGCAGTTGCAGGGCCTCGCGCGCCGCGGCGCGGTCGGACACCAGCGGGAAGCGGTCGGCCAGCGGGTGGCCGGTGAAACGCGCGTCGACACCGTGCTTCGAGTAGATCGCCGGTTCCATCGGGAACAGGCACAGCACCCGGTCGGCCGAGCGGCCGATTTTTCCGGCGCGCTTTTCGCGCCACGCCCACACCGAAGGACTGACGTAGTGGACGGTGCGCAAGCCGGCCTGTCGCAGTCGCTCCTCCACGCCGAGGTTGAAATCCGGTGCGTCGATGCCGACCACCAGCGCCGGCTGTGCGGCGATCAGGCGCGCGACCAGTTCCTTGCGCAGTTTGAGCAGGCGAGGCAGATGCGTCACCACTTCGGCGAAGCCGAACAGCGACAGTTCGTGGATGTCGTACCAGGACTCGAAGCCCTGTGTCTGCATGCGTTTGCCGCCGATGCCGACGAAGCGCGCCTGCGGGTAGCGGGCACGCAGCGCGTCGATCAGGTCGGCGCCGAGCTGGTCGCCGGAGTCCTCGCCGGCAAGGAGGGCAATGGTTGGGTACTGTGCTTCGTTCATGTGGAGAGCGGGAGCAAGAGCTCGTGCCTGATTGCCAGACAAGCGGGGCGCTTATCTGGCGAGCGACCTCTCGCTGCGTTCGATGAACTCCAGCATCGCGCGTACGTCGGCGCTGTCCTGTGCCTGCGTGGCGAGTTGCTCGCGCGCCTCGGCCTGCGACAGGCCTGCCATGTACAACGTGCGGTAAGCGCGCTTGATCGCGGCGACCCGCGCGCCGTCGAAGCCGCGGCGTTTCAGGCCTTCGCTGTTGATGCCGCGCGGCCGGCCGGTCTGCTCGTTCGCCATCATCAGGAACGGCGGCACGTCGGCACCTACCAGGCAGCCCATCGCGATGAAGGCGTGCGCTCCCACCTTGCCGAACTGGTGCACGCCGGCGTAGCCGGAGATGATCACCCAGTCGCCGATTTCCACATGCCCGGCCAGCGCGGAATAGTTGGAGAACACCACGTGGTTGCCGACCTGACAGTCGTGCGCGATGTGCACGTAGGCGAGCAACCAGTTGTCATCGCCGATGCGAGTGATGCCGCCGCCGTCGCCGGTGCCGCGGTTGATGGTGACGAATTCGCGGATCAGGTTGCGGTCGCCGATCACCAGTTCGGTGCGCTCGCCTTGCCACTTCTTGTCCTGCGGATCGCCGCCGATCGAGGCGAATTGGGAGATGCGGTTGTCGCGGCCGATCCTGGTGGGTCCCTCGATCACTACATGGGGACCGATCACGGTGCCGTCGCCGATTTCCACGTCGGCACCGACCACGCTGTAGGCGCCGATGCTGACATTGGCGCCGATCCTTGCCGACGGGTCGATCTGCGCGGTGGCGTGGATCATTTCTCCGACCTCGCCGCGCACATCAACTCGCAACTGGCCACTTCCTTGCCGTCCACCAGGGTGCGCGCGGCGAACAAGCCCATGCCGCGCATCACGCGCTTCACCGAAACTTCCAGTCGCAGCTGGTCGCCCGGCACCACCGGTGCGCTGAAGCGCGCATTGTCCACTTTGACCAGATAGAACAGCGGACTGCCGGTGTTGCCCTTGATGCGATTGCTGAGCTGGGTAAGCAAGCCGGCGGCCTGCGCCATGGCTTCCACGATCAGCACGCCCGGCATCACCGGATGGCCGGGGAAGTGGCCGTTGAAGAACGGCTCATTGATGGTGACGTTCTTGATCGCTACGGCGCTCTGGTCGGGCACCAGTTCGATCACGCGGTCGACCAGCAGGAACGGATAGCGGTGCGGCAGCAGCTGCTGGATCTGCTCCACGGTCACCGGGAAGGTCACAGGGGCGGGGGCGTCACTCATCGTTCTTGTCCTTCTCCAGCGCCGCGAGGCGGCGCACGAAATCATCCAGGTGCTTGAAGCGGGCGGCGCTCTTGCGCCAGCTGCGGTTCTCCTGCAGCGGCGTGCCGGAGGAATACTCGCCCGGCTCGCGTATCGAATGCGTTACCAGGCTCTTGGCGGTAATGGTAACCCGGTCCGCCAGTTCCAGATGGCCCAGCACGCCGGCGTTGCCGCCGATCATGCAGTAACGGCCGATCCTGGCGCTGCCTGCCACGGCGGAGCAGCCGGCAAGCGCAGAGTGGGCGCCGATGCGTACGTTGTGGGCGATCTGGATCTGGTTGTCCAGCCGCACGTCTTCTTCCAGCACGGTGTCGTCCAGCGCGCCGCGGTCGATGGTGGTGTTGGCGCCGATCTCGCAGTCGTCGCCGATGCGTACGCCGCCGAGCTGGGGGATCTTCACCCAGTGATCGCGCTCGAAGGCGAGGCCGAAGCCGTCCGAGCCGATCACCGCGCCGGGATGCACCAGCACGCGCTTGCCCAGCATCACGCGCGTGACCAGGGTCACCCGTGCCACCAGACGCGATTGCGCGCCCACCGTGCAGCCTTCGCCCACGATGCAGTGCGGACCGAGCACGACGCCATCCTCGACCACGGCATCGTTGCCGATCACGCAGCACGGCCCGATGCTTGCGCTGGCGCTGACCTTCGCACCGCTGTCCACCACGGCGGTGGGATGGATGCCGGGTGCGGCGGCCGGCAGGCGTTCGAACAGGGCGGCGACCTTCGCGTAAGCCACGTAGGGATCGGCGGCGACGAGGGCATCGACCTTGCAGTCGGCGAGGTTTTCCTCGCGCAGGATCACCGCGCCGGCGGCGGTTGCGGCCAGTTGCGCGCCGTACTTGCTGTTGGAAAGGAAGGCCAGCTGGCTGCTGCCGGCGTTCGCCAGCGTGGCGATGCCTTCGATGCGGCGATTGCCGTCGCCGCGCAGGCGCAGGCCGAAGCGTTCGGCCAGTTCGGCAAGCGTATGGCTGGGTGGCTGGCTCAAGCAGTGCTCCTCGGCAGGTCGGCCATTGTATCGGCCAGGCGCCAAAACGCGAAAAGCGCGGCAAGCCGCGCTTTTCGTCATGCCGCAGATTCGCTTCCGGTCAGAAGGTAGAGCCGAAGGTGAACTGGATGCGCTCCTCGTAATAGCCGTCGCCCGGCTGGGTGCGGAACGGCAGCGCGAAGTTGATGATCATCGGCCCCATCGGCGACTGCCAGTGCAGCGACAGGCCGGTGGAAGCACGCAGCGTGCTGGCGGAGAAGCTGTTCCAGTTCGCGTAGGCGTTGCCGGTGTCCACGAACCAGGAGACGCGCGCGGTGTTGATGTCCTTGAGGAAAGGCAGCGGCAGGTACAGCTCGGCCGTGCCCAGCACCTTCATCGCGCCGCCGACGGGCTGCGCATAGTTGTAGTAACTGTTGTTGCAGTAGCTGCCGGTGTTCGCAGCGACCGTGCCGGTGCCGCCGCAGAGGCGCGGACCCAGGGTGTTGTCCTGGAAGCCGCGCACGTCGCTCACGCCGCCGGAGTAGAAGTTGTCCCAGAACGGGAAGTCGTTGCGCATGTCGGTGACGATATGGGTGGGGTCGGCCGCAAGGCTGGCCTTCTGCAGCGCGTCGAGGGCGGTGTCGCTGATACCGTTCTGGCCGTAGGTCTTGCCATAGCCGAGGACGCCCTTGAGGTAGAGCACGAAGCCGCCGCCGATCGGCCAGTAATGGTCGGCCTGACCGGTCGCCTTCCAGTATTTCACGGTGGAGCCGGGCAGGCCCACTTCGGTGTTCAACGACAGCTGGCCGCCGCGGGTGGGGGCCCAGTAGCCGTTCTGGGTGTTCATGTTCCAGCCGAAGGTGCCGATCGTCGAATGGATCGTGTAGTGGCCGATCTCGTCCTGGTAGTCGATCAGCTGCTGCGGCGTATAGCCGGGGATGGAGTTGACCTTGTTGCTGCTGAGGCCGATGCCGGCGCGCAAGCTCTGGAAGTCGGTGATCGGGAACCCGAGGTAGGTGGAGAATGCGCGCTGGCTGGTGGAGTAGTCGGCGAACTCGCCGTTGTCGACGTTGTTGTAGTCGGTCTTGGAGTAGGTCAGGTTGTAGCCGATGCCCACGCCGTTGTTGGTGAGGTAAGGGTTGTAGTAGTTGGCGTTGTAGGTGGTCTGGTAAGCACTGCGCTGGCCGCTCACCGACACCGTGTCGCCGCTGCCGAACAGGTTACGCTCCGACACCGAAGCGGACAGGATGATGCCCGAATACTGCGAGTAGCCGATGCCGAACTGCAGGCTGCCGGCGGACTGTTCCTCGACCTTGACGGTGACGTCCACCTGGTCGTCGGAACCCGGCACCTTCTTCTTGTCGATGTCGACCTTCTTGAAGTAGCCCAACTGCTGCAGGCGGTTCTTGGAGCGGTCGATGATGCCCTGCGAGTACCAGGCGCCTTCGAGCTGGCGCATTTCGCGGCGCAGCACGTTGTCCTCGGTGAGCGTGTTGCCCTCGAAGATCACGCGGCGCACGTACACGCGCTGGCCCGGTTCGATGTAGAGCGTGAGGTCGACGGTGCGCTTTTCCTTGTCCAGCTTGGGGTACGGCGTGACCTTGGCAAAGGCGTAGCCGATGTTGGCCAGCAGCGCCTTGATCGCCTTGGTGCTGGTTTCGATGGCGCCGCGATTGAACACGTCGCCCGGCTTGACGAACACCAGCTGACGCAGCGTGGTTTCCGGCAGCACCAGGGTGCCAAGCAGCTTCACGTCGGAAATCTTGTAGATCTCGCCTTCCTTCACGTCGGCGGCGATGTACATCGACTGCTTGTCGGGAGCGATCGTCACCTGGGTGGAATCGACGCCGAAGTCGGCGTAACCGCGGTTCATGTAGTAGGACTGCAGTTTCTCCAGGTCGCCGGAGAGCTTTTCCTGCGAGTACTGGTCGTTCTTGGAGTACCAGGACATCCAGTTCGGCGTGCCCAGTTCGAAGTCGTCGCGGATCGCCTTGTCGGTGAACGCGTGGTTGCCGACGATGTTGATCTCCTTGATCTTCGCCACCTGGCCTTCGCGGATCTCGATGTCGATGGCCACGCGGTTGCGGTCCAGCTTCACCACGTGAGGGAGCACCGTGACGCTGTACTTGCCGCGGTTGTAGTACTGGTGGATCAGCTCCTGCTGCACGTTGTCCAGCGCCAGCCGGTCGAAGGTCTCGCCTTCCGCCAGTCCGATGGACTTCAGGCCCTTCTGCAGGTCTTCGGTCTTGATGTCCTTGTTGCCGCGGATGGTGAGCTTGGCGATCGAGGGACGCTCCACCACCTTGATGACGAGGATGTTGCCGTCGCGTTCCAGCTCCACGTCGCTGAAGAACTTGGTCTGGTACAGCGCGCGAACCGCCCGCTGCGCCATGGCATCGGTCATCTGGTCGCCGCGGCTGACCGGCAGGTAGTTGAACACGGTGCCCGCGGAGATGCGGGTGAGGCCGTCGATGCGGATGTCCGAGATGACGAACGGGTCGAAGGCGAGCGCCTTGGCAGAGAGGGAGGCAAGCAGCAGCAGGGCGGCGATACGCTTCATCGTCGGTTCCGGTGGGTGGTTTCGATCAGGCCGTCGGCCCGATCAAGGCACGCGGCGGGGTTGGGCCCCGCCGCGAGAAAAAACAGGCGCCCGCGAGGGCACCGAATGTGGCATCGACGAACCGTGTGGAGGTGGATCGTCGGCGTCACGACAGCAACAGGCGATGGATGTCGTTGTAGAACACCAAACCCATCAGACTGAACAACAGCACCAACCCTATGTACTGGCCGATGGCTGTGGCCTGTTCACTGAGTGGGCTGCCCTTGAGCAACTCAATAAGGTAATACAGCAGGTGCCCACCATCCAAGACGGGGATGGGCAGCAGGTTCAGCACCGCGAGATTCAGCGACACCATGGCGAGGAACCACAGGAACCACGCAGGGCCCGCCTGGGCGGTGGCGTTCGCGATCTGGGCAATGCCGATCACGCTGGACAGGTTCTTGGGCGAGGCCTCGCCGCCCAGCATCTTGCCGACCATGCCGAAGGTCTGCATGAGGTTGTGTCCGGTGCCGACCAGCGCTTCGTGCAGGGCGCGCACGGGACCATAGCGCAGCGTAGCGGCTTCCAGAGGCTGTGCGCCGATACCAATCACCCAGTTCGGCGACTGGCCCTGCAGCGATTCGTACTTGGCCACGACCTGCAACGGCACCGTCTTGCCGTTGCGCTCGACCACGATGGCCAGCTTAGGCGACGCAACCGCGCCTTGCCGCACCAGATTGCCGACCGCGCTGTAATCCGGCACCGGTTTGCCGTCGATGCTGAGGATGCGGTCGCCCGCCTGCATGCCGCCCAGCGCTGCGGGGTGGTCGGGCAGCACCGTCGCGGCCACCGCGGGGGAGGGCGCCAATTCCAGGCCCAGGATCGTGCTGTACTGGTCGATGGTCTGGCCGGGCGGCAGCTTGTCCAGAGGCAGCACCAACTGCCGCAGCGTGCCAGTGGCATCGCGCACCGTCAGCGGCAACGGGCTGCGATCCAGCATGGCGTTGTTCACCGCATCCACCGAATCGCTCCACGTAGCCACGTCACGGCCACCGATGCTGAGGATGCGGTCACCTGGCTTGATGCCCGCTACCGCGGCCATGCTATGCGGTTGCGAGGTGACGACAGGTGCGGTGTCGGGCCGGCCCAGCATGAACATCAGCCACAGCGCGGCCACGGTGAAGATCAGGTTGAAGCCCGGCCCGGCCAGCACGATCAGGATGCGCTTCCACACCGGCTGGGTGGTGAATTCCTGGTCGCGGAACTGCGGTGGCACGGCGCCTTCGCGCGCGTCCAGCATCTTTACGTAGCCGCCCAGCGGGATCGCGGCGATCTGGTACTCGCAGCCATCGCGGCCGGTGCGTTTCCACAACGCCTTGCCGAAGCCCACAGAGAAGCGCAGTACCCGCACACCACAGCGGCGCGCGACCCAGTAGTGGCCGAACTCATGGAAAGTCACCAGCACGCCCAGCGTGACCAGCAACCAGAACACCGAGCCGAAGAAGGAAGTCATCAAACGCCGAGGACAGGAATCTATCTGGGAAGGATATCAGCAAGCCCGCCGCAGCAGGCGCCGGGCCGCAGCCCGCGCCTCGCCGTCGCGCGCGACAAGGGACTCCACATCGACCACGGCTTGCGCCGGCAGTTCCGTGAGCACGGCCTCCACCACCTCGGCGATGGCGAGGAAGGGCAGGGTGCCGGCCAGGAAGGCCTTCACCGCCACCTCGTTTGCCGCATTCAGGATCGCGGGGGCATCGCCACCGGCGCGCAGCGCCTGGAAGGCGAGGGCGAGGCAGCGGAAGGTGTCCAGGTCTGGTGCCTCGAACTGCAGGGCACCGCCATCGGCGAGGTCCAGTCGGGACACGCCTGCCTCGATGCGTTCCGGCCATGCCAAGGCATGGGCGATGGCGGTACGCATGTCGGGGTTGCCGAGCTGGGCCAGCACCGAGCCGTCCACGTACTCCACCAGCGAGTGCACCAGGCTCTGCGGGTGCACCAGTACGTCGATCGCGTCCGGCGGCGCGCCGAACAGGTGATGCGCCTCGATCACTTCGAGGCCTTTGTTCATCAACGTGGCCGAGTCCACCGAAATCTTGCGGCCCATCGACCATTTCGGATGCTTGCAGGCCTGGTCGGGCGTCACTGCGGCCAGCTCGGCCCGCGAACGACCGCGGAACGGGCCGCCGGAGGCGGTGAGGACCAGTCGGCGCACGCCGCTTTTCGCCAGGTCGGGGCGACCGCCGGGCAGGCATTGGAAGATCGCGTTGTGTTCGGAATCGACCGGGATCAGTTCACCGCCGCCCGCGCGCAATGCTTCCAGCAGCAGTGGACCGCCAAGCACGATGGATTCCTTGTTCGCCAGCAGCAGGCGCTTGCCGGCGCGCGCCGCGGCGAGGGTGGAATCCAATCCTGCGGCGCCGACGATGGCGGCCACGACGATGTCACACGACGTGCCTGCGGTGGCGGCTGTGAGCGCATGGTGGCCGCTGGCCACCGTGCAGCGCACGCCGGCAGCAGCGAGTCTGCGCGCCAGTTCGCCCTCCAGCGTGGAGTCGGCGATCACGGCCAGATCGGGGCGGAAGCGTTCGCACAGCTCGGCCAGTGCGGCCACGTTGCTGTGAGCGCTCAGGATGCTGGCGCGGAAACGGTCCGGGTGTCGCGCGATCACGTCCAGCGTGCTGGCGCCGATCGAACCGGTTGCGCCGAGGACGGCGACTTTCTTCATCTCACAGACCCAGCAACTGCAAGCCCAGTGCGAACACCGGGAGAGCCGCGAACACGCTGTCCAGCCGATCCAGCAAGCCACCGTGGCCGGGGAAGACGCTGCCCGAATCCTTCATGCCGGCATGGCGCTTCATCAGGCTCTCCAGCAGGTCGCCCACGATGGAGACGGCTACCGTAATGGCGGCCAGTACGCCGAGGCCGAGCAGCGCCGTGTCGCGCACGTCCAGCAGCCAGCCGCCAGCCAGCGCCACCAGCACGCCGGCGACCATCGCGCCGTACGCGCCGGCCCAGGTCTTGCCGGGACTGATCTGCGGCGCCAGCTTACGCTTGCCGAAGGTGCGTCCGCTGAAGTACGCGCCGATGTCGGCTGCCCACACGATCACCAACGCCAGCAGCAGCCACCAGTGGCCATGCACCTCGCGGCCGTGCAGCGCGATCAGCGCGACCCACGCGGGGAAAATCACGAAGGCGCCGGCTGCGAGCTTCAGCGTGCGGTTTTCCGGTGTGGGCGCGGCACCGAGGGCGAAGTGCCGCAGCCAGAGGCAGGCCAGCAGCCACCAAGCCACGCCCAGCACCAGCAGCAGAGGCATCAGCGCGCCGGCGTGCCCCAGCCACAGCAGTGCGAACAGCACCGCGGCAGACACGAGCAGGGCCATGCGTGAGGCGGGCTTCTGCACGTTGGCGAGGCGAGTCCACTCCTCCATTGCGCCGAGGAATACCGCTGCGCCCACCAGGGCGATCCATGGGGTGGAAAGCAGCAGGATGATGGCGATCGCCAGCGGCGCGAGCAGCAAGGCGGTGAGGACGCGCTGTTGCAACATGCTTACCCCTTGTCCATGGCGACCTGGTCGCCGGTGCGGCCGTAGCGGCGTTCGCGCCGGCCGTAGTCCTCGATCGCCCGGTGCAGGCTGGCCTGGTCGAAGTCTGGCCACAGGGTATCGGTGAAATGCAGTTCGGCATAGGCCGCCTGCCACAGCAGGAAGTTGCTGAGCCGGCAGTCGCCCCCGGTACGGATGAACAGGTCCAGCGGCGGCAGTTCGGCCAGGCACATGCGACGGCCCAGTTCGGCCTCGTCGACGGCCTCGGCGCGCAGCTCGCCGCGCGCCACCGCGCAAGCGGCATCGCGCGCGGCCTGCGCGATGTCCCAGCGGCCGCCGTAGTTCACTGCGATGTTGAGGTGCAGCTTGT
This sequence comes from Rhodanobacter sp. 7MK24, assembly GCF_014842995.1. Classification (GTDB taxonomy): domain Bacteria; phylum Pseudomonadota; class Gammaproteobacteria; order Xanthomonadales; family Rhodanobacteraceae; genus Rhodanobacter_A. The sequence goes on from NZ_JACYXL010000001.1 coordinate 370,119, forward strand.
GGTTGCCGGCGGTGCGTGCCATCGAGGCCTGCATGCGCTCGCGCAGTGGCTCGTCGAAGGCAGTCAGGTCGCCGGTGAAGCGCAGCCGCACGCCTTGGGCATGCAGTTCGTCGGTTTCCTTGTCCAGCGCCCGCACGAACAAGCCCATGAGCGCGCCGACCTCTTCTTCGGGGCGCTGCCAGTTCTCGCTGGAGAAGGCGAACAGGGTAAGCGCCTCCACGCCTTCGCGCAGGCAGCCCTCCACCACTTCGCGCACGGCCTTGCGGCCGGCATTGTGGCCGAAGCTGCGCGGGCGATGGCGCAGCTTCGCCCAGCGGCCGTTGCCATCCATCACGATGGCGATATGGCGCGGGATGGCGGGAGTCTTGGTCATCGGCGGGGCTTTTGTGTCCTTCTCCCCTTCTGGGGAGAGGGTGCCCCGGAGGGGCGGATGAGGGGCGGGTGTCTGCCGCGCCGCGGCTCAAGGCGAATCGAGCCGAAAGGGTGCCGCAAGACTGTCTCCTCTGCCTTTGCCTTCTTCTCGGGGAAGAGAGGGGAACGCGTGGTGCCGTGCGGGTTCGTTGTTCCGGGCGCGGCCGTTGCCCGGAATCGCGGGTTCCGCTGTGGCGTCCGTTACATGGACATCAACTCGTCTTCCTTCGTCTTCACCACGCCATCCACGTCCTTCACGAAGCGGTCGGTGAGCTTCTGGATCTCGTCGTCGGCGCGGCGCTCCTCGTCTTCGCTGATCTGCTTGTCCTTGAGCAGGTCCTTCACTTTCTGCATGGCATCGCGGCGCACGTTGCGGATCGCGATCTTCGCGTTCTCGCCCTCGTGCGACACATGCTTGGCCAGTTCGCGGCGGCGCTCCTCGGTGAGCGGCGGCAGGTTGAGGCGGATCACGGTACCGGCGGTGGTCGGCGTGATGCCGATGTCCGAGCCCAGGATGGCCTTCTCGACCGGGCCGACCAGGCTCTTGTCGAACGGCGTGATGACGATGGAGCGCGCATCAGCGAGTGCCACCGTGGCCACCTGGTTCAGGGGCATCTCGGAACCGTAGGCAGGCACCCGGATACCGTCCACCAGCGCGGTGCTGGCGCGGCCGGTGCGCAGGCGGGTGAGCTCGTGCCTGAGCGCGTCGATGCTCTTGCCCATGCGGGTCTGGGCATCGGTCTTGATGTCGTTGATCATGGGCGTTCCCCGGAAAATCTGGCTAGCCGCCGAGTATAGCAGCGCGGGTCGAAGGCTCAGTTGTGCACCAGGGTGCCCACCGCTTCTCCGTGCATGATTCGCATGAGGTTGCCAGGCACGGTCATGTCATAGATGCGCAGGGGCATGCGATGGTCGCGGCATAGCGCGATGGCGGCGGTGTCCATCACCTGCAGATTGCGCTGGATCACCTCGTCGTAGGAGAGCTGGTCGTAACGGGTGGCGTCGGCGTGCTTGGCCGGGTCGGCGGTGTACACGCCGTCCACCTTGGTGGCCTTGAGCAGCAGGTCGGCGCCGATTTCCACCGCGCGCAGCGCGGCGGCCGAGTCGGTGGTGAAGAACGGGTTGCCGGTGCCGGCAGCGAACAGCGCGATGCGTCCCTTCTCGATGTGGCGGATCGCGCGGCGGCGGATGAAATCCTCGGCCACGTCGTGGATCTGGATCGCGCTCATCACGCGGGCGTAGCCGCCGCGCTTCTCGATGGCATCGGCCATCGCCAGCGCGTTCATCACCGTGGCCAGCATGCCCATATGGTCGCCGGTGACGCGATCCATGCCGGCGGCAGCGAGGCCTGCGCCGCGGAAGATGTTGCCGCCGCCGATGACCACGCCAATGTTTACGCCAGCCCTGACCACCTCGATGATTTCATCGGCCAGCCGCCCGATCACCTTGGGGTCGATGCCGTAATCGGCCTCGCCCATCAGGGCTTCACCGGAGAGCTTGAGCAGAATGCGGCGGTACTTGGGCTGGTCGCTCATGGGGTCTCCGGATTGTAATGGCGCAAACCGACGCATTGTAACGATTGCGGCCGGATGCGGCGAGTTCATGCGCGCGGCGAGGGCGGCTCAAGATGGCGGGACTCGCCATTCTGCGTGCCCCCCAAGGCGTTCCGGCACAGGTATGCGCCATAAAAAAAGCGGAGCCGCGAGGGCCCCGCCTTTGGGGTTGGCGCAAGACGAATCAGGCGAGGTTCTTCGCCGCGAATTCCCAGTTCACCAGGTTCCAGAACGACTCCACGTATTTCGGGCGGGCGTTGCGGTAGTCGATGTAGTAGGCGTGCTCCCACACGTCGATGGTGAACAGCGGCTTGTCGCTGCCGGTGATCGGCGTGGCGGCGTTGGAGGTGTTGACGATGCCCAGCGTGCCGTCCGGACGCTGCACCAGCCAGGTCCAGCCCGAGCCGAAGTTGCCGACGGCCGACTTGGTGAACTCCTCCTTGAACTTGTCCAGCGAGCCGAACGCCTTGTTGATCTCATCGGCCAGCTTGCCGCTGGGTGCATTGTTCTCCTGCGGCTTGCGCATGGAGTGCCAGTAGAAGGTGTGGTTCCAGATCTGCGCGGCGTTGTTGAACACGCCGCCGGAGGACTTCCGGATGATGTCTTCCAGTGCGGCGCCTTCGAACTCGGTGCCCTTGATCAGGTTGTTGAGGTTGGTCACGTAGGCCTGATGATGCTTACCGTAGTGGAATTCCAGCGTTTCGGCCGAGATGTTCGGCTCCAGGGCGTTCTTTTCGTAGGGCAAAGGGGGAAGTTCGATCGCCATGAGTGGCTCCTTGACGGTGGCTGGGAAGGGATCGCGGCGGCCGGTGGCCGCCTGGCCGACTGATACAATACCGGTCTGTCCGCATTGTAAAGATGAATACCCGACCTATGGACGTAAACGAGCGAATCAAGTCGCTGCTCGCTGCGCACCCCATCGTGCTCTTCATGAAGGGCACGCCGGAATTTCCGATGTGCGGCTTCTCCAGCCGTGCCGCGCAGGCGTTGCAGCGGGCAGGTGCACCGTTCCATGCGGTGAACGTGCTGGCCGATGCGGAGATCCGCTCGGCGCTGCCGCATTACGCGAACTGGCCGACCTTCCCGCAGCTGTTCATCGAGGGTGAACTCATCGGCGGCTGCGACATCGTCGTCGACCTCGAGGCTTCCGGCGAGCTGGCGCGCATGGCCGGAGACGTGAGCGGGACTGTGCACGAATGACGTTGCCGACAGCGCGACTCCCCGGGGGCTGGATGCCCGCCAGCGACACGCTGGACGGCCGCGTGGTGCTGGTCACGGGTGCTTATGGCGGCCTCGGTGGCGCGGTGGCGCGCGCAGCCGCGCGTGCGGGCGCCACCGTCATCATCAGCGGCAAGCGCAAGCGCCAACTGGAACAACTTTACGACGCCATGCTGGCCGACGGCCTGTCCGAGCCGGTGATCCATCCGCTGGACATGGAGACGGCCACGCCGCGCGAATACGCCGCGCTGGCCGACGGTCTGCGCCACGACTTCGGTCGCCTGGACGGCATCGCGCACTGTGCAGCCAGCTTCGCCGGCCTCACGCCGATCTCCATGCACAAGCCCGACGGCTGGTTGCGTGCCATGCATGTCAACGTCAATGCGCCGTTCGCGCTCACCCAGGCCTGCCTGCCGTTGTTGCAGGAGGCTGCAGACAGCGCGGTGGTGTTCGTCCTGGACGATCCGCAACGGTTGGCACGGGCGCACTGGGGCGCCTATGGCGCATCGAAGGCGGCGCTGGAACGCTTCGCGGAAATCCTGCACGAGGAAACCGACGAAAGCCCGTTGCGCGTGCATGCGTTGCTGCCTGCGCCGATGCGCACCATGCTGCGCAGGCAGGCGTATTTCGGTGAGGATGCCATGCAACGCCCCCTGCCGGATGCCGCGGCTGCGGCGATGGTCTGGTTGCTCGGGGCGCATGGTCTGCCTGCACGTGGCCATGTGCTCGATCTGCGAGGAGAGGGTTGATGGAAACGCAGATGACCACCTTGTCGGCGGGAATCATGCTGTTCCTCATCATGGATCCGCTGGGTAACATCCCGATCTTCCTCAGCCTGCTCAAGGATGTACCGCCGAAGCGGCGGCGCCGCGTGCTGGTACGCGAGCTGCTGATCGCGCTGGGTGTGCTGCTGGGTTTCCTGATCGGTGGCCAGCACCTGCTCAGCCTGCTTCAGCTCAAGCCCGATTCGATCAGCATCGCGGGCGGCATCGTGCTGTTCCTCATCGGCATCCGCATGGTGTTCCCGCCGGCGGATGGCGGCGGCATCTTCGGCAAGAGCGGCGGCGGCGAACCTTTCATCGTGCCTATGGCGATTCCCGGCGTTGCCGGCCCCTCCGCGATGGCGGCGTTGCTGCTGCTCACCAATACCCAGCCGGGACGTACCGCCGACTGGGCCATCGCGTTGATCGGCGCATGGCTGGCCACGGCCATGATCCTGTTCTTCTCCACCTACCTGTTCCGCTGGCTCGGCGAGAGCGTGCTGACTGCGTTGGAACGCGTGATGGGCATGCTGCTGATTGCCCTGTCGGTGCAGATGTTCATGGGCGGCGTGGCCGCGTTTCTGCATCTGGCGCTTTGACGAGCCGATACGCGACATACCGTGGCGAATGTCATGATGGAACTAATGTAAAATTGCTGTAAAATAAGCCGGAGACAATATCAAAGGCTTTGGACGGCGGGCGACGCAATTCAATAGAAGGGTGTCGCAAGAAAATTCGCATTACGAGCTGCTAGTGCTCGATCCGGAAGGGTCGAGTTTTTTTGTGCCCGAAATATTCGTTTTTTCTTTCGAAACGCGTTTGTTTACCGCCGCGACCCAGTCATTACTGGCTTGAACTTGCATTACGGGGATTACATATGAAGCGAGCTTATCTCTCTGCAGCGATTGCACTCTCTCTTGGCCTGGCGTCGTCGATGGCGCTGGCGCAGACCACGACCGGCAACAGCCAGCCTGCGCAAGCCACGGCCCAGCAGGGCGGCGGTGGCCAGTCCAGCGTGTCGAGCACCTCCAAGGTGTCGGCGGTGGCCACCAAGCATGCGCGCGAGCTGCAGTCCGTCGAAGTGACGGCAACGGCCGTGAGCCTCGGCGGCGGCCTGATGTCCGAGCAGGACGCGCCCAAGGCGGTGTCCACCATCACGCGTGCAGCGATCCAGCAGGGAGCGCCCGGCGGCACCTTCGTGCAGGCGATCCAGAGCATCCCGGGCGTGTTCACGTCCACCGACGATTTCACGGGCCTGAACGACGGCAACTATTCCATCCGCGGTTTCACCAGCGACGAAGTGGGTACCACCGTCAACGGTGCGCCGATCAACGACAGCGGCAACTACAAGGTGTACGCCACCGAGTACGGCGACGCCGAGAACATGGGCGACATCACCGTGCAGCAGGGTTGGCCGGATGTCGACCAGCCCATCTCCGGCGCGGCCGGCGGCTCCATCGGCTGGGCGACCATCGATCCGTCGCACACAGGCGGCGTCGATCTCAGCCAGACCTTCGGCAGCAACAGCTACCACCGCACCTTCGTGCGCCTGAACACCGGCGACATGGGTCCGGTGCGCTCCTGGATTTCGTACTCGGACAACGACGCGGATATCTGGGACGGCCCCGGCCAGCAGAAGGTGACCAAGGTCGACGGCAAGGTGCTGTGGACCATCGACGACCGCAACTCGATCTCCTTCTCGATGCAGTACAACCGGGAAGTGAAGAACAGCTACATGCACCCGACCAAGGCACAGGCGGCTGCGGACTACGACTACAACTACTCCGACATGTGGGTAGTGCCCGAGAACGTGAAGTCGACGAGCGTCAGCTCTTGCGGACCGAACGTCAACTACAACGCCTGTTATTACAAGCTGCACACCAATCCGTATATCAGCTGGATGGGCAGTGCCGACGGCGAGTTCACGCTGAATGACAGCCTGCACCTGTCCGTGGTGCCCTACTTCCAGTACGGCGACGGCGGCGGCAGCGGCGCCTCGGCCTTCAAGGAAAGCACCTCCGACAACAATGAGTACGGCTATGTCAATGCCGACCTCAATGGCGACGGCCTCATCACGAATGGTACCAAGGGCCTGGTCTATTCGCTCAGCCAGAACATCACCTACCGTCCCGGCGTCATCGCCAAGTTGAGCCAGGATCTCGGCCTCAACGACACACTGGTCTACGGCGTGTGGTGGGAGCGTCCGCGCGAGCAGCAGAACGAAGTGTTTACGCCGATCGATACCAGCACCGGCACGCCGTCGGACATCTGGGCGCAGACCGACCTGATCCGTTATCCGGACGGCCGCGTACAGGCGCTGTACGACGAATACACCACCACCACCACCGAGAAGGCCTTCGCCACCAACACATGGACGCCCAGCGACCAGTGGACGGTGACCGCTGGTGTTTCCTACGTCTGGGCCCAGCGCAAGGGCTTCGACTACGAGTACCCGGGTTCGAACTATGGTCCGTACTACGACCAGCAGTTCGGCGGCCCGTTCGAGGCCACCTACCACAAATGGTCGCCGACGGTGGGCACGAAGTTCCAGCTGAACGACGAGAACCAGCTTTACTTCGGCATGGGCCGGACGTTCCGTACGCCGGTCAACGGCGCGCTGGCTCAGAACGGTGCGGCAGCCGACCTCAATGCTAATCACCCGGAATCGGGTAGTTTCACTGCGATAAATAAGCCTGAGACGGCGACCAGCGCCGATTTGGGCTGGCGTTTCTACGCTCCGCGCGTGTCGGTCAACATCGATGCCTATGCTGCCAACTTCCAGAACAAGCAGGTCAGCGGCTACGACGATAACAGCGGCCAGACGGTGTACACCAACCTGCCCAGCGTCCACATGCGTGGCCTGAACACCGAAGCCAGCGTCAAGCTGACCGACCAGTTCACCCTGTACGGTTCGTACACCTACACCATGGCGCGCCAGCAGGACAACGTGAATTCGGGCAGCGATGGCATCTACAACACGGCTGGCAAGGATCTGACCAACACGCCGCGCAATGCCGCCTACGCGAGCCTCGACTTCAAGCAGGGTCCGCTGTGGGCCAGTCTGAACGCGAAGTACAGCAGCGCGATCTGGGGCGACTGGTCGAACACGGAAAAGGTGGGCGGCTACACCACCTTCAACCTGAGTGCGGGCTATCACCTGCCGGATTTCTCGGCTGACTTCACCCAGCCCTACATCAAGTTCAACGCGTTCAACTTGACCGACCACCAGGCGCTTACCTGGTCTTCGAACATCCCGCTCCTGGCGGCCTCGGGCCAAAGCACGAATCCCTCCGCCTATGGAACGGCGGTGGCTTACTCGATCCTGCAGAGCCGTACCTACATGATCACCTTCGGCGTTTCGATCCGCTGACCTTGCGTTCCATCGCCTGCGGCTGACACAGCGCAGGTTGCGAAGCCGGCACCTTCGGGTGCCGGCTTTTTTGTTGCCGGAATCACCCTCGGAAGCGGCAACGAAGCAGCGATCAGGCAAATTGTTACGATAATGTAATATCTTGCGCGTAACTTTTTGCGCAGCAGCCTCGGCCGGAGCCTCCGCCCATGGCCGCTGCATTCCCAGGGGCAGCAGAGGAGCCAGTACCGCGCCCGGCATGCCGGGGCGACGGATGGTCCGGCCTGCTGCCTTCACTTCGTTGCTTGTTGCGAACCGCCATAAGGGTCGACGTCTCTATGAAACACACCAATCGCGCCAAACTGCTGCCGATGGCCATCGCCGCACTGTTGGCTTCCTCGCCGATCCTGGCGCAGGACACCTCGTCCTCGATCAGCGGCCGGGTGCTCGACGGCAGCGGCCAGCCGGTTGTCGGCGCCACCGTGCAGATCGTGCACGAGCCGTCAGGCACCACCAAGGTCGCCACTACCGATGCCAATGGCCGCTATTCGGCGCAGGGCCTGCGCGTGGGAGGCCCGTTCGATGTCACCGTGTCCAAAGGCGGCATGCCCCAGGCCGAACAGAAGAACGTCTACCTGCAGCTGGCGCAGGACACTGCGGTCAACCTGGCCATGGGTGCCGAGCAGGTCAAGGAGGCGAAGAATCTCGGCGGCGTCACCGTGTCGGCCAACGCGCTGGCACAGACCTTCACGCCCGACAACAAGGGCATGTCCACCAATGTCTCGCAGCGCGAGCTGCAGGCTGCGCCGTCGCCGGGCCGCTCGATTGCCGACATCGCCCGCCTCGATCCGCGCGTGAGCATTTCCGATCGCGGTGAAGGCGCCATCTCCACGATGGGCATGAACAACCGCTACAACTCGATCACCGTGGACGGCGCCGGCGTGGGCGATCCGTTCGGCCTGAATTCCAACGGCATGCCCTACATCGGTTCGCCGATCTCGGCCGACACCATCGAGGAATACAACATCTCCACGGCGAACTTCGACGTGGCTTCCGACACCGTGGGCGCCAACATCAACGCGGTCACCAAGAGCGGCACCAACGATTTCCACGGTTCGGTGTATTACGCCTACCGCAATGCCGACAAGCTGGTCGGCACGGCTGGCTGGCTGAACAAGGACCAGCCGGGTTACGACTACGCCGGCTACAAGCGCGACTGGACCGCGGGCGCCACGCTGGGCGGACCGATCGTCAAGGACAAGCTGTTCTTCTTCGTCAACTACGAGAAAGAGAAGACCATCGGCCTCGGCGCCGATTCGGCCAACGGTCTCGATTCCACTCTCGGCAACGGCTCGTCCACCTCCAGCAAGGTGTCGCCGGGCGACCTTCAGCGCATCATCAACGCCGCCAACGCACTGGGGCTGAAACCGGGCAATTTCAGCGGCGGAAACGTGGATCTGCTCGACGAGCGCTACCTGGCCAAGCTGGACTGGAACATCACCAACAACCACCGCGCCAGCTTCAGCTACCAGCGCACCAAGGAAGTCCAGCCGATCGTGCAGGGCAACTCCAGCAACTCGATCGGTCTGACCAGTTACTGGTACACCAAGAACAGCGACACCAAGAATGCGGTGCTGCAGTTCTTCGACGACTGGAACGAGGACTTCTCCACTGAAACCAAGCTCGGCTACCGCCAGTTCTCGCAGGTGCGCAGCGTCGCCGAGCAGCAGCCGCAGGTATTCGTCGATGTGGGCGTCAGCACGAATCCGAAGACCGGCAAGCAGACCGGCTCGACGCCCTACGTCGACCTGGGCGAGGACCAGTACAGCCACTACAACGTACTGAACATCAAGACCTGGAGCCTGTTCGAGGCGGCCACCTGGTATCTGGGCGACCACACCCTCAAGGGCGGCGTCGACTTCCAGCAGAACAAGATCTACAACCTGTTCGGCCGTACCGAGTTCGGCGCCTACACCTTCTACGGCATCGACAATTTCGAGAAGGGCATCTACGGCTCGTACAACATCTACCAGCCGTCGACGGGCTATACGCTCAACGATGTGGCAGCACAGTGGACGTTGCGCCAGACCAGCCTGTTCCTGCAGGACACCTGGCAGGTGAACAACAACCTGTCGCTGCAGTACGGCATCCGCGTCGACCAGGCCAACACCGGCGACCGTCCGGTCTACAACCCCGCGGTCACCAAGACCTTCGGCATCGATGCGAACGGCCAGGTCGTGGTGAACTATCCGTCGGGCAGCAACATCACCCCGTTGCGCAACAACAACACCATCGACGGTCTGCGTATCGTCGAGCCGCGCGTGTCGTTCAACTACGCCTTCGACACCCCGCTGATGACGCAGCTGCGCGGCGGTTTCGGACTGTTCCAGTCCAATCCTCCGACGGTGTGGATGACCAACCCGTTCCAGAACAACGGCATCACCACCACCGTGTACCAGGTTTACAACGACTACGGTGTTCAGCCGGGGCAGGGCAACAGCCTGCCGGTGTTCAGCCCGAATCCATACGGCCAGAACCTGCCGCCGCCGGCGAGCAGCTCGATGAACGTGGATACCATCGACCGGAACTTCAAGCTGCCCTCCGTGTGGAAGTACAGCCTGGCGCTCGACCGCGAACTGCCGTGGTGGGGCACGGTGTTTTCGGCCGAGTACCAGTACGTCAAGGTGCGCAACGGCATCTGGTACCAGATGCTCAACCTCGGCTCGCCCACGGGCACGATGCCCGATGGCCGCGCACAGTACTGGAAGACGCCGGGCGAAGCCGGCGCCAGTGCCGATGCCCGTGCCAACGCGAGCAAGAGCTTTACCTACAACTCCACCTACCTCACCAACACCCACAAAGGCCATGCCGACGCATTGACCCTGTCGTTGAAGAAGCCGTTCTCCGACAGCTGGTTCGGCAGCCTGGGCGTGACCTTCGGCGACTCCACCGAGGTCAATCCGGGCACCTCCAGCCAGGCCAGCTCGAACCTGTCGAACAGCGCCTGGGTGAACCCGAACGACGAGACGGTGGCGCGTTCCAACCGCGCGGTGCGCCAGCGCGTCAATGCATCGGTCACCTGGCAGCACCGGTTCTTTGGCGATTACGTCACCAGCATCGGCGCGTTCTACGACGGCCATACCGGCCAGCCGTACAGTTGGACCTTCGGCAACGACGCCAACGGCGACGGCTTCGGTCAGGGCACCGACCTGGTCTATATCCCGCGCAACGGCGAAGTGACCCTGCTGCAGCCGAACGGCAAGCCGGCCACGGCCGCGCAGATCCAGCAGTTCTACAGCTACATCCAGAGCGACTCGTATCTGAGCAGGCACCAGGGCCAGATCGCCAAGCGCAACGCCGCCAGCGCCGCCTGGGTCAACGACCTCGACCTGAGCGTGCGCCAGGAAATCCCTGGCCTCTTCAAGGGCAACAAGGGCGAAGTCCGCCTGGACGTCTACAACGTGCTGAACCTGGTCGACAAGCGCTGGGGCCAGGAGCACGACCTGGGCTTCTACCAGACGCGCAACCTCGCCGACTATGCCGGCGTGGGCGCCGACGGCAAGTACATCTACAAGCTCTACACCGACAAGTACGGCAACTACCAGCCGGAGCAGTACACGGTGTACGACGCCGGTACCTATACCAAGACCAATGTGGTCTCGCGCTGGTCGGCGATGTTGACGGTCCGCTACACGTTCTGAGTACGCTGCCGGATGTCACGGGAAGCCGGTGCCCACGGAGGCGCCGGCTTTTTCATGTCACACATTCTTGCCAGCATGTCATTCCGCGGACGTGCCATGGGCGCACGGCGGCAGTCCTGTCGCGCGTCGTGGCGTGTTCTGTGAATGCCCCCGTGCAAGTACGAGGGCAGCCAGGCATTTTGGCTTGACTGTGCCGCAGCCCAGGCAGGAAGCTTCACGGTCGCCGCATCTACGCGGGCGTGTGCCCGCGGGACAGTGGTTGGAGATATCGATGAACGATGCAGGTACCGGCGTTGCCGGTCGCAAAGCCGCGGTGAGCGCACGCATTTCGCCCGCCGGCGGCCTGGACATTCTTTCCCGTCACGAAGTGGCGCGTCTGCGCGGGGCGAGCGATTCGGGCCTGCACGGCCTGCTGCGCCGTTGCGCCCTGGCGGTGTTGACTTCGGGCACCATCAGCGACGACCCGCGGGCCATCCTTGAGCAATATCCGGATTTCGACATCCAGGTGCAGCAGCAGGATCGCGGCATCAAGATCGAGCTGACCAACGCTCCGGCGCAGGCCTTCGTGGACGGCCAGATCATCCGTGGCATCAACGAATTGCTGGTAGCCGTGGTGCGCGACATCGTTTACGTGTCCACGCAGCTGAAACAGATCGGCAGCGACGATCTCGAGCCCTCCGATGCATTGACCCAGGCCGTGTTCGAGATCCTGCGCAACGCACGCATCCTCAAGCCGCACATCGACCCGAACCTGGTGGTGTGCTGGGGTGGCCACTCGATCTCGCGCGATGAGTATGAGTACACCAAGGCGGTGGGCTACCAGCTCGGCCTGCGCGGCATGGACATCTGCACCGGCTGCGGCCCGGGCGCGATGAAGGGGCCGATGAAAGGCGCCACGATTGCCCACGCCAAGCAGCGGCGTCGCAACAACCGCTATATCGGGGTCACCGAGCCGGGCATCATCGCGGCCGAGTCGCCGAATCCCATCGTCAACCAGCTGGTCATCATGCCGGACATCGAGAAGCGCCTCGAGGCCTTCGTCCGCATGGGACACGGCATCATCGTGTTCCCCGGCGGCGTGGGCACGGCGGAGGAGATCCTCTACCTGCTTGGCATCCTGCTGCACCCGGAAAACGCCGGTATTCCGTTCCCGTTGATCCTTACCGGGCCGAAGCAGTCGGCTGCGTATTTCGAGCAGATCGACAAATTCCTGCGCCTCGCACTGGGCGATGCGGTGGCGGCGCATTACCAGATCATCGTGGACGATCCGGCTGCGGTGGCAAAGGCGATGGCCAAGGGCATCGAGAAGGTGCGCAACAATCGTCTCGACACCAAGGACGCGTTCTTCTTCAACTGGGCCTTGCGCGTCCCCCTGGAGTTCCAAAGCCCGTTCGCGCCCACGCACGAAGCGATGCGCGGCCTGCAGCTGCATCATGGCCGTCCGTTGCACGAATTGGCGGCTGACCTGCGCCGTGCGTTCTCCGGCATCGTGGCTGGCAACGTGAAAGAGGAAGGCGTGCAGGCGATCGAGAAGAACGGTCCGTTCGACATCGACGGCGACCGCGACATCATGCAGGCACTGGACAAGCTGCTGCAGGCCTTCGTGGCGCAGCATCGCATGAAGCTGCCCGGCGGCACGGCCTATGTGCCGTGCTATCGCGTGATCACGAGCTGACGAGGTCGTCGAGAGCCGCATGCAAAAAGGCCGGCATTGCTGCCGGCCTTTTCGTGCCAGTTTGCAGATGCGCCCTGACAGCTTGCGCATCACGATTTACGCATCGAATTACGCGCAATCCAAAAGAAAAGGGCCTGCATTTCTGCAAGCCCTCGATGTATCTGGCGCCCGAAGCTGGACTCGAACCAGCGACCCCCTGATTAACAGTCAAGTGCTCTAACCAGCTGAGCTATTCGGGCGGGAGCTGCGTAGTTTGTCGATCGGGCGGGGAGCTGTCAAGCGGCTCTCTTGCTCAACAAACCGCAATCATTGTGCCGCGGCGCAACTGGCGGCTTCCGCCGTGCTGGCCGGCGCGCCGCGGATGCGGCCGATGTTGGAGACCACCACCACCAGGGCCTGATCCGGGTCGTTCCGGCTGCAGAAGCGCAGCGTGTTGGTCGTGCCGCTGGCGCTGCTATCGCTGCGGAAGCGCACGAATTGGCGGCCGTTGTCGCCCAGGACGGTGATGCCGGTGTAGCCGGCCCTGGTGCGCAGGGGAGCGGCATCTGGCTGGCCGTCGCGATCCTGGTCGTGGCCGACCAGCCAGCCGGACTCCCAGCGTGTCTCGCCACTGCAGCGCATGCCGTCGCGGCTGGGGCAGAACAAGGCGGTCTTGCCGGTGGTGACGGCGATGCCGCGTGCGTGTTGCAAGGCGGCGATGAAATCCATCTGCGCGACTTGCATCCGGTTATGCCGAACGAAACGTGCCAGCGAAGGCGCGGCGATGGCCGTGAGCACACCGAGAATCGCCACGACCATGATCTGTTCGATCAGGGTGGCGCCACGCGGCCTGTCGCGTGAACAGCAAGCCTTTCGCATCGCCATGATGCGCTCCTGCATGGGCGGAGGTGTCATGCTAGGAAGGCATGGTCACGCGGCCAGCCGTCCGGCAGGGGAGCATGGCGTCGGACTCTGCTGACAGGGTATGTCAGCAGCCTCGATTTAATATGCAAGTCTCCGCCCGCATGTCGTTGGCCATGAACGATAGATTCGAACTTGTCGCGCCTTACCAGCCTGCCGGCGACCAGCCCGAGGCGATCCGCCGCCTGAGCGAGGGCTTCGAGGCCGGCCTGGCCGCGCAAACCCTGCTGGGCGTCACCGGCTCTGGCAAGACCTACACCATCGCCAACGTGATCCAGCAGGTGCAGCGGCCCACCATCGTGATGGCGCCGAACAAGACGCTGGCGGCGCAGCTGTACGGCGAATTCAAGGAGTTCTTCCCGCACAACGCGGTGGAGTACTTCGTGAGCTACTACGACTACTACCAGCCTGAGGCCTACGTGGTGGCGTCCGACACCTTCATCGAGAAGGATGCTTCGATCAACGACCACATCGAGCAGATGCGGCTGGCCGCCACCAAAGCGCTGCTTTCGCGGCGCGACGCGATCATCGTGGCCACGGTCTCGGCGATCTACGGCCTGGGTAATCCGGAGGATTACCTGTCGTTGCGGCTGATCCTGGCGAAGGGCGAGCGCATCGATCAGCGCCAGCTGATCCGCCAGCTCACCGAACTGCAGTACACCCGCAACGAGATGGAGCTGCGTCGCGGCACCTACCGCGTGCGTGGCGAGATCATCGATGTGTTTCCTGCCGAATCGGAAACCGAAGCGCTGCGCATCGAGCTGTTCGATGGCGAGGTGGAAGGCCTGGCGCTGTTCGATCCACTGACGGGCGAAACCGTCCGCAAGGTGCCGCGCTACACGGTGTATCCGCGCACGCATTACGCGTCGACGCGCGAGAGCGTGCTCAACGCCATCGACACCGTCAAGGACGAACTGAAAGAGCGGTTGGAGGTGCTGTACCGCGACAACAAGCTGGTCGAGGCGCAGCGGCTGGACCAGCGCACCCGCTACGACGTGGAGATGATGGCCGAGGTGGGTTATTGCCAGGGCATCGAGAACTACTCGCGCCATCTATCACGGCGTGCGCCCGGCGAGCCGCCGCCCACGTTGTTCGACTACCTGCCGGCCGACGGCCTGCTGGTGGTGGACGAGTCGCACGTCACCGTGCCGCAGGTCGGCGCGATGTACAAAGGCGACCGCTCGCGCAAGGAGACGCTGGTGGAATTCGGCTTCCGCCTGCCATCCGCGCTGGACAACCGGCCCTTGCGCTTCGAGGAGTGGGAGGCGCGGGTGCCACGTGCGATCTACGTTTCCGCCACGCCGCGCGAGTACGAGCTGCAGAAGTCCGGCGACGCCATCGTCGAACTGGTGGTGCGCCCCACCGGCCTGGTCGATCCCGAAGTGGAGGTGCGCCCGGTGCGTACCCAGGTGGACGACCTGCTGGGCGAGGCCAACAAGCGCATCGCGATGGGCGATCGGGTGCTGGTCACCACGCTGACCAAGCGCATGGCCGAGAACCTGACCGAATATCTCTCCGAGCACGGCGTGAAGGTGCGCTACCTGCATTCGGACATCGAGACGGTGGAGCGCAGCGAGATCATCCGCGACCTGCGCCTGGGCGAGTTCGACGTGCTGGTGGGCATCAACCTGCTGCGCGAGGGCCTGGACATGCCCGAGGTGTCGCTGGTGGCGGTACTCGACGCCGACAAGGAAGGCTTCCTGCGCTCCACCGGCTCGCTGATCCAGACCATCGGCCGCGCCGCGCGCAACGTGCGCGGCAAGGCGATCCTCTACGCCGACGAAGTGACTCGCTCGATGCAGGCGGCAATGGACGAAACGGCCCGCCGCCGCGAGAAGCAAGTTGCCTACAACGAGGCGCACGGCATCACGCCCAGGACGGTGGAACGACGTATCGCCGACATCATGGAGGGCGCCCGCAGCGAGTCGCCGCGCGGTCGCGGCGGCAAGGGCAGGGCGCGTGCCGTGGCCGAATCGCCGGCGAGTTATGAAGCCATGGATCCGGCCAAGGCCGCCGTCGCCATCAAGAAGCTGGAGGCGCAGATGTACAAGCACGCCCAGAACCTGGAGTTCGAGGCAGCGGCCCATCTGCGCGACCAGATCCATCAGTTGCGCGAGCAGGCCTTGCGTTGAGAGCCTGTTCAATAGCTCTACATGGCCCACGTTGCCTTGCCGTGGCCGTCAGGTGTTAGTGCATGGCGCAGGCTGGCGGGTCTAGCCGCGCGCTGTCGCATGGTGGTCACGGTAGGCAAACCGAAGGGCCGAGGGTGGTTGCCCACATGCCGGCGTCGTCACCCGGTCGTGGACGGACGCCCACTCCTCGCTCCTCAGGGCAGTGCCCATCCATGGATTCTTCCCGCGTGCCTTCACTTTCCCCCGGTCTGCGCGCAAACAGCTCCCGGCGCGGGAGCGTGGAGATGTTGAACAGGCTCTAAGCTTGTCGCGGGGCAGGGAGTCGCCTATACTGCGCGGCTCGCGCGGCTTGCAGCCGTGCGAATCGGGCGGTTAGCTCAGCGGTAGAGCACTACCTTGACATGGTAGGGGTCACAAGTTCGATCCTTGTACCGCCCACCAATTTGAATCCGGCAACGGCGCGGCCTTCGGGCACGCGCCGTTGTTGTTTCCGACACCCGGCTGGTGCCGGATTGATCCTGCGAGGCCGGGGAACCTCGATCGGTCAGTGGTCGAAGCCGTCGTCGCCCCGCACGATCGCAACGCCGTTGGTGGTGCCGCTGTCGATGGTGACGACGCTCTTCAGGTCGAAATTGCCATCGCCGTCCACGTTGAAGATGGAGACGTGCGAGGCCGACCCGGTGCCGTCGATGACCGCGGCGAGGCCGTCGCGGTAAGTGATGTCGGTCGGCGCGCCGTTGAACGAGGCCACCACCGCTGCGTCCTGGACGATCTTGCGGCCGTACACGAGGTAGCGGGATACGGAGTGGCTGGGCGAATTGGCGGAGAACAGGAAGGGCCCGTCGAGGGTGACCCAGCAAGGAGCCATCTGGGTGCCGGAGCCGGTGACCGTCAGCACCGCATCGTTGCGCACGAGGCTGATCTCGTTCGCGTGCGCGATGGTGACGTAGGCATCGTTGCCGCGGGTGGCGAGCCCGAACGGTGCGTTGACGTTGGCGGGGATGTTCGCCACCAGCCTGGTCGTGCCTGACACGCTGCCCTGGTCTGTCAGGTCGACCGTTTCAATGGCATTGCTCTTCTCGCTGATGACCAGTTGGCTGCCGATGACGCCTACCTGGGCCGCGGAGCCATCGGCGACGGCCAGCCGCGCCTTGCCGTCGGCGATGGAATTCACGCCATGGCGGTCGATCGGATGCGATTCGATATAGGTGGCGGTCAGGATGTAGAGATGGCCGTGGCCGAAGGCGACGCTGACCGGGTTGTTGAGGGCGGGGACGAGCTTCTCCAGTTGCAGCGGAATGCCTGTCCAGCCTTTCTGGAAGACCGAAACATTGCCCGATCCGAAATTGACCACGGCAAGGCGATCGTGACTCTGTGCGATGCCGCCGGCATTGCCTGTGACTCCACCGGATCCTCCGGTCGGGGATTGCTCGACCAGTGCACCGCGGGTGTCATAGACCAGCAATTCATTGTTGGCTGTGTTCGATGACGTAACCACCAGGTCGCCATCGTTCCAATGTGCGGCAGCCTGCGCATTGACGGTTCCCGCAACCATCAATCCAAGCAGCGCCGATCCAAAGACCGTCTTTTTCATGATCGTTCCTCGATATGGGCATTAGGTATGCGGCAACAGGCGTTGCCGCGACAAGTCGCTAATCAGCGACCGCGCGCGTCGGTCACCAGTTATTCGAACGATTGGCCTGGTTGGTTACACCTCGGGCCTGCTGTGTGTGGCGAGCGCAGTCCATGGTGTGCATTTCGAGCGAGAGGCAACGCACGTAGGCACAGGGTGCTTGGTCTGGGACGCGGCATGAATTCGACCCTGGCGTCGCCCACCGGATACCATGCAACGGCGCGGATTCCGCTTCGCGCCGTTTCTTTTTGCCGGAGCGATGCGATGGTCTACCTGTGGGTCAAGAGCTTCCACGTGCTGTTCGTGATCGCGTGGATGGCCACGGTGTTCTACCTGCCGCGCATTCTGGTGAACCTGGCCGAGGCCGGCGACGAACCCGCAGTGAAGGCGCGGCTGCTGTTGATGGGGCGGCGGCTGTACAGGTTCGGCCACAACATGTTCGGCATCGCCTTCCTGTTCGGCCTGACCCTGTGGCAAGGCTGGCGGCTGTTGCCGTCGAAGCTGCCGGACGTGACCGCGGGCCTGCACTGGATCGACGTCAAGCTCACCCTGGTAGTCGTGTTGCTGGCCTATTTCGTGTGGACGGGGCGCATGCTCAAGCGTTGCGAGAAGGGCGCTGCGCTGCCGCCTGCGAAGACGCTGCGCTTGCTCAACGAGCTGCCGGTGCTGCTGCTGCTGGGCGTGATCTTCCTGGTGCTGGCCAAGCCTTTCTAGCCCCGATTCAAGGGCGACTGGTCAGCGGTTGAAATACCCTCGGTACCACGCCACGAAGCGTTCCACGCCTTCCTCGATGGAGGTGCCCGGCGCGTAGCCCACGTCGCGGCGCAGCGCCGACACGTCCGCCCAGGTGTCGGGTACGTCGCCCGGCTGCATCGGCAGCAGGTTCTTTTCCACGCTGCGTCCCAGGTGCTGTTCCAGCAGTTCGATGAAGCGCAGCAGTTGCACCGGCTGGTCGTTGCCGATGTTGTAGACGCGGTAGGGCGCATTCGACGTGCCGGGATTCGGCGACTTCGCGTCGTAGGCCGGGTCGGGTGTGGCAGGACGGTCGAGGGTGCGGATCACGCCCTCCACGATGTCGTCGACGTAGGTGAAGTCGCGGCTGTGGTCGCCGAAGTTGAACACGTCGATGGCTTCGCCGCGGCTGATGCGGTCGGCGAACAGCATCGGCGACATATCCGGCCGCCCCCATGGCCCGTACACGGTGAAGAAGCGCAGGCCGGTGGTGGGCAGGCCATAGAGATGGCTGTAGCTGTGCGCCATCAGTTCGTTGGCTTTCTTCGTCGCTGCGTACAGGCTCACCGGGTGGTCCACGGCGTCCTCCACCGCGAACGGCAGCTTGCGGTTGGCGCCGTAGACCGAGCTGGAGGATGCGTAGACCAGATGGTCGACGCCACTGTGGCGGCAGGCTTCGAGGACGTTGCCGAAGCCGACCAGGTTGCTCTGCACATAGACCTGCGGGTTCTTCAGCGAGTAGCGCACGCCGGCCTGCGCGGCCAGATTCACCACGCGTCGCGGCTTGAAACTTGCGAAGGCCTCGTTCACCGAGGCGGCGTCGGCCAGGTCGGCCCGACGGTGGGTGTAACCGGCATGGCCGGCGAAGCGGGCGAGGCGAGCCTCTTTCAGCGCCGGGTCGTAGTAATCGTTGTGGTTGTCGATGCCCAGCACTTCGTCGCCGCGCGCCAGCAGGCGTTCGGTCAGCGCGGCGCCGATGAAGCCGGCGGTGCCGGTGACGAGGAGGCGCATGGGCAAAGCCTTTGAGGGGTGGAGGCCGGTCTATTGTCGGCGGCAGGGCGCTGAATTGACAGCGCGCGATGGGCTAAACTAGCGTCTCGCTATCCATTCCAGTGACCAAGGTGGCCCGCGCCAACGCGCCGGCCGAGCGTGTGACATGGCAACTACCCGTGACCCTCGCTGACGACTCTTCCGCCTTGTGCTCCACAAAGGCGCTCAAGCGCCTTTTTTGTTTTCAGAGAATCCCATGATCGAGATCACGCTACCCGACGGCAGCAAGCGCCCGTTCGACCATCCCGTATCCGTGCAGGACGTGGCTGCCTCCATTGGCGCCGGCCTGGCCAAGGCCACCCTGGCCGGCAAGGTGGACGGCAAGCTGGTGGACGCCAGCTTCCCCATCGAG
Source organism: Rhodanobacter sp. 7MK24 (assembly GCF_014842995.1). GTDB lineage: Bacteria > Pseudomonadota > Gammaproteobacteria > Xanthomonadales > Rhodanobacteraceae > Rhodanobacter_A. The sequence continues at coordinate 389,586 of NZ_JACYXL010000001.1, forward strand.
CACGACGCCAGCCTCGAGATCGTCACCGAGAAAAGCCCAGAGGCGCTGGAAATCCTGCGCCACTCCACCGCGCACCTGCTGGCGCAAGCGGTGCAGCGCCTTTATCCGGGCGCGCAGGTCACGATCGGCCCGGTGATCGACAACGGCTTCTATTACGACTTCGCCTACGAGCGCCCCTTCACGCCCGATGACCTGGAGAAGATCCAGGCGGAGATGGAGAAGATCGTCAAGGAGGCGCTGCCGGTGACGCGCAACGTGAAGTCGCGCGACGACGCGGTGGCATTCTTCCGTGGCATCGGCGAGGCGTACAAGGCGGAGATCATCGAGAGCATCCCGGCCAACGAGGAACTCTCGCTCTACTCGCAGGGCGAGTTCACCGATCTGTGCCGCGGCCCGCACGTGCCCAACACAGGCAAGCTGCGTGCATTCAAGCTGATGAAGGTGGCCGGCGCGTATTGGCGCGGCGATTCCAACAATGCAATGCTGACGCGCATCTACGGCACTGCGTGGTTGAACGACAAGGACCTCAAGGCCTACCTGCATCAGCTGGAAGAAGCCGAGAAGCGCGACCATCGCAAGATCGGCAAGGCGCTGGACCTGTTCCACCAGCAGGAGGAAGGTCCCGGCATGGTTTTCTGGCACCCCCGTGGCTGGGCGATCTGGCAGCAGGTGGAGCAGTACATGCGCCGGGTGTACCGCCAGAGCGGCTACCAGGAAGTGCGTTGCCCGCAGGTGCTGGACGTGTCGCTGTGGAAGAAGTCCGGCCACTGGGACAACTACCAGGAAAACATGTTCTTCACCGAATCGGAGAAGCACACGTTCGCGCTGAAGCCGATGAACTGCCCCGGCCACGTGCAGATCTTCAACACCGGCCTGCACAGCTACCGCGAGCTGCCGATCCGTTACGGCGAATTCGGCGCCTGCCACCGCAACGAGCCCTCGGGCGCGCTGCACGGCATCATGCGCGTACGCGCCTTTACGCAGGACGACGGCCATATCTTCTGCACGCCCGATCAGGTCGAGGCGGAAGTCACGGCGTTCCATCTGCAGGCCATGAAGGTCTATGCCGACTTCGGTTTTACCGATATCGCGGTCAAGCTGGCACTGCGCCCGGACAAGCGCATCGGCTCGGACGAATTCTGGGACCGCACCGAAGACATGCTGCGTCGTGCACTGCGCGCGGCCAACGTGAACTGGGAGGAGCTGCCGGGCGAGGGCGCCTTCTACGCACCCAAGATCGAGTACCACCTGAAGGATTCCATCGGTCGCGCCTGGCAGGTGGGCACCATGCAGGTGGACTTCATGATGCCCGAGCGGCTGGGTGCCGAATACATCGACGAACAGTCGCAGCGCCAGCGCCCCGCCATGCTGCACCGGGCCATTGTGGGGTCGATGGAGCGCTTCATCGGCATCCTGATCGAGCACCATGCCGGCCTGCTGCCGCCCTGGCTGGCGCCGGTGCAGGCCGCGGTGTTCAGCATTACCGACGCCCAGGCCGGATATGCCGGCGAGGTAGCGCAAACCCTTGTCGATAAAGGCTTCCGGGTAGAGGCCGATTTGCGCAACGAGAAGGTCGGCTATAAAATCCGCGAACATACGTTGCAGAAAGTCCCTTATCTTCTGGTGGTCGGTGACCGCGAGAAGGAAGCGGGAACCGTTTCTGTGCGTACCCGTTCAGGTGAGGATCTGGGCAGCATGCCGCTGGCCGACTTCATCGGACGACTGCAGGCCGAGACGCAACGCTGAAGGCGTTGCACGGCCTAATCAAAACTTCTTCTGGAGGATAGTGGTATCGCTACCACCGACAACAAGGGTAATCGCCGTAACCTGGAAATCCGCGTTCCGCGCGTACGCGTGATCGGCGCCGACGCTGAGCAGCTGGGCATCCTCACCCGCGACGAGGCGCTGGCTCTGGCGCAGGAAGCGGGGATGGACCTGGTCGAAATCCAGCCGAACGGCGATCCGCCGGTCTGCCGCATCATGGACTACGGCAAGTTCAAGTTCGAAGCCCAGAAGAAGGCCCAGGCCGCCAAGAAGAAGCAGAAGCAGGTCGAGATCAAGGAAGTGAAGTTCCGTCCGGTCACGGACGTGGGCGACTACGAGATCAAGCTGCGCAACATGCTTCGCTTCCTCGAGGAAGGCGACAAGGTCAAGGTCACCATCCGCTTCCGCGGCCGCGAGATGTCGCACCAGGACCTGGGCCAGGAAATGGCCAAGCGCATCCAGGTCGACATCGGCGAGAACGGCCAGGTGGAATCCTTTCCCCGCCTGGAAGGCCGCCAGATGGTCATGATGATCGGCCCCAAGAAGAAGCAGTAAGGCGACGGCGGCTTGCGGGCTGCCGTTTCGCATGAGGCGATGGGCGGCCTTCCTGCCCGGATCAGCGCCATAGGCTGGCGCCGGTCCCGATTTCTCCGTACAATTGCCAGTTCGACCCGCCAGGAAGGGTCGTGAACCGATGTCGGCAGGATGGAAAGCGCGGCCTTGCGGTCGCCGCCGAATCAGTCAGAAACCGGGCCGCTCCCGTAAGGAGGGCGACCCCATCAAGGAGCATTTCCATGCCCAAGATCAAGACCAACCGGGCGGCGGCGAAGCGTTTTCGCAAGACCGCTTCCGGCAAGTTCAAGGCCGGTCACGCCTTCAAGTCGCACATCCTGACCAAGAAGTCGACCAAGCGTAAGCGCAACCTGCGCGCCACCAACCACGTCAAGGCGTGCGACACCAAGGGTGTGGCTCGCATGTTGCCGTATCTCTGAACCGGGAGGACTAGACCATGGCTCGTGTCAAGCGTGGCGTTACCGCCCGTCGTCGTCACAAGAAGATCATTGGCCGCGCGAAGGGCTATTACAACGCCCGCCGCAAGGTTTTCCGCGTAGCCAACCAGGCCGTCATCAAGGCCGGCCAGTACGCGTACATCGGCCGCAAGCAGAAGAAGCGCCAGTTCCGCGCCCTGTGGATCGTGCGTATCAACGCTGCTGCCCGTCAGTTCGGACTGTCCTACAGCCGCCTCATCAACGGCCTGCTGAAGGCCGGCATCACGGTCGACCGCAAGGTGCTGGCCGACATCGCCGTGCACGACATCAAGGCCTTTGGTGCCATTGCTGAAAAGGCGAAGGCCGCACTGGCAGCGTAATCTGTGCGCTCATCCTTGATCGCGAAGATCAAGAAGCGGCCATCCACGGCCGCACTCTTCAAGGGATGCGCGTAACGTCTGCGGGGAGGAGGCCTAAAGCCTCCTCCCCGTTTTTATTTGGATAATGCTTGCGGCGTCCGCTTCCTCTCCCCTGCGGGAAGAGGATTGAGGTGGGGATACGTCTGGCCCCGGCTTCAATCGAAGCACACTTCGAAGGCGTGACGCTGCAAGAGCCGCCCCTCACCCTAGCCCTCTCCCCCGCGGGAGAGAGGGGACAAGAGAGAGTCGCATCGATGGACGATCTGGAAAGCCGCGCCGCGCTGGCGCAGGCTGAAATCGACAAGGCCGAAACGCTGGACGCGCTTGAAGCATTGCGCGTCGGCCTGCTCGGCAAGAGCGGCATCGTCACCGCCGCGCTGAAGACGCTCGGCTCGTTGCCGCCGGAAGAAAAAAAAGCGCGTGGCGCCGAAGTGAACCGCGTCAAGGAGCGCCTTGCCGATGCGTTGGCTACGCGCAAGGCCGGGCTGGAGCAGGCTGAGCTGAATCGCCGGCTCGCTTCCGAGACCATCGACATCACGCTGCCCGGTCGCGACGGCGAGCGCGGCGGCATCCATCCGATCACCCGTGCACTGGAGCGCATCGCCGCGATCTTCGCGCGGCTGGGCTACCAGCGTGCCGACGGCCCCGAGATCGAGGACGACTGGCACAACTTCGAGGCGCTGAATTTCCCGCCGCACCATCCGGCGCGCGCCATGCACGACACCTTCTACTTCGGCGACGGGCGTCTGCTGCGCACGCATACCTCGCCGGTGCAGATCCGCTCGATGAAGGGGCGCCAGCCGCCCATCCGCATCATCGCGCCGGGCAAGGTCTACCGCAGCGATTCGGACCAGACGCACTCGCCGATGTTCCACCAGATCGAAGGCCTGCTGGTCGACGAAACTTCCAGCTTCGCCGACCTCAAGGGCACGCTGGCCGAGTTCATCCGCGCGTTCTTCGAGCGCGATTTCGAGATGCGCTTCCGCCCCAGCTACTTCCCCTTCACCGAGCCCTCGGCCGAAGTGGACATCCGCTGGGAGACCAAGGACGGCGAATCGCGCTGGCTGGAAGTGCTGGGCTGCGGCATGGTGCACCCGAACGTGCTGGCGAACTGCGGCATCGACCCGGAGCGTTACACCGGCTTCGCCTTCGGCCTCGGCGTGGAGCGCTTCGCGATGCTGCGCTACGGCGTATCCGACCTGCGCGCGTTCTTCGAGAACGACCTGCGCTTCCTCAAGCAGTTCGCCTAAACGCCGCAGGAACCGTGACATGAAATTCTCCGAGAACTGGCTGCGCCAGCATGTGCCGACCAAGGCGTCGCGCGACGAACTTTCCGCGACGCTGACGGCCATCGGCCTGGAAGTCGAAGACGTTGCCGCGCTGGGCGATTCGCTTGATGGCGTCGTCGTGGCGCGCATCGTCAGCACGCAAAAACACCCGGAGGCCGACCGCCTGCAGGTATGCGAGGTGGAGACGGGCAACGGCACCGTGCAGATCGTCTGTGGCGCGCCCAACGCGCGCGCGGGCCTGGTGGCGCCGCTCGCGACCGTGGGTGCGACGTTGCCGGGCGGTGTCGCCATCAAGCCGGCGAAGCTGCGCGGCGTCGAATCGTTCGGCATGCTGTGCTCGGCCAAGGAGCTCGGCATCGACCCGGATGCCTCGGGGCTGCTCGAACTCCCGGCCGATGCCCCGGTGGGCACGCCGCTCGCGGCGTACCTCGGCCTGCCGGACGCCAGCATCGAGATCAAGCTCACGCCCAACCGTGCCGACTGCTTCAGCGTGCGCGGCATCGCATTCGACGTCGCCGCCGCGCTGGGCGGCGAGGTGCTGCCGCTGGACGCCGCGCCGGTATCCGCCGGCAGCGCCGCCGCGATGGAAATCGCCCTGGAAGCCGGCCCGCGCGTTCCGCGCTTCACCGGCCGCGTGATCGATGGGGTGGACGCACGCGTGGCGACGCCCGTGTGGATGGCCGAACGCCTGCGCCGCAGCGGTCTGCGCCCGATCAGCTTCCTGGTCGACGTCACCCAGTACGTGATGCTGGAACTGGGCCAGCCGATGCACGCCTTCGACAAGGACAAGCTGGAGGGTGGGATCGTCGTGCGTCCGGCGCGTGCCGGCGAGTCGCTGCAACTGCTCGATGGCCGCACCGTCGAGCTGGACGGGGATTTCCTCGTCGTCGCCGACGGCCACGGCGGCAGAGGCGAACGCGCGGTCGCGCTGGGCGGGATCATGGGTGGTTCCGAAACGCGCGTGACCGATACCACCCGCAGCGTGTTCCTGGAGGCCGCACACTGGATTCCCTCGGCCATCATCGGCCGCAGCCGCCGGCTGGGCATGCACACCGACGCCGGGCACCGTTTCGAGCGTGGCGTCGATCCCGAGCTGCCGCCCATCGCCATCGAGTACGCGACCAGGCTGATCCTTGATATCGCCGGCGGCGTGGCCGGTCCGTTGCTCGATGTCACGCTGCCCGGGCAAGTGCAGGCACCGCAGCCGATCCTGCTGCGGCGCGCGCGCCTTGTGCGCGTGCTCGGCCTGGCAGTTGCCGATGCCGAGGTCCTGCGCATCTTCACTGCGCTTGGGATGAAGGTCGAGCCGCTGGCCGAAGGGTGGCGGGTCACTGCGCCCAGTCGCCGCTTCGATATCGAGCGCGAGGAAGACCTGATCGAGGAAGTCGCGCGCATTTTCGGCTATGACAGCATCCCTACCGCCACGCCGGCGGGCGCATTGGTCCTCGTCGCCGAGCCGGAGGCCCGCATCGGCGAACTGGCGCTGCGCGAGCAACTGGCCGCGCACGGCTATTTCGAGGCGGTGAACCTGTCCTTCGTCTCCGCCGAGCTGCTGGCGCGCTGGGGTTTCGAAGGGCAGGGCGTACCGCTGGCCAATCCGCTGTCGGCCGATCTGGCGGTGATGCGCCCCTCGCTGCTGCCGGGGCTGGTGGAGGCTTTGCGCCACAACCGCGCGCGCCAGCAGGAACGGGTGCGCCTGTTCGAAGTCGCCCGCGTTTTCGCGGCGGGCAACCCGCCTGTGGAAACCCCCAGCGTGGCCATTGTCGCCAGCGGCAACGCCCATGCCGAACAGTGGGGCGAGCCGTCCCGTGCCCTGGATTTCTTCGACCTCAAGGGCGACCTCGACGCCTTGCTCGCCTGGGGGGGCGAATCCCACCGCTGGACGATCCATGCCGACGGTCTGCCGGCCTGGCTGCATCCGGGCCGCGGTGCGCGGCTCGCGCGCGACGGCCAGACAGCCGGTTGGCTGGGCGCCCTGCATCCGCAGTTGGCCAAGGCGCTGGACCTGGGTCCGGACGTGCATGTGCTGGAACTGGCGCTGGAGCCACTGCTGGCCCGCCGTCTGCCCAAGGCACAACCGGTAGCGCGTTTCCCCTCCGTACGCCGCGACATCGCGGTCGAGGTGTCCGATGAGGTGACCTGGTCACGGATCGAGCAGGCGGTCAGCGGCAGCCTCGGCGAGCTGCTGGTGGAGCTGCGACTGTTCGATCGCTACAGTGGCAAGGGGGTCGAAGTGGGCCGAAAAAGTCTCGCTATGGGCTTGATTTTGCAGGATGCTTCCCGCACCCTTACCGACGAAGACGCAGACCGCTGCGTGCGGCAGGCCATTGCCGCATTGGAACAAACATGCAAGGCCAAGTTGCGAGGATGAGATGGCTCTGACCAAGGCGGATATGGCCGAGCGGCTTTTCCTCGACGTAGGCCTTAACAAGCGGGAAGCCAAGGAATTCGTGGACGCCTGTTTCGAGGTGGTCCGCGAGGCCTTGGAGAGGGGGGAGCAGGTGAAGCTGTCCGGTTTCGGCAACTTCGACCTGCGCGAGAAGAACCAGCGACCCGGGCGCAATCCGAAAACCGGCGAGGAGATCCCGATCTCGGCGCGCCGGGTGGTGACGTTCCGACCGGGTCAGAAACTCAAGGTGCGAGTCGAAGGCTATGCTGGACCAAGGGAATAACACCGAACTGCCGCCGATCCCGGCCAAGCGCTACTTCACCATCGGTGAGGTAGGCGAGTTGTGCGGGGTGAAGCCGCACGTGTTGCGCTACTGGGAACAGGAGTTCCCCGCGCTCAATCCGGTGAAGCGCCGCGGCAACCGTCGCTACTACCAGCGCCATGACGTGTTGATGATCCGCCAGATCCGCGCGCTGCTGTACGACGAAGGCTTCACCATCACCGGTGCACGTGCACGGCTGGAAGGCCCGCAGGCGCGGGTGGAGGCGAGCATGTCGCACCAGATCGTGCATCAGGTACGGCTCGAGCTGGAAGAAGTACTCGCCCTGCTGCGCCGTTGAGCGCATTCCTCTGCTATAGTTCGCGCTTCCCGATCGCATGATCGCGAAGCACGAAAGGCGGCCACGTTGCCGCCTTTCCAGTCCAAGTCGGGGCGTAGCGCAGCCTGGTAGCGCATTTGCCTGGGGGGCAAAGGGTCGTCGGTTCGAATCCGGCCGCCCCGACCAATTGGATGACTCCAGGCAACCCTGGATATCCCGGAAACCGCGCCTTGGCGCGGTTTTTTGTTGGCTGCGCTATTTGTGTTGTCCGGCGCGTCCGCAGGCGGATTACGGACGCTGACGCGCCGGAACGCCCGCCGGCTTGTCTTTGGGTTCCGGCACGAGCGGCGCTGCGCCTTCCTTGCGCGGCAGGAAGTGCTTGGCCAGCAACGCATCCGCCTGGTCGTCCTTGCCGTCTTCACGCAATGCATTGACCAAGGCGCGTACCAGATCGGCAGGCATGTCCGCATCTGCGGGGAACTTCTCGAGCATGGCGACGCGCTGGGCAGCGGGTTTGCCTGTTTGCTGCATGGCCTTGTCCATGCCGGTGTAGAGCGCGGGGTTGGCCGGATCGACCTGGAATCCATGCTGGAACACGGTGGCGGCGTCCGCGGGCGCGTGGTCGATCTCGAGCAGCGCGCGGCCAAGGCTCGCATCCAGCGATGGAATATCGGGCCTGAGCGACGAAGCGCGGCGCCATTCTGCGATGGCCTGATCGGTAATGCCCTTGGAGAACAGCAGCGTTCCCAGCAGATAGTGCGCGGATGCGTCGGAAGGATTCCTCGCAAGCGCCGCGCGAAGGACCAGGAGCGTTTCGCGTCTTTCGGGGAACACGTAGCGCAGCGGCATGCGCGAAGCGGCCTGATAGTCGGCCGCGCCGGATTGGCCCATCTGTTCGCGGCAATACCCGCGGTAGTAGGCCAGCAAAGGATTCCTGTCGGGCAGCACTGTACCCGGCTCGGACTCATCGGCCGTCACGGCGGGATAGTGGCGGGTGAGCAGCGCCAGCGCATCGGAATAAAGCCCCAGCCGGTTGTACTGGATCACCAGATCGAGGATCCGGTTGGGGTCGGCAGCGAGATGTGCATCGAGTTGTGCATCCGGACGACCCAGGATGGATTGCTCGTTGCGCAGAAAATCGCTCGTGGGATAGGTGGCCAGCGCCTTGGCCACAAGCTGTCGTGCGCGATCAGCAGGCCCAAGCGCACGCCGCACCGCCACCACGTCTTCGATGCAGCGCTGGGCGACCGTGTCGGCCGTATCCGGGTGGCATACGTGGGTCAGCACATCGTGTGCGCGTGCGAAATCCTTGTCCTTGATGAGCAGCTCGGCCAGCAACACGCCGGCTGCAGCCCGATGGGACGGATCGCGATAGGCCGCCTCGAATTCGAGGCGCGCCTCGCGCGGATGATCGAGGAAGACTTCCGCGATGCCGCGGTAGTAATGCGTCTCTCCGTCCCAGGTGGCACGGTCCTCGACCTGCTTCAACAGACGCGACGCGTCTTCGAAGCGGAACAGGTCCACGTCCAGGCGGCCTTGCGCCTTCAGGAGAGGCAGGCTGTCCGACGCCGCCGCAAGCGCTTGCGCATAAGTTTTCCGGGCAGTGATCAATTGGCCCTGAAGCTCTTCGTTCGTTCCCCGTTCGAGCAGGCCGTCGCTCGTATCGGGTGGTTGATAGGTCGTCTGGGAGCCGGTCTTTACTTCGTTGCGCGGGGTCCAGTCGTACTGGTCTTCCGTGTGCTCGAGGAGCACTTCGTGCTGGTCGCTCTCGAGCACGAAGGTGTATTTCTTCGACGGAGAAAGATCGTCGAACGTGTGTTGCCAGGTCTGCGCCGGATCGAGTGTCGCCGTTCCCTGGAAGACCGTCTTGGTGCCGTCCAGTATCCGGATGCTTGCATCGGGGAACCGGCGGTTGGCATTGAAGGCCACCGTCAATGCCGCATGTCCGTCAGCATCGCGCTTCCTGGCCATGAACACGACGCCATTCAAGTTGGCGCGCGAGATGCCGCCGATCCCATGCACGGGCATCCAGTATTCGGAAAAGTGGATGACCTGCTCGGGCTGGAGAAAGCCGTAGGTTTCCTGGTTGCGGAAAAGGCCGGCTTGCACTTCTGCATACGCGCTGTCGTTGTCCGAAAGCACATGGCGCCAGGCGAGGCCATCCGCGTTGGTGCCCCAGGTCCAGATCTTCTTCGCCGGCAGATCCGCATAGTTGGCGTAGTGGACGACGCCGGCATCCGTGTCCGGGTCGTAGATGCCCATGAACGGTTCGCGGCTGCCGTAGACGAAGCGCGACACGGGGCCGTCTTTGTGGTTGCCGACGATGCTGAGGTCCATGCCTTTCGCATTCACCGGCCAGGTGTCGATGTCCTTGAAGCCGTGGCTGGCCGTGAACTGCATCGGGTACCAGATCTTCGAGTCGTCATGGACCTGCACCCCTGCGTTGTTCCACCAGTAGAACCGGTGCCGCAGTTCGCTCGGGTTGGACAGCGTCACGCGTTCTTCCAGCACGGTGCTGCCCGGGCGCAGGACCAGCTGGACCGTCCACTCCATGCCGTAGACGCGATCGCGGTTGCCGATCGTCACTGACGCGCTTCCGTCCGGGTCCTGGGCGTAGGACCAGTCGACGGGCGAGAGAGAAACCCAGTTGTGCGAAACGGGGAAGTTGAACTCGACGCCGAATGCCGACCACGCGCCGCGATAGCCGATCAGCGCCTTTTTCAGCGTGGGGTTGGCGTAGAACATCGGCTTGCCGTTGATCTTGTCGACGCACGTATAGATGTGTCCGCCAAGATCGGGAAGGATCGTGCACTTCAGGTATTCGTTCTCGAGAAAAAGCGCGCGCCAGAGATGCTTGGCTTCGGTGTTGCGCACATCCTCGCGCAGCGAGTAGGGATAGCTGAAATTGGCGGTGCCATAGATGTCGAAGGGCGGGTTCTCGTCGGGTGGACCTTCCTCCGATGCCGCAAGCGGCATCTGGCCTTGCCAGACGCGAACCTGTGCATGCAGCGAAAGCGGGCCCAACAGAAGCAGGATGCAGAGACTCAACCGTGAACGCGTCATTACCTTCACCATGCCGGATGTGGACGATTGATCTGCCCGCCAGCCAGGCGCCGCATCAGGTGCCGTGGCCCAGCCGCCACGGCGGGGCCACGCTGGCTGTTGGTAGGCATTGAACAGACTGAGAGGCGGGATTGGACGGCAAGGCGCGAGCCGCTGCTTCGCTGCGACCGGCCACGCGGCGGTTGGATCCTGATGTTTCGAAACATGGACTCGCTCCCTCATGGCTCATGCATGATTTCTTTTATTTCTTTTCTCGGCGGCGGTTTTATTGCCAGATTTGAATAAAAGGAAAGCAAATTGATGTTTTTCGAATATAAACGAAAGAAATGCGGTTGCAAGTACCTTGGATCTCCAGGATGGCGGCTCGCTTCATCGACACTAGGGTCGGATGACAGGCTCGGTGGTCTGCCGCTGCGGCAATGTGCTGGCGCAGTTCGCTTCATCGGGCATGTCTGCCATGGGTCGTGGCATCCGTTGCGGAAGGCGCAGGAAATTGCAGTGCGGGCCGGGTAGGCTGCGGCCACGGGTCCATCCACAAGGAGATGCCGCATGTCGTCGAACAGCTGCCACCCGAACGCGCCGCACGAGAAGCTCAAGGCGCCCGACTGGTACGTTTCGGCATTGATGATGGATCGCGCGCTGGACGCGATCCTGCGCCGCGTGAAGAAGTTCGACCGCGAACACGACATTCCCTATCTCGCCGGCTACAGCCGGGACGGCAAGACCATCTACATCGACCGCCATCTGCCGAAGAGTTTCATGTTCCGCGGCCGCACCATTGATGTGGATCGCTTTCTGATCCTGCACGAGGAAGTCGAGAAGACCCTGATCGACCAGCTCGGCCTGCATTACCTCCACGCGCACCAGATTGCCACCCGTGCCGAGGAGGCCGCCGTGAACGCGCAACGCGTTACCTGGAAGGCCTACGACCGCTTCATGCAGAAATACGTGAAGTCCATCGGCGACGAACGGCTGCAGAAGGTGCCCTCCGATCTCGACCTCAAGCCCTACCGCGACTACCACGACTACGACCTGCTGCAGCGCATGGAGCAACATATGGAGCACACGCCCGGGCTGGGCGCGAAGCTCAAGGACGAACTGAAGGCCTATGCCGCCGCCTTCCGCGAGCAGCACGAAGTGGAGCGGCGGCACGCCACCAGTACGCGCAAACGCGCGGCGGTGGCGCCAAAGCAGGGGGCGGCGAAAAAAGCGGTGGAGAAGCCGGCTACCCGCAAGATGACGGTGAAAGCTTCGAAACGCACGGGCAGCTGAGCGACAACCCTGTTGCGGCATGCCGGAAGGCGCGTCGTCCGAATCCGTTTTCGATGCGATGCACGGCTGCGCAACGCGCTCCCCGACGAGAGCTTGTCCGGGGCGTTCGCACAGGGCTTGAGAGCACCCGCGGCGTCAGCTCAAAGCCAACGGAGCAGGCCGTAGCGATGCCTTGAGCAGGCGCTTGGATAGGAGGGGCGGGCGTTGCACCGCCCGGTAGTTCAGGCGGCTTCCGCCAGCTCCTCTTCCTCGTCCACCTTGAAGAAAGCCACGCTCCTGACCAGCGATCCGGCACGCAACTGCACGGCCTCGGCCGCAGCGGCGGCTTCCTCCACCAGCGCCGCGTTGCTCTGCGTGACTTCGTCCATCTGGCTCACCGCCTGGTTGACCTGCTGAATGCCGGTCGCCTGTTCGCGGCTTTGCAGAGCGATGGAATTGACGGTATCGACGACCTCGTCCACGCTTCCGAGCAGCTTGCCGACCATAGCTTCGGCATGACCGATCCTCTGCGTGCTGCCGTCGATGATGGATATCGATTCCTCGATCAACGCCCGGATCTGGTCGGATGCCGCACGCGAGCTGCGCGCCAGCGACTGCACTTCGGATGCCACCACGTTGAACCCCTTGCCGGCCTCGCCGGCATGGGCCGCTTCCACGGATGCGTTGATCGCCAGGATATGGGTCTGGGTCGCGATTTTCGCCATGGTTTCGGTGATCTCGTTGATCCGGCCGGAGACGTCCTGGACGCGCTCCATCGCCTTGACCGCCTCGCTCATGGCGGCGCCGCTCTCGCGCGCCACATTGGATGCCCCGGCAGCCAACTGGGCGGCCTGCTGCGCACGCATGGCGTTCGCATTGACGCTCTCGGTGAATTCCTGCATCGACGCGGCGGTTTCCTCCAACGCTGCAGCCTGCTCGCTGGTGCGCGAAGAAAGATCGTGGTTGCCGCTGGCGATCTGGTTCGTGGAGGAAGAAATCTCGTGCGAACCCTTGCGGATCGTACCGACGACCTGGAGCAGCTGACGGTTCATGCGATCCAGGGCGGCCAGCAACTGGCCGGTCTCGTCACGACTGGCGGATTCGATGCGCGTGCGCAGGTCGCCGTCGGCCACGGCCTCGGCCATCTTCACCGCGCGATGGATCGGCATGGTGATGCTGTATGCCAGCATCCAGATCAGCAGCGTGCAGGCAACCAGCGCGCAGAACACTACCGCCGCCAGCAGGTGCCAGGCACCCCGGTAGGCGTCCTCGCTCTCCGCATCGATGCTGCGGCCCTCGGCCGCGGCCTGGTCCTTCATGCCGGCCACCAGCGCATCGATGGCGTCGGTGGGCGGGCGATCCATGCCGGCCACCAGGGCGTCCACCACGTGCACGCTTTCCGGCTTGCTGCCGTTGTACTTCTGCAGGGCGTCCTCGTAGCGCTTCTGCAGCTCGGCATGGGTAGACAGTGCGGCGTCGACGCCGCGGCTGTCCAGTCCGAGCGTGGTCATCTGCTGCTTGAGGGAGGCAAGGTCGCGGTCCACGGCCTGGCTGCTGGTGCCGAACTGGTCGTGATACTTCTTGAATGCCTCGGGGGTCGCACCGCGCAGCAGGGTGTCCTTCCAGCTCTGCACCTGCTTCTTGAAATCGACCTGGGCCACGCGCGCGGTGTCCACGGCGGCAGCGAAGGCGGTGGCGGTGTGGGTGGCGCGGATCTGCAGTTCGTGGGTGCGTTCCAGGCCCTGCCACCCGCCGAAGCCGACCACGGCAGTGGCCACCAGCATCACGAAGCCGAGCAGGCCGAGCCGCAGGGCGATGCGCAAGTCGCGTAACCGGAACGTCATGGCAATACCCAAGCTGGACAGGACACTCGGCTATCGGCAGATCGAAGCTGCGGCTTGAGCATCGCCCCCGGCATGGGCGGCAGGCCCTGCGCTGCCAGACGGCGGCGCGTCGTCAATACAGCACGCGGGTGCGCAACGTCCCCTGGATGGCCACGAGCTTGTCCCTCAAGGCATTGGCCTGGATTTCGTCGGCCGACACGTCGATCACCACGTAGCCCACCTCCGCGTCCGTCTGCAGGAACTGTGCGTCGATGTTGATATTGCCGGCGGAGAACAGCTCGTTGATGCGCGACAGCACGCCAGGCACGTTGCGGTGGATGTGCAGCAGGCGCCGGCTCTTCGGGTGTTCCGGCAGCGACACTTCGGGGAAGTTCACCGCGGACAGGGTGGAACCGTTGTCGCTGTAGCGCACCAGCTTGCTGGCGACCTCGATGCCGATGTTGTCCTGCGCCTCCAGCGTGCTGCCGCCGATGTGCGGGGTGAGGATCACGTTGTCCAGGCCGATCAGCGGCGAGACGAACGGATCGTCGTTGCCCTTGGGTTCCACCGGGAACACGTCCACCGCGGCGCCGGCGACGTGCCCGGAGCGCAATGCCTCGGCCAGCGCGTCGATCTCCACCACGCTGCCGCGCGAGGCATTGATCAGCACCGCGCCCTTGCGCATCGCGGCGATTTCCGTCGCTCCGAACATCAGCTTGGTGGCCGGCGTTTCCGGCACGTGCAGGGTCACCACGTCGGAGCGCTGCAGCAGGTCGTGCAGGCTGGCCGCGGCCTGCGCGTTGCCCAGCGCCAGCTTGGTCTCCACATCGTGGAAGATCACGCGCATGCCCAGGCCTTCGGCCAATACACCCACCTGGGTGCCGATGTGGCCGTAGCCGATCACGCCCAGCACCTTGCCGCGCGCCTCGTAGCTGCCGGCGGCGGACTTGCTCCAACCGCCGCGGTGGCATTGCGCGCTCCGTTGCGGGATGCCACGCAGCAGCATGATGGCCTCGGCGATCACCAGCTCGGCCACGCTGCGCGTATTGGAGTAGGGCGCATTGAACACCGGTACGCCCAGCCGCTCCGCCTCGCCCAGGTCGACCTGGTTGGTGCCGATGCAGAAGCAGCCCGCCGCGATCAGCCGCTTGGCGTGGCGCAGCACTTCGGCATTGAGCTGGGTGCGCGAGCGCAGTCCCACGATGTGGGCGTCGGCGATGCGTTCCAGCAGTTGCGCCTCGGGCAGCGACTTCAGGTGGTATTCGATGTTGCTGTAGCCCGCCCGCTCGAAAACCTCCACCGCGGTGCGACTCACACCCTCCAGCAGCAGCACCTTGATGTCTTGCCGAGGGAACGAGGTCTTCATGGGGGCTCCGGCGCGAAATGAACTGCTACTATGCCAGAATTGCGGCAACGCAGCACGTCGCCGTTTGGACGTCCGAACGCCACGCAAGGAGCCTGCGTGGTGGAAACATCCGAGGCGAAAAGCCTGCGGTGCGAAGGCTGATTTTCGACGGTTCGCCGGCCCGTAGTGGTTCTATGGGCCAAGAAGCGGCGGAAATATGCACCGCACGGCGGGCTTTGCAGCCCGGATGATTTCTGCCGCGCAGGCTCCTGATAATCCAACGGAGACCTCATGAGCACCGCCCTGGACGATCTCGCCCGCCGCCTGCCCGGGCTGCGCCTGCTTTCCGAGCCCGGCGACCTCGAGCATTATGGTCGCGACTGGACGCGTCGCTGGACGCCTGCGCCACTGGCCGTCGCGCTGCCGGCCACGGTGGAGGAAGTGCAGGGCATCGTGCGCTGGGCCAATGAGCACGGTGTGGCCCTGGTTCCCTCCGGCGGTCGTACCGGGCTTTCCGGCGGTGCGGTGGCGGCGAACGGCGAGCTGGTGCTGAGCCTGGAGCGGATGAACCACGTGCTGGGCTTCGACGCCGCCGACCGCACGCTCACCGTGCAGCCGGGCATGCCGCTGGAGGCGGTGCACATGGCGGCGCGCGAACACGGGCTGATCTACCCGGTGGACTTCGCCGCGCGCGGCTCCTGCTCCATCGGCGGCAACATCGCTACCAATGCCGGCGGCATCCGGGTGATCCGTTATGGCAACACGCGCGAGTGGATCGCCGGGCTCAAGGTGGTGGCCGGTAATGGCGAGCTGCTCGACCTCAACCGTGCGCTGGTGAAGAACTCCAGCGGCTACGACTTCCGCCAACTGCTGATCGGCTCGGAAGGCACGCTGGGCATCGTGGTGGAAGCCACGCTCAGGCTCACCGATCCGCCGCCGCCCGCGCAGACCATGTTGCTGGCGCTGCCCGACATGGACGCGGTGCTGGCGGTCTTCGGTCTGTTCCGCGCGAAGCTCTCGCTGCAGGCTTTCGAATTCTTCACCGACGTGGCGCTGAAACACGTGCTGGCGCATGGCGCGCAGCGCGCGCTGGACGGCGAGCATCCGTATTACGTGGTCACCGAGTTCGACGCGCCGGACGAAGCCGCGCAGGACGCCGCACTGGCGGTGCTGGGCGAAGGTATGGAGCAGGGCTGGATCGTCGACGGCACGATCGCGCAGAGCGAGGCCCAGGCCGCCGCGCTGTGGCGGCTGCGCGAGGGCATCACCGAGAGCCTGGCACCGCACAAGCCGTACAAGAACGACGTGTCGGTGCGCATCGGCGCGGTGCCGGCCTTCCTGCACGCGATGCAGGCGCTGCTGGCGCGCGAGTATCCGCAGATCGAGGTGGTGTGGTTCGGCCACATCGGCGACGGCAACCTGCACATCAACGTGCTCAAGCCGGCAGGCATGGCGGATGCGGATTTCATCGCGCAGTGCGAGCACGTCACCAAGCTGCTGGCCGCCACGCTGAAGGAGCACGGCGGCAGCATTTCCGCCGAACACGGCATCGGCCTGGTCAAGCGGCCCTACCTCGACAGCACGCGCAGCGCAGCGGAGATCGCGCTGATGCGCGGCGTGCGCAAGGTGTTCGACCCGAATGGCGTCCTCAATCCGGGCAAGCTGTTCGAGGTGGAATGAACGCTCAGGGATGCAGCGTGTCCGCGACCGTGCGTGCCAGGTCGGCGAACAGCGCATCACGTTCGTCCTTCGAGGCGGGCGAGGTCGTGAGGAAAGCCGCCACGATCACGCTGTGGCCATTAGGCCAGGTCAGGATGCCGATGTCGTTGTAGGCGGCGGTCAGCCCGTCCAGCGTGTAGGACGTACCGCATTTGTCCGCGAACTGCACGTTGTGGGGCAAGCCCTGCCGCATGCGGTTCGGTTGCGTCTGCGCCTGCATCAGTGCGAGCAAGGCGTGCGTCGATGACGGCGAGAGCAGGGCGCCGCGCTGCAACTGGCGCAGGAAGTCCGCGGCGGCATCCGGCGTAGTGCGGTTGCGCGGATCGGCGAGATAGGCACGGTAGCCGCGTTGCAGGCGCGACTCCTCTGCTTGTGCCGTTTCGTTCGCCGGCGGCTGCTGGCCGGGCGCCAATTGTTCGAACACGCGGTCGAAGCCGGCCTCGCCCATGTCCACGCGCATGCCGGTGATGCCGTGCGCGCGCAGGAACGCGGTGACCTCCTGCGGCGGGACCAGCTTCAGCAGGGCGTCGACGGCGGTGTTGTCGCTGTCCTTGACGGCTGCCGCGAGCAGTTGGCGCACGGTGAACGTCATCCGTTCGCCATGGAAGTGCGCGCCGATGGATGGCACGGCGGAACCGCCGACCACATCCGCGCGCGTCAGCGTGACGGTTTGTTCCATCGACAATTTGCCGCTGTCGATCTGCGCGAATACCGCAGCGGCGACCGGCGCCTTGAACACGCTCATCATCGGGTAGGCGCGGTCGGCGTTGACGCGCCAGCGCTCGCCGCTCTGCGGGTCGAGCACGACGATGCCGAACACGCCGGGTTGCGCGTGCCTGGACAGCGCGTCGAACTTGCCTTGCAGCGCTGCATGGACGTCCGCTGGTTGCGATGTCGCCATGGCCATTGGTGCGATGAAGGCGAGGACAAGGGCGAGCAGTCGAGGCAGGTGGACGTATTTGGGTTGCATGCGGGGGCTCTGGTTGGCAGGAAGGCACCAGCTTCCCAGATGAAAAGGGCGGCGCGATAGCGTGTGCATGACTGGACAATGCGCCGCACGGTCCGTTGCCTCGGGTCGCCGTGTTAGCCTTTTGGAATGTTAGTAATCCGAGCATGTCCATGACGCAGGAACGCCGCGTGCTGTACCCCGAAATCGAACCCTACGACCGCGGCATGCTCAAGGTCTCGGAGTTGCACACGCTGTACTACGAGCAGTGCGGCAATCCGGACGGCAAGCCGGTGGTGTTCCTGCACGGCGGCCCCGGCGGTGGCACCAATCCCAAGTGTCGGCGTTTCTTCGATCCGGCGGTGTACCGCATTGTGCTGTTCGACCAGCGCGGTTGCGGTCAATCCACCCCGCATGCGGAATTGCGCGAGAACACGACCTGGGATCTGGTAGCCGACATCGAGCGCATGCGTGAACACCTGGCCATCGGCCGCTGGCAGGTGTTCGGTGGCTCGTGGGGTTCCACGCTGGCGCTGGCCTATGCGCAGACGCACCCGGACAAGGTCACCGAACTGGTGCTGCGCGGCATCTTCATGCTGCGCCGCTGGGAGCTGGAGTGGTTCTACCAGAAGGGCTGCGACGCGCTGTACCCGGACGCCTGGGAAACCTATCTCGCGGCGATTCCCGAAGCCGAACGCGGCGACCTGATGAGCGCCTACCATCGCCGCCTCACCAGCGACGACCCGGCCGTGCGCGTCGCCGCGGCGCGGGCGTGGTCGGTGTGGGAGGGTTCCACCAGCTATCTGCAGCAGGATCCGACCAGCATCGGCGCGCACGACGAGGACGAATTCGCGCTGGCCTTCGCGCGCATCGAATGCCATTACTTCGTCAACGGCGGCTTCTTCGCGCACGACGATCAGTTGCTGCGTAACGTCGATCGCATCCGCAAGATCCCCGCCGTGATCGTGCAGGGCCGCTACGACGTGGTCTGCCCGATCCGCAGCGCCTGGGATCTGCACCGCGCGTGGCCGGAAGCAGACCTGCGCATCGTGCAGGACGCCGGGCATTCGGCGTTCGAGCCAGGGAATATCCACGAACTGGTGGAGGCCACCGATCGCTTCGGTCGCAGCTGAGGAGGCATCAGCCGCCCGCGAGGAATTCCGCCGCCCGCTCGCCGATCATCGCGCAGGCGGCCTGCGTATTGCCGGAGATCAGCGTCGGCATGATCGAGGCGTCGGCCACGCGCAGGCCGGCCACGCCGCGCACGCGTAGTTCGGGATCGACCACGGCATTCGCATCACTGCCCATGCGGCAGGTACCCACCGGGTGATAGATGGTGTCGGCATGCCGGCGGATGATTTCGCGCAGGCGGACTTCGTCGTCCGTCTCGGCGTCGTACAACGCCGGCCCCGCGTAGCGCGCGAAGGCGGGCGCCGCAAGGATGCGGCGGGCCAGGCCCACACCTGCGAGCAGCGTCTCCATGTCGCGCGGATCGCTCAGGAAGGCCGGGTCGATCAGCGGCGCCGCACGCACATTGGCGCTGGCGAGGCGCACGCTGCCGTGGCTATGCGGACGCAGCACGCAGGTGTGCAATGACAGGCCGCGTGCGGCATGCAGGCGTCGGCTGTGCTCGTCCACGATGCCGATGCACAGATGCAACTGGATATCGGGCCGTGCCAGTTCCGCTCGCGTACGCAGGAAGCCGCCGGCCTCGGCCACATTGCTGGTAAGCAGGCCGGTGCCGCGCCGGAACGGGCCGATCGCGCGCAGCACCTGCGGCAGGATGCCTGGCACTGTGCCGAACAGACCGCGGTCGTCGACCTTGCGGCTGATGACGAAATCCACGTGGTCTTGCAGGTTGGCACCCACGTCGCGGGCGTCGCGATGTACCGCGATGCCCAGATCGCGCAGGTGTGCGGCCGGCCCGATGCCCGAGAGCATCAGTAGCTGCGGCGTGCCAAAGGCGCCGGCGGCAAGCACCACTTCGGCGCGTGCGGCATAACTGCCGCCGTTCGCGCAGGCGATGCCGGTGGCACGCCCGTCTTCGATCGCCACCCGCGCCACCGGGGTTTCCGCGAGCACGGTGAGATTCTTCGGTGCCAATGCGGTGAGGTAGGCGCGTGCTGCATTCCAGCGGCGGCCATGTTGCTGGAACACCTGGTAGGCGCCCACGCCCTCCTGGCTGGCGCCGTTGAAATCCGGATTGAAGGAGTGACCGCATTGAGCAGCGGCTTCGATGAAGGCGCGGGTGCAATCGCTGGGGCTGGCCAGATCGCTCACTGTCAGCGGGCCGCCGGTGGCGTGCCAGGCATCGGCGCCGCGCGTGTTGTGCTCGCTGCGCAGGAAGTAGGGGAACACGTCGCGCCAGGCCCAGCCGGTGGCGCCAAGCCGCGCCCAGTCATCGTAATCTTCGGGTTGGCCGCGTATGTAGATCATCGCGTTGATCAGGCTGGATCCGCCCAGTCCGCGTCCACGTGGCTGCACGCCGCGCCGGCCGCCGAGGCCTGCCTGCGGCACGGTGCGGTAGCTGTAGTTGCGCGCATTGCGGAATGGCACCAGGG
Source organism: Rhodanobacter sp. 7MK24 (assembly GCF_014842995.1). Taxonomy (GTDB): domain Bacteria; phylum Pseudomonadota; class Gammaproteobacteria; order Xanthomonadales; family Rhodanobacteraceae; genus Rhodanobacter_A. The sequence continues at coordinate 409,743 of NZ_JACYXL010000001.1, forward strand.
TGGCGATGCCCAGCGGCACGTCCGAGCGCATGCCGCTTTTCGCCGGGCCGGTTTCAACCAGCAGCACGCTGGCATCCGGCTTGAGCGTGGCCAGCCGCGTCGCGGTGGCGCAACCGGCAGGGCCGGCGCCCACCACGATGAAGTCGAATGCTCCCCTGGGTTCTCGCATTCAGCCCGGCAGTTGCTTGGTGCCGAAGATCTTGTCGCCCGCGTCGCCCAGCCCCGGCAGGATGTAGCCGTGCTCGTTGAGCCGCTCGTCGATCGCGGCGGTGTAGATCTCGATGTCGGGATGCGCGGCTTCGACGCGCTTCAAGCCTTCAGGCGCGGCGACCAGGAACAGCCCCTTGATGCGCGTGCAGCCGGCGGCCTTGAGCATGTCCACGGTGGCGACCAGGGTGCCTGCTGTGGCGAGCATGGGGTCGACGATCAGCGCGATGCGCTCGTCCATGCGGCCGGTGAGCTTCTCGTAGTAGGCGATGGGCTTGAGCGTCTGCTCGTCGCGCTGCAGGCCGACCACGCCGACCTTGGCAGCGGGGATCATGTCCAGCACGCCCGGCAGCATGCCGAGGCCGGCGCGCAGGATGGGCACGATGGTGATCTTGGCGCCCTTGATACGATGCACCACGAGGGGGCCGGCCCAGCCTTCGATGTGCTCCTCGACGGTCTCCAGATCCTTGGTGGCCTCGTAGGTAAGCAGGGCGGCGACTTCACCGGCCAGCTCGCGGAATTCCTTGGTGCTGATGCCGGCACGGCGCATCAGGCCGAGCTTGTGCTGGATGAGCGGGTGGCGGACTTCGACGATTTTCATCGTCCAAGCATAGCCGCGGAGCACGCGTAGGAGCGCACCCGTGCGCGATGGCTTTGATGCTGGATCAGAGCAAAAGCATTCGCACACAGGGTGCGCCTACCTACAAGAATCGCATGGAGCGATTTCGGGCGGCATTTTCTGAAGAGTGCGGCCATGGATGGCCGCCCGTTTGATTCTCGCGATCAAGGATGATCGCAAAAACAAAGCGCCGCCTTGTTGCGGCGGCGCTTTGGATGGAACGGTGCGGCGGCTTCAGTGCGCGGCGGCGGGAGCTGCGGCGGCATCGCCCTTGAGGCAGGAGCTCATGAAGGTCTTGCGATCGGCGCCCTTGAGCGCCTTGGTCTTGGCGTCGGCATTGCAGCTCTTCATCTTTTCCTGCTGGGTGGCCTTGGCGGTCGGCGCCGCGGCGGCGCTTTCGCCCTTGAGGCAGGAGCTCATGAAGGTCTTGCGGTCGGCGCTGCTCTTGCCGGTAGCCTGTTTGTTGCAGTCGCTCATGCGCTGCTGCTGCGGGGTGAGTGTCTTGCCGGTGGCGGTGGCTGCCTGCGGAGTGGCGGCGAACGCGACGGTGGTGGCAAAGGCGAGCACGGCGCAGGCGGCGATCTGGCTGAAACGCAAGGTCATGATGATTCCTCCCGAGGTGACCGGCGGCTGCCGGCGTGCGCAGTCTATCGCTGCGGAGGAAGCATTGAAGCTGAACGGCGGAAGACAGGCGTAGGCTTGGCGCCCACCGCTCGGTCGGCGGTGGGCGCTGGTGTGCATCACGCCAGTCAGGCAGCCTTGCTTTCGCTCTTGCGCGGGCCTTCCAGCAGGGCGTGGCGCACGTGCGAGACCACCAGGTCCACTTCGGCGCTGGTGACGTTGAAGTGCGGGGTGAAGCGCAGCGAGTTGACACCGCCGTGGATCACGCCGATGCCGCGCTCGCGCATGTATTCCTCGATGGAACCGGCGCCGTAGCACTTGAACTGCGGGGCCAGCTCGCAGGAGAACAGCAGGCCGGTGCCCTGCACCTTGGTGATCAGGCCGCCCAGCTCGTCCTTCAGCGCGTTGAGCTTGTCCACGAACTCCTTGCCGCGCTCGCGGATATTGGCGCGCACCCCGTCAGTGAGCTCGCCCAGCGTGGCCAGCGCCACATCCAGCGCGCGCGGGTTGGCGGTCATGGTGTTGCCGTAGATGCCCTTGCGGTACAGGTTGCCGGCACGCTCGCTCACCGCCAGCACCGACAGCGGGTACTGGCCGGCGTTGAGCGCCTTGGAGAAGGTTTCCATGTCCGGCGCGGGCAGCTTCTCGAAGCCGGGGTAGTCGGTGAGCGACAGCACGCCGTGCGCGCGCAGGCCGGCCTGGATCGAGTCGACCAGCAGCAGGGTCCCGTGCGCTTCGGTGAGCTTGCGTGCGGTGGCGTAAAACTCCGGCGTCACCGCGCGGCCCGGATCGCCTTCGCCCATCACCGGCTCGAGGAACATCGCCTCGATGAACCAGCCATGCTTGTCGGCGTCGGCGAACGCGGCTTCGAGCTGGGTGATGTTGTACGGCTCGACCGTCAGCAGGCTGTCCTCGTGGCGATAGCTGGCGAGGTGCTGCTGGTAGGTCTTGCGCGAGGAATCGGAATACAGCGCCGGCTTGTCGGTGCGGCCGTGGAAGGCGCCCTTCACCGCGAGACGCTTGATAGTGCGGCCGGCGTAGCGGCCACCGACGTCGGTCATCAGCTTGGCGTTGACGTCGGCGATGCGGCAGGCCAGCGACACCGACTCCGAGCCGGAGTTGAGGCACAGGTAGTGCGCATACGGATTGCTGCCGCGGTTCTGGCCCAGTTCGCGGTTCAGCGCCTGCACCAGGCGCAGTTGCGCAATGCTGGGCGTCATCACGTTGGCCATCACCTGCGGGCGGGCCAGCGCGGCCTCGATGGCCGGATGGTTGTGGCCGAAACCCAGCATGCCGTAGCCGCCGTTGTCGTGCACCACCGCGCCTTTCAGCGTGACAACCCACGGGCCGCGCGCGGCAGCCGGCAGGTAGGGATTGATCGCGTCGTCGGGATAGAAGTTGACGAAGCCGGCCTGCGCCTGCGCCAGTTGCGCAGACTCGTCCAGCTTCAGGAAATCGCCCAGCTCGGCGCGCAGTTCGCGGTGGCGAGCCACCGCGGCGGCCACGGCCTCGCCCAGCATGGCGTCGGTTGCGGCCATGCGCTCGATGCTGGCGTCGTCCAGACCGGTGGTGCGCGGCTTGCCGCCGAATTCGCGCAGTTCGCGCAGCTGATCGATCAAACCCATGGTGCTCTCCTCGAAATCCGTCGGCGCCCCGCACCCAGCGCGAAGCAGGCCGACGTGTTTTGCGTGATGCGCGGCGGGGTGATCCGGCTTGGCGGCAGCGCGCATCCACGAACCCTAAGGATAACCTGCCGGGCAGGTGGCCCGGTACCCCCTGGCTGCAGCAAAACGCCTTGCACTGCAACACCTTGCAGGCGGGTGACGCCTGTCACGCGTGATGGCTGACGGCGGCGACTGGGGTTGTCAGGGTCCGCTGTCTACTGTGTGCAGCACGGAGGAAAAGCCATGACCGACACCATCGTTGCCCGACTCGCCGCCGCCGCGAAACGCTACGGCTCACTAACCGCGCTGGATGGCGTGGATCTCGCCGTGCGGCGAGGCGAACTGCTGGCCCTGCTCGGCCCCAACGGCGCCGGCAAGAGCACCAGCATCAGCCTGCTGCTGGGACTGATCCGTCCCGATGCGGGCCGCGCCGAACTGTTCGGACTCGACCCGCAACGCATCGAGGCGCGCCGTCGCATCGGCGTGATGCTGCAGGCCGCCAACCTGCCGCCCACCTTGCGCGTGGGCGAACTGTTGCGGCTCACGATGAGCTACTACCCGAACCCGCGTGATTTCGACGAAACCGCCGCGCTGGCCGGCATCGCCGACCTGTTGCTGCGGCCTTACGGCAAGCTCTCGGGCGGCCAGCAGCGGCGCGTGCAGTTCGCCTTGGCACTGTGCGGACGACCCGAGCTGCTGTTCCTCGACGAACCCACCGTGGGCATGGACATCGATGCGCGGCAGAAGCTCTGGTCGGCCATGCGCGCGCTGGTCGCCGAGGGCTGCGCCGTGGTGCTCACCACGCATTACCTCGAAGAAGCCGAGGCGCTGGCCCAGCGCGTGGTGGTGCTCGGCCAGGGACACGTGCTCAGCGAAGGCAGCGTGGACGACCTGCGCAAGCGCGTCGCGCTCACCCGCATCCGTTGCGTGAGCGACCTCGATGCGGAGGCGATCGCCGCATGGTCGGGCGTGGCATCCGCGACGCGCGAGAACGGCCATCTGTGGATCGCCACCGCCAAAGCCGAGACGGTGGTGCGCCGGCTGCTCGACGCCGATCCTGCCCTCAGCGAACTGGAAGTGCAGCGCGCGGGCCTTGCCGAGGCCTTCACCGAACTTACCCGCGAAACCACCGTCGAGCAGGAGGCCGCCTGATGAACACCGTTGCCGTTGTCGCCGCATCGCCGGCCGTCACTTCCGTCATGCCGCCGCGCCGCGTGCTCGGCGCCTACCTTGCCGAAGCGCGCAGCGAGTGCCTGCGCTATATGCGTGCACCGGGCTTCTTGCTGCCCATCCTGCTGTTTCCCGGATTGTTCTACCTGGTGTTCGGCGTGCTGATGGGCAAGTCCGAAGGCGCCGATGCAGCACGTTACCTGCTGGCCAGCTACAGCGTCTTCGGGGTGATGAGTCCGGGCCTGTTCGGCTTCGGCGTGTCGCTGTCGCTGGAGCGGGACGGCGGCTTGCTGACCTGGAAGCGCGCGCTGCCGATGCCGCCGGGCGCCTACCTGCTGGGCAAGATGCTGATGGCGATGGGCGCAGCCGCGGTGGTGGTGCTGATGCTGCTGGCGATGGCCATGGGCCTCGCGCACGTGGTGCTGGCACCGGCGCAGGTCGCGGCGTTGCTCGCCACCGGCATGCTGGGCGTACTGCCGTTCTGTGCGCTGGGCATGCTGGTGGGCACCTTGATCAAGGGGCAGGGCGCGCCCGGCATGCTGCAGCTGGTCTATCTGCCGATGTCCTTCCTGTCAGGGCTGTGGTTCCCGCTGTCGATGCTGCCCAAGACCCTGCAGCAATTCGCGCCGGTGTGGCCGAGCTATCACCTTGACCGCATCGCGCTGGTCGCGGCGGGTATCGTGCATGAGCCGGTGCTGCCCCACGTGCTGGTGCTGGCCGGCTTCGCCGCCGCGTTCTTTGCATTGGCGGTGCGGCAGCTGCGCCGGTACGGCTGAACTGGCGGTAGCATTCGGCCATGAGCGATATGGATCACCGTTCCGACCACAGGCAATGGCCTGCGTGGCTGCACCCGGCGCCCGGTTCTGCCGCGGCGGCGATGCGCGCCGCGGGCCATTCGCCCTGGGCCTATGCATGGAACCTGCTGTGGTCGTTCTGGGTGTTTCTCGGCCCGTTGTTCCAGCATGTGGGGCAGGGCTTCTGGTGGTCGCTGGTAGTGGGCTATCCACTTTTTCTGCTGCTCTTCCTGCTCTCGTGGATACGGCCGACCACCGAGGTGAGCGGCTATATCGGTGCGCTGGTGATACTCACCGCGCTGTCGATGCCGTGGAATCCCGCCGGGTGGACTTACGCCGTGTTCGCCTGCGCGATGTTGCCGTACGAAGGTTCATGGCTGACCAACGCCATCAGGATGGGGGTGATCCAGGCCCTGCTGGTGCTGGAGGGCATCTTCCTGCACTGGGACTGGTACTCCTTCGTGATCCTGGTTGGCGTGTGCACCAGCTCGGGCGTCGGCGCGCTGGTCGGACGCATGAACTGGGACAAGAACAACAAATTGCGCATGTCGCACGAGCAGATCCGCCAGCTTGCCGCCACCGCGGAGCGCGAGCGCATCGGCCGCGACCTGCACGACCTGCTCGGCCATACGCTGTCGCTGATCACGATGAAGCTGGAGTTGTCGCGCCGGCTGCTCGACCGCGACCCGGAGACGGCACGGCGCGAACTGGCCGAGGCCGAAGAGGTGGCGCGCCACGCGCTGGCGGAAGTGCGTTCGGCGGTCACCGGCATCCGCGCCGCGGGCTTCGCCGCCGAGCTGGCGTCGGCCACGCTGTTGCTGCGCACGTCCGGCGTGCAGCTCGACCAGAACCTGCGGGCCTTCAACCTGCCGGAGCCTGTCGAGTGTGCGTTGGCGCTGGTATTGCGCGAGGCAGTGACGAACATTGCGCGGCATGCGTGCGCGACGCTGGCGCGGGTGTCGCTTACCGGCACGGACGGTGGCCTGCAGCTGTGCATCGAGGACAACGGCCGCGGCGGCATCCACACCGCCGGCAACGGCCTGCGCGGCATGCGTGAGCGGGTGCTGGCACTGGGCGGCACAATGCGGCTGGATTCGCCTCCGGGCGGCGGCACGCGGCTGGACGTCCAGGTGCCGCTCGTGGCGACGATTGCGGCACATGCCGTCAGCATGCCCAGGGTCGAGGCGCCGGTCTCCGCCTGTATGCGGCACGCCACATGATTTCCGCCTTGCTTGTCCGCTGGTTCACGCCCGCGCCGGATTCCGGCGCGGCCGACGACATCCGGCGCGGCAAGTCGCCGTGGGCTGACAGCGTGCATCTGTTGTGGTCGGTGTGGATTTTCATCACGCCGCTGTTCGATAACGGCACCGCGGGCTACACCCGAACCTGGCTGCTGTTCACGGCCGCGTCCTATCCCCTGTTCCTGTTGCTCTTCGCCAAGATCCAGCTGGCGCCACAACGCACGGCGTACCTGTATGCCTGGGCCATGGCGGTGTTGTGCTTCGCCTTGCTGCGCTGGTATCCGAGCGGCCTCAGCTATTTCGTCTATGCCTGCGTGATGCTGAATCATTGCCGGATGCGCCTGCGCGCCCAGTTGTTCCAGCTGGTGCTGCTCAACGTGGCTTTGCTTGGACTGGCCTGGTGGATCGGCTATCCGACCAGCGTGCTGGTGATCATGCCGGCTTCGGTCATCGTGATCAGCGTGATCATGCTGGTCGAGCGCATCAACAAGGAAAAGGACGCCGCGCTGCGCCTGTCGCAGGAAGAGATACGCCGGCTGGCGGTGCTCGCCGAGCGCGAGCGCATCGGCCGCGACCTGCACGACCTGCTCGGCCACACGCTGTCGCTGGTGACGCTGAAGTCCGAGCTGGCGCGCAAGCTGGCGCTGGCCGATCCGCCGCGCGCCCAGCGCGAGATGGAAGAAGTGGAGCGCGTGTCGCGCCATGCGCTGGCCGAAGTGCGCGCCGCGGTCACCGGTATGCGCCGCAGCGACCTGACGGCGGAGCTGGCCTCGGCGCGGCTGATGCTCGAAGCCTCGAACATCGCGTTCGAGGCGGGCACGCTGGCGCTGGCCGGTTTGCCGCCGGAGGTCGAAGCGTCGCTTGCGCTGGTGTTGCGCGAGGCGGTCACCAACATCCACCGCCACGCGCATGCCACGGCGGCGCGGGTGTCATTTTCATGCGAGACGGAAAGGTTCCACATGCGTATCAGCGACAACGGACGCGGCGGCCTCGCCGCCCACGGCAACGGCATCAGCGGCATGCGCGAGCGCGTGCGCTCGTTGGGTGGCACGCTCACCATTGATTCGCCCGTGCGGCGCGGCACCACGCTAGACATCGAGGTGCCCTCGCGCGCGGCGCCGAAATCCGTTGTCGTGGATGCGCACCTGTTGCCGGCGCTGGCAAGCCAGGGAGGCGCGGCATGATCCGCGTGTTGCTGGCCGAAGACCAGGCCATGGTGCGTGGCGCGTTGTCGGCGCTGCTGAACCTCGAATCCGACATCGAGGTACTGGGCTCGGCCTGCGATGGCGAGGCGGCCTGGCGCGAGCTGCAACGGTTGAAGCCCGACGTGCTGGTCACCGACATCGAGATGCCCGGTCTTACCGGCCTGGAACTGGCGCAGCGCATCCAGCGGCACGAGTTGCCGATGAAGATCATCATCGTCACCACCTTCGCGCGCCCAGGCTTCCTGCGCCGCGCGCTGGATGCCGGTGTTTCCGGCTATCTGCTCAAGGACGCGCCCGCGGAAAACCTGGCCGATGCCCTGCGCACCGTGCACCGCGGCGGTCGCGCCATCGATCCACAGCTGGCGCTGGAGGCATGGTCGGAGGCCGACCCGCTGAACGATCGCGAACGCCAGGTGCTTCGCCTCGCCGGCGAAGGACAGAGTGCGGGCGATATCGCCATCGCCCTGAATCTTTCGCACGGTACGGTGCGCAATTACCTTTCCGAAGCCATCGGCAAACTCGGCGTGGCCAATCGCATCGAGGCATACCGGCTGGCGCGCCAGAAGGGCTGGTTGTAGCAAGCGCGCACGCGTTCGGGTGCAATGTCGTCCGGAACTTCTGGCGAGCGCGCCCTTGATTGCCTCCGTATGCCGACGAATGCACCGACTGGCGTGGTTGCTGCTGGCAGCTTGCGTGGCGGCCTGCAGCGGCAAACCCACGCCATTGGCCAACGATGCCTATGTGTGGCAGCGGCAATGGACGCCTGCGCTCGTGCGAGCGTTGTCGGACGACGGGCGATCGGTGCGCGAATGGCGCGTGCTTGCCGGCGAAATGGATGCACAGGGCCAGTGGCGCCTGTTCGCGCCGGACTGGCGTGCACTGGCGGCGAGCGGCAAGCCGGTCGTCGCGGTGGTGCGCATCGAGGGACAATTGCAGCACTGGGACGAAGCGACGCTGTTGGCGGACGTGCGTGCGGTGCTGGCGTTGTGGCGGCAGCAGAAAATCGCGTTCGCCGGTGTGGAGATCGATCACGATTGCGCCACCTCGCGCCTGGCTGCCTATGCGCATTTCCTGCAGTCGTTGCACCCGTCCTTGCTGCCGCGCGAGAAGCTCTCGATAACGGCGTTGCCGACATGGATGGGTAGCCCAGGCTTAGACAAGCTGCTCGCGCAGGCCGACGAAACGGTGTTGCAGGTGCATGCCGTGCAGTCGCCGCGCGCCGGCCTGTTCGATCCTGCCGTGGCGCGCGCGTGGCTGGACGCTTTCGCCCGGCACACGCGCAAACCATGGCGCGTGGCGTTGCCCGCCTATGGCACGCGAGTGAGCTGGGATCAGGACGGCCGCGTGGTCGCCATCGAAAGCGAGCGTCCCATGTTGCTGGGCGACCAGCGTTCCAACGAACTCTTCGCCGATCCGCAGACCATGCAGCGGTTCGTCGCTTCACTGGAACAGGACGCACCGGACCACCTCGCGGGCATCGTGTGGTTCCGCCTGCCCACTGGCGACGACGTGCGGGCGTGGAGCGAGGCGAGCTGGCAGGCCGTGCTTGCCCGAGCGCCTTTGCGTGCGTCGCTGGCCGTGGTTGCCGTCGCTACGGACGATCCGCGTCGCTACGACGTCCTGCTGCGCAACGAGGGCGACGCCGACCTGCCCTTGCCGCCGTCGATTCGCGTCGACGGCGGCTGCATGGCGGCGGATGGCATCAACGGTTATGGATTGCAGCACGACGGCCGTGGCCAGTCTCTGCTACGTACGCGGATGGGAGTGCTTCACGCGGGGCGGCAACTGACCGTAGGGTGGTTGCGCTGCGAGGTCGCTCCAGGGCTGCGCATCGGCTCGTGAAGGGTGGTTTCCGACATAATTGGGCGACCCGGGCCGAGGGTGCCCGTCTGTCAGGGGAAACCATGTTCAAGCGCACATGGATCGCTGCCGCCGCGGCGGCGGCTTTTGCCGGCGCCGTTGCCTGGGCGTGCGGCCCGATGTTCCCCAACCAGCTGCTTGACCGGCGTGGCGCAACCTTGAAGGCCGTGCCGCAGAACAGCTTCGCGTTCGAGGCGCAGCGCCTGCTGCCGGCGACGGACAAGCTGGCCGGAGACGAATCGTCGCCAGACGACTCCGGTCCCGCCAAAAAGGATGACGCGACCGAAGCCAAATCGCTGGGTGTGTCGGTGGCGCAGCTCGCGAGCACCAGAGTGTTGCGCACGCTGGACAGCGGCGATGCGGCCTACGAGCAGGGCAAGGATCTGCCGGAGGACCTTCGTCTCTACACCGCCGGTGCCGTGGACTATGCCAAGGGCGATGCCGACAAGGCGGCTGCGCGCTTCGAGCAGGTGCTTGCTCTGCCGCCTGAGCAGGCGAAGCTGCGCGCCACCTGGGCCGCATACATGCTGGGTCGCATCCATGCCGCCAAGGCACATGACGCGACAGCCGATGCCCCAGCTTTTGCGAACGAGCGCACGGCGGCCGCGAAGGCTTTCGAGCTTGTGCGCACGCGCGCGGTGGAGGGTGCTTCCGACACGCAGGGCTTGGCCGTCGCCAGTTTCGGCGACGAAGCGCGGCTGTGGCTCTACGACCACGGCGCGCAGTGCAGTTGGGCTGAGCTCTATGGTGTGTCGCCGGATACATCCAGTGACGACAGTGGCGAGGCCAGTGCCACGGCCAAGGACACTGCCCCCGCCTGCGGCACAGGCCTGTCGCCGGACGACCTCAAGAAGGCGATCACGCTGTACGCGGCGCAGGCGGGACATCAATCCGACGGCGCGGTGAACTCGCTCGCCGCGGTGGCCGATTTCGTCCTGCGCCAGCCGCAGCTTGCCGAGGCGCTGATCGACAGCCCGGTGCCGCAGCGCCTGCTGGTCGCCTACGCGCTGGCCCGGATCGGCGATGGATCCGACGACACGGTAGCCGGCGCCCCAAGGCCGAAGGCCGACCCGCGCCTCGTCGCGCTCGTGCAGGCCATCGAGAAGCGTGGCCTGGACCATGTCGCGGGAGCCGATCGGCTGGCCTCGCTCGCTTACCAGATCGGCGACTACGACCTGGCCGCCAAGCTGGTGGACCATTCGGCCGGCCCGCTGGCCGAATGGTTGCGCGCGAAACTCGCACTGCAGAAGGGCGACCTGGCGACTGCGGCTGCGGCTTACGCCGCCGCGGCCAAGGCCTTCCCGAAGGCGGACGATCCGAGGGCCGCCATCGAGCCGGAGAACGTCCGCCTGGTCACGGGCGAGCAAGGCGTGCTTGCGCTGGCGCGCGGCGACTATGTAGAGGCGATGGGGCACTTGTATGACGCGGCTTCCGCGGCCGGCGGCGATGGCAACGAATACACCGACGATGGCTCGGGCAGGGGGTATGGCAACGACGCCGCCTATGTCGCCGAGCGTGTGCTGACGGTCGATGAGCTGAAAGATTTCGTCGATGCGCACGCACCCGCGTCCCCCGTTCCTTCCGGCGACAAGCAGACGGTCGGCTCGCTTCCCCTGGCTGACAACCTGCGCTGGTTGCTGGCGCGCCGCCTGATGCGCGAGGGTCGTTACGACGAGGCCCTGATGTATTTCCCCCAGGACGACGATCCGCGCATTGCCTTCACGGACGACGCCGGCAACAGGCAGGCCGCCAACTTGCGCAGCAAGGCGCGCGCCTATGCCGATGCCATGCATCAGGCCGCACGCACATGGACGGACATCGGCAAGGCGCAAGCCTTGTACGCCGCTGCGGTAATCGCTCGCACGGACGGCATGGAAATCCTGAGTTACCAGCAGGGGCCGGATTTCCAGGACAGCGACGGTGCATTCCAGGACGGCAGTGGCCAGACGCCCGACTCGCTGAAGCAGGCCTACGTCACCGATGGCGAACGGCAGCGCTACGCGGCGAGCGTAGCCAGGCCCGACTATCGCTTCCACTATCGCTACATCGCCGCGGACGAGGCTTCGCAGGCGGCCGATCTGCTGCCGCCGCGTTCGCAGGCGTTCGCTGCGGTGCTGTGCCAGGCCACGGGCTGGATGCAGCAAGGGCCGCCGGATTACGACGACAACTATCCAAATTATGGCCAGCCGGCACCGAAGGGGATTTCCGAGCGCAGGCGCCGCGCTGATGCGTACTACGCACGCTATGTGAAGCAAGGCGCCTACGTCGATTGGGCCAGCGACTTTGGCGACCATTGCGAAGAGCCCGATTTCAACCGCGCCCGTGCGTTGCAGCGGTCCCAGGAAGTGCGCGCGGTGAAGCATGCCGTGCGTCGTTGGTTCCCGCTTGAGCTGGGCGGGCTGGTGCTCGTCGTCGCGGGAGTCGTGACCTTGTTGATGCGCCGGCGGCGAGGCAAGGCTCCGGCCTGATGCCCGTTGGGGCCGCCTCGAGCGGAAGCGCCGCGCTGCCTCGTGTCAGGGGAGGCCGCGCGGCGGCACCTTTGGTGTGACAGATGCCTGCAAGTCGCGCACTAAGCCGGACGGATCGGCAGGCGAAAGCACCACGGTGCACAGATCTCCGCGCAGTACCACGGCCTGCTGCCAATCGGTGACGAAGGCGCGGTAGCGGCCCAGCTTGGCGTTGCGGAACCAGCCCGAGAACGAGAACAGTCCGCCGTTGCCGAACAGACGGATCGAACCGGCGCCGGCGTTCGGGTCGATGGTCGCCTCGCGCAATTCGCCAAGCGCCACGCGCGTTGTCCAGAGCAGCCGGCGCACGTGCAGGACGCCACCGTGCACCGTGTAGTCACGCACTACGAAGAGCAGGGAGATCAGCAGGATCGACGTAGGCAGCACCATGACTACGGTGCGCACCCTCGGCAGCGTCTGGCCCGGCACGAAGTACGCCACCAGCAGGAATACTCCCAGCAGGAGCAGGGTGACGGCGATCGAGATGCCCTTGAGAAAGGTGCCCCAGGGCGCGGCAGGTCGACTTGTTTGCATCCGCGGATTCTCGCCGCACGGCGTGGCGTGGACAAGCCGGCGCGCCTGCGTGCCCCACCTGCGCGATAATCTACGGTCGCACGCTTCGAACCCGCCTCCCGTGAAAAAGTCCGATTTCGATTTCGACCTGCCGCCCGAACTGATCGCCCAGGCGCCATTGGCCGAACGTTCGGCCAGCCGCCTGCTGCTGCTGGATGTGGCGGAAGACCGGCGCGAGGACCGCATGTTCCGCGAATTGCCCGGATTCCTGCGGCCCGGCGATCTGCTGGTGTTCAACGACACCCGCGTGCTGCCGGCGCGCCTGTACGGGCGCAAGGAAAGCGGCGGCGCGGTGGAGATCCTGATCGAGCGCGTCACCGGCGCGCACGAGGCCACCGTGCAGCTGGGCGTGAGCAAGAAGCCGAAGGAAGGCGGCCGCATCGAACTGGCCGACGGCAGCCATGCGGTGGTGCTTGGGCGCGACGAAGGTTTCTTCCGCCTGCGCTTCGAGGCACCCGAATCGTTGGAGAAGCTGCTGCTCAAGCTGGGCGAGATGCCGTTGCCGCCGTACATCGAGCGCCACGCCGACAGCACCGATATGGAGCGCTACCAGACCGTGTTCGCGCGCGAGCCCGGCGCAGTGGCCGCACCCACGGCTGGCCTGCATTTCGACGAACCCTTGCTGGCGCAACTGCGCGAACGCGGTGTGGGTTTCGGCTACGTCACCCTGCACGTAGGAGCGGGCACCTTCCAGCCGATGCGCACGGAGAACCTCAGCGAGCACCACATGCACCGCGAGTGGCTCAACGTGGGCGCAGGCCTGGTCGAGCAGATCCACCGCACCCGTGCTGCCGGTGGCCGTGTGTTCGCGGTCGGCACCACCGTGGTGCGCGCGCTGGAGAGCGCCACAGTGGAAGGCGAGCTGCACCCGTTCGCGGGCGAGACGCAGATCTTCATCTTCCCCGGCTACCGCATCACCAGCATCGACGGCCTCATCACCAACTTCCATCTGCCGCAATCGACCTTGTTGATGCTGGTGTCGGCGTTGGCGGGCCGGGAGTTCATGCTGGATGCCTATCGGCATGCGGTGGAGCAGCGGTATCGGTTTTTCTCGTACGGGGATGCGATGTTGATCTTGCCGGGGGACGATTGAGTTTCCCTATGGCCCGTTGCGCGGCCTGATCGTCCACGCCTCGCCACCGCCGAGCGGCCCCGGAAAAGCAGCGTTTCCAGCGCGCAAAAACAACAGCACGAGCAAAGCCAAAGCCAAAGCTGCGTGAAGCACCGAGGGTTTTGCTCGTCATCCCGGCGCAGGCCCGGATCCAGCAGCGATCACGCTCATCCATGCCATGCCGTCACTGGATGACCAGCTTCGCTGTTGTAAAGCTCCCCCGGCCTGCGCCGGAATGACGAACGGTGAGTGCTCTCGGTTGGCTGTGGGCCCTCAATTTCAAGATGCGGTGCGGCCAGCAAAGAGAAGGAACTCGGGCGTGGGCAGGCATCCGAAGCCGCTTTGTCGCTTGAAGCAAGCGACCGAAAGCCCCCGCAGGCGAGCGAATGCACGCAAGGGAACGGTCTTCGCCAGTCCCCATCACTTGCCCCAAGTCTTCCCCACAGGAGGAGACATTGCATCGACCTGCGATAATCCCGCCATGAGCTCCCTCAAATTCGACCTTCTCGCCACCGACGGCGGCGCCCGTCGCGGCCGCCTCTCCTTCCCCCGCGGCACCGTGGAAACGCCAGCCTTCATGCCCGTAGGCACCTACGGTTCGGTAAAGGCGATGACGCCGCGCGACGTGCGTGAAACGGGGGCGGAGATCATCCTCGGCAACACCTTCCACCTGTACCTCCGGCCCGGCCTGGAGATCGTGGAGAAGTTCGGCGGACTGCACCGCTTCATCGGTTGGGACAAGCCGATGCTTACCGATTCCGGCGGCTTCCAAGTGTTCTCGCTGGCACACCGGCGCAAGCTCACCGAGGAAGGTGTGACCTTTGCCTCGCCGGTGGACGGCTCCAAGGTGTTCCTCTCGCCGGAGGTGTCGATGCAGATCCAGCGCACACTGGATTCGGACATCGCGATGATCTTCGACGAGTGCACGCCATACCCGGCGACGGAAAAGGTGGCATCCGACTCGATGGAGCTGAGCCTGCGCTGGGCGGAGCGCTCGCGCCGTGCCTTCGACGACCTGAAGAACCCCAATAATCTGTTCGGCATCGTGCAGGGCAGCGTGTATGAGCCGCTGCGCCGGCGTTCGGCGGAGCGGCTGGTGGAGATCGGCTTCGACGGCTATGCGGTGGGCGGCCTTGCCGTAGGCGAGCCGGAAGAGGCGCGCAACCACACGCTGGATTTCACCGTGGATCTGCTGCCGCGGGACAAGCCGCGCTATCTGATGGGCGTGGGCCGGCCGGAGGACATCGTGGCGGCGGTGTGCCGCGGCATCGATATGTTCGATTGCGTGATGCCCACCCGCAATGCGCGCAATGGCTTCCTGTTCACCGCCGAGGGCACCTTGCGCATCCGCAACGCGAAGTACGCGGACGACACGCGGGTGATCGAGGAAGGTTGCGACTGCCATGCCTGCGCCAACGGCTTTTCGCGCGCCTACCTCCGCCACCTCGATCGTTGCAACGAGATCCTGGGCAGCCAGCTCGCCACCATGCACAACCTCCGCCACTACCAGCGGTTGATGGCCGGCTTGCGGGAAGCCATCGCGGCAGGCACTCTGGGCGACTTCGTTGCGGGCTTCCACGCGAGCCGGGCTGGGGCGAGGGTCTAGCCGGCCGTCATGCGGGAAAACCTGCGGATCGTGCAGACGGCTCTCTTGTTTCGTGCGCCGGCTGCCCCGATACCGGGACGGAAGTGGCCGCACAAGCGCCTTGTGGCGCAGTGCATGGCCTTGGGGGGCGTGGCATAATCCACGGTCTTTTACTCTAGGCGCCCGGCAAAAAAACCTGCTGGCGCCATAACTTGCGAGACGAGCCGATGAGTTTTCCGATGTCTTTCACGCTGGCCCAGGCGGCCCCGGGCGCCCAGGGTGGCGGCCTGTCCATGATCATCATGATGGTGGTGCTGTTCGGCCTGATGTACTTCATGATGATCCGCCCGCAGATGAAGCGGCAGAAGGAGCATCGCACCATGGTCTCCGCCCTGGCCAAGGGCGACGAAGTGGTGAGCAACGGCGGCCTCGCCGGCCGCGTGGACGAAATCGGTGAGACCTTCATCACCATCGAGATCGCGCCGAACGTGAAGGTGAAGCTGCAGAAGGGCGCGGTGTCGCAGGTGCTGCCCAAGGGCTCGCTGAAGTCCGCCTGAGAGGCTGGGTATCCGGCGCTTTACGCATGGTGCGGCTAGGGATGGCCGCTTCTTGATTCCGGCGATCATGGACGAGCGCAAACCTCTTGAGTTCGGCCACGGACGATCGGCTGGATGACGTCTGCAACACGGATGGCTGCAAAGGATTATCGATGAGCGATTTCCCCCGCTGGAAGTACGCACTGGTTGTGCTGGCGATGCTGTTCGGCATCCTCTACGCGCTGCCCAACGCTTTTAGGCCGCTGTCGGCGGTGCAAGTCACTCCCAACCAGGGCGCTGCGCCGGCCGACGATGCGCTGCGCCAGAAGGTGGCCGACGCATTGGTCAAGAGCCACGTGGTGGCGAAGGACGTGGAGGTGCAGGGCGACCATCTGCTCGCCACCTTCGCCAACGCCGACGTCCAGAAGAGCGGCGCCGACGCGATCAGCGCCTTGCTCGGCGACAACTACACCGTGGCGTTCAAGCTGCAGTCCACGGTGCCGAACTGGCTGACCTCCATCCATGCGAACTCCATGCCGCTGGGCCTGGACCTGCAGGGTGGCGTGCACTTCCTGATGCAGGTGGACCAGAGCGGCGTGCTCGACAAGCTGGAGAACAGCTATGCCGACGACATCCGCGGCCAGTTGCGCGACAAGAACATCCGCTACGAGTCGGTGGTCCGCAGCACAGTGGCCGGCCAGGGCATCGTGGTGGTGTTGCGTTCGGATGCCGACCGCTCCAGCGCCGCCGACCTGATCGCCGGCAATTCGCCGGACCTGGCGGTGACCGACGGCCCCAGCACCGGCGACCGCTTCGTGCTGTACGCCGCGATCAAGCCGACCAAGCTGCGCGACCTCTCGCTGGGTACGATCAAGCAGAACCTCGCCACGCTGCGCAACCGCATCAACGCGCTGGGCGTGTCCGAACCGCTGATCCAGCAGCAGGGCGAAGACCACATCGTGGTCGAGCTGGCCGGTGTGCAGGATCCTGCCGGTGCGAAGCGCTTGATCGGTGCCACCGCCACGCTGGAATACCGTCCGGGCATTAGCAAATTCCCTGATCCACGAGCAAGGGAGGCTGCGCAGAGCGGCAGTATCCCGCCCGATGCGAATCTCTACTACGAAGCTGGAACCAACGAGCCAGTGCTGGTGGGTAAGCGCCCCATCGTCACCGGTGACCAGTTGGTAGATGCCAGCTCCGGCGTCGATCAGCAGAACGGCACGCCTTCGGTGAACGTGACGCTGAACGCCTCCGGCGCGGCGAAGATGCAGGAGTTCACCAACAACAACGTCGGCAAGCCAATGGCGGTGCTGCTGATCAACACCGAGTACGAAACCAGTACGGTGGACGGCAAGGTAGTGCGCACGCCGAAGACCATCACCAAGGTGATCAACTACGCCAACATCCAGAGCCCGTTTGGCAAGGAGTTCTCCACCAACGGCCTGGGCAGCCCCAAGGAAGCTTCCGACCTGGCGCTGCTGTTGAAGAGCGGCGCGCTGGCCGCGCCCATGGACATCGTCGAGCAATACGTGATCGGCCCCAGCCTCGGCCAGGAAAACATCAAGAAGGGTTTCGACTCGGTGATGCTCGGCCTCGCGCTGGTGCTGCTGGCGGCGGCGATCTACTACAAGCTGTTCGGCCTCGTTGCCGACATCGCGCTGTTCTTCAACCTGCTGATCCTGGTGGCGGTGATGTCGATGATCGGCGTCACGCTCACCATGCCGGGCATCGCGGGCATCGTGCTGACCTTGGGCATGGCGATCGACGCCAACGTGCTGATCTGCGAACGCGTGCGCGAGGAACTGCGCAACGGCTCCACGCCGCACGCGGCGATCCACGCCGGTTACGACAAGGCGTGGGCCACGATTCTCGATGCCAACGTCACCCACCTGATCGCTGCACTGGCGCTGATGACGATGGGCACCGGCGCGATCCGCGGCTTCGGCATCACGCTGGGCATCGGCATCCTGACCTCGATGTTCACCTCGGTGGTGATGACGCACGCGTTCACCGCGCTGATTCACGGCCGCCGCAAGCTCAAGACCCTGTCGGTCTAAGGGCGGGATTCAATCCATGGAAATCTTCAATCACAACAGCAACATCCACTTCCTGCGCATCCGCGTGTACAGCATCGCGATCGCCGTGGTGCTGATGCTCGCCTCCGTCGCGCTGCTCGCCACCAAGGGCCTGACCTATGGCCTGGATTTCACCGGCGGCGTCTCGCTGGTGGTGGACTATGCGCAACCGGTGCAGACCGGCGATGTGCGTGACGCGCTGGAGAAGGGCGGCATCGTCGATCCGGTGGTGCAGAGCGTGGGCGGCACCCGCGAGGTGTCGGTCCGCATCCAGCCCGACAAGGCCATGCTCGACGCCAAGGGCCAGGTGGATCTGGACAAGGTGGCCAGCGTGGTCATGCAACCGCTGAAGGCTGCCCGTGCCGATGCCTCGCTGAAGAGCCGTTCCTCGGTCAGTGCCGCGGTGGGCGCGGAGCTGAAGAGCGACGGCATGCTGGCCGCGGTGTTCGTGATGCTCGGCATCATGGCCTACCTGTGGATCCGCTTCGAGCGTCGCTTCGCCATCGCCGCGGTGGCCACCGAAATCCACGACACGCTGGTGACGCTGGGCATCCTTGCCCTGACCGGCCGCGAGTTCGACATGACCGTGCTGGCCTCGGTGCTGGCGGTGATCGGCTACTCGATCAACGACAAGGTGGTGGTGTTCGACCGCATCCGCGAGCTGTTCCGCCTCGCGCGCAAGGCCGAGCCGGAGGAGATCCTCAACCGCTCGATCAACAGCACGCTGTCGCGAACCATCATCACCTCGCTGTTCACCGGCATCACCATGGCCGCGCTGTTCTTCTTCGGCGGTCCGGCGGTGCACGGCTTCGCGATCACCATGCTGATCGGCATCGTGGTGGGTACGCTTTCCTCGATCTTCGTGGCCAGCCCCATCCTGCTGTGGCTGGGCGTGTCGAAGAAGGACCTGATGCCGGTGACCAGGGAGAACCCGGAGCTCGCGCGGCGTCCTTGATACGTTTCCCTGCCTGCTGCCTGCCGGTGAGGCCGGGAGGGGAAAACCTGTGCGGTTTGCGAACGGCCCGGAACCAATCCGGGCCGTTCGCGTTTTGGTGTGGGCCTCTCTCTCCAGCTCCATGCAGGTCGGCAAAGAGAAGGAATCCCGTACCGGCAGACGACTGAAATCGCCTTGTTCCCCGTCTCCGCGGAAACGTTCTTTCCCTTCGTCCGCGGCCCTGCGAGCGGAGAAGGGATATCGCAGATATTGAACAGATTCCGGGCGCCCGCTCGCGAAATCTTGTGGCAGAAAAAGGTTCAGCTACACCGCGTCATCGTATGCGCCGCCCCGTGGTTCATGCGCTCCCCACCCCACCATGCACGCCATCTCCGATCTCTGGGCGGCTGCGGTCGACTGGCTGACGTTACATGCAGTCAAGCCGGTGCTGGCCGTGCTGCACCTCGCGCACTATGTCGTCGACTCACCGCGCGAGATCGCGCAGTATTTCCTGCTCACCGCGATCCAGGTGGCGATCATCGCCTGCGTGTTCCGCCCGATGGAAAGCCTGTGGCCGGTGGAGCAATGGCAGGACCGCCGCGCCACGCTGATCGATCGCGCCTACACCTTGCTCAAGCTGTTCGGCGTGCTCCCGTTGTTCACCTACCTCGTGCTATCGCCGGTGACGCAATGGATAGGCGGCGCCGGCGCCAGCGACGATTCGGCCGGCCTGCTAAGCGTGCAGGCTATGGTGCCCTGGCTGAGCCGCCATCCGGTGCCGCTGTTCCTTGTCTACTACGCGATCTACGACCTGGTGTACTACGGCATCCACCGCCTGCAGCACTCGATCCCGTGGTGGTGGGCGCTGCATAGCCTGCACCACAGCCAGCGCCAGCTGAACTGCTGGTCGAACGACCGCGACCACTACCTGGACGACTTGCTGGAGGCGCTGATCGTGGCGCTGGCCGCGCTGCTGATCGGGGTGTCGCCCACCGACTACGCGCTGCTGGTGCTCAGCGGCGAGCTGCTGCAGAACCTCGGGCATGCCAATGTCCGGCTGCGCTTCGGCCCGGTGCTGGAGAAGCTGCTGGTCGATCCGCGCTACCACCGCCTGCACCACATGCGGGTGGATCCGGATCGGCCCAACCTGCACTACTGCAACTTCGCCTTCATCTTCCCGCTCTGGGACATCGTGTTCGGCACCGCGCTGTTCGGCGAGCCGGCGCGGCCCACCGGGGTGGGCGATCCGATGGTGGATGCGGACAACCGCCGCGGCATCGTCGGCCAGCAGCTCTACGTGCTGCGTCGCTTCTGGGGCGCACTGCGGCGTCGCGCCGGCTGGCGGCCGGGCGACGTGGCTTTCGACGAGAGCTATGCGCCGATATCGGTGCGGGACTTCGACCTGCATGCGCTGGAAGCCAGCCAGGTTCCGCTGGTGCATGCGGGCGCTCAGCCGCAGAGTTCGGCGTCCAGTTGAGCGAGGCGTTGCGGCGTGCCCACGTCCGTCCAGCGCCCGCGGTGCAACGAGCCGGTCAATGCGCCGCGAGCCATGGCTGCTTCCAGCAGCGGACGCAGCTTGAAGCGTGGCGGCTTTGCGTCGGCATCCGGCGCGTCGCCTACTGCCTTGCGCCAGCCATCCAGCAATTCGCGACGGAACACGGCGATGCCGCTGTAGGTGAGGCGCGGTTCGCCGTCGGCGTGCAGGCGGCCTTGTGCGTCCAGCCGGAAATCGCCGCCGGGGTGATGCGCGGGGTTGTCCACCATCAGCAGGTGGGCGGCGCCTTCCGGTTCCGCAGGCAGGGCCGTGAGGTCGGCGTCGCACCACACGTCGCCGCTGATCGCCAGCACCGGTTCCGGTCCCAGCATGGGCAATGCGTTGAGCAGGCCACCGCCGGTTTCCAGCGGGGTCGGGCCTTCGTATACATAGCGGATGCGCAGGCCCCAGCGCGAACCGTCCCCCAGCGCCTCGGGGAATTGCCCGGCCAGGTGCGATGTGTTGATCGCCACGTAGTTGATGCCGATGGCGGCCAGCTTCTCCAGGTGCCACACGATCAGCGGCTTGCCGCCGATGCATAGCAATGGCTTGGGCGTGCGGTCGGTGAGTGGACGCATGCGTTCGCCCAGGCCGGCGGCGAAGATCAGCGCGTGCCTCATGGCTTGCCCCTGTCTTGTTGGCTCTTCGTCATCATTCCGGCGAGGCCCGGAATCCGGCGGCTTTTCCGTAGGTCCAGGGCAAGGCACTTGATCACGGCTTTCGCCGGGATGACGAAGATGGGGCGCCCGGGCATTTCCATCATGCTGACGCCACCTGCGTCAGGTCGCGGCCTGATGCATGCCGTTCCAGCAATGCCGCGAAATCCGCCAATTCAGGATAACTGCGCGCCACCTCGACCACGTAGCGAAACACCTGCGGCACATCCTTGAGGTAAGCCGGTTTGCCGTCGCGATACCACAGACGGTAGAACTGCCCCAGCACGCGCACGTGGCGATGCAGGCCGGTGAGGTCGAACCAGCGACGGAAGCGCCTGGCGTCCACCTTGCCATCGATCATGCCCGCGCCCAGCAGCCGTTGCCGGTACGACTCCACCCAACCTTCCACGCGCTCGCGCGGCCACTCGATGTAGGCATCGCGCAGCAACGAAGCAAGGTCGTAGGTGAGCGGCCCATGCAGCGCGCCCTGGAAATCGATGATGCCCGGATTGTTCTCGCCGACCACCAGCAGGTTGCGGCTGTGGTAATCGCGGTGCACGAACACGCGCGGCTGCGCCAGCGCATTGCGCACGATTACGTCGAACGCCGCTTCCAGCACGTCCCATTCCTCGCAGTCCGGCGTGTGGCCGAGATGGCGCTTGAGGAACCACTCGGGCATCACTTCCAGCCCGTTCACCAGCACGGTATGGTCGAACGGCGGCAGGTCGTCGCTGGCCACGCGGTTCTGCATCGCGAGCAGTGCGTCCATGGCGTCACCATAGAGCTTGTCGGCGTTCGCGTCGTCCAATGCGGCGAGATACAGCCGCGAGCCGAGATCCTCGATCAGCAGGAAGCCTTGGTCCAGATCCTGCGCCGCCACCCCAGGTACGTGCAGCCCCGCGGCAGCAAGCCGCCTACCTATCGCCAGCCAAGGCTGGGGATCTTCGCGCTCTGGCGGCGAATCCATCACGATCCAGCTCCGCCCTCCGTGCGTGGTGCGCCAATAGCTGCGGAAGCTGGCGTCGGAGGAGGCGGATTCCAGCGTGAGCGTATCGTCGCCGAGGGTGGTACGGGTCCATGCGAGGCGGGCAGCGGCGCGGAGATCGGTGGCAGTCATGTGGCGATGGTAAGGCATCTACCAGCCTCACCCGGCGCGCTTCAGGCCGCGCGCGGCTGGATGTGTTTCAACTCGGCGGCCAGTTCGGTGCGGGCGCATTCGAGTTCGTAGTTCTTCTGGAGGTTCAGCCAGCTTTGCGCGTCGGTGCCGAAGTACGCGGCAAGCCGCAAGGCGGTGTCGGCAGTGATCCCGCGCCGCTCGTTCGCAATCTCGTTCACGCGGGCGGCGGTGACACCGATGGCGTTCGCCAAGGCGTTCGCCGACAGACCGAAGGGTTTCATGTACTCCTCGCGCAGAATCTCGCCAGGGTGTACCGGCGGGAGGGATTTCTTGGCGGTCATGGCTTGTCCTGTCTGTTGCGGAATGTTCTAGACGTTGCGTTGTCAATCATCGAAATCGGCGCCATCTAGTGGTAGTCACATATCTCGACGCGGTGGGCATCGCTGTCCCTCCAGACAAAGCAGAGGCGAAACTGGTCGTTGATGCGAATGCTGTACTGTCCGTTGCGATTGCCCTTCAAGGCCTCCAGTCGATTGCCCGGAGGAATCCGCAGGAAGTCCAGCGTCGCCGCCGCATCGAGCTGTGCAAGTTTGCGGCGAGCGACATTTTCCATGCGCGCCCAGCGGCGCACGCGCTTGCCGTTCGCGAGGGCTTCCGTGTCCTTGTCGGCGAAGGTCTTGATCACATGTTTATCGTATGTCGATAAGCGATCGATTGCAAGCTGGGAATGTGAAAAGCGCGTTGCGTTGGCGAGCTTCAAACATGCCGGATGGCACACGAAGCACGGGAGGGTCTGGCTGCGCCTATCGCCCTAGCGCAAGCCAGGGCCAACGCCTTCACGCGACTGGTCGCCGAGGCTCTGGATGGCTTGCCGAATGTGGGGAGAATCGAGCATGGTTGCCGTCAAGGAAACCTTCTCGCGCTACTACAACGCCGACTACCTTGGGACCGAGAAGGACATCACGGCCTATCCGTAGCCTCTGCGGAAGAGGCGATCCAGCATTGTTCCTTGCTGCCTTGGGACGTGGTGCGTTCGCGAAGCGTCCTCCGTGAGGTCAAGACCAGGCCGACCCACATGGGGCTTTGCAAGGCGCTGTCCGGCACGGGCAACCTCAAGCTCTGCCGCCGTCAGCAAAGTGGTGCGTACGCATGGCCTCAAGATCGCGGTGGCAGCGGCCTGAGCGCATGACCGGCCGGGAATCCTCAAGCCGGTCGCTTGGGTATCGGAGTGCCAAGCACGGCGATCAACTCGCGAACCAGCTTGCGTCGTCCCTCCGGCAGGGCGAGAAAGGCCTCGAAGGCTAGGCGGTCGTGGCCGCGGACATGATCCGGCCATGCCAAGTTCGCTTCACGTACGCCTTTGTGCGCCGACGTGCCGAACTGCAGCTCATGCGGCGGGACGCCCACGATATGCGCCAGGGCCTGCATGTTCGCCTGCTTGGGCAGATGCTTGCCGGTGAGCCAGCCGGAAACCGCCTGCGAGGTCACGGCTTCGCCACCGTATTTGGGCACCAGCTTCTCCAGCAAGGCAGGGCTTGCCTCGATGCCCGCCGCTCCGAGCGCGGCGAGCAGACGCTTGGCGAAGGCGGACTGTTCGGTCTTCATGGGCGGAGACCATAGGCGGCACTTCCCTGGTCAAAGGAAATTCATGCTTTATAAGAATCGAAAGATTTGCTTTCATGGCGATTGGATTCCTTACGGCCGCCGCCATGCCCAAGTCCCTGCTCGAACAGTTGCCCGAGATCATCGCCCGCGGCCGCCAGCAGGCGGAGAAGATCCTGGAGAGCCTGGAAGGGCGGCATCGAGTCGGCTTGCAGACGCGCGAATGGGTTCTGCCGTCGAAGGACACGCGCGACAGCGACTGGATCAGCACGATGAACCGGCAGGCCCATCTCAGCGAGGAGGGCAACTTCGACTGGACCAACAGGCTGATCTACGGCGACAACATGTTGGCTATGGCCGCTCTGCTGGCCGGCGACGAGCTCACGCCCAGCCTGCGCGGCAAGGTTGACCTGATCTACATCGACCCCCCGTTCGACTCCAAGGCGGACTACCGCACCAAGGTATTGCTGCCGGGCGCGGAGCTGGAGCAGAAGCCTACGGTGATCGAGCAGTTCGCGTATTCCGATACATGGTCGGATGGGACGGCGTCGTATCTGGCGATGATCACGCCGCGGCTGATCCTCATGCGTGAGTTACTTTCTGATACGGGTTCGATCTATGTCCATTTGGGGATCCAGGTTAGCCATTACGTGAAAATCTTGATGGACGAGATTTTCGGCAAGGGAAACTTCGTACAGGAAGTCATTTGGGCATACGGATCACCTTCTGGTGGACGAGCGGCCGGTCCAAAAATGGTCAAAATTCATGAGTACATCGCGCATTACTCGAAATGCTACGACAGTCGTTACACAAAAAAAGTGTATTTGCCCTATGAGCAGAAATACATAGAAGACTGGTTCAAGTACACGGACGATGATGGTCGACGATATCGAATTCGGCTTCGTGGCAAAGACGAAGAAGGCGAGAACATTGTGGATCGACAATATCTAGACGAAAGCAAAGGATTGCCGGCTTCGACAGTATGGACGGACATAAAGCAGATCTATGCTGACCCGCGCGCATATAAGGAAAATCAGTCGAAGCATTCGGAGATTACCGGCTACGAGACCCAGAAGCCGGTCCGGTTACTGGAGCGCATCGTCGAACATTCTTGTCCGGATAATGGTCTCGTTGTCGACTTTAATGGCGGATCAGGCACCACGGCAGTTGTTGCCGAGAAACTCGGTCGTCGCTGGATCACATCTGATTTGGGTAAACCTGCCTGCATGATCATGCGTAAGCGGTTAATTGATCAGGACGCCAGGCCGTTCTTGTATCAAGCCATCGGTGACTACCAAGTAGAGGCAGCGAAGAACGAGCTGGGCCGCAAATTCCGCGTAGGTGACCTGTCTGCCATCGTTCTATCGCTGTATGGAGCGCAGCCGCTCGACCCCGACGACAATCCAATTCGCAACCTTGGTAAAGTGGTGTTCGCCGGTAAGAAAACATTGGTGCTAGTGGATTCGCCAAACAAGCTCACCGGCGATGCCACATTGCGCAAGGCGATTGCTCAGCGCGATAACTTAATGGGTGGCTGGGATCGCGTGGTGGTATTGGGCTGGAATTTCGAACCCGCCATCGGCCAGAGCATCGCCGCGCTCAGCGACGACCGACTGGAAGTGCTGGTGATCCCCCCTGACCTGCTCGACCGCCTGCGCAAGAAGGGCGGCGTCGAGAAGCTGCGCGGTCAGGTGCGCTTCTCCAGTCTGCAGTACCTCACCATCAAGCCAGTGCGGCGCCTGTGCAGTGGTGACAGTGAGCAGTTGCGAGTGACGCTGGACAACTACGTGCTGCTCTCGCCGGAAGCGATCAACCTGGACGAGGCCAACCGAGCCAAGCTGCACAGGGTGATGAACGCCGAGCCGCTGGCGCTGATCGAGTACTGGGCGGTGGACCCAGACTACGACGGCCGGGTGTTCCGCTCGGTGTGGCAGGACTATCGCGGCAATACCGCGAACGACGACGATACTCTGCGCGTGGCGACCGAGGCGCGCTTCGACGCGCCGCGCAGGGACGGCGCGCGCCGCGTGTGCGTGCGCGTGGTGGACGTGTTTGGTTTCGAGGCGGAGGTGGTGCAAGTCGTAGCGGAGTGCACGCCATGAGCCGCGTTGCATCTCCCGACGACCAACTCGCGCTGGCCAGGGCGCTCACCCAGCGCGTGCAGTTGCTTTGCCTTGGGCTGGAGCACGGCGAGGCGGAAATCCTCGAACTGGTCACGCCGACGACAGCGGAACTGCTGGGCTGGTGGTTCAGCGCGGACGCCTGCCAGTCGCGCGCCTTCAATTTCCATGCGGGGCAGCGCCAGGCCATCCTCAATACCATCGTGGCGCACGAGGTGCTGGACAGCCCGAACCTCGCCGACCTGTACCGGCAGGTGTGCGCGGACGAGCTGCTGAAAGATGGTCGGCTCCTCGAAGTCGAGCAGGGCAAGCACGCGCATCCGAAATACTGCCTGAAGATGGCCACCGGCACCGGCAAGACCTGGGTGCTGCAGGCGCTGCTGGTCTGGCAGATGCTGAATCGCTCGGCCGGGTTGGCGGTTGGAATCGATGATCCGCGCTTCACCCGGCATTTCCTGATCGTCGCACCGGGGCTGATCGTGTACGAGCGCCTGCTGGATGCCTTCCTCGGCAAGGAAGGCGCCGATGGGCAGCGGCGCTTCGAGACGTCTGATGTGGCGGTCTGCCGCGAGCTGTTCGTGCCGCCGGGATATCGCGAACAGGTCGAACAGTTCGTGCGCGGCAACGTCTGCACCAAGCAAGAGATTGGGTTGAAGGCGACCGGCGGCGGCATGATCGCCATCACGAATTGGCATCTGTTGGTTGATGCCGAAGCGGAAGAAGAGCAGCAGGAAGCCGAGGACGCATCGCCGGCGACGCCTGGCATGGTGGCGGATGCCGCCGCCGTGGCCTACGACTTGCTGCCGCTGACGCCGGGCCGCG
Organism: Rhodanobacter sp. 7MK24; assembly: GCF_014842995.1. Taxonomy (GTDB): domain Bacteria; phylum Pseudomonadota; class Gammaproteobacteria; order Xanthomonadales; family Rhodanobacteraceae; genus Rhodanobacter_A. The sequence goes on from NZ_JACYXL010000001.1 coordinate 436,296, forward strand.
CAACGGGCAACAGCCTGGACGTGCTGGACCGTCGCTGGGCGCGCGGCAACGTGCTGGCGTATCTGGCCGGCATTCCCAGGCTGATGGTGTTCAACGACGAGGCGCACCATATCCATGAATTGAAGCGCGAAGGCGAGGCTGACGAGGTCGAATGGCAGAAAAGCCTGTCGCGCATCGCTGCCGGTAAGGGGCGGCATTTCGTACAGGTGGATTTCTCGGCAACACCCTATAACGACGTCGGTGGCGGCAAGAAGAAGCGCAAACTGTATTTCCCGCACATCGTGGTGGATTTCGATCTGAAGGACGCGATGCGTGCAGGGCTGGTCAAGTCGCTGGTGCTGGACAAGCGCAAGGAGATCGGCGCACTGCCGTTGGAGTTCAAGGCCGAGCGAGACGAGAACGGCAACGCGACCCTGTCGGAAGGTCAGCGCGTGATGCTGCGTGCTGGGCTGCACAAGCTGCGCAAGCTGGAGGCCGATTTCGCAAAGCTCGATCCGGTGCGCAAGCCGAAGATGTTGGTGGTGTGCGAGGACACCAAGGTCTCGCCGCTGGTGTCGGATTTCCTGCGCGATCAGGGGCTGGAAGAGAGCGACGTGCTCACAGTGGATTCCGGCAAGAAGGAAGACATTGGCGAAAAGGAATGGGCGCGCGTTCGCCAGCAGTTGTTCGACGTGGACCGGCGAGCACAGCCGCGCGTGATCGTCAGCGTGCTGATGCTGCGCGAAGGCTTCGACGTCAACAACATCTGCGTGATCGTGCCGTTGCGTTCCTCGCAGGCGCAGATCCTGCTGGAGCAGACCATAGGCCGCGGCCTGCGGCTGATGTGGCGTGAACCGGAATACATCGACAGCAAGCGCGAGAACCGTGAGCGCATCAATCGCGGCGAAGAACCGGATTCGTTGATCGACATCCTCTCCATCGTCGAGCATCCGGCGTTCCAGAGCTTCTATGACGAGCAGCTTGGCAAGGAGTTGGTAGGCGAAATCCGCGACGATCTGGAAAGCAACATCGGCGACCAGATCCTTGTGGAATTGCGGCCGGATTATCAGAAATACGATTTCGCAATCCCCTTTATCCTGCGCGAGGCGGAAGAAACGCTTGAGCATATGCCGATCGACATCGCCGACCTGCAGCCATTCGGCGGCATGACGCGCGAGCAATTGAGCGACCTGGTCGGCAAGGGCGATGTGTTCACGTCGCACGACCTGCAGAGCAGTACCTTGTTCGGCGACTACCGCGTGGACGGCGCGGTGATGAATGTTGGCGGCTACAACGAATGGCTGTCCAGGTTGACCCGACGGATCACCCAAGCATTAAGCCAGCCGTTGCCGGTAGGAGGCAAGGTCGCGTATCACCTGGCCAAGCCGTACACACAGGTGGGTTCGGCGGTGATGGCCACGGCCATCGACGACTATATCCGTTCACGGCTGTTCCGCGAAGAGTTCGAGCCTTTCGAGAACGAGAACTGGCGCCTGCTGATGCTGCAGCCGGTGGTCGATCACGTGATCAAAGTATTCGCGTTGGCGCTGCGAAATGCGGAAGACCACAATACGAGCGGCGAGATCGAGGTTCGCCATCGCCGCTTGTCCGAGGTGAGCCGGCTGCCGATGCGCGAGAGTGCGTCGCTGGAAGTAGAGAAGTGCATCTATCCGCGTTTGCCGTACCCAAGCCGCAGCGGCGGCCTCGAACGGACCTTCATCGAATGGGCTCTGCACGATGCCAGCGTGGCAGCGTTCTGCAAGATCAGCGAGACCAGACATGATTTCGCGCGGCTACGGTACGTCAAGGACAGCGGCATGCCGGCGTTCTATTCGCCGGATTTCCTGGTGCGCATGGCGGATGCCATCTATCTGGTCGAGACCAAGGCGCAGGACCAGACCAGCCACCCGAATGTGCAGCGCAAACGCAGGGCTGCGGCTGCCTGGTGCGAGCGCATCAATGCGTTGCCGCCGGAGTTGCGCAGCGGCCTGCCTTGGCATTACGCGCTGGTCGGCGAATCGATCTTCCACGATTGGCGGCAGAACGGCGCGCGGCTCGGCGAATTGCTGGCGTATTCGAAGGTGCGCGCGGCGCCAACGGCACAGTCGCAGGGCGGCCTTGCACTGGGCGACGGCTTCTGAGTGCCGTCGCCCATGCGTGGCAGCACGGCTAGCTGAGGTTGTACGCCCGCTCCTCGTGCTCGGCGAGATCAAGGCCCATCTGCTCCTGCTCGGCATCCACGCGCAGGCCGACCACGCGATCGACGAGTTTCAGGATCGCCCAGCTCAGCACCGCGCTCCATACGATGGTGAAGCCCACGCCCTTGGCCTGTATCCACAATTGCAGCAGCGGCGAGGTCACCGTGCCGAAGCCACCCAGTTTCGGAGCGGCGAACGGGCCGGTGAGCAGGGCGCCGACGATGCCGGCGATGGCGTGCACGCCGAACACGTCCAGCGTGTCGTCGTAGCCCAGCCGGTGCTTGAGGCGGGTGGCGGTGAAGAAGCAGACGACGCCGGCGGCGAGGCCGATCAACAGCGCGCCGCCCGGGCCGCAGGTGCCGGCGGCCGGCGTCACCGCGACCAGTCCGGCCACCGCGCCGGAGGCGATGCCGAGCACGCTGGCGCGCTTGTGGATGGCCCATTCCACCGCCGTCCAGCCGATGGCCGCGGCGGCGGCGGCGATCTGCGTCACCAGCATCGCCATGCCGGCGCTGCCGTTGGCGGCTACGGCGGAGCCGGCGTTGAAGCCGAACCAGCCCAGCCACAGCAGGCTGGCGCCGATCACGGTGTAGCCGAGGTTGTGCGGCGGCATATGCGTCTGCGGCCAGCCGCGGCGCTTGCCGATCACCAGGCAGGCGACCAGGCCGGCGATGCCGGCGTTGATGTGCACCACGGTGCCGCCGGCGAAGTCGAGCACGCCCATGTCGCCCAGCAGCGAGCCGGGGCCGCTCCACACCATGTGCGCCATCGGCAGGTAGACGAAGGTGAGCCACAGGCCGCTGAACCACAGCATCGCGCTGAACTTCATGCGTTCGGCGAAGGCGCCGATGATGAGCGCCGGCGTGATGATCGCGAAAGTGAGCTGGAACATCACGAACACGCTTTCCGGCACGGTCTGGTAGCGCGTGTCGGGTGTGAGTCCGGCCAGCATCGCGCGGTCGAGTCCGCCGATGATGGAATGCCAGTTCGTGGTGCCGGCCTGCATGCCTGCGGTGCTGAAGGCCAGCGAGTAGCCATAGAGCACCCACAGCACGGTCACCAGGGCGGTGATGGCGAAGCACTGCATCATCACCGAGAGCAGATTCTTGGCACGCACCATGCCGCCATAGAACAACGCTGCGCCGGGTATCGTCATCATCAGCACCAGCATGGACGCGACCAGCATCCACGCCGTGTCGCCGCTGTCCGCATGCAGCGGCGGCGTGCCTTGGGCGAAGACGGGCAGGGCGAACAGGCCGGCAAGGCCCAATGCGGCGAGCTGGCGGCCCAGCCGTCTTGCGTCAAAGCGCATCATCGTCCACCTCCTGCGTGCGGATGCGGATCGCCTGCTCCAGCGGGTGCACGAAAATCTTGCCGTCGCCCACCTTGCCGGTGCGCGCGGCGCCGGCGATGGCCTCGATCACGCGGTCGAGCTGCGTGTCGCTCACCGCCACCTCGATCTTGAGCTTGGGCAGGAAATCCACCACGTACTCGGCGCCGCGGTACAGCTCGGTGTGGCCGTGCTGGCGGCCGAACCCCTTGACCTCGGTGACGGTCATGCCGTGCACGCCGGCCTCGGCCAATGCCTCGCGTACCTCGTCCAGCTTGAACGGCTTGATGACGGCGGTGATCCACTGCATGCGGCAACCCCTTCGCGATTGATCCCATATCGCGCTCAGCAGGATGCGTGCCAGCGCCGCGGGGCGCGCTGCGTGGCCGTCTGGACGTCCAAATGCATCGGCTAGCGGCAAAGCTGGTGCAAGTCATGCCTTCTGTTGGTGCAAGTCGCCCAGCGTTCGTCGCCCGGAGCAGGCCGGACAGACGTGCAGGACGCCTGCCGGGCGGCCTCGCGGGGAAAGTGCAGCGAGTCATCCAGTGACCGCACGGCCTGAACGAGCACGGTCTCCGCGGGATGGCCAACTTCGCTATTGCGACGCGCTTCCGGCCGGCGCCGGAATGACGGTTACGGGTATGCCGGTTTGACCGGATCGCCCATAATCAGTACCATTTTGGTCTGAATTAAGCCGTTTCCCTCTCCCATCATGCTTCGTGTCAGCCGACTCACGGATTACGCCGCGGTGGTGATGACCTGCATCGCCGCCCACCCGGCCGACGTGCTGAGCACGGCGCAGATCGCCGACGAGACGCATCTGGAACTGCCCACGGTGAGCAAGCTGCTGAAGTCGCTGGGCCATGCCGGGCTGGTGGAATCCTTCCGTGGCGTCAATGGCGGCTATCGGCTGGCGCGACCGGCCGGTGCGATCACACTGGCCGAGATCGTCGAGGCAATGGAAGGCCCCATCGGCATGACCGAATGTGGTGTCGTCGCCGAGGGCAACTGCGGGCGCGAGGCGCAGTGCGGCGTGCGCGGCAGCTGGCAGCGCATCAGCAGCGTGCTCGACAACGCGCTGCGTGCGGTGACCCTGGCCGACATGCTGCGCCCGGCACCGCGCCGCCACGAAGTGACGGTGGACATCAGCACCTTGAAAGGCAGGACCATGGCATGAGCAGCGAATCCATCGACACCGCCGCCACCGCGTTGCGCGACAACGCCGAGGTCGCCGAAGCGCTGGGACGCAACTACAGCGCCGGTTTCGTCACCGAGATCGAGATGACCGGTCTGCCGCCGGGACTGGACGAGGAGACGATCCGCCAGCTTTCCGCAATCAAGCGCGAGCCGGAATGGATGACCGAGTGGCGCCTTGCCGCGTACCGCCACTGGCTGACCATGCCGAAGCCGGACTGGGCCAAGCTCAAGATCGATCCCATCGACTACCAGGCGCTGAGCTACTACGCCGCACCCAAGGCCAGGCCGAAGTCGCTGGACGAGGTGGATCCCGCGCTGCTGGAAACCTACGAAAAACTGGGCGTGCCGCTGCACGAGCGCGCCGCGTTGGCCGGCGTGGCGGTGGACGCGGTGTTCGATTCCGTCTCGGTGGGCACCACCTTCCGCAAGAAGCTGGCCGAGGCCGGCGTGATCTTCTGCTCGATGAGCGAGGCGATCCGCGAGTATCCGGAACTGGTGCAGCAATACCTCGGCAGCGTGGTGCCCACGGGCGACAACTTCTTCGCCGCGCTGAACTCGGCGGTGTTCTCCGATGGCAGCTTCGTGTTCATTCCCAAGGGCGTGCGCTGCCCGATGGAGCTGTCCACGTATTTCCGCATCAATGCGCAAAACACCGGGCAGTTCGAGCGCACCCTGATCGTCGCCGAAGAAGGCTCGCATGTCTCCTACCTCGAGGGCTGCACCGCGCCCAAGCGCGACGAGAACCAGTTGCACGCCGCGGTGGTGGAGCTGGTCGCGCTGGAGAAGGCGCAGATCAAATACTCCACCGTGCAGAACTGGTACCCCGGCGACGAGAACGGCGTCGGCGGCATCTACAACTTCGTGACCAAGCGCGGCGACTGCCGCGGCGCGGATTCCAAGATCAGCTGGACGCAGGTGGAAACCGGCTCGGCGATCACCTGGAAATACCCCAGCGTGGTGCTGCGCGGCGACCGCTCGGTGGGCGAGTTCCACTCGGTGGCGCTCACCCACCATCGCCAGCAGGCCGACACCGGCACGAAGATGATCCATATCGGCCGGGACACCAAGTCGAAGATCGTCTCCAAGGGCATCAGTGCGGGCCGCAGCAGCAACAGCTACCGCGGCCTGGTGAAGGTGGAGAAGGGCGCCGAGGGCGCGCGCAACTACACGCAGTGCGATTCGTTGCTGATCGGCAAGCAGTGCGGCGCACACACCTTCCCGTACATGGAAGTGAAGAACCCCAGCGCCATCGTCGAACACGAGGCCACCACCTCGAAGATCTCCGACGACCAGCTGTTCTATTGCCGCAGCCGCGGCATCGGCGAGGAAGACGCCGTGTCGCTGATCGTGGACGGCTTCTGCAAGCAGGTGTTCCGCGAACTGCCGATGGAGTTCGCGGTGGAAGCGAAGAAGCTGCTCGAGGTGTCGCTGGAAGGGGCGGTGGGATGAGTGTCGCCCGCGGCGCACATTGGGATGCGGTGTACCGCGAGAGGACGGCGGGCCAGACCAGCTGGTTCCGTCCGCATCTCGACGAGTCGCTGCGCCTGATCGATGCGCTGGACATGCCGAGTGACCAGCCGGCGCTGGACGTGGGCGGCGGTCGCTCCACCCTGGCCGATGACCTGCTGGCGCGTCGTTTCACGGACGTGGGCGTGCTCGATATTTCGGCTGTCGCCCTGGCCGAATCGCGGCGGCGGCTCGGTGCCAGGGCGCACTCGGTGAAGTGGATGGCCGGCGACGTCGTCGACCTTGCCTTGCCTGCGGCGCACTTCGGGTTGTGGCACGACCGCGCGGTGTTCCATTTCCTCACCGACGCCGATGAGCGCGCACGCTACGTCGCGGCCGCGAGGCATGCGGTGCGGCCACGCGGCTATCTGGTCATCGGCACGTTTGCCGCCGATGGCCCGGAACGTTGCAGCGGTCTCGCCGTGACGCGCTACGACGCGTCGGCACTGGCTGCGATCTTCGTGCCGGGCTTCCGGCTGGTTTCCCACAGCCGCGACGTGCACCGCACACCGTCCGGCAGTGAACAAGCCTTCACCTACGTCGTGCTGCAGCGTTGCGGCGATGGCGTGGACGCATGACATCGCCGCGCGCACGCACGGTATTTCTGGCCGATTCGAGGAACACTCCATGAGATCGCTTTCCCTCCTGCTGACGGGCGCCGCGGCCGCCATGCTTGCCGGTTGCATCCACGTCAAGCACACCGATCCGGTGGCGCCGCAGATCAGCGGCACCGTGACCCGTGCCGGCCTGCCGGTGCCGGGCGTGCACGTACAGCTGGTCGAGGCGTTCGACGATGCCGGCGCGCCGCTGCCCGATGCGGAGAAGGACGAAGTGGTGACGGACGGCCAGGGTCACTTCACCGTCGGTCCGCTCTACCGCAAGGCGAAGCGGGTGGACCTGCACACCGTGCCGTGGGGCTTGCGCCTTTCCGCCGACGACAAGACGTGGCATGCCGGCTGGCTGTCGGATCCGGCCATGCTGGGCGTGGTGCCGAAGGCCCCCGTGTCCGCCATGTGCGATCTCGCGGTGGACAGCAAGACCAGCGCGATCGCCGGCGACCTCCAGGTCATGGGCAAGGGCCCGTGCATCCTGCAACTGATCGAGAAGACCAAGAAGTGATGAGCATGCTCCGCATCGAAAATCTGCACGCCCGCGTGGAGGGCAAGGAAATCCTCAAGGGCCTCACGCTCACCGTGAATCCGGGCGAGGTGCACGCCATCATGGGGCCGAACGGCGCGGGCAAGTCCACCTTGGGCAACGTGCTCTCCGGCCGCGACGGCTACGAGGTCACCGCCGGCACGGTCAGTTTCGACGGCATCGATCTGCTGGCATTGGAGCCCGAGCAGCGCGCCGCTGCCGGCGTGTTCCTGGCGTTCCAGTACCCGGTGGAAATCCCCGGCGTCAACAACACCTATTTCCTCCGCGCGGCGCTCAACGCGCAGCGCAAGGCGCGCGGCGAGAAGGAGCTGGATTCCATGCAGTTCCTCAAGCTGGTGCGCGAGAAGCTCAAGGTGATGCAGATCTCCGATGAGCTGCTGCACCGCGCGGTGAACGAAGGCTTCAGCGGCGGCGAGAAGAAGCGCAACGAGATCTTCCAGATGGCGGTGCTGGAGCCGAAGCTGGCGATCCTCGACGAAACCGATTCGGGGCTGGACATCGATGCGCTGAAGCAGGTGGCGCAGGGTGTCAACGCGCAGCGTTCGCCCGAGCGTTCCTTTCTTGTCGTCACCCACTACCAGCGTCTGCTCGACTACATCGAGCCGGACTTCGTGCATGTGCTGGCCGGTGGCCGCATCGTGGAAAGCGGCGACAAGACGCTGGCGCTGAAGCTGGAAGAGCACGGCTACGCCTGGGTGCGCGAGCACGGCGAACCGGCGGGCGCATCGGCATGAGCCAGGCGCTGCCCTTCGTCGATGCATTGGGTGCGGCGCCGCTGCCGGCCAGCGGCATCGCATGGCTGGACGCGTCGCGCCGTGAACAACTCGATGCCTTCGTGGCCGCCGGCTTGCCTGACACGCGTATGGAAGCGTGGAAATACACCGCACTGCGCGCCTTGGGCCAGCGCCGCTTTGCCGCCGGCGATGCGCAAGCGGCGGCGCGCGTGGTCGATCCGGCCGTGTTTGCGTTGCCCGGTGTGGACGGCCCAAGGCTGGCCTTCGTCAACGGTGTGTTCCGCGCTGATCTTTCCACGTTGGACGTGCTGCCCAGCGGCCTAACGTTGCAGCCGCTGTCGCAGGCGTTGCGGCAGGATGCCGAGCCGCTGCGCTTCGTGTTGTCACGGTACGAAGCGGAGCAGGGCGACGCCTTCGTGCGGCTCAACGCGGCGTTCGCCGCGGACGGCGTGCTGCTGAAACTGGCGGCCGGCGCGAAGCCGGCCAAGCCGGTGCACCTGGTGTTCCTCGGCGCGCCTGCCGAAGGCGACCTGGCCTGGCATCTGCGCAACGTCATCGAGCTGGGCGAAGGCGCCGAACTCACCCTGGTGGAACACCACGCCGCCAGTGGCGAGCAGCAGCATCTGGCCACGGTGATGAGCGACATCGTGTTGCGCGACGGCGCCGTGCTGCGGCAACTCTTGTTGCAGCAGGCGGCCACCGGCAGCAGCCTGATCCGGCGCAGCAAATTGCATCTGGGTTCGCGCGCCCGGACCACCTCGCACGTGCTGGAACTGGGCGGTGCACTGGCGCGCCACGACCTGCACGCCGACCTGGCGGGCAATGGCGCATCCTTCGCCACGCGTGGCGTCTTCATGCCGCGCGGCCGCCAGCACATCGACACGCAGCTGGCGATACGCCACCAGGCGTTGGGCACGACGTCGGATTCCGTGTGGCGAGGCGTGGCCGACCAGCGGGCGCGCGGCGTTTTTCGCGGGGCGATCCTGGTGGCGCCGGGGGCCGATGGCAGCGATGCCAGCCTCAGCAACAAGAACCTGCTGCTGTCGCCGAACGCCGAGATCGACACCAAGCCGGAACTGGAAATCCATGCCGACGAAGTGAAGGCCGCACATGGCGCCACCGTGGGGCAGCTCGACGAACGCGCGCTGTTCTACCTGCGCTCGCGCGGCATTCCGCAGGCCGAGGCACGGACGCTGCTCACCGCCGCGTTCTGCCGCGCGGTGCTGGACGATTTGCCGAACGCGGCACTGCGCGAGCATTTGGCCGCGTTGCTGGTAGTCAAGTTGCCGGCGTGATCTTGGTATATAAGGGTTGAATTTAAAAACAATGCGTGACGACTTCTGGGGGCGTGACGTTATGAAAAGCTCATTTCTAATAAAAATTTTAATTGGGTTAGCTATTTTTTTAATGGTTGGTACTTGGCAAATAAAAAAAGCCAGAGAGTATGCGCCTAATTTATCGGATTTCAGTTGGACGACAGATATTTCCGGGGTCTCTTCATATCTTCCCATTGGGCGTATTGGTTTAAATCGAATCAGTGGAGGAGGATTGTATTGTGGAGCAACCTATGCAGGCGGCGGAGCGCCATGCGCTGCACTCGCCAAGCTCCCAGAAGGTAGCGAAATTACAGCGTCAATAATAACGCTGAATACGTATCGTGGAACGATTTTATATGCCATGAATATCAAATTCAATTCGCAAGAGATCTACGAAATTAGCCCAAGAGAGGCCCTTAGAAATTGGTGGACTGGAAGTTGCATAAAAATAGCAATTTTTTCAATGCTTTCAATAGTTGCGTACAGCTTGATCTTAATCGTGTTCACTTGATCTTAATCGTGTTCATAAGCCAACCGAGGCGGCAAAAATGAACAACAGCTTTTTCTCCTCCGTTGCGTGCAGGGGGAGGTTGGGGGTAAGGCTCGTCACTGGGCACCCCGCCCCAACCCTCCCCTGCATGCAGGGGAGGGGGTCAACCACGGAAACTTCGGAATGAATGCACAAACCAGCGCTCAAGCCTTCGACATCCGGCGCGTCCGCGCGGATTTCCCGCTGCTGGCGCGCACGGTGCACGGCAAGCCGCTGGTGTACTTCGACAACGCGAACACCAGCCAGAAGCCACTGGCGGTGATCGAGGCGGTGGATCGCCACTACCGCGAGCACAACGCCAACGTGTCGCGCGCGGTGCATCTGTTGGGTGAAGAAGCCACCACGGCCTACGAGGGCGCGCGCGACACACTGGCGCGTTTCATCCATGCGCCGTCGCGCGACGAGCTGGTGCTCACTTCCGGCACCACGCAGGCGGCCAACCTGGTGGCCTACAGCTTCGTGCTGCCGCGGTTGAAGCCTGGCGACGCCATCCTCACCACCACGATGGAGCACCACGCCAACATCGTGCCGTGGCAGATCGTGGCGGCGCGCGCCGGCGCCACGGTGAAGGCGGCGCCGATCGACGAGCGCGGCGAGCTGATCGTGGAGAAGTTCATCGAGCTGCTCACGCCCGAGGTGAAGCTGGCCTGCGTGACCCACGTCTCCAACGTGCTGGGCACGGTGAACCCGGTGCGCGAACTGGCAAAGGCCTGTCGCGAGCGCGGCATCCCGCTGTTCGTGGATGGCTCGCAGGCGATGCCGCACCGCCCGGTGGACGTGCAGGCGCTGGGCTGCGATTTCTACGCGCTCACCGGCCACAAGATGCTGGCGCCCACCGGCACCGGCGCGCTGTGGGCGAAGAAGGAACATCTTGAAGCCATGCCGCCGTTCTTCGGCGGCGGCGAGATGATCCGCGAGGTGAAGTTCTCCGGCACCACCTTCGCCGCGCCGCCGCACCGCTTCGAGGCGGGCACGCCGAACATCGCCGGTTTCGCCGGTGTGGCTGCGGCGATCGCCTATTACGATGCGCTGGGCTTCGACGCCGTCCGCGCCCACGAGCGTGCGTTGCTCGACCACGCCACCGCGCAACTGCGCGAAGTCCCGGGCCTGCGTCTCTTCGGCGAGGCGAATGACAAGGAGCCGGTGATCTCTTTCCTGGTCGAAGGCGCTCAGGCCACCGACCTTGCCACCTTGCTGGATCTGGAAGGCGTGGCGGTGCGATCCGGCCATCATTGCGCGCACCCGCTGATGCAGTTCTATGGGGTGCCGGCCACGCTGCGCGCCTCGCTGGCGTTCTACAACACGCACGAGGAGGTCGACGCCTTCGTGGCGGCCCTGCTCAAGGTGCGGCGCCTGCTCCGCTGAAAGGGTCCCGATGCTCGCCTTCCTCCCCGCCCTGATCCGCGTGCCGCTGGTGGTGTTGCTGCTGGCGCTCAACGTGCTGCTGCACGTGCTGCCGCTGTTCGCGCTCACCCTGCTGAAGCTGCTGATGCCCGTGGCCGGGTTCCGTCGCGCCTGCTCGCGTGTGCTGGTGGCGATCGCGGAGAGCTGGATAGCCGGGAACAACGCGTTGTTCGCACTGTTCACGCGCATCCACTGGCAGGTGGACGGGCTGGATGGCCTGCGCCGAGATGCCAATTACCTTGTGCTGGCCAACCACCAGAGCTGGGTGGACATCCCGGTGCTGCAGAAGCTGTTGAACCGGCGCATCCCGTTTCTGCGCTTCTTCCTCAAGAGCCAATTGATCTGGGTACCGTTGATGGGGCCGGCGTGGTGGGCGCTGGATTTCCCCTTTATGAAGCGTTACTCGCGGGAAACGCTGGCCCGGCGCCCGGAACTGGCCGGTCGCGACATGGAAGCCACCCGCCGCGCCTGCGCCAAATTCCGCCAGTTGCCGGTGTCGGTAATGAACTTCGTGGAGGGGACGCGCTTCACGCCGGCCAAGCACGATGCGCAGGGTTCGCCGTACCGCCACCTGCTGAAGCCGCGCGCCGGCGGCGTGGCCTTCGTCCTCGATGCGATGGGCGAAGGGCTTGACGCTATTCTCGAAGTCGCGATCGTTTATCCTGATGGCCCATGCAGCATCCTCGACCTGATTGCCGGGCGCCTGCGCGAGGTGCGGGTGAGTTTGCTGCAGCGGGCGATCACGCCGGAGTTGCGCGGGGACTACGAGCGCGACGAGGCCTTCCGCCTGCGTTTTCAGGCGTGGGTCAACGAGCTCTGGCAGGAGCAGGATGCGCGGCTGACGCGCTTGCTGGATGCCTGAATACCGCGTGAGGCGGAAGGATGGCACGCCGTTCGCCTCGGCATGACGGCGAGGTAGACTTGGCGGCGTAGCCGCCACGTGGTCATGCAGGCGGGCAATGGGGGTTAAGGATGGCGCTGGAGCGATACACACCATGAGTGAGGCGAAGCTCGCACCGGCGGGATCGGGCGGAGCACGCGCTACGGGCGTGTTGCAGGCGATTGCGCGCATGTCGTCCACGCGGACGAATTACTGGGTCGGCCACGCTACCGATTTCCTGGTCAGCTTTGCCCTGCTCGGCGCCTCGTTCTGGCTGGATCACAGCCGGCCGCTGTTGTCGGCGCTGGTGTTCCTGCTCGGCTTGTTCATCTTCAGCTTCATCGAGTACGCCTTCCACCGTTGGCTGTTCCATGGTGCGCTGCGCTTGTTCGAGCGCGGACACACCGTTCATCACGAACAGCCGCTGGGCTACGACTCGTTGCCGTTCTTCTTCCCGCCCGCGGTGGTGGTGCTGCTCGCTGCGGTGCTGACGCTGGCGCTGCCCGCGGCGACCGCCTTGCTGCTTTCGGGCGCAATCGCGCTGGGCTATGCGCTGTACGGTTTCAGCCACCTCGTGATCCACCGGCGCGGCCGCTTCAACCATCCGCTGGCGCGAAAGTGGGCTGCCGTGCATCACGTGCACCACCATCATCCCGACAAGAATTACGGCGTCACCTCGCCGCTGTGGGATTTCCTGCTGGGCACGTGGTACGTGTCCAAGAGCAAGGTCAGGTGATTTTTGCGATCATCCCTGATCGCGAAGATCACACGGGCGGCTATCCATGGCCGCACTTTTCAGAGAAGCGCGCCTTGTAGGCGCAACCTGTGCGCTCTACAGGTGGTTCTCAGCCCAATGGCAAGCCGCGCAGCTCCACGCCGTCGGCGTCCACGCGCAGCACCGAGCCTTGTTCGTACCAGTCACCGACCACGATGCGTTCGGCGGGCGCGCCGTCCAGTTCGAAGCGGTGGATCGCGGGACGATGGGTGTGGCCGTGGATCAGTCGCGTGACACCGGCGTTGCGCATGGCCTGCGTCACGGCACCGGCGTCGACGTCCATGAGGGTTTCCATCGCACTGCCGGTGTGTGCGCGGCTTTCCGCGCGTGACTTGGCGGCGAAGGCGCGGCGCGCCTCCAGCGGCATGGCGAGGATCTGCGCCTTCCATTCCGGCGTGCGAACCTGCTTGCGCACGGTCTGGTAGGCCACGTCGCCGGTGCACAGGACGTCGCCGTGCATCAGCAGGGTGGGGCGGCCGTGCAGCGTGTGCACGGTGCCGTCTTCCAGCAACTCGAAGCCGGCGCGGCGGGCAAACGCTTCGCCCAGCAGGAAATCGCGGTTGCCAACCATGAAGTACACCGGCACACCGGCGTCGCGCACGCCGCGGGTGGCGTCCGCGATGCGTTGCGGCAATTCGGCGTCGTCATCGTCGCCAACCCAGGCCTCCACCAGGTCGCCGAGGATGTACAGAGCGTCGGCGCGGCGCACTTCGTCACTGGCAAGGTAGCGTTCGAACAGTTCGGTGATGCGCGGACGGCTGTCGTCCAGGTGCAGGTCGGCAATGAACAGACTGGCCATGGCCGATCAGGGTACCTTGGTCGGCGCGGCCGCACTGGCAGCGGCGGCGGGTGCGGCTTCGCCCAGCACCTGCGCGCCTTCGATCACCACCAGCGGGTTGGGCACGTCGGCGGTGAACGGCCCGATGCCGTGGGTAGGCGTGGCGGCGATCTTGTCCACCACATCCATGCCCTTGACGACCTTGCCGAACACCGCATAGCCCCAGGTAAGGCCGCTCTGGTTGCCCGTGAAATCGAGCCGGCGGTCGTCCACCAGGTTGATGAAGAATTGCGAGGTGCCCGAGTTCGGATCGGCGCCGCGCGCCACCGCCACCGTGCCGCGCAGGTTCGTCAGGCCGTTGTCCGCCTCGCTGGCAATGGCCGGATGCGTGCGCTTGGGTTGCAGCTCGCGCGTGTACAGGCCGCCCTGTACGAGGTAGCCGGGGATGGCCCGGTGGAACACCGTGCCGGCGTAGAAGCCGTCGTGCACGTATTGCAGGAAGTTCGCCACGCTCTTGGGCGCCTTGTCCGGGAACAGCTCCAGCGTGATGTCGCCCAGCGACGTGTGCAGCACCACCTGCGGGTCGGCCGTGTCCGCCGGTTTGGCGTTCTGCGCCCACAGCGCAGGGGCGAACAGGGCAGTGGACAGGAGCAGCAGGGCGAGCTTGGGCTTGGACATGGAGGCAGGCCGTTCGAAGTATCCGCGCATGATACGCGGCCCCACGGCCGCATGCGCCTTTCGGGGTTCAGGATGGGTTCTTGAAGAGTGCGGCCATGGATGGCCGCTGGTGGCGTCAGGGAAGGGCGATGGGCTTGAGGCTCGCTGCTACCTGCCACGCTGCGGCGATTCCGGACGAATCGCACTGATACTCAAAGTGCGGCCACGGATGGCCGCCCGTTTGATCTTCACGATCAGGGACGATCGCAAAACTCTGGATGGCCGTTGGTGGCGCAAGAGCAGGGCGAGAGCTTGAAACTTGCAGCTACCTGCCACGCCATGGCGATTCCGGACGAATCGCACTGGTTCAACTCGTGGACAGCTCCAGCTCCAACCCCAGCTCGATCATCGGCGCCTGTTCCTGGTGCAGGTCCGCCTCGCTGAGCGGATGCTGCTCCAGCCACGCGGCAGGTAGCGAGAGCCGCAGCCGTTGGCGGGTGGCGGAGAGCTTCATCGGCGGCAGCGACTCGGCGCGACGGCCACGGCGGAACAGTACGGCGAGACGCAGCAGCGCCGTGGTGTAGCGGGCGAGCGGGCGATAGCGTTGCGGCAGGGTGGCGATCACCGCCTTGTCGGGCTTGCGCCGGTGCATCTCGACCACGGCGGCGAGCAGTTGCTGTTCCTGCCGCGAAAAGCCGGCGAGGTCGGCATGGCGCAGGATATAAGCGCCATGGTGATGGTGTTGGCTGTGCGCGATGGCGAGGCCGATCTCGTGCACGCGGGCGGCCCACGACAGCCATTCGCGTGCTTCGCCGTCCAGCTTCCATGCCTTCGCGACCTGGTCGAACAGCTGCAGCGCAGTGGATTCCACCCGTCGCGCCTGCGCGCGATCCACGCCGTAACGGGTGGCTAGGGCATCGATGCTGCCGGTGCGCGGGTCGCTGCCGACGGCGCGGCCGAGCAGGTCCCACATCAGACCTTCGCGCATCGAGCTCTCGCACACGCGCATGCGCGCGATCCCCAGCGCCTCGAACGCGGCCTCGAAGATCACCACCGCGCCGGCGAGCACCGGCGCGCGCTCCTCGGCCAGGCCGGGCAGCTTGAGCGTGGCGATCGAGCCCTGCGCGAGGATCGCGTCGCGCAGTCCGGCCAGCGACGCAGGCGTGATGCCATCGTCGCTGAGCTTCATCGCCTGCACCACCGCGCCGATTGCCTTGGCGCTGCCGGAAGAGCCAAACGCTTCCTGCCAGCCGGATTCGCGATAGTCCTCGGCGAACTGCTGCAACAGCACGCCGATCTCGCCGCGCGCGCGCTGCCAGCGCTTGCGGTTGAGCTTGCCGCCGGGGAAGAAGCGCAGCGTGGAGGCGATGCAGCCGGCCTGCACGCTCTCGGTGTGCAAGGGTGCGAGACCGCGGCCGATGATGAATTCGGTGCTGCCGCCACCCACGTCCATCACCAGCCGCGGCTCGCGCGAGGCAGGCAGGTCGTGCGCGGCGCCGAGGAAGATCAGGCGGCCTTCCTCGCGGCCCGACACCACTTCGATCGGGTGGCCCAGCGCGGCTTCGGCGGCGGTAAGGAACGCATGCGGTGCGGCCAGCCGGCGCACCGTGTTGGTGGCCACCGCGCGCACGCGCTGCGAAGGCAGGCCGGCGATGCGCTGGCCGAAGCGGGCCAGGCAATCCATGGCGCGGGCGCGGCGGTCGGCGTCCAGCGAACCATCGCTGCGCAAGCCTGCGGCCATGCGCACGCTGTCGCGCAGGCGATCGATCACCCGCGGTTCGCCGTGCTCCATGCGCGCAACGATCAGGTGGAAGCTGTTCGAGCCCATGTCCACGGCGGCCAGCAGCTCGCCATCGCGGATCGGGGTGTGTTCGGCCTGGCTCAAGCGCGGGTTCCTGGTCGACGCGGGTGGGGCGGCAATGCGCATCATGCCGTATTCGCCCGCCGCTTTCCTCGCATGCGTGAGGTGCGGCCCGGAATGCCGGCGATTCAACCGGGATTGTGTGTCGCTGGCATCCCGTTCACCTGTTGCAGCGGCCCTACCGTGACGTGGCCGCTCCAGCCCTCGAACACCTTGACGGCCGCCTGGTCGATGGCCTTGGTCATCATCTGGATGGGCGGGCATTGCTCAGGGGTGCTTGCCATGCTCGGGTCGGCAGGCGTGGTGATTCCCGCCATGCAGTAGTGGCCGCCGGGACCGGTCAGATGGGCCAGCCGGGCCATGCCCTGCTCGTAGCGCTTCTCGGCACGCACCGCCGCCGTGGCGTCGCCATAGGTGGGGCGCATGCGTGCGAGCAATTGATCGGTCGCCTTCCGTTCGGCCGGCGCGAGCGAGGCATCAAGCGTGGCGGATGCAGCGGCGAAGTCCGATTGCGGACGCTCGGATGCGAGCGCCAGCCAGGCCGCCGCCAACGGACGATTTGCCGGCTGGTGGTCGCCATCGAGCGCCATGATGCCGAGCACGTACTGCGCTGGCTTGCTGGCCCAGCTGGCCGCCGTGGCGAAGAACTTCTGTGCCTGCCCGAAATGGTGCAGACCGTAGCTTTGCGTGCCCAGGCAGTAGTAGTAATCACCCGGCAGGAACTGTTCTTCGCCGATCGCGCATGCGGCGCCGGCCAGTTCGGCGTCGCTCGGTGCCGAGCTGGCGGGGGCGGGTATCCCGGTTGTCTCGCTGGCGGCCAGGGCCGTCGATGACATGCCGGCGATGCTGGCAATGCCCATCGCAAACCCCAGCACGCGCCTCATTTTCACAGGTAACCCGTACATGTCCGGCCCCAGTTGGCGAAGGTGGTCTGATGGATGTCCCCATCGGCGGATATCCTCGTCGAAGGATGCGGCAGGCAGGATGTTCTGCCTGGCGTCCTCCGCCTCACGGGCACAGCTTCTCCAGCAACGTCTGCTGTGCACTGTAGGGAGCCTGTTTGCCCGGCGTGGCACGGGTGTAGCGACCGTTGCCGTCGAGCAGCCATGCCTGGGTGTTGTCGGCCAGGCTGTTGGCGAGGGTTTCATCGTAGATGCGTGTGGACAGGTCGGGGTCGCGGATGGGAAAGGCGATCTCGATGCGGCGCATCAGGTTGCGCTCCATCCAGTCGGCACTGGCGCAGTAAAGTTCCGGCGCGCCATCGTTGCCGAACCAGTACACGCGGCTGTGCTCCAGGAAGCGTCCCACGATGGAGCGTACGCGGATGCGCTCGGAGATGCCGGGCAGGCCGGGACGCAGCGTGCAGGCGCCGCGCACGATCAGGTCGATTTCCACGCCGGCCTGCGAGGCGCGGTACAGCGCTTCGATCACGTGCGCTTCGTTGAGCGCATTGAGCTTGGCCACGATGCGTGCGGGGCGGCCGGCGCGGGCCAGCTCGGTTTCGCGCCCGATGCGTTCCATCACGCCGGCGTAGAGCGTGAACGGCGAATGCAGCAGGCGCTTGAGCGCGATGCGCGGGCCCAGGCCGGAGAGCTGCTGGAACACCTTGTGCAGGTCTTCGCCGATCTCGGGGTCGGCGGTCATCAGGCCGATGTCGGTATAGGTGCGGCTGTTGATCTGGTGGTAGTTGCCGGTGGAGAGATGGGCGTAGCGGCGCAGCGTGTCGCCCTCGCGGCGCACGATCAGCATCATCTTGGCGTGGGTCTTGTAGCCCACCACGCCGTACACCACCTGCACGCCGGCCTCCTGCAGGCGCGTGGCGAGGCGGATATTGGCCTCCTCGTCGAATCGCGCGCGCAATTCGATCACCACGGTGACGTCCTTGCCGTGGCGTGCCGCCTCGACCAACAGATCAACCAGCGGGGTGTCCTCGCCGGCGCGGTACAGGGTCTGCTTGATCGCCAGCACGTTGGGATCGGTGCTGGCCTGGCGCAGCAGGTCCACCACAGCGGCGAAGCTCTGGTAGGGGTGGTGCAGCAGCACGTCGCGCTGGGCGATCTGCTCGAACTTGTCGCGGCTGCTTTCCAGCTCGGCGGGGAGCTTCGGGGTGAAGCGCGGGTACTTCAGCTCCGGGCGATCCAGCCAGTCGTAGATCAGCCCGGCGCGGATGATGTTGACCGGGCCGTCGCAGCGGTAGACGTCGGCCTCTTCCAACTGGAAGTTGTGCGTCAGCATCGAGGTGATGGACTGCGGGCAGTCGCTGGCGATCTCCAGCCGTACCGGCCGTGCGTAGCCGCGTCCCACCAGTCCCTCGCTGAGCGCGAGGGCGAGATTCTCGACCTCGGCTTCCTCCACGATCAGCTCGCTGTTGCGGGTGACGCGGAACTGCCAGGATCCGACCACCTTGAAGCCGGGGAACATCTGGTCGACGAAGGCGTGCAGCAGTTCGGCGAGGAACACGAAGTGATCGCCCTCGCCGCACACCTCGGCGGGCACGCGGATGATGCGCGGCAACGAGCGCGGCGCGCGTACCAGCGCCATGTGGCCTTCGTGGCCGAAGGCGTCACGGCCCTTCAGCACCACCGCGATGTTCAGCGTCTTGTTGAGGATGCGCGGGAACGGATGGGCCGGGTCCAACCCCAGCGGCGACAGCACGGGCAGCACTTCGTGCTCGAAATAGCCCTGCAACCAGCGCTTCTGGCGTGTGGTCCACTGCGTACGGGTCAGGATGTGGATGCGCTCGGCGTTCAACTGCGGGCGCAGTTCCTGCTGCCAGATCGCATATTGTTCGGCGACCAGCTCCAGCACGCGGTTGCGGATGCGCGCGAGCAGCTCAGGCGGCGACAGGCCGTCCGGCCCCGGCGCGGCCGAGCCAAAGGCGTGGTGGTGCTTGAGCATCGCCACGCGCACCTCGAAGAATTCGTCGAGGTTGTTCGCCACGATGCTGAGGAAGCGCAGTCGCTCGAGCAGAGGCACCGTGGTATCGCGCGCCATCGCCAGCACCCTGAAGTTGAATTCCAGTGCGGCCAATTCGCGGCTCAGGTAGAGCTCGGGAGCGGAGAGGTCTGGGGGCTTGGGAGTCTGGGCGTCGGTGCGTCGCATGCACGCATTCTGGCGCATGCGCGGTGGTTGGTGCGCGCCGTGGCGTGCAGCGCTTCAGCTTTCGTCGCGGCTGCGCGTGGCCGAAAGCAGGCGCTCGGGCGCGAAGTGGCAGGAGAAAGTGGAGCCGCGGCCCGGTTCGCTTTCGATGCCCAGCCTTGCCTGATGCAGGTTCAGCACATGCTTGACGATGGACAATCCCAGCCCGGTGCCGCCGGTGCCGCGCGATCGACTCGAGGAGACGCGATAGAAGCGTTCGGTGAGGCGGGAGAGATGGCTGGCGGGAATGCCGTAGCCGGTGTCGCTGACCGAGTAGGTCGCACCTTCCGCGCTGCGCCGCCAGCGTATCGCGATGCTGCCGCCGGCGGGGGTGTAGCGCACCGCATTGCTGACCAGGTTGGAGAGCGCGCTGTGCAGGTCCTTGGGTGAGCCGAGCAGGTCGAGGTCGGTGTCGGCTTCCACCGTGACCTGGTGCCGGCCCTGGCTCAGCGCTTCGGCTTCCTTGCGCAGCGTGGCCAGCAGAGGCGCCATCGGCACGCGCTCATCCTCGACGTGGTGCTGGGTTTCCAGCCGCGACAGGGTGAGCAGGTCTTCCACGATCTGGCCCATGCGGCGGGATTGCGCGCGCATCTCGCCGAGCACCGGCGCCAGCGCGGGGGCGTCCTCGGGATCGAGCAGTTCGAGATAGCCGTGGATCACGGTGAGCGGCGTGCGCAGCTCGTGCGAGACGTTGGCCACGAAGTCGCGGCGCATCTGTTCCAGTCGCGTGACATGGCTGGTGTCGCGCGCCAGCAGCACCTGCTGGCGGCGGCCGAACGGCAGCAGGCTCACGCTGATCTGGCTGTCGGGACGGCCCGGCGCCACGGTGTCATGCAGCGGCTCGTGCTCGTCCTGGCGCAGCCAGTCCGCGAGTTCCGAGGCTTGCAGGCGCTGCTCCAGCGATGCGCCGCGGTCGTGCGGAGCGCGCAGGCCGAGCAGGTTCTCCGCCGCGTGGTTGAACCAGCGCACGCGCTGATCGGGATCGAGCAGCACCACGGCGTCGGGCAACTGGCTGGCGGTGCGGCGCAGGTCGCGCAGACTGGAGGCGAGGCGGTGGGTACGCATGACGAGGCGGTCGTGTTTCGCGGTGATGGTGGCCGGCGACATGATGTGACGCGTCGTATGACCGTCCCGCGACAACAGCAAGACGATTTCCGCCACGGCGACAAAGGCCACTCCCGCCGCGATGCGGTCGCCCGCCAGCCAGCCGAGCAGCGCGCCCGCGCACAGGCCGGCAGAGCAGATGACAGGCAGTTTCCAGCGATAGGGAATGGGCATCGAAAGGCAGGGTGTCTGGCTGGCTGGATGTGGAGCTTACAGCGTGCCTACTGATGCGTTCTGCCTGTCATCCCGGCGCAGGCCGGGATCCAGTAGCAATATCGCTTGCTCAAGCCGCACAGTCACTGGATGACTCGCTGCGCTCGCCCCTCCGGGGCTGCCCTGCGGGCGTTCTGCGCGCTTCGCGCTTGTCCGGCCTTCGCCGGAATGACGAGCAAAATGCAGGCGCTGGGTCGCTCAGACGCTTGCGGAGAAGCGATATCCGCTGCCGCGTACGGTCTGCACCATGTCTTCCAGCTTCCACGGCTCCAGCGTCTTGCGCAGGCGGCGTATGTGCACGTCCACCGTGCGCTCCTCCACGTACACGCTGCCGCCCCACACATGGTCGAGCAGCTGTGCGCGCGAGTACACGCGCTCGGCGTGAGTCATGAAGAAATGCAGCAAGCGGTATTCGGTGGGGCCGATGGTCACCGGTTCGTCGCCGGCGAACACGCGATGTGCGGGGCCGTCGATGCGCAGCTTGCCCAGTTCCACCATGCCGTCGCCGTCGTCGCCATGGGTGCGGCGCAGCACCGCCTTGATCCGCGCGAGCAGCTCGCGCGTGGAGAAGGGCTTGACCACGTAGTCGTCCACGCCGGCTTCCAGGCCGTTGACGCGGTCCATTTCCTCGCCGCGTGCGGTGAGCATGATGATGGGGATCTCGCGGCTCAGCTCTTCCTTGCGCAGGCGGCGCGCCAGTTCCAGTCCGCTCATGCCCGGCAGCATCCAGTCAAGCAGGATGAGGTCAGGCACCTGCTCGGAGATGGCGAGCTGGGCGGCACGCGCGTCGGCGGCCTGCATGGCCTCCATGTCGGCCTTGCGCAAGGCGAAGGCAATCATCTCGCGGATCGAGGTCTCGTCTTCGACGATCAGGATGCGTTTGTGCACGCGGAAAGATCCGTTGGACTATGACCGGGATATTGCAATGCAGGAATGTTACGCGGCGATGACATGCGTGTCGCTGCGCTGCGTCATTGCTGCGAGCTGTTACCCGTCGCGGGATTGTCCGGCGTGTCGATCCTGCGCTTGCGCAGCTCCAGCACCAGCGGGGTGAGTTCGGCGATGCGGGCCTGGATACGTGAGCGGGAGTAGTAGCTGAGATCGTTGCGCTTGAGCAGGCGCTGGAGCTGCTCCATCGCGTCGAAGGGACGGCCGGCGTAGTAGCTGGCGTCGGCCCAGGCCTCGCCGGCGCGCTCGCCGTCGCCGGCCTTGTCGCTGGCGCGGGCGTAGGCGGTGTACAGCGCGGGATCGTCGCTGTTTTCCAGCAAGGGGCGCAACAGGTCGGCGGCGGTGGATGCCTGCTGCTTGTCCCCACGGTCGGTGAGCGCGTTGGCATAGGCCAGCGCCACCGCCCGGTTGCGCGGCGACTGCCGGTTGAGCGGCTGGTACAGCGCAAGCGCGGCGTCGCGCTGACCGGCCTGCAGCCGGGCGTCGGCCAGCGCCAGGCTGAGGATCAGACTGCCGGCATGCGCTTTCAGCAACGGCTCGAGTTGCGCCGCGGCTTGCGCGCCACGGTCGCTGCGGGTGAGCGCCAGCGCGTAGCCGTAGCGGTTGACCGGAGTGTCGAAGCCGGCCTTGTTCTTGAGGTTGCCGGCGTAGTAGTCGACCAGCCGCACGGGATTGCCGCTCAACACGCGGGCGCGTTCGCGCATCAGTTCATAGGTATTGAGGCCGCCCGGGCTGGCGGTGTCCGCGCCGAGCCGGATCGGCCCGCGCACGAAGGCTATCGGCGTGGTGATCTGCTCCCACTGGCCGTCGAGCAGGTTGTCGCCGCCGGGGTGCAGTTTCTGTGCGGTGACCAGGGCGTCGGCGCGGGATTTCGCATCGGCGATACGGTCGCTGGTGACCGGGTGGTCCTGCAGGAAGGACGGTACCTGGCCGCCTGCGCCGGTGCTCATCACGTCCTCCATGTGCTGGAAGAACGCGGCCATCGCGTTTGGGTCGAAGCCGGCATTGGCCAGCGTCTTGATGCCGGCGCGGTCGGCTTCGATTTCGTCCTTGCGGGTGAAGTTGATCTCTTTCTGCGCCAGCAGGCCCTGGCCGCCGGCCAGCACCGCGATGGGTGCATCGCCGGCGCTGCGGCCCGCGGCGCCGGCGGCGATCGCGCCCAGCACCACCAGTGCCAGCAGCGGCGCGTCCTTCTTCGAATCCTCGAATGCGCGCTGCAGATGGTTCTGCGTGATGTGGCCGATCTCGTGCGCCAGCACGCCTGCCAGTTCGTCCTCGTTGCGGGTAATGGCGATGAGGCCGGAGTTCACCGCGATGTAGCCGCCCGGCAGGGCGAAGGCATTGATTTCCTCGTCCTTCACGATGAAGAACTGGAAGTGGTCGCGCGGCTTGGCGCAGGCGGCGACCAGCCGGAAGCCGAGATCGTTGATGTACTCGTCCAGCAGCGGGTCGTCCACCACCATGTCCAGCGCGCGCATCTGGCGCAGCATGGAGGCACCGTAGTCCTGCGCTTCCTGCGGCGAGATCAGCGCGTCCGCCGAGCTGCCGAGGTCCGGCAGGCGCGAGTTGTCCTGCGCGCCGGCGGCGAAGGCGAGGCTGGCGAGGATCAGGACGATCGGCAGGCGCTTGACGGGGCGTCGTGGTGCCATGAGGGCGGGTATCTGCGGATAATGTGAAGGGTTGCGACCAAGCATGATCGCGGAGAGCAAACGCGCAGCCAGCCGTGGCCGTACTTCTGCTGCTTTTGCGATCATCCATGATCGCGGGATCAAGCGGGCCAGCCATCCGCGGCTGCACTTTTCAACCATTCAGTTGACCGCTCATGTGGAAGCTTGTTCCAAGGGTTTTTTACCCCCACATTGTGCGCAGGCAACCGGAGTTACGTGATGTCCAAGATCGAAGTCTATTCCACCGCGGTCTGCCCGTACTGCGTGGCCGCGAAGAACCTGCTCAAGTCCAAGGGCCTGGAGTGGAGCGAACTGCGCGTGGACGCCGATCCTGCGCAGCGCGATGCCATGCTGGCGCGCAGCGGCGGCCGCCGTACCGTGCCGCAGATCTTCATCAACGACCAGTACGTGGGTGGTTACGACGATCTCGTCGCGGCCGACCGCAGCGGCAAGCTGGCCGAGCTGCTGGGAGCAAGCGCATGAGCGGCGGACAGGGCGAGAAGGATCGCGTCGCCGAGTTCACCGCGTTCCGCAAGCGCATGAACGAACGCATCCTGGCCGAGGACAACCAGGTGGTGCGGCGTTTCTTCGCGCTGGACACGCAGACCTACAAGCCCGGCGCGCTGGATGTGAAGACCAAGGAGCTGCTTGGCCTGGTCGCCTCGATGGTGCTGCGTTGCGACGACTGCATCAGTTACCACGTGGCGCAGTGCAAGGAGGCCGGGGTGACCCGCGAGGAATTCTTCGAGACTTTCAGCGTGGGTCTGGTAGTGGGTGGTTCCATCGTGATCCCGCACCTGCGCCGAGCCGTGGATTTCCTCGACAAGCTGGAAGAGGGCGAGGCCGCGACCGATGTGGCTTGCGCCGATCACGGCTGACGGCGTAGTTACTCTCCGTGCCGGGGGCGTGCTGACGGGCGGCTCTCGCTCGAAGGGCCGCCCAGTGCGCTCCGCCGGATGCTCGCCGCACGAGATTGCCATGCCACCCCGGTCCTGTCCCTGGAAAGGGAGGCAAGGCGACGTGCCATTTCCCGCAATGCTCCGTGCGAGGATTTTCAACGCTGCGAGCCGGCTCTCGCCTGTTCGCTTCCGTATGGATCGGCGATAATTGCAGCGATACCGATCCCGCCTGCCTTTGCCGCAGCGGGATCGACGGCATTCTTCCCCACGGAGTTCCCCCTCATGAGCAAGACCATCGCGGTGATCCCGGGCGACGGCATCGGCCCGGAGATCATGACCGCCACGCTGCGCGTGCTCGACGCGCTGGACTGCGGCCTCGCCTACGATTTTGCCGACGCCGGCATGGTGGCGCTGGAGAAGCACGGCGACCTGCTGCCCAAGGCCACGCTGGACAAGATCGCCGAGCACAAGGTGGCGCTGAAGGGCCCGTTGACCACGCCGATCGGCGGCGGCTTCACCTCGATCAACGTCACCCTGCGCCGCCACTTCGACCTGTACGCCAACGTGCGTCCGGCGATCAGCTTCCCCGGCACCAAGGCGCGCTTCGAGAACATCGACATCATCACGGTGCGCGAGAACACCGAGGGCGCGTACCTGGCCGAAGGGCAGTCGCTGTCCGAGGACGGCCAGACCGCGGTCTCGATGATCCGCAACACGCGCAAGGGCAGCGAGCGCATCGTGCGCTACGCCTTCGAGCTGGCGGTGAGGAAGGGCCGCAAGAAGGTCACAGCCGTGCACAAGGCCAACATCATCAAGACCGCCTCGGGCCTGTTCCTCAACGTGGCACGCGAAGTCGCCAAGGAATACCCGCAGATCGAGTTCAACGAGATGATCGTGGACAACACCTGCATGCAACTGGTGATGAAGCCCGAGCAGTTCGACGTGATCGTCACCACCAACCTGTTCGGCGACATCCTTTCCGACCTGTGCGCGGGCCTGGTAGGCGGCCTGGGCCTGGCGCCCGGCGACAACATCGGCGAGGGCGCGGCGATCTTCGAAGCCGTGCACGGTTCCGCTCCCGACATTGCCGGCAAGGGCATTGCCAACCCCTGCGCACTGCTGCTGGCCGCGGCCGACATGCTCGACCACCTCGGCATGGTGGCCAAGGGCGACAAGCTGCGCGCCGCGATCCGCGACACCATGACCAACGACCGCGACAGCGTGACGCCGGACCTCGGTGGCAAGGGCAGCACCGAGAGCTTCGGCGAGGCCATCGCGAAGCGCGTCAAGGGCTGAGCGCCGGCCCCATCGACACGCAAGGCCGCGGCGTCGTCCGCGGCCTTGTCGTTTCTGGATCATGCGGATCGGTTGCTAGCATGGACGCCCCATGCTTGCCGCCGCTCTTGTGCAGACCATCCGATGGATATTGCGTTCTGGGTTTTCGTCTACATCGCTGCTGCCGTGCAGGCCGCGCTGCTGGCGCTGGCGTTGTGGCGCCGTTCCGCCAACCGCGAGGCCAATCGCCTGCTCGCCGCATGGGTGGCGCTGGCGGGCATCGATCTGGCGGTGAAGGCGGCCTACTGGCACATGTTGTCGCCGGAGTGGTTTCGCGCCTACCGCTTCGTGGCGCTGTTTCCTTTTTTGTACGGTAGCCTGTTCTTCCTTTATGTGCGGGCGCTGACCCGGGGGCTGGGCTTCCGCTGGCGCGATGTGCGGCACCTGCTCGGTTTCGTGGCGATGCTGCTGGTCACCGGCCATGTGCTGCTGGCGAGTACGGCGCGGTTGCAGGCGATGTCGGCAAGCTGGATTGCGGGCGAGCGTTCGATCGGCCACTGGTTCGACATCGCGTTGTTTCTCTACAGCCTGTCCTATGTGGTAGCGGCGCTGGTTCAGGTGCATCGCTATCGCCGGCGTCTGCGCGAGCGGCGTTCCGACGCCGATCGCTTGTCGCTGCGCTGGATCGACACGATGGCGGCATGCCAGGTCGTGATCTGGTGCATTGCCATCGTGCAGGCCTTGGTGGAGTTGCCAATACTCAATTACGGGCTGCTGTTCGGAGCCATTGCGGGCTGGATCTGCGTGGTGGGCTGGTTCAGCCTGGGACAGCCGCCGCTGGCGGTTGAACCGGAGGTCGAGCCCGTGGGCGACGAAACGGTTGCCCCGGCCACGACCAGCGAACCTGAAGATATGCGTTACGACGTGGTGCAGGCGCGCCTTGCCTCGCTGATGGACGGTGGTGATCCCCTGTACATGGAGCCGGCGCTGACCATCGGCCAGGTGGCAAAGCGCAGCGGCTATCCCGAATACCTGGTGTCGGCAGTGATCAACCGCCGGTTCGGCGGCACGTTCTGGGACTACATCAACCGGCTGCGTGTGGAAGCGGCGCGCGCCTGCCTTGCCGACGCCGGCGACACGCGCAGCATCCTCGATATCGCCTATGCCTGCGGCTTCACCTCCAAGTCCACCTTCAATGCCGCCTTCAAGCGTCAGGTAGACGACACGCCCAGCAGCTATCGCAAGGCCGCCAGGCCGCTCAAGGCTGCGGCTGACGGTGCAGAGCGGCGATGATCGCGGCCACCAGGTCGCCGGTGGCGTCGCCGTAGTCCAGCGAGATGCCCATGCGCACGACCACCAGCCGCTCGGACGGCACAATCACTACGTATTGCCCGAACGCGCCGCGCGCGTAGTACATGTCCTTCGGCAACTGCGGCATGCCCCAGGGGGCGTTCCACACCGGCACCCGGGTGTCGTTCTTGAGGTTCAGCCAGAAGCCCGCGCCATAGCCGGTATCCAGCGTCTGCGAACGGCTGTAGGCCACCCAGCCCTCGGGCAGGATGCGCTTGCCGCCGGCTACGCCGTCGTCGAGATAGAGCTGGCCGAAGCGGGCGAAATCGCGTGCTGTGCCGTAGCTGTCGCTCGCCCCGATCAGGGTGCCGCGGACATCGGTCTGGATGGTGGTGTGGGCCATGCCCAGCGGCGCGAACAACTCCCGCCGTGCGAAGCGCTCAGCGTCCACCGCATTGCCACCGGCTGCGTCGGTGACCATGCGGCCGAGCAGTACGTAGCCCAGGTTGCTGTAACCCCATGTTGTACCGGGTGGGTGGGCCAGCGGCATCCGCGAGGCATAGCCGGCCATGTCGCTCTCCAGAAAGGTCATGCGCGCCATGGGGTTCAACACATTGTCGGTTTCGTCGAAGGGCAGGCCGCTGTCCATGCGCAGCAACTGGTCGACCGTGACCGCATGGTGCGGGTCCCCGGTGGACCGCCAGCCGGGGATTGGCGCGGGCTGTTCCAGGTGCAGCTTGCCTTCACGCACCAGGATGCCGATCAGCGCGCTGGTCAGCGACTTGGTCAACGAATGCGCCCAGATCGGCGTGTCCGGCCCATAGCCGGGGGCATAACGTTCGGCGATCAGCTGGCCGTCGTGCAGCACCACGATGGCCTTGGTATTGCGCGGATGCGCGGGATCGGGTTCGGCGAAGGCGCGGTCCAGCGCATGCTGGATGGTGGGGTCGTCAGCGACCACGGCATGCTCCGGATAGGGACTGGCGATGGGTTCGGGTGCGAAGCCGGCTGCCTCGGGCACCGGGCCGTCGCCATGCATCAGCACGCAACCCAGGCCGGGGCGGAACACTGCGCGTGCGCCGAAGGCACCCAGCACGCTGGCGTGCGCCTCATGTTGTGTGGGATCCACGCGCCAGTGGATTGCCCAGGCGATGCCGCGCATCTGCGGCGCGTGCTGCTCGCGGAACACGCGGTCGGGGTCGACGTGGCTGACGAACGCGGCGTCGCACAGCCCGTGGCTGACCGAACCGGTGGCGAGCAGCATCAAGGGCCGCCCTGCAGTGCCCAACCAGACGGCGCCAAGGAGTATGACGGCCAGCAGGAGGCTGAGGACGATTTTCGGGATGCGTGCAGTCATGAGGCTCTTCCTTCGTTTCACGATTGTGCTGCCGTAGCGGCGACGGATGGGTACGGCCCGATGGCGGACCAGTGCAACAGGGCTGCGCATGCGGCCAGGTTGATCGGCCAACGGGCCCCGGTCGCGTGGACATGGATGGGCAGGCGCGGCAGATCGAACGCCATGCCGGCAGCGAGAGTCAGCCGCCGCGTTAACGCGGCGAAAGTCAGTGCGTCGGCGCGGCCCCCCCGGCGGCGATGGCTGACGAAGTCGCCACCCACGGTGTGGCGCATGCCGTTGCCCATGCAAAACGACCAGGCCACGGCCCGGGTGACCCGTGCTGCGCCGGTGGCGGCAGCGCCCTGCGTGTGTCGTGCCATCGACAGGGCGATGACGGCTACCGAAAGCGCACCGAACGCCGCGATGACAATGCGGCGCGGGAGTCGGCTGCGGATGGATCGTTCGTGCACGCGGCTGCCCTGTTCGTTGGGAGGTGCAGTCAGCATGCAAGGGCGAGCGTCGGGCTTCGTCCGAGGCGGCGGAACCGTACGGCAGCGCGGTTTCCGGAGGTGCGATCCGGCTGGTTCGCACCCGTCAGGCGCCGGCCGGATGCAGCGAACAGGCTCTTAGTGGTGCGCCACAGGCTTGTAGTTGCCGCCCACGGTGCGGGCGGCGATGTTGAGCCGGTTCCAGGTGTTGATCATCCCGATCAGCAGCACCAGGTCGACCACGGCAGCCTCTTCGAAGTGCTGGCGCACCCGCTCGTAGAGCGCATCGGACACCGACTCGTGCGAGGGCAGCTCGGTGAGCTCCTCGGCGAGCGCCAGGGCGGCCTGTTCGCTTTCGCTGTACAGCGCGGTCTCGCGCCAGGCCGACAGCAGGTACAGCCGCTGCTCGGTTTCGCCGGCGGCGCGGGCGTCCTTGCTGTGCATGTCCAGGCAGAACGCACAGCCATTGATCTGCGAGCAGCGCATCAGCACCAGTTCGACCAGCTTGCCGTCCAGGTGGCCGCGTCCGCGGATTTCCTGGCCGAGCTGGATCAGCGGCTGCATGGTGGCGTAGTGGCGTTGGATGGAGAAACGGCTCATGAGGGAATTCCTTCGACAGTTGGGGAACGACGGCCCGAGCAGGCCGTTCATTGCAAGGACGCGTCGGCCGGCGGATTCGTTACCGTCGCCGCCAGCCGTGCGAGCTTGCCTGGATGGCGCAGCGCGTGGATGGCGGTGATATGCTCGCCGTCGCCTTCGACCCAGATGGCGGTGGTCAGCGTGCCGCCGGACCAGGCCAGCAGGGCTGGTGCCCCGTTGAGCGTGAGCATGCTGTAGCGCAGCGGTTGCAGGCGGGTGTTGTGGGCGATCTGCAGATACAGCCGCGCCAGTCGCTCGGCGCCGTGCAGCGGGTGCAGGGTAGCGGCGACCACGCCGCCGCCGTCGCTCACATGTACGGCATCTTCGGCGAAGAGTGCCTGCAGCGATTCCAGCGTGGGTTGTTGCATGGCGGCTACGAAGCGTTGCAGCAGGCGCTGCTGGGCTCGGGCATCCACGCTGAAGCGCGGGCGATCCTCGCGCAGGCGCGCCTTGGCGCGATGCACGCGCTGGCGGCAGGTGTTCTCGGTTATGCCAAGGATGGACGCCGCCTCGGCGTGGCTGTAATCGAATACTTCGTTGAGCAAAAAGGCGGCGCGTTCGTCCGGTCCCAGCCGTTCCAGCAAGGTGAGGAAGGACAGCGTAAGGGTCTGGTTGCGCTCCAGCAGCGCTTCGGGAGTTTCGGCGACGGGCTGTGCATCCTCGTCCACCAGCGGTTCGGGCAGCCACGGGCCCGGGTAATGCGCGCGTTCGGTCTTCGCGCGGCGCAGGCGATCCAGCGCCAGGCGCGTGGTTACCGAGACCAGCCAGGCTTCCGGATCGTCCAGCGCGGCGGTGTCCTGGGCGTGCCAGCGCAGCCAGGCGTCGTGCAGCACGTCCTCGGCATCAGCGGGCGCGCCGAGCATGCGGTAGGCCAGCCCGAACAGGCGTTGGCGGTGCTGCTGGAACAGGGCGGTTTGCGTATCCACGGTGGTCTCCTTGAAGGGATCGCAGCAAGGACGCGCAGACACGCGCTGGCGTTACAGCCTCAGCGCACGAACGGCCACGGCGCGCAGACGATCAGCCACGCCAGCACCAGCATGCCCAGGTATTTCAGCGTGCGGAACAGCTTGGGATGCTTCCTCTTGAACGCGCGGTTGCGCTCGCGGTTGCGCTGGTTGAGTGCGAACACGCGGTTGACGAAGCCGGTTTTCTCCTCCGGCGATTCGGTATTCGGGGAAGCGGTGATCTTGCCCATGAAGGCCCCCACGCGGTGATTGATCGCGTCCATCCAGCGCGTGCGCAGCGGGCGCTCCACATCGGCGAACAGGATCACGCGGGTCTGGTCGGTCTTGTTCTCCACCCAGTGCACGTAGGTCTCGTCGAACACCACGTCCTTGCCATCGCCCCACGCGTGTTCCTCGCCATCGACGAAGATGCGGCAGTCGCGCGAGTTCGGCGTGATCAGGCCCAAGTGGTAGCGCAGCGAGCCGGCGAACGGATCGCGATGCGGATTGAGCCGGCTGTTGGGCGCCAGCGTGGCGAACATCGCCGCCTTGATGCTGGGGATGGATTTCAGCAGCGCCACGGTCTTCGGGCACAAGGCTTCGGCCGAGGCCAGCGGCTCGCCGTACCACTTCAGGTAGAAGCGCTTCCAGCCCTGTTTGAAGAAGCTGTTGAAGCTGGCGTCGTTGCCACTATGCGCCGCGCGGATGTGACCCTCGTCGAACAGCGACAGCGCCTCTTCGCGGATGGCTTGCCAATTGGCCTGCAGGAGATCG
The DNA here is from genome assembly GCF_014842995.1 of Rhodanobacter sp. 7MK24. GTDB lineage: Bacteria > Pseudomonadota > Gammaproteobacteria > Xanthomonadales > Rhodanobacteraceae > Rhodanobacter_A. The sequence goes on from NZ_JACYXL010000001.1 coordinate 467,334, forward strand.
AGCTGGGGAAAGCCGCGGCGGTCGAGGATGGGTCGCGCTGGTACTGCGGAAAACGCGTACATCAGCAGGTTGTAGGGCGCGAAGATCGCCGAGTGGTCCACCAACTGGCGGTCGAAGCGCAGCCGCACGCGCCCGCGTAGATGCACCAGCAGCACGCACAGCACGAACAGCAGGATCAGGATCAGCAGGACGAGGCGCGGGGTCATCGGTTCGAAGGGAGTGGGCGACACGCCATTCTACCGCCCCGTCGTGAATGACGCCGGTTGCCGGCCTAGTGCGCCAGTACGCGCAAGGGCGCGCTGCCGGGTTGGTAGCCTTGCGCCAGCGCGCGTTGCACATAGGCCACTGCGCGGCGCACGGCGCTGCGTGGCGATTGCCCCTTCGCCAGCTCGGCGGCCACCGCCGAGGCCAGCGTGCAGCCTGTGCCGTGGGCCTCCAGCTTCAGTCGCAGGTGACGCAGTTCCATCACGCCGCGCGCGTCGAAGTAGCGGTCCACCACGTCGCGGCCGCTGCCGTGGCCGCCCTTGAGCAGCACGCTCTTGGCGCCCAGTTCGCGCAACTCGTTGCCGGCACGCGTGCAGTCCTTCGCGCTGCGGATCGGATAGCCGAGCAGCGCCTCGGCCTCGGGCAGGTTGGGCGTCAGCACGTCGGCCAGCGGGATCAGCTTGTTCACCAGCACCGCGATGGCGCCTTCATCGAGCAGGCGCGCGCCGCTGGTGGCGATCATTACCGGATCGACCACCAGCCACGCCGGCTTGCGCAACGCCATCTCGCGCGCCACCAGCCGCACGATGGCCGCGCTGCCCAGCATGCCGGTCTTCACGGCGCCGATGGGGAAGTCGTCGAATACCGCGGCGATCTGGCTGCGGATGTGCGCCAGCGGTACCGGATGCACGGCGGCCACCCCGCGCGTGTTCTGCGAGGTGATCGCGGCAATGGCCGACAAGCCGTGCACGCCGCGCGCATGGAAGGTCTTCAGGTCGGCCTGGATACCCGCGCCACCGCCGGAGTCGGAGCCAGCGATGGTGAGGGCGATGGGAGGCATGGCATGGGGCATATGGGTGAATGTGGCGTCAGGTGATGGCTGCGACCAGGCATGTGGTGTGGTCGCTGCTGGATTCCGGGCTGCGCCGGAATGACGATCAAAAGCAGAGCACTGGCGGATTTCGTGCTCGTCATTCCGGCGCAGGCCAGAATCCAGTTAGAGCAACGTCGGATAAAGGTCACGCCATCCGGGATTCTCGCCTTCGATCAGCCTCGACTTCCAGGCGCGCTTCCATTCTTTGAGTTGTTTCTCACGGAGAATGCCGGACTCCATCGTTTCATGTAGCTCATACCAGACCAGATCGTGGACGTGATGGTGCGATGTGGAGCTCCGGACGGCTTCGTTGCGATGTTGCCAGATGCGGCCGACCAGGTTGCTGGTGACACCGATGTACAAGGTGCCATTCCGTCGGCAGGCAAGCATGTACACGCAGGGCTGTCGCCAATCCATGGCGTGGTTTCCACTGGATGCCGGCCTGCGCCGGCATGACGATCAAGAGCTCTACAACGCCTCCGAAGCGAAATCCGCCAGCCGCGAGCGTTCGCCGCGCCGCAGGGTGACGTGCGCCGAATGCTCCCACTGCTTGAAGCGGTCCACCGCGTAGGTGAGGCCGGAGGTGGTTTCCGTGAGGTAGGGCGTGTCGATCTGCTCCACATTGCCCAGGCACACGATCTTGGTGCCGGGGCCGGCGCGGGTGATCAGGGTCTTCATCTGTTTGGGCGTGAGGTTCTGCGCCTCGTCGATGATCAGGTAGCGCGACAGGAAGGTGCGTCCGCGCATGAAGTTGAGCGAGCGGATCTTGATGCGCGAGGCGAGCAGGTCGTTAGTGGCCTGGCGGCCCCAGCTGCCGCCTTCCTCGGGGTTGGCGAGCACCTCGAGGTTGTCGGTGAGCGCACCCATCCACGGCGTCATCTTTTCTTCCTCAGTGCCGGGAAGGAAGCCGATGTCCTCGCCCACGCTCACCGTGGCGCGGGTCATGATGATCTCGCGATAGCGCTGCTGGTCCATCACCTGTGCCAGGCCTGCCGCGAGCGCGAGCAGGGTCTTGCCGGTGCCGGCGGTACCGAGCAGGGTGACGAAATCCACGTCCGGATCCATCAACACGTTGAGCGCGAAGTTCTGTTCGCGGTTGCGTGCGGCGATGCCCCAGACATGGTGGTTGGCATGGCTGTGGTCGTCCATCAGCGCGAGCGTGGCTTTGTCTTCGTCCAGCTTGAGCACGCGCAGCTCCACGCCGCCTTCGCCGGGCAGGTACAGGCACTGGTTGGGATACCAGTCCTCGTCTTCGCGGCGTGAAAGCTTGTAGTAGGTGCGGCCGCGCTCGTTCCACGACTCCACTTCCGGGTGCGCGTCCCAGAAGTTCTCGGGCAGCGCGGTGGAGCCGGTGTAGAGCAGGGCGAAGTCGTCCAGCGCGCGGTCGTTCTCGTAGTCCTCCGCGTCGATGCCGTAGATCTTCGCCTTGATGCGGAGGTTGATGTCCTTGCTGACCAGGATCACCGAGCGCTCGGGGTTCTGGTCGCGCAACTCGATCACCGCGGCGAGGATCAGGTTGTCCGCCTTGCCGTGGTTGGCGGTGGTGCGCTGCTGGAAATACAACCGGCCCACCGCGGCACCGCGCTTGAGATTGACGCCCTGCGGATTGGCCAGCTCCAGCCCGTTGCTGATGCCGTGGCCGTTGCCACGCACGATCAGTTCGTTGAGGAAGCGGCTGACCTGGCGGCCGTTGCGCGAAACTTCCGAGCCGCCTTTCTTCTTCTCGTCCAGCTCCTCCAGCACCGTCATCGGGATGAACACGTCGTGTTCCTCGAAGCGGAACAACGAGGTGGGATCGTGCAGCAGCACGTTGGTGTCCAGAACGTAGATGCGCTTGCTTGCGGTCATGCGGCAGGAACCTCGCGTGGGACGAGACGAAGGGAGCGCGGCATCGCGGATGCCGCGGGGAGGATGGCTTGAAGTGGCGCGGTCACTTGGCGGGAATGGCGTCGAGCACGGCCTGCGCGTGGCCTGGCACCTTCACGCCCAGCCACTCGGCGGCGAGCTTGCCGTCCGGGTCGATGAGGAAGGTGCTGCGCACGATGCCCATGTGGCGCTTGCCGTAGAGCACCTTCTCGTGGATCACGTCGAAGGCCTTGCACCAGGTTTCGTCCGCGTCGGATACCAGCGGGAACGGCAGTTCCTGCTTCGTAGCGAAGTTGGCGTGGGACTTCACCGAATCGCGCGAGATACCGATGACTTCGGCGTTGCGCTTCTTGAACTTCGCGTACAGGTCGCGGAAGTCCTTGGCTTCGTTGGTGCAGCCGGGGGTGGCATCCTTGGGGTAGAAATACACCACGATCCATTGGCCCTTGAGGTCGGCGAGTTTCAGCGTGCTGCCGTCGCCGGTGGTGCCGCTCAGGGCGGGGGCCTTCTTTCCGATGTCTGGCATGGTCTCTCCGGAAACCCGGTGGGGTTTCGCTGCTGTGCGTGGAGAGACTAGCGCGATGAATGTTACGGATGACAGCCTTGTCAGGCGGTCATCGGCGGAGCATCCTGAGAGTCTGTTTGCGCGCCCGGCATTGCTTGCCTTGCCGCGGCCGTCAGGTGGCATCGCATGGCGCAGCGCCTGCCTGGTCAATCCGCGTGCTGCCGGGTGGCCGCCGGGGCAGGGCAATCCGAAGGGTCCGTCTGTTTGCCCGCATCCCTGCGTCACTGCTCGTTCCTGGACTGACGTGCGCTCACCCATTCTTCCTTTGGTCCGCGCGCAGGCGGATCCCGGCGCGGGCCATGCGGAGAGCGCAAACAGACTCTAGAACTTCACCGGATCCATGATCGCATCCAGGTTCAGCCCGTCGCACAGTTCCAGGAAGTCGTCGCGCAAGGCGGCGATGTGCACGTCGGCCGGAATGCCAATCGTGAATTGCGCCTGGAACATCTCCGCGCCGGTCTGCATCGCGAGGTAACGGGTGGAGTGCAACTGTTCCACGCTGATGCCCTGCTGGCTGAAGAACTCCACGATTCGCGCCACGATGCCGGGGCGGTCGGCGGAGATGATCTCCACCATGTACGGCAGCAAGTGCGAATTGGGTTCGCGCGGCGTGGTGCGGTAGTGGGCGAGGCGCAGGTTCTCGTCGCGAGCCAGCTTGTTCAGGGCGGTTTCGAGCTTGGCCAGCGCGTCCCAGGCGCCGTTGGCCAGCAGCATGATCGACACTTCGTTGCCTATCGTGGCCACACGCGACTCGGCCAGGCTGCAGCCGGCGTCGGCGATGCGGCGGGTCAGTGCGGTGAGTGGCGAATGGGCGGCCGAGGTCAGTGCGTGGATCAGCAGCTGATTGTCGCTGCCCGAACGGGCGTGGGGCGTCGATTTCAATGGAGTGGCCTGTGCCGGAACCCGCGCGGCGCGGGAATCGCGCCAGCCAGCTTACTTGCCGCTCCTGCAAGCCCGCAAGTAACATGCAAGGCTGGTTTATCAAGCGGTATCCGACCTTGGACATTCGCGGAAGCATCTGCGCGCTGGCCACGCCGTTCGCGCCCGACGGCGCGCTCGACTTGCCGGCGTTCGCGCGCCTGCTCGACCATCAACTCGCCGGCGGCACGCAGGCGCTGGTGGTGGCGGGCTCCACCGGCGAAGCGCACATGCTCGAACACGACGAGTTCGACCGTCTGCTCGCGTTCGCGGTGGAGCATGTCGCCGGTCGCGTGCCGGTGATCGCCGGAACCGGTGAGGCGGGTACCGCGAAAACCGTTGCGGTCACGCGCCGCGCCAAGGCCTTGGGGGCCGATGCTGCGCTGGTGGTGACGCCCTATTACGTGCGCCCCACGCAGGAAGGCATGCGCCGCCACTTCCTCGAAGTCGCCGAGCACGGCGGCCTGCCGGTACTGCTTTACAACGTGCCAACGCGCACCGCCTGCGACCTGTTGCCGGAGACGGTGGCGCAGCTTGCCGGACATCCGGCGATCGTCGGCATCAAGGAAGCGCGTGCCGACGCCGAGCGCATTGCCGCGCTCGCGGAACTTGCGCGCCCGGATTTCGTCTATCTCTCCGGCGACGACGGTACGGCCGGGCAGGCCATGCTGGCCGGTGCCGCCGGTACAATCTCGGTGGTGGCGAATCTGGTGCCAAAGATGTTCCGTGCGCTGTGCGACGCGGCCATCGGTGGCGACCGGGCTGCCACGGTACGTTGCGATGATGCGTTGGCACCCCTGATGCAGGCGTTGAACTGCGCACCGAACCCGATTGCGGTAAAGGCCGGCCTGCCGGAGCTGGGGTTGGGTCTGGCGTTGCCGCGGCTGCCGTTGGTGGAGCTGGCCGAAGGCCCGGAGCGTGCCCGTTTGCGCGAGACACTGTCCACTCTGGCATCCTTGGCACGCGCTGCCTGATCGAAAGCCGCCTAGGCGGCCATCAACGAACCTTCCACGGAAAACCCTTGCATGAAGAAATCCTCGCTACTCGTGACCCTGCCGGCATTGGCCCTCGCAGGCCTGCTGCTTTCCGGTTGCGGCATGTTCCGATCCACGAAATCGTGGGAAACGGCCAAGCAGGAGTCCCCGCTGGAAATCCCGCCGGGCATGGACACGCCGCCGGCGACCGCTGCGCTGGTGATCCCGCCGCCGGGTTCGGGCCAGATCCAGCCTGCGCCCATACCCGGCGCGATCTCCGATGCCTTCGTGGTGTCCGGGTCCGTCGACGGCGCCTACCAGAAGGTGGGCCAGCTGCTGGCTGCCACTGGCAGCGCAGGCCAGGTGACCAGCCATGACGACAGCGCACACAGCTATACGGTGAATGTGGTGGGCGGCGAAGCGGTGGCGAAGAAGCGTGGCTTCTTTAGCCGCATGTTCCACCACGACAAGAGCACGGCCGACACCGCCACGCATGTGGTGCAGGTCACGGTGAACCCCAGCGGAAACAGTGCCAGCGAAGTGCGCGTGCAGGGTGACGAAGGCGCGGTCGCCAAGCTCATCGACGCGTTGAAGAAAGGCATTGGCAGCTGATCGCTGATCCGCCGATATTCCTGCAAACGAAAATGCCGCCCATCGGGCGGCATTTTTGTTGAGCAGCGCGCCAGTGTGGCTGCCCGTCTGATCTTCGCGATCCTGGATGATCGCAAGGCGATTCCGGTTCTTAGCGCTGCAGCAGCTCGAGCTTGTCCGGCTTGCCTTCCCATTCCTTCGCGTCGGCCAGGCCGTCCTTGCGCTCGGTGATCACCGGCCACGCCTTGGCCAGCTCGGCGTTCAGTGCCACGAAACCTTCCTGGCCGCCGGGCACGTCGTCTTCCGGATAGATCGCGTTGATCGGGCACTCCGGTTCGCACAGCGTGCAGTCGATGCATTCGTCCGGGTCGATCACGAGGAAATTCGGGCCTTCGTGGAAGGCATCGACCGGACAGACTTCCACGCAGTCGGTGTACTTGCACTTGATGCAGTTGTCGGTGACGACGAAGGTCATGGGTGGCGCTCTTGCGGTTGGGCGTTGGCAAGTATGACCGCAATGCGCGTCGGGTGAAAAGTCGCGGCCGCGACTTGTGCGCGATCTTTTCGCCCACTGGCGGGAATGGAGTTGAGCGAGGTTTTTGCTTGCGTGCTCTCCAGGGCGGCAACGCGGATTCGGTTGCATGCGAGCGCTCGAGTTCCTGTTTCTTTGCCGCGTATGGACCGGAAAGAAGGGACTGGAGAAACGGCTGGCTTCAATCCGCCGGGATTACAAATAGCTGTGTCGAGGAGGTCGGAGCCGCCCCGCCTATGCGATAGACGGCGCTGCCACGCCGCGCAGTATCCGATAGCCGAGGTAAAGGCAGTTGCCGTAGCGGCAGCTGCAAAAACAAACGGCACGATCGCTTGATCGTGCCGGCTGTTCCTGAGAAGTACGGCCATGGATGGCCGCGGTTGGCGCTCGGGCGGAGCGGCTGCCAGAAGCTTGCCACTTCGCCACGCCAGGCGGCGATTCCGGACGAATCGCACAAATAAATGGCGCTCCCAACGAGGTTCGAACTCGTGTTCCCGCCTTGAGAGGGCGGTGTCCTAGACCGCTAGACGATGGGAGCGCAGTCTTACGGAGCGCGGTAGTATAGCGGAATTGTTACGCTCGGCAATGCCGCGGCGATGACGGCTATCATCCACGGCTTGCAGGCCGTCGCGCCGTCGCGAAGCGGCGTGCCGGACAAGTACCCGCCAGGAATCCCAGCCGCTTGAATCCCGAAGCCAGGAACGACGCCAGGCCCGCGCTGCGCATCATCCCGCGCGAGCAGCACACGATTTCCCGCAAGAACATCAGCAAGGCCGCGCTGCGCGTGCTGTACCGCCTCAACGAGGCGGGCTACGACGCCTTCCTGGTCGGCGGCGCCGTGCGCGATTTGCTGCTGGGGGGCCGACCCAAGGATTTCGACGTGGCTACCAACGCCACGCCGGACGAGGTGAAAAAGCTGTTCCGCAACTGCCGCCTGATCGGCCGCCGCTTCCGCCTGGCCCACGTCGTGTTCGGGCCGGAAATCATCGAGGTGGCCACCTTCCGGGGTACCGGCGAGGAAGAGGGGGCGGAGGGCGAGCGGCACATCGTCGACGGCCGCATCGTGCGCGACAACGTGTGGGGCTCGATCGAGGAGGATGCGCTGCGTCGCGACTTCCGCGTCAATGCGATGTACTACGGCGTCAACGATTTCTCGGTGCGCGACTACGTGGGCGGCATGCAGGATCTCGAAGACCGCGTGCTGCGCCTGATCGGCGATCCGGTCACGAGGTACCGCGAGGATCCGGTGCGTATGCTGCGCGCGGCGCGGCTGGCCGCCAAGCTCGGCTTCACCATCGATGCGGCCGCCTCCGCGCCGTTCGCGGAGCTGGGCTCGTTGTTGCTGGAGGCCTCGCCAGCGCGCCTGTTCGACGAGTCGCTGAAGATGTTCCTCGCGGGACATGGGCTGAAGAGTTTCCGCATGCTCGAACAATGCGGCCTGTTGCAGTTCCTGTTCCCTGCCACGGCGCGTGCGCTGAAGCGCGGCGACGAGGCACTGCGCGCGCTGGTCGAGCAGGGCCTGGCGAACACCGACGAACGCGTGGTGGAGGGCAAGTCGGTGACGCCGGCTTTCCTGTTCGCCGTGCTGCTGTGGGGCGAGGTGCGCGATCTGGCGCACCACCAGATCGCCCGCGGCAAGGATGCCAATGAAGCCTGGACGCAAGCCGCGATGCAGGTGGTGGCCGAGCAGTGCCAACGCGTGGCGATCCCCCGGCGTTTCACCCTAACCATGGAAGAAATCTGGTCGCTGCAGCCGCGCTTCGAGCAGATCCAGCGCAAGAAGGTGCTGCGCCTGCTGACGCATCCGCGGTTCCGCGCTGCGTTCGATTTCCTGCTGCTGCGCGCGCACGAGTCGTCGGCGATCCGCGAGCTGGGCCTGTGGTGGGATCACGCGCAGCAGTTGCCGCACGACACGCTGGCGGCGGCCTTGCCGACACACGGCGGCGGCAACGATCCCGAGATGCCCGCGGCGGCGACCAGCCCCGCGCGCAAGCGGCGCCGGCGCAAGCCTTCAGCGAAATCGAAACCGGTGTGACCGCCGCCTACGTCGCATTGGGCAGCAATCTGGGCGATCCGCGCAGGCAGGTGCTGGATGCCGTGGATGCGCTGGCAGACCTGCCAGGCACACGGCTGCTCCGCCGCTCACGCCTGTACCGCACGCCACCGTGGGGCGTGCTGGAGCAGCCGTCCTTCGTCAACGCCGCCGCCTTGCTGGAAACCAGCCTCCAGCCGCACGCGTTGCTGGAGGCCTTGCTCGCCATCGAGCAACGCGCCGGTCGCGTGCGCGCCGAACGCAACGGGCCGCGCACCCTGGACCTCGATCTGCTGCACATGGCCGGCGTGCAGCTCGATGGTGCCAGCCTGACGCTGCCGCATCCGCGCATCGCCGAGCGCGCCTTCGTGCTGTTGCCGCTGGCTGACCTGGCGCCAGACCTCGTGTTGCCGGGTCAGGGTCGCGTGGCCGACCTGCTCGCCGTGGTGGATGCGCAAGGCTGCGAGTGCCTGGACGAAGGCCGGCTGGCCGAATGATGCGGCGCAGCGGATAATCGACGGACTCCTGATTCGAGACAACATCGTGTACGTGGATCCCGCCACTGTTCCAGCGCGCAAACCGGTCACCGTTCCCGGCCTGCATGCCATGAAGGCCGAAGGCCGTCGCATCACCGTGCTCACCGCCTACGACTACAGCCTCGCCGCGCAGGTGGAACTGGCCGGCATCGACGTGGCACTGGTGGGCGACTCGCTGGGCATGGTGGTGCAGGGCCACAAGAGCACCTTGCCGGTGACGCTGGACCATATGGTCTACCACACGCAGGCGGTGGCGCGCGGGCTGTCGGCCACGCTGTTGGTGACCGATCTGCCGTTCATGGCCGACCGCGATGTTTCGCACGCCTTGCAGGCCGGTGCGCGGCTGGTGGGCGAGGCGGGCGCGGCGATGGTGAAGATCGAGGGTGCCGCACCGCACATCCTGGAGGCGATTTCCGCGCTGGTGGTGCGCGCGATCCCGGTCTGTGCGCACCTGGGCCTCACGCCGCAGTCGGTGCACAAGTTCGGCGGCTTCCGCATCCAGGGCCGCGAGCAGGAAACGGCCGACCGCATCTTCGCCGAAGCCCAGGCCGTGCAGGCCGCGGGCGCGGACCTGCTGGTGCTGGAGGGCGTGCCCACCGCGCTGGGCACGCGGGTGACCCAGGAACTGAAGATTCCGGTGATCGGCATCGGCGCCGGCCCGGACTGCGACGGCCAGGTGCTGGTGATCCAGGACATGCTTGGCATCACGCCGGGCAAGCGGCCCAAGTTCAGCAAGGATTTCCTCGCCGGCCGCGATTCTGTGGCGGCTGCGCTCGCCGCCTATGCGGCCGACGTGCGAAGCGGAGCTTTCCCCGCCCCCGAGCACTGCTTCAACTAAGCCTCCATCGACCGAGAAACACGCCATGCAAACCGTGCAAGACGCTCCGGCGCTGCGCGCCGCCATCCGCGGCTGGCGCTCCCAGGGCCAGACGGTCGGACTGGTGCCGACCATGGGCAACCTGCATGCGGGGCACCACTCGCTGCTGAAGCTGGCGCGCGCGCGCGCCGACCGCGTGGTGGCCACGGTGTTCGTCAACCCCACCCAGTTCGGCCCGAACGAGGATTTCGAGCGCTATCCGCGCACCCTGGTGCAGGACCAGGCCGGCCTCGCGGAGCATGGCTGCGACCTGCTGTTCGCTCCCGAAGTGGCCACCATGTACCCGTTCGGCGCCGCGCAGAGCGTGAGCATCCACGTGCCGGGCATCACCGACACGCTGGAGGGGGCGCATCGTCCCGGCCATTTCGACGGCGTGGCCACCGTGGTGTGCAAGCTGTTCAACCTGGTGCAGCCGGACCTGGCCGTATTCGGCCAGAAGGATTTCCAGCAGCTCAAGGTGATCGAGCGCATGGTGCGCGACCTCGGCTTGCCGCTGAAGGTAATGGGTGCGCCCACACTGCGCGCCGACGACGGGCTGGCGCTCAGTTCGCGCAACCAGTACCTCTCCGAAGCGGAACGCAGGCAGGCGCCGCTGATTCGGCAGACCCTGCAGCAGATGCGTGACCTGCTGGACAAGGGGCACGCGCGGCGCATCATCGAGGAAGCCGCGCAATCGAAGCTGGAGCGGGCGGGTTTCCTGCCCGACTACGCGGTGATCCGCCGCGCCGAAGACCTGTCCGAGCCGGCTGACGGTGAGCGCGAGGGGCTGGTGGCGCTGATCGCCGCGCGGCTGGGCACCACGCGTTTGATCGACAACCTTCCGTTTGACTGAATCGCCCCCATTTCCGGGCCATAATCGCTGATGTTGCAGTGCAATGTCGGCAGTTCGATAATGCGCATCGACGCGGGACGTCCCCGCAGGAAATCGAAGTCATGCACCTGAACATGTTCAAGGCGAAGATCCATCGCGCCACTGTCAGCCACGCCGAGCTGCACTACGAAGGCTCGATCGCCATCGACGGCAACCTGCTCGACGCCGCGGGCATCCGCGAGTACGAGCAGATCCATGCCTGGGACATCGACAATGGTCAGCGCTTCGTCACCTATGCGCTGCGTGCCGAAGAAGGCTCGGGCATCATCTCGGTGAACGGCAGCGCCGCACGCAGCGTGCAGGTGGGCGACCTCATCATCATCGCCGCGTTCGCGCAGATCGACGAGAAAGAGTTGGCGCAGTTCCAGCCCACCTGCGTCTACGTGGACGAGAAGAACCGCATCACCCACACCAATCGCTCGATCCCGAAGCAGATGGCGGCCGCCTGAGCGACGGTTGACCTGGGGCGCCCCCCTCTCTGCTTGGGGGGCTTTTGCATTTCGCCCGTCATTCCGGCGCAGGCCGGAATCCAGCGACGGCATGGCTTAAATGATGAGTGCGGGTTGCCGCTGGACGACTCGCTGCGCCCGCCCCTTCAGGGCTGCCGTACGGGCGTCCTGTGCGCTTCGCGCTTGTCCGACCTCGCCGGGATGACGATCATCCGTGCGCGAGCGGCGCTCACCCGGCAGCGGCTCAGAACGCAGGCAGCACCGCGCCCCGGTACTTTTGCTCGATGAACGCCTTGATCGCCGGGCTGGTCAGCGCCTGCGCCAGCTTCTGCACGCGCGGGTCGTTCCGGTTGTCGGGGCGACCCACCAGGTAGTTCACGTAAGGCGAATCCTTGCTCTCGATCAGCAGTGCATCCTTGGTGGGGTTCAGGCCTGCCGCCAGCGCGTAGTTGGTGTTGATCAGCGCCAGGTCCACTTCGTCCAGCGTGCGGGGCAGCATCGCCGCCTCCAGTTCCTTGAACTGCAAGTGCTTCGGGTTCGCCGTGATGTCCTTGGGCGTGGCCAGCGCGTTGGCCGGATCCTTCAGCGTGATCAGGCTGTTTTTCGCCAGCAACAACAGGGCGCGGCCCTCGTTGCTGGGGTCGTTCGGCAGCGCCACGGTGGCTCCGTCCGGCAACTGGTCGATGCTCCTGATCTTGCGCGAATAGGCGCCGAACGGCTCGATGTGTACGCCCACGACAGGCACCAGGTTGGTGCCGTGCTCGCGATTGAAGGCGTCGAGATAGGGTCCGGTCTGGAAATAGTTGAGGTCGATGTTCTTCTCGGCCACCTGCGTGTTCGGCTGCACGTAGTCGGCGAACACCTTGATCTCCAGCTTCACGCCTTCCTTCGCAAGGATGGGCTGTGCCTGCTTCAGGATTTCCGCGTGCGGCACGGCGGTCGCAGCCACGACCAGCGTGTCAGCATCCTGCTTCGGCGCGGAGCAGGCCGCGAGCAACAGGGCGACGGCCGCGGCGCCGGCGACGCGCAACGCGCTCCTCACGAGGGTTTGCGCGCCACGCCAGCGAGCAGCAGCAACGACAGAATGGCGGAGAGGGAGGCGAGCAGCAGCATGGATCATGGCGGTTTCCGGGAGGAGTTCCAGACTAGATAGCCAAACCTTGGCGGGGAAATAACCAGATCAGTGGCGCTTATAACGCGCCACGATGCGGTCACCCATCATCTGCAGCAGCTGCACCAGCACCACCAGCAGCGCCACGGTAACCAGCATGTAGTCGGATTTGTAGCTGAGGTAGCCGTAACGATAGGCCAGGTCGCCCAGGCCGCCGGAGCCGATCGCGCCGCCCATCGCGGTATAGCCCACCAGGGCGATGGCGGTGACCGTGATGCCGGCGGCGATGCCGCCGCGCGCCTCGGGCAGCAGCACATGGCGTACGATCTGCCAGGTGCTGGCGCCCATAGCCTGCGCGGCTTCGATCACGCCCTGTTGTACCTCGCGCAGCGCGGTTTCCACCAGTCGCGCGAAGAACGGCGCGGCGCCGATCACCAGCGGCGGGATCGCGCCGCGTACGCCCAGCTTGGTGCCCACCAGCGCGTAGGTGACCGGCATCAGCACGATCATCAGGATGATGAAGGGCACCGAGCGCAGCACGTTCACCAGCAGCGAGACGACACCGTAGAACTTCGGCATCGCGCGCAGCTGCCCCTTGCCGGTGAGGTAGAGCAGGACGCCCAGCGGCAGGCCGATCAGCACGGTGAGCGCCAACGAGCCGCCAAGCATCAGCAGGGTGTCGATGCAGGCATGGCCGAGTTCGCCCCAGTCGTCGATGTTGGGGAACAGGCTTTGCAGCGGCGAGGCGATCATGCGCCCATCTCCTCGATCTCGATGCCGGCTGCGCGCAGGGCGACCAGCGCGGCGTCGGTGTCCGCGCCCTCCAGCGCCAGGGTGAGCTGGCCGTAGGGCAGGTCCTTGATGCGGTCGATGCGGCCGGCCAGCAGGTTGAAATCCACGCCGTGCTCGCGCATCACGCGGCTCAGTACCGGCTGCAGCGTGGCGCCGCCGCGGAAGGTCAGCCGCATCACGCGGCCGGCGACTCCCGGCGCCTGCGCCGTGGCAGCTTCCTCGGGCAGTGCCTCTTCCACGAAGCGCCGCGTGGTGGCATGCCGGGGATGCAGGAACACGTCGGCCACCGTGCCGCTTTCCACGATGCAGCCGGCATCGAGCACCGCGACGCGGTCGCAGATGCGGCGCACTACGTCCATCTCGTGGGTGATCAGCACGATGGTGAGCTTCAGCTCGCGATTGATCGATGCCAGAAGGTCGAGCACAGAAGCCGTGGTCTGCGGGTCGAGTGCGCTGGTGGCCTCGTCGCACAGCAGGATGTCGGGGCGGTTCGCCAGCGCGCGCGCGATGCCCACGCGCTGTTTCTGGCCGCCGGAGAGCTGCGAAGGGTATTTGCCTGCATGCTCGCTGAGGCCGACGCGCGCGAGCAGTTCGTCCACGCGTTCGCGGACCTTCTCCGCATCGCGTTCACCGGCAAGGCGCAGCGGGAACGCCACGTTGTCGGCTACGGTCTGCGAGGCAAGCAGGTTGAAGTGCTGGAAGATCATGCCGATGCGCCGCCGCTGCGCGCGCAACGCGGGTTCGGGCAGCGCGGTCATCTCGGTGTCGCCGATCAGGATGCGTCCGCCGCTGGGCCGTTCCAGCAGGTTGATCAGGCGGATCAGCGTGGACTTGCCCGCGCCGGAATGGCCGATGATGCCGAACACCTCTCCATCCACGATGTCGAGGTTGAACGGCTGCAGCGCGGGAACCTCCCGGCCGTCCACGCGGTAGGACTTGTGTACGTCGAGGAAGCGGATCACGGAAGTCATGGCGTCGGGTCGGGCGAGTATTCTACCCGCTGTCCGGCCTTCCATACGGCCATACACGAGGATCACGCGATGAGCGACATCTATGGCTTCAGCGCCCGCGACATCGAAGGCAACGAGCGTTCGTTCGCCGAATGGCGGGGCAAGACCCTGCTGGTCGTCAACGTGGCCTCCAAATGCGGCTTCACGCCGCAATATGCCGGGCTGGAAAAGCTGTGGCGCGAATGGCGCGAGCGCGGCCTGGTGGTACTGGGCTTCCCTTGCGACCAGTTCGGCCACCAGGAGCCGGGCGACGAGGCGGAAATCCGCAACTTCTGCAGCACCAGCTACGACGTGAGCTTTCCGATGTTCGCCAAGGTCGAGGTGAACGGCGCGAATGCGCATCCGCTGTACAAGTGGCTCAAGAGCGAGGGCAAGGGCATCCTCGGCAGCGAGGCGATCAAGTGGAACTTCACCAAGTTCCTGGTCGATGCCCAGGGGCAGGTGGTGAAGCGCTATGCGCCTACCGATACGCCGGAAAAGATCGGCAAGGAGCTGGAGTGCCTGCCCGGCACGTGAGCTGACTCAGTCGCTGCCGCGCCAGCCGGCCAGCAATTGCACAATGGCATCGACGTCGTGGTTGGCCGACGGCTCGCCGTCATCGCGACGGTAGTTGTTGAGCATGATCGTGAAGGCGAGTCGCTGGCCGTCCGCCGCGGTGACGTAACCGGCAATGCAGTGCACGTAGGCCATGCTGCCGGTCTTGGCATGCACGTTGTCGGTGGCAGCGCCGTCGCGCATCCGCCATTCCAGCGTGCCGTCCACGCCGCCCACCGGGAGCATGGCCTGCAATGCGCCTGCCCACGGCTGCATGGCGATGACCTGCAGCAGGCGCGTCATTGCGGCAGGTGTCACCAGATCGCTGCGCGACAGGCCGCTGCCTTCCTCCATCAGTACCGATGACGGCGCGATGTCGATGCGTTCCAGCAGGTCGTGCAGCGCGCGCAACCCCCACGCTTCGCTGCTGAGGAAGCCGATGGGCGCGCCAGGCTGGTTTGCAGCCACGGCCTGTGCACTGACGCCGTCCAGTTGCAGCAGGTTCTGCAGATAGAGGTTCTGCGAGCGCTTGAGACCCTGGGCGAGGATGCCGCTCACCGGCGGCGACAGCACTTCGGCCAGCACCTTCGCGTTGGCACGCAATGCATCGTCGCGTTCCGGCCACGCGAGCACGCGCAGGCCGCCGGTCAGCCGGATGCCGTGGCGTGCCAGTGCCGCGCGCAATTCCTCGCCCGCTTGCTGCGCCGGGTCGGGAATCGCCAGCTGGTAGGTTCGCGTCGCCGCGCCTTCGGCAATGCTGCCGAAGGCATGCAGCAGCGCATCGCCGGGAGCGCGATAGAGATTGAAGTCGTCGGGCGTCCGTGGTGGCGAAGTAGTCAGCGTGCTTGCCAGCGGCGGTGCCGCCGCGCCGGGGGCGAAACTCAGTTGTGGCGGTTGGCCGGCAACGGTGGCGGGCGTCACGGTCAGCGCCACGGTGTTCTCGTGCACGCTCAGCGCCGAAGCCGGTGCGGCGAACCAGCCCAGCAGGTCACTGGCTTCCCAGCCCTTGCCCAGTGGCGGTCCGGAAAAATATGTGGCGTCGGCGACCAGGTCGCCATGCACCTCTTCGATGCCGCGTGCGGCCAGCTGCGCGGCAAGGTCATCCGCCCAATCGGGATTGGCGCCCGGTGTGCCCAGCGTGGGATCGCCCATGCCGTACAGCAGGAGTGGACCATCCAGCCTTGCGTGGCGGATGGGGGCGGCCGAGAGCAGACGCGTGGGGATGCGGGATTGTGGGTCGAGCGTTTCCATCGTCAGCGCCGCAGTGAACAGCTTGGCGGTGGATGCCGGTTCGAACAGCTTGCCGGACTGGTGCGCGTACAGCGTGCGGCCGCTGTCCAGCGACGCCACGGCGATGCCCCAGTCGGCGGCGGCGTAGCGTGGTTGGCGGATGACCGCGTCGATTTGCGTGCTCAGCGAACGGCGGCTTTGCGCAGCGACAGGCGCGGTGTCGGATGCCGCCGCCGAGAGCGCGGCGCACGGCAGGGTCAGCGGGCACAGCAGCACGGCGATCCACAGGGCGGCTTTCATGAGCGGAGTATCGCAAAGTCGCCATCTGCTAGGCTTGTATGCTCATGCCGGCACGAAACCGGCTCTTTTACCGATACCGGAACACCGTCATGCAGATCGCCAAGAACTCCGCCGTCACCTTCCACTACACGCTCACCGACGACGACGGCCAGGTCGTCGACAGCTCCGCCGGCCGCGAGCCGCTGGCCTACCTGCATGGCCATGGCCATATCGTGCCGGGTCTGGAGAAGCAGATGGAGGGCCGCCAGATCGGCGACAAGTTCGACGCCCACGTGGAGCCGGAGGAAGGCTACGGCGTGCGCCACGAGGAACTGGTGCAGGAAGTGCCGCGCGAGGCGTTCCAGGGCGTGGCCGACATCCAGCCCGGCATGCAGTTCCAGGGCCATGGCCCGCAGGGTGTCATCAACGTCACCGTGACCAAGGTCGAGGACGACAAGGTGCACATCGACGGCAACCATCCGCTGGCCGGCAAGCCGCTGCATTTCGCCATCGAAGTCACCGGCGTGCGCGAAGCCAGCGACGAAGAGCTGTCGCACGGCCATGTGCATGGCGCAGGTGGCCATCACCACTGACGCACGATCATGCAGGGACGCATGAAGATCGCCATCGTGGGTTACGGCGCCGCCGGTCAGGCGGCGTCGTTGTTTCTGGCCGGACAAGGGCATCGCCTGAGTGTGTTCGAGCAAGCGAGCGCGCCGGGGCCGGTGGGCGCGGGCTTCCTGCTGCAGCCCACCGGACTGGCGGTGCTGGCCCGGCTCGGCCTGCACGAGCAGGCGCTGGCGCAAGGCCAGCGCATCGAGTCGCTGCATGGCTGCAACACGCGTGGCCGGCAGGTGATGGCCATGCGCTACGCCGACCATGCGCCGGATTGCTTCGGCCTGGGCATGAGCCGCGGCAGCCTGTTTTCCCTGCTGCGCGATGCCTATGCCGAGGCCGACGATATCCATGTCGGCACACGCATCGTCGGCGTGGATGCCGAAGCCGGCCTTCTGTTCGACGAACACAGCGGAAGGCACGGCCCGTTCGACCTGATCGTGGCCGCCGATGGCGCAGGCTCGCGTTTGCGTGCTGGCCTGCCTGGGCTGGCCGCGCGCGACGTGGTCTATCCATGGGGTGCGGTGTGGTGCCTGCTGCCCGCCGGGGACTGGGCGCATGCTGATACTTTGCAGCAGCGCTACGCCGGCGCGCGCGAGATGATCGGCCTGTTGCCGGTGGGGCACCGTGTCGACCGCGACGGTCGCTGGTTGACCTTCTACTTCAGCTTGCCGGGCGAGCAAGTGGATGCTTTCGATGCTGTGGCGCTTTCACGCCTGCAAGCGCGGGTAGCGGTGCTGTGGCCCGAGGCGTCGCCGCTGCTGGCCCGTATCGACGCGCCGGAGCAGTTGCATCGTGCGCGCTATCGCGACGTGGTGATGCGGGTGCCGCATCGCGGTCGCGTGGTATTCCTCGGGGATTCGGCGCATGCGATGAGCCCGCAGCTTGGCCAGGGCGTGAACATGGCACTCCTGGATGCGCAGTCGCTGGCGGATGCATTGACCGCACACGACGACCTCGCACTCGCCTTGCGTGCGCATGTGCGCACGCGTCGCCGCCATCTGCAGGTGTACCAGTCCATGAGCCGCTGGCTCACGCCGCTGTTCCAGTCGAAGCACGACCGTCTGGCCCAATTGCGCGATCTCGCCTTCGGACCGTTGGGCCGCTTCCCGCTGGCGCGCGGGCAGATGCTGCGCATCCTCACGGGTACCAAGCAGGGCTGGTGGCGCTAGAGCATCTTGCGGTAAACGACGAAGCCCGATTTCTCGGCGACCTGGTCGTAGAGCCGCATCGCGGTAGCGTTGCTCTCATGGGTCTGCCAGTACACGCGCGGCGCGCGCGCCGATTGCGCGAGTTCGTAGACGCGCTCGATCAGGGCGCGACCCGCGCCCAGGCCCCGCGCGGCCGGCGCCGTGAAGAGGTCCTGCAGGTAGCAAGTCGGCGCGATCTGGATCGTGCTGCGATGGAACAGGTAGTGCGCCAGGCCGAGCAGCGCGCCGTCGCGTTCGGCCACCAGTGCATGTACGGGTTCGTCGGGATCTTGGAAGCGCGCCCAGGTGGTGCGGGTGATCTCTTCCGGCAGGGCAGTGGGGCCGCTGCGGCCGTAGAACGCGTTGTAGCCGTCCCACAAGGGTCGCCACGCGGCATAGTCGTCGGCGATCACGGGGCGGATCGATAGCGTGTCGTTCATGGATTGCTCGCGATTGCGTGCCTTGTTGAGGAGTGCGACCAAGGATGGCCGCGGCTTGATCCTCGCGCTCATGGATGAGCGAAAACTAGCGAGAGGGTGCGATTGCTCAGTACCAATCGAGCAACGACACCCCCACGCCGAAATAGGTGGCGTTGTGGTTGTAGTCGATCATGCTTTCGCCGTAGCCCTTGAACAGTTCCATATAGCCGCGCAGGTTGCCGGCGATCGGAAAACTCCAGGTGAAGCGCGCGGCGCCGTGGTTGTCGTCGCCGAGGCTCAGCGAGTCGCGCAGCATCAGGCCGAATTCCTGCCCGTTCCATTCGTGGATGATCTGCACGTCGGCGCGGCCCATGTATTTGCTGATGTCCGGATTGTCGTCGTCGCTGCGCGCTTCGGGAATCCGCCACCACGGGCGGAACACGATGGTCCAGCCGGGGCGCTCGAAGCCGAAGTCGGCGATCACGCGGTTCCAGCTGCGCGAGAGCGGATTGCTGCGGCCGTTGGACTGATGGTCGACGCCAATGCCGAACATGTGACCGTCCCAGCCCAGCAGCTGGTAGTTCGTGTCGAACACCAGCAACGCCTCGGGCTCGTAGTCGGTCTCGCGGAACGGGCGCGATATCTCGGCGTTGTACACCTGCCAACGCGAGCTTTGGGTGTAGCCCACCCACAGGTCGCCCACGTCGCCGAACACTCCTTGCCATATCTTGGTCTTGAGGCTCAGCTGGAATTTTCCCTCGACGTTCTGCAGCTGCTGGGGCGTCTGCACGGTGTTGTCTGGGTTCGGGCTGTGCGGCATGTTGTTCTGGTTGCTGGTGGCAAACACCGGCATCGCGTACACCGGCTGGTAGCCGCGCAGGTTGAAGGTGCCGAGCTTGCTCTGGGGGGACAACTCCCAGCGGCTGTCCAGCAGCGACATGGGCGTCGATACCTCGGCGGATTCCGGTGCAGCGACCGTGGCTTGTCTGTCGTGGGCGAACACGCCGGCATTCGCTGCGGCGGGCTGATCCTTGCGCTTCTGCGCGCTCGGCAACCGGTCGCGCCCGGTGGCGCGGTCGTAGCAGGCCAGTCGCTGCGAGTCGCTTTCGATCGCGGTGCAGGCACGGATATCCAGCGGGTTGGGATTTTGCGCGTGGCAGATGCCGGCGGCGAAAGCGCCGATCAAAAGCAGGAGGCGAAGCTGTTTCATGACGACTCCGTCGCACGGATGTGCGTGAAGTCTAGGCCATGTGCGGCGATGGCTCTCCGATCAGCGACGCAAATCGCCGGGGCGAACCTGGCATCGCGGCAACGGCCTCGCGCAGGCAACTTCCAAGGCCGAATTTTATGGATGGTGGTTGCAAAAAAAAATCGGCCGCATCGAATGCGGCCGATTTGAATTCCAGCATGTCACTGCATCTGCTTCACCCACGCTTCGTACTGCGTTTTGTTGATGCGCTGGGCACCATGGCTGGCGTTGAGAAAGTCGTTGGCCAACGGCGGGTAGGCGGCGGCCTGCTCCTCGGTGATCGACTTGCCGCCGCCGGAGAGCTGGCTGAAGGGGGGCGCCGGAGCAAGCTGCGGTGCGGCAGGCGGCACGCTGCGCACGGTCACGTCGGGCGGCGGCATCGGCGCCGGCGCGGCCGTTTGCGCGGGTGGCTGCTGCATGCTGTCTTGCGACGGTGGCGGCTGCGTCTGGCCGGTTTGGTCTTGTGCGAAAGCCGCGCCAGCGAAGATCAGGGTGGCGGTAGCGAGAACGGGCAACAACGCGTTGCGTGCTTTCATGATCATTTCTCCATGCCAGAATGTCTGAGGGAGCGCAGGCCCTGCTGGCGATCACAGGCGGTATCAGGCATCGGCCCGGCTCGTGATCGACCCTAGCAGAGGTAGCGTAAATGCCATCGCAATACTCTTGTGGAGCTGGCGTGAAGGCGGTGTGTCGTTGAACGCGGCTTCAGCAAGCGCGATCCCGTTGAGCCTGTCGCAGGCACGTGCGCTGCAACTGCATGCGCAAGGGATGCTGCAGGCGCCGCGCCGCAAACCGCGTCGCGAGGACGTGGTGGCAGCCATCGAGCGCATGCGTCTGCTGCAGATCGACTCCATCCACGTGGTCGCGCGCAGCCCGTATATGGTGTTGCACTCGCGCCTTGGCGATTACCCGGTGGCGTGGCTGGACGAGGCGCTGGGCGACGGCCGCATCGCCGAGTGCTGGGCGCACGAAGCCTGCTTCGTCGGCGCCCGCGATCTCGCCGTGCATCGTGCATGGCGGGAGCGCGGCAGCCATTGGGCACAGCGCCATGCCGAGCGCATGCATCGCGAACACAAGCCGTCGATGGACGCGCTGCTTGCGCGCATTCGTGGGGAAGGGCCGGTGCTTGCCTCGGATTTTCCGCGCGAGGATCGCGGCGTCTCCGGCTGGTGGGAATGGAAGCCGGAGAAACGCTGGCTGGAAGCATGGTTTGCGCTGGGCGACCTGATGGTGACGCGGCGCGAACGCTTCCAGCGCGTATACGACCTCGCCGAGCGTGTGCTGGCCACGCTCGATCCACCGTTCTCCCCCAGTGAACTCGATACGGAACAGCTGCGCCGGCACTTCATCCTCGACAGCGTGCGCGCGCTGGGCATCACGCAGGCGCGCTGGATCGCCGATTACTTCCGACTCAAGCCGGCAGTGACGTCGCGCGAGTTGGCTCCCCTCCTGGCCGAGGGCGAACTGCTGGAAGTGGCGGTGCGCGGCTGGGACGCTCCAGGCTACGTGCATCGCGAACATGCCACTGTGCTGGAGCGGGCGCGCGGCGGACGCCTGCGCGCCACGCACACCACGCTGCTGTCACCGTTCGACCCTTTGGTGTGGGATCGCGCCCGTGCGCTGGCGATGTTCGATTTCGATTATCGCATCGAATGCTATGTGCCTGCGCCGAAACGGCGCTACGGCTACTACGTACTGCCGATCCTGCATCGTGGCGCGCTGATCGGTCGGCTGGATGCCAAGGCGCATCGTGCCGAAGGGGTGTTCGAGATCAAGGCCTTGTTTCTGGAGCCTGCTGTGGAACCCTCGCCGCGCCTAGCCGGGGAGTTGGCTGCAGCTATCGTGCGCACCGCAAATTGGCACGGTACGCCGAGGGTCCGTCTGGGGCGTTGTCGGCCGGCGGCGTTGGGGGCGATGTTGCGGGCTGAGTGGAAGTAGATTCGGCTGGTCACCGGGCTTCCGCTTTTCTTCCATTTGGGAAGTGAGGTGCAGGCGATAAAACGCTTTCGGTCACTGTGGGTGGACGAGCTACTTTCTTGTGTATCTACGCCCGCACCGGAATGCGTGCGAATGGCGAAGAGAAGGAACTCGGGTGCCGGCAGGTGTCCGAACCGCCTTGTGGCTTGCGAAGACGGCAAATCATGCAGGGACTCCTCAGCTTAAAAGCGAAGGAACCTCCGCCAGCTCAACGCGCCCCCGCCGCAATCGGCGTATCACAAGAACGCCCCTGCAGGTTCTGGCTCATCTGGTTGGCCAGCAGCCGGCAACGCGCATCCAGGTAGGGGCGTGCCTGCGGGCTTTGCGAAGCCTGCAGCAAGGTGTCGCGCATGGCCTGGTAGCGCGCCTGCAGCTGATCCGTCGGGTAGATCCCCGCTGCGCGATGGCAGGCCAGGTAGCTGGACAGATAGGCATCGCAAGAGGCTACGCCGGTAGCGGCGACCGGGGGTGGTGCGGCCGGGCGCGGTTTGGTGGTGGCGCAGCCGGCCAGCAGCAGGCCGGTGCACAGCGGAAGCAGCGGGCGCATATTCAAGCGGCAATCCTCGGTGCGGGATGGCCGATTCTCGCATCGGACGGTATCGCGCGGTTATCGGTTATCATGGTGGGACTGCGTTTGCCGGGGTCGCCAAGCACCGGTGACCCGATGCAGCCGATCCACGATCTGCCTCATCAGTTCACCCCGGGGTTGTTTTCCTTTGCACACCAGTAAGCCGGCTTCCGCATTTCGCGGCGGTCGAGTCTCTTTTTACCCATGTGGAGTGATTCAAATGTCTGATCGTCAGATCGGTACCGTCAAGTGGTTCAACGACGCCAAGGGCTTCGGCTTCATCGCCCGTGACAACGGCCCGGACGTGTTCGTGCATTTCCGCGCGATCACCGGCAACGGCTTCAAGAGCCTGCAGGAAGGCCAGAAGGTCAGCTTCAAGGTGGTGCAGGGCCAGAAGGGCCTGCAGGCCGACGAAGTCAGCGCCGCCTGATTGCCTGCAAGCGTCAAACGAAACCGGGCGGCAACGCCCGGTTTTTTTGTGCCCGGCATCCATGGCGTACGCCTCTCGGGCTTCGCCAGCACGGTTTCGAAAATCGCTTCCGGCGACTTTTTATGTCCGTGGCAGTCTTTTTTTAGGAGCTGCTTGACACTTCCCTCGCATTCCTGAATTTCCGTTATGCTTGGATTACTGCGTCTGCTTGGCCACGTGCGTGCCCGGTGTGGAACCGTTTCGATTCCATGTCGCTACACCCGACCCCGGCATGCCCAGTAAGCCGTCGGCCCTAGGGAGGTCGATTCGTCTCAAGCGTCTGGATTTGGATCGGAGTGAGTCATGTCGGATCGTGAAACGGGTACCGTCAAGTGGTTCAACGACGCCAAGGGGTTCGGCTTCATCAGCCGCGAGAATGGCCCTGACGTGTTCGTGCATTTCCGTGCCATCACCGGCACGGGCTTCAAGAGCCTGCAGGAAGGCCAGAAGGTGACGTTCAAGGTGGTGCAGGGCCAGAAGGGCCTGCAGGCCGAAGAAGTCGCTCCGGCGTGATCGCTGCCTTGCAAGCGGAAAGGGCCGGCGCAAGCCGGCCTTTTCTTTTCTGTTGCGACGGTCCTTGATCGCGAAGATCAAACGGGCGGCCGTCCATGGCTGGCCGTTGCCTTTGCAATCATCCTTGATCGCTAGGATCAAATGGGCGGCCATCCACGGCCGCACTTTTCAATGAGCCCCACAACCGCTACTGAACCCACCGTGCTGCCGCTGACGATGGCCGACGGCGCGCGCGCCGAGCTGCTGTGCGTGGCACCGGATGGCGAACCGCGCGACGCCGTGTTCTGGCTGCCGGCGATGGGTATGCCGGCCAAGCATTACTTGCCGCTGGCTGCCGCGCTGGCGGCGCGGGGCGTGGCGGTGGCACTGCACGAATGGCGTGGTATCGGTTCCAGCAGCCTGCGCGCCAGCCATCGCTGCAACTGGAGCTATCGCGAGTTGCTGCAGCTCGACCTGCCTGCCGGCATGGCCGCCTTGCGTGCGCATTGGCCGCAGGCACGCGCGTGGGTGGGCGGTCACAGCCTGGGAGGGCAGCTGGCTTGCCTGTATGCCGCGTTGCATCCGGGCGACATGGCGGGCATCGCACTCGTGGCCAGCGGCGCGCCGTACTGGCGGCGATTCCGCCACGGCACGCTGGTCGGTATGGCCTATGTTTTGGCGCCCCTGCTGGCGGCACTGCGTGGGCACCTGCCCGGTCGGCGCATCGGTTTTGGTGGCAACGAGGCGCGCGGTGTCATTGCCGACTGGGCGCGCAGCGGGCGCACCGGCCGTTATGCGGCAGCGGGCATGGCCGAGGATTTCGAACAAAGGCTGGCCGCGCTGGAACTGCCGGTACTGGCGCAGCGCATGCGCGACGACTGGCTGGGCCCGGCCGCCTCGCTGGACTGGCTGCTGGGAAAGATGCCGCATGCCTTGCGTCGGCACAAACAGGTTACGCCCGACGATCTCGGGGGCGCCCCCGCTGATCATTTCAGCTGGATGAAGGCACCCGGCAGCATCGCTGCGCGCATGGTCGAATGGATCGCCACAGACGACGCGGTGTTCACAACACCGCACCATTCCAGCCCTTGATGTAGCTGCATCATGCCGGCACTGTAGGTGTTTCCTCTCCCCGCCGGTCGCCTGATGAAACTGTTCGAACCCTTCCCGCAGCGCAGCCTGAGCCTCCGCAACCGCATCGTGGTGTCGCCGATGTGCCAGTACTCCGCCATCGACGGAGTGCCCGACCACTGGCATCTGGTGCATCTGGGCAGCCGCGCGGTAGGCGGCGCGGGCGTGGTGATTGCCGAGGCCAGCGCGGTGTCGGCCCAGGGGCGCATTTCGGCGGGCGATACCGGCATCTGGAATGAGGCCCAGGTCGCGGCATGGCAACCGATTGCCGCCTTCATCGCTGGGCAGGGCGCGGTGCCCGGCGTGCAACTCGCGCATGCCGGCCGCAAGGCCAGTGCGCAGCGGCCCTGGGAGGGCGGAGGTGCGCTCGCGGCGGGGCAGGGCGCATGGACCACGGTGGCGCCATCAGCATTGCCGTTCGACACGGGTTGGCACGTGCCGGTGGCGCTGGATGCTGCGGGTATCCGTCAGGTGATCGCCGATTTCCGCGCCAGCGCGCAGCGCGCGTTGGCCGCCGGTTTCAGGCTGATTGAACTACATGCCGCGCACGGCTATCTGCTGCACCAGTTTCTGTCGCCGCTGAGCAACCGGCGCGACGACGCCTATGGCGGCAGCTTCGAGAACCGCACGCGATTGCTGCGCGAAGTGGTCGCTGCCGTGCGCGAGGTATGGCCGGAGGAGTTGCCGTTATGGCTGCGCATTTCGGCCACCGACTGGGCCGAGGGCGGCTGGGATGTGGAGCAGAGCGTGCAACTGGCGCGCGGGATGACGGCGCTGGGTGTAGACCTGGTCGATGTTTCCAGTGGCGGACTGATACCGCATGTGAGGATTCCGGTGGGGCCTGGGTACCAGGTGCCGTTCGCCGCGCGCGTGCGCCGCGAGGCAGGTATCGCCACCGGCGCGGTGGGCCTCATCACCGAACCGAAACAGGCCGCCGACATCGTGTCGAACGACGAGGCCGACGTGGTGCTGATTGCGCGTGAGAGCTTGCGCGATCCTTACTTCCCACGTCGCGCCGCACAGGAACTGGGTGCGCAGCTTCACGCGCCGGTGCAATATCAACGCGCCTGGTGAAGGGAGCAATCGATGGACGCGCAACCCATCCTGATCGACGGACGCCTGCACGATCTGGGCGACGGCTTCACCGTACGGCGTCTGCTGCCGGTACTCGACGCCCGCCACGTGGGGCCGTTCGTGTTCTACGACCATATGGGGCCGGTGGACTTCGCGCCCGGCCGTGGCATGGATGTGCGGCCGCATCCGCACATCGGGCTGGCCACCGTGACGTGGCTGTTCGACGGCACGGTTCGTCATCGCGACAGCCTGGGCAGCCTTGCCGACATCCGTCCCGGCGCGGTGAACTGGATGACCGCCGGCCGAGGCATCGTGCATTCCGAACGCACGCCACCGGAAGTGCGCGCCACCGGCCAGCGCATGCACGGCATCCAGGTTTGGGTGGCGCTGCCACGAGGGCAGGCGGAGGTCGCACCCGAGTTCCATCATCATGAGGCGGATGCGTTGCCGCGCATCCGGCAACCCGGTGTCGAGCTGGTGTTGATCGCCGGCACGGGCTGGAGCGTGGCGTCGCCGGTGAAGGTGTTTGCGCCGATGTTCTTCGCCGAGGCGCGACTTGATGCCGGCGCTGAACTCGCCCTGCCATCGGAACATGCCGAGCACGGCGTGCACGTGATAGAGGGCGAATTGTCATGGGGCGACCTGACCGTGGTCGAGGGGCGGATGGCAGTGCAGTCGGGCGCGGCACCGAGCATCAGGGCGAACCGCGCCAGCCGCGTGATGCTGTTCGGCGGCGCACCGCTGGATGGCGAGCGCCACCTGTGGTGGAACTTCGTAGCCGCCAGCACCGAACGCATCGAACAGGCCAAGGCCGATTGGCGCGAGGGACGCTTTCCCGTCGTGCCCGGCGACGAGCAGGAATTCATCCCGCTGCCGGCTTGAGGAAACCGAGATGGCCGAATTCGCCAGCTTTCGCGCGTTCTATCCCTACTACCTTGGAGAACACGGCAACCGCCTGTGCCGCCGCTGGCATTTCGTGGGTAGCACGCTGGTGTTGCTGATCCTGTTGCTGACGATCGCAAGCGGGCGGCTGGCGTGGCTGTGGCTGCTGCCGGTGGCCGGCTACGGTTGCGCTTGGATCGGCCACTTCGTCTACGAGAAGAATCGCCCGGCTACCTTCCGGCATCCGCTCTACAGTCTGATGGGTGACTGGGTGATGTACTCGCAGATGCTGCGCGGGAAGGTGAGTTTTTGAGAGCCTCCTCAAAGGCTCCAACTTGCACCGCCATCCTAACGGATGGGAGCTGGGGAATGCCGCTCCCGCCGTCGCAAGGGATGGCGCGGCTTCGGCTGACCGCCAACGCCAGAATTTCTTCTCTTTGCTGGCTCACACCACCACAGAAACAGTGGCGAACAGCGAAGCCGACTTGAAGCGGGTAGCGCAGGGTACCCGGAGTCAGCGGAAGAGACTAAGAGAAACGGCCCGATTCATCCGTCGATGCTGCGAGCGGGCTGTAACGAGGACATCGGAACCATTACTGCCTATGCGATGGACGGTGCGCACACGACGCCGTATCTGGAAACTGAGGGCTTCCCCGCGGCTCATTCCAACGAGGCGATTTTCGACAGCTGAAGGGCCATCAAGCCGAGATCCAGTAGCGTTGCTCCGAGTACTGCCTGGCGCTACCTCTTTTCTCCGCGCCCAGAAGCAAGAGCATCAAGTGATCTTGAACTGGTTCTAATGCGCGCGCGGGTTGCTGGCTTTAACATTCGCGCATGTCCGAACCCGCTCCCCTCCGTTTCCGCCCGGCCATCGCGGCCGATGTTTCCGCCATCGTGGCGCTGGTCGAATCCGCTTATCGCGGCGACTCCGGCCGCCGCGGCTGGACGACCGAGTCCGACCTGCTGGACGGCCAGCGCACCGATGTTGCAGGTGTTTCCGCCTTGCTGGACCAGCCGCATGGCGTAGTCCTGCTGGCCGAGCGCGACGGTGTGCTGATGGCCAGTTGCCATGTGGAGCGGCAGGGGGATTCGGGCTACTTCGGCATGTTCGCGGTCGATCCCTTGCGCCAGGGCGACGGCTTGGGCAAGGCGGTGCTGGCCGAAGCCGAGCGCATCGCGCGCGAAGAGTGGCAGTGCCGCGCGATGCACATGACGGTGATCGTGCAGCGTGCAGAGTTGATCGCCTTCTACGAACGCCGCGGCTACCGCCGTACCGGCGAATTCCAGCCATTCCCCTACGGCGACGAGCGCTTCGGCATTCCGCGCCGCGACGACCTGCGTTTCGAGGTGTTGCGCAAGGACCTCGCATGAACCCGGCGGCCGAAGGCTGGGTGCGCGTGGGCGCGCGCAGCGAGTTGCTGCCGGGTGAGTTCAGGGTGGTGTTCGACGGCGACACCCCCATCGCCGTGTACAACATCGACGGCGACCTATATGCCGTCGAGGACGTCTGCACGCACGACGGTGGCGATCTCGCCGGCGGCGAGGTGCACGGCTTCGAGGTGGAATGCCCGCGCCACGGGGCGCGTTTCGATCTGCGCACCGGCGCGGTGACATGCCCGCCGGCGTACGAGCCGATCGCGTGCTTTCCCGTGCGCGAGGAAGACGGTGCGATCTGGACGCGCGACGACCGCTGAGAGGGAGTTTTTGCGATTGCCCTCGATCGCTGAGATCAAACGGGCGACCGTCCCTGGCCGCATCTTTCAGAAGTGGTAGACGAAGGCCAAGGATTCGGAAGGCTGGTTGCGTGAGCCGAACCGCGTCACCAACGGGCTGCTGCCGGCATCGCCCAGCAGGCGTTCCCAGCTCAGCGCCAGTGCGAGACCGGTGTGCTGGCTGGTGGGGACGAACAGGTCGTATTCCAGCGAGGTCGACTGGCTGCCGGCGCCGGGGCGCCAGGTAGGCACGGCAAGCCCCTTGGCTTGCGCTGATGTGATACCGAAGAAGCGATCCATGGCCGCGCCGTTCATCGCCTGCCAGCGCAGCTCGAAGGAATGCTGCAGCAGCCAGATCGGCGGCAGATCCCACTCGCCGTAGACATCGAAGTAGGCTCCCGCACCGTCGATGTCATGACTGAGGTCGGTGCCCACGTCGACCTGCTTCGTGAGCTGCCACTCCAGGTAACCGCCCGACGTGAGGCGTGGCGACAGCGGCGCGATTCTGCCGCGCAGGACGCCGAGGTCTTCGCTATCGCGCCCCCACTGGTAGTCGCCGTAAAGGCCGCCATGCAGCACCGGGCCGCCAATCAAATCGAGCTGCAGGCCATCCAGCGTGGACAGGCTGAGACAGTTGGGGATCTCGATGTCGACGAAGGGGATCGGCTGGTTGCGCGCGTCATGGGCGCCGGGCCACGCCGCCATGCGCTCCATGCCGGTACCGATGGCGTAGGTCGGCTGCTCGCCGTCGTCGGCACGGCAGTGCCGCGCCCATGGCAGGCCGATGAGCAGGCAGGCGGACAGGACAAGGCAACGGAGCAGGCCCGTAGTCGGGGATAGGCGGGTCATGGGGGCGGCATGATAAAGCCGAACGGGCGGTTTGCCGCCTGGCGGGCTGCGGGTTGTTCGGTACCCGTTGGGGGAAAGGGCGCCGAAAGGCAGGGTTTCTAACCTGCCTGTCATCGTTGATAGGTGTGGATTCCCGATGTCCCCGTCTGGCTGGACCATTCTGTGTGATTTCGACGGCACCATTTCCGTCGAAGACGTGATCGACTCGCTGCTCGATCGCTTCGGCCGTCCCGGTTGGGAAGTGCTGGAGCAGGACTGGCGTGCCGGTCGCATCGGTTCGCGCGAATGCATGTCGGGCCAGGTCGAGCTGCTGCAGATGACGCGCCCGGAACTGGACGAGCACCTGCGCGAGCTGTGGATCGATCACGCCTTTCCCGGCTTCGTGGCGAAGGCGCGCGAGCTCAATGTGCCGATCCGTATCGTCAGCGACGGGCTCGATTACGCGATCCACCAGATCCTCGGCCGCTACGGCCTGGACGACCTGCCGCTGGCCGCGAACCATCTTTCGCCCGCCACGCCGCCGAAGCAGTGGCAGCTCACCTCGCCGTTCCAGGCCGAGGGCTGCCGCAGCGGCACCTGCAAGTGCGCCTGCGTGGCCCAGGCCCGTACCACGGGCGCGAAGACCCTGCTGATCGGCGACGGCGCCTCGGACTTCTGCGCGGCCGACCGCGTGGACTTCGTGTTCGCCAAGCATCGCCTGATCGAGCACTGCCGCGCCGCCGGCATCCCCTATATGCCGATCACCGGCTTCGAGGATGCGCTGGAATACCTGCCGCGACTGCTCGACGGCACGTTGGTGCATCACGCGCGCTATCACGAAGCGGCGGCGGCCTGATCGGCCGCCTTGCTGCTTGCTGCATCCCTCAAAACCGTTCCCCGGAATCCGACCATGAACATCGACAAGAACGCCGTCGGTTTCATCGACGACGCGCAATTGCTCGCCGACGAGGCCAAGTACAGCTCCTTCGGCGACACCGTGCATTACGTTGACCCGCCGAAGATCTTCCGTCACGGCGAAGGCAGCTACATGTTCGACACCGCCGGCACGCCGTTCCTCGACCTGCAGATGTGGTACTCGGCAGTCAATTTCGGCTACGGCAACAAGCGCCTTAACGACGCGCTGAAGAAGCAGATCGACGTGCTGCCGCAGGTCGCCAGCCAGTACCTGCACCAGACCCGCATCGAGCTGGCCAAGACCATCGCGCTGGACGCGAAGAAGAAGTTCGGGCTCGACGGCCGCGTGCACTTCAACGTCGGCGGCGCGCAGGCGATCGAGGATTCGCTGAAGCTGGTGCGCAATGCCAGCAACGGCAAGAGCCTGATGTTCGCCTTCGAAGGCGGCTACCACGGTCGCACGCTGGGCGCCTCCTCGATCACTTCGAGCTACCGCTATCGCCGCCGCTTCGGCCACTTTGGCGAGCGCGCGATGTTCCTGCCGTTCCCGTATCCGTTCCGTCGCCCCAAGGGCATGACGGCTGAAGAGTATTCCGACAGCTGCGTGCGCCAGTTCGAGCGGCTGTTCGAAACCGAATACAACGGCGTGTGGGATCCCAAGACCGGCCAGTGCGAATACGCCGCGTTCTACGTCGAGCCGATCCAGGGCACCGGCGGCTACGTGTTGCCGCCGATGAATTTCTTCAAGGGCTTGAAGAAGGTCTTGGACAAGTACGGCATCCTGATGGTGTCGGACGAGATCCAGATGGGCTTCTGGCGCACCGGCAAGCTGTGGTCGATCGAGAACTTCGGCGTGACGCCGGACATTGTCGTGTTCGGCAAGGCGCTGACCAACGGCCTGAATCCGCTGTCCGGCCTGTGGGCACGCGAAGAGCTGATCAACCCCACCGTGTTCCCGCCGGGCTCCACCCACTCCACCTTCAACTCCAACCCCCTGGGTACTTCGCTGGGTCTGGAAGTGATCAAGATGGGCTACGAGCTGGATTACGAGACCACCGTGCCGAAGAAGGGCGCGCACTTCCTCGAAGGCCTGCGCGAGCTGCAGAAGAAGCACAAGGAAATCGGCGACGTCGATGGCCTCGGCCTCGCGCTGCGCGCCGAGATCTGCACCGAAGACGGCTTCACGCCGAACAAGGCGCTGCTCGACAAGATGGTCGACATCGGCCTCGCCGGCGACCTGGAGCACAACGGCAAGAAGATCGGCCTCGTGCTGGACGTGGGCGGCTGGTACAAGAACGTGATCACGTTCGCGCCGTCGCTGGACATCACGCACGAGGAGATCGATCTGGCGATGTCGCTGCTGGATCAGTTGCTGACGAAGGCCAAGAAGGGCTGATCGTCGGTCGCGTGACACAAGCAAAAGGCCCGACGGGAAACCGCCGGGCCTTTTGCTTTCGCCCTCCTCTCTTTGGAGAGGGTGGGGTCCACGCGATGGCCGGATCTCCCGTTGGCCGCTTGTGGGGAGGGTGTGTTTTTGCTCCTGCGTCCTTGTCAATCTTGGGGGCGCAGCGCCGCCACAGTCAGGGTTACTAGGCTGAAGTAATTCGAGGGAACGATGCCAGGCGACGTCGCGTCTCTTAGGGACTCCCCGATTTCCATGAGGGGGAGCTGTAGGCTAGCCCATGACGCGCCGGCCTTCTTGACTGCGGCTGCCACGTATCCCACGATTCGATAGGGTAGATAGACCGAACCGGGGCGGTCATGAAACGGATATTCACGATGCCACGTGCCTTCATTTTCGACCTGAAGCAGGATCATTGGGTGAGACGGGAAAGGCCTCTTGTGCACGCGCCAGATTGCGCGTATCTGTCCGTGATGAAAGCCCACGCAACGTTACCAGCTAAGGAAGCGGGGAGCCTGGGTCGATGTTTTAATAACCGGCTTGGTTCTGCCTCTTGGTTCAGTCAAGTAGCTGGTGCTATCGGTCTGAACATGCCGCTTCGAATTGATCAGAGGGAAACAGGGTGCGCACTTGGCGTCGCGTCCGGTTGCATTCTGGAAAGCCATCCACTTGGATGCTCTTAATCGTCTCGCGATCTCATCGCACAGGAATACCGTCAAGGATCCCATCTGGATCAGCTGAAAATATATGAGGTCGAGAGATTTCTTTTTAGCTCGGGATATCTGGGGTCTTGGCAGTTTGGTGGCACAAGGCCCGCTTTCGGATATTTCTTTTGGCAACGGGATCAAGACGTAAACGCTTTTAAGGACTAAAACACCATGGACAATTACGAGGCGAAGATGTTCAGCGGACGGCGCATTAAAAATCTTGTGGTGGCAGCAGTTTTTGCGGCGTTGGCCAATTCAATGAGTATTGAGGCGAAGCCGGTGGCTGGCGACATCACGGCTTCCGCCAGCGCGAAGATGGAGGTTTTGCATCCGGCCGCGATCTTGGAGCATGGTGACAAGACTGTGGGCCTGCTGGATGTTTCGCAGCCCATACACGTGGTGATCCCCCTGAAGCTGCGCAACGAACAACAGCTCGATCAGTACATTGCCAAGCCTGGTTTCAGGCCGCTGAGCTCCGGGCAGTTCCAGATGCTTTACGCACCCACCAAAGAACAGGCACAGGCGGTAGCCGATTACCTTGTCAAGGCCGGCTTCAGCAACGTGAAGATCGCTCGTGGCAACACCTTGGTGGAGGCTGATGGTCGTGCCGATACGGCAGAGGCCGCATTTAGTACGTCGTTTGTGCAAGTTAAAACGCATGACGGGCGCGACGCCTTTGCCAACAGCAGTGCCGTGCAGATACCGGCGAGCTTACGGGATAGCGTACGTGCGGTGCTCGGCATGCAGAACGTGCATATTTTCCACGCAATGACTCGCCATTACGATCCGGTCGCGGTGCACGCTATGGCTCCGCAGGTAGCCGCATCAGCTGAAATGATCGGGCATCCGCCTTCCGATTTTCCTGCCATTTACGGCGCCAGCGGCATGCCTAACGTGACGTCCGTTCCTGTGGGTTCAATCTCTGCCGGGCCGATGGCCAATGTCCTGAACGATCTGAAGTCGGTGGACCCTGGCGTCACGATTACTCTCATGGGAGACACCAGTGTCGGGAACGGCAGCGGTAGCAACAGTAGTGATGACGAATTTGATCTCGACAGTCAGACTATTATCGCATTCACGGGGGTGAAGCAGTATTACTTCTACGTGTCCAGTTCAATGAGCGATGCCGATCTCGAGGCCGACTTTGCTCGGGTGGTATCGGATAATGTATTGAAGGCTATCGATATCTCAATGGACGAATGCGAGACCGATGCGCGTTCAGACGGTGCGGTAGCTTCCATGGACGCCACGTTCAAGCAAGCGGTCGCGCAGGGACAGACCTTTTTTGTGTCGGCCGGCGACAATGGGCCCAATGGATGCGGCGATATGCCCGGATCAAGCTGGCCGGCGAGTTCACAATACGTGACGGCGGTCGGTGGTACCGAGCTCTTCACCAGTCCCAGCACTACCCTTCAACAAGAACAAGTATGGAGCGACCTCAATGGCACGACCGTCGGTGGCCCAAGCCTCTTCGAGCCGATACCCGGCTGGCAGCAAGGTGTTGCTGGCATCACCAACCAGACCTATCGTGGCGTACCCGATATCGCGTTCGATGGGGATCCCAGTAGTGGCGCACTGATCACTGTTGATGGCAACGCGAATCAGCAGATCGGTGGTACCAGTCTATCGGCACCACTCGCGGTAGGCATGTGGGCACATGTGCTGCAGGCCAACGGTACGGCTCTGGGTTTCGCTTCGCCGGTGATCTACAAAACTGCACAACCGCTGGGGGTCAACTACTACAGCGGTTTCAACGATGTGAACTACGGCAACAATTTTACTTATGACGCCGTTCCCGGTTGGGATTACACCTCGGGCTGGGGCAGCATTCAGGTCGCTCAATTTGCCAGGTTGGCAGCCAACGCTAACTACACTTCCAGTGCTCCATTCGTATCTTTCGCCACGCTTCCTGCATTACAGGTGACAACGCCCATTCCGGGAAGTACGCATACGCCGGGTGATTTCAACGGCGATGGCGTGTCCGATATCGTGTGGTTCAATCCTTCGCAGAGCCAGGTCGGCCTCTGGACCATGAGTGCATTGGCACCGAATGTTGGCACCAGTGTGACACGCACTGGGCTGAAGAGTTTCAACGTAGCGCCTGGTTACTTCATCGGTGCCGTGGGTGATTTCAATGATGACGGCTATGCCGACCTGGTCTTTACCAGCGCCAATCGCGACCTCTATCTGTGGACCAACAATCAGCAGGGGGGATGGGTGGCCCAGCGAATCAGCACCAGCAGTTATCCCAGCCAATGGCAGCTCATCGGCGCCGGCGACGTAGATGGCGACGGTCACGATGATCTGCTTTGGCTCGATCCCTCGGGATGCAAATTCGGCTACTGGACGATGAACGGTGCCACGGTTACCGGGTCCCACACGATCAATGTCGCGTGTGGCTATTACCCGATCAGTATCGGCTATTACACGTCGTCGAATCGATTGAGCATCATCTGGACGAGTGCCGCCCACGATTTGTACGTTTGGGACAGCACTGGCGGAACTACCGGCGGCACTACGGGCAATGGCTTCAATGCATACAGCCTGACTTCCGCGTTGCCCGCGAACAGCCACATCATGTCCATCGGTGGTGGTTACCAAGGGCAGAACATGGGTCTTCAGGTGCTCTCGCTCTCCACCGATGGCACTTATGACCTGGTGCAAGGTCTTCTTCTTTCGCGCTCTTTCGATGCCAGTGGCAACCAGACAGGTATCCAATCGACCTACGTCTTTGACAACATGAATCCGGATTACATCGGTTCGGTGGGTTACGTCATCGCCGGCAACGGAGTCAACGACACCGGGGTTTACGACATCGATCCGTACAAGATGCTTATAGGTACGGGCGGTTTGTATAGCGTTGGTAGTGCTTTCTATACCGGCAACGCCTCTGCGTACCCGATTCCTGTAGACGGCGGCTGTACCGTTGGTGCTGGCTACTGTTGGCAGTATCCCGCGGGCTGGTGGGTTGTCGGGGCACCTTTCAATGGTGCGGCGGCACCACCTTGGCGGTGAGTTGTTTGCAGGAAAAGCCAGGGTGCATTTCTACGAGCGAGAAAATGCACCCTGAGCCCGGGCTAGAAAAGGTATCGGGTAAAGCGCTCGTACTATGGCGTTGCACTGAAGGTGGTGCGACGCAGCGCTTTGCATCTGGCGCGCAGGATGTGCGCTGCTTTTCGGGAACCCCTCGACGACGACAAGACACGGATGATTATGCCGTGTATCGGGCCTCGTTCATGGACAGACGGAAAGCGCTGCCGAGGAGTGGTGCTCTTTGCTCTTCGGCGGAGGCACGCAAAGACTGGGTGGCACGTGCGTCGTCAACAAACTCTCGGGAGTTCCATTTTGGGAACGTGTAGTTGACGGGAAGCTTGCGCCGACAGATTCATTGATTGCTTTGTCGCTTGCGTCAGAGCGAAGGCATTGGACTCCTGTTTTCGCGGAAATGACGCTTCAACGGTAAAGCTAGAAGTCTTGTTTAAAATGTTCCCATCAAGGCGCCCGCTTCAACGCCAACACGGCATTGAGCCCGCCAAACGCAAACGAGTTGCTGAGCACCGCCCGCACCTTCATCTCGCGCGCCACATTCGGCACATAGTCGAGATCGCAGGCCGGGTCGGGCTTGTCCAGGTTCGCGGTAGGCGGCACCACGCTTTCGCGCAGCGCGCCGATTGCGGCGACCAGCTCCAGCGCGCCGGAGGCGCCCAATGCGTGGCCGTGCATGGACTTGGTGGACGACACCGCCAGCTTGTCGGCATGCGCGCCGAAGGCGAGGCGGATCGCGCGCGTCTCGGTGCTGTCGTTGGCCTGCGTGCCGGTACCGTGGGCGTTGATGTAGTCCACGTCTTCGGGGTTGAGTTCGGCTTCCGCCAGCGCCTGGCGCATTGCGGAAGCGGCGCCGTCGGCGCTGGGCATCACGATGTCGCTGGCGTCCGCGCTCATGCCGCTGCCGGCGAGTTCGGCGAAGATGGTGGCGCCGCGCGCCCGTGCGTGTTCCAGCGATTCCAGCACGAAGATGGCGGCGCCTTCACCCAGCACCAGGCCGCGACGGTTGGCGCTGAACGGGCGGCAGGTGTCGTCGGACAGCACGCGCATGGCTTCCCACGCGCGCAGTGCGCCGTAGCTGAGGCAGGCCTCGGTGCCGCCGGTGACGGCCACGTCGGCCATGCCGAAGCGGATCATCTGCGCTGCCTGGATGATCGCGTGGTTGGCCGAGGCGCAGGCGCTGGCCACCGCGTAGGTGGCGCCGCGCAGGCCATAGGCGATGCTGATCTGGCTAGCGGAGGCATTGGTCATCAACCGTACGATGGTGAGCGGATGAGTGCGGCTGGCCTTTTCCGCGTACAGCCGGCGGCTCTGCTCGTCCTGGGTGGTTTCGCCGCCCACGCCGGTGCCCACAATCACTGCCGTGCGTTGGCCCAGGCCATCGCGGGTGAAGTCGATGCCCGAGTGCGCGATGGCCTCGCGCGCCGCATGCAGCGCGAACTCCGAGGTGCGGTCGAGCAGGGGCAGGGTGCGTTCGTCGATGCCGGTGGCCGGGTCGAAGCTTTCCGGCACCTGTGCGGCGATCTTCACGCGCAGCACTTCGCCGTCCTTGTGGCGCAGCGGGCCGATCGCGCAGCGACCTTCGCTCAAGCCGTGCCACAGGGCTCTGGCGCCCACGCCCTGCGGGCTGATCGCGCCCATGCCGGTGATGACGACGCGGCGTGTCTCGATGGTGGGCATTACTTGCCGCCTTCGCCTTCGGCGGCCTTTTCGTCCAGCGCCTTCTGCACGGCGTCGACCAGGCTCTGCGCGGTGTCGCTGTCGAAGTTGGCGCCCTGCTGTTCGGGGAAGTGGATGTCGAAGTGTTCCTCGATGTCGAAGATCAGCTCGATGGCCTCCAGCGAGGCGACGCCCAGGTCCTTCAGCGTGGACTCGGGCGTGACGTTCGCCACGTCGACCTTGGCCTGCTTGGCGATGATCTCGAACACTTGCTGCTGGGTCGTTCCGGGCATGACGGAGTCCTCGGTGGCGGGCGACAATGGAAGGCCGGCGCAAGGTGTGCCGGTCAAGCTCCTGACCCGCACAGTCTAGGCAAACTCGCTTACTCATGCCTTTCATTTCGCAACTCGAACCGGATGCGCTGCTCGAGGCGTTCATGGCGCAGCCACCGGTCGGCTTCACGGCCGGGCGCTCGCCGCAAGGCATGCCGGGCTTCGTGGCGCCGTTCGACTTGCTGACCACGGCGGACGATGAACTGCGCAAGCGCGTGGCCGGGTTGCCGTTGTACCGGCACTGGAGCCGCCTGCTGCGCTGGCGCACGCGCTTCGCCGGCAGCACGGTGACCGAATACGCACCGCTGCCGCCGGGCGTGCCGCCGGCCGAACTGGCGAAAGGCTTGAAGTCCGCATGGGCCCGCGAGTGCAAGCTGCTCATCGTGAAGGACATCGCACAGGATTCGCCGCTGCTGACCGAGGCCGAGAACACCCATGCGCGCGCCTTCGCCGACGCCTGCGAAGCGGAGGGTTTCGTGCTGCTCGAGGGGCAGGCACTGGCATGGGTTCCCGTCGACTTCGGTTCGGACGACGAGTACCTGGCGAAACTCAGCTACAGCCGCCGGAAGAACATCCGCCGCAAGCTGCGCTCGCGCGCCGATCTCGACATCGAGGTCGTACGCACCGACGACGCCCGCTTCCACGACGAGGCCACGCTGGCCGCGTACTACGCGCTGTTCGACAACGTGTATGCGCAGAGCGAGATCCATTTCGACCGGCTGGGCCTGGACTACTTCCGCCTGTTGCTGCAGGACGGTGGCAGCGGCGGTGTGGTGTTCGTCTACCGCCATGCTGGCAAGCTGATCGGCTGGAACCTGTGCTACGAGCACGGCGGCAAGCTGATCGACAAGTACATCGGCTTCGCCTACCCCGAGGCGCGCGAGCACAACCTGTACTTCGTGAGCTGGATGCACAACCTGGGTTACGCGCGCGAACGCGGTTTGACGCACTACGTGGCCGGCTGGACCGACCCGGAAGTGAAGTCCTTCCTAGGCGCCAGCATGACCTTCACCCGCCACGCGGTATACGCGCGCAACCCCGTGCTGCGGGCGCTGCTGCGCAGGTTGGGCGGCCATTTCGAGAGCGACCGCAGCTGGCAGGAAGCTTCGGAGAAAGACGATGAATGACGCTGCGCATCGCCCGGTCGTGCTCGACATCGACCGCTCGGTGGGGCCGCTGGCCGATGGCCTGGTGCTGGATCTGTCCGAGTGGCAGGAAGCGATCCGCTTCGGCTGTTCGCTGGCCACCATGCGCCGTTTCCGCAGGCTGCTGGATGCGCAGCTGCCTGCATGCCATGGCACGGTATTCACCGGCTCCGGCGATTTCCATCACCTCAGCTGGCCTTTGATCGCGCGGCTTGCACCGGCCACGCCCATCCAGGTGGTGGTGCTGGACAACCATCCCGACAACATGCGCTTCCCGTTCGGCGTGCACTGCGGCTCCTGGGTGCGCCGGGTGGCCGCGCTGCCCTTCGTCGACCACGTGCACGTGCTCGGCATCACGTCCCACGACATCGGTGCCGGGCATGCGTGGGAGAACTACCTCACGCCACTGCTGCGCGGCAGGCTCACCTACTGGAGCATGGGCGTGGACACAGCCTGGTCGCGCCGGCTGGGCATTGCGCGTGCATTCCGTGGTTTCGACACGCCGGATGCGCTGGTCGACGGCTTCGTCGAACATCAGCGTACGCAAACCCTGCCGAGCTATCTCACGATCGACAAGGATGCGTTCGCGCCTGAAGTGGCGCACACCAACTGGGACCAGGGTCGCCTGCAGCTCGATCACGCATTGACCCTGATCGCCAGCCTGCGCAACGGGCTGGCTGGCAGCGACATCAACGGCGAGGTTTCACACTACCGCTACAGCACGTGGTGGAAGCGCAAGCTCTCCGCGATGGACGAGCAGCCCGCGATCGATCCCGCCCAGGTCGCCGGCTGGCAGGCGCAGCAGCATGCGTTGAACCTCAAGCTGCTGGACGCCATCACGGCAAAGCGGTAGCAACGCACCCTGCGGGTGATGGCTTTTGGCTTCTGCCCACCATTCCTGCGCAGGCCGGAATCCAGCGACCACGTGGCATGCAATGGCCGTGGCGGCAACTGGGTGACCTGCTTCGCTTTCCTGAGGCTCCCCGCGCCAGCGCCTGGGTTACGGGTAACCCCAAGGGGTCCTCAACAAGATCAGGCTTTGCGAAGCACCGTTTCCAACACGCCGCAGATCGCATCCATGTCCGACTCCGTGAGCCACGGGCTGTTGCCGATGGTGAGGCTGCGCGCGGCGAAATCGCGGGCGTTCGGCACATCGACCGCGGGCACGATGCCGCGCAGATAGGCGTAGTCGGGCAGGGCGTGGATGAACAGGCGGCTCACACCGAGGCCGGCTTGCCAGAGCTGTTCCAGCGCGGCGTCGCGGCGCCCCTGGTCGGGCAGCAGCAACATGAAGAACGGCCACGTGCCTTGCGCGCCGGCGGGGTCGTCCAGCACCTTGACGCCTGCAATGGCACGCAAGCGAGGCAGATAGCGCTGCGCACGCGCCGTGCATTGTTCGATGAAGGAAGGCAGCCGCGTGGCCGCATGCGCGCCGACGGCTTGCCGCCAACGGCCTACGGAGTGCAAAGGAAGCGGCAATGAAAAATCGTCGCCGACCGCGGCTACCGGATCGCCACGGCGCAGCGAACTGCGCAACGGATTGCCGTAGGCGAGGCGCAGGCCCCGTGGGCGGTACAGCGCGGCGTAGCCAAGCAGTTCTGCACTGCGGCGTAGTTCCCAGCCTGGCTTGAACGGGGCGATGCGCCTGGCGGTGCGCTGAAGGCGTTCGCGTAATTCGGGATCGCGTGCGACGAACAGGCCACCTTCGTAGATCGACAGCCCTTTGCCTGCAGCCAGGCTGAAGAAGCCGAGGTCGCCGGCAAGGCCCACGCTGTTGCCTTCGCGCCGCGCACCCAGTGCCTGCGCGGCATCCTCGATCACGAAGGCGCCGACGTTGTTGGCCACGGCCAGCGCGTCGTCCACGTCGGCCACGCGGCCGGCGAGGTGAGTGGGCAGGATCGCCAGCGTGCGCTCGTCGCAGGCTGCGCGCAGCGCATCCGGGTCCATGTCGTAATGGCCGGGGCGCAGGTCGCAGAGCACGGACTCCAGCCCGGCCTGATGCACGGCCATCGGCACCAATGGGCAGGTGTAGGCGGGCATCACCACGCGACGGCAGGCGGGCTTGAGTTCGCGCAGCGCGGCCAGTGCGATCAGCAATGCGGCGGTGCCGGAGCAGGTGAGCGCCAATGGCGGCGTGCCGAGCTGTGCGGCGACGTCGGTGGCCAGCGATGCCCTGCCGGGGCGCAGGTCGGCCAGCTTCAGCGGCAGGCCGGCGGTGGGTGGCAATTCGTGGCGGCGACGGGGCAACATGCGCGCGGCGGAGTCAGGCTTCGCCTTCTTCCGGCACGTGCTCGCGGCTCTCGGCGAAGCCGAGGCAGACGATGCCGGCGACGATGGCGATGGCGCCCAGCACGTGCGGCAGCCTGAGCGGCTCGTTGAACAGCCATATCGACAACAGCATCACCGATACCACTTCCAGGTGCGAGGCGGCGAAGGCGGGGCCGATGGGCGCGTGCTTGAGCAGGGTCATCCAGGTGAAGAAGGCTCCGACGTAGCCGATCACAGCGCCGTACACCCACGGCCTCCCGAACAGCCGCAACAGCCAGGCAGTGTTCGCTTCCACCGGCAGCGCGTGCATGCCGGCGTACTTGAAGCTGATGGCGCCGACCGAGTCGAACAGCACCAGCACCAGGAAGCCGATCAGGTAGAACCAGCCGCGCTTCATCCGCCGACTCCCACGATCGCCACGCCAAGCGTCACCAGCAGGATGCCGGCAACGCGCATGCGGGTGAGCTTTTCGCCGAACAGGAAGCGCCCGGCCACCATGATCGCCACGATATTGATCGAACCGAGCAGGATCGCTTCGGAGAGGGGAAGCAGCGAGAGGAAGGCGATCCAGATCAGGAATTCGATCACGTAGCTGGCGATGCCCAGCCAGATCCACGGTCGCCGTGCCATGTACAGCCAGCGTGCCAGCCCGTCGCCGGCATTGGGATCGCCGGCGGCTGCCTTGAAGGCGAGCTGGCCGCCGGTGTCGAGCACCACGTTCAACACCCACAGCAGGGCGATGAGCGGAGTGATGGAACCCGTCGGCATGTCAGGCGGCAACGCGCTGGCAGATGTCGGCCGCGGCGACGCGGTCGAAGAACGCGGCGGAACGCTCGATCAGGGTACGGCGTTCCTTGTCGATGGTGATCATGTGGTAGCTGTCATCCAGCAACAGCAGCTCGACCGGCGCGCTCACTTCGCGCATCACCAGTTCGGCGTTCTTGATGCTGGCCACGTCGTCCTCGCTGGCGTGTGCCACCAAACAGGGCGCGGTGACCTGCGAAAGCTGGCGGCGCACGGTGGCCGACAGCTCGTACATCTCGGCCAGCGAATACCACGGATTGCCCGGCAGCCCGGCGGCGGCGCTGTCGCCGCCCAGCATCGCCGCACTGACCTGCGCGCGCAGGCGCTCGTCGCGGATGCCGTAGGGCGGCTGTTCCATGAAGCTGCGGTTGCGGCCGATGCCGAGCTTCTTCAGCAGCGGCAGCAGGAAGGACATGCGCGCCGTGCGCGGGATGCTCCAGCCGTCATAGCGGAAGGTGGCGCCGTACACGCCCACGCCGGCGATCTGATCGGGGCGGTCGGCGGCGAGCTTGAGCGAGAGCAGGGCGCCCATCGACAGGCCGCCCACGAACAGGTGGTCGACCTTTTCGCGCAGCGCGTCTGCCGCGCGCTCCACGCTGGCGTACCAGTCGTGCCAGCCGGTGGCGAGCAGGTCGTCAGCGTTGCCGCAGTGGCCGGCCAGCTGCATGCCGTGCACGGTGTAGCCGGCGCGGTTCAGCCCCTTGCCCAGCAGCTTCATCTCCATCGGCGTGCCGGTGAGGCCGTGGATCAGCAGAACGCCGCTGCGGCCGCCTTCGAAGAAGAAATCGGTCTGTTGGATCACGTGGGGTACCCGGGAAAAGTCAGGCCGCAGTGGCGGCATTTCACGGATAAAGGGTGGCAGCAGGCGGTTTCTTCAGTCTTTCGGGGGCAGCTCTTCACCAGCAACGACGCGTTTCTTGGGGGGCTTGCCGGGCCCCTTGTCACTTCGCGAAAAGTGCTTCAGCGGTATTTCTGGTGGCAGCTCTGGCAAGCCTCGCCCACCGGCTTGAGCGCCGTGGCCAGCGATGCGCAGGTAGCGGGTGCGGCGGCGACGGCCTGCTGGAGGGTCGTCTGCAGCTTGTTCGCGGCGTCGGTGAAGCCCTGGTCGGCGATGCCGAACGTGGGCACGATGTCGGTGGCCGTGGACTGCAGGCGCAGCAGATGCAGCTGGATTTTCGCCGCGTCGCACTGCTGCGATTTCATCGCCTGCTTCAATTCGCCAGCGTGGTAGCCCAGCGTGTGCATCACCGCCTTGGGCATGGGGTTGCGCGCAGCGAGCGCATTCATCACTTGGGACGTGCCGATCACGCCGATGGCGAGGCCGAGCAGGATCAGGAGCGCTGCACGCATTGCGGTAATCCTTGATTGGGAGGGGCGAGCATAACCCGGCCGGCGATAGAATCTCGCGTCTCGCAGCAAGGTCACGCCCCATGAGCGACATCGCATTCCCCCACGAACGTTTCGCCGGCGTCGAGCGCCTGTACGGCATCGGCAGTGTGGCGAAGCTGGCGCAGCGCCACGTTTGCGTGGTGGGCGTAGGTGGCGTGGGGTCGTGGGCGGCCGAGGCGCTGGCGCGCACCGGAGTGGGGCGACTCACCTTGATCGATGCCGACGAGGTCTGCGTATCCAACACCAACCGCCAGATGCATGCGCTGGATGGCGAGTTCGGCAAGCCCAAGGTGGGCGTGATGGCCGCGCGGCTGCATGCGATCAATCCGGCCTTGCGACTGGAAGGCATCGAGCGCTTTCTCACCACCTCCACGCTGGACGAGCTGCTGGACCGCGGTTACGACGCGGTGCTGGACGCCTGCGACGCCTTCCGCGTGAAGCTGGAGATGATCGCGTGGTGCCGCCGTCGCAAGCTGCCCATCGTCAGCGTGGGCTCGGCCGGAGGGCGCACCGATCCCACGCAGATCCGCGTGCGCGACCTCTCGCGCACCGAACACGACGCGATGTTCAGCCTGATCCGCAAGAAGCTCCGCACCGACTTCGGCTTTCCGCGCAACCCGGATCGCTACTTCGGCGTGTCGGCGGTCTATTCGCTGCAGAACGTGCAATACCCGCAGCCCGACGGCACCGTGTGCGGCAATCGCCCGCCCGGCGGCGACGCGTTGAACCTCGCCTGCGGCGGCGGCCTGGGCGCGGCGACGCACGTCACCGGCGCGTTCGCATTCGCGGCGGTGGGCAAGGTGATCGAGAAGCTGCTGGCGGAACACGAGGCCTGATCCGCGCTGCCACGGGCATTCCGTCAGGGAGCGTCGCTTCCGCCCGCCAGCCACTTGTACATGACGTGGGCGTCGACGAGGCCTGCCTGCGGATGGCGGAATGCCTT
Organism: Rhodanobacter sp. 7MK24; assembly: GCF_014842995.1. Classification (GTDB taxonomy): domain Bacteria; phylum Pseudomonadota; class Gammaproteobacteria; order Xanthomonadales; family Rhodanobacteraceae; genus Rhodanobacter_A. The sequence goes on from NZ_JACYXL010000001.1 coordinate 510,794, forward strand.
CGGCAACGTACCGACGATGTCGAAGCCTTGCTTCTGCCACAGGCGGACAGCGCTGCGGTTGGTCGACACCACGGAGTTGAACTGCATCGCCAGGAAGCCCAAGGCTACGGCCGTGGCCTGGGAGTGTTCGCACATCAGCGACGCGATGCCTTGGCCGCGCGCCGCCTTAGCTACCAGGTAGCCGCAGTTGCACACATGCGAACCGTGGCCTGGCTGGTTGGGCTTGATGTAGTACGAGCCGACGATGGCGCCGGATTCGTCGCAGGCCACGAAGGTGGCCAGGGGCAGCTTGATCCACAGGGCGAAGATTTCGTCCTCGCTGGCATCGGGCGGGAAGGTATAGGTGTCGCCCACCGCGAAGACGGCATGGAGCAGCGGCCACAGCAATGACCAATCGGATGCTTCGAAGGGGCGGATCGATACGGCCATGGCGATCAGGCGTCCGGTTCGTCGAAGTCAGCCCGGGATCGATTTGTCCGAGGCGTGGGTGCGGTTGCCGCCAGCCTTTTTGGCCCGATACATGGCGTGATCCGCGGCCTTGCCCAACTGCTCGCTGTTCTCGCCATCGAGCGGGAACGTAGCCACACCGATGCTGGCCGACATGCGGATCATCTGGCCTTGCAGCAGGAACGTCTGGGTCAGCGTGGTGCGGATCCGCTCCGCGATCTCAATGGCGTGCGCGGGCGCGGCCAACGCATCGAGCAGCACGACGAATTCGTCGCCGCCGATGCGCGCCGCGGTGTCGTGCTCGCGCAGGCAGCCGCGGATGCGGGCGGCGACTTCGCAAAGCAGCAGGTCGCCGACGGCATGGCCATGGAGGTCGTTGACCTGCTTGAAGCCGTCCAGATCGATATAGAGCAGGGCCGCCAATGTCTTCGCGCGCGCCGCACTCACCAGCGTGGCCTGCAGGCGGTTGTGGAACAAGGTGCGGTTGGGCAGGTCCGTCAGCGGATCGTGCAGGGCGAGGTGGTGCAGCTGGACCTGGTCCTGCTTGCGCTCGATTACGGTGCCCAGCTGGGTGGCGACGAACTCGAGCAGCTCGGTGTCGGCCTTGGTGTGGCTGCTTTCACCTTGGCGCTCCACGACCAGTGCGCCGATCGGGTTTTCCTTTGCGTACAGCGGCACGCCCAGCCAGTTCGAGCCGCCGGTGGTCGATTGCACGGCCTTGTTGCTGCGGATCACCTCGGCGGCAAGGTTCCCCGCGGTGGGGGGCGCCTCGCCGCCGCAGGCCGCATAGGGAACTTCCAGGCGACCATCCGCCGGGTTCCGCAAGGCGACGATGAAGCTGGTCATGGGCAGGATGCCACCGACGATCTGGTGCACTTGCCCGAAGACCGCAGGCAGGTCCTGCGCCGCGTGCGCCGTTTCGGAGATCGCGTGCAGCGCCAGGCGCATCGACTCGGCACGCTTGAGTTCGGTGATGTCGCGGGCAACGGCGATCCGCACACGGTCGACCTCGGACCAGCGTGCCGACCACATGATGTGCACAATCCGGCCGTCCTTGCGCACGTAGCGGTTCTGGAAATTGGACGCATGCTTGCCGTCCATGATTGCCGCCGCGGTGCGCAGGGTGACTTCGCGATCCTCGGGGTGCACCAGTTCGATCATGCGCCTGCCGATCACCTCGTCGGGGGCGTAGCCGAAGATGCGTTCGAAAGCGGCACTGACGAATACATAGTGCCCTTCTGCGTCAACGACACAGATGGCATCCAGCAGCAGGTCGAGGATTTTCCCCAGCGGGGCGGAGACAGGCGTTTCCATCAGGGTCCGGCGCGGCACGGCATTCGTGTCGGGATCGAGAAGCACGGGGCGTGCCATCGAATTGGCATTGCGCCTGGGCGAGGCAGGCCCAGCTGAATCTGCCTCGCCCAGTGAGTCTGGCGATCACCACCCCATGTAATGACCGCCGTTGATGGCAAGGTTCGCGCCAGTGATCCATGCCGCGTCGTCACCGGTGAAGAAGGCTACGGCGTGGGCGATTTCGTCGGGGCGGCCGAGGCGTCCCACCGGGATCTGCGCCACGATCTTCGCACGCACGTCCTCGGGCACGGCCATCACCATGTCGGTACCCACGTAGCCAGGCGAAACGGTGTTGACGGTGATGCCGAACTTGGCATTTTCTTGCGCCAGCGAGATGGTGAAGCCATGCATGCCGGCCTTGGCGGCGGCGTAGTTGGCCTGGCCGTACTGGCCCTTCTGGCCGTTGATGGAGCTGATCTGCACGATGCGGCCCCACTTGCGGTCACGCATGCTTTCGATCACCGGGCGGGTGACGTTGAAACAGGCGTTGAGGTTGGTGTTCAGCACTTCCGTCCACTGCTGGTAGCTCATCTTGTGGAAAGTGGTGTCGCGGGTGATGCCGGCGTTGTTGATCAGGATGTCCACCGGGCCGCATTTGCTTGTGATCTCCTGGATCATCGCCTCGCTGGAAGCGGGTTCGGAGACGTCGCCGGACACCATGCAGACGTCGATGCCGTCATCGGCCATGGCCTTGCGCCACGCTTCGGCTTTCTCCGCATTGCGGTAATTGGTGGCGACCCGATGCCCTTGTCGGGCGAGGTAGCGCACGATGGCGCTGCCGATGCCGCCGGTGCCGCCGGTGACCAAAGCCGTGCGTTGCGTCATGTCGAGTCTCCTTGGGGATGATGGCGGGCGCATGGCGCGCTGGTCGGCGACCGGCGTTGGCCCACCGAGGATTTATAACTGTTCAGATGACAAAGCAACCACTGCGTTGCCGCATATGGGTCGGATCGAAACGGGACAGGGCGGCAGCCAGCACTTCCGGCGCATCGGCGGCATCCGCCGGTACCAGCTGGCCGAGGAAGCCCAGTGCGCCGCGCAGTGCCGACAGCGGGTCGGCGGGATCGACCGGCAAGTCTTGCGTCGACTTGGACAGCTTGCGCCCCTGCGCATCCAGCGCCAGCGGCAGGTGCAAGTAGCGCGGCGTGGGCAGGCCCAGCAGCCGCTGCAGGTGGATCTGCCGCGGCGTGGAGTCGAGCAGGTCGCAGCCGCGCACCACGTCGGTGATGCCTTGGTACGCATCGTCCACCACGCAGGCGAGCTGGTAGGAATACAGGCCCTCGACACGGCGTATCACGAAGTCGCCCGCGGCTTCGCGCAGGTTCTGTCGTTGCGGGCCCTGCAGGGCGTCGTCGAAGGCGATGTCGATGTCCGGCGTGTGCAGCCGCCATGCGGGTTCGCGGCCTGAGTCGGGCGCGCTGGCGCAGCGGCCGTCCCGGTGCGGCCCGCTGGCGGCCAGTTCGCTGCGGCTGCACCAGCAGGGGAAGACCGCGCCGATCCTGCGCAGGCGGGCGAAGGCGTCGTCGTAGGCGGCCTTGCGTTGCGACTGCAACTGCACCGGCTCGTCCGCGACGAGGCCGAACGCAGGCAGCGCGTCGAGGATGGCGTTCGCCGAGCCGGGAACCTCGCGTGGCGGATCGATGTCTTCCATGCGCAACAGCCATTTGCCACCGGCATGCCGCGCGCACAGCCAACTGCCCACGGCGGCGACTAGCGAGCCGAAGTGCAGCTGGCCGGTGGGCGAGGGGGCGAAGCGTCCGCGGTAGTCCATCGCGGAAGTCTGCCCATCCGCGAGGCCGCTGGCGAGTGGTGGCGCCCGATGCTTGAAAACAGGCCACCACGCCTACACTCATCGCCAAGATCCTCGTGACTGCCAAAGAGACAGCCATGCGCCGCGTCATCCTGTTCCTCGGTACCAACCTCGCCGTACTGTTGCTGCTCGGCATCGTCTGCCACCTGTTCGGGGTGGATCAGATGGCCGCCACCCAAGGGCTTGGCGGCAGCACCGGTCTGCTGATCTATGCCGCGGTGTTCGGTATGGGCGGCGCCTTCATTTCGCTGGCCATGTCCAAGTGGATGGCCAAGATGACGACCGGTGCCCAGGTCATCGCGCAGCCGGCAAACGAAACCGAGCGCTGGTTGCTGGACACCGTACGCCAGCACGCGCAGAACGCCGGCATCGGCATGCCCGAAGTGGCGATCTACGACGCTCCGGAAATGAACGCGTTCGCTACCGGCATGACCAAGAACAGCGCCATGGTGGCGGTGAGCACCGGCCTGCTGCAGCAGATGGATCGCGAGCAGGTGGCTGCCGTGCTGGGCCACGAGGTCGGCCACGTCGCCAATGGCGACATGGTGACCATGACCCTGATCCAGGGCGTGTTGAATACCCTGGTGATCCTCGCCGCGCGCGTGGTCGGCCGGCTGGTGGACAGCTGGTTGTCCGGCGGTCGCGACGACAACCGCGGCGGCACGGGCATCGGCTATTTCGTTACCGTGATGGTGCTGCAGTTGGTGTTCGGCCTGTTCGCCTCGATGATCGTGATGGCCTTCTCGCGCTGGCGCGAATTCCACGCCGATGCCGCCGGCGCGAAGCTGGCCGGCCGCGGCGCGATGATCTCCGCGCTGCAGCGGCTGCAGGCCGACCACGGCGAAAACACCCTGCCCAAGACCCTGGCCGCGTTCGGCATCTCCGATCGCACGGGCAGCGGCTTGCAGCGTCTATTCCTGAGCCATCCGCCGCTGGACGAGCGCATCGCGGCGCTGCAGAACGCGACGCCGCACGCCTGATACTTGCCAGTCTGCCGTCCACATGGTGCCAGAAGGGGGGCGCGTCGTGAGTAAAGTCAAGACTTTGTTTGTTTGGGCCGGGGTCGCCCTTGTGGCGATTGGTGTGCGTGGGATCGTTGTCAAAAGCCTGACCGACGGATGGCGATTGGGTTCGAAAACCACCTACACGGGAATCGCTGCCGTCTGGGCGGGCATCGCCTACGTCGTCGGTGGATTGCTGTTCATCTGGCTTGGCATCAAGGTCTATGGATGACCGTCATGATGCCCGGCTCCTGCTGGCGACCTGCAACGTAACCACGTGAAAATCAGGTCGATATTCTTTAACGCTACTTTTTGAAATCCTGCCTCCATGACCACTACCGAAACCCGCAAATTCGAAGCCGAAGTCGCCCAGGTGCTGCACCTGGTCACCCATTCGCTGTACTCGCACAAGGAGATCTTCCTGCGCGAGCTGATCTCCAACGCCTCGGACGCCTGCGACAAGCTGCGCTTCGAGTCGCTGGGCAAGCCCGAACTGCTGGGTGGCGACAGCGAACTGCACATCGACGTGAGCTGGGACGAAGCCGCGCGCACCATCACCGTGCGCGACAACGGCATCGGCATGACGCGCGAGGAAGTGGTGGCGAACATCGGCACCATCGCCAGCTCGGGCACGCGTCGCTTCCTCGAGGCGATGAGCGGCGAGCAGAAGGCCGATGCTCGCCTGATCGGCCAGTTCGGCGTGGGCTTCTATTCCGCTTTCGTGGTGGCCGACAAGGTCACCGTGCTCACCCGTCGCGCCGATGCGCCGGCAGGCGAGGGCGTGAAGTGGGAAAGCGACGGCAAGGGCGAGTACGTGCTGGAGCAGGTCGAGCAGGCCGGGCGCGGCACGGCGGTGATCCTGCACCTCAAGGCCGACGAGGACGAGTTCCTCAAGGCCTGGCAGTTGAAGTCGCTGATCCGCAAGTATTCCGACCATGTGGCTTTCCCGATCCGCATGCCGAAGGACGAGTCCGACAAGAACGGGGACGGCAAGCCCACGGGCGAGTGGGAAACCGTCAACGACGCTTCCGCGCTGTGGACCAAGCCGAAGTCGGAGATCAGCGACGCGGACTACATCGGTTTCTACAAGTCGCTGGGCCACGACTTCAACGATCCGCTGGCCTGGACGCACAACCGCGTCGAAGGCAGCCAGAGCTTCACCACGCTGCTGTACATCCCCGAGCAACCGCCGTTCGACCTGATGATGGGCGGACGCGACGAGCGCAAAGGGCTGAAGCTCTACATCAAGCGCGTCTTCATCATGGACGCGGCCGAGGAGCTGCTGCCGAACTACCTGCGCTTCGTGCGCGGCGTGGTGGACGCCGATGATCTGCCGCTCAACGTCAGCCGCGAAATCCTGCAGCACAACCGCCAGCTGGAGCGGATCAAGGCCGCCTGCGTGAAGCGCGTGCTGGACCTGATCGAGAAGCTGGCCAAGGACGAGCCGGAAAAGTTCGTCACCTTCTGCAAGGCCTTCGGCAACACGCTGAAGGAAGGCATCAGCGAGGACGCGACGAACCGCGAGCGCATCGCCAAGTTGCTGCGCTTCGCCTCCACCAAAGGTGATGGCGCGAAACAGACGATATCGCTGGACGACTACATCGGCCGCATGGCGTTGGGTCAGGACGCGATCTGGTACATCACTGCCGACAGCTACGTCGCCGCCGCCGGCAGTCCGCAGCTCGAGGCGTTCCGCGCCAAGGGCATCGAAGTGCTGCTGATGTTCGACCGTATCGACGAATGGATGGTCGGCTACCTCGGCGAGTACGAAGGCAAGAAGCTGCGCAACGTCGCCAAGGGCGAGCTGCCGTTGGATGAGGCCGACAAGCAGAAACAGGAAGAAGCCACCAAGCAGGCCGAGCCGCTGCTCAAGAAGCTCAAGGAACTGCTCGGCGATCGCGTGGGCGACGTGAAGGTTTCAGCACGGCTCACCGACTCGCCCTCGTGCCTCGCGCTCAGCGATTACGAGATGGCCCCGCACCTTGCGCGCCTGTTGCGCGAAGCCGGACAGGAGTTGCCCGAGAGCAAGCCCACGCTGGAGATCAATCCGCAGCACGCTTTGCTCAAGCGCGTCGAGAGCGAAACGGACGAGGCGAAGGCTGGAGATCTGGCCACGTTGCTGCTGGAGCAGGCCGAGATCGCCGCTGGTGCGCAGTTGGCCGATCCCGCGGCTTTCGTGCAACGCATGAACCGGGTGCTGCTGAACGCCTGAGCGCGTGGAATTCCGCACAACAAAAAGCCCGTCGCTTGCGACGGGCTTTTTGTTGTGATCACCATCGTCTTGGCAGGTGCCCGAAATCGCCGCGTGCGATTCCTGCCTGCGCGGACTCACCGTGTATGGCTGGACTGCGACGAAGAAGAGGTGTTCGAAGTATTCGGGCTGTTGTAGGTCGCGTTCTGGACCGCCGGCGTGGCGGTGGGCGGCGAAGGCCGATTGCTGCCCCGGTAGTTTGGCTGGTAGCCGCCGTGGTAATGCTCCATAGGCATGAAGCGCCTGCCGCTCGGGAAGCGGTCGCGGCTGGCCAGCGCAAGACGGTCGCCGTCGAGATGCACCCAATACCAGCTGCCCGGCGGCACGAGTTTGGTCGAGACATAGGCGAAGTGGGCATTGTAACTGCCTGCGCCGTTCGGTTCGGCCTGCAGGGCCACGTTCATCACGAACTGGCTCGGTATCGGCTTGCCGTTTTTTCCGATAGCCGGGGCATGGATCATTTCGTCGAGATTCGCGTTCAACAGGCGCGTCATCGCGGGCGGCAGTTCGTAAGCAGGCGAGGCTTCGGTGACCTTGCCGTGGGCGTCCACCCGAACGAGCACCGGCTCGACCCGGTGGGGAAACCGGTTGAGGGACATCGAATCGTTGGCGATAGCTCCGGTGCTACCAAGAAGTGCGACGACTGCGACAGAAAGCAACTGCGTACGCATGTCCATCTCCTTGTGACAGTGAGTGTTTCCTATCTACGCCGCGTCCATGACGGGGTCAAGTGAAGGGAAATTCATGCCCGAGGTGACGTTGTGGCAACAGTGGTTGTTCAGGTTTCGACGGTCTTTCTGCGCCGTGGTTTCTTCTCTGTCGCAACCAGCAGCTGCTGCAGGTAAGCGATGCCTTCCTCCTCGGGAAAGAAGGCCACCACGTCGCCTACGCTCAGCTGGTAGCGCTCACGCAGGGCGAGGAACTCCTCGCGGGCGCGGGCGACGCGTGCAGCTTCCGCCGCCTTCTTGCCCAGGGGCTTGGCCTTCGGCTCGGGCTTGGCTTCGGGCTTTGGCTCGGCTTTTGGCTCGGGTTTGCCTTGGTCGAGCGCGGAAAGCTCGGCCTGGAACTGGCGGAAATCGTAAGGCTTGGAATTCATGATGCAGGCATGGTGGTGCGGAGATGGCTTATTTTCGCATGCCAACGCCTTGTACGACGGCCTTCCGGTGTTTGGCGGGATCCCGTCTAATGCGGTGCTGGTTCTTACGAAGCCTAGCCGATGAGTGCCCTGCTGCTGCTGTTCGTTTGTTTGGCCCTGGGCGCGGTGGTGCGTCGTCTCGCGCAGCCGCCGGCCGGGATCGTGCATGGCTTGAACTGGTGGGTGATCAACATCGCGCTGCCGGCGCTGGTGCTGGAACTGATCCCGGCGGTAAAACCCAATGTGCAACTGTGGTTTCCGGTGGTGGCGACCTGGGTGGCCTTCTTCGGCGCATGGCTGCTGTTCGCTTGGCTGGGGCGACGGTTGGGCTGGTCGCGCGGGCGCATCGGCGCGCTGGTACTGGTGTGCGGATTCGGCAACACCTCGTTCATGGGCTATCCGATGCTGCAGGCGTTGCATGGGCAGGCAGGGCTGGCGCTGGCCGTGGTGGCCGACCAGCTCGGCTGTTTCCCCTTGCTCGCCTCGGCCGGGGTGCTGGTGGCCGGCATATATGCGGGGCGTGCTGCCGAGCCATGGCAGGTCGTGCGCAGGATCTTGCTCTTCCCTGCCTTCCTCGCTTTGCTGGCGGGTGTGGTGGTCGGCTTGCTGGGCGGCTGGCCTGGTCCGCTCGCGGGCGTGCTCCATTCGCTTGGCGGCACGCTGACGCCCTTGGCGCTGTTCTCGGTGGGCCTGCAGTTCCGCTTGCAGGCGGTCCGCCACCAGCTTGGACCGCTGGTCTGCGGACTGGGCTGGAAACTGCTGCTGGCGCCAGCGTTGTGCTGGTTGCTGGGCGCGGCCGCGGGGGTGAGCGGTCTGGTGCTGACCACGGGCGTGTTGCAGGCCGCGATGGCGCCGATGATTTCCGCGGCCATCCTCGCCGACGAGCATGGATTGGATCCGGAGCTGGCGAACACCGTGTTGGGTGCCGGCATCGTGCTGTCGCTGCTCACGGTGCCGCTGATGAACCTGTGGTTGCCGGCAGGTTAACCGACGGGATGCAGCCGCGGCAGATGCCAACCCCAGAGCACCGCACCCATGCGCAGGCCAAGAATGACCAGCACGCCAGCGGTGATGGCCCAGCTTGACCGCAGACCGGCGGCTTTCAACAGCAGATAGACCACGATCCCGGCGACGGCTGCGCTGGCATAGATGTCCTGGCGGAAGATCAGGGGCACCTGCGCACTCATCATGTCGCGCAGCATGCCCCCGGCGGCACCGGTCATGGTGCCCATCAGCACCACCACGATGGGCGAGTGCCCGTCGGCCTCGGTCACCTGCGCGCCGCTGATGGCGAACAGGGCCAGGCCCAGCGCATCGGCCACCAGCAGGGCGTGGCTCAGCGGCGGCAGGCAGGCGCTCCAGAGCATGGAGAGCAGGGCGGCCGCCGCGATCACCACGAGATAGCGCGCATCGCGTATCCAGAAGATCGGATGGCGATTCAGCAACAGATCGCGCAGCGTGCCGCCGCCGATCGCCGTGATCGTCGCCAGTGCCAGCCCGCCCAGCAGATCCATGCCGGTGCGCGCTGCGGTCAGCGCGCCGCTGACCGCGAACACGGCGACGCCTGCCAGGTCCAGCAGATAGAGCAGCAAGCGTGAATTCCGACTGTCGGCCATGGCTGGGCTCCGCGGGGATCGGGCGATAATGCCATCGATGAAAGCCACCCATGCCGATGATCCGACCGAGATGCGCGCCGACGTGTGGCTGTGGGCCGCACGCTTCTTCAAGACGCGCAGCCTCGCCAAGCAGGCTATCGACGGCGGCAAGATCGACGTCAATGGCGGTGGCTGCAAACCGGCGAAGTCCTTGCGTGCGGGCGATCTGCTGAAGATCAGCCGCGGTGAGGAAAAGCTGGAAATCGAAGTGCTGGCCTTGGCCGACAAGCGTGGGCCGGCCAGTACGGCGCAGGCGTTGTACCGCGAGAGCGAGACGAGCCGCCTCGCGCGTGAGGCGCGGCATGAGCAACGTCGCCTGGTCGGCACGCAGGCGCCGCGTCAGCGGCCGGACAAGCACGCGCGCCGTGAACTGCGTCGCTTTAAAGACGACCCGGGCAGCTTTTGAGTCGTCCCTGAGCAGTGCATCGCAGATTGTGCGGAAACTCTGCCGCACCATGCGCGGCAATGTCGGTAGGCGCTCAAGCGCAATCCGACTCGGCGTAGCCAGGGGAGCATCGCAATGAACGGCATGGGTTTCTTCAAGCGTTGGCTGGGTGGTACCGGAGATTCGGCGCAACGGCCGGAAGTTCGGCGGCAGGCAACGCAGGGCATGCGCATGCTGGTGGTGGACGACTCGCCGACGATCTGCGCGGTGCTTGGCCGCATGCTGGAGCAGGACGGTTACGCGGTACAAAAGGCCGCCGACGGCGAACGCGCGCTGGAACTGGCCAGAGCCGAGGCGCCCGAGCTGATCTTCCTCGACATCGTGCTGCCGGGCATCAACGGCTTCGCCGTGCTGCGGGCGTTGCGCCACGATGCGCGCACCGCGCATATACCCATCGTGATGATCAGCGGCAATCCCCAGGCCACCGAGCAGTTCTACGCGCAACGCTTCGGCGCCGACGACTTCATCAAGAAGCCGTTCGGCCGCAACGACGTAACGAGCAGCATCGACCAGCTGGTCCGTTCGGGGCGGTTGCCGGCGCGCGACGTCGCATTCGAGCGGGCCGCCGCGCTAGACCTTCAGAAGGGCGTCCACGTGGCTGGTCTGGCCAGCCTGGCCACCTGACCGGCAACGCAGGTTTTGTCGACAGCGAAAAGCCCGGGGGACACAGGCCCCCGGGCTTTTTTTCCGACAGGTCACCGCCATTGCATTCCGGTCCGCCGCCCTTGCGGGCAACGGACCGGAATCAGGCGACGGCAGGGACTCAATGCTTCTGCTTGTAGATGTGGCGGCTGTCGCGGTTCTCGGAGCGGTTGAGGTTCTTCTGCTCCTGCTTGGTCAGGTGGCCATTGTGCTTGGCCTCGTCCACGCTTTCGCGGCGCGCGATGTTCGCATCATGGGATTCGTCGCGGGCGGCCTGCTTCTGCGTCATGGTGCCGTTCTTCAGGCCGTTGTTGATGCGGTTCTGCTGGTTGGTCAGGCGGTTGTTGACCTCGTTGACACGCGGGTGGCCCGGCACATCGGTCTGCGGGGTGGTCTGCGCCATCGCCTGGCCGGAAATCATGGCGGCGCCGATGACCAGGCCAAACAGGGCAATCTTCGACTTTGCATTCATGGCAATTTTTCCTTCGAGTGAGCGGATTTGCTGTAGTGGTATCCGCCGCTTCGCCGTTGCCGGGGAAAGCAGCACACATGCGTTGAGTGGGCCAGCATTTTCACTGTCTAGCCGATGGATTCCTCCCGCATCCTGCCCCATCGGGTGCCCTTGACTCACGCAGTTGCCGATAACGAGCCGCCGCCATCGGTGTTGACAGCCATTCCGGTGAAGATTTTGTTCGGTTCAGTTTGCGCATAGCTTTCGCTGTCTGTGTCTGTGTCTGTGTCGGTGACGGCAGGCGGCGAATGTCGCAGTGACCCTTCCATAAGAAGCCATTCGGTCACGCCGGAGCGCGGGGCGGCGTCGAGGCGTGGGTGGAGCCGGAACGGCTGTCGTGTCCGGTCGAAGTGAGGGCGCAGGCGGATTGCGATCCTTGCCTTGCCGGTGAGGTGCCCGGCATGGCGGCCTTAAGCGTTCCGGTGGCGCCGGCGAGCGGAGGAAGTCCGAGAAACCTGCGGCGCCGCGTGGTTCAGTCGATCAGGTCGTGTGCCGTGGCACGCGTTGCCGCACGTATTTCCTCGCGGAAAGCGTCGTCCTCGATGGTGCGTGCCAGCACCATGCCGCCGACGCACAGCGCAGCGAGGGCCAGTCCGTGCCGCCGAGCGACGTGTGCGTCGGCAGATGCATCGGCGCTCTGGGCAAACATGCCGGCCATGCGTTCCAGCAATCCGCGATAAGCGTGTTTCACGCCGGGGCTGGCGCGCGCCACGTCGGACGGCAGGGCGATCATCGGGCAGTGCCCCTCGATGTCGTCCAGGTGTTCGCGGGAGAGATAGACGTCGACCATCTGGCGGGCGAATGCCGTCCCGCACCGCCCCGAATCGAAGTTCAGCTCCGGCCAGCGATCGGCCGGGTTGAAGTCCTGGTAGGCCGCCACCGCTTCCACGAACAGTTCCTCCTTGGTGCGGAAGTGGTTGTAGAAGCCGCCGCGGGTGAGCTTGGCGCTGGCCATGATCTCGTCGATCGAGACCTCGGTGAAACCCTTGCGGTTGAACAGCACACGGGCGCACTCGACGATGCGTGAGCGGATCTGCTGCTTGTGTTCGGCGCTATATGGCATGGCGGTCTCCTCCGGTACCGGCACAGCGTAGCGCCGAGGCTGAATATGTTCTTGAACATATATAGATACGACGCAGACTGTGCTCCTCCATCACCGAGGAGCACCCCATGAAGCTGTACTACGCCGAGACCTTCAACCCTCGCCGAGCCTGTGCCGTGGCGCGGTATCTCGAATCGCCGGTCGACTATGTGCGTGTCGATCTCGCGCGCGGCGAGCACCGCCAGCCGCCGTATCTCGCGCTGAATCCGAACGGCAAGGTGCCGCTGCTGGTCGATGGCGAGCTGCACCTGTGGGAGGCGGACGCGATCATGGTGCATCTGGCGACGCTGGCCGGCTCGGACCTGTGGCCAACCGTTCCTACGCTGCAGGTCGAGGTGTTGCGCTGGCTGTCCTGGAACCAGGCGCACTTCCTGCGGCACGGCGGTGCGCTGTATTTCGAGCATCTGATCAAGCCCTGGCTGGGCCTGGGCGAACCCGATGCGGCCGCCGTGGCGGAGGCCGAGAAGTTCTTCCGGCATTTCGCGGCCGTCCTCGACGCGCACCTGGCCAAGCGCGAATGGCTGGTGGGCGACCGGCTCGGCGTGGCGGATTTCGCGGTTTCCACTCCGTTGGGCTGGGCGAAGGAAGCCCGCTTGCCGCTCGAGGGCTTCGAACATCTTGCGCGCTGGCATAGGCAGTTGCAGGCCATGCCGGCGTGGCGTGAACCCTTCCCGAGCACGACTGCCGTCGGCGCCGCGGCCTGATCCCATTCACATCATCCGGGTATCCATTATGCGCAGGCTCATTGCATTCGAAATGGTGACGCTGGACGGTTGTTACGCCCGCACGGACGGCGACTTCGGCTGGACCCACCGGCGGGAACGCGACGCGGAGTGGGATGCTTTCGTGCAGGGCAACGCAGGCAGTGGCGGTGAACTGGTGTTCGGGCGCGTCACCTATCAGATGATGGCGTCCTGGTGGCCCTCGTCAGCGGCGGCGCAGAACGAACCGCTGGTGGCCGAACGCATGAACGCGGTGCCGAAGTTCGTCTGCTCGCACACGCTGGATGAGGCCGAATGGAACAACACCACACTGCTGCAAGGCGATGCAGTGTCGCGACTGCAGACGCTCAAACGGGAACCCGGAGCAGACCTGGTGATCCTCGGTAGCGGCCGTTTGGTGGCTTCGCTGGGGCACGCCGGGCTGATCGACGAGTACCAGCTGGTGATCATCCCGATCGTACTGGGCCGCCCGGGGAGGTCGCTGTTCGGTGGTTTCGACGTCGCGATGGATCTGCGCCTCACCCAGTCGCGGCGTTTCGGTAACGGCAACATGCTGCTCTGCTACGAGCCGCAGGTACGCGCGGCGAAGCCTTGAGTCTGTTCGCTTGCGTCCGCCCGTGCCGACGCGGAAACTGCGTCGACGCGGGCGCCTTCGCCGGCGAAGGGGCAGGGGATGGCTGGTTTTGGTTTGTTCAAGCGGCTGGTTGGCAGCGAGCGTCGCCTCAGCGAGCCTCGCGTGCGTGCGCCGGTGGCCACCCGTGTGCTGGTGGTGGACGATTCCGCGACGATTCGCGCGGTGCTGGGCAAGATGCTCGCGCAGGACGGCTATGAGGTGCTCAAGGCCGAAGATGGCGAAGCCGCGCTGGCGCTGGCGCGGAGCGAGCAGCCGGCGTTGATTTTCCTCGACATCGTGTTGCCTGGCATGTCCGGCTTCGAGGTGTTGCGTACCCTGCGGCGCGAGGCCGCCACCCAGCATGTTCCCATCGTGATGATCAGCGGCAACGTGCAGGCTACCGAACAGTTCTACGTGCAGCGTTACGGCGCCGACGACTTCATGAAGAAGCCGTTCGGTCGCGAGGAAGTGTTCGAGCGCATTTGCCAATTGGTGGTGGCCGGGCGCCTGCCGGCGCGCACATCGACCACTGAGCCCGGGCTGCCGCACGGAGTGAGCCAGGCCGAATGGGATGCGATTCCCGATATCGCGATGCCGGACGAGGCGCACGCGGCGCCGCCGGCCCTTGGCAATTCATAGGCGCCTCGGGTCGCCAGGCAATGGAAAAGGAAACCGGTGTCGCGTGACGCCGGTTTCTTTATCTGCAACGCCGCGCCGCAGATCAGGCCAGATCGAAACGGTCGAGGCTCATGACCTTGGCCCACGCTGCCACGAAGTCGCGCACGAACTTCTCCTTGCCATCGGAGCTGGCGTAGACCTCGGCCAGCGCGCGCAGCACCGAGTTCGAGCCGAATACCAGGTCGACGCGGGTGCCGGTGTACTTCGTCACGCCGGTCCTGCGGTCGCGGCCTTCGAACAGGTCGCCGGCTGGCTTCCATTCGGTGGCCATGTCCAGCAGGTTGACGAAGAAATCGTTGCTGAGCACACCGGGGTTGCCGGTGAACACGCCGTGCGCGCTGCCGTCATGATTGGCGTTCAGTACACGCAGGCCGCCGACCAATGCGGTCATCTCCGGTGCGGTCAGGGTGAGCCGTTGCGCCTTGTCGATCAGCAGATGCTCGGCAGGGACATCCGATTTCGCCTTGAGGTAGTTGCGGAAACCGTCGGCATACGGCTCCAGATAACCGAAGGATTCGACGTCGGTCTGTTCGGCGCCGGCATCCACGCGGCCCGGCGAGAACGGCACCTCGACGGCGATGCCCGCCGTCTTGGCCGCCATCTCGATGCCCACGCCGCCGGCCAGCACGATCACGTCGGCCAGCGAAGCCTTGCCGGAGGCCTTCTGGATTTCTTCCAGCTTCGGCAGCGCCTTGATGACCAGCGCGTTGACCGCCCAGTCCTTCTGCGGAGCCAGCCGGATGCGCGCGCCGTTGGCGCCGCCGCGCTTGTCTCCGCCGCGGAAGGTGGAGGCCGAAGCCCAGGCCAGCGAAACCAGTTGCGACACGGTCAGGCCTGAGGCGGCGATCTTCGCCTTGAGGTCGGCGATGTCGGCGGCGCTGGGGTGATGCGTGGCCTTGGGCAGAGGGTCTTGCCAGAGCAGATCTTCCGTCGGCACTTCCGGACCGAGGTAGCGCGCCTTGGGGCCGAGGTCGCGATGGGTCAGCTTGAACCACGCGCGCGCATAGGCGTTGGCGAACGCCTGCGGATCGTCGCGGAAATGGCGCGAGATTTTTTCGTAGGCGGGATCGAAGCGCAGCGACAGGTCCGTGGTGAGCATGGTCGGCCGGCGCTTCGGCGAATCGGCGGTGGGGCCGGGGATGATCGCGTCGCTGCCCTTGGCGACCCACTGATGCGCGCCGGCCGGACTCTTTTCCAGCTCCCACTCGAAGTCGAACAGGAACTTGAAGAAGTCGTTGCTCCATTGCGATGGCGTGCGCGTCCAGGTGACTTCCAGGCCGGAGCCGATCGCATCCTTGCCCTTGCCGCTGGCGAACGTGCTGGCCCAACCCAGGCCCTGCTGCTCCAGCGAGGCGGCTTCCGGCACGTCGCCGACGTGGCTGGCCGGCGCGGCGCCGTGGGTCTTGCCGAGGGTGTGGCCACCGGCGATCAGCGCCACGGTTTCCTCGTCGTCCATGGCCATGCGCGCGAAGGTCTCGCGGATGTCGTGTGCGGCGGCGAGCGGGTCGGGGTTGCCGTCGGGGCCTTCCGGATTCACGTAGATCAGGCCCATCTGCACGGCGCCCAGCGGATTGTCGAGCGTGCGCTCGCCGGGCTTGCCGTGCGAATAGCGGCTGCCCGGCGTGCTGCTCGCCGCCAGCCATTCGGTTTCGTTGCCCCAGGACACGTCGAGGTCGGGTTCCCACACGTCCTCGCGTCCCGCGGCGAAGCCGAAGGTGCGGAAGCCGCTGGATTCCAGTGCGACATTGCCGGCCAGCACGATCAGGTCGGCCCAGGAAATCCGCTGGCCGTATTTCTGCTTGATCGGCCACAGCAAGCGGCGCGCCTTGTCGAGGCCGACATTGTCCGGCCACGAATTGAGCGGGGCGAAGCGCTGCTGCCCGCGCCCCGCGCCGCCGCGCCCGTCGCCGACGCGGTAGGTGCCGGCGCTGTGCCAGGCCATGCGTATCATCAGGCCGGCATAGCTGCCGCCGTCGGCGGGCCACCAGTCCTGCGAATCGGTCATCAGCGTCAGCAGGTCCTTCTTCAGCGCGGTGTAGTCGAGTTTCTTGAATTCGTCGCGGTAACCGAACGTCTTGCCCAGCGGACTGGATTTTTCGGAATGCTGGCTCAACAGGTCGAGCCGCAACTGGTTCGGCCACCAGTCGCGGTTGGTGGTCCCGGTGATCGTCTGGTGGAAGGGGCACTTCGCTTCGGCGGACATGGGCTCTCTCCTCGTGCGTGGGGTGGCCCGAACCAATCTACGCAGCTCCAGCCATTCGTGGAATTCGAATATTCCAATACCGGCGATAGTGCGAGACTATCGTCTGGCGTGAAGCCGCGAGTATGTCGGGCAGGCCGTGATGGAGAGGTGTCGATGCCGCTCTCAGCGCAGCTGCTTGAGCCGGTAGAGCGCTTCCAGCGCGTCACGCGGCGCCAGCGTATCGGGGTCGATGGCATCCAGCGCATGTTCCACCGCCGAGGGCGCCGACGGAGCGAACAGGCCGAGCTGCGGCGAGGCATCGGCGGCAGGTGCCGGTGCGCCGACGTGCGCATGCATGCCGTGCTCCAGTTCCGCCAACGTGCGCCGGGCATCGGCGATCACTGCCTTCGGCAGGCCGGCCAGTGCCGCCACCTGCAGGCCGAAGCTGCGGTTGGCAGGGCCTTCCTTCACTGCGTGCATGAACACCAGTTGCTCGCCGTATTCGACGGCGTCGAGATGCACGTTGGCGATGCCGGAAAATTCGTTGGCGAGTTCGGTCAGCTCGAAATAGTGTGTGGCGAACAACGTGAAGGCCCGGCTCGTTGCGGCCAGATGCACCGCTGCAGCGCGCGCCAGCGCTAGGCCGTCGTAGGTGCTGGTGCCGCGGCCCACTTCGTCCATCAACACTAGGCTGTGCGCAGTGGCGTTGTGCAGGATGTTGGCGGTTTCGCTCATCTCCACCATGAAGGTGGACTGGCCGCGCGAAAGGTCGTCGCCCGCGCCGATGCGGGTGAAGATGCGGTCGACAGGACCGATCACGGCGCGGCTGGCCGGCACGTAGCTGCCGATATGGGCGAGCAGCACGATCAGCGCGTTCTGCCGCATGTAGGTGCTCTTGCCGCCCATGTTGGGGCCGGTGATGACCAGCATGCGGCGGGCGTCGTCGAGGGCGAGGTCGTTCGGCTCGAACGGTTCCTCGCGGACCTTTTCCACCACGGGGTGGCGGCCGCGCTCGATGGCGATGCCGGGTTCGTCGGCGAGTTCCGGCACTGCCCAGTCCAGCGTCTCGGCGCGCTCGGCCAGCGTGGCCAGCACATCCAGTTCCGCGATGGCGGCGGCAGCCTGCTTGAGCGGTTCCAGTTGCCCGGTGAGCGTGTCGAGCAGCGCCTCGTACAGCGCGCGCTCGCGCATCAGCGAGCGTTCCTTCGCGCTGAGTACCTTGTCCTCGAACTGCTTGAGCTCCTCGGTGATGTAGCGCTCGGCGTTCTTGGTGGTCTGGCGGCGCGTGTAGTGAGTAGGCGCCTTGTCCGACTGCGCCTTGCTGATCTCGATGTAGTAGCCGTGCACGCGGTTGTAGCCCACCTTGAGCGTGGGGATGCCGCTGGCAGTCTTCTCGCGTTCTTCCAGTTCCACCAGGTACTGGTCGGCGTGGGTGGACAGCCGGCGCAATTCGTCCAGCTCGGCGTCGTAGCCGTCGGCGATGACGCCGCCGTCGCGTTGCAGTACCGGT
The DNA here is from genome assembly GCF_014842995.1 of Rhodanobacter sp. 7MK24. Lineage (GTDB taxonomy): Bacteria > Pseudomonadota > Gammaproteobacteria > Xanthomonadales > Rhodanobacteraceae > Rhodanobacter_A. The sequence continues at coordinate 528,851 of NZ_JACYXL010000001.1, forward strand.
GGCTGCGCCACGATGGCGCTTGCAAGCAGGGCGGCACTATCGGCGTGGTCGCCGATACGCTTCACCAGCGATTGCAGCAACGGAGCGGGCTCTTGTTGAAGAGTGCGGCCATGGATGGCCGCTTCTTGATCTTCGCACTCATGGATGAGCGCACTGATTACGGGCGCTGCCAACAAGCCATCACGCAAGGTGGAGAGATCGCGCGGCCTTGCCGAACGCAGCGCCACACGCGCGAGAATGCGCTCCAGATCGCCGATGCCGCGCAGTTGATCGCGCAATGCCTCGTACTGGCGGTTGTCGATCAGCGCGCCGGTGGCGTGATGGCGCGCACGCAGCACCGCGCGCGAACGCAGTGGCCGGTTGAGCCAGCGGCGCAGCAGGCGCGCGCCCATCGGCGTCACGGTTTCGTCCAGCACGCCGAGCAGGGTGTGTTCGGTGCGGCCGCTGGGATGCGTGTCGAGTTCCAGGTTGCGGCGCGTGGCGGCATCCAGCGCGATGGTCTCGCCGGCGGATTCCACGGCCATGCCGCTGAGATGCGGCAGGGCGCTCTTCTGGGTTTCCTCAACGTAGCCGAGCAGACAGCCGGCGGCGCCGATGGCCAGCGGCAGCTGGTCCACGCCGAAGCCGCCGAGGTCGCGCGTGCCAAAGAAACGGTTGAGTTCGCGCCGTGCGGCGTCGCTCTCGAAATGCCATGGGGGCCGCTTGCGCAGGCCGGGCAGTGCGGAAACCAGCTTCGGCCAGGCCACGCTTTCATCCACCAGCGTCTCGGCCGGCTGCAGGCGCGCGAGTTCCGCGGCCAGCGCTTCGACGCCCGGCACTTCGCTGAGCAAGAAACGGCCGCTGGAGAGATCCACCCAGGCGAGACCGTAGCCGTCCTTCGCGCCCGCGCTGATCGCCAGCAGCAGGTTGTCGCGACGCTCCTCCAGCAGCGCGGCGTCGGTCACCGTGCCCGGCGTGACCACGCGCACCACCTTGCGCTCCACGATGCCCTTGGCCAGCGCCGGGTCGCCGATCTGTTCGCAGATCGCCACCGACTCGCCCAGGCGTACCAGCTTGGCCAGGTAGTTCTCCACCGCGTGGTAGGGCACGCCAGCCATCGGGATCGGTGCCCCCGCCGACTGCCCGCGCTGGGTCAGCGTGATGTCCAGCAGCCGTGCCGCCTTGCGCGCATCGTCGTAGAACAGCTCGTAGAAATCGCCCATGCGGAAGAACAGGAGCACGTCGGGATGCGCCGCCTTCGCGGTGAGGTACTGGCGCATCAGCGGGGTGTGCAGGGAGAGATCGTCTTGGCTCATGCGTAATTGCGCGTGGGTGGAACAGGGTGGCCGATCCGCGTTAACGTGCCGGTCTTGAAGAGCGGGAGTCTCGCATGGAGTTGTCGTCTGTTCCTACCGATGCCGAATTGCGCGGGCTGGCGCAGGCAGTGGCGGACGAGACCCAGCGCCAGCGGCTGATGCTGGTCACCGCCGAATCGTGCACCGGCGGCTGGATCGCCAAGACGCTCACCGACCTGCCGGGCAGTTCGGTGTGGTTCGCCGCCGGCGTGGTGACCTACAGCTACGAGGCCAAGCAGGCGCTGCTGGGTGTCGATCCGCGCACGCTGGAGCGTGTCGGCGCGGTGAGCGAGGAGGTCGCACTGCAGATGGTTGCCGGCGCGCTGGCCCGTTTCGGCGCCGGTGTGACGGTGGCAGTCACCGGCATCGCCGGCCCCAGCGGCGGCACCGCGGACAAACCGGTGGGCACCGTCTGGATCGCCTGGAAGCGGCGCGGTGGCTATGCCCATGCGCAACTGTTCCAGTTCGCCGGCGACCGCGAAGCGGTGCGCCGCCAGACCGTGGCCGCCGCGCTCGCCGGCCTGCGGAAAACCCTGACCGAGTGAGGCGTTGCCTGCCGACGGTAAGGCTTGACCGGTGTGGGATACTTCATGTTCGCCGTGATCGCAGCCCGTGAGATGCAGCCCGGGCATCATGGCCCCACATTCGCAGCCAACCGGAACCAAGACGATGGATGACAACAAGCGCAAGGCGCTCGCCTCTGCCCTCGGCCAGATCGAAAAGCAGTTCGGCAAGGGTGCCGTGATGCGCATGGGCGATCGCACCAACGAGGCGATCGAAACCGTGTCCACCGGTTCGCTGGGTCTGGACATCGCGCTGGGCGTGGGTGGCCTGCCGCGCGGCCGCGTGGTCGAAATCTACGGACCGGAATCCTCGGGCAAGACCACGCTCACCCTGCAGGTGATCGCCAACTGCCAGAAGAACGGCGGCACCGCGGCCTTCGTCGACGCCGAGCATGCGCTCGATCCCACCTATGCCCAGAAGCTTGGCGTGAACGTGGACGATCTGCTGGTCTCCCAGCCCGACACGGGCGAACAGGCGCTGGAAATCGCCGACATGCTGGTGCGTTCCGGTGCGGTGGACGTGGTGGTGGTGGATTCGGTGGCTGCGCTCACGCCCAAGGCCGAAATCGAAGGCGAGATGGGCGACTCCCACGTCGGCCTGCATGCCCGCCTGATGAGCCAGGCGCTGCGCAAGCTCACCGCCAACATCAAGAAATCCAACTGCCTGGTGATCTTCATCAACCAGATCCGCATGAAGATCGGCGTGATGTTCGGCAGCCCCGAAACCACCACCGGCGGCAATGCGCTGAAGTTCTACGCCTCGGTGCGCCTGGACATCCGTCGCACCGGTGCGGTGAAGAAGGGCGAAGAGGTCATCGGTTCCGAGACCCGCGTCAAGGTGGTCAAGAACAAGGTGGCGCCGCCGTTCCGCCAGGCCGAGTTCGAGATCCTCTATGGCGAAGGCACCTCGCGCGAAGGCGAGATCATCGAGTTGGGCGTGGCGCAGAACCTGATCGACAAGTCCGGGGCCTGGTACAGCTACAAGGGCGACCGCATCGGCCAGGGCAAGGAAAACGTCCGCCAGTTCCTCAGGGACAACCCCGCCGTCGCCAACGAGATCGACGCCGAGCTGCGCGTCCGCCTGCTGGTGAGCAATGCAGGCAAGGCTTCGGCCTCCGAGGAGGCGCTGGAAGAAGCCTGATCGCATTGCGCCTCCGCCCCGCGGAGGCGCAATCCTCGGTCTTCAGATACGGCGCGGTGTGGCCGCATGGCAGGTCGTATCGCTGTGAGTCGATCCGAAGTCCTCGACACAGCCTGCTCGTAGGTCCGACGTCAAGTCAGGCCACTTCTCTTGGTTCCTTCTCTTGACTCGGGGCATTCCCGGATCGAGTCCGGGACAGGCTCTGCCCTCTGCCCTTCGGGCCGGCTTCGCTGTTCGCCGCCGCTCCTGCGGTGGCGTGCGCCAGCTAAAGAAGGAACTCGGACGCTGGCAGGCGGCCGAAACTGCCCTGTCGCTTGCGGCAGGCGTTCGAAAGTCCGCCGCAGGCGAGCTAGCCTGGGGCAAATGCCGAATTTGGCGATACGGCAAGCTCCCATGAAGCGCAAGCAGAGCGACAACACCGGCAAACCGCGCTCCAGCGCCTACGACAAGGCACTGGGCCTGCTGGCCCGCCGCGAGCAGTCGAAACGCGAACTCCGCCGCAAGCTGGATCAGGGTGGCTACGCCGGCGAAGAGTCTGACGCAGCCTTGGCCAGGCTGGGCGAGCAGCATTACCAGGACGATGAACGCTTTGCCGCCATGCTCCTGCGCAATCGCGCTTCGCAAGGCTACGGCCCCGCGCGCATCCGCATGGAGCTGAAAACCCACGGTTTGGCCGATGCGGCGATCCGCCGCCTGCTGGACGAATCCGAAGTGGACTGGCAGGCGAGTGCTGTCAACCAGCTACGCCGCCGCTACGGCGGCAAGGCCGCCGCGGATCGCGAGGAGCAGGGGAAGAGGGCGCAATTCCTCCTGCGGCGCGGTTTTTCCGCCGCCACGGTAAGATATGCGACCCACGCCGAAGTGGACGAAGCCGACGAGGAGACTTGATCGCGGCGGAGTAGCGGCGTACCTCCTCGCAGCCATTGCCGTCACGAATGAAAACCGCCGACATCCGTTCAACCTTCCTCGACTTTTTCCGCGCGAAAGGCCACACCATCGTGCCCTCCGCGTCGTTGGTGCCGGCCAGTGACCCGACTTTGCTGTTCACCAACTCGGGCATGGTGCCGTTCAAGAACGTGTTCCTGGGCAGCGAAAAGCTCTCCTATGTGCGTGCGGCCGACGTGCAGCGCTGCCTGCGCGCGGGCGGCAAGCACAACGACCTGGATGCCGTGGGCTACACCGCGCGCCACCACACTTTCTTCGAGATGCTGGGCAACTGGTCGTTCGGCGACTACTTCAAGCGCGAAGCGATCACCTGGGCATGGGAGCTGCTCACCCAGGTGCTCAAGCTGCCGCCCGAAAAGCTCTGGGTCACCGTCTACCACACCGACGACGAGGCCTACGACATCTGGCACAAGGAAGTCGGCGTGTCGGCCGAGCGCATCGTGCGCATCGGCGACAACAAGGGGGCGCCGTTTGCTTCCGACAACTTCTGGCAGATGGCCGACACCGGCCCCTGCGGTCCGTGTACCGAGATCTTCTACGACCACGGCGCGGACGTGGCCGGTGGCCCGCCCGGCTCGCCCGACGAGGACGGTGACCGCTACATCGAGATCTGGAACCTGGTGTTCATGCAGTTCGATCGCGCGCCCGACGGCACGCTGTCGAAACTGCCCGCGCCCTGCGTGGACACCGGCATGGGCCTGGAGCGCCTGGCCGCCGTGCTGCAACACGTGCATTCCAACTACGAGATCGACCTGTTCCAGCACCTGATCAAGGTGGCGGCGGAACTGACCGGCACGAAAGATCTCGCCAACCAGTCGTTGCGCGTGATCGCCGACCACGTGCGCGCCTGCTCGTTTCTGATCGTGGATGGTGTGCAACCCTCCAATGAAGGGCGTGGCTATGTACTGCGTCGAATCATTCGTCGAGCGATTCGCCACATTTATAAATTGCACGGGCTAAGCGCGGACGGATATTTCTGGCGCATGGTCCAGCCATTGGTTGAAGAAATGGGTGAGGCTTATCCCGAGCTCATTGAGCGGCAACAATTTGTCGAAGAAGTCCTTAAGGCGGAGGAGAGATCCTTCGCTCAAACTTTGGACTCGGGGATGATGCATCTTGAGAGCTACCTGCATCAGAGCAAAGGACACCTGACTGGAGAACACCTTTTCCTCCTTCATGACACTTACGGATGTCCGCCCGATTTGATTGCGGACGTAGTTCGTGAACGAGGGACGAAGGTCGACGCGGAGGCTATGGCCGGTTACGACGTGCTAATGAACGAGCAGCGCGAGCGCGCCCGCGCCGCGGGCAAGTTCGAGGCCAAGGGCCAGATGCCGGCGGAACTCGCCAGCCAGCTCGCACCCACCGTCTTCCTCGGCTACGACGCTTTGGCTGCGACCGGAAGCAAGGTGCTGGGCATCGTGCGCGATGGCCGCCAGGTCGGACAGCTCGACGAAGGCGAACAGGGCTTCGTGATACTCGACCGCACGCCGTTCTACGCCGAATCCGGTGGCCAGGTGGGCGATACCGGTACGTTGTCGCAAGCCGGCGGCCGCTTCGAGGTGGCCGATACATTGAAGATGGGCGGCGTGTTCTTCGGCCATGCCGGCACCTGGCATGGCGTGCAGCCGCTGAAGACCGGCGACGTGGTGGACGCGCAGGTTGACACCGCACGCCGTCAGTCCATCGTGCTCAACCATTCCGCCACCCATCTGCTGCACGCCGCGCTGCGCAAGGTGCTGGGCACGCACGTCACGCAGAAGGGTTCGCTGGTGGCCCCCGAGCGCCTGCGCTTCGATTTCGCCCACCACAAACCTCTGAGCCGTGGAGAGCTCGCCGAGGTGGAGGCCCTGGTCAACGCCGAGGTGCGCCGCAACGCGGCCGCCGAAGTGCGCCACATGGCCTACGACGACGCCATCGCCTTCGGCGCCATGGCACTGTTCGGCGAGAAATACGGTGACGAAGTGCGCGTGCTGAAGATGGGCGAGTTCTCCACCGAGCTGTGCGGCGGCACCCACGTGGGCCGCACCGGCGACATCGGTCTGTTCAAGGTCGTGGCCGAGTCCGGCGTGGCCTCCGGCGTACGCCGCATCGAGGCGGTCACCGGTGCCGGCGCGTTGGCCTTCGTGGGCGACGAGGAGCGTCGCCTCGGCGAGCTGTCGCACCTGCTTTCCAGCAGCGGCGACGATGCCGTCGAAAAGCTGCGCCAGTTGTTCGACAAGCAGAAAAAGCTGGAGCGCGAGCTGGAATCGCTGCGCGCCAAGGCGGCCGGATCCGCCACGGCTGAGCTGGCCGGCGACGCACAGGATGTCCAAGGCATCAAGGTGGTGGCCGCCAGGTTGGAGGGGCTGGACGCCAAGGCCTTGCGCGATAGCGTGGATCAGCTCAAGCAGCAACTGGGCGACTGCGTGGTCCTGCTGGCGGGTGCGGCGGACGGTCGCGTCTCGTTGATCGCCGGCGTGCACGGCGGCGCGCTGGGCCGCATCAAGGCCGGCGACGTGGTTGCGCACGTGGCAAAGCAGATCGACGGCAAGGGCGGCGGTCGGCCAGACATGGCGCAAGGCGGCGGCATTGACGCGCCCGACCTGTCAACGATCCTGGCGGGCCTGCCGCTGTGGGTTTCGGACCAGTTGAGGGCCTGAACAGGGTATTCATTGCGATGAGTAAAGGCGTACTCGTGCGCATTGCGCCAAGGATGGATGCTCGTTAGTATCGTTCGAATCCCCACGGTTGCAGTTTGCGGACAATGAATGATTGCCGCGGCAGGTAGCCGGGATGGTGAGCCGGGAAGGCGGTAGGGCCTTCGACGGATCGATCGTCGAACTGTAGTGATGGAGGCTCAGGGGTGAGGCGCCATCGTCTGCAGGTCTGGAACCAGGAACCAATGGAGCAGCAACCATGTTGATTCTGACCCGCAGGGTTGGCGAAACCCTGATGATCGGCGACGAGGTGACCGTCACCGTTCTGGGCGTGAAGGGCAATCAGGTGCGCATCGGTATCAATGCGCCCAAGGACGTTGCCGTGCATCGCGAAGAAATCTACCAGCGCATCAAGAGCGGCCACGAGCCGGGCACTGGGCACGGCGACGAAAACCACTGATCCACGGCCTTCGGGCTTTACGCCGAGTCGACCGGCAGGTATCCTTGCCGGCTCGCAGCGACACCAAATCCCGGAGAGATGCCCGAGTGGCCGAAGGGGCTCCCCTGCTAAGGGAGTATAGGGTCAAAAGCCTTATCGAGGGTTCGAATCCCTCTCTCTCCGCCAGTACTGCGAAGCCCCTGTTTTACAGGGGTTTTTGCTTTTTCGAGGCTGGGTTTCGTCGCTCCGCACTGAGCTGATATGCGTACTCCAGTTATCTCCGATTGGCACCCTTAGGCATCTGGCACTTTCGACAGAGATTTGTCTTCGCATCAAGAACGTGAGACAGGCAGGCGTGAAGTGACTCGCAGCCTTCGTCCACTGGAATTGCTGACGGCGCATCAGCATGCGTTAGACCTAGCCCGGGTTGACCTCGATGCTTCGATCAGCGCCGCCCCGTTGCGTTCTGCTTTCAATGACAAGGCCCTGAGGACCCAGGGAGTCCGCTACGCCTCTCGGCTTCCTGGCTGCACCTGGGCACCGGTCGTCATGCATTCCCGGACCACGCCAGCGGAGGATCTTGGCTAGAACTTCCGCCAGAACTTGGTCAATTTGTTCGCGGCCATTGGCGGGTGCCGGGCAATCCGGTCTAGCTCTCCACCTTATATGTCTTGAGCTTGTACCAGAGGGTCCGTTCGCTGATGCCAAGCAGGCGGGCTGCTGCCGCCTTGTTATTGGCGCTACGCGCCAGCGCTGATTTGATGAGTCGACATTCGAGTTCTTCGACTTGAGCCTTCAGGTTGAGGGAACCTTCATTGTCGACAAGCGTGACGGGTGGTGCGGAGCGGCTGGGCGGCTGATGGACCAGCTCCACCGGCAGATGCGCCAGGGTGATCTCTTCGCCACGGCACAGAACAACCGCGCGCTCCATGATGTTCTCGAGTTCGCGCACATTGCCGGGCCATTCATAAGCTTCGAGACGCTGCAGCACATGCGAATCCAGGCTGGGCACGGCACGACCCAGCTCCAGCGCATGTTTGCGTAGAAAGTGATTGGCCAGCAGGGCGATGTCACCTCGGCGATCGCGAAGTCCTGGCACATCGATGCGCACGACGTTGAGGCGGAAATACAAATCCCGCCGCAACGCGCCGCTTTCCACCGCTTGCTGCAGATCCCGGTTGGTGGCCGACACGATCCGCAGATCCACCGGAACCGTTCCGTTGGCTCCCAGCCTTTCAATGCACCCTTCCTGCAGCACGCGCAGCAACTTGACTTGCAGGTTGGCGGGCATCTCGGTGATTTCGTCGAGAAAGATCGTGCCCGTGCTGGCCAGCTCGCATTTCCCGACGCGATCGCGCACGGCGCCGGTAAACGCACCTTTGACATGTCCGAAAAGCTCGCTCTCCAGCAACTCTGCCGGGATGGCTGCGCAGTTGATCGGCACGAACAAGCCCGTCCGACCAGAGGCTTCGTGGATGGCGCGTGCCACCAGCTCCTTGCCTGTGCCGGTATCTCCGACAATGAAGGCATTGCTGCGTGTTGACGCCACCTGGCGGATCAGCTCGTAGAGCGATTGCATGGCGACGCTTGTTCCGACGAAGGCACCCCAGCCGCGCGAAACCTCCTCGCGCAGGAAGCTGTTCTCGCGCTGCACAGCCTGCATGGCCAGCGCCCGGGTGACCGCCATTTCGACGGTCTCCATTTCGAATGGGCGAATGATGTAATCGACCGCGCCGAGCTTCATGGCCTCTACGGCCGTTTCGATGGTGCCATAGGCCGTCATCACGATGACGGGAACGTCCATGCCCCGCTCGCGCAACGCGGCGAGCAGGGCAATGCCGTCCATGCCCGGCATGCGCAAGTCGGTCAGGACCAGGTCGACAGCTTGTTTTTCGACAATGGACAGCGCCGCGGCCCCGTCCGCGGCTTCGGACACGATATGCCCCATTGCCTTGAGCGACAGCTCCAGGATGCGCCGCATCTTGGCTTCGTTGTCGACTATGAGGATGCGCTTGGCGCTCATCGATCCTGCCTGTTCATTGCAAAGGTGAGATTGAAGGATGCCCCGGCCCACGGGCTTTCGCCCACGGCGATCTCGCCACCATGCACATGCACGATCTGTTGCACGATGGTCAGCCCGAGGCCGATGCCACCTTCGCGGCGGCTGAAAAAGGGATCGAAGATGGCTTGCCGAAGTGCGAGGGGTACGCCGGGTCCGTCGTCCCTCACGGAAATCTGCAATACCGGACCGTCGAGTCGCGTGGCAATCTGCACGTGTCCATGGTCGCCGACAAATGCGAGTGCGTTCAGTACCAAGTTGAGCAGTACCTGCATGATCTGCTCCCGGTCGCACAGGAAGATCAGTTCTGGCTCGGCGAAGCTGCAGGAGAGCGAAACATCTGCCTTCTCGGCCCGCGACGCCAGAATGCTCAGCACACTGTCGATGATGGCATGCAGATCGTGCGGTCTGAAATCCGGTTGCGTCGGGCGCGCGCATTCGAGCAACAGGGTCACCAGGCGATTGAGCCGCTCGGTTTCGCTGAAGATGAAGCCGATGAGCTCGCGTTCCCGCTCCCCCAGTTCGGGTTGCCGCTGCAACAGCTGCGCTGAATTGCGCAGGATGCCGAGAGGCGTGCGTACTTCGTGCGCCATGATCGCCGCCATTTCCCCCACGACCGCGAGCTTGCCTGCGCGTACGACCTGCTCGCGCGACTTCGCCAAGTCATCGATCATCTCCGCGTAGGCGTGATGCAGCTCCTTGAGTTCGAGGATGTTGGTGGCTGGCAATGGCACCAGGGCTACGTCGCGTTGACGGAAGCTGCGCGTGAAATCGGTGAGGGTCATGATCGGCAAGGCGATGCGATGGGCCAGATGCGAAGAGATCCACAGACCGGCGATCAGGGTCAGCACGAGAACCACCAGCATCGCCCACAACAAGCGCCATATCGGCCCGAAGGACACAAGAGTGGGCTCCACCATCACGATGTGCCAACCTAGGCCCTGGAATTGCTGATAGCCCTCGGATCTGGCCACGCCTACCAGAACCGTGCCGTAGCCCAGCACGCCGCCATCGCGCACGTAAGACACGGCACCATGATCAGGCAGGCGCCAGTTCAGCGTCAGTCGACCCACATCGATGCGTGCGCGCAGCGCGGCAGACGCCGCGATCACGTGGCCATTTTCATCAAGCAACAACAGGCTCCGCGGCCCGTGGTCAACGGCATCGTCCAGCAGTTGCTGTGCGACATGCCGGTCGAGCACGGCATAGAGATAGCCAAGGCTGCCTTCACCGAATGCATTGGGGATCGCCGTGCGCAAAAGGGTCGTTCCGCCATCGGCATCGGGAACCCGTGCCAGGCTCACGCCGCCGAGCCTGTCGCCGGGAATGACGCGCCAGGACCTGGCGACCGGCGCCATCGTCCCGATATAGGCCGCTTGGCTGGCCGCGACCACCCGCCCATATTCGTCCGTGCACAGCAGGGCAGTGTAGGCACTTCCCTGTCCTGCATGCAGGTCCGAAAGAAAGTGCGACAAGCGCTTGTCCACGTCGTGGATGCGGATGTCCTGCATGACCTCCAGCCCGCTCCACACGCGCATGTTCTCGATATGGGAGAACAGCAAGGTATCGATGCGCTGCATGACCGTGCTGGCGCCGAACCGGAGGTTCGCCGCGATCTCCGTTCTGAGCGCGGTGCGGAACTGGTAAAACGACAACGCGCCCACGACCAGCACCGTGCCCAGCAGAGTCCAGAACAGCAGGCGAAAAAGGGCGGCTCGTATTGTCAATTGAATGCCGTCGCGTGAGGGTGGTACTGGGGGCGCCCATGGTCAGGGGTGCTGTTTTGCGGTCTCCTATCCCAGTGTCGCAGAATTCGTGCGGCGCCGATCCGACATGGGGAGTGCGCCTTCCTTGAGGTTTCGCATACTCGACGACATGGCCCATACGTGTCGGCTCCGCTCCATGCACTTGCCGGTAACAACTCCATGAACAGGTACCTGTGCCGCTTTTTGCGCTATGGCGTGGCCGCCTTGCTGTTCGGGCTTGCGCACGCATCGGTAGCCGTGGCTGCCGACAGTGGCAACGCAAGCAGCGTTTGGCAACCGGCCCCTTACACGCTGGGCCAGGGCCTGTACTTCCCCGGCACGGGGCTGCGGATAGGCGGTTACGCGGACTTCAACTTCTATGACGTCCAGGGCACCAAGACCAGTTACAACGTCCACGACTTCAGCCTGTTCCTGACCCAGGACATCGGGGCACAGTGGCAGTTGTTCACCGAGATCGACGCTGCCAACCCGGTGACCAGCCGGGGACGCACCGATGTCGACGACGCCGAGCTGGATGTCGAGCGCCTGTACGTCGACTACCACGCAAACCCGTACGTCAACTTCCGCTTCGGCAAGTTCCTCACCCCCGTCGGCGAGTGGAATCTGGTGCATGCCGACCCGCTGACCTGGACGATATCGCGACCGCTTTCGACGTCGGCGGCCTTCGCGCTCCATGCTACGGGCGCCATGATGTTCGGCACGCTTCCCGTGCATGGGAACGACCTCGATTACTGGGTGTTTGCCGACGACACGAAGAACCTAAGGATCGGCGACGACCAGGACAATGCGTACACCAATTTCGGTACGACGGAGACGCTGCAAAACAATTTTCGTCAGGCAGTCGGTGGCCGGGTGCTGTACCACCTGTTCGGGGATTCGCTGAGCGTCGGCGCTTCTGCCCTCAGCTACGAGCTGGAATCGCCTCGCGACAAGTACTTTCTGAGCGGCCTCGATTTCAGCTGGACCACGCATTACATCGATTTCACCGGCGAGGCCATCTATCGCAGCAGCACCGACCGTCGACCCGACGAACGCGGCGGATTCGTGCAGACAGAAATACCGCTGTGGCGCCGGTTCTACCTGATCGAGCGCTACGAGCGCTACCGCTCCTCGACACCGGAGCAGACCAGCACCATCCGCACCACGGCCATCAACTTCAAGCCGATCGAAGGCATCGTCCTGAAGATCGAATACCGTGACGGCAACCACAACCTGCTGCTGGCCCCCACCGGCTGGCTGGCCTCCGCCGCGATCCTGTTCTGACGAGCCATGCGCGGACGCATCCGGCAATGGTTGGAACGACTGGCCATGGGGGGCCTGCTGACGTTCGCCCCGGCGTCCTGGGCTGCATCGTCGCAGATGGCCATCATTACCGCGCCCGATGCGCCTCAATTGACCTTCAATCAGGACACGCTGCGCAACGTCTACCTGAAGAGGATCTTCGTGGACGACCATGGTCGGAGGCTGACCCCGGTCAACCTCCCGAGCGGAGATTCCCTGCGTGACGCGTTTGCGCACGCGATCCTGCACATGGACGGTGTGCAACTCCAGGATTACTGGAACAAGCAGTACTTCCAGGGTGTGAGTCCACCCTACGTGCTTGCGTCGCCCGATGCCGTTGTCCAGTTCGTGGCGAAGACGCCAGGTGCGATTGGCTACGTGGCGGCATGCCAGGTGGACGCGTCGGTACGTGTGGCGATGACCATCACGCTTCCATCCAAGCCGGGCAATGAACTGCCGGCGTGCCCGGAGCGTCACGCGTCACCCTGAAGCACGCGTCGGCACGCCAATTCGTGCAGACAAATTTTGCAGACTGCATGCCGGCCCGTCTCGAAAGGAGGGCGTCTTTTCCATGTGCATCAAATAGTTGTGCCAATGGCACGGAATTCGCTGTGCGCGTAGCAACAGCGTCCGTCCCATCCACTTCTACGTTGGTGCCGCTTGAATCAGATTCTGACTCGCCGCTGCGATACCCCGCTTCCACGCAAGGGAGTCTTCCGCATCCTGATCTGCCGGCCCAACCATCGCCTTGGCAACACCGTTCTGCTGACGCCACTGATCAGCGAGCTCGAACGGCACTACAAGGGGGCGGAAATCGATGTCATTTCGGAGGGCGACATCGCCAAGGAAGTGTTCGCCAGCTTCTTCAGCGTGCAGAACGTGTATTGCTTGCCAAAACGTGGCTTCAAGCATCCGCTTCCGTTCCTGCGGCTGATTCGACGCGTGCGCGGAACGCATTACGACCTCATCATCGATCCCTGCGTCGGCTCCGGCTTCAGCAGGACGCTGACGCGTCTGCTTCGGGGCACGTACAAGCTCGGCTTCAGCGACAACCCGAAACGCGATGGCTTGACCCATGCGGCGCCGACCGACATCGCGGGGCAACACATGGCCAAGCGGCCGGTGAATTTGTTGCGCTGGGCCCTGGAACTTGAAACCACCCGTCAGGACAGCGTGCCCACGCTCGACATTCGATTGACCGACCCGGAGATGGATAGCGGCCGCCGCGCAATCAACCAACTGCTGTCCGAATCCCGGCAAACCACGTCCCCTCCGGTGGTCGGCGTGTTCGCCAATGCCACGGGCGAAAAGCGGTATCCCATGTCGTGGTGGCGCGAGTTCATCGACACCTTCAAGCTGCTTTGCCCGACGGCCAGCATCATCGAGCTGATTCCCATGCATGGGCGTTCGATGCTGGGCGCGGAGTGGCCAGCCTATTACTCGTCCGACATACGCCGCATGGGCGCGGTGATGGCAGGCGTGGATCTCATGATCACCGCCGACTGCGGCGTCATGCATCTCGCCGTGGCGTCGCGGACGGCAACCATAGGCATGTTCTGCGTCACCGATGCGTCCGTGTACGCACCTTACGGACAAGGCAACTGCCCGCTCCAGACCCCCGGCCTGACGGCGCGCCAGGTGGCTTGCCGGGTGGTGGAGAACTACTCTCAACTGCTGGGGCGCGACGCAAGCATGCCTGCGTCCTCGCGCCATGACGACGTGTCCTTGCGGCAAGCGCTGGCGCCATGATCCCGTCGCGGCCGCCAGGCCACGTTCTTTCACGTGAATCCATCGCGCGACTACTGCCCTATGTTTGGTTGCCGCTCTGGGGCGGCATGGCGCTGGTTGCCATCTTCCAGCATGGCCCCATGCCCATGTATTCGACACGGACGCTTTCCGTGGCGTGGGAGATGTGGCTTCACCACAGCATCCTCGTGCCGTACCTCAACGGCCTCCCCTACAGCGACAAACCGCCGTTGCTGCTATGGCTGATTCAGCTGGGCTGGGCCGTGGCCGGCGTCAATGATGTCTGGCCACGCCTGCTGGAGGTGCTGCTGGGCGCCATCGAGCTGCTGCTTGCATGGCGCCTGGCACGCAATCTGTTTCCGCAGGACACGCGCATCGCGCACGCCACCGCGTGGATCCTGCTGGCCTTCACGTACGGGTTCCTGTTCGGCCTGCAGGTCATGTACGAAGTGTTGATGGCCGATTGTGTCCTGGCTGCTCTGCTGTGCCTGGCACCAGCCGTGCACGGCAGGGCCCCGCATTTCGGTGGATTCCTGCTAGCCCTCGGCCTCGGCTTGCTGACCAAGGGACCCGTGGTGCTGTTGCATGCCGGCGTGCCCTGGTTGCTTGGCCCGCTGTGGAGCGAATGGGCGCGACAGAACCGCCGCAAGTGGTATCTCCATGGCGGCATTTGCTGCGTAGCTGCTTGCGCCGTGCTTATGGCGTGGGCGCTCCCGGCGGCATGGATCGGCGGCAAGTCGTACCAGCGCATGCTGCTGGTGCACCAGACCGCGGGCCGCGTGGTCGACGCCTTCGCCCACGCACATCCGTTCTGGTGGTATCTGCCGTTGCTCCCTGTGCTGGCATTTCCGTTTACGCTCTGGCCTCGCGTGTGGGTTGCGTTGCTGCGCTGGCGTCTTCCGCTGGATCCCGGTGCGCGCTTTCTCCTTGCGTGGCTGATCCCGGTACTGCTTGGCTTCTCGGTCATCAGCGGCAAGCAGGCGTACTACTTGCTGCCCGAGTTCGCTGGCATGGCGATGGTGATGGCGGTCGCGCTCGCCCGTGCCGAGGCATCGGGTGCGGTGTGCAGTCGCTGGCTGTCGCCCTGGCCGCTTGCCCTGTTGCTTGCGGCAACAGGAGTGGCCCTGCTCGGGCTGGATAGGCTAGTTGCCCGCCATGCACTGTCCGATCCGTTGTATCCCGTCATGGCCTCCCACAGCCCGCCATTCGGCGTGTTGTATCTGCTGTTGGCCCTGGTTCTGGCCGTGCCTCGCAAGGGTGAGCTCTATCGCGTGGCGGGCGTGGGGCTCGTGGCAGCCGTAGCGGCGAACGGCCTCTTCAGCCTGACCTTGTGGCCGGCCTACGACTTCGCACCCGTCAGTCATCTGGTGGCCGAGGCGCAACGGGAAAATCGCCCCGTAGCCAGCTTCGAATCGAACGATGGCCAATACACCTTCCTTGGCCGCCTTACCCGACCGGTCGAACAGCTGCACAGCACGAATGCGCTGCAGCAGTGGTCGGGCGAGCATGCCAATGGACTCGTCATCGTCTATCCGAAACGGCTGAGCGAGGCGGATCACTCGCAGGCGATCTACGTCCAGCCGTTCCGCGGCATATCGCTGGCCGTTTGGCCGGCGCAGGCCCTGGCAAAAGCTTTGCCGCAGGAGGATCTGTGACTGGAAACGGCGCCCTCTGGCTGGTCGTTGGCATGGGCAGCCAATTGGTTTTTTCGTCGCGTTTCCTCATGCAATGGATCTACAGCGAGTGGCGACGCGAAAGCAGCATTCCCATGTCGTTCTGGTATGCGAGCGCCGCGGGGAGCATCGGTCTCCTTGCTTACGCCATCGAGCGGCGCGACCCGGTGTTCATCGTCGGGCAGGCCACGGGGCTGTGCGTGTATTGCCGCAACATCCAGTTGCGCCGGCGCGAAGCGCGCGCCGATATCGCGGAGGCTTCGCGATGAACCACATGGATGCTCGATCCGTCTGGTTGGCAGTCGGCCTGCTGGGTCAGGCGTTGTTCGGCGCACGCTTCGTCGTGCAGTGGTTGCACAGCGAGATGCTCGGCAAGAGTCGTTTCCCACGAGCGTTCTGGCAGATCAGTGTCGCCGCCGGCATGCTGATTCTTGCCTATGCCATCCATCGGCGCGATCCGGTTTTCATTGCCGGGGAGGCGATGACGCTGGCGATCTTCTGCCGAAACCTGCAGCTGATCGGCCGCAGTACGTCGACCAAGGCTGCGACGGAGCGCCACCCCGTTCCCCGGAGTGCGCCATGACCGGAAGCGTCGACGTACGCGTCGTCGGCAGAAGTGCCGCTGCATTGCGACCGTCGCAGGCACTGCTGTGGATCGTTGCCTTGGGTCTTCTTCTCGGCTTCGCCTTCCAGGGCTCGCGCGGATTGTGGGGGCCGGACGAAGGGCGCTACGTGGATGCCGCACTGCAAATGCTGGACTCGGGCAATTACATGGTGCCGTCCTACAGTCCGGCCGAACTCAACTTTTCCAAGCCGCCGCTGACGTATTGGGTCATCGCCGAATCCATGCAGTTGTTCGGGCGAAACACCTGGGCGGCCCGACTGCCTTATGCGCTGGCCTACCTCGCCACGCTGCTCGTCCTGTTCGCGATGGGGCGCAAGGTTTGTCCGTACAAGCCGTGGTTGCCTCCGCTGGTATACGCCACCTCCATCTTCACCTTCCTGACGTCGAACATCATCAGCACGGATGTGTTGCTGACCTTTGCCGAGGGCCTCGCCGCTCTCGGATACATGATGTTTGCGTGGCCCGGTTCCGCGTCAGAGTCGCGGCATGGCCGCTGGTTGATGTGGCTTGGGTTTGGCCTCGCGTTTCTCACCAAGGGGCCGCCTGGCCTGCTCCCATTGCTGGCGGTCATTGCCTTCACCGTGCTGTGTGAGGGCTGGCGCGCCGTGGGCCGCCTGTTTGCGCCCGCCGGCCTGTTGGTGTTCCTGGTGGTCGGTTTCACCTGGTATGCCCTGGCGATTTCCCGATATCCGTGGCTGTTCCATTACTTCATCCATGACGAGGTTTATGGACGGATCTTCACGCATATGTACGTGCGGCACTCGGGAGCCTTCGGCTGGATCCTGGTTTACGCCCCCGTGCTGATATTCGGCAGTTTGCCGTGGTGGGGCGGTGCAGCGGGTGCGGTCAGGGCAGCGGCAAGCCCCTCGTCGTGGAGGATGTGGCGGGCGACGCATTCGATCCACCTGTTCCTGCTCTTGTGGGTCGCCATTCCCTTCGTGATTTTTTGCCTGGCGAAATCCCGGCTTCCGTTGTACCTGCTTCCGCTGTTCCTGCCGTTGGCCTTGCTCGTGGCGTCGCGCATGGCGCCGACGTTCGATCTTGCGCTCCGCCGCAACGCGCTTCTGCTGGCCGCGTGGCTGGTGGTTCTGCTGGTGATCAAGGCCTTGCCCGCCCATGGCTACGGCGCGGACATCGACGATGGCGTTGGCTCGCGGGAAGTGGCGGCGACCACCGCCGGCATCGGTTACCGCGCACTCGTGTTCGTGGAGAGAGCCACCGACGGCTATGCCATCGAAGAGCAGACGCCATGGGGCATGCGCTTGTACCTCGACAAGCCCGTCTACGGCGTTCGTTGGATGGATGCGGACGCAGCCATGCAGATATGCGGCGCCATCAAGGCGCAGGGCCAGTCGTTGCTGCTGGTCGATCACACCATCCCCCGGCGGGATCTCGACGATGCATTGGGTCGCTGCCGCGCGTCGATCACGCCGGTCGGCGCGTGGCGCAAGGACCTGTTGTTCGTCGCGGGCATCTGACGCGCCCGGCCTTCACCCGCAATCCACCAGGAACTGGCGAACATGTGCGGCATTGGCGGCGTCTTGATGAATCACCACGATGGCTCCCATGAGGCGATCCTGCGCCAGGTGCAGGCCATGCTCTCGGCGATGCGGCATCGCGGTCCCGACGGGCAAGCCGAATACGTCGACGAAAG
The DNA here is from genome assembly GCF_014842995.1 of Rhodanobacter sp. 7MK24. Lineage (GTDB taxonomy): Bacteria > Pseudomonadota > Gammaproteobacteria > Xanthomonadales > Rhodanobacteraceae > Rhodanobacter_A. The sequence goes on from NZ_JACYXL010000001.1 coordinate 546,716, forward strand.
CGTCGGCCTGGGTGCCAACCGGTTGGCGATACGCGGTGTCGATCAGGTGCAACCCCCGCTGTTCGTCCACGAGTCCGGCGTGGTCGTGGCTTGCAACGGCGAGATCGACAACCACCGCGCCCTACGTACCTCGCTCGCCGCGCAAGGACACGTGATCGGTTCGAGCAGCGACATCGCCGTCATCGCACCGCTCTACCTCGAGAAAGACCTTGGTTTTCTCGAACACCTCGATGGCGTGTTCGCGATGGCGTTGTGGGATCCCCGGAAAGGGCGCCTCATCCTTGCCAGGGACCGCACCGGGGAAAGGCACCTGTACTACGCCGTGTCCGCGCAAGGCATTTGTTTTGCATCGGAGTTCGCTGCATTGCAGGTCGCTGTACCGGCGCATGCGGCGATGGACCGGCAAGCGCTGGGACACTACCTGCGGTCGGGTTATTGCCCGTCACCGAGGACACTGCTTTCCCAGCAGTTCAAGGTTTGTCCCGGCGAGATGATCGTGCGGGAAAGAAACAGGACGCGCTACACGCGCTACTGGGCGCCTCCCATCGGCAGGAGACAGACTTCTCCGCCCAGCGCATCCGCATTTGACGCCATCTTCCGCAATGCGGTCGAGCGACAGACCGATGTCGACGTGGATTACGGCGTGCTGCTCAGCGGTGGACTGGATTCGTCGCTCATCACGGCCGTGACGCGCAGGGTGCGGCCGGCGCACCGGCTCAGGGCTTACTGCGTCCGCTTCGAGGAAAGCTCCTTCGACGAAGGAAGCGGCGCGCAAGTTGTCGCCCGCATGCACGGCTGTCCGCTGACTACGGTTACGCTCGGCGCAGCCGAGGTGCCGCAGATGCTCAGGCATCTCGTCCGCACGACGGGGGAGCCATTGGCCGATCCGGCATGGTTGCCGCTGTTTTCGGTAACCGGGCACGCATCCCGCGATGTCAAGATGCTGCTTGCCGGTGAAGGCGCGGACGAATTGTTCGGCGGGTATCCGACGTATCTTGGTGCGTTGTGGTCGTCGCAATACGGCAGGCTGCCGGCAACCCTTCGCAGGGTGGTCCGGCGCGTTGTCGATGGGCTTCCCGTAAGCGACAAGAAAGTCGCCTTGTCCTTCCTGCTCAAGAAGTTCGTCGACGGACAAGCACACGATGGCCTGACACGACATCTGCTCTGGAACGCGAATCTGTCGCCGGAGTGGATCCGGCGGCTGGGCATGGACTGCCCGATGGATCAGGCCGAGCACCATGGGCTGCCTCTGCTCGACCTGGTTCAAAGCTACGATTTCGAGCATTCACTGCCTGATGCCCTGATGGCTAAGGCCGACCGCGGCGGGATGTGTCATGGCCTGGAGATCCGGGCGCCGTTTCTCGACCGGGCGGTGATCGAATACGCGAGCACGTTGCCGATAAACGCCAGGATCAAGCGGCTTCGCACCAAGGTTTTCCTGAAGAACTATGCGCGTCGCTATCTGCCGCCGGAAATCATCGAGCGCCGAAAGCGCGGCCTTTCTGTGCCGCTTGGCCAATGGTTGCGCGGACCTCTTCACGGCTGGGCAACGGGAAGGTTGCTGAGCGAGGCTCTCTGCAACGTTGGCATCCGGACGGACGCGGCCCTGGCGCTGATGGAGGAACACATGCAGCGAAGGGGAGATCATGCGCGCGGCCTATGGAACCTCATCGTGCTTTCCGAATGGCTGGAATGGGCCAAGGAAGCTCAGGGAGAAGTCACTCCAGTGCACGAACTGCCGACACAGGCGGCACCCTTGTGCGCGTCTTCGTTCTGACAACAGAAACCTGACTCTTCCGGCGTCGCCGGCGTTGTCCGATACGTCGCCCGGGTGCTTATTGTGATCCGGAAATCGATGGGTTTCGTGCCCGTCATCCCGGTGCAAGCGTGAATCCAGCGCCTTCTATAGCGGACATTTTGAAAAAGCCCTTAGGTCACTCTCGGCTTTCCGCAATGGCGTTCTTCAGGCTGGCTTGACGTCCCGCTTGCGCGCGCTTGTTACCTGGGCCGCACTCTTGGACGGCGCGCAGGTCTTGCCGGTGGCGCAGCAGCAGTTTTCGGTGAGATAGCCGATCAAATCGTCCATGGTTGCCATCGAGGCCGCGTAGTAGATGAAACGGCCTTCCTGCCGGCTGGTGATCAGGCCGGCATGCACCAGTTCCTTCAGGTGAAAGGAAAGCGTGGTGTTTGCAACGCTCAGACGCTCGGCAATCGCGCTCACGACCAGGCCATCCGGCGCATGCTCGACCAGCAGGCGATAGATGGCCAGGCGGGATTCCTGGGCCAAGGCGGAAAGAACCGTGATGGCTTGCTTGGTCTGCATGGTGGTGCGGGTGTTCCTCTGGGGCTTGGCCAGTGTACGGGGACACGCTGTCGGCTGACTCAGGCGGCCTGCGAACGGGCTTCGGAATCCAGCCCTTCACCGCGATGGTTCGTGATGGCCTCGGCGAGGATGCTGCGGGCGGAGTTCCCGGTGCACACGAACAGGACGCTGTAATGACCTTGCATGGCGCTCTCCGGTCAGACAGTCTGGGCTTCGTACCAGCGCCTGCTGGTGGTGACGATGCGGACCACGGACAGCATCACGGGTACCTCGATCAGCACGCCCACTACGGTGGCGAGTGCCGCGCCCGAGTGCACGCCGAACAGGCCCACCGCCGTGGCGACTGCCAGCTCGAAGAAGTTGCTGGCGCCGATCAGGGCCGACGGTGCCGCAACGCAGTGCGGGACGCGGAACGCGCGATTGAGGACGTAGGCCAGCGCCGAATTGCCGTAGACCTGGATCAGGATTGGCACGGCCAGCATGGCGATCACCAGCGGCTGGGCGAGGATCTGCTGCCCCTGGAAGCCGAACAGCAGCACCAGGGTCAGTAGCAACGCGCCAAGCGAGATCGGTCCCAGCCGAGCCAGCAGGCGCTGGAGTGCGTTCGGACCACCGTGAGCCAATACGACACGACGCAGCACGGCGCTGATCAGCACCGGCACGACGATGTAGAGCACCACCGAGAGGATCAGGGTGTTCCACGGCACGGTGATCGCCGAGATGCCGAGCAACAGCCCGACGATGGGCGCGAAGGCCACCACCATGATCGCGTCGTTCAAGGCCACCTGGCTCAACGTGAAGTTGGGCTCGCCGTTGCACAGGTTGCTCCACACGAAGACCATCGCCGTGCAGGGTGCGGCCGCCAGCAGGATCAGGCCCGCGACGTAGGAGTCCAGCTGGTCGGTCGGCAGCCACGGCGCAAACACGTGGCGGATGAAGATCCAGCCCAATAGCGCCATCGAGAAAGGCTTCACGGCCCAGTTGATGAAGAGCGTGACGGCGATGCCTTTCCACTGGCGGCGCACGCCACTCAGCGCGCCGAAGTCGATCTTCAGCAACATGGGGATGATCATCAGCCAGATCAGCACGGCGACAGGCAGGTTGACCTGCGCCAGCTGCATGCCGCCCAGTCGCGCAAACGTATCGGGCAGCAGGTGTCCAAGCAGGGTGCCTGCGACGATGCACAGAAGTACCCAGACGGTGAGGTGGCGCTCGAAGAAGCCAATGGAGTTTTTCGCATGAGCGGCGGCCGAGGCTTCGCCTGCAGGCTGGGATGTCGCGCTCATGCGGCGTCCTCGCCTTCGTCGGTGATGCTGCCGATATGATCCAGCGCCTGCTTCAGGGCCGCGCGATCCATCGTCTCCACCGGCAGGTCGACCAGGGCTGCGATCCGGTAGAGGATGAGCGTGTGTGCGCGGCGGAACGCTTCGAGCAGGGCGTCGTGGCCGTGCGCAGCCGCCGGATCGGGCAGGCCCCAGTGACTTTTGACGAAATCGCCGAAGAGCACCGGGCAGGCCTCGTTGGCCGCGTTGTCGCACACGGTGATGACGATATCGAGCGGCGGCGCTCCTTCTTCCGTAAAGCGATCCCACGACTTGCTGCTCAGGCCGGCGGTCGAAATGCCCGCGGCCTGGAGTTCATCCAATGCGTAGGGATTGACCCGCCCCGTGGGCTGGCTGCCGGCGCTGAACGCCTCGAAGCGGCCCTCGCCCAGGTGATTGAGCGTGGCTTCGGACAGGATGCTGCGGGCGGAGTTGCCCGTGCAGATGAACAGAACGCGGCAGGGGTTCATGACGGCTCTCGTGCAAGTACATGGATCGCAGGGCAAGGAGAAATGCCTGCGCTGCAGGCGTTCATCACCTTCGTGCGGGCGCATTGATTCGACATTTCTATATTCATAGAATCGTTTCTTCAATGCAATGCCGGATCTGCCATGACCGACGAACTCCCGCACATCGATTCCGCGCTGCTGGACACCCCCGACCTCGCGAAACTGGCACTGCCGACGGGCGCCGATCATCCGCCGCGCATCCTCATCCTGTACGGCTCGCTGCGACCGCAATCGTTCAGCCGGAAGCTTGCCCTGGAAGCGGAGCGTATCCTCCGCCGTTTTGGCGCCGAGACCCGCGTGTTCGATCCGCACGAGCTGCCGATCCTGGACAGCGTGCCAGGCAGCCATCCCAAGGTGCAGGAGCTGCGTGCCCTGTCGCTGTGGTCCGAGGGTCAGGTCTGGGTCAGCCCCGAGCGGCACGGCAACCTCACCGGCGTGTTCAAGAACCAGATCGACTGGCTGCCACTCGAAGACGGCAGCGTGCGCCCGACGCAGGGACGCACGTTGGCGGTCATGCAGGTCTGCGGCGGCTCGCAGTCGTTCAACGTGGTGAACGCGTTGCGCGTGCTGGGCCGTTGGATGCGCATGGTGACGATTCCGAACCAGTCATCGGTCGCCAAGGCATGGCAAGAATTCGATGAGGACGGCCGCATGAAACCCTCGCCGTTCTACGACCGCGTGGTCGACGTGATGGAGGAGCTGTTCAAGTTCACCTTGCTGGTGCGCGATCGCAGCGACTATCTGGTAAGCCGCTACAGCGAGCGCAAGGGAGCCGCCCATGCCCGCGCACTCTCGATCGCGGCGGCGGTCGCCGAGGTTACTGCGGCAGCCGCTCCCATCGAGGAGGTGAGCCTGCTTCGCCGTGCCTGTTGCGCCGGTGGAGCGTGTTGATCCCGACGATGTGCGGAGTTCAGGTCAGTCCGATCGATGTTCATGCGCTGACCGGGTAAATCAACTTCAAGCTACCGGTTCCATCGCTTGTCCCGGGCTCTTTGCTTGATCCATCTGTTCCGGTCGGGTCGCATCGCGTCCCCATGATGCTCATCGCTGTGTACGCCACGATGGAGCGCGACCTTTTTCCGCCAGCATGAAGCTGTGCCAGGTGTGGTTTTATGCTGGCCAGGTGCACGGCGCACGGCGGCATCCGTGCCGACGCTCATGCATGGAGTGCGCTGCTCAGTGCTTGTCTGCAGCAATGAATCGCACGATCACCCGTTGCCCGATCCGCAATTGCTGCTCGGGCTGGTCGAAGGCAAGCACGCATTCCACCGTGCGCGCGTTGGCGCGGGTCTGCGGGTCGTTTTCCAGCGTGGACGGCCCATAGACCTGACCAATGCGCAACACGTGGGCGTTCCAGTGGCCGCTCTCGGTGTCGTCGTTGTCCGACACCTCGGCGGCCATGCCCGGATGCACGACGCCCACGAAGCTTTCGTTGAGTTCGGCGCGCACGATGCGCGGCTTGTCGGGCAACAGGGTGAACAGCGCGTCGGAGGGCGACACGCTGGCGCCGGGCTGGGCGGTGACGTGCACCACGGTCGCATCGAAGGGCGCGCGAAGGCTGCGTTGGGCCAATTCGTATTTCATCTCGGCGAGTTTCTGCGCGGCCATGTCCGCAGCGGCCTGGTCGGCGTCCTGTTCGGCGTCGAGCTGGTTGCTGGCTTCGCGCGCGTCGTCCGCGCTCTGGCCATCGCCGGCGCCGGCAGTGGCGGCGGCACCGAGGCGTTGCGCACGCAGCTTGGCGGCGGCCTGCTTGACGGCCAGCAGCTTGAGCTGGGCCTGGGCCTGTTCGAGTTGCGCCTGTGCGGAATCCACCGCGAGCTGGGCAGGACGGGTATCCAGTGCAGCCAGCAACTGGCCTTGCTTCACGACGTCTCCCTCGTGCACGGCCACGTTGGCCAGCACGCCTTCGCGCGGCATGCTGAGCGTGAGCAGGCCGCCCTCGATATCCACGCGGCCGCGCGCCACCGCGGCGTACTGGCTGGCGGTGTTGTTCGCGGGCGGCTCTGCGCTCTTCGAGCAGGCGGCGAGCGCGAGCGTGGCGGCCAGCGCGCATCCGGCGAGGCGCAAGGGCGACGGCAGGCGAAGGGCGGTTGGCGTCATGGCGGGTTTTCCTTGAGGGCGACCGCATCGCGGCGGCTGTCGCTGAGGATGCGGCCATCCTCCATCGCCAGCACGCGGTCGGCGTGCGCGACCAGGCGCGGGTCGTGGCTAACGCACAGCACGGTGGTGCCATGGATGCGGGCGATGGTGTGCAGGATGTCGATGATGGTCTGGCCGTTTGCGGCGTCCAGTGCGCTGGTGGGTTCGTCGGCGAACAGCAGCTCCGGCTCCTTGGCCAGCGCGCGCGCGATCGCCACGCGCTGCTTTTCGCCGCCGGAAAGTTCGGAAGGTCGCAGCTTGATTCGATGGGTCAATCCCACTTCCTCCAGCGAGCGGAGTGCCCGTTCGCGAGCCTCACGCTTCGAAAGACCCATGTGGTTGAGCGGCAGCTCCACCTGCTCTTGCGCGGTGAGCGCGGGGAACAGGTTGAAGCCCTGGAACACGAAGCCGGTGTGCTGCAGGCGGAAATGCTCCAGCGCGCGCAGGTCGAGCTGGCCCAGTTCGCTGCCCAGGGCATGCACGCGGCCGCTGTCCACCTTCTGCAGGCCGCTGAGGATGGCCAGCAAAGTGCTCTTGCCGCAACCGGACGGGCCGGAGATCAGGGTGAGTTCGCCCGGATCGATGCTGAGCGACAAGCCGTTCAGCACCTGCGTGTGCAGCTTGCCGGACACGAAGGCCTTGCACACGCTGTCGGCTTGCAGCACCGGGGCGCCTGGCGTGGCGTTGACCTGGATCATGGCATTCATCGCAGCAGGGTCGCCGGATCGATGCGACGCATGCTGCGCATCGCCGCCATGCCCGAGACCGCCGCCTGGCCCATCACCAGAGCGATGCAGGCGAGCGCGGCCAGCGGGCCGAGCGTCACCGGCACATCTTCGGCGCGTGCCGCGAGCAACAGCACCACCCCGAGCACGGTGGCGCCGACGAGGCCCAGCGCGCCTACCCAGAACGCCTGTTCCAGCACTACCTTGCGCAGCGCGCCCACGCCCACGCCCAGCGCATTGAGCGTGGCGTACTCGCGCACCGAGCCTTGCACCGCGCCGACCAGGGTCTGGCTGGTGATCACCGCGCCGACCAGGAACACGATGCCGGCCAGGAACAGCACACCGGCGCCGGCGCCGGTGTCGAACAACCAGTAGCGCACCGAACGCCGCGCGAAATCGGCGGAGCTCCACGTGGTATAGGGACCGAACGCGGTGCTGCCGCGCAGACGAACTGCCACGGCGTCGGCTTGGGTGGGATCGCGCAGTTTGGCGACCAGATAGGTGGGGCCATTGTCGGCGGCGTCGGTGTCGAGCCGGCGCGCGGTGTCCAGCGAGGCGATCACGTTGATGCCGCCCAGTCCGCGCAGGCCACTGCTCACGCCGACCACGCGCACGCGCTGACCGTTGATGGTGGCGGTGCGGCCCAGCGCCACACCGAGCTTGTCGAGGTCCGCGCGATCCACGATCACCGCGTCAGGTTCGGCCAGCCGGGCACGCAGGTCGGGCGGCAACACCCTGGAGAACATCAGGCCGGCGGCGGCCGGGTCGATGCCGGAGACGAACACCGACACGCCGCCGGTATCGCCCGTGCCGCGCCAGTCGCCGTCGATCCACTCGTAAGGTTCCACGCGTGCCACCGCCGGATCCAGCAGGATGCGCGATTCCACGTTGGCGTCGATCGAGCGCCCCGAGCCCACGCTCTGCGTCCCGGGGAACCCGATCCATACGTCGGCCGACGAGCCGGTGATGTACACGCTGGTGGCGCCGAAGATGCCCAGCACCAGCGCCAGCTGCAGCAGTTGCAGCAGCCCGGCGAAGCCGACGGCGAGGATGGCGGGCAAGAAGCGCCGCCATTCGTACACCAGCGTCTTGCGCGCCAGGGCCACCATCAGTGTGTTGCTCCCGCGGCATCGGTGGACTTCGCGTCGGGCGCCTCGTCCGCCGGCAGCGGTGCGCCGCCCAGGGCCTTGAACAACGCCACGTAGGCGAGGCTGTGGCTGGCGCGGGCATCGGCCAGTTCGATGGCGGCCTGCGTGGCGGCAAGTTGGCTGTCGGCCAGCGCCAGCGGACTGTCAAGTTGCAGCTTCACGCGGGTCTGCAGCGCGTCGCCTGCACGTTGCAACGCCTGCCAGGCTTCCAGGCTGTGCTGCTCGCGCTGCTGTTGCTGTTGCAGCGTGCCCAGCGCGGTCTCCACTTCGGCTACGCCTTGCAGCACGGCCTGGCGGTAGGCCAGCACGCTGGCTTTCAGCTCGTGCGACTTGGCGTGTTCGTTGGCCTTGCGCAGGCCCCAGTCGAACAACGGCATGTCGAACATCGGCCCCATCGTGACCAGGCCGTTGTCCGAGGTGTGCTTGCGGTTGTTGTTGAGGTCGCTGGCCCAGACCATCGAGGCATCGAGGCCGAGCTTGGGAAAGCGGTCGGCATGCGCCACGCCCAGCTCGCCGGCGGCGCGCAGCACATCGGCCTCGGCACGCGCGATTTCGGGGCGCGTGCGCAGCAGGTTGGCCGGTGTGCTGGGCAGTTCCCATGTGCCGAGTTGCGGCTGCAGGCCAGCCTGCAGCCAAGCCGGATCGGGGTGGTTCTGGCCCGCCAACACGGCCAGCCGCTGCGCGGCTTCGTTGATGGCCTGGCGCGGCGCGGCCAGTGCGGCCTGTGCCTGCGCGACGGTTGCGACGGCCTGATCCACCGCGTCGGTGGGCGCCAGCTGCAGGTGCTGGCGGATCTTCAGCAGGTCGAGCTGATGGGCATGCAGGTCGCTGGCCTGTTGCAGCAGGGTCTCCTGCTGCTGCGCGGCGCGCAGTTCGATCCAGTTGCGCACGACCTCCGCCACCAGGGTCACGCGCGCCGCCTGCAGGTCGGCCATGTCGGCATCGAGCTGGCCCTGCGCTTCGCGCCGGCTGCCTTGCGCACGTCCGAACAGGCCGAACTCCCAACTGGCGTCGAAGCCGGCCACCAGATACGAGGCGCTGGCATCGGGGTCGATCACCTGGTCGGTGCTGGCTTTGAGGTAAGGCAGGTAGGGAGCACCGGAATGCTGCTGCAGCACCCGCGCGGCGCGCACCCGCTCGACTGCCTGGGCCACGTCGAGATTGTGCGCAAGCGCCTGGTCGACCAGGGCGTTCAGGGCGGGATCGTCGAAGGCGCGCCACCAGCTGCGCAGATCGGTGGGAGCCGGCGCCTGCGTCGCCGCCGCATGCTGCCATTGCGCCGGAATCGGCGGCTCGAGCTTCGGCATCGACACCGAGCAGCCGGCCAGCGCGATGACCGCAGCCAGCAAGCTTGTGCGCCAGCCTTGGCGCGTTGCGATGTCGGATCGGATCAGAGCCACGGTCAGGTCACACAACAGTGGAGGGATGGGGAACGGATAACGACCGTGCGGAGCTGCCAAGGATACAGGGCGGGCGCCGAAGCTGTCAGCGCGTCGCCGGCGCTTCGGCCTGCGTAGCAGCGACGTGACCCCGGCGCGGCGCGGGGAATCGCACTTCCACGCATAGTCCGTGTTCCTCCGCCAGGCGGTAGATCACCTCGGCGCGATGGCGTTCGGCGATGCGCTGCACGATGGCCAGCCCCAGTCCGCTGCCTTCCTCGCTGGTGCCCGGCGCACGGAAGAAGCGTTCGCTCAGGCGGGGTACCAATTCGGGTGGCACACCTGGGCCATTGTCCTCCACCATGAGGTTGGCACCGCCGTCGGTGCGCGCCTGCAGGCTCACCGTGACGGTGCTGCCGCGGCCGGCGTAGCGAATGCAGTTGTCGATGAGGTTGTCCAGGAGGTCGTGCAAGCTTGCAGCATGCCCATGGATGCTTAGCGCTTGCTCAGGACCCTGGTAGCCGAGGTCGATACCGGCGGCCAGCGCATCGTGTACGCGCTGCGTCACCGCCTCGGGAACCCAGCGTGCGAGATCCAGCGGCACGTGTTCCACGGTTTCGGTGGAAGGCGCCTGTGCGCGGGTCAGCGCCAGCAGCTGCGCGGTGGTGCGCGCGGCGCGCTGGTTGAGGCGACGGATGTGGGTAAGCGCTTCGCGCACGTTGGCCGGATCGGGATCGGCGAGCGCGCGTTCCACGTGCAGGCCGAGGCCGGTGAGCGGCGTGCGCAACTGGTGCGCGGCGTCGGCAATGAAGCGGTCGTGCAGCGCCAGCATGCCGCGCAGGCGTGCGAACAATGCGTCGATGGTGCGGGTGAGGGGGAGGATTTCCTGTGGTACGTCCGGGCCGCCGATGGGCGTGAGTTCGTGGTTGCGGCGCGCAAGCCGCCGGGTCAGCGGGTCGAGCACGCGCAGGCCGTGGTTGACGCCGAACCACACCAGCGACAGCACGCACACGATCAACAGCGACTGGGTGAGGATCGCCAGGTACAGAATGCTGCGCGCTTGCGCATGGCGATCGCTGAGGGTCTCGGCCACGGTGATGACGAGGACGTCGCCGGGGTGGCCGTTCCATGGTGCGGTCAGCGTGACCGCGCGCAGCGGATGATTCTCCATGCGGGTGTCGAACAGCTCGGGTTTGGCGCCCATCGCCGGAATCCGCTGTGCCTGTGGCAGTTGGCCATTGCCGGCGACGAGGCCACGTTGGCGACTGACCACACTGAAGTAACCATCGCCGTTGGGGTCGTACTGCAGCAGGAAGCGCGCTTGCGGACTCAGCTCGCCGCTCAGCTGCTCGCTACCCATCATTTTGGCCAGCGTCAGCGCGTCGTTGCCGAGGTCACGGTCGTGTACGTGGTTCGCATAGCCCAGCGCCACGCCGTAGGTGAACAGGATGTCCAGCACCAGCAGGATGGTCACCGGGATCAGCAGAAAACCCAGCAAACGGCGGCGCAGGCTGGGGCGGCGGGCGGGAGCCTGGCTCACGTGCGGTCACCGTCGGCCGGACTTTCTTCCAGCAGGTAGCCCAGGCCGCGGATGGTGCGCACCCCGGTGCCGCTGCCTTCGAGCTTGCGGCGCAGACGATGGATGGCGATGTCCAGCCCGTTGTCGGTGAGCTCCTCGTCCCAGCTGCATAAGGCTTCGATCAGTTGCGCGCGGCTGGTGACGCGGTCGGCGCGCATGGCCAGTGCCTCGAGCAGGCCGAACTCGCGGGCGGTGAGTTCCAGCGGCTCGTCGTCCAGCCACGCGCGATGGCCGGGCAGATCCAGCCGTAGCCGGCCGATCTTCAGCTCGGGCACGCCCTGGCTGCTGCTGCGGCGGAGCAGGGCGCGCACGCGTGCCTCGAACTCGCTGAGCTCGAAGGGTTTGACCAGGTAGTCGTCGGCACCGAGGTCGAGTACGCGGATGCGTTCGTCCAGGCCGTCGCGCGCCGTTACCACCAGTACCGGCGCGCTGCCGCCGCGGCTGCGCAGCCGGCGCAGCACTTCGCTGCCGTCCAGTTGCGGCAGACCCAGGTCCAGCACCAGCAGGTCGTAGTCGTGCTCGCGCAGCGCGGCGTCCGCCAGCTGGCCGCCGGCCACATGATCCACGGCGTGGTTGCTGTGGCGCAACGACGCGCAGATGCCTTCGGCGATGGAGGGGTCGTCTTCGGCCAGCAGGATGCGCATGCGGTTCGGGTTCCGTTCGTCGGCATGAAGGGGTGCACAGCTTGCCATGCGCCACCTGTCCAGTAGCTTAGAGCCTGCACGCGATTCCGCATGGGGCCTCGGCAAGGCGGCGCGGACGGCTGCCCGTCTACCGGCGTGTTCTCGTTCTTCAATGAGCCCGTTCGCAAACGGCTTCCCGTGCAGGCTTATGCAGGAGCCGGGCAGGATCTTTCCGTCGTCAAGGCATGACCTTTGGCCTATGACGGCGATGCCACGCTGCGTGCACGCTGGCGAATCACTCGCGGGGAGAGCGCAATGGTGTCGATCAGGGGCAGGGGCGGGCTGTGGCTTGCCGCAGTGGCCATGGGCTGGTGCGCGACCGGTGCTGGCTTTGCGCAGCAGGCACCCGTAGCAGCGGGAAGCATGGTGGCGTCGCCCGCGGCAAGTACGGTGACGGCTGCGCTGGAGCCGATCCCGTTTGCGCCGGCGCATCAGACCATCATCACCACGCCAAGCGCGCCGACCGCCTGGGGCGGCGCACGCACCGGCCAGGAGGCAACACTGTCCGACCGCGTGGTGAGCTACACCATCAATGCCAGCCTCGATGCGGCCAAGCACCAGGTGGCCGGCAAGGAACACATGACCTGGCGCAACCGCAGCGACCGCCCGGTCAGTCATGTCTATTTCCATCTCTACCTCAATGCATTCGAGAGTGATGGCAGCACCTGGTTCACCGAGCGCAAGGTGCTCACCGCGCATGGCCGCTCACGGGGCAATGCGGAGCTGAAGGACGGACAATGGGGCTGGGTCCGCCTGCAGCGCGTGACGCAGGGCGATGCGGAGCTGAAGGACGCGATGCAGGCAGGTGCGGCGCTGAAGTGGAGTTTCGTGCATCCCGATGGCGGCCCCGACAGCGACCACACCGTGGTGCGCATCGACCTTGCCCAGCCGGTGCCTGCAGGTGCCACGCTGGCGCTGGACATCGATTTCCTCAGCCAGCTGCCGCGGGTGGTGGAGCGCACCGGCTGGTGGGGCGACTTCAACCTGGTCGGCCAGTGGTTTCCCAAGATCGGCGTGCTGGAACTGGCGGGCGAACGCGGTGCCACCGCGCCGCGCTGGAACGTGCACGAGTTCCACTTCAACAGCGAGTTCTACGCCGACTTCGGCAGCTACGACGTGCATCTCGACGTGCCCAGCGACTACACCGTGGGCGCGGTGGGCCAGCTGCAGGGCGAGCCGCAGGCGGCGAACGGTCGCACCACCTACCATTTCATGCAGGGCGATGTGCACGATTTCGCCTGGGTGGCCGCCAAGGGCTACAAGACGATGGACGGCACCTATACCGGCGCGGGCAGCCCGCCGGTGGCCGTGCGCGTGATCTATCCGACCGAATACGCGGCCAGCGCCGCGCCCACGCTGAAGTCCACCATCGACGCGCTGGGCTATTTCTCGCAGACCATCGCGCCCTATCCCTACCACACGGTCACCGCGGTGATACCGCCGTACAACGCGGACGAGGCGGGTGGCATGGAATACCCGACCTTCTTCACGTCCGAGGGCTACAAGGAGGTCACGCCGGGCACCCTCAGCCAGTACGGCAGCGACTTCGTGAACATCCACGAATTCGGCCATGGGTATTTCTACGGCATCCTCGCCTCCAACGAGTTCGAGGAGCCGATGCTCGACGAGGGCATGAACGAGTATTGGGACGACCGCATGATGCGCGAGCGCAAGCAGGACCTCGTGCTCGCCACGCCATTCATGAAGTGGCTGGGTGTCGCGCCGGCAATGAGCGGATTCCAGATGGAGCGCCTGGGCGCGCAATTGCAGCGCCCCGAGGATCCGCTGGCGCAGAACAGCTGGGACAGGCTTTCCGGTTCCAGCTACGGCACGGTGTACACGCGCACCGCCACGGCGATGCATGATCTCGAACAGCGCATCGGCGAGCCGGTGATGCAGAAGGCCATCCGCCTGTACTACCAGCGCTGGAGTTTCCGCCATCCCTCGGTGGCCGACCTGCGCCAGGCACTCGTCGACGGCTCGGGCGATGCCAAGGACGTCAACGAGATCTTCGACGAGGTGGTGTATGGCACGGCACACATCGATGACCGCGTGATCGACATCGACACGAACGAGGTGCTGCCGCCGTCCGGCGTGATGTGGAAGGACGGCAAGCCGATGGCCGACCAGGCTGCGTTGGACAAGCAGGTCGCCAAACAGCGCGAGGATTGGAAAAAGGCCCATCCCGACGCCAGGCCTGGCGTCGGCGGGCCGTTCCCCTGGCACAGCACGGTGACCGTGTTGCGCGACGGCGCACGCGTGCCCGAGACCTTGCATGTCATCTTCGCCGACGGCAGCCACGAGGATGTGCGCTGGGATGACGATCGCCGTTGGGCGCGCTTCGAATTCGAGAAGGCCAGCAAGGTGGTGTCCGCCGAGCTTGATCCCGCCCAGCAGGTTTACCTCGACGCCAACAAACTCAACGACAGCCTCTCGACCAAACCGAACGGCGCTGCTTCCAGGCGCTGGACGGCCGACGCGGCCGCGTTGCTGCAAACCCTCTACTCGATGCTGGTGACGCTGTGATGATGGCCAGGACGACTGCCCCGCGCGCCGGCTTCGGCGCCCTGTTCTCCGCGATGGCTGAGGCCGTGCAATGGCGTTTGCTGCTGCTGTGGCTGCTGCTGATGTTGCTGCCGGCCACGATGGTGGCGCTGCCGCTGTGGCGCTCGCTCGCGAACCTGCTCGACCACTCCGTGCATGCCGATGCATGGGCACGGCACTTCGATCCCATGATGTTCGGCGATGCGATGTTCGCGATGGGTGGGCACGTCGCGTGGCTGAGCGGTGCTTCCTTGCTGGGTCTGGTGTTTGCCCTGCTGCTGTCGCCCTTCCTCAACGGCATGGCGGTGGGCAGCGGACGCGCCGGGCGCAGCCTCGATTTCGGCGCGTTGCTGTTGAGCGGCTGGATCGAATACGGTCGCATGTTCCGCGTGATGTTGTGGTCGCTTTTGCCCTATGCGGTGGTGATCCTGGTGGCTGGCGTCGCCATGCACATGGCCGACAAGCATGCCGATCAGGCGGTGCTGGAGTCGCAGGCCGATGCCTGGCAGCACGGTGCGCAATGGGTGCTGCTGGTGGTGTTCGTGCTGATGCACGCCATCGTGGAATCCACCCGCGCAGCCTTCATCGCCGATTCCGGTTTGCGCTCCGCCACCCGCGCCTTTGGCCGCGGCATTCGGCAACTGCTGCGCCGCCCATTGAAGACACTGCTGTTCTACCTGGTAGTGAGCCTGGTTGGCCTGGTGATTGCCGGTGTGTTGGGCATCGCGCGTATCCACACCACGGCGGCGGATGGCGGCTTCTGGTTGGGACTTTTGCTCAGCCAGTTGATCGTGGTGGTGCTGGGGTGGATGCGCATCGCGCGGCTGTTCGCGCTGGCGCGGCTGGCGCCGGCGCGTTGACGTCGTCTGTTTTCCACTGTTTCCACCTGCTGAGAGTGAAGCTCGGGCGCCGGCAGGCGCTCGAGGCCGCTCTGTCGCTCACGGCAGGCACCGCAAGCGAATCGGGCCACTGAAGCAAAACTGTCGCAGAGCACCTGCTCACGGAAGATGGAGGCCTCTCAACCGCAAGCGACGCGGCGGATCTCCCGATGCGGTGGGTAATACGCAAACACATGCGTATCGCACCCGTAGAAATCCCGATCCTCGATGTGTTCGCCGCCAAGGCGTTCGGCCACGCGGTCGGAGGCTTCGTTGCCCACCCGCACCAGGCTGATCACGCGCTGTGCGCGCAACTGGTTCCAGGCGAAGTCCAGCACCGCGGTGCCAGCTTCGGTGGCGTAGCCATGGTGGCGGTGCTCGGGCTTGAGCATCCAGCCCAGCTCCAGGTCAGGCCAGCCTTCGGGCTGGAACAGGCCGGCGCGGCCGATGAACTCGCCGGTGGCCTTCAGTTCCAACGCCCACATGCCATAGCCGCGCAATTGCCAGTGGCCCAGCAGCATCGCCAGCGAACGCCAGGCGTTGGTGCGGTCCAGCGGCTGGCCATCGCCGATGTAGCGGGTGCTGGCCGGGTCGGCCAGCATCGTGGCGTAGTCGTCGAAATGGCGCTCGGTGAGCGCAGTCAGGCGCAGGCGCGCCGTCTCGATGGTGGGAATGTTGATCATGTCAAATTCAGAAGCAAATCACGTGCCTTCGAGCAACGCCGCTAATGCGCGGGTGCTCGAAGCGAGGCTTTCCGTCCAGGACAAGCCGACGATTGTCTCACCAGTTGCTGCATCCGCAAAATCCTCGGTCTCGCCGGGGGGGAGCAGGTGGCGGTAGTCCACGGTGATCTCGCTGTCCACGGGCAGGTCGGCCAAGGCGAACACGAAGCCGAGATGCCATAGCCCGTTGGGCTGGAAACTATGGTTGATGTAGCACTCGTCGGGCCAGTCCGGCGACACGGTGTAGCGGTCCTCGAACCAGCGCGCGCTGGCGTACTTCAGCTTGGCCAGTTCCGGCAGGTCGAATTCGGCGTGCCGGAAGGTCTGGTTGATGGCGTCGGGCGCGGTGAGGATGCTGCCGGCGCGCACCGTCTCGTCGAGAAAGAGGCCCTTGCCTGCACCGGGGATGCGTGAGGCGGCGATGTGGTAGCGCGGCAGGATCATGGCGGGACCGGTCGGAGCGGGGCGCCAGTGTAGGGCAGGCTTGCATTGGCGGCTTGCTAGAATGTCCGTCTTCCCCACGTTTCCGGAGTGCCCATGGATACCGCCCGCCTTTCCCGCTTCGTCAGCGGCCTGTGGGACGAGGAGATCGTGCCCAGGCTGGTGGAATACATCCGCATTCCCAACAAGTCGCCGATGTTCGACAAGGACTGGAAGGCGCACGGTCATATGGACGCGGCGGTGAAGCTGATGAGCGACTGGGCGCAGTCCAAGCTAGCCGCGTTGCCGGGTGCCACGCTGGAGGTGGTGCAGCTGGAAGGGCGCACGCCGCTCATCTACATCGAGGTGCCGGCTACAGGCGCCAGCAACGACACCGCGGTGCTGTACGGCCATCTGGACAAGCAGCCGGAGATGACCGGCTGGGCCGAGGGCCTGGGTCCATGGACGCCGGTGCTGAAGGGCGACAAGCTTTACGGACGCGGTGGCGCGGACGACGGCTACGCCATCTTCGGCTCGCTGGCGGCATTGCTGGCGCTGCGCGAGCAGGGCGTGCCGCATGCGCGCTGCGTGATCCTGATCGAGGCCTGCGAGGAATCGGGCAGTTACGACCTGCCGTATTACGTCGACCACCTTGCCGCGCGCATCGGCAACCCGTCGCTGGTGGTGTGCCTGGACTCGGGCTGCGGCAACTATGAGCAGCTCTGGCTCACCACCTCGCTGCGCGGCATGACCGGCGGCAACCTCACTGTGCAGGTGCTGGAAGAGGGTGTGCATTCGGGCGACGCCTCGGGCGTGGTGCCATCCAGCTTCCGCATCCTGCGCGAGATCCTGTCGCGGCTGGAGGATCCGGAAACCGGCACGATCAAGCCGAAGGAGCTCTACGTCGAGATTCCCGCCCAGCGCGTGGAGCAGGCGAAGCACGCGGCCACCGTGCTGGGTAGCGACATCTACAGCAAGTTTCCCTGGGCTGAAGGCATGCAGCCGGTCACGCACGAGCTACCGGAGCTGGTGCTCAACCGCACCTGGCGCCCGCAGCTGGCGGTCACCGGCATCGGCGGCATCCCGCCGCTGGACAGCGCCGGCAACGTGCTGCGCCCGTTCACCGCGGTGAAGCTGAGCCTGCGCGTGCCGCCTACGCTGGACGCGAAGAAGGCCGGCCAGCTCCTCAAGCAGTTGCTGGAAAAGGACCCGCCCTACGGTGCCAAGGTCAGCTTCGACCTGGAGAAGGACGGCAGCGGCTGGAATGCGCCGGCGCTGTCGCCGTGGCTCGCCCAGGCGGTGGACGAGGCGTCGATGAACCAGTTCGGCGCACCGGCCACCTACATGGGCGAGGGCGGTTCCATCCCGTTCATGGGCATGCTGGGCGAGAAGTTCCCCCAGGCGCAGTTCCTGATCACCGGCGTGCTGGGTCCGCACTCCAACGCGCATGGCCCCAACGAATTCCTGCATATTCCCACCGGCAAGAAGGTGTCGGCGGTGGTGGCCGAGGTGGTGGCCAAGCACTATGCGCAGGGCGCGAAGGACTGATGCGGTTTTCTCCCTCTTCCCGCTGGGAGAGGAGGTAAAGGCTCATGGATCATTCCCACCTCGCTGCCAACTGGGCCGACGTCCGCCATCGCGTGGACGAGGCCTGCCGCGCTGCCGGGCGCGATCCCGCCGAAGTCTCCATCCTGCCTGTCAGCAAGACCTTCGACGCCGACGTGGTGCGTGCGGCGGTGGCGTTGGGTCTGCGCCGTTTCGGCGAGAACAAGGTGCAGGAGATCCGCGACAAATCCGGCCCGCTGGCCGACTGCGGCATTGCCTGGGTGGTGATCGGTCACCTGCAGACCAACAAGGCCAAGGAAGTGGCGCGGCTGGCCAGCGAGGTGCAGTCGCTGGACCGTATCGAACTCGCCGATGCATTGCACCGCCGCCTGCAGGCCGAAGGGCGCCGTCTGGACGTGCTGGTACAGGTGAAAACTTCCCCCGAGGAAAGCAAGCATGGCCTGTCGCCCGATGCATTGCCGGCCTTCCTGGACAGCCTCGCGCACTACGAGACCTTGCGCGTGCGTGGCCTGATGACTCTCGCCACCCATAGCGACGACCCGGCCGAGGTGCGCGCCTGCTTCCGCGAACTGCGGGAGCTGCGCGATACAGCCCAGGCGCAAGGCCATGACCTGCCGAGGCTTTCCATGGGCATGAGCGGCGATTTCCCGTTGGCGATCGCCGAAGGCGCCACCGAAGTGCGCATCGGCAGTGCGATCTTCGGACGCCGCCCGGTGTAGGCCGATCTTTGAAACAAATCGGAAATCCGACCCGAAACCCCCGGTTTCGGGTCGGATTGGACAATTTTCGGAAGAATCTGCCGTTTTTCGGATGTGACGGGTGTATCGGTTGTTTGCGAACGACAGAGTTCAGTTAACCTCGATCCAACAACCTCGCGGAACCGTCTTGGTAAGTTCACCCCTTCGTCACGTCACCCGCACGTCAGGTGGCGCCTCCGAGAACCGTAGGGGTTACCGCCTCATGCCAATCCAGCGATTGACCGGTGTTGCCGCGCTCGTTCCGATGCTGCTGCTGGCCACTCCTTCGCATGCGACGACCCATCGCGTCCTGAAGCACCACACCCAGTCCCGCCGTTCCCATGTCGTTGCCAAAGCCTCGGTCGACAATCATTACTCGCAGGTTCCCGGCGTTCTCGCTTCCCCGCTGTCGCTGAATCCGTGGTTTGCCCTCAGCCCGATGCCGGCCCTGGCCTCGCCCAACCTGGCGGGTTTTGGCGGCAATGCGGCGCCGGCCTTCGGCGTCGAGCACAGCGTGCTCGCACCGGTAGCCGCTGCTCCGGCCGTGGCCGAAGTCGCGAAGGCGACCGAAGGTCAGGCGGAGGGTGATGCCGACATGCAGGTCGACAACATCAGCGACCTGCGCAAGTCCCTGATCGACCTGGCGATGAACCTGCGCAACGTGCGTTACGTGCGCGGCGGCAAGAGCCCGTCCACCGGCTTCGATTGCAGCGGTTTTGTGCGCTACGTGTTCGCTCACGCGATCGGCGTGCAGTTGCCGGCCAATTCCGCCTCGCAATTCCTCGACGGTCTCAAGGTGAATCGCGCGGACATGAAGCCGGGCGACCTCGTGTTCTTCCATACCGGCGGTCGTCGTCACGGTGGCATCAGCCACGTGGGCATCTACATTTCCAACGGCCAGTTCATCCATGCGCCGACCTACGGCAAGCGGGTGCAGATCTCCAGCCTCGATGAGGCCTACTGGGCCAAGCGCTTTGTCGGCGCCAAGCGCCCAGACGGCATGCTGGCGCTGACCGGTGGCGGCAACGGTTGATCCTGGCCGCATCGCCATTCGTTGAAGCCGCCCGCGTGGCGGCTTTTTCATGGCGCGCATCCAGGTGCGCCAGTCTGTGGACACGTTGCGGGCGCGCAAAACGGTAATCCTGTCGTTTTGTCTTGGGGCTGTCCGAGCATGGCGAGCGACCGACGCAGACGTTACGCTAGCGCATTGCCTCTATTGCACTTCTGCATGCCCAATCTTCCGCCGGTTACCCGCAATCTGCTGATCGCCAATGTGCTGGTGTTCGCACTGCAATTGTTCCTGCACGACGTGGACACCCTGGCGCTGAGCCGGTACTTCGCTTTGTGGCCGCTGGGGCCGGACGTGACCGGTGCGGTGGCGGGCGGCCAGGTCATCACGGTGGGCTTCCGGTTCTGGCAGGTGGTCACCTACGCGTTTATGCACGGCGGCTACACCCACATTCTGTTCAACATGATGGCGCTGTACATGTTCGGCGGGGTGATCGAGCGTACCTTCGGCGCACGCAACTTCACCGTGTACTACTTCGTCTGCGCGGTCATCGCAGCGGTAGCACAGCTGCTGGTGGTGAAGTTCTTCACCCACGGTGTCTATCCGACCATTGGCGCTTCGGGCGCGATCTTCGGCCTGCTGCTGGCCTTCGGCATGCTGTACCCGAAGGAGAAGGTGTTCCTGATCTTCCTGCCGATCCCGATGCCGGCGTGGCTTTTCGTGATCGGCTATGCGGCGGTGGAACTGGTGCTGGGCGTCACCGGCACGCAGGCCGGCGTGGCGCATTTCGCGCACCTCGGCGGCATGGTCGGCGGCTATGTCATGATCCAGTACTGGCGCGGCCGCCTGCCGCTGAAACCGAAGCGCCAATTGCTGCGCTGATTACAGGGAAACGCATGAGCCAAGACCTGCAGCGCCGCCTCACGCCGCGCCACATCACTTTCATGGCGCTGGGCATGTGCATAGGCGCCGGGCTGTTCCTCGGTTCGGGCAGCACGATCAAGCTGGCCGGGCCGTCGGTGCTGTTCGCCTACCTGATCTGCGGCGCGATGATCTTCATCATCATGCGCGCGTTGGGCGAGATGGCGGCGCACGAGCCCATTGCCGGCTCCTTCAGCGCCTATGCGCACAAATACCTCGGGCCGTTCGCCGGTTACCTCACCGGCTGGAACTACTGGATCCTGATGATGGGCGTAGGCATCGTCGAGAGCACGGCGGTGGGCATCTACATGAAGACCTGGTTTCCCGCTTCGCCGCAGTGGATCTGGGCTTTCGCCAGCGTGGCGATGATCGGCGGACTGAACCTGCTGGCAGTGAAGGTGTACGGCGAGCTGGAGTTCTGGTTCTCGCTGATCAAGGTGCTTACCGTGGTGCTGATGATCGCCGGCGGTTTCGCGATGATCTGGCTAGGCTGGGGCAACCACGGCACGCCGGTGGGCCTGTCCAACCTGTGGACGCACGGCGGCTGGTTCCCGCACGGCGTCACCGGCATGGTGCTGGCGTTGCCGGTGCTGGTGTTTTCTTTCGGCGGCATCGAGACCATCGGCATGGCGGCAGCCGAGGCCGCACAGCCGGAATGCACGATCCCGCGCGCGGTGAACTCGGTGATCTGGCGCATCCTGATCTTCTACATCGGCTCGCTGTTCGTGATCATGGCGATCTATCCGTGGAACGAGCTGGATGCGAACAGCAGCCCGTTCGTCACCACCTTCGCGCGGCTTGGCATTCCCAGTGCGGCGGGGCTGATCAACTTCGTGGTGATTACCGCGGCGCTGTCCAGCTTCAACTCCACCACCTTCAGTGGCAGCCGCATGCTGCACAGCCTCGCCACCAAGGGACAGGCGCCAGCAGCAATGGGCCGCACCAGCACGCAAGGCGTGCCGGTGCGCGGCGTGCTGGTGACGATGGCGTTCCTGCTGTTCGGCGTGCTGATGAACTACCTGGTGCCTGGGCGCATCTTCGGCATGATGATGTCCATCCTCGCGTTCAACACCGTGTGGACCTGGGGCATGGTGCTGGTGGCGCACTGGAGCTTCCGTCGCCGCCAGGCGCAGCCGCTGGGTTTCCGCCTGCGCGTGTGGCCGCTGTCCAGCGTGGTGTGCCTGGCCTTCCTCGCTTTCGTGTGGGTGATGCTGGGCTACAGCCCCGATACCCGCGTGGCGCTCTACGTGGGCGTGGCATGGATCGCGCTGCTCACCGTGGCCTATTACGCGTTCGGTATCGAGCGGCGCATGCGGCAGGTCACTGCATCGGGCGTAGCCTGACTCCGGCATAGGTTCGCTTCGGCATCCCATCCAAAAGCGCGCGGCGCGGGCCGTGCGCTTTTTTCATGCGCATCGTTCGTCCGCACCTTCGCCCTGGCTGTGATGACTAGATGGCCTATACTCCCCCTGAGTATCAGAGGCGAACGTCCATGCCGTACTCGACTCACGAGAAGAAGCGGGCACTCGTGCGCGTGCGCCGTATCGACGGTCAGCTGGACGCGCTGGCGCAAGCGCTGGAGCAGGAGGTGGACTGTGGCGCCGTGCTGCAGCAGATCGCGGCGATCCGCGGCGCGGTGAACGGGTTACTGGGCGAGGTGCTGGAAAGCCATCTGCGCGCCAGCCTCGTACCCCGTGCAGGACCTAGGCGCCGCGCGACAAAAACAAATGACGCGGCGGCAATGGAGCAGACCATCGCCTTGCTGCGCACTTATCTCAAGTAGCCGGCGGTTGCGTCGGCTGAACCATCGATTCCCTGCAGGAGTACCGCCATGAAATCCCGTGCCGCCGTCGCCTTTGCCCCGGGCAAGCCGCTGGAGATCGTCGAGATCGACGTGGCCCCGCCGAAGAAGGGCGAGGTGCTGGTGAAGATCAGCCACACCGGCGTCTGCCACACCGATGCGTTCACGCTATCCGGCGACGATCCGGAAGGCCTGTTCCCCTGCGTGCTCGGCCACGAGGGTGCGGGCGTGGTGATGGAAGTGGGCGAGGGCGTCACTTCAGTGAAGCCGGGCGACCATGTGATTCCGCTGTACACGGCCGAATGCGGCGAATGCCTGTTCTGCAAGAGCGGCAAGACCAACCTGTGTGTGGCTGTGCGCGCCACCCAGGGCAAGGGCGTGATGCCGGATGGCACCACGCGCTTTTCGTACAACGGCCAACCGATCTACCACTACATGGGCTGCTCCACCTTCAGCGAGTACACCGTCGTCGCGGAAGTGTCGCTGGCGAAGATCAATCCGCAGGCGGATCACGAGCAGGTCTGCCTGCTGGGCTGCGGCGTCACCACCGGCATCGGCGCGGTGCACAACACCGCCAAGGTGCAGGAAGGCGACAGCGTGGCGGTGTTCGGCCTCGGCGGCATCGGCCTGGCCGTGGTGCAGGGCGCACGCCAGGCGAAGGCGGCCCGCATCATCGCGGTCGACACCAACCCGGCCAAATTCGAGCTGGCGCGTTCGATGGGCGCCACCGATTGCGTCAACCCGAAGGATCACGACAAGCCGGTCCAGCAGGTGATCGTGGAGATGACCGGCTGGGGCGTGGACCACAGCTTCGAGTGCATCGGCAACGTCAACGTGATGCGCGCGGCACTGGAATGCGCGCATCGCGGCTGGGGCCAGAGCATCATCATCGGCGTGGCCGGCGCAGGCCAGGAAATCGCCACGCGCCCGTTCCAACTGGTCACCGGCCGCAAGTGGATGGGCACCGCGTTCGGCGGCGTGAAGGGCCGCAGCCAGTTGCCCGGCATGGTGGAGGACGCGATGAAGGGCGAGATCGAGCTGGCGCCGTTCGTCACCCACACCATGGCACTGGACGGAATCAATCACGCCTTCGAGCTGATGCACGAAGGCAAGTCGATCCGTTCGGTCATTCATTACTGACGGCAAGCCCATCTCCTCCAAGGAGCGAGATGGGAGTGAGGATATGGATGGAGCGCTGCGCTTCGACCGTAAGCTCACCTAGTGTTGGGCGCCGTCATGCGGCACATCCATGT
Organism: Rhodanobacter sp. 7MK24; assembly: GCF_014842995.1. GTDB lineage: Bacteria > Pseudomonadota > Gammaproteobacteria > Xanthomonadales > Rhodanobacteraceae > Rhodanobacter_A. Next base: position 570,374 of record NZ_JACYXL010000001.1, read on the forward strand.
ACCTCATCCTTCGGGCGGTTTTCGCCGGGCAAATCGGCTTCCCTGCCGATTTGTCTCCCGAAGGGAGAAGGAGCAGTCGAGGCGGCTCGGATTAAACGGCTTCTTGCTCGTCATTCCGGCGAAAGCCGGGGTCCGTCGCCTGCAACGCCTCGAATGCAAAGCCGCTGGATTCTTGCTTGATCAGCCATTCGGCAGTTGAGAAGCGCCTCCAGGGATGACGAGCAAAATCAAAGCTTTCTTGATAGGGAGAATCCTATGAACCTTGAGCGCATCGAACACCGCGCCTGCTTCGGCGGCTGGCAGGACGTGTACCGCCACGACTCGGCTGTCCTGGGCTGCACGATGAACTTCGCCGTCTACCTGCCGCCGCAGGCGGGGCAGGAGCGACTGCCGGTGCTGTACTGGCTGTCGGGCCTCACCTGCACTGAACAGAACTTCATCGCCAAGGCCGGCGCACAGCGCTACGCGGCCGAACATGGCGTGGTCGTGGTGGCGCCGGACACCAGTCCGCGCGGCGAGGGCGTGGCGGATGATCCGGCGTATGACCTAGGCCAGGGTGCGGGCTTCTATCTCAACGCCACCGAGCAGCCATGGGCGGCGCATTACCGCATGCGCGACTACGTGGTGGACGAGCTGCCTGCGCTGGTGGAGGCCAATTTCTCCGTCAACGATGCGCGTGGCATCAGCGGACATTCGATGGGCGGGCATGGCGCGCTGACGATCGCCCTGGGCAATCCGGGGCGGTACCGCAGCGTGTCGGCGTTTTCACCCATCGTTGCACCCGCAAAGGTGCCCTGGGGCGAGAAGGCCTTCTCGGCTTATCTCGGTCCGGACCGTGCGCAATGGGCACGCCATGACGCCACCGGGCTGCTGAAGACGGCCAGCGAGCGGTTGCCGCTGCTGGTAGACCAGGGTGAGGTCGATGAATTCCTCGCCACGCAGCTCAAGCCGGAATTGCTGCGCGAAGCCTGCGCGAAGGCGAACCATCCGCTGACCCTGCGCCTGCATCCAGGCTACGACCACAGCTACTACTTCGTGGCCAGCTTCATCGGCGAGCACATCGCCTGGCATGCGCGGGCGATGAAAGCTTGATGGAGCCCTGATTTCGCTCGTCATCCCGGCGCAGGCCAGGATCCAGCAGCAGTGTCGCTTGAGTGAGTTTGATCGCCACTGGATCCCGGCCTGCGCCGGGATGACGAACAGGGAGCGCGGAGCCGATGGTGTTCCGCGATCAGCGCAGCGCGAGGAAATCCGCGCTGACCACGAAGCGCACCGCGTCCAGTCGCAGGCGCGATTGCGGCAACGCGGTCAGCAGGGCGTCGCGTTCGGCGGCCACCGTGGCGATCTCCGCGGCACTGATCGAAGGGTTCACCGCAAGCAGTGCATGCAGGCGTGCCAGTTCCGCATCCAACGCCGCGGCTGCTTCGGCCGTGGCCTCGTCTATCGTGGCCTGCGCGCGCGCGCGCGCGGCGGCCTCGGCTTTCTCGAGCATCGGCGGCACCAGCTTGGCGAGGAACTTGCGGTAGCGCGGCACTTCGATGTTGCGGTCGGCGGCCTTGCGCAGTGCGATGTCGCTGGGCTGGAAATCCGTTCGCTCGGCGAGCCGGGTGTCGATGGTGATCGTGATCGGCAGCGCGGGCAGGAAGCGCTCCGCGTCGAGCCGGCGGTCGGCCACGCACTCCAGCACAAACACCGTCTGCAGCAGTGCGCTGCGCGGCGGCAGCGCATCGTCCACCATGAAGGCGGCGTTGCCCTGTTCGCCGGAGAGCGCGAGGTCGAGCGCGCCGGCGACCATCGGGTGGTCGAGCCGCAGCAACGGCAATTCCTCGCGCGCCAGCGCCACGGCGCGACTGAAGGTGGCCGACTGCGGGCCTTCGGCGAAACCGGGCAGGGCGTCGGTGGAGAGGTATTGCGGGTCGAGCAGCAGCACCTTGCCGCCCAGTTCCTCGGCATGGATGCCATAGCCTTCCAGCAGGCGTTGCACGAAGGCATCGCGCGCGGGGTCGTCGTCCTCGCGGCGGAACGCGCGCTCCAGCTCGTCCGCGTGCGGGTCGCGGCTGGCCGCCAGTTCCAGCAGGTGGTCGCGGCCGGCACGGATCAGCTCGGCCATCTGCTCGTGCGCGGCGCGGGTTTCGGCGAGCAGCACGTCCAGTTCCTGGTCGCGGTCATCGTCGCCGCGTGCATGCTGGCCGGCGAGCTGCGCCAGCGTGTCGCCAAAACGGCGAAGCAGTTCACGGCCGTCGGCGGGGCTCTGCCGGAACGCGTCCACGCCTTCGTCGTACCAGCGCGCCAGCACGTGCTGCGCGCTGTCGGCCACGGCGAGGATGTGGATGCTGATGTCGTGGCTCTGGCCGATGCGATCGAGGCGGCCGATACGTTGTTCGAGCAGGTCGGGGTCCAGCGGCAGGTCCCACAGCACCAGGCGGTGGGCGAACTGGAAGTTGCGACCCTCCGAACCGATCTCGGAACACAGCAGCAGGCGTGCACCGTCGGGTTGGGCGAAGTAGGCCGCGTTGCGGTCGCGCTGCACGATGCCCAGCCCCTCATGGAAGCGCGCGATGCCGGCGCCGGTGCGCGTGCGCAGGGCTTCTTCCAGGGCCAGCACCTTGGCCTGGCTGCGGCAGATCAGCAGGAACTTGTCTTGCGGATGTGCATCGAGCAATTCGACCAGCGCGTTTAGGCGTGGATCGTTCGTGTAGTCGTGTTCCAGTGCCGGTGACGGTTGCTGGATGTCGGCGTGGAACTCGGCGAGCAGCGACTGGCGCGTGGCTTCGTCCAGATTGCCGGCGTCCAGCACCTGCCATTGCGGCACGCGTTGCGGGAAGCCGCCGATGCCGGCGCGGCGGTTGCGGAACATCGCACGGCCGGTGCCGTGGCGATCGATCAGCGCGGCGAGGATTTCGCGCGCGTGCTCGGGCCTGGTGGTGTCGGCCAGGCGCGCCTCAAGCGTTGCGTCGGCTGCGAAGGCGGTGCGCAGCATGGTGCGCTCGGCTTCGTCCAGCGCCTCGCCGTCAAGCAGCTTGTCGGCCACCTGCGACAGCGGCTGGAAGCGTTCGGCTTCGGCGAGATAGCCGTCGAGGTCGTGGTAGCGCTGCGGATCGAGCAGGCGCAGGCGGGCGAAATGGCCGCTGCGGCCCAACTGCTCCGGCGTGGCGGTGAGCAGGATCACGCCGGGTGTCCTCGCAGCCAGCTGTTCCACCAGCGTGTAGCGTGGGCTGGCGGCTTCCGGCGCCCATGCGAGGTGATGCGCCTCGTCCACCACCAGCAGATCCCATGACGCGTCCAGCAATTGCTGCGCGCGCTTCGGATTCGCCTCGAGAAAGGTGAAGTCCGCGATCACCAGTTGCTCGTCTTCGAACGGGTTGTCGGCGGACGCATCTTCGCCGGCCGACGTGAGCGCTTCGCAGCGCTCCTCGTCGTAGATGGCGAAGCTGAGGTTGAAACGGCGCAGCAGCTCCACGAACCACTGGTAGACCAGCGTGTCGGGCAACAACAGCAGTACGCGCGAAGCGCGGCCGGTGGCGAGCTGGCGCGCCACGATCATGCCGGCCTCGATCGTCTTGCCCAGGCCAACCTCGTCGGCCAGCAGTACGCGGGGCGGCCGACGCGCGGCGGCGATGCCTGCCACGCGCAACTGATGCGGAACCAGGCCGATGCGTGCGGCGCCAAGACCCCATGCAGGCGAGCGGCGCGCCTCGGCGCGGCGGCGCAGGCCTTCCACGCGCAACTCGAACTGCGCCACGGCATCGGTGCGGCCGCCGATCAGGCGGTCGTCGGCCTGGCTCACGCTCTGCTCGTCGTCGAGCTGCCCCTCGTGCAATTCGCGGCCCTCGCCGCGATAGATCAGCAGCTCCTCGCGGATCTCCACCTGCTCGACCAGGAACGCGATGCCCTTGCCGGCCACGCGCTGCCCGGCACGGAACTCCGCGCGCACCAGCGGGGCGGAATCCATCGCATAGGGCCGCAGCACGCCTGCCCTGGCGAACAGCACCTGCACGCCGCGCCCTTCCACGCGCAGCACGGTGCCGAGGCCGAGCTCGGGCTCGGCGGTGGAGATCCAGCGTTGACCAGGTACGAACATTGCACAGCCATGTCGATTCAGGGGGGGCAATTATCCGCGCTGCGGGGCGGGATGGACAGCGAAGGCGCGACAAAAGGCCTTGTGAGCTATCGCTGCATTGCGGGATATTCATCACATAGGTACGGATGCACGGTTCCGCTTGTCGGTCAAATTTGTCCGCTGATCGCCTGACATCTAGCGCCAGCGCCCGTGGTGTGTAGATTGCACAGTTGCAAACTAAGGGGGATCCATGCGCGTTCCGTCGCAATCACGAAGCGTTCCGGCTATCGGCACGCCATGTCGCGCCCGTGGCTTCACCATCGTCGAACTGATGATCACGATTGCCGTCGCGGCAATCCTGCTGGTGATCGCGGTACCGAGCTTCAACAAGATCATCAACACCAATCGGCTCAATGCTGCGGCCAACTCCTTGATCGGTGCGCTCAACACTGCGCGCATGGCAGCGATCCAGCAAAACGCCACGGCTCAATTCTGCAGCAACGTGGCAGCTACCAACAAAACTGGCTCCACCGATACGTTGGGCGTCGCGTGCAACACGAATACCGGGGAGGTCTTCGTGTTCTCTGCCGGCGCAACTTCCGCCACTCAGTTGACAGCCCCGCCACCCGAGTTGAGCGTTTCTTCGATACAGATCCATGGCACTGTCGCGGCGATCCGTTACAACAGCCAGGGCCTGGGCTACGCGCCCGGTTCGACCACACCCTTTGACAGCTCGACGGGCGGTGTGGTGGTGGATGTCTGTTCGACGGCGCTCAGTAGCAACAACCATATCCAGATCAGTATGGCTGCCGGCAGCATCGTCAGTACCACTACCACTAGCAACACCGGCTCGGATACCTGCCCATGATGCAGCGCGCGCAAACAGACATGTTGGGGCGCAGCCGCCAGTCGGGCGTGGGCCTCATCGAGGTATTGATCGCTGTGCTGGTGTTATCCATCGGTTTCCTAGGCATTGCCGCGTTGCAGGCGCGCTCGCTGTCGATGAACAACAGTTCGATGGCGCGCAGCATGGCCACCATAGACAGCTATTCCATCCTTGATGCCATGCGTGCGGATCTGACCAACGCACAGAGCGGCACCTACAACACTGCGACCCCGCTAGCAGCCAATGCCTGCCCCACAACTACCGATACGTTGGCCCATACGCAGCTTACTCAATGGTGCAACCAACTGGCTGCCGGGCTTGGTGCATCCGCCAGCACCACTGGCAATATCAATTGCACGGGGACATTGGGTATCTGCACCGTCACCGTGACGTACGACGACAGCAAGTCCAGATCCTCTGCCGCGGACACCACGACCATGCAGACCGTCACCACGCAGGCCATGCTATGAGCCGCCGCCTCGCAAAAGCTCTTGCCGGCTTTACCCTGATCGAATTGATGGTGGCCATGCTGCTGGGGTTGATCGTCATCGGCGGCGTCACCAGCGTTTTTCTTGCCAATCAGCAGGTCTATCGCACCAATGCCGCGCTGGGGGATGTGCAGGATGGTACGCGCATGTCGTTCGAGATGCTTGCACAAAACATCCGCGAAGCCGGGCTTCTTGGCTGCGGCAACAATGGGCAAGTGACCAACGTGTTGCCGGAGAGCCCCGCCAATGGCGGTACGGCATGGTGGGCCAACTGGAACAACAACCTTATGGGCTACGGTGCAGGCACGGCAGCCAATCCGGCGCTTACCGTTGGGACTGCGACGGGGAATCAAGTGTCGGGCACCGATTCACTGGCTGTCCTGAGTGCGGCGGACCTCGGTCTGAGCATCAACACCCAAGCCGTTTCAACCACGTCCTTCACACTCAATGGCACCAGTAGTGACCTTGCCGCTAATAAGGTCATGATCGTGTGCGACCCTTGGGAAGCCACCATCTTCCGCGCCAGCAGTTATACCTCGGGCGCGAAACCAGTCATTGGCTATGCCTTGACCTCAGGCAGCACGACCGACAATACCTCCACCAATCTGCGTCCGTACAACACGGTAGGCGGTGTTGCTGCGACTTACGCTGCAAATTCGCCTATCGCGACGCTTGCGGCAGGTGTCTGGTACATCGGCTACAACCCCGTCGGGAACGGCAGCACATCGTTGTACCTTGCCAGCGTGGACACCACGACGGGCGCCGTCACGTCGCAGGAAATGGTGCGTGGCGTCACTGCTATGAGCATCAAGTACAACCTGCTCAATACGACCAGTTTCGTGACGGCGTCCGCCGTAGGGGCCAGCAATTGGTCGTCGGTGGTTGCGGTGCAGATCAGCCTGACCGTGCAACAAACCAGCACCGCAAACGCAGGAGTCAGTGCCAACGCCGGTACCTATACCGGCACGGGCACTACTGCTGCCGCTGCACCGATTCAGCGCAGCTACACCATCACTTCCACTGTGCGCAACCGGGTGAACTGACATGAGCCTGTTTCTCTTGCGTGGCTTGCAGCATCGCTCTCGTCAGCGCGGCGTGGCCCTGGCGGTGGCAATGATCCTGCTATTGGTGGTCACTCTCGTGGGCCTTGCAGCGGTGAGCGGCACGCTCATGCAACAGAAGATGTCGGCCAACTTCTACGATCGCCAAACCGCGTTCCAGTCCACCGAAGCGGCGATGCGTCAAGCAGCACTGGCCATCCAGGCGACCACAACGGCGGCGCCAGCCGGATTCTACGACTGCTCGACCCCTGCCGGAAGCAGCACAGCCGCCAATTCGTGCCTGTCCAATCCGTTTGTCGACACCAACGTACCGAGCAGCAATATCACCACCGTAGCGACCACTGCGTACAACGCTGGCAACATGGTGGCCAGCAAGCCACAGTACATCGTCCAGTATATGGGCAACTTCCCGACGCCCGTGCCCCCGGTGAAGCAAACCAGCCACACGTCGTATGGCGGCTCGTCGGCCAAGCCGACGGCAGATTTCTATCGCGTCACTGCTCGCAGTGGCGACCCGACAGTCATTGGCGGTCGCGCTTATGTGGTGCTGCAGTCAGTGTTCCGTAACTGAGCAATGTAAATAACCCTGTCCTGGCCGAAATAGTCTGGGCATGGCACGAATGAACTTGCGCGCGTCGCACGCTGGAAAGTCTGGAAGGGGTAAATCCATGAATAAACACGTCAGCTGGGCCCTGCTTGCGTTAGCTGCCACCTTGGCGGCGACCTTGGCAGGCGGCAATGTGTCCGCCAGCCCCGCGTCCTCGTCCACTACGACCTCCTCTTGTGGGCAGGCCGGTGGCACGTGCAGTGAAGATTTCACGGGTGCGTCGGCCAGTCTGTCATGGACGACCTTGGGAACGACCGGCAGTTCAAGTTCAAAGAATGCCTGCCTCACGGCGGGTAATGGCTCAGGATCCATCCAGGCATGCCCAAGCAGCTTCAGCTATACGAGTGGAAGTACGACGACCACGTATACTCTTCCCACGAACGAAACGACGGTTGGCCAAGGCGCGCTGCTGCTAACACCCGCCTTGAACTACCAAACCGGCGCCATCCTATCGGCGTTCAATCCGTTTCCGCTGAGCCAGGGCATCAACATTACCTTCACCACCTATACCTTCGGTGGCGATAGCGGTGGTACGGCCAAGAACGGTGCGGACGGCATCACCTTCATCCTGACGGATGGCACTAAGGCTACCCCGACGACGACCGGCGGCAACGGCGGCGCCATGGGGTATGGCTGCTCGAATGCCAATGCCGGCACCTATCAGGGTATTGCCAATGCTTACCTTGGCCTTGGTATCGACGAATACGGTAACTTCCTCAACAGTGGCAATTGGGTGGCAGCAACTTCGGGTGGGGGCGCACCAACGAACGCCATCGTCCCGAATGTCACCCAGGTAGTGAATGGAAAGACGTATTACTGGGTATACGGCGACAACAGCAGCGGTGGCATCTACAACTCCAACGATACCTTCAATAGCGAAGGATCGACAGCCAACGGCACTAACTCGTGGGGCGGGACGGGCAGTTCGCAATACCAGCCGGAGCGCATCGGCTTGCGTGGCTCGGGAAATACCACTTGGGCGGCGCTGCAAACGCTGAATTCCACCTATTATTCGGGGACTTCGCCCAGTTCGAGCAAGATCTATTCGGCCTGTCAATCCGGAAAATACGTTTCGGGTGGCAGCGGGACCGGTACCAATCCATACACATACACTGTGCTTCCTGCTGGCAATTACGCTGCGATTACCGGGGGATATGCCGTGTTGCCCGGTGGATTCTGTACACCATCGAGCACTAATACGGCCACTTGCCAGGCATCCGGCTACACAGTGGGTTCGCAGCTGATCGCGAACGAGACATCGGGCGTCACGCGCAATCCCACGACATCATCATCGGGAGCCGCGAATCCGCTGGCTTGGCCGATCACCTATCAGCTGAAGATTTCGGCTGGTGGATTGCTCAGTCTTTCCTACAGCTACAACGGCGGCGCCATGACGCCGGTGATGAGCAATACCAATATCACGTTGAGCAACGGTACCTTGCCGGCTTCGCTGCGCTTTGGTTTCTCGGCGGGTACAGGTGGCGACTACAACGTGCATGAGATCACCTGTTTCAAAGCTTCGCCATTGACCTCCACCAGTAGCGCGGCGGCCAACACCATCCAGTCAGGTCAGTACAAGACGGGTACGCAGATCTATTTGGCCAGTTATTCCGCCAGCCCTTGGTGGGGCAGCCTGCAGGCCATTCCGCTGGTCGTGAGCAGCAGTGGCGGTCTGATCGCCAGCAACACCGCTACTTGGGATGGCAAATGCACGCTGACTAGCGGCTGGTGCGACACCATGGGTACGAACAGTAGTGGCAATCCGGTCTACAAGGTTACTGCCACGAATGGATTCGTGGCTCCAGAAAGCCGCGTACTGGTGACCGCGAAGGGCAACGATGTGACTACAAGTGGGTCCGGCGTGGGCTTCTCGATGCAGCAGGCTTTGACCAGTTATCCCTCGGCCGTGCAGACCGCATTCACCGCGGCAGCCACCACAGACAGCGCACCTGCAACTTCCACCGCTCCGGCCATCACCATGACTGGCCAAAACGTTCTGGGCTGGTTGCTTGGCCAGCGATGCAACGAGCAGCTCTACAGCACCACGCAATCCACCAATGGTCCGTGGATGTACACGGGGGGCGCCTGCTCCACTACGACAGCCGCGGGAAACCTGAACTCGCGTACTTATGTGCTGGGCGACATCATCGACTCCAGCCCCACTTGGGTAGGCGCGCCGGTGGTAGGCCAGTACAACAATACCTTCATCGATGGCCTCTACGGCTCTGCTGTCACACCGCCGGAAAATCAAAGTGGGGCGCAAACCTACGCCACGTTCGTCAGTAACTACGCGACACGCACCAACGTGGTGTACGTGGGTAGCAACGATGGTTACCTGCATGGTTTCGAGGCCGGCTATTTCAATACCAGCAGCAGCAGCGTTACCTGCGGGTCGACGGCGGTCGTTAGCAGCTTCAGCGATCCTTGTGGCACCGGCGCCGGCAGCAACGATGGAAAGGAAGTGATCGGTTACATGCCATACAACGTGCTGCTTACTCAGGCAGCTCAGCTCGCCAATCCGCTTGGCACGCACCAGTACCTGGTGGACGCCACGCCTGGCGTGGGCGACCTGTTCTACGGTCAGAGTTGCACATCAGGCATTTGCTCCGGCGGCAGTTGGCACACCTGGCTCGTGGGTGGCGTAGGTTCCAACGGCAAGGAGGTCTATGCGTTGGACGTGACCAATCCGACCAACTTCTCCACCACCAACGCCGGCTCGCTCGTGATCGGCGACTGGACCAACGCCACCCTACCGAACCTCGGCAATACTGTGGGGACGCCTTCCGTCGTGCGCATGCATAACGGCCAATGGGCGATCATCTTCGGCAATGGCCTAAATAGCGGCCAGAGCGCTGGTGTTTACATCGGCCTTGTGAACTCGAGCACCAGTGCGGTGTCATTCTTGTTCCTGAATACCGGCGTGGGTTCGAGCACCGTCAAGAACGGCATCGCCTACGTCACTCCGGTGGATCTCGATGGTGATGGCATCGTGGATTACCTCTACGCTGGCGACCAGCAAGGCAATGTGTGGCGCTTCGATGTGACCAGCAAGACTGCCAGTGGTTGGAGCGTTTCGAACTTTGGCGGCACGGCATCCACCTGCAGCAACAGCAGCAACATCACCAATGGCACCGTGAACACTTCCGCCTGTTCACCTCTGTTCACCGCGTCGACCACGACGACGACCAACGGCACCACCACCATTACCCCGCAGCCGATCACCACGGGCATTGTCACGGCCACCATCCAGACAAATGGTGTGAGCCGCAACATGTTGTATTTCGGCACGGGTCAGCAGACGCCGCAAACTGGCAACTCGGCTGTGACGTACGCGCCCGCATCCACCGGTTCCAGCGCCACCATCCAGCAGCAGGCGTTCTATGGCATCTGGGACTGGAACATGAGTGGCTGGAACAGCGCGTCCAGCACGCAATTCGCATCGCAAACGGGCACCTACAGCATTTCGACCAGTAACCTGCAGGCAATCACTTCCACGAGCACGACGGTAACCGGCCAAGGCCAAGTCACCGGGTACCGCACCTTGTCCGCCGCCACCACTATTTGCTGGGCCGGAAGCAGTACTTGCTCACCTGCTTCAAGCAATACGCAATACGGCTGGATGTACAATTTGCCAAGCACCAACGAGCAGATCATCTACAGCCCAACCATTATCCAGGGGGCGGTCGTAGTGAACACCGCTATTCCGCCCGCCTCGTCGACCACCCAATGTACGGCGAATACCCAGACAGGGTGGACGATGGCTTTCGACGCAACCAGCGGTGGTGCTTTGACGCAAGGGTTCTTCCCGAGTTTCAATAACGCCAGCGGGGTGCAGGCTAATGCCGTCGGTACGCCAACTGCTTTGGTCTACAACGGCCAGACCTACCTAGTGTCCCAAACTGTCACGGGCGGCGCGTTTGTCCAGCGAGTGACTCCCCCGAACAACAACAGCCCGGCTCGTGTTTCATGGCGTGAGATCAGGAATTGAGTAATGAGTATCGAGCATTTGTCCAAATCACAACGCGCCGCTTTCGGTTTCAGTCTTTTGGAATTGATGATTGTGGTAGCGATCCTCGCGATCCTTGCGGCGATCGCGATCCCCTCGTACCAGAACTATGTGGTCAAGACTAATCGCTCGGCGGCCGAGGGTTGCATGTCCCAGTACGCGAACTACATGGAACGGTTCTATACCACCAATCTGCGCTATGACCTGATACCTCCCAGTTCGGGAACCGCGGCCGGCACGCCAAATCCTGTCACTGGCACAACGCCAACGTTGACACTGGATTGCGCAACTACCGCGCAGACTGGCAGCAACTACGCTTATACCGTCCCGGCAGTTTCGACAACGGGCTATACCATCCAGGCCACGCCGATCAATGCACAGCTCACGCGCGATACACAGTGCGGTACGCTGAAATTGAACCAGATTGGTACGCGTCAAAGTGCCGCTACTGCGGCCCAATGCTGGGGCGGCTGAAGCTCAGTTCTCCGCCCATTGCCTTAGCAGGTTGTGATACGTACCGGTAAGTTGCAGCACGGCGTCGCGGTCCGCACCGGTGGCGACGAGGCGCTGGATCGAAGCATCCAGCTCGAACAGCAGACGACGGCGACCGTCGTCGCGCACCAGGCTTTGCACCCAGAAGAATGCGGCGATGCGTGCGCCGCGTGTCACCGGTTGCACGCGGTGCAGGCTGCTCGCGGGGTAGATGATGGCGTCGCCGGCAGGAAGCTTCACCTCGTGCTCGCCGTAGGTATCGCTGACGATCAGTTCGCCGCCGTCGTACTTGTCCGGTTCGCTGAGGAACAGCGTGCAGGAGATGTCGCTGCGCAACTGCTCGCCGTTGGGCAGCGCCATTACCGAGCCGTCGACGTGCATGCCGTATTCGCCGCCGCCCTCGTAGCGGTTGAAGCGTGGCGACAGCGTGCGCAGGGGCAGGGTGGCGGCGTGGTAGAGCGGATGCTTCGCCAGCGCGGTGAGCACCGTTTCGCCCAGTTGCCTGCGCAGCGGCGAGGCGTCGGGCAATTGCACGTTGTGTTTCACCTGCGCGCCCTGCGCTCCTACGGTTTCACGGCCGTCGGTCCATTCGGCAGTATCCAGCGCAGTGCGCAGCTGTTTGAGCTGTTCGCGGTCGAGGATGTCGGGGATGTGCAGCAGCATGGGGATGTTTCTCGACGTAGGCTGCCGGATGGCCAGGATTCGTTCGTGCCGAGCGTAGCTTGCGCTGGCAGGCAAAGTCGAAGCGTCACGTGTGCCAGGATCCCTCGACTTCCCTGCTGCACTGAGTGTGGCCATCCATGGCAACTCTCTGCGCCGCGCCCTCGGTGCTACGCCCAGGGCAAACGGTTGCAGCGGTTAAGCCGCTTCTTCATCAGAAGTGGAAGTTCGCCGTCAGCATGCCCGAACGCGGCGTGCCCGGGATATAGCGGTAGCCACTCTTGTTGATTGCCGCGACATAGGTCTTGTCGAGCAGGTTGTAGAGATTGAGCTGCAGGTCGAAGTGCCGGTTGATGGTGTAGGTGGCCATGGCGTCGAACACCCAGTACGACTTGGCGTACTGCGGCGTGCCGATGGCGCTGTCGGCGCCGCGCTGCATCTCGCCGGAGTAGCGCGCACCGCCGCCGATGGTGAGGCCGAACGGCAGGCGGTAGGTGGTCCAGCTGGTGAAGGCGCTCTTGGGCGTATAGGCCAGTGCGTTGCTGCCATCGACGGCGGGCGCCGAGGTGCTGGTGGCGCTGCTGACGCCTCCATTGCTGAGGCTGGTGTGCATGCTGGTGAAGCCGGCATTGACTGCCCAGTTCGTGGTGATCTGGCCGACCGCGGTGATTTCCACGCCCTGCACGCGCTTCTGGCCGATCTGGTAGTACAGCAGGGTGGTGGGGTCCTGCTCCAGGTCATTGCTGACGGTGGTGCGATAGAGCGCGGTGGTCAGCAGCAGGCGTTCGTCGAACAGGTTCCACTTGGTGCCCACTTCGGCGGTGCGCGCCCGTTCCGGTTCGAGCATGGGGTTGTCCGCGCTGTTGACGGAGCTGCTCAGGGAGAGGCTGTCGCCGCCGGGCGGTTGTGCGGAGGTGGATAGTGCTGCGTAGACGCTGCCGTTTGTCGCCGGCTTGTAGATCAGCGCGAGCTGCCAGCTGGTGAGGTTGCCGGACGTATCGGCAGCGAGGCCGGGCACGATGGTGCCGGTAGCCAGCTTGCCGCAGACTGGCGCGTTTTTGCCGCCGCAGGCGACGGTGCTGTCGAAGTCGGTGTCGTAGTGGTCGAGACGCGCGCCGGCATTGACCTGCCATTGCTCGCCGAACTTCAGCGTGTCGAACAGGTAGGCGGCTGCCGTGTTGGTCCTGCCGCTGGTCCAGCCGCCGTTGGGGCCATAGAGCAGCGCGGTGCCGACATCGGGATCCGGATCGTACAGATTGGCCGCGGGCCAGGTGCTGCCGTTGAGCGCGGCGAGCGTGGTGGTGTTGAGCTTCTCCTGGCTCAGTTCGATGCCGGTGCTGAGGCTGTGGCTGATCGCGCCCGTATCGAAGTTGGCGGCGAGGTTGAGCTGGTTGGCGACGATGCGGTTGATCTGGTCCTCGAAATTCGGATTGCTGCGCGCCAGCGTCCAGGTGGACGGATCGGCCGGGTTTGGCGTCAACAGATTGGCGGCGGTGGCCGTGAACGAGGTGAGCAGATAGTTCTCCTGCGTGCGGCCCCAGCGCAGGGTGTCGTGCAGCGTCACGTTGTCCGAGAAGTCGTGCTGCAGGATCGCGGTGAACATGTTCTCGACGACATGATCATGATCCTGGTCGGTGCCGTAGAAGTTGCTGGGATCGACAGCCGGCGCACTGGCGATGAACGGGCGCGTGGGATCGGGCGAGGAGTAGCCGGGCAGGCCGACGGTAGGCACGCCGCCATCGGGCACGTTGTCCTGCTTCACGTGCAAGAAATCGAGGTACACGCGCGTGGACGTGTTCAGCCCCAGGGCCAGCGAGGGCGCCACGCCCCAGCGATCGTTCTCCACGTCGTGGCGGCCGGGCACGCCGCTGTTCTGGTCGAGCACGTTGAGGCGGAAGGCGGCGCCGTTGCCGATCTGCTGGTTCCAGTCGGCGGTGGCGCGTTTCTGGTCATAGCTGCCGTAGGACACCGAACCGGACGCGGCATCCTTCAGCGTAGGCTGCTTGGTCACCATGTTGATGGCGCCGGAAGGTGCGGTACGGCCGTATTCCGTGCTGTCCGGGCCTTTGGTCACCTCGATCTGCTCGATGTTGAACACGTCGCGGGAGATGGTGTTCAGGTCGCGCACGCCATCCACGAAGATGCTGCTGGTGGTGTTGAAGCCACGCATGTAGACGGCGTCGCCGGTATTGGTGGAGCCGTTCTCGCCCAGGAAGAACGTGCCCACGCCAGGCGTGTTGCGCAGCGCTTCGGTGAGTGTGGTGGCGCCTTGTTGCTGGATCAGGTCCTTGCTGATGACCTGGATGGTTTGCGGCGTGTCCACCAGCGGCTGGGTGAACTTGGGCGAGGAGAGTTGCGCGGTGGTGGTGGTGCCTTCCACCGTGACGCCTTGCAGGTGTTTGGCCTGGGAAGTTTGCGCATCGGTGGTGGGCGACGAGGCGTCGGTCGCCATGGCGGGCAAGGCCAGCGCAAGGCCGGTCGCCAGCGTGGCGGCGGTGAGCGGAGAGGCGGCAACGCGGCGCGCCACGGGATGCTTGCGGCTCTTGACGAAATCCATCGGTGAAACGCTCCACGGCAGTTCGGAACAGGGGGCGCAGGGTGGTGCTGCCTTCGCATGTCGCGATGGCGCGGTTGCCCCGTGCGGATCGGCGGCGAGGTTAATTCAAACAAGAATGATTCGCAATAAATGCGTGCGCGATTCAGGCGCGCAACGGATCTCGGGCGGCTCGGCAGCGGCGAATCGTGGCGCTACGCTTGAACGGACTTAGTCACAAGGAAACCAGAGCAATGCGCATCCTGATCGTGGGCGCCGGCGCCACCGGCGGCTATTTCGGCGGCCGCTTGCTGCAGGCAGGGCAGGACGTGACCTTTCTGGTGCGCGAGCGGCGAGCGGCGATGCTCGCGCAGCATGGCCTGCGCATCCGCAGCGCGACGGGCGATGCGGACATGGCAGCGCCGCCCACGGTCACCGTGGCCACGCTGCGCGCGCCATTCGACCTCGTCCTGTTGAGCTGCAAAGCCTGGGATTTGCCGCAGGCTATGGAGGACATCGTGCCCGCCATGGGCGAACAGAGCACAGTGCTGCCCGTGCTCAACGGCATGCGTCAGCTCGATCTGCTCGATGCGCGCTTCGGCGCCGCCCGCGTGCTGGGTGGGCAATGCGCCATTGCCGCCACGCTGGACGACGACGGCACCGTGCGCCATCTCAACCGCACCCACAGCCTCGGCTTCGGCGAGCGCGACGGCAGCGATTCGGAGCGCGTGCGACGCATCGCGCAGGCGATGGCAGGCGCGAACTTCGACGCGCGCGCCAGCCGTCATGCCGTGCAGGACATGTGGGACAAATGGGTGTTCCTCGCCGCCCTTGCCGGCATCACCTGCCTGATGCGCGCGCCGGTTGGCGACATCGTGGCCGCGACAGGCGGTCGCGAGGCCACGCTGGCCCTGCTCGACGACTGCCGCCGCATCGCCGTCGCCTGTGGCCACGAGCCAGGCGCGGCGGTGATCGAACGCGCCCACGGCCTGTTGACCGAGGCCGGTTCCACGTTCAGCGCCTCGATGCTGCGCGACCTCGAGCACGGCAGTCGCGTCGAAGCAGACCACGTGCTCGGCGATCTGCTGGCGCGTGGCGAAGCCCATGGCGTGGCCACGCCGCTATTGCGCCTCGCGTACGCACATTTGAAGGCTTACGAAGCGCGCAGGGCGCGCAGTTGAGGCGGCTGCCGTTGCATGGTTGAGGAGTGCATGCAGCGCGCATAAAAAAGCGCCGCGCTTGTGCGCGGCGCTTGAAAGTGCACGAACCGCGACGACAAGCGCCGCGGTTCGGAGGGTGTCACCAGATCTTCACCTGCTTGTCGCCCGAACGCACCATCGCATCGCCTGGCTTGCACTGGAAGGCAGTGGCGAAGGCAGTCATGTCCGACGGCGAAGCGATCGCGCGGATCGCGATCGGCGAGTGCGGATCGGTGTTGAGGCGCAGCTCGGCCGCCTTCTCGCGCATGCTGCCGCGCCACACGCGCGCCCAGTTGAGGAAGAAGCGCTGGTCCTGGGTGTAGCCGTCGATCTTCTGGTCGGCCTCGGACGGGTCCTTCTTCAGCGCGGTCTGCAGCGCCTCGTAGGCGATGTTGAGGCCGCCCAGGTCGGCGATGTTCTCGCCCAGGGTCAGCTTGCCGTTGACGTGCAGGTCCGGCTTGTCCTTGATCGGCGCGTAGCCGTCGTACTGGTCCACCAGCGCCTTGGTGCGCTCGTCGAACTGCTTCTTGTCCTGCGGCGTCCACCAGTCCTTCTTGTTGCCGTCGCCGTCGAACTGGCTGCCCTGGTCGTCGAAGCCGTGGCTGGATTCGTGGCCGATCACCGCGCCGATGCCGCCGTAGTTGATCGCGTCGTCGCCCTTCGCATAGAAGAACGGCGCCTGCAGGATCGCGGCCGGGAAGTTGATGGTGTTGGTGCTGGGGTCGTAGTAGGCGTTGACCGTCTGCGGGGTCATGCCCCATTCCTTGCGGTCGGTCTTCTTGCCGATGTGCGAGAGGTCGTACTGGTAGTTGTACTTCTGCGCCGCCTGCAGGTTGGCGTACCAGTTGTCCTGGCTGATGGTGAGGCCGGACCAGTCGCGCCACTCGCCCTGATCGGGATAGCCGATCTTGGGCAGGAACTTGTTCCACTTGTCGACGGCCTTGGCCTTGGTGGTGTCGCTCATCCAGTCCAGGTGCTCGATGCGGTTCTTCAGCGCGTCGCGCACGTTGGTGACGAGTTCCTCGGCACGCTGCTTGGCTTCCGGCGTGAAGTACTTGGCCACGTACAGCTCGCCCAGACCCATGCCCATCGCACCGTTGACGTCGCCCAGCACCTGCTTCCAGCGCGCTTTCTGCTCGGGCGTGCCGGACAGGGTCTTGCCGTAGAAGTCGAACTTGTTGTCGCGGAAGGTCTTGGACAGCGCATTGGAGGCGTCGTCGATGGTGTGGAAGCGCAGGTAGGCCTGCCACTCGGACACCGGCGCGCCGGTCAGCAGCTTGTCGAACTCGGCGAAGAACTTCGGCTGCGACAGCGAGAAGCCGTTGTCGATGGTCACGCCCTGGGCCTTGAAGAACTGTTCCCAGCTGAAGTGCGGGGTGACCTTGTCGGCGTCCTTGACGCTGACGAAGTGGTATTGGTTGTCGAGGTCGCGCATCTCGGTGGGCGCCAGCGAGGCGCCGGCCAGCGCCGTCTCGAACTTCATCACCGCGTCGGCCTGCTGCTTGGCGTCGGCCTCGGCCACGCCGGCCAGTTCGAGCGTCTTGGCGATATAGGCGACGTACGCAGTGCGCAGATCCTTGTACTCGGGCTTGAAGTAGTAGTCCTTGGTGGGCAGGCCCAGGCCGCCCTGGTTCGCGAAGCCTATCTGCTGGGTGGCGTCCTTGAAGTCCGCGCCGGAGCCGAAGCTGAACACCTGGCCGTCGCCATCGGCGGCGTCCTGGTTGAGGAAGTTCACGATGTCGGCGGTGTTCTTCAGGCCGTCGATGGCGGCGAGCTTGGGCTTGACCGGGTCGAAGCCGGCCTTCTCGATCGCGGCGTCGTCCATGCCCGACTTGTACAGCCAGCCGATCTTCTGCTCGACCGAGCCGGCCTTGGCGCTGTCGGCGCCCTTGGCGGCGTCCTCGACCAGCTGGTGCTGGTCGTCCAGGCTCTTTGCGTACAGTTGGACAAAGGATCCCCACATGGGGTAGTCCGACGGGATCGGGTTGGCGGCGACCCACTTCGCGTTGACGAAGCTGTTGAAGTCCGTGCAGGCCTCGGTGCTCGCGCCCAGTTCGCTGACGTCGAACACGCTGGTCGGTGCGGCGGCTGCAGCGGTGGTGGCGGCAGGGGCAGGGGCGGTGGCCGCCTTGGCCGGTGCCGGTGCGGCGGCCTGCTCGCTCTTGCCGCAGCCGGTCAGCGCCAACGCGACAGCGGCTGCCAGCGCCAGGGGCTTCAGGAATTGCTGGGTCATGGACTTCCCTCTCTTTCGTGTGTGGTGCCGCCGTGGCGGCGTCTGCGTGTGCTGGCCGGGCCTCGGTGGTTACCCCCTCCGACCATGACCGCCCACGCTAGGTCGTTCGTCATGGTCGGCACAGTGTCAAAGGTCAGGGGTGGGGCTGGCAATGGGCAGCTGCCGGAGCCCGGCCGCGTCCAGCCGCAGCACCGGATAAGCCCCCACGTCCTGCACCGCATACCACGGCGAATGGCGGAAGAAGAAATCCAGCCGCGCGTAACTGTTGGCGGCGAAAGCCGGGTCGTCGTGCAGCTTCTTGTCGAACGCAGCTTTCAGTGCCGGGTCCTTCGCCAGCATGTCGCGCGCCAGCCTTTCCAGCACCCGCGGTTCGCCGTATTCCTTGGCTTCGAAGATGGCGTCGAGATAGCCCCACTGCAGCAGGGAGTCGGGGGCTTGCGGTTCCAGCAGTTCGATGGCCACGTTGGCGGCCCGTTGATCCATGGGGACGACCACCGAGCCGGGCGGCAGGGTGACGGTGCGCTGCACGCTGGCGAGCTTGAAGTCGCGCAGCATCAGGTGGCCCTCGAAAGGCTTCGTCGCCCATTTCGGATCCTCCAACTGGTAGCCCTCGGCGGTGATCGTCATGGCGTGGTCGAGGCGCCGATAGCGGATGCCGTGCGCATCGAGCCTGTCGATGATCGTCGTCCACTGCGCGGGCACCACGTAGGCGGCGGGTGGCGTGACGGAAAGGTCGGGCAGCAGCCCGTTCCAGTTCGGTATGTCGTAGGTTTTCGGTGTGTGCGGGTCGTATTGGATCCAGGTGCCGCCGGAGATGTCGCTGCGGGTCAACGTATATGCGTAGCCTTTCAGCTCGTAGGGCGTCGAAACCGGGTCGGGCTTGAAGGTGAGCGGCACGCTGGCATGCGCATCGTGTGCGCGGGCGATGGTGTCGGCATCGGCCTTGGCGGTGGCTTCGAGCAGCGCGGCAGGATGCGCGTCGATATCGGCCAGCATCAGTTCGATCAGGTCGTATGCCGCCTGCACGCGTACCGCGTAGGGTTTGAGCATGTGCGTTTCGATCAGCAGCGCGGGCCGGTTTTGCAGCGCCGCATAGCCGGTGGAGAAGCGCGGACCGGAGCCGAAATTCTCGATGCCCTTGGTGGGATCAGCGCCGTCCTTGAACTCCAGGTAGATCGAGGCGAGATGGCCGCGCCTGTCGTACGCAGGCATCACGGTGTCGGTAAGGTGCTTCTGCCAATCCGCGAGCACGGGAGCCAGCTTGTGCGGATCCTCGGTGTACCAGGTGAGGTCGTACTGGTAGTCCGCACCGTCGGTGGTGTGCACATCCACCAAGAAGTCCGGCAGCCATACCTGCCACAGCTTCAGCCATGCGCGCATTTCCGGCGCGTCGGCCTTTATGTAGTCGCGGTTGAGGTTGAGGTATTGCGACTGGCCGCGGAAGCCCATGCTCTGCGGGCCGTTCTGGTTGATGCGGTTGTACGGCGAGCTGTGTTCGTGGCCGTCCACGCTGAACACCGGTATATAGACCAGCACCGAGTGGTCGAGCAGGCGCGGGTACTTGCCGGTGACGGCGAAGTCGCGCAGCAGCATCAGTCCGGCGTCCTTGCCCTCGATCTCGCCGGGATGGATGCCGGCCTGCACCAGCACGACGGGCTTGTGCGCCGCACGCGCGGCCTCTGGCGTGAACGTGCCGTTGCCGCTGGCGATCACCACCGTCATCGGCCGGCCTTCCGGCGTGGTGCCGAAGGTTTCCAGTCTGATCTTGCCGGGCGCGGCGTGTTGCAGCCGTTCGAGGTACGCCAGCGTGTCGGCGTAGCTCGGCGTGGTGCGGAAGTGCGCGGCTTCGGCGGGCGTGGTCCAGTCGGTGGCGTGCGCGCCGGTGGCGGCGAACGCGAGCAGGGCGAGCAATGACCATTTGGGCATGTGGATTTCCCCCAGTCGGGTGGTTTGCGCAGGAGCGCACCCTGTGCGCGATTGCTTTGTGCTCCGAACGAAGCGAAAGGCAATCGCGCACAGGGTGCGCTCCTGCAGTCAGGGTGCGTGGTCGGGCAGGCGCTGTGGCGCCGGCAGGCTGTCCGGTGCCACTGCGCCGCCGGAGATGATGAAGGCCATCGCCTGGTCCATCGTCCAATCGGTGGGCGTGAGTTCGCTCATCGGCACCAGTTCCAGGTAGCCGCCGGTGGGATTGGGCGTGGTGGGGATGTACACCGCCGCCATCTCGCGGCCGGTGCCTTCCTCGATCAGTGTGCGGGTGACGAAGCCCACCACCTTCATGCCCGGCCGCGGGAAATCCACCAGCACCACGCGCTGCGTGCCTCCGGGTTTGTTCTGCAGTACCGCGGTCAGCTTCTTGGTGCCGCCGTAGATCGTCTGCACCAGCGGTATGCGCTGCAGCAGGGCGTCGAAGGCATCGAGCAGGCGCCGGCCGATCACGCGGTTCGCCAGCCAACCCACGGTGTACAGGCCGCCCAGCGTCAGCAGCAGGGCGAGCACGAACACCAGGCCGCTCTTGTTGAGCGTATCGGCGGCGTGTGGAGCGACCAGCCTCAGCGTTTCCGTCAGCGCTGCCACCATGGGGGCGCCGATGCCAGCCAGCAGGCCCAGCACGAACTTGAACACCAGCACCGTGACCCACAGCGGCAGGAAGGTGAGCAGACCAGTGATCAGGTAGCGTTTGACTCGAAGCGGGGGCATGGCGATGCACAGGTGAAGAGGGAGGGCCCATTGTAGGGAACGACTCAGTGTTGCGCGTGCGTGCCATGCCGCAGTCCCTTGCGGTACAGCCGGCGCAGGCCGATCAGCGCCACCAGCAGCCACAACGCGAGGCTCGCGTACACGCCGGCGGCGGGGATCGCCAGCAGGAAGTCGGCGTGCAGTGCCTGTGCCAGTTCGAACGTACCCACGGTGTACATGCCGATCGGGAACACGATGTCCCAATCATCCGTCTCGTAGCGCAGCGGCACGTGGCGCCACACGTGCCGCCACACCTCCAGGATCACCAGCAGCGGAATCCACCAGGTGGCGGTGGCCCAGAAGAACAGCGTGAAACCCTTCACGAACGGCAGCAGCTCGGTCAGCGCGCCGCGCGCTGGCGCGTGGATCACGATCAGGCTGCCGGCGAGCGTGGTGACGGCCAGCGCGCCCATGTCGATCCAGTACGGCGGGGTGAACTCGCGCGCGCGCAGCGGGAAGAACACCATGCGGTACACCACCAGGGTGATGATCAGCAGATACAGTGCCGCGCCCAGCATGTACAGGCTCAGCGCCATGAACTGGAGGCGATCAGGGTCGGCTCGGTTGGCCGCGACCAGGGTCAAGAGTGCCGACAACGCCTGGGTGGACACCACCGCCACCAGCCAGCCGCCATTGATGCTGCGGGTGAAGCCGGGCTTGAAGCGCGCGGTGATGGTGGCGGCGAAGAACAGATAGATCAGCACGAGCCACAGCGCCGCGCCGGCCACCGACAGTACTGCCGCCAGCATGGGCAGCGGACGGACCAGCACGCACTGGCTGCCCAGCACGCAGGTGGCTGCGGCCAAGGTGAGGAAGCCGGCTCCGCGCGAAGGATCGGTGAAGTCTGCCACCACTTCGTGGCGGAAGCGCGCCAGCCGCAGCAGGCTCAGCGCCAGCAGCCACGCATAGGTCAGCAGGTTGAGCACGAACAGCGCCTGCGCCAGCCGCGGCAGGCCGTGCTGGCTGGCGTCCACCGACACGATGCCGGTGGCCATCACCAGCGCAAAGCAGCCCGGGTCGAGCCGGCGCACGCGGATCAACAGGTTTTCAGCCAGTGCCATGCGGTTCTCCGCAAGCCCATTGCGGCGATTATGCGAGCCGCTGGCGTCATCGCCGGGTGACGCACTGTGATTTTTTCCGTGCCCGTGCGAATCATGCTGGCAACGACGGGGATGCGTGGACGGACATGGGCGGCAAGGCAGACCAGCAACGTTTCGAGGCACTGTGGCGCGAACACCGGGGCATCGTGTTCAAGGTGGCCGGCGTCTACGCACGGGGTGCCGAAGAGCGGCTCGACCTGGCGCAGGAGATCGGCGCGCAGCTGTGGCGATCCTTCGCGGCTTTCGACGAGCGGCGCGCGAAGTTCAGCACCTGGCTATACCGCATCGCACTGAACGTGGCGATCTCGCACCTGCGCCGCGCCGGCGGCGAGGCTGTGCGCTTCGAGCCGTTGGACGATGCGCATCTGGAAACCATCGCGGGCGAACCGGCCGTGGAGCCGGACGAACGTCTCGACGCGCTGTACGCCTTCATCGGCGAGCTGGATGCGCTCAACCGCGCGCTGATCCTGCTGTACCTGGAAGACCGGAGCTACGCCGAAATCGCCGAAGTGCTCGGCATCAGCGCCACCAACGTGGCCACCAAGATCAATCGCATCAAGACCCGGCTGCGCGGCCGGATGACCGCCGCGGCCACCACCGGAGCATGACCATGGAACTCGACGAGATGAAGCTTGCGTGGCAGACGCTGGGCCGGCAACTGGAACGGCAGAACGCGTTGAACGAACAGTTGTTCCGCCAGGGACAGGCCGATCGCCTGCGCCGCCACCTGCGGCCGCTGGTGTGGGGGCAGTCGCTGCAGATCGCGCTGGGTATCGTGCTGATGCTGTGGGGCATCAGTTTCTGGTCGACGCATGTGGGCCTGTGGCAGGCGATGGCCTGCGGCATCGCCATGCAGGTATTCGGCACGCTGGCGCTGATCTTTCCGGCGCGGCTGCTCTCGATGCAGCAAGGCGTTGATTACGCCGCGCCGGTGCTGGAGATCCAGCGCCGCTTGGTGCAGATGCGCGCATGGCGGGTGAAGGTGGAGGCGCCGGTGTTCGCCGTGCTGGGCAGCGTGATCTGGATTCCTGCGATGCTGATGCTGATCCAGTACGACTGGGATCGGATGGGCCATCCCGACTGGTGGTGGCGTGCTCCCGGCCTGGCGACATGGATGCTGCTGAGCGGAGCCGTTTCGCTGGGTGTGGTCGCGCTGGCCTATGTGATATTGCGCAGGCTCGGCCATCGCCGCTGGCTGGAGAACAACTTCGCCGGCAACGCCATCGTGAAGGCCGAATCAGCGTTGCAGGAGATCGCGCGATTCGAGCGGGAGTGAGGCGTGCGACCCGTGACGCGTCATCGCCTGCGCAATCGACAGGCCGACTCGCACGAAACGAGCGCCTCGTAGGCGGCGTCCAGTTCCACCCGCGAATCGCGGGGAAGGTAACCGATGTGCTCACTAGGGCTGCGCACGATGTCGACAGGAGTCTCGGGACGCTTCGTGGAAGCAGCGGGGGCGATAGGCGAGTTCGTGGTGTCCATGGGCTTCGTCGAGGTGATGTTGACGACGATGGACGTTAGCTCTCGCAACCGACGAGGTAATCGGGCGCGATGGACAAATGGACGGTCGAAGCCGCCATATGCCGTTGCCTCAGAACACCGCGACATCGACGGCCTGGAAGCGCTTGCGGAAAGTGGCCGGCGTCAGTTGCGTGTGACGGGCGAACAGGCGGGAGAAAGTCGCGACGTCGAGATAGCCCACTTCGGCGGCCACCTGCGCCACGCCCAACGTCGTCGTTTCCAGCAGCAGCTTGGCTTTCTCGATGCGCAGGTCGTGCAGCAGGTCCAGCGGCGAACACCCCGCTTCTGCGCGGAATCTTCGCAGCAACGTGCGGCTGGAGAGGTTGAATGAGGCAGCCAGCGCACTCAGCCTGTAGCGTTCGGCGAGACGCTGCTCGAACCATGCACCGACCGCGCGCGCGAAGGACTCCTTGCGCTTGTGGCCCAGTCGGCGGTCGAGGTAAGGCGCCTGGCTGCGCGGTCCCTGGTCGATCAGGCTGAAACGGCCGACGGCGCGAGCCAGGCTGCTGCCGGCGCAGTCGCGGATCAGCTGCAGGGCAAGGTCGCCATATGCCGTGAAGGCGCCCGACGTGACGATTTCGCCCGCGCGCACCAGCACGGCGTCGGGCAACACTTCGACGCGGGGATAACGCCGCGCCATTTCGCCCGCCAGCGCCCAGGCGGTGGTGGCTTGCCGCCCATCAAGCAGGCCGGCATCGGCAAGCAGCAGACTGCCGCCGCAGATGGAGGCGACCTTGCGTTGCTCGGCCGCGCGGCGGATGAGTGCTTTCTCCGCATCGAGGGCGGCCAATGCCGCGGTGATTTCCTCGCTGCCGCTGAAGTCGAAGGCCGGCACCACCAGCAGATCGAATGGCGCGGGCGCGACGACTGACAATTGCGCACCACCGGCGAGGCGCACCGTGCCGGCACGCGTGCCGATGATGGCCACAGAGAAGGGCGCCGGTGCGTCCGGCCTGCGCATCGCACTGATGCGATTGGCAACCAGCAAGACATCCGACAGGCCAAGCACTTCGGCGCCCATGCATCCGTCATAGGCAAGAATGGCGACACGCACGGCGGCTTCCAGTGGTGATGGTGGGCCAAGCGTGGCGCTTTCGTTCGGCACGTCAAGCGCCCTGTGCGCGATTCGATGCGGATGGCGAGATCGCCTGTCGATATGTCGCCATTGCCCCATGACGCCATCGTGCCGGCCACCTACGCTGCTGGCGCAGTTCGTTCCATCGCCGATTCCTCGCCGATGGCGACGATGCGGGGCCTGGCGGCAGCTTCAGGGCGACCGGCTTGGTTGTCTTCGCGATCTGTGAATGCTTCGCGAGGCACCTGCGGACGTAGATGCCCGCATGGCCGACGGTGCCGGCACGGACGCAACGCAGCTTTGCGGCCTGTTTCGCGCTGC
This sequence comes from Rhodanobacter sp. 7MK24, assembly GCF_014842995.1. Lineage (GTDB taxonomy): Bacteria > Pseudomonadota > Gammaproteobacteria > Xanthomonadales > Rhodanobacteraceae > Rhodanobacter_A. Next base: position 595,352 of record NZ_JACYXL010000001.1, read on the forward strand.
CTGGCAAGCGCCCGCTGGTCAGTCGGCGCCGGTTGCCCTGCGGCTCGCTACGGCCGCTTCCTTTTTCAGTGGAGAAACATCATGGAAAACCTTGGCGAGAAGCCCGCACGCCTGTTGCTGCGCGCGACATTGTTCGCAGGCACGCTCGATTTGCTGTCAGCCATGGCCTATGTGCTGATCGATGGCAGGAATCCGCTGGCGGTGCCTGTCGGCATTGCCTCGGCCGTATGGCCGGGGGCATTGAAAGCGGGCGCGCCGGCGCTGGTGGTCGGCGTGCTGTTGCATTTCGCCATCATGTTGGCGATGGTCGCCGCGTACGTGATGGTGGCGCGTCGGTTGCCGCGGCTCGCCGCGAGGCCGGCAATTTCCGGCACGCTGTACGGCATGGCGCTGTGGGCGGTGATGAACCTCATCGTGCTGCCGCTGCGCTGGCCTGCACTGTTTCCGCACGTCACCGTCGTCTCGTTCGCCGAGCAGATTTTCAGCCATGTCGTGCTGGTCGGTCTGCCGCTGGCCTGGATGACGCGCAATTCGTTGCTGGGAACCGGTCGCGTGGGCTCTTTCGGCGAACTGCCGCAGGCCGGTTGAAACGCCGCGCATCCTCGCTGACGGCGTTTTCGTCATGCCGGCTTTGGCCATCAGGGACGGCGTCATCCTGTTCTACGAGGGCTGGAACCTTGCCGAGACATGACTCCCGCAGCAGACAGGTTCGCTGCAGGGGTCAGCGCGCCCGCGGCTTCAATCGCACGTAGACCTGTTTGCGCACGCGTGCGATTACCTCGCCGGAGGCGGTGGTGATCTCGTTCTCGAACCAGCGCAGCACCTTTTCGCCCTTGGCCGCGGCGGCGCGCAGTTCATCGAGAGTGGTGTCGTCGAGCTGGAACTGGGCGTAGACGTCCTCGCGGCCGGGCGCCACGAAATCGATGGCGGCGGCTTGATCCCAGACGTAGTAGTCGGGGCCGAGGCGATGCATCGCCAGCAGCATCCAGAACGGGTCGACCATCGCGAACAGGTTGCCGCCGAACTGGCTCTTGACGTAGTTGCGGTTCCACGGACGCAGGCGCAGCACGATCGTCGCCCGGCTGTAGTCCTCGCTGAGCGACTGTACGCGGATGCTGTTGAACAGGAACGGCGGCCAGAGATTCATCAGCCGACGGAAAGTGGATGCACGCATGAAGGCACGGAACAGCGGGAAGTGTTCCGTACTTTAGCGTATGGAGTGGATGGCGGCCAGACGTGCCGCCCTCATCAGAACAACAAAGATGCCATGCGCCGGCGGTACCGGCTTACCAGTTCGGCATCGTCCAACGTGGCGAAGGCGGCGATCAGGCGCTTTTTGGCAGCGCCGTCGTTCCAGTCGCGTGCTTTTTCGAGGATGGCGAGGAACTGTTCCAGGCCGGTGCCCGGATCGTTGCCCAGCAGCAGGCGTACGCCAAGCAGGTCGCGGGCTTCCCAGTCGGCTGGGTTGGCGGCGATGCGCTGCTCGAGTTCGGCTTGCGCGGGGGCGTCTTTCAGCGCGCGCGCCAATTCCAGCTGATGGCGCAGGCGCACGGCGCGGGCGTCGGTGGCGAGATTGGCGGGCAGGGCGTCGAGCTCGCTGGCAGCGGCGTCGCTGTGGCCGGCCTGCGCCAGCGCCGTGGCGAGATCGAGTTTGAGCTCGGCACGGTCGGGTTCGGCAGCGATAGCCTGCTGCAGGCGATTGATCGCCGCTTCAGGCGTTTCGGCGGGCAGCTCGACTTCTTCTGTTTCGCCTTCCAGCACTTGCACATGGCGTTCGAGGAATTCACGCAACTGGCCCAGCGGCAGCGCGCCGGCAAAGCCGTCGGCGATCTGGCCGTCTTTCACCAGCACCACGGTGGGCACGCTGCGGATGCCGAACATCGTGGCGAGCTGCTGGTTCTTGTCCACATCCACCTTGCCGAGGCGGAACGCGCCCTTGTATTCGGCGGCGAGTTGCTCCAGCAACGGGCCCAGCGTCTTGCAGGGGCCGCACCACGTGGCCCAGAAATCCACCAGTACCGGCGTATCCAGCGAGGCGTTGAGCACGTCGGCCTCGAAATTCTGTTCGGTAACGTCGAAGACGTGGTCGAGAGTGGCGTCGGTCACGGCGGATTCCGTTCGTGGATGAATGAAGATTGGTGAAATGGAGTGCGCGAGCCAGCATATCAAGCCCCTGCGATGTCGCCCGTGATGCAGCCGGATTTGCGAGAATCGCCAGATGGATCTGTCCCCAACGGATGCACCCGACGACGCGACGGCGGCGCAGGCGCTGCTGATCTGCGAGCACTGCGACACCGTGTATCACCGACGCCCGCTGGCGAAAGGCGAGGGGGCCGAGTGCGCGCGTTGCGGAGCGGTGCTGGAGCGTTGCCGCGGCATGCGTGCGAACGGCCTCCTGGCGCTGATCCTGACCGCGCTGGTGGTGTTCGCGCAGGCCACGCTATGGCCCATCGTGACGCTGGGTCTCAACGGCCAATACGTGGATGCCACGCTGTGGGACGTGATCCACACCATGTGGCTGGACCAGTCGCAGGTGGTGGCGGTGCTGGCGGCGCTTACGCTGTTCGTGTTCCCGCTGTGCAAGATCTTCGCGCTCGGCTGGCTGCTGCTGTACGCACGCAGCGGCCGTCGCGCGCCGGGCTTTCGCCCGCTGATGGTGGCGATGCACCACCTCGGCCCATGGACGATGAGCGAGGTGTTCGTGCTGGGCGCACTGGTTTCCATCGTCAAGGCGCACCTGTATTTCGACGTGCTGCCCGATCCGGGCATCTATGCGTATGCGGGATTGATGCTGTTGATCACGGTGTTTGCAGGGGTGGACCTGAGCCGGCTGTGGGACGAGACGCGCGAGGAGTCGCCATGAGCACCTTGCCGCGCGCCACCGAACTGGGCCTGATCGGCTGTCATGTCTGCGGCCAGGTGTGCCGTGCGGTAGACGAGGGCGACGGCGTCCTGGCCTGCCCTCGTTGCGGCTCGTCCTTGCACCGGCGCAAGCCGGCGGTCTATGCCCGCTGCTGGGCGCTGCTGATCGCCGCGTTCCTGATGTACGTTCCCGCCAACGTGCTGCCGATCATGCGCACCGCGAGCCTGGGCGACATCGACGACAACACCATCCTCAGCGGTGTGGTGGAGTTGTGGGTGAAGGGTTCGCCTGGCCTGGCGGTGATCGTGTTCTGCGCCAGCATCATGGTGCCGATGCTGAAGTTCCTTGCATTGAGCACGCTGCTCATCACCTGCCGCCGCGGCAGCAACTGGGCGCGGCGGCAGCGCGCGCAGCTGTATCGGTTGGTGGAGCTGATCGGCTACTGGTCGATGCTGGACGTGTTCGTGGTGGCGCTGCTCACCGCGCTGGTACGCTTCGGCTACTTCAGCCTGGTGGAGCCGTTGCCGGGTGTGGTGTTTTTCGGCCTTACCGTGGTGCTGACCATGTTCGCCTCGATGTGCTTCGATCCCCGGCTGATCTGGGATGGCAAGGAAGATTCCGATGACTGACGAGCAAGCCGGCGCCTTGCCGCGTCCCGTGCTGCGCAAGCGGCGCAGCACCCCCTGGCTGATCTGGCTGGTGCCGGCGCTGGCCGCAATCGTGGGCCTGTCACTGGTGGTGAACGCCTGGCTGCAGGCCGGTCCGGTGATCACCATCAGCTTCCAGACCGCGCAGGGGCTGGCCGAGGGCAAGACACCGGTGAAGTACAAGGAGGTGGTGATCGGCAAGGTGGACAAGATCCGCCTCAGCAGCGACCGCAGCCACGTGCTGGTGAAGGTGGCGCTGGAGAAGAGCGCGGGATCGTTCGCCACCGAAGGCACGCGCTACTGGGTGGTGCGTCCGCGCATCGGGCTGGGTGGCGTCTCCGGCGTGGATACGCTGTTCTCGGGCGCCTATATCGGCGCCGATACCGGCGATTCGCAAACGCCGCAGGAGGAGTTCAAGGGCCTGGAAATCCCGCCCGCGGTGACCCATGGCGAACCGGGCAAGAGCTTCGTCTTGCATGCCGACGACCTCGGTTCGCTGGACATCGGTTCGCCCGTGTACTTCCGCCGCATGCAGGTGGGGCGCGTGGTGTCCTACCAGTTGGACAAGGACGGCAAGGGCGTGACCTTCGCGGTATTCATCGACAGCCCGAACGACCGCTACGTGGACAGCGGAACCCGCTTCTGGAACGCCAGCGGCGTGGATGTCTCGCTGGGTGCGGACGGCCTCAAGCTCAACACGCAGTCGATCGCCGCCGTGCTGGCCGGTGGCGTGGCCTTCCAGGATCCGGGTGGCCCGCACGACGATACGCCGGCGGGCGACGGCACCGGTTTCCAATTGTTCGCCGACCAGGCTTCCGCGATGGCGCCGCCGGACGGCGAGCCGCATTACATCCGCATGCGCTTCGACCAGTCGCTGCGCGGGCTGGCGGTGGGCGCGCCGGTGGAGTTCCTCGGGATGAACTTCGGCAGGGTGGTGTCGATCCGCATGGACTACGACGAGAAGGCCCATCGTTTCCCGTTCATCGTCGGTGCCGTGATCTACCCCGAGCGGCTGGGCCAGGCGCACGACAAGCTGGTGGCGCTGGCGAAGCAGCACGGCGACAACGCCGACCTCTCGCACATGGTCGGCACCCTGGTCGGCCACGGCCTGCGGGCGCAGGCGCGCACCGGCAACCTGCTTACCGGCCAGCTCTACATCGCGATGGACTTCCTGCCGAATGCGCCGAAGGCAAGCTACGACCCCGATGCGCGACCGCTGGAAATTCCCACCGCACCCGGCAGCTTCGACAAGCTGCAGGAGCAGATGGCCGATATCGTGGGCAAGCTGGACAAGATTCCGTTCGACCAGATCGGCAACCACCTCAACGACTCGCTGGCCAACCTCGACGCCACCCTCAAGCAGGTGAACGGCCAGACCCTGCCGGCGCTCAACGACACCTTGCACGACGCCCGCAAGACGCTGGGCGCGGCGAACGACACGTTCTCCACCGACTCGCCGCTGCAGCAGAACCTGGGCAACACGATGCAGGAACTGCAGCGCACGATGCGTTCGCTGCGCGTGCTCACCGATTACCTCGGCGTGCATCCCGAGTCGCTGTTGCGCGGCCGCCAGGCCGATCCCGCGCCTGCCGTGCAGAAGCAACCCGCCGCCCAACCGAACAGGAGCCAGCCATGAGCCGCCGGCATGCTTGGATATTCGCCGGCGCCCTGGCGCTGGCTCTTGCCGGTTGCGCTTCCGCGCCGATGCATTACTACACGTTGACGACGCAGGGCGCCCCTGCGGTGCGCATCGCTCCTGTGCCCTATCCGTTCGAGCTTTCGCCCGTGAACGTGCCCGCCCAGGTGGATGTGCCGCAACTGGTGGTGCGCACGGGCGGGCAGGGCATGCAGCCATTGAATGACCAGCGCTGGATCGCCCCGCTGGGCGACGAGATCCACAGCGCGTTGTCCGCCGACCTGGCCAGCGCGCTGGGTGTGGCGGACATGGGCGGCCTGCCCGGCAACGGCCAGCCGCGCCTGCGCATCACCCTCGATGTGCGCCGCTTCGAGTCGGTGCCTGGCGACCACGCATTGATCGAGGCCGCATGGAGCCTGCACCTGGCAGGCACCTCCGGCGGCCAGGACGCACTGTCCTGCACCAGCCTCGTCAACGAACAGGTGGGGGCTGGCTACGATGCGCTGGTGGCCGGCCACCAGCGAGCGCTGGCATCGTTGGCCAACCGCATCGCCGCCGCCGCACGGGCCTACGAGGCCGGCAACCGGCCTGGCTGCCCTGCCGATTGAGACCGCTGCCGGCGGGGAACGGCGGCCATTCTGCTAATCTGACCCGTTCTCCCGGCAGCCCGCTCCAGACCCAATGCAAGACGTCCAAGAAGCCAGCAAGAACGAAACCGAATACCAGCCGCAGGCGGTGGAAGCCGCCGCCCAGCAGTATTGGAGCGCGCAACGCGCGTTCGAGGTGAAGGAAGACCCGGCGCGGCCGAAGTTCTACTGCCTCTCGATGCTGCCGTATCCGTCGGGCGCGCTGCACATGGGCCACGTGCGCAACTACACCATCGGCGACGTCATCAGCCGCTACCAGCGCATGCAGGGCAAGAACGTGCTGCAGCCGATGGGCTGGGACGCATTCGGCCTGCCGGCCGAGAACGCGGCGATCAAGAACCGGACCGCGCCGGCCAAGTGGACCTACGCCAACATCGAGCACATGCGCGGCCAGCTCCAGTCGCTGGGCTATGCGATCGACTGGAGCCGCGAGTTCGCCACCTGCCGTCCCGACTACTACCGCTGGGAACAGTTGATGTTCACCCGGTTGATGAAGAAGGGCATGGCCTACCGCAAGAATTCGGTGGTGAACTGGGATCCCATCGACCAGACCGTGCTCGCCAACGAACAGGTGGTGGACGGCCGCGGCTGGCGCTCGGGCGCGGTGGTGGAGAAGCGCGAGATCCCGCAGTGGTTCCTGCGCATCACCGATTACGCGCAGGAACTGCTCGACGGCCTGGACACGCTGCCCGGCTGGCCCGACGCGGTAAAGACCATGCAGCGCAACTGGATCGGCCGCAGCGAGGGCCTGGACATCCACTTCGCGGTGGAAGGCGGCGCCGAGCCGCTCACCGTGTTCACCACGCGCCCCGACACCCTGATGGGCGTCACCTTCGTCTCCATCGCGGGCGAGCATCCGCTGGCGCTGAAGGCCGCGCAGCACAATCCGCAGCTCGCTGCCTTCCTTGCCGAGCTGAAACAGGGCGGCGTCTCCGAAGCCGAGCTGGAAACGCAGGAAAAGCGCGGCATGGCCACCGGCCTGTTCGCTGTCCATCCGGTCAGCGGCGACAAGGTGCCGGTGTGGGTCGCCAACTTCGTGCTGATGGGTTACGGCACCGGCGCGGTGATGGCGGTGCCCGGCCACGACGCGCGCGATTTCGAGTTCGCCCACAAGTACGGCCTGCCGATCCGGCAGGTGATCGCCGCCGGCGACGAAACCTACGACGCCGCGCATTGGCAGGAGTGGTACGGCGACAAGACCCGCGCCGACATGCGCGTGATCAATTCCGGCGCAATGGACGGCAAGGATTACCGCGCCGCCTTCGACTACATCGCCGGCGTGCTTGAAGCGGCCGGCAAGGGCCAGCGTCGCGTCAACTGGCGTCTGCGCGACTGGGGCGTCAGCCGCCAGCGCTACTGGGGCTGCCCGATCCCCGTCATCTACTGCCCGAAGTGCGACGCGGTGCCGGTGCCGGAGGACCAGTTGCCGGTGGTGCTGCCCGAGGACGTGGCGGACGCGTTTGCGAAGGCCGGCGGCGTGCAGTCGCCGATCAAGGCCGACCCCGAGTGGCGCAAGACGACGTGCCCGCAATGTGGCGGCGCCGCCGAGCGCGAGACCGACACCTTCGACACCTTCATGGAGTCGAGCTGGTACTACGCGCGCTATACCTCGCCGGGTGCGGACGCGCAGGTGGACGAACGCGCCAACTACTGGCTGCCGGTCGACCAGTACATCGGCGGCATCGAGCACGCCATCCTGCATCTGCTGTACTTCCGCTTCTACCACAAGCTCATGCGCGATGCGGGCCTGGTGAAGTCGGACGAGCCTGCCCGCAACTTGCTGTGCCAGGGCATGGTGATTGCCGAGACGTTCTACCGCGACAACGCCGACGGTTCGAAGGATTGGATCAATCCCGCCGACGTGGAAATCCAGCGCGACGACAAGGCGCGTGTAGTTGGCGCGTTGCTCAAGACCGATGGCCAGCCGGTGAAGATCGGCGGCACGGAGAAGATGTCGAAGTCCAAGAACAACGGCGTCGATCCGCAAGTTATGGTGGGCAAGTACGGTGCCGACACGGTGCGCCTGTTCTCCATGTTCGCGGCGCCGCCCGAGCAGTCGCTGGAATGGAACGAGGCCGGCGTGGAAGGCATGGCGCGTTTCCTGCGCCGCTTCTGGCGCGAGGTCACCACGCATGCGGCACAGCCGGACCACCCGGTGGTCGACCCGGCGCAACTCAATGCCGAACAGAAGACCCTGCGCCGCCAGTTGCACGAAGCCATCCAGAAGGTGAGCGACGACTTCGGCCGCCGCCATTCCTTCAATACCGCCATCGCCGCGCTGATGGAGCTGCTCAATGCGGTGAACAAGTTCGCCGACATGAGCGAGCAGGGGCGCGCCGTGCGCCACGAGGTGCTGGAAACCATGGTGCTGCTGCTGAACCCGGTGGTGCCGCACGTCAGCCATCACCTGTGGCAGGTGCTCGGTCATGCCGAGGCCGTGCTGGAGGACCAGCCCTGGCCGGGCGTGGACGAAGCCGCGCTGGTGCGCGACAGTCTCACCCTCGCCGTGCAGGTCAACGGCAAGCTGCGTGGCACCATCGAGGTGCCCGCCAACGCCGGCAAGGAAGAGGCCGAAGCGCTGGCGCTGGCGCAACCGCACGTGGCTGCCTTCCTCAAGGAACTCACCGTGCGCAAGGTGATCGTGGTGCCCGGCAAGATCGTCAACATCGTCGCAGGATGAAATCCATGAACCGCATGCTTCGTGTCGCGCCGCTGCTCGCCATCGCCATCGCGCTTTCCGCCTGCGGCTTCCATCTGCGCCGCAACGCCGCGTTGCCGCCGGCGATGAGTCGCGTGCATCTCGTCGTCACCGGCAGCAGCGAGTTGCAGCGCAAGCTGAGCCGCGCGCTGGAGAACGCCAAGGTCGATGTCGAGGACGAACCCGGTCCTGGCATTGCGGAACTGCACGTGCCGGTGGCTTCGTTCGGTACCCAGTCGCTCACCCAGGGCGGCTATGTGCGCATCACCGAATACGCGGTGCGCATGCACACCGAGTTCAATCTCACCGCTGGGGACGGCACGATTCTGGTGCCGCACCAGAGCATCGACATGCAGCACGAATACAGCTACGACTCCACCGACACCGTGGGCAACGCCTCGGAAGTGCAGCAGCTCCAGAGCAGCCTGGTGGAAGACACGGTGCAAGCCATCATGTTCCGCCTCGAAGCCGCGGGGCGGCACCCGCAGGTTGTGCCGGCGCCGGCGTCCACCACCGGCAAATCCTGATGCCACTCGCCCCGGCGCAATGGCAGAGGGCGCTGGCCGGCGATCAACTGGCGCCGGTCTACCTGCTTGCGGGCGAAGAACTGCTGGTGCTGGAGGCCGCCGACGCACTGCGCGTGCGTGCGCGTCAGCTGGGTTACACCGAGCGCGAAGTGCTCGAAGCCGGGCCGCATTTCGACTGGGACGACCTCGCGCGTGCCGCTGCAGGCATGTCCTTGTTCGCCACCCGCCGCCTGCTCGACCTGCGCCTGCCTACCGGCCGTCCAGGCGTGGATGGCGCCAAGGCGATCACCGAGTTTTGCGCCAACCCGCCGCCCGACGTCACCTTGCTGGTCACCGCGATGGAATGGAGCAGCAAGCATGATGGCGCATGGAGCAAGAAGCTCGATGCCGCGGGCACCATGGTGGTGTTCAACGCACCCAAGCCCAGCGAATGGGCGGCGTGGATAGGCGCGCGACTCGCCTCGCGCGGCCTCGGCGCCACGCCTGACGCCGCGGCGTTGCTGGCCGAGCGCGTGGAAGGCAACCTGCTGGCTGCCGCACAGGAAGTGGACAAGCTTGCCGTGCTGCGTGCGGGCGACAGCAGCCGCATCGATGCCGACGCGATGGAAAGCCTGGTCGCCGACAGCGCCCGCTACGACGTATTCAAGCTCACCGATGCCGCGCTGGCGGGAGAGGGCGCGCGTGCGTTGCGCATTCTCGCTGGCCTGCGCGCCGAGGGTGACGAGTTGATCGCCATGATGGGTTGGGTGGTGAACCAGCTGCAGCTTGCCCTGCGCCTCGCCAACGCGCCGGATCTTGCCGCGCAGGCGCGCGCCGAGCGCTTGTGGCCGGCGCGCGAGCAGCTGTTCCGCAAGGCGTTGCGGCGCGCGCCGCGCGAACACTGGCTGGCTTGCCTGGCCCGGGCTTCGCGGATTGACCGCATCGCCAAGGGACGGGAACAGGGCGAACCTTGGCGCGAGGCCGAGCGCCTGATCGCGGCGATGGCCGAACCGCGGGTGGCACGGGCGCTCGCATGATCGCCATGCCGTCTGCTTCGCTCCCTCTCCACGCCGGGGTGAGTGGTGGGTGCTCGCGACAATCCTTCATGATCGCACTTCGGCTCGCGCCAGTTGCAGCGGAGGTCGCGCGATGAGCGCTCGCCCGCTTGCGGTCTTCGGCGGCACCTTCGACCCCGTGCACATCGGCCATCTCACCGTCGCCTGGGAGGCTGCCGAGCTGCTGGATGCGGAGGTAAGGTTGATGCCGGCCAACGTGCCACCGCACCGGGCGGCGCCGTTGGCTTCTGCCGCGGAGCGGGTGGCGATGCTGCGCGCGGCGCTGGCCGGGCAGTCGCGGCTGGTGCTGGATGCACGCGAGCTGGAGCGCGACGGACCTTCGTACACCATCGATACGTTGATCGAGCTACGCGCAGAGCAAGATGACCGCCCACTGGTGCTGTTGCTTGGCGCCGATGCGTTTGCGGGATTGCCGACATGGCACTGTTGGCGCGAATTGTTCGACGTCGCACATATCGGCGTGCTGAGCCGGCCGGGTGTTCCAGCGGCGCTTTCCGACGAGTTGCTGCATGAGGTGGTGCCGCGCCGTAGCAATGATGTCGATGCTCTACGCCATCAGCCCGCCGGCATGGTGATCGAGCTGACGGTCACGCCGCTGGAAATCTCCGCGACGCGCATCCGTGAGTTGCTTGCCGCTGGGCGCGATCCCCGTTACCTGCTGCCGGCAGGTCTGTTCGACACCCCCGCATTGCTGGCGCCTTATCGCGACTAGTCGTCCGTGGTTCGCTCATTGTTTTTGCATGCCGTGTGCATGCATGTAGTCGTGCAAACGCCGCGGATCTTGGTCAGGAGCGGCAAGCGCGACGTAACCATCGGGGCGAATCAGGTAGAACCCATCGCGTTTGAAGCCGGCGCGTTTCATGTCGGCGTTCCACGCGAATACATGGATCGAAAGCTCGTGCTCGGCACATGTCGCACTCAGATCCGCGTGTAATGCACCGTAGACATGCACCTGCCACGCCAACGATTCGAGCGGGCCGAAATTGTCGGGCTGCATATTGTCCCATGCCGTTGGGACGCGGACCCATGGCAAGCGATCGCCTCCATGCACGGCACCGGCCTTGCCTGCACTCAGCCTGCTGTGCCGATATTCGATGCCGATTTGCGACATCGTGCGGAACAGAAGTCGCCGCATTGGCGACCATCGGAACAACAAAGGTGCAATCACTGGAATCAGCTGCGTGCGGACAAGCCGTGCGAGCCGGCCTTCGCTGGTGGCCAGGGTAAAGCCACGATCCGTCGTGGCAACCAGCCGACGGGCAAACCTGATTCGTTCAACCTCGTAGGTATCGAGCAGGCTCTCGGTGGCGTGTTGGTTCGACACGGCGGCAAGTTTCCATGCCAGGTTCACTGCATCGCCGATGCCGGTATTCATGCCCTGGCCGCCGGCCGGACTGTGGATATGCGCGGCGTCGCCCAGCAGAAACACACGCCCCTGCCGGAACGACGGCGCCACCCGGTGATGCACGCGGTAGGTCGAGAACCAGTTCACCTTCACGACGTCGAGTCCGAGATGTGCGATCGCGCGTGGACTGATATCGTCGAACGTCAGCTCGCCGTTTTCATCGGTGGGTTCGCGCACGGTGCCGACCAGGCGTACGCAGCCCTGTTCCTTGAGCGGGAAGACCGCGAGAAAGTCGGCGTCGTCGAGATCGATATGCAGCTCATGATCGGTGGTCGGGCCATGGGCTTGTATGTCGGCGACGTAGAACCGCTGTGTGTAAGTTCCACCGGGAAAGGTGAACCCCAACCCATTCCTGACCGCCGAGCGCGCGCCGTCGCAACCGGCAAGATAGGTCGCGTGACAGATCGCCTCCGCACCATCGGACTGCCTGAGCTTGGCGCGCACGCCGTCACGCGACTGGTCAAAAGCGAGCAGCTCGGTCTGACGCTCCACCGTCACTCCCAGCGCCTCCAGCCGTTTGATCAGCAGTCGTTCGTGGGCGTCCTGCGGAAAGACCAGTCCGAACGGAAACGGGCTCAGGCCGTTGCCGATCTGCCCGAAAGGCACCCGTGCGGCCTTGCTGCTCCTGACCCACAGATTGACGCCGGCAATCTGGACGCCGCGGCTGACAACCGCATCGGCCACGCCGACCTGCCGGTAAAACTCCAGCGTGCGCGATTGCACCGCCAAGGCACGCGAGGTGCTTCCTGCTTCGGTGGTCTTGTCGATGATCCGTACGGCAATGCCGAGCCGGGTCAGCCACAGCGCCAGCACGAGGCCGGTAGGACCGGCGCCGACGATCAGCACTTGGGTGTCATGGGCATCGGATCGTGCAGCTTGCATGGCGCAGGCCCGGTCGATGATCGCGAGATATCGAGCATGCCATAGCGAACCGCAGCGAGCGACCAGTATCGGGCACGCGTCTATCCTTCCAGCCGGCGGCGTGCGTCAGCTCATGCCGTCCTCGGGATAAACCGCAACGCCACCGAGTTCATGCAATAGCGCAACCCCGTCGGCTGCGGCCCGTCGTCGAACACGTGGCCGAGGTGGCTGTCGCAGCCGGCGCAGCTGACGGCGATGCGCTCTATGCCGAAGCTGTCGTCGCGGGTTTCGATCACGTTGCGTTTCGCGATGGGGCGCCAGAAGCTGGGCCAGCCGGTGCCGGAGTCGAATTCGGTGGTGGCGTTGTAGAGCGCGGTAGCGCAGGCGACGCAGCGGAAGAGGCCGGGTTGCGCGGGGCGTTCGTGCGGGCCGCTGAAGGCGCGTTCGGTGCCGGCGCGCCGCATCACGTCGAATGCCAGCGGCGACAGGCGCGATCGCCATTGCGCGTCGGTGAGCACCAGTCGCTGTACCTGCCGGACACCGAGGTCGCGGCCATCGTCGGAAAAGCATTCCAGGGCCACCTCGCCGGGCTGGTCGTGGACCAGCGCCGGCAGACCGCCCCCGGCACCGGCCGCAAGCAGGCGGGGCAGGGCGATGCTGCCGCCGACGGCGAGCAGGGCACCGCCGCCCAGCGCGGCGCGCAGGAAACGGCGGCGATCCATTGCAATGGTTTCGTCGATGCGGGACATGGCGACCTCCGATGACGCGAGTGCGGATGGAAGATCCCGGTAGGAGCGCACCTTGTGCGCGATTGCCTTGTGCTTTGATCAAGGCAGAAGCATTCGCGCACAAGGTGCGCTCCTGCCGGATGTGGTTCAGCCGAAGGTGAAGGCGTAGGCGTGTATGCCGGGGTCGAGGAAGGTGATGGTGAACGTGCGTTCGCCGTTGCCGTGCGCCTGGCGCACCAGCTGGTACAGGCGCTGTTCGGTGACGGTGCCGTTGCCTTGCGCATCGGTGTCCATGCCGTGGTCGGCGCCGGGTGCCTGGCCGTCGAGCGTGATGCGGAAACGAACCGGCCTGCCGTCCTTGCCGGGGCCGAGCACGAGGTGCAGGTCGCGGCCGCGGAAGCGGTAGGTGATGGAGCCGTCCGTCATGTCCGATGTGGCGCTCTGCGGCTGCACGACCCAGCGGCCGGCGAGCGCCCACTGGTTGGCGGCGAGTTGCGCGGGCGTGCGGTAATCGTAGGCCTCGTCGTGCGCGACCTGGCCGCTGGCGAAGTTCTCGGAGCGCGCGTAGCCCACGTAGGTTTCCGGCGAGCGGTCGTCGTCGTTCGAGATGGCCGCTTCCGCACCTTTCGCACCGGGCTGCACGTAGCCGGCGGGCAGATTGGTGTTGCCGGCTTCGGCGAGCAGTTGGCGGATCACGTCCTCGTCTTCGGCGTAACCGCCTTCGCCGAAGCTGTGGTGGCGGATGCGACCCCGCGTATCGATGAAGTATTCCGCCGGCCAGTATTCGTTGTTGAAGCCCTGCCAGATCGCGTAGTCGGAATCCAGCGCCACCGGGTAGCGGACGCCAAGCCGTTGCACGGCGGCCTGCACGTTGGCCGGATCCTTCTCGAAAGCGAATTCGGGCGAGTGCACGCCGATCACCACCAGGCCGTGATCCTTGTACTTGTCGTACCAGGCTTCGACGTAGGGCAGCGAGCGCAGGCAGTTGATGCAGGAATAGGTCCAGAAATCCACCAGCACCACCTTGCCGTGCAATGCGGCGGGCGTGAGCCGTTTGCTGTTGATCCACCCGGTGGCGCCGGTGAGCGAGGGCAAGCTGCCTTCCACCGGCAATGCCTCGCCGGGCTTGGTCGCAGGCGAGGCTGCGGCGGCGGGCATCGGCTGCACGGCGGCGATCAGTTTCTGCTCGAGGCCATTCGTGCTGGCCAGGGAAACGCGGGTGAGCAGGCCCGTGTCCGCGCCCATCGCGATGGCACCCACACCGGCCAGTACCAGTGCGCCCAGCGCACGGCGTACCCACTCGCCCGCACCCAGCGAGCGCTTCATCAGCGCGAACACCCGGCCGCCCACGGCCAGGGCCAGGGCCAGCGAAGTGGCGGCGCCCAGCGCGTAGGTGAGCAGCAACAAGGTGGTGGTGACGCTGGCGCCCTTGAGCGCCGCGCCGGTCAGCAGCAGGCCGAGGATGGGCCCTGCGCAGGGCGCCCACAGCAGGCCGGTGGCGATGCCCAGGCCTACGGAACCCCAGATCGATCCGTTGTCATCGTCGGTGCGTTGAGAGAGCTTGTTGCCCAGAGCCACGAATGGCCGCGTCAACCACTCCGCGACATGCGTGGAAAGCAGGGTCAGGCCAAGCAGGGCCAGCACCACCAGGGCCACCGCGCGGCCGTACTGGTTGGCGTGCACCGCCCAGCCGCCACCCACGGCAGCCAGCGTGGCTACCAGCGCAAACGTAAGCGCCATGCCGATCAGCATCGGCAGGCCGCTCTTCAGGAACGGACGGTCGGCGCGCGCGAACACGAAGGGCAGCACCGGCAGGATGCAGGGGCTGAGGATGGTCAGCGCGCCGCCGAGGTAGGCAAGGATCAGCAGGAGCATGGTGGTGGTCCGTTGGGGTGTGTGCCGGTGATTCGCTGCCACGTCGCGGATGGTTACATCCCGCATGCAAGGTAACCGTGACGCCCGGCGTAGCGAATTGCCGGATGGAATCACCTTATGGGACGAACAACCCTTGACCGCCGATGGCACCTTGGTATGGGATGGCGGCTTCGCCCCGTCATCGGATTACCGCGCCTCCGTGTCTGCCGAGCCAGCCAGCGCCAACGAACAGGCCGAGCGCCAGCGCGCCGCCTGGATGGCCGCCGCGCAGGCGGGAGACCGCCGTGCCTACGAGCGCGTGCTGGCCGATTCGGTGGCGCTGATCCGGGCAGTGGCGCGCCGCCAAGGCATGGGCGTGGATGGGCTGGACGACGTGGTGCAGGAGACCCTGCTCACCGTGCACCGCGTGCGCCACACCTACGATCCAACGCGTTCCTACGACGCCTGGCTCGGCGCCATTGCCGGGCGCCGCGCCATCGATGCGCTGCGCGGCCAGGGCCGGCGCGGCCGGCGCGAACTGCACGACGACATCGCGCTGGACCAGCACCCTGACCGTGACGACGCGAGCATGGACGCCGAACGCAACCAGCAGGCGCGGCGCCTGCGTGAGGCCATCGCACAATTGCCCCCCGGCCAGCGCGAGGCGGTGGAGCAGCTCGGCCTGCGCGAGCAGTCGCTGGCCGAGGCGGCTGCGCACACCGGCCGCAACACCGGTGCGCTGAAAGTGAACCTGCACCGCGCCCTGAAAGCCTTGCGCGACCGCCTGAACGGAGATTCCTGAGCACCATGTCCGAGCCACGCCACCAAGCCCTGATCGACGCGCTCGGTGCCGAGCTGGTGCCGGTGCGGCGCCTGCTGCCGCCGTGGCTGCGCACCGTGGGCTGGCTGGCGCTGGTTGCGGCGTTCGCGGCGCTGCTGTTTGCGCATTATGGCGATGCACCCATGCTGCGCCGTTGGGCCGGCGCACCAGACCTCGCCTGGGCCGCGTTCGGCGCGGTGCTCACCGCGATCACGGCGGCCTGGGCGGCGTTCACGCTGGCCGTGCCGGGGCGTTCGCGCGCCTGGGCCTGGCTGCCGTTGCCGCCCGCGCTGTTGTGGATCGGCGCCAGCGGTCTGGGCTGCCTGCGCACCTGGCTGGCACCGGGCCCCAGCATCGTCACGTTGCATCAGTCCGCGGACTGCCTGGTCTTCATCATCGGCTTCTCGATTCCGTTGTCGGCGCTGCTGGTGTGGCTGTTGCGCCGCGCCTGCCCGTTGCGCCCGCTGCTGGCCGCGTTGCTGGTGGGCCTGGCCAGCGCCGCCGCTTCGGCCTGCCTGCTGGAGATCTGCCACGCCTACGATGCGGCCGCCACCGACCTGCTCACGCATGCGCTGGCGGTGGGCATCGTGGTCGCGGCGAACACGGCGATGGGCGGGCGGCTGCTGTCGCGGCATTGAGAGCCTGTTCACGATCTCCAAGTGCCCCGCGTTGCCATCGAGTGGTCGTCAGGTGGTGGCGCGTGGCGCAGCGCCTGACTGGCTGTCAGGTCAAGCCGCGCGCTGCCGCATGGCGGCCACTCGATGGCAACCCATAGGGCCGGGTCTGTTTGCCCGCATGCCGGCGTCATCACTCAGTCGTGGACGGACGTCCACTCCCTCCTTCTTCCTTGGCCTGCGCGCAAACAGCTCTCGGCGCGGGGCGCTTGGAGATCGTGAACAGGCTCTGATGTAACCGGCGGCGCGTCCGTGGCGAAGGGGAGGGTGGAGGTGGCGTGACCGCTTCCGTCCCTTTCCTCACTCAAGGATCCACCCATGAACACACGCACGCTTGCCGCCCTTGCGCTTTCCGTTGCGGTCGCTGCCTTCGCCGTCGCGCCCGCCTTCGCGCAGGATGCCATGCCCGCCAGTGCCGGCACGGCGATGTCGCACGACGCGATGCAATCCAAGGATGCGATGAAGGGTTCCATGAACAAGGACGACATGATGAAGAAGGACGCGATGAAGTCCGGCGCGATGAAGTCCAAGGCGATGAAGTCCGACGCCACGATGAAAAAGGACGACGCGATGAAGATGAAGCCGAGTACCGGCAATGCCATGAGCAGCGGTGGCTGATGCACGGGCGGCATGGCGGGCAAGCCACCCGCCATGCCGCGTTTCACGCCATGCGGGCGAGGCGGGCGGATAATCGCGTGATTCTCCGCAACGGATCACGCGCATGGCCTCTTTCGCACAGCAGCTCGGAATCGAACACCCGCTGATCCAGGCGCCGATGGCCGGCGCGAGCACGCCGGCGCTGGCCGCGGCAGTCTCGGAGGCCGGTGGCTTGGGCTCGCTGGGCGTGGGCTATATCGAGCCGCAGGCGATCCTCGATCAGGCCGCGCAGGTGCGCGCGCTCACCGGTCGACCGTTCGCGCTGAACCTGTTCGTGTTGCCCGACGACTTCGAGCCGGATATGGCGGCCGTGGCGCGTGCCCGCGCGCGGCTGGACGCGCTTATGGAGCGCGAGGGACTCGAGGTGCGCACCAGCCTGCCAATGCGCTGGGCACCCCGCTTCTCCGAACAGTTCGCCGCGCTGTGCGAGGCGCGGCCCGCCGTGGCCAGCTTCGCGTTCGATCTGCTGACGCCGGCGCAGATGCAGGAAATCAAGCGTCGCGACATCTACGTGGTCGGCACCGCCACCACGGCAGCGGAGGCGCGCGCCTGGGCCGAGCGCGGCGCCGACACGGTATGCGTGCAGGGGGGCGAGGCGGGTGGGCATCGCGGCGGGTTCCTGCATGCGGGCGAGACGCCGCTGATCGGCCTGTTCGCGCTGATTCCGCTGGCAGTGCGCGCGGTCGCGGCGAGCGGTAGGGAAATCCCGGTGATCGCCGCCGGTGGCATCATGGACGGCGCGGGCATGCTCGCTGCCGAAGTGCTGGGCGCCGCGGCCAGCCAGCTCGGCACGGCCTTCCTCGCCTGTCCGGAGTCGTCCGCGGCGGAAGCGTGGAAGCGCGATCTGGCGACAGCGGAAGACCATCGCATAGCCACCATCCGCAGCTTCTCCGGCCGCGCCGCACGCGGCCTGCGCAACCGCTACGTCGAGGCGATGGAAAGCATGGCGGACGAACTGCCGGCCTATCCCGTGCTCAACGCGCTCACCGCGCCCCTGCGGCGCGCGGCGGCCGCGGCCGGTCGCGCCGATCTCGTTTCCGAATGGTGCGGCCAGGCTGCTGCGCTGGCGCACCCACAGCCTGCCGCCGAACTGGTGGCGCGACTGATGCACGAATACCGGCTGGCGCGGCGGGCGCTGGCGCATTGATGGCCCAGACAGCGCGTATGCCGCCTTGACCTGCGCCGACACGACGGGCGTTATACTGCCGCCGCGCCGCTCAGGCGCGTGACTCCGTACCGAGGCATCCCCACCTTGAGCACTAGCCGCAAGACCAAGGCCGACACCACGGCCGAACTGCGCAAGACCGTCATCGCAGCGCTGGAAGAACTGAAGGCCAAGGACGTCCGCGAAATCGACGTGCGCGGCAAGACCTCCATCGCCGACCTGCTGGTGATCGCCTCCGGCACTTCCGCACGCCACGTCAAATCCATCGCCGACGAAGTGGTGAAGTTCGCCAAGAAGGCGGGCGTGATGCCGCTGGGCGTGGAAGGCGAACAGGAAGCCGAATGGGTGCTGGTGGACCTGGGCGACGTGATCGTCCACGTGATGCTGCCGCGCATCCGCGAGTTCTACGGCCTGGAACGGCTGTGGACGGTGGGCGACCGTGAGCCGGATGTCGATGCGGCGAGCGCGGGGTGAGCACCCGCTTTTCCTCCTCTCCCTTGCGGAGGGGATGCAGCTTTTCTCCCTTCCATCGGCGGAACGGGCGCAGCTTTTCTCCCTCTCCCCTAAGGGGAGAGGGCCGGGGGGAGGGGCGAATTTTGCGATGCCCTTTCCACGAAGCGGACAAGCGCTTCGATGGTTTTTCCCGCCGGCCCCGATCCCTCACCTCGATCCTCAAAGCTGCGGTCATCCATGGCTGCTCCGCGCGTGACCCGAGGGGGAGAGGAGGCGAACGCGGGCGCTGCGCGCCGACTTTTATCGTGGGACAGCAATCATGCGCGCGCGCCTGATTGCTGTCGGCGAGCGCATGCCCGCCTGGGTGGCGGAAGGCTTCGCCGAGTACCGCAAGCGCCTCTCGCACGAATTGCCGCTGGAGCTGGTCGAGCTGAAACCCGGTGTGCGCGGCAAGGGACGTGACGATGCGAAGGCGATCCTCGACGAGGGCACCGCGATACTCGCCACGCTGCCGCGCGACTGCCACGTCGTGGCACTGGACGGCCGCGGCAAGACCTGGTCCAGCGAAGACCTGGCCGCGCAACTCACGGCATGGCGCATGTCGGGGCGCGAACTGGCCTTCCTGATCGGCGGCCCCGATGGCCACGCGCCCGCGGTGCTGTCGCGCGCCGACCAGCGTTGGTCGCTGGGTCCGCTCACCCTGCCGCACATGCTGGTGCGGCTGGTGCTGGCCGAACAGCTGTACCGCGCCACGACCATCGTGGCGGGGCATCCCTACCATCGGGCCTAGTCCGCCCATGTCGCTGCCGCTGCCGCTGCTCGGCTGACTGTTCGCGTTCGGGGTGGTGGCCCACGACACCGAGGAAGCATGGTTGCTTCCGTCGTGGCCAGGGCGTCCGCGGTTCCGCCGGGCGAACGTGGAGGCCGCTTCGTTCCGCTTCGCCGCTGCGGTCCTGTCGCTGGTTGCGCTGCTGGCCGCGTGGCTCGCAGATGTCGGCGGCGCGCACAGCCTGGGCGCATATTTCATCGCAGGTTACGCCACGGCCATGGTGCTGAACGTGTTCCTGCCGCATGTCGCCGCGACGGTGGCCTTGCGTGCCTACGCGCCGGGCACAGCCACCGCCTTGTTGTTCAACCTGCCGCTCGGTGGCTGGCTCGTGTATCGATCGCTGGCCGAGCACTGGATCGAACCATCCGCATTCGCCGTGTCCGGCCCGTTGACGGTGCTCGGCATTGCCGCCCTTGGCGCGGCGCTGCTTTGGCTGGGCAACCGGCACGTGGCTGCAGCGGGCAGGCGTTCATCGCAGGACGGCATGCGGTAGGCTCGGCAGTCGTTTCCATTGCGGAGTTGCCATGACCTCCCTCGTCCGCCCTGCCACCCTCCACGACCTCGATGCATTGGTGCCGCTGTTCGACGGCTATCGCCAGTTCTACGGCAAGCCGTCCGACGAACAGGGCGCGCGCGAATTCCTCACGGCGCGCTTGCGCCTGAACGAATCGCTGATCCTGCTGGCGCGCGATGGGCACGGCGTCGCGCAGGGTTTCACCCAGCTCTATCCGCTGTTCTCCTCGGTACGCATGGTGCGCACCTGGCTGCTCAACGATCTGTTCGTGGCCGCGCACGCGCGCCGGCAGGGCGTGGCGAAGGCGCTGCTCGAAGCGGCGGCAACGCATGCGAAGAAGCTGGGCGCGGCCAGCCTGTCGCTGTCCACCGCGCACGACAACCTGCCGGCGCAGACCTTGTACGAATCGCTGGGCTGGCAGCGCGACCTGCAGTTCCGCGAATACAGTCTCGTGCTTTGAAGGATCGCAGGATGCTCTATCTCGCCTCGCAATCGCCACGTCGTCGCGAATTGCTGACACAGCTCGGGATCGATTTCCGCGTGATCGACGTGGATGTGCCCGAATTGCGTGCTGCGCAGGAGTCGCCGCGCGAGTACGTGAACCGTGTCGCCCGCGACAAGGCGCGTGCCGGGTTGGCTGCGCTCGCAGAAGCGGCCGGTGCCATGGTGCTGGGTGCGGATACCGAGGTGGTGCTGGACGACGAAGTGTTCGGCAAACCGCGCGACGCGCAGGACGCTGCAACCATGCTGCGTCGCCTTTCCGGTTGCACGCACGCGGTGATTTCGGCCGTGTGGCTGCTCGATGCGCGTGGCGAGCGCAGCGCCTGCTGCGTGTCGCGCGTGCGTTTCGCGGAACTGGACGATGCCGCCATAACCGCCTATGTCGCTACCGGCGAATCCCTCGGCAAGGCTGGCGCCTATGCCATCCAGGGACGCGGTGCGACCCTGGTCGAGCATCTGGAAGGCAGCTATTCCGGCGTGATGGGCCTGCCGCTGTTCGAGACCGCGCAATTGCTGCGCGCGGCGGCGATCTATCCGGGTTGATGCAGCGACGCGAACAGCGCCGCCATCGCCAGCAGGTTGTTGCAGCCGTGGGCAATCACCGCGGGCCACAGCGAACCCGAGCGCAGCCGGAGCCACGCGAGCGCCACGCCCAGCAGCGCGAGATTGGGCAGTGCGTACCACAGCCAGTGCAGGTCCGGCAGGTGCACCAGCGCGAACAGCACGGCGCTGACCAGCACGGCCCAGGCGGTGCGCAAGCGGCGCAGCAGGGCGGAGAGCAGCACGCCACGGAACAGCAGTTCCTCCACCAATGGGCCGGCGCTCGCCACCACCAGCGTCAGCGCGATGCCGAAGCCGAGGCTGGTGTCGCCGCCCAGTTGCTTCACATCCTGCGGCACGGCGTGGCCGTGTGCGATCAATTCGGTGAGCTTGCCGCCGACCCAGGGCATCGCCAACCCCACCACCACGGCAACGGCACACCAGGCCGCGGTGGGCACGGTAAAGCCGAAGCCCGGCGGTTGCGCTCGCGACCACAGCGGCGGCCAGAAGCGCCGCGCCAGCCACAGCGTGGCGGCGGCATCGGCAAGCAGCACGATCATCACCAGGGAGCTCTTGACGTCCGCGTCCGCCATCGCGGCATGCACATCGCTTATCGCGGCATGGTGATGAGCCAGGCCGATGGCCATGCCCAGCAGCAGGACCACCAGCATGCCGATGGCCACCTGCAGCGCGAAATACAGCACGATCATGCCCAGCGCGTGGCCTATCTCCGGCAGGCGCGTGCTTGCAGGCGGCATGGGCGAAGGGCTGAAGCGCGGTGCATCCATCGGGCGGTGAATCCTTGCGCCTGGTGGACGAAACGCCGGAGCGCGCGGCGCCGCATTCCGTGCAGCCATCTTGGCGGCTGCGCGCGGGCATTGGCAATGCGCCGTCCGGCACGGTGCCGCTTGTATAGTGGGCTGCATTTCCCGCCACGATGGCGCCGGCGTACGTCCGCATGTTCGAATTCGACTGGTTGATCGATCCCACCGCCTGGGCCGGTCTCCTCACCCTGGTGGTGCTGGAAATCGTGCTGGGCATCGACAACCTGGTATTCGTCGCGATCCTCTCCGACAGGCTGCCGTCGCAACGGCGCGACCACGCGCGCCTGCTCGGCCTCGGACTCGCCCTGGTGATGCGCCTTGCGCTGCTGGCGGCGATGTCGTGGCTGGTCCGGCTCACCGCGCCCATCGTGGAGTGGCACGGCCTGTCGCTGTCGTGGCGAGACATCATCCTGCTCGCGGGCGGCGGCTTCCTGCTGTTCAAGGCCACGCTGGAACTGCACGAACGCCTGGAAGGTGGCGACGAGCATCGTTCCGAAAGCCGTGCGCAGGCACGCTTCTGGCCGGTGGTGGTGCAGATCGTGGCGCTGGACCTGGTGTTCTCGCTGGATTCGGTGATCACTGCGGTAGGCATGGCCAACCACCTTTCGGTGATGATGATCGCGGTGGTGATCGCGGTGCTGCTGATGATCCTGGCGAGCAAGCCGCTCACCGCGTTCATCAACGCGCGGCCGACGGTGGTGATCCTGTGCCTGTCCTTCCTCCTGATGATCGGCTTCAGCCTGGTCGCCGAAAGCCTAGGCTTCCACATCCCGAAGGGTTATCTGTACGCCGCGATCGGCTTCTCCATCGTGATCGAGGCGCTCAACCAGACCATGCGCCGCAATCGCCGGCGCAGCCTGCTGGCCAGCGCGCGTACGTTGCGCGAGCGCACGGCGCAGGCGGTGCTGCGCCTGCTGGGTACCGGCAGCACGGAGGAAGAGGCGGTCCCGGCTGCCGCCGCCGGAAACGGCGCGGTGTTCGGCAAGGACGAGCTGGCGATGGTGCAGGGCGTACTCGACCTGGCGCATCGCCCGGTGCGTTCCATCATGACGCCGCGCCCGGAAATCAGCTGGATCGACCCGCGCGAGGACGCCGCCAAGCTGCGCGCCGAAGTCGCTGCCTGCGGCCATCACTGGATACCGCTGGCGGCCGACGACCTCGACCAACTGGTCGGCGTAGCCACTTCGCACGACCTGCTGGCCAGCCTGCAGGAACACGGCCACATCGACGCCGAGCGTGTGGTGCGCAAACCGATGACCGTGCCGGCATCGCTGAGCGTGCTGCGCCTGATCGACGAATTCCGCCGTTCGCCGCTGCAGGTGGCGCTGGTGGTGGACGAGTACGGCAGCGTGCTCGGCCTGGTCACGCCGGCAGATGTGCTGGCGAGTATTGCCGGTGAGTTTTCCGAAGCGGGCGACGGGGATCCGGCAGCGGTGCGCGAGGCCGATGGTTCGTGGTTGCTGGATGCCAGCCTCGATTTGCGCCGGGTGGAGCAGTTGCTGGGTCATCGGCTGGGCGGGGATGACAGTTTTTCCAGCCTCGCAGGATATGCGTTGCAACAGCTGGGGCGATTGCCCGCAGTGGGGGAGCGGTTTGCCAGTGAAGGGTTGAGGTTTGAGGTGGTGGCGATGGATGGAGCGCGTATCGAGCGCTTGCGTGTCGCGACTGCCTAGCGTTCGATCAAGTCTGTTGGTGCTTTGCGCTGCTCTTTTTTTTGATGTGGCAGGGTGTGTTGGCATCCGCGAACGCCATCTTCCCGCTTGCGGGGGAGGGATTGGGAGAGAGAGCTCTTGCCTCCAGGATCATGCGAGTTTCAGAGCAGTTTCGTGCCGTTGCCGCGGCGCGAGTTACTTTTCTCTTGTCTCTTGCGTGGCCAAGTGAAAAGTAACCACACGCGCGTAAGGAACGCGCGTGAACGGCGCAGCCGGCCCGAAGGGCGGAAGGCAGGATGCCTGGGGTAAAAGAGAAGGCCGCCCCGGTGCGGTGCTCTCCGGGCATTCCCGGATCAGGTCCGGGACAGGCTCTGCCCTCCGAGTCCGCGAGGCGTGGCCGGGCTTTTCGGCCGGGTTCCTGCCCGGTCGAAAAGGCGTTGCCCTCCATGGCAACGCCCGCTGCGCGGCCTGATCGGCCACGCTTCACCACCGCATAGGAGCCCCTGAAAAAGCAGCGCGCTCCTGCGCGCAGAAGCAACAGCCAGAGCGGTGGTTCGCTGCTTTGAACGCTGTAGTTAAGCGACGCGCGGAAGGCGCGTTCGCTTGAATGAGTGATTAGGCATCCGTCACGTCCGACGTAGCGCGGGCACGAACGCGGATCTTGGCGATGGAAACCCAGGTTTCCTTGCTTGGGTTTAACTCAGGATACGCTTGAATGGCTGGATTGATTGTCTCATCCATGATGGCGGACATCGCTCGGCCAATGCCGAGCTTGATCTCTCGATGGAACTCGTCCGGTACTCCTTCGAGTGCGCCGTTGAGCGCGTGGTCTAGAGCGGCCACAGCATCAATTCCACCGTCCCGGAGCGACTGTGCGCAACTAAGAGTCGGAAGCTTCATCTAGACGGTCGTATTGTGAGATTTAAGGGGCTTTAGCCGACAAGCAAGGCGCGGACCAGACCCGCCAGCGCCATCAGCAGCGTTGCTGCCCAGCCCACCATGCCCAGCGCGAAGCCGCCGCCGCGACGGGCGGCATCCTGCAGGTAGGCCAGCGCGTACCAGACGCGGCCGACGATCCATACCAGTCCCGCCACGCCGGCCCAGCCGCCGTAGCCGTAGTGCACGGCCACCCACAACGTGGGCAGGAACAGCAGTACGGCTTCCAGGGTGTTCATCTGCACGCGATAGGCGCGCTCGAAATCGGGATGGCCGCTGATGGCGGGCGCCTTGATGCCGTATTTGCCGCGCGCGCGGCCTACCGCGAACATCGTGCCGAACTGCAGCAGCACGGCAAGCAGGACAACCAGGGCGGGCAGTTGCTGGAGCATGGCGCGTCTCTTCGGGAAAGGTGTACCACTGTAGCGGTTTGGCGCGGGGGCGCGCGAGGCGCTATCGTCGTTGCGGGCATCCATGCGGGAGGGGCGACATGGACTGGCAGAAGGGCGAGAACAGCGACAACGTCGAGGAAGGCAGCGGTGGCGGTGGCGGCGGAGGTTTCCAGCCGGGCGGGGTCCATCTAGGCCTGGGCGGCTTGCTGATCCTCCTGGTGCTCAGCCTGATCTTCAAGCGCGATCTGATCACGCCTTTTCTGGGTGGCGGCGTGGGGGTGCAGCAGACCTCCGGACAGACGCAGCCCACGCGGGCCGTCAGTTGCCAGAATCCCGGCGACGGGCAGATCGCGTTCGCCTGCCACATCATGGGCTCCACCGAGAAAACCTGGGGCGACTACTTCGCCGCGATGGGCAAGACCTATGTCGATCCCAAGCTGCACCTGTTCCAGGGCGAGGTAGCCACGGCGTGCGGTGCCGCTTCCACCGCGGTGGGGCCGTTCTATTGCCCGGGCGACCGGAAGGTCTACCTCGACCTCGGCTTCTTCCAGGAACTGCAGGACCGCTTCCACGCTTCCGGCGATTTCGCGCGGGCCTACGTGATTGCGCACGAAGTCGGCCATCACGTGCAGAACCTGCTCGGCGTGTTCGACAAGGTGCGGCAACTGCAGCAGCAGGGTTATCCGATGGACGGCGCCGACGGCCTCTCGGTGCGGCAGGAGCTGCAGGCCGACTGTTTCGCCGGCGTGTGGGCCAACCGCACGCAGCAGCGGCTCGACTGGCTGCAGGCGGGCGACGTGGAATCCGCGCTCAATGCGGCCAGTGCGGTTGGCGACGACACCCTGCAGAAGGAAACCGAGGGCCGCGTGATGCCCGACACCTTCACACACGGCACCTCGGCGCAGCGCGTGAAGTGGTTCAAGGCCGGCATGCAGAGCGGCGACATCAGGAGCTGCAACACGTTCGCGGGCGAGCCGTGAGGACACGCCAAGGGTGATCAGGTATTCCTTGCCGTAACCCCGCGGCAGCCAGCGGAGGCGCTGTCGTTGCTCACGCGTGCACGTCGCAGAGCTTCATCAGCAACTGCTGCTGGGCGTCGTGCAACGCTTCGCCGGGGCCGCATGTGGCGGGGCGATAGCTTCCGTCGGCCTGCAGGTCGGCCGCGCCGATGTTGTCTTCCAGGTAAAGCTGCAACGCCGCGTGGATGCGCTGCTGCAGCTTGCGGCCTTCGATGGGGAAGGCGCATTCCACGCGGCGATCCAGGTTGCGCTCCATCAGGTCCGCACTGGAGAGATAGAGCGTCGGGTCGCCGGCATTGGCGAACCAGTAGGCGCGGCTGTGTTCGAGGAAGCGGCCGATCACCGAGCGCACGCGGATGTGTTCCGACACGCCGGGTACGCCGGGTCGCAGGCAGCACATGCCGCGCACGATGAGGTCGATGCGTACGCCGGCGATGCTGGCCTTGTACAGCGCGCGGATGACCTTGGGCTCGGTCAGCGCATTGACCTTGATGATGATCTGCGCCGGCTTGCCCGCCGCGGCATGTTCGGTCTCGCGACCGATCAGTTCCAGCAGGGTTTTCTTCAGGGTGAACGGTGCCTGCAGCAGCTTCTTCATGCGCAGCGCCTTGCCCATGCCGGTGAGCTGGCTGAAGAGCTTGTGCACGTCCTCGCACAGCGCTTCGTCGGAGGTGAGCAGGCTGTAATCGGTGTAGAGCCGCGCATTGCCGGTGTGGTAGTTGCCGGTGCCCATGTGCGCGTAGCGCACCAGCTCGCTGCCCTCGCGGCGCTGGATCAACATCAGCTTGGCGTGGGTCTTGATGCCCACCACGCCGTAGATCACCATCGCGCCGGCCTGCTGCAGGCGCGAGGCTAGCGAGAGGTTGGATTCCTCGTCGAAGCGTGCGCGCAGTTCCACCACGGCGGTCACTTCCTTGCCCGCGCGCGCCGCGTCCACCATGGCGTCGACGATTTCCGAATCCGCGCCGGTGCGGTACAGCGTCTGCTTGATCGCCAGCACCTGCGGGTCCTTGGCCGCCTGCCGCAGCAGTTCCACCACCGGCGTGAACGACTCGTAAGGGTGCAGCAGCAGCACGTCCCGTTTCGCGATCACCGCGAACAGATCCTCGGCGTGCTTCAGCAGCTTGGGCAACGCGGGTACGAAGGACGGGTACTGCAGCGCGGGGTAATTCACCTTGCTGGCGATGCTGAACAGCCGCGCCAGGTTCACCGGGCCGTTCACCTCGTACAGTTCCGATTCGGCAAGGCCGAACTGTTTCAGCAGGTAGGTGCTGAGGTTTTTCGGGCAGTTGTCCGCCACTTCCAGCCGCACCGCGTCGCCGAAGCGGCGCGAATACAGTTCGCCGCGCAGCGCCAGTGCCAGGTCTTCCACGTCCTCGGGATCGAGCGCGAGGTCGGCGTTGCGGGTGAGCCGGAACTGGTAGCAGCCCAGTACGTTCATGCCGGGGAACAGCTCTTCGGCGTGAGCGTGGATGATCGAGGACAGCAGCACGTAGCAGTCGCCGTGCCCGGCGACATCGGCGGGCATCTGGATCAGGCGGGGCAGCACGCGCGGTGCCGGCACCACGGCGAGTCCGGAGTCGCGGCCGAACGCGTCCACGCCGTCCAGCTGCACGATGAAGTTGAGGCTCTTGTTGACCAGCAGCGGGAACGGATGGGTGGGATCCAGCCCGATCGGCGTCACCAGCGGCGCCACCTCCGCGCGGAAATAGTGGCGTACCCATTGCCTCTGCTTCTGCGTCCACTCGTCGCGTCGCGTGATGCGGATGCCGTGCGTGGTCAGTTCCGGCAGGATGCGCTCGTTGAGGATCGAGTACTGCCGCTCGATCTGCCGGTGGGCGATCACGCCGATCTCCGCCAGCACCTGGCGCGGCGCCATGCCATCGACGCCGGGGAGTTCGCGCTCCAGCGCGATCTGGCCCTTCAGCCCCGCCACGCGGATCTCGAAGAACTCGTCCATGTTGCGCGAGAAGATCAGCAGGAACTTCAGCCGTTCCAGCAGCGGCGTGCGTTCGTCCAGCGCCTGGTCGAGGACGCGCGTGTTGAACGCGAGCAGCGACAGCTCGCGGTTGATGTACAGCCGGCGCTCGCCGAGGTCGGGCGTGGTTGCTTCGGTTGCGTCATTGGCCGCCGGTGCATCGATGGCGACTGGCGTGGGCTTGCGGGGAGCGCGTGAGCTCATGGGGTCGTGTCCGTGGGGCGCCTGCGGCGCCTGATGCTGCGGGCATGGTAACCCTCGGCGGCTCATGCGCTTCAGGCACGGGTGTGGCGACTTTGACCAAGGTTCATGACGGAGGGATGACGTGTCTTTGCCTTCGGCAGGAACACACCCCGTAGGCGAATCCTTCTGCTCCGATCAAGCATCAGAGCCATCGCGCACAGGGTGCGCTCCTGCGGTCGATCAATGTGCACGACCTTCGTGCCCCTGCTTCGCCAGATACTGGCTAGGCGGTGCCCCCAGGGCGCGGCGGAATGCGGCGCTGAAGGCGCTGGCGCTGGCGTAGCCCAGGTCGATCGCGACGGTGGTGACCGGTTCGCCGCCGCCGAGCCGGCTCAGCGCGGTCAGCAGGCAGGCCTGCTGGCGCCATGCGGCGAAGCTCATGCCGGTCTGTCGGCGGAACAGTCGGGTGAAGTGGCGCCGGCTCATGCCGGCCTTGTGCGCCATCGCGTCCACGTCGATCTCCAGTGCGGGCGCGGCGAGCAGGGCACGGCACAGCCTGCGCAGGCGCGGCTCGTCGGGCAGCGGCGTGTTCAGCGGCAGCACGGGCATCATGCGGATCTCGTCCAGCAGCAGCGCCATCACGCGGCCGTCGCGGCCGTCCAGCGCGTATTCCAGCGGCAGGTCCACCGCCTCCAGCAGCAAGGCGTGCAGCAGCGGGGACACCTCGATCACCTGGCAGTACGCGGGCAGGCCCGCGGCATCGGCGGCCTCGCGCCGCACATAGATGCTGCGCGTGGAGACCTCGCCGCTCATGCGCACCTCGTGCGGCACGCCCGGCGGTATCCACAGCGCGCGTCGCGGCGGCACCACCCAGCTGCCGCGGTCGGTCACCGCGCTCATCACGCCGGTGGCCGCGTACAGCAGCTGGCCACGGCGGTGCGCGTGGGCGGGCAGCACGTAGCCGGCGGCGTAGTCGTTGCCGGCGGCGACTACGTCGCGCGGCGCGTTTTCGTAGGCATCGACGGGGGTGTGTCTCATAAGAGCCCGCTCCAATGGCCCGAATTCTACAGATTGTGACCCGGCGGCGCATGCGGGCCGCCCAAGGGCGGTTTATCGTGCGCGCAGCGATGGATGCAAGGCATGCCATCGCGATCTTTCCCCAAGATCCCAGACGGTTTCCCCATGCAGACCCGCGTCGACGCCATTCCCCTGAACCCTGCCGCCAACCCGCCCGCGGCCACGGAGGAACGTACCCAATTCACCGTGCTGGGTGCGATCAGCTTTTCGCACCTGCTCAACGACATGATCCAGTCGCTGATCCTGGCGATCTATCCGCTGCTGAAGAGCGGCTTCCATCTCAGCTTCGCCCAGGTCGGCCTGATCACGCTGACCTACCAGGTCACCGCTTCGCTGCTGCAGCCGCTGGTGGGCATGGCGGCCGACCGTCGCTCGATGCCGTATTCGCTCGCCGCCGGCATGGGCTTCACCCTGTGCGGCCTGTTGCTGCTGGCCTATGCGCCGAATTTCCCGGTGCTGCTGTTCGCGGCGGGGCTGGTCGGCACGGGTTCCTCGATCTTCCATCCGGAATCCTCGCGCGTGGCGCGCATGGCGTCGGGCGGGCGCCCGGGCCTGGCGCAGTCGGTGTTCGTGGTGGGTGGCAACTTCGGCGCGTCGCTGGGGCCGCTGCTGGCGGCGTGGATCATCGTGCCGCACGGGCGCGGCAGCGTGGCGTGGTTCGCGCTGGCGGCGCTGCTGGCCATCGTGGTGCTGGTGCAGATCGGCCACTGGTATGCGCGGCATGCGGGGCGCGTGAAGGCGCGCGCGCGCCGTGCGCCGGTGCGCGAGCTGTCGCGCGGCATGGTGCTGTTCTCGCTGTTCATCCTCACCGTGCTGATCTTCTCCAAGTATTTCTACATCGCGAGCATCAGCAGCTATTACACGTTCTACCTGATGCACACCTTCGGCGTGTCGGTGCAGGATGCGCAGGTGCACCTGTTCGTGTTCCTCGCGGCGGTGGCGGCGGGCGTGCTGATCGGCGGCCCGCTGGGCGACAAGGTGGGGCGCAAGTGGGTGATCCTCGGCTCCATCCTCGGCGTGGCGCCGTTCGCGCTGATGCTGCCGCATGCCAACCTGTTCTGGACCAGCGTGCTCAGCGTGGTGATCGGTCTGGTGCTGGCTTCGGCTTTCACCACCATCATCGTGTTTGCGCAGGAGCTGGTGCCGGGGCAGCTTGGCATGATTTCCGGCGTGTTCTATGGGTTGGCCTTCGGCATGGGCGGTTTGGGGGCTGCGTTGCTGGGCAAGCTGGCCGATTTGCAGGGCATCGGCTATGTCTATCAGTTGTGCGCATGGCTGCCGTTGATCGGCGTGTGCGCGATTTTGTTGCCGGATATCGAGAAGCCGGCCAAGAAAGGGTGATGTTTTACCCGTAGTCTGGCCGCTACTGTCCATCATTCCGGCGAAGGCCGGAATCCAGTTACGACCACGCTAATCCTGGCCATGAGGCCACTGGATGACCAGCTTCGCTGTTGTGAAGCGCTTCCGGCCTTCGCCGGGATGACGGGCGAGATCAGATCCCGTGGTCGTACCTGAGTGAGGCTTTGTTCTTTCAGCGGCGCAGATTGCTGCGGGCCAGTTCGATCAGTTCGTCGCCGCGGCCGTTCATCACGGTGCGGAGCGCCCACAGACTGAAGCCCTTGACCTGTTCGAGCTGGATCTTCGGCGGCATCGACAGTTCCTGCCGGTTGGTGCGTACGTCGACCAATGCGGGGCCGTCGTGCGCGAAGGCTTCGCGCACTGCGCTTTCCAGGTCGCCGGGATCTTCCACGCGCACGCCGTGGATGCCTATGGCTCGCGCCATGGCGGCGAAGTCCGGGTTGTCCAGCGACACGCCGGTAGGCAGGAAGCCGGCGGCCTTCATCTCCAGCTCTACGAAGCCCAGCGTGCCGTTGTTGAACACCACGATCTTCACCGGCAGCTTGTGTTGGATCAGGGTGAGCAGGTCGCCCATCAGCATTGCGAAGCCGCCGTCGCCGGAGAGACTGACCACTTGGCGCTGGGGAAACGTGGTCTGTGCGCCGATGGCCTGCGGCATCGCGTTGGCCATCGAGCCGTGCACGAAGGAGCCGAGCAGGCGGCGCTTGCCGTTCATGTGCAGGTAGCGCGCGGCCCAGATCGTGGGCGTGCCGACGTCGCAGGCGAACACCGCGTCCTCGCTGGCGAGCTGGTCCACCACTTTCGCCACGTATTGCGGATGGATGGGTTTTTGGCCGGGCTTGCCAGTGGCGAGTTCGTCCAACCCTTCGCGCGCCTTGCGGTAGTTGGCGAGGCTGGCCTTGAGGTGGCTGTCGTCGCGCACGGGCTTGAGGCGCGGCAGCAATACCGCGACGGTGGCACCCACGTCGCCGACCACGCCCAGATCGAGCTTGCAGCGGCGACCCAAGTTCTCTCCGCGCAGGTCGATCTGGCAGATCTTCGCGTCGCTGGGGAAGAACTGCCGATAGGGGAAGTCGGTACCGAGCAGCAGCAGAGTGTCGCAGTCCATCATCGCCTGGTAGCCGGAGCTGAAGCCGATCAGGCCGGTCATGCCGACGTCGTTGGGGTTGTTCCACTCGATGTGTTCCTTGCCGCCTAGCGCGTGCACCACCGGTGCCTTTAGCGTGTCGGCCAGGTCCATCACCAGGTCGTGCGCGCCGGCACAACCGCGCCCGCAGAACAGGGTGATCTTGCGGCCACCGGACAACAGTTCGGCCAGCTTGTCGAGCTGGTCGGGCGAGGGAACCACCACAGGCGCCGAGGGCAACAGACTGGCGGTATTCGCGACCGGACCGGAGGACTCGGCCAACGCGACGTCGCCCGGTATCACCAGCACAGACACACCGCGCTGCGCGACCGCTGTGCGCACCGCGATCTCGACGGCGCGATGGATCTGGCTGGGGCTGCTCACCAGTTCGCAGTAGTGGCTGCATTCCTGAAACAGATTCTGCGGATGGGTTTCCTGAAAGTAACCGCTGCCGATTTCCACCGAGGGGATGTGCGCGGCGATGGCAAGCACCGGTGTGCGCGAGCGTTGCGCGTCGTAGAGGCCGTTGATCAGGTGCAGGTTGCCAGGCCCGCAGGAGCCTGCGCAAACCGCCAGCTGGCCGGTGAGTTGCGATTCGGCGCCGGCGGCGAAAGCGGCGGCTTCCTCATGCCGGTAGTGGATCCAGCTCATCTCCTTGCGCTGGCGCAACGACTCCGTGATGCCGTTGAGGCTATCACCCACCACGCCGTGGATGCGGCGCACGCCGGCGTTGGCGAGGGTTTCGACCAGCACGTCGGCGACGTTGCGGATGGCCATGAGGCGCTCCTGGGGCGGGGAGCGTCCATGCTGGCATGGGGGTTCTTCGGGTGACGTGAAGGGGGATATGCACGGCATGTAGCGAAGCCATGCTTTTGCTCGTCATTCCGGTGCAGGCCGGAAGCGCTTCACAACAGCGAAGCTGGTCATCCCGTAGTTTCATGGCCTGATTGGACGTTATCGCCACTGGATCCCGGCCTGCGCCGGATGACGAACAGGCTGATCAGCGTGCGCCAACCACGACCGGCTCGGGTTCCAGATGCACACTGAACTTCGCGTGCACGGTGGCGATCACGTGTTGCGCGAAGGCCCACAGTTCGCCGCCGCTGGCGTGGCCGTGGTTCACCAGCACCAACGCATGGCGGTTGGAGATGCCGGCGTCGCCTTCGCGTTGGCCCTTGAGGCCGGCGGCTTCGATCAGCCATGCGGCGGAGAGCTTGCTGCGGCCGTCGGGCTGCGGCCATGCGGGCAGTTCGGGGTGCTCCTGCTTGAGCACAGCGGCTTGCGCGGCATCGACCACGGGGTTCTTGAAGAAGCTGCCGGCGTTGCCGATCACCGCGGGGTCGGGCAGCTTGCGCGTGCGCAGGTGCACCACGGCTTCGGCGACGTGGAACGGCGCGGGCTTGGCCACGCCCATGCGCGCCAGTTCCTCGCGGATGCCGGCGTAGTCGAGCCTGAGTTCGCGCGAGCGGGGCAGGGCAAAGCGCACGGCGGTGACGATGTAGCGGCCGGGCTCGCGCTTGAACAGCGAGTCGCGGTAGCCGAACGCGCAGGTGGCGCGGTCGAGCTGGGCGACGCGATGCTCGCGGGTGTCCCAGGCCTCCACGCTCTCGATGAACTCGGCGACCTCGGTGCCGTACGCGCCGATGTTCTGGATGGGCGCGGCGCCCACTGTGCCGGGGATCAGGATCAGGTTTTCCAATCCTGCGTAGCCCTGGCCCAGCGACCAGCGCACGAAGTCGTCCCAGCGTTCGCCGGCGGCCACCGCGATGCGTGCGACGTCGCCGTCGTGCTCCACCTGCACGCCGCGGGTTTCCATCGCCAGCACGGTGCCGTCGAAATCGCCGGCGAGCAGCAGGTTGCTGCCTTCCCCCAGCACCAGCAGCGGCGCGTGGCGCACGGCAGGAAAGCCCAGCAGCTCGGGCAGCTTGCTGGCGTCGCGCAACTCGGCCAGCAACTTCGCGCGGGCGTTCACGCGCAGCGTGTTGCGGTTGGCGAGCGAGGCGTTTTCGGTGAGCGTGTAGCCGCCCATGTCGGTCTTTTCAGGCGGCATGCGAGGTTTCCTGTTGACGGCGGATCTCATCCACACATTCGGCGATCAGGCGCGGGCCGCGGTAGATCAGGCCGGAGTAGATCTGCACCAGGTTGGCGCCTGCGTCGAGTTTTTCCGCCGCGTCGCTGCCGTCGAGGATGCCGCCTACGCCAATGACGGGTATGCGTT
Source organism: Rhodanobacter sp. 7MK24 (assembly GCF_014842995.1). Lineage (GTDB taxonomy): Bacteria > Pseudomonadota > Gammaproteobacteria > Xanthomonadales > Rhodanobacteraceae > Rhodanobacter_A. The sequence continues at coordinate 629,190 of NZ_JACYXL010000001.1, forward strand.
CGCCCAGGCGGCGGCGCATACCGCGCAGCACGTCGGTGGAAAGCGCGAACAGCGGTTTGCCGGACAGGCCACCGGTTTCGCTGCCGCGCGGATCGTCGGCCACCAGCGCACGGTCGACGGTGGTGTTGGTGCAGATCACGCCGTCGATGCCGGTGGCGAGCAGGGTTTCGGCGATGCCGTCCTGTTCGTGTTCGGAAAGATCGGGCGCGATCTTCAGCAGCATCGGTTTGCGCTTGCCGCTTTGCGAGCCAAGCTGTTCCTGCCGCTCGCGCAGCGTGGCGACGAAGCGGCGCAGCGTGGCCTCTTCCTGCAGGTCGCGCAGGCCCTGCGTGTTCGGTGAGGAGATGTTCACCGTGATGTAGGTGGCACGGTCGTACACGCGGTCGAGGCACAGCAGGTAGTCGTCCACCGCGTGCTCGTTCGGCGTGTCCTTGTTCTTGCCGATGTTGATGCCAAGCACACCGCGGTAGCCGGACTTGTCCACGTTGCGCACCAGCGCGTCGACGCCCGCGTTGTTGAAGCCCATGCGATTGATGATGGCCTCGTGCTGCGGCAGGCGGAACAGGCGCGGCTTCGGGTTGCCCAGCTGCGGCCGCGGCGTCACCGTGCCCACTTCGACAAAACCGAAGCCCAGCGCGCCCAGCGCGTCGAGGTGGTCGGCGTTCTTGTCCAGGCCGGCAGCAAGGCCGACGGGGTTCGGGAACCGGATACCGAAGGCTTCCACCGGCAGTTCGTCGGCAGGCCTGGCGACGAAGCGCATCAGCTCGCTGCGATGGGCCACGTCCAGGCCATAGAGGGTGAGGCCGTGTGCGGTCTCGGCGTCCAACGCGAACAGCAGCGGGCGGAGCAGGTCGTACATGAGGTGTCTCGAAGTGTTTCGGTGAAAATAGTTTGACCGATCGGTTTTTTTGCTCGTCATTCCTGCGAAAGCAGGAATCCAGTGACTATGGTTTTCAGGAAATTACAGTCGCTGGATCCCAGCTTTCGCTGGGATAACGAGCTAAGACTGAAGCGTACCCACGATGATGCGCGTGTCGTAGTCGAAGCTGATGCGGCTGTCCTGCTGGCAGTGCTCGAACAGCTCGCGCAGCGCGGCGATCATCGGCACGTGCTGCGGATGGCCTTCCTTCGGTGCATAGGAAGACGACATCAGGCGCCCGCGCAGCGCATCGAAATCCAGCGACTGTTTGTGTTCGAAGCGCACGGTGCCGCGCCAGCCAGCGCCGAACCATGCACGCATGCTGTCGTCGTCGGCATAGCGTTCCGCCACGCTGGTGTAGTCGGTGCCGTAGCGTTGCAGCAGTGCTTCGTAGCCTTCGAGGAAGGGTGTGCCGGTGAGGCGGCGCGAGTTCCAGAAGATCGCGGCGAGGCCGCCCGGACGCAGGATGCGCGCGAACTCGCGGCGCGTGGAGGCGGGGTCGAACCAGTGGAAGGCCTGCGCCACCGTCACCAGGTCGACGCTGCCATCGGGCAGGTGAGTGGCGTCGGACGTGCCGTCGACGGCGCGGAAGCGCGGGTTACCGCCCAGCCAGGCGAGCGCCGCGTCGCGCATCGCCGCGTTCGGCTCCACCGCGGTGACGTCGTGGCCGGCATCGAGGAAGAGCTTGCACGAGATGCCGGTGCCCGCGCCCACGTCGGCCACCTTCCACGCGGGCGTGACGCCTTGTTCGCGATGCAGCCAGTCGAGCATCGCGGTGGGGTAGTCGGGGCGATAGCGCACGTAGTCGGCGACGCGGTCGCTGAAGCGTTCGGTGCTGTGCAGTTTGCTCATGGCATCAACCTGAGAGGTTCTGGCCGCCGTCCACGCACAAGGTCTGGCCGGTGATCCATCCGGCCCAGGGCGAGGCGAGGAACAGGGCGGCGTGGGCGATTTCCTCTGGCTTGCCGTAGCGACCGAACGGAATCTTGGCGAGCGTGGCGGCGTACAACTCGGGCTCTTCGCGCTTGCGCCGGTCCCACAGGCCGTCGGCGAATTCGATGGAGCCCGGCGCGATGGCGTTGACGCGGATGCGCTGCCCGGCCAGCTGCATCGCTTGCGAGGTGGTGTAGTGGCTGAGCGCGGCCTTCATCGCGGCATAGGCGGAACCGTTGCGGCGCGGATGGAAGGCGGCGATGGAACTGGTGTGCAGGATGCAGGCGTGCGGCGAGCGCTGCAGGTATGGCAGCGCGCACCGCGATGCGCGCACCGCGGCCATCAGGTCGACGTTGAAATTCGCCAGCCACGCCTCGTCGTCCTCGCTGAAGCCGTAGCCCGAGGCGTTGTTCACCAGCACGTCGATGCCGCCCAGCGCGTCTGCGGTGGAGTCGATCCAGGCGGCGATGGCGTTTGCGTCGCCAAGGTCGCAACTGGCCGCGTGCGTCGCGTGGCCGAAGGCAGCGAGTTCGTCGTGCGTGGCCTTGAGCGCCTCTGCGCCGCGTGCGCAGATGGATACGTCCGCGCCGGCTTCCGCGAAGGCCAGCGCGATGCTGCGGCCGATGCCCTTGCTGCCGCCGGCGACGGCGATGCGCCAGCCGTGGAAGTCGAAAAGCGGGGTGGCGTGTGCGTCAGGCATCGGTGACGTCAGTGCCAATGCGCGAAGCCCAGGCCGAAGATCAGCATCGCGATGATGAAGATCACCACCAGCACGCTGACGGTCAGTTGCACGTAGCCCAGCACCAACCCGGCGACGGCCATGCCATCGCCCTCCATGCGCTGGTCGATGGGCGCACGGCGGATTTCGCCACGCGCCAGATGGCCGCAGATCACCGCGATCAACGCGCCGACGAAGGGCAGCATCACCCAGGCAAGGATGCCGAACACCAGGCTCACGATGGCCATGGAGCTGGTGGTGCTGCGTTGGGGCGGCTGGTAGCTCACGGCGGCGATCCTTGAAAGGTGAGGCCCTTCCCTGCAAGGGCAGGACAGCGCACATGACTCCGAAGGCCTTCGCATTTCTGCTCGTCATTCCGGCGAAGGCCGGAATCCAGCGACATCGTGGCCTGATCAGGCGTTGAAGCCATCGGATCCCGGCCTGTGCCGGGATGACGAGCTGGGCGCGTTCGGATGGGCCATGTGCGACAGCCCGCCTTGAGAGAGGTGCGATTGCTTACAGATCGAACTTGATGCCCTGCGCCAGCGGCAGCGAATCGGAGTAGTTGATGGTGTTGGTCTGGCGGCGCATGTACGCCTGCCACGCCGTCGAACCCGACTCGCGGCCGCCGCCGGTTTCCTTCTCGCCGCCGAACGCGCCGCCGATCTCCGCGCCGCTGGTGCCGATGTTGACGTTGGCGATGCCGCAGTCGCTGCCGGCGGCGGACAGGAAGGCTTCCGCGCGCTTCAGGTTGGTGGTGAAGATCGAGGACGACAGGCCCTGCGGCACCGCGTTCTGCATGTCGATGGCGTCCGCGATGTCGCGGTACTTCATCACGTACAGGATCGGCGCGAAGGTCTCGTGCTGCACGATCTCGGCATCATTGGTGAGGCCGGTGACGATGGCCGGCAGTACGAAGTTGCCGGGGCGCTCGATGGCGGCGCCACCGGTTTCCACCTTGCCGCCCGCGGCCTTGGCCTTGGCGATGGCGTCGAGGTAGGCGGCCACGCCTTCCTTGCTGTTGAGCGGGCCCATCAGGTTGGCCGGGTCGGTGGGATCGCCGATCTTGCCTTCCACCTGCTTGTACGCGGTGATCAGCTTGGCCAGCACCTCGTCGTACACCGACTCCTGCACGATCAGGCGGCGCGTGGTGGTGCAGCGCTGGCCGGCGGTGCCCACCGCACCGAACACGATGGCCGGGATCGCCAGCTTCAGGTCGGCGGTCTCGTCCACGATGATGCAGTTGTTGCCGCCCAGTTCCAGCAGCGAACGGCCCATGCGCTGCGCCACGCGCTCGCCGACCTGGCGGCCCACCTTGGTGCTGCCGGTGAACGAGATCAGCCCCACGCGCCTGTCGTCCACGAACTGCTGCGCCAGCGCGCTGCCGGCGTCGTTGAACAGGAAGAACAGGTCAGGGAAGCCGGCCTTCTTCAGCGCCTCGTTGCAGATCTTCATCGAGGCGATGGCGGACAGCGGGGTCTTGGGCGAGGGCTTCCAGATGCTGATGTCGCCGCAGATCGCCGCGATGAAGCTGTTCCACGCCCACACCGCCACCGGGAAATTGAACGCGCTGATGATGCCGACCAGGCCAATCGGGTGCCACTGCTCGTACATGCGGTGGCCGGGGCGCTCGCTGTGCATGGTCAGGCCGTACAGCTGGCGCGACAGGCCCACGGCGAAATCGCCGATGTCGATCATCTCCTGCACTTCGCCGTCGCCTTCCGGCTTGGACTTGCCCATCTCCAGCGCCACCAGCGAACCCAGCGCGTCCTTGTGCGCGCGCAGCGCGTCGGCGCACAGGCGGATCGCCTCGCCGCGGCGCGGCGCCGGCGTGGTGCGCCACACCTTGAAGGCGGCCTGGGCGCGCTCGACGATGGCGTCGTAGTCGGCCTGCGAGGAAGCGTTCACGCGGCCCAGCACCTCGCCGGTGGTCGGGTTCACCGGCTCCAGCACGCCGGCGCCCGTGGTCTTCGACCACTCGCCGTTGCCGAGATAGGTGCCGGAATTCGTCTCGGTCAGGCCGAGCGCGGAGAGGATGCTGTGGGACATGCGGACTCCAGTGCCGGACGCGTGCGTGCGCCCCGTTTCAAAAGGGGGATTCTAGCAGGGGCGGCCCCGCGGCCGGTTCCGGAGGGGGCGCGTTCCATGCCAGAATCCGCGCCTCGGCCCCGTAGCTCAGCTGGATAGAGCATCCCCCTCCTAAGGGGAAGGTCGCGCGTTCGAATCGCGCCGGGGTCACCAGATGCGATGAAGGCCGGCGAAAGCCGGCCTTGTTGTTTTGGAGGGCGAAGCTGCCAGCGATGCTTGAGCCAATTGGTGGCGAAGCCGTCCACCTCGAACGAATTGTCCGCTCACCTGCTATCTCGTCTCGTACTGGAAAGTCATGCTTACGAGCGATGGGCGAGCCTGCCCCTCCTGTTCCGCAGGAGACCATTCCGTCTCAAGTATCTGCTGACGTTCTTGAGGATTCAGCTTTATCCCGGTGGGATAGGAGACCTCCGTGGCCTCCGCTTTTCCCGTAGCGTCGAGTGCGACGACAACACATACGAGGCTTGTCATTGCCTGGCGGTGGAGCGACCCGGCAACTGTTACCGGAAGCGTCGAGAGGATCTTTGGCTGCTTGTCGGCGGTCGTGGCCAGGATGTGATCCGGAAGTTGCTTTTGAAAGACGGCCAAAAGCGGGGCCTTGTCACAAGAAATGATGGGGCGATCCAGGCGGCTCGCATTGACTGCGCCGCTAGCGATGATTAGCAATGACGCTGCGAAAATTCTAGTCATGTGGTTCAGCTTTGGAGTTATTAAGTGGCGCCGATGACATCCACAAAAGGTGTCGGGACAACTCATGCGAAAATGTCCCTGACACCTTTTTGTACTTTTTCTGCCTATCGCTAGAGTTAAGCGGCGGCGAAGCCATCCGCCTTGAACGGATAGTTAGCTATCGACCTCACAAGCCGCGCTTCTTGCGCTCTTCAAGAATTTGAGTTTTGTTGGCGACGACCCACTCTTTTAGATTTTCCAACCCAGAGCGAGTTTGTTGCCATTGTTTGGCATAAGTGATCTTGGACGTGAATTTGTTATCGTTGGCAGCGTCCCAGTCCAGAGCACGACCCATTTGCTTTACCCAAGAATCGGGATCTGCACCTGCCCAACCATTGATTACAGATCCGGCCGACTCATGCAGCGAAGCGAATAATGCAGGATCACCGTCGGGTGGAAGATTCGGATTCGCAGCAAGATAGAATCGGTATCGAATTTCGCCAACGTAGAACCAGAAAACTGCATCCTCTTTGGCGCCTTCGTGGAAAAGTCTGGTCGCATAAACGTAGTAGTTTGACGGGTGGGATGCAGGAAGCTCCTGCTCTGCCTGTTGGTGAGACGGCGTGGCAGGGTCTTTTGGTTGAAGTTGCGCGCAGCCATACAAAGTTGCAAATACGAGGAGGAAAAGGCAGAGCAGAGGAGTTCTACGCACAGATGGGCTCCAAAGACAGCTAACTTAAATTCGGTTGTTGAATGAAGCCTTGTTCCGCAGCCAAGCCGGCGATATGGACTCCAGTCATCGCGCGCTTTCCACACAAATCAAAGACTTCCCCTGATCGCGCCGCCTATTCTTGCCGTCTAATCCTGCAGCCTTTCCTGAGGATGGCGAACACGTAGCGATCCTCTCACTGGAAACCGGTGCCGGCAAGCAAGTCGGGGCAGGGCGGTTGGCGCCGTCCATGGCGCTTTGCACAGCCGCGCTCAACGCGGCTATTTCAGCATCCCAGTAAGCCGATCAAGCTGCGCCCGATACCCATCCAGTACCTTGGCCGTGACCACCGCATAGCGATCCGCTTCATCCCACCGCCGCGCCTCCAGCGCCTCGCGCACGCCGGGCACGGTCTTGACGCCATAGCCAGTGAGCATCCCGGGCGCATAGATCATGTGCCGAAACCAGGTGCGGCCGGGCAGGCCGTCGGGGCTGGTGAGCGACTGCTCCATGCGGCCCATCAGCGCGTTCAGGGCGTTGCGCTGGGCATCGGTGAGGTCGAGTCCGCTGGCGGCGCGGGCGTGGTAGGCGGCTTCGTACGCCTGCGCGCTCTGCTTCAGCTTCTGCGCGGCATGGTCCAGCGGAGCGAGATCGATCGCTGGTACATCGGAGTCCCGCGCGGGCGGTGCCAGCGGGTGGCTGGGGTCGTCGGCGAGGGCGAAGGCGTGCTGGTCGAGCAGGCGGTGTTGTTCGTCGGTGGCCTTGCGCGTGGTATCGACCAGTTCGTGCAGCTGCTTCACGTAGCGGTCCAGCGTGTCGCTGAAGTCGCTGAAGCGCAGCGGCAGCACGCTGGCGTCGGCAGTGCGCAGCACGATGTGGCCGGCGACCTTGGACAGTGCTACGCCGTATTCGAACGTGGGGTCGCCGAAGCGCGCGTAGTGGTCGAAGGAGTCGTAGGCCGAATGGTAGACGGGTCCGTTTTCGTCCTCGCCGCCGAAGCCGAGGTCGAGCGAGGCGATGCCCAGGTGTTCGAGGAAGGCGCTGTAGTCGGAGCCGGAGCCCAGCGCCTCGATCGGCAGGTCGCCGCCGCCGGCGGCGAGTTTGGCGTCGTCCTTCGCGCGTGCGCTTGCGCCCTTGGCCGCGCCTTCCACCTGCATGCGCGCGCGCAGGCGTTGCTGCACGCTCACGTGGGTTTCCGGATCGGTGACGCCGGCGGCGACCTGGTTCACCAGGTGCTGCAGCGAGTGGCTGCCGCCGGCGCCGAGGAAGCCGCGGCCGTTGGTGTCGGAATTGACGTAGAGCACGGCCTTGGCCTGGAGCTCCTGCGCGTGCGTCTCGGCCCATTCGGTGGAGCCGAGCAGGCCGGGTTCCTCGCCGTCCCAGCTGGCGTAGACGAGGGTGCGCTGCGGCCGCCAGCCCTGCTGGTACAAGGTGCCGATGGCCTTGGCCTCGGCCAGCAGCGCCACGTTGCCGGCCAGCGGATCGAAGGCGCCGAACACCCAGCCGTCGTGGTGGTTGCCGCGGACGATCCACTGGTCGGGTTCGCTGGAGCCCTTGAGCGTGGCGATCACGTCGTAGACGAGCTGGCGGCCCCAGTTCGACTCGACCACGAGATGTGCTTTCGCGGTGCCGGGGCCGATGTGGTAGGTGAAGGGCAGCGCGCCGCGCCAGTCGGCCGGCGCCACCGGGCCGCCCAGCGATTGCAGCAGCGGCGTGGCGTCGGCGTAGGAGATCGGCAACACCGGGATCTTCATCAGTGTCTTGGCGTCTTTCAGCGCCAGGTGCTTGGCGCCGGGCACCGAGCCGTAGCCGGGCGTGGTGGGGTCGCCGGGGTACACCTGCATGTCCGCCACCGAGCCGCGCTGCACGCCGTCGGCGGGACGCCAGCCGCCCTCGGGGTAGGTGTCGCCCTGGTAATAGCCGTCGTCGCGCGGGTCGGAGTAGATCAGGCAGCCCAGCGCGCCGTGTTCCTGCGCGAGCTTGGGCTTGAGGCCGCGCCAGCCGCCGCCGTAGCGCACGATCACGATCTTGCCCTTCACGTCGATGCCGCGCCGGGCCAGCGCCGTGTAGTCGTCGGGCATGCCGTAGTTGACGTAGACCAGCGGCGCGGTGACGTCGCCGTCGGCGCCGTAGACGTTGTACGGCGGCAGCGCGCCTTGCTGGATGGCCGAGGTGGCGTCGCCGGGCAACGGCGGCTCGTTGAGCTTGGCGGTGAAGGGCTTGGGGCCCAGCAGCTGCAGCGATTCCTTCTTCGGCGTGGGGTAGAGCACGTCGAAGGTTTCGATGTGCGCGTCCCAGCCCCACTCGCGGAACTTCGCCAGCATGAAGTCGGCGTTCGCCTTGTCGTGCGGGGAGCCCACCTGGTTGGGCTGCGAGGACATCTGCTTCAGCCACTCGCGCTGGTCGGCGGGATTGAGCAGGGCGTCGAAGCGTTGTTCGAGGGTTTGTTCCTGCGTGGCGCCAGTGCTGGTGAAGCCGAGCATGGCGCCGCTGGCCTGGTCGCTGGCCGGTGTGGCGGCTGCCGTGGCGAAAGTGGCGAGCAGGCAGGCCAGGGCGCAGGCCGGGCGGATGTTCGTGCGTGTCATGTGGAACTCCCCTTGGCGTGGTTGCCGCGTGATGCGCGGTAGCGGGCATGAAGCCCTCCCCTTGAAGGGGAGGGGAGAAGCGGATCGTGCAGAGATGTTTATTGCAGGCCTTGCCACACCGCATGCAGCAATTCGTCGGTGGGATCGCTGCTCTGTTCCCAGTACATCAGCCCGCCGAGGTGCTGCGCCTTCACGTACGCGCCCTTCGCAGCGATGGATTGCGGATCGTCGTAGGTGATGAAGCGATGCGTCTGCTCATTCCACAGATACGGCGCCTCGGCCTTCGCGTCCCAGTAGCGCACGTAGCCGTTGTGGTTGATGAAGTCGGCCTTGAGTTCCGGCCAGTCGTGGCCGCCCTGGTAGTGGCCGTATTTCTGGAACATGCCGTGATGGGCGGGATCGACATCGGCAAACTCGCGGCCGTAGAACGCTACGCCCGGCACCAGCTTGGCGGCCGGTACGCCGGCGGCGAGGAACTGCCGCACCGCGCGCGACAGCGTGCGCGCATCGGCGGGCGCGAGTTCCGACGCGTGCAGGCCGGTGTGGTTGCAGGTGGTCGGCGTCATCACGTTGCAGAAGTCGTAGGTCATCATGTTGAACCAGTCCAGCGACGGCGCGACGGCGGCGAGGTCGATGCCGTCCACGAACGGGCCGTCGGCGGCGGCGATGGTCAACAGGTAGTGCTTGCCGTGGCCGGCTTTGTCCAGCGCGGCGCGCAGCGCCTTCATCAGCGCGGTGAAATGTTCGCGGTCCTGCGGGTTGGAGGCGATGCCGGATTCGTGGTGGCCGGGGTATTCCCAGTCCACGTCGAGGCCGTCGGCATGCGTGTCCACGAGCAGCGCGGCGGCGCTGTCGGCGAAACGCTGGCGGCTTTCCGCGGTCATCGCGGCCTCGGAGAAACCGCCCACGCTCCAGCCGCCCACCGACACCATTACGGTGAGGTTCGGGTGTGCGGCCTTCAGCGCGATGCGTTGCTGCAGCAGGGCGAGGGCTGCGGGATTGAGCGTCACACGGCCATCGGCCGGGTGCGCGAACGCGAAGATCAGGGTGTCGATGCGGTCCACGTCGGCCGCGGGAATCGGATGGTGCGCGGTGTCGTAGGCCACCACGCGATAGTGTTCGGGGCCGGCGTGTGCGATCAGTGGGCAGGCGAACATCGCCAGCAGAGAGAGCAAGGGGAGGCGAAAGCGCGATGGCATCGTGGGAGTTCCGCAACGGGGGAACTCCGATCATCGCAGCGCTTCGGCGGCACGGCCAGTGCGAATTACACTGCGCTCCGGATTTGCCCGAGTGCCACGCGTGAGCCCAACCGACAGCCCCGACGACCCGCGTCCCCAGCCGCCGCCCGAACCCGATCCCGGCGAGTGCTGCGGCAACGGCTGCGACCCTTGCATCTACGACTTGTACAACGATCAACTGACGTACTACCGCACCGCACTGGCGGCGTGGCTGGCGCGGCATCCCGACGCGTGAGCTTTGCAGCCCTCCCTTGAAGGGGAGGGTGCACGACCGCCGCATTGGCAAGCGCGCTTGCCGCCCCCAGATCGGCAGCCATCGTGCCCTTGGATGCCGCCATGATTCCGTTTTCCGTACTCGACCTTGCGCCGATCACCGTGGGCAGCGATGCCACGCAGGCGTTCCGCAACACGCTGAACCTGGCGCAGCTCACCGAGCGGCTGGGCTACACGCGCTACTGGCTGGCCGAGCACCACAACATGCCGGGTATCGCCAGCGCGGCGACGGCGGTGCTGATCGGCCATGTGGCCGCCGGTACCTCGACCATCCGCGTCGGCGCGGGCGGCATCATGCTGCCGAACCATGCGCCGCTGCAGGTGGCCGAGGCGTTCGGCACGCTGGCCGCGCTGCATCCGGGGCGGATCGACCTCGGTCTCGGACGCGCGCCTGGCACCGACCAGGCCACCGCACGGGCGCTGCGCCGCTATTACGAAAGCGCCGACGAATTTCCGCAGGACGTGGTGGAGCTGCTCGGCTATTTCGAGCCCGCCACGTCGGGGCAGACGGTGCGCGCCGTGCCCGGTGCGGGCAGCGAGGTGCCGGTATGGATACTCGGCTCCAGCCTGTTCGGCGCGCGGCTGGCCGCGCAGCTCGGCCTGCCGTATGCGTTCGCCTCGCACTTCGCGCCCGACGCGATGGACGAGGCGCTGGCGTTGTACCGAGGCGACTTCAAGCCTTCGGCGCAGCTGGCGCAGCCTTACGCCATGCTGGGCATCAACGTGGTGGCGGCTGGCAGCGATGCCGAGGCGCGGCGTCTGTTCACCACGCAGCAGCAGAGCTTCATCAATCTGCGCCGCGGCCAGCCTGGATTGATTCCACCGCCGATCGACGACATCGAGTCGTATTGGACGTCGACGGAAAAGTTGATGGTGGAGCGGGCGCTGGCGTGTGCGGTGGTGGGGGACGCTTCAACCGTGAAGCAGGGGCTTGCGGAGTTCATTGCGCGGCACAAGCCGGATGAGCTGATGATCACCAGCAATGTGTTTGATCATGGGTTGCGGCGGCGGTCGTATGAGGTGGTGGCCGCTGCGCGCGGGTAGCTCGCTTGGTGCGTCCAAGTTGTGACTCCCCTCGCCCGCTTGCGGGAGAGGGGTTGGGGGAGAGGGTGCTTTTGCTTTAGCTGTGTTATCGCAAGCGACAAAGCGGTTTCGTGCGCCTGTCGGCGCCCGAGTTACTTTTCTCTTGCGTGGCCAAGAGAAAAGTAACCAAAAGAGAAGGCTACCCCGCGGTGGCGCTCTCCGGGCATCCTGCCCTCCGAGTCCGTGAGGCGTGGCCGGGCTTTTCGGCCGGGCTCCTGCCCGGTCGAAAAGGCATCGCCATCCCTGGCGATGCCCGCTGCGCGGCCTGATCGTCCACGCCTCACCGCCGCCGAGGGCCCCCGGGTAGAGCAGCGCGCTCCCAGCGCGCAGAAGCAACAGCCGAAGCAACGGCAGAAGCAACGGCAGAAGCAACAGCAGAAGCAACAGCAGAAGCAACAGCGGAGGCTGTGCGTCGCGAGATTTGGGCTGCTGCGCTTGTCTCCCTCCCCTGCTTGCAGGGGAGGGTTGGGGTGGGGTGCCTTGTGCTTACTGCGTCACGCCCACCAGCTTCACGTCGAACACCAGCGAGGTGTTGGGCGGGATCACGTCGCTGGCGCCGCGGGCGCCATAGCCGAGTTCGGCGGGGATCAGCAGGGTGCGTTCGCCGCCCACGTGCATGCCGGTCACGCCCTGGTCCCAGCCCTTGATGACCTGGCCCTGGCCCAGCGGGAAGGAGAACGCCTGGTCGCCGTGGTCGTCGGTGCTGTCGAACTTGCTGCCGTGCTTGTCCTTGGCGCGGTCGTCGTACAGCCAGCCGGTGTAGAGCACCTGCACCGTCATGCCCGGTTTCGCCTCGGGGCCGGTGCCCACCTTGGTATCCACTTCGGTGAGCTTGTCCACCTGGCCGTGGCCGGCCGGTTCGGGTGACGGCGGGATGCGGTTGCAGGCGGCGAGGGCGACGGTGGAGACGGCGGCGAGCAGGGTGAGGCGATGGCGCATAGTGGGTATCCGCGATGACGATTCGCCATCATCGCAGATCGCCCGTGCTTCAGGCCGCCAACGCCTGCTGCCATGCGTGTGCCGGGTAGTAGAACCGCATCATGCGTGCCACGTAGGCGACCAGGTTCGGATGGCGTTCGGCGGCCGCGCGCAACGGCGTGTCGAAGAACGGGGTGAGGATGGCGGCGAGCACGGCGAAGCCGATGGCGTCCACGGCATGGGGCCGGTCGCCGAACAGGTAGTCGTGCTCGCCGAGCAGCACGGCCAGCGCGTCGATGGAGCGCGTGCCCAGTTCCGCGATCTGTTCGCGCGAGTGGCGGCCGAGGCCGTGGGCGTGCAGTTCGTTCTGCTTGGCGGCCTGCAGGTTGTCGCGCAGTTGCTGGCGCATTTCCTCGGGCGCACGGTCGACGAAATGCGCCGGGCCCTTGGCAAAATTCTCGGCGTCGACCCAGCGGAACCACACCATCGCCCAGTACAGGTGGTCCTCCAGCAGGCGCTCGACGGCCCATGCCTCGGCGCGCTGGCGCGCATCGAGGCCGGCATCCAGGTCCAGCGCGTATTTGCGCTCCAGGTGGGCGCGGATGAAGCTGGAGTCGCAGACGATCTCACCCGCGTCGTCGATGTAGGGCAGCTTGCCCTTGGGCGCTTCCGGCGGGATGGCGAACACCTTGCGGTAGGGCAGGCCGGCCATCTGCAACTGCACTTCGGTCTTGGTGACGAAGGGGCTGGGGTCGGGCAGGCCGAAGGCGGGGGCGCAACCGTACAGGGTGATCTGGGACGTACTCATCGCTGGGCTCCTCGTGTGGATGCAGCGCAGCCTGCCGGGGGGCTGCTGACAGCCTGTTGTCAGCAGTCGCCGTCGCGCCGGCGTCGCCGCGACCGGGCCCTACGGCGGTCGGAGGCCGGCCGCAAGATGGGCAGGGAGGGCCAATCCACGCTATCTTGCGCGGCAGCATCCACCGGGGAGTCCCATCGTGAAGCCATCCGCACCCAGCGCATCCTCGCGCGCTGAACTGACCCTGCGTGGCCTGGTCATCGGCATCGTCATCACGGTGGTGTTCACCGCGGCCAACGTGTTCTTCGGTCTCAAGGCCGGCCTGACCTTCGCCACCTCGATCCCGGCGGCGGTGATCTCGATGGCGATCCTGCGGGCGATGAAGAACTCCACGATCCAGGAGAACAACATCGTGCAGACGGTGGCCTCGGCCGCCGGCACGCTGTCCTCGATCATCTTCGTGCTGCCGGGCATGATCATGATCGGCTGGTGGGCCGACTTCCCGTTCTGGACCTCGTTCGCCATCTGCGCGCTGGGCGGCATCCTGGGCGTGATGTATTCCATCCCGCTGCGTCGCGCGCTGGTGACCGATACCGATCTGCCGTATCCGGAAGGCCTGGCCTGCGCCGAAGTGCTCAAGGTGGGCACTGGCGACGACGCGGATGCCGGCAGCGCGGAAGAGAGCCGCGCAGGCCTGCTCGCCGTGCTGTGGGGCTCTATCGTCTCGGCCGTGTTCGCCGTGGTGGTCGCCACGCAGGTGTTCGCGTCGGATTTCGTGCGCAATTTCCGCGTGAACGACAAGGGTGCGGTCAGCGGTTTCGATTTCAATCTTTCCTTCGCGCTGTTTGCCATTGGCCATCTGGTGGGCCTGTCGGTGGGTATCGCGATGCTCATCGGCGCCGTCATCGGCTGGGGCTGGGGCGTGCCGCATTACTCGGTGCTGGGCGACATGAGCCAGTCCGTGGCAGACCTCGCCAACGGCACCTGGAGCCACAAGGTGCGTTTCGTCGGTGCCGGCGCCATCGGCGTATCGGCCATCTGGACCCTGGCCAAGCTGGTGAAGCCGGTGATCACCGGCCTGACTTCGGCGATGGCGGCTTCGCGCGTGCGCAAGGCCGGCAACGCCGATTCGCTGCCGCGCACCGAGCGCGACATCCCGATCGGCATCGTGGGCCTGATCACGCTGGCGTGTTTCGTGCCGATCGCCTGGCTGCTCGGCTACTTCGGTTCGATCAGCGGCCTGGGCGACCAGGTCGCCGTGCTCGCCATCGGCGGTGTGGCCTTCGTGGTGCTGATGGGCTTCTTCGTTTCCACCGTGTGCGGCTACATGGCCGGACTGATCGGTTCGTCCAACAGCCCGCTGTCGGGCGTGGGCATTCTCGTGGTGATCGCCGCCGCGCTGCTGCTGGTGGCGTTCGTGAAGCCGCATGTCAGTCCGGAAGAAGGCAAGGCACTCGTGGCGTTCGCGCTGTTCATCACCTCGGTGGTGTTCACGGTGGCGGCCATCGCCAACAACAATCTGCAGGATCTCAAGACCGGTCAGCTCGTCGATGCCACGCCGTGGCGCCAGCAGGTGGCGCTGGTCATTGGCGTGATCGCCGGCGCGGCGGTGATTCCGCCGGTGTTGAACCTGCTGAACAAGGCCTACGGCTTCGTGGGCGTGGCCGGCGTCGGCGCGCATGCGTTGCCGGCCCCGCAGGCGGGCCTGATTTCCGCGCTGGCGCAGGGCGTGATCACCAACAACATCGACTGGAGCCTGATCATCACGGGCATCGGGATCGGCGTCGGCATCATCGTGATCGACGAAATCCTTGCGCGCACGACCCGGAACATGCGCGTGCCGCCGCTGGCGGTGGGCCTGGGCATCTACCTGCCGACCGTCAGCACCTTGATGGTGGTGGTGGGTTCGGTGGTGGGCTGGCTCTTCGATCGCCGCGCGGATCGTCGTTCGAAGAAGCCGGAGGCCACCAAGCAGCTCGGCGTCCTGCTTGCTTCGGGCCTGATCGTGGGCGAGAGCGTGATGGGCGTGGTCATCGCGTTCATCGTCGGCTTCTCCGGCAAGGCCGCGCCGCTGGCGCTGGTGGGCGAGAGTTTCGGTGACGCGGCGCAGTGGATCGGCGGCATCGCGTTCGTGGTCCTGGTGGCGGTGATGTACCGCTGGATCGCGCGCATGGGCCAGGGCACGTCCGCGCGCTGACCGCGGCGACGCTGTTCACCGCCTGCAACACGGCGTGCCTTAAAATCGGGTGTCCCCAGGGAAAACGAGCGTCGCGTGGAGCAGCAGGAAAAAGTCGAGCAGGTGCCGCGCGCGGATGATGCCTTGAACCCGATCAGCCCGCGGGTGGCGGTGCTGCGCCGCGTGGCCGGGCCGTTGATGTCGGTAGGCCTGCTGGTGCTGGCGCTATGGGGACTGCGCCAGTTCGCACGCCACGTCACCTACCAGGAAATCCGCGAGTACGTCGCCAGCGTGTCGCGTACGCGGCTGCTGCTGGCGATCGTGCTGACCATGCTGGGTTTCGGCGTGATGTCGCTGTACGACCGCTTCGGCCTCAAGTCGATCGGCCGGTCGATGCCGTGGCAGCGGGTCACCCTGATCTCCTTCATCAGCTATGCCTTCAGCAATGCGGTGGGCATGTCGTTCCTGGTGTCGGGTTCGATCCGCTACCGCTTCTACCTGCAGAACGGCCTTTCCACCGCCGAGATCGCCAAGCTGGTGCTGTATTGCACGCTGAGCTTCTGGTTGGGCCTGCTGGCGTTGACCGGCGTGACCCTGCTGGTGGAGCCGCTGCCCGCGCTGGTGCAGATCGGCGAGTGGCAGATCCACATGAGCCGCTGGCGGATCCCGCTGGCCGTCGCGCTTGCCGCGGTACCGCTGGCATGGATCTTCGGCGGCTTCATCCGCAAGCCGATCAAACTGTGGCGCTGGCGCGTGCTGCTGCCGCGGCCGCTGTCGGCCTTGCGCCAGGTATTGGTGGGTGCGCTGGACTGGTGGCTGGCGGCGGCGGTGATGTACGTGCTGATGCCGGACAGCCTGCACGCCAGCTTCGGGCATTTCCTGGCGATCTTCGTGATCGCGCAGATCGCGGGCCTGATCAGCCACGTGCCGGGCGGCCTCGGCGTGTTCGAGACGATGATGCTGGCCTGCTTCCATGTCACCAACGACAAGCACCTGGCCGCACCCATTCTCGGCGCGCTGGTGATGTTCCGCGTCGTCTACTACCTGATGCCGTTGTGCGCGGCGACCATGCTGGTGCTGCAGCGCGAGGCGCGCGGTCTTCGGCGGCAGTCGCTGTGGTCGCCGTGGTTCACCGGTCTGCTGCCTTCGTTCTTCGCCGGGCTGACCCTGGTGTCGGGCGCGGTGTTGCTGTTCTCCGGTGCCACGCGGGCGTTGCCGGAGCGCATGGAAGTCCTGCGCGACGTGCTGCCGCTGTCGGTGCTGGAGGTTTCGCACTTCATGGCCAGCGTGATCGGCATGCTGCTGCTGATCCTCGCGCGCGGCCTGCAGCGGCGGCTGGACGTGGCCTACTGGGCGACCCTGGTGCTGCTGGTGGTGGGCGCGGTGTTCTCGCTGCTCAAGGGCATCGACTACGAGGAAGCCTCACTGCTGGCCCTGCTGGCGATGGCGTTGGGGCCGGCGCACCGTCTGTTCTACCGGCGCGCGTCCCTGCTCAGTGCCAGCTTCTCGGTGGGCTGGATCGTGGCGATCCTCGCGGTGTTCGGCTGCGCGACCTGGCTGGTGATGTTCAGCTACAAGCACGTGGAGTACAGCAACAGCCTGTGGTGGGAATTCAGCTTTCACCAGGGTGCATCGCGCGCACTGCGTGCGCTGGTGGGTGCGGCGGCGGCGGGCCTGCTGTTCGCGCTGGCGACGCTCATCAAGCCGCAACGCCTGCGCCGCGATCCGCCCAGCGAGGCGGAGCTGGAGCGCGCGCTGCCGCTGATCCGCAACTTCCATTCCGCCCAGGCGCACCTGGCGTTGATGGGCGACAAGCACCTGCTGTTCGATGCCGACGGCAAGGCCTTCCTGATGTACGACACCGGTGGGCGCAGCTGGGTGACCATGGGCGATCCGGTGGGTGAGGACGAGGATGCGCGGCGCGAGCTGGTGTGGAGTTTCATGGAGCAATGCGAGCGCGCGGGCGGCTGGCCGGTGTTCTACCAGGTCAGCCCGGCCGACCTGGACATGTATCTCGAAGTGGGCATGAACCTGCTGAAGATCGGCGAGGAAGCGCGCGTGCGGCTGGAGGACTTCAACCTCGACGGCAAGTCGAAGAAGACCCTGCGCGGCACGGTCAACAAGCTCAGCCGCGACGGCCTGCGGCTGGAGATCGTGCCGGCGGACGCGGTGGCGCCGCTGCTGCCGCGGCTGAAGCAGATTTCCGACGCCTGGCTGGGCGACAAGAACGCACGCGAAAAGCGCTTCTCGCTGGGTTCGTTCGATCCGCGCTATCTGGTGCGCACGCCGATGGCGCTGATATGGCAGGGCGAAACCTTGCTGGCCTTCGCCAACCTGTTCCTCACCGAGACGCGCGAGGAGGCCTCGCTGGACCTGATGCGCTTCGTGCCCGAAGGCCCGTCCGGCATCATGGATTTCCTGTTCATCGAACTGATGCAGTGGGCGAAGCAGCACGGCTACCGCTGGTTCAACCTCGGCATGGCGCCGCTGGCCGGTCTCACCAGCCGTCGCCAGGCGCCGTTGTGGAACCGTTTCGGCGCGCTGGTGTTCGGGCGTGGCGAACGCTTCTACAATTTCCAGGGCCTGCAGCGCTACAAGGACAAGTTCGACCCCGAGTGGGAGCCGCGCTACATGGCCGTGCCCGGCGGCATCGCGCTGCCGGTGATTCTTACCAACGTGGCCAGCCTCATTTCCGGCGGCATCACCGGGGTCGTGCGTCGATGAGCAAGTCCCAAAGTGGCAGCAAGAGAGGCAAGTGGATCATGTGGTCAGGCGTGGGTGCGTGTGTGCTGGGACTGGCGCTGCTGGTGTGGACACCGTTCTCCAAGCCCAGCCTGGAGGATTCCACCATCGTGCTCACGCCGGCGGCCGGCGTGCAGGCGCCGGCGGGCAAGGGCGATGTGCTCACCATCCTGTATTCCGGCGACGGCGGCTGGGCCGATCTCGACAAGCAGCTCGGCGGCGCTTTCGTGGCGGATGGCATCCCGGTGCTGGGCATCAACGGGTTCAAGTATTTCTGGCGCAACCGCGATCCGGACCAGGCTGCCGCCGAGCTCGACGCGCTGATGACCAAGTACCTGACCCAGTGGCACAAGCGCCGCGTGTGGCTGGTGGGCTTCTCCTTCGGCGCCGACGTGCTGCCCACCCTCATCGACAAGCTCAGTCCGGCCAATCGCGCGCGCATCACCCAGTTGGTGCTGCTCTCGCCCAGCCACGACACCAGCTTCGAGATCCAGTTCGAGGGCTACATGATCACGCAGGGGCGCTTCAAGGCCTTCGTGAAGACCGTGCTGGAGAAATTCAACAAGGTGGAGCACTACGATGCGCTGCCGCCGCTGGTCGCGCTCAAGGACCAGTTCCCGGTGGTCTGCTACTACGGCAGGGACGAGGCCGACGACGCCCTGTGCACCGACCCCGGCCTGCCCGCCTGGGTGACGGTGCACGCCAAGAACGGCGACCACCATTTCGAGGGTGGCTACCAGCCGCTGGCGGCACAGATGGTCGAGGAAATGCCGGCGCAGGCGGCGGGTACCAGCACGGGTCATTAACGCTTCCTCGGCGACACTGTCGCCCGTTCCATGGCTCGGGAGAGGAGGCACGTCATGCTTGATTGGCTCGCATACCGCAAAGAACTGCTGGGGCGCATCGGCGAGATCGGCAAACTGAGCCCCGGCACGCTCGCCGGCTACCAGACCTTGTCCAGGGCGGGCGCCGAAACCGGCCATCTGGACGCCAAGACGCGCGAACTGATCTCGCTGGCGGTGGCCGTCACCACCCGTTGCGACGGCTGCATCACCGTGCATACCGGCGAGGCGCTGAAGCACGGCGCTTCGCGCGAGGAGATCGCCGAAGCATTGGGTGTAGCCGTGGCGATGAACGCCGGCGCCGCGCTGGTGTACTCGGCACGCGTGATGGATGCGGTGAGTCAGCACGGCGCTGCCTGAGAGTCGCGCTCACCGCCTACAATACGCAGCGACTCCCCGATCCGGATCTGCTGTGAGTGCTGGCGGTTTTTCCGCGGCCGCGCCCGAAGCGGCGCTGGCCGCCCTGTGCGTGCCCTTCGACACCGGCGTGCTGCGGTTGCCGACCGATGGCCAAGCGCTGTTCCTGCGCGCCCGTGCGGGCGTGCAACTGCGCGAACTGGCGCAGCCCGGCTGGCTGTGCGAACAGAGCTTCCTGCCGTTTGCCGACGAACTGGCGCGTTGCGGCCTGCGCGTGGGCGAGCCGGCCGAGGGCGAAACCTTCCCGCTCGTGCTGCTGCTGCCGCCGCGCCAGCGCGACGAGGCGCGCGCCCTGTTCGCCCATGCGCTGGACCATCTCGCGCCTGGCGGGACGCTGGTGGCCAGCATGGCCAAGGCCGAAGGCGCGAAGTCCGGCGAGGCGGACCTGGCCAAGCTCGTGGGCGCGGTGGGCAATCTGTCCAAGCATCATTGCCGTGTGTTCTGGAGCACGCCGGAGCCGCAGGCCGTCGACCGACTCCTGCAGGACGAATGGCGCGCGCTGGACGCGCCGCGCGAAACCGCCGACGGCTGGTGGAGCCGCCCCGGCCTGTTCGCATGGGATCGCGTGGATCGCGCTTCCGCCTTGCTCGCCGCGCATTTCCCCGGCGACCTGCACGGCCGCGTGGCCGACCTCGGCGCGGGCTACGGTTACCTCGCCACGCAGCTGATCGCGCGTTGCCCGCGCATCACCGCACTGGACTTGTACGAAGCGGAAGCGCGGGCGCTGGAACCCGCCCGCCGCAACGTGGCAAACGCGTTGCGCATGGTCGGTCGCGAGCTGCCGGTGAGCGTGCACGGGCACGACGTCACGCGCGGCCTGCCGCGCCGCTACGACGCCATCGTCAGCAATCCGCCGTTCCATCTCGGCCGCGCCGACCTGCCGGAACTCGGCCGCGCCTTCATCACCAGCGCCGCCGACGCGCTGGTGGAGTCGGGGCGCCTGCTGATCGTGGCGAACCGCCACCTGCCTTACGAGGCCTTGCTCGCCGCACGCTTCGCCGATGTGCGGCAGCTCGCGCTGCAGGACGGCTTCAAGGTGATCGAGGCGAGGAGCCTGCGCGCATGAAACTGGTCAAGCTGATCGCCAATCTCGGTTACGGCAGCCGCAAGGACGTGGCGTGGATGTTCCGCGAGGGCCGCATCACCGACGCCGCTGGCGAGGTGCTGTACGCCGACGACAAGGTGGAGCACGCGCAGATCCACATCGACGGCGAGCCGCTCGATCCGCCGCCAGGCCTGGTGCTGATGATGCACAAGCCGCTGGGCGTCACCTGCTCGCGCAAGGATCCCGGCCGGGTGGTCTACGACCTGTTGCCGCCGCGTTACCGTATTCGCGAGCCCACGCTCTCCACCGTGGGCCGCCTCGACCGCGATACCTCGGGCCTGCTGCTGTTCACCGACGACGGCGCGCTGCTGCATCGGATCATCTCGCCCAAGGCCGAGGTGACCAAGGTCTACGAAGCCACGTTGGCGCAGGATCTGCGCGGTAACGAAGCGGCGCTGTTCGCCAGCGGCACATTGCTGCTGGAATCCGAAACCACGCCGCTCGCGCCTGCCAGGCTGGAAACGCTCAGCCCGCGCCACGCCCGTCTTACCGTCACCGAAGGTCGCTACCATCAGGTGCGCCGCATGTTCGCCGCCACCGGCAACCATGTCGAAACCCTCCAGCGCGTGGCCGTCGGAGCGCTCGCGTTGGGTGAACTGGCTCCGGGCGGGTGGCGCGCGCTTGATGCGGATGACGTTGCATGCATCTTTGCGTAGCAGGGACTCCGGACAGGCAAGCGAAGGCCTCTCGGGTGCGAATTCGCATCCTGGAGGAGAGGCGGTTCATCGACCTTCGCCGCGAGTGAGGCTCTGTCGGAGAAGGGGAGGGGGAAAGTGCGCCTGGGTTGCCCCGAACAACCTGCCTGCAGTCCGTCACGGTTGCGCAAGCAGGAGGCGCCTGCAGCGGCGAAACGGGCCTTCCAGGGTCGCTGTGTTCAACCGTTTGACGGTGCTGCATGATTCGCGCCTGCTGCTCGCTAGACCACCTTCCGGGTGTACTCGCGAGGTCCGGCATGCGCCGGGATGGCGGGCAGAATCGGGCTTCCTGGCAAGATGCATTGAACGGCACCGGATCTCATGGCCGGTTCGCGGCCTCGTTTCCAACACACCCCAAGGACCATCGACGTGCGCTACGCCAATTCCCAGCCCGTGACCGGCAAGCTCACGCAGTCCGCCATTTTCCTGGTGATGACCCTGAAGGCGGGGGCTGAGCATGACGCGGCGGTCAAAGGACTCTGCGCCGACCTGTCCTCGCTGTTGCGTGCGGTCGGGTTTCGCGCCCAGGAAGGGTGCCTGTCGTGCATCATGGGGTTCGGCTCGGAGGCCTGGGATCGGCTGTTCGGAAAGCCCAGGCCTGCGGAACTGCATCCGTTCCGCGAGATCCGCGGGGTCCACCACGCCGTTTCCACGCCGGGCGACCTGCTGTTCCATATCCGCGCCAACCGGATGGATCAGTGCTTCGAGATGGCCAGCGCCATCATGGATCGGATCGGCGGCGCCGCGACCGTGGTCGACGAGGTGCACGGCTTCAAGTATTTCGACGAACGCGACCTGCTGGGCTTTGTCGACGGCACGGAGAATCCGGTCGACCAGGCGGCCGTGGACGCAACAATCATCGGCGACGAGGATCCGGGCTTTGCAGGCGGCTGCTACGTGATCACGCAGAAGTACCTGCACGACATGCAAGCCTGGAACGCATTGCCGGTCGAGTACCAGGAGGGCGTGATAGGCCGCAAGAAGCTGTCCGACATCGAGCTGCCGGAGCATGCCAAGCAGCGCTATGCGCACAATGTGCTGACCAACATCGAAGAGAACGGACAGCAGCTGCAGATCGTGCGGGCGAACATGCCGTTCGGCGAGATCGGCAAGGGCGAGTTCGGCACGTATTTCATCGGCTACGCGCGCTCGCCGACTCGCATCGAGCGCATGCTCGAGAACATGTTCGTGGGCCTTCCTCCCGGCAATTACGACCGGTTGCTCGACGTGAGCAGGGCGGTGACCGGCTCGCTGTTCTTCATCCCGGCCGCGGCCTTCCTGGACGATGTGTCCGACGACGCGCCGGCCGGTGCGGCAGGCGGCGCGAACTAGGCTGGGCCCAGCGTCATAAAAAATGCCGCCCGGAGGCGGCATTTTTGTTTCTTGGTGGAGCCAGGGAGGATCGAACTCCCGACCTCGTCATTGCGAACGACGCGCTCTCCCAGCTGAGCTATGGCCCCGAAAGGGAAGGCGAATAATAGCCACTCGGATTGGGGCGGGCAAGCCTCGCGGCCCGCTCAACCGGGCAGCAGGGCGGGCAGGCGTTCGCGCAGTACCTGGCCGCGCCAGCCGTCGAGGAAGTCCGGCCATTCGGCGGTGACCACGTATTCCTCCAGCACCTTGCGCGGACAGAGCAGTCCTGCAGGCAGCTCGAGTTCGGCGGCGCGTTCGTCGACCAGGGTCTTCATCGCACCCAGCGCCTTCTTCGCTTCGCCTTGCGGATGGGCGGGTATCGGCTGGGTGGTGGCGACTTCTTCCGCTTCGAGCGGTTCGCGGAGCAAGGCGAACAGTTCGCTGCGCTGGGCGCTGCGCAGGGCGCGCTGGCCGCGTCCGCGCTGTTCGAGTTCGGCGAGGCTGGCGGGTGGTTGCTGGGCGAGGCTCATGGCAAGCGCATCGTCGAGCAGCCACGGTCGCGGGCGGTCCAGCGTGCGTGCGCTGCGGTCGCGCCACAGCAGGACCCGGCGCAACAGGGTCTGCTGTTCCGGCGACCACTCGGCCGCGCCGCGCAATGCCCGCTGCGGTTGCGGGTCGCCGTCACGGTGGCTGGCGCGGCGCTTCAGGCGTTCGCAGTCCTCGGCGAACCAGTCGCTGCGTTCGCGCTGGCGCAGTCGTTCGGCGAGCTGGGCATGGATGGATTCGAGGTACACCACGTCCAGCGTGGCATAGCTGCGCTGCGAGGCGGTGAGCGGGCGCTGCATCCAGTCCGAGCGCGTCTCGCCCTTGTCCAGTTCGTCGCCGCAGAGTTCCGCGACCAGCGCGCGGTAGCTGATGCCCAGCCCCATGCCGACGAAGGCGGCGGCGATCTGGGTGTCAAACAGCACGCGCGGACCGTCGGGCAGCATCGGCGCCAGCGTCTCCAGGTCCTCGCCGGCGCTGTGCATCACGGTCACGGCGTCGCCGTTGCCCAGCCTGGGCCGCAGCGCATCGTCGATCGCGAAGGCTAGTGGATCGACCAGGGCGTGGCGACCACGGCAACCCAACTGCAACAGGGCCAGCTGCGGATGGAAGCTGTCGCGACGCATGAATTCGGTGTCCAGGCCGACCACCGCCTCCGTCGGCACGTCGTCCAGCCAGGCTTGCAGCGTGGCGCGGTCGGCGATCCAGTCGGCGGTGGCATTGGGCAGGGACATGTTTTCCTCGAAATCGCAGGGCGCGGATTGCCCCGCCATCGGTCGTGGCATAAGGTGGGCGGACGACGATAGCAGGCCGATCCGGGAACGCCTAAACATGCCGAGCAACAGCATGCTGCAACGCCAACGTACGCTGGGCGGCGTGTTCGGCATATTCGTGTTGGCTTTCGGGCTGGGGTACCACTTCTTTCCGGGTCTGTTCCACGCCGAGCCGGTCGAGGTCGTGCGAAAGGTCGTGCCGATGCTGCCGGTGCTGCCCGGGCACACCGCGGCGGTGGACGAGCTGGCCGACGACCAGTTGAACGCCGGACCGCCGATCACTCTCGCGCCTACCGAGGTGATCGCTGCGCGGCTGAAGCACGAGCACACGAAGTTGCCAAGGCAGTTGACGGCCGATACGCCGCAGGTGCGCGCATTGCTGAATCGCGCCGACAAGGCGCTTGCCGCCGGCCATCTGATGGGCGACCCGGACAGCGCTGCCGCGCTCTTCCTGCAGGCGGCGAAGGACAAGCCCGACAGTCGCCGCGCCGCGCAGGGCGTGATCGAGGTGCGCTCGCGGCTGGTGGCGCAGATCGAGCGCGACATCGCGCTGGGCAATGCCGAGGATGCGGGCGACGGATTGGCGACGCTGCAGCAATTGCCCGACAGCATGGACGACGCGTCGCGTCTCGCGGCTGCGCTCAAGACGCTCACCGAAGTGCGTCCGCTGCTGGCGAAGGCGGCGGGCTTGCTGCAACAGGGCAAGGCGGACCAGCCGGTCGGTCGCAGCGCGCTGGACATCTACCGGCAGGTGCAGCGGCTCGATCCGCAGAATGCGGTGGCGGAGCAGGGCGTCCTCGACGTGCAGCACGCCGTGCTGGATCGCGCGCTGGCCGCGGTGGCGCAGAACGACTTCACCAGCGCCGACAAGGTGCTGGCCGAGGCACAGCTGATCCATCCCGGTTCGCAGCAACTGCACGACGTGCGCCAGCGCGTGGACGACATGCGCACGTCGCGTGCGCGTGCCGTACTGGACCAGGCGCGCTCCGCGCTGGATGCAGGCAACCTCCCGATGGCGGCGCAGCTTGCCGCACAAGCGCGTGCAGTGAGCCCGCAACTGGCCGACCTCGCCGCGTTCGACCAGCAACTGCTCAACGCGCAGCTCTACGACAACCACAAACCGGGCCAGGTGTTCAGCGACCGCTACGTCGACGTGACGGGGCAGTCGCCGGCGATGGTGGTGGTCCCCACCGGCAGCTTCCTGATGGGGGCGACCAGCGATGGCGGCGCGGCGGAACAGCCGCAGCACAAGGTCAACATCGCCCAGGGCTTCGCGATGTCGCGCAGCGCGATCACCGTAGGCCAGTACCGCGAATTCGTCAGGTTGAGCGGTTACGTGCCGGACTCGGTGAAGCGCGGTGGCGCCAGCGTGTACGACGAACGCAGCGGCACCATGCACGACGACAGCAACGCCAACTGGCAGGACGACTACGCTGGCAACAAGGCGGCCGACAACCTGCCGGTGGTCAACATCTCCTGGGGCGATGCCAAGGCCTACGCCGACTGGCTGAGCAAGCGCACCGGCAAGACCTACCACCTGCCCAGCGAAGCCGAATTCGCCTATGCGCTGCGCGGCGGCACCACCACGCGCTACTGGTGGGGCGACGGCACGCCCAAGGGCAAGCTGGAGAACCTCACCGGTTCGCGCGACCGCTCGCCCAGCGGCCGGCGCTGGAACAACGCGTTCCGCGACTACGGCGACGGCTACTGGGGGCCGGCGCCGGTGATGAGTTTCGCGCCCAATCCGTTCGGCCTGTACGACATGGGCGGCAACGTTTCCGAATGGACGGCCGACTGCTGGCACGACAACTACATCCGCGCGCCCCTCGATGGCGGCGCATGGCTCAACCCCGGCTGCAGCGTGCGCGTGCTTCGTGGCGGATCGTGGGGAAGCTCGCCCGACCAGGCGCGCTCGGAATGGCGGCAAGCTGCCGACGCCGGCCTGCGCAGCGGGCGCATCGGTTTCCGCATAGTGCGCGACCTGTAAACAAGAGCCTGCTTACCGTCTCTGCATGGCCTGCGTTGCCTTGCCGTGGCCGTCAGGTGGTGGTGCATGGCCAGCGCCTGACTGGCTGGCAGGCCAAGCCGCGCGCTGCCGCATGGCGGCCACGGCAAGGCAATCCGAAGGGCCGGGTCTGTTTGCCCGCATGCCGGCGTCATCACTCAATCGTGGACGGACGTCCACTCCTTCGTTCTTCCTTGTCCTGCGCGCAAACAGCTGCCGGCGCGGGTCATGCAGAGGCGGCAAACAAACTCTGATGCGCCGCAACTACACCAAACACCTAAATTTCGCGTAGATTGTGCAGGCCGAATGGCCGTCGCCTCGTTGGAGGCGGTGCCCCAATCACCATAGATGGATGCCCATGGCTACCAAGACCACTGCCAAGAAAGCCCCCGCCAAGGCCGCCAAGCCGGCGCCGAAGGCTCCCGCCGCCGTCAAGCCGATCAGCGATTCGCTGAGCAAGTCCGGCCTGATCGCCCACATCGCCCAGCACGCTGGCGTCGAAGCCAAGCACGTCAAGGCCGTGCTCGCCTCGCTGGAGCACGTCGTGCTCGGCTCGCTGCACAAGAAGGGCGTCGGCCAGTTCACCCTGCCGGGCCTGTTCAAGGTCAACGCGGTGAAGGTGCCGGCCAAGCCGAAGCGCACCGGCATCAACCCCTTCACCAAGCAGGAACAGGTGTTCGCCGCCAAGCCGGCCACCGTGAAGGTGAAGGTGCGCCCGCTGAAGAAGCTGAAGGACGCTGCGCTCTAAGCGCTGCCACCACGCCGCCCGCGATGCGGGTGGTGCGGTTCCGGATACGACAAAGGCCGCGCAAGCGGCCTTTGTTTTTCGTGGCAATGGCATGCCATGGAGCCTGTTCACATGCCACGCATAACCGGCACCGATAGCTGTTTGCGTGCAGGCCAAGACAGCAGGTCTGGCTCCTGGTCGCTGGATGACCAGCTTCGCTGTTGTAGAGCTCCTCCGGCCTGCGCCGGAATGACGAGCAAGAAATGCAGAGCGAAGTGCCGCAGGCTCCCGCCCTCGGTTTCCGGATACGGCGCGGTGTGGCCGTCCCGCCAATCGCGTAGGCGGGAGTAGTTCCCAACTCCTCGATACAGCCTGCTTGTAATTCCGGCGGATTGAACCAGGCCGTTTCTCTGGGCTACTTCTCCTTACTCCGGGCATCCTGCCCTCCGCCCTTCGGGCCAGCTCCGCTGTTCGCCACCGCTCCTGCGGTGGCGTGGGCCAGCAAAGAGAACTAGCCCGGGCGCCGGCAGGCGACCGAAACCGCTCTGTCACTTGCGACAACGCAAAACATCTCCCCGCAAATGGAAGCAGGCGGATTCAAAGCCGCGAACAGCCCCCTACACGATGGGCACCTGGTTGACGTTGTTCTTCGGATCCATCCAGAACGCCTCGTTCGCGAAGCGGCCGAAGATTTCGCGCGGCAGGATGGGCTGGTGTTCGACCGCCTCCACTTTGCGGCGCACGGTGTGCAGGCCGGGCATGCCCACGCGGGCATCGAACTCGTCCGCGTGGTATTCGACGTTGTCGAAATCGTGTTCGAACCAGGGTTCGTCGAGGAAGCGGTAGATCGCGCGCATCGCCGTGGCCGGGTCGCGTACAAGGTTTTCGTAGGTCAGCAGCAGCAGATGATCCTGCGCGTGCTGGCCGTAGAAGGCGTCCTTGGTGGCCTGATAGGCGAAGCCCACCATGCCGCGCGGGTCGGTCAGCGCCTCGATGCGCGAATAGACGGTGGTGTTGGTGTCGAAGCGGAACACCTTGCTGACGCTGACCGGCTGCCTGCGCACCAGCCGTTCCATGCTGTCCAGCACCCATGCCAGCTGGCGCACGCAGGCGATCACCTTCACGCCGGGGAACAAGGTATCGAGCAACTGCATGCGGCTGCACCACAGACGACTGGTGTCGAACACCACGCCGGCGTCCGCCTGCACGGAATAGAAGTTCTCCACCAGCCCGCGCTGCAGCGCCACGCGCTGCTCGTCGGAAACGTCGAACGAGAAATCGTTCTTGCTGCTCGCCTCGGCGATCACCACGCCCATGATGTCGGCCAGCGGGCTGGTCATGCCGGCGCGGAAGCGCGGGTTCTGGTTGAGGATGGCGGCCAGCAGCGTGGTGCCGGAACGCGGCAGGCCCGAGATGAAGTGGAACTTCCGTGGCGGCTTGCTGGCGTCAGGTGCGGTGGACATGCCGGTGGCTTCCTCTTGATGGCTTGAATCGACCGATAGGTGTCGGCCCGTCCGGGTGGAAGGAAGGGTCAGGCCTGTCCAATCGTTCTTGTGAAAAACACGCTGAAGTCGTTGGGAGAATAATCACCAAATGGCCCGCTGCGTACAAAGCCGGCCTGCGCGTACAGCGTATGCGCCGGGACGAAGGCCGCCGTGGAGCCTGTTTCCAGGCTCACCCTTGAATAGCCTCTGCGTCCGGCCTCGGCCAGGATGGCATCAAGGATTTTCCGGGCCACGCCTTTGCGCAAATGTCCTGCGGCGGTGCGCATGGATTTCACTTCGCCATGCGTGGCATCGAGTTCCTTCATGGCGCCGCAACCCAGAAGTTCCGCTTCGTCCCAGGCGGTCCAGAACATAACCTCCGGCACCTTCAGTCTGGACAGATCCAGCGCAAACACGTTTTCGGGAGGGGAATGGGCATGCATGCCGGCCAGATGTTCCCGAAGAAGGGCATGAACCTCCGGATGGGTCAAATCATCTACGACGACTTTCACGTCATGCTCCGCTTGACCATGCCTGACTGAAGCGGTCGGCCGCGGCAAGGTGCCCGGCTTGGGTGACCCGGTGGATGCTACGCGGGCCGTTCAAGGCGCGGGCGCCGTCGAGGCGCGGATGCGCATTTCGTAGCCGACCTCGACCATCGTGGCGTCGCCCTTGCCCTGCACGCGCAACAGCAGTTCCTCGGTGGCGCGTCTGCCCATTTCGCGCACGGGCTGGTGGATGGTGGTCAGCGGCGGCCATACCTGGGTGGCGATGTTGGTGTCGTCGAAGCCGCAGATGGAGATTTCGCCGGGCACGGAAACGCCGGCTTCGGCGGCGGCCCAGATCGCGCCGGTGGCCATGTCGTCGTCGGCCGCGAAGATGGCGGTGGGTCGCTGCTTCAGCGCCAGCAGTTGACGTGCGGCCGCCACGCCCGATTCGAAGGAGAACTCGCCCTGCACCATGTACTTCGGGTTTTCTTTCAGGCCGGCGCGCTGCATGCCGTCGCGGAAGCCGGCGAGGCGCCAGACGCCGCCGCCGTGCTTGGGGTCGCCGATGATGTGCGCGATGCGGCGATGGCCCAGCGCCACCAGGTGCGCCACCATCGCCGCGGCGGCCTCGCGCTCGCGCAGCATCACGCCGATGCAGTCCTTGGGGTGGAGCGGGGCGATCGAGGCAAACGGCAGGTCGTGCCTGCGCAGGTGGTCCAGCAGTTGCGGATGGTCCGTGATGGGCGGCGTGAGGATCAGGCCGTCGGGCCGGTGCCGCGACAGGATGTCCTCGACGCGCTCCACCAGGTCCGGTGACGTCGAGACCAGCGGCTGCACCATCATGCTGTAGTGCTGCGCCTCGCAGGCCTCCAGCACGCCGGCCTGCACTTCCATGATGTAGCTGGGCGAGAGGTTGTCGTAAAGCAGGCCGATCATGAAAGAGCGGTTGGTCGCCAGGCTGCGCGCCGAAGTGAGCGGACGGTAGTTGAGCTCCGCCATGGCGGCCAACACGCGTTCGCGCACGGCGTCGCGCACGTTCGGCTCGTTGTTGAGCACCCGCGACACGGTTTTCTTCGAGGTACCTGAAGCCCGGGCGACATCGTTGATGGTCACGCGCGACATGGGGTGCTGTCCGTATTCAATGCGTGGTTTCCTGCGCAGCAGCCGGGATGCTTCGGGTTGGAACGTTCCAGCCGCTCACTTCGACGACCGGGCCTGCGGTCCCCTGTGCTGCGTAGCGTGCGGTCAGCACGACGGATTCGCCGGGCCACAGCGTAACGTCATTGTCGTTCCACACGACCGGCAGCGCGAGAGCGCCGTGCGCGCCGCGCCGGATAGACACGTGCTGGAACAGCGCCACGGCCGCGGAAGACGCGGGCACCGACAGCGTGACCGTGGTGACCTCTTCGTCGCCGTCATGCCGCGTCGTTGCGCGAACTTCGCTCGTTGCGGCCGGCAGGGACTTCAGCGCGGTGAGATCCGCGTACTGCGTCAACGGTGTGAGGTACCAGTTCGAATGGTCCCAGTCGAGCTTGTCCGCCTGGGTGGAAAGCCAATAGACGTTGCGGCTGACGGGCTTGCCGTCGCCCGATGCGAGCCCGAGCTCGACGAAGTAGGTGCGCGACAGACCTGCCATCGCCGGCAGCGTCGCCAGTTGCCGCGTGTGGTTGCCGGCAAGGTCGATGCCCTGCAGGTGCTTCTGGTAACGCACGCTGCCGTCCAGGTTGCGCACGCGGATGTCCGCCTGCAGACCGTGCACATCGTCCAGTGCATGGTTCACCAGCACGATGGCGTTCGAGTCGTAGGAATACTGGATATGCAGTGGCTCGTTGGCCTTCTTCGCGCCGAAGTATGCGCCTGCCGGATTCATGTAGTAGTCGTACAGGTGCCAGTGCAGCGAGGGCCAGGCGTTGTTGAGCATCCAGTAGATCACGCCGGTGGACGGATTGGCCGCATCCATGTGCGCGTTGAATGCCTCGAACTGTGCACGCACATTGTCGTAGTTGTCGAGCTGGGCCTTGGCGACGTAGTCGGCGAGATCGGTGGGCGCGCCGTAACGGTGTGCGAGGGCATTGTCGAACGGCGTCAGCACCGCGAACGGCGACCACGCGGCGGAGGCGTGGTATTGCCGCAGCTCCGGGTATTTCCACAGCGCTTCCTGTTCCTGCGGTGACAACATGCGTTGCAGGTCTTCCAGCCGAGGAATGGTGGCGCCGGCACTGACCTCGGAGGCGAAGCCGAACGCGCCGCCCAGCTTGTCAGCGTACCAGTAGGCGGGCGGAATCCAGTCGTAGGGACCGGCCATCTTCATGCCGGAAGGGCCGGTTTCGGCAGTCCCCTGATCGGAGGCGGCAGCGACGATCGGCAACGCCCAGTCTGCAGCGCGCAGGGTATCGACGTACATCTTCGCGATGGCCGGCGGCGGTGCGTTGTCGCTGCCGATCAGGAAGCCGATCACCGAGGGATGGTTGCGCAGCAGGCGCGCTTCACTGGCCATCGAGTCCTCGGCCACCTTTTCGTCGGCGGCGTCCCAGGGCGCGCCGCCGGTCTTGGCGGCGGACTCCCATTTGTCGCAGCACTCCCAGCCCGCGAGTATCAGGATGCCGTCGCGGTCGGCGAGGTCGTAGAAATGCTGGTCCTCCAGCTTGCCTTCGCTGCGGATGGTATTGAGGCCCAGATCGAGCACGTAGCGGAACTCGGCTTCCATGCGCGCCGGATCGCTGCGCAGGAACATGTCCGGCGCCCAGCCCGCGCCGCGGATCAGCAGCGGCTGGCCATTGACGAAGAACTGGCGGTAGCCCTGTTTGGTGAGGCTGGAGCGCACGCTGCGTATGCCGAACGTTGCGTCGGCCTTGTCGGAGGTTGCGCCATCGACTGCTGCAGTCATGTCGAGCCGGTACAGCGGGTGTCCGCCCATGCCGACCGGCCACCAGATCCTTGGATGGTCCAGTGCAAGACCGGCATTCGTCTTGGGCGAGAACGAAACCACCTGCATCTGCCCGGGGGCGAGATGGATGGTCTGCTGCAGCGCAATGCCCGCCACGGTGCCGGTGATCGTCGCGTCGTGCGCCGCCGTGTCGAGGTTCCTCGCTTCCACCTTCACGGTCAGGTCGGCATGCGAGAGATCGGGCGACAGCGACGGGATCACCTGCGGCCAGCGCAGCTCGACCGGGCCGGTCTGCACGATGTCCACGCCGCGCCACGGGCCCATGTTGTTGTCCGGCGGCGTGGGGTTCCAGTCCACCCAGCTCGTCGTCAGCGCCATTCGCGGGTCGGCCGGATGTACGTCGAGGGCGACGGTGTTGTCGCCTGCATGCGTCCACCGCGTCACGTCGATTTCGTGGACGGGGTAGGCGCCGGCGACGGCGGCATGGTCGGCAACCAGATGGCCGTTCAACCACACATCGGCGCTGGCGATGATGCCGCTGCTGCGCAGCAGGGTGTGCAAGCCTTTTGCGCTTGCCGGCAGCACGAATTCGCCGCGATACCACCATGGAGTCACGAACAGGGTGCCGCTGGAGTCGGGCACCTGCACCGTACCCAGGTTGTCGCTGTGGAACACGTCTTTGTACGTGCCGTTTTCCAGCAGCCCGGCCATGACGGTGGCGCGCCCGCTGACCGGGTACCAGCCCTTGGTGGGGAAACCGCTCGAGGAGATTTCGGCGCCGCCTTGCTGCGCCTTCGCGCTGTCCTGGATCAGCCAGTGGCCGATGGCGGTGCTGGTGCCGGCGCCGCCGGCCAGTTGTGCGGTGGCATAGGTCGCCTGGGCATGGGCGGGCGCGGCGGATGCCGCCATGGCCAATGCAGTCACCGTGCAGAGTGCGTGCTTGAATGGGGTTCGCATGGCGTCAGGGTTTCCCGAGATAGGCTTCGTGTATTTCGACAGGTGCGAACGGCCACGACCGGTTGGCCCTGGCCCAGATCGCGAACACCACGAGTCCGGCGAATATCCACACGCCGGACAGGATCAGCGACAAGGTGGACGCTGACACGTACACGTAGATCCAGCCCAGCAGCGCGATCGCGCAGGGCACGGGATAAAGCCACTGCTTGTACGGGCGCTCGAGCGTCGGCTGGCGCTTGCGCAACACCACCAGCGCAGCGATCTGCGCCACCGACTGCACGATGACGGTCGCGGCCAACAACATGTTGATGACTTCGGTGAGGTCGAAGAACGTGCCGATGGCCGTCGCCACGCCCATCGTCAGCAATGCCACATGCGGAAAGCCGTGCCTGGCATGCAGGCGGCTGAACACGGACAGGAAAACCTTGTCCTGCGCGGCCTGGAACGGCACGCGCGAGCCGCCCAGCAGGCCGGTGAATACCGAGGCGAATGCGGTCACGATGATGAGCAAGGTCATCACGGCCGCGGCCAGGTGTCCCCAACTGCGCTCCACTACCAGCGAAGCCACGGACTTGGACTGGGCGATTTCCTGCCATGGCGCCACGCCGAGCACGCTGATGTTGAGGGCGAGGTAGACGACCATCATCGCGATCACCGAGACGATGATGGAGCCGGGCATGGTGCGTCCCGGGTTGCGCAACTCGTCGCCGATGTAGGCGGTGGTGTTGTAGCCGAGGTAGTCGTAGATGCCGATGACCAGTCCCGCGCCCAGCCCCATGAAGAACTTGCCGCCGAACATGCCGGCCGGATAGGTGAAGGCGTAGCTCGCGTTGAAGTGCGAAAAGCCCGCTGCCGCCACGCCGATAACGGACACCAGCATGATGACCCACAGCGCGATGGTGATCGCGCGCACCGATTCGATGCGCCGGTACAGCATCCAGGTGACAAGGCCGGTCGCCACCAGTCCGATGAGGTGCACCGGCCACCAGCCAAGACCGGGGAAGAAGAATTCGAGGTACTCCACCATCCCGATGATGCCGGTGGACATCAGCAGGGGAATCGCCAGCAGCATCGTCCAGATGAACAGGAAGGGCATCAGTTTGCCGGTGCGGTACTGGAACGCTTCGCGCAGGTAGACATAGGTGCCGCCGGAGCCCGGCATCGCCGCACCGAGCTCGGCCCAGACCAGACCGTCGGCCATGGCCAGGATGGCGCCAGCGATCCAGCCGATCACCGCCTGCGGGCCGCCCATCGCGGCGACCATGATGGGGATGGTGATGAACGGCCCGATGCCGCACATCTGGGTCATGTTGATCGCGGTGCCCGAGAACAGGCCGATGGAGCGATGGAAGCCGTTGTCGCGAACGGGCTGTGGCGCGCTGGAATCTTGCATGGTGGCCTTGGTGTTTTGCGCGATGAGTTGTTCTGCTTTTTGCTCGTCATCCCTGCGAAAGCTGGGATCCAGTGTCTATGATTGCTTGAATGCAAAGGCGCTGGATGATTCGCTTCGCTCACCCCTTCGGGGCCAGCCTTCGGCTGTTCAACGCCCGCAAGGCGGCCTTTTGTCCTGCTTGCGCAGGAATGACGAACAAGAAGCCGAATGCTTAGGCAAGTCCGAACCCTCTCTCCCAGCCCCTCTCCCGCAAGCGGGAGAGGGGAGGAAGACCACGAGCAGCGAGGGGGGACTGCTCGGGAGAACCACTCAAATCACCACTGGCCGCGTATGCCCAGCATGACCATGCGCTCGGAGTACTGGGAGTGCGAGGCCTGATCGGGCCATACGAGGTAATACTTCTGGTACTCGTTGGTGAGGTTGGTGCCGTCGAGGAAGATCGTGGCGTACTTGTTGAGCTTGTACGACACCGATGCGTCCAGATACTTTTGCGGCGCTTCGTACATTTCCAGGCCGGTGATGTTGCCCACGTCCTCCTCCACCGCACGGCGCGAGCGATAGTTGTAGGCAAGGCGCGCTTCGAAGCGGTTGTCCTGATACCACACGATGAAGTTGCCGGACTTGGTGGAGTTGTCCTGGAACGGAATTTTCGCGCCGGACAAATCCCGCAGGCCCGTGTTGCTGGGCGCGTAGGTGGCGTTCACCTCGATACCCGTCTTGGACAGGATGCCGGGCAGGAAGGTGAAGCCCTGGCGGTAGTCGTACTCCGCGCCCTGGATGCTGTTGCCGCTGCCTTGTACGGGTTCCTGGATCGTAATGCAGTGGTCGCGCACCACGCCGTCCTCGTCCGGGTAGCCGCAGTTGGTCACGTTGCCGTTGACGATGAAGCTCTCCATGTTGATGCGGAACAGCGCGAGGCTCATCATGCTGGTGGGGTTCATGTACCACTCAAGCGATGCGCCATAGTTGGTGGAGCGCCACGGGTTGAGGTTCGGGTTGCCCGCAGACTGCCCGCTGGAGACGCGATAGAGCGGCCCCTGCGGCGTTTCCATCAGCGAGTAGTTCAACTGCAAGCCGCCGGACCACTGGCTCAGATCCAGCGGCATCATGTTCTTGGAGTAGGCGAGGCGGAACTTCAGGGTGTCGGTGATATCCAGCGAGAAATTGGCCGAGGGCAGCACGTCCTGGTAGCTGCGGTCGGTGATGGACGTGCCGTTGGGGGCCGACACGTCGCCATAGGCGCCGGGATCGCCGACGAGGTGCTGTGTCACGTTGAGGTCGGTGTGGATCATGCGCACGCCGACGTTGCCGCTGTACGGCATGTCGCCGATGGTTCCGCTGAAATCGCCTTGCATGTAGCCGGTCAACTCGCGCAGGCCCACGCCCCATGTGGTGCTGGGGTCGTCCGCGATGACGGTGTCTGGGTAGAGCGACTTCCAGTATGAAATGGGGTTGATCAGCGCATTGGGATTGACCGCCCAGTAGTTGATGCCGGAGCCGAGCAGGTTGGTGTATTCCTTCCAGTTGCTCGACAGCGGCGCGGCCGTGTTCGGCATCGAGATCGCGGACAGCGGTCCCGCGCGGTAGTAACCCTCGGCGTTGCCAGCGGTGCACGAGCCGGTGTTCATCACCACATCGGCGCCGACGTAGCGCACCAGGCAGCCGTTCGGGTCGCTGGCGCCCATGCCGGCATACACCGGCGTCTCCAGTGTCCAGCCGAGGTTGTTGGCGCTGCGGACGCTGTCGCGCAGGCCGAACTCGAGCTGGATGCCGTCCTGGAAATCGTACTTGCCGTCGAAGCGCAGTGCGTTGAGGCTCACCTGGCGGTCGTAGTCGCCGGAGGACTCAATCGTCTTCATCGTCCAGCCGGCCGGGTTGGCGAAATCGTTGACCATCGTCTGCGGCATGCTGATGGTGAGGTAGCGGCCGCCGAAGTTGGCGATGATCGGAATGGTGTTCTGCGGTATGCCGTTGGCGTTGAACACGCGGTCGCCGCCGAGTTGCGACGGATAGATCATCGTGGTGCCCGGCGTGGTGCTGCCGTCGCTCAGCACGTTGGGCCACAGGCCGCCGTCGGAATCGGAAATGTTGAGATCGGTTTCCACGTTCGACTGGAACGCCGTGTCGTGCACGCCGCGCAGGCCGAAGGTGAACGAGCCGCCGTTGTCGTAGTCCAGCTGCAGGTTGAAGTTCTTTGCGTTCGAGCTTTTCTGCGTGATCTGCGAGAACGACTCGACGTCGCCGGGCCACTTCTCGTACACCTGCGTGGTGTACAGCTGCGAGCCCTGCCAGCCCGGTTGCGGCGTGCCGTAGGCGCCGAGCGCGGGACTGCCGGTATTGCGCGACTGCAGCGGCACGTAGGTCGCGCCCTGCCAGTCGGTGGAGTTGAACTGGATGCCAGCGTTGGTATCCCACTCGCGCTGCTGCGAATAGAAGAAATCGCTGGTCAGGCTGAAGCCGTTGCCGAGGTCCGCCTGGAACGACACGTTGCCGGACTTGCGCTTGCGCTGGGTGATGGTGTCGTAGAGGCCGATGTTCTGGCTGCCCATGAACACACCGTTGGACTTGCCGTCGCCGTTGACGTCCACGCTGCCGTCGGCGTTCTGGTGTATCTGCGAGGGAATGGGGGCGCCGTTCCACGAGGTCAGGAAGCCGCCGTAGCCGCCTGCACTGGTGGCGTTCTCGCCGTTCAGCACCACGCCGTACTGGTCGAGGCCTTCGGTGGAGTTTTCGCGCGTGGTGTTGGAGAAGTCGGCGGAGACCAGCAGGCCCCACTTGCCGTCGTCGTTGTACGAGATCAGACCGTTGGCCTCGGGGCCCCAGCGGTCAGTGGTACTGCCGCGCTCGCCGTTGGTGGAGTAGCTGTAGGTGAAGCCGCTGGGCAGGTCCCAGGGGCGGTAGGTGTGCAGGTCGACCGCGCCGCTGATGCCGCCGTCGGTCTCGTTGGCCGTGGTCGACTTGACCACGTCCACGCCGTGGAACAGCGTGGAAGGCAGCATGGTGAAGTCGGGCTGCTGCGAGTCGATCTGGTCCGCCGTGATGAACACCTCGCCGTTCAACATCGTGCCGACCTGCGGCAAGCCGCGTACAGAGACTGACGTGCCTACGCCGGCATCGCGGTCGATCTGCACGCCGGTGACGCGTTGCAGGGAGTCGGTGATGGTGGTGTCGGGCAGGGCGCCGATGTTCTCCGCCGTGATGCTGTCCTGGATGTTCGGCGCTTCGCGCTTCACATCGATCGCGCGTTCCTGCGAGGCGCGCACGCCGGAGACGTTCACGGTGGCCAGCGTGACCGCATTCTTTTCCGCGGTCGTGGCTTTGTCCTTGGTATTGGCTTTCTTGGCGTTGGCCGATGAAGCCGCTGACGTCGTTGGTGCAGTTTGCGCTGCGGTGGTCTGCGTTGCCTGGCCATCCGCCTGGACATCGGCGAACGGTGTCGCGGCGGCCGACGTCGACACGACGGCGAACAGCGACATGGTGATGGCAAATGACAGGGGATGCTTGTGATGTACGGTGGACATGGGCCTTAACCTCAGTTGTTGATGCCTGTCGAACCTCAGGTGCTCCGCGGTATTCCGATACGCGTGTAATCCGGCGGCGTCAGCGATTCCGTGTGTCGTCGTGATGCAGCCTCTCGATCTCCCAGGCCATGGCTTCGCGGGCCATTGCCGTTCCCTCCGGTGTCACTGCGCGGGGCATGCGCCCCGCGTTCCGCCTATTTCGAAAACGCCATTCGCGCCAACGCCCACTGGCCATCCCGCGGATCGCCCGTAGCGAAGATGCACAAGTCGCGGACGCCGGTGCCCATGGGCAACGCTACGTCTGCATCGAGAT
Organism: Rhodanobacter sp. 7MK24; assembly: GCF_014842995.1. Taxonomy (GTDB): domain Bacteria; phylum Pseudomonadota; class Gammaproteobacteria; order Xanthomonadales; family Rhodanobacteraceae; genus Rhodanobacter_A. The sequence continues at coordinate 666,540 of NZ_JACYXL010000001.1, forward strand.
GGATCTGCCCCGTGGTCCCTGCCGCATGTGCCAACGGCAGGCTGGCAAGCAGCGGTCCCGAGCAGCTGCCGGCGTGGATTTCGAACTCGCCGGCGGTACTGGCCTTGTGGCGCACGACTGCATCCTTGGCCTCGTCGCCGAAGCGCCATGCCATGCGCTCGACGGTCAAGACGACGTGCCCGATGCCATCCAGCGAAGCCTGCGGCCACAGCCAGCACGCGTTGCCGATATCCACCGCGTAGACCGGTCGCGGCCCCTGCGTGGGGCGGCGGCCATCCAGGCGCGAAGCCGGCTGCCCGGAACAGGTCGCGAGCGCGCTGCTGTCGCGGGCCAGCAGGGTTGTTTCGTCCAGCGCCTGTGTGCGCGGTGCGGCGAGCTCGAAGCCGTCCGGCGCGAACGTCGCCGCCTTCAGGCTGGTCTTGCCGGGCAGCGTCAGCGGTCGGACATACGGTGCGGAGCGGTTGGTAGGTGCGGAGCCATCCGTGGTGTAACGAATCGTGCCGAAACCAGTCTGGTTGGACAGTTCGACCTGGAACGTGCCGCTGGTCGCGGCGGCCACATGGAAGGCCGGGGCGAACGCACTGTCCGCGTAGTCGATGCCCAGTGCGCGGTAGCGTGCGAGTTCGGCCGGCATGCGTTGCAGGAAGCCGTTCCAGTCGTGCGCGCCCGCAGGCGACCAGCCGAGTTCCGAGAGCGCCGTAATGCGCGGGAACACCGCATGCTGGTCATGCGCGAAGGTCGCCATCTGCTCGGTCCACAGACCGGCCTGCACACCGATGATGCGCTGGGCTTCGCCTGCGCCCGCACCGTGCGGGATGACCGCTGTGTCATAGGCCTGGCGCAGCGTTGCCGCAGGAGGCGGACCCGCCCATTCATCGGGCAGGTCGGACTGGTAGTGGTCGAAGTACAGCGACTCCTGCGGCGTCATCACCACGTCGTGGCCTTGCCTGATCGCTTGCAGCGCCACGCGTTCGTCGTCGTCGCCGTGCCACGACATCACCACTTGCGAGGCCGGCAGCGTCGCGCCGGCGACCAGTTCGTCGTCCCAGCCGACCGGTGTGCGGCCGTTCTTCACGAGATGGTCGGCGAGCTGGCCGATGAACCAGCCTTGCAGCTGGTCCATGTTCGACAGCCCCAGCCTGTGCATCTGCGCGCGCACTTCGGACGATGCGTTCCATTGCTGCTTGTCGGCCTCGTCGCCGCCGAGCGAGATGTACTTCGACGGGAACAGCCGCATCACTTCGTCGAGCACGTCGTCGACGAAGCGCAAGGTTTTTTCGTTGGGATTGAGCAGCCACGGGCTGACGCCCCATTCAGTCCATACGGCCGGACGCTGGCCGGTGACGCCCAGCCAGGGGTAGGCGGCGATGGCTGCCTGCGAATGCCCGGGGAGGTCGATTTCTGGCACCACGTCCACGAAGCGCTCGCCGGCATAACGCACGATGTCGCGCACCTCGGCTTCGGTGTAGTAGCCGCAATAGGGTTTGTCGGCGGAGCCCGTCAGTTCGGCATCGAGTCCAACCGCCTTGCGGCAGGCGCCGACTTTCGTGAGCTCGGGATACTTGGGAATCTCGAGGCGCCAGCCCTGATCTTCGGTCACGTGCCAGAGCAGCACGTTGAGCTTGCTGAGCGACATCCAGTCGATCAGCTTCTTGATGTCGGCGGTGCCCTGATAATGCCGTCCCGAGTCGAGCAGCAAGGCGCGCCAGGCGAAACGTGGCTGGTCGTCGATGATCCCATCCGCGACGTCGGCCGGCGCGCCGCGCGTCCAGCCGGGCGGTGTCAGCAATTGCCACAGGGTGACGCTGCCGTAAAAGATGCCGCGTGGCGTGCGCGCGATGACTCGGATGCCTTGATCGTTCACCGCGATGCGATAACCGGCATCGCCCGCGGCATCGGCATGCGGATCCACCTCGAAGGTGATCGCTGGATGCGCGCCGGCCGTCGTCGCCATGCGCAGACGTAACCCGCGGGTATTGGCGACCAGCTGCATGAAGCGATCTGCGATGGGTTGCAGATCGGCGCCGTGTACTGCGACCTCGGCGCCGTCAGCGATTTTGAACGAGCCGGCCGCTGCCGGCTGCATCCGGGCCGGCAGCGGCATCAGCGACCACGCGGGCGTCGCGGGCACGGCAACGGCGACGCCGGTGGTCGCCAGCCAGGTCATGGCCATGTACCGGAAAAGCCTGGATGGCGCGACGTGGTTCATGCGACCCGCTCGCTTGCCATGGCGTTGCCCGAGGCATTGCGTCGCAGATACCAGCGCGCCGCACCCAGCACGCCGTGGCGACCGTGCTCCGTCACCCATACCGGTACCTGCGAGAGCAACGCATGTGCGCTGCGTCCATGCAGGAAGCGTTCTTCAAAGGCACTGTGCGCGAGCAGCTCGAACATGGAGGAAAGGAAGCCGCCGGCCAGGTACACGCCGCCGGTAGCCATGAAGGCCAGTGCAAGGTTCCCGGCAAGACTGCCCAGCGACGCACAGAAGATTTCCACGGCTTCCGCGGCACGCGCATCGCTGCAGGCGGACGCTGCGGCGGTGACGGCTTCGGGCGTGGTGTGTTTCGGGGATTCCCCGCACAAGGCGCACAGGGCCTCGTAAGTGGTCAGCAGGCCGGGGCCCGAGACGATACGTTCGAACTCCACATAACCGCCGTTCGGGGCGAGGTGCGCGAGGATTTCGCGCTCGCGAATCGAGTTCGGCGCGAAATCCATCTGCCCGGCTTCGGTGGTCACCACCAAGCCACCATTGGGACCGGGTATGCGCGCCGCGGCGCCAAGGCCCGTGCCAGGGCCGATCACCAGGCTGGGGCCATGCCCATGCGTGCCCGGCCCGCAGAGATGGCGGCCGCCGCGGGCCAGGCCGCCGTCGAGGGCGTAGCCCAGTGCCTCGAAATCGTTGAGTACGGCGACATCTTCCAGGGCCAGCACCTGGCGCAATTCCGACAGGCGGATAGGCCAGGCGAGGTTGTCGTTCGCGACCTCGTCGCCCATGGGTTGCCCCGCGCAAGCCAGCACGCAGTGCTTCACGGGGGCTTGCTCGGCATCGATGAAGGCGCGCAGCAGTTCCGACAGATTCGGGTAATCCGCACACACGAACTTCCGATAGGCGAGCGTCTCGGCCCCGTGGCTTTCGCCGTGTGCGGCGCGCATCAGCGCAACACGTGCATGCGTGCCGCCGATGTCGGCGGCCAGAAACGGCGTCGTCGGTATTCCCGCCAGTCGATCCGGATGGTCGATTGCCACGTCCAGCGCGCTCCCCCGCAATGGATTCGCCATCAGCTTGAAATGTTTCTGACACCGGTGTCAAGCGGTGGCGCAACATGGGCGGAATTGCCCCTGAGAAGGGCGGCTTCACGGATCAGGCGTGCGCGAGAGGTTTGCTGGCAGGCAACTCCGGGCACAGAAAAGCCCGCAAATACGTGGGCTTCTGGACTTTTCGTGTGGCGTCCTCGTTTTCCGAGTCATTCGGAAGTAGAGGTGGGCGACGATGCCATGGCATAGGCGACGGGCGAGAGTCCCGTGAGTGCACGACGGGGTCGTTGATGGTTGCAGTGACGACGCCAGTCCTCGGTCATGCGCCGAACATCGTGCAGGCTGGTGAAGACGTAACGATCCCGTACCTCGATACGGAAGGTCCGGTTGAAGCGTTCAATGTAGGCGCTGCGGGTGGCGACTGAAACGAAGAGGCTTGGGCATTTGCCGCCCCGACCGACTGGAGATCTCATCCCGTAAAAGTGCGCCTCATGCCATACTGTTCTTTCGTGAAACATGGAAGGGACGGCGGATGGGACTGTTTGGTCGGAAAAAAGCGACGGATGCGGAAAGCCTTGGCCTCGGGTTGCCGCCTGGTGGCGACCATTATCGTGCCTTCGTGGGGCCGCCCGAGGACTATGATCTCGTGTCCGCAATGACCTTCAACTTGCTGACCTGCCTTGGGCTTCGTCAGCATCATCGCGTGCTTGATGTGGGTTGCGGATCACTTCGCATCGGTCGACTGCTTATTCCCTACCTCAACGCCGAAAACTACACAGGCGTTGAGCCGAATGAATGGCTGATCCAAGGTGGTATCACCCAAGAGCTTGGCAAAGATCAAGTCGCCATCAAGCGCCCGACTTTCCACATTTCCGATAACGCGCGTGATCTCCCTGCTGATGCGAAGTTCAATTTCGCGTTCGCGCAATCCATCTTCAGCCACTGTGGGCCTGATCTCTTTTCGCAATGGCTGCATGAGATTTCCGAACGTCTTGCCGATGACGGTGTGCTCGCGGGCACCTATCTGATTGCCGAGGAAGACTGTGCACTGTCCGGTTGGATTTATCCCGGCTGTGTGTACTACCGCGCCGAGACGGTCGCACGCATGGCGGAAGAAGCTGGGCTGAAGTTCATGGTGCTGGATTGGAGGCATCCGCGACAGACATGGGCGCTTTTCAGCAAACCTGGTTTCGATGTTTCGTGGATCAGAGCCGGGCAAGTTTCTTGGAATGATCTGATGTCGCGTTGAACGCGCGATGTGCTGCACTTCAGCATCAACGACGGCGAGGCGTGAGCGCGCCCGCTCACACTGAATTCGCCCGAGCTATAAGGCCATCGTTCGATGGCCGTCAGCTGCAGCCGACGCGCGTGAGTCAGGCGCGGGCCGATGAATGAGCGCTGGCGCTCCCCCTGCTTCAATCACTGAGCGGATTACGTCGGTCACGGCCAAAGCTCCTTTGGCTCATGACCGTGCGCGACCATAGTCATCGTTGGCCACTTGAGCCTGTCCCCTGGGGTTTGGCATAACCGCAAACCCAGCGCTTCACCTGGGCAAAACTCGTGACATAGTCGGGGCCTAGATGCTCCGGTGCTTTCCCCGGGCGGAAAAAGGATCTCCCGCTCGTGCCTACTGCCGTTGAGCCTGCAAAAGGGTCGAGCGGCATAAAGCGACCTTGACTCAGGTGTCGTCGTCGATCCGGTGAAAGCGCTCCACGATGATCGTGGCGAAAAGGATCGCTGAGCATCAGGCAACGGCAGTTTACGCCGGGCGCCTAAGTTTACAGACGCCGCTCAGTCGCTGGGGCGCCTCGAATTGCGGATCAAAAAAGCCTCCTGTTGGAGGCTTTTGTATTCTTAACTTTTTGATTTCTCACATGGTACCGGTGATAGGACTCGAACCTACACACTGTCGCCAGTAGCGGATTTTGAGTCCGCCGCGTCTACCATTCCGCCACACCGGCATGTGAGCAGCGCATTATGCCGGGATCAGTGCACCGGGTCGAGGCCCAGCTGGCGTTCGCAGCGTTCGTAGCCATTGTTGCCGGACAGCGGCTGGAATACGGCGCAGTGGGTCATGTTGCCCGAGTAGATGTGCAGGCTGACAGCGATGTCGTGGTCGCTGGGATTGCGAATGGTGTGGTACTCGTGCGGCGGGATCAGGCTGCCGGCGGAGCCGGGGCCGGCCTGCACGGAACCGACGGGCTGGAAGCGACAATGGCCCTCGGCATCGTCCATCCGCTCGTACTGCACCACGTCCAGTGCGCCGCGCCACACGCCTTCCACGCACCACATGCCGGCGTGGTCGTGGATCGGCGTGCCCTGGCCCGGGCCCCAGGTCATCGCCACCACGCAGTAGCCGTGGTCGTCGCTGCGGTACAGCTCGCGGCGCGCATAGCGGCCTTCGGCGGTTTCCAGCACGCATTCGGGCAGCTGGATTTCGTTGCCGCGGATCAGTTTGCACAGGCTGTTGCGCAGGCTGTCGGTGATCGCGGGTGTGCTGGCCTGGATGACAGCCGTATCGATGGCGTCGATCAGCTGGCGACAGCCGGGAAATTCGGTGGTGAGCATGGTGACTCCACGCGTGGCGTGAAACGGTTCGGTCATTATAGATTCGATGGTCGGTAATGACGAATGGTCATGAGCGGCCCAACTGCATCGGGGTGTTCAGGAACGGACGCGGGAATGTCGCAATGCGCTTGTACCGTGGTTAATCAGAGCATGCCTATGCTCGACGGGAACACGGCTTCGAGGTGACGCCATGGGCACGCATGCGAAACGCGGAAGCGGCAAAAAGCCGACCGGGAAACAGCCATCGGGTGCGCAGGGTGCGGCTGCGGGCGGCCTCGGTGCGATCAATTACATCGTTGTGTTGATGCTGGAGAACCGTTCGTTCGACCACATGCTCGGATTTCTGTACGCCGATGCGAACAATGTCTCGCCTGCCGGCCACGCGTTTGAAGGCCTTACCGGCAAGGAATCAAATCCCGACGGCGCAAACGGCACGAACGTCACGGTATCGCAGATCCAGCCGGGGGCGGCGAACGCCTACTTCCTGCCCGGTGCCGATCCCGGCGAAGGTTACGTGGCGACGAACGCGCAATTGTTCGGCAGCAATGCGCCCCCGGCGCCTCCGGTGGCGACCAATGCAGGTTTCATCAACAACTTCGCCGCCACGCTGACCTGGGAGGCTGCGGAAAAGCAGTCGATTCTCGCAGGCACCGTCGCCACCGACATCATGGCGATGCATACGCCTGCCAGCCTGCCCGTGCTGTCGACGCTCGCCCGCGGTTTCGCGGTGTGCGACCAGTGGTTCGGTTCGGCGCCCACCGAGACCCTGCCCAACCGCGCCTTCGTGCATGCGGCGACTTCGCAGGGCCACATGGACGACAAGACCAAGTCGTTCACCGCGCCGACGATCTACGGCCTGCTTTCGCAACACGCCATCGACTGGATGATCTACGGCTACGACGCCGACCCGCTGACCCGGCTGACCTTCAGCGATACCGCGAGCGCGGCGGATACGCACTTCGGCTTGTTCGCCGATTTCCAGGCCGCGGCCAAGCAAGGCCAACTGGCCGCGTATACCTTCCTCGAGCCCAGCTGGGGATCGAGCGGCAACAGCCAGCATCCCAACTACGATGTCGCGCTCGGCGAACAGCTGATCCACGACGTCTACTACGCACTGCGCAACGGGCCGGCCTGGAACGAAACGCTGCTGATCGTCACCTACGACGAGCATGGCGGCTGCTACGACCATGTGCCGCCGCCGACCAACGCTGTGCCGCCCGATGCCACGGCCGGCGAGTTCGGTTTCGACTTCAAGCGCTTCGGACCGCGCGTGCCCTCGTTGCTGGTTTCGCCCTGGATCGCAGCGGGCACGGTGTTCAGGGTGCCAATGGGTGCGATGCCGTTCGACCACACTTCCATTCTCAAAACGGTCGAGCAGCGCTGGGGTCTGCCGGCGCTGACCGCGCGCGACGCGGCGGCGTCGGACGTCGGCGGCGTGCTCACGCTCGCCGCGGCGCGCACGGACGATCCACTCTCCGGGGTCGTGGTGCCCGTGTCGACGGGAACGAACCCCGCCGCCGGGAAACCTTCGCATTTGCAGGAGGTGTACGCCGATCTCGCGGCAACCTTGCCGGTCGCTGCTACCGGGCCTGATCGCACGGCACTGCACACCGAGGACGACTACAGGACGTACATCCGCCGGCGCGTGGCCGCATGGAAGGCGCAGAGAGAGCGTTGAGAACCCGGGCAGGGATTCCGGGTGGATCGGGCATCGAGCAAGGCAAGCGCCGGGTACCCTGTTGGTGCGGACCGTGGGTGCCAGAGGTGCCTGCAGCTATCCTGGAAATGTCCGCTTTCGACCGGCTGAATCCGCGACCCGAGGTGTCACTTCAATGAAACGGCCCAGGTGGTCCCTGTCGACATCCAGGCGGATGAGGGCCTGACTGCCTTTGCCACCCGTGACGGATACGACTGTCCATGTCGATGGGAGAGTAACTTTAGGGTCGAGTCCGACGAACCACTGAAGTAGTTCAACCCGCAAGAACTTTGCGCGGGGCAATCCGCGCAAAGTCGATGCACACACGAGAGGATCGCAAATGAAGACGCGTATTACGGGATCGATGGCCGCGGTCGCCTTGCTGGCGTCGCTGACGGCACTGCCGGCGCTCGCCGCGCTCAAGCCCGGTGCGACGGCACCGGACTTCACTGCCGAGGCGAGTCTTGCCGGCAAGGATTTCAGCTTCTCGCTTGAAGGGGCTCTCAAGAAGGGGCCGGTGGTGGTGTATTTCTACCCATCGGCGTACACCGGCGGCTGCGATCTGGAAGCGCATAGCTTCGCCACCGAGAAGGCCAAGTTCGACGCCGCCGGCGCCACCATCATCGGTGTGTCCGCCGACAGCATCGAGCGGCTGAATGCCTTCTCGTCGGATCCGCAGTACTGCGCCGGCAAGTTCCCGGTAGCCTCCGACCCCAGTGGCAAGGTGGCGGCTTTGTACGACCTCAAGATGACGGCGGCGCAGGCCGGCATCAACGACGTGCGTGGGGTGGCCATCGATCATGGTTTCATCTCGCGCACCACATTCGTGATTGCCAGTGACGGACGGATCGTCGCCACGCTGTCGTCGGAGGCGGACCACCTGCGACCCGACCAGCACGTGGCACGGTCGCTGGCCATCGTGCAGGGCATGCGGTCAGGCAAGATGCCCATGACGGGCGGGCACTGAACAGGCCAGTCCGCTGAATCGGAGCGGGTGGCAGGTGTTCTGGGTGGATTTCGCGATGTGAAACGCGAGCTTGCCCGGGATACCTGTCTGGCGCTGCCGACGCGAAACTGATGTCCGCTTCCCCAAAAGCGGACATCGGCATTTTCGGAGGCAAGAAATGTCGGAGGAAGCGCATTGACCAGCCGTGTCATCCGCATTTCTGTGGTTGTACTTGTTCGATGTGTGCTCGGGTTGTCCATGCGGTGCAGCAGGACACGAAAAAATCGTCGGAATGAGCCCAGTCGCCGAGGGTGCCACGCGTCAATACGAAACCGATTCGACCTTGCCGTCGGTGTTGAAGCTTACGTAGTGTGTTGGAGCCTTGCGCTCGAAGTCCGGTGAGGTGGCGCCCGCCCAGGTGGCATCGATTTTTGCCTGCAGCATTTGATTCGTGCAGGTCTGGGTATTTCCAATGGTCGAGCCTTCCTTGACCTCACAGCGGTAGCCGGCGGCAGCGACTTCGTCGCGAGACATGCCGACGACGATCAGGCCGTGCTCTACATCGATGTTGTACGCGCTATCGGGGTGCGCGCTGACGTAGTCTTCGCGCCCCTTGCTAACGGACTGCATGATGGCGGCATCGTCAGCGCGAATTTTGTTCACGGAAGAGGGGTCCGGGGCTGTCGAATTCGACGGCGGCGGCATGCAGCCGGCCAGTAGACCACTGGCAACTGCATAGAGCGCGACGACGTATCGAGTGGCGAACATCTTCATGGTTTTCCCCTGCGTGAATGCTTGGTTGGAACGGCCGATGCCAGGCAAAGGGTGATGAAAGAGCTCCAACGACTCAACATTACCGCGTGGACGCTCCTCCAGACCGAAGAGGGCTTGGTGAAGACAGTCGCCTTCAAGACGACGTGATGGCAGCGCCCGATTTCACCCCGTAGCTGACCTTTCGGATAGCCTGGGTTGGACAATAGCAGCAGGGTGAACAACACCAGCGTATTGTTCAGGTCGCTGCCGCAATCTCACGAGACTCAAGGCCTCGCCAGGAAGCCGCCGATCGCGCGGCTGTAGTTCTCGATGTCGACCAGGAAGGCGTCGTGGCCCTGCGGTGAGTCCAGCGCCACGAAGTCCACGGCGGCGCCGGCGGCGGCGAGGCCTTCGGCGATCTGTTCCTGCTGCTCCAGCGGGAACAGGATGTCGGTGCTGACGCCGATCACCAGTGCGCGTTCGACATGGATGCGCCTGAGGCCTTCCATCACGTTGCCGTCGCCGTATTCGGCGATGTCGAACCAGTCGCTGGCGCGTGACAGGTAGAGGTAGCTGTTGGGGTCGAAGCTGCGCACGAAGCGGCGGGCGTGGCCTTCCAGATAGGACTCCACCTGGAACTCGAAGCCGAAGGGTTGTTGCTCCTCGCGTTGCTCGGCATCGAGGCGGATGCGCGCGAAGCGGCCGTTCCATTCCATCGCCGAGCGATAGGTGATGACGCCGAGCTTGCGTGCGATGCTCATACCCATGTCGGGATAGCGTTCGCCGTCGCCATGGATGTCGTATCCGCCATTGGCCCAATTGGGGTCGAGCCTGATCGCTTCGCGCTGCAGCGAGCGGATGGCGATGGCGAAGGGCTGCGCCTGCGGCGCGGTATCCACGCTGACATGGGCGCGAACCGTGCCTGGGTGCAGCAGCATGTAGGCCAGTGCAGCCATGCCGCCCATCGAGCAGCCGACCAGGCAGGCGAGGCGTTCGATGCCGAGCATGCGCACCACTTCGTGCGCCGCGTTGGCCACGTCTTCCAGCGACAGCTCGGGGAAGTCCAGCCGGTAGGCCTCGCCAGTGGCGGGATTGATCGAAGCGGGGCAGGTGGAGCCCTTGTCGCTGCCCAGCGAGTTCACGCAGATCACGAACCAGCGGTCGGTGTCGATGGCTTTGCCGGGACCGGCCATGTCTTCCCACCAGCCCGCGGCGGGATCCTCCGCGCTGGACGTCATGTGTGCGCTGGGCGAGAGGCCGGTGAGTACCAGGACGGCGTTGTCGCACGCGGAGTTGAGCGTGCCCCAGGTCTCATAGGCCACGCGTGCGTCGTGCAGTACGCCGCCGCGCTTCATGGCGAAAGGCGAGGGCAGCTTGCAGTAGCGGCGTGCGTCGGCCATCTCAGTGGACCTTGTCGATGGTGATGGCGATGGGCGTCCTGCGGTCGGTGTCCACGACGCCGGCGCTGCCTTCGAGGTCACCCGGCTGTGCGATGGGCTGGCCGTCGTGGCTGATGCGCGCCGCCACGATCACGCGCGCCACCGAGGAAAGTTTCAGTTCCGGCGTCATCGCCATCGTGTCGCTGAGCGTGACGGTGGTGGGCAACGTGCCGGCGGCGAGCTTGGCCACGGCCAGCGGCATCGGCGGACCGCTCACGGCGCGGGCGAACACGTAGAGCTGGTCGCCGGCCTGCAGCTTGTCCTTGAGCGCGGGAGCAATGCTCACCTGTACCGTCAGCATGGCGCCGGTGCTGGCGGCGGCCGCGGGCTCGGTGGAAGATTTGATGCCGGCGCGGGCATCGGCGTTCGCGATCTGTTCCGCCACGGCCTTGGCCACGGTCGAGCCAGGCTCCAGCAAGGGCTGCAGCTTGCGCCACGTGGCGGAGGCGTCCGCGTATTGCGCGTGCTGGAACTGACTGATGCCGAGCAGCCACAGTGCGCGCTGGCTGTCCGGCTGCAGTTCCAGCGCGCGATGCAGCAGGTCGAGGGCGCGACCGTCGATCTGATGATCGTCGCGCGCCATCGAATCGGTTTCGGCCCAGCCCACCATCGCGGCCACGTCGTCCGGAGTGAGCTTCAGCACGTGGTCCCAGGCGTCGCGCGCGTCGGCGGGCTGCTTGAGTGCGGTAGTGGCTTCGGCCAGCAATGCCCAGCCTTGCGCATCGTTCGGCTGCTGCCGGAGATGCTCGTGCAGTTCGGTCAGTGCCTGCTCGAAGTCCATCGGCTTCGGCGCGGCGGCCACCCCGTTGAGGGTCGCGGGCGCGCCGACATGCAGGTACAGCCCGAGTGTGACTAGAGGGAGCAGCAGGGCGATGCCCAGCGCCAGCGCGAACACGCCGCGTGGACGACCGTTGCGACGGCCTTCGCGCAGCAGGGGCACCAGCAGCAGGGCCAGCGCCGTCGCGAGCATCGCGGCGGCGACCAGATAGAACGCAAGCTTCACCAGTCATCCCCCGCATCGGCCGGGTCCGTGCCGGCCCGTTCCGTGTTGGCCATGTTGCCGTCGTTCGCGCCGGCGGCAATGCGGCGTCTGCGTACCGTCACCGCCACCACCAGACCACCGGCCAGCAGGATCGCCAGCGGACCGAACCACAGCAGCCACGTGCCGGGTTGCAGCGGCGGGTCGTACAGCACGAAGTCGGAATAGCGATCCACCAGGTACTGCTTGATCTGCGCGTCGGTCTTGCCCTGCTGCATCAGCTGGAACACTTCCAGCCGCAGGTCGCGCGCGAGGTCGGCGTTGGAGTCGGCCAGATCTTCGTTCTGGCAGACCATGCAGCGCAGCTGCTTCGTCAGGTTCTGGAAGCGCACTTCCTGCGCATGGTCCTTGAACGGCAGCGGCTCGATGGCGCCGGTGGCGGCGAAGGCGTGGCCGGCGAAGATCAGCAGTGCCAGCAGCACGAAATGTAGGAGCGCACCCTGTGCGCGAAGGCTTTTGGCTTCGGCCGCACCAAAGAACCATCGCGCACAGGGTGCGCTCCTGCGCGAGGCGAGTCCGGGTAGACGCGGCTTCACGGCGCCTCCCGCTTCACGGCATCGATCGCCGGTTGCAGTTCCTGCGCGATCACCTCGGGCGTGAGCGGGCCGATGTGCTTGTAGCGGATCACGCCCTTGGCATCGATCAGGAAACTCTCCGGCGCACCGTACACGCCGAAGTCGATGGCGGTGCGGCCGGGCTGGTCGGCGATCACCAGGTCGTAAGGATTGCCGCGGTCGCGCAGCCAGGCCTTGGCGTCGTCGGGCGCGTCCTTGTAGTCGTAGCCCACCAGCACGATGCCGAGCCGGCGGCCGTCGCTCATCAGCACCGGGTGCTCCTCGGCGCAGGCCACGCACCAGCTGCCGAACACGTTGAGCAGGTAGGGCTTGCCGAGCAGGCTGGCCTTGGTGACGTTCTGCTCCGGCGCATCCAGCTTGGGCAACGCAAAATCGGGCGCGGGTTTGTCGATCAGCGGCGACGGCACGTAGCGCGCGTCGTGCCAGGTGTTCCACCAGATGCCGAAGCCGAACAGGCCCACCAGCGCCATGAACACGATGAACGGCACGAAGCGCTTCATGCCGGCGATTCCTGTGGCGAAGCTGCCACGACGGGCGCAGCAGCTTCGGCAGCGATGCGCTTGATGCGGAAGCGGCGGTCGCCGGCGCAGACGAAGCCGCCCAGCATCATCAGCAGGCCGCCGCCCCAGATCCAGCGCACGAAGGGCTTGTAGTACAGCCGCAGCGCCCAGGCGCCCTCGATGTCATTCGCGTCCATCGGCTCGCCCAGCGCCACATACAGGTCGCGGAACACGCCGGCGTCCACCGCCGATTCGGTCTGCACCTGCTCGTGCGAATAGGTACGCTTCTGCGGGCGCATCGTTGCCACGGTGGCGCCGTCACGCAGCACGGTGACCACGCCCTGGTCGGCGTGCCAGTTCGGGCCGACGGTGCGGTGCACGCCGTCGAAGCGGAAGTCGTAGCCGGCCACGCTCTCGCTCTGGCCCGGCGTGAGGCGCACGTCGTGGGTGACGCTGAGCGACTCGGACAGCAGCACGCCGATCACGAACACGCCCACGCCGAGGTGCGCCAGCAACATGCCGGCCATCTCGGCGGGATAGCGACGACCGCGCGGCATTTCACGCCAGCGCTTCAGCGCGTACAGCAGCACGCCCACGGCGATCCACACCGCCGATGCCACGCCCACGATGGCTTTCAGTTGCCCCTGCACGAAGAACGCCGCCACGATGGCGCAAGCCACCGCGGCGATGCCGGCGCGCAACATCACCTGCTTCAGCACGCCGCCATCGGCCTTGCCCCAGTGCAGGAACGGCCCGAGTGGCAGCAGCGCCACCACCGGCGCCATCAGCAGTGGGAACAGCAAGCCGAAGTAGGGCGGCCCCACCGAGATGCGGCCGAGATGCAGCGCATCGCCGATCAGCGGGAACAGCGTGCCCAGCAGCACCATCGCCGACGCCGTGGCCAGCAGCAGGTTGCCGATCAGCAGCGCCGTTTCGCGCGAAACGACATTGAACGGCTTGCCGCCGGCCACCTTGGGCGCACGCAGCGCATAGAGCAGCAGTGAGCCACCCACCACGATGGTGAGGAAGGCCAGAATGAACACGCCACGGCGCGGATCGGAGGCGAACGCGTGCACCGAAGTGAGCACGCCCGAGCGCACCAGGAAGGTGCCCAGCAGCGACAGCGAGAACGCGAAGATCGACAGCAGCAGCGTCCACGCGCGCAGGCCGCCGCGCTTCTCGGTGATCGCCTGAGCATGGATCAGCGCCGCGCCGACCAGCCACGGCATGAAGCTGGCGTTCTCCACTGGGTCCCAGAACCACCAGCCGCCCCAGCCCAGCTCGGCGTAGGCCCACCAGCTGCCGGCCACGATGCCGAGGGTGAGGAAGCCCCACGCCGCGTTCGTCCACGGCCGTGCCCAGCGCACCCACGCCTGCTCCACTTCGCCACCGAGCAGGGCCGCGATGGAGAACGCGAACGCCACCGAGAAACCCACATAGCCCATGTAGAGCACGGGCGGGTGGAAGGTCATGCCCGGGTCCTGCAGCACCGGATTGAGGTCGCCGCCGTCGGCCGGCATCGGCAGCAAGCGCACGAACGGATCGGAGGTGAACAGGATGAAGGCGAGGAAGCCGATCGCGATCAAACCCATCACGCCGATCACGCGCGCGGCGAACGCTTCGGGCAGGCGATGGCTGAGCGCGGCCAGCGCCACCGTCCACAGGTTGAGGATCAGGATCCACAGCAGTAATGAGCCTTCGTGCGCGCCCCAGACCGCGGCGATGCGGTAGTACCAGGGCAGCGCGAGGTTGGAGTTGTCGGCCACGTACTGCACCGAGAAATCGAAATGCAGGAAGGCGTACACGAGGATGCCGAACGCCATCGCCACGAACACCGCCTGGCCGGCCGCGGCCGGGCGCGCCACTGCCATCAGCGCGCGGTTGCCGCGCCATGCACCGACCAGCGGCAACACGCCCTGCGCGATGGCGAGCAGGAAGGCGAGCACCAGTGCGAGCTGACCGAGTTCGGGCGTCATGGGCTCTTGTCCTGCGCGGCGGCTTCCTTCACCTTCGCGTCTGCATGCGCCTTGGCCATCGCCTCCTTCAGTTCCTTCGGCATGTAGGTTTCGTCGTGCTTGGCCAGCACTTCGGTGGCGACGAAGCGCGCGCCGTCCATGTGCCCGGTGGCGATCACCGACTGGTTGTCGCGGAACAGGTCGGGCAGGATGCCGGTGTATTCCACCGGCATGGCGCCGCCGGCATCGACCACGGTGAAAGTGACCTGCAGCGAGTCCTTGCTGCGCTGGATCGAGCCGGCCTTGACCATGCCGCCGAGGCGGAAGGTCTTGTACTGCGTAGCCTGCCCCGACTGCACCTGGCTGGGCGTGAACAGGTAGTTCATGTTCTGCTGCAAGGCGTACACAACCAGGCTGACCGCCAGCATGGCGGCAACCGCGATCACGATCACGAGGGTGAGCCTGCGCTTGCGGGTGGGGTTCATCGGCATGCAGTGGTCCGGCGAGGTCAGGGCGCAGGCGTGGAAGAAGGAGAGCGGCGTTCGCGTGCGACCTGCCGCGCCAGCCGGCCGCGCAGTTCGCGCAGGATGCGGCGGCGGCGCAGCCGCGGCGCCACGTTGTCGGCGATCAGCACGACGAAGAACACGGCGTAGGCAGGCCATACATAGCCTGCGTAACCACCCATCCTGAAGAAAGCGGCGGCTTCGCCGCTCAGGGCGAAGAAGTGCGAGAGCGTGCTCATCGGGCTGCCTCTGCTTGCGCGATCTCGCGCACCCAGTCCTTGCCGGACTCCAGCGCAAGGATGTCGGTGCGCGCGCGCCGGCACAGGCTGGCGGCGTAATAGCACTTGGTGGCCAGCGTCATCGCCAGCAGCGGCCACAGCATCTCCCACGGCATCTTGGAGTGGCCGAAGATACTCACCGTGCTGCCCTGGTGCAGCGTGTTCCACCACACCACCGAGTAGTGCACGATGGGCACGTTAATCACGCCGATGATGGCGAGGAAGCTCGCCGCCCGCGCGCCCTGGCGGCGATCCTCGAAGGCGTGGTACAGCCCGATCACGCCGAGGTAGAGGAACAGCAGCACCAGTTCCGAGGTGAGCCGCGCGTCCCAGGTCCACCACGTGCCCCACATCGGCTTGCCCCACAGCGAACCGGTGGCCAGGGTGATGAAGGCGAAGGCCGCGCCGATCGGCGCCGATTCCATCGCCACCACCTCGGCCAGCTTCAATCGCCATACCAGGGCGATGAAACCGGATACGCCCATCACGGCGTAGACGAACATGCTCATCCACGCGCTGGGCACGTGGATGAAGATGATCCGGTAGGCGTCGCCCTGCTGGTAGTCAGGCGGCGCCAGCACCAGGCCACCGTAGAGCCCGATCACGCCGAACAGCAGCGCCAGCCCCATCGCCCACGGCCGCACCGCGCCGGCGAAGCGGTAGAACGTCGGCGGCGAGCCGAGCTTGTGCAACCAGAGTGGAATCCACTTCGCCATGTCACGAGTCCAGCGCAATGCGTAAGGCCGCCGCGCACGCCAGCGGCGCCAGCACCACGGCGAGGATGAGTGCGGCGGTCAGCCACGCGACCGGAGCGAACCACGGAAGCCCCTCTTGGGCGGCTGTCACCGCGCCGGCCGCGAAGATCACCACCGGCACGCACAGCGGCAGCAACATCAGTGCCAGCAGCATACCAGAGCGCCGCGTGCCGGCCGTCAGCGCCACCAGCACCGCGCCGAGCAGGCTGAGCAGCGGCGTCGCCAGCAGCAGCGCCAGCAGCAGCGCCGGCATCGCCGCCGCGGGCAGGTGCAGCATGCCGGCCAGCAAGGGTGCGATCACGATCAGCGGCAACGCCGTGGTGATCCAGTGCGCGAGGATCTTCATCCCCAGCATCAGCGCCAGCGGCTGTGGCGCCAGCACCAGTTGCTCCAGCGAGCCGTCCTCGATGTCGCTGGCGAACATCGCGTCCAGCGCCAACAGCATCGCCAGCAGCACCGTCACCAGCACCACGCCGCCAGCGATCCGCTGCAGCAACGCCAAGTCCGGCCCCAGCGCAAACGGAAACAGCACCACCACGATCACCGCGTACAGCACCGGCATCGCCAGATCCCCGCGCCGCCGCCAGGCCAGCATGAGGTCGCGGCGAAGCATGGCGGCGCAAGCGCGAGGAAGCGGGGCATTCATGGCGTAATCCCCGGCGATACCGCAGCCCGTATCACCTCAGTTCCCAGATACGGCGCGGCGTGGCTGGTGTGCAGGACGTCTCGTCGGGCGTAGTTCCCATCTCCTCGGCACCGCCTGCTTGTAGTTCCGGCGTATTGAACCAGTCCATTTCTCTTGGCTACTTCTCTTGACTCCGGGTATCCTGCCCGTCGCCCTTCGGGCCGGCTTCGCCGTTCGCCACCGCGCCCAGCGGTGGCGTGGGCCAGCAAAGAGAAGTAACTCGAGCGCCGGCAGGCGGCCGAAAGACCGCCGCAGGCGAGCCAAGATGCGAAAGCGAAAGGTCGTCGCGAGCACCCGCCTCTAACCCTAACCCTCTCCCCAAAGGGGACAGGGGATTTGCTCGCGCGACCGAGGTTGCGCACCTGCTTGCGGCAGACAATTGAACGTTCGTCGCAAGCGACTCCACGAGCGACTACATGCGATGTTCCACGAACACGCTTACCCATGCATGCGTATCCGCTGCGGCTCCCCGCCATGAAACCCCGCCACCCCATGGCTGCTCGCCAATGCCGCGCCCCCCTCGGCGACGTGCCGCTCCAGCAGCCGATTGACCAATGCAATGCCCTGCCGGTCGAGATTCGCGTAAGGCTCGTCAAGCAGCCACAGCGCCGCTGGTTGCAGCAGCAGGCGCGCCAGCGCGGCACGCTTCTTCTGCCCCGCGGAAAGACGCCGCACCGGCTCGTCCTCGTAACCGCGCAGGCCCACTTCACCCAGCGCCGCATCCGGCGTGACGCCGGCGCGGCAACCGTGCAAGCCGGCGGCGAAGGCCAGGTTCTCGCGTGGGCTCAACTCGTGCTTCTGACCCAGCTGGTGGCCCAGGAAAAGGATCTCGTTCGCGCAGGCGTCGCGTTGCAGCGGTGCGCCGCGCCAGCGCAATTCCCCTTCGCTGACGTGCAGCAGGCCGGCCAGCAGGCGCAGCAAGGTGGTCTTGCCGCTGCCGTTGTCGCCCTCGATCAGCGCCAGCTCGCCCGCGTGCAGGCGGAAATCCAGCGGCGCGAACACCGGCTCGTCCTGGCGGTGGAAGCTCAGGCGATGCGCTTCGAGCAGGGGCGTGGCGGCGGAGGATGCGGTCATCTGCCGCATTCTCCGCAATGGCTGGCGAGCTTGTCCATGCGGCGGACTGCCGCCGTAAAGCCGTTCAACCCAGCATGCGCAATTCGGCGGGACCGTCGGCCTCGCCGTGCACGTAGGACAGTTGCGCGTGTTCGCGCATCAACGCGTCCAGCGTGCGCAGATCCGCACCGATCACGAACAGGCTGGGCTCGCTCCAGCCGGTCTGGCCCACGCCGATGGCGGGGTAGACGGCGACCTGCGGCAGCTTGTCCAGGGCATCGACCAGCGCCTGCTGCGCGGCGAGGTTTTCCGCCTGCGGGCGGCGGCGCGCCTGCGGATTCCATGCCGTGATGAAACCCCACGGCTGCCCGCCGACGACGGCCGCCAGTTCGGCCGGCAGCGGCAGGTCGATACGGATCGCCGCCCAGCGCACCGTGTCGAGCACCACGTGGTAGGTGGTGTTGCGGAAGTCTTCGAGCAGGAACTCATTCATGGCGTAGTTGCGCGGGCAGGGGCGTAAGCCGAGCTTGCAGCATGCGCGCCGCCGCGTCGAGGTCGACGGCGTTCGCATCCGGTGCCTCGCGCAGGATTTCCTCCAGCAGCGCATCCTGCATGCGGCCGCGTTCCAGCGCGTAGCTGTAAGGCAGGTGCGTGAAGGTGACCATGCGATAGCGCGCCATGAAGTGCTGCGGCGCGCGTTCGGCCAGCTTCGCGCCCAGTGCGCGCCTGGCCAGGTAATGCGGATCGGCCACCGAGTCGCGCATCTCCACGTAGTTTTCCAGTGCCATCGCGGCGATCGCGTTGGCGTTGGGTTGGCGGATGCGCTGGAACTCGGCGAACACGTCTGTGCTGTCGCCAGGCGCGGCGGCGAGCAGTTCGGTCAGCGTCACCGTGTCCTCGAAGCCGCAGTTCATGCCCTGGCCGTGGAACGGCACGATGGCATGTGCGGCGTCGCCGATGAGCAGGGCGCGTCCGTCCAGGTGCCAGCGGTCGAGGTGCAGCGTGGAGAGTGTGCCCACCGGGTGTTCCGCGTAATCCGCGTCGAAGCGGGGAATCAGCGGCAGCAGATCGGGGAAGTCCGTGGCGAAGAACGCGCGCGCCGCTGTGGCATCGGGCTGGGTGGCAAAGCTTGGGTGCGCGCCGTGTGCCGGCAGGAACAGCGTTACGGTGAAACTGCCTTCGGCGTTCGGCAGCGCGATGCACATGTAGCCGCCTCGCGGCCAGATGTGCAGCGCGTGCGGTTCGATCGCGAAGCGCCCTGCGCCGCCGGCTTGCTGTACCAACGCGGCGGGCAAGGTGTCGGCGGCGGGAATTTCCAGTTCCTTGTAGCCATGGCCGAGGGGCTCGATGCGCTCACCCAGAGGTGCATAGGTGTTCATCGCCGTGCGCAGCGCGGAGCCTGCGCCATCGGCCCCGATCAGCAGGTCGACACCGTGCTCGCGTTTGATACCCGCCTCGTCGGCGAGCCGGATGCGGCGGCCGTCGAAATCCGCGTCCACCAGCGACTGGCCGAAGTGGAAGTGCACGCCGGACGCCTCGGCGGCATCCAGCAGCAGCATGTTCAGCGCGCCGCGCGACACCGACCAGATCACCTCGCTGTCGTCCACACCGTAGCGCTGCAGTCCGCTCGCCCCATCCTGTGCATGCACCATGCGTCCGCGCATCATCACGGCGCGCTCCAGCACCGTGTCGGCCAGCCCCGCCGTACGCAACGCTTGCAGGCCGCGCTCGGCCAGGGCGAGGTTGATCGAACGACCGCCAAGAAATCCTGCGAGACGCGGATCAGGCCGCTTCTCGAACACCTCCACCGCAAAGCCGTGCTTTGCTAGTTGCCGAGCCTGCAGCGCGCCCACCAGGCCGCCGCCGATCAGGGTGATGCGAGGACGTTGCGTCATGTCGCGTTCCGGATGAAGGATCGCGACACTGTTCCGCAAGCGGCGGGGGACTGCAATACGCGGCGCCTCAGCGCCTGCTCGAAGCCTCCGCGCTGCGGCCGCGGCAAAGCGACCGAAGGGCCGGGCTGTTTGCCCGCGTGCCTGCGTCAGCACTTGGACGTGGACGGACGTCCACTCCTCGATTCCTCAAGAATCCATCCATGGACTCTCCCCGCATGCCTTCGTTCTTCCTCGGCCCGCAGGCACAGAGCTCCCGGCGCGGGCCACGCAGAAGCTTTGAGCAGGCGCCTAAAAGCTCATGAAGTACCCGCCGTTCACCGGCAGGTTGACGCCGGTGAGGTAGCCGGCGTCGTCGGCGGTGAGGAAGGTCACGGCACGGGCGATGTCGGCCGGCTGGCCCAGCCGGCCCACCGGGATGCCGGCGATGATCTGGGCGCGGATCTCTGCGGGCACGGCAGCCACCATCGGCGTGTCGCAGTAGCCGGGCGAGACGGTGTTGACGGTGACGCCCTTGCGCGCGGTTTCCCGCGCCAGCGCCATGCTGAAGCCGTGCACGCCGGCCTTGGCGGCGGAGTAGTTGACCTGGCCGAACTGGCCGGTCTGGCCGTTCACCGAACTGATGTTGACGATGCGGCCGAAGCCGCGCGCGGTCATGCCTTCCACCACGGCGTGGCTGGTGTTGAACACGCCGTCGAGGTTCACGCGCATCAGGTCGTGCCACTGCGCGGGCGTCATCTTGCGCAGGCTGGCGTCGCGGGTGATACCGGCGGCGTTGACCAGGATGTCCACGCCGCCGTGCTCGCGCTCGTGGCGGCCGATCATCGCCACACAGGCCTCGTGGTCGCTGACGTCCAGTGCCTCGTAGCGGATGGCGTCGCCGAACACGGCGGTGGCCTCGCCGAAGGCCGCGAGGCGTGCCTCGCTGGCGGGCAGGTCGGCCGCGATCACGCGGCGGCCGGCCTGTGCCAGCTGGCGGCAGATCTCGGTTCCCAGGCCACCGAGTCCGCCGGTGACGAGGGCCAGACGAGTGGCAGAAGATGCGCTCATGGAGGTTCCGTTGCTTTTGCGATCATCCGTGATCGCCGGAATCGAACGGGCAGCCCATCCATGGCCGCGCTTTGAGGTGTTTTTGCGATCATCCCTGATCGCGTGAGTCACACGGGCAGCCATCCATGGCTGCACTTTTCAAATGAAAACGCGCCGCTTTGGGCGGCGCGCTCACGGGACGGAATGGCGGGGATCAGCCGGATTTCTTGCCGCGACCGGCGCCCTGCGGGGTGATCTGCGCGGCGGCGTCGAGCAGGCCGCGCTGCATGGTCTTCCACGCGTCCATGTTGCGCTCGGTCAGTTCGTTCACCATGGCCCAAGGGGTCTGCCCCATCAGGCTGTTGAGCTGGGTGCGGAACTGCTGCTGCTGGTCGAGGAAGACCTGCAGGCTGCGCTCCAGGTAGGGACCCATGAAGCCCTGCAGCGAATCGCCGTAGAAGCGGATGATCTGGCTGAGCAGTTGGGGCGACAGCATCGGCTGCCCCTTCTCTTCATGCTCGGAGATGATCTGCAATAGCACGGAGCGGGTGAGGTCCTCGCCGGTCTTCGCATCGCGGACTTCGAAGTCCTCGTTGTCCAGCACCAGCTGACGCACCTCTTCCAGCGTGATGTAGCTGGAGATCTCGGTGTCGTAGAGCCGACGGTTCGGATACTTCTTGATGGTGCGTTTGTTTTGTGCCATGCGGCGAAACTAGCAGAAGATATTGCGCCGCACCAGTAGACCACTGGCATGCATGTTCGAAAATTGGTCTGCTCTGCGATGGCCGTGGCGCCGCGATGTGCGCCACGGTGGTCTGCAGCAGACGGCGGCGGATCAGTGGCCGACCGCCCCGCCGGCGCTGCCGAACGGGGGCTTGGCGAACCACAGGATGGGGATCAGCAGCAGGAACAGCACCGCGCAGCCCCAGAACACGTCGTTCACCGCCAGGGTGAGCGCCTCGCGGTTCACCAGCTGGTCGATCAGGCCCAGGCTCTGTGTGTGCGGCATGCCGTGCTGCGCGAGGCCTTGCAGGAACTGCGTCGCCGCGGGGTTGGCGTTGCTGACGTCCTCGGTGAGGTTGGCATGATGCAGCTCGCCGCGGTGCTGCCACAGCGTCACCGTGATCGCGGTGGACATGCTGGAACCCATGGTGCGGCAGAAATTGGACAGGCCCGAGGCACTGGCGATCTCCGAGGCGGGCAGGCCGGACAAGTAGATCTGGTTCAGCGGTATGAAGAAGCAGGGAATGGCCATGCCCATCACGAAGCGCGGCACCACCAGCGTGCCGAACGACGCGTTGCTGTCGAAGCCGGCGAACCAGTACGAGGTGAACGCGAAGACGATGAAGGCGAAGGTCACCACCGCGCGCAGGTCCAGCCGGTGCATGTTCTTGCCCAGGATCGGCGACAGCAGGAAGGCCAGCACGCCCACCGGTGCGGTGGCCAGCCCCGCCCAGGTCGCGGTGTAGCCCAGGTCGAGCTGCAGCCACAGCGGAAACACCACGTTGATGCCGAAGAACGCGAACATGCCCAGCGTCAGCGCCACCACGCCAACGGTGAAATTGCGCTGCTTGAACAGCGAGAGGTCGATCACCGGGTGCTTGGCGTGGATCTCCCACATCACGAGGAAGGTAAGGCAGACCAGGGCGACCAGGCCCAGCGTAAGGATCAACGGCGAGGCGAACCAGTCGTGGTCGTTGCCGTTGTCCAGCATGAACTGCAGGCAGCCCACGCCCACCACCAGCAGTACCAGACCTACCGCGTCGATCGGCGCCTTGAAGGTCTTGGTCTCGCGTTTATGCAGGATCGACCAGGTGATCACCGCCGCGGCCAGGCCTACCGGTAGGTTGATGTAGAAAATCCACGGCCACGAGAAATTGTCGGTGATCCAGCCGCCCAGGATCGGGCCGAAGATCGGTGCCACCACCACGGTCATGGCCCACAGCGCCAGCGCGACGCCTTGCTTTTCCTTCGGATAGCTGGTCAACAGCAGGGTCAGCGACAGCGCCACCATCGGGCCGGAGCCCGCACCCTGCATCAGGCGGCAGACCACCAGCATCGGCATGCTGGTGGCCAGGCCGCACAGCATGGAGAACACCACGAACAGCAGCACCGACACCACGAAGGTGCGCACCTCGCCGAAGCGTCGCGCCACCCAGCCGGTGAGCGGCTGCATGATCGCGCTGGCCAGCGCGTAGGAGCTGATCGTCCAGGTGCCTTCGTTGGGGCTTACGCCGAGGCTGCCGGAGATGTGCGGCACGGCCACGTTGACGATGGTCATGTCCAGCACCTCCATGAAGGTGCTGAACGCGACGGCGATGGTGAGCAGCGCCAGCGGGCCGCCGTGCAGCGGCTTCAGCGGTGCGTCGTTTTCGGGCGTGGTGGCCATGCGGGGCTCGCGCTGGTGTCGGGTGCGAAGGGGATCAGCGCGACGTGCCGCTGGCGCCTAGGTTGGCCGCGATCACCTTGTCGGCCTCGGCATCGGCCTGGCTGGCGATGTTGTCGTACACGCTGGTCTCGGCGGCGGGCTGCGCCGGACCGGCGGCCAGCACCTTGCCCTGGTCCTGACTGATGTCCACGGTGACATCGGCGGACAGGCCCACGCGCAGCGGATGCTGGTCGAGCTCCTTGTCGTCCAGTGCGATGCGCACGGGCACGCGCTGCACCACCTTGATCCAGTTGCCGGTGGCGTTCTGCGCGGGCAGCAGCGAGAACACGCTGCCGGTACCGGCGCCCAGGCCGATCACCTTGCCGTGGTATTCCACCTTGCCGCCGTAGAGGTCGGTGGTGATGGTCGCCGGCTGGCCGATGCGGATGTGGCCCAACTGGTTTTCCTTGAAGTTGGCGTCCACCCACAGGTTGTGCAGCGGGATCACGCTCATCAACGGCTGGCCGGGCGTGACGCTGTTGCCGAGCTGCACGCTGCGCTGGGCCACGTAGCCGGAGACAGGCGCCACGATGGTGTTGCGTTGCGCGGCCACCCAGGCGGCGCGGAAGTTGGCGCGCGCCTGCTGCACCGCCGGGTTGTTGGCGGTGTCGGTGCCGGCGATGGCCGCATGCGCTGACTGCGCCTGCGCCTGCGCCGCATCCAGCGCCGCCTGCGCGGCGGCCACGGCATCGCGCAGGTGCTGCACGATCTCGGGCGATTCCGCTTGCGCTGCGACCAGCGGCAGATGGCGCTTGAGATCGGCCTCGGCCTTGCTCAGGTCGATCTTGCGCGCGGCAACCGCGGCGTCGGCGCCGCTGGCGCTGTCGGTCTGGCCGCGCACCTGGCGCACGGCGAGCGCGAGCGCGCTGCGCGCCTGCCGCAGGCGCACGTCGGCGTCGGTGGCATCGAGCTTCACCAGCACCTGGCCGGCATCGACGTGCTGCGTGTCGTCAGTGAGCACCGCGACCACCGTGCCGGGCACCTGTGCGGAGATGCCCACCTGGTTGCCGCCCACATAGGCGTTGTCGGTGTTCTCGCGGGTAGAAAACACGAATTCCCAGAGCAGGAACCAAGCCAGCGCGGCGAGCACGAAGACCACCGTCACGATCAGCAATGCGCGGCGACGCTTGGGTGGATCCTTGGCGGCAAGGCCGCTGTCGTTTTGCTGGGCGGACTCGGTGGCGCTCATGGGCTTGGGCTCCGGTGGCTGTTCGTGGAAGAGGGATTCGTGCCGACGTCGGCGGGCAGGCGATAGCCACCGCCGAGCGCCTTGATGAGGTCGAGATCGGTGCCCAGCGCCTGTGCATGCAGGGCGATGGCCTGATCCCGCTGCTGCAGCCACTGGGCCTGCGCGGCAAGGCTTTCGCGGGCATCAGTCACGCCACGCTGCAGGCGCGACCGCGCTGTGTTGCCAAGTTGTTCGGTGGTGTCGACCTGCTGTTGCTGCTGTTGGCGGGTCGTGGCCAACTGCTCGGCGGCCAGCGCCTGACTGGCGACTTCGCGGACGGCGTGGAACACGCTGGCGTCGTACTGCGCCACCGCGTCGTCGAGCTGGGCGCGGCTGATGCCGTAAGCGGCTTTGAGGCGACCGCCCTCGAAGATCGGCAGATGCAGCGCAGGCGTGAGGCCGAAGACGCGACTGCCTGCGCTGAACACGTTGCCGAGGTTGCCCGAACCGCCGCCGCCGAACAGCGCCGGCGTGGCCTGGTTGGTGCTGGACAACCCGACCATCGCGGTGATGCTGATGTCGGGGAAGAACTGCGCGCGTGCTTCGTCGGTCTGTTTCAGCGCCGACTCCACCTGCCAGCGGCTGGCTGCGATGTCGGGACGGCGCGCGATCAGGTCGAGCTTCGCATCGGCGGGCAGGCCGCTGCGAACCGCCGGGAGTGGACGCGGCGACAGCGCAGGCAATTGTTCGGGCGAGACGCCAAGCAGGGCGGCCAGCGCCACCTTGCGGATCTTCGCCGAGCTTTCCAGCGCCGTTTGCGCCTGCTCCGCGCCAGCAATGCGCGCGCGCGCCTCCTGCACGCTGTCGGGCAGATCCACGCCCTGCCGCACGCGCAGTTCGGCGATTTGCAGCAGACGCTGCTGCACGGCCAGCGACTGCCTGGCCAACGCCAGCCGTGCCTCGTCGGCCAGCCACCCGAAATAGGTGCCGGCAACCGCGTTCTGCAGTGTCAGTGCGGCTTCGCTGCGCTGTGCTTCGGCGGCGTGCGCCTGGTCCAGGGCGCTTTCGATGGCGGCGCGCTTCTTGCCCCACCAGTCGAAGTCGTACTCGAACTGCACGCCGAGGTCGGCCTGGTTGTACCAGGTAAAGCCGAGCAGTTGCGGCGGCATCAAGCCATGTTCGCTCAGACGCTGGCGGGCGACCTGCGCGTTGCCGTTGATGCTCAGTCCCGCCTGTGCGGCGGCAAGCTTCACCGATTGCTCGGCGGTGTGTACGCGGCTTTGCGCCTGTCTGAGGTCGGGCGACTGGCTCAGCGCGGTGGCCATCAGGTCGTCAAGTTGCGGATCGTCGTAGCCGCGCCACCAGTCGGTGGCCGGCCAACCGGCGACGGGAGCGCCTTGCAGGCCGGCCAGCGGCACGTCGTCGCGTAGCGCGGGATGCTGCAGTTTCGGCGGCGCGAATGCGCAGCCACCGAGCGTCAGTGCGACGGCGAGTGCCAGTGCCGCGCGCGGGAAGGGCGGGGCGAAGGTCATCTTGGACTCCTTCATGACGCGCTCTCGGCGTCGAGCTGGTCGAGGTTCTTGGCGAGCTTGCGCAGAAGGCGGCTGAGCTGGCTCCGTTCGGCGGCGCTGAAACCGGCGAACATCGCCTCCACGCGCGGGAACATCGGCGGCAACATTTTCTGCACGAAGCGCCGGCCCGCGGCGGTGATGCGGATCACCACGCGGCGGCGATCTTCAGCGCTGGCGCCGCGCGAGATCAGGCCGCGTTTCACCAGCGCATTGCCGATGCGGGTCATGTTGGTGCTGCCTTGCGAGGTGAATTCACATAGCTCGCCCGGAGTGGAGCTGCCGTCAGGGCTGCTGTACAGGATCATCAGTGTGAGGAATTCGCTGTCGATGAGTTGTTGCGACTTGAGCTTCTCGTCCAGCGCCTCATCCATGCGCCCACCCACCATCAGCATCAGCCGGCACAGACGGGCCTGTTCCACAGGAAGACCAGGAATGGCCTCGAGCATTCGCTCGATGCCTTCGTCCATCATCGCGATGCATTTACTCAGGTGCGCCATTTCATTGGATCATATTTCACTGATGAAATAAATTGTGACGCATGCGGGAACGTCGCGCAAGCGTCGCGTCACATGTCAGGCTCGATCCGGATCGGGCAGGCGGAACAGGCGGCGGGTATTCGCAGCGGTGACAGCGGCCAAGTCGCACTCCGCTTCGCCACGCAGTGCGGCCACGCATCGCAATACATCCGCCACGCGTGCCGGCTCGTTGCGCTGGCCCCGATGGCCCGCATCGGGCTGATCCGGGGCATCGCTTTCCAGCAACAGGAATTCGCTGGGCATGTCGGCGACGATGCGACGCAGGCGTTGCGCGCGGTCGTAAGTCACCGGGCCGCCGATGCCGACCAGGAAGCCGAGCTGCCAGAGTCTTCGCGCCTGTTCCTCGCTGCCGGAGAAGCTGTGCACCACGCCGCGGACGCCGGGATGGCGGCGCAAGGTCAGGATGACCTCCTCGAGTGCCTGTCGTGCATGCACGATCACCGGCAGGTCGAGCTCCCGGGCCAGCGCCAGTTGCCGGTCAAAGTAGTGGCGCTGCAGCACGGGGTCGAGCTCGGCCAGGTGGAAATCCAGGCCGATCTCGCCGATGGCGATGGCGGCGTTCGACGTGCACCACGACGACAATGCGTCGACGTCGCTGAGCGCATGCTGGTGGAGATACAGAGGGTGCAGGCCGTAGGCGGGGAACAGCGCAAGTGGTTGGGTCGCACAGAGGTCGCGGATGCGCGGCCAGCTCGCCGCGTCCACGGCGGGTATCACCAGTTGCAGGACGCCTGCGCCCCGCGCCCGTTGCAGCACCTGTGCGCGATCGGGGTCGAACGCATGGTGGTCGAGGTGGGCGTGGCTGTCGGCAAGCATGACGCGCGTCCGGTTTTCCATGCGATGTGTGCCACGGCTGGCGCTAAATCAACGTGGGGCTAGTGTAACGTTGCGGTCTGACGCTATTCAGACTTGTGAAGGTTCAATGTCGTCGAGCGCCGCAAGAAGTTGCATGCGCATGGTGGCGCGACCGGAACACAAACAGAGGAAAAAAATCATGAAAAAACTGATGGTCAATGCACTCAGCATCGGTATCGTGGCCGCGCTGGCCGTCGGCCTGTCGGCCTGCAACCGCAGCGCAGATGCCGGCACCCAGGTGGCGCAAGCAGCTTCCGCGCCGGCTCCGGCGGCACCCGTGCCGGCTGGCCCGCAGTACGCCCAGGTGGTCAGCGTGACGCCGGTGCGCTCGACGAGCGCGTCACAGCAGGTTTGCCATGACGTGGTGGTCAACCAGACCGCGCCGCCGAAGGATCAGCACAACATCGCCGGCACCGCGATCGGCGCCGTGGCCGGTGGCCTGCTTGGCCATGTGGTTGGCGGCGGCAGGGGCAATACCCTGACCACGGTGGCCGGTGCGGCGGCGGGTGGTTACGCCGGCAACCGCATCGAGAACGCGCACCACCAGCCGCAGGTGACGCAGTCGGTCCAGCGCCAGTGCAACACGGTCGCCGGCAGCGACAAGATCATCGGCTACGACGTGCAGTACGTGTTCAACGGCGTAACCCGCACCACGCGCATGGATCACGATCCGGGCGATCGCGTGCAGGTGCAGGAAGGCGTGACGGCCGTTTCGGACGCCCGTTGATTCCGTGAGTCTCGAAGGAGCAGCGCGATGAATGCATTCATGCGTGGCATTGTTCCGGCGGCGGTGCTTGCGGCTGGTCTGCTGTTGTCCGCCTGCGTCACCGGCCCCGGCTACGGCAATGGCGGCTACCACCCGGGATATGGCCAGGGTCCTGGCGGCGGCTACGGTCGCTGCCAGCAGGGCTGCGGCGTAGTGCAGGACGTACGGCCCGTGTACATCAACAGCGGAAATCCGAATGGCGGCACGCTGGGCGCGGTGATCGGCGCGGTAGCCGGCGGCGTGCTCGGTAGCACCATCGGCAAGGGTGATGGCCGTACGGCCGCCACGGTGGTCGGTGCCGTGGCCGGTGGCGTCGTGGGCAACCAGATCGGACAGAACGCCGGTGGCGGCAGCAATGCCTGGCGCATCGTGATCCGGCTGGACAACGGCCAGTACGCCACGGTGACGCAGCGCGACGATCCGCGCGTGCGTAACGGCGATTACGTGCAGATAGCCAACGGACAGGTCTATCCGATGTGACGGATCGCTGTTCGTTAAATAGACGTCTGGACGTCCAAATGAAAAGGCCCTCGCAAGAGGGCCTTTTTTTTCCATGGTGCAAAATCAGCGTGGCGCTGCTTTGGGCGAAAAGTGCAGCCAAGGATGGCCGTCCGTTTGATTTTTGCGATCACGGATGATCGCAAAAGCATTCCACTCAGTTCACCGCGTAGAACGTGTGGTCGCCGATGGTGATGCCGGTCTTGTTGCGCGACCATGCCGGCGCCACTGCGGCCGTGGCGAAATGGTCGGCGTGCGGCACCAGCATCCGGCGCTTGTTTGCGGGCAGCTGCCAGTCGTGGATCGTTTGGCCCGCGATTTCCCACGCCTTGTGGAATGACTCGAGGCTGTTGATCTGGAACGAGCCTGGTGTGGTGGTGGTGGCGAACTGGTGCGGCGCCATCACGACCTCGCACACCGTGCCGCCCCATTGGCCGCGTTCGCGGCGGCGCATCGCCACTTCGGCAACGGCCATCTGGCCGTCGATGGGTTGGCTACGCGCCTCCAGGTACACCGTCGTCGCCAGGCAGGCCTGGTTTGCGACGGGTTGTGGCATCAGGGTAGTCAGCCACAACAACATGGAAAGTTTCATTTCTGCCTCCAGCGTGCTGTACGCGCGGACGATGCGTTGTCCTTTGCGCCGTTGCGATGGACGGGCGGGCAGGCCGTTCCACCTGGATTGAATCGCACAACCGAAACTTGTGGCTGGGCGAAGTGCCACGGGATTGTGGCGCTCGAATGGCGGTATCTCTGTGCCGATCGAAGAATGTTGTCGCGGCGTTGCGCGGTGCCGATAGCCGTGTAGCCTGCGACGTTTTCCGCACTCAGGCGGTTGTTCCATCCGACGGTCTTCGCCGGGTCGCGCCGATTCGGAATCTTCCGGTTCGTCGCGTGTTTCTGCGGCACCGAAATGAGGGGTGCCTAGTGAAAGGTTCGACGGAGCCTAGCGGCGGATTTTTTCCGCGGCAAGTGCCTGGTCACGTCGATTCATTGCAAACTCACTCAAATTGAACGCGAAAGTGAACGATTGTTCACGTGAGCGCGACGATGCACATCAATTCTCCCATCGATGCTCTACACGCAACGCGAGATCGCCATCGAGTTGAAGCGCAGCATCGTTTGCATGCGTCGATGTGATGTCGTCGTTCAACACGGCGAGTGCGTCGGCGTGTTTGTCGTGCGCAACAACATCAAGCAGCACGCCTACGTCGTGGCCTTCGCGATGCAACACGATGCCTGGCATCGCATCGCGTGCCAGCTGCACCTTGCACAGGTGGCGTTTGTGTCCGCCTCGCCAGTGCAGTCGCGCCACGATCTCCTGGCCCGGGTAGCAGCCTTTGTCGATGGCGACGGCATGCAGGCGATGCAGCGACAGCGCGGGTGGCAGCAAGTCATCGAACGTGGAAGTCGGCAGCCACGGCCAGCCGAGTTGCAGTTGTGGCAATCGCCACCGCGCATCGCTTTCGCCATCCGCGGCGATGCGCATGCTGTGCGAGCCGCAGCCGAGCACGATGCTGTCGGATGCGGTGCGTGCTTCGTGCAACGGCAATGCGGCATCGGTGGACAGCGTATGCCAAGACGAAATCGTAATGGTGAGCCGAGAGCGGAACACGTATCGACGCAGCGCTTCGCACAATGCGCCCGCTTCGCCTCCGCGCAACAACAACAACAGACGTTGTTCATCCAGTCGCGCGAGATGGAACAGCGCACGCACACGGCCCTGTGCGCTCAGCCATGCACTGAACTGCCATGTGCCGACGGCAAGCGCCTGGACATCGCTGCTGAATTGCGCATGCGCGAAGGCGAGTGCATCCGGACCTTCGATCAATAGGGTTTCGGCGGGGTAGGGAATCGGCATAGACGGTCCAAGATGAGGTCGCCAGCAGCCGAGCGCAAGTCATCGCGACCTTCGTCAAGGTTGTGCGGCATTGCGGCAAGTATTAATCTCCCGCCGCTTGCGATGACCATGTCCGACACTTCCCGCCCAACCGAATCCAGTCCCGCTTCCGCTCCCGCGGAAACCGTGGCCGTGCCCGCGCGTCCGGCGGGGGAGAAGGCGGCGACGGAGCGGCCGGCGCTCGATCCCACCCGCTACGGCGATTGGGAGAAGAACGGGCGCTGCATCGATTTCTGATGCGTTTCGCGGCGGCATCTGCCGTCGCGCGAAGGCGGTTTGGCTTGGCAGGCAGCTTCAGCGATTCCACTTCAGGATAGCCGCCATGGCAGACACGCGACGACCGCTCTCTCCGCATATACAGATCTATAAGTGGCAAGTGCAGATGGTGACCTCCATCCTGCATCGCGCCACCGGCATCGCGTTGGCCGTAGGCACGCTCGTGGTGGTGTGGGGCCTGCTCGCGCTGGCTGCCGGCGAAGCCGCTTTCGACCAGTTCAAGGTCTGCATGGGCAGTCCGTTGGGCCTGATCCTGCTGGTGGGCTGGAGCTGGGCGCTGTTCTACCACTTGTGCAACGGCATCCGTCATCTGTTGCAGGACACCGGCGCGGGTTATGCGATTCCGCAGTTCGTGCGTTCGAGCTGGCTGTCGGTGATCGTCAGCCTGGTACTGGTCGTCATCGTCTGGGCCTGCGTGCTGACCTGTGGAGGTGCCGCATGAGCGCGAACGCAAAAGACCTGCGCAACCCGCTGAAGCGTGCACGCGGTTTCGGTTCCGCGCAGTCGGGCGTGGGCCACTGGTGGACGCAGCGCGTCACCGCCGTCGCGCTGATTCTGCTCGGCCTGTGGTTCGTGTTCACCGTGCTGTCGCTGTTGCATGCCGACTACGCCACGGCCAGGGCCGCGGTAGCGAAGCCGTGGAACGCGCTGCTGCTGATCCTGTTCGTGGTCACCATGTTCTGGCACGCCGTGCTCGGTTTGCAGGTGGTGATCGAAGACTACGTGCACACCCGCTGGAAGGAAGTGGTCCTGCTGGTGGCGATCAAGTTCCTCGCGGTGCTGGGCGCGCTCGCGGGCGTGCTGGCCGTGCTGCGCATCGCATTGGGAGTTTGAGACCGTGGAAAGCTACAAGATCCAGCAGCACAAGTTCGACGTGATCGTGGTCGGCGCCGGTGGCGCGGGCCTGCGTGCCACTTTCGGCCTGGCCGAGAAGGGCCTGAAGACCGCGTGCATCACCAAGGTGTTTCCCACGCGCTCGCACACCGTGGCGGCGCAGGGCGGCATCGCCGCCGCGCTCGGCAACATGGGCGAGGACGACTGGCGTTTCCATTTCTACGACACCATCAAGGGTTCGGACTGGCTGGGCGACCAGGACGCGATCGAGTACATGTGCCGCGAGGCCATCCCGTCGATCTACGAACTGGAGCACTACGGCGTGCCGTTCTCGCGCACGGACGAAGGCCGCATCTACCAGCGCCCGTTCGGCGGCATGACCACGCACTACGGCAAGGGCACCGCGCAGCGTACCTGCGCCGCCGCCGACCGCACCGGCCACGCCATCCTGCACACGCTGTACCAGCAGGCGCTGGCGCACGACGCCACCTTCTTCATCGAATACTTCGCCATCGACCTCATTTTTGACGACGAGGGCGTCTGCCGCGGCGTGCTCGCGCTGGACATGAACGAGGGTACGTTGCACCTGTTCCGCGGCCAGGCCGTGGTGCTGGCCACCGGCGGCTATGGCCGCGCCTATTTCAGCGCCACTTCGGCACACACCTGCACCGGCGACGGCGGCGGCATGGTGCTGCGCGCAGGCCTGGCGCTGCAGGACCTGGAGTTCGTGCAGTTCCATCCCACCGGCATCTACGGCGCGGGCTGCCTGATCACCGAGGGCGTGCGCGGCGAAGGCGGCTACCTCACCAACTCCAACGGCGAGCGCTTCATGGAGCGTTACGCGCCCAGCGCCAAGGATCTGGCCTCGCGCGACGTGGTCAGCCGCGCCATCACCATCGAGGTGCGCGAGGGCCGCGGCGTGGGCGAGCACAAGGACCACGCCTTCCTCAACCTGATGCACCTCGGCCCCGAAGTGATCCATGAGCGCCTGCCGGGCATCGCCGAATCGGCGCGCATCTTCGCCGGCGTCGACGTGACCAAGGAGCCGATTCCGATCCTGCCCACCGTGCACTACAACATGGGCGGCATCCCGACCAACTACCACGGCGAAGTGGTGCAGAAGAAGGGCGACGACGTGGACGCCGTGGTGCCTGGCCTGTTCGCCATCGGCGAGGCGGCCTGCGTGTCCGTGCACGGCGCCAACCGCCTGGGTTCCAACTCGCTGCTCGATCTGGTGGTGTTCGGCCGCGCGGTATCGCATCGCTGCTCCGAGATCATTAAACCGGGTGCGGCGCACAAAGACCTGCCGGCCAGTGCGCTGGACAAGGCGCTGGCCCGCTTCGACGGCCTGCGCAATGCGAACGGCGAACTGCCGACCGCGAAGATCCGCCTCGACATGCAGCGCACCATGCAGTCCGACGCCGCGGTGTTCCGCACCGGCGAGACGCTGAAGGAAGGTTGCGCCAAGATCGACGCGGTGCACGCCTCGTTCAAGCACGTGCGCACCAGCGACCGTTCGCTGGTGTGGAATTCCGACCTGATCGAGACGCTGGAGCTGGCCAACCTGCTCGACCAGGCGGTGGGCACCATGCACTCTGCCGAGCAGCGTACGGAAAGCCGTGGCGCCCATGCGCGCGAGGATTTCCCCGACCGCGACGACCACAACTGGCAGAAGCACACCATGGTCAAGGTGGACGAGAACGGCAAGGCCGACTTCGACTTCCGCCCGGTGCACATGTACACCCTGACCGACGAGGTCGAGGTGGTGCCACCGAAGAAGCGCGTTTACTGATGTCGAAAACATCCGCCACCGTGCTCCCCGGTTGTGTTGCGGCCGCGGCCTTGTTGGCCTCGGGCAGTGCGGCTGCGGGTTGGCAATCAGGAGACACGCGACTCCCCGGCACGCCGGTGGTGGCGCATGCTCCTGATGGATGGGTGTGCTCGGCGGATGGTGGCTCTTTTTTCGAAGGCACGACCGCCAGCTTGCTGTCATGCCTCCCAAAGGGAGGCGGCATCAGTTTTGACCTTCAGAAAATAGTGGGGAGCCATCGCCCTGCATCTATTGAGGCCTACATGAGAGAACTGCTGCCCAGGGCTGCCTCGCAGCCCAGTTCTTTTGCAAGCTTGCCGCAACGATTCGAGGTTGCCGGTCGCCCTGCAGTGGAATCGGCATCACGTGGCCGCGCCTTTCTGGACACTTTCGGTATCGGTAACGCGAAAAGTTCGACCGTAGAGATGATTTCCGATACCGCCGTGGTCGAGGATCATGGCGAGTTCTACCAGTGTTCGTTCTCGGCAATGCCCATGCAATACACGGATGCCGTGCGCCAGACCTACCGAAATTTTTGTAACTCCATCACCTTCGACGGGCCTTAACGCCTTCGGGAATCGCTGTCATGGCAGAGTTTTCGCTACCCCAAAATTCCAAGATCCAGCCCGGCAAGCACTTCCCGGCGAAAGACGCGAAGAAGCCGCGTACCTTCCGCATCTACCGCTGGAGCCCGGACGACGGCCAGAACCCGCGCATCGACACCTACGAGGTGGACATGGCCGCGTGCGGCCCGATGGTTCTGGACGCGCTGCTGAAGATCAAGAACGAGATCGACCCAACGCTTACGCTGCGTCGCTCGTGCCGCGAGGGCATCTGCGGTTCGTGCGCGATGAACATCGACGGCACCAACACGCTGGCGTGCATCTGCGCCGTCGACAGCGTGGCCAAGGGCGACGTGAAGATCTACCCGCTGCCGCACATGCCGGTGGTCAAGGACCTGGTGCCCGACCTCACGCACTTCTACGCCCAGTTCGCCTCGATCAAGCCCTGGCTGCGCACGCAGAGCGCCACGCCGGACCGCGAACGCCTGCAGTCGCCGGAAGACCGCAAGAAGCTGGACGGCCTGTACGAGTGCATCCTGTGCGCCTGCTGCTCCACCAGCTGCCCCAGCTACTGGTGGAACGGCGACCGCTACCTCGGCCCGGCCGTCCTGCTACAGGCCTACCGCTGGATCGTGGACAGCCGCGACGAAGACACCGGCGGCCGCCTGGACGACCTGGAAGATCCGTTCAAGCTGTACCGCTGCCACACCATCATGAACTGCGCGCGCACCTGCCCGAAGGGCCTCAACCCGGCCAAGGCGATCGCGGAGATCAAGAAGCTGATGGTGGAGCGCCGGGCATAAGAAACGCCGCTGCGAAGCGGCGGCGTTTTCCTTCTCCCCACTGGGGAGAAGGTACCCGCAGGGCGGACGAGGGGCGGGTGCTCGCGGGAACATCGATCAAAGCTTTACGCCCGACGTGGCCATGTCGCAAGATCGGCCCCTCACCCCAACCCTCTCCCCGGCGGGGAGAGGGTGCAAAGGAGGCGCTTCGCGCGCATTGATCCCATGGACGCAGCCCGCATCAAACGCCTCCGCTGGCGCACCCGCCGCGGTACCCGCGAACTCGACGCGCTGTTCGGCGGCTGGCTGGACGAAGCCTTTCCGCATGCCGACGAGGCGCAACAGCAAGCCTTCGACGAACTGCTCGACGTGCAGGACCCGGACCTGTGGGACTGGGTGATGGGCCATGCCCGCGCGCCGCGCGAAGACTGGCAGGCGATCATCGA
Organism: Rhodanobacter sp. 7MK24; assembly: GCF_014842995.1. Lineage (GTDB taxonomy): Bacteria > Pseudomonadota > Gammaproteobacteria > Xanthomonadales > Rhodanobacteraceae > Rhodanobacter_A. Next base: position 701,891 of record NZ_JACYXL010000001.1, read on the forward strand.
TGACATCCGCGCCCGCCATCGGCTTTGAATACCTCCCTTCGCGCTGGCTGCCGCGCCTGTTGTGGTCGCTGGCAGCGTTGGTCCTGCTTGCGATCGCTTCGTGTGGCCTGCCTTGGTGGCTGAAACTGCCGTTGGCGGTGCTGACGGTCTTGTTGGTGTTCCGTGCCGTGCGCCGCCATCGCGCTTCGCCGGTGAAGGCGGCCGGCTGGAGCAGTGAAGGCGGCTGGAGCCTGCACCTGGCCGATCGCAGCGACACGCCGGGCCGCCTTGCTTCGTTTCGCGTGCTGGGCGAATGCCTCCTGTTGCGCCTGCGGTCGGCCCCGCTCGGCGAGCAGGTGCTGCTGTTGGCACCCGACAACAGCGACGCGGACATCCGTCGCCGCCTGCGCATGCGTCTGGCCACGGTGCAGGCCGGCAAAGGTGCGGCCCGCATCTGAATCGCAGGTTCCTGTCGGCACTTTGCGGTGCCTGCGCTGTCTCAGCGAATGCCGGATAATGCCGGATCCACCGGGCGAGCCGCCCACCCACACAGCGACCCGTCCATGTTCCGACCGCTAGAGCTTTTCATCGGCCTGCGCTATACCCGCGCCAAGCGTCGCAACCAGTTCATCTCCTTCATTTCGGCCGTCTCCATCGTCTGCATCTCGATCAGCGTGATCGCGCTGATTACGGTGATGTCGGTAATGAACGGCTTCGGCTATCAGATGAAGACGCGCATCCTTGGCGCGATCTCGCATGCCACCATCTCAGGCATCGGCCAGAGCATGGAGGACTGGCCGCGAGCACTGAAAATCGCTCAGGCCAATCCGCACGTGAAGGGCGCCGCACCCTACGTGGAAATCCAGGCGCTGCTGCAAGGCCGTGCGACGGCCGGCGCGATGGTGCGTGGCATCGATCCTGCGCTGGAACCCAAGGTGGTCGATATCGGCCAGCACATGGTGCACGGCAAACTCGATGCACTCACGCCGGGCAGCTGGAACATTGTGCTGGGTCAGGACCTCGCCACCCAGCTTGGAGTGGGCGTGGGCGACCAGGTGGTGATGGCGGTGTCGGAAATGCGCGCCACCCCGTTCGGCGGCGTGCCGCGCATGCGTGGCTTCCACGTGGTGGGTACCTTCAGCATGGGCATGGAGCAGTTCGATTCCGGCCTCGTATTGGTCAACATCAAGGACGCTGAGAAACTCAACAGCCAGGACGGCCCCAGTGGCATCCGCCTGAAACTGGACGATCTCTTCAATGCCCGCCCGGTGGCGCGCGAACTGGCCGAACAGCTGGGCCAGATCTATCAGGTGCGGACCTGGGACCAGGACAACGCCAATCTGTTCTCCGCGTTGTCGATGGAGAAGCTGGTGATGTTCATCATCCTCTCGCTGATCATCCTGGTGGCAGTGATCAACCTGATCTCGATGTTGATGATGCTGGTTACCGACAAGCAGGCCGACATCGCCATCCTGCGTACCTTGGGCGCAACGCCGCGCAGCATCATGGGCATGTTCATGGTGCAGGGTGTGTTGGTGGGGCTGGTCGGGATCGGTTTTGGCGTGGGTCTGGGTTCGCTGCTGTCGTGGAAGCTGCCGGGCATCGTGAAAGTGATCGAGCACGTGTTCCACGTGCAGTTCCTCTCGCCGGACGTGTACTACATCAGCGAGGTGCCCAGCCGGCTGGACTGGAGCGACGTGGGTTGGGTGGCGTTGATCACCTTCGCGTTCTCGCTGCTGGCGACCCTGTATCCCGCGTGGCGAGCCTCGCGCACGCAGCCGGCGCAGGCATTGCGCTATGAGTGAGAAACATCCGATGGTACCGAACACGCCCGTGCTGCGCGCCACCCGCGTGGCCAAGACCTACGCCGAAGGCGGCCTGCGCACCGAGGTGCTCACCGACGTCAGCTTCGAGCTGAAGCGCGGCGAGACCATGGCCATCGTGGGCGCTTCCGGCACCGGCAAGAGCACCCTGCTGCACATCCTGGGTGGGCTGGACACGCTGAGTGCTGGCGAGGTGGAGGTGGATGGCCGCCAGCTCTCCGTACTGTCCGACGCCGAGCGTGGCCGCGTGCGCAACCGTTCGCTGGGCTTCGTCTACCAGTTCCACCACTTGCTGCCAGAGTTCACCGCGCTGGAAAACGTGTGCATGCCGCTGCTGATCCGCGGCACAGCGGTCGCCGACGCGAGCAAGCAGGCGTCGGCACTGCTGGAGCGGGTAGGGCTTGGCGCGCGCATGGGCCACAAGCCAGCCGAACTCTCCGGCGGCGAACGCCAGCGTTGCGCGGTGGCACGCGCGCTGGTGACCAAGCCGGCCTGCGTGCTGGGCGACGAGCCCACGGGCAACCTCGACGAAGGCAATGCGGCGCAGGTCTACGAGCTGATGCTGGAGCTCAACCGCGAGGTGGGTACCAGCTTCATCCTGGTCACGCACGACACGCGGTTGGCAGCGCGGATGGATCGTACGCTGGTGTTGCATGAAGGGGTGCTGCGGGAGCAGGCGCGCGGGTGAGGTTTGCTGTCTCACCCTCTTGGTGAGAGCGCGTCAGATGGCCATAGCCGGAGATGGCGCGGATGGCTGAATGCAGGGTGCCGGCGACGCGATGGGTGGCTGTATCGTGGCTGCGAGATCGGAGCTTTGTGTCACGGGTGTTTGTGCAGCCTTGATCGTGTCGCTGGCGCCGTACTTGTCCGCTTCAAAGGGCGAACCGGCTCTCTGAGCGATGAAAATCTTGCTGTTGTCGTCGCCTAGAGCCACTTGGTCGATGCGCGTCATGCCTTCCCGCTTGGCTTCGACGACGAGCGCGGCGGCTATGTTGTGGCTTAGCCCGTCAACCTTGCGGCCATGCTGTGCATCGAGCTTGCTCACGCCTGCCAGCGCCTGCTCGTACAGGGTGTGATCGGGATTGCGGGGATCATCCAGAGGATGGAGAGCGTCCTGTCGAACTTGCGACTGTAGCGCCGAGTGCATGGCTTGCTGCGTCAGCGGACCCGCTTTGCCATCCACGGCGAGATGATGTTCGTGCTGGAAACGTTCCACGGCATGGCGAGTCCGGATGCCGAAGTCGCCGTCGGCTTTGAGGGGCTGGCCTTGATCTTGGCCGTAGCCCAACTTTGCGAGATCAGCTTGCAGGATGGCGACAGCCGGGGCGTGGGTGCCTTGCTCCAAGATCACTTGTTGATGTGGCTGACTACCCGGCGAGCGGTATCCGGTTGCTTCCAGTGTTTGCGCTTCCTTGATGGCGTTCTGCATGGTTGGGCTATTGAACACGCGCACCAAGCCTTCGGCGTAATGTGGATCGGTGGCATAACCAGCCTGTTGCAAGGCGATCGCTTCTTTTTCAAGGTTGCCCCTGGTGCCTTCGTCAAACAGGCCGGCTTTGGCGTAGCGTGGGTTGTCGCGCAGAAACTCGACACGATCCCGCAATGCCTCCTCGTCGGAGCCATACACACGGAAGGACTGATCCTTCCAGACCTTCTGGCCGCCTTCGATCTCCCAGACATTGAATGTCTTGCTCGGTCCGTACCAGCTGGGATCGGCCTTGATGTTGAAGATATTGTGGGTGCCCGGAAGCTGGTGTTGTCCCCAACCGGTTTCCTGTGCGGCTTGGGCCAAAATGGTTTGCCAAGCCATGCCGGTTTCATTGGAGACTTCAACAGCGGCTGGATACAACCCGGCAATGAAGCTTTCCTTCTCGTTCATGCTGCGCTTTCCTTCAAGGATGCAGGTTCATCGGCGCCTTCAGGGAGAAGTCCACCGAGCTGTCCCGGTCGGAAAGCAGTGCGTATTTTCCTGTGACGATCAGACGGTTGTCCTGCAAGACGAAGTGCTGGTCGCCGCCATCAACCCATGTCGTGTGGGCTGCGCTGACGTTTGGTGCATCGATTGGCATTGAAGTCACGACAGCACCGGTGGAACGGTTGAGCGCGACGATTTCAAGCAGCGTCTGCGACATGGTCTGTTCGGGTTGCGTGTCGCCCTGCACCAGCACATAGAGCGTGGATGGCGTGCCGACGCAATGCGTTGCCCTGGCTTGGTAGGTGTGGGTGGGTGAAGGCAAGGTGACATGCCATGTCGCCGTGCCGGACGAATTTTCGAGATAGACCACGGGCTTTTCGTTCATGCCGTCGTCGTCAGTCTGCGCGCCGGCTAGGCAGTTCTGCCCGGCGCCGATGCTTGGCTTTGCATAGAGGCTGACGTTGGCGGGGAGGGCGACGTTGGTGCCCGCGGCACACACGCCTGTACCCAAGAGGCAAGCAAGCACGGAGGTCAAGGGGCGAGTGGTTTTCATGTCGGGCCAATGGAGTGCGCGCAGGTAGAAGTCGAAGTAAGGTCGGTCATGTTGCCCCAACAAAGAGTGAAATAAGCTCGATCCCATCCTGGCGAAGTGAGTGTCAGTTTCATCCTGGTCTCGGATGACACGCGGCTGGCGGCGCGGACGGATCGTACGCTGGTGTTGCATGCAGGGGTGTTGCGGGAGCAGATGCGCGGCAATATTTGCCCTTCTCCCTTCGTGGTTAGGAGCATCAGAAAACCATAGCCGGAGATGGCGCGGATGGCTGAATGCAGGGTGCCGGCGACGCGATGGGTGGCTGTATCGTGGCTGCGAGATCGGAGCTTTGTGCCACGGGTGTTTGTGCAGCCTTGATCGTGTCGCTGGCACCGTACTTGTCCGCTTCAAAGGGCGAGCCGGCTCTCTGAGCGATGAAAATCTTGCTGTTGTCGTCGCCTAGAGCCACTTGGTCGATGCGCGTCATGCCTTCCCGCTTGGCTTCGACAACGAGCGCGGCGGCTATGTTGTGGCTTAGCCCGTCAACCTTGCGGCCATGCTGTGCATCGAGCTTGCTCACGCCTGCCAGCGCCTGCTCGTACAGGGTGTGATCGGGATTGCGGGGGTCATCCAGAGGATGGAGAGCGTCCTGTCGAACTTGCGACTGTAGCGCCGAGTGCATGGCCTGCTGCGTCAGCGGACCCGCTTTGCCATCCACGGCGAGATGATGTTCGTGCTGGAAACGTTCCACGGCATGGCGAGTCCGGATGCCGAAGTCGCCGTCGGCTTTGAGGGGCTGGCCTTGATCTTGGCCGTAGCCCAAATTTGCAAGGTCGGTTTGCAGGGTGGTGACGGCTGAGCCGTGCGAGCCTTGTTCAAGGCTTGTACTGGCGAGGGTGTTGGGATGTGAGTTCCCATGATGGGAATGATGAGTAGCTACACCAGACTCATGTTTGGCTAATGAAGGGCCACGGGGAGTCACACCGTAATTCTTTTCATGCTCGCGAACGAAGGTTTCGTAACGATTGACGTAAGGTATGACCTCTCTTTCGGAGAGTGCGAGGCCGCCATGTTCCTCGGTCGGGCCATCATGGTGGTATTTGTAGATATATGCTTCGCCTCGATCACGCGATCGGGCCAATGCCGCGTTTTCTTGGTAGTGCGCCACCAGGGCGTCGGCTTGCATTCGTAGGTCGCTACGGTTGTCATCGTTGATGCCATAGCTCGTGCCCGTTTTGTCGATGAACTGTCCGAGACCGGTGGCGGAAGTCGTGCCTGCGGCGGCGTCGAGATTGAAGCCGGATTCGACGCGGGCGATAGCCAACACGTAGGCAGTCTCGCGAGGGTTCAAGCCAGCGCGCTCGGAAGATGCGATCAGGGCATCGATCACTTGTGATTGCGCTTCGGGAGAGGCATCGCCCCAGATACGCGAATTTCCCGCAGGCCGGCCGGCTGAGCGATCGATCGGGTCATCGTAATGGCTCCACGTGACCACTTGATCATCCCGGTAAGGCTGTCCCCGAGATTGAATTATTGACGGGTAGATGTTTCCTTTGCTCATAGACGTTCTCCTTGTCTGTGACGATCATGGGTGCGGGGCTGTCGGCTTTCGTTCAGTGCGATTGAATGTATTGAACTCGTGGACGGCCCAGTCCCAGCTTGCGATTCATCGCGTTGAACTCTCTGTTGTTTGGAAATTGCTGCCGCCCATCAGGAAGGCTGTTGTCGGTCAGGATGGCAGGAGTGCTATGCGTAAGAAGATTCCCTTGCGTGTTGTAGATATGGAACCACTCACAGAACTCGCATCCTTCTGGCAACTGTCCGTACTGAACAACGAAATAAGGCGTCCCATCGGTGGCTTTGGAGCAGGTCAGGCCTACGGCTGTGTATTGTTCCAGCCCTTGCGGTGAATGGATGTCCAACGCCTTGAAGGTACCGTGGTCGTGGGAAATCAGTTGCAGCGAGGTAGCGTGGCATTGTTCTGTCGTGCAGCGCAGGATCATTGCCGAATGGCCGCAAGACACCTGGAGGTTTTGAGTTTGGGCGGTTGCTGCCGGGGCCGTGTCTATGCATAGAAAGCCAAGAATCATCAGCATGATGAAAGTTGATATGGATTTCACGATTCTTTAGTCCTTGGTCGGATGGAGTAATCAGACAGCTCGGTTGCAACCTCATGCAAGGGCGATGCTTGACGAGTTCGGGCATGGTGTCCAGACGATGGTGAAGTAAAGCTGATTCGCGCTCGCGATGAGGCAAAGTCCTACAAACCTTTCATCCGATGTCATGACGTTGCCGCGTTAGCCTCGATCAATCCATCCGGCATCGGGCGGGGCATGGCGCTGGCGTTCGACAAACCTTTCACCGCGACGTTGGCGGCGCCTGTGCTGCTGATTGGCGTGCTGCTGGTGCAATGGCTGCCGGCGTTGCCGCCACGCTGGCTGTCGATGCTGTTGCTGCCGCCTGTTGCCATGAGCTTCTGGTGCTGGCCGCGCTGGCGGTTGCCGTCGTGTGGTTGCGCGGGCGTGCTGTGGGCGATGCTGTGCGGTGCGGGGGCGATGGATGCGCGGATGCCGCGCGATCTGGAGGGGCGTGATTTCGTGGTGACCGGGCGCGTCGCGGAATTGCCGCTGGTGCGCGAGGACGCCACGCGCTTCGTGCTGTCCGTCGATGGCGCGACGCTGGACGGCAAACCCGTGCCTTTGCGCGGACGCACGATGGTGTCGTGGTACGACGATGCGCCGCTGCTCGCTCCCTGCGAACGCTGGCGCCTGTTGTTGCGGCTGAAGCGACCGCGTGGCCTGCTGGACCCCGGCGCTTCGGATGGCGAGCGCATGGCTTTGCAGCGACGCATCGTGGCTACCGGCTACGTGCGCCAGGATTCCGCCAACGCACCGATGGGCCGCGCGACGTGGTGCGTGGATGGTGTGCGAAATGCGGTCTCGCGCGGCATCGCTGTGCGTGTGGGCGATCCGCATGACGCCGCGCTGCTGCAGGCATTCTCGGTGGGCGACACGCGCGGCTTGAGCCAGGAGGACTGGGAAGTCGCGCGTGCCAACGGCATCCCGCACCTGATCGCGATTTCCGGATTCCACGTGAGCGTGGTGGCGGTGATCGGTGCATGGCTGGCCGGATCGCTGTACCTGTTGTGGCCGAGGCTGGCCTTGCGCATGCCGCGCGTGCAGGCGCAGGCCGCTGCTGCCTTGCTGGCGGCCGTGGCATACGGTGCGCTCGCCGGCTTTGGCCTGCCCACCGTGCGCACGCTGCTGATGATCGCAGTGGTCGCGCTGGCGCGCTGTTCGAGGCGCGGCGGCCATGGTGCGCATTCGCTGGCGCTGGCCATGATCGCGATCCTCGTGTTCGATCCCTTGTCGGTACTGGCGGCGGGTTTCTGGTTGTCGTTCACCGGCGTGGCCTTGTTGATGCTGTGCCTGCAGGCGCGCGGCCGCGGTTTGCGCGCCTTCCTGCACGAGCTCACGGCGGCCCAGCTGCTGATGACGGTGTCGCTGCTGCCGCTGACGCTGTGGTTCTTCGGCGAGGCCTCGCTGGTGGGAGCGCTTTCCAATCTCGTCGCGGTGCCGTTCGTGAGTTTCGTCATCGTGCCATGCGTCTTGCTGGGCACCGTGCTGCTGGGCCTGTGTCCGCCTTTGGCCGCGCCTGTGCTGGAGCTGGCGGCAGCGCTCGCGCACGCACAGTGGTGGCTGCTGGAACGCATGGCGGCGTGGCCGGGTGCGCATTGGTATCTGCCCGAGGTACGACCGTGGTCGTTGCTGCTGGCCACGCTGGGTGCGTTGTGGCTTTTCATGCCGCGCGGCATGCCGTTGCGCGCACTGGGCCTCATGCTGTTCCTGCCGCTGTTGTGGCCGTCGTTGCCGGAGCCGGCTGCAGGTGCGTTCGAGGCGTGGGTGCTGGATGTGGGGCAGGGACTGTCGGTATTGCTGCGCACACGCGGGCATGCGCTGCTGTACGACACCGGCGCGCGCTATCCCTCCGGCTATGACCTGGGCGAGGCGGCGGTGCTGCCTTCGGTCCGTGCCTTGGGCGTCGCACGGCTGGACGTGCTGATGGTGAGCCATGCCGACAACGACCATGCCGGCGGTGCCGATGCGGTGGTGGCCGCATTCCCCGAGGCATGGCGCTATGCAGGCGAACCCGAGCGCATGCACGTGCCGATGCGGGCTTGTACCGCTGGGCAGTCGTGGGTGTGGGACGGCGTGCATTTCCGCGTGCTGAGCCCCACGCCTCAGACGGCTGGCAAGGGCAATGACCGTTCCTGCGTGCTGCTGGTGGCGGGTGCCGGTGGTTCACTCCTGCTCACCGGGGACATCAGTTCCAAAGTCGAACCGGCCGTGGCCAACGCGTTGGGCGATGGCCCGTCGCCGGTGCTGCTGGTGCCGCACCACGGCAGCAAGGCGTCGTCCGGCGGGGATTTCATCGATGCGGTGGCCCCGCCGTTCGCCGTTGTCTCCGCCGGCTGGCGCAATCGCTTCGGCCATCCCAAGCCGGAAGTGCTCGCACGCTACGCGGAGTCGGGCGTGCCAGTACTGAATACCGCCGACAGCGGCGCGATCGCGCTGGACTTTCCCCGCGACGGGCCGGCCCGGGTGGCGGTGCGCTGGCGGTTGCGCGATCCGCGCTATTGGCGCGAACGCCCTTGAGCGCAGGTTCCGGACTGCCACGCCCGCCACGGAACGGCATGGGCCGGCTGCTATGATGCGGCCTCTCGTTTTGGATGCCCGGTGGAACGAACGTGCTCGATATCCTGATGGCTGGCGGTTGGGCGATGCTGCCCATTCTGGTGTGTTCGCTGGTGGCGCTGGCGATCGTGCTGGAGCGTTGCTGGACGTTGCGGCGCAATGCCGTGCTGCCGCCGGGACTGGGCGAGGAGGTGCGTCAATGGGCGCATGCCGGCCAGCTTGACCCGAGCCATCTGCAGGCGCTGTCCAGCAGCTCGCCGCTGGGCGAGCTGCTGGCGTCGGCGCTGGCGGTGCGTGGCCAGTCGCGCGACATCATCAAGGAGCGCATCGAGGACACCGGTCGCCACGTGGTGCATTCGATGGAGCGTTACCTCAGCACGCTGGGCACCATCGCGCTGATCGGTCCGCTGCTGGGCCTGTTCGGCACGGTGATCGGCCTGATCCGCATGTTCATGCAGGTGATGGCGGGCGGCATCGGCGATCCGGCGAAGATGGCCGGCGGCATCGGTGAGGCGCTGATCTGCACGGCTTCCGGCCTCACCGTGGCGATTCCCGCCTACGTGCTGCACCGCTGGCTGCGCTCGCGCATCCTGGGCTATTGCGTGCAGATGGAAAAGCAGGCCACCGCGCTGCTGGACGAATTGACCCTGCCCGCGCCGGCCACCGCGCCGCGCGTGCGCCGCACCGCCACGCCCGCCGCGCCGAACGCAGGCTGATTCCATGCGCATCGGCAACGACCACCGCCGGGACGAGTTCGAGATCAACGTGGTGCCGTTGATCGACGTGCTGCTCACCCTGCTGATGTTCTTCGTGCTCACCAGCACCTTCGTCCAGCACGCGCGGATGCAGGTCACCCTGCCCAATGCCAGCGCGCAGGATCGCGACATGAACGCGCCCGCGCTCACCATCACGGTGGACCGCGAGGGCCGCTACTGGGTGGGCAGCGACGCGGTGCCGGGCGAAGGCATCGACATCCTCAAGCAGGTGATCGAGCGCAACGCGAACGGCGACCACGACCGTCCGGTGGCGATACGCGCCGACGCGCTGTCCTCGCACCAGAGCGTGGTGACCGCGATGGACGCGCTGGGCCAGCTCGGCTTCACGCACCTGTCCATCGCCACCACGCCGACGCAGCCGGACAAGGCGCAATGAGCGGCGGCAAAACCAGAGTCTGGGACGCGCATACCTGGGCCGTCTACAAGCGCCTGCTCAAGTACACGCGCCGCTACTGGGCCATCGGTGTGCTCACGATGCTGTGCATGGCGGTGGACAGCGGCAGCCTGACGATATTCACCAAACTCATCAAGGTCATCGTCGACCAGTTGTTCGCGAAGAAAGATCCATACCTCATCTTTTGGATGCCGATCTGGATCATCGGCATCTTCATGATTCGCGGCGTAGCCATCTTCATTGGCAATTACGGCATTTCCTACATCAGCCGCAACGTGGTGCAGGGAATCCAGAGTGATGTCTTCGCGGCCTATCTGCGGTTGCCGGCGAGCTTCTTTGGCCGCGAGGCATCAGGTCACCAGATTTCGCGCGTCACCTATACCTGCGAGCAGGTAGCATCTGCGTCCACCGATGCATTGAAGACAGCGATCACCGAGACCTGCATGGCGATCGGCATGATGTACGTGATGATCAGCACCAGCGCCTACCTGACCATTGCGTTGCTGGTGATGATCCCGCCCATCGTGCTCATCGCCACAGCGGTAAGTCGGCGCTACCGGTTCATCAGTCGGCGCATCCAGGGCATGATGGGCTCGGTGGTCGGCGTGGTGAACGAATCGGTCGGAGCGCACCGCGAGGTACGTGTCTACGGAGGCCAGCGTCAAACGGCTGCCGGCTTCGACGCAGTAATCAACCGCACGCGCCAGTTGAATCTCAAGATCGCCGCCACCAGCGCTACCTCCAGTGCCTCGATCCAGACCGTGGCGGCCATGGCGTTGGCGTTGCTGGTGTATCTCGGGACAAGGCCGTGGGAGATCGACAAGATATCGTCCGGCACATTCATCACCGTGCTCACAGCGATGGGCGGCATGCTGCCATCGTTGAAGCGGCTCACCAACGTACAGGCAAACATCCAGCGTGGCGTATCTGCTGCCGAGGACCTGTTCGAGGTCATGGATATGCCCGCCGAGTTGGACAGCGGCAAGATCCTGCTGGAACGCTCACATGGCGAGCTGCGTTTCGAGGCTGTGCACCTGACCTATCCGCGCGGCGAGCGCGAGGCACTATGTGGCATCGACCTGTATTGCAGGGCTGGCACGGTCACCGCCCTGGTGGGGCGTTCCGGCAGCGGCAAGAGCAGCTTGGTCAGCCTGTTGCCGCGCTTCAACGAGCCCAGTAGCGGACGGATCGTCCTGGATGGCGAAAACTACGAAAGCTACGTGCTCGCCTCGCTGCGCCGACAGATCGCGTGGGTAGGGCAGAACGTGGTGCTGTTCGACGACACCGTGGCCAACAACATCGCCTATGGTGAGCTGGCGGGTGCCAGCGAGGCCGAGATCGTGGCCGCGGCGGAAGCGGCCAATGCGATGGAGTTCATCGCGCGCCTGCCGCAAGGCATCCACACTTCCATTGGCGAAAGCGGCAACACGCTCTCCGGCGGCCAGCGCCAGCGCATCGCGATCGCCCGCGCCATCCTCAAGAACGCGCCGATCCTGGTGCTGGACGAGGCCACCAGCGCGCTGGACACCGAATCCGAACGCCTGATCCAGCAGGCGCTGCAGAAGTTGATGCGCGACCGCACCACGCTGGTGATCGCGCATCGCCTTTCCACCATCGAAGGTGCCGACCAGATCGCAGTGATGGAGCAGGGGCGCATCGTGGAGCGCGGCAGCCATGCCGAGTTGCTGGCGATGGGCGGCCACTATGCCGCGCTGCATCGCATGCAGTTCCACGACGCGAACCTCGGCAGCGACTGAGAACCTGCACATGGCGCTCGCGGACGAACTCGTCGAGGCCTGGTATGGCAACCGCCGCTGCCCGTGGTGGACGCAGCCGCTGGCCGGCTTGTATGGCGCGATCACCGTCTTGCGTCGAGCGCTGTACCGCATCGGTGTATTGCGCAGCGTGCGCCTGGGTGTGCCGGTGGTCGTGATCGGCAATCTCACCGCTGGCGGCACGGGCAAGACGCCGCTCACCATCGTACTGGCGGACGCGCTGCGCGCACGCGGCTTTCGTCCTGGCGTGGCAAGTCGCGGCTACGGCGGCAAGCAGCGCGGGGCCGCTTTGCTGGGTGACATACCCGATCCGGCCGAGGTGGGCGACGAGCCTTGTCTGATCCATGCCAGCGGCGTGCCGGTGGCAGTGGGGCGCGATCGTCCCGCAGCGGCGCGGCTGCTGGTGGCGGATGGATGCAACGTGGTTATCGCGGACGATGGCTTGCAGCACTACCGCCTCGTCCGTGACGTGGAGATCTGCGTGATCGACGGCGTGCGGCGTTTCGGCAACGGCCGCCTGCTCCCGGCCGGCCCCTTGCGCGAGCCGTTGCGCCGGTTGGCGCAAGTGGATTTACGCGTGTGCAACGGCAGTACGCCGCAGGAAGGCGAGTACAGCATGCGGCTTGCCGGCGGCGAGGCCGTGACGCTGGATGGCATGCATCGGCGGTTGCTTGCGGATTTCGCGGGCATGCGGGTGCATGCGGTGGCCGCCATCGGCAACCCCGCGCGTTTCTTCGCCGGCTTGCGCGATGCGGGCATCGAGGTGGTCGAGCATGCGTTCCCCGACCATCATGCCTTCGTCGCCACCGAGCTTGCCTTCGGCGACGAACTGCCGGTGCTGATGACCGACAAGGACGCGGTGAAGTGCCGCGGCTTCGCGCAGACGCATTGGTGGCGCGTACCGGTGCACGCCGAGCTTCCGGTGGAGTTTTTCGAAGCGGTGCTGGCGAGGCTGCCTGGGCGCGTGTAGCGCACCCTGGGCGCGATTGCTCTGGCGCTGGTCGAAGTCGAAGCGCAAGGCAATCGCGCACTGGGTGCGCCCCTACACAGGGCGGCCGCCGATCCAGACTTGCCGTACGAGCTGGCCGCCGATCCAGTAGCACAGCTCGGCGGCTTGTCTTGCGTGCCACGCCACCAGGTCGGCGCGCTGGCCCACGGCCAGCGTGCCACGGTCGGCGACGCCGAGCGCGCGGGCCGCATTCGCGGTGACGCCGCGAAGCGCCTCCTCGGGCGTGAGGCGGAACAGCGTGCAGGCCATGTTCGCAGCCAGGCGCAGCGAGAGCAGGGGCGAGGTGCCGGGGTTGCAGTCGGTGGCAACGGCAATGGGTACGCCGTGTTCGCGCAACGCGGCCACTGGCGGCAGATGCGTCTCGCGCAGCGCATAGAATGCGCCGGGCAGCAGCACGGCTACGGTGCCCGCCTTCGCCATCGCTGCGATGCCGGTTTCGCCGAGGTGTTCCAGATGATCGGCGGAGAGGCCGTGGTAGCTCGCCACCAGGGCCGCGCCACCCTGGTCGGAGAGTTGCTCCGCATGCAGCTTCACCGGCAGGCCGAGCTGCGTGGCGCGCTCGAACAGCTGGCGCGTTTCGGCGGGCGTGAAGGCGATCTTCTCGCAGAACGCATCCACGGCGTCGACCAGCCGTTCGGCGGCCAGCGCGGGCAGCATGTCGTCGCAGACCAGCGCCACGTAGTCGTCGCGGCGCTCCTTGTATTCGGGCGGCAACGCGTGCAGCCCGAGGAAGCTGGTGCGCACCGTGATGCCGAGCGTTTCGCCGATGCGCCGCGCCACGCGCAACATGCGTCGTTCGGCCTCCGGATCAAGCCCGTAACCGGACTTGATCTCCAGTGTGGTGACGCCGTCGGCGAGCAGGGCGCGGGCACGCGGCAACGATTGGGCAAACAGTTCGTCCTCGGTTGCGGCGCGCGTGCTGCGCACGCTGGACACGATGCCACCACCGGCGCGGGCAATCTCTTCGTAGCTGGCGCCATTGAGGCGCATGTCGAATTCGTTGGCGCGGTTATCGCCGAACACCAGATGGGTGTGGCAATCGACCAGCCCGGGCGTGAGCAGGGCACCGCCGAGGTCTTCGACATGCGCGGCGTCGGCGCCTGGCGGAAGTTCGTGCATGGGGCCGATCCACGCGATGCGGCCGTCGGCACACGCCAGTGCGCCATCCTCGATCAGGCCGAACGGTGCATCGCCGGCGAAGCTCGCCAGGTTGGCGTGGACGAACAACAGATCCCAACGGTTCGTGATCATGCTTCGGAGTGCCTGTTGTCGGAATCGTCGCTGGCGTCGTCGTCGGCCTCGGCAGCCGGTTCCGCGTAGGCGCTGGTATCACCGGCAGCAGACTGCCGGGCGGCGTGTGCCGCCTGGTGTTGTTCGAAATCGCGCACCAGGCGCTCGGCGAAATCCTTGTACACCGGCGTGGGGGAAAAGATCGATGCCGCCGCGCGGGCGAGCAGGCAGGCAGCCATGATGGGTATCACCATGGCCTGGTTGTCGGTCAGCTCCATCGCGATCACCGCGGAGGTGAGCGGCGCGCCGGTGACGCCGGACAGGTAGGCGCTCATGCCCAGCAGCACCACGGCGGCAGCGGGCGCATTCGGCAGGAAATGGGCGATGTTGTGGCCGAGGCCGGCGCCCACGGCCAGCGCCGGCGAGAAGATGCCGCCCGGAATGCCTGCCCAGTAGGACACCACGTTCGCCAGCAGCTTGGCGACGCCGAAGCTTTCGCCGGGCATCTGTGCGGCCCCTTGCACGATGGCGCGGGCCTGGTCGTAGCCGGTGCCGTAGACGTTGCCGTGCGAGAGCATGCCGATCAGCGCCAACACGAGCCCGCAAAGGGCGGCGAACGGCACCGGCCAGCGCGTGCGCAGGCGGCCGACCATCGCCAGCGGGCCATGGCGGCTGAGCAGGATCAAGCGCGCGAACAGGCCGCCCAGCAATCCGCAGATCACTCCGCACAGCAGCACCGCCAGCCAGGCATGACCCAGCGGCAGATCGGTCTGCACGGTGCCGAAGTACGCGTAGTTGCCCATGATGCCCAGCGACACCACGCCGCCTACGAACACCGCGGTGAGCAGCAGGCCGCTGAAACGGTGCTCGAAGGTGCCGGCCAGTTCCTCGATCGCGAAGATCACGCCGGCCAGCGGCGTGTTGAAGGCCGCCGCGATGCCGCAGGCGCCGCCGGCGAGGATGAAGCGCGAGATCGCCTTGGCATCGGTGAAGCCGAAGCGTCGGCCCAGCGAGTAGAACAGCCCCGCACCCACGTGCACGGTGGGGCCTTCGCGGCCGATCGAGGCGCCCACCGCCAGGGCGATCAGGGTCAGCGCCATCTTGCTCGCCGCAATCGGCAGGGCCAGCATCCGCGCCCGGAAACCCTCATCTTCCACATGCAGGGTGGCGATCGCCTGCGGGATGCCGCTGCCGCGCGCCGCGCGCAGCCGGCCTTCGGTGACCCAGGACAACAGGCCGAATGCCAGCGGGGTGAGGATCAGCGGTATCCAGGTGCCGTGCGCCAGTAGGCGCAGGAACAACGCGTACGACCAGCTGCTGGCCTTGGCGAACAGGATCGCCGCCAGCGCCACCAGCACGGCTCCGCTCCACAACGCGATGCGGCGTTTCCACTGGTGCGGCGCGAAGAATTCGTGCCCCAGCACGGCCTGCAGACGCGGGTTGGATGATTTTGGCGGCAGGGATGGTTCCGGCATCCGGCAATTATCGCAGAGCGCGCCGCAGTACCGTCATCACTTCGTTTTCGGCAGCCAGCGCGTCTCGTACAGGTCGAAACGACGATCCTTGAGATTCTGCACGGCGCCGGCGTTGCGGGCGCTGGCCAGGCTTTCCAGGTGCAGGTCGGCGAACAGCACGGTTTCGCTGTTCGGGGTGGAGTCGGCGGCGATGCCGTCGCGCGCGAACGGGAAGTCGCTGGGGGTGAGGATGCAGCTCTGGCCGTACTGGATGTCGAAATTGTTGACGCCAGGCAGGTTGCCCACGTTGCCGGAGAGCACGACGTAGCACTGGTTCTCCACCGCGCGGGCCTGCGCGCAGTAGCGCACGCGCAGGTAACCTTCGCGGACGTCGGTACAGAACGGCACGAACAGGATCAGCGCACCCTGGTCCACCAGGTGCCGGGCCACCTCGGGGAATTCGCTGTCGTAGCAGATCATCACGCCGATCGGACCGCAGTCGGTCTGCACCGTGGCGGCGCCGTCCCCGCCCGAGATATTCCAGGTAATGCGCTCGCTGGGCGTGGGATGCAGTTTTTCGCGCTCGTGGATCGAGCCGTCGCGCAGGCATACGTAACAGACGTTATGGATGTCGCCGTTGGCCTGCTCGGTGGGATGGGTGCCGGCGATGATGTTGATGTTGAAGTGCACGGCCAACCGACCGAACAGTTCCTTCACCTGCGGCGTGTACTGGCTGAGCTTGCGGATCGTTTCGGTGGGCGGCAGCTCGGTGTTCTCGATCGACAGCAGCTGCAGCGTGATCAGTTCGGGGAACACCACGAAATCCGCGTTGTAGTCGGCGGCGATGTCGGTGAAGTACTCGACCTGGGTGGCGAACTCCTCGAATGAGGCGATGCGCCGCTGCAGGTATTGCACCGAGGCCACGCGCACCGTGGTGGGCAACTGGCGCGCAGAAGAGGGCGAGGGAATGTCGGGCTGGTCGAGCAGCATCGGGTTGCGCCACATCAGGTGCACCGCATAGCCCAGCGAATCGTGATCCGATGGCACGTAATTGCGCAGCAGGCCGACAACTTCGAAATCGTTGGCCAGCTGGAAGCTCAACGTGAGATCGCGGCGGCGGCCTTCCTGCACGGCCTGCACGTAGCCCTCCGCGCTGCCGTAGCGCTGGATGTTGCGCGCCAGCCCGGGGATGCGTCCGCCGAACACGATGCCGCGCAGCTTCAGGTCCATGCACAACCGCTTGCGCGCCTGGTACAGGCGCTGGCCGATGCGCATGCGGCGGTAGTCGGGATGCACCACGACCTCGATGCCGTACAGCCAGTTGCCGTCCGGCTTGTGGCGCGAGGCCATGCCGCCGGCGGTGATCTGCACCCAGGTGTGCGGCGCCAGCGCGGCGGCCTCGTCGATGCGGAAGGTCGCGCAGTAGCCCACCACCTTGCCTTCGTATTCCACGACGAACTGGCCCTGTGGGAAGTGCGTCTGCTGGGAGCGCAGCATTTCCGCCGAATAGCCGTTTTCCGGCGTGTAGATGCGCGCGGTGAGCTCGACCAGCGCCGGTACGTCGTCGGGCGCGGCCAGCCGCAGGCGCAGCTTGGGAATGCGTTCGCCGTTTTTCTTTGCCATGGGGGCATGCTGCGGTGGCGCGGGTGAAGCGGATGCGAGCGTGACGATTACAATGCACGCCTCACCTACGGGAGTCATTCATGAACCAGGTTGTGTGCTGCCTGTGGCGGGCGTTTCCATGAGTACCGTGGTGAGCGGCTGGAGCGGCCGCGTCGATCTGCCGGAAAGCCCGGCCACGCGACGCTGGCACCAATGGGTGCGCACACCGATGCCCGGTGCCACGCCTGGCGTGGCGGTGCTGGGCTTCGCCAGCGACGAGGGCGTGCGTCGCAACGGCGGTCGCGTGGGGGCGGCTGAGGGCCCGGCCGCGTTGCGCAAGATGCTTTCGAATCTGCCGCAGCTCGACGACACGCCGCTGTACGACGCGGGTGATGTCGACGTGGTCGATGGCGATCTGGAAGGTGCGCAGTCGCGCTATGCCGCGAAGCTTGCCGCCTTGCTCGATGCCGGCCATCTGCCGGTGGGCCTGGGCGGAGGGCACGAGATCGCGTTCGCCACTTACCAGGGTTTGGCCTTGCACCTGGGCGAGCGCCGCCCGCGCGTGGCCATCGTCAACTTCGACGCACACTTCGATCTGCGCAGGCAGGATCGCGCCAGTTCCGGCACGCCGTTCCTGCAGGCCATCGAACACGCCGCAGCCCATGGCTTGCCGCTGGATTACTGCGTGCTCGGCATCAGCGCCTCGGCGAACACGCGGGTGCTGTTCGACACCGCCGATCAGCTCGGCGTGTACTACGTGCGTGACGACGAACTCGGCCCGCTCGATCTGCCTGCGCGCATCACGCAACTGCAGGAGAAGCTGGCGGATGTCGATGCCATCTATCTCACGTTCTGCCTGGATGCATTGCCGCACGCCATGGCGCCCGGCGTCAGCGCACCCAGTGCGCGTGGCGTGGCCATGGACGTGGTCGAGCCGTTGCTGGATGCGATCGCGGCCACCGGCAAGCTGAAGGTGATGGACGTGGCGGAGCTCTCGCCCCCGCTTGATCGCGACAACGTCACGGCGCGTGTCGCCGCGCGGTTGATCCATCGCGTCACGCACGCCGTCGGACGAGCCGCAAAGGCTCGATGACACCGACGGTGGGCGCGTCCCGCGCCCCACGATGACATGCCCGTCTCCGGTGATTTTGCCTGCAGTCAGGTCGATAAGGCCTGGCTGAACCCGGTCCTCAACCACCGTCAGCCCGGTTTCGCGCGGGACGTTTCCAGCAACACATACCCAAGAGGAGGAGTGTTGCCATGCGTCGTCTCATGTCCGTCTGTCTGCTTGCCGTTGCCCTGCTTGGCGTCGGCACCACGCTTACCGGCTGCGTGATGGTTGCGCCGCGGCCCGCGCGCGTGTGGGTGCCGGGTTACTGGGGTTATGGCCACGTCTGGGTCGGTGGCCACTGGCGTTAATGCCGCGCCTTGCGCGGGTCGTGGCCGGGACGCTGCGTTGTCCCGGCCGCTGCCTGGCGCTGGCGCAGGAAGTCGATGAACACGCGCAGCTTCGGCGGTACCTGGAAGCGGCTGGGATAGTAGAGATGGAAGCCTTCGTAGGGCGGCAACCAATCGTCCAGCACGCTTTCCAGCCTGCCGTCGTCCAGCGCCTCGCGCGCGAAGGGTTCCAGCACGTTGGCCAGGCCGGCTCCTTCGATGGCGGCGCGTACACCCAGCGGGATGCTGTTGACGGTCAGCCGGCCCTCTACTGAAACGTCGAACCACTGGCCTTTGCGCGGCCCGCTCTTGTGGGCGAATTCCCAGCGATAGATCGCGCGATTGCTGATCTTGCGGAAATTGACGCAATCGTGCGCTCCCAGCTCGCGCGGTTGCATCGGCCGTCCATGCCGCGCGAAATATGCGGGCGAACCCACCACCACCGAGCGCATCGGGCCGTCCACCGGCACGGCCACCATGTCGCGCTGCAGGCTTTCCCCCAGGCGGATGCCGGCGTCGAAGCCGTCGGCGATCAGGTCGCTGAATCCGTTGTCGACGTGGATGTCCAGTCGCACGTCGGGCCAGCGCGCCATGAATTCGCCCAGCAAGGGGTCGAGCAGGGCGGTAGCCACCACGTCGGGCACCGTGATGCGCAGCAGGCCGGCGGGGCGGTCGCCGTGCTGGCGTAGCGCGTCCATGGCTGCATCCAGCTCGTTCAATGCGGGTGCGATCCGCTGCAGCAGCGCGTGGCCCGCTTCGCTGAGCCCCACCCGCCGGGTGGTGCGGTGGAGCAGACGCGTGCCCAGCTGTGTTTCCAACTGGCGCAGGGTCTGGCTCAGCGCGGAAGCGGTGACGTCCAGCGCTGCGGCGGCGCGGGTGAAGCTGCCTTGTTCGGCGATGGCGCGGAAGGCGCGTAGGGCATAGTCGTCGCGCATGAGCGGATTCCTGATTGATTAGCTGAACTTCAAATAGCATAAAGTTGTTGGTGGTTTTTCGTAGTAATCACAAGGCGCAGACTGGCTCCCGTCAACCACCACGGGAGTTCGCCATGTCGCTCGATGCCTACTACACCCTCGGCCGTTCCGGCCTCCGCGTCAGCCGCCTCGCCCTGGGCGCCATGACGTTCGGCGAGAGCTGGGGCTGGGGCGCCGATGGCGGTGTCGCCCGCGCCATGTTCGATCGCTACCTCGCCGCGGGCGGCAACTTCATCGATACCGCCGACCTCTACACCGAAGGCGAGAGCGAGCGTCTGCTCGGCAAGTTCATCGCCGAAAGCGGCAGCCGCGACCGGGTGGTGCTGACCACCAAGTTCAGCTACGCGGCGGAGCCGGGCAATCCCAATGCCGGCGGCAACGGGCGCAAGAACATCCTGCGTGCGGTCGACGGTTCGCTGCGGCGCCTCGGCACCGACTACATCGACCTCTACCTGCTGCATACCTGGGATCGCGTGACGCCGGCCGAGGAAGTGCTGCGCACGCTGGACGACCTGGTGCGCGCGGGCAAGATCCGCTACGCCGGCCTGTCGGACGTGCCGGCCTGGTACGCGGCGCAAATCCAGACGCTGGCATTGGCGCATCACCTGCAGCCGCTGGTGAACCTGCAACTGCAGTATTCGCTGGTCGAGCGCAACATCGAGCGGGAATATGCGCCGCTGGCGCAGGAGCTGGGCTACGGCATCACGGCATGGAGCCCGTTGGGCATGGGTCTGCTCTCGGGCAAGTACAAGCCCAGCGAAACCGGCGACGATGGCGCCGGGGACGGCCGCATCCAGGCACTCAAGGGCAGCGGACTGGTGTCGCTGCTGGACAAGTTCACGCCGCGCAACTGGGCCATCGTGGGCGCTGTCGAGCAGGTGGCGCGGGAGCATGGCTTGTCGATGGCGCAGGCGGCAATCCAGTGGGCCGTGCGCCGTCCGGCCATCGGTGCGGTGATCCTCGGTGCACGCACGCTGGAACAGTTCGAGGACAACCTCGCCGCGCTGGACCGGCCATTGCCTGACGAGGCTTTGCGCAGGCTGGACGAAGTCTCCGCGCTGCCGCAGCAGTTTCCCTACAGTTTTTTCGACCAGGCACAGCAGGAGCGCATCCATGGCGGCGTCGCGGTGGGCGACAAGCCGGACGGCTACCGCGCGCCGGTGCGCGTGGCGGCAGCCAGCGCCGTGCAGAGCCTGACCGTCACGAATGCACGCTGAGGAGATGCACATGTCCATCCAGGCACTGCAGGTCGATGTTGCCCATGCCAGCCTGCACGTCGAGCAGGCCGGCGGCGGCGAGGCAGTTGCCATGCTGCATGGCTTCCTGGTCGACAGCGGCCAGTGGGACCACGAGTTCGCCGCGTTGTCGCGCGACCGTCGCGTGGTGCGCTACGACGCACGCGGCTTCGGCCGTTCGACCGTCGAGTCGGGCGCCTATGCGCACCATGAGGACCTCGCCGCCGTGCTCGATGCCTGCGGGGTACGGCGCGCGGCGTTGCTGGCCTGTTCGGGCGGCGCAGCGACCGCGCTGGATTTCGCGCTGGCGCATCCGGAGCGGGTAAGCGCGATGGTGTTCGTCGGCGCCGGCTATTGGGGGCAGTTCGCCAGCACCACGCCGGCCGCACGGGCCTTCCTGCAGGCGCTCGGCAGCTACGACGCGGCAGGCATGATCGACAGCTCGTTGCGCGCTTTCACCGATGGTCCGCGCCGCCGGCCGGAAGACGTCGACGCCGTCGTGCGCCGTCGCACGCGCGAAATGACGGCGCACAACTTCCAGCGTGCCTCGAACTACTGGCGGCGTGCCGCGCTTGACCAGCGCGAGCCGCAACCTTCGGCGCTGGAACGCCTGCACGAGATCGCCGCGCCGACCTTGCTGATTTCCGGCACCGAGGATCAACCCGAGGCGGTCGCGCTGTCCGAACGCATGGCCGCCGGCATCCCCGTTGCACAATTCCTGCTACTGCAGGGCGCCGGTCACCACGCCAACATGGAGGTGCCCGACGCAGTGCTGGCCGAAACTCGCCGCTGGCTGGCGAAATACGCGGCAGGAAACGCAAGCGCTCAAGCAATACCGGGCACGTTTCGTAGTGAGCTCAATCGGGCCTCCCGTACCGGTACCGGATTCCAGGGTGCGTCGGAGTGACAAGCCTGAGATCCTCAGTACCCAGATACGGCGTGGCGTAGCCAAGCCGCCTACGCGTGGGCAGGGGGCGTTCCCGAATCCTCGACGCGGCCTGCTTGTGATCCGGCGTACCGAACCAGGCCGTTTCTCTGGTTCCTTCTCCAGAAACCGGGCGTCTCTTCTCTGCTCTTCGAGCCGGCTTCGCCGTTCGCCGTCGCTTCAACGGAGGCGCGGGCCGGCAAGGAGAAGGAGCTCAGACGCCGGCAGGTGTCCGAAATCGCCTTGTCCATCGCGACCATCTGGACTCACCCAATTGTGGAGAGAGCAGGCCGCCAAGGATGCCAGCCATAAAAAAGCCGCGTCGGCCAAGACCGACGCGGCTTCACGTTGCGCAGGGGGAGGAATCCTGCGCGGACGTTCTTACTGGCCGTTGCTGGAGGAGCCGGCGGCGGCCTTCTGCTGTGCCTTGAACTGCTGCCACTGCTGACGGCGAGCCTGCGCCTGCGCCTTCTGCGCGGCCAGCTGCGACTGCTGCGCCGGGGTCAGCACGTTGTAGATCTGCGCGCGGATGCTGGCCATCTGCTGCACGCGAGCCGTGGTGGCGGCGCCTTCGGCCTGGGCCAGCGACGCGGCAGCGGACTGGTAGCCGGCGTCGGTCGGGCTCATCGCCTCGAACGCTTCGTGCTGCTGGCGCAGCGCCTGGCGCTGGCTCTTGTTCTGCTCAAAGCTGCTCTTCATGATCTGCTTGATGCTGGCCTTCTGGGCATCGGTCAGGTTGAGCTTGTGCAGGTCCATCATGCCGTGATGGCCGCCATGGTGACCCCAGCCGCCGGGGCCGCCCGGGCCGGGGGCGCCTTGGGCCATGACAGCGAAGCTGCCGATAGCCAGTGCCGAGCTGAGGGCCAGGCCGAGAATGAGGTTCTTGCGCATGGTTGTCGCCTCTTGCGTTGGGGTAGTGGAACGTGTGGTTATTGGACGACATCCCGGCGTGTATGTTCTTTGCGGGAGCGTAAAGATGGGTAAAGCCATTGCCGCCGGCCACCGTGCACCGCTAAATAACCACCCATGACCCGCATCCTGATAGCCGACGACGACCGTGAACTCTGCGGCCTGCTTTCCGAGTACCTGCAACGCGAAGGCTTTGCCGTGGACCTGGCCCACGACGGCGAGGAGGCGCTGGCGCGGCTGCACAACGCGGCGCAGCGGCCCGACCTGTTGATCCTCGACGTGATGATGCCGGGGCGCGACGGCCTGGAAACGCTGCGCGAACTGCGCATGAAATACCGCCTCCCGGTGATCATGCTGTCCGCACGCGGCGAGCCGGTGGACCGCGTGGTGGGGCTGGAGCTGGGCGCGGACGACTACCTCTCCAAACCCTGCCTGCCGCGCGAACTGCTGGCCCGCGTGCGTGCGCAACTGCGCCGCCATGCACCGGGCGCGGCTGCCGCGGGCGAGCTGCAGGTGGGCGCGCTGAAGTTGCTGCCCGGCGAGCGTCGGGTGCTGATCGAGGATCAGGAGCTGTCGCTTACCGGGGCCGAGTTCCAGTTGCTGCTGGCGCTGGCGCAACGCGCGGGCGAGCTGGTGGACAAGTCCGCGCTCACGCGCCTCGCGCTGGGCCGCGAGCTGGAGCGCTACGACCGCAGCATCGACGTGCATGTGAGCCGCCTGCGCCACAAGCTGGCCGAGGCCTCCCCACAGTCGCCGCGCATCGATTCCGTGCGCGGCGCCGGCTACGTGCTGGTGGTGGCCGCGCCATGAATCCGTTCAAGAGTTCGCTGTACTGGCGGTTGCTGCTGTGGTTCTGCGCGGCGAACCTGCTGGTGCTGGTGCTGGGTGGCTTCCTCACCCGCCGCTTCGTGGAATACAGCACCGAGGTGGAGATCGACTGGAGCGCGCTGGCGCAGTCGGCCGAGCAGGCTTACGACCAGGGCGGCCCGTCCGCATTGGCGGACTGGATCGACAAACAGCATCGTGAGGGCGTGGAAGCCACGCTGTTCCAGGACGGGCAGCCGCTGCAGCCTATCCACCTGCCACCGCCGATCCGCGAGTCGTTGCCCGACATGCTGGCGGCCGACCGCAGCCTGGTGCTGCGGCCCTGGCGCAGGCTGTCCATGTACGTGGCGGTGGAGCCCGTGGTCGGTGCGGACGGCAGGCAGCGGCAACTGGTAGCGATCAGCCGCTCGCACACGCGGCTGCCGCCGCAGGCGCGCGAACAGATCCTGCTCGCCGTGCAATGCGCGCTGTCGCTGCTGTTCATCGGCCTGGTGGGCTGGTGGGTGGCGCGCAGCGTGGCCAAGCCGGTGCAGGCGTTGCGCAATGCGACGCAAAGAATGGCTGCAGGCGAGCTGTCCGCGCGTGTGGATCACCCCGGCGGTGCCGCACGCGACGAACTGGTCCAGCTTGCCGGCGATTTCGACGCCATGGCCGAACGTATCGAAGCACTGGTCGCGCACGACCGCCGCGTGCTGCAGGATCTTTCGCACGAACTCCGCTCGCCGCTGGCGCGCCTGCAGCTGATCCTCGACCTGGCCCAGCGCAGCGACGACCCCGCGGCGGCAGAGCGCTACTTCCGCCAGGCCGAACAGGAGATCGCCCGGCTCGACCGCATGACCGGCGACATGCTGGCGCTGTCGCGCATGGAGGGAGGCCTGCCGGGCATGGAACGCGAGCGGCTGGACTTTGCCGAGCTTGCGCACGACGGCCTGCAGCAGGCGTCGCTGGAAGCGGACGCGCGCCACATCCAACTGCAATGGCAGGCCGATGACGCGCCGCTCGAAGTGATCGGCAGTCCGGTGCTCCTGGAACGTGCGCTGGGCAACCTGATCTCGAACGCCATCAAGTACAGCCCCGAAGGCAGCAGCGTGGAAATCTCGGCGCATGCCGTCGATGGACAAGCGGAATGCCTGGTGCGCGACCACGGTCCCGGCGTACCCGAAGCCGAGCTGGCGTCGCTGTTCCGGCCGTTCTTCCGCGGCAGCAACGCTGCGCGCGCCGAAGGCCATGGCTTGGGCCTTGCCATCGCGCAACGCGTGGCCAAGGCACACGGCGGCGAAATCCTTGCGCGCAACGGCGACGGCGGCGGGTTGGAAGTGCGCTTGAGGTTGCCGGTAGCCAGCGGGTGAAGGGTTTCATGCGTCATTCCGACGGGAACGGGCGAAGCACTTTCCCGCGGTTCAAAAATATCCTGCGGGTCGTCGGCGCAACTGCCGTCGTTCTGTATTTCGCCCTGCCAGTCGCGCTCCTGCACTGGGATCTCGACCGCCTGATATTCAGTGCCCAGTCCAACGCCCCGACGCACGAGGACCAGCGGTTCGACGTTGCCGTATCGCCCGAGACTATCGTCGTGGTGCGCAGGTATGGCGGCGCTGGGCAGGCGTGCGCGTTTTTCTTTCCGGGCCAGCATGGCGGTATCGATACCTACGAAGGGACGCTTTTCCCGTTGATTCGAGAAGCTGGCGCCGACGTCTACGCCATTTCCTACCCAGGGCAGGATGGAGCGAAAGGGCATGCGCGCAGGGATCTCTTGCCCGGCCAGGTTGCGTTGGCGATAGCGCAGGTGAGCAGGGCGACTCGTTGCGACATGGGGCGCAGCGTCTTCGTCGGCCGGTCGCTCGGCGCAACCGTGGCGCTGGTGGAGGCATCGACATTCAGGCCCAAGGGCGTGCTCGTCGACGGGCTGGGGGCTGATCTGTCCAGCGTCGTCCGGGCATGGATCAGTCGGCATCCGGCGCTGGTCGGCTGGCAGATGCTCCCCGTGCGTGCGTTGTCGGGACGTCCGGACTATGACGCCACGCTGCTTTTCGGGCAGATTTCAGCCGTGCCCGTAGCGGTGTTCCAGGGAACCGCCGATACGGTGACACCCTATGCGCTTGCGCGGGATGCGACGCTGGGGCACTCGAATGTGACATTCACGACGGTGGCTGGCGGTACGCATCAAGACACGTACATGCTTGCCGGGGATGCATATGCCGGGAGCCTGCGTTCCTTGCTGGCCGGGAATACTTCGCGGAGTAGATGATTCTGTTGGACGCCACTGATTTGCCGATGCGCCGCAATGCCTTCGTCGCCGTGGGATTGGCGCTGTGCGCGGCGCTGTTCTTCACGATGACCTATGTGCTCAACCGCAGCCTGGTGACCGGCGGCGGCCATTGGGCGTGGGCGGTGATCCTGCGCTATCTCATCACCTTGCCCTTGCTGGCGTTGGCGCTGCCCTGGCGCGGCGGCCTGGGCGAGTTGCCGCGCGAGTTGCGCGTGCATTCGCGCATCTGGCTGGTGTGGAGCAGCGTGGGCTTCGTGCTGTTCGGCATACCGCTGACCTGGGCGGCCGGCAGCGGACCGGCGTGGCTGGTGGCGGGAAGCTTCCAGACCACGGTGTTGGCGGGACCGCTGCTGGCGCCGCTGATCTATCGGGACGCGCGCCGTCGCCTGGCGTGGCCCACGCTGGCGATCGGCGTGCTGATCGTGGCCGGCGTGTTCGCGCTGCAATGGGGCCATGCGCACGGCAACTTGAGCGCCGGCGACTGGTTGGCGGCGGCCGCGGTGGTGCTTTCCGCGTTCGCCTATCCGTTGGGCAACCGCATGCTGCTGTTGCATCTGGAAACCAGCGCGCACCGGGTGAATGCTCTGCAGCGCGTGTTCGGCATGACGCTGTGCAGCTGGCCGCTGTGGCTGGTGATCGCGGCGATCACGCTGTACACGGTGGGTTTGCCGGGTTGGCGCGAAGTATTGCTGGCGGGCGGCGTGGCCCTGTCCTCGGGTGTGATCGCCACCGTGCTGTTCTTCGCCGCCACCGACCGCGTGCGCACGCAGCCCACCGCGCTGGCCGCGGTGGAGGCGATGCAGGCGGCGGAGCTGTTGTTCACCACGGCGCTGGGCGCGGCCCTGCTTGGCGAGGCATGGCCGCACGGCTGGGCGCTGCTGGGCGCATTGGCCATTGTCGTGGGCATCGCACTGTTCGGCTGGGTGAGCGGACGCGATGCAGCGGGCGATGAGGCGGCCGTGCGCGCGCTGCGTGGCGACCGCAGCGCGTGAAACATGCCGCTTTCGCTCGTCATCCCGGCGCAGGCCGGGATCCAGTGGCAGCATGGCGCGGATCGGCGTCATCACCGCTGGATTCCGGCCCCCGCCCGAATGACGAATCCAAGGCTCAACTCGGCTGCTTGCCGTAGCGGTATTCCACCATCAGCCACAGCTTGCGCTGGTTCACGGTGAAGCTGTCGGCGCGGTAGTCGCCGTATTGCAGCTCCAGATTCAGGTGCGCGTCGAGATTGGCGAGCAGGCCGACATCGGTCTCGCTGCCGTAGCGCCTGCCGTCGCCGCTCGCGGGTTGGAAGTCGTGCTGGGTGACTTGCCAGCTCAGCCCCTGCCACGGCAGTTGGCCGAGCAGGCCGCCATAGCGATCGCGCAGGCCGTGCGGCGGAATGGAGAACACGCCGACCCAGCCGTCGAAGCTGTGTCCCGAACCGTAGGCGGTATTGAAGGCGTTGCGACCGTTGCCGCCCAGCAGTTCCTCGCCCGCGCGCGCCGAAATTGCCGGCAGGCCGTAGCTGAGTTCGACCAGGTGGTAGGGCAGGCTGAAATGCGCAGGGTTGTTGGCGTAGTCCTGCTGGTGTGCGCCCTCCAGTGTCCAGCTCAACCGTGTTTGCCCGATGGGTGCGTTGCCGATCCAGCGCAAGCCTTCGGTGCGCACGGAGTCG
Source organism: Rhodanobacter sp. 7MK24 (assembly GCF_014842995.1). Lineage (GTDB taxonomy): Bacteria > Pseudomonadota > Gammaproteobacteria > Xanthomonadales > Rhodanobacteraceae > Rhodanobacter_A. Next base: position 729,302 of record NZ_JACYXL010000001.1, read on the forward strand.
GCCGCCAGGGTGAGGTTTTTCACGAAGTAGGCATAGGCGGTCAGGCTGCCCAGCGGCAGCGCCTGGTCCACGTGCAGCAGCTTGCCGTCGAGCTTCCAGCGGCGCTGCTCGATATCGGGGAAGTCCGCGCCCACGGTGCGGTTGACCTGATCGATCCAACCCCAGCCGATCGTGGTGCTGCTGTCCGGCTTCACGTAGCCGGTGATGCCGTCGAAGCTCTGCGGGTTCTGGCGCCACAGGTTGGCGCTGAAGAAGCGCCGGTCGTCGAGGTTGAGGTACTGCCTGCCCGCGCGGATGCCGACGATGTCGTTCGCATAACCCACCCAGGCGTTGCTCACTTCGGTCGACGGCGGATCGGGCTCGGCGGGGTAGGGCGTGCGCTTGCCGGTGGTGTCGTTGTACTGGCGGCCGAACAGCGAAAGCACCTTGGTGCCTTCCGTGTAGGCGGAGAAGTCGGGCAGCGGCGTCCACAGGTAACCCAGTTGCAGGCGCAGGGTGTGTGCGTGGCCGGTGTCGGCCAGGTTGGCCTGGTGCAGCGTGCTGTCGCGGTAGCGCAATTCGATATACGGCACGCCGTCGTCGGCGCGAGCGAGCGGAGCCAGCAGCAGGCCGGCGAGCAGCAGCAGGGAACGTCTTCGCATTCGGAGCCTCGGTTTCCTTGGGGGGCGAGCCGAGTCTGTTCACGAATGGACGTCCAAAAAAATGAAGCCTTGGCATGTGGATATGACGAATGACGCATGCCGGGCTCGTGGTTTCATGTTATTTCGTTTTAAGTCGTTTTCTTGCGTAATGCTGAGCAACGGGTTACATATCAGGTTTCGACCATCGATCGAGGGGAATTCCCATGCGCCACTCACGAGCCCCGCATCATCCGGCGGCACTCGGCCTGCTGGCCTGCAGCCTGCTCGCCGGCAGCATCACCGCCGGCATGGCGCAGACGCAGACACTTGAGGACGGCGTGCAACTGCACTGGAACGCCGATCAGTACGGCAACCATCGCTACACCGTCGCCGTGGACAAGCCGGCGGCAGCGGTGCTGGCGACGATCCCCTGGCATCGGCGCGATCACCATCCCGAGAGCGTCGCCACCATCGTCGTCGGTCCGGACGGGCAGGCGGTGGGCAACGTGGTGCGCGAGCGCATCGGCCAGGCCGAAGGCGTGCTGGCGTTCGAAGCCAAACAGACCGGCACGTATGCGATCTATTACCTGCCCTATGTCGGCAGCGGTCGTTCGAACTACCCCACGGTGACCTACCGCACGCCGACGGATACCGCCGACGTCGCATGGGTGAAGCAGAACGGCCTCGACGATCCGCGCCGCGTGGCGAAGCTGCCGCAGGCGCGCGTGATCGGCTACGAGGCGGTGGACGATTTCGACGCCTATACCGACATGGAGCGCACCGCCTCGCCGGAGGAACTGCAGCATCTGCTGGCGGCGAATCCAGACCGGTCCTGGCTGCTGTTCCCGGAAACGCGCGAACACCCCATCCGCATGTTCACCCAGATCCCCGAACGCTGGGCTCAACGTGGCGAAGGCGGCCCGCTGACGGACGATGCCCTGCGCGGCGAGTATCTGAGTTTCCAGGTGGGCTTGTGGGCGGCGCGCGGCGCGGCGCAGAACGTGCGTGTGAGCTTCGACGATATGCACGGGCCGGGTGGCGCGACGATTCCGGCGGCGCGGCTCACCTGCTTCAATCTCGGCGGTACCGATTACGCCGGCAAGACCTTCGCCAATCGCCTCGACGTGGCGCAGGGTCGCGTGCAGCCGTTGTGGATGGGGCTGGATGTGCCGACCGACGCCAGTCCCGGCACCTATCGCGGCACGCTGACGATCAGCGCGGACGGCGTTGCGCCCCGGCAGGTTCCGCTGGCGATCACCGTGCATGCGAAGGAAGCGGTGGCGCATGGCGATGACGATCCGTTCAAGCTCACGCGCCTGCACTGGCTCAACTCCACGCTGGCGCAGAACGACGACCTGGTGAAGCCGTTCACCGCGGTGACGGTGCATGGCGCGAAACTCGGCATCCTCGGTCGCACGGTGACGCTGGCACCCAGCGGCCTGCCGGCACAGATCGACAGCTTCTTCGACGAGCGCATGACCGGCCTTGCCAAGACGCCGCGCGCGCTGTTGGCCGCGCCGATGCAATTGCTGGTGCAGGACGCTGACGGCGCGCACGCTTTGCGTGCTGCAGGCTCGCCGAACGTGACGGTCGACGGCCCCGGCAAGGTGCACTGGCAGGTGGCGGGCCAGGCCGGCGCGCTGCAGGGCAAGGTGACCGCCAGCCTGGAAATGGACGGCACGCTCAGCTATGCCATCGCGCTCACCGCCACGCAGGCGGTGAAGCTCGACGACATCCGCCTGGAGATTCCGCTGAGGAACGACGTGGCGCAGTACGAACTGGGCCTGGGCCGCACCGGTTCCGCCGCGCCGGACAGCTTCGCGTGGAAGTGGAACGTCGAGAACAACCAGGACGGCGCGTGGATCGGCGCGGTGAACGCGGGCCTGGAATTCCACCTGCGCGACGAAAATTACCGCCGCCCGCTCAACACCAACTTCTACCACCAGCAGCCGCTGCTGATGCCGGCTTCGTGGGACAACGCGGGGCAGGGCGGCATCACCTTCGCGCACGACGGTGCGCGCTACGTGGTCAAGGCATTCAGCGGCGCACGCACGATGGCGGCAGGGCAGACGCTGCACTACGACCTCGTGCTCCGCGTGACGCCGTTCAAGACCATCGACCCGGCGCAGCACTTCGCCGAGCGCTACTTCCACAAGTACGCCGACCTCGACCAGATCAAGGCCGAGGGTGCCAACGTGGTGAACATCCATCACGCCACGCCGATCAATCCGTGGATCAACTATCCGTTCCTCGAACCCGCCAAGATGAAGGCGTACATCGATGCGGCCCATGCACGCGGCATGGAGGTGAAGATCTACGACACCATCCGCGAGCTCACCGACCGCGCGCCCGAACTGCCGATGCTGGAAAGTCTCACCGGCTGCCGCCTCGGCGACGACGGCAACGCCGCGCCCGGACTGTGCAGCGAGATCGTCAGCCCCGGCAAGGGCGGCGGCTTCTCCTGGTTGCAGGAACATCTGGACGGCAACTACATCGCCGCCTGGCACGTGCCGGAGAACCGCGACGCGGCGGTGGTCGACGCCGGCCAGAGCCGCTGGCACAACTTCTACATCGAGGGGCTGGACTGGCTGGCGCGCAACATCGGCATCGACGGCCTTTACCTTGACGACGTGGCCTACGACCGCACCACCATGCTGCGCGTGCGCAAGGTGCTGGATGCGCATCGTCCGCATGCGCTGATCGACCTGCATTCCGCCAGCCAGTACGACGCGCGCGACGGCTACATCAACAGCGCGCTGCTCTACATGGAGCTGTTCCCGTACATCAACCGCCTGTGGTTCGGCGAGGAGTTTGACTACGAGCACACCTCGCCCCAGTACTGGCTCACCGAGATCTCCGGCATTCCCTACGGCCTGATGGGCGAGATGCTGCAGAACGGCGGCAATCCGTGGCGCGGCATGGTGTTCGGCATGACCAACCGCCTGCCGTGGACCGGCGGCGACCCGCGCCGCCTGTGGCAGCTGTGGGATGCGTTCGGCATCGAGCAGGCCGACATGGTCGGCTGGTGGGTGCACGACACGCCGGTGAAGACCAGCAATCCGGACGTGCTCGCCACCAGCTACGTGCGTAAGGGCGACAAGACGCTGGTGTCCATCGCCTCGTGGGCCCCCGCCACCGCGAAGGTGAAGCTCACAATCAACTGGAAGGCGCTGGGCCTGAATCCTGCACGCGTCCGCCTGGTCGCCCCCGCGGTGGAGGGCTTCCAGCCGGCCGCCACGTTCAAGCCGGGCGATGAAATCACCGTGGAGCCCGGCAAGGGCTGGCTGCTGGAGGTGGAGGCGCCGCCGGCGCACGGCACCGACGGCCAGGAGTGACGTCCGGCACCTGCGGCAGGGCGATCGTGCAACTAGCGTGACGCCCACGCTGCGCCGCGTCCGGTCGATGGACGCGGCATCGCGTGGGTGGGATGTCCGATCGCTTGTTCTCGACTTGCCGCATAAGGAGTTACGACGTGTCCGGTTCACGCTGCTGCATGCTCTGTCTGGCCCTGGTGGTTGCCCTGGGTCTCAACACCGCCACCGCCGCTACCGCTACCGCCGCACCGCCGGCGCTGGCCGCACCGCAGGTCTTCGCGCCGGGCATCGTCTCCGGTCCTGCCAACGACGAGGCGCCGACCTTCAGCCCCGACGGCAACACGCTGCTCTTCACCCGCAGCGGCGCCGGCGGCGGCACCATCATGGAATCGCATCGCGTGGACGGACATTGGTCCGCCCCGGTCATGGCATCGTTCTCCGGCGCCTGGCCGGATCTTGCGCCGGAGTTTTCGCCGGATGGCAGGTACGTGATCTATGTGTCGATCCATCGCATCGACAGCACGCCGGCGCACAACCAGGTAGGCCTGTGGCGCGTGGACCGCGCAGGCAACGACGGCTGGAGCAAGCCCCGGCGCCTGCCGGACGCGGTCAACATCAGCGACGCCGTGTGGAAGGCCAGCATGACGCGCGATGGCAGCATCTATTTCCTGTCGATCGACCCGGGCAAGGGCAAGCGCCTGTACGTCTCGCACTATGCGCACGGCGCCTATCAACCGGCGCAGCCGTTGCCGTTCAGCCACTACGGCGATAACGACGTGGATCCGGAGATCGCGCCCGACGGTTCGTACATGGTGTTCGCCAGCGATCACCGCCTGCCGGGCGACAGCAAAGACCACCTGTTCATCGTGTTCCGCCAGGGCGATGGCTGGGACACGCCGCAGGCCATCCGTTACGAGGGCGACGATGCGCCCGGCTTCAGCACCGACTACCTGCCGCACCTCGGGCCGGACCAGCGCACGCTGTATTTCACCAGCGACCGCAGCATGCCGGTGGCGCACTATCCGCACACGCCGGCGCAGGCGGCCGAATACCTGCAGCGCATCGAGCAGTGGGACAACGGCAACCTCAACGCATGGTCGGTGTCGCTGACGCCCCTGCTGGAAGCGCACAGAAACGCAGGCTGATCCACGTGCCGGCGATGTGCCGCTGCGCATCGTCGATCGTTCCACGCGGAGGTTCTATCCTCGCTGCATCACGTTCGGAAGGATGCGGCGGCGATGCACGATCTCCCTATCCCTGATGCGCCGGCTGCGGATTCGCAGGACTGGATCCGTCACGGCACGCCGGCGTTCCGCCGCACCAACCTCGCGCTGTTCGCCGCGGGCCTGGCCACGTTCGGCCTGCTGTACTGCGTGCAGCCGCTGATGCCGGAGTTCAGCCGCGACTACGGCGTCAGCGAGGCGGGCGCGGCGATGTCGCTGTCGCTCACCACCGGCGTGCTGGCCTTCGCGATGCTGTTCGCAGGCGGACTGTCCGACGCGTGGGGGCGCAAGCCGGTGATGGTGGCATCGTTGCTGTCGTCGGCGGTGCTGGTGCTGGCCAGTGCGGCGATGCCGGACTGGGCTTCGCTGCTGATGGTGCGCACCCTGCTCGGCCTCACGCTGAGTGGGTTGCCTGCGGTGGCGATGACCTACCTCAGCGAGGAAATGCACGTCGAGTCGATCGGCCTCGGCATGGGTCTGTACATCAGCGGTAGCGCGGTGGGCGGCATGGGCGGGCGGCTGGTCGCCGGTGTGCTCGCGGATTTCTTCGGCTGGCGCACGGGCGTGGCCGTGGTGGGCGTGATCGGCCTGGTCTGCGCGCTGGCATTCTGGCGCGCGTTGCCGCCGTCGCGGCGCTTCGTGCGCCAGCCGTGGGATGCACGCGCGCTTGCGGCGCGCTTCGCCGGCATGTTCCGCGACCGCGGCCTGCCGTGGTTGTTCGTCGAAGGCTTCCTGCTGCTGGGCGCCTTCGTCACCGTCTACAACTACCTCGGCTACCGTCTGCTGGCGCCGCCTTACAACCTCAGCCAGGCGGTGGTGGGGCTGATTTTCGGCATCTACCTGATCGGCACCTTCAGCTCGGCGTGGATGGGCTACCTCGCCGGCAAGCTGGGGCGGCGCAAGGTGCTGTGGACGGCGCTCGCGCTGATGCTGGCGGGCGTGCTGCTGACCCTGGCCGCGTCATTGTGGCTGATCGCGTTGGGCATCGTGGCGATCACCTTCGGTTTCTTCGGCGGCCACTCCATCGTCAGCAGCTGGGTGGGGCGGCGCGCGGGCGCTGCCAAGGCGCAGGCCTCGTCGATGTACCTGTTCTGCTACTACATGGGCTCCAGCGTGGCCGGCGCCAGCGGCGGCCTGTTCTACGCCGCGCACGGCTGGAACGGCGTGGCTGCATTCACCGGCACTCTGGTGCTGGTAGGGCTGCTGATCGCGCTGGGCCTGGTCCGGCTCAAGCCGCTGGTGAACGTGGCCACGCCGCCCACGCCGATGAGCAAGGGCGCGATGGGGTGAGCTGTCAGCTTGATCCGGCGCACCCGTCATTCCGGCGCAGGCCGGAATCCGGTCAGGCAACTCGTGCGCAGCACACAGAAACTGTCTCGTGTGCTACGCGCGCACATTTCACTGGATTCCGGCCTGCGCCGGAATGACGGCAGATAACGGTCAGCGGTCCGCCGGTTTCAGCATGCCCTTCACCTGGTTGTAGTCGCCATCGTTCTTGCCGGCAGGAATGCCGAGCAGATGGGTCATCAGCGGGTAGACGTCCACATTGGGGAATTCCGGATAGCGCAGGCCGACCTGGAACGCCGGACCGTGCGCGATGAACAGCGCGCCCATGCGCGGATCGGCGTTGTCGTAACCGTGTTCGCCGACGCTGATGTGGCCGGCATGCTTGGCCAGTTCCTCGGCGGTGGCGATGCGCCAGCCGGTGTCGGCCAGGCACACCAGCTGCGGTACGCGCGGGTTGCTGCCGTAGTGCAGGCGTGCCGGGATGCGTGTCTTGTCCCAGCAGCGCATGTGCTGCTGCGGCTGTTCCAGCGTGCGTTCGATCGCGGCGAAATCGTAGCCCGGCTTCGGGTTGAAGCCGGCGACGATGTCGAGGTTGACGGTCTGCACTTCATCCAGCGGGATGAGCTTTTCGATCAGGATGGTGTTGGCGAGCGGCACGCTGGCCATGCCGTGGTCGGCAAGCACGATGATATTGGTCCGGTCGAACAGGCCGCGTTGCTGCAGTCCCGCCATCAGGCGCGCCAGCGCGGCGTCGGTGTCGCGCAGCGCCTGGTTCACCTCGGGCGAATGCGGTCCGTGGTCGTGGCCGGCATGGTCCACCTGGTCGAAATACAGGGTGACGAAAGCCGGCCGCTGGTCGGCCGGCAGGTCGAACCAGGCCAGTACCTGGTCCACGCGCTGGTCCGGCGTCACCTTGCCGTCGTAGGGCATCCAGTAGTCCGGATGCCTGCCGTGGATGCCGGCCTCGGTGCCGGGCCAGAACATGGTGGCGGTACGCAGGCCGTGCGCGTCGGCGTCCTCCCAGATCGGCGTGCCGCTGTCCCACCAGCGGCCGTCGCCCACGGCCTTGCGGTTGTCCAGCGTGAACTTGCCAAGCACCGGGTCGACCATGGTGTTGTTGACGATGCCGTGATGGTCCGGATAGAGCCCGGTGACCAGGGTGTAGTGGTTCGGGAAGGTCAGCGAGGGAAACGAAGGCCGCATCGCATCGGCATGCACGCCGCCCTGCGCCAGCATGGCCAGGGTGGGGGTGAGGCCGCGATCGAAGTAGTCCGCGCGGAACGCATCGATGGAGATCAGCAGCAACGGCGCGGGCCGGGTTGCCGCGGCGGTCGGCGGCGCTGCGGCAGGTGCCTGGGGCTGCGTGGCGCAACCGGTGCTGAACGCGACCAGGGTGGCCAGCAACAGGCGGGACAGTAGTTTCATGCGGATGCCATACGATACGGATGTCTCCCTCCATGATCGCCCAGAAGCCATGACAACCGCACGCTTCCTTTGCTCGCTGGCTGGCTTGCTCGTCGTGGCCGGCACGGCCTCGGCCCAGACCACGCCGGCCAACGCACGCTTCCAGCAGACCACGCAACAGCAATGGGTGAGCGACCAGGCGCAGAAGAACCAGCAGCAGGCGCAGCAACGCCAGAACGTGTCGAGCATGGCGCAGCAGCCCCTGGCGCAAAGCTCGGATGCGCGCAACCAGATCCGGCAGGCCGACCAGGCGCAGCAGCAGCGCGACAACGCGCGGCAGCAAGATCTCGTCAACCAGTATCGCGACACCTCCACGTCGACGACGACGGCGCCGCAGGGTCACCTCTGAAAGCCCGCTCACATTGCCGCGAACCGCGGGAAGACTTTGAACAGGCTTTGAGCGCGTTTCAGTCCGTGCGTCGGCCAGGCAACGCCACCAGCAGCAGCGTGGCAAGCAGCGCCAGATTCAACCAGACGAACCAGTCGCCCCAGCGCGCATAAAGCGTGCGTGTCGCGCGCAGCGGCAGATCGCCCACCAGCTCGGCATCGCGTCCTTCGCTGGATGCTTCGGCCAGCACGCGGCCGCGGTCGTCGCTTAGCGTGAGGCGCCCCTTGCGTGCCGCGCGGGCAATGGCGAAGCCGCTTTCCACGCCGCGCATGATCGACATGCGGCTGTGCAGCCAGCCATCCACCGTGAAATCGTCGGCCGGCACCAGCAGGAGTTGCGCGCCGCGCGAAGCGTAGGCGTGGCCGATGTCGTGGAAATCCATGTCCTTGCAGATCGCCAGGCCGATCCGCGGCGTACCGTCCAGCATGCGGTAAGTCTGCCCGGGCGTGTAAGGGTCGAGGCCGGGAAGCAGGTGATGCTTGTTGTAGGTGGCAGGCATCGCAAGGCCGGGCTGGAACGCCATCGACATGTTGCGCCGGGCCTGCGGGTCGCCCTTGAAGTCGATGCCCGTATCGAGAATCAGGTCTTGCTGCCGGGCCAGCTGCGCGAATGCCGGCACAGTAGGGGATGCGGTCGAGAAAGAGGTTTCCGGAATCACCACGATGCGAGCGCCCTCGCTCGCCAGGCGCTGGATCACCGATGCGTAACGGACTTCCAGTGCGTGGCCGGCGGCGGCCGACAGCGACGGCTGAACCGGCTTTTCCAGCGATGCCAGGCCGATGCGCAGCACGCTCGTTGCGGGTGCTTGCAGGCGGAAGACGCCATAGATCAGCGCTACCGCAATCAGCGACAGCGCAACCGCGGTCGTCGTCACGCGCACAGGCCGCGTTCCTCGCGGCATCGCCTGCGCTGCGATGGTGGCCGGCAACAGCAATACGAGGAAGCCGACGCCCCACAATCCGGTGACGGCGGCAACCTGGATCACCGGCAGCACATCCATCTGGGTGTAGGCGATATTGCCCCAGGTGCCGTGCGGCGAAACGAGGTTGTAGAGATATTCGGCGGACACCCACAGCGCCGGCACCGACAGCACTGCGGCCATCGGCTTTCCGCGCAGGAGCAACCTGCGGAACAGCAGCGCGCACAGGGCCAGGACCAAGGCCGGTTCGAAGAGCAGGCACAGGATGACCACAAGAGGCAGGCCGAGATCGACGCGCGCATAGGTCCACAGGTCGAGTCCGCCTATGGTGTAGGCCACGAGCGCGGCGAGCGCCGCCCAGTGTGCACGCACACGGGGTGCCAGCCACAGCACCGGCAGCGGCGCGATCCAGGTCAGCCACCACAACGGATGCAGGCCGCTGCCGAACCACCAGCCCAGCGCGGACAATGCAGTCGCTGCCAGCCAAGCCGGCAACGCGCGACGATCAAGCCCTGATGCCATCGAGCAGCCTCCCTATCGATGCGCGGTAGAACGCGCGGAATTGTTCTTCGTCGTAACTGAAGCGTCCGGCGCGATACAGCGCGATCAGCCCGTGCGTGTGCGCCCAGAACGTCATCGCAACGTCCCACGGGTCGTCCTTGCGCAGCACGCCTTCGCGCATGCCTTCGGCCAGCGTGTCGGCCACCACGTTGAGCGTGGGCGAGCGCCGTGCGCGGAAGTCCTCCGGAAAGCGCCGGGCGTCGTCGCGGCGCACCGAGAACGCGTGGTCGAACAAGTGCGGATGGGCCAGCGCGTAATCCAGATAGAGCATCTGGGTGGCGTGCAGGCGCTTGATGATGTCGCCCCGGCCGGCGTGTTCCTGCCACGAATCCGCCACGGACTGGAAGCCATCGTCGGAGATGCGTTTCAGCAACGCTTCGCGGTTCGGAAAGTGGCGATAGATCGCCATTGGCGTGATGCCGACCAGCTCGGCCACGCGACGCATCGTTACTGCATCGACGCCTTCGCGGTCGAACAGCGTGTGCGCGGCGCGCAGGATCTTTTCGGCAGTGGTCAGGCGCTTCATGTATACACTGTATACATGAAGCGCGAGCCGCGTCAATGCACCTTGGTGGGGACTTGGGGATATCCGATGTCCCGGTTCGCGGACTCCAGGCAGCGCAAGCGCTCGCCTCGAACAACGAAGCCAGACAACTTGAGTTCACTGAACACAAAAGGTGAGTCCCTCTCCCTTCGGGAGAGGGTGCCGGCAGGCGGGAGAGGGTTCGGGCAGAGCGAAATGTTGCCGCAAGCCTGGACACTCACTCCCGGTCCTCTTCCTCGCGCCTTAAAAGCGCGGCCATCCATGGTCGCTGCCCACGTCCGGAGGGAGAGGGGAGAAGATCGCTTGCGAAATATTCCGGACAGCAGTGTGCGAAAGTTGGAATCCCGCGCTTTTGCATTCAAGGATTGCAAGCACTGGTTCCCGGCTTGAGCAGTCATCGGCTGTTGAAAGGCGGCGCGCCGGAATGACCAGAAAATCAGCGGCTCACTGACGGATTACGCCGAGGCGAACAAGTCCCCGCCGGCGACCCGCGCCTCCATCGACAGCAGGAACTGCTTCACCGGCAGGCCGCCGCCGAAGCCGGTCAGGCTGCCGTCCGCACCGATCACGCGATGGCAGGGCAGCACGATGGGCAGCGGATTGCGGCCGTTCGCCGCGCCCACCGCGCGCATCGCCTGCGGCTGGCGGATGCGCCGTGCCATTTCGCCGTAGCTGATCGTGGCGCCGTAGGGGATGTTCGCCAGCTCGTGCCACACCGAGAGCTGGAACGGCGTGCCCACGGGGTGCAGCGGCAGCGCGAACGTCTGCCGTGCGCCGGCGAAATATTCCTCCAGCTGCACGCGGGCGAAGGCGAGCTTGCCCGGGTCGTGCACCCAGCCCGGATCGAGCGACTTCGGATGCTTTCCGCTCTCAAACCACACTTCGCGCAGGCCCTTGGCATCGGCGAGCAGGCGCAGCAGGCCGATGGGCGTGGGCAGTTCGTCGTACCAGATGGTTTCCAGGGTTTTCATAGATCGGCTCCCTTGCGTTTTGTGCGTGGTGTCGGCGCGGAGTCGCTGCTGGCGCGCCACAGATGGATCACGGCATAGGCGCGCCACGGCCGCCATGCCTCGGCGAGCGCGGTCAGCGCCTTGGTACTGAGGGCGTCGCCGCCGCCTGCCGCCGCCCGGCGCAGGATCAGGTCGGCGGCGGGGAAGGCGTCGGGATGGCTCAGCGCGCGCATCGCCATGTAATGCGCCGTCCACTCGCCGATGCCGGGCAAGGCGACCCAGCGCGCCACGAATTCGTCCAGCGGCTGCTCCGCACGGAAATCCACGCGGCCGTCCAGCAGGGCACGCGCCACGCCGCGTATCGTTTCGGCGCGCGCCGTGGTCACGCCGAGTGCGCGCAGGTCGGCATCCGCCAGCGCTTCGGGCGTGGGGAAAAGGCGGTCCAGCCCGGGCAGCGGCGCTTGCTCCAGCACGACACCGTGGCGTTGCACCAGTCGCGACGCCAACGTGCGCGCCGCGGCCACGCTCACCTGCTGGCCGAGGATCGCGCGCACCGCAACCTCGAAACCGTCCCAACTGCCCGGCAGGCGCAGCCCTGGGCGCTTGCGCAGCAGCGGGCGCAACGTGGCCTCGCCGCGCAGTGCGTCAGCGATTGCCCGCGGGTCGGCATCCAGGTCGAACAGCCGGCGCACGCGCGACACCACGCCCTGCATCTGCGCCGGCTGCGGGCAATGCAGTTCCAGCTTCAACGCATGCTCGCTGCCAGACCACGCGGAAACGCGCAGCCAGCCCGGTGCATCGGCAGGGCCGAAGACGCGCGCGTAGGCGATGTCGTCCACCTGCTCGATGCCGGGCAGCGCACGGCTGCGCAGAAAGTCGAGCAGCGAGGCGAAGTCGAACGGCGGCCGATAGGCGAGGCGCAACGTCAGCGCATCGCTTTTCGCCGCGCGCGGCTGGCGGCGCAATTCGCGCGGCGCAATATGGTTCGCCTGCGCGAACGCGGCATTGAAGCGGCGCAGGCTGCGGAAGCCGGAGGCGAGCGCGACTTCCGTCACCGGCATCGCCGTCTCGGTCAGCAACTGCTTCGCGAACAGCAAGCGACGCGTGGTGTGCACGCTCAGCGGCGCCGCACCCAGCCGCTCCGTGAACAGGCGGCGCAATTGCCGTGCACCCACGTTGACGCGCGCGGCAAGTTGTTCCAGCGAGCCCTCGTCCAGCGCGCCGTGCTCGATCAGCTTCAACGCCCGCGCCACCACATGGTCACCCCGCTGCCACACGTCGTTGCCCGGCGACAGCTCCGGCCGGCAGCGCAGGCAAGGCCGGAAGCCGGCTGCTTCCGCCGCCGCCGCGGTGGCGTAATAGCGCACGTTCTCCCGCTTCGGCGCGGGCGCGGGGCACACCGGCCGGCAATAGATGCCGGTGCTGCTGACGGCGGTGAAGAACAACCCGTCGAAGCGCGCATCGCGGCTCAGGCGCGCCTGTTCGCAGCTGCGCGGGTCGGGCAAGGTGCCGGCATGGAGTTCGTTCATGCCGTCAGGCTAGCACCGGCGAGTCGGTGCGACTCGCCGTTTTCGGACATCAATGCGGGCGCCCCGCCGTAACCGCGCCAGCTCAGTGCACGGGCGTCATCAGGTGTTGGTACGGCGTCCCGGGCCACATCACGTAGGGCACCGCCGTATCCGGCGTGGCGTCCTTCGGATACAGGTCGTAGAACGCCGTATCCGCGCCGAAGATCATCAGGTGCGGGCCGGTGCGTATCCAGTGCTGGCCCGTGGCGGGCTTCGTGGCAAACGGATCGGTGTTGCTGGCGTCGACACCGCCTTCAAGCATGTATGCCATGCCGACGCCGGGCGGCGGCGGCTTGTGCGCCATGTACGCTCCGAGCCATGCCCACGCGTTCTTGTCCGCGCACATCGGGTCCGGTCCTGGCGTGGCCGGGTTGTCCGGCATGCAGGTGAAATCGTTCGTTCCCTTGCGCAGCGTGCGCATCGTGCCGTCTGCGCCCGGCACGACAATCGTGGCGTGCTTCGCGATGCCCGTCGGCGCCGCACTCATCGCGCTCGCGATCAGCTCGGCATCCGTCGGCATCTTCTTGTCCGCAGCCTGCAACCCGCCCGCGACGAGCAGCATCGCGGTGGCAATCGTGAATCGGCAGAACGACTCGGTTGTACGCATGGCAGCCTCCCCCGCTATGACGCGCGATGGCCACTCCCGGATCCCCGGCTCGCCAGTCTCCGCCGCTGCCCGGGGCCCGTCAATTAGCGCACGGAGTAGCCGGTCGGTGTGCCGACGTGCCCTGGAGTCGCCGGGCGGCGGCCCGCGGTGGGCCTATCCGTCGCATTGACAGTTGGCCGCACGCTGCCGAACGATCCAGGTTGGCGACCCTGCCATCTCCCGGGGAGGCATGCATGACACGCGCCTATCGCATTGTCCGTTTTCCGCGCGCCGCGACGCTGGCGGCGTTGCTGTCGGCCTGTCTGCTGCTCCAGGGCTGCGTCGTCGGCACGCGACCCTCGACGCAAAAATGGGTCGCCAGTTGGGGCCAGGCGATGACCTCGCAATACGTGCACGCCGTCGGCAACGACGGCAAGCTGGTGATGGATGCCTATGGGCAACCGCTCGAGCGCGTGCCCACGGTCGATCACCTGACCCTGCGCCAGAGCGTGAATCTCAGCGCCGGCGGCGAGCGCGTGCGCATCCGCCTGTCGAACTACTACGGCCGCGAGCCGCTCACCGTGAGCGCTGCGCACATCGCGCTCGGTGCCGGCCATGCCGGCGACCTGTCGGCGATCGATCCCGGCAGCGACCGGCCTTTGAGCTTCGACGGCGGCAACACGTCGATCACCATCGCGCCTGGCAGTGAAGCGGTCAGCGATCCGGTCGAGCTGCGCGTGCCGCCGCTGTCGAACGTGGTCGTCAGCCTGTACTTCGACGGCCCGGCGCAACTGGCCGATTTCCACCCGCTGGAACGGGCGCACACCACGTACGCGGTGGATGGCGATGCCATGCAACGGGCATCGCTGGCGCAACTGCCGCCCGGGAAGGCATTGCCGACCACGCGGGACGATCACATCTACCTGCTGTCCGGCGTCGAGGTCGAGGCGCAGGCCGGCACCCGCGGCATCGTCGCGTTCGGCGACTCGATCACCGACGGCTACCTCGCCCGCGCGCCCACCGCATCCTGGCCGGCAGTGCTGGCCCGCGTCGCGCAGCGCAACGGCGACGCGGCGGCGGTGGTGAATGCCGGCATCAGCGCCGACGAACTCACCGTCGACCAGATCGGCGCGCCCGACGCCGGCACCTCCGGCCTGAAGCGCTTCCTGCGCGACGTAGTCGACCGCCCCGGCGTCACCGATGTGGTCGTGCTGTTCGGCGCCAACGACATCAATCGCGGCATCGATGCCGCCGGTTATCCCGACGGCGCGACCACCGGCGATCTCGTCGCGTCCATGCGCATGCTGGCCGACGTGGCGCACCAGCACCATCTGCGCATCTATGCCGGCACGGTCACGCCGTTCGCGGGATTCCCGGGCTGGTACACCCCGCGGCGGGAGGCCGTCTGGCTGCAGTTCAACCAGTGGATACGCAGCTCGGCGACCTTCGACGGCGTGGTCGATTTTGCCGATGCCGTGGCGGGTACCTATGTGCCGCCGCCGTTGGTCGCGAAGCAATCGCCGTTGCCGGTCGGCATGGCGGCTGTCTGCGCGGGTGACGCGGGCCTGCATCCGAACGATCGCGGCTACGCCGTGATGGGCACGCTGGCCTACGACGTGCTGTTCCACGCGGAGTTGCAGCCGCCCCAGGGTTGTCATTGAGGTTCCGCTGCTTCCAGCTTCCGGCTTTGGTTTCCGCATCGCGTGGACGAGCCGTACCGCCGGCATCGTGCCATACGCGTTTGGCGAGCTGACCCCTCACCGCCAGGGGGCAGGTCGGCGCCGCAGCTGCGCGCGTTCGAACGGGCCAACGGGGACATATTCGGCCGAAAGAGGCTTGTCAGTCATAATGGCGGGTTATTTCCCATTGACGAGCTTTCCCGCGCATGAAAACCCCTGCTGGCCTGCAGGCGCTGATAGACGATGGCGTGATCGACGAAGTTCTGCGTCCGCTGAAAAGCGGCAAGGAGGCGTCGGTCTACGTGGTGCGTTCGGGCAACGAGGTGCGTTGCGCCAAGGTCTACAAGGACATGGCCCAGCGCAGCTTCCAGCAGCGCGTGCAGTACCAGGAGGGCCGCAAGGTGAGCGGCAGCCGCCAGGCGCGCGCGATGGGCAAGGCCAGCAAGTACGGGCGCAAGGAAGCCGAGGCCGCCTGGAAAAGCGCTGAAGTAGACGCGCTGTATCAACTGGCGCGCGCGGGCGTGCGGGTGCCGCAGCCATATGGCTATTTCGGCGGCGTGCTGGTGATGGAGCTGGTCACCGATGCCGACGGTTGCTCGGCGCCGCGATTGGGCGAAGTGGAGCTGTCGGCGCAGACGGCACGCGACTATCACCGCTTTCTGATCCGCCAGATCGCACGCATGTTGTGCGAGGGACTGATCCACGGCGACCTGTCCGAATACAACGTGCTCGTGGCGGCCGATGGCCCGGTCATCATCGACCTGCCGCAGGTAGTCAGCGCCGCCGGCAACAATGCCGCGCGCACCATGCTGCGGCGGGACGTGGGCAACATCACGATCAGCCTGTCGCGCTTTGCGCCGGAGCTGCTCGATACCCACTACGCCGAGGAAATGTGGGCACTGTTCGCGCAGGGCGAACTGCGACCGGACAGCGAGCTGACCGGCCACTTCATCTTCGACGAGGGCGCGGTGGACATCGACAGCGTGATGCAATCGATCATCGATGCGCGCGAGGAAGCGGTCATCCGGCAGCAGGGTCGCGAGGCGGCGCAGGCCGAGGATTGATCCGGCGCTGGCGGACACGCCGGGTAGACCACGCAGGGGCGCAACCGTCGCTACGGGGTGCAGGTCTTGCGCAATGGCGTTTCCCTAGGCAGGTCGACAAAGCGCCGCGCGCAGCCTTGCCTGCCGCGTCGCGGCGCTTGCGACGACGACCATTTCCGGATGGCGAGGATCTACTCGCGACGCCTCGCGATCATGCTCGCCAGCACCCCGTCGCGCCGGATCAGCCCGTGGTACAGCGCCGCCGCCATATGCGCGAGGAAGGTGAGGAACAGCAGCATCGCCAGCCAGCTGTGCAGATGGCGCAGGACGGCGAAGGCGATCGGGCCTGCAGGGAAGATCGCCGGCAGGCGCAGCGAGTCGCTGAGCATCACCGGATAGCCGCCGGCCGAGAGCATCGCCCAGCCCACCAGCGGCATCGCGATCATCAGCGCGTAGAGCAGCCAGTGCGAGGCGTGCGCGGCCAGCTTCTGCAGCATGGGGAGATCCGCCGGCAGCGGTGGTGGCGGATAGCGCAGGCGCACGGCGAGGCGCACCACCGCCAGCACCAGGATCGCGATGCCCAGCGGCTTGTGGATGCGTAGCAGCCACGCGTGGCGTTCGGACACCGAGGCCACCATGCCGACGCCGATGAACAGCATCGCCAGGATCATCGCCGCCATCAGCCAATGCAGCACGCGGGCGGGCAGGGCAAACAGTCCGGTCGTGTTCTTCATGGCCGGGCCTCCGGCTGTGCTTTCGCAGGCAGAGCTGCGGTGCCCGGCAGATGCGCCTCCTCACTGGTGCGGCGCAGGTAGGAATCGGCATAGGCGGCCGAGCGCGCGGGCAGCAGCGGATCGTCGGACGGCTGGATGCCGCTCGGCAGCACGGTCGGGTCGTAGTTGATGTCGCGGCAGGGGCCGCTGTCCTGCGCCTGCTCGCTTTCGACCACCAGCGTGCCGGCGTCAACGGTCTGGCGATCCGCCGGCCATGCCTTGGTCGCGTCGTCGGTGGGATCGCCCGGGTTGGCCAGCGTCACCTCCAGCTTCCAGCGCAGCGGGCCATGGGAAAGACGCTGGCGCAGATCGGCAGCCAGGTAATCGGCATCGGCCGCCGGTGCGGCACTATCGTCATCCGCGGACTGCGGCACCATGCGCCAGCGCACCGCGTGGCGCAGACCATCCGATCCCGTGAACACGAAGGCATCGAGGCTCCAGTAGCTCTCGGTGGCGAAGCTCGCCGAGGGCTTTGCGGTCTTCGCCCAGGCACGGAAGGCTGCCGTTTCAGGGTGCGCGGCGAAGAACGTCGCCACTTTCTTCGGATCGGGCTTGCCGGTGGCCGGGTCGGGCTGCTGCGCCTGCAACTGCGCGTAGAACGCCTGCGGCGTCGCCACCGGGAATACCGGCATGCTGTTCATGCCCGTGCGCCATTGCTGCCCGTTTGCCTGGGTGAAGCGCAGCGCCATGCTGCGGATCGGCACGCTGTTGTCCGGCGCATACGGATTGCTGCCCGGGATCGCGAAGCGGCCCACCACCGGCGTGCGTTGCCCCGACGCGAACACCTGTGCCATCGAATACGGCGCGGCCTGGCCGCTGCTCTGGAAATAGCCGGCGACGCACACGCCCTTGGCGTGGTTGCGCCGGTAGCCGGGATGCACGCCGGCGTTGGCCTCGAACTGGTCGACAAGGCGCTTCGGCGTGAGCCGCTGCGGCGCGAGCCAACCGCCGACGTAGCCGAAGGCCAGTGCACAAGCCGCGGGAACGGCGGCGATCAGTACCCAGGCCCCTAGGTGGCGCGGTCGTTTTTTGGGTGTCGGTGACTCTGGCATCGGGTGCTCCGAAACAATCGAAATAGCGGTGGGCGTCGCTGGCACAGGGCGCGCCAACGACAGCTGCTTCCGGGATATTCGCCCGGCCTTCGTCCGGGGTTACCCGCATGATCGAAATATGTGGCTACGCAGGGTGCGCAGTCGACGCACAGCACTGACAACTCTCGCATCGCGATGCTACTGTCGCGCCTTTCGTGCCTTAGGAGGAGAGGCGAATCATGTCGACGCATGGACGCATTGCACTGATCGTTGCACTGGCCTTGGCGGGCATCGCAGGCCTCGGCGCATTCGGCTGGTTTGTCAGCAGCGAGATGCCGCTATTCCTGACGACGGCCGCCAAGGAAGCGCAACCCACCGGCTCCCGCATCCAGCCCCCCGCCATGCTGCGCAGGCATGCCGGACCCGTCTTCACTCTCGACGAAGTGCATGCCTTTCTCGCCAAGGTTCGCAGCGCCGAGGCCATCGCCGATCCGTTGCAACGCTGCATGAGCTATCCCGATCCACCGCGCAGTCACTGGTCGCCGGCGACGGTAGAGGCCTATTGCCGTTATTACTTGCAAAAGACGATCTCGTTTGACGAAGCGCAGGCACTCATCCAGAACGGGCGCGCCGCCGAGCTCGATCGCCGGCTAGCGCAGGCGCTTCAGGCGCAGCTGGCCTATCCCGAGTCGCATGGCCTGCTGGATTACACGTACTTCAAGGCGTTCGGTGAGGGTTCGCTCGGTGTCCGCGAAACCCTGGATGCATGGAAGCGTGCGTCGCCCAATAGCGCGTTTGCCTTTGCCGCAAGCGGCTGGGCGTATGTGGCCATGGCCTCGAAAGCGCGCGGCGGTGCCTATATAAGCGAGACGCCGCAAAGCAACATCGACGCCATGGATCGCCTGCTGGCGCGGGCGGATACCGATCTGCAGCGCGCCATGGCCTTGGATCCCAAGGTCACGCCGACCTACGTCGCGATGATCCATGTCGGTTCGATGAGCTTTGGGGCCGCCTACGTCGATCGTGCCGCGCGGAGTGGCCTCGCGGTGGCGCCCGACAACTATGCCATCTACGGCACGCTGAGCAGCGCGGCGGAACCCCGCTGGGGCGGTTCGCTGGCAGCCATGGATCGCGTGGCCCAGCAGGCGCAGGTGCTCGTAAAGGAAAACCCGCTGCTGGCGATCCTGCTCTCCGCCGAGCCGGCCTACGAATATGACGTGTGCAATTGCCGCTCGTCGGTCGATTGGTCGGCGTATCCCAAGGTATTCGACAACGTCGGCAGCACGACCCTGCTGGGCAACGCCGGCAACGTCGCCAGCGAGCACGGACACGCGGAACTCGCTGTGGTCTATCTGTCGGAGAGACTGCGCTTTCTTCCAGATGCGCAGGGCACGCGCCGGCGGCGGGACAGCAACCTTGCCGGCGTGGGCGAATCCCAGATGGCGCTCGACGACGCCAATCGCCTCATCGCCGGGAATCCCATGAACCCCGACAACTACCAGCTGCGCGGCACCGTCTACCTGTCGCGCGGGGACAGCCAGAACGCCGAAAAGGATCTCGAGCACGCACTGGCGATGAACCCCGACGACATCGGTGTGCTCATGGTGCTGGGGAATCTCTACACCAACCAGACGCACGAGTGGGACAAGGCCTGGGACATTACCGACCGCATCATCCGCAAATACCCTGGCAGCCCGGCGGGGTGGGTCATGCGGGCAAGCATCCAGGAAACGCAGCCGCGTGCCGGCCTGGACAGCACCTACCGATATTTTCTCGACCATTTTGCCAACGATCCGAATCCGGGCATGCAATGGCAAATCAGCCACATGCGTGAACTTCTCGCCAAGGCGCCGCCAAACGCGGCGGCGGGGCCGGCGCCGAAAGGCCACTAGACGGGTTGCCCGCGGGTACAACACACCTTCCCCGCAGGTTTTTCCGCCGCCATGCCGCAGCGCGCCTTTTCACGCGCCGGATGGCTCGCCACAATCGGGTTTTCCCTCGTTCCCCGAGATCGCCATGAACGCTCCCACCCGCATCGACACCACCCGCACCATTCGCGCGCCGCGCGGCACCGAGCTGAGCTGCAAGAGTTGGCTCACCGAGGCGCCGTTCCGCATGCTGCAGAACAACCTCGACCCCGAGGTGGCGGAGAACCCGGCGGAGCTGGTGGTGTACGGCGGCATCGGCCGTGCCGCGCGCAACTGGGAGTGCTTCGACGCCATTCTGCGCAGCCTGCGCGAGTTGAACGACGACGAGACCCTGCTGGTGCAGTCCGGCAAGCCGGTGGGCGTGTTCCCCACCCACAAGGACGCGCCGCGCGTACTCATCGCCAACTCCAACCTGGTGCCGGCCTGGGCCAACTGGGAGCACTTCAACGAGCTCGATAAGAAGGGCCTGATGATGTACGGCCAGATGACGGCCGGCTCGTGGATCTACATCGGCTCGCAGGGCATCGTGCAGGGCACCTACGAAACCTTCGTGGAGATGGGCCGCCAGAGCTACGGCGGTAGTTTGAAAGGGCGTTGGATACTCACCGCCGGCCTCGGCGGCATGGGCGGCGCGCAGCCGCTGGCGGCCAGCCTCGCCGGCGCGTGCAGCCTCAACATCGAGTGCCAGCAGAGCCGCATCGACTTCCGCCTCAAGACCCGCTACGTGGACGAGCAGGCCAGCGACCTCGACGACGCGCTGGCGCGCATCGCCAAGTACACCGCCGCCGGCGAAGCGAAATCCATCGCGCTGCTCGGCAACGCCGCCGACGTGCTGCCCGAACTCGTGCGTCGCAACGTGAAGCCCGACGCCGTCACCGACCAGACCAGCGCGCACGACCCGGTCAACGGCTACCTGCCCAGCGGCTGGACCGTGGAGCAGTGGTTCGAGCGCCGCAAGAGCGACCCCAACGGCACCCGCGACGCCGCCAAGCAATCCATGAAGCAGCACGTGGAAGCCATGCTCGCCTTCCACGCGCAGGGCATCCCCACCTTCGACTACGGCAACAACATCCGCCAGATGGCCAAGGACGAAGGCCTCGCCAACGCGTTCGACTTCCCCGGCTTCGTGCCCGCCTATGTGCGCCCCCTGTTCTGCCGCGGCGTGGGCCCGTTCCGCTGGGTCGCGCTGTCCGGCGACCCGGAGGACATCTACAAGACCGACCAGAAGGTGAAGGAGCTGATCCCCGACGATGAGCACCTGCACCGCTGGCTGGACATGGCCAAGGAGCGCATCAATTTCCAGGGCCTGCCCGCGCGCATCTGCTGGGTCGGCCTGGGCCAACGCCACAAGCTCGGCCTCGCGTTCAACGAGATGGTGCGCAACGGCGAGCTGAAGGCGCCGGTGGTGATCGGCCGCGACCACCTCGACTCCGGCTCAGTCGCTTCACCGAACCGCGAGACCGAGGCGATGAAGGACGGCAGCGACGCCGTGTCCGATTGGCCGTTGCTCAATGCGTTGCTCAATACCGCCGGCGGCGCGACGTGGGTGTCGCTGCATCACGGCGGCGGCGTGGGCATGGGCTACAGCCAGCACTCTGGCGTGGTGATCGTGTGCGACGGCAGCGCCGAGGCGGACAAGCGGATTGCGCGGGTGTTGTGGAACGATCCGGGTACCGGCGTGATGCGGCATGCGGATGCCGGGTATGAGATTGCGGTCGCGTGTGCGAAGGAGCAGGGATTGAAGTTGCCGATGGTTTGAGTACAAAAAGGCCAAGCTTCAAGCTTGGCCTTTTTGTTGATGTTCAAGTACTAGGATGGAAGGCCGCTTTCAGGGGGGGCATTTTCTGTTGATGTCAATTCACTGAAAATTTCAATCTGACCTGGATTTTCTGGCACTTAAATGGCGATAACCATGATTCCAGCGTCTGTGCGTTCCGAGATAAATAAGCGCGTTGAGCGGGCTGAGGCTGAGCACGGTGTTCGAGTATTGCTTGCCGTCGAGTCGGGAAGTCGGGCGTGGGGTTTCGAGTCGCCAAACAGTGATTACGATGCCAGGTTCATTTATGTGCATCCCCGGGACTGGTATCTGTCGGTTGGTCTGGAAGAGCAGCGTGATGTCATCGAATACGAGATCGTCGACGATATCGACTTGAATGGTTGGGATCTTCGCAAAGCGTTGCGACTATTTTGGAAATCCAATCCTGCTTTCGTCGAATGGATCCAGTCATCGATCATTTATCGCAACGAAGGCTCGTTCCGTGAAAGCGTTTTAGAGCTATTACCTTCAACGTACTCCTGCGAGAGTGGTATCTACCATTACCGGAGCATGGCTAAAAGGAACTATCGTGGTTATCTGCGAGCCGATTTGGTCCCGTTGAAGAAGTACTTTTACGTTCTGAGGCCACTGTTGGCTGTCCGTTGGCTGGAGCAGTACGGCAAGGCCGCTCCCATTGAGTTTGAGAAGCTCCTTCATCTCATTAGAGACAATCCTGCACTTTTGAACGACATCCATGCTTTGCTAGAAAAGAAGCGGGCTGCGCCTGAAATGGGTCTTGAGCCGCCAGTTTCGTCGATTCACTCCTTTATCGAAGACGAGCTTGACCGCCTTGAGAGGATCAACCCATCCAAGTCTTATCAGGCATCGGTTATCGACAGCCTAAGTGATGTTTTCCGCACTTGCTTGTCCGAAGCATGGGCGTAAGGGGATTCGCGAAGTAGAGTTTCTGTGATACGGGGGCGATTTTTGTTGATGCGGGTTCTCTGAAAAGTTCACTCTGACCCGAATTTCTTTATGAGGCTTTGAAGGGCTTGCCCTAGCCCGTATTTCGGCCGCGGATTTCGAGCACATGTAACGAAGGTAGGCGTAATTAAGTCATCGATCAGAATGGAGGTCGTGATGCCGTTAGATGAGCAAGATACAGAGCGGGACGATTGGGGCGGGAAGAGAGATCTGGCCAAGGAGCAGAAGCTTGAGAGGGAAAAGGCGCTATTCGTGCAGAAGCTTGCCGCTGGCGAAAAAGATACGCTGCCTACCCGAGTAGCCTGGGTGCTTAATCGGCATCCGGAAGCGCGGGACTCTGACGTGACGCTGCAGATAATCTATTGGCGAACATTTGATCATGCCTTGTTGGCTGGCCAAAATATGGTGGCGATCGAGAATCTTTATCGACTTACTAGGCTAACCAACATCACGCGAGCCCGGGCCAAGATTCAGAATGAATATCGAATGTTTCTGGCTTCCGATGAGGTGCGAAGGAGGCGTGTTGTTAAAGACGAAGAAGAGCGAGCGAAACAAGTTGATGATCGGCCTGATACGGGCACCATCACTGTTTATTCCGACGAAACAGGCAAGACTGATGACTATCTCATTGTTGGAAGCATTTGGTTTTTAAAAGGCGATGATGTCCCTGGCCTTTCGCATGCCATTGCGGAGTGGCGTGAAGCAAACCAATTCAGAGAGGAATTCCATTTCACTAGAATTCGTGACCATAATATTTCGGCCTACCTGGCAGTATTGGATCTTCTTGACCGCTTCGCAGCGACGGTTAGCTTTCGAGCTATTATGATTGAACGGCGTGGGCATGCGGATATACAGCGCGTGCTAGATGACATGCTAAAACATTTGATTATCAGAGGAGTGGCTCATGGTCATGACACTGGGCGTGCACCATTACCTCGCTCCATTAGTGTGTTCAAGGATGCCGAGGAGGAGGTTCGGGACAAGCTGGTGGTGGCTAACCTGACCACCGATCTGAAACACGCATCGCAAGCAAGTTTCGAAGGTAAGCTCTACGTCTCCTTGGTGCAGGCGGTCGATTCCAAGGAATTGGTTCCTATCCAATTAGCCGATTTGTTCTGTGGCTGTCTTGCTCGACGTTACAACAAGAGCAATCGTTCGCCGCAAGTGAACGGCGAGCCTCGCGCGAAGGATCG
Source organism: Rhodanobacter sp. 7MK24 (assembly GCF_014842995.1). GTDB lineage: Bacteria > Pseudomonadota > Gammaproteobacteria > Xanthomonadales > Rhodanobacteraceae > Rhodanobacter_A. Next base: position 753,113 of record NZ_JACYXL010000001.1, read on the forward strand.
TTTCGCGGATGAATTTCTTTCGCGATTTAACATCCTCCCTGAAGCCAGCAAAGATTTCGGCGGTGATATGACTGTAGTCGAGCGCGTTTAAGTGTTGGCGGATAATGGGGTGGAGGCAATTAATCCACAATCATGAGGTCAATTTTCTCGTTTGCGAGCCTTCCTCGCCGGTTGACTTTGGGATGCGCGGGTCTGGCCATTGGCGCTGCCGGGCACACCTTGGCGAAGCGGCCCGGCGGGTTCGCGTTTGGGCTCAATACGGCACGTCGCCCGGATGAAGTGGTGCGGGCAGTGGCAACTGACTGAGCCGTTCGGCCTGCTCGCTGAGGAAGTGCAGCGCGGCGAAGAGGCCTTCGGTGGTGGGCGCATCCAGTGGGCAGCAGCCGGGTTCGACGGTGTCGCTTTGGCTGTTGGCGTGGAGGTCGCGGAAGGCTTCGCTGTTGGCGAGGACGCGGGCGAGGGCGTGGATGGCGGTGGTAAGGCCGGCCAAGGTGGCGGCGTCCTGCTGGTCGGGGTCGGCCTCGGCGAGCGTCCAATAGGGGCGCGAGAGCGGGTTGGTGGGGATGCGCGCATCGTCGCGCGCGACTGCCGTATGATCGGGCTTAGCCATGATCAACTCCTAGCAAGTTGGTGGTGGTCAGCGGGTCGTATGGGTAGCCGCCCATGCGGCCCGCGCTGCTTTGGTCTTGCGGGTTTTCTGCGGCCGGCGGTGCGGTGTCGGCGGCAGTGCCATGGTAAATAAGCGGGGCGGGAAAATCTGTAGGGAAAGGATTTTGTTTTGTAGGTTGTGTTTTTGATTAATGCGAAAATTCAGGAGTGGTTACGCCGAAGCTTGTCAAGCAGATCGGAAGGGAGGGGTGGGCATCTGCTACTGATCGTGAGTAAAAGTCAGGCCAGCGGTCCAGTCTATTGACATAAGCCAACGTCCGATGGGGAGGGAGAATGTATTCGCAACAGGACTTTGTCGAGCGGTTCAAGAACATGGAAACCGCCACATTGCTGCATAGGCTTGCGACGAGTGAGCTGACGGAAGAGGCAAAGGACGCCATCTATCAGGTTCTGAACGGGCGCGGCGTGCCTACGGAGCATTTGAATGGAGTTCGGCCGGATGTTCCAGAACATGAAGTTAGCCGATATGCACAAGCGATCAAGCAGGGTCCATGTCCGCTTTGCCAGCGTAGGGAATCCGCTATTGAAGTGCGTGAATCTCATTGGGTCTGGTCGGCATTGATCCTGACCAGGTGGCAAACCAAGCGTGTGGTTTGCTGCAGGAAATGTGGCGTGCATGAGAACTGGAGCGCACTTGTATTTTGCATGGGGTTGGGATGGTGGGGGTTTCCAGTGGGGATTCTGGTTACGCCTTATCAGATCGTGCGGAACCTTTTGGTTATAGCAAGTAGATCCGATAAGACAAAGCCATCGGAGGCTTTGTTGATTTTTGCGAAAGCTGATCTACTCGCTAGACGTCAATCGAATCTCGAACGCATGGCTACGAATGGCTAAGGATCATCGGTGGGCCGGGATGTAAATAAGCGGGGCAGGGAAATTTGCAGGGAAGGGATTTTGTTTTGCAATTTGTGATTTTGATTAATGGGTAAAGTCAGGGCGGCTGCATTTAATCCAAAGAGGCGGCATGGCACACTTTCTTGAGTGGTTCGGTTCAGAAGGTCGACCCTGATCCCCGTCTGGATCCACCGGCAAAATCATTCATTCGATCTGATCAATCTTGTGGAGATGGGTATGGAAACCGTTTGTCAGGCGTGTGGTTATCAGAGAAAGCCGACGGATCAGGCGCCCGATTGGCAATGCCCTTCCTGCGGCAGGGCGTACGTGAAGACGGCGCATGAATCGCCTAGCCCGCTGGTGGTCTACACGGACAGCCCAGCCGCCGCGCCGGACCACGGCTTGCCCGAGGAGCCTTCGTACCGCACGGAGCCGGAGGAGACGACGCTAAACAAGCGCGGAATACTCATCGGCACGCTTCTTTCGCTCTTTCTCATCTTCGGCATTCCCATCCTGGCCAATCCGTCGGCGGCATCCGACATTCTTCTGCACAGCGATGCCGGGTTCGTGGCACTCATTTTCATCGCGCTGATGGCGGTGGTGGGCGTGATGAGGCGCATGAGTGCGAAGGTCGATTCCGGCGACCGCAAGTCCGTATTTACATTTTATGCGGCACTTTTCGGGCTTTTTTTTGCGGTGCTTTTTTTTGGTTTGGCGATTTCGACGCGCAACGAAGACCGCATCGAGGCCAAGATCCAGGGCAACGGATTGCGTGCCACGGCGGACGTGGTTCGTATCTATAACGGCGGCTGCGGAAAGCGGTCCTGCAGCATCTACGCGGAATACGTGTTCGCGCCGGCGGCTGGCGCGGACGGCACGTCCAAGCCCATCCATGGCTACGCGCGTCTCGGCGGTCGTTCCAATGATCCCCATGTCGCGTACGCACGCACGAACCGGCAGGTTCCGATCGCCTACGAAGTGGGCCATCCGGAAGTCTCGGCCCTGAACTTCAACGACGATGTGTTCCGCCTCGATCATGGCCAACAGTCCCGCGCCGGAATGGCCTTGCTGGGCAAGCTCTTCCTGGGAGTCCTGCTGCTGGTGCTCGCGATGGTTGCCCTCAGCCTCTGGCTGCGCCCGGGCGAGAAATCGAATGCCGTGTGACCCTGATACGAAGGAACAAACAGGAGCAGGGCGCACTTCCTTGAGGCGCGAGCTGCGGGAAGCCGGTTCTGACCCTGCTTGAACGGAAGAGTGTGTCAGGTTCGCTTGGCTGCAGCTTGGGAAAGCGGACGCTTGATACGTTTTTCGAAGTGGATCGTGGAATCAATGGGGGAAAGAAATGCGCTATCGATTTTTGTTGTTGAGCCTGGTTTTCATGGAATTACTTTCCGTTAGCGGTCGAATTTTTGCGCAAACTAGAGTTCCCGACTCCAGCAATCTTGGGGAGGCTGCCATGTTGGTTGCTGAAGATGAGGCCATGAAGGACGCGGCGATGACGCGATGCGGACAAATATATCCATCCAGATCAAATCAATTTCAAAGCGCTTACGCCATTTGGCGAAAAAATAACGCCGCAGCTCTGGAGGCGAGTTCAAAAGAAGTTGCCGTACTTCGCCATAGTCCTGCACTCGCCAATCGCATCACGCTGCGACTGAACGATCGTCGCCAGGCAATTTCGTCGGGCATAGAAGCGAAGCCGGAAGTGTGCGATGGGCTGGCAAACTTGCTTTCCACGGGCGGTGAGCGCTTCGATCGGCTGATGCCGAAAGCCTATGCAGTGTTGTTAGCGTCCATCTCAAAATGACGGCAACGCTTGACGAGTGACCCGAGTTGGCGTGATGTCCGTAGGCAAGCAGTGTGTGACGCGTGGAGGAGCGGCGAATGAGCAAGTTTTCTCTAGAAGGATTGGAATGCCGTTAACAGGAGTACGCACAACATGAAGCTTTGGATATCTTCCCTCGGTCTGCTTTCCTTTGCTTTGCTCTCCTTGCCCGCCTGGTCGGCCGATGCGGTCATGCCAGCCCCACGCGGCCTAAGCATATGTGCGCCTGATAGCCAGCTGTCGAGCGCGATGAAACTTGTTGCGTCCAAGTTCGGTACGCTTGCTGGATGCTTTGTTTCCACCGAGCAAGCACCAATACACGGTACGAACAAGCCTTTGGAGTCGGCGTTTGCTATTGCTCTTTTTCAGAGCGCATCAGGTCCGTATACCGTGGCCAGCGTCGATCAGCTTTATGCCACGACAGCCCAGCAATGGAAGAACGTCAAGCCACTCTGGGACAAGGACAAGTCGGTGTATGAGCAACGCGTACGCAAGCTGATGCAGGAAGCATCCTCTTCCGCCTCGGTGCAAGGCAGCATGTCGATCGATCAACCGGTACTTGTTTCTATGCGTCGGATCGACCCGGGCTCGTACACGGTTGTTTCCATAAGACGCCGCAAGATTTCCAAGGATGGCGCCGTGTTCTCTTTCGACACCGCTGACGGCGACGCGCTTATTCTCAGCGATGGAAACCTCACGCGCTTGACGATCCAGCGGCAGCTGCGAGGGCAGAGTGACGTGGATGCAGTAAGAAGTGAAATCACCGATTGGGTACAAGAAGCCAGTAAGGCATTTCTGGCAAATTGAGAAGATTGGCTGCTGTTCGATTTCAACCAAAGAGCCGGCGCACGATAAATTAAGGAGCGATGTCGATGGCTTCCCTTCATTGGCGAATCGTGATGCTCGTGATCGTTGTAGCACTAGTCAGTGGAGGAGCAGGCTTCTACTTTGGGATCGGAAAGGGGGCCGAGGTCATGGGAGCTATCGCCAGTCAGAATCGTGTCTATGAAGCACTCGGCGATGTCAGGCGTTCAATGACGGCGCTGGAATCAAACGACGCGATCTTGGCGAAGAAGGAGATGGCGGTCGACTTGCGTATCGCCCTGTTTTCGCTAGGTGCCTATTCGTCAGCTGTCCCGTACATCAGGTGCAAAGATAAGGACCGGCAGGCTCTAGAGTTGGCACGTGGCTATGTTGCCGCGAATGCTGACGCACGAGTGTTCGGTAGTGCTCCCGAGCTGCAACGGGGACTGGATTTCTGCGTAGGTCGACAATCCTGAACCGCCCGCTTTCGACCCAAAGCGGACATTCGGGGAGCAAAGGGGGGGTATGGGGACGTTTCGGTACCTGTGGCGCACTGGTTTGTGTGTATTTGGGCTGACACTCCTGGTCAGTGGCTCATGGGCTTCGACGCCTGAATTGAAAGCGACTGACACTGTGAAAAGGCTCTATCGGGACTACTCGTGGGAGGCAACCATGATTGACGGGCCGGAGCCTTGGATCGGTGACGCTCCCAAGGCCGTGCTCGAGCAATATCTCGACAGCGAATTATCCGCAATCTGGGTCAAATCCAGGGCCTGCAAGGGAAGTGATTGTGCTGTTGACTGGGTGGGTTATGACCCGCTCTGGGACAGCATGGATCCCTCCGGGTTCTCTAACATCAACGTCGAAGCCACGGATGATCCGCATGTTGTGAGGGTCGAAATGGATGCGCCGTGCAGTCCGGCTCAGGTCTGCAAGCCAGCGGATGGGACACGGGTTCGTCTGACCTATTTTTTGGAGAGGACAACGATGGGATGGCGTATTTCGGATATACAGAGCGAAGTGCACGGTTCGTTGAAGGCCGCGCTTCTGAGGGCGCTAAGCGAACATTGAAGTGTCCGCTTTCGACCCGGAGTGCACGTCGAAAGACACTTATGAGAGAACGGGAGTCGATATGACGAGTTCTGACGAAGTTACGGTGATGTACCGCCCTGTTGGACCCGAGGAATTGGAGTTGCTACGCCACGCAGGTTTCAGGCGGTGATCTCTGCGCCTGCCCGAACAGCCCATTTTCTATCCGGTTACCAATGAGCAGTACGCAGCCGAGATAGCGGATAGATGGAATGTGCATGACAGTGGCTTTGGTGCGGGCACTCGCTTTCAGGTGCGAACATCTTTCATGAGCCGATACCAAATTCAACGCGTGGGAGGGTCTCACCACACGGAGTGGTGGGTGCCAGCTGAGGATCTTGAAGACCTAAACGACAACATCGTCGGCCTCATCGAGGTCACGCGCGAGTTCAGGTCATGAAATGGATATCCGCTTTCGACCCAAAGCGAACATGCACTGAGATAGCGCGCGACTGGAGAGAGGAGAGTTAGGGATGCTGCAGACCGACAGAGAGGGCCGTCGCTGGATAAGCCGGCTGCTAGCTTCCTTACCCATTGCCGTCATGACTATGGGGTGCAGTCAGCTCAACCCGTATGTACGGGCGCGGTCGCATATGCTGGAAGCCCCTTATGCCACGTTATGCTGGGCGCCAAGGGCGGCGCCGTTACCAGTCTCGCAGGACGTTTGCGACAACGTGTCGGCTGATGCGAACTTAAAGATATGCGTGGACCAGCTGGAGCGATCCTCGCACTGGTACACGCCCATAGAAAACGTCGAGGACAATATCCTGCGATGCATGGACGGCAAAGGGTGGAAGCGAGCGATCCTGAAGGGCTACCTCGTTACCCCGGGGTGACTTGTCCGCTTCCGACCCAAAGCGGACAGCTTCTCAAGAGGCCCCGTGTCGATCCCGCAGGCGCTCATTCGTCGCACGCATGAAGGTGACCATACCGGCCACGCTTCAGCCAAGGAGACAATCATGTCCTATATCGATGGTTTCGTGATCGCCGTACCCAACGTCAACCGCGAGAAGTTTATCGAGCACGCCCGCACCTTTGACGCTATTTTCGTGGAGTACGGCGCTATCCGGGTGGTGGAATGCTGGGGCGACAACGTGCCCGATGGCAAGCTCACCGACTTTCGCCGCGCTGTGCAGGCGACGCAGGATGAATCCGTGGTGTTTTCCTGGGTGGAGTGGCCCGACAAGGCCGCTCGCGATGCCGGCATGGCGAAATTTATGCAAGATCCGCGCATGGAAGCCGCGGCGGACTGTCCTTTCGATGGCAAGCGCATGATCTTTGGCGGCTTCATGCCAGTGGTTAGCCTTCCTGGCTAGGGAGGCCTTGAGCTGGGCGCTTTCAAAGCAACGTCCGCTTCCGACCCAGAGCGGATTCAAATAAAGGAGAGAATTGCCATGGCGGGAGTAGGCGGCACATCGCCAAAAACCAGGGGTGGAAAGATCGTATGGTGGATGGCCTTTGCGGCTTTCTTTGCCTTCGTGGTCTACGTGCTGGTAAAGAATTTCTTCTGAACTGCAGCTGGCTGGCGACATGAGCTAAGGTCCGCTCTCGACCCGGAGCGGACCTAGGGTGGTCGACCAGCTTTACACCGAACAGCCTTGCGGAAAGAGGAATTCCAGCGTGAAGACTGCATCCAAACTGCTTGTTATATTCGTTGGCATCGCCCTCTTGGCTGGAGCCCTGTTGGCCCTTGGCGGAATGGGGCCTTGCGGGCCGGCCACGGTTGGGGGTTACTTAGCGATGCTGGTAGGCTCAATGAGCTTGGTGGCGGCAGCATGCACGCTACTGTGCATGTTTGCACTCTTCCTTCGCAGGCTGCACAAATCCAACGTGCGATAGGGCGGCGATCAGCGATATCTGCTTCCGACCCGAAGCGGACACCGGTATGCGGGAGCGATGGATGCGCGAATACCACTCTGTTGATGATGTACTTGATGCGGTCTGGGGCATTGTCGAATTCGGTGGCTATCAGGAGCGGCCGACGGTCAAGTCTATTGGGATCTTTGGTAGCACCCCTCTGTTTGCGCCCATCACGTGGGGTGACACGAACGCGGTCAGGTTGCTCCTTGAAGCCGGCATTGAGTGCGATGTCCAGCGTGAAAGAGGCGAGACGGCTCTGCACCACGCCATCCGGATGGGTAAGTTTGATATCGCGAGAATGCTGTTGGCCCATGGGGCAGATCCACGGATCAAAGACATCGACGGGAAAGCGCCTTATGACTGCTGCTGGGATGGCGAGTGGGAAGGGATTTTCGGGCTTGGGTTCAAGCCCGGTAGCTAGGCAACCGCATTAACGAGGTGTCCGCTTTCGACCCAAAGCAGCCGTTCCAAGACTACGCATCCCCGTCCCGTTATCCGTGTGTTTCGATAGTCAGGCGCAGGACCAAGCCCACCGGAGGCGCACCATGACGACAAAGGCTCAGATCAGCCGCTATCTCGAAGCCCTGCCGGAGCCAAAGCAGAGCGATATGCGGATGCTCCATGGCGCCATTCTCGACATGAACCCGGGTTGCAAGTTGTGGTTCCTCGACGGGAAGGACGAAAGCGGCAAGATTGTCTCCAACCCGTGCATCGGTTACGGCACGCTTGGCAAGCAATACGCCAACGGCAAGACCAAGGAAGTATTTCAGGCAGGGATCAGCGCCAACTCGGCGGGGCTGTCGGTTTACATCATGGGCATGGACGACAAGAAGTATCTGCAGGACACGTACGGCGACTCGATCGGCAAGGCGAATGTCACCGGCTACTGCATCAAGTTCAAGGCGCTCAAGGATATCGACCTGGATACGCTCAAGAAGGCCATCCAAGATGGCATTGAAAAGACGCGTGCCTAACGGCTGGGCGACGGGTGGAGGCATTCAGCAGAAAAACAGAGAGGCGGAATGCGATTTACCGAAATGGTGTTTTGAAATGTCGGCTACGAATCTGCTCTGACAGTGTGGAGTTTGAGCGCCTCTGAAATCATTTGAAAATACGGCAATGGCATTGGAGAGATTTTTCAGCGTTGGAATATTTCTTCGAACCCTTTCTTTTTCTTGCCTTGGTGTTTCAGGTCCCGAAGTCTCAGGCATTTTCCGCGATCAACGGCATCGATGCAGATTGAAAAATACGCAGGCGATGAAGCGGGAAATCTATGCTTCATCGCCTGCGTTTCGCTTATGGCGTGTTGGGCACGTTCTTCTTGAAGATCGTCATGCCTGCGGCGGGTGTCGCGAGCGTGGTGGGTGTGAAGGTGCATTGCGATGCGCACGTGCCCGCGTTGGTTGACAGGATCAGGTTGCTGCCGTTGCTCCACACCAGATCGGCAAGGCCGTCGTGGTTGTAGTCATCGACGGCGACAATGGTGGAGGATTCCGCGCCTGCGTTCGACACGGTTACGACGGACTTGCGCTGGACGCCGTTCATCAGCCAGTAGCCCCACTGAGATCCATCGTCCTTCATCCACACCAGGTCGCTCTTGCCGTCGCCGTCGAGGTCGCCGACGCCGACGAGCTTCCAGCCAACCGGGTAGGAGCCGGCATAGGCTGAAGTGAAACGGCTGCTGCCGCTGGTGCCGTTGCTGGCCCACAGGTAAAGGTCGTTATTGGCGCTGCTCCACAGCACGTCCAGCTTGCCGTCGCCGTTGAAGTCGCCTTCCGCGATCGGGTAGTAACCCGGCGCGTATGAGGTGGTGTACGTGCTCTTGATGGTCGTGCCATTCATCAGCCAGTAGCCGAACTGATGCGTGCTGGTGTTAATCCAGTAGAGATCGGTATTGCCGTCGCCGTCGATATCGCCCGCACCGGTGATGCTCCAACCCGCCGGATATTTGCCCATGTAAGCCGACGTGAAGCCGTTACCGCCGTTCTTGCCGCCCAGCCACAAGTAGAGATCGTTGTTGGCGCTGGTCCACAGGATGTCCTGGAAGCCATCACCGTTGAAATCCGCCACGGCGACCGGGTAGTAACCTTTGGCGACGGTCTGCAACACTTGCTTTGCACCTACCTGGTTGATCAGGCGAACGTCGAGCGAGCTGGTGCTTGCATTGGTCATCACGACATCGTTGGGTGCCATGTACGGAAAGCGGAAAACTGCGCCATTGTTGCCACTGCCGGTGAGCGTGGTCGTGCCATAGAGGTTGTTGTCCGAGCCCAACATGAGCGATCCGGGATAGTAGCCAAGCGGATCGGCGTTATTGAAGCTGTAAAGCACCTTGTACGATGAACCATCCGGCGTCAATTCGAAGATCGTGCCGCCATTGTAGGTGCCGCCCGCACCGGTCGAACCATAAAGGTTGCCGTCCGCGCCCAACACCAGGGGACCATTGGGACCCAGGCCGGTGATGCTGCCCTGCGAACCGGCACCAAAATCGTGCAGCGCGGTGAATGTGGTCGTGGTGGGATCGAAGCTGTAGATCAGCCCGGCGGCGTTGGTGCCCGCCCTGCAGAGCGCGCCATAGAGCTTGCCATTGGCGGCCGCTAACAAGGTGCCATTGACCCCGCCGAATTCAGCGGCGTAGCAGCTGCCGGTGCCGCTCGTGGGAAGCGAGAAGATCTGCGTGATGCCGCCACCCGGTATGACGCGATAGATAATGCCCGAGTCATTGTCACCACCATTGATCGTGGTGCCATACAGGTTGCCATCGCTGCCGAACACGAGCGATCCGCTGGGGTGGGTGCCGGTCATGGCGCCGGTTGGACTGAAGGTGTAGAGCAGCGAAAAGCTGCCGGCGGCACTGATCGAATAGAGCGTGCCGTCGCCCGACTCGCCGCCGCTGTAGGTAACGCCATAGAGCGTGCCATCGGGACCCTGCACCAGGTTCGCTTCGGGCGAGGCGCCATCGCTGTTGTACTGGTTCAAGCCGGACCAAGTCGCGTTGGCGAAGGTGTGCACGTTGGTGTACTGGCCACCCGTGGTGAGGCTATAGATGGCGCCGCCGGGAGCAGTGCCGTTGGATGCGCTGACTAAGGTGCCGTAGAGCTCGCCGTTGCTCGCCTGGAACAAGCCGCCGAACGGCTGCTGTTGCGCCGCGGGACTGATGTCGTAGAAGTCGGTATATGTGCCTGTCATCGAGACACGATAGACACCGCCGGAATTGGTGCTGTTGCGATGCATGGCGGCGCCGTACAGGTTGCCGTCGCTGCCCTGCATTAGGTATCCGACAGGCGTGCTCAGGCCCGAGCCACCCGGCAGGGCCGCCAGCAGCGTTGGCGATGTTGTCGTCGTTGCGCCGGCCGTCAATGACGCCGCACACCCGAGTGCCCCCAGCAACGTCGCCGCGATGCGCGTCATGCGCAGGGTGCGTGGCCGGACTACCTTGCCCTTATTCATCTGTTCCATGTTGTCCTCAGTGTTGGTGTTGAAGCGAACGCGCGGCAACGCCACGCAAGGGAGTGCGCGTGTGCGAAAACTTGGGGAAACGAAAGGGCGTGGCCGATAGCCGCGCACTGCACATTCACGGATGCATGCATCCGTGAGCAGCTAGCCTGGGTATCATCGCCGGTCATCCATTGGCCTCGCCTGACTTCCCCTTAAGTCACACGGGGAGCGTGAATCGCAATAAAAAGCGATTCCTCGGTGATACGACCAAGATTCCCCTGCGCCAAATCCTGTCACGCAAGACGCTGACGCCGCAAGTATCGGTGTGATAACGGGACGGCAATTAAGGTGCGGAAATCGGCTCGAACCATAATGAGGTCACTTGTGCCTCTGATGGAAGTGAGCGAGACCCCGTCAGCTTGCGTCCCCATCCCCCGAAAAAACATACACGCCCAACGCATGGCTCTTGGCCTGGTACATGGCGGCGTCTGCGGCGCGCAGGTAGTCGTCGGTGCTCGTGAAGCCGATCTGGCTGTTGACCACGCCGATACTCGCGCCGCAGGTCACGGTGTGCGAGTCGATCCGATAGGGGGCCGCGAGGGCGGTCGCAATCTGCCGGGCCCGGTCGCAGGCGCCCGCGTGGTCGATGGACTCAAGCAGCACGTTGAACTCGTCGCCGCTCATGCGGGCGACAAAATCGATGGCACGGACGCAGGATTCAAGCCGGCGTGCGACCTGCTGCAACAGTTGGTCGCCCACATGGTGCCCAAGGGTGTCGTTGACGGCCTTGAACCGGTCGAGGTCCAGCAGCAGCACGGCGAACGGGGTGGTGTCCTCGTGTGACGGCGCGTCGCCGCCTTTCGAAGCGCTGTCTCGATGCAGCGCGATGGCGTGTTCGAGGCGATCGCGGAACAACGGCCGGCCGGGCAGGTTGGTCAAGGCGTCGTACGAGCTGCCACGTTCCGCCAGGTCGCTCAGCGATCCGGCCATCCGCACGGCGATGCCGTCTTCGAATTGGGCGATGCCGCGCCAGTTGAGCCATACCGGCCGCCCCGATCCATGGCGGGCGCGGAAATCCACGGAGAAGTTCGGGTGATGGTCCGACAGGTGCCTGCGGTAGGCAGCCTCCACGCGCTCGAGGTCATCGGGATCGATGAGCTGCTGCAGAAACTGCCAGCCGTCTTCATGCAGGTGGCCGGTGCCGCTCAGCCCGACAATCTCGTTGAAGCGCTGCGACACATGCAGGACGCCAGTCTGCAGGTTCCAGTCCCAGATGCCGTCGTTGGAGCCGCGGGTGGCGAGTGCATAGCGGTTGTCGGATTGCACCAGTTCGAGTTCGGTACTCTTCTGTTCGGTCACGTCGATCATCAGGCCGATCATGCGATTCGGGCGCCCGTGCTCGACGTCCACGCGGCACAGGTCGCGCACCCAGATGACATCGCCGGATTTGGCAATCAACCGGTAGCTCATTTCGTACGCATAGCTGTGCGTTGCATAGTACGCGGCATCGTCGATGACCAGCGCCTCGGCCAGGTCGTCGGGATGCACGTGCGCCCGCCAGAAACCCGGGTCGGCCCGCCATTCTTCCACCGAGTAGCCGAAAAGGCGCTCGACCTGCGGGCTGAGGAAGGTATTGCCCACGCCAAGTTCCGCTTCCCAGACGACGCCGTCGATGGTTTCCAGCAGCCGCAGGAAGCGCTGGCGATCCTCCATCAGGACCTGCTCGCTGATCTCGGTGATCTCGATCAGGACACCCTGGCGACTGAGCACGCGATCCGCCGCGTCGGTCTTCGGATGCAACTGCAGACGCATCCAGCGGTAGTCCGAGTTGGCGAAGCGCAGGCGAAACACCGGCATGCCTGCCCTCAAGGCGCCCGTGTCGTCGGGATGCACGAAGTCGAGCAGGGACTGGCCGAGCGTCCCGTCGACCGGGTAACCCGTGAGCTTGTGCCAGGCGGGATTGAGGTAGGTGATGACCCACCGTGCGTCCGTTTGCACCACCGCGTCGGGTAGCAGCTGCAGCAATTCTTCGGGCGGCGTGGGAGGGACAGGCATCTGCCGCTTATGCTCACCGATGCGTGAGCGTCGAGTCCAGCCCCTTGGCGTGAAGGTCGGGCCGGGATGACGCAGCCCATCGGGCGCCGCCAAGGCGGCAGCTTCAGCGCCCCGCGGATAAGCGGCGGATAGGCGAGAGGGGCGATCAAGCCGCGGCCATCGGCTCCGGCTTCCTGTTTTCAGGGGAGCAGCTTCGCGAACAACGGCCGCTTGGGCCCGGGCAGCCTGGGCGAGATCAATCTGCTGCGCGCTGCGGCAGGACGCGCTTTATTCGGCGCGGGAGTTATTCGGGCGGGAGCGGGGAAAAGAGGGCGCATCGGGTCCACTCCTTGTCCAGCGTGCGCCCCGCGGCATGTGCTGACCGAATCGCGCGCCCGATTGCGCAATACCTCATAGGGCCATCAACAGGAGCGGCGCCATGGATGATATCTGGGACGATGACACTAACCGCGGCAGGGGCGGAACGGACAACTCGCTGAAGTTGAATGCGGAGTTTCCTTTCAGCAAGTACCAGCATTACTTCGTCCGGTCGATCGCATTGAGAGGCACGGGCTGGGACGGATCCCATCATCAGGAGCTCATGATCGAGCTCGGCCAGACCATCCCTACGACGCTGGTGAGACGCGGGTACCTTCGATATCGGCCGGTGTTGCTTCGGATCTCGAGAAACAACGGCCAGGACACCTTCCAGCTCGGCGCCTCGGCGAGCAAGTACAACACGCTTCTCGAGCGGCATGTCAGTCGCAATACGATTACCTGCCGAAGGGTCTTTCAGGCTTTCGGCGAGGTTCGAAAGCTCTATCCCAGCTACGACAAGGGCAACTGCAGGCGGTTCGCCCAGGACATCTTCGAGGCCCTGGTGCCCGAGGTGACCGAGGATTTCGAGAAGGAATCCGGCGGGCGCGGCAGCAATCTGGATGAGATCAGGGACCTGTTTTTCTGAAGGGGTCTGGAAAGCAGGTATGACGCTTGGCTTTCCGGCGTGGCTGCGGTTTTTCGGAGCTGTCCGACTCTGAGGGGCTCAGCTGGTTGGAGGGGAATGTGGTCAGGTTCAGTTGGCGGCACAGTAGCGATCAAACATGCATGGCTTGGTCGCGCAGGCTGAGGTTAGGTTTTCCGGCATTCTTCAAAGGATCGAATGCGATGATCTTCTATAAAGCGGTGAATTCTGGATCGATCGACGGAATCTTGTTTCGCGGTTTAGATCCTAATCCAAGTTCTGAGGAGCGCGCGCTTGGCTCCACGTCGATAGCGTCGTCGAGTAGCGGCCGATCACCTTCGGAGGCGGATATCAGTATTCCGGGCCAATGTGTATCGGCAGACCTGTCCTACGCCTGCGACTACGTGACGATGCATCTGGGCGATTGGGTCGTCCTTGCAATTGAGGTGCCTGACGACGACTTTTCGGGTGTAGTCAACTCGAAAACGGGCGTTGCTCTCAGCGCGGGAGAAGCCGCTGACGCGATGGAGGTGAAATTGACGCAGATCATTCCAACCAAGCGATTGTGGTTTTTATATTCCACAGGAAAATGGATGTCGATTCATGATTATCACAAAAATAGTCGATCCGTGTGGGAGGGGTCAGGGGGCATCAAACCGAAAAAATTCAAGGAAGAAAATATAGAGGCCAAGAAGTCGCTCTGGTGAACAAAAGGTCCGGGTGACGCGGCATGGGGTGTTGGTGTGTGGTTGGATGCGGTACGGTTCCGGGATGAAGCTGGTTTGCTTCAGCATTGCCCCGCTGCACAAGATCTTGCTCTGGGTTCGAGTTCGGATCTTTCATGCATCATGACAGATGGTATGCGAGTGCGGAGCTCATATGCGTATTGCCTATCAAAACCTTCAGCGTCTTGGCAACAACTCGGATCCGGCCAAGCGCGCCAATATTATAAAAGATCTCAGAAATTTTTCGGTCTGGTGGCCGGATTATTATTGTTTTGTCGAATTCGGTACAAGCAACGGTGATCAGGAGTTTCGGGCATTTGGGCGCGATTTGTTTGCTTCAACTGGCCGCCTTTCCAAGGATTGGGGCTGTGAGTACGATTACTGCGATCCACATAAGCAGGGTGTCAATAACCATCGCGGCGACGAAACCTTTGCGGTATTCAAGGCCGACAAGAGCGCTGCCAATCAAATTCGGATGCAGAACACGCTCACCTACCTTGAAGCGTTCCGCACGATAGATGCCGGGCTAAGGCAAGTGCGCGAAACATTTGGTACTCGCCAATTGGCGCGCATGACTATACAAAATGCCGCGCAGAACGATTCGTTCGACCTATTGCTCGCCCATCCGTCGCCGATGAATGCATCGCAAGCGATGATCACGCTTCTTGATTTCATCAATGAGCAATACGTCGCTCAACGCAGAAAATTCCTTTTGGTCGGGGACTTTAACTACCGTCCGGATCAGCAGATGTCGACTGTCGGCAAGGAGTCGATCAAGAGCATTGCCAAAGCTCTGAATAGCGCTGTAGGCGACGGTGGGCTTCTTGCTATGTTTAACTTTTTTAGCAAGACAAGGTCGGTGATGGATTCGGTGAGCGTGCGGGAGATTGCCAAATTCAGAAAGTTTTCGGTTGCCAATTCTGGATCGGATACCCATGCCAACATGGGCGAGATCGACTACGTTTTGCACTCCGCCGATTTGCAAGTCTCCAAGCCTGGCGTGCTCACGAGAAGCCAGCCTGGGTCCGATCACCATGCACTCTATTTCGATGTCACCTGGACGTGACCTTCGAAAAGAGGCTTGTCACTTCGGGCGAAAGCGGAGTCAGGATTCCCCCGCCGAAGTCCAGGCCGCGAAACGGGTCAGGTTCGCTTTTGGGTGACTGAGCCTTAGCCCTGGTTCCGCTGAGTGCTCTGGCAGGAGGGAGGACGCCCGGCGTGGTCCGAGCGGTGTCGAGCGAGTCTGGGCGGATCTCGTGGGGCATTGGTTACTTCAGCCGGCGGTTCCCGCGCGATCCGCCGCGGGCAGGTTGATCGAATAGACGACGGAGGCGATTTTCCATCCATCGTTTGTAAGGACCGTTGTCCAGACGATGCGTCCGTGTCCCACCTTCGCCCTGTAGTCGAAGGAGATCGACCCGACCTCGCCGTCGGAATGGATGTCGAGATTTTCGATCTGGTCGGGTGGAAGTTTCACCTCGCCGGCGACGTCTTCCTTGGCGGTGATCAGGAGGGTACGCGGTACAGGCTGTTTGTTGGCGGCAGTCACGAGCGCATAGGACCTGGGGGCGAAGCCGCCCATCACGGGTGCGTCTGCACTCACGTACATGCGCAGCAATGCCGGGGCGTCCTTCGTCGCCACGGCGTGCTCATAGGCATTCCACAAGGCATGCAGCGCTGCCGCATCCGGATCTCCGCCAGACGCGCCGATCGTGTCCGCCCCGAATGCCTGCATCGTAAGCAGCAAACCTGCAGCAACAGCAGCGGCCTTACCTAACTGCTTCTTCATTGGATCCCCTTTCGAAGCGCGTCCACACCGGTACGCCCTGGCGTTGACCACGAGGATCGGATTGGAGTTCCGGATTGAGCCTTGAACAAGCAAGGGCGGCGTTTTGAGGCATGCGTTGCGGGAAGTCGGCGCCGGCCCTGCTGAAACGGGAAAGCGTGTCAGGTTCATTGTGCGGCCGCTTGGGAAAGGGTGTCAGTGGCAACCTCAGGTATTGCCGGCGAAGAGAAGGATCAGTGCTCCAGGCTCCCTTCGGTGCCATGGACGAGGTCTTCGTACAGATTGCTCGGCTCTGTTTCCACAGTGTTGCCTTTGGCGCCGGGTTCCGACGCGCAGCGCAGTTGAGCTGACCTGCATCGCTTGCTGGCTGACCATCTAACGGAGGATTGCCTGTCGCACTGTTGTTGGCGGTGACCGACAACTGCTTGGGCGAGAGCCAGTACAAACACCGGCAGCTATTTTGATGTGCGCGATGCTTTTCCAACCTTGCCAACCCGCGACGTCACGTCCAGGGGGCGGCAGATAACCGTGCTACTAGTTTCCTGCACGCCTGCGACTGAGCGCAGCGACTCGATGAGTTCTCCAAGATGAGCGGTGTCCCTGCAGGCGACGCGTAGGCGCGCGTCAAACGAACCCGTCAGCGACACCGCGTCGTGGACGACGTCGATGCTTTGCAGGACTTGTTCGAACGCCTCCATGCTGGCGCCCGGCTGGAGCTTCACGTCGACAAACGCGTGCAGTCCGAAGCCCATGGCTTCCATCGAAACGTTGGCCTGGAACCCGGTAATGATGCCGCGCTGCTGCAGGCGCGCGACGCGTTCCGCCGTGGCATTCGGGCTGAGATTGACCTGCACACCAAGCTCGCGAAAGCTCGTTCGTCCGTGCGTCAGCAGGACGCTGAGGATTTTGCGGTCGATGCCGTCTATCGCATGGTTTCGCAACGTTTAGTCTTCCTGTTTTGATGTTTTCATGCGTAAAGACACAAGATTATGTCATCGACAACATTATATGCGACATTTTAGATATCGTTCCGCGCTTAGTGCGGTCACATGCCGTTCGCGTCACGTTGGCTGCGAACCGAGACGGCAGTGCCGCGCCAGGTTTTCATCAACGGCTGTTTTACAAGGAGAGCATTCATGCGCCTTTGTCGCGTCATTACGTCGTGCGTGTTGTTGCTGGCACCACTGGGCGTGGCGGTTGCACAGGTGGCCCCGTCCGCCGGTCCGGTCGACGCATCCACCCGCCAGGCAGTTGTTGCGAGTCTCGGCAAGCAGATGCAGGCGAACTACGTATTTCCCGACGTCGCCAGCAAGGTGGCTGCCGCACTCGACGCGAAGGTCGCTGGCCATGCCTATGAGCACGACGCAACGACCGACACGTTCGCCAAGGCATTGACCCATGACCTGCAGTCGGTCGGGATGGATCGGCACCTGCGGATCATGTATGACCCGACTTTCAAGCCGGACGAAAACGACGACACGGCGCTTACGCCGAAACAGATCGATGAGCAGCGGACGATGGCGAGCCAGTACGCCTACGGCATCGCCAAAGTGGAACGACTCCCGGGCAACGTGGGTTACCTGGACATCCGCGGCTTTCTGCCGGCCGACTTTGTGGCGACCGGATATGCCGCTGCGATGAACCTGGTTGCCGGAAGCGATGCACTGATCATTGATCTGCGGAAGAACGGTGGCGGTGATCCTTCCTCGGTCGCCACCTTGCTCAGCTACTTCTTCGCCGAGGGCGATAGCCGTCACCTCAACGACTTGTACTGGCGCAAAGGCGACAAGACACAGCAGTTCTGGACGGCTGCCGTCAGCGGGCCACGCTACACCAGGCCCGTGTATGTGCTGACGTCTGCGCTCACGTTCTCCGGCGGCGAAGAATGTGCCTACGATTTCCAGACGCAAAAGCGGGCCACGCTGGTGGGTACGAGCACGGGTGGCGGCGCCAATCCCGGCGATGTCTTCGCACTGGGCCACGGTTTCGTCGCCTTCATTCCGGTGGGCCGTGCCGTCAACCCCGTCACGCATACGAACTGGGAGCATGTCGGTGTCAAACCGGATATTGCGGTGCCTGCGGCTGACGCGATGAAAACCGCCTACGTGGCCATTCTCAAGAAACAGATCGTCACGACAAAGGATCCTGACCAGCTGGACCGGCTGAAGGCGACGCTGGCGCGGGTGGAGAAGGGTGTGGAAGAGAAGCCCAACTACGATCCCCCCAAGTAAGGACAAGGGGGACGGGGCTACGCCAGGCGATCCATCACCTGTGCCACATCCATACCGGAGATCCCCCGCTCGACCTCGATGACGACCGCCTCGTGCGTGGCGTCATCGGCGACCGTCAGGTATTTGAGGACGCGCCATTCACCGGAGCTCCGAGTGAAGCTTGCGGATAGTACCGGGCGCCCCTTGCGGCGCATCATGTCGCCTGACCCAATCGGGGAGGTGCGAAATGCCGGTCGAACTGAAGATGTTGGGGTGGTCGACAGCGCTGGGGCTGATCTACCTGTTGCTGGCCACGCTGCTGTCGCTGTTACAGCGTGGCATGGCCTGGAACACTGGCAATCGCGACGAGGCGGTGCCGCTGACCGGGATGGCCGCAAGGATGGATCGCGCCAGCCGCAATTTCCTGGAGACCTTCGCGTTCTTTGCCGTCGCCGTGCTGGTGGTCGTGGTGGGGCAGCGCACCGGTGCCAGGACGGTGCTTGGTGCCGAACTCTATTTCTGGGCTCGCGTTGTCTACCTGCCGGTCTATGCGGCTGGCATTCCTTACCTGCGCACCCTGGTCTGGACCGTGTCCGTCGTCGGGCTGGTCATGGTGTTGTCCGGCGTGTTCAGTCCGAGCTGACCGAATGGCAAGATCGGTGTGACACCCTGCGTCTCGCCGGGACCGCCGATCCATGCAATCAGCGACCCGTAGCGGACCTTCGCTGCCCAGAGGCATGCCTGTGATACCGGCAACTGCGTGGTTTACGCTGCCAGACCGGCCGCGCTGCGCCATGGGCGACGCAGGCGGCAGGGTGCGCGAGGGTTTCATCAAACAGGGGTAGGGTGCACTTTCTTGACGCATGCGTTGCAGGAAGTCGACGCTGGCCCCGTTTGAAAGCGGCCGGCCGAGCCCGCCTGCCTATTGCGGCTGCTTGTATATGGCGCCGCCCTTCATCACGAAAGGCACGTGTTCGATGGCGCTGATGTCCGCTGTCGGATCGCCTTGGACGGCGATGATGTCGGCGTCCAGACCGGCCTTCAATTGTCCGAATCGGTCCTGTTGGCGCAGGACCTTCGCATCGACGGCCGTGGCGGCAAGCAGCGCGCGCGCCGGTGACATGCCGTCGCGCACCATCCACTCCAGCTCCTTGTAGTTGGTGCCGTGGGTGAATACGCCCACGTCGCTGCCCGAGCCGATGGTGACGCCCGCCTGCATGGCCAGCTTGAAGGCGTGGGCCGCCTGTTGCATGTCTTCGGTGGGAGGCAGGCCGGGCTTCCAGCCGCGGAAATATTCTGCGTAAGCGGCCTCCGCCTCGAGCGTGGGCATGTAGGCGACGTTGTGCTGCTTCATGAGTTCGAACACGTCGCGCGTGCCGCCGTAGGCATGCTCGATGGTGTCGACGCCGGCAAGCACCGAACGGCGCATGCCTTCGGGCGTGGTGGAATGCACGGCAACCGGCAGGTTCATCGAGTGCGCGGTTTCCACCGCGGCATTCAATTCTTCCTGGGTAAACGTGGGCACGGCACCTTTGCTCTTGCCGCAGTGGTAGTCGGCATAGAGCTTGATCCAGTCTGCGCCGTGGCCGGCCTGGTCGCGCACGGCGTCGATCATCTGCGCGACGCCGCTGACCGGGATACCGCCTTGCGGAAGATCCAGGTCGGCGCGGAAACCCAGCGGGCCTGGACCGTAGCAATGCGCGGCGATGGTGGCGCGCGTGGCGACAAACAGGTGCGGGCCAGGAATCAGGCCCTGGTCGATCGCGCGCTGCACGTCGACGTCCGCATAGCCTGCACCTTCGGTACCCAGGTCGCGCAGGGCGGTGAAGCCGGCCATCAACGTGTCGTGCACGTGCTGCACGGCTTCGATGGTGCGATAGGGCAGCGTTTCCTTCAGCACCTGATCGTTCCACAGGGTTTCGTTGTACGGGTGCAGGAAGATGTGCGAATGCGCGTCGATCAGGCCGGGCAGCAGGGTGGTGCCCGGAAGGGTGATGGTTTGCGTGCCGGCCGGTACGTTTACTTGCGAAGCCGGCCCCACTGCGGCGATTTTGTCGCCCTGCACCAGCACCACCCAGCCGGAATGCGTCTGTTCGCTGCGCGCGTCGAAGACGCGGTCGGCCTTGATCAGCCAAGGATGATCGGCCGGTTTCGGTACGGTGTCGGCCCGGCACGTCTGGGGAATGCTTGTGAGTCCGATGGTCGCTGCAAACAAAGCGACAACTGCACGCTGGAATCGATGCATGGTCACGTGGGCCTCCCCGCCTGCGGCTTCATCGTTCGCCGATGACGCCTGTGCCGGGGAGCATAACGGCAACGGTCTTGCGCGTCAGTCTGCTAGAAGCAGTGGTCAGCGTGCACTTTCTTGAAGCGGGCGTTGCGGGAATCGATCCTGCTTTCCGGTTTCTCTTTCTTTCCGCTGGCGCGATCTTGAGCGGCTCCGTTGCGTGCGCTAGTTTGGCCTCGATGGTGGTGTGGAAGCGGTCAGTGCGGAACGGAAACCCCCAAAGAGGAATGTCCCAATGACTGGGCAGGCGCAGGATTTTTTTCACCACTACCGGGCGTTGGATACGCGCGTCCTGTTGGCTCGTTACCGCAGCGACGGGTTGTTGCCGGAAGCCAGGGCCGCATTGCTGGAAGTACTTGCGGACCGCGGTTACACCGTGGAGGCGTTGGAAAACAGCGGTGCGGACTGGATCGTTACGCTTCGCACCGAAGAGAGCATCGAAGCGCATTCGGTGCCAGGAAAGGCGGGGCGATCGCTTGCGAGCACGTGGCGGTGGTTCCAGCGAAAGGCTGCGGTTTTCGCTTTGCTGGCCAGTGAGCGGGGTCGCCTTCGGGAAACCTGGGCACAGGTCGCCCGGCTCTGCCTGCTTGCAACGTGCCTGTGGTCGGTGGGACTGGCCAGCTTGTTCGGCATGGGGCTCTTCGCGGTCGCGAATGTCTTTTGTGACTCCGGGCCAGCGGAGAAGTGCTTTCGCATGGGACTGCACTTTCTCGAGGTCGGCGCGCTGGCCGATGTCCTGTTGATACCCGCCATGCTTGCCTTGCTGTTCCCGGAGAAGTGGATCGCCTGGTATCTCAAGGCCGTTCCCGTGCTTGCGCTCGCGGTTTTTGTCGCCGCCATCCACTGGTACCGGATACTTCCCGCGTTCTGCGCGAAGGCGGCGGAACTGAGCGCCGTGATTACGCTCCTCGCTATCGCCTACCTGATCCTTTCGTGGAAGTCGGCGCCGGCTCCAGCGCCAGAACCTGCATGACAGGGTCGTAAGACAGGGCAGGGACGCTTTCCATATCGGAATCAGGTTCACTTCGCGGCCCACCCGCGCGGAAAATGCAGCTGGGCTCACGTGGATGCTCACGACATCGACGCTTGGCCTTGTTCTGGCCCCGCTCCGGACCCCGTTATAAAGTCCGCGCTGGTTTGAGCGAAGGAGTCGCCCCCATGCTGACCACGCTTGCCGTTGCGAACTACCGCTCGCTGCGCGAACTGATCGTGCCGCTGGGACGGCTCAATCTCGTCGTCGGCGCGAACGGCAGCGGCAAGTCGAATCTGTACCGCGCGTTGCGCTTGCTCGCCGAATCGGCGCAGGCGGGCATCGTGCCGGCGCTCGCGCGCGAGGGCGGCCTGGGTTCGGCGTTGTGGGCAGGACCGGAGACGATCAGCCGTGCGATGCGTCGCGGCGAGGTGCCGGTGCAGGGTGGCCCGCGGCAGGAATCCGTGCGTCTGTGCCTGGGATTCGCCAGCGACGACCTCGGTTATGCCGTCGATCTAGGCTACCCGGAGCCATCGTTGAGCGCTTTCGCGCTCGATCCGCAGATCAAGCGCGAGACGATTTGGAACGGGCCGTTCCTGCGCGCAGCGAGCACCCTGGTCGATCGGGATGGCGGCATGGCGCGTGTGCGCGATGGGCGCAGTTGGCGAGTGATACATCAGCACCTCAATCCGTTCGAGAGCCTGTTCGGCCAGATCGCCGATGCGCAGAGTGCCCCTGAGGTGTTGACCCTGCGCGAAACGATCCGCGGCTGGCGCTTCTACGACCATTTCCGTTCGGACGCGGATGCGCCGGCGCGCCTGCCGCAGTTGGCCACGCGCACGCCCGTGCTGAGCCACGATGGTCGGGATGTCGCCGCCGCGTGGCAGACCATCCGCGAAATCGGCGACGCGGACGCGCTCGATGCCGCCGTCGCCGATGCGTTTCCCGGCGCGGAAGTCAAAGTAGGCAACACGGACGGCCGCTTCCTGCTGCACTTCTCGCAACACGGGCTGTTGCGTCCGTTGTCGGCTGCGGAACTCTCCGACGGCACGCTGCGCTACCTGCTTTGGATTGCCGCCCTGCATACGCCGCGGCCGCCGCCGCTGATGGTGCTCAACGAACCGGAGACCAGCCTGCATCCCGATCTCCTGCCACCGCTGGCGCGCCTGATCGCCGACGCCGCCATGCGCACGCAGGTCTGGGTGGTGTCGCATGCGCCGCGCCTCATCGCGGCGCTGGAAGACCAGCCGCATTGCCACACCATTCGTCTGGAGAAGGAGTTGAGCCAGACGGTGGTGAGCGGACAGAGCATGCTCGACCAGCCGGCATGGCATTGGCCGGAGCGGTAGCCAATTGGCACTCCGCAAAGTGCCATGGACAATTTGAGGCGGCTAGAGAGTGAACCCGGAACGGGGGCACTCTGAGAGGCCTGAACCTGCTCCTCGGCTCCGTCGAGCGCGGAGAAAAAGTGTCAGGGACCATGCTTGGGGCACTGTCTGTGCGTGCGAATGGTCCCCGACACCGTGCTCCCTCACTCCTCCACTTGCTCCCTCACTCCTCCAGAGGGCGCACCTCGGACTCGCCCTCGAACTCGGGCCAGTAGGTACGGTGCAGCTCCATGAATTTCGTGGCCAGCTCGACGGCGTCCGCGTGCGTGGCGGCCTCGATCAGGGAGTATCCGCCCACGACCTCTTTTGCTTCAGCGAATGGACCGTCGGATACGGTCACCTTGCCGCCGGAGAGGCGGACACGGGTTCCCTTCGCGAGCGGCTTCAGCCCGGCGCCGTCGATGAACATGCCCTTTTGCGCGCATTCCGCAATGAATCCACCCATCGCTTCGAACAGGGCGGGCGGGACATCGCTGTGGTCGTAATCCGTAGGGTGCTTGATGAACATCATGTATCGCATGCAGTGCGGCTCCTTGGAGGTGAAGACTGGCGTGAATCCGGCGGATCTTGCCGGTCGGGTTGGCGGTTCTGTCGAGGCGCGCCACGGTCACTACGAATGGCGCCCGTCGAAATCGACATGGCGAGATCAGGACGGGGCGCAGGCTCGGGCCGCAGGTCTTGCCGTACTGCCTGGAAGTCGGCCGCGGCATCGGCAACCGAAAGCAGGGTCAGATTCACCGAGTGCCCGCAGGCACTGAATTCGCCCCGTTCTGATCAACCCGTCGGCGACGGATCCCGAGTCAATCGCAGGTCGTTGAACTTGCGTCGCTCGATCAGAGCGTCGACGCGGCCATGGGCGTCGCGCCGGAAGATGATGAGGTTCCGTTCGTCGTCGCTGCCCATGAATACGTCCTTCGCGACCGGCTGCAGCACGTTCGCCGTGCCGCCGGCATGCGTGGTGTAGCTCAGCACGCCATGCTGGTCGGCGACGGTCCAGGCGCGCCCGGGCGCATAGCGGTAGGTGCCGGTGTAATCGGATGACGTCAGTCCCACGACGTGCAGATCCGGCGGTGCGGTGGGGAGAGTGACGTCCTCGTAGCCGACCAGCTTCCACGTATCGGCCTGCCGCACGAAGGTGAGCAGGCTCTCGTAACGCACCACCAGTTGCTGGCCGAACACGGTCTCGCGTTCGTATTCCTCGACTTGCATCACCGCGCTGTCGCCGTATTGGCGCACGTGCGCGTCGCGCAGCTCGATGCTGCCGGAGAAGCCGGCCGGAAACGGGTGCAGCGAGGCCACGGTGTCGGCCTTGTGGGTAATGCGGCCGAACTCGTCGACGAGCACGGCGTCGTCGGCGAGCCAGCGTTGCCAGGGACCGCGATCGCCCCGCGGGATCGCATCGACCAACTGCTGCGTGATCTGCAGCAGCTGGTTGCGCAGAGCATCCGGTGCAGATGCAGGTGCCGCGTGCGTAGCGCCCTGCGCGCAAGTCAGCGCCAGGCCGAACATCCATCCGTACCGTATTCCGCGCATCGCGATTCTCCCGTGTCGCTCTGCAGCCTAGCGATGGGCTGGCGATGCGGTATGTGCATGAAGTCATCGGGCGATGAGGGATGGGCAGCGGACAAGACCGTCGCGCCTTCAGGATCGTAGGAACGGTGAGGTTCGATCAGAACCGACTTTTGGAGCCGAAAGGGTCAGGTTCACCTGTCTGGTGTGGTTCGGTTTGTCCGCATTCGATTGGCCAAGCCGCTGTCGTCGGCTTTCATTGCTCAATCAGGTGCGGAGTCAGGAGCGTTCCCGCGCGCCAAATCCACGGGTGTACCATCGGCCTCCTAAGGTCTGTCGCCTTCAGCCAGATGATTGTCGAGGCAAAAGGAGGTCGCCCATGGTCGCGCAAGTTATTACCGGCGAGGCGCTCGATTACTCGCAGCCGGATGGCATGCTCCCGTACGACAAGAACTGTGTCGCCATGACGTTCTCCCGATTGCTTGGCGTGGGGGTGTATCCGACGATCAATTTCCTGATCAGGAAGGGCTGGATCACCCGGGCCTCCGATTTGGAGAACGACACCACCATCAACAAGGTAATCGAGAAGCTCGCTTTGGCGGCGCGTTACGCCGATACGCCTTGGGAAACCGTCAAGGTGGGCATGCAGGGCATGCAGGACGGGCGCTATTACGCGACCAATTGGGGGCCAAGTGGCTCCAGCGGCGGCAGGGGGCACGCGTTCGCCATAGTCAAGAAGGGCGGAATTGGCGTCTATGGCAACAACCAGGAAGTGAAGCAGTCGGAAAGCAGTCCGTCGAGGCCTTATCACCAGTCGATACACGCCACGCACAAAATTTCGGTATACGGACCCATCTTGTAAGGCTGAATGCGTGGGGGGGCGCTGAAAGGCGATCGATAGGCGTTGGGTGCGGTGCCGGTAGGTTCGAGGCAGGAGTGGTGGCAAGCCGCTTCCATCTTGTCGCCCACGCCAGAGCAGGGGGCGGTCATCTCGTGGCGAAAGCGACGGCAGAAGCAGCCCTTCAATGCGTCAGCCCAGCGTGCTCTGATTTCTGTTTTTCTTGATTCGAGAACGAAAAGTTCGAGCTAAGGAGAAGGTCGATGCCGTTCGATGAAGAGGAATTGCAACGTGCCGCGGATTTGCGCCGCGCCGCCAATCGGGACACCAGGGCGAGGGGATTGATGATCGGCGAAACCCACGTCAATCCGCATCCTCGCGGACTGTTGTGCAACTTGATCCAGGACGGTGTCGTGGACAACCTGTTCTTGGAGGATGTCGAGTTCGTGCCCGCCGATCTAGGCTTCGATTTTCCGGCAGGCCAGAAGCTGGGTCGGTGGTTGAGGGACCGTGCAGCACACTCCGAGGACATCAGCCAGATTCCGGCGTGGCAGGAATTCAGGGCCCAATCCAGCCTCATGTGGCCCGGTGACAAGACAAATCCGGTCAAGACGGCCCGGGTAATGGAGTTCGCGGTACGACGCGGCGTGAATATCTTCCTCGTGGACTGCAACACCCGGGTCTCGGCAGGCAAAGGGAAGATGAAGGGTCCGGCGGAGACATCGGCCGAAGGCCTGAAGTTGCGCGATACCTACATGCTTCAACAGATTCGCGATGTCGTGCCCAATGGCGCTTTGGCGCGCTGCGTCCTGTTGACGGGAAGCTATCACATCGAATCGGGACGACTGGGTTCACTCAACATGGGATCGGTGATTCCGTTCGATGCAAAGAATCCCTAGAGGCGAGAATGGGGGCGCAAAGCGCGACTGCGATATTTTCTTCATCATCTGCAACGTAGTTATGCTTTTTTCGAATTGCTGCAATTTGAAAAGGAAGCTGTATGCCTACTGTCGATCAAGTCCTTGAGGCTGTTCATGGTGCCCTGAGGGAATTCAAGATGGAAATGCCGTCCTTGAACTCGCTCATAAGTACTCAGTTGACTTCGCCAAAACTGTCGTGCGTAAATTTCGCAGGGGCCATTTTGGAGCGGCTGAGTGCGAATCCGCAAGAATGGCCTTGCTCGCAATATATTTATCCATCAGGTTTGTTTCTCAATGTCACTTTGATGGGCGATCCGTCGGAATATAATCATGGGTTCTGTGTCTATTTCTATAATAATGTGGCCTATGTGATACAGGCTTTCCTTGATCACAAAATCAGACTTATAACCCCAATGGGCGTCGATGTATTTGTCGCGAACATAGTAAAGCTGAGGAGCGGCAGGCGAGAAGATGTTGCTGCGGGTTACGCGGGAATATCATCCGTAGACATTTCCGCCAAAAATTATGCATTGAACGCAATGTATGTTTTTAAGGCCTGATCTTGAAATACAAGAGCTAATTTATCTAAAGAGTGCCGTAGGCTCACGGAGCCTGGGTTTGCGCTAAGGTGTGCGCTTCCGTCCAGTATGCGGGCGACGCGTAAATCCTTCCTTCAAACGAGAGACCGAAACGGGGGCGAAGTGCACCTCTCGGATTGCTTGGAACCTTGCGTGGTCACCCGATTTTGAGTGGCCCGGAGCGCAGGAGAAAGACGCAGAGAATCATTGCCTTCGGCGATGCGAAAAATGGCCCTGCGTGCCTTCGCCGGCACTCGCGCCTTTTTCATGGCTAGCCGCAGTAGATGCCGGCCTCAGTCCGGGTCCTTGTCGTAACGCGTGATGCCTTCGGGCAGCTGCACCCATGCGTGCCGGCGGCATTCGTAAACCGAATCCTGCGGCGGCGGAAAGTCGGGATCGGCGAAGGCGCCCACCGCTACCATCACGAAGGCGTCGTTGCCTTCCTCGGTGTGGAACACTTGGCTGCCACACACCGGGCAGAAGCGGAAACGGAAGCTGGCGCCCTGGTCGCCGGTGCGTACGAACTCGGTGGCTGTGCCTTCGATTTTCCAGGGCGCTGCGTAGCCAGCCAGCGCCGCAAATACGCTGCCGGTACGCCGCTGACAGGCCAGGCAGTGGCAGACGCCGGCGCCCAGCGTCCGGCCCTGGACTTCGATACGCAGTTGCCCGCAGTAGCAGGAGGCGGTTCGGCTTTCCATCGGATACCTCGGCGACGGTTTCGGGATGCCTCACGCACGGCGAACGGCGGCGAATTCAGCGCGATGCAGTCGATCATCGACGCGCTCTAGGAAGCTGTCATCCGCCGGCAGGGTGCGAGGTGGCGCAGGCGGAAGCGTGTGAAGCTGGCACCTCTCGGTGCGCGATAGTACCGGTCAGCTCTTGGCGGCCTTCTTGGCGGTCTTTTCGGCTTTCTTTTCCTTGGCCGTCTTCAAGGGCTTCTTCTTGTCACTTTTTTTCTGGTTCATGCCTTTCATGGGGTGCTCCTGCGGGCGTGGATTCGCCGCGGAATCATGGTGACAGCTTTGGGCTGTGCCGGGTCCTTTTTCTTTCAGCGGACGTCACGCGTGGCGGCCCGGCATCGAATGCGAACCTGCCGGGGTTGCGGCGGACCGCGCTTGCAGGCGGCGGGGACGAATTGGGCGAGCAGAGAAAGCATGATGCCTGGACGGCGGTTCCGCCGGATGGATCGGCTGTGCTCAGGCGACGGCGTAGTCGCCCATGCGGATATCCGGGCGGATCGGCAACGTGAGGTCGCCCGCGATGAGTTGCAGTTCACCGTCCTGGATCAGGCATTGCAGGCGCATGCCGCGTTCACACAGGGCGGCCAGTTGCTGCATGTCGGCGTGGTCAATGGCGAGCACGCTGAGGTTGTCGTGACGCGTGAGCGTGCCGGCGATCTTGCTCCACCAGATGTCGGCGGCGTGGCCACCGTAGGCCAGCACCACGACTTGCCGCGACTGGTTGCACGCTTTGCGCAGGCGCGTTTCATCGGGCAACCCGACGTCGATCCACAGTTCGATTTCGCCGGTATAGGCCTTGCGCCACAGCGCCGGCTCGTCGGTGTCGCTGAGTCCCTTGCCGAACTCCAGCCGCTCGTCGGCATACAGCGCGAACGCGAGCAGGCGCGCCATCAGCCGCTCCTCGGTTTCCGACGGATGCCTCGCGAGCGTCAGCGCATGGGTGGCGTAATAGTGCCGGTCCATGTCGCTGATCGACAGTTCGGCCTTGTGGATGGTGGCGGTGAGGGCCATGGGCGTATTCGAGGGAGCACAAACCGCCTATTCTACGCGGCGTTGCAGAGCGGGTGAGGAACGGAGAGTAGTGACCCTATTCCTTGGGACGCCGAAGACGCCACGTCGGCCAGGCCCGGTCGGCCACGGTGCCCGCACGATGAGTGCGCAATCTCCCACCAGGACCATTGGCCTGCATGCCTATGACGACATGCAGGCTAGGATCTTGCCGGCCCGCTGGACATATTTGGCGCAGCGAATTCATTTGCCCAAGATGCACCACCCTACGCGCTTTGCATCATCGGTCTGCAGTCGCGCGCAGTGCGCGCGTAGTAGTACGGCCTGTCTGTCGTGCCTGCATACACGCTGGATGACGTGCCGCCACTGGATACGCCGCTGATACCTGGCGGTATCGCGGCGCACCTGCTTTCCATGGCGATGCGCGCCTGCTTGACTGGTTGCGCGAACGCGCGCAGGACACGCGGCGCATCGTTTCGGTCTGCATCGATGCGTACGTGCTGGCGGCGGGGCTGCCCGATTTGCGACCACCTGTCCCTGACACTTTCATCCGGCGCGCGCTAGAGATGGCCGGCGAAGAACGCTTCCGCGGTGGCGATCGCGGTGGCATGGGTGCGCTGCTGCGGCACGCGGATGTGCTGGCAGATCGGCTCTTGCTGTTGGCCCTGTGCCGTGCAGTCGGCGAGGAAGTCGTAATGGCCGACGCCGGGCAGGGCTTTCAGGGTGGCGTGGGGCAGCAGGGTTGCGGCGAGCTTGCCGTTGCTGGCAGGCGGGGCCACCGGGTCGGCCTCGCCGAGCAGGATGCTCACCGGAGTGTCCAGCGTGTGCAGGCTGGCAGGAGCCATCGCCTCGATACCGCCGGGTGCCATCACGAACACCGCGCGGACACCGGGGATCGCGTAATCGTCGCCGGCGTGTTTCGCCAGCGCCGCCATCGCCGGCGCCTTCAATGCCTGCTCGCGGGCCGCCAAGGTCTGGTCGGGCGCCTCGGCCTGCGCGGCACACGTGGCGTCGGTGGCGTGCGATCGACAGAACTGGATGTAGTGGTCGATGTCGACCCGAGCGCCAGCACTCACCAGGGCCGCGAGGCCTCCCATCGAAAAGCCCGCCACGCCCACGCGCTGCGCGTCGAGATGCGGGCCGATGAGGGCGTCGTCCTTGGCTGCATCGAGGGCCACGCGCAGGTCCACCGCGCGATCCCACACCAGCAGGCCGCCGGTCATGGTCATCGGATCGCGCCCGTTGGTGCCGGGGTGGTCCACCGCGATCACCACGTCGCCGGCACGCGCCAGCGCGGTGCCGAACCAGGCCATGATCCTTGCGGTGCCACCGAAGCCGTGCGAGAGCAGGATCACCGGATGCCGGCCCGGCGCGAAGGGCGCATCGGCGGCGGCGCTGCCGGCGTCGAACACCGGATGGTCCGGCGGACCGATCTGCAGCGGCGTCTCGGCGACGTTGCCGGCCGCGGGATACCACACGGTGATGCGCAGTTCGTCGCGATGTTGCGCGTCGCGCAGCGCGGCGCTCGGCGTATGCGCCACGCGATGGGTTTCGCCCACCGTGCCGGCGCGGGCCAGGGTGCAGACGCCCAGCGATGCGGCGGCCAGGGCAAGGAGAAGAGTGCGTGCGGTCATGCGGTCCTCGTCGAAGGTGATGGCGGGGGAGTCAGGTTTGCAGCGGCAGCCAGATCTCGACGTCGCCACTGCCGGTGGTGTCGTTGAAATCGGCCCCGTATTTCTCGAAATCGGGCGCATCGGCCACCTGCAGGCCCGAGCGCGGCAGCCAGTCGTTGACGAAGGTCTGCCAGGTGTGGCGGATCTCCGAGATATGGCCGTGATGGGTGGCTACCACGTACTCGCGGGCCGGCAGCCGCAGGGTGCTGAGCGCGGGATCCAGACCGCCGAAGCCCGGCACGTCCACGCCGGCGATGTACTCGAAGCTGCCCTCGTCGTCGCTGTTGCAGCACACGCCGTATGCAGTCTGCCGTTTCGGCAGGGCGGCCGAGAAATGCAGCGACAGGCGCTGCCACTGCGCGGGAATGCCCTGTGTCGTGTCGGATGTGTAGCGGCAGCCGAGCCCGGCGATGAAGCGCGTGTCGTCATGCGCAAGGCGGGGCTCGTCCAATGTCGCGCGTACGCCGTCAGCGGTGCGCCAGGGTTCGACCAGCGCCAGACCGGTCACCGAGCCGCGCTCGCGTACGCTGGCCGGGCTCAGGCCGAACTGTTCGCCGAAAGCGCGCGTGAAAGCCTCGTGCGAGCCGTAGCCGCTGGCCAGCGCCACCTCCAGGATGTCCGGTGCGCCGCCGGCCAGGCGACGCGCGGCTTCGGTCATCCGGCGGCCGCGCAGGTAGCGCACCACCGAACAGCCGGTCATCGCCGGGAACAACCGCGCCAGATGGAACGGTGAGACCCCGGCCACCTCGGCGATGCGACCCAGCGACAGATCCTCGCTGTAGTGGCTTTCAATGAACCAGAGCGCTTTTTCGGCAGCAGCCATCCCTGAAACCCGGCGGTGGAATCGAGGGATGCAGGGTAACCGCAGCCTCGACGGCCGCGTTTGATCGTTCTTGCGGGCGATTCGGTCCGTGGAAGAAAAAGGGAAGCAGAGCGCACTTTTCCCCGTGACGGGGGAAGGGGGTGCCAGCGATTTTCTCGCTGGCACCGGCACGCGTCGATTACGGCTTGGGCACCAGCTCGCCCGTCACCTTGCCGTTGGCGTCCAGCATCTGCAGCGACGGCGAGCCGTCCTTGGCGACCTTCATCACGATGCGCGGATGGCCCTGCAGGTCGTCCATGGCGAGCTGCACGCTGCCGTCGGTGTCGCGGCCGAGCACCATGCGCTTGGTCGGGCCGCCATGTTCGGCGAAGAACGCCTTCATCCGGGTTTGCTGCTGATCCGACGGCAGGCTCTTGATGGAATCCATTAGCTGGATTTCGTCCAGGATCGAATAGTCGGGATAGTCGTTGAACTGCAGCCTGGTATAGCGGCCGTCCTTTTCCTGGTGGGAATCCAGCGCCATGGTCTGGTCCTGCTCATAGGCGTCGAAGGACAGATGGCCGTGCGACTCCTTGGTGCCGTCCTTGTCCTTCTCGCCGCCGAAGATCAGGCCGCCGTTCTCGGTGCCCTCGTCGTTGTAGAAGATCATGCCGGCGGCCTTGCGGCTGGGGTGCGGGTATTCCTTGCCCTTGATGATGATGCCCGGCTCAGTGGCGGCATCGGAGATCACCAGACGCAGCGTGCCGTCCGGCTCGCGCACGTTGATGCGGTGCACGTCCAGTTCGTCTAGCGACAGTTTGCGGGGTGCGAGCGCAAAGCCGCTCAGCACCGTGGCGGCGAATACCACGGTGAGCACGCCGGCATAGATCGTCAGGAAACGCTGGCCGATGGGTTGCATGGGCTTACCTCTTCGTTGTCGGGCGGGATACCCGGCATGGTCACACGGATCGCCTGGATGCGGCGGCATGAGCCTTCGGATTTGCCGATCCCGTGGGCAAATCTGATTTGCCGGGAATCAGCCGGCCCTTGGGCGCCCCCGGCCAGAGCCATCGTAGGGATGCGTGCTTGCGTGGCAGCCAGCCTTCCCGTCGATGCCGCTGCTGCACGCCGATGCCTTGGCCGAACGCATTAAACCCTGCGCGGCGTCTGGGCATCACATGACAAACCGCCGGCTACGTTTACCGGATTCCCCTGTCGAAAGGCTACCTCGATGAAATTCCTGCTTGGTGTCTTGCTCGCCGCTGGACTGTTGGCGGCGGCCCCATCCGCAAGGTCGCAGCTTGTGCCCGGTTCGGTGGCTATGCACTGGGATGAAGGTGCGGACGACTGCACCGCGAAGCCGCATCCGCCCATCCAGGTGCATCCGTACAACGACCGTACCTATGTTTTGCGCGAGAACCTGTGTGCCACCTTCGAGGCGCCCTTCATGTATTTGCTGGTGGGCTCCCACAGAGCGCTGTTGATCGACACGGGCGACGTGGCCGACCCGGGACGAATGCCGCTGGCACAGACGGTCATGGGACTGCTGCCGGGTAAGGGGGCATCGAAGATGCCTTTGATCGTGGTCCACACGCATGGCCACCTGGACCATCGCGCCGGCGATCCGCAGTTCGAGCACCTGCCTGACGCGACGGTGGTTCCCGCCGATCTCGATCACGTCCGATCCTATTTCCATTTCACCGACTGGCCCAACGGCGTTGCCCAGATCGATCTCGGCGACCGGACCGTCGACGTGTTGCCGGTTCCCGGCCACTACCCTTCGCACATCGCGTTCTACGACCGCAATACCGGTCTTTTCTTCTCCGGGGATTTTTTCCTGCCGGGTCGCCTGTTGATCGACAACACCGCCGCGGCCCAGGCCAGCGCGAAGCGCGCGGTGGACTTCGTCGAGAACCGCCCGATCAGCTATGTGCTGGGCGGCCATGTCGAGATGAACCGTGCCGGTGAAACCTTCCCGTTCGGGTCCACCCATCATCCGGACGAACATGCGCTGCCGATGACCAAGGCGGACTTGTTGCGTCTTCCGGCCATCCTGGATGGATTCAACGGCCTCTATGCCGAGCACGACGGTTTCACCATCATCCATCAGCCGCACGAACTGATGGCATTGGGTCTTGCAGCCTTTCTGATACTCGTTCTGGCGATCATGCTGGTGCGCTGGTTGGTGCGCCGCTGGAGAAGCATCCGACGGCGGCGTGCACTTGCTCCGGCTTGACGACGCGACGCCTGCGACGCGCCTGCCGCAAAAGCAAAGGCCCGCATTGTTGCGGGCCTTTCAGTGAGTGCCTGTGGATGTCTCAAACGTGGGGCTGATGCCTGTCCTTCACCTCACGAAGAAGTTCAAGCAAATGCTCCCGTTGTGCGCGCTGCTTCAGTTCCTGCGCTTCAAGCAATTGTTGCCGCCTCGTCATCGGCCGCAAAGGCCGGTCGGATGCTGCCGTCGATGACGGATGCATGATATGCGTGAAGTAATTGACCCATGTCCGGAAGCGCCGCGGCGATTGGGGTTGCGATTCGAGTGTCATGGACGGGGGCCCTCGCATAGCCAGAGCAACAAATCTGCGCCAGCGATCGTTAGCCGGCAGTGATGTTATCGATAAGGCCTCTGGCGCCCGTGATGTTCGGCGCATGGAAAGGGTGCCGGGACGGCTTCTGACCTGGCTACCTTGGTCCGGGCATGCCGTGCCCCCATGGTTTCAGGGAAGCGGTTGGCGATGACGGAGAGCGGAACATGAAATCCTTCGGCAAGGCGCCGCAGGGCGAGCGGCTGGAGCGTTTGCGCGATCTGCCGATGTGGGACGGCGAACACCTGCGCAATATCCATCCGGTGCTGCCCGGCCTGCGCGATCCGCAGGCGGCGCGGCCGACGCTGCGCGAGTTTCTGTGCGGCGACGACAACCGCACGCCGCCGGAGCCCTTGCCCGCGCACGACCCGCGCGCGGCATGGCTGCGCAGGCCGTCGAGCGGGTTGCGCGCCACCTGGCTGGGGCATTCCACGGTGCTGCTGGAGATCGATGGGTGGCGGGTCCTCACCGATCCGGTGTGGGGCCAACGCGCCTCGCCGTTCACCCTGCTCGGGCCGAAGCGTTTCCAGCCGGTGCCGGTCGGGCTGCGCGACCTGCCCGCGATCGATGCCGTGGTCATCTCGCACGATCATTACGATTACTTGGACTATCCGACGATACGCGCGCTGGCGAAGTCGAAGGTGCCGTTCGTCACTTCGCTGGGCGTCGGCGCCCATCTCGAAAGCTGGGGCATCGAACCTTCCCGCATCACCGAACTGGTCTGGTGGCAAAGCCACCGCGTGCTCGGCACGGGTCTCACCATTACCGCCGCGCCTTCGCAGCATTTCTCCGGCCGCGGCCTGAAGGATCGCAACCAGACCCTGTGGTCGTCGATGGTGATGGCGGGCGAGCGCCACCGCGTGTTTTTCAGCGGCGATACGGGTCTCACCACGGAATACGAATCCATCCGCGACAGGCTTGGCCCGTTCGACCTGGTGATGCTCGAGGTCGGTGCGTTCCACCCCTCCTGGGGTGACATCCATCTGGGTCCCGCCAATGCGCTCGCGGCGCATCGCCTGCTCGGCGGCGGCGTGCTGATGCCGGTGCACTGGGGCACGTTCGCACTGTCCACGCATGCCTGGGACGAGCCGGTCGAAGACCTGCTCGCCTTGGCCGATCCCAACGGCACCGCACTGCTGTTGCCGCGTCTCGGCGAGCCGGTCGAGCCGGTCGAACGGCGCGAAGTGCAGCCTTGGTGGCGGCACGGACAGCCTGTCGGCGATAGGTCTTTAACCAGATCCGGGTCGCCCGAACCGGCTATCAACGAGCAGCTGAGCGACCAGTTACCCTGGCCGCTGGATTGAGCGGGAAAACGGAGCTGAGCACTTTTCGATGATCGACGCACCCGCTTCGCCCGATTGCCGCGATGGCAACCGGGCGGAGTTTCAGGCAGCCACGTCCACCAGCACTAGCTCGGCATCCTCCAGCGCGGTGACGCGCAGGACGGGTTCGTCGCGGATCGCCGCGCCGTCGCGGGCTTCCAGCTTCAAGCCATTGAGTTCCACTGCGCCGCTGGCCGGCACCAGGTAGCCGTATCGACCGGTTGCCATCGCGTATTCCGCCGTCTCGCCGGCCTTCAGCGTGGCGCCCAGCACGCGTGCATCGGTGCGCAGGGGCAGGGCGTCGCCGTCGCCAGCGATGCCGCTGGCCAGGACCACGAAACGCCCGGCCCGCTCGCCCTTGGGGAAGGGCCGTGTGCCCCACGCCGGCGGCTGGCCGTGCGCATCGGGGATGATCCAGATCTGGAAGATGCGCGTGGTTTCGTCCTCCATGTTGTATTCGGCATGCGTGATGCCGCTGCCGGCGCTCATCACCTGCACGTCGCCCGCCACGGTGCGGCCCTTGTTGCCGAGGCTGTCCTGGTGGCTGATCGCGCCCTCGCGCACGTAGGTGATGATCTCCATGTCGGAATGGGGATGCGGCGGGAAGCCGGAGTGCGGCGCGATGGTGTCGTCGTTCCACACGCGCAGCGCGCCCCAGCCCATGCGCGCAGGCTCGTGATAGCCGGCGAACGAGAAATGATGTTTCGCCTTCAGCCAGCCGTGGTCGGCGCCGCCGAGGCGGTCGAAAGGCCTGCGTTCGATCATGGGAATGCCCTCAAGAGTGGATGCGCACAGCATGGGGCCGGGGAGGGTGGAGGGGAACCGACAAACGGTGAACGGATTGTTTCCATCGCGGGTCGTTGGTGACAATGAAAGTGGGGCTAAGCAGTAGGCGTGCATTTTTGCCACAAGTGGGGGCGACTCCATCCACTGCCTCGGACGACGCTAATAGCGGCGTGGTTACAACCGCCGGTGCTGCCCATTCGAACGAGCAGAGTCCACCTGCGTTTGATAGATGTATTCTGAATGCGATCAATGCAGTGCGCCGCACTCGCGATCAGGTGGCGAGCAGCAGCTCCAGAGGGTGAGGCAAGCATTGGGACGGGGAGTTGGGCGATGCAGGGCGTCGAATGGCCGAATAGGCCGCGTCAATCCGCACCAAGCTTAGTTGAGCAGGCAACCAGGGAGAGTGCCATGGCAGACATCTTCGATGACGATTTCATGGGTGGTGGCGGCCTCAACAACGGGCTCACGATGAACCCCCGGTGCCCGTTCTGGCAGCACCAGCACCGTTTCGTCAGAAGGATCATGCTGCGAGGGACCGGCTGGGACGGATCGCATCACCAGGAGCTGATGATCGAGCTTCAGGGTCAGCTTCTGCTGCGTATCTCGCGCAACAATGGCATGGATACCTTCCAGATTGGCGCCAACCCGAGCAAGTACAACACGCTGGTGGAGCGGCACGTCAGCGGAGACACGATCACCTGCCGTAGAGTCCTGCAGGCGTTCGGCGAGGTGCGCCGACTATGTCCGACCTACGACCGTGCAAATTGCAGGCGATTCGCCCAAGACATATTCGAGGCCCTGGATCCTGACGTGGTTGGCGCGTTTCAGGAGGAATCTGGGGGGCGCGGCAGCAGTGCGCAGGAGATCAAGGATCTCTTTTTCTAACTTTTGATCTTGGCTGCGGACTGCAAAGATCGGGACGAAGGAAAAATCATTTCCCGATTTTGCGAAGCCGAAATCGACAATCCTTGGTTCGTCTCCGCCACGTGTCAGGGGGGGGCTTGGCATGATCTGCCCGAGAGCGAACCCAGCCGCTCCTACAGGGTAGGTTCCAGCATCCCGCACTCGATGCCGCTGAGCCCGGTCGAGGCGATCAACTGGTCGATGACCGCCTTGCCGGCGTCGTTGACGTAGATGCGCGATCTGGCGGTCGCAGGATCCTTGAAGACGGCGGCTTCGGCGGGGACTTTCGACAGGTCGAACACTTCACGCCGGATGCGGCCGAGTTCGTTTTTCTCCGAGTGCTCGACGTCCACGCAGCGCACCAGATGGGTGACGTTGTAGAAAAAGCGCGGACCAGGCGCTCCCTCGCTGTCGAGCTCGAGCAGTTGTCCGAATGCCGACAGGAACGGCGCCAGCACCGCGTGCGCATGCGCGTTCAGCACCATCGCGCCGGGCACCATCGCGCTGACGTCGGCGGGGGGGCGCTCATGGTTCTTGCGCGTGCTGTCGGCGAAGCCGATCCGCGGCGGTCGCTTCCATTCCAGCGGCTTGCCGTCAATGCGGAACAGGCCGGCCGACACGTCGCCCGGATTGAGCGGGACAGCCATCGCGTAATCGTTGACCGAGGCGCAACGCAATTCCCAGATCGTCATCGGCGTATCCATGTCAGAGCGGTAGCGCTCCGGAAAGTATCTTGGTCTTGAGGAATCGCAAGGTCGCCCGGCCTTGCTGGGTGTTTCCGGCGTATTGCAGTTCGTCGTACACGGCCAGGTGATAGGCGACACGGTGATGCGGGTTGTGGCGCGGCGCGTTGGGATAGCCGGGCAGCCCGGTGGAGGACTGCGGCAGGAAGACCCCGTTGTCGGCGTCGTTGATGCCGATGCCCCATCCGAAAAGCAGGGCGCGCGAGTTGGTCGCTTCCGGGTCGCGCAAGGCGACGATGTGGTGCGCGCACGTGCTGGCCGGACGCGATTGCGTCGTCGCCTTGACGATGTTCCTGGACAGGGTCCGGCGGTGGTTGTAGTCGCGGCGCTCGGCATTGGCGAGCAGTTGTTCGGCCGACGTCGGCAGCGTCACGCCGTTGTTGTAGCGCACCCGCGCCTTCTCCTTGCGGGTCAGCAGGTCGTTGCGTACTCCGTATGGATTGACGTCAGGGGCGCCGGCTGCGATCCGGTTGGTCGCGATCGTGAGTTCGAACACCTTGCCAGGCGTACTGGGCGCCAATGCACCGGCTGCCTGGAGGTCCTTCGGTTTCGCTGTCATGGCCTGTCCCCCGCTGCGCTGCGCGAGCACGTTGCTGTCCAATGCAGGGGGCGAGTATGCGGCAAAACAGGGGGCGGGAGTGCCTTTTCCCGGAGGACGCCAGTGACGTTTTTTTCAGGTTGCCGGCCTGGAAGGAAGCATGCTCGACCCGGGGTGTGGTCGAGCGTTGCTGCCGTCATCCGCGTCGTGCCGCCTCGATCGCCGCAATATCGATCTTCGCCATTGTCATCATCGCCGCGAATGCGCGCTTGGCCACGGCTGGATCGGGGTCGGTGATCGCGGCCATCAGGGCGCGCGGGGTGATTTGCCAGGACAAACCCCACCGGTCCTTGCACCAGCCGCAGGCGCTGGCGTGGCCGCCGTTGCCGATGATGGCATTCCATAGGCGATCGGTTTCGGCCTGGTCGTCGGTGGCCACCTGGAACGAAAACGCATCGGTATGCGGAACGCCGGGACCGCCATTGAGGCCCAGGCATGGAATGCCCATCACCGTGAACTCCACCGTCAGCACGTCGCCCTGCTTGCCTGCGGGATAGTCGCCCGGTGCGCGATGGACCGCGCCCACGGTACTGTCCGGGAACGTCTCGGCGTAGAACGTGGCGGCGTCCAGCGCGGCGCCGTCGTACCACAGGCAAATCGTGTTCTTGTTCATCATCGGGGTTCTCCTGGCATGGGGCGATGCATTCGTCCCTTCATTCGAAGCAGGGTGAAGCCAATGGCGCGGCCAGTGCCGCGTCGCCATCTTCCTCATGTGCGGGCTCAGCCTGGAATCGTCGGTTCCACCAGCCGCTCCAGCAAGGTGAGCGATTCCTGCCAGCCGAGGTGGCATTGCTCGGTCGGGATCATGTCGGGGATGCCTGCCTGTTCGATCTGCATCTCGGTGCCACAACCGACCTCGCGCAGGACGATGGTGGTGACCATGGTGCCTGGCAAGCCGGGATCGTCGAAGCGGTCATCGTGGACGATGCGCTGGTGCGGCACCAGTTCCAGGTAGGTACCGCCGAAGTTGTGGCCGTTGCCGCTGCCGAAGTTGGTGAAGCTCATGCGGTAACGGCCGCCGACGCGTGCATCGAGTTCGTGCACGGTGCAGGTGAAGCCGTCCGGCGGCAGCCACTTGGCCAGTGCCGCGGGATCGAGAAAGGCGCGGTAGACGCGCTCGGGCGGGGCGGTGAATACACGCAGCAGGCGGACGGTGCCGGACATGGTGGCCTCCAAAGGGAGTGGCGGGTTGGGTTCTCATGATGGCGACGAACGGGCCGGTCGCCTATCGACACAGATGATGCGAGGAGACTCTGCGATCGTCGCTGCACTCGCTGCAGTGTGCGTGTCCGCGGCGCGTCCGTTGTCCGTTGCGTGTGTCCGCGGACGGACAAAGATTTCCGGCGGCCGGCGGGAAATAGCCTGAAACAGGGGTTTTCGAGGCATGTCGGTGTTGGCACGCCCTTTGCCATATCCAACTCGAAAGCTTCATTTCCCATCCAACGGAGAGCCGCCATGAAATTCTTCAAGTACGAAACCCTGATCCTGCAGAGCCTGTTCAGTGCCTGCCTGCTGATTTGCGTGATGACTGTCGGCGGCATGCTGCTGGCCTGAGCGGTCGATCACACGAAATACCGGCAACACGCCGGTTTGGGGCGGCATTGTCCGCCCCGTTTCGCGGGCAAGCGCCAAACCCCTGGCATGTCCGCGCTTTTCCCCCTGGTACTCAATGGAGATCGTCAAGTCATGAATACTATTTCCTCGATCCGTTCCGGCATCTCGCGCCGCCTGTCCCGCAGCCTGGTGCTGGCGGGTGTCGCCGTCGCGTTCGCCGTGGCGGGCATTTCCACGGCCAGCGCGCAGGCCACCACGGGCAGCGTGTTCGGCAAGGCGCCGACGGGTTACAGCATCACCGTGCGCAGTCCGGCGAACGGTACCGGGCGCACGGTTACCGTGGATTCCACTGGCCGCTACAGTGCGCCATCGCTGCAGATGGGTACTTATACGGTCACGCTGAAGCAGAACGGCCAGGCG
This sequence comes from Rhodanobacter sp. 7MK24, assembly GCF_014842995.1. Taxonomy (GTDB): domain Bacteria; phylum Pseudomonadota; class Gammaproteobacteria; order Xanthomonadales; family Rhodanobacteraceae; genus Rhodanobacter_A. The sequence goes on from NZ_JACYXL010000001.1 coordinate 792,972, forward strand.
GTCGCGGAGCATCTCAACGTGCCGGTGACCGTGGGGCGCGGCATCGAGGTGGACTTCGACTGCTCCGTGCTGAAGTGCGGAGAGATCGCGAGCAAGTAACCTTGGGTCTGGATGCGCCGGGCGGTTCGATCCATGGCGCACGACCGCGGACTCGCCCGGCATGAGGTTGTCTCAAACAAAGGCCCGGCATCGAAAGGTGCCGGGCCTTTTCGTCCGTCCGTGCGGGTGCCGATGCTTGGCTCGCCGGGTTCGGTGTTCCGTGGGCAGTCTGTCGACCAGAAAGCAATGGCTTCTGGGTTGTCACGCTTCCATCGTGCGTCACGACACAACCTTTCCCCGGGCATTTGCTTCAAGATGCGCTCCCTTGCGTCACAGCGTGAGAGACGCGTCCCCCTTCATTCAAGGAAAGAACCATGCTTGCACTTGTGTTTGACCGGGTTGGCGAGCCACGCGAGGTGCTTCGTCTCGCGGACGTGCCGCCGCCGCAACTCGGTCCCCGCGATGTACTGATTGCAGTGCGCGCGCGAGTCATCCAGCCGGCCGATAGCATGTTCATCGCCGGACGCTATCGCGTGAAGCCCGCTTTTCCGCAAGTGGCCGGTTTCGATGCGGCCGGCGTGGTCGAAAGTACCGGAGTGGAAGTAAGCCACGTGCGCGTGGGGCAGCGCGTGGGCTTTCGCTATCCGGGGGCGTGGGCGGATTTCGCCGTGGCGCCGGCGGCGCGCGTCTACCCTGTGCCCGACGATCTTTCGGCGCAACTGGATGACGGTGTCGTGTGCCAGTTTGGCCTGAACCCACTCACTGCGTGGGGCCTGCTCGACGTGGCGCGCCTGCCGCGGGGAGCGCGTGTACTCGTCACGGCGGGACGTTCCGTGGTCGCGGGCCTGCTTGGGCATCTCGCGCAGCAGAGTGGCCTGGTGGCCGAGCGTCTGGTGCGCGCAGGCGACAGCCATAGCCTGCTGGATGCCTCCGGTACGCAGATGCTGGCGCAGGCGGACGACGTGGCGCGGGCGCTGGCGGCCGTCGCTCCCTACGATGCAGTGCTGGATGCGGTGGGCGGCCTGGGCGTACCGGCGTTGATCGCCGCGACCGTACCCGGCGGCCGACTGGTGTCCTACGGCGTGCTCGACGACCGGCCGTTCGAAATGCATGCGGCCACGATGGTGTACCGCAATCTTTCCTGGCAGGGCTTCGGCATCGATGGCTGGCTGAACCAGTGCGAAGCCACGACGCTCGCACGAGCGCAGCGCGAATGCTGGGAGTTGCTGTCGCGCCATCCCGAGCTGGTTCCCATCGCCGCGCGTTATCCCATGCGCGACTTCGATGCGGCACTGGCGGCGGCCAGTGCTGGCAAGGGCGGCAAGGTCCTGCTGGTCTGACGCCGTGGGAGCGGCATGCCTCGCGTGCCGCTCATGTATCACACCGACGAGATCGGCACGTCAGCGTGGCGGCGGTTGCGCCAGTGGTTCGCTCAGGTGGCGGCTGTCGCGACGCCGGAGGCGTCAGGTGATGCAGGTGCCAACAAGAAGCCGAGCGCTTCCTCGCACGGTGCATCCACTTTCAATGCGAGCAGCGCATCGGCGCGGGTGCGCCCCAGCGTGACGGCGGCGACTGGCCTGCCGGCCTGCGCGGCGGCGTGGGCGAAGCGGTAGCCGGAATACACCATCAGCGAGGAGCCGACCACCAGCATCGCGTCGGCACGCCGGCAGGCATCCATGGCGGCGACTACGCGTTCGCTCGGCACGTTTTCGCCGAAGAACACCACGTCGGGTTTCACGATGGCGTTGCAGTGCGGGCATGGCGGCACATCGAAGCGGCCGAAGTCGTGTGCTTCGAGATCGGCGTCACCGTCGGGTGCGTCATTGGCATCGAGTCGAGTCCATTCCGGGTTGCGCTCGACCAGTGCACGCTGGAAGTCGTGGCGCGTGCCGCGCCAGTCGCAGGACATGCAGCGCACGGTGTCGAGCCGGCCGTGCAGGTCGACCACGTTGCCGTTGCCCGCGCGCTGGTGCAAGCCGTCCACGTTCTGCGTCACCAGCAGCTCGATCCGGCCCTGGCGTTCCAGCTCGACCAGCGCGTGGTGCGTGGCGTTCGGCAGCGCGTGACCGAAGCGGCGCCAGCCGAGCAGGCTGCGCGCCCAGTAGCGGCGGCGGGTGTGCGGCTCCTGCATGAAGGCTGCAAAGGTGACGGGTGGCGTGCGCTTCCACTGGCCGTCGCGGTCGCGGTAGTCGGGGATGCCGGAGGCGGTGCTGCAACCGGCGCCGGTCAGCACGAACAGTCGCGGGTGGGTTTCGACGAAGGCTTGCAGTGGGGTCATGGTGAGCCAAACCTGTTGTAGGAGCGCACCCTGTGCACGATGGCTCTGTGCTCGATCGAGGCCGAGGCAATCGCGCGCAGGGGGCGCTCCTACACGGTTCAGTGGTGGTCAGTCCAACGTCGCCATGTCGATCACGAAACGGTACTTCACGTCGCCCTTGAGCATGCGCTCATAGGCCTGGTTGATGTCTTTGATCGGAATCATCTCGATGTCGGAAACGATGCCGTGCTTCGCGCAGAAGTCCAGCATCTCCTGCGTCTCGCGGATGCCGCCGATCAGCGAGCCGGCGATCTGGCGGCGCTTGAGGATCAGGTTGAACACGGTGGGCGACGGATGCGGGTGTTCCGGCGCACCGACCAGGCACAGCGTACCGTCGCGCTTGAGCAGGGCGAGGAAGGGATCGAGATTGTGCGAGGCGGCCACGGTGCTGAGGATGAAATCGAAGCTGGCCGTGTGCTGGGCCATCTGCGCCTGATCTTTCGACACCACCACTTCGTCAGCGCCGAGACGCTTGGCGTCCTCCTGCTTGCCGGGGGAGGTGGTGAACAGCACCACGTGCGCACCCATCGCGTGCGCCAGCTTCACGCCCATGTGGCCGAGGCCGCCCAGGCCGACGATGCCCACCTTCTTGCCGGGGCCGACGTTCCAGTGGCGCAGCGGCGAATAGGTGGTGATGCCAGCGCACAGCAGCGGCGCCACCGCGGCGAGCTGCTCCGCCTTGTGGTTGACGCGCAATACGAATTTCTCGTCCACCACGATGTTTTCGGAGTAGCCGCCCCAGGTGTTCTCGCCGCCGAACATTGGGCCGTTGTAGGTGCCCGTGAAGCCGTTCTCGCAGTACTGCTCCTCGCCTTCGGCGCAAGAGGCGCAGTGCTGGCAGCTGTCCACCATGCAGCCCACGCCCACGGTGTCGCCGGGCTTGAACTGGGTCACCTGCGCGCCTACCGCGGTCACGGTGCCCACGATCTCGTGGCCGGGCACGGAGGGATAGAGCGTGTTCTGCCATTCGTTGCGTGCGGTGTGCAGGTCGGAGTGGCAGACGCCGCAATACAGGATGTCGATCTTCACGTCGCGCGGGCCGGGTTCGCGACGTTCGATGTTGAGCGGAGCCAGCGGCTCGCTGGCGGAAGTGGCTCCGTAGGCGCGGGTCTGGGTCATGCGGATTCTCCGGGGATGGGGTAGCGCAAGCGGCCGAGTCTACGCTTCAGGCCATAAAAACAAAGCCATTGAAGCGCGGGGTGGTCATACCCATGTGCGAGAGATTGTCCCCAGCGAGAGCCTGCCATGCCCGGTCTGTCCGCCTTCCCGATTGCGCAGCGTTGGCCAGCGCAGCACCCCGACCGCATCCAGCTGTATTCGCTCAACACGCCGAATGGCGTGAAGGTATCGATCATGCTGGAGGAAACCGGATTGCCCTACGAGGCGCATCTGGTGGATATCGGCAAGGACGAGAGCCATCTGCCGGAGTTCCTCGCGCTCAATCCGAACGGCAAGATCCCCGCGATCGTCGACCCCCACGGCCCGGGAGGGAAGCCGCTGGGGCTGTTCGAGTCGGGCGCGATCCTGCTTTACCTCGCGGAGAAGAGCGGTCAGTTCATTCCTGCCGACCCAATACTGCGGTGGGAGACGATCCAATGGGTGTTCTTCCAGATGGCGTCCATCGGGCCGATGTTCGGCCAGGTGGGTTTCTTCCACAAATACGCTGGCCGCGAATACGAGGACAAGCGGCCGCTGGCGCGCTACGTCAACGAATCGAAGCGTCTGCTCGACGTGCTGGACGAGCGTCTCGCCGGGCGCGAATGGATCATGGGCGACGAATACACCGTCGCCGACATCGCCACGCTGGGTTGGGTGAACAACCTCATCGGCTGGTACGACGCCGGTGCGCTGGTGGAATACGAGCGCTTCAGGCACGTCGATGCCTGGTTGCAGCGCGGCCTGGCGCGACCGGCGGTGCAGCGCGGCCTGAAGATTCCATCGCATTGAGCGACGCCCTGCGTACGCTGATCGAAGCCCTGGAGCGCGATGATGCGCTGGCGGAACCTACGCGCTTGCGCGAGCGCATCGAGGCGTTGGACAGACTCGATGCATGGATGCCGGTGGCTGGCAAATGGATGCCGCGCGCGCAGGCGATCCAGCGGAAGCTGGAGGCGGCCAACGCGACGGAGTACGAAGCCGTTCGCCTGGCGATTCGCCAGGGCCGTGGTCGCGAGGCGATGAGGCATAGGTGGCGCGACGGCGATGGCGCGGCATCCGTCCGCGGCGACGCCTACGACTGGCTGGACGAATGGGTAGCGGGCGTGTTGCCGCACGGCACGCCCGCGGAAGCCGAGGCATTGCCGCCGGAGATGGTGTTCTACCAACCCACGCCGGCACGCCATGTGTTCGATCTGCTGGATCGCCTGCAGCTGGGCGAACACGACACCCTGGTCGATCTCGGCGCCGGCCTCGGCCACGTCCCGCTGCTAGCGGCGATTTGCAGCGACGCGCGTGGTCTGGGCATCGAAATCGAGCACGCCTACGTGGAAAGCACGCGTCGCTGCGCGCGAGATCTGCACTTGGCGAATGCGCATTTTGTCCGTGGCGACGCCCGCGAGGCCGATTTCGGCATCGGCAGCGTGTTCTACCTCTATACGCCCTTCACCGGAACGATTCTGCGTGAAGTGCTCGATGCGTTGCGGTGCGAGGCCGCTCGACGCACGTTCCGCGTATGCAGTTTCGGGCCCTGCACGGCCGTGCTGGCCGCCGAATCCTGGCTGGCGGCTGACGATGAACCAAGATCCGATCGCGTCGCGATCTTCCGCGCGCAGCGGCCGTCTTCGCCGCGGTGATGTTAACCAGGTCTTCATGCAATGACTCTGAAATATCGACGAACGCCTGAGTAGGGTCGATACGCGAGCGCGGCACCACGGTTTCGCCGTGGAAGTGGAACGTGAGGCTGCAACGGCGCCGCGCTCGCACCCAACCCCGCAACGGAGACCACCCATGAAAGGTTCAGTCACAGCAGGGCTGTTGATCGCGGCTTCGCTGGCATTGTCGGCATGCAACAAGAGCGGCGATATGCCTCCCCCTCCTGAGGCTCCCGGTCACGCGGCAAGCACGCAGGCCCCGGTTACGCCACCGCCGGCCATGCCGGCCAGCACTCCGATGCCCGCGACCACCAGTGCCGCGCCCCCGTCGGCAACGAGTGCCGGTAGCGGAGCGAATCCGCAGCATTAGCGGTAATTCGGAAAATCTTGGGACACCCGCGCTGACCATGGACGGTCGGCTGCGCTGCTCGCGCATGGTTGACCCAGGCGATAGGGCCCAGGGGCTGGATGCGTCGGAGCAAAATGACCCTCACGGAGAGGGTCTTCGGGTTCGTCGAAAACCCAAGGCGACGGAAGAGGAGGGATCACCCGTCAACCTTCAGCCGGGGTGGTAGACGCGTTCGATATGTCCCTTGAGCTGGTCGGGCCAGAAATACACCGTGCGCAGGTTGCCGCTGGCGTAGCGCTCGGCCTCGTCGGCGAAGTGCGGGGAACCGGGGCGGCCGCTTTCGCCGCCTGCGGTGATGGCACGGGCGCTCACGCGAGCGCCGAATTCGACCACGGCCACGAAGCTGTTCCCGCTGGAGCCGTAGTATTTCTTCGTGCCCGGCCAGCGGTGCGCGCCGAACGAGGCCAGCGAGCCCCAGCGCGAGGAGACGAAGGGCACCGGGATGCTGGACTTGCCGTCGTCGAAGTGCGGCTGGATCGCGTCGTCGAGGCGTTGGAAGCGGTTGATCTCGCCCCAGGCCACGCCCCAGCTGCCGAAGTCCCGCGTGAGGCGCTCCACCGCTTCGTCCAGCGCGTGCAGGCGTTCCTGCACACCGTCATCGCGTGCCATGTAGTCGTAGGGCGGGATGCCGGCGGCCTTCGCCCTGGCCACGCTTTCGTCCCATAGCGTGTCGCCCCAGAACACCGCCAGCGACGTGGGCATGGAAGCGATACCCCAGCGGTAGTCCCAGTGGCGCAGCAACTCGACAGGGCCGGCGAGTTTCGCTTTCAGCGGGTCGCCGGAGGGCAGCGTGTCGTAGTCCTTCGTGAGCAAGGGAATGAGTTTGGCGAACTCCGGCAGATACGAATCGAACGCGTCGGTGATCAGCTTGGGCGTGCTGAAGCCGCTTGCGCCGGTGAGCATGTCCGTGGCGTGGATGCCACGCGGGTTCTCGCCGAAGGTGTCCATATAGCGTGGAAAGTCGGCCTGCTTCGGGCTGTACTTGCCGGCGGCGGAGTACGGCCAGTCGTTGGTGTTCATCGCCCAGCCGCTTGGCGGGTTCACCGCCTGCGGCAGTTCGTCCAAGGGCGTGAGGCCGTGCCAGTCGGTGGCCGGGTCGCTGCCGTCCACGGGTCTGGTGTAATCGAAGCGATTGTCGCGTTTGGGCACGAACTGCGGCATCAGGAAGGCGATCTCGCCCCTGTCGTCGGCGAACAGCGTGTTGTTGGAGGAGTTGGCCTTGAGTTCGGCCACCTTCATGTAGCTGGCGTAGTCGTGCGCCTTGGTGCGCAGCCAGCTCTGTTCCAGCGCGGCGATGGGTTTGTCCATCAGCGCCTCGGCGATCCACTTGTCGCCTTCGCTCTTCACGATGGGACCGTGGTGGGTGAAGTACGCGATGAAACGGCGCGTCTTCGGCGACCCATCGGCGGCGCGATAACGCACGTCGATCGCGCGCTCGGTTACCGGCCGCAGTTCCGTGCCGTAGCGGTAGTACGGCTTGCCGTCCTTGTGCGCAATGGTTTCGGCGAACTCGTCCACTGCATCGAGGCCGGTCGAGGTGTGCATCCAGCCGACGTGCTGGTTGAAACCCTGGTAGATGAAGAACTGGCCCCAGGTCACGGCACCGTAGGCGTCCAATCCTTCGTCGCTGGACATCTGCAGCTCGGAGCGGAAGTAGAACGAAGTGTGGGGGTTGATCAGCAGCAGCGCATGGCCGTCGGTGGTGAGTCTGGGTGCGATCGCGATGCCATTGGAGCCGGTGGGTTCGGCCCAGCTCGGCGGGTTCGCCTGCGCCAGCTGCGGGTGCGCGTCGCCGTAGAACGCGGCGAGGTCCTTCAGTGAGACGCGCTCGATGTCGCCGCCAATGCTGCCCTCGGTGAAGGAGAGCGCCATCCACGGCTCGAAATGTGTGATCACCTTCGGATGCACGTCCGGATGCGTGGCGAGATACCAGTTGAGGCCGTCGGCCCAGGCGTCCATCAGCTTCTGCAGCCACGCGGGGCTCTGCGCGTAAAGCTTCTTAAGCTCCATCGGGTCGACCCACAGCTGCTGGCGCAGGTCCTGCCAGATAGCGGTTTCGCCGTCGGCTTGCGCCGTCCAGCCCAGTGCGGCGAGGTAGTTGCTCTCCACGCGGTTGAAGTCGTCCTCGGCTTGGGCGTAGGCCATGCCGAACACCGCGTCGGCATCCGTCTTGCCGTGCACGTGGGCGATGCCCCAGTCGTCGCGGGTAATGGTCGCCGCAGAGGCTTCGCGTTGCAGGCGCGCATGTTCGGTGGTTTGCGCCGATGCCGCAGTCGATATGCCCATGGCGAGGACGAGCGCGGCCAGCCACGGACGGATGTGGCGCGCGCAGGTGGTTGGACGATGTGTGGGCATGCGGGCGGCATCGCTGCAGGTGGGCGTCGGGGCATCTTGCGGCCGATGTCGTGATCCGGCAATGCATGCACGCTTCAACGAACAGGCCCGCCATGCGGCGGGCCTGTTCGTCCTGCATGCCGTGTCGGCAGGTCAGTTAGTGGTGATGGTGGTCCTGTCCGCCGCTGTTGCCGTTGCCGCCGCCGTGTGCCGCGGGCGCGGGGCGCGCGTACTGCGTCGGGCGTGCGGCAGGCTGGGCATTGCCGCCTTGCGGCGGACGGTAGGTTTGCTGTGCCGGACGATAGGCCGGCTGCTCGTGGTAGTAGTTCTGCGGCTGGTAATGCGTGGGGCGATAACCGCTGTTGCTTGCCGGCTGGTAGCCCGCGGCATTGCTTCGCGGCGCGTAATTGGCTGAGCGCAGCTCTGCACTTGTCCGCGGCGTGTAGTGGACGCCGCCCGGGCCGCCGTTGAAGCTGGCGCGGCCGACGGCTGCGCCGGCCGCCACCGGCCTGTTGTAGACGTTGGTGATGTTGTTGGTGATGTGGTTCACCGAGCGGTTGTAGTAGAAGCCGCCCCCGTGCCAGTAGCCGCCGTCATAGCCGTGGCCGCCGTAGCCGTAGCCGTAGTTGATGCCGCCGTAGTAGCCCACGGTGCGGCCCCAGTAGCCGGCATGGAAGAGGTACACGCCGCCGCTCCAGCCCCAGTAGCCCGGGGTCCACAGCGCGCCGACGTAGGGCGGCAGGATCCAGGCGCCCGGCACCCAGTAGTACCCGGCACCGTTCCAGGCCCAGTAGCCAGGCGTCCAGATGTAGCCCGGCGCGGGGATGGCCGGCTGCACATAGACCGGCAGCGGCGGCGGCGCGATGTTCACCGAGACGAACACGCCGGCGTGCGCGCGGCTGGGAATGGCGGCGGCGACGGCTGCGGCGAGCAGGGCTGCCGCGCCCTTCGCCAGCCATTGGCGGCGCAAGGAAAGGTTGATCGTGGCGGTGTGGGCTTGCATGGCGTCCTCCCGGTTGCTGTGTGGGTATCAATAACGCGGCAGTGGCCGCCGCGGCGACTGCCGGACGGCGCCGCGTTGGGCGGGGTTCAGCGCGCGAATGCCGGCAGCCGTACGGAAAGCCTTGTGTACCAAGGGCTGGCGGCTTTCCGTACGGCAAGTGAACCAGAGTCGGGTCGCGTGTATTCGCTGCGGCTCCGGCCCGGCGCACACCACGGAGCCGGGCGGGCACCGCGCAGTCCGCACGCTGCTCGAGCGCAAGCATACTCGGACATCCATCGCATGCATGGCGATGGATGGCGGCCGATTCGCGGGCGCCCGGCCCCGAGACGGCCAACCCGCAGCGACATATCGCCGGGCATCCCAACCGACTCAGGAGAATCACATGAATACCCGTTTTGAACGCACTGGCGCGCTGACCGAGCTGAGCAGCTATCCGTACTGGGTGCAGGACATGGTGGCCGATTGCGAGAAGGCGAAGCAGGGCGTGGTCCAGCACGAATTGTGGGCACGGATGAGCGAGGCCCGCCTCGACAGGGAATCCACGCGCAACTTCATGGTGGGCGTGTGGCCGGTGATCGAGCGTTTCCCGGCCTACATGGCCTACAACCTGCTGAAGACCAACTATGGCCGGAGCCCGGGCGACAATCTGGCCCGGCGCTGGCTGGTGCGCAATATCCGCGTGGAGCAGAACCACGCCGAGTACTGGTTGAACTGGGCCGAGAGCGCCGGCGTACGGCTGGAGGAGGTGACGATGGGGCGGCCGCCCGCAGGCAGCCAGGTGCTGGCCTCGTGGTGCGAGGAGGTGAGCCGCGGCGGTGAGCTGGCGGCGGGTATCGCAGCCACCAACTACGCGGTGGAGGGGGCTACCGGCGAATGGTCGCAGCGGATCTACGAAAGCGTGACCTACGCCGAAAGTCTGCCCGAACAGGGGCGCACCAAGGGCTTGCGTTGGCTTCAACTTCACGCCGCTTATGACGATACTCATCCATGGGAGGCGCTGGAAATCGTCTGCACCCTGGTGGGCATGACTCCAGGAGTGGACCAGGTCCGGCACCTGGGTGAATGCATTAGCCGCAGTTACACGAGCATGGGCATCACGCTCGACCGTTGCATGGAAAGCTCCGGAAAATTGGGCACGTGGGCAGATGCGGCGGCTTGATGCCGGCATCAAGCGACTGGTGGAAGCCAGCGTTTTCGATGTGTTTCTAGGGGTACGACAAGGCAGCGCATGATTGCAAGCCGACCAAGGTCAGTGTCGCAACACTTGACGCCGCTGGCGCTCGCGCTGGCGTTGGTGGTCGGCTTGATCCTGGGCCTGACTTGGGGTGCCCTGAGGATCCAGGTGACTCTCGCCGGTTTCCTCAACGGCGAGAGTCTTTGGTCCAAGGCACAGAAGCAGGCGGTGATCGACCTGGAGATCTACGCCCAGGACGGCCGCGCCGACGCGCTGGCCGATTACCGGAAGAACATGCGGGTGCTGGGCGCGGATCGCTGGGCGCGAGACGCCATCGCCAGCGGGCACTACGACCATGCTGCCGTTTGGCGCGCCTTCCGCAGCGCCGGCGTCATCCCGGATGCGATCGACGGCATGATCTTCATCATGGGCCACTTTTCCTCGGCGCCCTACATGAAGCCGGCCATCGACGCCTGGTATTCGACCGACGACACCATCGACGGGTTGGATCGAATCGCCGGCGATCTGCAGCGAGCCCATGCCGACGGCAGCATCACGCCGGCCATGGTGGCGACCGCGCGAGCGCGCATTGCGGAGGCCAACCACTTCATCGGGCCACGCGCCGACACGTTCTCCGCGCAGATCGCGGATGGCGCGGCCTGGATCGGCACCGTGCTGTTCCTTGCCGTGCTTGCCGTGGCCATCGCCGCCTCGCTGTTGTGGCTGCGCATGGCGCGTCGCATCCTGCAGGGCATACGCAACAGCGAAGAGCGCTATCGCCTCCTGTTCGACAGCGCGAACGACGCGATCATGATGATCGACGAAAGCGGCGGGCGGATCCTCGAGGCGAACAATACGGCCAGGGCGTGGATCAGCAGCGCGCGCGTCCCGCTGGCCGGGCGCCGCTTCGACGACCTGTTCGCCAACGGGCTTCAGTCGAAGCCGAAAGGGGGCGCCACCGGCACGCTGCTGGACGACAACACGGGCGGCCTGCGCCAGGTGGAAATCGAGAGCAACCTCGTCGACTGGGATGGCCGTCAGGTGCGGCAAGCCATCATCCGCGACATTTCCGAGCGGATGGCGATAGAACGCGAGCGCCGCGTGGCGGCCGAAGCGTTGGCCGGCATCGCCGAGGGCGTGATCATCACCGACGCCGAGCGACGGGTGGTTTCGGTCAATGCCGCCCATGCCGAAATCACCGGCTTCGGCCTGCATGAGATGCTCGGGCGTCGTCTCGACGAAATGCGCCGCCTGCCCGACGGCGAACCGTTGCCGGAATCGATCTGGTCGGCGCTTGCCGGAGGGCGTCACTGGAGCGGCGAGGTGCAAAGCCGCCGTTATGATGGCAGCACCTATCCGGAGCAATTGAGCATCAGCGCGATCCGCGACGCGCAACATCGCGTGCTGCATTACGTGGCAGTCTTCAGCAATGTCCATGAGGCCAAGGCGCAGCGGCAGCGGTTGGAGCACCTGGCCACGCACGATCCGCTCACCGGGCTGGCCAACCGGGCTGCGTTCGAGCGGCAATGCAACGCCGCCATTGCCGCCGCGGGACGTCTGCGTACCGCGGTCGCCGTACTGTTCATCGACCTGGATGCGTTCAAGATCGTCAACGACAGCTACAGCCATGCGATGGGCGACCGTGTCCTGTGCAAGATCGCCGAGCGGATCAGGAAGCAGATTTCCGCCACGGACATGGCCGGGCGCATCGGCGGCGACGAATTCACGGTATTGCTGGGGCGGCTGGAGTTGCGCGAGGACGCCGGCATCGTGGCGGAGCGTCTGCTTGCCAACCTGGCCGCGCCCATCGTGATGGACGAATACGAGATCGTGCTGAGCGCCAGTATCGGCATTGCCGGGTATCCGCTGGACGGTGCCGATGCCACTACGCTGATCGCCAACGCTGATGCCGCGATGTACACGGCGAAGAGCAGTGAACGCAACGCACTGCGGTTCTATACGCCGCTGATGCAGGCCAATGCGCGCCAGCGCCTGCAACTGGTATCCGAGCTTCGCCGCGCCTTGGCCAACGACGAGTTCAGTCTGCGCTACCAGCCCAGCATGGATTTGCGCAGCGGGCACATCGAGGCGGTGGAGGCGTTGCTGCGCTGGCAGCATCCGGAGCGCGGCGAGCTGTCGCCGGGCGAATTCATCCCGGTGGCCGAAAGCCTCGGCCTGATCCGCAGCATCGACGAATGGGTGCTGCGGGCCGCCTGTGCGCAGATCCGCGAATGGGATCGTGCCGGCATGCCGAAGTTCCGCGTGGCGGTGAACGTGTCCGCGCGTTGGCTGGCCCATCCCGCCTTCATCAGCGGATTGGGCAAGGCGATGCGTGATTTCCAGATTCCCTCGCGGCGCCTCGCGCTGGAGATCACCGAAGGCGCCATGCTGCGACTGGGCGACGAGACGCAGCGCACCATGCACGTACTGCACGAACTGGGCATCGAGGTGGCGATCGACGACTTCGGCACCGGCTATTCGTCGATGGCCTACCTCAAGCTGCCATCGGTGAGCTGGCTGAAGATCGACCGTTCATTCGTCACCAGCCTGCCGCACGATGCCAACGACGTGGCGATCGTCGAAGCCATATTGGCAATGGCGCGCAGCCTCGGTCTGCGCACCATCGCCGAGGGCATCGAGCACGAAGCGCAGCACGAATTCCTGCGCAAGGCCGGCTGCGACGAGGGGCAGGGTTACCTCTATTCCTATCCGCTGCCGGCGGCGGCGCTGGAGCGCCTGTTGAACCCTCGCCAGACGCCGGCGCGCCTGAGTCTGGTGCCACCCAAGCAACAGTCCTGAGGCGGGTTGCAGCTACCTGGAATACAAGGCCGGGAACCATCGTTCCAGGTTGGCGACCTTGGGCGCGTCGTTGATTGCGATGTAGAGATCGTCCGGGTGATGGCTGGCGTAATCCTGGTGCCAGCTTTCGGCGGGATAGAAAGCCTGCAATGGCACCAGCTGGGTGACGATGGGGGCGGTGTAGATCCGCGACTTGCCTAGCTGGTCCAGGTAGGCGCCGGCGATGCGCTGCTGTTCCGGGCTGGCGTAGAAGATCACCGAGCGGTACTGCATGCCGCTGTCCGGCCCTTGCCGGTCGAGCTCGGTGGGATCGCTTGCGACCGAGAAAAACACCTGCAGCAACTGGCCGTAGCTGACCTGCGCCGGGTCGAACAAGACCTTCACCGATTCGGTGTGGCCGGTGTCGCCTTCGCTGACCTGATCGTAATGGGCGGTGGCGGCGCTGCCGCCGCTGTAGCCGGCCCAGGTCTTGCGCACGCCCCTGACATGCTCGAACACGGCCTGTACGCCCCAGAAGCAGCCGCCGGCGAACACCGCGACCTGTTCGCCGTGCACGGCGGTGTGAGGAGCATCCTGCAGCGGTGCCGGCAATTTCGTGGCGGCTTCGGCCGTTGGCGGCAGCGCGCAGGCACCGAGGAGGCTCAATGCGAGCGCGGCACACAGCGTGCGGATGGGATGGCGACTGGCATTCATGGCGGCCTCGCGATGGGGATTCAGTCGTTATTCGCTGGCGGAGCCCGGGCGGTTACCCGTGTGTCATGCCCGGTGCTACCGTGGCCTCCCTTATTGGAGCTCCGTGCATGTTCGACGCGATCGACCTGGACGCCTATCTGCAACGCATCGGCTATCGCGGTGCACCGAAGCCTGACCAGACGACCCTGCGTGCGCTGGCGGTGGCGCATGCGGCGGCGCTGCCGTTCGAGAATCTCGACCCGCTGTGTGGCGTGCCGGTGCAATTGGAGCTGGACGCGCTGGAACGCAAGCTGCTGCATCAGGGGCGCGGCGGCTATTGCTTCGAACAGAACCTGTTGTTCGCCGCGGCTCTGCGCATGATCGGCTTTACCGTGCAGGGTCTGATCGCGCGCGTGCTGTGGAACCAGCCGGAAGATGCGGTCACCGCGCAGACCCATATGCTGCTCAGGGTGGAGGCGGATGGCGAGAGCTGGCTGACCGACGTGGGCTTCGGCAGCATGAATCTGGCTGGTGCGTTGCGCCTGGAGCCCGATGTCGCGCAGGTCACGGGGCTGGAGCCGTTCCGGCTGCTCGAGCGGAACGGCGAGTGGCGCATGCAGGCCTGCGTGCGCGGAGACTGGCTGACCCTGTACCGCTTCGATCTCGAACCGCGTGCATCCGTCGATTACGTGGTGGCGAACCATTACGTCTCCACCTATCCCTCGTCGAACTTCGTGCAACACCTGATCGCGGCGCGCACGACCCAGGATCGCCGGCTGACCCTGCGTGACCGCGAGTTCACCGTGCGCAGGCCGGGCATGGAGCCCGAGCGGCACACGCTCCCTGGCAGCGAGGACATATGCCGGGTGCTGGAACAGGAGTTCCTGCTGCGATTGCCGGACCGTACCCGGTTGTTGCAGAAACTGGATGCGTTGCCGCAGTGAGCCCGCGTTGCCAGGCGCGACCGGATTTTCAGGTCACTGCGAACGGGTACTCGAAGATCATTCTGCGATATCCGCATACTGGCCAGCTCCTGCCCGATGTGCCTTGGCTCGCTGCACTACGGCAGCCAGCGCCAGGTGATCTACATCACCATCCGCAAGGACTACGTGCCGTTCTATTGCGCGACCGCACGTACCTAGAGCTGGATATCCTCTACGCCGAATACGCCAATCCGATCGGCAAGCAGCGCCTGCCCGAGATGCGGCAGAAGGATGGAACTGCGAGCGCGGTGTACCGGCGCTGGCGGGAACTCAAGGCGTAACGGGCTGGCGAGGATCGGCCAGTACGAGGATTTCCTCGTTGCCGACACGCACCACCTGTCCCGCGTGGATCTTGCAGGTCTTGCGCAGCTCCTGCGCGCCGTCCACCGTCACCGCGCCGCTGGCGACCAGGTGCTTGCCGGCACCGCCGCTGTCGCAGATGCCCACCAGCTTGAGCAGGTTGTCGAGCTTGACGTAGTCGCGGTCGAGTTCGAAGCGAAGAGGTGGCTTGCTCATGCGTTGTGGTGGCCAGGCAGGGAGAAAAAGGCGAAGAACGGACGCTCCGCGTCCTGCGCGAAGGTGGCGGCGTCGTCGAGCATGCCCAGCAGCACGTCGAAATCCACGACGGCATCGCGTTGCAGATCGCCGGCATGGTCGAACAGCAGCACATGCCCCCACCCGGGCAGCCAAACTGGATCGCGCAGGCAATCGGCCAGCGCATCCCAGTTCTGGCCGAAGTCGGCGGGCAACGACAGCGAAGCGGCGAGCCGCTGCAGCAGTCCGGCCTTGTCGGCGCAGCCGGTGAGGTCGGTGCGGCACACGGCAAGCTCGTCGCGCCTGCCCGCGTCGGCAAGCCGGGCAAGATCGCCATCGCCCACGAAATAGACGCCGTTCTGGCTGGGACGGGTGAGATCGGGATCGAGCGGATGCGCGCTGTTCATCGGGACACCATGAACTGGCGGAAGCTGCGGTAATGGTCGTCCGTGTAGTAGTACACCGCAGGTGGTGTACCACCGGTGATGATGCGCCGCGTGCCCCGCGTACGTGCGCCGGGTGTCTCCACCGTGTACTCGTGGTAGTAGCCGCGCGGCTGCTCGGGCAGCAGGTGCTCGTAGTTGCCGAACACCACGCCGTCCTGGCTGTGCGGGAACGGCCCGTCATGCATGATCGACGCCAGCGTGTCGCGCGCCTCGGGCGGCAGAAAGGCCGGCAACGCAGCAGAGGTCCCGGCACTTGCCACGGAAGCCGGCGCGGTGACCGGGGCGGACGATGGAGGCGTGGTTGCAAAATGGCCCCACAGGGCGGCGACCAGAACGATCGCCAGGGCGAGCAGCGGCTTCCAGGAGCGCATGCGCATCACCGGTAGTTGGTCGAGGGGCAAGTCTAGCAAGTGCGGCTACGGCGCCCGTGTGTTTCGCCGCAGCTGTTCGGCCAGCGACACGCCCAGCACCAGCCAGAACGCAGCGAGGGCATAGCCGGCCAGCACATCGCTGAGGTAATGCGCCTGCAGCATCACGCGGCTGATGCCGACGATGGTGATCAGCGCCACGGCGGTGGCAACGGTGGCGCGATGGCGTGGGGGGCGGAATTGGCGTAACAGCAGGTAGGCCAGCATGCCGAAGAACACCATGCTCATCATGGCGTGGCCGCTGGGGAAGCTGTAGCCATTTCCTACGACGAAGCCGTGGCCGTCGAACGGGCGCACGCGCTTCACGAAGCGCTTTGCCAATTCACCACACGCCGCGGTGCCGCCCAGCGCCACGCACCACGGCACGAACAGCCGCCAACTGCGCTTCAGCGCCAGCAGCAGGGCCACTGCCGCACCAGCGACCATCAGCAGCATGGGGTCGCCGATGTTGGTGACGAGGGCGACCATGCCCAGCACCTCCGGCGGGAGCTGTGCGCGCAATGCTTGCGCCAGCTCGGCATCGAAGCCGGTCAGCGCGGTATGCGCCCATACCGCCCAGGACAGCGAGGCGAACAACGCGCCGAACAGCATCAGCAGGATCGTGGCGGTGCGTGGTTGCAGCGAGAGGTAGTCGTTCCTGCCGGTGGCAGCCAGTTTGCGGCGGCGCGCCAGGCGCCAGAGCAGGTCGCCCGCGAGCAAGGCGAGGATCAGCACGGTGGCCCACAACGCCAGGGCGTGTTGGCCTATCCAGTGGGGGAGGGATTCCATGAAACTCGTTTCGTCCGCGTTCGATGAAACAGTGAAGCCTGCCGGAAGGCCGGCATGACTTCCAGCGCTGGCTCTGTCCGGGTTTTGCCGCGATAGTGGATCGATTCATGTTGCCGGAGCCTGCAATGCCTCTGCGTCATCTTTCCCCGCGTCTGGCGGTGTGCGTCACGCTGCTTGCCTTCGCCGTCGCGGCGTCGGCACAGACCGCACCGGAGCAGGCGGCGTCCTCGTCATCGCTCGAACCTTCCGGCACGCAGGGTCTACTGCCGGTGCAACTGCAGGATTTCGATGCCTACATGGCCGACACCCTGAAGACCTTCAAGGTGCCCGGCATCGCAGTGGCCATCGTCAAGGACGGCAAGGTGGTGCTGGCCAAGGGCTATGGCGTGCGCGAGGTGGGCAAGCCGGACCGCGTGGATGCCGACACGCTGTTCGCGATCGCCTCCAATACCAAGGCGTTCACCGCCGCGGCGCTGCAGATGCTGGCCGACGAGGGCAAGCTGGACATGGACGGCCGGGTGATCGATTACCTGCCCGGGTTCCGCATGTCCGACCCCTACGTGACGCACGAGATGCGCATCCGCGACCTGCTGGCGCATCGCAGCGGCCTCAGCCTCGGCGCGGGCGACCTGCTGTACTGGCCGCCGACCAGCTACACCACCGCGGACGTGGTTAAGCGCCTCGCCGACGTGCCGATCAAGAACAGCTTCCGCGGCCACTACGCCTACGACAACATCCTGTTCGCGGTGGCCACGCAGGTGATCGAGAAGGTGTCCGGCCAGAGCTATGCCGACTTCATCCGCCAGCACATCTTCCGGCCGGTGGGCATGACCGAAACACTGGTGGACATGACCTACCTGAAACACGGCATGGATGCGGCTACCGGCCATGCGCCCTACAACTTCAAGGAGGTCAAGCCGGTGCCGCCGATGGCCTGGCTCAACGACCCTGGCGCGGGCGGCATCTACGCCAGCGTCAACGACCTTGCCAAATGGATGAACGTGCAGCTCGCCGGCGGCAAGCTGCCCGACGGCAAGCAGTTGTTCTCCGAGAAGAGCCACCGCGAGATGTGGTCGATGCTCACGCCGATCCCGGTCGGCAAGCCGCCGATTCCCGAGCTGGCGCCGCTGACCCCGCAGTTCTCCGGCTACGGCGAGGGATGGTTCCTCAGCGACTACCAGGGCAGCAAGCTGGTGTGGCATACCGGCGGCTGGCCGGGCTTCGTTTCGCGCCTCACCCTGGTGCCCGGGCAGAACCTCGGCGTGGTGGTGCTCACCAACCAGCAGTCCGGCGCCGCGTTCAACGCGGTCACTTATCGCGTGCTCGACGCCTACCTCAACGCCGAACACAAGACCGACTGGGTGGCGGCGTACGACAAGGCGGTGAAGAAGGGCGAAGCCGATGCCGACAGCAGCTGGGCCAAGCACGAGGCCGCGCGCGACAAGGACAGCAAGCCCTCGCTGCCGCTGTCCGGCTACGCCGGTACCTACCGCGATCCGTGGTACGGCGACATCGTGGTCAGCGAGGCGCAGGGCAAGTTGCGCCTGCGCTTCAGCAAGACCAGGCAACTGGTCGGCACGATGGCGCCGTGGCAGCACGATACCTTCATCGTGCGCTGGGACGACCGATCGCTCGACGCCGACGCCTTCGTCAATTTCGCGCTGGACGACGATGGCCACGTGCGGGAGATGCGCATGCAGCCGATCTCGCCGCTCACCGACTTCAGTTTCGATTTCCAGGATCTGCGGCCGGTGCCGGTGAAGGCTGCCGAAAAGCAGGATTGAACCATCGCCTCTTCCCGCTGGATGCGGGAGGATTCGCGGGCGTCGTCGTCCCGGCACACAGGCAGGAGGTGCGAAGAGCCGGCCGAAGTGCGTTGCGTGACGGGGCCGAACCTCCTCGCTTTTTCGGCGCTCCAGCTTGCGTAGGAAGAAAGAAATCGCTTCACCCACGTTGCCAGACCAAAGGGGATCACCATGCGTCATCGTCATCTCACTGCCGCGCTGCTCGGCTGCGGCCTGCTGCTTTCCGTCGCCGTGCAGGCGCGCGACGCGGCGCCGACCGTGCCGGCGCACAGCTTCTTTCATGTGCAACTGGGCAGCGCCGAAACGCAGCCGGTGTCGGGCCGGTTGCTGCTGTTTGCCATCGCCGCGAAGGATGCCGAGGCGGCGGCGAAGGAGCATGGCGGCGACGGCAAGGTGGAGGAGGTGGACACCAGTCCGTTCTTCCCCACCCAGACGGCGGTGGCGGCACGCGAGATGAGCCGGCTGGCGCCGGGCCAGGCGGTGGATGTCGATGCCGATGAAATCGCCTTCCCGCAAGCCTGGTCGCGGCTGCCGGCGGGCGATTACTACGTGCAGGCCGTGCTCGACGTGCACCACGACTACAACTACCACGGCCGCGACGGCGGCGATCTGGCGAGCAAGGTGGTGAAGCTGCATCTGCCGGCGGCCACCATGCCCGACCTGACGCTGACGGATACATTGCCGGAGCGCAAGGCGTGGGACATCCCGAAGCGCTACATGAGCGAGACTTCGCTCAAGCATTTCGACGAGGCGCGCCAGCACACGCAGGCCATCGACTTCGTCAGCCCCGCGCTGAGCGCGTTCTGGGGCCGGCCCATCCACATGCGCGGCTGGGTGATGCTGCCGCCGGGCTACGACCCGAAGGCCAAGGCGACCTATCCCACGGTGTACTACACGCATGGCTACGGCGGCGACGCGGACACGCTGGCCGGCAGCGCCGCGATGGTCTACGGCGCCACGGCAGAAAAGCAGATGCCGCCGATGATCTGGGTATTCCTCGACCAGTCCAGTCCCACCGGCACCTCCGAGTTCGCCGACTCGGTGAACAACGGCCCATGGGGCGTGGCGCTCACCACCGAGCTGATCCCGCAGCTGGAGAAGACCTACCGCATGGACGCGAAGTCCAGCGGACGTTTCCTGCAGGGCCATTCCTCCGGCGGCTGGGCCACGCTGTGGTTGCAGACGCGCTATCCGAAGATCTTCGGCGGCACCTGGTCCACCTCGCCCGATCCCAGCGACTTCCACGACTTCACCGGCGTGAATCTCTACGCAGAGCATGCCAACGTCTACCGCAAGGCCGACGGCACGCCCTATCCGCTGGTGCGCGACCACGGCAAGGTGCTGGCCACCTACCAGCAGTTCGCCCAGCTTGAGCGCGTGATGGGTCCGTACGGCGGCCAGATGGCCTCGTTCGAGTGGGTGTTCTCGCCCAAGGGCAAGGACGGCCGGCCCGAGCCGATGTTCGACCGCGACACCGGCGACGTCGATCCGGCCGTGGTGGATTACTGGCACGACCATTACGACATTGCCTATCGCCTCTCCCGCCATTGGCAAGAACTTGCGCCCGACCTCGACGGCAAGATCCACCTCTATGTCGGTACGGCCGATACGTTCTACCTGGACGGTGCCGCACACAAGCTCAAGGCGGTACTGGATGGCCTGCATGCGAAGTCCGACATCCGTTTCATCCCGGATCGCACCCATTTCGACCTCTACCGCATCGGCGACGATCGCCAGGGCCTGCTGAAGGACATCAGCTGGCAGATGTACGAGGTGGCGCGGCCGCATTCCGCATTGAAGCCCGAGGCGCAACACGGATGATGAATGCGTCGCGCGCTTCGCGTTGTATCGACATGGTTTTGCGGCATAGTGGCGCCACCGACGCGGAGTTTCCCGCGTCCGGGCGCCACGATGCATGCAAGCGACTTCGCCATGCGGAGCGTTGCGTGCAAGGGGCGAGCGGCACGGCACACTGAGGCGAGGGCAGGGCCGGCCGCCACCGAGCAACCATCGCGCAAGAGGGAGTTTGAAGATGAAAGCATCCACCGTGTTCGCCATGGCGTTCGGCTGCGTGCTGGCCGTGCCGGCTGTGTTCGCACAGTCTGCAACGCCGGCTGCGCCCGCAACCCCCGCAACTCCCGCCGCTGCCGCGCCTGCCGGTTCCACCGGCCAGTGCAAGGACGGCAGCTACACCAGCACCGCCACCAAGAGCGGTGCCTGCAAGGGCCACAAGGGGGTGAAGACGTGGTACGCCGCCAGCGCTGCTTCGTCGTCGAAGATGGCCGCTGCCGCGCCTGCTGCTGCGGCGGCGCCTGCGACCCCGGCGAAGAAGGCGTCTGCTGCTGCTCCGGCCGCGGCGGCGGCTCCGGGCGGTGGCCCGGGTATGGTATGGGTCAACGACAGCAGCAAGGTCTACCACTGCCAGGGCGACAAGTGGTACGGCAAGACCAAGCATGGCGAGTACATGAGCGAGGCCGACGCCAAGGCCAAGGGTAACCATGCCGAGCACGGCAAGGCCTGCACGCCGTAATCCTGGCGCTGCATCACCGGACAAAACGAAGGCCGGCGCAAGCCGGCCTTCGTTTTGTCCGCGTGGCGAGTTCGCAGGCTTTTCGGCTCGTCATCCCGGCGAAGGCCGGGATCCGGTTTCACTTGCTGTGCGAAGCACTCAAAAAGATCTTGTGTCCTTCGGACGCGGTATTTGAACTGGACCCCGGCCTTCGCCGGGATGACAAGCAAGTGAAGCGCTACCCCGACGATGGCGCCGCCGGACTGTCCTCCCCCAGCGGCCCCAGATTGCGCACCACCATGCTCGTCGGCGTGGACAGCGGCAGGTTCTCGGTGCGCAGGCGGGCAAGGATCTCGAACAGCATGTCGCTCTTCACCGCCGCCACATCGCGTGGGCTGCGCACGTAGGAGGTGATGCTGAAGGTCATCGAGCTGGCGTTGATGTTGTCCAGCCGCACCACCGGAGGCGGATTCTCCAGCGTGGAGGTATGCGCCTTTAGAACCTCCATCATCAGTTGGCGGGCGCGATCGGCGTCGGTGTCCAGCGGCATCGGCAGCATGATGCGCACGCGGCCCTGCGCGCTGCCGTGGGTCACGTTGCGCACGTTCTGGGTGATCAGTTGTGAGTTCGGCACGATCACGGTAGAGCGATCTCCCAGCTGGATCTCGGTGGCGCGCACGTTGATGCGGCGGATGTCGCCCTCTACGTCGCTGGACAGGCTGACCCAGTCGCCCACCTTCACCGGCCGCTCCACCAGCAGGATCAGACCGGAGATGAAGTTGGACACGATCTGCTGCAGGCCGAAGCCGATGCCTACCGACAACGCGCTGGCGATCCAGGCGATGCTCTGCAGGCTCACGTTCGCCGCGGCCAGCGCCAGCGCGAACACGAACACACCGCCCAGGTAACCGAGCAGGGTGACCACCGAATTGCGCATGCCCGCGTCCATCGACGTGGTGGGCAGCAACTGGTCCCGCAGCCAGTTCTTCAGTGCGCGCAACGCCACCAGGCCAAGTACGAACACGGAGATGGCGCCCATGATGGTGCCGGGGCTGATGGGCAATTGGCCCAGTTTGAGCCCGCTGAACAACTGCGACGTGCGTTGCGCCAACTCCGCCGGGCCGGCGTCGAATCGCGCCAGAACCATCGCCAGCGCAACCAGCGTCAGCAGCACGCGGGTGACCCCGGTGAGTACGGTAGAGGCTTGTTGCAGCGTTTCGGAGGAGATGTCGAAACTGGCCTGCAGATGCTGGCTGCTGCGGCTCTGCGGCGACAGTAGGGTCTCGAACAGGTCGCGCACCAGCTGCAGCAGCAGGTAGAGGCTGGCCACCACCAGGCCAGTCCACAGCATCTGTATCGCCACGAAGAAGCCGAGTGCGATGAAGCCCGTGCATACCGACAACCAGCACACCACGACGCCGAGGGCGGCGGCAAAGCCCAATGCACCGACCCACAGTGGCCGGCGCACCCTGCCGGCCTTCGCTTCGTCGGCTTCGTGCCGCGCATGGCGCAGGCGCAGCAGCGCTGAGCCGACCAGTCCGCTGATCAGCAGCGCCAGCAGCGCGTGCAGCAGCACCGTGGCCGGGAGGCTGGAGCCGATGCTGCGCACGATGTGCTCGGTGAGGCCGGTCAGCAGTGCCACGCCGCCCAGCAGCCACGGATGGCTGCGCAGCCGTTGCGCCGTGATGTCCGACAGTGGCGGCAGACGCCACGACGCACGTTTCGCGGAGAGCAGCGCACTGCCCAGCCCGGCCATCAGCGAGGAGATGATCACGACGCGCATCGTCGACGTCGCCAGCTGGTCGAGGTCGGTGTCAAGCGTGTCGTTCCAGTTGATGCCCAGGTGCACCAGCTTCGCGGCCAGCCCGATCACCAGCGTGGTGGACAGCGCCATCACCGCCGCCATTGCGCTGCGGCGCAGATGACCATCCGGCAACCAGCGCGTTGCGATGAATTGCCACAAGTGTTGCAGTCCCCGCCGGCCACCAGCGAGGAGCAGCACGGCGGCGGCCACGCACAGCAGCAGCGGCGTGCGGTTCGGCGGCTGCCAGGCGTCGTTCAAGCCCTGGGCCCAGCTTGCGGCGAAGCGCTGGAGACGCGGCATGTCGTTCGGCAGCGAACGCACCTGGTCGACCCAGAACGCGTGGCCCAGCGGCGTGTCGGTGCGTTCAGCCAAGCGCGCCTGGAACTGGTCGCTGAGCAGGCCGCTGATCTGCTCCATCAGCTGCAGGGCATCGAGGCCCAACGACTTCGCCTGCACGATCTGTGCATTGAGGTTGGTCTGCGCCTTGTCCAGTTGTCGGCGCTGGGCGGCTACCTCGGGTGCCTCCGACGAAGCGCCCTTGGCCGGGGCTGGGCCGAGCACGGTGAGTTGCGCCTGCAATGTGGCCATCTGCGGCGCGAGGCCATCGACGACTTGCTGCGCACCGCTCTGCACCTGCATGGCGCGTGCGCGGAGGTCATTCAGCGTGGCGTTGTCGAGCTTGTCCTGCGGCGTATTCGACAACGCAGCCTTCACCGCGTTGAGCTGGTTGCTCAACTGCTGCAGAGTCTGCGCCGGCGTGGCGGCGGCGCCGGCATTCGCATCGGCACGTGCCCACGTGGGCGTGGCGACGAAGGCCAAGGCCAGCAGGAGGACCGGGAGCACGGGCAGGCGACGGATCATGGTAAGCATTCCGGCATGATCCCGGCCGCGTCGCAGAGGGTCAACCGAGGCGCGTATCAAAGCAGAGCTGGCGTTCAGCCCATGTGCGTCCTGCCTCTTGTGCGCAAGCGGGTGTGCACCCACGCTAGGTGTCTCCCTGCATCTCGTGCGGCCGCCATGATCTTCCGCTGGTTCGAATCCCTGATCGACGCTTTCAAGGAACCGGTCGACGGCATGCCGCCGCAGCCGGTGTGGCGTTTCTACGCGTTCTATCTGCGCCAGGTGTGGCCGGTGTTCGTGGCGGCCATCGTGGTCGGCTTCTGCGTGGCCGTGGTCGAGGTGTCGTTGTTCGGCTTCATCGGACGCATCGTGGACCTGGCCAAAGGTGTGCCCGCGGCGGATTTCTTCCACCGGCACGGGCGCGAGTTGCTGGGCATGGCGCTGGTGGCGCTGGTCGCGCGGCCGGTATTCAACAGCCTGCACGACCTGTTGGTGAACCAGGCCATCGTGCCCAGCCTCACCAACCGCATCCGCTGGCAGAACCATCGCTACGTGATCCGCCAGAGCCTGGGCTTCTTCCAGAACGACTACGCCGGGCGCATCGCCAACCGCATCATGCAGACCGGCAGCGCGCTGCGCGAATCGGCGGTGCAGATCGTCGATGCGATCTGGTACGTGGTGATCTACACCGGCAGCGCCGTCGCGCTGTTTGCCCATGCCGACGTGTGGCTGGCCGTGCCGCTGGTGGTCTGGGTGTTCGCCTACATCGGCCTGCTGTGGATCTTCATACCGCGCATCAAGCAGCGCTCGTGGAAGGCGTCGGAGGCGCGTTCGAAAATGATGGGGCGCATCGTGGACGGCTACAGCAACGTGCTCACGCTCAAGCTGTTCGCGCACACGCGTCGCGAGGAGGCCTACGTGGCCGAGGCGATGGGCGAGCAGACCGACAAGCTGCGCCGGATGACCCGCGTGACCACGGCGATGGATGCCAGCATCACCACGCTCAACGGTTTCCTCATCGCCGGCACGACGGGGCTGGCGTTGTGGCTGTGGAACGAAGGCCATGTCACGGTGGGCGCGATCGCGCTTTCGACCGGCCTGGTGATCCGCATCAACAACATGTCCGGCTGGATCATGTGGGTGGTCAACGGCATCTTCGAAAACGTGGGCACGGTGCAGGACGGCATCACCACCATCGCCCAGCCGCGTGCGGTGCAGGACCGCGAAGGTGCGATGCCGCTGGAAGTGACCAATGGCGCCGTGCACTTCCACGACATCCATTTCCACTATGGCAAGAAGGGCGGCGTGATCGCGGGGCTGGAGCTGGCCGTGCGTGCGGGCGAGAAGATCGGCCTGGTCGGGCCGAGCGGCGCGGGCAAGTCCACGATGGTGAACGTGCTGCTGCGCCTCTACGACCTGGAGGACGGCCGCATCACCATCGACGGCCAGGACGTAGCGCAGGTGACCCAGGAAAGCCTGCGCTCGCAGATCGGCGTGGTGACCCAGGACACCTCGCTGCTGCATCGTTCGATCCGCGACAACATCCTGTACGGTCGGCCCGACGCCAGCGAGGCGCAGATCGCCGAGGCCGTGCGCAAGGCGCGCGCCGACGAGTTCATCCCCACCCTGGTCGACGGCGAGGGCCGCACCGGCTACGAGGCGCTGGTGGGCGAGCGCGGCGTGAAGCTTTCCGGCGGCCAGCGCCAGCGCATCGCGATCGCCCGTGTGCTGCTCAAGGACGCACCCATCCTGGTGCTGGACGAAGCCACCAGCGCGCTGGATTCCGAGGCCGAGGCGGCGATCCAGGAGAGCCTGGATCTGCTGATGCAAGGCAAGACGGTGATCGCCATCGCGCACCGCCTTTCCACCATCGCTCGCATGGATCGCCTCGTGGTACTGGACAAGGGCCACATCGTGGAAACCGGAACGCATGCCGAACTGGTCGCGCGCGACGGCTTGTATGCGCGACTGTGGAAGCGGCAGACGGGCGGTTTCGTGGCGGCGGAGGATGAAACGGCTTGACGGGTCGCGCGCGCCGGCGTAGCCCGATCAGCGCCGGCGCAGCGCCTCGACCAGCAGCGCAAAGGCACGTGGGTGCTGGCGCCGACTGGGGTAATACAGGTGATAACCCGGAAACGGCGGGCACCAGTCCGACAGGAGGCGGCGCAGCCGGCGCGCCTTGATATCGGCGCGCACCACGTCCTCCGGCAGGCAGGCCAGGCCGAAGCCATCCAGTGCCGCCTCGCGCACCTGGCGCGGGTTGTTGAAAGTGAGCCGGCCTTCCACGCGCACGTTCAATGCATGACCGTCGCGCTCGAACTCCCATGCATACAAGTTGCCCAGGGTGAGGAAGCGCAGATTGATGCAGTCGTGGCTGGTCAGGTCCCGCGGCGTGCGCACGGCGGGGCGTTCGCCCAGATAGGACGGTGCTCCGACCACCGCCATCCGCATCGGCGGCCCGATGGGCACGGCGATCATGCCCTTGGCCACCTGTTCGCCGAGCCGGATGCCGGCGTCAAAGCGCTCGGCGACGATGTCGGTGAGCGCCGAATCGGTGACGACTTCGACGTGGATGTCCGGATAGCGCGGCAGCAACGTGCGCAAGGCCGGCCATAGGATGGTGCTGGCCGAGTGCTCGTTGGCCGTGATGCGCACGGTGCCGGCGGCCCGGTCGCGCAAGTCGCCGAGGGCGGCGATGGAGGCATCGATGTCGGCGTAGTTCGGCGACAGTTGCCGGAACAGCCGTTCGCCGGCCTCGGTCGGCATCACGCTGCGCGTGGTGCGCGTCAGCAGCCGCAATCCGAGCCGCGCCTCCAGCGCGCGCAAGGTGTGGCTGAGTGCCGATTGCGACACGCCCAGTTGTGCCGCCGCACGGGTGAAGTTGCGTTCTCGCGCCACGGCGAGGAAGGCCAGCAGATCGTTGTAGTTTGTGCGCGTCATCCGCCGATTGTTCCGCATTGATGAGAAGAATTCATGAAAGCATTCGCACAGCACGGGCTAATCAAATCAAACGCGTAACGGCAGACTTCGTCGCCTCACCCTTTCCACGCGGAAGTTCCCCCATGCAGATGCGCACGCTTGGCCACAGCGGCCTCACCGTTTCCGCCCTCGGCCTCGGCTGCATGGGCATGAGCTTTGCCTATGGCGCGCCGATGGAACGCGCGTCGGCCATCCGCCTGCTGCGCTACGCGGTGGAGGCGGGTGTGAATTTCTTCGACACCGCCGAAGCCTATGGTCCGTTCGCCAACGAGGAATTGCTCGGCGAGGCCCTGGCGCCACTGCGGGACAAGGTGGTGATCGCCACCAAGTTCGGTTTCAGGAACGGCATCGCGCCCGCTCTGGACAGTCGCCCGGAAAACATCCGCGCCGTGACCGACGCCGCGCTGAAGCGCTTGCGGACAGAGCGGATCGACCTGCTCTATCAGCACCGTGTCGACCCGCAGGTGCCGATGGAGGATGTGGCCGGTACGGTCAAGGAGCTGATCGCGGCCGGCAAGGTCGGGCATTTCGGATTGTCCGAGGCGGGTGTGGCGTCGATCCGCCGTGCGCATGCGGTACAGCCGGTGGCGGCGTTGCAAAGCGAATATTCGCTGTGGTGGCGCGAGCCGGAGCATGCCTTGCTGCCATTGTGCGAGGAACTGGGCATCGGCTTCGTGCCGTTCAGTCCGCTGGGCCGGGGCTTCCTCACTGGAACCATCGACGCCAACGCGCCCATCGCCAAGGAGGATTTCCGGGCCGGCCTGCCGCGCTTTTCTCCCGAGGCGCGCCAGGCCAACCAGGCGCTGGTGGATCTGCTGGGCGCCGTGGCCGCAGGGCTGGCTGCCACGCCTGCCCAGGTGGCGCTGGCCTGGCTGCTGGCGCAGAAGCCGTGGATCGTGCCGATCCCCGGCACCACCAAATCGCAGCGGCTGCAGGAAAACATAGCCGCCGCCGCGATCCAACTGGCACCCGATGCGCTGCAGCGCATCGACGAAGCGCTCGCGCACATCAAGGTGCAGGGGGATCGTTACCCGCCGCAATTGGCCGCAGCCGTGGACGGTGGATGATTGAGCCCGCGTTGGAGCGGTGCCAACGAAAAGGCCAGGCGCGCGCCTGGCCTTTTCTTCGATCCTTGGGTTTGTGTCGCCATTCCGGCGCAAGCCGGGATCTGGCGAGTCCTTCCATGCAATTCCCGGAATCCGGGTTCCAGCTTGACCGTCTTCGGTTGTCGAAAGGTTTCTCGCTGGAACGACGGACTGTTTACATCCCGATCGCCGTCTCTGCTTTCACGTACGGCAGGCCATGCGCTTCGGCCACCGGCTCGCAGGTCAGCTTGCCTTCGCACACGTTGAGGCCGTTGCGCAGGTGCGCGTCCTGCGCCAGCGCTTTCTTCCAGCCGTTGTTGGCCAGCGAGAGCGCGAAGGGCAGGGTGACGTTGTTGAGTGCGAAGGTGGAGGTGCGCGCCACGGCGCCCGGCATGTTGGCCACGCAGTAGTGCACCACGCCGTCCACCACGTAGGTCGGCTCGGCGTGGGTGGTAGCGTGCGAGGTCTCGACGCAACCGCCCTGGTCGATGGCGACGTCCACGATCACCGAGCCCGGCTTCATGGTCTTCAGCATGTCGCGGGTGACCAGTTTCGGCGCGGCGGCGCCCGGGATCAGCACGGTGCCGATCAAGAGGTCGGCGCGGCGCACCAGTTCCTCGATCGCGGCGCGGGTGGAGAACACGGTGGAGATCGCGGTGCCGAACTGCGCGGCGAGGCGCTTCAGTGCGTCGGCCGAGCGGTCGACCACGGTGACCTTGGCGCCCATGCCCACGGCGATGGTCGCCGCGTGGGTGCCGGAGACGCCGCCGCCCAGGATCACCACTTCCGCCGCCGGCACGCCGGGCACGCCGCCCAGCAGCACGCCGCGGCCGCCCTGGGCCTTCTCCAGCGAATGCGCGCCCACCTGCGGAGCAAGGCGGCCGGCCACTTCGGACATCGGCGTCAGCAGCGGCAGCGTGCCGTTCGGCGCGGTCACCGTTTCATAGGCGACGCAGATGGCGCCGGAGTCGATCAGGTCCTTGGTCTGTTCCAGGTCCGGGGCGAGGTGCAGATAGGTGAACAGGATCTGGCCCTTGCGGAGCTTCTTGCGCTCGACAGCCAGCGGCTCCTTCACCTTCACGATCATGTCGGCCTCGGCAAAGATCGAGTCGGGGCCGCTCGCGATGGTGGCGCCGGCGGCGACATAGTCGGCATCGCTGATGCCCGCACCGAGGCCCGCGCCGGTTTCCACCGTCACCTGATGGCCGTTGTGCACCAGTTCCTGCACGGACGAAGGGATGAGGCCCACGCGGTATTCGTGGTTCTTGATTTCTTTCGGCACACCGATGCGCATGGCGATGACTCTCTGATTTGGAGTGAAAGGCGGATCGGCGTGTTGCCTGCCGATGGGGCGGCAGTATGACGACTGTGTTGCGCAATTACTCGCCAATTTCGGTGGTGCTCCGGCCATCATGTAGAATTTGTCACGTGAAAAATCCCCATGGATTGAAATTTCATGCTGCATCCTGATCCCGCCCTCGACGAACGTGACCGCGCCATCCTCAAACTGCTGCAGCAGGACGGTCGCCTGACCAATCTGGAATTGGCCCAGCAGATCAATCTTTCGCCTTCGGCCTGCCTGCGCCGGGTGAAGCTGCTGGAGGAGCGCGGGCTGATTTCACGCTACGTGATGCTGCTGGACGAGAAGGCGGTGGGCCTGCCGGGCACGGCCTTCGTGCTGGTCACGCTGGACCAGCAGGGGCGCACCGCGCTCGACGCATTCGAGGCGGCGATCCAGCGCCATCCGGAAGTCACCGAATGCTGCCTGCTCGCGGGTGCGGCGGATTACATGGTGCGCGTGGCCTATGCCGACTCCGCCGACTTCGAGCGCATCCATACCGACATCCTTACCCAACTGCCCGGCGTGGTGCGCGTGCAGTCCACGCTGGCGTTGCGCACGGTGAAGCGGACGACGGAGCTGCCGGTGTAAGGGCGTGCGCGGCGCAGCGCTGGCGCTAGAAGTGGTATTCCATCCGCAGCATCGGCGTATTGGCGACGTAGCCTTGCCCGTCGGTGCCGATGCGGGTATTGCCGAACTTGTTGCGCCAGTACTGGTATTCCACGCCGGCGAGAAAGCGATGTTTGCGGGCGCCCAATAACTCACCCGCATCCAGCAAGATGCGCATGTCGACATCGGTTTCCGGACCGGTGGCTTGGCCGATCTCGTTGATGCCCTTGGCGGCGATGTAGTTGGCGTAACCCTCGAACGACCAGTGCGCGCCCAGCGGTATGCCCCAGTCCATCGCCAGCATCGGATGGGCCTTGTAGTAATAGCGACCCTGCACTTCGGAAATGGGCGGATACGGGCCGTGCGGCGCGTTGCTCTCCCACGCCATCAGCACGGCGGTGTTGAAGTGGCCGGGCACGTTCCACAGCAGACTGGGGCCCAGCACCAGCATGCGCTTGCGCGAGTTGTAGTCGACATCGTGCTTCATGTTCCAGTCGAAGCCGCCGGTGAGGCCCAGCCCGCGCACCGGGCCGAAACCGAGGTCGCGGTCGGCCACCTTGCCCAGATCCAGCGTGTAGCGGTAAGTGGCGTAGGTCTCCACCGCACCGTTGCGGCTTCCGGGCGAGGCCGGGTCGCTGTGGTCGGACTTGAGCACGTCGAGATCGAAGAACTGGGTGCCGTAGCGATAGCCGCTGACCCAGGTCAGCGAAAGGATGTTCTTGTGGATCTCGCTGCTGTTGTACGGCTCGCGGAAACGCTCGCCGCCGCTCCAGTCGATGGCCACGTCGCTCCAGTCGGCGGCCTGGTTGATGCCGGCAACCAGGGCGAGCATCAGGAAGGTGCAACAACGGGCTATTTGGCGGGTGCGCGATGGGCTCATGAGGTGTCCGGCTGGATGCTGGGCATCGGATGGGTGTCGCCCCGCTATCGGCGATCGCGCAGGCTGCTGAAGTTTCTGCCATCCACGGCTTGACTCTGGACCTAGATCAAAGCTCTAGACTTGGTTCATGAGCACGCAAACCACACCCCTCAGCATCGGTGCCGTCGCCAAGCGCGCCGGCGTGGCCATCGACACCATCCGCTACTACGAGCGCGAAGGCCTGCTGCCCGAGCCGTCGCGGCGAGCTTCCGGCTATCGCAGCTACGGCGAAAGCGCCGTAGCGCAGTTGCGCTTCATTCGGCGCGCCAAGGACATGGGTTTCACGCTGGAGGAAATCCGCGACCTGCTGGCGCTGTCGGCGGATCGCCAGCGCGGCGTGAAGGCGGTGAAGAAGCGCGCCGAGCAGCGGCTAGCGGCCATCGAGCAACGCATCGCGGAACTGCAGCGCGTGCGCGACGGGCTGGCGCAACTGGTGTCCTCCTGCCCCGGTCACGGCAAGCCGGAGGAGTGCCCGATCCTGCGCGCGTTGAGCGACGAGGAGGCGCGCGCATGAGCGGCCAGGGCAATTGCTGTGCGTCGTCAGGCAGCGCGAACGTCGCGGCGCGCGATCCGGTGTGCGGGATGACGGTCGATCCGGCGACCTCGCAGCATCGCAGCGTGCATGCGGGCAGCGAGGTGCATTTCTGCTGCGCCGAATGCAAGGCGAAGTTCGAGGCGGAGCCGGGGCGTTATCCCGGTGGCGGGACGGGAGTGGCGGGCGGCTGCTGCTCGTCCGAGGCGATGCCGTCCTTCCCGCGAAAGCTGGAGTCCAACGACTTCGGTTCAAAAGCCGCCGAGTCGCTGGACTCCGACCTTCGCCGGGACGACGAGCCAGGGCATGCGCTGGCGAAAGACCCGGTGTGCGGCATGGCCGTTGATCCGCAAACCACGGCGCACCATGCCACGCACGACGGCCACGACTACCACTTCTGCGCCGCACGCTGTCGCGAGAAATTCGTGGCCGATCCCTCGGCTTACCTCGGTGGGCGCCGACCTTCGTCGCCGGTACAAGCCGATGCCGTCTACACCTGTCCGATGCATCCCGAGGTGCAGCAAATCGGCCCCGGCGATTGCCCCAGGTGCGGCATGGCGCTGGAGCCGATGGTGCCTGCGCTGGACGAGGGCGACGGTGGCGAGCTGTGCACCATGGCGCGGCGCTTCTGGACGCTTTTTGCATTGACCCTGCCGGTATTCCTACTGGCGATGGGGCCGCACGTGTTCGGTTGGCACTTGCCTGTGCCGGCCGGCTGGGTCGAGGCGCTGTTTTCCAGCGTAGTGGTGCTGTGGGGCGGCGCGCCGTTCTTCGCGCGCGGCTGGCGTTCGCTCAAGCCATGGTCGCCCAACATGTACACGCTGATTGCGCTGGGCACCGGCGTGGCATGGGCGTTCAGTGCGGTGGCCTTTCTCGCGCCGGGTCTGTTCCCGGCGGGTTTGCGCGACGCGCACGGTCGCATGGGCGTGTATTTCGAATCGGCGGCAGTGATCGTCACCCTGGTGACGTTGGGCGATTTCCTCGAACTGCGTGCGCGCCGTCGTACCGGCTCGGCGCTCAAGGCGCTGCTTGGGCTGGCGCCGAAGACGGCGCGGCGCGTTGCCGCCGACGGCAGCGAATCCGACGTGCCGCTGGACGAGGTACGCGTGGGTGACACCCTGCGCGTGCGCCCCGGCGAGAAGGTGCCGGTGGACGGCGAGGTGATCGAGGGCGGCAGCCACGTGGACGAGTCGATGCTCACCGGCGAAGCCATGCCGGTGGCGAAGGGCAAGGGCGACATGCTGGCCGGCGGCACCTTGAACCGCGAAGGCGCATTGCTGATGCGTGCGCACAAGGTCGGCAGCGAAACCCTGCTGGCGCAGATCGTCGGCCTCGTCGCGCAGGCCCAGCGCAGCAAGGCGCCATTGCAGCGCATGGCCGACAAGGTGGCCGCATGGTTCGTGCCCGCGGTGGCGGCGGTGGCCGGGCTGGCGTTCGCTGCATGGATGATGCTCGGGCCGCCGCCGCCATTCGCGCATGCGCTGGTCGCGGCGGTGTCGGTGCTCATCATTGCCTGCCCCTGTGCGCTGGGCTTGGCCACGCCGATCTCCATCATGGTGGCCAGCGGGCGCGGCGCGCAGCTCGGCGTGTTGTTCAAGGACGCCGGTGCCATCGAGGCGCTGCGGGGCATCGATACCCTGGTGCTGGACAAGACCGGCACGCTCACCGAAGGCAGGCCCGCGCTCACCGAAGTGGTGGCGCTGAACGGCCAGCCGCGTGAACGGCTGCTGGCGCTGGCCGCCGCACTGGAGCGTCGCAGCGAGCACCCGCTGGCACATGCCATCGTGGACGCGGCAGACAACGAAGGCGTGGCGTCGCTGGATGCGGCCGAATTCCATGCGCTCGCCGGCCGCGGCGTCGTCGCCACGGTGGATGGCGCCAGCGTGGCACTGGGCAATGCGAAGCTGCTTGGAGAAATCGGGGTCGCGATCGAGCCGGGGGCAAGCCAGCGCGCGGGTGCGCTGCGTGCGCAGGGCGCCACGGTGGTGCATCTCGTCGTGGACGGTTCGCTGGTTGCGCTGTTCGCGGTGGCGGATCGCGTCAAGCCCGAGGCGCGGCGGATCGTGGGGGCGCTCAAGGCGTCAGGCGTGCGCGTCGTGATGCTCACCGGCGACAACGCCACCACCGCGCAGGCGGTGGCGCAGGAACTGGATATTGGCGAGGTGCACGCCGAGGTTTCGCCGGCCGACAAGGCGGCAGCGGTAAACGCCTTGCGTGCGCAAGGCCGCAAGGTGGCGATGGCTGGCGACGGCGTCAACGACGCGCCCGCGCTGGCGGCTGCCGATGTCGGCATCGCGATGGGCAACGGCAGCGACGTGGCGATGGAGAGTGCGCAAGTCACCCTCGTGAAGGGCGATCTGGCTGCGATCCTGCGTGCCCGCTCGCTGTCGCGCGCTACGGTGCGCAATATCCGCCAGAACCTGTTCTTCGCTTTCGCCTACAACGGTATCGGCGTCCCGCTGGCGGCCGGCCTGCTGTATCCGGTGTTCGGCATCACGCTCTCGCCGATGATCGCCGCGCTGGCGATGAGCCTGAGCTCGGTGTCGGTGGTGGGCAATGCGCTGCGTCTGCGTGGCACACGGCTATGAGCGGCCTGCCGTGACGGCTGTCACTTCCGATCGCTGACGATAGCGCCTGCCGCGAAGCGGGCCATTGGCGGAGCATCTCCTTCACCACCAACGCGGATCGAAGGAGATCCCAATGAATACGTTCGCCGCAGCTCGCCATGCCATGAACCGCCACGCGCCAGTGATGCTGGCGCTGCTTTCCAGCTTGTCCATTGCTTTCGGTTTCCTCTGGTCGCTGCATGCGGCCATCCACACGCTCGCCTGAGCAGCACATGCGCGCGGGCTATGCGCAGGCTTCGGACAGGTTCTAAGCTGCGCGCTTTTCCGAAGCACGTGAAGCCCCGCGCATGTCCCGCACCCTTGCCGAATGGCTGGCATACCAGGAACGCGTCCACCCGCGCAGCATCGAACTGGGCCTGGAACGCGTGCGCGGCGTCTGGCAACGGATGGGCGCGACTGCGCCGGCGCAGCGCGTAGTCATCGTGGGCGGTACCAACGGCAAGGGCTCCACGGTGGCGTTGCTGGAGGCGATGGCGCATGCCGCAGGCTTGCGCACCGGCGCGTTCACCTCGCCGCACCTGCTGGCGTACAACGAGCGTGTGCGCATCGATGGCCATGATGTGGACGATGCCGCGCTGGTCGCGAGCTTCGAGCGTATTGAAACCGCGCGCGGAGACATTCCTCTCACGTATTTCGAATACGGCACGCTGGCGGCGCTGGATCTCTTCGCCCGCGCGAAGCTCGATCTGGCGATCCTCGAAGTCGGCCTTGGCGGCCGGCTGGACGCGGTGAACATCGTCGACGCCGACGTGGCTGTGGTCACCACGGTGGACCTCGACCACATGGACTGGCTGGGTCCGGATCGCGACAGCATCGGCCGCGAGAAAGCCGGCATCGCACGCGCTGGCCGGCCAGTGATCGTGGGCGAACTCGAGCCGCCGCAAGGCCTGCTCGATGCACTGGCATCCTGCGGCGCGAACGTCGAACGCGCAGGTGCGGACTTCACTGCGGAGCGGCTGGCGGCTGGCTGGCGCTGGCGGCATCGCGACGGCACCGCGATGGAATTGCCGTTGCCTGCGCTTGCGGCACCGGTGCAGATCGCCAATGCGGCGGCGGCCATTGCCGCGTTGCATGCACTGTGGGCGGTGGGCGACTTGCTGGCGGCGGAGGACGCCTATGCCGCGGTCTGCCGAGGCCTGCGGGATGCGCGGGTGGCCGCACGCTTGCAAGTGTTGGGCGGTGATCCGCCGCTGGTCGTGGACGTGGGCCACAACCCACAGGCCGCGCGTGCGCTGGCCGCATGGCTGGATGCGCAGCCGCCAGCACGCACCCATGCGGTGTACGGCGCATTGGCGGACAAGGACGTGGCCGGCGTGATCGCCGCGCTCGGGACGCGCATCGCCACCTGGCATCTCGCCGGGCTGGATGGCGTGACCTCGCGTGGACTGGCGGCGGATGCACTGGCGGACATCCTGCGGCAGATCTTGCCCGGGTCGGATTTCGACCGGCACGCCGACGTGGCGGGCGCCTTGGCCGCGGCGCGCGCCATGGCGAAGCCGGGCGAACGCATCCTCGTGTTTGGTTCGTTCTTCGTTGCCGCAGCGGCGATGGCTGAACGCGGCGGGTGAAGGCGGGCGGTGCGCGGGGCAGGGCAGGTATAATCGCCGGATCGCAGGCCGCGCCGGCCGCCTCGGAGCGAACTCTTGAAAACACGTCTGCTGGGGGCCTTCGTACTGGTAGCCCTGCTTGTCATCTTCGTGCCGATGTTTTTCTCCAGCAATCCGTCGTCGGCCCCGGCCGGCGACCAGTCGGTGAGCCTGACGATTCCGCCCGTGCAGGACAGCAACCTGCAGACGCGCACCATGAGTCTCGCGCCAGGGGCGCCGGCGGCTTCCGGCACGGCGGCTCCGGTGGCCAACGCAGCCAGCGCAGCCACGACGGCGCAGGCATCGGCAAGCAGCAGCCAGCTTGCCTCGGTGGACATTCCCTCGAATCGCCCCACCGACGTGGGCACCGATGCCGCCGCCCCGAAGGCGCAGCCGAACGGGCCGACGATGGGCTCCGGCGCTTCGCCGTCGCAGCCGGTGATTCCACTGCAGGGCGGTTCCTCGGGCGTATCGAAGGGCGCGGTCGCGGCGGGTGCTGCGATGACGGGGGCGGCCGTGGTGGCCGCCGCGACGCATGATTCGTCGCCGACCAAGAGCCCGGTCGCTGCGCCGGTTGCGGCCACGCCGGCAGCCACGCCGCCGGCGCCGTCTGCAGCGGCGGACCGTTCGATTTACGTGCTCAACCTCAGTGCCTATGCCAATGCGGACAGCGTGGATCGCCTGGTGCGCCGCGTGCGCGGCTTCGGTTACCCCGTGCTCACCCGCATCATCACGCAGGCGGGCAAACAGCTCACCCTGGTGACCGCCGGCCCGTTCGATTCGCGTACCAGTGCCGAGGCGGCGCGCCTGAAGATCACCCAGGCGATCCCCAGCGTGCCGGCGAAGCTGGTGGAGGGCCTGGGCCACGCCGACTCCAATATCGCGTCGGCGCCGGTGGCGACGACGATGGCCGCCAATGCGCCGCGCACCGCGGCGGTCGCCGCAAGCCCGACAACTGCCGCTGCCGCGCCGCGCACCGGCGGCTATGCCGTGCAACTGGCTGCGATGGGCAGCCAGGCCGACGCCAATGCACTGCGCGACAAGCTGCGTGCCGCTGGTTTCGACGGTTACGTGGATACCGTCAGCGTGAACGGCAAGCAGCTGTGGCGCGTGCGCGCCGGACCGCAGACGCAGCGCGCCGATGCCGAGCGCGTGCGCGACCAGATCCAGGCGAAGCTGAGCGTTGGCGGCAACGTGGTTCGCGTTCCATGAACCGCGGACTAGCCTGAGTTGCCCATGAACTGGATCGACTTCACCATCCTTGGCGTGCTGGGCGTGTCGGTGCTGATCGGCCTGTTCCGCGGCCTCGTCTCCGAGGTGCTGGCGTTGGCGATCTGGATCGCCGCGTTCTGGGTGGCGTGGCTGTTCGGGCCGATGGTGTCCGCGCACCTTGGGATGATCACCATGCCCATGTTGCGGGAGGCAGCCGGCTACGCGTTGTGCTTCGTGCTGGTGCTGGTGCTGGGGGCGTTCCTGCGCTTCTTCGTGCAGCGTTTGCTGGTGAGCACGGGCCTGTCGGGCACCGATCGCCTGCTCGGCATGGTTTTCGGATTCGTGCGCGGTGCGCTGATCGTGTGCGTACTGGTATTCCTGTGCCAGCTCACCGGCTTCACCCGCGAGCCGATGTGGCGGCAGTCGATGCTGCTGCCGCCGTTCCAGAGCGCCACCATCTGGCTGGGCCAGCAGGTACCGCCCAGTGTGCGCCAACACCTCAATGCAACGGCGGCGACAAATTCGTTGCGCGACCATCTGAATCCCGCATCGGTGTCGAGTACCTTGCGTGGACAGTTGAATTCGCCTGCGTGGTCGAACGCCTTGCGCGGCCACCTGGATCCTTCGGCCTTGCCCGAGGCATTGCGCAGCCAGCTGCCAGCCACCATATCCACGCCAGGTGCGGCGCCCGCGCCGGCCGCCACCGTTTCTCCTTCGAATCACCCTTAGCAGGTCTCCATCATGTGCGGAATCATCGGCATCGTCGGTACCACCGAAGTGGCATCGGCGCTTTACGACGGCCTCACGGTGCTGCAGCACCGCGGCCAGGACGCCGCCGGCATCGCCACCGTGGACGGCGCGCGCCTGCGCCTGCACAAGGGCAACGGCCTGGTACGCGATGTGTTCAACCAGGCATCGATGGCCCGCCTGCGCGGACGCATCGGCATCGGCCATTGCCGTTATCCCACCGCGGGTTCGGAGGGCGCCGAGGAGGCGCAGCCGTTCTACGTCAACTCGCCCTACGGCATCGCCTTCGCGCACAACGGCAACCTGGTGAACACCGAGGCGCTGCGCAAGGAGATGTTCGAAGGCGACCGCCGCCACATCAACACCGACTCGGATTCCGAAGTGCTGCTCAATGTGCTAGCGCACGAGCTGCAGATCCAGGAGCGGATGGCGCTGACCCCCGACCACATCTTCAAGGCCGTGGCCGGCGTGCATGCGCGTGCGCGCGGCGGTTATGCCTGCATTGCGCTAGTGCTTGGCTACGGTCTGCTGGCGTTCCGCGACCCCAACGGCATCCGCCCGCTGGTGCTGGGCGAGCGCATTACGGCGGAAGGCCGCGAATATGCAGTGGCGTCCGAGTCGGTGGCGCTGGACGTGCTGGGCTTCAAGCGCCTGCGCGACGTGGCGCCCGGCGAGGCGGTGTTCATCACCGACGACGGCCAACTGCATTCGCGCCACTGCGCCGAGAGCGCGACACATGCGCCATGCATCTTCGAATATGTGTACCTCGCGCGTCCCGACTCGATGATCGAGAACGTGTCGGTGTACAAGGCGCGTCTGCGCATGGGCCAGAAGCTGGCCGAGAAGATCCTGCGCGAGCGCCCCGACCACGGCATCGACGCGGTGATCCCGATTCCCGACACCGCGCGCACCGCCGCCAGCGCGCTGGCCGAGGCGCTGGGAGTGCCGTTCCGCGAGGGTTTCGTCAAGAACCGCTACGTGGGCCGCACCTTCATCATGCCGGGGCAGGGCGACCGCGTGAAATCCGTGCGCCGCAAGCTCAATCCGGTGGAACTGGAGTTCCGCAAGAAGAATGTGCTGCTGGTGGACGACTCCATCGTGCGCGGCACCACGTCGAAACAGATCATCCAGATGGCGCGCGACGCCGGCGCGAAGAACGTGTTCTTCGCCTCCGCCGCGCCGCCGGTGCGCTACCCCAATGTGTACGGGATCGACATGCCTTCGGCCACCGAGCTGGTTGCGGCCGGCAAGACCGAAACCGAAGTTCAGCAGATGCTGGGCGCCGACTGGCTGATCTACCAGGATCTCAAGGACCTGGTGTGGGCGGTGCAGGATGGCAACGAATCGCTGAAGCATTTCGACTCATCCTGCTTCAACGGCGAATACATCACCGGCCTCGATCGCCACTATCTCGAGCAGATCGAGATGTTGCGCTCGGACGACGCCAAGGCTGCGCGCCGCAGCGCGTGACTGCTCAGCGCGTGTTGTGGCCGATGTGCCACAACACGCCGGTGGGGTCGATGAGGTGGAAGTCGCGCATGCCCCATGGGCGATCACCGGGTGCGTTCATGCGTACGCCGTGCGTGGCGTATCTGCCCACGATGTCCTGCTCGGTCAGTCGTTGGTGCCAGGCGTCCACATCGTCCACCAGCAAATGCATCATGAAATTGTCGGCGTGCATCTGCCGGTAGAAATGCTGCAGCAGGAAGCTGCACCCGCCGAGCGCGAAGTAGGCGACGCCTTCGAACTCCGATTTTTCCGTGAAGCCGAGATCGGCGTAGAAGCGCCGCGACAGCTCATAGTCGCGTGCGGGAACAAAGGTCTTGATTTCGATCGCGCCGAGCCCGGTCATGGTCCATTCCTTGCGAGGATCCGCGGCTGACTATGCATGCCGCGCATGACGGCGGCAATTCGGCCTGGCACCCAGTGGTCGCTACACTGCGCGCCATGAACGATCTGCACCAAGCCGCCAAGCGTTGCCTTGACGCCAGCGATCCGGCCGAGAAATTGCGCCTCACCCATGAAACCTGGCAAGCCCTGCAGATCGGCGATTTGCGGCCCGGCGATCCGGCATCCGCGGCAGCCCCCATCGGCGCCCCCGGTCGCCCCGCCAAGCCGCAATTGGTCAGCGCTCGTCAGGTGCCGCAGCGCGGCCTTGGCAGTGCCGAAGGCCGCGCCGCCCTGGTGCATGCGGTGGCACACATCGAGTTCAACGCGATCAATCTCGCCTGGGACGCCGTCTATCGTTTCCGCGGCATGCCTGATGCCTACTACCGCGACTGGGCCAGTTGCGCTCACGACGAAGCCCGCCACTTCGCGTTGCTTTCTACGCGGCTGGCGGAGTTGGGCCATGCCTACGGCGACTTCGATGCGCACAACGGCCTGTGGGAAATGGCCGAGAAAACCGCGCACTCCGACACCGCACGCATGGCCCTGGTGCCGCGCGTGCTGGAGGCGCGCGGACTGGACGTGACGCCCGGCATGATCGAACGCCTGCGCCATGCAGGCGACGAACGCACCATTGCCGTATTGGAAGTGATCCTGCGCGAAGAGGTGGCCCATGTCGCCGCCGGCACGCGTTGGTACCGCTGGTGCTGCGAACGGGACGGCATCGATCCTTTCGACACCTTTTTCGACTTGCTGCGCGACTATCTCGGCGTCAGCTTGCGCGGTCCGTTCAACCGTCCGGCGCGATTGGAAGCCGGTTTTGTCGAGGCCGAGTTGGATCGGTTGACGACGCTCGCCACCGCGGATCGGAACCCCTGATTCGCGGACACTGAATGCTCACGTTGCTGAACGCCAGCGTCGCGCGGGTTTGACAGAGCCATCCCTGCTCACGAGGATGGGGACGCGCTGCATCGACGGCGCTCTCTTCGCGACGGCCTTGGCTACTTCGTCGTCAGCATCCTTCGGCGCTTCGGCGTGATGTGATTCCCCTGCTGACAGGTTTGCCGTCGCGCTCCCATTCCCCCCGAGGAGGAGACGACATGAAACAGGCCACGCATTTCATTTTCCCGGCCATGCTGCTGGTTTTCGGTAGCGCATCCGCTCAGCAGAGGGCTCCCGCGCCGCAAGCCCCGCAACCACAGCAGCAATCACAGCCTGCACAGCAGGAGCAGCCTTCGCAGCAGGCACCCTTGCAGGTTTCGGCGGCGCAGATGGCAAGTTGCGGTGGCGTTGCGAACAAGGCAATCACGGCTATGGACAAGGGCGACTTCGATGGAGCGACGCAGGCGTTCGCTCCGCAGCAGAAACCTTCAACAGACAAGCTGCAGCAGGCTTGGGGGTCGCTGACCAAGCAGTACGGCAATCCCAAGTCGATCGGCAACGCGGACAAGGGCCAGTTGATGCAAGGCGACGTCATCGTGCTTGTCCCGATGAAGTTCGACAAAGGACAGGTGGGAGCAGAAGCCGCCTGCAGCCCTGGCGGCCAATTGGTGATGCTGCGTTTCGGGCAAATGCCGGACGCGACAGGTTCGAAATCCTGACGTCGATCCCTTGTGCAGGCCGCACGGTTTGCGCAAGGGATGCCGGAAACAAGAAAGCCGCCTTGGAGGGCGGCTTTTCCGTTCTCGAGACCGAGGGACTCGGGAGTTCGAACTTGGTCGGGGAGACAGGATTTGAACCTGCGACTTCTACGTCCCGAACGTAGCGCTCTACCAGGCTGAGCTACACCCCGTGGGAGCCGCGTATCTTAATGACGGCGGCAGGCCTTGGCAACAGGTCTTCGCCGGCTGCGGAGGCCGGGGGGCCATCTGTTAATCTTGGCGGCTATCGCCGTGCGGCGATTCCATCCCCGTCACAGAGGTTTCCATGGCGCTTACCCCGGCCCGCACCATGCCTGGCGTGCTCGAGCTGCTGCCGCTCGACCAGATCGCGTTCCAGCGCATGCTCGACACCATCCGCCGCAACTACGAGCGCTTCGGCTTCCTGCCGGTGGAAACGCCGGCGATCGAATACGCCGACGTGCTGCTGACCAAGACCGGCGGCGAGACCGAGCGGCAGGTGTATTTCGTGCAGTCGACCGGCGCGCTGGAGCAGGGCGAGAAGCCCGATCTCGCGCTGCGCTTCGACCTCACCGTGCCGCTGGCGCGCTACGTGGCCGAGCACGAGCGCGATCTGAACTTCCCGTTCCGCCGCTACCAGATGCAGCGCGTGTACCGCGGCGAGCGCGCCCAGCGCGGCCGCTTCCGCGAGTTCTACCAGTGCGACATCGACGTGATCGGCAAGGACAGCCTGTCGATCCGTTACGACGCCGAGTTGCCGGCAGTGATCTACAGCGTGTTCCGCGAGCTCGCCATCGGCCCGTTCACCATCCAGCTCAACAACCGTAAGCTGATGCGCGGTTATTTCGAGAGCCTGGGTGTGGCCGATGCGGAGCAGCAGATGCTGGTGCTGCGCGAGGTGGACAAGCTGGACAAGCGCGGGGCCGATTACGTGCGCGACACGCTCACCGGCGAAGGCTTCGGCCTGGCGGCCGCGGCGGTGGAGAAAATCCTGGCCTTCGTGCAGGTGCGTTCCACATCGCTGCAGGATGCCTTCGACAAGCTCGACGCGCTGGGTGCCGGTCCGGAAGCGCTGGAACAGGGGCGCGCCGAGCTGAAGGAAGTGCTCGGCCTGATCCATGCGCTCGGCGTGCCGGAAACGCATTACGCGCTGAACCTGTCGATCGCGCGCGGCCTCGACTACTACACGGGCATCGTCTACGAGACCACGCTCAACGAGCATCCGCAGATCGGTTCGATCTGCTCCGGTGGCCGTTACGAAAATCTTGCCGCCCAGTACACCAAGTCACACCTGCCGGGCGTGGGCATCTCCATCGGCCTCAGCCGCCTGTATTGGCAATTGCGCGAGGCCGGCCTCGTCGGCACGGCGCAGAGCACGGTGGACGTGCTGGTCACGCAGATGGACGAGGCGCAGCTGCCAGCTTATCTCGCGCTGGCCGGCGAGCTGCGTGCCGCCGGCATCGCCACCGAGGCGGTGCTGGAAGCAGGCAAGCTGGGCAAGCAATTCAAATACGCCGACCGCGCCGGCATCCGCTTCGCCGTGGTGCTGGGCGAGGACGAGCTCGCCAAGGGCGTGGTCACCGTGAAGGACCTGCGCCGAGGCGACCAGTTCGAGGTTGCGCGTGCCGAGCTGGTCAAGACGTTGCGGGTGGAGCTGGAGCAGGCGGCGGCAATGGGCTGAAGCGGCTCTTTGCTTGTCATCCCAGCAAAAGCTGGGAACCAGTGCCTGCAGACCGTTTCGCATTGCAGGAAATGCACTGGA
Source organism: Rhodanobacter sp. 7MK24 (assembly GCF_014842995.1). Taxonomy (GTDB): domain Bacteria; phylum Pseudomonadota; class Gammaproteobacteria; order Xanthomonadales; family Rhodanobacteraceae; genus Rhodanobacter_A. Next base: position 835,549 of record NZ_JACYXL010000001.1, read on the forward strand.
TTCCTGCTTTCGCAGAAACGGCGAGCAAAGTCGGAATTTCCTTGGCCGTACGGATATTTTGGAGCATTTGTGAGCAAAACCATTCTTCTCGACGGCAGCAGTCTTACGCGGGCGCAGCTGGTGGCAGTGGCTCGTGATGGCGCCAAGGTGGCGCTGGATGCGAAGCAGTTGGAGCGAGTGCAGCACGCAGCGGATTTCCTTGCCGACAAGGTCAACTGCGGTGAGCCGACCTACGGCGTCACCACCGGCTTCGGCAGCAATGCCGACAAGTTGCTGGGTGCGCATCGCATACGCGACGAGCTGCCCGACAGCCGCACGCATACGCCGGAAGGCACGCTGCTGGAAGAGCTGCAGCACAACCTCATCACCACCCATGCCGTATGCGTGGGCAAGCCGTTCGGCGCCGACGTGGTGCGCGCGATGCTGGCCATCCGCATCAACACCCTGATGCGCGGACATTCGGGCATCCGCGTGTGCACGCTGGAAGCGTTGGCTGCCATGCTCAATGCCGGCGTGGTGCCGGTGGTGCCGGAGAAGGGTTCGGTGGGCGCAAGCGGCGACCTCGCGCCGCTCTCGCATCTGGCCATCGTGCTGCTCGGCGGTGGCGAAGCGTTCTACGAAGGCGAGCGTCTGTCAGGTAGCGAGGCGCTGAAGCGCGCGGGGCTGCAGCCCGTGCGCCTGTCGTTCAAGGAAGGCCTCGCGCTCAACAACGGCACCGCGCAGATGCTGGCTACCGGCACGCTGGCGCTGCACGACCTGGAACGCCTGCTCGACGCCGCCGACCTCGCCGCTGCGATGACGCTGGACGCCTTCGCCGGCCGTAGCGGTGCGCTGCGCCCCGAAGTGCACGAGCTGCGTCCGCACCCGGGGCAGGTTGCGGTGGCCGCGCATGTGCGCGAGCTGCTGCAAGGCTCGACCCTGCTCGACATTCCCTATCATCTCGTGCCGCGCTTCAAGCCGTGGACGACCGAGGCGTGGAGCGAGCCGGACGACCAGGCGCTCAGCTTCGACATCGGCTGGGACTGGGTGCCGGCCAACCAGCGCCACGGCCGCGAGGCGTTCTATGCGCGCTTCCTGCCGTTCAAGGGCGGCAAGAAGCACCAACCGCAGGACGCGTACTGCCTGCGTTGCATGCCGCAAGTGCACGGTGCGGTACGTGACGCGTGGGCACAGGCCTGCCGCGTGTTCGACATCGAATTGAATGCGGTTACCGACAATCCGCTGATCTTCCCCGATGCCGAAGGCGCGCGTTTCATCGAGGAGCAGGTGATCTCCGCCGGCCACTTCCACGGCATGCCGCTGGCGCTGGCGATGAGCTACGTGAAGGCGGCGATTCCGGTGCTGGCTTCGATTTCCGAGCGCCGCCTCAACAAGCTGGTCGACCCGGCCACCAACGACGGCCTGCCGGCCTTCCTCAGCGGCAACGAGGACGGCACCGACTCCGGGTTCATGATCGTGCAGTACACCGCCGCGGCGCTGGTCAACGACCTCGCCACCCGCGCGCATCCGGCCAGCGTGTATTCGGTGCCGACCAGTGCGAACGCCGAGGACCACGTCTCGATGGGCGCCAACGAGGCACGCCACGTGCTGGAGATGATCGAAGACCTCGGTCACGTGATCGCGCTGGAGCTGTACACCGCCGCGCAGGCGCTGGATTACCGCCAGGAAATGCTCAACGCGGCACGCCGCCTCGCGCAGCGCGGCGGCTGGCAGGCACTGGCGGCCAAGGTGTCCAATGCACCGCGCGAAGGCCAGCCGCATCACGAACAGTTCGTCGCCGAGGCGCGCCAGCTGGCCGAGGCGTTGGCCGGAAGCAGCGATTTCCACGCTGGCACCGACGTGCAGCGTGCCCACGCCACTTTGCGCAAGAACATAGCCTTCCTGCACCGCGACCGCGCGCTGGACGGCGATGTGCGCAGCATCTGCGAACTCGTGCGGCAGGGTGCTTTCCACCCCGCACATGCGGCCTGACCTTAGGAGTTATCCATGAGCCTGATCCAGACCCCGGTGTCCTACGGCGAGCTGATCGACAAGATCACCATCCTCGAAATCAAGTCGCAACGCATCGGCGATCCCGCCAAGCTGGCCAATGTGCGCACCGAGCTCGACCTGCTCAACGCCACCTGGGCCGCGCACCCCGCCTCGAAAGCCGACATCCGTGACGAACGCGCGCGCCTGCTCGCGGTGAACGAAGCGCTGTGGGTGATCGAGGACGATATCCGCCTCAAGGAAAAGGCGCAGGCTTTCGATGCCGAGTTCATCGAGCTGGCGCGCTCGGTGTATTTCAGGAACGACGAGCGCGCTGCAGTGAAGCGCGAGATCAACGTGAAGCTCGGCTCGCAGCTGGTCGAGGAAAAGTCCTATCAGGACTATCGCGCCGTCTGATGACGGAAGCCCTCTCTCCGGGAGAGGGTGTCAATAGGCGGGTGCAAGTGGAGCGTGGCGCAGAGGTTTTGCCCCACCTTTACCCCAATCCCTCTCTGGGGGGATTGGGGCATTCAAACCGGATCTTGGCGAGTGCAGCAGCCTCGCATCGCTGGACGCGTCATCGACACCGATCAAATCCATCACACCCGTCTTCTCGATTTTGATACTCCCACCCAGCTCGCCATGGCTTGCCGAGGCGGCTGTGCGCGGGTTCGTGATGCTTGTCCATGCTCAAGCGACGTGGTTCGCGCTCCCTCTCGCCGGACCAATGGCGAATCGATAGCCTTGATGTTTTTTTGGCCAGTTTCCGCACGATTCTTGGAGATCTGGCCATACGGTTGATGCTGTTTGCGCGCCCTGCGACTGCGGTTGGTAGTGACGTGCCCGGCATCCATGACCCCGTGCTTCCGTTTGCCTGCATAGCTGCGATGTTGCTGTGCAACTCGATTCATGGTGCGGCTTGGGCTAGATTCCTGTTCTCGATTTAGATCGATCCAAAATCACAATCACTCAGAGGGATACCTGTCCATGCCCGTGTGCAAACGGAATCCGAGTGGTACCAGGCACAAGTTCTTCTCCCTCGCATGCCTGTTCGTGTCGGGTGGTCTGCTTTCTTTGGCGGCGGCATGCGCGACGGCGGCAGATATGCAGCCGGCCGATGCAGTCAACCCATTGATCGGCAGCAGCAACGGCGGCAATACCTATCCTGGCGCCGTCATGCCGTTCGGCATGTTGCAGTGGAGCCCGGAGAACACGCGCGGACATCACGTACGCACGGCCTCGCCCAGCGGCTACCAGTTCGATGCGCAGCGTATCCGAGGCTTCAGCCTCACCCATTTGTCGGGTGCGGGTTGTGCGGGGGCGAGCGGCGACATTCCCGTGCTGCCGGTCACCGAGCCGCTCACTGCCTCGCCTTCGATGGACACCGACGACTCGCGGTATGCCGTCGATTTCCGCCATGCCGACGAGCGGGCGACACCGGGCGACTACCGGCTGGCACTGGCCAACGGCGTGCAACTGGAACTGGCGGCGGCGATGCACAGCGGCATGGCCAGTTTCGCCTTTCCCATGGGCAAGCCGGCGAACCTGTTGTTCCGCACCTCGGATTCGGAAGTGGGCAGCAGTGCGGCCGAAGCGCGGATCGATCCGGCACAGCGGACAGTCAGCGGTTCGGTCACCAGCGGCAACTTCTGCGGCTACCTGGCCAAGGCCGACCAGCGCAGCTATTACACGCTTTATTTCGTGGCGCGCTTCGACCAGCCGTTCACCGCTACCGGTGCCTGGCGGGATGCGGTGGTGCGCGGTGGTGCGAACACCGAACAGGGCGGCACCGGCTATGACGCCAAGGGTTTCCCGGCCGCAGGCAAGGGTTCGGGCGTGTGGGTGTCGTTCGATCCAGCCAAGGGGCCGGTCGGGATGCGCGTGGGCATTTCCTACGTGAGCCTGGCGAATGCGCGCGCCAATCTCGATGCCGAGATTCCACAAGGTGCCACGCTGGCGCAGGTGCGGGGGCGCGCACGCGATGCCTGGAACAGGGCGCTGGCCAGCATCCAGGTGCATGGGGACAGCGCCGACCAGCGCACGGTGTTCTACACGGCGCTTTACCACAGCTTGTTGCATCCCAACGTGTTCAGCGACGTCGACGGCGAATACCGCGGCTTCGACCAGAAGATCCATCGCGTGCAGGGCAACCAGCAGGCGCAGTACGCCAACTTCTCCGGCTGGGACGTGTATCGCTCGCAACTGCAACTGGTGACCTGGCTGATGCCGAAAGTCGGCAGCGACATCGCGCAATCCCTCTACAACCAGGCGCAACAGAACCACGGCGAATGGGATCGCTGGACGCACAACAGCGGCGGCACCCACGTGATGAGCGGGGATCCCGCGGTGCCCGCATTGGCGGACATCTACGCCTTCGGCGGGCGCGACTTCGATCTGCATGGTGCCTACGCTTCGCTGGTCCGCGCCGCCACCGTGCCGACCGCGCACGACGGATCGGACGACGGTTGCAACGTGGAATGCGTGGGCCAGCGGCCCTCGCTGGACCAGTGGCTGAAGCTGCACTACATCGCCACCCAGTCGCACGCATGGGGCGGCGCCGCCGAGACGCTGGAGGATGCGACGGCGGACTTCGCGCTGTCCGAACTCGCCGCCGACGTGGGCGACAAGGAAGGGGAGCGACGCTTCCGTGCGCGCGCCGGCTACTGGCGCAACCTGTTCAACCCCAAGGCCGCGCCCGATGGCGGCTACATCCAGAACCGCAATGCCGATGGCAGCTGGCCCGCCTTCACGCCATCCACCGATGACGGCTTCGTCGAAGGCAGCGCGGCGGTGTATGTGTGGATGGTGCCGTTCGACCTGCACGACCTGTTCGATGCGATGGGCGGCGCCGACAAGGCCGTGGCGCGGCTGGACCGCTTCTTCCGCGACGCCGACGGGCACTGGGCTTTCACCAACGCCGGGCCGCTGCATGCGGAACTCAACAACGAGCCGTCGGTGGAGACGCCCTGGCTCTACGATTTCGCCGGCCAGCCATACAAGACCCAGGAGACTGTGCGCGCGGTGGTGAACACGCTGTGGAAGAACACGCCCGACGGCATCCCGGGCAACGATGATCTGGGCGAGATGTCCTCCTGGTACGTGTGGTCGGCGCTGGGGCTGTATCCCGAGATTCCCGGCAGCGCGGACCTGGTCATGGGCAGCCCGTTGTTCGACCGCGCCGTCGTCCATCGCAGCGGCGGCGACGTGGTGATCGATGCGCCCGGCGCTTCGGCCGACACCCCCTACGTGCACGCTCTGCAGGTCGACGGCAAGCCGTACACGCAGCCCTGGTTGCCGGCGACCTTCGCCACGCATGGCGGCCAGTTGCGCTTCTCGCTGCAGGCGACACCGGACAAGGCCTGGGGCACCGACCCGCGCGTCGCACCGCCTTCCTTCCCGCCCGCCGCCGGGCACGCCGGTTCCTGATCGACGCCGCACGACGACCACGCACGCAACCGACGCCAAGAGGCCACGACATGTCCGCGAGACAACGCATGCTGTTCATGGCGTGGGCCTGCCTGGCCTGCGGATTCGCCAATGCGCAGGCGCCCAATACACTTACTCCGCAGGAGAAGGCGCAAGGCTGGAAACTATTGTTCAACGGCCGCAACCTCGATGGCTGGCATTCCTACCTGCAGAAGACGCCGGGGAAGGACTGGTCGGTCCACGACGGCAGCATCGAACTGCAACGCGGAAGAACCGGTCGCGACGAGGATTTCGCCGACCTGGTCACCGATGGCGAATACGCCGATTTCGACCTGAAGCTGGAATGGCGGATGACGCCGTGTGCCGACAGCGGAGTCATGTTCTACGTGAACGAGTCGCCGAAATATGCGCAGACCTACGAGACCGGACCGGAGATGCAGATCGCCGACCTGGCCTGCACGCAGCCGGACAGCCGCGTGTTGAACGAGCGCTCGGGCGATCTGTTCGACCTGATCTCCTCGCCGGTGGAATGGGTCAACCAGGCGCCGCAGTGGAATCGCTTCGAGATCGTCGCCGACCACGGGCACCTGCAGTTCTTCCAGAACGGCCACAAGGTGCTCGACACCTGGCTGTGGACGGACGAGTGGAAGAGGCTGGTCGCCTCCACCAAGTTCAAGGCGTGGCCGGACTTCGGCACTTTCCACAAGGGACATGTTTCCCTGCAGGGCACCGAGGACAAGGGCACGACGCCGATCCGGCTGCAGTTCCGCGATATCAAGCTGCGCGAGTTGTAGAGGCTGCCTGCGGCTTCAGCCGATTCCGAGATGGGCGCTGGCGGCATCGAAGCGTTCGATCGCGTCGTCGATCTCGATCAGGTCCATCACGCCGGAGTGCTCGATCTTGGTGCCCCAGGCCAGTTCGCTGGCCGGCTTGCCGAGGTATTTGCGCGCGGCCTCGTCGTACTTGTCCACGCACCAGCGGCGATCGGAGTAGGGGCCGGAGCGGTTCGGATTGCTTGCTGCGTGCAGGCCCAGCACCTTGGTGCCGACGGCGTTGGCCATATGCATGGGGCCGGAGTCCGGCGTCAGCAGCAGCTGCGCGCGGGAAAGCAGCGCGAGCAATTTCTTCAACGTGTCCTTGCCAGTGAGGTCGAGTGGTGCATGCGTGCATGCGGCGAGCACCGCGTCTGCCATCGCGCGCTCGCTGGCCGAAGGTCCACCCACCAGCGCCACGCGCCAGCCACGGGCGGTGGCATGTTCCATCACCGCCGCATAACGCTCCGGCCGCCAGTTGCGCAGCGCGTGGCTGGAGCTGGGACTGACCAGCAGGGTGGGCATGTCGCCGGGCAGTTGTTCCGAGGCCCAGGCATGTGCTTCGTCGGGAATCGGAAGGTCCCAGCGCACCGTGGTCTGCTTCAGCCCCAGCGGTTCGCAGAAGCTGCCGATGGCGTCCAGTACGTGTTCGCCGTTGCGTGCGGGGATGCGTTCGTTGACGACGAGGCCGTGCAGGTCCTTGGCGCGCGCAGCGTCGTAACCGATGCGTCGATCCGCCTTGATGCCCAAGCTCAACAGGTTGGAACGCAAGGCCACCTGCATCTGCAATAAGGCATCGAAACGCTGGCCGCGCAGCGCCGCGCGCACTTCGCGCATGCCGGCCCAGCCCGCGGCCTTGTCGAAGGTGACGAAGTCCACGCCGGGCAGCTCGCCGACCAGCCTGCGCTCCAGCTTGCCCACGATCCATGTCAGCCGAGTCTGTGGCCACGCCGCCTGCAGCGTGCGTACCAGCGGCACGACATGGGTGACGTCGCCGATGGCCGAGGTACGCAGCAGGCAAAGCGAGGAGGGAGCGGACATGTAGAATCGCCGAGGGTTAACGAAGACGCGCCAGCACCGATGCAAGAGCAACTGCGCGAAGACGCCGAAGGCGCGATTCTGTTCGACGCCGCGGCATCGCCACAAGTCGACAACGACTGGTTCGAGCCGGAACGCTGGCGCGAGCGCGGCGCGTTGCGCTCGCAGGCGGGCGGGCGCGGCGGTGTGCAGATCATCGCCACGCCGGCCGGCGAATGCGTGCTGCGACATTACCGTCGCGGGGGCATGGTGGCAAAGCTGATGGGGGATCGCTACCTGTGGCGCGGCGCGGATGCCACGCGTTGCTTCGCCGAATTCCGTCTATTGGCCAGGATCGCGCGCTTGGGGTTGCCGGGACCGGCTCCCGTGGCTGCGCGCTATCGCCGGCACGGTTTGTTTTATCGCGCCGATCTCATCACCCGCCGCATCGCGGGGGCGCAGACCTTGGCCGAATGCCTTGCTTCCGGCAGCCTCGATGCGGAGTTGGCGCGCGAAGTCGGTGCGCTGGTGGCGCGCTTCCATCGCGCAGGCATCTGGCATGCGGATCTCAACGCGCATAACGTGCTGGTGACGCCTGCGGTGCTGCACCTGATCGACTTCGATCGTGGCCGGATGCGCGATCCGGCGCAAGATTGGAGACTTGCCAACCTTGCGCGGCTGCATCGCTCGCTGGTCAAACTCGGCGCAGCCGCGCAGGGCGAAGCGGCGTTTCGCGCGACCGTGTGGACACCCCTCACCGAAGCCTATGAGGCGACGTTCGGCGCATGAACTGGCATCTTCATTTTCTTGGCACGGGCGCCGCGCATGCGGTCGAGCTGGGCTCGTCGGCGGTCGTGCTGGAACGCGACGGCGAGCCACTGCTGCTGATCGACTGCGGGCCGGACACGCTCGATCGCTACCGCGCCGCCTACGGCAGTCTGCCTCGAGCGCTGTACATCACGCACACGCACATGGATCACATCGGGGGCATGGAGCGCCTGTTCACCCGCGTGTGGTTCGACGAGGCGCTGCGCGGCACCATCCGCGTGTTCTGCCACGCCGTCCTGGTGCCGTGGCTGCAGGCGCGCGTGGCCGATTACCCCGGCGTGCTCGCCGAAGGCGGCGTGAACTACTGGGAGGCATTCCGCCTCTTGCCGTGCACGCGCGGCTTCTGGCTGGACGGTCTGTGGTTCGACGTGTTCGCCACGCGCCACCACCGCCCCGACACCTCGTTCGGCCTGGCGCTTGCGGGCAGCTTTGCCTACACCGGGGATACGCGGCCGATCCCGGAAGTCCTGGAGCGATACGCGGGCAACGAGGAGTTGGTCGCGCACGACTGCAGCCTGCACGGAAACCCTTCGCACACCGGTATCGACGATATCGAACGCGAGTACGCCACCGCGTTGCGTGACCGCCTGCTGCTTTACCACTACGGCAGCGCGGCCGATGGCGTGGCGCTGTCGGCACGTGGCTACCGGGTCGCCGCGACAGGGCAGCGCATCGCCTTGCGGATGCCGACACCACCGCGTGCGGATGCCGGTTGAGCATCGCCGTCCCTTGTCAGTGGCCGTGGTGCCCGGTATCCTTCCGCGTCTTCACCTGCCGCTGTTCGGGTCGGTGGGAAGGTTGCGTGCGGAGAGGTGTCCGAGTGGTTGAAGGAGCACGCCTGGAAAGTGTGTATACGGCTTATCCCCGTATCGCGGGTTCGAATCCCGCCCTCTCCGCCAGTTTCTAGTCAGTCACGACCAAACCTCGTGCGACGTCTTATGGTGGCCCCGTCGGTCCCCCCGCGACGATAGTCCGCAAATCCCGCCAGGTCCGGAAGGAAGCAACGGTAGTGGATGATTCGGGTGCCGGGGTGTGGCTGGCGGGGCCGCCGCCCATCCGGAGCAGGCCTTGACCGCAGCCTGAGACCATCCGGCTGCCGGGGGCTGGCAAGACTCGCACGGCAGGTTCGCCCCTTCTCCCCGCCGGGAAGCACGCGGGGAAGCCTCATGGATCGCGCCGGCCTTGCCGGGTGAGGAAGGTGGGGATGACGGGCGGGGCTCGCATCAATCCGCGCATGTTTTACTGACTTGCCGCCCCCACCTTGGCACAATCGACGTTCGTTCCAAGGTGGCTGCGCATGTCCTATCAAGTTCTTGCCCGCAAATGGCGCCCGCGCAAGTTCGCTGAACTGGTGGGGCAGGAGCATGTGGTGCGCGCGCTCACCAATGCGCTGGACACCGGGCGCATGCACCACGCCTATCTGTTCACCGGCACGCGAGGCGTGGGTAAGACCACCATCGCGCGCATCTTCGCCAAGTCGCTGAATTGCGAGCGTGGCGAGTCGGCCGATCCCTGCGGCGAATGCGCGGTATGCGTGGCGGTGGACCAGGGCCGCTTCGTGGACCTGCTCGAAATCGATGCGGCCAGCAACACCGGCGTGGACGACGTGCGCGAAGTGATCGAGAACGCGCAGTACGCGCCTTCGCGCGGCCGCTTCAAGGTGTACCTGGTGGACGAGGTGCACATGCTCTCCAAGCCGGCCTTCAATGCGCTGTTGAAGACGCTGGAGGAGCCGCCGCCGCACGTGAAATTCCTGCTCGCCACCACCGATCCGCAAAAACTGCCGGTGACGGTGCTGTCGCGCTGCCTGAAGTTCAACCTGAAGCGCCTGCTGCCCGAACAGATCGCGGGCCAGATGCGGCACATCCTCGGCGCCGAGAACATCGCCTACGAAGACGCCGCGATCGAGGAACTGGCGCGAGGCGCCGACGGCTCGCTGCGCGACGGCCTCTCGTTGCTCGACCAGGCCATCGCCTATGGCGGCGGAGCGCTGCATGCCGACGACGTGCGCACCATGCTGGGCAGCGTGGCACGTGGCCAGGTGCTGGGCGTACTCGATGCGCTGGCCGACGGCGACGGTGCACGTTTGCTTGCCGAATGTGCGCAGATCGCCTCGTATTCGCCCGATTTCGGTGGTGTACTGGACGATCTTGCCGGCGTGTTGCACCGCCTGCAGTTGATCCAGCTGGTTCCCGGCTATCGGCTCGACGACGATTCCGACGGCGAGGCCTTGCATGTGCTGGCGGTGCGCATTGCGCCGGAAGACGTGCAGCTCTATTACCAGATTGCCATCGGCGGCCGTCGCGATCTCGCATTGGCGCCCGACGCGCGTACCGGTTTCGAGATGGCGTTGCTGCGCATGCTGGCGTTCCGCCCAGGTGGCGAAGCGGCACGCCCGGCCATGGAACGCGCGGCACCCGTTCCTCGAGCTGCGGCTGCGCCCGCGCATGGTGCAGCGCCGGCGGCGCCCCCGGCTTCGGCCTATCGTGCTGCGCCACCCGTCGCCGCGCCGGCACCCGCCGAGCGCGAGTCGGCCCCGGCCACGGCCGCACCGTTGCGCGATGCCGGTGGCTTGCCGCATTGGGAAAGCCTGATCGAGCAAGCCGGCCTGCGTGGCCCGTTCGGAGTGCTGGCGCAAAACGCCGTGTTGCGCGAACGCGAAGGCAACACCCTGGTGCTGGCCTTGCAGCCGGCGCACATGGGCATGGCGGTGGAACCGATGCTCAGCCAGATGGAGGAGCGCATCAGCCATGCGCTGGGAGAACGCATCAAACTGCGCTTCGTCGACATCGACAAGTCGGCGGCCTCCGCCACCCCTGCTGCGCGCGCCGCGCAATCGCGCGACGCGGCACAGGCGGCGGCGGAGCAATCCATCGCCGAGGATCCCTTCGTGCAGTCCATGAAACGCGACTTCGGCGCCCGCGTGGTGCCGCAGTCGGTGAAACCCTTTGGCAGTTGATGACGGAGTAGTGCGATGAGAGGTCAGATCGGCCAGCTGATGCAGCAGGCCCAGCGCATGCAGGAAGACATGAAGCGCGCGCAGGAAGAGATCGCCAAGCTGGAAGTCACCGGCAGCGCCGGCGGCGGCCTGGTGAGCGTGACGATGAGCGGCGCGCACGAGGTGCGCAAGGTGGTGATCGACCGCCAGACCTTTGCCGACGACCCGGAAATGGCCGAGGACCTGGTCGCCGCCGCGATCAACGACGCAGTGAACAAAGTGGCCCAGGCCGGCCGCGACAAGATGGGCAATGTCACCGCCGGCATGAACCTGCCACCGGGCTTCAAGATGCCATTTTGAGATGCCGATCCCTCGGCAAAACCCCGGCCATCCCTGGCCGGACTTTTCAACAACGACCGCTTCGTAGCGAAGGCTCATGAGCAAGCTGCTCACCGACCTGATCGAGGCGCTGCGCTGCCTGCCCGGCGTGGGCGGCAAGAGTGCGCAGCGGATGGCCTTTCATCTGCTGGAGCGCGACCGCGAGCGCGGGCTGAAGCTGGCCGATGCGTTGCGCGAGGCGATGCAGCGCATCGGGCACTGCGCGCGTTGCCGCAACTTCAGCGAGGGGCCGCTGTGCGCGCTCTGCGCTAGCAGCAGTCGCGACCGTCATTTGCTGTGCGTGGTGGAGTCGCCGGTCGATCTCGCGGCCATCGAGCAGGCCACCGGTTATCGCGGGCACTACTTCGTGCTGCATGGCCGGCTTTCGCCGCTGGACGGCCTGGGGCCGGAGGAACTGGGCTTGGCGCAACTCGCGCAACGCCTCGGCGAAGGCGAGGTGGAGGAACTCATCATCGCCACCAATCCCACTGTGGAAGGCGAGGCCACCGCGCATTATCTGGCGCAACTGGCGCACGCCGGAGGCGTGCGGCCAACGCGGCTGGCGCACGGTGTGCCGCTGGGCGGCGAACTGGAATACGTGGATCGTGGCACTTTGGCGCATGCGTTTGGTGGTCGCCAACAGCTCTGAGCCTTGCGATCATCACTGATCGCGGGGATCAAGCAGGCGGGTCGTCCGTGGCCGCAGGCTTCAAGTATTGCGATCATCCATGATCGCGAAAATCAAATGGGCGGCCATCCCTGGCCGCACTCTTCAATCAGGGCGACGACATGGCCGACACCATTTTCGACAAGATCATCCGGCGTGAAATTCCGGCGGACATCGTCTACGAAGACGACGAAGTGCTGGCGTTCCGTGACTTGAACCCGCAGGCGCCGGTCCATGTGCTTTTCATCCCGAAGAAGGCCATTCCCACGCTGGACGACGCGAAGCCGGAGGACGCTGCATTGCTGGGCCGCCTGTTGTTGGCCATTGCCGAATACGCGCGACGCGAGGGTTTCGCCGAGCAGGGTTATCGCGCGGTGAGCAACTGTCGCGAATACGGCGGTCAGACGGTGTACCACCTGCACGTCCATTTGCTGGCAGGGCGTCATTTGAAATGGCCGCCGGGTTGACTGTTGCTGGCATCGACGCACACGAAAAAGCCGGCCACATGGGCCGGCTTTTTCGTGTGCGTGCAGATTACCTGGGCGGCGGCGCCGGACGCACCACGATCACGCGCGGACCACCCCAGCCCCAGTACGGGCCGTAACCCCACGGACCCCACGGGCCCCAGTACGGATCGTAGAAACCAGGCGGGTAGGGCGCGCCCACGTAGGCCTGGCGCTTCGGCCACAGGTACACCACGTCCGCTTCCACGCGCGGATAGGGATAGCTGTATTCACCCACCTTCTTCGACACCGTGCCGTTGATGGTGCCGGTCACGGTCATCTCGCGGCCGCGGGTGAATACTTCGGGATCGTAGAAGCCGCTGTGGCAGGCGACGAAGCGGCCCTGGCCTTCGCTTGCGTTGCCCAGCTCAGGGCGGGCCTGTTCGTCCAGCGGGCGAGCCAGAATGTAGAAACAGGTTTCCTGCGCTCCCGGTTCGGTCTTGATGATCTCGCCGCCCCAGCGTACACGGGTGCCGCCGGCGCTGCCCTGCTGCACGGAGGTGCTGGTGACGTTGGCGTAGTTGCCTTGCAGCGGTTGCGGCATGGTCGCGCAGCCGCCGAGCAGGGCGATGCCTGCGACTAGTGCGAGAGGGCGATACAGGGAAGACATGGCGGTTTCTCCATCACGTGATAGTGGTGCTACCCGGTTAACGCTTATTTGACCACGCGGCTGACAGGAAAATCCCGCACGGCGCGTTGCAGTGCCCGGAGGGATTCAGCGGCCGCTTCGTTATGGGCATAGCGCAGTTCGAGGTAGTGGTGCATCAGTTTGATCAGCCTCTCGCGTTGCGTCGGCAGCACGCGGGCGGCGCGTTGCAGGAAATCGCGCGGCCCTTCGCCTCTCGCTCGCACCACGCCCATCCGCGCCAGCTTGTGTTCCAAGCCGCGCAAAGCCGCGCGTACGGCGTCTTCCGGTTCGCGCCGCCGCCATACCCATGCCAGTCCGATCAGCATGGCCAGCACGCAGGATGCGGCGAGCAATCCGACGAGTGTGGACGTCTCCGTCTCGCTGACGCCGAATGGCTTGAGCAGGCTGCGCTGCCGCAGCGCGTCGAAGCCATTAACGCCCAGGTTCCACCAACGGTTGACGATGTCCCAGCGATTGCGCATCGATTGCAGCCAGCCGCTTTGGTACCAGGGCAGCTGGCCGCCAGGAGCCGCGGCGGCGGCACCGAAATCGATGCGTTGCGGACGCACGGCGGCGGTGGGATCCACGCGCACCCAGCCGCGGCCTGTCAGCCACACCTCGCTCCACGCATGCGCATCGGAATTGCGCACCAGCAGGTAGCTGCCCATCGCGTTCCAGTAGCCACCCTGGTAGCCGGTGACCACACGGGCGGGGATGCCGGCGGCGCGCATCAGCACGGTGAAGGCGGATGAGTAGTGCTCGCAGAAGCCCTCGTGCGTGTCGAACAGGAAATCGTCCATCGCATCGCGGCCCAGCGGCGCGGGCGCCAGCGTGTAGCGGAAGCCGCCGTCGTGGAACAACGCCAGGGCGGCCTGCACGATGGCGGCATCGTCGCTGCCATATTGCTTGCGCCATGACTGGCCCAGCGCCAGCGTGCGCGGGTTGAAGCCATCGGGCAGTTCCAGCCAGCGTGCCTGGTCGCCGCCTGGTTGTGGTTCCAGCCGGTAGGCAGTGGCGGAGGTCAATGTGTAGTCGAGCAGCTTGTCCACCGGCTTGTCGGCAACCACCACACGATCGCGGCGCAGGCTGGCGTCGGGCGGGGCGGACAGCGGCACATCCAACGTTGGCAGCACGCGTTGCCGGGTCGGCTCCAGGTTGATGCGGTAACGGATGCCGTGTGCGGCCTCAAGGGCCGCCGGCGGTTCGTCGGCCGCGTCGCGATATGCCCAGCTGACGCCGTCGTATTGGTCCATCACGTAGGCGCGGAAGTAGCGTTGGTCCGGCGGTGGCGGTGGGCCTTCGAAGCTCACGCGCAGCGCGGGACTGTTGTCGACCAGCAGTTGGGTGAAGCCGGATGGCGTCATGTTGTCGGCGAGGCCGCTGCGCTGTTCAGCGCTGTTCGGCGCCCCCCATAGCGGCGAACTGAGGCGCGGTACGAGCAGGAAAGCCAGCATTGCCAGCGGGAGCGCAACCGCCAGCAGGCCCATGCCGGGCAGCAGTTCACGCCACAGTGGGGCGGGTACACGCCGTCCCGGCTCCAGTGAGCGCAACGCGGCCAGTGGCGGCAGCAGGCCCAGCGCCACAGCGATGGTGGCGACGAGGCTGTGGTCGGAGAGCAGCGCGGCCATCAAGGTGAAACAGGCGAAGCTCATGCCCACGCGGGCATCGCGCACGGTTTCGGTTTCCAGCAGCTTCATCACCAGCAGGCCGATGGCCAGCATGGTGCCTGGCCCTTGACCGAACACATTGCCGTAGCGGCCTACGACCGCCAGCACCAGCAATGCCAGCAGCGGCAGCTTCAGCCATGTGGAAGTGCGCGCGTGCTGGCTGCGACGTTGCCACCAGCGCAGGCCAAGGACCAGCAGCAAGGGGGCGGTCAACCACCAGGGCAGATGAGGCGCATGCAGTGCGATCACCGCGACGACGGAGAGTGCGGCGAGGTCGAAGCCGCGTTCGCCCAGCGGCGCGGCAGTGGCTGCGTTCATGGCAACAACGCCAGCGCACTCATGCAGCGCGCGTAATGCGTTGGCCCGCAGCCGGCGGTGATGGACCCGCTCGGCAATTTCAGGCTATAGCGGCGGCCCTGAGCCTCTGCCTCACCCAGCCAGCGGGCCAGGCGGGCGATGCGTGTCTCGCTGTCGAACGAGCGCAGGGCATCCCAGTCCAACAGCCAGGTTTCACGCGGCTCAGGGCGGTCGAAGTCTTTCACCAGCAGGTCGTGATGGCGGGCGCTGGCCTTCCAGGCGATGTGGCGCGGCGCGTCGCCGCGACGGTAGTCGCGAAGCGCGGCCAATTCCTCACCCGGTTGCGGGCGGAGCCGTTCTTGCGCGTCGGCGGGCAGGAAGGGCGGCGGGCCGCCCACTTCCGGCCGCGGCCACACCAGGACAGATTGCTGCGGATGCAACCAGCTCCATGCGCGGAACAGTCCCAGCGGCCAGGTGCTCCAGATGCGTAACCGCGGCAGTTCCTGCCAGCCGCGCCAAACGGTGGGCAGGTACACCTTCAATTCGGTGACGCCGTCCACGGGGAAGGCGTGCGTTTCGTCCGCGCAGTCCAGTCGCACGGCTTCGCGCAGGCGCGATGCGAAAAAGGACAGGGTCAGTTCCAGCGGCTCGCCGGCGGTGGCGTGACCTGCGCGGATGTCGCGCAAGCGCAGGCCGTCCAGTGCGCGGAAAGCCAGCAGCATGCTGGACGCACAGGCCGCGCCGAGCATGCAGGTCAGCAGTAACGCGGCATTGTTCGCATAGTTCAGCGCCCCTACCAGCATCACCATCAACAGCACGCTGAAGGCAATGCCGAACGCGCTGGGCACGATGTAGATGCGCCGCCGGTCCAGTTCGATCGGCAACGGCTCGGGTTGGCGCAGGCGGGTGAGCGCGGGCAGGCGGCGTTCGGCGTGTTGCGCGAGCTTGCGCAGGAGCCCGTTCATGGTCTCCGGGTGCCCATCGGTGGGAGCGGTACGCACGCGGGCCACGCAGGAACGGGGGCACGCGGCGAGAGTTCAGGGAGAAGCCCGGCTCCGGGGAGCGGGGAGTGGACATCCCTCCATGCCCGAATGACGCCACCGGGATGCGGGCAAGCCGACCCGGCGCGGGACGCCAGGGAGCCGCGGACGGGTGCCATCAATCCACCGCTACCTCGGCGAGGAGCTGGCGCGCGAGCGCCTCGCCGCTGGCGCCGCGTGCAGCCACCAACCGATGCGCGGCCAATGGCACGAACAACGCCTGCAGGTCCTCCGGCAACACGTAGGCTCGGCGATGCAGCAGTGCCCACGCACGTGCGGCAGCGAGCAGGGACAGGCCGGCGCGCGGCGACAGGCCGGTGCGGATGTCGGCATGGCGGCGGCTCGCGGCGAGCAAGGCTTGCAGATAGTCGAGCAGGGCGGGACTGGTGGTGATGGCCTGTGCCTGCCTGCGCAGTGCAAGCAGGGCGGTGCCGTCCAGCGCAGGCGTCAACGTGCTCAACAGGTCGTGACGATCGACGCCGGTGAGCAGTTCGCGTTCTGCCGCGGAATCGGGGTAACCCAGCGACAGCCGCAGCATGAAGCGGTCGAGTTGCGAATCGGGCAGCGGAAAGGTGCCGGCCAGATCCAGCGGATTTTGCGTGGCCACCACGAAGAACGGGTGCGGCAGGGCGTGCGTCTGGCCGTCCACGGTGACCTGGCCCTCGGCCATCGCCTCCAGCAGCGCGCTCTGCGTCTTGGGCGTGGCGCGGTTGATCTCGTCGGCCAGCAGCAGGCCGCCGAAGATCGGCCCGGGATGGAAGCGGAACTGGCCGGTCTCGCGTTCGTACACGCTGACGCCGAGGATGTCGGAGGGGAGCAGGTCGCTGGTGAACTGCACGCGCTGGAACTCCAGCGCGAAGCTCGCCGCCAAGGCGTGCGCCAGCGTGGTCTTGCCCACGCCGGGCACGTCTTCCAGCAGCAGGTGACCACCGGCGATCAGGCAGGCCAGTGCCTGCTTTACCTGTCGTGCCTTGCCCAGCACGACGCGGTTGAGCTGCGCCTCGGCAGCGGCGAGGCGCTGGCGTAGTTCGTCGGCGGGTGGCGTGGCAGGCAAGGGCAGGTTCATTGCTGTTGGGGCTCGCGGCAGTTCATCGGCAAGGTACGGGCCGGTAGTTCGGAACTGCAACGCCAGGTTGGGGCGATGCCGCTACCTTTGTCCATCGTCAGCCAGACGCGTTTACCGTCGAGCATGGACTGGCCCGGCGCGTGCAGGGTGAGTTCCAGCGCACAGCTGCCGTCTGCCTTCATGCTGCCGACCGTGATCGACTGCAGTTGCTTGCTGGCATAGCTGTCGGCGTCGCGGATGCCCGCTTCGCCGTTGCTCGGGCATTTCCCGTTGGTCTGCCATGCCTGAACCACTTGCGCTTCCAGCGGTTCGGCCTGCGCGATGGCGGTGACGACCTGCGTGCGCTGCAGGTAGTTTTGGTAAGCGGGAATCGCGATAGCCGCGAGTATCGCGATCACCGGCACGATCAGGAGCACGCCGATCAGCAGCACGATGAGGCAGCCGGACGTCTGCCGGTTTTGCCTCTCCGGGTGGTCGGTGAAGGCCCAACGGTCCGTCACCAGCGTGCTTGCCACCATGTCGTGCAGGGCTTGCTTGCGTTCGGTGAAAGCGGCCATCAGGAAGCCGATATCCATCGTGAGATGGGACAGCGCCGCAGCGAACCAGCGGCCGACGGCGTGCTTCCAGCTGATCCTCCGACCTTCCAGGTCGGTGACCTTGATGCCCAGCGCGCGCTTGCCCAGCGTGGCTTGGTGCACGGAGCTTTCCTGCAGCGAGTAGTACAGCAATGACACGCCGAAGACGATTGGGTAGATCAGCAGGATCAAGGCGGCATGGGCGGGATCGGGCTCGTGGCCTTGCCCCAGGGCTAACGACAGGCCGAGCACCAGCGCGAACGCGAAGATCAGCACGAAGGTGATCGCGCCGAGAATCAACCCGTCTATCAGGTAGGCTGCCCAACGGCGGACGAAGCCGGCGTAGACCACGTCCACGGACGTCGCCGCGAACGGAGCCGGTGCGCTGAAACGCGGCGCTGGCGGAATGGTCGGTGGCGGTTGCGGTGGCGCGGTGGGCAGGCCCAGTTCATCGGCCAGCGAAGACAGCGGCTGCCATTGCGCCAGTCCGTCGCGCCAGACCAGTGTGTCGGGGGACAGCCGTTCGCGTTCGATCACACGAAGGAAGTCTTCCCGCGATACCGGCCCCTGCTGCTGGCCATGGCGATCTGCGTAATACCAGGTCGTTTCCGTGCTCATGTTGTCCCCTGAAGTCCATGTGCAGAGTAGCGGCAGCTTGCGTGAACTGTCACCGCTATGGGATGGCCGCGCCGGCCGAACGCAGCATCCCAGCCAGTGCGATCAAGGGCAGGCCGATCAGCGCAGTGGGATCTTCGCTGTCGATACGCTCGAACAGGCTGATGCCCAGTCCCTCGCACTTGAAGCTGCCGGCGCAGTCCAGCGGCTGCTCGCGCGCCACGTAGCGTTCGATTTCCTGGGCTTCCAGTGCGCGAAAATGCACGCGGGTGTGATCGACGTGGAGTTGACGACAGCCATCGCGCGTGTCGAGCAGGCACAGCGCGGTATGGAAATGCACCACGCGGCCGGAGCTGGCGGTGAGCTGGGCGCAGGCATGGGCGGCGGTGCCGGGCTTGCCCAGGGTTTTGCCATCCAGCTCCGCGACCTGGTCGGAGCCGATCACCAGTGCATTGGCGAGATCGTCCGCGGCTGCCATGGCCTTGGCGATGGCGAGCCGTGCCGCGCGGGTGCCTGGCGCTTCGTCGGGCAGCGCCGTTTCGTCGGTGCCGGGTGCGCGCTGTTCGAAATCAGGCAGCAAACGGCGCAACAAATCGGCGCGGTAGTGCGAGGTGGAAGCAAGCACGATGCGGGGCGGCGTGTCGCTCATTCGGCGTCGCGATGGATGTGTTCGCGCATGGCGCTGTCGAGGTCGCGCTGGGCGGCGTCCAGGGCCTGTAGCAGCGGCTGCAGGCGGTCGCGGCTGGCGCGCATGGCGGCGGCGGTTTCGGCCAGCTCCTGTTGACTGGCGCGTGCGGCGCGGTCGCGGATCCAGATGCGCTGGCGCAGCAGCGCCTGCAAGCCGGCATCGACCGCGTGGCGAGCATCCTGTTCGCTGGCGGCGGGCAGGTCGGGATTGGTCGCCATGACCGCGTGTGCCTGCTGCAGGCCGGCGCGGCAGCTTTTCAGGTCGGTTTCCAGCCGGTCGGCAAGATCGAGCAATTGCTGAAGGTCGGTGGCACGCCGGTTCTGCCAGCGACGCGAGGTGAGCGCCCAGATCGACGCGACGACCAGTATCAGCAGCGCGAGCACGCCGAGCGACAGGGAAAGGTTCACGTGGACAGATGATTGAGGTGGGCGTGCAGTCTGCCGCAAGCGGGGTGGATCAGGCAAAATACGCAAAACGGATGACGCAAGCGCTTGATTGTCGGTTGACTTCGGCCGTCCGCGAACTTACCATTTGCCGATTATGTCCGTGACATTGCCAGAGTCTGTGGACGCTTGGCGCATGGTTTCGGCGCGGCGTTCGTTCGAAGGATCGATGCCTGTTGCTGCTCTGGAGCGCCTGTGCGGTGCACTGGCCGGCAGCGAGGGCGAGGTGCGTTACCGGCTGGATTTCGGCCGTGACGAGCTGGGTACGGACTATGTGGATGTCCATGCGCAGGCGCCGCTGACGATGACCTGCCAGCGTACGCTTGAGCCGTTCCTGTTGCCGGTGACGGTGGACAGCCGGCTCGGCCTGATCCGGCAGGAGCGCGACGAGGCGGGTTTGCCGCCGGGTTGCGAGCCGTTGCTGGTGGCCGAAGACGGCCGCCTGCATCCGGCTGACGTGGTTGAGGACGAGTTGTTGCTGGCCTTGCCGCTGGTGCCGGTGAATCCGGACAGCAGCCTGCCCGATGCGCTGGTGGATCCTGGCGAGCTGGAGCAGGACGAGGCGCAGTTACAAGAAAACAATCCGTTCGCGGTGTTGCGCGAGCTGAAGAAGTAAACCGGTCGGGGCATGCAGCTCCGATCATGTGAACATCGAAACAGGTTCAGTTGGAGAACTACCATGGCCGTTGCCAAGAGCCGCCGTACCCCGTCCACCCGCGGCATGCGTCGCGCACACGACAAGCTGAAGACCGTGCAGCTGTCCACCGACCCGACCAGCGGCGAGGTGCACCTGCGCCACCACGTCACTGCCGACGGTTTCTACCGCGGCAAGAAGGTCATCGAGACCAAGGGCGCCGTGTCGGTCGAAGACTGATCGCGCTTGCGGACTCTCTTCGCGGAGTCCGCCTGCAAGCATCGAACGGAACGGCGCGGCGACGCGCCGTTTCGCGTTTGAGCATGCCGGGCGGTTCACGTCGCCCGGATTCCCGATGTCCGAACGGTTGCGCATGCACCGCACAGGGCGTTCAATGCACGGTTTGCGTCCCACGGAAAACGGAATGGCCTCGATCTACTCCCGCATCATCGCTACCGGCAGCGCACTGCCCGAGCGCGCCGTCAGCAACGCCGATCTGGAGAAGATCGTCGACACCAGCGACGAATGGATCCGCAGCCGTACCGGCATCCGTCAGCGCCACATCGCCGCCGATGGCGAGACCACGGGCGACCTCGCTTTCCTTGCTGCGCAACGCGCGCTGGAAACTGCCGGGGTGAAGGCTGCCGAGATCGACCTGATCGTGGTGGGTACCACTACGCCCGACATCATCTTTCCGTCTACCGCCTGCCTCGTGCAGCAGCGCCTCGGCGCCAATGGTTGCGCGGCGTTCGACGTCAACGCCGCCTGCTCGGGCTTCATGTACGCGCTGGGCATCGCGGACAAGTTCATCAAGAGCGGCCAGTCGAAGAAGGTGCTGGTGATCGGCGCCGAGACGCTGACCCGCATGATCGACTGGAACGAGCGCGAGACCTGCGTGCTGTTTGGCGATGGCGCAGGCGCGGTAGTGCTCGAAGCCTCCAGCGAGCCCGGCGTTTACGCCACCTGCATGCATGCCGATGGCGGCTACAAGGAATTGCTGTGGAACCCGGTCGGCGTGTCCGTCGGCTTCAAGGACGAACCCAACCATGGCGTGCGCATCAAGATGGCCGGCCGCGAAGTGTTCAAGGTCGCGGTGAAGACGCTGGATTCGCTGGTCGGCGAGACGCTGGAGGCGGCCGGGATGCACGAGGCCGACATCGACTGGCTGATTCCGCACCAGGCCAACCTGCGCATCATCGAAGCCACCGCGAAACGGCTGGAAATGCCGATGGATCGCGTGATCGTCACCGTCGACCAGCACGCCAACACCTCGTCCGGCTCGGTGCCGCTGGCACTGGATTACGCGGTGCGCTCGGGCAAGGTGCAGCGCGGCCAGAACCTGCTGCTGGAGGCTTTCGGCGGCGGCTTCACCTGGGCTTCGGCGCTGCTGCGCTACTGATCGACTCGCGATTCGTCCGAAGCCTCCAGCCCGAGTTTCCCCATCTCCAGCAATGTGGGTGCGGACCCGGAGCGGAGGCCTTGAGCTTTTCCGTTGGAGAAACCTGCATGACTGCCACCCATTCCCATCTCGCCTTCGTCTTCCCCGGCCAGGGTTCGCAATCGGTCGGCATGCTGGCCGAACTGGCCGCCGCGCATGGCGAGGTGAAGGCGAGCTTCGACGAGGCTTCGCAGGGCGCGGGCGTGGATCTGTGGGAGCTCAGCCAGCAGGGGCCGGAGGACCAGCTCAACCGCACCGAAAACACGCAGCCCGCGCTGCTCGCCGCAAGCGTGGCGGTGTGGCGCGTGTGGCAGAAGCTCGGTGGCGCGCAGCCTGCGCAGTTGTCCGGCCACAGCCTCGGCGAGTACAGCGCGCTGGTCTGCGCGAATGTCCTGTCGCTGCACGACGCGGCAGCGCTGGTGGCTGAACGCGGTCGCCTGATGCAGGCGGCGGTGCCGGCGGGCACCGGCGCGATGGCGGCCATCCTCGGTGGCGACGACGCGCAGATCGCGCAGGTGTGCGACGAGGTTGCGCAAGGCCAGGTGGTGGCGCCGGCCAACTACAACTCGCCGGGCCAGCTGGTGATCGCGGGCAACGCCGAGGCGGTGGATCGCGCGCTGGCCAGGCTCGCCGAGCTGGGCGTGAAGAAGGCGGTGAAGCTCTCCGTGTCGGTGCCTTCGCACTGCATGCTGATGCGCGATGCCGCCGACAGGCTGGGCGAGCGCATGGCTGCGCTGTCGTGGCATTTGCCGGCGATTCCGGTGGTGCAGAACGCCGAGGCGAAGCGTTACGACAGCATCGAAGACATCCGCGGTGCGTTGCAGCGCCAGCTCTACCTGCCGGTGCGCTGGACCGAATGCGTGCAGGCGCTGGCCGCCGGCGGCGCCACGCGCATCGCCGAGTGCGGCCCGGGCAAGGTGCTGGCCGGCCTGGTCAAGCGCATCGACAAATCGCTGGAAGCGCGCGCCATCGGTATGCCTGCCGAACTTGCCCAGACGCAAGGCGAGTGGCAGAACCCCTGATCCGGAGTCGTACGCGTGAAATCATCGCCACCCGAGGGGCTGCCTGCATACCGATTGCTTACCGGCCCGGACGACTCCGCGTTCTGCCGGAGGGTGAGCGAAGCATTGGCGCTGGGCTATACGCTGTACGGATCCCCTGCCGCAACCTTCGACGGCAAGTCGGTCATTGTCGCGCAGGCCGTGGTCTGGCCGTCGCATCACACAACCCACGAGAACTGACATGAGTGCAATTCTGCAAGGTGAAATCGCGCTGGTCACCGGCGCCAGCCGCGGCATCGGCGCGGCGATCGCGGACGAGCTGGCGGCGATGGGCGCCACCGTGATCGGCACGGCCACCAGCGAAGGTGGCGCGGCTGCCATCGGCGAGCGGCTGGCCGCGCTCGGCGGCCATGGCCGCGTGCTGGATGTGGCCGACACCGCCGCAGTGGAGTCGCTGATCGACGGCATCGCCAAGGAGTTCGGCGCGGTGAGCATCCTGGTCAACAACGCAGGCATCACCCGTGACCAGTTGCTGATGCGCATGCCCGAGGCGGACTGGCAGGCCATCCTCGACACCAACCTCAGCTCGGTGTTCCGCACCAGCAAGGCGGTGATGCGCGGCATGATGAAGGCGCGCAAGGGGCGCATCATCTCCATCGCCTCGGTGATCGGCTTGACCGGCAATCCCGGCCAGTCCAATTACGCGGCGGCCAAGGCAGGCATCATCGCGTTCTCCAAGTCGCTGGCGCGCGAGATCGGTTCGCGCGGCATCACCGTGAACGTAGTGGCGCCTGGCTTCATCGATACCGACATGACGCGTGCGCTGCCGGAGTCCGCGAAAGAGGGCTTGCTGAACCAGATCGCGCTGGGCCGACTGGGCGAGGCCAGCGACATTGCCAAGGCGGTGGGTTTCCTCGCATCGCCCGCTGCCGCCTACATCACTGGCGAAACCCTGCACGTCAACGGCGGCATGTACATGCCCTGAGCGCTTGGCGCAGCAGTTTCAAACGGTGCCGAGTCCATACGGCAACGCATGCCAAACCTGTCGCACAGGGTCGCGTTTTCGGCGACAATCGCGTTTTCGCATCGGCCGCGAGGCTGGCACAGCAACACTGGCAGGTGCATGGCGGCCTTGCGGTTTAGCCACTACAATCCGCCGGTCTTTGCCGGCCGCAAGCCGGCGCACAACACATTCCCCGTGGGAGATTTGCAATGAGCACCATCGAAGAGCGCGTCAAGAAGATCGTCGTGGAGCAGCTGGGCGTGAAGGAAGATGAAGTCACGGCGAACGCTTCGTTCGTGGACGATCTGGGCGCCGATTCGCTCGATACCGTCGAGCTGGTGATGGCGCTGGAAGAAGAGTTCGAGACCGAAATTCCGGACGAAGACGCCGAGAAGATCACCACCGTGCAGCAAGCCGTGGACTACATCAAGGCCCACTCCAAGGATTGATCAAGCGACGCAGGCAGGCGCAATGCGCCATTGCTTCGCGAGCGGTACCGGAAGCTGCGCCGACTGGCGCAGTTTTCGTTTCTGTAATCCGTAACGTCCGATCCCGTATGGTGCGCCATGGCCATGGGCATCCGCGAACGAAGGGTGCCGGCCACGCGCCGGCTCCCCGCAACACGAAGGAAAAGAGCATGAGCAAGCGACGCGTGGTAGTGACCGGCATGGGCATCATCTCGCCGGTCGGCAACGACCTGTCCACGGCTTGGGACAACATCCTCAAGGGTGCCAGCGGCATCGGCCCGGTAACCCATTTCGATGCGACCACTTATGCCACGCGCATCGCCGGCCAGGTGAAGGATTTCGATCCGGCGCAGTGGATCGCGCCGAAAGAGATCAAGAAGATGGATCCCTTCATCCACTACGGCATCGCCGCGGGCACGCAGGCCCTGAAGGATTCCGGACTGGAAGTGACGGAGGCCAACGCGCCGCGCATCGGCGTGGCGGTGGCGGCCGGCATCGGCGGCCTGCACACCATCGAACACACCTCGATCGAGCTGCACGAGAAAGGCCCGCGCCGCGTATCGCCGTTCTTCGTGCCTTCGTCGATCATCAACATGGTGTCCGGGCATCTGTCGATCATGTACGGCCTGAAGGGTCCGAACATCGCTTGCGTCACTGCCTGCACCACCGGCACGCACAACATCGGCCTGGCCGCGCGCATGATCCAGTACGGCGATGCCGACGTGATGATCGCCGGCGGCGCCGAGTTCGCCACCACCGGCACGGCGATGGCGGGCTTCTGTTCGGCCAAGGCCATGTCTACCCGCAACGACGAGCCGACCAAGGCCAGCCGGCCGTGGGACAAGGATCGCGACGGCTTCGTGCTGTCCGACGGCGCCGGCGTGCTGGTGCTGGAGGAATACGAGCATGCCAAGGCGCGTGGCGCGAAGATCTACGCAGAACTCGTGGGCTTCGGCATGAGCGGCGATGCGTTCCACATCACCGCCCCCAGCGAGGGCGGCGAGGGCGCGGCACGCAGCATGGATACCGCGCTGAAGGACGCGGGCCTCAATACGACTGACGTGCAGTACGTCAACGCGCACGGCACCTCGACGCCGCTGGGCGACCTGGGCGAAGTGCTGGCTGCCAAGCGCGTGTTCGGCGATTACGCCTACAAGCTCGCGATGAGCTCGACCAAGTCGGCGACCGGCCATCTGCTGGGTGCCGCTGGCGGCGTGGAGGCGATCTTCACCATCCTGGCGCTGCGCGACCAGGTGCTGCCGCCGACCATCAACCTCGACGAGCCGGGCGAAGGCTGCGACCTAGACTTCGTGCCGCACACCGCACGCGAAACGAAGCTGGACGTGGCGATCTCCAACTCCTTCGGCTTCGGGGGCACCAACGGCACGCTGGCGTTCCGTCGCGTTTAATAAGCCGCTGCGCTGTGACACATTGTCGAACCTTGCACGGCCGGCGCGACTTGCTCGCGCCGGCCGCTGCATTTCCGCAGCGCTATCCCTGCCTGCTCGAAAGCGTGCTGCATGGCACGCCGCAGGCGCGCTACGACATCTTGTTCGCGTTTCCGCAGGGTAGCCTCACGCTGACTGCCGACGGTGTCGTGCGCGATGCTTCCGGCGATGCGGTGGGCGCGCGCTTCCTGGACGCACTGGATTCCGCCTGGCGGGCCGAGCGCCTGCCGCGCGAAGAGGATGGCCTCCCGTTCCACGGCGGCTGGGCGCTGCTGCTCGGCTACGAGCTGGCCAGCGAAATCGAGCCGAAGCTGCGCTTGCGCACCGATGCCGTGCTGCCGGTGGCACTGGCCTTGCGCTGCCCGGCCGCCGTCATCGTCGACCATGCGCGCGGTTGCACCGTGCTGGTAGCCGAGGCCGGCAGCGAGCACCTGCTCGACGTGCTGGAAGCCGATCTGGCAACGGCGCCCGCGACGTCCGCGCCGACGTTGCCTTTGCCGGTACGACTGGCCGAGGACGAGCCAAAGCTTTTCCTCGACGGCGTGGCGCGCATCCACGAACACCTTTCCGCGGGCGACATCTTTCAGGTGAACCTGTCGCGCGCATGGCGTGCGCACTACGCCGAGCCGCCGACCGCGGCGGCGCTGCACCTGGCCTTGCGGCGCGCCAATCCCGCGCCGTTCGCGGGCCTGCTGCAGCAGCCGGGCTGGGCAATCGCCAGCTCCTCGCCCGAACGGCTGGTGGAAGTGCGCGACGGCATCGCGCAGACGCGTCCCATCGCCGGTACCCGCCCACGCACGGTCGGCGACGACGACGTTGCGCGCATCCGCGAACTCGCCGCGCATCCCAAGGAACGCGCCGAGCACGTGATGCTGATCGATCTCGAGCGCAACGACCTTGGTCGTGTCTGCGTGCCGGGCACCGTCGAGGTGGACGAGCTGATGACGGTGGAGAGCTATGCCCACGTGCACCACATCGTCTCCAACGTGCGCGGGCGCCTGCGCGAAGGCGTGACGCCGGGGCAGGCGATAGCAGCGGTGTTCCCGGGCGGCACCATCACCGGCTGCCCCAAGGTGCGCTGCATGCAGATCATCGCCGCGCTGGAGGATGCGCCACGCGGCGCCTATACCGGTGCGCTGGGCTATCTCGACCGCAATGGCGATCTCGACCTCAACATCCTGATCCGCACGCTGACGCTGACCGGCGACACGGTGTGCCTGCGCGCGGGTGCCGGCATCGTGGCCGACTCGGAGGCGGAGAAGGAGCTCGACGAAACCCGCGCCAAGGCGCGCGGCCTGTTGCGCGCATTGGGGGCAGGGGACACATGATGCTCGTCGATGGCCAGTCGCAGGACACGGTCGCCGCGCTGGATCGCGGCCTGCTGTATGGCGATGGCCTGTTCGAGACGATCCGTTTCGTGGGCGGCAACGCGCCGCTGTGGGCGCGTCACATGCAGCGGCTTGCACATGGCTGCGAGCGGCTGCGTTTGCCTGCGCCCGATCCCGTATTGCTATGGCGCGAGGCGCTGGCGGTAACTCAGGGCATCGTGGATGCCGTGCTGCGCATCACGCTCACCCGCGGCATCGGTGCACGCGGGTACGCGATGCCCGCGGTACCGCATGTCACCCGCATCGTGGCGGCGTTCTCGCTGCCGGAGATCGATGCGACGGCGTACCGCGACGGCGTGCGCCTGCACCTGTGTGAAACGCGTCTGGCCGAGCAGCCACTGCTTGCCGGCATCAAGCACCTCAACCGGCTGGAACAGGTGCTGGCGCGCGCCGAGTGGAGCGATCCCGCGATCGCCGAAGGAGTGCTGTGCGATCCGCACGGCAATGCGATCTCGGCTACCGCGGCCAATCTGTTTGCGGTGATCGGCGACGTGCCGGTGACGCCGCGCGTGGACCGCTGCGGCGTGGCCGGCGTATTGCGTGCCGAGCTGCTGGCTGCATTGCCGCAGGCGCAAGTGCGCGATCTGCCGCTGGCCGAATGCCTTGTCGCCGGCGAACTCTTCCTATGCTCCAGCGTTCGCGGCATCCTGCCCGTTCAGGCCGTGGGCGATAGGGTGTTCGCTCCCGGCCCGGTGGCCCGCGCGATGCAGGCGCATTGGCGCGGGCTTGGCTTCACTTGGGAGCAGGCATGACTGGCAAGACCTCGCGCGGACGTGTTTTCTGGCGCAATGCGATCCTGGTGCTGTTGCTGGCGCTGATCGGTGTCGCGGTGTGGAGCTGGCGCGATTTCAGCCGCTTCGGCAATGCGCCGCTGCACGTTTCGGCGCAGGGCGAGAGCATCGATATCGGTCGCGGCAGCAGCTTCAAGGAAATCGTGAGACAGCTGCGCAGTCAGCAGCTAAGCGGCGCGTCGCCGCTGTACTGGCGCCTGCTGGCAATGCAGATGCGCGCCGCAGGCAAGCTGCATGCCGGCGAATACGCCACGCCCGTCGGCATCACTCCGCGCCAGCTGCTCGCCAATATGGCCGCGGGCAAGGTGCTGCAGCGCAACTTCACCATTGTCGACGGCTGGACTTTCCGCGACGTGCTCGCGGCGCTGGCCAAGGCGGAGAAGCTCAAACACGACACCGCCGGTCTGGATGATGCCGCGATCATGCAGAAGATCGGCGCGACGGGCGAACAGCCGGAAGGCCGTTTCCTGCCCGAGAGCTACGCCTACGTGAAGGGCGACAGCGATCTCGACATCCTCAAGCGTGCGCATGTGGCGATGGCAAAGATGCTGGACCAGCTGTGGCCGGGGCGCGACAAGGATCTGCCGCTGGCCACGCCCTACGATGCGCTGATTCTTGCCTCCATCGTGGAGAAGGAAACCGGCCGCGCCGACGAGCGCGCGAAGATCGCCGGCGTATTCGTGCGCCGCCTTGAGGATCACATGCTGCTGCAGACCGACCCCACCGTGATCTACGGCATGGGCGACAGCTACCAGGGCAAGATCCACAAGGTCGACCTCACCACCGATACGCCCTACAACACCTACACCCGCCCGGGCTTGCCGCCCACGCCCATCGCGATGCCGGGCAAGCCGGCGATCATGGCGGCCTTGCATCCGGAACCCGGCACCGCGCTGTATTTCGTGGCGCGTGGCGACGGCACGCACGTGTTTGCCGACACCCTCGACCAGCAGAGCCGCAACGTGGCCTGCTACCAGCTGAAGCATTGCGGCAATGATTGAGCGCGGCCGACTCATCACGCTGGAAGGCGGCGAAGGCGCAGGCAAGAGCACCTTGCTGGAGGGTTTGCGTGCGCACCTGGAAAGCCACGGTGTCGATCCGTTGCTGGCGCGCGAGCCAGGCGGCACTGCGCTGGGCGAACAGGTGCGCACCATCCTGCTGGATCCCGCGCAGCGCTCGATGTGTGCAGAGAGCGAACTGCTGTTGATGTTCGCCTCGCGTGCGCAGCTGGTGCGCGAAACGCTGGAACCCGCGCTGGCGGCAGGCCGCTGGGTGCTGTGCGACCGTTACGTGGATGCCAGCTATGCCTACCAGGGCGGTGGCCGCGGCCAGCCGGTCGAGCGCATCGCCGCGCTGGAACGGTGGGCCTGTGCCGGACTGAAGCCCGACCTCACCCTGTTGCTCGACCTGCCCGTGGCCGACGGGCGCGCGCGCGCAGCCGGTCGTGGCGAGGCGGATCGCATCGAGGTCGAGGCGGATGGTTTTTTCGAGCGCGTACGTACTGCGTATCGCGCGCGCGCGGTGGACGAGCCGCATCGCTTCCGCGTGATCGACGCCGGCCAACCGCCCGAGGCGGTGCTGCGCGCCGCCATTGCGGCCACCGCGCATTTGTTCGGAGCGACAGCATGAGCGCAATGCCCTGGCACGCAGCGGACTGGGCACGCCTGCAGGCGCGCCGCCAGCGCGACGCCTTGCCGCATGCCTTGTTGCTGTGCGGTCCCGCCGGACTGGGCAAGCGTGCCTTCGCGCAGCGCTTCGTGCGTGGCTTGCTGTGCGAGCGTGCACAGGATGGCGAAGCCTGCGGGCAATGCCGCAGCTGCCTGCTGATGGCTGCGGGCACGCACCCCGACGTGGTGACGCTCAGCTTCGGCCTGCGCAAAGACGGCACGCCGCGCACCGAGATCGTGGTCGAGCAGATCCGCGACCTGTCCGCGCGATTGGCGATGAGCAGCCAGTTTGGCGGTTGGCAGGTGGCGCTGATCGATCCGGCCGATGCGATGAACGCGGCGGCCGCGAACGCGCTGTTGAAGACGCTGGAAGAACCAGCCACGCGCACCATGCTGGTCCTTCTTGCCGATGCACCGTGGCGCTTGCCGCAGACCATACGCAGCCGCTGCCAGCGCATCGAATTCAACGTGCCGCCACCCGCGGAGGCGCAATCCTGGCTGCAGGGGCAGGGCGTGGCACAACCTCAGAAGGCGCTCGAAGCGGCGCTGGGTAATCCGGGCCTGGCGTTGGCATGGACGCAGGAAGGCGCACTGGAGCGTCGCGCCGAAGTACGCCGCGACCTGGCTGCGCTGGCCGCCGGCCGCGGACAGGCGGCCGATATGGCCCGTCGCTGGCTGGACGACGAAGCCGCGCAGCGCCTGTGGTTTGCCGCGCAGGCGGTGGCCGACGAATGTCGTGCGCAGGCGTCGCAGGCCGCGTCGCCGCTCGTCAGCGTGATGGATGGCGAAGCGCTGGCGCGCTGGTACGACGCCGCCAACCGCACCCGGGATGCCTTGCGCGGCCCCTTGCGCGGCGACCTGCTGTTGCTGGAACTGCTGGCGCAATGGCGCTGAGTGCGCCGACGCCACCGAGCATCACGGCGCAAACCCGCCTGCTGGTGGTGGCGCCGCACCCCGACGACGAAACCCTTGCCAATGGCCTGTTGATCCAGCGCGTGCTAGCGGTCGGCGGTGCGGTGCGCGTACTGCTGCTCACCGATGGCGACAACAATCCATGGCCGCAGCGCTGGCTGGAACGGCGCTGGTTCATCGGCGCGGCCGGGCGGGCGCGCTGGGGATCCCGCCGCCGCGCCGAATGCGGAGAGGCGCTGTATCGATTAGGCGTGCCGCCCTCGGCGCTGCAACCGCTGAGCTGGCCGGACATGGGTGTGCTTGACCGCCTGTTGCAGCCGGATCGTCAGGCACCAGCCGAACTGGCGGTGACGTTGGCGGATTTCGCCCCCGACCTGATCGCCATGCCGGCGCTGACCGATCGCCATCCTGATCACGGCGCAGCGCATGTGCTGGTGCGCATGGCGTTGGCACGGCTGGGATATGCGCCGACCTTGCTCGGTTATCTGATACACGGGCCTGGTGATGCCGCTCCGGAGCCCGGATCGATCGGTACCGACGCGGAGCAGACCGCCAAAGAAGAAGCGCTGGCCGCTTATGGCACCCAACTGGCCCTGAGTGGCGAGCGGTTTCGCCGGTTGGCCCGGCGCCCCGAACGCCATGCGTCGATCGCGTCCGTTTCGTCCGCTGCGGATCGGGGACTGCCGTGGCGCCCGTCGCCGTTGCTATGGCCGTGCCTGCGCCTGACCGTAGCGACCACCTCCGGCGAAGTGAGGCAATGGCCATGGCGTGACGCGCCGTTGCGGCGCGACGGGCATGGGGGCTGGCAGCTGGATTGGCCGGCTGCGCAGGCAAACGAAGTCTGCTTCGCGCGCTTGTCGTTGGCGCTGCCATCGCCATGGATCTTCGACCATTGGGGTTGGCGCGAGATCTGATGGCCTGTTCACGATTTCCCCGTAGCCCGCGTTGTCTTGCCATGGGCGTCATGCGGTAGCGCGCGGCTTGACCTGCCGGCCAGGTAAACGCTGCGCCGCGCAATACCGCCTGACGGTCGCGGCAAGACAACCCGAAGGGCCGGGTCTGTTTGCCAGCGTCCCTGCTTCATCACTCGGTCGTGGATGGGCATCCACTCCCTGGTTTTCCCTAGGGCTGCGTGCAAACAGCTCCCGGCGCGAGACGTGGAGAGATCGTGAACAAGCTCTCAGAGCTTTGCGCGGCGAGCGACCCTCGCTAGCATGGGCGTCGTCGCATCGACAGCCGAGAGTCGTCCAGGAGCCCGCATGAATCCCGTTGCCGCTGCCGCCCGCCAGGGCATCATCTCGCTGAAGATCAAGGACGTCGCCGCGCTCTACAACGCCTACATGCCCTTCCTGCGCAACGGCGGCCTGTTCGCACCTACCGCACAGGCGTATTCGCTGGGCGACGAGGTGGTACTGCTGGTGAGCCTGGCCGACGAAAGCGAGCGACTGTCCGTGGTGGGCAAGGTGGCGTGGATCTGCCCGACTGGTGCCCAGGGCAATCGCACCGCGGGCATCGGCATCCATTTCAACGAGACGCCGGACGCCGAAGTGGCGCGTCAACGGATCGAGAACATGCTGGCCGGCGTGCTCAATTCCGAGCGGCCCACGCACACGATGTGACCATCGGCTTCCAGCGCATGCGCACCTAGGGGTTGTTTTCGCGCATCCGACGAACGTCAAGCTGTTGTGGTGTCGGCATGCGCTGATACAATGCGTCGGTTCACGACCTGGATCGTGGAGAGTCGGGCGCCCGTGGTTGTCACCAGACGGGAGCGTGGTTGCCCGAAATGCATTGCCGGACCGTTTCCCCGCGGTCGCTGATGCGCCCCGATGGCGCGGAGGTAGGTTGCACCGTGATTGCCGAATATTGGCCTGTATTACTTTTCATCGCCGTGGCCGCCGGCCTGGGCATCGTCCTGCTGGTGATCGGCATGCTGGCCGGCAAGCACCGGCCCAGTGCGGAAAAACTTGCGCCCTACGAGTGCGGCTTCGAAGCCTTCGAGGATGCCCGAGCGCGTTTCGACGTGCGCTACTACCTGCTGGCCATCCTCTTCATCATTTTCGATCTGGAAATCGCCTTCCTGTTTCCCTGGGCGGTGGTGTTCAAGCAGATCGGCATCGTGGCGCTGATCGAGATGGCGCTGTTCCTGCTGCTGCTGGTGATCGGTTTCGCCTACGTCTGGAAGAAGGGAGCACTGGAATGGGAGTGATCTCCGCCATCGACAAGGTGATGCACAACCCGCAGCCGTTGAGCGTGGTTGACGACATCCTGCGCCCGGCCGGCGACAACCCCGTCATGCAGCGCGGCTTTGCCACCACCAGCGTCGACGCCCTGATGAACTGGGCGCGCACCGGCTCGATGTGGCCGATGACCTTCGGCCTGGCCTGCTGCGCGGTGGAGATGATGCACGCCGGCGCGGCGCGCCTCGACCTGGACCGCTACGGCGTGGTGTTCCGTCCGTCGCCGCGCCAGTCCGACGTGATGATCGTGGCCGGTACCCTGGTCAACAAGATGGCTCCCGCGCTGCGCAAGGTCTACGACCAGATGCCCGAGCCGAAGTGGGTGATCTCGATGGGCAGCTGCGCCAATGGCGGCGGCTACTACCACTACTCGTATTCCGTGGTGCGCGGCTGCGACCGCATCGTGCCGGTGGACATCTACGTGCCGGGCTGCCCGCCCACGGCCGAAGCGCTGATCCACGGCATCCTGCAGTTGCAGAAGAAGATCCGTCGCACCAGCACCATCGCCCGCGGTTGAAGGCAGAGCCATGACCGATACGCAAAAGACCTCGCTGGCCGAGCGGCTCGCCGCACGGTTCGGCGACACGCTGAAGATCAGCGTCGTGCGCAACGAAACCACCGCCGAACTGGCGGCTGCCGACCTGCTTGCCGTGGCCACCGCGCTGCGCGATGAGCCGGGCTTCCGCTTCGGCGAGCTGGTCGACCTGTGTGGCGTCGACTACCTCGGCTACGGCCAGAACGAATGGGACACGTCCGACGTCTCGTGGACCGGCTTCTCGCGTGGTGTGGAAGGCGAAGCCGTGGGCCGTTTCGACTGGGCCGACCGCCCGCGCGACGTGAACCGCCCCCGCCGTTTCGCCTCCGTGATGCACCTGCTCTCGATCGAGCACAACCAGCGCCTGCGCCTGCGCGTGTTCTGCGAGGACGACAGCCTGCCGCTGGTGCCGTCCGTCTGCGGCATCTGGCCGGGCGTGAACTGGTTCGAGCGCGAGTCGTTCGACCTCTACGGCATCATCTACGACGGCCACCCGGACCTGCGCCGTATCCTCACCGACTACGGCTTTGTGGGGCATCCGTTCCGCAAGGATTTCCCGCTGATCGGCAACGTCGAGGTGCGTTACGACCCCGAGCAGCAGCGCGTGGTGTACGAACCCGTGACGTCGGTAGTGCCGCGCGTGCTGGTGCCGCGCGTGATCCGCGACGACGCCGACCTCATGCAGGCCAAGGCCGAAGCCGCCGACGACTGGCGCAGGAACTGATTCGATGGCCCAGGAAATCCGCAACTACACGATGAACTTCGGCCCGCAGCATCCCGCTGCGCACGGCGTGCTGCGCCTGGTGCTGGAGATGGACGGCGAGACCATCGTCCGCGCCGACCCGCACATCGGCCTGCTGCACCGTGGCACCGAGAAGCTGGCCGAGTCCAAGCCGTTCAACCAGTCGATCGGCTACATGGACCGCCTCGACTACGTGTCGATGATGTGCAACGAGCACGCCTATGTGCGCGCCATCGAGAACCTGCTGGGGATAGCGGCGCCGGAGCGTGCGCAGTACATCCGCACCATGTTCGACGAGATCACGCGCATCCTGAACCACCTGATGTGGGTGGGCTCGAACGCGCTCGACCTCGGCGCGATGGCGGTGTTCCTCTACGCGTTCCGCGAACGCGAGGAGCTGATGGACGTCTACGAGGCGGTGTCGGGCGCGCGCATGCACGCCACGTACTACCGCCCGGGCGGCGTCTACCGCGACCTGCCCGACCACATGTCGCAGTACCGCGAATCGCCGTGGCACAAGGGCAAGGACCTCAAGCGCCTCAACAGCTGGCGCGAAGGCTCCATGCTGGATTACCTCGACGCCTTCACCGACGACTTCCCGAAGAAGGTGGACGAGTACGAGGAGCTGCTCACCGGCAACCGCATCTGGAAGCAGCGCACCGTCGGCATCGGCGTGATCTCGCCGGAACAGGCGCAGGCCTGGGGCATGACCGGTGCGATGCTGCGCGGCTCGGGAGTCGCCTGGGACCTGCGCAAGAAGCAGCCGTATGCGAAGTACGCCGAGATGGACTTCGACATTCCGGTGGGCGTCAACGGCGACTGCTACGACCGCTATCTCGTGCGCGTCGAGGAAATGCGCCAGGCCAACCGCATCATCAAGCAATGCGTGAAGTGGCTGAAGGCCAATCCCGGCCCGGTGATGGTGGAGAACTACAAGGTCGCCCCGCCGAAGCGCGCGGAGATGAAGGAGAGCATGGAAGCGCTCATCCATCACTTCAAGTTGTTCACCGAAGGCTACGGCGTGCCGGCCGGCGAGACGTATGCCGCGGTCGAGGCGCCCAAGGGCGAGTTCGGCTGCTACCTCGTCTCCGACGGCGCCAACAAGCCATTCCGCGTGCACCTGCGCGCGCCGGGCTTCGCCCATCTGTCGTCGATCGATGCCATCGTGCGCGGCCACCTGCTGGCCGACGTGGTGGCGATGATCGGCACCTACGACCTCGTGTTCGGCGAAGTGGATCGCTGAGCCGGCACGACGGAGAAACGCATGAAAGCCACCGGACATTACGACCAGGTCAAGAACGTCGATGCGCTCGCCGTGCTCAACGAGCACACGCGCCAGCACATCGACCACTGGCTGACC
The DNA here is from genome assembly GCF_014842995.1 of Rhodanobacter sp. 7MK24. Classification (GTDB taxonomy): domain Bacteria; phylum Pseudomonadota; class Gammaproteobacteria; order Xanthomonadales; family Rhodanobacteraceae; genus Rhodanobacter_A. Next base: position 870,731 of record NZ_JACYXL010000001.1, read on the forward strand.
AAGTTCCCGCCGGACCGCAAGCGTTCGGCGCTGATCCAGGCGCTGTTCGCCGCGCAGGAACAGAACCAGGGCTTCCTCACCGACGAGCTGATCGCCGCCGTGGCGAAATACCTCGACCTGCCCGCCGTGTGGGCCTACGAGGTGGCCAGCTTCTACTCGATGCTGGAGACCAAGCCGGTCGGCCGCAACAACGTGGCGATCTGCACCAACATCTCGTGCTGGCTCAACGGCGGCGTGGACCTGGTGAAGCATTGCGAGCGGAAGCTCGGCATCAAGCTGGGCGAGAGCACCGCGGACGGCCGCATCTACCTCAAGCGCGAGGAAGAGTGCATCGCTGCCTGCGTGTACGCGCCGGCGATGACCGTGAACGGCCACTACCACGAGCGGATCACCATCGAGAAGCTCGACCAGATTCTGGACGGGTTGGAGTAAGCACGACATGGCAAGCACTACCGGTCCGGTCGGGCCCGCACCCCAGGAACACCAGGTCGTCTACACCACGCTGCATTTCGACAAGCCGTGGGCGATGGACAACTACGAGAAGGTGGACGGCTACAAGGCGTGGCGGAAGATCCTCGCCGAGAAGCCCGATCCCGCCGCCCTGGTCGAGATCGTCAAGAACAGCAACCTGCGCGGCCGCGGCGGCGCGGGCTTTCCCACCGGCCTGAAATGGTCCTTCATGCCGAAGGGCAACATGCAGAAGTACATCCTCTGCAATTCGGACGAGTCGGAGCCTGGCACCGCGAAAGACCGCGACATCCTGCGCTACAACCCGCACGCGGTGGTCGAGGGTCTGGCGATCGCCTGCTACTGCACCGGTTCCACCGTGGCCTACAACTACCTGCGCGGCGAGTTCCATCACGAGCCGTTCGAGCATTTCGAAGAGGCGCTGAAGGAGGCCTACGCGGCGGGCCTGCTGGGCAAGAACATCCAGGGTTCGGGCATCGACGTGGACATCTACGGCGCGCTCGGCGCCGGCGCCTACATCTGCGGCGAAGAAACCGCGCTGATGGAGTCGCTGGAAGGCAAGAAGGGCCAGCCGCGCTTCAAGCCGCCGTTCCCGGCCAACTTCGGCCTGTACGGCAAGCCCACCACGATCAACAACACCGAGACCTACGCCTCGGTGCCGGCGATCCTGCGCAACGGTGCGGAGTGGTTCCTCAATCTCGGCAAGCCGAACAACGGCGGTCCGAAGATCTTCTCGGTTTCCGGCCACGTCAACAAGCCCGGCAACTTCGAGATCCGCCTCGGCACGTCCTTCAAGGACCTGCTGGAAATGGCCGGCGGCGTGCGTGACGGCAACCAGCTCAAGGCGGTGATCCCCGGCGGCTCCTCGATGAAGGTGCTCAACGCCGAAGAGATGATGTCCGCCACGATGGACTACGACTGCCTGCAGAAGCTGGGCTCGGGCCTGGGTTCCGGCGCGGTGATCGTGATGGATGAGACCACCTGCATGGTGAAGGCCTGCCATCGCATCTCGCAGTTCTATTTCGCCGAGTCCTGCGGCCAGTGCACGCCCTGTCGTGAAGGCACTGGCTGGATGTTCCGCGTGCTGACTCGCATCGTGGAAGGCAAGGGCACGCAGGACGACCTGCACCGCCTCAAGGCCATCGCCGGCCAGATCGAAGGCCACACCATCTGCGCGTTCGGCGAAGCCGCCGCGTGGCCGGTGCAGGGCTTCCTCGCCAAGTTCTGGAACGAATTCGAATACTACGTGCAGCACGGTCGCTCGATGACTGAAGACCAGCTTGCCGCCAACCGTGGAGTCGCTGCATGAGTGCGCAGCCCACCAGCACCGCCCCCGACGTCGTCAACATCGAGGTTGACGGCAAGCCCGTGCAGATCCGCAAGGGCGCGATGATCATCGAGGCGGCCGACGCCATCGGCATCGCCATCCCGCGCTTCTGCTACCACCGCAAGCTTCCCATCGCCGCCAACTGCCGCATGTGCCTGGTGGACGTGGAGATGGGCGGCCGCCCGATGCCCAAGCCGCAGCCGGCCTGCGCCACGCCGGTGGGCGAGGGCATGAAGGTCACCACGCGCTCGGACAAGGCGCTGAAGTTCCAGAAGGACGTGATGGAGTTCCTTCTGATCAACCATCCGCTGGACTGCCCGATCTGCGACCAGGGCGGCGAGTGCGAGCTGCAGGACGTGGCGCTGGGCTACGGCCGCAGTGTGTCGCGCTACACCGAACGCAAGCGCACCGTGGCCGACGAGAACATCGGGCCGCTGGTCGCCACCGAGATGACCCGCTGCATCCAGTGCACGCGATGCGTGCGCTTCACCAGCGAGATCGCCGGCACCTACGAACTGGGCGGCTTGAGCCGCGGCGAAAATCTGCAGATCGGCACCTACATCGGCAAGACGGTGGAGACCGAGCTGTCGGGCAACATCATCGACGTCTGCCCGGTGGGCGCGCTGACCAACAAGCCGTTCCAGTACCAGGCGCGCGCCTGGGAACTGATCGCCAAACCGTCCGTCGCCTACCACGATGCCATGGGCTCCAACCTGTGGCTGCACACGCGCCGCGGCGACGTGCTGCGCACGGTGCCGCGCGACAACGAAGCCATCAACGAGTGCTGGCTGTCCGACCGCGACCGCTACAGCCATCAGGGCCTGTACGCGGCGGATCGCGTGAGCGCACCGCAGGTCAAGCGCAACGGCCAGTGGCAGCAGACCACCTGGGAAGACGCGCTTTCCGTTGCCGCCGAGGCGCTGAAGGGCGTGCCGGGCAGCGACCTGGGCGTGCTGGTGCACCCGGCCACCACCAACGAGGAAGCTGACCTGCTGCTGCGCCTCGCGCGCGGCCTGGGCAGCGCACACGTCGACCACCGTCTGCGCCAGCTCGATTTCGCCGACAACGCCGTGGCCAGTCGCTTCGGCCTGCCGGTGGCTGAGGTGTCGCAGGTGCAGGCTGCGCTGCTGGTCGGTTCCGACCTGCGCCACGAGATGCCGCTGCTCAACCATCGCCTGCACCAGGCGACCAAGAAGGGCGCCAAGGTGTACGCGGTCAACCCGGCGGCGTTCGAGTTCAATTACAAGCTGGCCGGTGCCGCCGTCGTGCCGCCGCAGGGCATGGTCGACGCGCTGCTGGCGCTGGCTCGCGCCGCTGTGGCGGAAGGTGCCACGGCGCCGGACGCGCTGGTCGATTCGATCAACGCCGCTGCCAGTGACGAAGGCGATCATGCCGCCCTCGCTGCGCTGAAGGCGGGCAAGGCGGTGGTGATCCTCGGCGAAGCCGCGGCCACCCATCCGGAAGCCTCGTGGCTGCGCGCCATCGCGCGCTTCATCGCCACGGCTACCGGTGCCGGTTACAACGAACTGCCGGTGGGTGCGAACGCTGTCGGCCTCGGCCAGCTCGGCGTGGTGCCGGGCAATGGCGGCCTGGATGCGCAAGCCATGCTGGTGCAGCCGCGGAAGGGTTACGTGCTGTACGGCGTGGAGCCGCCGCACGACTTCGCCGACGGCGCACTGGCGCTCGATGCGTTGCGTGGCGCGCAGCAGGTGGTGGCGTTCAGCGCCTACGCCAGCGACGCGCTGCGCGAGGTGGCCGATGTGATCCTGCCGATCGCGCTGCTGCCGGAAACCGACGGCACGCTGGTGAACGTCGATGGCACGGCACAGGCGGTGCAGGCCGGCGCGAAGGCACCTGGCGAGGCCCGACCGGGCTGGAAGGTGCTGCGCGCGCTGGGTGGCCTGATGAAGTTCGCCGGTTTCGAGTTCGACGATCTCGCCGGCCTGCGCGATGGCATTGCGGTACGCACCGTCGCGGCGCGTGATTCGCTGGCTGCGCGCATGCCGGTGGCCGGTCTTGCGCGCATCGCAACGTGGCCGATCTACCGTAGCGACGCGGTGCTGCGTCGTGCCACGGCGCTCAACGCACACCCGCTGAACCGTGCACCGGCGGCCCGCATCAACGCGGACCAGGCCGCACGTTTCGGCGTGGCCGATGGCGCGCAGGTGCGCGTCGGCGATGCCACGCTGCCGGTGGCCATCGATCGCACCGTGCCGGACGGCGCCGTGTGGATCGAGGCTGCACAGGACATCACCGCCACGCTGCCGCCCTATGGCGCAGCCATCACCTTGAGCAAGGCGTAAGGCACATGGGCGAACAGCTACTCAACCAGGTCATCTGGCCGGTCATCCACATCCTGTGCATCGTGTTGCCGCTGGTGGTCACGGTAGCGCTGTACGTGTGGTGGGAGCGCAAGGTGCTCGGCTGGATGCACGTGCGCATGGGGCCGAACAAGGTCGGCCCGTTCGGCCTGCTGCAGGCCTTCGCCGACGTGGTGAAGCTGTTGCTGAAGGAAGTGATCCTGCCGACCAGCGCGAACCGCTCGCTGTACTACCTCGCGCCGCTGCTTGCATTGATTCCGGCGCTGGCGGCATGGGCGGTGATTCCGTTCGGCGCCAAGCTGGTGCTGTCGAATGCGAATGCGGGCCTGCTTTACCTTCTGGCGATGACCTCGATCGGCGTGTACGGCATCATCCTCGCCGGCTGGGCGTCGAACTCGCGCTACGCACTGCTAGGCGCGATGCGTTCGGCGGCGCAGGTGATCTCGTATGAACTGGCGATGGGCCTGTGCCTGGTCTGCGTGCTGGTGCTGGCCGGTTCGTTGAACCTTACCGACATCGTCAACGCGCAGGCCGGCGGCAAGGGCATCCTCAGCTGGTACATGTGGCCGCTGCTGCCGGTGTTCATCATCTACTTCATTTCCGGCGTGGCCGAGACCAACCGCGCGCCGTTCGACGTGGCGGAAGGCGAATCGGAAATCGTCGCCGGTTTCCACGTGGAGTACTCCGGTTCGGCGTTCGCGCTGTTCTTCCTCGCCGAGTACGCCAACATGATCCTGGTGAGCTTCCTCGCCTCGATCCTGTTCATGGGCGGCTGGCTCAGCCCGTTCCCGGAAAGCTGGGGCCTGATCGGCCACGGCAATCCGCTGTGGCTGTTCGCCAAGGTGTTCGTCTTCGCCTTCCTGTTCCTGTGGCTGCGCGCCACCTTTCCGCGCTACCGCTACGACCAGATCATGCGACTGGGTTGGAAGGTGTTCATTCCGATCGCGATCGTGTGGGTGCTGGTGGCCGGTTGCATGAAGTACTACGGCATCGCGGGGGCTTGAGAATTCCGATGAAACGCGTAATCAGTTATTTCAACAGCCTGTTGCTGATTGAGCTGCTCAAAGGCCTGGGACTCACCTGGCGCTACTTGTTCAGTCCGAAGTACACGATGCGCTACCCGATGGAGCACATCCCCAAGTCGAACCGCTTCCGCGGCCTGCACGCGCTGCGCCGCTACGCGAACGGCGAGGAACGCTGCATCGCCTGCAAGCTGTGCGAGGCGGTGTGTCCGGCGCTGGCGATCACCATCGACTCCGCCCCGCGCGAGAGCGACGGCCAGCGCCGCACCACGCGCTACGACATCGATCTGTTCAAGTGCATCTACTGCGGCTTCTGCGAAGAGAGCTGCCCGGTGGACTCCATCGTCGAGACCAGCATCCACGAGTACCACTTCGAGCACCGCGGCGAGAACGTGGTGACCAAGCTGCAGTTGCTCGCCATCGGCGACCGCTTCGAGGCGGACATCGCCGCTGCCCGTGCGCAAGACGCGGCTTACCGTTGAGGACGGAACGTCATGATTGATCCGAACCTGTTCCAACTCATCTGTTTCTACGCCTTCGGCGCGGTCACGGTGATTTCCGCGCTGGCGGTGATCACCCTGCGCAACTCGGTGCATGCGGTGCTGGCACTGGTGCTGACCTTCTTCAGCACGGCCTGCATCTGGATGCTGGCCGAGGCGGAGTTCCTCGCCATCGCGCTGATCGTGGTGTACGTGGGCGCCGTGATGGTGCTGTTCCTGTTCGTGGTGATGATGCTGGACATCGATATGGAGCGGTTGCGCGAGGGCTTCGTGCGCTTCCTGCCGGTGGGCCTGATGGTGGCCGTGGTGATGCTGCTGGAGATGCTGGCCCTGATCGGCGTGCGCGTGATGCATGCGCAGACGCTGGGCGCGAACCCCGCGGGAGATTCCAACACCGCGTGGCTGGGCAAGGCGCTGTACTCGCAGTACCTGCTGCCGTTCGAAATCGCCGCGCTGATCCTCACCGTCGGCGTGGTCGCTGCCGTGGCGCTGACTCTGCGCCAGCGCGTGGGTGTGAAGCGCCAGTACGCCAGCCAGCAGGTGCAGGTCAATCCGCGTGACCGCGTGCGCGTGTTGAAGATGGCGGCCGAGCGTCCTGTCGATGACGCTCCGGCCCAGGAAGTCCAGACCTCGCAGGAGCCCCGGCCATGATTACCCTTTCGCACTTCATCGTGCTCGGCGCGATCCTGTTCTGCATCGCCGTCGCCGGCCTGTTCATCAACCGCAAGAACGTGATCGTGCTGCTGATGGCGATCGAGCTGATGCTGCTGGCGGTGAACATCAACTTCGTGGCGTTCTCCCGCTTCGGCCACGACGTGGCGGGGCAGGTGTTCGTGTTCTTCATCCTCACCGTGGCCGCGGCGGAATCCGCGATCGGCCTGGCGATCCTGGTGCTGCTGTTCCGCAACCGCAGCACGGTCAACGTCGCCGAAATCGACAGCATGAAGGGTTGATCCGATGCCTTTGTCCACTTCAATCCTGCTGACGATCGCGCTGGCGCCGCTGGTGGGCTGCCTGCTGGCCGGCTTCCTCGGCAAGCAGATCGGCCGCGCCGGTGCACACAGCGTCACCATCCTCGGCCTGCTGGTTTCCTGCGGCCTCGCGTTCTACGTGCTGTACCAGTTGGTCTGGGGCGGCGCGCCCAACTACAACCAGGACATCTACACCTGGTTCGCGATCGGCAAGTACAGCGCCAGCGTGGGCTTCATGGTCGACCGCCTCACCGCGATGATGATGGTGGTGGTCACCTTCGTGTCGCTGCTGGTGCACGTCTACACCATCGGCTACATGGCGGATGACGATGGTTACCAGCGCTTCTTCAGCTATATCTCGCTGTTCACCTTCTCGATGTTGATGCTCGTGATGAGCAACAACTTCCTGCAGCTGTTCTTCGGCTGGGAGGCGGTGGGCCTGGTGTCGTACCTGCTGATCGGCTTCTGGTTCAAGCGGCCGACCGCGATCTTCGCCAACCTCAAGGCCTTCGTGGTCAACCGCGTGGGCGACTTCGGCTTCCTGCTGGGTATCTCGGCGGTGCTGTATTTCCTCGGCTCGCTGGACTACAACACCGTGTTCGCGGCGGCGCCCGAACTGGCCGGCAAGACCCTGCAGATCACCGCGAACACGCAGTGGGATGCGGCCACGGTGATCTGTATCTGCCTGTTCATCGGCGCGATGGGCAAGTCGGCGCAGGTGCCGCTGCACGTGTGGCTGCCCGACTCGATGGAAGGCCCGACACCGATCTCCGCGCTGATCCACGCGGCGACGATGGTGACCGCGGGCATCTTCATGGTGGCGCGCATGTCGCCGCTGTTCGAACTGTCGCAGACCGCGCTCAGCTTCGTGCTGGTGATCGGCGCCACCGGCGCGCTGTTCACCGGCCTGATCGGCATCGTGCAGAACGACATCAAGCGCGTTGTGGCGTATTCCACGCTGTCGCAGCTGGGCTACATGACGGTGGCGCTGGGCGTGTCGGCCTATGCCGGCGCGGTGTTCCACCTGATGACGCATGCCTTCTTCAAGGCGCTGCTGTTCCTCGGTGCGGGCTCGGTGATCATTGCCATGCACCACGAGCAGGACATGCGCTACATGGGCGGCCTGCGTAAGTACATGCCGATCACCTGGATCACCATGTGGATCGGTTCGCTGGCGCTGGTGGCGATCCCGTTCACCTCGGGCTTCTACTCGAAGGACGCGATCATCGAGGCGGTCGGCGAGTCGCATCGCTGGGGTTCGGGTTACGCCTATGTCTGCGTGATGGCCGGTGCCTTCGTCACCGCGCTGTACACCTTCCGCCAGATGTACCTGACCTTCCATGGCAAGGAGCGCTTCACCGTGGTGGCGCATCACGGCCATGGCCATCACGACGAGCATGACGATCACGGCCACCACAAGCCGGGCGAGCTGGCGCACGCGCCGCACGAGTCGCCGTGGGTGGTGACGCTGCCGCTGATCCTGCTGGCGATCCCGTCGCTGCTGGTCGGTTTCTTCACCGCCGGGCCGATGCTGTTCGGCGGCTGGTTCGGTTCGGCCATCCACGTGGACGAGGCGAACAACGTGCTCGGCGAGATGGCCCGCGAGTTCCCCGGAGCGCTGCACAAGGGCTTGGAAGGCTTTGCCAGCGGTCCGTTCGGCCTGGTGCTGCTGGCCTTCGTGATCCAGACCTACATCTACCTGTTCAACCCCGCGCTGGCCGGTCGCATCAAGGCTGCGCTGCATCCGCTGTGGACGGTACTCGACCGCAAGTACTGGATCGACGACCTGTACTTCGCCGTGTTCGCCAAGGGCGGCCAGAAGCTCGGCCGCCTGTTCTGGAAGGCGGGCGATGCCGCGGTGATCGACGGTGTGATGGTCGACGGCACCACCGCCCTGACGCACCGCGTGGCTGCCGGCATGCGCCGGTTGCAGTCGGGTTACCTCTACCAGTACGCCTTCGCGATGATCCTCGGCCTGATCCTGCTGCTCGGCGGGTACTGGCTGTTCGGTTCCATGCCGGCTGCGCAATAAGGGAAGCAAGCTAACATGTTCACTCACTTGCTCAGCCTTCTGATCTGGCTGCCCATCGTCGGCGCGGTGCCGGTGCTGCTGGCCGGTTCCGCACGGCCCAACCTGGCGCGCTGGCTCGCGTTGCTGTTCATGGTGCTCACCTTCGTGGCGAGCCTGTTCCTGCTGCCGCAGTACGACGCGGCGCAGGGCGGCATGCAACTGGTCGAGAGCCACCTGTGGATCGCCTCGCTGAACGTGCACTACGGCCTGGCCGTGGACGGCATCTCGGTGGCGCTGATCCTGCTCACCACCTTCGTCGGCATCCTCGTGGTGGTCGGCGCATGGGAAGTGATCCAGAACAAGCCGCACCAGTACATGGCCGCGATGCTCGCGCTCGAGGGCGTGATGATCGGCGTGTTCTGCGCCACCGACGCCTTGCTGTTCTACGTGTTCTTCGAGGCGATGCTGATTCCGATGTTCATCCTCATCGGTGTCTGGGGCGGTCCGCGCCGCGTGTACGCCACGCTGAAGTTCTTCATCTATACCTTCCTCGGCTCGGTCTTCATGCTGATCGCGCTGCTGTACCTGTACCACCGGGCCGGCACGTTCGATCTGCACACGCTGGCGGCGCTGCCGCTGACCTTCACCGAGCAGATGTGGATCTTCTTCGCCTTCCTGCTCGCGTTCGCGATCAAGGTGCCGATGGTGCCGGTACATACCTGGCTGCCGGACGCCCACGTGGAGGCGCCGACCGGCGGCTCGGTGGTGCTGGCGGCGGTGATGCTGAAGGTGGGCACCTACGGAATGCTGCGCTTCATCCTGCCGATCGTGCCGGATGCGGGCGAGCACTACGCATGGCTGGTGATCGCGCTCAGCCTGGTGGCGGTGGTCTACATCGGCTACGTGGCGCTGGTGCAGGAGGACATGAAGAAGCTGGTGGCGTATTCGTCCGTGGCGCACATGGGCTTCGTCACGCTGGGCATCTTCATCGCCTTCCTGCTGGCACGCGGGCTCGGCGACGTCGACACGGCACGCCTCGGCATGCAGGGCGCGATGGTGCAGATGATCTCGCACGGCTTCGTCTCCGGCGCGATGTTTACCTGCATCGGCGTGATGTACGACCGCCTGCACACCCGTCAGATCAAGGACTACGGCGGCCTCATCAACGTGATGCCCTGGTTCGGCTTCTTCTACGTGCTGTTCGCGATGGCGAACTGCGGCTTGCCGGGCACCAGCGGTTTCGTGGGCGAGTTCATGGTGATACTGGCCAGCTTCAAGGCCAATCCGTGGATCGCCTTCTTCGCAGCGTTCACCCTCATCATCGGCGCGGCGTACACGCTGTGGCTGGTCAAGCGCGTGCTGTGGGGCGAGATCCACAACCCGCATGTGGCCGAGATGAAGGACATCAATGGACGCGAGACCTTCGTGCTGCTTGCCTTCGCCGCGCTGACCGTGGCGCTGGGCATCTGGCCGGAACCGCTGATCCACCTGATGGACAGCTCGGTGACGCAGGTGGTGCAGCAGTTGGCCATCCACAAGATCTGATCGGGATAGAACATGATTACCCTCAACGACATCCTGGTCCTGTTGCCCGAGTTCTATCTGGTGACGGTGGCGTGCTTGCTGCTGCTGCTGGATGCCTTCATGAAGCCCGAGCAGCGTCACTGGCTGCACTGGATTTCCATCGTGGTGCTGTTGGCGGCTGCCTACTTCGTGGTGGCCGGCCAGCCCGACGTCACCGTGACCGCCTTCGGTGGCATGTTCATACGCGACCAGGTTTCGGAAATCCTCAAGGTGTTCGCGCTGCTGTGCACCGTGCTGGTGCTGGTCTACGCGCGTCCCTACCTGCGCGAGCGCAAGCAGTTCATCGGCGAGTTCTACACGCTGATGATCTTCGCGGTGATCGGCGTGATGCTGCTGGTATCGGCCGGCAACCTGATCATGATCTACCTTGGGCTGGAGCTGCTGACGCTGTCGTCCTACGCGCTGGTGGCGCTGAACCGCGATTCGTCGCTGTCGTCCGAGGCTGCGATCAAGTACTTCGTGCTGGGTGCGCTGTCCTCGGGCATGCTGCTGTACGGCATGTCGATGGTGTACGGCGCCACCGGCTCGCTGGACCTGGCCCAGTTGCACACCGTGGCGACGCAGAGCGCGATGCCGAACCTGCTGGTGTTCGGCCTGATCTTCATGCTGGTGGGCATCGCCTTCAAGCTGGGTGCGGCGCCGTTCCACATGTGGATCCCGGACGTGTACCAGGGCGCTTCCACCCCGGTCACCACCTTCATCGCCTCCACCTCAAAGCTGGCCGCGTTCGGCATGGCGTGGCGCCTGCTGGAGACGGGGTTGGGCGGCCTGTCGCAGCACTGGCAGCCGATGCTGGCCGCAGTGGCGGTGCTGTCGATGGCCATCGGCAATCTGGTCGCCATCGTGCAGAGCAACCTCAAGCGCATGCTGGCCTATTCGACCATCTCGCACATGGGCTACCTGCTGATGGGCCTGGTCAATGCGGGGCCGGAAGGCTATTCCTCCGCGATGTTCTACGCGATCAGCTACGCGCTGATGAGCACGGTGTCGTTCGGCGTGATCCTGGCACTGGCACGCGCGGGCTTCGAATGCGAGGAGATCTCCGACCTCAAGGGCCTGAACCAGCGTTCGCCGTGGTTTGCCGCGCTGATGGCATTGGCGCTGTTCTCGCTGGCTGGCGTGCCGCCGCTGTTCGGCTTCTACGCGAAGTACCTGGTGCTGCAGGCGGCGATCGACGCGCACATGCTGTGGCTGGCCATCGTCGGCGCGGTGTTCGCCATCATCGGCCTGTACTACTACCTGCACGTGGTGAAGGTGATGTACTTCGACAAGCCGGAAGAGGGCGGCGCCGATCAGCCGCAGGCTGACGCCTCGTTGCGCGTGGTGCTGTCGATCAATGCACTGGCATTGCTGGTGCTGGGCGTGTACTGGGGTCCGTTGCTGGGCTGGTGCCGTCACTCGTTCGGCCTGGGCTGAGCGTTTGTAAATGTTCGAACGCTCGGGGGGCCATGGATCGGCACTTGTGAACCCGTCACGCAAATGACGGCTTCACCGAGGCGTGTGCGGACATCTGCCGGACTCGCCGAAGTGGCTGGATCGTTCGTCAGCGCGCCCGTGAGTACCTGAAGGCAAGCCGTTGGTCGTCAGCGTCGGGGCAATCTGATCGTCCGTTGTGCCGCATTGAGACGCTCACGCTCCCTGTGACAAGCGATGTGCCCGCATGTTTTGTGTTCGCCGATCCAGCGAACGGATTGCTTCGAAACCGCATTTGCCGGCTTTGCCTTGCGCGATAAAAAGCGTGCGCCCCGGCAGGCTATTGGTCGAGAACCCACGTAGCGAATCCCCATCGGGGAATAAGTCCCTCGGTTTGCCGCCGGGCTACGATATGGTTCGCATGACGCTCCGGACAGGCCTGTGGGGGCACCATCAAGATCATATGCCTCATCGCGACGGCCTTCGCCGTCGGCGCGATTCCGTGGCTTGACATCACCGACTGATCATCGTATTTGTATTAAAATAATCTAAAATATCGCAACTGGAATGTAGATTGATGTAAGCCGCACAGGTAAAGGCAGCCAGACTGCCACCGGGGAGGGTGAAGTCATGAAGCATGCATCGGGTAATCGATCGCGTTGCCTTGCGCTGCCGCGCAAGACGCTGGTTCTGGCGATCGGCGGTTGTTTCTGCCTCGTTTGTGCCGAAGCTGTGCTGGCGCAGTCGGTCACCGGCACCATCCGCGGCACGGTGCCGGTGGCTCCGAACGAGAGCGTTCGTATCACCAGCACGGCTGGATTCGACCGCACCGTCGCGGTGGGTTCGTCGGGCGAGTACTCGATGATCCTGCCGACCGGCAACTACACCGTCACCCTGTTGCGAGATGGCAAGCCGGTGCAATCCCGCGCAAACGTCAGTCCGGCGGCATCGGGCACGGCGACCGTCAGCTTCAGCAGCACCGGCGGTACAGCGGACAACCCGAAAGCATTGAGTGGTGTCGTCGTCACTGCCAGCGCCGTTCCGGCGATCGACGTCACGACCACCAACCAGGTGACCACGATCACCTCCGCCCAGCTCGCCCGTCTTCCGCTGGGAAACACTGCCGAAGCCATCGCCATGCTGGCGCCCGGCGTGTCGATGGGGGCGCCGTCGCTGGGAAACGGGCAACTGGGCAATCCGCTACTGGCGTTCGGCGGCTCATCGGTGGCGGAAAACGCGTATTTCATCGACGGCATGAATACGACCGATGCGATAACCGGGCAGGGCGGCGTGCCGCTACCGTATGGCGCCATCGACCAGCAGCAGACCATGACGAGCGGTTATGGCGCCCAGTACGGCCGCACGATCGGCGGCGTGATCAACGAAATCGGCAAGCCCGGCACCAACGAGTGGCATTTCGGTTTCAAGGCCGAATGGGCACCGGGCCAGTTGACGGCCGATTCCAGGAACTACTACTGGGACAATCCGCGTTATACCGCCAATCCGGCGGAAACGATGGGAAACCTGAACACCTACAGGGCAGGCAACCGGTCGGAAGAGAACATCTACGACGCGTACGTGAGCGGCCCGCTTATCAAGGACAAGCTGACGTTCTTCCTGGGCCTGGAACGGGACGACACCACCAGCGCGACGACCAGCGCGATGAGTGAAGGTCTCCCCTATACCGCGCAAACCACCGAACACCAGCCGAAGGTGTATGCCAAGATCAACTGGAACATTAACGAGGGCAACGTACTGACCTTGTCGGCCTTGCAGAACTCCAACAAGGTCTGGTCAACCGATTACAACTTCAACTACGACATGCTGCAGAGTGGCAGCCTCCTTTCCAGGCCGTTCGCCACCAAGACCAGCTACGACATGTGGGTGGCCAACTACACCTCCTATATCACCGACGACCTCACGCTGCATGCGATGTTCGGCAAGACCCGCGCCGAGTACCAGACGATCGAGGAGCAGTACCCGGGATACAACCCGGCCTTGCCCAACATCGGCAGTGCCTCGCTGGAGAATCCGGCTTTCATACCCAACGGGCCGATATCCAATACCCAGACCGAAGGGTCGCTCTCCGATCCATCGCACACTTCGATGGAGATGAACTACCGCATCGACCTGGAATACAAGTTGGGCGACCACGACCTGCGCGCCGGCATCGACAACCTGCAGACCTGGGACCACGACGAGGGTTCGGTCAACACCGGGCCGGGTTATGGATGGACATACGGGCAGGGTGATGCAAACACGCCCATCGTCGGCACCGACCCCAACCTGCCGCCCTACGTTGGCGCGCCGGATTCGTACGGCGGCAACCCGGGCGGCTACTATGTAATGAAGAGCTACAACCAGCTGGTGGCGTCGACGCGGCTGACCCAGCAGGCGCAGTACATCGAGGACAACTGGCAGGTCACCCCGCGCCTGCTGTTGGACCTGGGCTTACGCAACGACCAGTTCGTCAACCACGCCGCTGACGGGCAGCCCTTCGCGCGGCTGACCAAGCCGCAATGGGCGCCACGCCTCGGCTTCAGTTGGGACGTGCATGGCGATGCGAGCTTGCAGATATACGGCAATGCGGGCCGCTACTACCTCGCGCTGCCGGCGGCGGTTTCCTGGAACGCCACGGCGACGGCGAACCAAGCTTCGGTTTACTACACCTATTCCGGCATCGACCCGACCACCGGCGAGCCGACAGGCTTGAAATTGCTCCCGTACAACAACGGCGGCCGCGGCGACAACGCGGGCGTGTCCTCCTTCAACGCCTACGGCCAGCCGGTGGATGCGGCGGCTGCTGCGGCGACCAACATCAAGGCCGAGTATTCCGACAACTTCGTGCTGGGCATGAAGCAGGAATTCAACATGCTGGGCTCGAAGTATGTGTTCAGCGCCAATGGCGTATACCAGGACATGGGCCCGGACATCATCGATGACTGGGACGACACCGCCGCCATGTGCCGGGCAGCGGTCGCGCAGGGGTTGCAGTACGCGGGCACGACACTGGATCAGAAGCTTTCCAGTTGCAGCAACGTCGCGCCGGGCTTCGTGCTGATCAATCCAACCCAGATCAACGATCTCCTGATCTCCGACGGCAACGGCAATCTGCACAAGGTGGTGATCACGCCGCAGGATCAGGGCTTCCCGCGCAGCGTCGAGCGCCGCTATTACGCGGTCAACCTTGCGCTGGAGCACCCCTTCGACGGCACGTGGTACGGCAGCATCACCTACACCTGGTCGCGCTCCTGGGGCAACACGGAGGGGCCGGTGGATTCCTACGCCGGCCTGAGTGGCGGCGGTGGCGGCAAATCGGTCGCCCTGACGCCGCAGTGGGATCATTGGCAGTTGATGGAATATTCGTATGGCCCGCAACCCAACAATCGCACCAACACGCTGAAAGCCTACGGCTTCTACCAGATCAACCCGGACTGGCGGGTCGGCGGCAATCTGTACATTGCATCCGGCACGCCCAAGGTCTGCCTCGGCTACTACGGCCCCAGCCAGTCGGATCCCGTCGACTATGGCAGCGCCTACCACTGGTGCGACGGCCAGCCATCATCGCCGGGTTCGCTGGGCTCGATGCCGTGGATCCACACGCTCGACCTCAACGCGAATTACAGCCCGGGATGGTTGCAGCACAAGTGGAACTTCAATCTCGCCGTGTTCAACGTGTTCAACAAGCAGACGCCGATCCAGCTGATAAACCAATACGGCACGACAACGACGCCCAATCCGGGCTATGGATTGGTTCAAGGCACGACGCCACCGCGCATGGTCCGTTTCTACGTGTCGTACGACTTCTGACCGGACTGTCGGCTCCTCCGTTGCCATGCACGGGAGGGCTGGTTTCCATTCGGCGGGCGCTCCGCGCAGGCCAGCACGTCACCCGGCTCGATTTCGCCGCCGCCGATGTGTCGTTCCGTTCTTGAATGACGTGCCACGCAGCGGGTTGCGAATGGCGATGTCTGACTCGCCATCGGGCGGTGCATGGCTCACTCCAGATACCGCACCAGCCAGTCCACCCAACGCCGATACACGTCGGTGGTCCGCACGATGTCGTGAGGGAAGTGCGTGTCGGCCGGGTAGGCATAGAACTCCACCGGTACGCCGTTGTCGCGCAGGCCGTGGTACCACTCGTAGCTGTTGACCAGGGGCACGTCCGGGTCGCCCACGTCGCCCAGGATCAGGGTGGGTGCGGTGACGTTCCGGACATAGGCGATCGGCGATTGCTCGCGCCAGATATCCCAGGACTGGGCCGTCCACGGTGAGCCACCGAAGTAGAAGTCGTCGCCCTGCTGGTAATAGGACACGGTGTAGTCCATCACCCAGTCGGTGAGCGGTGCGCCCGTCACCGCCGCCTTCCAGACCCCATAGTGGCTCGTGAGCCAGGCGGTCATGAAACCGCCATAGGACCAGCCGCTGACGGCTACGTGCTGCTCGTCGACCAGTCCCAGTTTTTCCACGGCCGCGAGCCCGGCCATGACATCGTTGCCCGGGCCAGTTGCTGTGTCGCGGAAGATCGCGTGCTGGTAGGCGTCGCCAAGATTGCTGCTGCCACGGTAATTCGGTTGAAACACGGCAATCCCTCGTGCCGCCAGCAATTGCGGCAGCGGGGAGAACGCCACGTTGGAGGCACTTTGCGGGCCGCCGTGGATGACCAAGGCCAGCGGATATTTTTTCCCTGCCGCATAACCCACGGGATAGGTAAGCACGCCGTCTTCGGGGAACCCGTCGGGACCTGTCCATGCCACGGATTCGCTGCGCCCGAGGGTCAAGCTGTCGATGAAGGCATTGACGTCGGTGAGCCGACGCGGCCTGGCGGTCGTCGAATCCATCACATAAAGCTCATCAGGGTGTGTGGCAGTGCTGCCCACGTAAGCGATCGCGCCGTGCTGCGACACCGACAACGGTGGGTGGACGAGCGTATCGCCGAGATCGAGCTTCTTCGCCGGATGCGCCAGTGGTTGCTCCCACAGCGATGTCCGCGTGCCGTCGTCGCCCTCCAGCAACAAGGCGTGGCCGCCGGGCAGCCATGCATAGGCTTCGATATGCCGAGCCAACTTCTGCGTCGCGTCGTTGACCTTGCCGTCGATGGCGACATAGACCGCGTTGCCATTGTTCCGGTCGCCTTGCCGCGGCCGCAGGTAGGCAAATGCATCGTCACCGGGCGCGTAAGCCGGATCCATGCTGCCTTCCTCCGGCGCCAGTAGCTCGGGCTGGCCGCCTTCGACGGCGACGCTCGCAACCACCGACTTGAACGAGCTGCCCCAGTATGCGTTCGGGAAGCGGGTAAAGACTATGCGGCGCCCGTCGCGAGTCCAGACCGGCTCGGGCGCATGGTCCTGCTGCTCGGTGAATAGGCTGCCGTCGCCCTGTGTGAGTCGCCTCGCCTCGCCGCCCTGGCTCGACACCACCCACAATTGCCAAGGCGCGCGCGCCGATCGCGCCAAGAAGTCGTTGTCTCCGACGCGAAAGGCATCGCCCTGCGGTTTGCCGCTCGCCGGTTTGGCCGGTTCGTCTTCGCTAACGAACGCGATCTGCCGGCCGTCCGGACTCCAGCCATAGCCGTCTACGCCCCCGGCAGCTGTGGTGATGCGCGAAGCATCGCCGCCATCCATCGGCAACACGAAAATCTGCGCTTGTTTGGTCTCGGCATCTTTGGCGAGGAAGGCGAGTTGGCTCCCGTCGGGCGACCAGCGCGGCATGGACAGTTGTTTGCGCTGCCAAGTCAGTACACGTACTGCGCCGCTAGCCGTATCGACCAGATCGATTTGCTGGCGTCGTTGGTCTGATGCCCAATCCGGAGTGGACGCTATCACCGCGATGCGCTGGCCATCTGGCGAGATCTGCGGTTCGCTCAGACGGGTCAATTTGCGCAGGTCGTCCAACTGGAACGACCTCGTGCCGTCTGCTGCCGCGGCACGATGCGATGGCCACACCAAGGACGCGCATAGAGCCAGGGTGACGCGGACAATCAACTTCATGTTGTACCCCTCGCTAGCACGAGTTCCTGTCTGCGCGTGGCGCTTGCCACGGTTCGGAACCGTCTTCCGTTGGACCGGAAAAAGCTGCTTCAGAGGAGCTCTACGTTATCATGATAAGTATGATTATTTTACATTTTACGAAAGGCGATGCGATGAGAAATCCGGAGGGGACGGTCCATGAATCTGATCCGCCACACCGGGCTGAAACAGTTGATGCCGATCGTGCGCTAGCTCGACCAGGGCTTGGCGGGAAGTAAAGAGCGCGTGCCCGCGCGGAACCTCGCGCGCCGCGATCAGGCGTCGCACTCATGTCGCGCTGCCGGCGCAAGCGCGCCGATCTGATTCGATGATGCGCTGCTGTCGTGCTGTGGGTCGACGTGTTTGCGCCCTGGAAGAAATCGTCGTGGTCTACGGCGACTTCTGAAACGCTGCAGACGTCCTTCGATCCGGCCTGCGTGTTGCCCCATCGACTTCGCGCGGAATCGAGTACGCCCGATGCCGCGCAAAAGAGGCAGTCGATCCATCGCGGCGTCTCCTATGCGGCATGTTACGGCAGCAAGCCCGATGCGCTGCGCAGATATTTAGGAGTGCTGCCGAAGTGACGGCAAACGGGCAAGTTCATCCCCCGGCTGCTCTCGGGGGAGGGGGCTTCGGAGCCAGCGCGTGAATGCGGCTTGCGAATATAGGCAAGCATCGTTACACTCTCCGGACTCTGATGCGGGGTGGAGCAGTCTGGCAGCTCGTCGGGCTCATAACCCGAAGGTCGCAGGTTCGAATCCTGCCCCCGCTACCAGATCTTTCTTAGAGCAAGAAAGCCTCCTCGTGAGGCTTTTTTGTTGGGCGCCAGGATGGCGTCGCGCTTGCTGCGGTTTTGTCGCGGCAGGCGCCGGATGAGCCGCCTGGAGTCGGTACATCGGCGAGGACGCTCCGGCAAGGAGCAGGGAATGGGCCGTCGAGCCCATTTTTTGTTTTTGCGATTTGGAAACGCATGATGGATACGAATGCACTTGCACAACGCTTCAGCACGATCCTGGCCGACCTCGGCCTGGAGTGCATCGGCGTGGAGTTTTCGCCATCCCAGGGGCAGAGCACCCTGCGCGTTTATCTGGATATTCCCGAAGGTGCCGCCGGCGCCGATGGCGAGCGCCGCGAGGTGGGCATCGAGGATTGCGAAGCGGCCAGCCGCGAGCTTTCCGCCATGCTGGACGTTGAAGATCCGATTCCCGGCCATTATGTTCTGGAAGTTTCTTCCCCTGGCCTCGACCGCCCGCTGTTCACCGCTGCGCAGTTTGCGCGCGTAGTCGGCCAGGAAGTGAAGTTGTTGTTGCGCGCGCCGCTGGAAGGCCGTCGCCGCTTGCGCGGCAAGCTGCTGTCGGTGGAAGGCGAACGTATTTCGCTGGAAGCCGAAGGCAGGGTCTTCGCCTTCGAGCACGCGCAGGTGGAAAGTGCCCGCGTGGTGCCGGACTGGGTGGAGCTGGGCTATGCGCCCAAGCCCAAGCCTGGCAAGGGTCCCAGCAAGAAAAAGCTTGATTGAAGCTCCCTTGAAGAGATCAGTCGTGGGTGGTTGCTCTTGATCTTCGCGATCGCGGATGGACGCAAAAATGCTGAAAAGTGCGACCATGGACAGTCGCTTCTTGATCTTTGCGATCATGGATGAGTGTAGAAATACTGAATAGTGCAGCCAAGGGCGGCTGCTTTTTGACCTTCGCATTCACGGGACGAATGCAAAAATTACCGGTCGCCGTCGGGGCGTCCATGGAGTTGCAGCAATGAGCAAAGAACTTTTGCTGGTGGTCGACGCGGTTGCCAACGAGAAGGGCGTGCCGCGCGAAGTGATTTTCGAAGCGATGGAGGCCGCGCTGGCCTCGGCCGCCAAGAAGCGCTACCCCGAGGAAGAGCCGGACATCCGTGTTTCCATCAACCATGACACCGGCGAGTACGAAACTTTCCGTCGCTGGGAAGTCATCGCCGACGACGGCGAGATGGAGTCGCCGTTCTACCAGCTGCGACTGATGGACGCGGTGGACGAGCGCGCCGATGCCCAGGTGGGCGAGTATGTCGAGACGCAGATCGAGAACGCCGAATTCGGCCGCATCGCCGCGCAGGCCGCCAAGCAGGTGATCGTGCAGCGCGTGCGCGAAGCCGAGCGCCAGCAGGTGGTGGACGCCTACAAGGACCGCGTGGGCGAGCTGCTCACGGGCATCGTCAAGCGTGTCGAGCGCGGCAACATCTACCTCGATCTCGGCGGCAATGCCGAGGCTTTCATCCCGCGCGACAAGACCATTCCGCGCGAGTCGGTGCGCGTGGGCGACCGCGTGCGCGGCTACCTGTACGAAGTGAAGTCTGAAGTGCGCGGGCCGCAGCTGTTCGTGTCGCGCGCCGCACCGGAATTCATGATCGAGCTGTTCAAGCTCGAGGTGCCGGAAGTCGGCCAGGGCCTGGTCGAGATCAAGGGTTGCGCGCGCGATCCGGGCGACCGCGCCAAGATCGCCGTGCTGGCGCACGACAACCGCACCGATCCTATCGGCGCGTGCATCGGCATGCGCGGCTCGCGTGTGCAGGCGGTGTCCAACGACCTCAATGGCGAGCGCGTGGACATCATTCTGTGGCACGAGAACCAGGCGCAGTACGTCATCAATGCGATGGCGCCCGCCGAAGTGCAGTCCATCATCATGGATGAGGACAAGCACTCGATGGACATCGCCGTGGCGGAGGACAAGCTTTCGCAGGCCATCGGTCGCGGCGGCCAGAACGTGCGCCTCGCCAGCAAGCTCACCGGCTGGCAGCTCAACGTGATGACGCAGGACCAGGTCGCCGCCAAGAGCGAGGCCGAGCAGGAGGCTGCCCGCAACCTGTTCATGGAAAAGCTCGAAGTGGACCAGGAGATCGCCAACATCCTCGTGCAGGAAGGCTTCTCCAGCGTCGAGGAAATCGCCTACGTGCCCAGCGCCGAGCTGCTGGCGGTGGAAGGCTTCGACGAGGACATCGTCGAGGAACTGCGGGCCCGTGCCCGCGATGCGCTGCTCACCGAGGCGCTGGCCGTCGAAGAGAACCTCGACGAGCATCAGCCCAGCGAAGAGCTGCTGGCGCTCAAGGGCATGGACGAAGAGACGGCTTATGCGCTGGCTGCGCGGGGCGTGGCCACGTTGGACGACCTTGCTGACCAGGCGGTGGACGACCTGATCGACATCGAAGGCATGACCGAAGAGCGGGCCGCCGCGATGATCATGGCGGCGCGTGCGCCGATGATCGAGCAATTGGAGAAGGGCGGCTAACCGCGAACGGCCGCGCCCTGGACGGGCGCGCCGAGGAAGGCGAAGGCCTTCCACCATGGACGGCGGTGTTCGCGCGGCGTAGGCCGCACGGACGACAAGCGCGGGAAAGGCGGAGAAACAACACGATGTCGGACATCACGATCAAACAACTCGCCCAGCTGGTGGGCAAGCCGGTGGACAAGCTGCTCAACCAGCTTGCCGAGGCAGGCATGAATTTCTCCGATCCGGAGCAGGTGGTCAGCAGCACCGAAAAGGTGAAGCTGCTCGGCTTCCTGCGCCGCGCCCACGGCAAGAGCGAGCTGGATGCGGAGGCTGCCGACAGCGCGCCGCGCCAGGTCACGCTGAAGCGTCGTACGGTCGGCGAGCTGAAGGTCTCCACGCCGGGCGGCCGCGGTGCGGCACCCACGGCCAAGACCGTGTCCGTCGAAGTGCGCGCCAAGCGCACCTACGTCAAGCGCAGCGTGATCGCCGAAGAGGCGAGCGTCGAGCCCGAGCGCGAAGATGCAGTGCGCAAGCTGGCCGAATCCCGCGAGCAGCGTGCGCAGGAAGAACAAGGCCGCCGCGAGGCCGAGCAGCGCAAGCAGGAAGCGCAAGAGCGTGCGCTGGAGGAGCAGCGTCGCGAGCAGGAGGAAGCCGAGGAGCGTCGCCGCCAGGCCGCGGCGGAAGCTGAGGCCGCGGCCGCGAAGGAGCCAGAGGACGTCGCCGAACCGGCCCCGGAGTCGGCTGAACCCGTAGTTGTCGGCGAGGCCGCCGAAGAAGCGCAACCCGTGGTGCAGCGCCTCGACACGCGCGGCCTGGGCATGATCGTTCCGCAGGTGCACGAACCGCGCAAGCGCGAGAAGCTGGTCAAGCCGGCACCTGCGCCCGCCCCGGCGGCTGCGCCTGCGCGCGCCGCCGCACCTGCGGCGGCGGCGGCCGACGCACGCGGCAAGGCCCGCCATGGCGGCCGCGATCGCGACGACGTCGCCGGTGGCAAACGTTTCGCCGCTGGCGAGATGCACCTGAGCGACGCCGACCGCGCCCGCCGCTCCAGCGGCAAGCGCGGCAAGCCGGCCAAGGGCGCCGTGCGCGAGGCCGTGCGCGGCGGCGCGCCGGCAGCCGGTGCGCATGGCTTCACCCGTCCCACCGCCGCTGTCGTGCGCGAGGTGGTGGTGGGCGACGCCAACGTGGTCGCCGAACTGGCGCAGAAGATGGCGGTCAAGGGTTCCGAGGTGGTCAAGGCCCTGTTCAAGATGGGCGTGATGGCTACCATCAACCAGACCATCGACCGTGATACCGCGATGCTGGTGGTGGAGGAACTCGGCCACAAGGTGATCGAGTCCAACGCCAGCAACGCCGAGGCCGCACTGGCCGCGCATACGCAGAGCGTGGAGCTGGAAGGCGAGAAGCAGCCGCGGCCGCCGGTGGTCACCATCATGGGCCACGTCGACCACGGCAAGACCTCGCTGCTGGATTACATCCGCCGCACCAAGGTGGCTTCGGGCGAAGCCGGCGGCATCACCCAGCACATCGGTGCCTACCACGTGGAAACGCCGAAGGGCGTGATTACCTTCCTCGACACCCCGGGCCACGCGGCGTTCACCGCGATGCGTGCCCGCGGCGCGCAGTCCACCGACATCGTGGTGCTGGTGGTGGCCGCCGACGACGGCGTGATGCCGCAGACGGCCGAAGCCGTGAAGCATGCGAAGGCCGCCAAGGTGCCGCTGATCGTGGCGCTCAACAAGATGGACAAGACCGACGCCAATCCCGACCACGTCAAGCAGGGCCTTGGCAACCTGGAAGTGATCCCGGAAGAGTGGGGCGGCGATACGCCGTTCGTGCCGGTGTCGGCCAAGACCGGCATGGGCATCGATGCCCTGCTCGACGCGATCTCGGTACAGGCCGAAGTGATGGAACTCACCGCGGTGGTCGATGGCGCCGCCTCGGGCGTGGTGATCGAGTCCAGCCTGGACAAGGGCCGCGGCCCGGTGGCCACGGTGCTGGTGCAGCAGGGCACGCTGAAGCGCGGCGACTTCGTGGTCTGCGGCATCGAATACGGTCGCATGCGCGCGCTGATCGACGAAACCGGCAAGACCGTGCAGGAAGCCGGTCCCTCGATCCCCGTGCAGGTGCTGGGCCTCTCCGGCGTGCCGGAAGCGGGCGACGACTTCGTGGTGGTGGCCGACGAGAAGCTGGCCAAGCAGGTGGCCGCCGAGCGCCAGCTCAAGCGCCGCGAGACGCGCATGGTCAGCAAGGCCAACCGCCTCGAGGACATCATGGCGCAGATGGGCCAGGGTGCCGGCCAACAGACGCTCAACATCCTGGTCAAGGCCGACGTGCAGGGTTCGGTCGAGGCGCTGCGCGAATCGCTCAGCGCCATCGGCAACGAGAACGTCAAGGTCAACGTGATTTCCGCCGGCGTCGGTGGCATCACCGAGTCCGATGCCACCCTGGCGGCGGCTTCCAAGGCGCTGGTGATCGGCTTCAACGTGCGTGCCGACGCTTCGGCGCGCAAGGTGGTCGACACCGCGGGCCTGGACGTCCGCTACTTCTCGATCATCTACGACGTGATCGACCAGGTGAAGCAGGCGGCTTCCGGCCTGCTGGGCGTGGAAGTGCGCGAGGAGATCATCGGTATCGCCCAGGTGCGCGACGTGTTCCGCAGCTCCAAGTTCGGTGCGGTGGCCGGCTGCATGGTGGTCGAGGGCGTGGTCAAGCGGAACAAGCCGATCCGTGTGCTGCGCGACAACACCGTGGTGTTCGAGGGCGAGCTGGAATCGCTGCGCCGCTTCAAGGACCTCGTCGACGAGGTGCGCAACGGCATGGAGTGCGGTATCGCCGTGAAGCAGTACAACGACGTCAAGGTCGGCGACCAGATCGAGTGCTTCGAGCGCATCGAGGTGGCTCGTACCCTGTAACGCCCGAAAGGTGTTGCAAGGCAGAACGCGGCCATGGATGGCCGTACGAGAAGCAGCGGCGTTAGTCGCGGCTTCGGCGGAGGTGCGACAGGCGTATGCCCGGCGCGCCGAGCCAGGAAAGTGCTGGATGGCATTTTCTCGGCATCAGTAACGCGCTTTGGCTTTATTGCTTTTCCCAACAAGATACCCAACCAATCATGCCTTCCCGCGACTTCAAACGTACCGACCGCGTAGGTGCCGAACTGCGCCGCGAACTGGGCATGCTGGTGCATGCCGCGGTGCGCGACCATGGGTTGCCGTCGTGCAGTGTGTCGGACGTGGAGGTGAGCCGCGATCTCGACTTCGCCTCGGTGTGGGTGACCGCGCTGCTGCCCGAGCAATCGGCCGCGGCGGTGAAGGCGCTGAACACGCTGGCCGGCGAATTCAGGCGCGCGCTGTCGCGCAGCATGCGGCTGCGGCGCGTGCCGGAACTGCGCTTCAAATACGACGACTCGGTGGACAAGGGCGAACGCATCGATGCGCTGCTGCGCGATGCGGGCGATGCCGCGCCGTCGGATGACGAGACGTAATTCGGGCTTCATGCACCGCGACCGCAAGCTCCCCCGCATCGCCTGGCGCGATCTGCACGGTATCGTGCTGCTCGACAAGCCTGAAGGCATCAGCTCCAGCCAGATCCTGCAATCGGTGCGCCGCCTGTTCCGCGCCGCCAAGGGCGGCCATACCGGCGCGCTCGATCCGATGGCCACGGGCCTGTTGCCGCTGTGCTTCGGCGAGGCCACCAAACTGGCCGGCAACCTGCTTGGCGCGCGCAAGGCTTACCGGGCCGAATGCCGGCTGGGTGTCACCACGGCAACCGCCGACCGCGAGGGCGAGGTGTTGCGCGAACGGCCGGTGCCTGCGCTGGACGATGTCGCCATCGAGGCTGCGCTGGCACCGCTGCGGGGCCGCATCGTGCAGGTGCCCCCAGCGTATTCGGCACTCAAGCAGGGTGGCGAGCGGTTGTACCTCAAGGCGCGCCGCGGCGAAGCGGTGCAGGCGCCGCCGCGGGAGGTCGAAGTCCATCGGCTTGAACTGTTGTCCCATACCGCCGACACCCTGGTGTTCGAAGTGGAGTGCGGTTCGGGCACCTATGTGCGTTCACTGGCCGTGGACCTGGGCGAGGCGCTGGGTTGCGGTGCTCACCTCACCGCCTTGCGCCGGCTGTGGGTGGAGCCGTTCCGCGAGCCACGCATGGTCACGCTGACCGCGCTGGAGGAGGCCGCGGCGCAAGGCGACGAGGCCTTGTTGGCCTGGCTGTTGCCGGTAGAGGCAGGGCTGGACGATTGGCCGAAGCTGCAACTGGACGAGGCACAGAGCCAGGCCATCGCCCGCGGCCAGCCCATCGTGGTGGCCGGGGCCCGTGGACCGCACGCAGCGTTTGCCAGCGACGGTGCCTTGCTGGCGCTGCTGGAGCTGGATGTGGACGGACGCAGCCGCATCCTGCGCGGTTTCAACCTGCCGCCGCCGTGAATTCGTCCGTTTCTGTCCTGTCGCCCCAGGGATGCCCTGATCAAATCCATGCAGCGGGCCTTCTGGACATCACCCCGTCGCTCTGAATTTCAATACGTTGGGGCTGATTCTGCCCGTCCGCATGCCTTCGGCCCATCGCCTCGACCGACCACCAGCCTGCCTTTGTCGATGATCCTGCGGCCTGCGAATGGGCAGAACCGGTGACGCCTGCGCGGATTTGATCAGGGCATCCCTTGTTGCCAAGCCCGCGCAGCCGTTAGAATAAACAAGTTATTCCGACACTTTCATCCATAGTCGAAGCTTGCGTTTGTGTCATCGCCGATGACGCAAACGCAAGCTTCGCATCGTCTTTTCAAGGAAACAGGTATCACCATGTCGCTCAACGCAGAACAGACCGGCAAGATCATCGCTGACTTCGGCCGCGTGCCGAACGACACCGGCTCCACCGAAGTGCAGGTGGCGCTGCTGTCCGCCCGCATCGAGCACCTCACCGAGCACTTCAAGTCGCACAAGCAGGATCACCACTCGCGCCGCGGCCTGCTGAAGCTGGTGAACCGCCGCAAGAGCCTGCTCGCCTACCTGAAGGATCGCGATCTGGCCCGTTACCAGAGCCTGATCGAGCGCCTCGGCCTCCGGAGGTAACTTTTGCGTTCGTCCTGAACGCGAAAGTCAAAAGGGCGGCCATCCATGGCCGCACTCTCCAAGGGTTCTGCGTTCGCCCGTGAACGCAAAGATCAAGAGGCGGCCATCCATGGCCGTACTCTTCAAAAAGGCAGGAAATCATCGTGGCGAAAGTAACCAAGTCATTCCAGTACGGTAAGCACCAAGTCACGCTGGAGACGGGCGAAATCGCCCGCCAGGCGTCCGGCGCGGTCATGGTCAGCATGGGCGGCACCGTGGTGCTGGTCACCGCCGTGGCCGCGGCCAAGGCGAAGGAAGGCCAGGACTTCTTCCCGCTCACCGTCGACTACGTCGAGAAGTTCTACTCGGCCGGCCGTATCCCGGGCGGCTTCTTCAAGCGTGAAGGCCGTCCGACCGAGAAGGAGACGCTGACCTCGCGCCTGATCGATCGTCCGGTGCGCCCGCTGTTCCCGGAAGAGTTCAAGAACGAAGTGCAGGTCATCGCGCAGGTCGTTTCGCTGAATCCCGAGGTCGATGGCGACATCCCGGCGCTGCTTGGCGCCTCCGCCGCGCTGACCCTCGCCGGCATCCCGTTCAAGGGCCCAATCGGCGCCGCCCGCGTCGGTTACGCCAACGGCCAGTACCTGCTTAACCCCGATGCCTCCGAGCTGGCCGGCTCGAAGCTTGACCTGGTTGTCGCCGGTACCGCCGGTGCGGTGCTGATGGTGGAATCCGAGGCCGAGCTGCTTTCCGAAGAGGTGATGCTCGGCGCGGTGGTGTTCGGCCACCAGCAGATGCAGGTCGCCGTCGAAGCGATCAACGCCTTCGTGGCCGAGGCTGGCCGCAAGCCGTTCAAGTGGGAAGCGCCGGCACGCAACGATGCGCTGTTCTCGGCCATCGAGAGCATCCTCGGCGATCGTCTGGTCAAGGCCTTCGCGATCCGCGACAAGCTGGAGCGCCGCGACGCGATCAGTGCGCTGAAGAGCGACATCAAGGCTGGCATCGCCGTGAGCGCCGCTTCGCACGGCTGGTCCGACCTCGAGATCAACAACGCGTTTGCCGAGATCGAATACAACACCCTGCGCAGCGGCGTGCTGAAGACCAAGCAGCGCATCGACGGCCGACAACTCGACGACATCCGCGCGATCACCGCCCGCGTGGGCGTGCTGCCGCGCACCCACGGCTCGGCGCTGTTCACCCGCGGCGAGACGCAGGCGCTGGTGGTGGTCACCCTCGGCACCACGCGTGACGCGCAGATCATCGACGCACCGGCCGGCGAGTCGAAGGATCCGTTCCTGTTCCATTACAACTTCCCGCCGTTCTCGGTGGGCGAAGCTGGCCGCTTCGGCGCGCCGAAGCGTCGCGAAATCGGCCACGGCCGCCTCGCCAAGCGCGGCGTGCAGGCGGTCAAGCCGTCGATGGAAGAGTTCCCCTACGTGCTGCGCGTGGTGTCGGAAATCACCGAGTCGAACGGCTCCTCGTCGATGGCGTCGGTGTGTGGTTCCTCGCTGGCGATGATGGACGCGGGCGTGCCGCTGAAGGCGCCGGTGGCCGGCATCGCGATGGGCCTGGTGAAGGAAGGCAACGACTTTGTCGTGCTGTCCGACATCCTGGGCGACGAGGACCACCTCGGCGACATGGACTTCAAGGTGGCCGGTTCGTCCGAGGGCATCAGCGCCCTGCAGATGGACATCAAGATCGACGGCATCACCGAGGAGATCATGAAGGTGGCGCTGGCCCAGGCCCAGCGTGGCCGCCTGCACATCCTCGGCGAGATGGCCAAGGCGCTCAGCACCGCGCGCACCGAGATGAGCGAGTACGCGCCGCGCCTGATCACCATCAAGATCCACCCGGACAAGATCCGCGAGGTCATCGGCAAGGGCGGCGCCACCATCCGCTCGATCACCGAGGAGACCGGCGCCACGATCGACATCAACGACGACGGCACCGTGATCATCGCCTCGGTCAACCGCGACGCGGGCGAAGCGGCGAAGAAGCGCATCGAGCAGATCGTCTCCGACGTCGAGCCGGGCCGCATCTACGAAGGCAAGGTCGCCAAGCTGATGGACTTCGGCGCATTCGTCACCATCATGCCGGGCAAGGACGGCCTGGTGCACGTGTCGCAGATTTCCAACGAGCGCGTCGAGAAGGTTTCCGACAAGCTCAAGGAAGGCGACATCGTCAAGGTCAAGGTGCTGGAAGTGGACAAGCAGGGCCGTATCCGCCTGTCCATGAAGGCGGTGGCGGAGGGCGAGGGCTGATATAGCCGCGCTTCGCATCGCGAGTCTCCGGAAACGCCCCGCAACTGCGGGGCGTTTTCGTATACGAGCAAACGAAAGCCGGTTGGATTCCGGTCCGATCCGTCACAGGTGCTTGTTAGAATCCGGGCTTGCCAAGCAGAGAGCGAGGGAACCCGATGCCAGCCAGCGGGATGCAGCGTGTAGCGGTGTTGGTTCCGTGCTTCAACGAGGCGGTGGCTATCGGCAAAGTGGTGCGGGATTTCGCCGAAAGCCTGCCGCAGGCCCGCATCGTCGTGTACGACAACAATTCGACCGACGACACAGCATCGGTGGCCCGTGCAGCCGGCGCCGAGGTTCGACAAGAAAGGCTGCAAGGGAAGGGCAACGTCGTGCGGCGGATGTTTGCCGATGTGGACGCGGATATCTATGTGATGGCGGACGGCGACGCCACCTACGACGCCAGCGATGCACCCGCAATGATCCAGCGCCTGTTGGACGAGCACCTTGATCTCGTGGTGGGCAGCCGCGTGACCGAGCAGCATCTGGCATATCGCCCGGGCCACCGGTTCGGCAACCGCATGTTGACCGGTTTGGCAGGACGGATCTTCGGACGCAGTTTCACCGACATGCTGTCGGGTTATCGAGTGATGTCGCGCCGTTACGTGAAGTCGTTTCCCGTCCATGCGCAGGGTTTCGAGATCGAGACCGAGCTGGCGGTGCACGCGCTGGAGCTGTGCATGCCGGTGGCGGAAGTACCCAGCCGCTATTTTGCGCGTCCCGAAGGTTCGCACAGCAAGCTGAACACGTGGCGTGATGGCTGGCGCATCCTTCTGGCCATCCTGAGATTGGCCAAGAACGGCAAGCCACTGGCCTTTTTTTCGCTGGCTTGCGCGGCGTGCCTGCTGCTGGCAGCTGTGCTGGCGTGGCCGTTGTTGGCCACCTATCTGTCAACTGGTCTGGTGCCGCGCTTCCCGACGGCGATCCTGTGCGCGTCGCTGACGTTGCTTGGCGGGGTGTTCCTGGTCTGCGGGTTGGTGCTCGACACAGTGACCCTGGGGCGACGCGAGCAGAAGCACTTGGCTTATCTCGGCCAACCCGCGCCGGGATGCGGGTCGACGCAGGGGGCGCGCTGATGCGGATGCCGGATCTGCGCAGCGCCGTCGACCGCCATGCCTTGTCTGCCTGTCTGCTGTTCGGAGCAATTGGAGCCTTGCTCCTGAGGCAGGATGCGAGCTGGGACCTGCGGAATTACCACCTCTACAACGTCTGGGCCCTGCTGCACGGGCGACTCACGATCGATCTGGCTGCGGCCGGGCTCCAGAGCTATTTCAATCCGCTGCTGGATCTGCCGTATTACCTGCTTGGCATGGGGCCTCTTGCGCACCTGCCGCGACTGTTGGCCGCCCTGCAAGGGCTGTGGTACGGCGGCATGGTGTTCGTGTTGCTGCGGATCGCAATGCGGTTGGCGGATTTGCAGGGGAGAGCCTTCGGCGCGGGCGACTTGTTCGCAGTGCTGATCGGCGCCACGGGCACCATGACCGTATCGCAGGTCGGACTGAGTTCCAACGAGATGCCGTTGGCCATGCTGGTATTGCTGGCCGTCTACCTGCTACTGCCGCTATGTGCCGAAGATCCGGTCGAGCGGGCGGCCCAACGGGTCTTGCTGGCTGGCCTGCTATGCGGCTTGGCGGCGGGATTGAAGCCCACGGCCATCGTCTATTCGCCAGCCCTGGCGTGCGCCTTGCTGGTGGCTTGCGTGGGCCGTGCGGGGACATGGCGGCTGTGTCTGCTGTTCGTGGCCGCGGCGTCGGGTGGATTTCTTGCCGTCTATGGCTGGTGGGGCGTGAAGCTGTGGAGCCTGACCGGAAACCCCGTGTTTCCGATGTTCAACCAGGTTTTCCATTCGGCTTGGCTGCCGCCCGTCAGTGGTACCGATATTCGTTTCCTGCCGAAAACAGCTGGGCAATGGCTGTTTTATCCGTGCTACTGGGTGTTCAAGAACCAGTGGCTGGTCACCGAAACAAGATTTGCCGATCCGCGCTACGCATTGGCGATGGCCGCGCTGGCCGTATTGGCTGCCTCTGCATGGTTTCGTCGCAAGCAAGCCGCGGCCGGCGGACGTGCCTTACGCCTGTTGGCGGTATTCGTCGTGCTGGCCTATGTGGCGTGGCTGCGGCTGTTCTCGATACTGCGGTATGTGATCCCACTTGAAGCCTTGACGGGCTTGTTGCTGTTGCTGGCGATACAGGCCCTGCTCGCCGTTGCCGGCAAAGGTCGGTCGTCACGGTCGTGGCTTGCATGGTGCATGGCCGGTATCTTTCTCATGTCGGTCTACTGCAGTCATTACCCCAGCTGGGGGCGCGCCGACTATGCCGACACCGTATTTAACGTGCGTGCGCCAGCCGTCGAGCCGGGAAGCACGGTGTTGCTGATCGGTCAGCCATTGGCTTACATCATTCCGTTCATCGGCAATGCGGAATCCAGCCAGTTCATCGGATTGACATCGTTCAACCAGCACGCCGGGAATTACCGGTTGAACGCACTCGTGCGCGAGCGCCTGCATAGCCACCAAGGCCCCATTTACGCACTGCTGGAAAGTAATGTCGCGAGCGGAGCAGAGGCATTGCAGCAGTGGTTGCCGGGGGCGCAATTCGCCGGACAGTGCGAGGTGGTGTCAAGCAATCTTCATAATCGCCGGTACGATGACGCAAATCTGCGGTTGTGCAGGGTTTTGCAACATTGACCGCGAGCCTGCGGGATTGCCCGAGGCGCTACGATACGAACACCGGTTGACGAGGGCGCGCGATGAGCGGACAGACAGGCGATTTCATCAAGGATTGGCAGGTGCTTGCCCAGCAATCCTGGGATGCATGGTTGCGGCAGATGCAGCCCGCCGCCGCCGTGCCTCCGCCCGGAAATGAGGCGTTCGAACGCACGCTGGCCGGACTCAAGGGCTGCTTCGACTGGATGCAGGGCGTGGCCGCGGCCGGCGCCAGTCAGCCTGGTACGGACTGGCAGACCCTGTTGCGCTCATGGGCGGGTTCCGGCAACCAGCCTTTCACGCAAGCCTTCAACGGCATCGACAACGCGGCTGCACAGGGTTTCGTGCAGCAGTGGCAGGCGTGGCTGCAATCGATGCAGGGCGGCGGTTTTGTTGCGCAGGTCGCGGCGGGCGGCCCGGTGCCGGGTTTCGGCCTGCATCGCGAACAGTTGATGCAGCATCAGGAAATGGCTGCCGCGATCCAGACTGCGCTGGAAGCGAATGCGCGCTACCAGGAACTGATCCAGCGCGCGAACACGCAAGGGCTGGAGCGCCTGCAGGCGACGCTCGCCAGACGTGACGCGTCGAGTCCACCGATCGAGTCGCTCAAGGCGCTGTATGACCTCTGGGTTGACGCCGCGGAGGAGGCCTATGCTGAAATCGCGTTGTCCGACGAGTTCCGCGCGGCCTATGGCGAGATGATCAACAGCCAGATGCGCGTGCGCCAGCTGCAGCAAAAGCAGACCGGCCAGCTATGCCGCGAGCTGGGCCTGCCCACGCGCGAGGAAGTTTCCTCGCTGGGTGAGCGTCTGCAACAATTGCGCCGCGACCTGCGCAAGCAGCATGGCGGCGAGGCCGCGGATGAAATCCTCGCGTTGCGTCGCGAGGTGACGGCGCTCCGCCGCGAGTTGGCCGAGCTGGCCGGCAGGCCTGCCCGCACGCAGGGGGCTGCGGTCAAGCACGCGCGGGACGATGGGGCTACGGCCAAGCCGGCACGTGCGAAGGCTGCCGTGGCCAAGTCCACCAGCGGGCGCGCCGCCAGCACTGCCGCGAAGAAGGCGCCTGCTCGCGCCAAGCCCGTACTGGCCAACGGCCGCTCGCGCAAGCGCTGACAGGAAGAGCCATCATGGATAACCCGCTCCATCTCGATCCCACGCGACTGATGCAGGAAATCGGAACGTTCCAGCGCAAGCTCAGTGCCGGCATGGGCCATCTGCGCAGCATGAGCGAGCCCAGTTACGCCAACACGCCACGCGAACTGGTGTATGCCGAGGACAAGCTCAAGTTGTGGCATATGAAAGGCGATCGCGCGCCCACCACACGGACTCCCACGCTGATCGTCTACGCGCTGGTCAACACGGTCTGGATGACCGACCTGCAGGCCGACCGCTCGCTGGTGCGCAACCTGCTCGCGCAGGGCGAGGACGTCTATCTGATCGACTGGGGCTACCCGGACGGAGCCGATCGCTGGCTGACGCTGGACGATTATCTCAACGGCTACCTCGATCGCTGCGTGGACGCGCTGTGCGAACGTCACAGCCTCGACGCCGTCAATCTGCTCGGCATCTGCCAGGGCGGCGCGTTCTCGCTGTGCTACAGCGCGATGCATCCGGAGAAGGTCAAGAACCTCGTCACCATGGTGACGCCGGTGGACTTCCAGACGCCGGACAACATGCTTTCGCACTGGTGCCGCGCGATGGATGCGGATCTGTTCGTCGATACGCTGGGCAACGTGCCGGCGATGCTGATGAACTGGGTCTACCTCACGCTGAAGCCGGTACGCCTGAACCAGCAGAAATACGTGAGCCTGGTGGACATCCTCGACAAGCCCGCGGAGCTGGAGAACTTCCTGCGCATGGAGCGCTGGATCTTCGACTCGCCCGATCAGGCCGGCGAAGCCTTCCGCCAGTTCATCAAGGATTTCTACCAGGGCAACAAGCTGGTGAAGGGCGGCCTTGTCATCGGCGACCGCGAGGTGGATCTCGGCATGGTCAGCCAGCCGGTGCTGAACATCTATGCCGAGCAGGATCATCTGGTGCCACCGGACGCTTCGCGTGCGTTGAAGCGTCGCATCGGCACCTCCGACTACACCGAGCTTGCGTTCAAGGGCGGCCATATCGGCATCTACGTCTCCGGCCGCGCACAGCGCGAGGTGCCGCCGGCGATCCACCAGTGGTTGCGCGCGCGCGACTGACCCGCCAGGAGCCATCCATGGAAAAACGTCTCTATCGTTCCCGCCAGAACCGCACGCTGGCCGGTGTCTGCGGCGGCATCGCCGAATATCTCGGTTGGGATCCGACCCTGGTGCGGGTGGCATGGATCATCCTCACCCTGCTGGGTGGCTCGGGCATCCTGATTTACCTGATTTTCTGGCTGGTGATGCCG
Source organism: Rhodanobacter sp. 7MK24 (assembly GCF_014842995.1). Classification (GTDB taxonomy): domain Bacteria; phylum Pseudomonadota; class Gammaproteobacteria; order Xanthomonadales; family Rhodanobacteraceae; genus Rhodanobacter_A. The sequence continues at coordinate 904,026 of NZ_JACYXL010000001.1, forward strand.
GAATCGCCCTGACTTTTTCGCTCCAACACACGAAGTTCCCATGGATTACGACCGCTACGACCGCGTCCGCGCCGTGCAATGGCGCGGCGACCACCTCCGTTTGCTCGACCAGCGCCTGTTGCCGCAGGAGGAGCGCTGGATCGATTGCCGCGACGCCTCCGCGGTGACGCAGGCCATCAAGGATCTCGCCGTGCGCGGCGCCCCGGCCATCGGCATCGCTGCCGCGTGGGGTGTGGTGCTGGCCGCGCAGCAAGGGGCGCCGCTGGACACCGCACTGGCGCAGTTGCGCGCGGCGCGGCCCACCGCGGTGAACCTGATGTGGGCGCTGGACCGCATGAAGGCGCGCGTCGCCGCAGGTGCGGATGCGCAGACGCTGGAGCGCGAAGCGCAGGCGATCCAGGACGAAGACCTTGCCGCCAATCGTCACATGGGCAGCCTGGGCGCGGCGCTGATCGCGCCGGGTTCGGGCGTGCTCACCCATTGCAATACCGGTTCGCTGGCTACCGCGGGTTTCGGCACAGCGTTGGGAGTGATCCGCGCGGGTGTGGCGCAGGGGCGCATCGCCCGTGTGTTCGCAGGCGAGACGCGGCCCTGGCAGCAGGGTGCGCGGCTGACCATGTACGAACTGGTGCGCGACGGCATTCCCGCGCAGCTGATCGCGGATTCGGCTGCCTCGCACCTGATGAAGTCGGGGGCAGTGCAATGGGTGGTCGTGGGCGCCGATCGCATCGCCGCGAACGGCGACACCGCGAACAAGATCGGCACCTACCAGCTCGCCATCGCGGCGAAGCACCACGGCGTGAAGTTCATGGTGGCCGCGCCGTCTTCCACGGTGGACATGGCCACGCCTTCGGGCGACCACATCGAGATCGAACTGCGCGATCCGGCGGAATTGCTCGCCGTCGGCGGCAGGCGCGTGGTGGTGGAAGGCGCCGAGGCCTGGAACCCGGTGTTCGACGTGACGCCTGCCGGCCTGATCGACGCCATCGTCACCGAGCGCGGCGTGATCGAGCGGCCGACCGAAGCCGCGATGCGCACGATGTTCGGCGCATGAGGCACGGTCGCGAGCTGATGTTGTTCGCGGTTGGCGGCGGCATCGGCTTCGTGATCGATGCCGCCATCCTGCAGGCGCTGGTGTCGTTGTGCGGAGCCAACCCCTACGTCGCGCAGGTCTTTGCCTTTCTCGCCGCGGCCACGGTGACCTGGTGGTGGAACCGCAGCCGCACCTTCGCGGAACGCTCCAGCGGCCGTTCCTTGCTGGGCGAATGGCTGCACTGGATGGCCCTGATGGGTTTCGGTGCCGTGGTCAATTACGCCGCCTACGCGGGCAGCCTCCTGCTGTTTCCGTCCTGGCGTCGCTGGCCCGTGCTGGCCGTGGCGGTGGGTTCGGCCGTTGCCGCCGTGGTCAATTACGCGGGTGCCCGCATGATGCTTTACAAGAAGCCCAAAGAGCATTCATAAGTCATTGAATTAAAAGCGCATTTTGCTTGGTTGAAATGTGCATCTGTGCTATGATTCCAAGATTGCGCGAGAGGCTTTGGCGCGGCATGCGACGGCGCCTCCGTGCGCGCTTCGTGCCGCACCTGTCTCGCGCTCCTTTCAGTCCTCCAGGGAAGCCACTCAATGGCAGAACTCGCCAAAGAAGTCATTCGCGTCAACATCGAAGACGAGATGCGCCAGAGCTATCTCGACTACGCGATGAGCGTGATCGTAGGCCGCGCGCTGCCGGACGTGCGGGACGGCCTGAAGCCGGTACATCGCCGCGTATTGTTCGCGATGAACGAGCTGAGCAACGCCTGGAACAAGCCTTACAAGAAGTCGGCCCGCGTGGTCGGCGACGTGATCGGTAAATACCATCCGCACGGCGACGCGTCCGTGTATGACGCCATCGTGCGCATGGCGCAGCCGTTCTCGCTGCGCTACATGCTGGTCGATGGCCAGGGCAACTTCGGTTCGGTGGACGGCGACAACGCGGCAGCGATGCGCTACACCGAGGTGCGCATGTCGCGCCTCACGCACGAATTGCTCGCCGACATCGACAAGGAAACCGTCGACTTCGGGCCCAATTACGACGAGAGCGAGAACGAGCCGCTGGTGCTGCCCACCCGTGTGCCGAACCTGCTGGTGAACGGATCGGCAGGTATCGCGGTGGGCATGGCCACCAATGTGCCGCCGCACAATCTGAACGAGGTTATCGCCGCCACCATCGCGCTGATCGACGATCCGGTGCTGTCGGTCGACGACCTGATGCGCTACGTTCCCGGCCCGGACTTCCCCACCGCCGGCATCATCAACGGCTCCTCCGGCATCGTCGAGGCCTATCGCACCGGACGCGGCCGCATCCTGGTGCGTGCCAAGACCGAGATCGAGACCGAGAGCAACGGCCGCGAGACCATCCTCGTCCACGAGCTGCCGTACCAGGTGAACAAGGCGCGGCTGATCGAGAAGATCGCCGAGCTGGTCAAGGAAAAGAAGATCGAGGGCATCAGCGAGCTGCGCGACGAGTCCGACAAGGACGGCATGCGCGTCGTCATCGAGATCCGCAAGGACGCGATGGCCGACGTGGTGCTGAACAACCTGTTCCAGCAGACCCAGCTGCAGGTCACCTTCGGCATCAACATGGTGGCGTTGCTGGACGGCCAGCCGCGCCTGCTGAACCTCAAGGACATCCTCGAGGCCTTCATCCGCCATCGCCGCGAGGTGGTGACCCGCCGCACCATCTTCGAACTGCGCAAGGCACGCGCCCGTGCGCACATCCTCGAAGGCCTCACCGTCGCGCTAGCCAACATCGACGAGATGATCGAGCTGATCAAGACCTCGGCCTCGCCGGCCGAGGCGCGCGAACGCATGCTGGCGCGCAAGTGGCAGCCGGGCATGGTGGGTGCGCTGCTCGCCGCTGCAGGCGCCGAGGCTTCGCGGCCGGAGGACATGGACCCGCGCGATGGTCTCAAGCCTGGTGGTTACCAGCTCTCCGAGGTACAGGCGCAGGAGATCCTCGCCATGCGCCTGCATCGCCTCACCGGCCTGGAGCAGGAGAAGCTCTCCGACGAATACCGCGAAATCCTCGAAGCCATCCGCGGCTTGATCGAGATTCTTGAGAATCCGGAACGCCTGCTCGCGGTGATCCGTGAAGAGCTCGAGACGATCAAGAACGAGTTCGGCGATGCGCGTCGCACCGAGATCCAGCACTCGCAGGAGGACTTGAACGTCCTCGACCTGATCGCGCCGGAAGACATGGTGGTCACGCTGTCGCACACCGGCTACATCAAGCGCCAGCCGGCCAGCACTTATCGTGCTCAACGGCGTGGCGGCAAGGGGCGTTCCGCCTCCGCGTTGAAGGACGAGGATTTCGTCGAGCAGCTGTGGGTGGTGAACACCCACGACACCCTGCTTACCTTCACCAGCACCGGTCGCGTGTATTGGCTCAAGGTCTACCAGATACCGGAGGCGGGGTCGGGCGCGCGCGGCAAACCCATCATCAACCTGCTGCCGCTGACCGCAGGCGAGAAGGTGCAGGCCGTGCAGCCGGTGCGCGAGTACGGCGAAGACCGCTACGTGTTTTTCGCCACCAAGCACGGCACAGTGAAGAAGACGCCGCTCAGCGAATTCGCATTCCAGCTGCAGAAGGGCAAGATCGCGATCAACCTCGACGAGGGCGATGCGCTGGTCAACGTTGAACTTACCGACGGCAACAGCGACGTGATGCTGTTTGCCTCCAATGGCCGCGCCGTGCGTTTCGCCGAGGGCGAGGTGCGCGTCATGGGCCGCACCGCCACAGGCGTGCGCGGCATCCGCCTTGCCGAAGGGGCGCAGGTCGTATCTCTGCTCGTGGTGGAGCATGCGGCCGAGCAGGCCGGTGGCGACGACGAGACCAACGAGGTGGACGAGGCCGAGGATCTGGCCGACGGCTCCACGTCGCCGTTGGAGAGCTACGTGCTGACCGCGACTGCGCGCGGTTACGGCAAGCGCACGCCGCTGTCGAAGTATCCGCGCAAGGGCCGTGGCATCCAGGGCGTCATCGGCATCCAGTGTTCCGAGCGCAACGGCAACCTGGTCGGCGCCGTGTCCCTCGACGAAACGCACGAGATCATGCTGATCTCCGACCAGGGCACCCTGGTGCGTACGCGCGCCGCGGAAATCGCCAAGGTCGGCCGCATCACGCAGGGTGTCACCTTGATCCGCCTGCCGGCGGAGGAGTCGCTGGTCAGCCTGGTGCGTCTGGACGCCGAGGTGGACAACGGCGAAGAGCCGGCCCCCGAGGGTGCGGCGCCGGAACCGGGTCCGGACCTGGCCTGATTCCCGTCGGGCGCCCTTGGGCTACGAAGAGCCCCGGCCAGGCCGGGGCTTTTCGCGTCCGATGACTGGGTGGCTGGCGTCGCCATTTCAATTTCCCGGGCCACAAACGTCTTGCTGCCGAGTGTTCGATTGCGAGACGACGATCTTGAACGAGATGCAGCACACCTTGCCTGCCATGTCGCTGTCCGAACGGGCGGCGGCATGGCTTGGCGACGAGGTCCTTCCCCCGGCCATTGGTCATTTCCTGCGCTCGTTGCGCGGCCGCCACGATTGGCACGGCAAGGTTGACAGGCGCACCTTGATGGCAGCCAAGTACATCGCACGCTGCCTGGCGGTGTTTCGCCAGCAACTGGGCTTCCTGGCCTTTGTCGAGAGCGAGCCGGCATTGCGCGCGTTCCGGCGCCGTGATCCGCGCATGCTGGAGCGCCACCTACATCGCTACCTCAACACGGGTTGGCGTCGCAGCCAGCGCCTGCGAGCGATCCGCGGGCATTACCGCCATGCCCTGGCGGCGATGCCGACGCCTTTGTTCCGCGCGGTGTACGCCGAGGGTGCGGCGCCGCTGGGCCTGCTGACGCTGAAGGACGGCGGCCGGCTGATCCTGAGCCTGCGGCCGCCGATCTTCCTGGGGTGCGAGGGCGAGCTGTGCATTCAGCTTGCCGATGAACTCGGCAATCCGCTGTACCGCATCGTGGTCACGGTGATCGACGACGATACGCTGGCCATCGGCTGCATCCAAGGGCCCGTCGGCGGAGCGGCACGGGAAACCGTACGTGAGTTGACGCGCAATCTGCATGGCCTGCGCCCGCGCTGCCTGATGCTGGCGCTGACCCGTGCACTGGCGCGACACTGGGGCCTGTCGCGGTTGCTGGCGGTCGGCAATGCGGCCCATCCCTTGCGCAATCCGCGGCGCCGCTTCGTGGCGGACTACGATGCGTACTGGGAGGAGCAGCAGGGCAGGGCCGCCGGCGGCGGTTGGTACGAATTGCCGTTGCAGCCGCTGCGCAAGGCCGAGGCGGACGTGCCCAGCCAGCATCGCTCCGCGTTCCGCAAGCGCGAAGCCTTGCGCATGGAGGCCGAGCGCCTGCTCGTCGAAGCGCTGGGTGCGATACCTGGACGCCACCAACGGCACACGCGGCACGTCGAGATGCCGGGCTTCGACCGTCGATTGGAGGGGGCATGCGCAGAAGCGTCATGAATCAGCCGCTAGACACCATCGATGCAACGATAGAGCAGCGCCAGGGGGCCAGTGTCGCGACGTTGTTCCGCGAACACAATCGCGCGCTGGTCGCGTTCCTGCAGTGCAGGCTCGGCTCGCTCGCCGATGCGCAGGAGTTGGCGCAGGAGGCTTACCTGCGCATGCTCGTGCTGGAAAACTCCGGACGGATCGACTCGCCGCGTGCCTTCCTCTTCCGCATCGCAGCCAATCTCGCGGTCGATCGCCTGCGCATGCGCAAGCTGCGCGAGGCGCCAGCCATGGACGAGTTGCCGGAACCCGCGCCGGAGCTGCATCTAGCACCGGTGCCGGAGCGCCACGCGATGGCTTCCGAGCAATGGCGAGGATTGCAGGAGGCATTGCGCGAATTGCCGCCCAAGACCAGCCGTGCCTTTGTGCTGCACGTGATCGAGGGACGCGATTTCGAGGCGATCGCGCAAACCATGGAGCTAAGCGCACGCATGGTGCGCTACCACGTCACCCGGGCGCTGGCACATTGCCGCGCACGCGTGGAAGAAAGGGAGATGCCGTGATGGCCAACACCCAACAATCATTCGATGAACACATGTTGCTGACGGCTGCCGACTGGTGGACCCGCCTACGCGATACACGCGGCGCCGAGGCCAGCGTGGAGCAGTGGTTGGACTGGACGGCGCAGAACGAGCGCCATCTCGCCGCTTTCGAATACGTCAATGTTTTCGGCGAACGGCTGGGCAGGCTGGATGCGGCCGCTCGCCGGCAACTGCTGCACGAGTTCGCGCCTGCCGCCGCACCACGCCGGCGCTGGCTGCCGCTGGCCGCTGCAGCGGCCGTGGTCGCCCTGGTCGCCGGTACCGGCTTCCTGCTGTGGGAGCGTGTCGCAGGCAACGCCGTGGTGCAGGCGACCTATGCGAGCGTCACCGGGCAGAACCGCGACATCGTGCTTGCAGATGGCAGCAAGGTGACGCTGGGTGGCGCCAGCCGTTTGCGCGTTCGTTTCGACGCCGGCCAGCGCCAGGCAACGCTGGAAGCGGGCGAGGCGTATTTTCAGGTGGTGCACGACTCCCAGCGCCCGTTCGAGGTCGTCGCCGGCGGCGTCACGGTTCGTGACATCGGTACTGCCTTCGACGTGCGTCGCAGTTATGGCGAGGTGGCAGTGGCGGTGACCGAAGGGCAGGTACGGGTCGCCGCTACCAGCAGTGCGATGCAAACGCTGGATGCAGGCGCGGGGCAGCGCGTGGCCTGGGATCCGGCCGCGCGCACGCTGCGCCTGGGCACTACCACGCAGGAGCAGGCGATGGGCTGGCGCAGCCACCGGCTCGAATTCGTGGGCGAACCGCTGGCGGTGGTGGTCGACAGCGTCAACCGCTACAGCAGCAGGCCGGTGCGGCTGGATGGCGCCGACGTCGCGGGTCTCAGTTTCACCGGCACCGTTCGCACCGACGAGATCGACAGCTGGCTGCGCGCGTTGCCGCAGGTGTTTCCGTTGCAGGTGGAAATGGGCGAGCACGCGGTGACGCTTTCCGCCGGCCCGATGCCTGCGCAGCGGCGCTAAACGCATCGGGTACGCCAGCGCAGCCGCAGCGTTCGCAGCGCTGCATTTGGATCCGGCGCATGCCACACTTGTCGCTTTCATCGGGGACGAGTGGATGCCATGAGCCGGTCCGGCCTGCTGCCAACGATGGCCGCGCTTGCCGCCGTGGCCGTGCCGTGCCAAGCCGTTGCCGCTGACACGCTGCATTTCGCGATACCACCGCAGGCGCTCTCCACCGCGCTGATCGCGTTCGGACGGCAGGCGAACATGCAGGTGCTCACGGCGGGTGGCAGCGTCGACGCCCTGCATTCCCGCGGCGTCAACGCCGATTGCACCGCTGCCGCTGCGCTGGATCGCCTGCTGCAGGGCACGGGGCTGGCATACAGCTTCGTCGATGCCGGCACGGTGGTGGTGAAGCCATTGCCAGCCGGCGCAACAGCGGCCACGGCGCCTGCCGCCAGACCGGACGTCCGGCAACTATCGCCGGTCATCAGCACCGGGCTGGTCGACCAGGGCAGTTATCTGGTCGACGTCACCAGTGGTGCCACGCGTACAGGTACCGATCTGCTCGAACTGCCGGCTTCGGTGAGCGAGGTGTCGCCCGATCTGCTCGATTCGCAGCAGGCGCGCGGCGTGGCCGATGCCGTGCGCAACGTCGCCGGCGTGCAGTCCCTGGACGGCTCGGATGCGTTGCCCGTGTTCCTGATGCGCGACTTCCAGGTCGGCAACGGCATGATCGACGGCTTGCCCAACAGCATCGTGTCCTACGGCGATTTTCCGCCGCTGATCGGCATCGAGCGCGTGGAAGTGCTGAAGGGGCCGCAGGCGATCATCGGCGACGATTCGGTCAGCAACAATTTCGGCGGCCTGATCAACCTGGTGATGAAGCAGCCGACGGATACGCCGGTGCACAGGCTCGATTTCGCGCTGGGGCAGTACGGCGACAGCGAACTCGGCGTCGATTTGGGCGGCCCGCTGGGAAAAAGCGGTGAGTGGACGTATCGCCTGGTGGCTTCGGCCGAGTATGCCGATCGCACCCGGCAAGGGCGACGCGGCCAGCGCAACGGCTATCTGGCGCCGTCCATCGGGTGGCGCGACGCATCGAACAAGCTGGTGCTTTCCGTAGAGCGCATCGTGCGGCGCGAGCCGATCCCCGATTACGCGGTGATGCTTGGCGGAAGCCTGTCCAGCGAGACACCGCCGGGCTTGATGATAGGCAGCCCGGACGACCATTCCCTGTTTCGCACCACACGCCTCTCGTACATATTCGAGCATCGCTTCGACGATGTGTGGACGTTCCGCAGCCGCGGCCAGTACGTGCATCAGGATTCCAGCGTCCAGGAATGGATCGTGTCCGGCTTTTCGCCGAATGGCGACAGCTTCCCGATGGCCGAGCGATACAGCTACGGCGATGCGTTCTATACCGTGCAGAACGATTTTGTGGGGCGCTTCGACGGCGATACGGTCAGTCACGTCGTAGTGGCTGGTTTCGATTACTCGCGTGCGCTGTCCGGCAGCGTCGACGATGTGCTCGGACTCCTTCCCCAATACACCTACAACCTGTATGCCGGGCCGCCGTTGCCGTCGGTACCTACCGTGACCGGCCCCGGCAACGTCAATAACGTCGATGCGCATGCGCCTGCCGACCCATGGTCCATCGATCATGCGCTGTTCCTGCAGGATCAACTGGCGCTGGGCGAACACTGGAACGTCTTGCTGGCGTTGCGCCGGGCGACCTACGAAATTTCCGCGCAGGACACCAATGGCAACCTGCTGACCGAACACAAGTCGCAGTGGGTGCCCAACGCCGGGCTGGTGTACAAGCTCACGCCGCTGCTGTCGTTGTACGCGAGTGCCACCAGCGGCTTCCAGGCGGACGAGGTATTGGACAAGAACGGTCAGCCACTGCTGCCGTCACGCTCGCGCCAGGTCGAAGCGGGCGCCAAGCTGATGCTGTTCGACCAGCGCGCCATGTTCACCGTGGCGGCGTATCGCATCATGCTTGATCACAGCAACTACCTGAGCTCGCCGCGTCCGCCGTATTACGGCATCCCCGGTCCCGGCCAGACCAATCGCGGCGTCGAGCTGGAATTCAACGGCCGGCTCGCGCCCGGACTGGATTTGAGCGCTGCGTACAGCAATACGTTGGTGACCAACCACGACGGCTCGCTGCCGACCGGTTCGCCGCGACAGCACGGCAATCTTTGGGCCAGTTACCGGTTGCACTCCGGGTTGTTGCGCGGCTGGGGCGTGGCCGGCGGCGTGCTGGCACGCAGTGCCAGCCGCGGCCAGCTGTCGGATGGCTCGGCATACTTCGCCATACCGGGGCAGGCCCGGGTGGATGCGAATGTGTCCTGGCAAGGCCAGCTCTGGAACGTCACGCTGGGCGTGCGCAATCTGCTCGACCGCAACCTGCATGACGTCGATTTCGACGAGACCTTCGTGCCGCTGCATCGCGGCCGTAGCGTGTTGCTGAGCGGCAGCCGGGATTTCTAAGAGCCGGGGCTCACCATCGCTCGCCTACTTGTGCTCGCCTGTGCAGGTAAGGAGCTTCGCGTTATCGCAAGAAACAAGGCGATTCCAGTCGTTGCGGGCGCCCTGGCCACTTTCCTGGCCCATGCCACCGCACGGGAGCCGTCGCGAACGGCGAAGTCGGCGCCGTGTGGAGCTGAGAGGTTTCCGGTTCGCCATCGACGGGAGCTGGGCAGAGACCTTGCACAGACGACTCCAAGGGGTTCTGTGGCCGGGTCCCAATTTACGGCGTGCGCCCCTTATGTCGGGTGCTTCAATCACTGGGGCTGGTGCAGGCGGCGACCCGCGCGCCTTCGACCTGCAGCACCTGGTGCCCACCCAGCGCGACGTCGCCGGTGTAGTGCTGGGGCGAGTCGAGCGTGATGCGGCCCCGGCCCGAGCGTGTGCCGCAATGGATCTGCCACGCCAACGCAGTGCTGGCGCGATGTTCGTTGCTGCGCTGGCAGGCGGCGTCTGGCGCCATTGTGTCCACGAAGGTCGTCCATGGGTCGCCGCCGTCGTAAAGGCACTTCCATTTCACCTGCGTCGGCGGGGCATGGTCTTTTGCGACGGAGCGCAAGGTGATCTTCCACAAGCCGGGCATGGTCTGGAAATCGCCGGGATCGGCTTGCACGACGGAAGTCAGCGCGCAGGCAGCAACGGACAGCAGCAAGCGGGCAATTGCGCGTGAGTGGCGTGCGACGAATCGCGTGGTCTGGGTCATGGAAGATTCCCGGTCTGGCAACGGCAAAGCCCCGTCCACCGGAGTGGACGGGGCATGCCTTGCGGGGTTTCAGTTCTTGGCTGCGGCGACGGTGCTGCCGTCCTGCTGCCAATCGCGATGGAAGTCGAACATGTCCATCAGGTCGCCGATGGCCGGGGCGTTGACCGGCACATACGGGTTGTTGCGGAACTGGACCGGATTCGGCAGGTTGTCGCGGCTGCGGCGGGAAATGGTTTCGTCGATCCCCCAGTTGGCCTCGACGAATTTGTCGAACGACACGTGATCGAAGTAGGTGTGCACCACGTGGCCGCCGGTGGAGTACTTCGACACCACGAGCAGCGGGATGCGCGTGCCGTCGCCGAAGAAGTCGATCGGCTGCACGTAGCCGGAGTCGTAGTAACCGCCGCCTTCGTCGAAGGTGATCATGATCGCGGTGTTGTTCCAGAGCGTCGGATTGGCCTGGACCATCTGCACGATCTTCTGCACGTAGCCTTCGTACAGTTCCAGCTTGGAGGAAGCCGGGTGGCCGTCGAGCAGGCCATCCGGCTTGGCGATCGCCACGGCCGGCAGCGTGCCGTTCTGGATGTCGCTGTAAAGATTGTTGATGTCCTGGTTGTTCGCGCGCAGCTTGGCGTTGGTCATGACCTGCGTGGAATACAGGAATGGGTCGCAGATGTTGCAGAAGGTGCCGGCTTCGCCGGATTCCGTGCCGTTGGCCCAGCCTTCGCCGTAATACTTCCAGCTGACGTGGTGACGGGCCAGCAGCAAGGCAAGATTGTCCTGCTTGGTCGGCGGAACGGTGTACTGGTCGGTGCCCAGCGGAGCCGGCTCACCGGTACCCAGGTAACCTGGGTTGTAGTTGTTGACCAGGTAGTACGCGCCGGCCTTGCAGTCCGTGCCACGGAAGGTGTGATAGGGCAGGCCCTTCAGGTAGCTGCGCACCGCACCCACGCCGGGTTGCGAATCGTCGGCGCAATCGACGTAGGAGCCGCCGCTGTAGCCGTCCTGCACCCACCAGTTGTTGGTGCCGCTTTGCGAGTTCGGGTTTTCGATCTGGTTGGTCGGCGGCACGGCAGGATCGCCGTTCGCGTCGGCGTAATAGATCGCGTCGCCGAAGCCCAGCATGATGTGGTTGGCGCCCGTGCCACCCATCACCGACTGGTGGAAGTTGTCGCTTAGCGCGTACTTCTCGGCCAGTTGCTTGAAGTAGGGCGCATCGCCTTGCGCCATGTTGAGGAACTGCATCGAGGTGGAGCCTTCACCCGTGCTTTCGTCCGTGAAGTTCGCAGCCTGCGTCTTGCCGTTGTTGCCGGCGCCCATGGTGGTTTCCACCCACGGGAAGAGGTCCGCGCGGCAGCCACTGGGATTCTTCGTGGTGGCGCTGGCGGTGCTGCAATCCAGCTGCTGCCACATCTGGAAGAAGCGATGCACCGGGCTGTTGGCGTAATCGTTGTAGCTGATCGATGCGTGCATATCCACCGGCGCATTCGGCAGCGTGCCCGGGAAGCGCGTGTCGACCACGTCATTGGGCAGCCCCGTGCCGCCCTCGGCAAGCTCGGTGTAGTCGTCGCTCGGCAACGCCGGTTCGATCGCAGCGGCCTGCGCGGCGGAAGCGAGGTAGGGCTGCGTCGGCGCGCCGCCGGTGTTCATCGCCGGCAGGTTGGCATACGGGCCGACACGCGTGGGCGAATTCGAATAATCGCCTGTCTGGGTTGCCTGCCACTGCTGCGCCTTGGCCACGTTCGGGCCGGGCGTGCCGTCGGCGTTGACGATGCCTTCGGACAGCAGGTTATTCACGGTCTGGCCGGCAGGCGGCGTGTAGGTGGCGAAAACGTGGTCGAAAGTCCGGTTCTCGCCGATCAGCAGGATCACGTGCTTGATCGGCGTGCGTGTGCGGTTGCTGTCGTCCTGGTCGTCGCCCGGGGTATGCAGCGTCACGATGCCGCCGGGCAGTCCATGCATCGGCGTGGTGCTCGTATGCGGCACGTTGGAACGGAAGGTTGCGTCGTTCTGCGAGGTGTTCGTCTGTGCATTGGCAAGGCCGACGATACCGGTTGCCAACATGCACAGCGCGAAAGGTTTCAAGCGGGTACTGCCGAATTTCCTGGACATGACTGGTCTCTCCTGTCGGCTTTCTGCGTGCCGGCTCGAGTGATCCCCCTGATTGCGCTTGCGCATGCAGCTGCCCTGCGCGAGCCGAAACAGGGTGCGCCGGCTGCATGACGTGGTGTTGGCAACGGCGCGACACGACGGTCGCGGGAGATGACAGTGCTGCGACAAGAGATGGGTCGTGCCGCTCGATTCGTGCCCAGACACTTACGCGTGACCAGAGCTTGGTCAAAATCTTCTCTCCGAATTACTTGAAGAAAGGGGCTGTGTTGCCGCAAGTAACAAGGCGGTTTCGAGCGCCTGCCGGCGCCCGAACCACTTCTCTTTCTCGGCCCACGCCGCCAAACGAGCAGTTACGAACGGCGAAGCTAGCCCGAAGGGTGGAGGGGAGGGCGCCCGGAGTAAAAGAAGTGGCCGAGAGAAACGGCGCGGTTCAATCCGCCGGAATTACAGGCGGCCCATCTTGAGGATGTGGGCGCCATTCCCGTCTATGCGATAGCCGATGCGGCCACGTCGAGCCATATCTGGACTGGGGCTTTCCCGGTTCGTCGTTGGCGGAGATTATGCCGAGCCCTTGGGCGGCATCTCGGGAAGCACGTCGTATGGGCGCATCATTTCGTTGTCCTCGTGCTCGAGGAAATGGCAGTGCCAGACGTAGCGTCCCGGCTCGCCTTCGAAGCGCATCGCGATGCGCGTCACCATGCCTGGGTCCGCGCGCACCGTGTCTTTCCAGCCCATTTCGTGCGGCTCGGGTGTCTGCGCCGGACCGGTGAACTTCAGCTCCCGACGGGCGTTCCAGGCGAACAGGTCGAAGGGACGGCGGTCCAGCAGCTGGAAGCGCACCAGATGCAGATGGATCGGGTGCGCGTCGCCGGTGAGATTGACGAAGCTCCAGGTTTCCACGCTGTGCTGGCGAGGGTTCTCGCTGACCGGAGCGGACCACCGCTTGCCGTCGAGCAGCATCTGCAAGGCATTGCCGTTGGCGTCATCGGTTTCGTTGAGCGTCATCACGCGATGTTGCGCGGCGGCCTCCGGGTCGATGCGAGGCACGGCGCGCAATGCCGCAGGCAGCGCAGACGTGTCGCGCCGGCCGCCGTCGCGCACGCGGAATTCGAGGATGCCGTGCGACTGATGGCGCAGTTGCAGAGTCTTGCCGGCGACGCCGGCGAAATCGATCACCACATCCGCACGTTCGGCGGGGTACAGCGCGATGCGCGCACGCTCCAGCGGCGCGGGCAGGAGCCCCTGGTCGCTGGCGATTTGCTGGAACGGCTGGTCGTGCGACAGCGACAGATCGAAGAAGCTGGTATTGGCGGCATTGAGCAGGCGAAAGCGATACCTGCGCGGCTCGACTTCGAGATACGGGAAAATCCTGCCGTTGCACAGCGGCAGGTTGCCGTTGCACTGCATGACCCAGGGCGCATCCGGATCGTCGGAAACCGGGTAGTAGAGTTGGCCGTCCTGCGCCACCAGGCGATCGCAGAGGATCAGCGGAAGGTCGTAATCGCCGGATGGCAGACCGAGTGCCAGCTCATCCGGATCGCGCACGATGTAGGTGCCGACCAGTCCAGCGTAGATGTTCAGTCGGGTGATGCCCATCGCGTGGTCGTGGTACCAGAGCGTGGCGGCATCCTGTCCGTTCGGGTAGAGGTAGAGCCTGGAATGCCCCGGCGTGTACCACTCTTCCGGGTAGCCGTCCGCATGGGCCGGTACGCGCGCGCCATGCACGTGGGTCACGGTGCGTACTTCGGGATGGGCTTTCTCCGCACCATGGAGGTTGTGGTCGATCGGCAGGAAGTGTCGCGTAGGCAAAGCATTCGCCCACTCGACCAGCAGCGGCTCGCCGCGCATGGCCTCGATCGTCGGGCCGGGGAACTGGCCGCCGTAACCCCACAGGGCGGTGGGCGGCACATCGCGGTGCAGGCGTGCCTTGAACGCGCGCATTTCCATCCGATAGCAAGGCAGCTTGTGCCCAGGGAATGCCGGATGCGTGCGCTGCTCCGTCGCACGCGCCGTCGGCGGAATCGGCAATGGATCGACGAAGCGCGCCAGCGATGCGGGGTTGATCAGCGGCACCTTGGGTGCCGCGAGCATCGCCGCCGAGGTGCGTGACGCCATCGGCATGGCCATGGAGGAAGCGAACGCTGCAGCCGGGTGCCGGATGTCGGCCAATGCGCCGACCCCGATCAGGCTGCCGGTGCCACGGAGGAAATCGCGTCGGGTGATGGCCATGCCGGCCACCCTAGGCAGGCTGGATGACAAATCGATGAAAGCGCGGCTCACCGACGCAGGTCGCAACCCGCATCGGCCCCGGCGCCTTGCGGGTAGCCGAGGTGCAGGTTCCTGCTGGCGTACCTCGCCTTACCTGCGATCGAGCGAGTACTTGCCGGGACCGGTGAGACACAGCAGCAACAGGCCGCCGACGATCGAGAGGTTCTTGTAGAAGTTGATCATGTTCGCGGCGCGCTCGGCGCCGACCATGGTCCAGAAGTGATGGCCGACCAGTGCCGTGCCCAGCGTGTACAGAGCCATCAACAGTGCCAGTGGCCTGGTGCAGACGCCAAGCATGATCGCCAGGCCCACGACGAATTCCATCGCGATCACGACCACCGCGGCCAGTGCAGGCAGCGGCAGGCCTTCCGACGCCATGTAGGCGGTGGTGCCCGCGAAGTCGGTCAGCTTGCTCCAGCCGAACAGCACGAACAGCACCATCAGCAGCAAGCGGGCCAGCAACAGCACCTCGTTCCTGCGGCTTTCCAGCAGCGTGTAGCGCATGGCGGATCCCCTTGGCACTTGGGTTGGTACGCATCAACTGGTGGCCGCCGCCGGTACGCGACGGGTGGCGCAGGACGACTATACGGCAACCAACACGGCCGCTCTCTGCGACCTTGCTCAGGCCTGGACGGCACCGAGCATCGCCTCCGCGCTGGAAACGCGGAACTCGCCCGGCGCCTCCACGTGCAGTTGGCGCACCACGCCGTCTTCCGCGTATAGTGCGAAGCGGCGTGCGCGCAGGCCCATGCCGTAGCTGCTGCCGTCCAGTTCCAGGCCCAGCGCGCGGGTGAAGGCGGCATTGCCGTCGGCGATCAGCAGCAGGTCGTGCGGCACGTGTTGCGCTTCGGCCCATGCCTTCATCACGTGGGCGTCGTTGACCGACAGGCACATCACCTCGATGCCACGCTCGAGGAAATCGCGGTGGTGCGTCACGTAGCCGGGCAGGTGCCGGTTGGAGCAGGTGGGCGTGAACGCGCCAGGCACGGCGAACAGCACCACCTTGCGGTTGGCGAACAGCTCGCCGGTGCGGGTCTCGCGGATGCCGTCGCCGACGAGGCGGACTTCGACGTCAGGCAGGGTCTGTCCGATCTGGATACTCATGGTGTGCGTCCCAAGTTCGTGGATGGCCGTCCAAACGATGGGTCCTCTGGACAGGTCTGGTTCGTAGCGACAGCGACCACGGCCTGGTTGCGCGTCTCCACGCGGCGCGCATAGCAATTGCCCTGCGAGTCGCCGTAGCTATAGGTCTGCAGGCCGTTCTGTCCGCGCGAGCCCGTGATGGCCGTGCCGCCGGCGTTGAAGTCGGTGTTGCTGTGGCTTTCGAGATGGTTGGTCAGCATGGATCCGTAGCTCACGCGCTTGCCTTCCATATTCCGGCGCGCGCTTTCGTAACCCTGCTGCAGGGTGATGTCGGCGGTGAAGTCGCCGCCGGCATGCACCTGCTTGCGGATGTCGATCGTCAGCGGGTAATACAGACGATGCCGCTTTTGCGTCGTGCCGGCGTCGGTGGTGGTCGTCACGTCATCGTCCACCCGCGAGGTCATGCGTATGTACTGGTGGTAGATGCCTTGCGCGGTGAGATCGAAGGTCTGGTCGTTGTCGAAGCCAGCGTTCTGCGCGACCTGCGTGACGACCTTGCCGCGCGAGGTCTGCAACTCGCCGGTGATCGCATAGGTACCGCGTTGCCGGGTATCAACCTCGCCATGCAGCGTGTCTCCCGTGCCGTGGTCGAAGTGGCGTTGCACCTTCGGCTGCAAGGTGCCCTGTTGCGTCGCCAGCGTATTCTGCGTGAGCTTGCCCGTGAGCACCTCAACCCCATGGTCGCGCCAGACCAGCAGGTTCGCGGCGAGGCTGAAAAAGTCGTGTGCACCCAGCACGCGCACCGCCAGGGTATGCGGCTTGCCGTCGTCCAGCAGTGCGGCGAAGGGCGTCAGGTCCATGCGGTACGGGATGAAGTTGAGCGTCTGAATGTCCGGCGTCGGGCGCCACAGGTTGGGATCCACGCCGCCGGTGTAGGTCCACGGATAGACCGGCGCGCGACCGGCCGGCTGGCCGTCGATGCTCACGGCCACCTCGCGGTAGTTGCCGCCGCCGCATTGCTCCAGCGGGTCGCCGGCGTTCGGCGGCCCCAGCGAGAATTCGCGCGTGGGTTCCACGTCGGCATCGTCGATGCACATGTACCACTGCTCGTCCACGGCCTGGCTCTGCGCAATCAGGTCCAGCGCCACGCGCTCGACGTTGCGCGGCAGGGTGAGCGCGCGCGCGAGCGTCTGCGTTTCGTCCTGCACATCCACCGGATGTCCGCCGCTGTCACCGACAAGGCCGATGGCAAGATCGGCGGGTGCCGGATCGGTATGGCCTGCCGCCGGATAGAACACCAGCCGCGCGCTGCCGTGGATCACGCTGTCGCGCTTGCCGCCGACCCAGTTGTTGAGGACGACCTGCCCATGCCCGGCGTTGCGGAACAGGCTGGCGTAGTCCGTCACGTCGCGCTCGACGTGCCAGTGCGGCGCGACCTTGGCACCGGGTTCCTGTGTGGTGCCGTAGTAAAGGTTCACCCCACCGAGCCACAGGCTGGCCGTGCGGTCGTATTGCCGCCCGGCATCCACCGAGAAATCCGCTTCCAGTACGACCTTGGCCCATGATCCAGCGCACTGCGCAGGTGGGGTGTAGCTAAATTCGCGTGGCTTCGCATCGCGCGAGGTGGATTCGCCGTGGTCGTCGAAGGCGACGTTCGCATACAGATCCACGACGCAAGCCGTGCCGGAAGGACGCGGCACCGGCGCGTCGGCGATGGCGACGCCGCGGTCGCCCACGGCGGGTGTCGGTGTCGTTGTCTGCGCCACCGCGAATGCGGCCGGCAATGCCAGCACGAGGAAAAGGCCGGGTTGAATCAGGTGGCGCATGAAGATCATCCAGGGGGTGCTTCGAACATGAACCCCAAGCATGCACCCGATCGCATCCCCTGGCGAGCAATTGCGCGCGCCGCCTTGAATCGGAAACCGCCGCACCTATTTCTGCTGGCAGGCGGCGACGTGCCGCAATCCATTCGAGGAGTTTTGCGATGAGCCTGAATCATCATGTGATGTGGAGCCTGCCGCGCGATGCGCGGGCGTTCCGGCATGCGTTCGACCGTTTCACGGAGTCCGGCGAGGCCCAGGGCACTGCCGCGGCATGGTCGCCGCGCGTGGACGTGCGCGAGGAGGCCGAACGCTTCGTGATCCATGCCGATGTGCCCGGCGTCGATCCGGCGGCCATCGACGTGAGCATGGACAAGAACGTTCTTTCGATCAGCGGCGAGCGCGCGGCGGAAGCGGCCGATGCGTCCGGCCTTGGCGTGCACCGAGAGCGTCCCCATGGCGCATTCCTGCGCCGGTTCACACTGCCCGAGAGCGCGGATGCCGAGCGCATCACCGCCAGCAACCGGCATGGCGTGCTGGAGATCGCGATACCGAAGAAAGCCGAGAGCGCGCCGCGCCGCATCGTGGTCGATACCGCCCACTGATTCGCGGCAGCTTGCGAGCGCGGCCCGTGGCGGACGATGATCCGCCACGGGCCGCTTGGCGTTGATGCAGTTGTGCGAAGGAGTGGCGGTGGAATCCAAAGACTATTACGAGATCCTTGGCGTGAAGCCCGATGCCGGCGAAGCGGAGATCAAGACCGCCTATCGCAAGCTCGCGCGCAAGTACCACCCGGACAAGAACAAGGAAGCGGGGGCGGAAGACAAGTTCAAGGAAGCGAACGAGGCGCAGGAAGTGCTGCTCGACTCCGAGAAGCGTCGCACCTACGACCAGTGGCGTGCCGGCGGCTATCGCGGTCACGAACCGTTTCGGCCAGGGGCCGCCGGGCAGGGACAGCCTTTCGACTTCGGTGGTGAGGGTGACTTCAGCGATTTCTTCGAAAACCTGTTTGGCAACCGTGGCGGTGCTCAGCGCGGCCAGCGTGGTCAACCGCGCGCGCGCCGCGGACAGGATGTGCAGGCCCAGGTGATGGTCGATTTGCAGACTGCGTTCGACGGCGGCCGCACGCGCGTCTCCCTGCACGACGGCCATGGCGGCGAGCGCGTGCTGGAGGTGAAGATCCCTGCCGGCATCCAGCCAGGCCAGTCGATACGGCTGGCGGGGCAGGGGCATCCTGGTCACAGCGGTGGCCCGAACGGCGACCTGTTGCTGGAAATCGGCATTCGCGACAACGCGCGCTTCAAACTGGACGGCCGTAACGTGCTGCATGTTCTGCCGGTCAGCCCGTGGGAAGCGGCGCTGGGTGCCACGGTACCGGTACCGACTCTGGCCGGCACGGTGGAGCTGCGCATTCCTGCGGGTTCGCAGTCGGGCCGCAAGCTGCGCCTGAAGGGGCGAGGCATGCCGGGAGCGCAACCCGGCGACCAGTTTGTGGAACTGTCGATACGCGCACCGGTGGCGGACAACGACAAGCAGCGTGCGGCCTACGAAGCGTTGCGCAAACAGTTCGCCGACTACGATCCACGCCAGTGAGCATCGGACGCCGACAGCGGAAATGCCGGGAACGACTACGGCATCGCGTCGGCGACGGCCTGCGGCGCGATCCTCAAGGATGGTGATCGCATAACAAAAATGGCGCCACGAGGCGCCATTTTCATCGATGCACACGGAAGCCCGGTTCAGGCCGGAAGCAGTTCCTTGAGGGTCGCGATCAACTCTTCTTCCTTGATCGGCTTGGTGACGTAGGCCTTCGCACCTTGGCGCATGCCCCACACCTTGTCGGTTTCCTGATCCTTGGTGGTCACCAGCACCACCGGGATGTGCGCGGTGGCTGCATCCTTGCTGATCGTGCGGGTGGCCTGGAAGCCATTGAGGTTGGGCATCACCACGTCCATCAGGATCAGGTCGGGGATCTCGCGCTTGGCAACCTCGACGCCGGCGGCGCCGTCTTCGGCGGTGAGGGTTTCGTGACCGAGTTTTTCGACGATGCGCTTCAGGCCCAGGAGCTGCGAGGGCGAGTCGTCGACGATCAGGATGCGTGCCATAAGCCAGTTTTCCCCTTGTTAGCGGTTCGGTGGATTCTATGCTTCTGGCGCCACGCTTCCAAGGTGCGCGGCATCAAGCAGCGACGCGCACCACGGTGCGGCCGAAGGAGTCGCCGGCCAGCATGCGGTCGAACACTTCGGGCAGCTCGTCCAGCGTGGCCTCGCGGGTGGCGACGCGTGCCAGGTGGCGCGGCTTCCAGTCGCCCGCAAGATATTGCCAGACGCGTTCGCGCATGGGCCGCGCAGTACCGGCCGAGGCCACGCCCAGCAGGTTCACGCCGCGGATGATGAAGGGCATCACCGTGCTGTCGAAGGCGATGCCGCCGGCGTTGCCGCAGATCGCCACGTTGCCGTAGGGCTCGATCAGCGGCAGCAGGCCGGCCAGCATCGCGCCGCCCACGTTGTCCAGCGCGCCGCCGAAGCGGGCCGAGTCCATCGGCTTGCCGCTGAAGGCGAGCTGGTGGCGGTCGATGCATGCGGCGGCGCCCAGCGATTCCAGATGGGCGAAGTGATCGGCCTTGCCGCTGATCGCATGCACCTCGTAGCCGGCGCGGCTGAAGATGTCGATGGCGAGCTGGCCCACCCCGCCGCTGGCGCCGGTGACGGCGATGGGGCCGAGCGCGGGCGTCTGGCCGTTGTCCAGCATGTGCAACAGCGCCAGCGCGGCGGTGAAGCCGGCCGTGCCGAGGACCATGCTTTCGCGCAGGTCGAGGGTCGCGGGCAGCGGAATCGTCCAGCGCGCATCCAGCCGTGCGTATTCGGCATAGCCGCCGTCGCGCGTCTCGGACAGGCCGCTGCCGGTGCACAGCACGGCGTCGCCCTCCTTGAACCTCGGGTCGATGGAAGCGGCCACGTGGCCGGCCACGTCGATGCCGCCGTTGAGCGGGTACTGGCGCAGGATGCGGCCCTTGCCGGTACCAGCCAGCGCATCCTTGTAGTTCACCGAGGAGTACGCCACCTTGACCAGCACCTCGCCGGGCGTCAGCGCGTCGGTGTCCATGGCCTCGATGCCGGCGTGGCAGCTGCTGCCGTCGTTGTGGATGCGAAAGGCGCGGAAGGTGGTCATGGGATTCTCCGATCAGGCCTTGATGCTGGCCGGGCCGATCACGCGGGCGGCATTGCCGCCGTCGTAGTTTTCCATCCAGTCGAACAGCGAGGAGATGGTCGCACCGAACCAGAGGCTCTCGCGCTGGCCCGGCTGCACGAAACCTTCGGCCACCATGTGGTCAACCGCTGCGCGCAATGGAGCGTAGTAGCCGCGCACGTCGAGGAAGGCGCAGGGATGACGGTGCAGCCCGAGCTGCGCCCAGGTCAGCATCTCGAACATCTCGTCCATGGTGCCGAAGCCGCCGGGCAGGGCGACGAAGGCCTCGGAAAGTTCGTACATGCGCGTCTTGCGCTGGTGCATGGTGTCCACCACCACCAGTTCGCTGAGGCCCTTGTGCGCCACCTCGCGTTCGACCAGTTGGCGCGGGATCACGCCGATGACCTTGCCGCCGCCGGCCAGCACGGCGTCGGCCACCGTGCCCATCAGGCCTACCTTGCCGCCGCCATAGACCAGCGCGATGCCGCGCCTGGCCATTTCGGTGCCGAAGGCGCGCGCCTGCTCGGCGTATTCGGGGTGCTTGCCGGGACTGGAGCCGCAGTAGACGCAGAGAGACTTGGGTTGAGGCATGTCGAAGAGCTCGCTTTTCGCTCGTCATTCCGGCGAAGGCCGGAATCCAGTTTCAATACGCTGTGCAAAGCACTCAAAAAGGTTTTGTGCCCTTCGGACGGGTCATTTGAACTGGATTCCGGCCTTCGCCGGAACGACAGCGGTGAAAGTTCCGGATGGTTCAAACGATACGGCCCGCCCATGTCGCCACGAGCGGGCCGCGTGGATCCCGGATCGACGCACATCCCTGTGCTGTCCGGGATGAGGTCATCCTGACCTCAATTGCCCTTGTGGATGGCGCGCTTGTCCACCGACAGCGCCGCCTCGTGCACGGCTTCCGACAGGGTCGGGTGGGCGTGCACGATGCGGGCGAGGTCTTCGGAGGAACCCTTGAACTCCATCGCCACCACGCATTCGGCGATCAGCTCGGACACGCCCGGGCCGACCATGTGCACGCCGAGGATGCGGTCGGTATCGGCGTGGGCGATCATCTTCACCTGGCCCACGGCCTCGTTCATCGCCACGGCGCGGCCGATGGCGGCGAACGGGAAGGTGCCGACCTTGTACGGGATGCCGGCATCCTTCAGTTCCTTCTCGGTCTTGCCGGCCCAGGCCACTTCCGGCTCGGTGTAGATCACGAAGGGCACGGTGTCGTAGTTGACGTGGCCGGCCTTGCCGGCGATCCACTCGGCCACCGCCACGCCTTCCTCGGAACCCTTGTGCGCCAGCATCGGGCCGCGCACCGCGTCGCCGATCGCCCACACGCCGTCGACGCCGGTGTGGCAGTGCTCGTCGACCACGATGCGGCCGCGCTCGTCCAGCTTCACGCCGGTGTCCTCGGCCAGCAAGCCGGTGCTGTAGGCGCGGCGGCCCACGGCCACCAGCAGCTTGTCGACCACCAGCTGCTGCTCGCCGCTCTTGTCGGTATAGGTGAGGTGCACGCCGTCCTTCTTGACCTCGGCCTTGTTGAGCTTGGCGTCGAGCTTGATGTCCAGGCCCTGCTTGGCGAATTCCTTGGCGGCGAGCTTGGCAATGTCGGCATCGGCCACCGAGAGGAAGTCCGGCAGCGCCTCGATGATCGTCACTTCCGAGCCCATGCGGCGCCACACGCTGCCGAGTTCGAGGCCGATCACGCCAGCGCCGATCACGCCCAGGCGCTTCGGCACTTCGGTGAAGTCCAGCGCGCCGGCGTTGTCCACGATGTTCTTGCCATCGAACTTGGCGAACGGCAGCTCGATCGGCACCGAGCCCGAGGCGAGGATCACGTTGGTGGCGCTGATCGTCTGCTTGGAGCCGTCGGCCGCGGTGATCTCGACATTGTTGCCCTTCAGCAGCTTGCCGGTGCCGAAATACGGGGTGACCTTGTTCGCCTTGAACAGCTGGCCGATGCCGCCGGTGAACTGCTTGACGATCTTGTCCTTGCGGCCGATGAAGGTGGCCATGTCGACCTTGGCGTCCTTCACGCTGATGCCGTGCACCGGGAAGTTGTGCGCGATGTTCCAGTACTGGCGCGAGGAATCCAGCAGCGCCTTGGACGGGATGCAGCCCACGTTGAGGCAGGTGCCGCCCAGTGCCTGCTTGCCGTCCTTGCCGGTAAAGGCATCCACGCAGGCGGTCTTCAGGCCCAGCTGCGCGGCGCGGATCGCGGCCACGTAGCCGGCCGGGCCGGCGCCGATGACGATGACGTCGAATTTGTCGCTCATGTCGTTTCTCGCTTTTTCCCTCTCCCGGCGGGAGAGGGTGGCCGAAGGCCGGGTGAGGGTACGGGCGGAGCGAGGCGTTGCGGCGGTGCCGAACCCTCACCCCAACCCCTCTCCCGGCGGGAGAGGGGTGCGAGGCATCAGATGCCCAGCAGCATCTTGTGCGGATTTTCGAGCTGGTTCTTGATGTCCACCAGGAACAGCACCGCGTCCTTGCCGTCGATGATGCGGTGGTCGTAACTGATCGCGAGGTACATCATCGGCGCGGCGATCACCTGGCCGTTCTCGACGATGGCGCGATCCTTGATCGTGTGCATGCCGAGGATGGCGCTCTGCGGCGGATTCACGATCGGGGTGGAGAGCAGCGAACCGAAGGTGCCGCCGTTGGTGATGGTGAAGGTGCCGCCCTGCAGGTCTTCCAGGGTGAGCTTGCCGTCGCGCGCCTTCTTGGCGTAGTCGGCGATGCCCTTCTCGATGTCCGCGAAGCTCATGTTCTCGGCATTGCGCAGCACCGGGGTGACCAGACCCTTGTCGGTGGAGACGGCGATGGAGACGTCCTGGTAACCGTGGTAGATGACGTCGTTACCGTCCACCGAAGCATTGATGATCGGGTGGCGCTTCAGCGCCTCGACCGTGGCCTTGACGAAGAAGCTCATGAAGCCGAGCTTGACGCCGTGCTCCTTCTGGAACTGCTCGCCGAGATCCTTGCGCATCTTGCTGACCGCGGCCAGGTTCACTTCGTTGAACGAGGTGAGCATGGCGATCGAGTTCTTCGACTGCATCAGGCGCTCGGCGATCTTGGCGCGCATGCGGGTCATCGGCACGCGCTCTTCCGGGCGTGCGCCCGGAGTGGCGGCCGCCGCTGCGGCAGGCGCAGCCGCCGGACGCGAGCCGGCGTTGACCACGTCTTCCTTGATGATGCGGCCGTCGCGGCCGGTGCCGGCGATGCCGGACGGATCGACCTTGTTCTCGGTGGCGACGCGCTGGGCGGCCGGCGAGAGTTCGGCAGCGGCAGCCTTCGGCGCGGCAGGCCCGGGAGCGGGAGCTGCAGCGGCGGGCGCCGGTGCAGCCGCCGGGGCAGCCGCTGCGGCGGCCGCGCCTTCCTCAATGACCGCGATCACCTGCTGGCTGTTCACCGTCGCGCCGCTCTCGAACTTGATTTCCTTGAGCACGCCGTCGACCGGGGCCGGCACTTCCAGCACCACCTTGTCGGTTTCCAGGTCGACCAGGTTCTCGTCGCGCTTCACCGTCTCGCCGGCCTTCTTGTGCCAGGTGGCGATGGTGGCGTCGGAGACCGACTCGGGCAGAACGGGGACTTTGACTTCAGTGGACATGGGTTGATCCTGTGGTTTTGCGCCCGGCTATGGGCGCGAAAATCGGTCTGGGTGATTTTATTCTGCCGAGTGGTCGGTGCCGACCGGCGCGACCAGCGCCTGCTCGACCAGCGCAGCCTGCTCGGCCACGTGGTCGTTGAGGTGGCCCGCGGCCGGTGCGGCCGAACGTGCGCGACCGGCGTAGGAGAGGCTCTGCTTGGCACCCACGCAAGCCTGCAGGTGGTGGCGGATCTGGAACCAGGCGCCCTGGTTCATCGGCTCTTCCTGGCACCACACCACTTCCTTGGCGGAGGGGTATTTATCCAGTTCGGCCACGACTTCGGCGCGCGGGAACGGGTAGAGCTGTTCCACGCGCACGATGGCGACGTCGTTTGCACCGCGCTTCTCGGCCTCTTCCAGCAGGTCGTAATAGACCTTGCCCGCGCACAGCACGATGCGCTTGACCTTCTTCGCCGCGAGGTCGCGGTGCTCGCCGATCACCAACTGGAAGCTGCCGTCGGCGAGCTCGTCCAGCGTGGAGACGGCCAGCTTGTGGCGCAGCAGCGACTTCGGCGTCATCACGATCAGCGGCTTGCGCACCGGGCGCAGCATCTGCCGGCGGATCATGTGGAAATCCTGCGCCGGCGTCGTGGGCACGCAGACCTGCATGTTCTCCATCGCGCACAGCTGCAGGAAGCGCTCGAGGCGGGCGGAGGAATGCTCCGGGCCCTGGCCTTCGTAGCCGTGCGGCAGGTACAGCGCCAGGCCGCACAGGCGGTCCCACTTGGCTTCGCCGGAGCTGATGAACTGGTCGATCACCACCTGCGCGCCGTTGGCGAAGTCGCCGAACTGCGCTTCCCAGATGTTGAGCGTGTGCGGGTCGGTGGTGGCGTGGCCGTATTCGAAGGCCATCACCGCTTCTTCGCTGAGCAGCGAGTCGATCACTTCCACGTCCGCGTCGGCGCGCAGCGTGGCCAGCGGCATGAAGGTATGGCCGTCCTTCTGGTCGTGCAGCACGGCGTGGCGGTGGAAGAAGGTGCCGCGACCGGCGTCCTGGCCCACCAGGCGCAGGTTGTGGCCTTCGTCGATCAGGCTGGCGTAGGCGAGGTTCTCGGCGAAGCCCCAGTCGCCCGGCTGCTCGCCGGCGGCCATCTTGCGGCGGTCGTCGTAGATCTTGGCGACGCGCGACTGCAGCGTGATGTCCTTGGGGATGTCCAGGATGCGCTTGGCCAGCTCGATCAGCTTCGCCTTCGGCAGGCTGGTGTCGGCCGGAGTGGAAAGCTTGTTGCCGAGGAAGCGGCTCCAGTCCACCTCGACGTCCTTGGTCAGCGACGGATGCAGTTCGGTCATCGCCGAACCGGCTTCAAGGCGGTCGCGGTAGGCGTCGAACTGCTTCTGGGCGTCGCCGTCGGCCAGCACGCCCTGCTGCACCAGCGCGCGCGCGTACAGCTCACGCGTGGTCGGCAGCTTCTTGATCACCTGGTACATCACCGGCTGCGTGGCGGAGGGTTCGTCCGCCTCGTTGTGGCCGTGGCGGCGGTAGCAGACCAGGTCGATCACCACGTCCTTGCGGAACTGTTTGCGGAATTCGTAGGCGAGCCGGGTGACCTGGATCACCGCTTCCGGATCGTCGCCGTTCACGTGCCACACCGGCGCGTTCACCATCTTGGCGAGGTCGGTGCAGTACAGCGTGGAGCGGGCGTCCTGCGGGTTGGAGGTGGTGAAGCCCACCTGGTTGTTCACCACGATGTGCAAGGTGCCGCCGACCTTGAAGCCGCGGGCCTGCGACATGTTGAACAGTTCCATGTTCACGCCCTGGCCGGCCATCGCCGCATCGCCGTGGATCAGCACGGGGAAGGCGGTAGTGCGGTTGCCGTCCTTGCGGCGCACCTGGCGCGCATGCACGGAGCCGGCCACCACCGGGTTGACGATTTCCAGATGCGAGGGGTTGAACGCCAGCGCCACGTGGGTGCCGCCCTGCGGCGTGCGCACGTCGGCGGAGAAGCCCATGTGGTACTTCACGTCGCCGGAATGGGCGCCATCGTCGTGGTCGTGGTGCTCGAACTTGCCCTCGAACTCGTTGAACAGGGTCTTCGGCGGCTTGCCGAGGATGTTCACCAGCACGTTGAGGCGGCCGCGGTGGGCCATGCCGATCACCACGTCCTTGATGCCGTTGTCGCCGGCGGCCCGCACCACGTCGTCGATCATCGGGATCAGGCTGTCGCCGCCTTCCAGCGAGAAGCGCTTCTGGCCCACATATTTCGTGTGGAGGTAGCGCTCCAGGCCTTCCGCGGCGGTGAGACCGTCGAGGACGCGCTGCTTGCCGGCCTTGTCGAGACCGGCGCTGCCGTTGGCCTGTTCGAGGCGCGAGTAGATCCAGTTGCGCTGCGCATGGTCGGAGATGTGCATGAACTCCGTGCCCACCGTGCCGGTGTATACCTTCTTCAGGCGTGCCAGCAGCTCGCGCAGCTTCATGCGCTGGCCGCCGCCGGCGAAGTTGCCGCAGTCGAATTCGGTGTCGAGGTCGGCGTCGGCAAGCCCATGGAACGCGAGGCCCAGGTCGGGCGCTTCCATCTTGTGGGCCAGGCCCAGCGGGTCGAGGTTGGCGGCGAGGTGGCCGCGCGAACGGTAGGCGGTCAGGATGCGCAGCACGCCGGCCTGCTTGCGCGCGTGCTCGTCGCTGACCGGGGCGGCCACCGCGACGTGGCGCTGTTTCTGGGCTGCCTCGATGCGCGAGATGGCGCCGCCGTGCGGCACGTCGCCGGCCTCGCGGCCCTTGAACGTCTCGAAATACTTGCTCCATTCGGCGGGCACCGACGCGGGATCGGTGAGCCAGGAGTCGTACAGGGATTCGACGTAATCGGCGTTGCCGCCAGCGAGTTGGGAAGATTCGAAGAACTCGCGGATCAGGTTTGTACTCACGTCACCACCGGCAGGGGAAGGGAGGCTTGCAGCGATCTCGGGGGCGGGGATCGCCGGAAAAATGTTGTTAATTATAGACCCGGGCTGCTGCGACGCGGCAACCCGGGAACGGCCCGATTTGGCCGATTGCGACCAAAAGCGAATAGCCATGGGCCGTGCGTTCAGCAGGCGCTACAAATCCAGGTTCTGCAATTCGCTGGCACGGACGGAGCGCCCCCAGATCTCGTCGAACTGCTGCTGCAGCGGCACCTGTGCGGGGCGGTCGGTCAGCGCCATGCGCCCCTGTGGCTGACTGGCGTCGGGCAAGTAGAGGTATCCGCCGGTATCGTTGACCAGCCAGCCGCTGGTGTTCTGGCGGTCCGCGTCTTCCACCGGCGTGCGGATGGCGATCGCGCTGGGCAGGCGCTGGAACAGCAGGATCAGCCGATGGCCGTCGCGCAGCGCGGCGGCCGGGTCGTGCAGCAGGATGCGGATGTCAGCGCGCCGGCCGGAAGTGGCGATGCGCTTGAGTTCCGCCAGTTCCGCATCGTTGGCGTAGTCATCGCGACCCAGGAAGGGCAGGTGCAGCACCAACTGGTTGCGCGTGGCGGCCAGCAGTTGCAGGCGCGCGGCGGCCAGCGCTTCGCGGCTGTCGATGGCGCGGCGGCCGTCGTCCCGGGGGCTTTCCGTCTGGATATTCACCGGCGGCGCGCCTTGCGCAGGACCAGATGGCCGTCGTTGACCAGGGCCAGCAGCAAGGCAAGCACTGCCGCCGAAGGCGCCGCGCCTGGCGCGATTTCGCTTTGCGCGCACAGCTGTCTCGCCAGTGCGGGCGGCGCAGGCCACGCGTGGCCGTTCGCATACAAGGCGCAGCCGGATTTGCCTCGGCTCCAGGCCATGCGCGACCACGGGTGGCGCAGCAGGTGTGCGCCGGCAGCGAGCTGCTTGCGCAGCGCGGCTTCGTCCAGGGGGCGGTCGGGAAAGGCCGGGGTCTGCGCGTTCCGATAGCGTGTGATGAAGCGGCCGAACCAGTCGCGCAGGGTTTCTTCATCCAGTGCGGCAGCGAACGGCAATGTCTTGCGCAGCCGCGCCAGCGCGGCCTCGTCGATCTCGCCGGTAGCCCTGGCCGGTGCGAGGTCCGGATCGGTGTAGCGCTGGTCTTCGTGCAGCCGCTCGGCGAGGTAGTCGGCAAGGTCGCCGGTCAGCTCTCCTTGCGAGGGCGCACGCATGCCTACCGAGAACGTCATGCACGGGCGGCCGAAAGCCACACCGTCGTGCGGTACCCCGGGTGGCAGGTAGAGCATGTCGCCCGGATCGAGCAGCCATTCGTGGGTGGGCTCGAACTGGCGCAACTGTTTCAGTTCGATGTCGGTGCGGAAATCGCGCGGCGCATCGGGATCGGTGCTGATCGCCCAGTGCCGCTGGCCCAGCCCCTGCAGCAGGAATACGTCGTACTGGTCCACGTGCGCGCCAACGCCGCCGCCGGGCTCGGCATAGGAGACCATGATGTCGTCCACGCGCCAGCTCGGCAGGAAGGCGAAGAGTTCCAGCAGGGCGGCCACGTCGGCGTCCCACTTGTCCACGTCCTGCACCAGCAGCGTCCAGTTGGCATCGCCGGTCTTGGCGAAGTCGGCTTCGGCCAGCGGACCGGTCTTCACCTGCCAGCGTTCGCGCGCCTCATCGTGGCGGATCAATCGCGACAGCGCGCCGTCCTCGCAGGCCAGGCCGGCCAGGTCTTCCGGCGCGATTGGCGGCACGAAATCCGGGAAGGCGTTGCGGATCAGCAGCGGGCGCTTCTGCCAGTAGTCGCGCAGAAATTGCGCCGGCGGCATGCCCAGCGGGTGGCGGGCGGAGCCGCGGACTTCGATGGGGAGAGTGGGCTTGCGGGGAGTGGGGGCGCGTTTCATTGGCGCATTGTAATCGGCAGCGTTGGCGATGCTTTACTCGCTGATCGTTTTTCTCGCTTGCGGGGCGGCCAGTTTCTGCTTGTCGTCTCGCAAGTTTCGGAGCGCCTTCGCCCCGCCACTCCTGCGCGGCCTGATCGTCCACGACTCACCGTCGCATAGGGACCCCGGGAAATCGGTGCGCTCCAGCACGCAGAAGCAACGGCAAGAGCGGAAGAGCCGAAGCAAAGCGGTGTCGAAGTGAGGCGAGATGCCCTTAGTGTTGATCGTCGTCCCGGCGGAAGCTGGGGTCTAGTGACTGCATGGGTCGAATGGAAACGATCACCACCGGATGACCGGCTTCGCTGTCGTGGAGCTTCACCGACCTGTGCCGGAACGACGAGCGTATGAATCCTCAGCTTCGTATGGCCCTCAGTCCAATTGCCGCGAAGCCTCCCGCGAATGCCTTTCCTGACCCGGCCCCAAAAGGGGAAGCGGGCAAAGCCAAGTCAATACAGCATCCGTACCACGTTGTTGATACCCAACGCCAACACTGCTAATCCAGCGAGCACGGTGGCGGCACGCGCCGGAATCCGCCGGATGAAGAACGCGCCGAACGGCGCGGCAAGGATGCCGCCTGCGATCAAGCCAAGCACGGCGACCACATGGCCAGCGCCAATACCGAACAGGAAGGCAGCGCTGGCGGCAATGCTCACCACACACTTGGCCAGATGCACGCTGCCGATCACCACGCGTGGCTGCAAGCCGCGGGCGAGCAGGGCGGTGGCGGTGAGCGCGCTCCAGCCACCGCCGCCGACGGCGTCCAGGAAGCCGGCGACCACGCCGAGCAGGGACGTGCCGCGCGGTGGCTCGGTGCGTTCGCCGGACCGACGCGACTTGCGCAGCAAAAGGAACAGGCCCATGCCCAGCAGGTAGGGCGTCAGCGCGATGCGCATCCACGATGCAGGCATATGCACGGCCAGCCATACCCCGAGCAGGGCGCCGACTGCGCCGGGGATCGCCAGCACAAGGAACAGCCGTCGCCGCACATTGCCCGCCAGCAGATGGCTCAGTCCCGACGCGCCGCAGGTAAAGGTTTCGGCGTAGTGCACGCTGGCGCTGGCCATCACCGGTGGCATGCCCAGCCCCAGCAGCAGGCCCGCCGAGGTCACGCCGTAGGCCATGCCCAGCGCGCCGTCCACCAGTTGGGCGGCGGTGCCGACGAGGGCAAAGACGAGGAATTCCGGCAGGTTGCTCATCGGTGCTCGCAGAAGGGTGGCTGACGCATGTCAGCACGCATGCCGGCATGCCGGAAATGAGCGGCCCGCATAAGCACATGCACACAAATGTTTTCTTTACATGGGCGCGGCGGCAATAGCATGCACGAATGGACGTTTGGACGTCCAAAAGGAAAGTCACGTGAGCGCTGCCACACGCCCCATCCTGCCTGCGCCGGCG
The DNA here is from genome assembly GCF_014842995.1 of Rhodanobacter sp. 7MK24. GTDB lineage: Bacteria > Pseudomonadota > Gammaproteobacteria > Xanthomonadales > Rhodanobacteraceae > Rhodanobacter_A. The sequence continues at coordinate 934,583 of NZ_JACYXL010000001.1, forward strand.
CTTGCCGCGGAACGGCTCGCGTTGCTGAACAGGTTGACCGAAGGCCTGCCGCCGGCCGACCTGTACTGGGTGTCGGCATGGACGGCCGCGCTGGCGGCGCAAGCCACGCGCGTCGCGTTGCCGGCAGCCGCCCCGCCGGCGGCGAATGCCGCGGCGGACGAACGCCTCACCGTGCTCTACGGCAGCCAGACCGGCAATTCACGCCGCGTGGCCGAACGGCTGGCCGAGCGTGCCGCCGCCGCGGGGTTGAACGTGCGGCTGCTGCGCACCGGCGCCTATCCCGTGCGCGAACTGGCGCAGGAGCGGCATCTCGTGCTGGTGATCAGCAGCCAGGGCGACGGCGATCCGCCGGACGACGCCATCGGTTTCGTCGAGTTCCTCGCCGGCAAGCGTGCTCCAAAGCTGCCGCAACTGCGGTTCGCCGTGCTGGGCCTGGGCGATTCCAGCTACCCGCAGTTCTGCGCGGTCAGCCGTCGTCTGGACGCGCGCTTCGCCGAGCTGGGTGCGCGGCGTTTCGCCGAGCTGGGGGAGGCCGACGTGGATTTCGAGGCACCCAGCGCGAGCTGGAGCGATGGCGTGCTGGAGAAGGCGCGCGAAGTGCTGGATGCCCCGGCAACGCTGGGTGCAGCCGGTGCTCGCCCGAGCTTACATGCGGTGAGCAGCGTACTGCATGGGCGCGAGCATCCGTTTGCCGCAGAGGTGCTGGACAACCAGCGCATCGTTTCGCGCGACAGCAGTCGCGAGGTGCGCCATCTCGAACTCTCCCTGCAGGGCTCGGGCCTGCGTTACGAGCCCGGTGACGCGCTGGGCGTGTGGCCGCGCAATCCGCCCGCGCTGGTAGGCGAATACCTGCGCCTGCTCGGCCTCGACGGCGAGCAGGAAGTGGCGCACGACGGGCGTCGCCTGCCGCTGGCGCGCTGGCTCAGCCAGGAGCGCGAGTTGACCAAACTCAGCCGCCCGCTGCTGGCTGCACATGCCGCCGACAGCGGCGATACCGAGCTGGCCCACGTGTTGGAACCAGGGCAGCGCGAGGCCTTGGGTCGTCTTCTCGACACGCACCAGCCCATCGACGTGTTGCGTCGCTATCCGGTGCGGTGGAACGCCGAGCAACTGGTGGCCGCGTTGCGGCCGCTCACGCCGCGGCTGTATTCCATCGCTTCCAGCCCGAAGGCGGTGGGCGAGGACGAGGTACACCTCACCGTCGCCGTCGTGAATTACCACGCGTACGGCAGCGAGCACGCCGGCGCCGCCTCGTCCTTCCTCGCCACGGCGGCCGACGACGCGCGCGTGCCGGTGTTCGTGGAGCCGAACGAGCGCTTCCGCCTGCCCGCGGACGGCAGCCGCGACATCATCATGATCGGCCCGGGTACCGGCGTGGCGCCGTTCCGTGCCTTCGTGCAGGAGCGCCTGGCGGTGGGGGCTGCCGGTCGCAATTGGCTGTTCTTCGGCAACCGCCATTTCGCGCAGGATTTCCTCTACCAGGTCGAATGGCAGCAGGCGCTCAAGGACGGCGGCCTCGACCGGCTCGACCTCGCGTTCTCGCGCGACGGCGCGGCCAAGACCTATGTGCAGCACAAGCTCAGGGAACATGGTCGCGAGCTGTACGCGCGGCTGCGCGATGGTGCCCACCTCTACGTCTGCGGCGATGCCACGCACATGGCCAAGGACGTGAACGAGGCCCTGGTGGAAGTGGCGGTGGCCCATGGCGGTCTCTCCAGCGAAGACGCACGTGGCTGGTTGACCGAGTTGCTGCAGGAAGGGCGCTACGCCCGGGATGTTTATTGAAGCGTTCGTCCGTGAACGCGAGAGTCGAGGAGCGGCAGTCCATCGCCGAACCTTGGGAATCCATGCGTTCGTCCACGAACGCGGAAATCAGGAAGCCGCCATCCATGGCGGCACTTTCGAAAGAAGCAAGCTATCCCATGCCTTCCCATCTCGAACACATCAAGACCGCCAGCCGTTTCCTGCGCGGCAGCATCGCCGAAGGTTTGGCCGACCCGGTTACCGGCGCGATCAGCGACGACGACGACAAGCTGCTGAAGTTCCACGGCAGCTACCAGCAGGACGATCGCGACCTGCGCGAAGAGCGTCGCAAGCAGAAGCTTGAGCCGGCCTACGCCTTCATGGTGCGCGCGCGTCTGCCCGGCGGCGTGATGACGCCGGCGCAATGGCTGGCCTTCGACAGGATCGCCAGCGACTACGCTTCCAGCGGCTTGCGCATTACCACGCGGCAGACCTTCCAGTGGCACGGCATCGTCAAGCACAACCTCAAGCCGACCATCGCCGCCATCGACGCTGCGCTGGCCAGCACCATCGCCGCCTGCGGCGACGTCAACCGCAACGTGGTGTGCAACACCAATCCGGTGCAGTCGCAGGCGCATGCCGAGGCCTATGCTTGGGCGGCCAGGCTGTCCGAGCACCTCAAGCCGAAGACCCGCGCGTACCACGAGATCTGGCTGGACGGCGAGAAGCTGGTGGGCGAGGCCGCCGAAGCCGAGAACGAGCCGCTGTACGGTGCCACCTATCTGCCGCGCAAGTTCAAGATCGGCGTGGCGATCCCACCGCTCAACGACGTCGACGTGTTCGCACAGGATCTCGGCCTGATCGCGATACTGGAGCGCGGCGAACTGGTGGGTTTCAACGTGGCCATCGGCGGTGGCATGGGTGCCACGCACGGTGACCCCACCACCTACCCGCGCCTCGCCAGCGTGATCGGCTTCGTGGCGCCCGGAGATCTGCTGGCATTGTCCGAGGCCATCATTGCCGTGCAACGCGACTGGGGCAATCGCGAGGAGCGCAAGCACGCACGCTTCAAGTACACCATCGACACGCACGGCCTGGCGGCGGTGAAGGCGGAAATCGAAAAGCGCGCCGGCTTCGCGCTGGAAACGGAGCGGCCGGTCCATTTCGACCACAACGGCGACCGCTACGGCTGGATCGAAGGTCACGACGGCCGCTGGCATCTCACCTTGCAGGTGGAGTCCGGGCGCCTCGTGGACAACGAGGAAGCGCGCTGGCTCAGCGGCATGCGCGAAATCGCGCGCGTACACGGCGGCGACATCCGGCTCACCTGCAACCAGAACCTCATCATCGCCAATGTGGCCGGGGACGATCGCGCAGGTATCGATGCCATTGTCGCTGCCCACGGCATGGGCGGGTACCGGCGCTACAGCGGCATCCGCCGCCATGCCATCGCCTGCGTGGCATTGCCTACCTGCGGCCTGGCGATGGCCGAGAGCGAGCGCTACCTGCCGCAATTGCTGCCCAGGCTGGAATCGCTGCTGGACAGCCACGGCCTGCTCGATGCACCCATCCTGCTGCGCCTGTCCGGTTGCCCGAACGGCTGCTCGCGGCCCTACCTCGGCGAGATCGCGCTGGTGGGGCGGGCGATCGGCCGCTACGACCTGCGTCTTGGCGCGGACTTCAGCGGCCAGCGGCTCAATCAGACCTATCGCGAGAACGTGGACGAGGCGACCCTGCTCGAGGCGTTGGATGCCCTGTTTGCCAGCTATGCCGCGGACCGGGCGCCCGACGAACACTTCGGCGACTTCCTGCTGCGCAGCGGCGTGCTGAAGAACAGGAAGATCCCCGCGGAGGTGGTCGCATGAGTACGCCGGCGCTTCCCGGTGACGGCAATGATGCCGAGGCGCTGCTCGCGCTCAACTACTGGCTGGGGCGGCAGGATGTCGAGACGCGCGTGCGCTGGATGCTGGAGAACGTGCCGGGCGCGCATGCTCTGTCGTCCAGCTTCGGCGCGCAGGCGGCGGTGTCGCTGCATCTGCTCGGCAGCCAGGAACCGGGTATCCCGGTGATCCTGATCGATACCGGCTACCTGTTTCCCGAGACTTACCAGTTCGTCGATACGCTTACCGAACGGCTGTCGCTCAACCTCAAGGTCTACCGGCCCGTCATCGGCCGCGCATGGGCCGAGGCGCGCTACGGCAAGCAGTGGGAGCAGGGCATCGAGGGGCTGAACCGCTACAACCGCATCCGCAAGATCGAGCCGATGCAGCGTGCCTTGGCCGAGCTGGGCGTGCGGGGCTGGTTCGCCGGCCTGCGTCGGGACCAGTCGCGCAGCCGTCGCGCCATCGATTTCGTGGAATGGCGGCAAGGGCGCTGGAAGCTGCACCCCATCGCGGACTGGACGGACCGCGATGTTGGCCGTTACCTGCAAAAGCATGCGCTGCCCTACCACCCGCTATGGGAGCAGGGCTACATCTCCATCGGCGACACCCACACCACGCATCGCTGGGAACCGGGCATGGATGCCGAGGACACCCGCTTCTTCGGGCTCAAGCGCGAATGCGGGCTGCACGAGGCGCCGTGATCGGCGTGGCGGCCAGCCGCTCGCGCCAGTGCGGCACGCGCGGCGGCTTTTCCGGCGCGATGCCCAGCGTGAGCTGGCGGCGCACGTCGTTGCGGTCGAGGTGCGGCGCGAACTGCGCGATCCATTCCAGCGTGTAGTCGCGCAGCACGCTGTCCTTGCGCAGCACGATCCAGGTCGTGCACAGCGGCAGCAGCGCATCGGCCTCGATCACGCGCAGGTCGGCGTCCTCGCCCGGCTGCAAGGCCATTTCGGCCAACACGCCCACGCCCATGCCGGCGCGCACGTAGGTCTTGATCAGATCGGCATCGGCAGCGGTCATGGCGATCTGCGGCGCCAGTCCGGCGGCGGCGAAGGCTCGCCGCAGCGAGGATTCCGGTCGCTTCGAGGAGTCGTAGCTCACCAGCGGTTGCGCGGCCAGTTCGTCCAGCGTGGGCGCGCGGCCCGGCTTCGCCAGCGGGTGGTCCTGCGGTGCCAGCACCACGCGGCTCCAGCGGTAGGCGGGAAAAGCGATGCCGCCGTTCGGCGCCGGGCCGGAGGTGCTCACCACGGCCAGATCGACGCGTCCGCTTTCCAGCAAATCCAGCACCTCGGCATCGCCGCTGGGCTGCAGATGCACGCTCACCTGCGGGTAGCGACGGTTCAGTGCGGCGATGGAAGCGGGCAGCGCGAAGCGTGCCTGCGTATGCGTGGTGGCGATGCGCAGTTCGCCGTGCGCCTCGTTGCGCAGGTTGGCGGCGATGGAACGGATGTTCAGCGCCTCGGCGAGGATGATGCGCGCGCGCTCGATGACCCGCACGCCCGCGTCGGTGACCGAATCCAGGCTCTTGCCCTTGCGGATGAACAGCAGCAGGCCGAGTTCGTCTTCCAGCTGCTTGAGCTGTTTGCTGACGCCGGGCTGCGTGGCGTGCACGCGCTCGGCGGCGGCGGTGATGTTGAGGCGGCAGTCGGCGATGGCGACGAGGTAGCGGAGCTGGGTGAGGGTCATGGCAATCCAGTGGTCAGGGGCGATGGCGGATGAGGCGCGGAAAATCGAGATGCTCTGCGCGCATACATCGCATCGCACGGTCCTGTGCGGGGACGGTGCTGGATGGTCCTGGCTTGGCGTTTGTAGTGGCCATGCCTTCGAGTCTATATGCTTTTTTGTTCGGACGTCTATACGTATAGACGTTCAAACATTGAATTCATGACCGAGGGTTTCGCGGTTTCCTGGGCGGGTCCTCCTGTCTGGGCGGCCTGCCCTGGTTTCATGCTTCGCCGGCATATGCCGCGTCGCCAAAGTCATTTCCGCCCGGATGGCGCGATGCGTAGCGTGGTCGGCTCCATCGCCGCCATCGCCGAAGACCGTGCCATGAAGCTGTATCCGTTGTTCGCCGACCTTTCCCGACGTGCCGTGCTGGTGGTGGGTGGCGGCGTCGTGGCGGAGCGGAAGGCGGCTGCCCTGCTGGCAGCCGGCGCACAGGTCACCGTGGGCGCCCCCGAGCTGACGCCGCGGCTGCAGCGCTGGGTGCGGCAAGGTCGCGTCGCGCATCGTGCCGGCGAATTCTCGGCGACGTGGCTCGACTACGCCTGGCTGGCGGTGGCCGCCACCGACGACCGCACGCTCAATGCCCGCGTCGCCGAACTGGCCGGCCTGCGGCGCATGTTCGTCAATGTGGTGGACGATGCCGAATTGTCCAGCTTCCATGTACCGGCCGTGGTCGACCGTTCGCCCCTGGTGGTGGCGATATCCAGCGGCGGTGCGGCACCGATGCTGGCCCGGCGGGTGCGCGAGCAGCTGGAAACCCTGCTCGATCATTCGCTGGGCCCATTGGCCCAACTTTCGGCGCGCCTGCGCAAGCGCATCCGCCGCCGCCATCCCGAACTTGCCGCGCGGCGCCGTTTCTACACCGAACTGTTCACCGGGCCGGTGGCTGCGCTGCTGCGCAAGGGGCAACCGGAACAGGCGGCCGCTGCCGCCGAGCAGGCGTTGCGCACCGTGCCAGTCGAGCAGGCCGGCTCGGTGGTGCTGGTGGGTGCCGGCCCGGGCGACGCCGGTCTCTTGACCCTGCGTGGCCTGCGCGCCTTGAATGAGGCTGACGTGATCCTGCATGACCGTCTGGTGAGTGCCGAGGTGCTGGAGCTCGCGCGCCGCGACGCCGAGCGCATCGAGGTGGGCAAGCAGGCGGGCAATCATCATGCGACCCAGGACGAGATCCATGCGTTGCTGCTCGGCCATGCACGTGCAGGTCGTCGCGTGGTACGCCTGAAGGGCGGCGATCCCTTCGTGTTCGGCCGCGGCGGCGAGGAGCTGGAATTCCTGCGCGAGCACGGCATTCCCTATGAAGTAGTGCCTGGCATCACGGCGGCACTGGCCTGCGCGGCGCACGCCGGGGTGCCGCTCACCCATCGCGACCACGCGCAGTCGGTGCGCTTCGTCACTGCGCACTGCCGCGAGTCGCTGGATACGCTGGACTGGCCCGCGCTGGCGCAGGAGCGCCAGACCCTTGCGGTATACATGGGCGTGGCCGGCCTCGATCGCCTGCAACAACGGCTGCTGGCGCACGGGCGAGCCCCCTCCACCCCATTTGCCCTGATCGAAAACGGCTCGCGCGCCAATCAGCGCGTAGTCATCGGCACGCTGGCCGAGCTGCCGGAACGCGCGACGGCCCATATGGTGCGGTCGCCCGCCTTGCTGATACTGGGCGAGGTGGCTGGACTGGCCGAGCGACTGGCCTGGTTCGGCGCGCCGCCCCTGGACGAACCTGCCCCCGTGCCGTCACGCTTGCGTCCGGTGCAGACTGCGCGGATAACCCGCGAACCCGTCCGCCGCCGCGCTTGACGGAAACCTTGCACCATCGCGCGCATGTTCGCGTGCAGCCACCACCCGGAGCCTCGCCATGATTTACGACAGCATCCTCGACACCATCGGCAACACGCCCATCGTCCGCCTGCATCGCCTTGCGCCGAAACACGTCGAGCTGTACGTGAAGGTGGAGGCTTTCAACCCCGCGGGCTCGGTGAAGGACCGCCTCGCTCTGGCGATCATCCTCGACGCCGAGCAGCGCGGTGCGCTCAAGCCCGGCCAGACCGTGGTCGAGGCCACCTCGGGCAACACCGGTGTGGCGCTGGCGGCGGTGTGCGCGGCGCGCGGTTATCCTTTCGTGGCGGTGATGACCGAGACCTTCTCGATCGAACGGCGCAAGCTGATCCGCGCCTACGGCGGCAAGGTGCTGCTCACCCCCGCCGCCGCGCGCGGTACCGGCATGGTGGAAAAGGCGCGCGAACTGGCCGCCAAGCATGGCTGGTTCTGGGCCAGCCAGTTCGAGAACCCGGCCAACCCGGCCTATCATCGCCAGACCACCGCACCGGAAATCCTGCGCGACTTCGCCGGCCGCCGCCTCGACTATTTCGTCAGCGGCTGGGGCACCGGCGGCACGCTCACCGGCGTGGGCGAGGTGCTCAAGGTGGCGCGGCCGGAAGTGAAGGTGATCGGCACCGAACCCGCGGTGGCCTCGCTGCTGGGCGGCAAGGAATGGGCGCCACACAAGATCCAGGGCTGGACCCCGGACTTCGTGCCTGCCGTGCTTAACCGCAACGTGGTCGATCAGCTGGTGACAGTGGAAGACACCGTGGCCCGCGACACCTCGCGCGCGCTGGCGCAGAAGGAAGGCATCTTCACCGGCATCTCCTCCGGCGCCACGCTGGCCGCAGCGCTGCAGGTGGCGCAGGGCGCGCCTGAAGGCTCGGTGCTGCTGGCCATGCTGCCGGATACCGGTGAGCGCTACCTGTCGACCTTCCTGTTCGAGGGGGTCAACGAGGGATCGGATGAGGTGGAATGATATGTTTCACCTCGCAGTGTCCAGGCGAGATTCTCGTTTAGCATCCCTATGCGGGTTCAAGACAGGGAGCATGTGCGATGGCGACGACGGATGTCGACTTGTATCGGTCAGTCATGGGCGGCGACTTCAAGAGCTTCAAGCTTGGGGTGTACCCCGGTGACGGAGTGCTCGATCCCCGCTGGGAGTCGAAGCAGTATTTCAGCAACAAGCTGAAAAAGATGGTCACCAGCCAGGCGGACGTCACGGTAATCGCCGGTGGCAAGGATGGCCCGGAGGTGCTGCCGGACGGCGGCACCTCGCTGCACGACGTGGCCGGATGGTTCCCGAGCAAAGAATTCTTCATTCCGGCTGGAACGGAATACGCAGATGAAGTCATCCGCATCCGCAAGGACGACAAGCTCAAGACCAGTCCCTACAACAGCAAGCTGCAAGGGCATCATTACCAGCTCGAGCCCCGTACGCGCATGACGGTGGAGGCCTTCAAGGGCGCGCTGGACAACATGGCCCGCGCAGCGGTCGTCCAGCAGTGCGGAATGGCGGGGCTGTGATTCCCGTTGCGATCGACGAGGGTAGATATGCCTAGCATCAGCCATCAAACCCTGATCGTCGCAATCCAGGCCGTGGCCTCCGAGATCCGGAGCCTGCGCGCGGCGCTCGCGGAGGGCGATGCCGAGCCGGAGGAATACCAGCTCCTAGAGGATCGCATTCGCGCTGCCGAGGATCTGGAGCGTGCCTACGACGAAGCGGCCCGGACTGTCCTCAACCTGCCGCCTTACGATGAACTGGTCGGAAACTGACTGGGTGGAGTCAGCCCACCACCCGCACCTTCTTCCCCAACGAAGCACGCGAATCCCACTCCGCTATCAGTTTCTGCCCCACCTGCGCCAACGCACTGATCGCAGGCAGCAGCTCGCGGCCCAGTTCGGTAAGTGCGTATTCGGCCGAGGGCGGGGAAGTGTCGAGCAGATGACGGCTTACCAGGCCGCGCGATTCCAGTTCGCGCAGGCGGGCGCTGAGCACGCGGGCAGAGATGCGCGGGATGTCGTGGCGCAGTTCGCCGAAGCGGCGGGGTTCGCCGCTGAGGCACCAGACTACATTCGGTGCCCAGGCGCCGCGCAGCAGCGCCAGGCTTTCGGTGAGCGGGCAGGCGGGCGGTGGTGCGACCTTGCTCTTGCGTACGGGTAGTCCCATGGGATGGCTCGATGCTGGCGTAGGCGGTGGTAACCGTGGGGTTACCGCATTCTGCGGCTAATTGGTGGATGGATGGTATCCAATGGTAACCATGGCGGCGTAGCATCGGTGGTTCGGATGCGCGGTTTCGCTTGCGCGTGTCCGTTTCCCGTCCCCCACCTGGAGTCATCGCATGAAGCTCTATTACTCCCCCGGCGCCTGTTCGCTTTCCCCGCACATCGTGGCGCTCGAGGCCGGCATCCAGCTGCAGTTGGAGAAAGTCGACGGCAAGGCCAAGCGCACCGAGAGCGGCGCGGATTTCTGGCTGGTCAATCCCAAGGGTTACGTGCCGGTGCTGGAGCTGGACAGCGGCGAAGTGCTGACCGAAGGCCCGGCGATCGTGCAGTATCTGGCCGACCAGAACCCGGCCAGTGGCCTCGCTCCGGCCAACGGCACGCTGCCGCGCTACCACTTGCAGGAGATGCTGGGTTACATCAATTCGGAGCTCCACAAGAGCTACAGCCCGTTGTTCAAGCCGGATACGCCCGAGGCCACCCGCGTCGAGCGCAAGGAATACCTGAAGCGCCGCTACCAGTTCATCGAGAACGTATTGGCGAAGCAGCCTTTCCTGCTGGGCGACAAATTCACCGCGGCCGATGCCTACCTGTTCACCGTGACCAACTGGGCGAAGCATGTGGAGCTGGACCTTTCGGGCTTCCAGGCGTTGCTGGCCTTCCAGAAGCGTGTGGGCGAGCGCCCGGCGGTGCGCGAAGCATTGGCGGCGGAAGCGCCGAAGAAGCCTGCCCACGCCTGATGCGTATCGGGCCGCGTGTGGAGACACGCGGCCCGATATTCACCGTCCCAGCTGAGCGTAGCTTGCGACAGCAAGCGAAGTCGAAGCGCCAATAGCGCGACGGCCCTTCGACTTCGTCGCTCCTCAAAGCGTGGCCACCCGTGGTTCCTCCCCGCGCCGGTCCTGCGGGCCTATGCTCGGGGTGAATGTAATCTTCGGTTGGCGTCGTGGCCAGCCAGATCGGCCGATGCTGGCGAGCATGTACGCGGTGGATCAGATATCCCGCGCCAAGCCCTCGGCCAAGCCGATGTAGCCGCCCGGCGTAAGGTCGAGCAAGCGTTGCTTCGCGTCGGCGGGCAGCTCCAGCTTGCCGATGAACTCGCGCATCGATTCCTTCGTGATGCCCTGGCCGCGGGTCAGCGCCTTGAGCTGCTCGTAGGGCTGCGGCAGGCCGTAGCGGCGCATCACGGTCTGCACGGCCTCGGCCAGCACTTCCCAGCTGGCATCGAGGTCGGCGGCGAGGCGGTCGGCGTTTACGGTGAGTTTGCCCAGGCCTTTCTGCAGCGACTCCAGCGCCACCAGGGTGTGGCCGAAGGCGGTGCCCAGCGCGCGCAGCACCGTGGAGTCGGTGAGGTCGCGCTGCCAGCGGCTGATCGGCAGCTTCTCGGCGAAATGCCCGAGCAGTGCGTTGGCGAGGCCGAAGTTGCCCTCGGCGTTCTCGAAGTCGATCGGGTTGACCTTGTGCGGCATGGTGGACGAGCCGATCTCGCCCTCCTTGAGCTTCTGCTTGAAGTAGCCCAGCGAGATGTAGCCCCACACGTCGCGCGCGAGGTCGATCAGGATGGTGTTGGCGCGACGCACCGCATCGCAGTATTCGGCCACGCCGTCGTGCGGTTCGATCTGCGTGGTGTACGGGTTGTAGTCCAGGCCCAGGCTTTCCACGAAGCGCTGCGAGAACGCGCGCCAGTCAATCTCGGGATAGGTGATGGCGTGGGCGTTGTAGTTGCCCACCGCACCGTTGATCTTGCCGGGGATCTCCAGCGCGGCGAGCTGTTTGCGCTGGCGCTCCAGCCGCGCCACCACGTTCGCCAGCTCCTTACCCAGGGTGCTGGGCGAAGCGGTCTGGCCGTGGGTGCGCGAAAGCATCGGCAGCGCAGCGTTGGTGTGTGCCAGTTCGCGCAGCTTGGCGATGATGCCGTCGAAGGCGGGCAGCAGCACCTGTTCGCGCGCGTCGCGCAGCATCAACGCGTAGGACAGGTTGTTGATGTCCTCGCTGGTGCAGGCGAAGTGCACGAACTCCTTGGCCTGGGCCAGCGCGGCGTCGTTGCCGATGCGCTCTTTGATGAAGTACTCCACCGCCTTCACGTCGTGATTGGTGGTGGCTTCAATGGCCTTGATGCGCGCGCCGTCTTCGACGGCGAAACCGCTGGCGATGGCGCGCAACTGCGACACCTGCGAAGGCGTGAAGGGAGACAGTTCGGCGATGCCGGACTCGGCGGCCAGCGCCAGCAGCCACTCGATCTCCACGTGCACTCGACGATGCATCAGGCCGAACTCGCTGAAGATCGGGCGCAGCGGCTCAGCCTTGCTGGCGTAGCGGCCGTCCAGCGGCGACAGGGCGGTGAGGGCATGGTTCGACATCGGGGTGTTCCGGCACGGGAAAACGCCCATTTTACATTGACGGCGGGTCGATGCCCGCAGGCTTATAGTGGTTTTTGCTTGTCATCCCGGTGCAGATCGGGGTCCGGTTTGGTTACTCGTGCGTAGTACGCAAAGCCTGTTTCTTGTGCTGCGCACGCATACTTCGCTGGATCCCGGCCTGCGCCGGGATGACGGGCAAACAATCCATTTCCGCGAGAACCGACATGGCCAACTTCCGCACCGAACACGACAGCATGGGCGAGCTGAAGGTGCCCGTCGACGCGCTCTACGGCGCGCAGACCCAGCGTGCGATCGACAATTTCCCGATCTCGGGGCTGCGCCTGCCGCGCGAGTTCATCCGCGCGCTGGGGCTGATCAAGGCTGCCGCCGCCGAGGCGAACCACGGGCTGGGCTACCTGAAGAAAGGGCAGGCCGTGGCGATCCGCAAGGCCGCGCTGGCGGTGGCGGCCGGCGAATACGACACGCAGTTCCCCATCGACGTGTTCCAGACCGGCTCGGGCACCAGCACCAACATGAACGCGAACGAGGTGATTGCTCACCTGGCTGCGCGCGCCGGCACCAAGGTGCATCCGAACGACCACGTCAATTACGGGCAGAGCTCGAATGACGTGATTCCCACCGCGATCCACGTCAGCGCCGCCCTGGTCGCGCACGAACAGTTGCTGCCCGCGCTGAAGCACTTGAAGAAGATCATCGACCAGCGTGCGCGCCAGCTGCGCCACGTAGCCAAGACCGGACGCACCCACTTGATGGATGCGATGCCGGTGACCTTTGGTCAGGAGCTGTCCGGCTGGGCGGCGCAGATCGGCTCAGCCATTGCCCGCATCGAAGACGCACTCAAGCGTATGTGTCGCCTGCCACAGGGCGGTACCGCGGTGGGTACCGGCATCAATGCCGATCCGAAGTTCGGTGCCGCGGTGGCGAAGGAGCTCAAGAAACTCACCGGTGTGCGCTTCGAGGCGATGGAAAACCCGTTCGAGGGCATGGCCGCGCAGGATGACGCGGTAGAGCTTTCCGGTGCGCTGAAGGCGCTGGCCGTGGCGTTGATGAAGATCGCCAACGACCTGCGCTGGATGAACTCCGGTCCGCTCGCCGGCTTGGGCGAGATCGAGCTGCCCGCGCTGCAGCCCGGCTCCTCGATCATGCCCGGCAAGGTGAACCCGGTGATCCCGGAGGCTACGGCGATGGTGGCGGCGCAGGTGATCGGCAACGATGCGGCCATCACCATCGCCGGCCAGTCCGGCAACTTCCAGCTCAACGTGATGCTGCCGTTGATCGCCTACAACCTGCTCGAATCCCTGGACATCCTGGCCAACGTCTCGCGCCTGCTTGCCGACAAAGCCATCGCAGGTTTCAACGTCAACAAGACGCGGGTGAACCAGGCGCTGGCGATGAACCCGATCCTGGTCACCGCGCTGAACCCGGTCATCGGCTACGAGAAGGGGGCGGCTACCGCCAAGCAGGCCTACAAGCAGCATCGACCGATCATGGATGTCGCGCTGGAGACCACCGGTTTGTCGAAGGCCGAATTGCAGAAGCTGCTCGATCCCTTGGCCTTGACCAAAGGGGGCATCCACGAAGGCTGAGCTGGCTGGTGCTTACATTGTGCGTAGTGCTCGCGGCCAATGCCGTGCGTACCACACCGCGAGCGCCGTCAGTGCAGCTTCCGGTACTGCAAAGCCCTGATTGAAGTGCCACGCATGGCCTGGATCGCCAACCTGAGCTGTAAGCAATCCGGGCGCAAGGTTGAATCAGCGGCTCGTGCGTATGCCTGCGGCGATGGAGAGGAAGTCATGAGGCTGGGAACGACCATCATCAAAGATGTGCCGATCTGCCCGCCCTGGGTTGCCGGGCCGAACGGCCCTGGTCTGGCTTGCAGCATTTCCTGCAATTTCCCCGGCGTAAAAAGCTCGAAATAGTCGCGGCAGATGTAGCAAGCATCACCGATGTCCATAGCGCGGCGAGCTTCGATTGCACGGGTGTGCGCCAATGTTTGAGCGGCTGTCTGGCAGTCGTATTCAAGGCAAGCCCTGTATGCGACGAAGGTGGCGCTTACGCGCCGGCAGGCGTGGCGGCCTCCGCCTGCATTTGCCGGAAACTTGGGTGTGCCGCCGGCACCCGCAGGCATAGCATGAACGGCACTTTCGCGAAATGCAGCGGGCCGAGCACGCTGGAAACGGTGTCCTGCCAATCCCGGAGTGGCGCCTACGCGATGCCCGTACCACATGGGCCAGAGCGTTGAGTATCAATCCGAGGCCGAACGAGTGGGGCAGGAATTCCACACGCAGCGGTAGCACCGACTGGTGACACCGCAGTCCCTCGCGGCGCTTCGGAAGTACCGGTGATCTGGCCGTCCATGCAAGGCGGCCTGACATAGCGAGCAACCACGCCAGCGCATGTCAGGCGGCTTCAATCCTTGGCATCTTTCTCGCAGCTCGCCACGTCGTCGGCGCCGACGATGGCCGCATAGGGCTTGAAGGCCGCCAATTGCGCGGCAAGTTGATCCTGCGCATCCTTGATGGCGGCGGTGTCCTTGCAGATGTCGAGGCTGAGCTTCTCGATGCGGTCCGACCCAGCCTTCGTCGCCTTGTCCGCGTTGCCGGAAGAAGACGAGACTGCGGTGGTAATGGCCTTGGTGGCCATGCTGACACCGGCCTTGCCAATGGCGAGGCCGGTGTTGCGTACGTCACGCACGCTTTGGTTGTATTGCGCAAGCAGGGTGCGTTCGGCCGGCGTGACCACCACGGCGTTGCCACCGACCGTGAACCCGCCGTCGGCGGCGATGTTCGCTTCCGACGCGCCGTCGACATGCAAGGTCACCACGTCGCCGTACAGCCTGACCGCGCCGTTCTCCATGGTGGTGTCGGGAACGTGGCAGGCGGCGAGGGAGCATGCCAGTACGGTGGCGATCAGCGTGCGATTAGCGTGCTTCATGATGGGCTCTGTGCTTGATTGGGCAAAGGGCGTGGCTATCGATCAGTCCGAGAACACGGCGACACCCTTCTTGCCGTTCTGGTCGATCATGTCCTTGCTGCAGTCGTCGACGTCCTTCTGCGTCATCGTCGCATAGGGCTGGAAGGCAGGCATGGAGGCGGCCAGCTTCTGCTGCGAGGCCAGCATGCCGGGCAGCCGCTTGCACAGGCGCAGGGCAGCGGCCTGGATCGCGTCGGTCTGCGGCTTGATGCTCGCCTCGATTTCCTTGTCGCTCTTGCCGGTGAACGCGCCCATGATCGCCTGCTTCGCCGCGGCGACGCCGATGTCCGCGCCGCTGGCGCCGATGTCCATGCCGGCATCGGCGATGCCGATGATCTGCTGGCGGTAATCCAACAGCATGGTGTGTTGCTCGGGCGTGGCATCGACGGGTTTGCCTGCGATCACCAGGGTGCCCTGCGGGGTGATGACGGCCTTGGGCAGCTTGTTGTCGTCATCGTCGTCATGCTTGCCCTTGCTGTTGAAGTGCACATTGCCGACGCTGATGTCCTTGGTCTGAAGTTCCCGCTTCGCCTGGTCGATTCCCTTCTGGACCTCCGCGTGGATGACCGACGGCGAGGTCTGCTGCTGCGCCTCCTGCAGAGCTTGTGGCACGTTGTTGTTGGAGCCGCTGTCGGACGATTGGCTGCAGGCCGTCAGAGGCAACAGCAGGATCAGCGCAAGGGTGCTGCCGGTGATCGCGATGTGCTTCATGGTGTCGCTCCCCGTGTGAATGAATTCGATGGGTTATCAGGTGTCGTCGCGCCAGCGGCGCAGCCAGATCGCTGCGGCCAGCAGGGCGAGGCCCGCGATGGCGCCGATCCAGAAGCTGGGCGCCGCCATGACGCTGTAGGCGCTGCCGAGGTCCAGTACGTCCAGGGCGTGTTCAGCGCCGCTGCTCACGGACTGGTAGCTGCTCGCGCCCAGCCAACTGCCCGGAAACACGCTGAGCAGGATGCGGCAGACCACGTCTTTCCAGTACCAGCCGCCACCGACGGAATGTGTGCCCATCAGGTTGAACCAGCCCAGCATTACGCCCACTACCACCGGCAGCACGGCGGCCCACAGGAAAGGTTTGCTGCGTGCCCAGGCGGAGCAGAGCAACAGCCAGCCGGTGGCCGGCAATGCCCACATCGCGTACAGCGGGATGCTGCCGATGAGGTTGACGATGACCTGGAACGGATGTGCATAGACAAGCAGGTGCCAGGCGCCGATGCCGTGGAAGGACAACGCAACCGTGAACAGCAGCAACATCGCGATGCCGGTGAGCACGCCGCAGATCACGGCGATGAACGGGGCCAGCAAGGTGCCGGCAACCACCTTGGCCAGCACGGTGGCCGTGTCGGACAGCGGCAGCGACTTCCAGAACAGCAGGCTGCGGTCGCGGCGGTCGTCGTACAGCGCGCCGAGGCAATAGAAGAACACCACGAAGCCCAGCACGACGCTGATGATGAACGAAGTCGAATACATCATCACGTCCATAAAGGCGCCGGCCTTGGCGGCTTCTTCCGCGGTCAGCGCGTGGTCGAGGATGTGGATCCTGTCGTTGAACAGGAAGTGGAAGCCGTGCTGCGCACCGATCACCTCGCCGCCGATGATGCCCATCAGGTTAAGCAGAAGGAACACGCCGCCGGTGATCACCGGCGCCCATAGAAAGCCGCCGCGGTGTTCCCAGAATTCGCGTTTCACCAGCCAGTAGAAGGTTTTCATGCGTAGGTTCCTTTCATGGTGGCGACGAACAGGTCGCTGACGGAGGGGCGGCGTACTTCGCCCAGCGCCTCCAGTTGCGCGCGTGCCACGCCGTCGAACAGGAAGATGCTCTTGCCGAATACCTGGCGCTCGTCCAGCGGCTTCAGGGCGCGGACTTCGGCAGCGCGTTCGGCGCCAACCATCACTTCGGCAAAACGTTCGCCCACGGCGTCCATGTCGGCGTCCAGCACGATCTTGCCGTCGCGGATGAACATCAGGTCGGTGAGGATGTGCTCGACTTCCTCCACCTGGTGCGTGGTGACGATGATGGTCTTGTTCTCGTCGAAGTAGTCTTCCAGCAGGCTCTGGTAGAACTGCTTGCGGTAGAGGATGTCCAGGCCCAGCGTAGGCTCGTCCAGCACCAGCAGGCGCGCGTCGATGGCCATCACCAGCGCCAGATGCAGCTGCACGATCATGCCCTTGGACATCTGCTTCACGCGCAGGTTGGGCGTGAGCTTGGTGCGGGCGAGGAAGGCTTCGCACTTCTTGCGGTCGAAGCGCGGATGCGTGTGGGCGACGAAATCGACCGCTTCGCTCACGCGGATCCAGCGCGGCAGCACCGCCACGTCGGCGATGAAGCAGACCTGCTCCATCAGCTTGCCGCGTTGCTTGCGCGGATCGAGGCCGAGTACGTCCAGTTCGCCCTGGAAGTCGGTGAGGCCGAGGATCGCCTTCAGCGCGGTGGTCTTGCCGGCGCCGTTCGGGCCGATCAGGCCCACGATGCGGCCGGGCTGGATCTCGAAGCTCACGTTGTCCAGCGCGGCAGCGTTCTTGTAGCGCTTGCCCAGACCGCGGGCAGAGATGACTGCGTTCATGCGTGCTTCTCCGGCTCGGACGGCGCCTCGCGCAGCAGGGTCTTCAGGTCCAGGCCCAGCCGCTGCAGGCGGGCATACAGCGCGGGCCATTCCTCGCGCAGGAAACGCTCGCGTTCGGACTTCAATAGTTCTTCGCGTGCACCCTCGATCACAAACATGCCCAGTCCCCTCCTTTTTTCAACCAAGCGTTCATCGACCAGCTCTTGGTACGCCTTCGACACGGTCAGCGGATTGATCTGGAAATCCGCGGCTACCTGGCGCACTGATGGCAGCGGGTCGCCCTCGTTCAAGGCGCCATCCAGGATCATCGCCACCACGCGTTGGTGCAGTTGGCGATAGATCGGGATGCTGTCGTTCCAGGTGATGGTCATGGATTATTCCTTGCTGCTAGCGCTCGTGGTGCCAAACGAATAGTAGGGCATGGCCAGTTGTGCCCCGAGCTGCACGGCGGCACCGTTGGCGACACCCACCGCAGCGTGTTCCAGCGTGGCGGCGGCCTTCATGTCGGCGGCCGTGGGGGTGACTTCGACCGGCGTCAGGTTGGTCACATGGATGCCGTTGATCCAGGCCACTGCGGGCACGTGGGTCGGCAGGCTCACCACGGCCAGGGTCAGGCTGGTCATCACCACTGCTACGGCGGAGGCGATCCAGCGGCGGGCAGGGACCAGGGTGGTGGTGAAGACGTCGTGGGTTGCGACGGCCGGGTTGTGGGAGTTGAGCTTCGCGTTCATGGCATTGCTCCTCTGGTGAAGTCGTTGAGTGGTGTTGTAGTGAACTATAACACTGAAAATTTGACCGTCAAGCACCGAATGCGGGTTTGGCAACATGACTGATGGCAGGGGTGGGGCGACGGAAGCCCGGAGTGGTGTCTACTGCAGGTGTATTCGAAACAATCTGCCAATTAAGCTGGCCGGATCTGGGGTGTTGTTCGAAGCGGGAAACAACCATGACGCAATTGATCGGGGCACTGCAGGATCTCAACGACCTGTATTTCTTTGCTGCAGTGGTCGAGCACGGCGGATTCTCGGCAGCAGGAAGGGCGCTGGGCATGCCCAAGTCGCGGCTCAGCAAACGGGTAGCGCAACTGGAAGATCGGCTTGGCGTGCGTCTGTTGCAGCGGACCACGCGCCGCTTCGTGGTCACCGAAGTGGGCGAGCGTTTCTATGCGCATTGCCGCGCGGTGCTGGAGGAAGCACGCGCAGCGCAGGAAGCCGTGGACGAGTTGCGTGCCGAGCCGCGCGGCGTGGTGCGCCTGAGTTGCCCGGTGTCGCTGACCCAGACCATCCTCGCCCACGTGCTGCCTGACTTCATGGCGCAATACCCGCGTCTGCAGGTGCGCGTGCTTTCCAGCAATCGCCGCGTGGATCTGCTCGGCGAAGGTTATGACCTCGCGATCCGCGTGCGCAGCAAGCTCGATACCGACACCAACATGGTGGTGCGCAGCTTCGGCCAGTCGCGCGTGCTGCCGGTGGCCAGCCCCAAGCTGCTCGCTGCGCTGGGGCGCCCCAAGCATCCCGGCGAGCTGGCGAAATTCCCGGCGCTGTCGATGCAGGAACACGAAGGCCCGCAGACCTGGGAGCTGATCGACGCAAGCGGCGAGCGCGTCAACGTGGAAGTGGACGCGCGGCTGATCTGCGGCGACTTCGCCGTGTTGCTGGAGGCGGCACGCCGCGGTGTCGGCGTGACCCTGCTGCCGGAGTTCGTCTGCGCACCGGCGGTGACCAGCGGCGAACTGGAAGTGCTGCTGCCGGAATGGAGCGCGCCGGAAGGCACCATGCACTTCATCTATCCCAGCCGCCGCGGCATGTTGCCGGGCGTGCGCGCGCTGGTGGACTTCCTTGCCGAACGCCTGCCTTCGGCCACCCTGAGCAAGCACGAGGAGTGCAAGAAGCGCGCGTTGTGACCATGCTACGCTTTCGTTTGGACTTCCATACGGCAATGCGATGAAGATCGACACCAAGCTCCCCAAGGTCGGCACCACCATTTTCAGCGTGATGAGTCAGCTCGCGCTGGAGCACAAGGCGGTGAACCTGGGGCAGGGCTTTCCCGATTTCGAACCGCCGCAGGGCCTGCGCGATGCGCTGGCGCGGGCGATGAACGAGGGAAGGAACCAGTACGCGCCGATGCACGGCACCGCGCCGCTGCGCGAGCAGATCGCGGCCAAGACCGAGCGCATGTACGGCCACCGCCCCGACATGGACGCCGAAATCACCGTCACCTCCGGCGCCACCGAGGCGCTGTTCGCAGCGATCGCCGCGGTGGTGCGCGAGGGCGAGGAGGTGATCGTTTTCGACCCCTCCTACGATAGCTACGAGCCGGCGATCGAGCTGCAAGGGGCGAGGGCGGTGCACATTCCGTTGATCGCCCCGGCTTTCTCGGTGGACTGGCAGCGCGTGCGCGATGCGGTGACCCCGCGTACGCGCATGATCCTCATCAACAGCCCCCACAATCCGTCCGGTGCGGTGCTATCCGCGGCCGATCTCGAAGAGCTGGCGGCGATCGTGCGCGACACGGACATCGTGGTGCTATCGGACGAGGTCTACGAACATATCGTCTACGACGGCAGGCAGCATGAGAGCGTGCTGCGCCATCCGGAGCTCGCTGCGCGCAGCTTCGTGATCTCCTCCTTTGGCAAGACCTATCACTGCACCGGATGGAAGCTGGGTTATGCGGTGGCACCGCGTGCGCTTACCGTGGAATTCCGCAAGGTGCACCAGTACCTCACCTTCTGCAGCTTCCACCCAGCGCAGGCCGCATTCGCCGAGTTCCTTGCCAGCGACCCGCAGCATTACCTTGAATTGCCTGCGTTCTATCAGGCCAAGCGCGACCGTTTCCGCGCGCTGCTGGCGCCTTCGCGCTTCAAGCTGCTCGACGTGCCGGGCGGCTATTTCCAACTGGTGGACTATTCCGCCATCCGCGACGACGACGACCTCGCCTTCAGCCGCTGGCTGGTGGAGCAGGGTGGAGTGGCGGCGATTCCGCTGACGCCGTTCTGCGAAGCCGCGCCGGGCACGCGCCTGCTGCGCCTGTGCTTTGCCAAGAGCGATGTCACCATGGAGGCGGCCGCCGAGCGGCTGTGCCGGCTGTGAGTGGAGATGGCGTGGGCCTGCAGCCGCTGACAGTTTCGCTGGTGCAGGGAGCCACCCGCTGGCACGATGCGTCGGCCAACCGCGACTATTACGGCAAGCTGGTACGCCGCGCGCGCGGCAGCGATCTGGTCGTGCTGCCGGAAACCTTCCTTTCCGGCTTCAGCAACGATACGGGTGCCAGTGCGGACACCATGGACGGCGAGGGCGTGGCATGGCTGCGCGCGCTGGCCGCCGAGACAGGCGCGGTGATCTGCGGCAGTCTGGCGATCCGCGAAGCCGGCACGGTCTACAACCGGCTGCTGTGGATGCGGCCGGACGGCACGTTCCAGCAATACGACAAACGCCATCTGTTCCGCATGGCCGGCGAGCATACGCGTTACGGCGGCGGCAGCGAGCGGCTGATCGTGGAACTGAAGGGCTGGCGCATCCTGCCGCAGGTTTGCTACGACCTGCGCTTCCCGGTGTGGCTGCGCAACCGCCGGCTGGAAAGCGCTGCCGGCGGCATGGACTATGACCTTGCCATCTTCGTGGCCAACTGGCCCGCGCCGCGGCGCCAGCCTTGGCGCACGCTGTTGCGCGCCCGTGCGATCGAGAACCTCGCCTGCGTGATCGGCGTGAACCGCGTGGGCGTGGACGGCAATGAACTGCCTTACGCCGGCGACAGCGCGGTAATCGACCCGGTCGGCGAGCCGCTGGTGGAATGCGGTGCGCTGGAACAGGTAGCCACGCTTACCCTCGACCCCGCGCCGTTGCTCGCGCATCGCGAACGCTTCCCGGCATGGATGGACGCCGACGCCTTCACGCTCGATCGAGCCTGATTGGATTGCCGGTGTGCCCTGTGCGTAACGGTTTCGGCTTTCGCTTGTCATCCCGGCGAAGGCCGGGATCCGGTACCGATCCCGCTCATTCAGGCCAGTCGGCTGCTGGATTCCGGCCTGCGCCGGAATGACGAGCCATGATGCGAGGTGGTTACAGGATTTCCAGCACCGCTTCCGGCGGCCGGCCAATCGCCGCCTTGCCGTTGGCAACCACGATGGGGCGTTCGATCAGGATCGGGTGCCTGACCATGGCGGTGATCAAGGCTTCTTCGTCCAGCGTGGGGTCGGCAAGGCCGAGCTGCGCGTAGACGGCTTCGCCGTTGCGCAACAGCTGGCGTGCAGGAATACCGAGCAGCTTGAGCAGATGCTTCAACTCGGCCGCATCGGGCGGCGTGTCGAGGTAGTTCACCACCTCGACATCGCGGCCTTCCAGCAGCGCCAGCGTGGCGCGTGACTTGCTGCAGCGGTTGTTGTGATAGATACGGATCATCGCCGGCAATCAGCGATTGCCGGAACGACCGCCGCCGCTGCCGCCGCGACCATGTGGACGGTTGCCGCCGGGGCGACCCCCGCCGTGCGGCGGCCGATTGCCGCCTTGGCCTTGCGGGCGACCACGGCCGCCCTGACGGTTGCCGGCCGGGCGGCCTTCGCCGCCGTGGCTGTTGCCGAAACCGCCATGCCCGCCGTGCCCGCTATGGCCACTTCCCTGGCTGCCACCGAAGCCGCTGCCGTACGGATTGGCATTCGCGAAGCCGCCATGGCCTGCGCCACCGCGCGCACCACCGGCGCCACCGCCGGGCTTGCCGCCACGGCGCTTGTTGCCTTGGCCGCCGCCGGCCGGGCGCGCGCCGCCATCACGGCTGTCGCCGGCAAACCAGGTGCGCACCGAGGGCAGTTCCTGGCCGGGTGCGATGCCGCGCTTGTTCTTGCGCTGGAAGCCGTTGCCGGACGCACGTTCCGGTCGGGCAACGTTGCCGTTCACTTCCTTGCCGGGGTGGCGACGCTGCTGCCGGCCGCGCACGGGTTCTTCGCGGATGCGGTCGTAGGCGCGCAGTTCGCGTGCTTCGTCCTGGTGGCCGCTGCTCCAGCCGCTGCTGGAGCCGCTCTCGGGGCGGTATTCGGTGACGTTGCGGTTGGCGCGGCGCTGGTGCAGCACCGGGCTCAAGGTGAGCACGGGCTGCGGCGCGCCGAGGCCGGCGGCCTGGCGCAGCTGCTTCACGGATTCCTCGTCCAGCGTGGCGCTGTCGTCGCGGCGCAGGGTGCGCGGCAGTTCGATGTTGCCGTAGCGGATGCGCTTGAGGCGGCTGACCAGGAACCCCTGGGAATCCCACAGGCGGCGCACTTCGCGGTTGCGGCCTTCGCGGATCACCACGCGGAACCAGCTGTGGCTGCCGCCGCGGCTGATCACGGCGATTTCGTCGAAGCGGGCAGGGCCGTCTTCCAGTTCCACGCCGGCCTTGAGCTTTTCGATCACCTCGTCGGGTACCTCGCCGTGCACGCGGCAGAGATATTCGCGCTCGATGCCGCTCTTGGGGTGCATCAGCGCGTTGGCGAGTTCACCGTCGGTGGTGAGCAGCAGGAGGCCTGTGGTGTTGATGTCGAGGCGACCCACGGCGACCCAGCGCGCGCCCTTGAGGCGCGGCAGCTGTTCGAACACGGTGGGGCGGCCTTCGGGGTCGTCGCGCGTGGTGAGCACGCCCTCGGGCTTGTGGTAGATCAGCACCTCGGTGTCGCCGCGGTTGTCGGTGGCGACCACGAACTGCTTGCCGTCGACCACCACGCGGTCGCCCGCATGCACGCTGGTGCCGATGGTGGCGGGCTGGCCGTTGAGTTCGATCTCGCCGGCCTGGATGCGCTGTTCCAGCATGCGGCGCGAGCCGAGGCCGGCGTTGGCGAGCACCTTGTGCAGGCGCTCTTCCAGCGACGCGTTCTCGGTGACCGGCGCGCGCTTGAGGGAAAGTGTGGATTTTTTCGGCGCAGTCATGCGCGTTGCTCCTCAGGAATTCTGTGCGGTTTCGCCGTCTTCGGCGTCCGCGGGGGCCGCTGCCTCATCGGCAGTGGAGGGTTCGGTTTCGCCGGCTTCGGCTGGGTGTTCAGTTGTTTCGGCGGCGGCTCCGGCGTCCGCCTCGTCTGTTTCGTGATGGACGGCTTCGTGCCCGTGCTCGTCCGCCTCGGTGTGGGTGGCTTCGTGCTCGTCGGTTTCCGACTCGCCTGCTTCCACTTCGTCCGGATCGATCGGCAGGTCCTTGATGACGCGGGCGGGCAGCGGGGTCTGCTCGAAGCCCATCTGCGGATCTTCCATGTCGCGGATTTCGGACAACGGTGGAAGCTGATCCAATGATTTCAGGTTGAAGTAGTCAAGAAACGCGCGGGTGGTGCCGAACAGCGCCGGCCTGCCGGGCACGTCGCGGTAGCCGACAACGCGGATCCATTCGCGTTCTTCCATCGTCTTGATGATGTTGCTGGAGACCACGACACCACGGATTTGTTCGATCTCCGGGCGCGTGATCGGCTGCCGGTAGGCGATCAGCGCCAGCGTCTCCAGCAAGGCGCGCGAGTAGCGGCTGGGCTTCTCGGTCCACATGCGGGAGATCCACGGGTGCACGTCCTGGCGTACCTGGTAGCGGAAGCCGGAGGCGACCTCCTTCAGTTCCACGCCGCGGCCTTCGCAGTCGGCGCCCAGCGCTTCCAGCGTGCGGGCGATCTGTTCGTGGCCGACTTCGTCGGTTTCGCTGAACAGGTCGCCGATCTGGGCGACGGTCATCGGCTGGCTGGCGGCGAGCAGGGCCGCTTCGACGATGGGTTTGAGTTGCTCGATCTGCATGGTTCCCGGTGCCGATTCAGTGCGTGCCGTTGCCGGCGATGTCCGGCGTCTCGAACGCCGGTTCCGCGGCGCCCATATCGTTCGCGTCGTCCTGCTCCATCGCGTCGGCGAGGACCGCCTCGGCATCCACGCGCGCCTTCAGATAGATCGGTGCCAGCGGAGCCTCCTGCACGATCTCGATCAGCATTTCCTTGGCCAGTTCCAGCATGGCCAGGAAGGTGACCACCACGCCGAGGCGCCCTTCGCTGGCGTCGAACAGCGTTTCGAAGCGATGGAAGGCCGGCCCTTCCAGCTTGCCCAGCAACTCGCCCATGCGCTGGCGGACGCTGAGTGCCTCGCGCTTGATTGCATGATGGCCGAACAGTTCGGCACGATGCAGCACGTCCTTGAGCGCCAGCAGCATTTCCTTGAGATCCAGCGGCGGCGGCAGCTTGATCACATTGCGTTCGCCGGTGTCGGCCTGCGCAACGGCCGTGTCGCGTTCCATCCGGGGCAGCGACTCGATGTCCTCGGCCGCCTTCTTGAAGCGCTCGTACTCCTGCAGGCGGCGCACCAGCTCGGCGCGTGGGTCGTCCTCCAGGCCTTCCTCGGCGGGTGGCCGCGGCAGCAGCAGGCGCGACTTGATCTCGCCCAGGATCGCTGCCATCAGCAGGTACTCCGCGGCCAGCTCCAGCCGCATCGTTTCCCGCATCATGTCGATGTATTCCATGTATTGCCGGGTGATCTCGGCAATCGGAATGTCCAGGATGTCCAGGTTCTGCCGGCGGATCAGGTACAGCAGCAGATCCAGCGGACCCTCGAACGCCTCAAGGAAAACCTCCAGCGCATCCGGCGGGATGTACAGGTCCTGCGGCATTTGCAGCACCGGTTCGCCGCGCACGATCGCCAGCGGCATTTCCTGCTGCTGGGGATGCGCCGCCTGGTTGTCCCGCAAGTTGTCCTGCGATGCGTCCGGGCCCTGCGGCCCGACTGGCTCGGTGCTCATCGATGCGTGTCATTGGGCCGCAAGGCGGCCGGCAGTGCGTCTGTTTTGGGTTGCCTTCTGCCAGGCGACGGCGCGGAGCGCGAGCCGTGTCTGGCCGGTGCAAGGCTATGCGGCGACGTGGAAAACGTCGTCAACGAATCGAGTGGTCTGGCTGGGGCATCAGGTGGGCGCCATCACTGCCAGGACTGGCCGTGGCGCCACGCGTGGGCGAAGAGTAGCGATTGGCTGGCGACAAGTCCAGCGAGTGTGACGTGTGGGTGGGTACCATGCATGCCTTGCATGTGGAACACTCTGCGGTTGGCTCGTGGCGATATCGCCGGGCGAATCGCTCAAGTGACCTTGGGTGTCCGACGCGACGGCATGCGTCAGTTGCCGCGCGCGAAATATGGGACGAAGCGCGTTATGACGCCGTTTTCAGAGCTGGCATGTGGTTTGCTTGAGTGTGATGGCGGGCACGGTTTGCTGGTGCGATCCGCGGGGCTGTCGCCGTAGCGACGAGATGTGACAATCGAGGAGCTTTCATGGTGAAGGACAGCAACGAAATGCCCGGCAGCGAAAGCGAACACTTGCGCCCGGCGCGCATGCAGATCGAGACGACGGTGCTGATGAGCCGCGGTGTTGAATCGCACCCCACCGAGCTGGTGGACATCTCGGCAACTGGCGTGCTGCTGCGTCGCCCCTTGGGCTGGACCGGAGAGGTGGGCCAGAGCTGGCTGCTGGACATGATCTTCGGCAGCGACCTGCACATCCATCTGGAGGCGCAGGTGGCGCGTGTGGCCGACCATCACGTCGGTTTTTCCTACGTATGCATCCCCGAGGACAAGCAGGTGCCGTTGTGGAACCTGCTGGGCGGTTACGCCGATATCCTGGAGTCCTGGAAGGACTGACCGCGATTGCGTGATTCCGCGAAACCGGTGGACTCGAAGGCCCCGCCCTGGCGGGGCCTTCGCCGTTTCAGTGGGCGACGGCTGCGGCTTTCTTCTCGTCGCGCAACTCGCGGCGCAGGATCTTGCCGACATTGCTCTTGGGCAGTGCGTCGCGGAATTCGATGAACTTGGGCCGCTTGTAGCCGGTGAGATTGTCGCGGCAGAACTGCTTGAGCGCTTCCTCGGTAAGGTTCGGGTCCTTGCGGACAACGAACAGCTTGACCACCTCGCCGGAATGCTCGTCCGGAACGCCCACCGCGGCTACCTCGGCCACGCCCGGATGCTGCATCACCGTGTCCTCGACCTCGTTCGGGTACACGTTGAAGCCGGACACCAGGATCATGTCCTTCTTGCGGTCGACGATGTAGACGTAGCCGGCTTCGTCCATCCTGGCGATATCACCGGTGTGCAGCCAACCATCGGCAGCGAGCACCTTGTCGGTTTCGTCGGGACGCTGCCAGTAGCCCTTCATCACCTGGGGGCCGTGCACCATCAGTTCGCCCACTTCGCCGGTCGGCAATGGCTGGTTCTCTTCCGACCAGATCGCCACCTCGGTGCTGGGCAGCGGCAGGCCGATCGAGCCGTTGTATTCCTTCAGGTCGGTGGGGTTGATGCACACGCCGGGCGAGGTTTCGGTGAGGCCGTAGGCTTCCGCCAAGGCGCAGCCCGTCACGCGTTGCCAGCGTTCCGCCACGGGACGTTGCACCGCCATGCCGCCGCCCAGCGAGATTTTCAGGTGCGAAAAATCCACTTCGGCGAAGCCGGGCGTGTTGAGCAGGCCGTTGAACAGGGTGTTGACGCCGGGCAGGATCGAGAAGGGCGCCTGTTTCAGTTCCTTGACGAAGCCGGGCATGTCGCGCGGATTGGTGATCAGCAGCGTGAGCGCACCCAACCGCGTGAACACCATGCCGCAGGCGGTCAGCGAGAAGATGTGGTACAGCGGCAGGGCGCCGATGGCGACCTCCTCGCCGGGCTTCAGCGCGTCGCCGATCCAGGCGCCCACCTGCAGCATGTTGGCGACCATGTTGGCGTGGGTCAGCATGGCGCCCTTGGCCACGCCGGTGGTGCCGCCGGTGTACTGCAGGAAGGCGAGGTCGCCATGGCCGAGTTCCACCCGGGGCAACGGATGCGCGGCGCCCTGCGCCAGCGCGTCACGGAAGCGCACCGCCTGCGGCAGGCTGTAGGGCGGCACCATCTTCTTCACGTGCTTGAGCACGAAGTTGACCAGTGCACCCTTGGGAAAGCCGAGCAGGTCACCAATGCCGGTGGTGACGATGTGCTGCACCTGGGTGTCGGCCACCGCTTGCTGCAGGGTGGCGGCGAAGTTGTCCAGCACCACGATGGCCTTGGCGCCGGAATCCACCAGCTGGTGCTTCAACTCGCGGGCGGTGTACATCGGGTTGGTGTTGACCACCACCAGCCCGGCACGCAACGCACCATACAGGGCGATCGGATATTGCAGCACGTTCGGCATCATGATCGCGATGCGATCACCCTTGCCGAGCTTGAGGACGCCGGTGAGGTAGCCGGCGAACTGGCGGCTCAGGACATCGATCTGACCATAGCTGAGGCGTTTGCCGAAATTGGCGAACGCAGGGCGGTCGCGGAAGCGCTGGAACGCTTCTTCCAGTACGGCGGCGACCGAGGCGTAGGCGGTGAGGTCGATCTCGGCGGGCACGCCTTGCGGATAATGATCCAGCCATGGACGCTCGTTGCTCATGTGCTTGCTCGACTCCTGATCGCGATCGCCCGGGAGAGCGATACCCCTCACCGCATTGGAGCATGCGCGCGCGTACGGCGGCAAGGCGCGCAGCATGTTCTCACTGCGATCGTCCATGGCCGCGGGGATCAAACGGGCGGCCATCCATGGCCGCGCTGCTCACCAATGACGCCTACCGCGATTCAAGGGTGTCGCGGCTGCACTCAGGCGGCTTTCCTTCTCGCCAGCTGGCGCAACACGTATTGCAGGATGCCGCCGTGGCGGAAGAATTCGCGCTCCTTCGGCGTGAGCAGCAGCACCTTCACGCTGAACTGCTTCTTCTTGCCGTCGGTGCCTGTGGCGGTGACCTCCGCGGTCTTCGACCCACCGTCCTGCAGTCCGGCGATGTCGAAGGTCTCCCTGCCGGTCAGGCCCAGCGACTGCGCGTTCTGGCCGTCTTCGAACTGCAGCGGCAACACGCCCATGCCCACCAGGTTGGAACGGTGGATGCGCTCGAAGCTCTCGGCGATCACCGCCTTCACGCCCAGCAGCAGGGTGCCCTTGGCCGCCCAGTCGCGCGAGGAACCGGTGCCGTATTCCTTGCCGGCGAGCACGACCAACGGCGTACCTTCGGTCTTGTACTTCATCGCCGCATCGTAGATGGCCATCTGTTCGCCGCTGGGAACGTGCAGGGTGTAGCCGCCTTCGACACCGTCCAGCATCAGGTTCTTGATGCGGATGTTGGCGAAGGTGCCGCGCACCATCACGTCGTCGTTGCCGCGACGCGAGCCATAGGAGTTGAAGTCCTTCGGCTCCACGCCCCTGGACATCAGGAAGCGGCCTGCCGGGCTGTCTTTCTTGATCGAACCGGCTGGCGAGATGTGGTCCGTGGTGATCGAGTCGCCGAACAGGCCGAGCACGCGCGCACCGTGGATGTCCTCGATCTTGCCCGTCTCCATGGTCATGCCGTCGAAATAGGGCGGGTTCTTGATGTAGGTCGAATCCCCCCACTGGTAGACGGAGCCGTCCGGCGAGGCGATGTGGTTCCAGCGGCTGTCGCCCTTGAACACGTCGGCATAGTTCTTCTCGAACATGGCCGGATTGATCGCGCCGGCAATGGTGTCGGAGATTTCCTTGTCGGTCGGCCAGATGTCCTTGAGGTAGACCGGCTGGCCATCGGTGCCGGTTCCGATCGGATCCCTGGTGAGGTCGATGTCCAGCGTGCCGGCCAGCGCGTAGGCGACGACCAGCGGCGGCGAAGCCAGGTAGTTCATCTTCACTTCCGGATGCACGCGACCCTCGAAGTTGCGGTTGCCGGAGAGCACCGAGGCCACGGCAAGGTCGCCATCGGCGATGCCCTTGCTGATCTCGACCGGCAACGGACCGGAATTGCCGATGCAGGTGGTGCAGCCGTAGCCGACGATGTAGAAGCCGATCTTTTCGAGCTCCTTCAGCAGACCGGTTTTTTCGAGGTAGTCGGAGACCACCAGCGAGCCCGGCCCGATCGAGGTCTTCACCCATGGCTTGGCCTTCAGGCCCTTCGCTGCGGCCTTCTTCGCCACCAGGCCGGCGCCCAGCATCACCGCGGGATTGGAGGTGTTGGTGCAGGAGGTGATCGCGGCGATCACCACGGCGCCATCGCCCAGCTTGAACTTGTCGCCATTCAATTCGACATGCTCGCCTTCGCCGAAGGCGCTCTCCTCGTGGCCCACCGCGGTGTCGCCGCCTTCGCCGGCGAAGCGCTCGATCGTGGTAGCCATCGGTTTGCGTGCGCTGGTGAGGCCGACGACGGCATCCTTGAAACTCTTGCGTACGTCGCCGAGTAGCACGCGGTCCTGCGGGCGCTTGGGGCCAGCCATGGAGGGCTTCACGTCGGCGAGGTCCAGCTCCAGCGTGGTGGTGAATTCGGCGTGCGGCGTGTGTTCGTCGTGCCACAGGCCCTGTGCCTTCGCATAGGCTTCCACCAGCCTGATCTGTTCCTCGCTGCGACCGGACAGGTGCAGATAGTTCAGCGCTTCCTGGTCGATGGGGAAGATGCCGCAGGTGGCACCGTATTCCGGCGCCATGTTGCCGATGGTGGCGCGGTCGGCCAGCGCCAGGTGCTTGAGGCCGTCGCCGAAGAATTCCACGAACTTGCCCACCACGCCCAGCTTGCGCAGCATCTGGGTGACGGTGAGCACCAGGTCGGTGGCGGTGACGCCTTCGGACAGCTTGCCGGTGAGCTTGAAGCCCACGACCTGCGGGATCAGCATGGAAGAGGGTTGGCCCAGCATCGCGGCCTCGGCCTCGATGCCGCCCACGCCCCAGCCCAGCACGCCGATGCCGTTGATCATCGTGGTATGGCTGTCGGTGCCGAATACGGTATCCGGATAGGCCCAGGGCTCGCCGTTTTCCTCGCCCGTGAACACCACGCGCGCCAGGTGCTCCAGGTTCACCTGGTGCACGATGCCGGTGCGCGGCGGCACCACCTTGAAGTTGTCGAAGGCCTTCTGGCCCCAGCGCAGGAAGCTGTAGCGCTCCTGGTTGCGCTGGAATTCGATCTCGACGTTCTTCTCCAGCGCGGATTCCGAACCGAAGACATCCACCTGTACGGAGTGGTCGATGACCAGTTCCGCCGGCGCCAGCGGGTTGATCTGCTTGGCATCGCCACCCAGCTTCACCACCGCGTCGCGCATCGCTGCCAGGTCGACCACGCAGGGCACGCCGGTGAAGTCCTGCAGCACGACGCGCGCGGGCATGAAGGCGATTTCGGTGCCCGACTCCTTCTTCGCATCCCAGTTCGCCACCGCCTCGATTTCCTTCGCCGTCACATTGACGCCGTCCTCGTGACGCAGCAGGTTCTCCAGCAGGATCTTCATCGAGTAGGGCAGGCGTTTGATATCGAAGCGCTGGCCGAGCTTGGCGAGGCTGGCGATGCGGTACTGGCGGCCGTTGACGGCGAGGGTGTCGCGGGTGGCGAATGAATCCTGCATGGCTTGACTCCGGTGGCTCGAATCTGGCGAGGGGAACTGCCGCGATGCTACGCCACTGAACGTGAGCGGTATCGCAAGGCGGCATTGCACGATTTCGAATGCTGCCGGAAACAGGTTTCCGTTGCTGGGGGCGCGGGCCGGCTGGCAAAATTGGCGGCTGAAAGAAGCGGTTGATCGCGCCGGCACCGGCGATCCTCGCCACCCTTCGCTCCCCTGCATGCAGGGGAGCAGCCAATCCCCGCCACAGGACGAGCCACATGCTTACCGCCTATCGCCAACATGCTGCCGAGCGCGCCGCGCTGGGCATCCCGCCGCTGCCGCTGTCGGCCCAGCAGACCGCCGAGCTGGTCGAGCTGCTGAAGAACCCGCCGGCTGGCGAAGAAGCGTTCCTCGTCGACCTGATCACCAACCGTGTGCCGGCTGGCGTGGACGATGCGGCCAAGGTCAAGGCCTCGTACCTGGCCGCTGTGGCGTTCGGCACCGAGCAGTGCGCGCTGATCTCGCGCGAGAAGGCCACCGAACTGCTCGGCACCATGCTGGGCGGCTACAACATCCATCCGCTGATCGAGCTGCTCGACGACGCGCAGATCGGCACCGTCGCCGCCAACGCGCTCAAGCACACCTTGCTGATGTTTGACGCCTTCCATGACGTCAAGGAAAAGGCCCAATCCAATAGCGCGCCGGGCAACGCCAACGCCAAAGCCGTGCTGCAGAGCTGGGCCGACGCCGAATGGTTCACCAGCAAGCCGGAAGTGCCGCAGAGCCTGACCGTCACCGTGTTCAAGGTGCCGGGCGAAACCAATACCGACGACCTGTCGCCGGCCCCGGACGCCACCACGCGCCCGGACATCCCGCTCCACGCGCTGGCCATGCTGAAGAACAAGCGCGACGGCGCCCCGTTCGAGCCGGAGGAAGACGGCAAGCGCGGCCCCATCCAGCTCATCCAGGACCTGACCAAGCAGGGTCATCTGGTGGCCTACGTGGGTGACGTGGTCGGCACCGGCTCCAGCCGCAAGTCCGCCACCAACTCGGTGCTGTGGTTCACCGGCGAAGACATCCCGTTCATCCCGAACAAGCGCTTCGGCGGCGTGTGCCTGGGCAGCAAGATCGCCCCGATCTTCTACAACACCATGGAAGACGCCGGCGCGCTGCCGATCGAACTCGATGTCTCCAAGATGGAGATGGGCGACGTCGTCGAACTGCGTCCGTACGACGGCAAGGCGCTGAAGAACGGCGAAGTGATCGCCGAATTCCAGGTGAAGTCCGATGTGCTGTTCGACGAAGTGCGCGCCGGCGGCCGCATTCCGCTGATCATCGGTCGCGGCCTCACCGCCAAGGCGCGCGAGGCGCTGGGCCTGCCGGTCTCCACCTTGTTCCGCCTGCCGCAACAGCCCGCCGACACCGGCAAGGGCTACACGCTGGCGCAGAAGATGGTCGGTCGCGCGGTCGGCCTGCCGGAAGGCCAGGGCGTGCGCCCGGGCACCTACTGCGAGCCGAAGATGACCTCGGTCGGTTCGCAGGACACCACCGGCCCGATGACCCGCGACGAGCTGAAGGACCTGGCTTGCCTGGGCTTCTCGGCCGACCTCGTCATGCAGTCGTTCTGCCACACTGCTGCTTACCCGAAGCCGGTGGACGTGAAGACCCACCACACGCTGCCGGAATTCATCAGCACGCGTGGCGGTATCTCGCTGCGCCCGGGTGACGGTGTGATCCATAGCTGGCTCAACCGCATGCTGCTGCCCGACACCGTCGGCACCGGCGGCGACAGCCACACGCGTTTCCCGATCGGTATCTCGTTCCCGGCCGGCTCGGGCCTGGTGGCCTTCGCCGCCGCCACGGGCGTGATGCCGCTGGACATGCCGGAATCCGTGCTGGTGCGCTTCAAGGGCGAACTGCAACCGGGCGTCACCCTGCGTGACCTGGTCAACGCGATCCCGCTGTACGCGATCAAGCAGGGCCTGCTGACCGTGGCCAAGCAGGGCAAGAAGAACATCTTCTCCGGCCGCATCCTGGAAATCGAAGGTCTGCCGAACCTCAAGGTGGAGCAGGCGTTCGAGCTGTCCGACGCCTCGGCCGAACGTTCCGCCGCCGGTTGCACGGTGCATTTGGACAAGGCGCCGATCATCGAATACATCAACAGCAACATCACCCTGCTGAAGGTGATGATCGCCCAGGGCTACAAGGACCCGCGCAGCCTGGAGCGCCGCATCAAGGCGATGGAAGCATGGCTGGCCAACCCGCAGCTGCTGGAACGCGATGCGGACGCCGAGTACGCCGCCGTGATCGAGATCGACCTGGCCGACGTGCACGAGCCCATCGTGGCCTGCCCGAACGACCCGGACGACGTGAAGACGCTCAGCGACGTGGCAGGCGCCACCATCGACGAGGTGTTCATCGGCTCGTGCATGACGAATATTGGTCACTTCCGGGCAGCGGCCAAGCTGCTGGAAGGCAAGCGCGACATCCCGACCAAGCTGTGGGTGGCCCCACCGACCAAGATGGATGCCAGCGAGCTGACCAACGAAGGCGTCTACGGCACCTTCGGCACCGCCGGCGCGCGCATGGAAATGCCGGGCTGCTCGCTGTGCATGGGCAACCAGGCGCAGGTGCGCGAGGGCGCCACGGTGTTCTCCACCTCCACCCGCAACTTCCCCAACCGCCTCGGCAAGAACTCCAACGTGTACCTGGGTTCGGCGGAACTTGCCGCGATCTGCTCGCGTCTCGGCCGCATCCCGACCAGGGACGAGTACATGGCCGACATCGGCGTCATCAACGCCAACGGCGAGAAGATCTACCGCTACATGAACTTCGACAAGATCCAGGACTACAAGGAAGTCGCGGATACCGTCGCTGCATAAGCTGCACGCGTCTCCGCCCTCCCGAAGGGAAAGTGGCTTGAAACAAGCGAAGCCCGGCCGCGTGCCGGGCTTCGTCGTTTATGCTGCGCCCATGGTGGCAACCACGGGCGCACGGATGATCTCTTCGCACATTTCGGCGGTCTCGCTGCGCGACCTGATGATGGTGCAGGCGGTGCATCGCCACGGCAGCTTCAACAGCGCGGCGCGGGCCATGCACATCAGCCCGTCCGGGCTGTCGCACCAGGTGCAGAAGGTGGAGCAGGCGCTGGGTGCCCCGTTGTTCGAACGCGGCGGCCGCAAAGTGGTGCCTACAGCGGGCGGCTGGCGGCTGCTGGAACGCATCGATGCCCTGATCGCCGCGGCGGAACTGCTGCAGCAGACCGCACGTGCCGGTGCGGTGGCCTTTGGCGGCGAGCTGCGGCTTGGCGTACCGGCCTCGCTGGGTCCCTACCTGCTGCCGCATCTGATCGAACCCTTCCCGCAGCATTTTCCTGGTGTGCGGCTGGGCATCTCCGAGGGCAAGCCGCGCGGCTTGCTGCGCCGCCTGCACGAGGCCGAGCTGGATGCCGTGCTGGCGCCGCTCGCGCCGCTGGCCAGCGGCATCGCGATGCAGCCGCTGTTCTTCGAACCATGGGAAGCGATGCTGCGCGCCGATCATCCGTTGGCCGGCCGTCGCAGCGTGGCATTGGAGCAACTGGAAAAGGCGGACGCGATCCTGATGGCCGAGAGCCACGCCGATGGCGACGGCCACGTGCAGGACGTGAGCCTGGAAAGCCTGGCTGCCCTGGTCAGCCTGCGCGGCGGCCACGCGTTGGTCCCTGTGCTGGCGCACGAGCGGCTGGCTTCCAAGCCCGACATCGTGCTGGCGAAGATCAAAGGTCAGGTATCGGGTCGCGAGATCGCGTTGTACTGGCGCGAGGCCACGCCGTGGGGCTCCGATCTGGCCGCCTTCGCCAAGCTGCTGCGCGCCCTGGCGAAGCAGCTGCCAGGACTGAAACTGCTCGGCTAGCAGATCGGAACGGCGCTTGCCGTCTCGGCTGTCGAGCTCCTCTCTCTGCGGAAGAGGGGGAGGGTACGGTTGGAGCGCGGCAGTTAGCCTTGTCGCAGGGTTCGCCGCCGCGCCTCGTTCGCACCCTCATCCGGCGCGGCGCGACTCCCTTCTCCCGCAGGGAGAAGGCAAACCTTCAGCGACCGCCCAGCGTGGAGCCTGTGAGCAGTCCCCGCGCCAGCATGCTGCATTGCTTGCGGAACAGCAGCAGTTGCCACTGGCGGCCGCCGAGCTGGCGCCACAGCACAGCAGAGCGCACCGCCGAGAGCAGGTTGCTGCGCACCTTCTCGACAGTGGCCGATTGCTGCAGATGTTGCGGGTTGCCATTGACCATCACACGCGGACGCAGGGTGGACAGGGTGGACGCGTAGAGCTCGGCCAGACGCGCGGTGACCTGGCTGGAGCTCTGGCCGAAATGCTCGGCCTGTCGCTGCGCGGCACGGATGCCCTGCTGCAGGCGGTCCAGCAGCTCCGGCCGGCCGGACAGGCTGCGCTCCAGCCGCATCACGGTCATCGCCATGCGTGTCACGCTCATGTCGTCGCCGCTTTCGTCGAGTTGGGACACCAGGGTGCGCAGGCCCAGCCGCACGCTGGCGATGTTGCCGTACACGCCCACCACGGAAGGCGCATCGATGCGGAACACGCTGGCGATGCCGGCATCCATCGCGGTCTCGTCGCAGCGGCCCTGGTTGGCGAGCTGCTGCACCAGTGCGCAGGCCTGGTAGAGGCCTGCCAACGCCAGCACGCGTTCCTCGTTCATCGCAAAAGCGTCAAGCACCGTCAATTCTCGTTTCGTATATTGGGTAAGCCGCCGAAAGGCGCATCGGTGGCGGCGATCACCGCGCCGCCGAGGCAGGCCTCGCCGTCGTAGAACACCACCGATTGTCCGGGGGTCACTGCACGTTGCGGGGTGTCGAAGCGGACTTCAAGGCTGTCTTCCAGCACGTGCACTTCGCAGCTCTGGTCGGCCTGGCGGTAACGGGTCTTGGCAGTGCAGCGGAAATGGCCGGCCGGCGCGCGGCCAGCCACCCAGGTCGGCGCCTCGCTGCGCAGCGCGTGCGAATCCAGCCAGCGGTTGGCATTGCCTTGCGCCACGTAGAGCACGTTGGACGCCACGTCCTTGCCCACCACGTACCACGGTTCGCCGCTGGCGCCGTGGCGGCCGCCGATGCCCAGCCCGTTGCGCTGGCCCAGCGTGTAGTACATCGCGCCCTGGTGTTCGCCGACCAACTCGCCCTCGGGCGTGCGCATCTCGCCGGTCCGTGCCGGGATGTATTGCGCGAGGAAGCTGCGGAAGTCGCGCTCGCCGATGAAGCAGATGCCGGTGGAATCCTTCTTCGCGTGGGTGGGAAGATTGGCGGCGAGC
This sequence comes from Rhodanobacter sp. 7MK24, assembly GCF_014842995.1. GTDB lineage: Bacteria > Pseudomonadota > Gammaproteobacteria > Xanthomonadales > Rhodanobacteraceae > Rhodanobacter_A. The sequence continues at coordinate 970,475 of NZ_JACYXL010000001.1, forward strand.
GCCATTCCACGCACGCGCGCTTTCTCGATTTCGCCCACCGGGAACAGCGTGGCGGCGAGTTGCGCCTGACCCAGCGCGTGCAGGAAATAGGTTTGGTCCTTGGTCGCGTCTGCCGCGCGCAGCAGGCGGTATTCGCCGTCCGTGCTGCTCACGCGAGCGTAGTGGCCGGTGGCGATCTTCTCCGCGCCAAGTGCGTGAGCCTCGTCCAGGAAGGTCTTGAACTTGATCTCGCGGTTGCACAGCACGTCGGGGTTGGGCGTGCGGCCGGCGCGGTATTCGCTGAGGAAGTGCTCGAACACGCCGTCCCAGTATTCGGCGGCGAAATTGCGCGTATGGAAGGGAATGCCGAGCCGGCCGCACACGGCCACGGCGTCCTTGCGGTCGGCATCGGCGGTGCAGGGGCCCGAGCGATCGTCTTCCTCCCAGTTCTGCATGAACAGGCCTTCGACCTCATGGCCGGCCTGTTGCAGCAGCAACGCCGCCACCGAGGAATCGACGCCGCCGGAAACGCCCAGCATCACCTTCATGGCGTGGCGCCGTGCGGCCAGGCGTGCAGCACGTCCAGCGGGAAGCGGGCGCCGGCCAGCCATGCGTCGATGCTCGCCAGCACCAGCGGGCTGCGCAGCTGTCCGCCCAACGCGGCGATTTCGGCGCGGTCCAGCCATAGCGCGCGGCGGATGCCCGCGTCCAGCGGACGCGCTGGATCGTGGCGGTCGGGGCGCGCGGCGAAACTGAAGCGGATCACGCCTTCGCCATGTTCGGTGCTGCGCCACTGGTGCACGCCGATCAGGTGGGTGGGTTTCACCGTCCAGCCGGTTTCCTCCAATGTCTCGCGCACCGCTGCATCGACCAGTCGCTCGCGGTCTTCAAGGTGGCCGGCAGGCTGGTTGTACGCCAGCCTGCCATTCACTTCTTCCTCGACCATCAGGTAGCGCGCGCCATCGCTCACCACGCAGGCCACGGTGACGTGCGGGCGCCAGATGGCGTCGATGGCGGAAGCGGAAGGCATGGCATGCGGGGACTGGAAAAGGCGACATTGTGCCATCAGAGCCTGGCCACGATCTTCAAGCGCCCGCGCCGGGGTCTGTTTGCCCGCAGGCCAAGGAGGAACGAAGGAGTGGATGTCGGTCCACGACTGAGGGATGGCGCAGGGGTGCGGGCAAACAGACCCGGCCCCGCGGGTTGCCATCGGGTGGCCGCCATGCGGCAGCGCATGGCTTGCCAGCCACGCAAGCGCTGCGCCATGCACTACCCCTGACGACCATCCGATGGCAACGCAGGGCACTTGAAGATCGTGGACAGGCTCTTATATCCCGCTGCGGTCGTCGCGAGGCCGGCAGGTGGCGCGGCGGTATACTCGCAACCGTTCCACGAACACAGTCATCCATGGCCCACGAACCCGACAACGATCACGAAAGCAGCCACGGCCTGGCGCTCAAGACCGCGAAGCCCGAGGTGGCGCGGCCGCCATTGTTCCAGGTAGTGCTGCTCAACGACGACTTCACACCGATGGATTTCGTGGTCGAGGTGCTGCGCAGCTTCTTCAGCCTTGACCAGGAGCATGCCGTGCAGGTGATGCTGCACGTGCATACCCGTGGCAAGGGCGTGTGCGGCGTGTTCACCCGCGAGGTGGCCGAGACCAAGGTCACCCAGGTCAACGAATATTCACGATCCCATCAGCACCCTCTGCTCTGCACCATGGAAAAACTCCAGTGACCGCCTTGGCGGCACTATGGAAATAAGCCAGGCAGGCCCCATTTTGTAGCCATCGCGGCTTTGCCGCCCCGCCATTGCAACGGAGACGGTCCGGATGTTCAGCAAGGATCTCGAAGTCACCATCGGTCAGTGCTACAAGCAGGCCCGCGAGCAGCGCCACGAATACATGACCGTGGAACACCTGCTGCTCGCACTCACCGCCAACCAGTCCGCGCTGGGGGCGTTGCGTGCCTGCGGCGTGGACCTGGCGCGACTCACCCGCGAGCTCGAGAAGATCATTGCCGAGACCGTGCCGGTGCTGCCGCACGGCGACGAGCGCGACACCCAGCCGACGCTGGGTTTCCAGCGCGTGCTGCAGCGCGCGGTCTATCACGTGCAGTCCTCGGGCCGGAAGGAGGTCACCGGTGCCAATGTGCTGGTGGCGATCTTCGGCGAGAAGGACTCCCATGCCGTGTACTTCCTGCACCAGCAGGAGATCGCCCGGCTCGACGTGGTCAATTACATCTCCCACGGCATCGCCAAGGTGGGCGAGGAGCCGGCGGCAGGCACGTCCGGCGGCAGCGAGCGTGAAAGCGAGGAAAGCGGCGAAGCCAAGGGCAATCCGCTTGCCGAGTTCGCCAGCAATCTCAACGAGCGCGCACTGGAAGGCAAGATCGATCCGCTGATCGGCCGCGCCGATGAAATCGAGCGCACCATCCAGGTGCTCTGCCGCCGCCGCAAGAACAATCCGCTCTACGTGGGTGACGCCGGCGTGGGCAAGACGGCGCTGGCCGAAGGCCTGGCCAAGCGCATCGTGGACGCCGACGTGCCAGAGGTGCTGGAAAACGCCACCATCTGGTCGCTCGATCTGGGCGCGCTGGTGGCTGGCACCAAGTACCGCGGCGATTTCGAGAAGCGCCTGAAGTCGGTGATCGCCCAGCTCAAGAAGCAACCGGGCGCGATCCTCTTCATCGACGAGATCCACACCATCATCGGCGCCGGCTCCGCCTCGGGCGGCACCATGGATGCCAGCAACCTGATCAAGCCGCTGCTCGCCTCTGGCGAGCTGCGCTGCATCGGCTCGACCACGTTCCAGGAATACCGCGGCGTGTTCGAGAAGGACCGCGCGCTGGCCCGCCGCTTCCAGAAGATCGACGTGGTCGAGCCTACGGTGGCCGACAGCATCGAGATCCTCAAGGGCCTGCGCTCGCGCTTCGAGGAACACCACAACGTCATCTACACCAACGAGTCGCTGAAGGCGGCGGTGGACCTGTCGGTGAAGCACATCCCCGACCGCCTGCTGCCGGACAAGGCCATCGACGTGATCGACGAGGCCGGCGCCCGCCAGCGCCTGCTGCCCGAGGCACAGCGTACCGGCAAGATCGACGTGCCCGAGGTGGAGTACATCATCGCCAAGATGGCGCGCATCCCCGCCAAGCAGGTGTCGGCTTCCGACCGCGATGTGCTGAAGAACCTGGAGCGCAACCTCAAGATGGTGGTGTTCGGGCAGGATGCGGCAATCGAGGCGCTGGCCGCCTCGATCAAGATGGCGCGCTCCGGCCTGGCCGATCCGGCCAAGCCGATCGGTTCCTTCCTGCTCGCCGGGCCTACCGGCGTGGGCAAGACCGAGGTCACCCGCCAGCTCGCCATGCAGCTCGGCATCGAAATGATTCGCTTCGACATGTCCGAGTACATGGAGGCGCACTCGGTGTCGCGCCTGGTCGGTGCTCCCCCGGGTTACGTGGGCTTCGACCAGGGCGGCCTGCTCACCGAGGCGGTGACCAAGCATCCGCACGCGGTGCTGTTGCTGGACGAGATCGAGAAGGCACACCCTGACGTCTACAACATCCTGCTGCAGGTAATGGATCGCGGCGTGCTCACCGACACCAATGGGCGCGAGGCGAATTTCAAGAACGTGATCCTGGTGATGACCACCAATGCAGGCGCGGCGCAGGCGGCACGACGCAGCATCGGCTTCGTGGAGCAGAGCCATCGCACCGACTCGATGGAGGTGATCCGTCGTGCCTTCACGCCGGAATTCCGCAACCGCCTCGACGCGATCATCCAGTTCAATTCGCTGGACTTCGAGCACATCCTGCGCGTGGTGGACAAGTTCCTGATCGAGCTGGAAGCGCAGTTGGCCGACAAGCATGTCAGCCTGGATGTGGACGCCGAGGCGCGCCGCTGGCTGGCTGAGCACGGCTTCGACGCGCAGATGGGCGCCCGCCCGATGGCGCGGGTGATCCAGGAGAAGGTGAAGCGTGCCTTGGCCGACGAACTGCTGTTCGGCAAGCTGGCCGGCGGCGGCAAGGTCACGCTGGGCGTGCAGGACGGCGAGCTGTCGGTGGATTGCGAGGCGGCGGAGCGGCTGCCGGCCGTTGTCGAGTAATCGCGGGCTTCAGGCACACAAAAGGCCGCGCACTGCGCGGCCTTTTCGTGCCGATGCCGGCAATCGTCTTATTTCATGCGGTAGGTAATCCGCCCCTTGCTCAGGTCGTACGGGGTCATTTCGATCTTGACCTTGTCGCCCGTGAGGATGCGGATGTAATGCTTGCGCATGCGGCCGGAGATATGGGCGATAACAACGTGCCCGTTCTCCAGCTGCACACGGAACATGGTGTTGGGCAGGGTTTCGAGAACCGTGCCTTCCATTTCGATGACGTCGTCTTTGGCCATGTGTTCCGGGTCGGAGAGCGGCCATAGCGGCCGCACAAGCCGGCGATTATGCCACGGCAGGGCGTCCGGTCAAAATATTGCCTGGGGGATATCCGATAGCGCGTCAGCGATGGCCCGAATGGCGCCACGGATGGTGTCGCCAAGAATCGCCGGGTCGGTCAGGCGAAATGCTCGTCCAGCTTGCGCCGGATCTCCTGTTCGACCATGCCCTTCAGCGGAGACAGCAGCAGGCTCAGCTCGGCGCGCACGCGGATCGTATCGCTGCCGACCGCAATCTGGCCGTTCACGCCTGGGCGGGAGAAATGCAAGACGTCGCCCTCCCAGCGGCCCGCAATATCGAACTTCTCATGCATGCGCGCGGCGACCTTGTCGACCACAGCCCGCGCTTCCGGCAGCGGCAGGTTGTGGGGGCGCTGGATGTCGATGCTGGGCATGCGTGGGCTCCAAAGGCGGGCAGGCATCATAAGCCATGCCATGCATCGGGCATGTTGAAACGTGAGCAAGCACTCAGGAACCGCATGCTAGAGTGCTGCGATCCACGGATTAGTACGGCAATGCGCATCGAGTTTCTCCATTCCGCCCGCGAGGATTTTCCGTGGACGGCACCCCAATTGCGGATAGGCAGTGCGGCGGACAACGACCTGGTCTTGTCGGCCGGGCAGGCTGCGCCGCGGCATCTGCGCATCGAGCAGGACCAGCGTGGCTGGGTGCTTGCGGTACTGCCCTCGGCAACACGTGTCTACGTGAACGCGCGGCCGGTGCGTGAGCGCGCCTTGTTGCGTCCCGGCGACATGCTGAGCGTGGGCGATTGCCGCATGCTGCTGCGCGACGATGTTGCGCCAGAGCAGCGTGAAACCGTGATGGCGCCGCTGCAGGCGCACTGCACCGCAGCGTTGCGTGCGTTGGCCGGCGCCTTGTCGGGACGCGTGTTTTCCATCGGCGATGGCCTCGAGCTCGGGCCTTATGGCCGCTGCCCGCTGGAACTGCCGCAGGGTGAGACAGCCAGCCTCAAGTTGAACTGGCAGGATGATCACCTGGTACTTGAAGTAGTGCAGGCCTCGGCGACTTATCCGCTGCGCGTGAACGGTGCGACGGTGCAACGCCTGGCCTTGCGGCCAGGCGACCAGATCAGCCTGGGGCCCCATCGCTTCGTGCTCGATGCGCCGGGGATGGAGGCGGAACCCGAGGTCACGCCGTCCGAGCCGGTGACATCGGCGCTACCCGAAGACGTCGCCGGCCCGCGGGGGGAGGTCTGGTGGCTGATCGTCACGGCCGCCGTACTGGCGCTGGGTATCGCGCTGGTGTTGTGGATGCGTTTCTGAAACTTGCGATTGGCCAGGGCCGTGAGGATCAGCCAAGGGGCCGTCCCAGCCTCGAGTGCTGCATGTCTTGCGATCGTTTCTGATTGCGAGATTTTGAGCGGCCACGCTTGACCGTACTTCTTGACTAAAGATCTCATTGACGGCTCCATGCTGCGCCGCGCCATAATGCGACGAACGCAATCACGTGGAGCAATCGGTGAGCCAGGTGTGGAATTTCAGTGCGGGTCCGGCGGCACTGCCGCGCGAAGTGCTTGAGCGTGCGCAGCGCGAACTGCTGGACTGGAACGGCAGCGGCATGTCGGTGATGGAGCAGTCGCATCGCGGCAAGCGTTTCATCGCGATGGCGGCGCAGGCGGAAGCCGACCTGCGCGAACTGGCCGCGATCCCGGACGACTACGCCGTGCTGTTCCTGCAAGGCGGCGCGACCCAGCATTTCGCGCAGATCCCGATGAACCTGGCAGGCGAGGGCGACAGCGCCGACTACATCGTCAACGGCCACTGGGGCGAGAAGGCTGCGAACGAAGCTGCGTCCTACGTACGCGTGAACGTGGCTGCCAGCAGCAAGGGCGAGGGCTACCGCAGCCTGCCGCCGCGCATGGAGTGGAAACTCGATCCGCGCGCCGCCTACGTGCACTACACGCCGAACGAAACCATCCACGGCGTGGAATTCCACGAGGTGCCTAGCACCGGCGACGTGCCGCTGGTGGCGGACATGTCCTCCGACATTCTCTCCGCGCCGCTGGACGTGCGCCGCTTCGGCCTGGTCTACGCCGGTGCGCAGAAGAACATCGGTCCCTCCGGTCTGGTGCTGATGATCGTGCGCCGCGACTTGCTGGCGCGCACGACGCGGCCGATGGCGAAGATCTTCCGCTATGCGGAGCATGCGGCGAACGATTCCATGCTCAACACGCCGAATACCTGGGGCTGGTATCTCGCGGGTCTGACCTTTCAGTGGCTGAAGGAACAGGGCGGGCTCGCCGCGATGGGGAAGCGCAATCGCATCAAGGCCGAACGCCTGTATGCCGCTATAGACGGCTCGAGCGGCTACTACCGCAACGCGATCGATCCCGCTGCCCGCTCGCGCATGAATGTGCCGTTCACCCTGCATGACGGCGCGCTCGATGCCCTGTTCCTAGCCGAGTCCGAGGCGGCCGGCCTGTTCGCGCTGAAGGGGCACAAGGCGCTGGGCGGCATGCGCGCCTCGCTCTACAACGCGGTGCCGACGGAGGCGGTGGATGCGCTGACTGCATTCATGCGCGACTTCGCGGCGCGACACGGTTGAGCCTTTCAGGCATCATGCATTTGGCCTTCCATCCGTCCAGACATCCATCCAGCTATCCATCATGACCGAAAGCAAGACCTCGCTGACCGACGTGCGCGAGCGCATCGACAGCATCGACAGACAGATCCAGGAGTTGATCTCCGAGCGCGCCAACTGGGCGCAGGAAGTGGCGCGGGTGAAAGGCGAAGGCCTTTCCGCCATCGACTATTACCGGCCCGAGCGCGAGGCGCACGTGCTGCGCATGGTGGTGGACCGCAACAAGGGGCCGCTGTCGGATGCGGAGATGGTGCGGCTGTTCCGCGAGATCATGTCCTCCTGCCTCGCGCAGGAAGACCCCCTGAAGATCGGTTACCTCGGTCCCGAGGGCACCTTCAGCGAGCAGGCGGTGCGCAAGCACTTCGGCCATGCCGCCTACGGATTGCCGCTGGGCAGCATCGAGGAAGTGTTCCAGGAGGTCGCAGCCGGGCATGCGGACTTCGGGGTGGTGCCGGTGGAAAACTCGGGGCAGGGCATGATCCAGGTGACGCTGGACATGTTCCTCACTTCCGACGCGCGCATCTGCGGCGAAGTGGAGCTGCGCGTGCACCAGTGCCTGCATTCGATGGCGGCCGGTCTGGAATCCATCAAGCGCGTCTATGCGCATGCGCAGTCGCTGCAGCAGTGCAAGACCTGGTTGCGCATGAACCTGCCGCACGTGACCTGCGAGGCGGTGAGCAGCAATGCCGAGGCCGCGCGGTTGGCGCGCCATGCCGATGACGCCGGTGCCATCGCCGGCGAGACGGCCGGCAAGGTGTATGGCCTCAAGACGCTGGCCACCGGTATCGAGGATCGGGCGGACAACACCACGCGCTTTCTCGTCATCGGCCGTTCGCTGTTCCCACCGTCGGGCAACGACCGTACTTCGCTGCTGATCACGGTGAACGACCAGCCGGGCGCGCTGTACCACGTACTTAGCCCGTTCGCCGCACACGGGGTAAGCCTCAATCGCATCGAGTCGCGCCCCGCGCATTCGGGCAAATGGCAGTACGCCTTCTTCATCGACGTCTCCGGCCACATCCAGGACGAAGCCTTGCAGGCAGCAGTGAAAGAGATCGAACAGTCGGTGGCGCAATTGCGCGTGCTGGGTTCCTATCCGGTGGCGTTGCCATGAGCGGGAAGATGGATTGGTGCAGTGGCCGCGCAGGTCCACTGCGCGGCAGCGTGGGCGTGCCGGGCGACAAGTCGGTTTCGCACCGCGCGCTGATGTTCGGTGCGCTGGCCGAAGGCCGATCGCGCATCCGCGGCTTCCTCGAGGGTGAGGACACCCGTGCCACCGCCGCCGTGCTGCAGCAGCTCGGTGTGCGCATCGAGACGCCGGCCGAGGGCGAGCGCGTGGTGCATGGTGTGGGGCTGCATGGCCTGCGTGCCAGCGCGGACCCGCTGGACTGCGGCAACGCCGGCACCGGCATGCGGCTGCTCGCCGGCCTGCTGGCCGGGCAAGCCTTCGACAGCACCCTGATCGGCGATGCCTCGCTGTCGAAACGTCCCATGCGTCGCGTCACCAACCCGCTGGCCGCGATGGGCGCACGTATCGATACACAGGACGGCCTGCCGCCGCTGCACGTGCGCGGCGGCCAGCGCCTGCAGGGCATCCGCTACGAGTTGCCGGTGGCCAGCGCGCAGGTGAAGTCCGCGCTGCTGCTGGCCGGCCTGTACGCCGAAGGCGAGACCGAAGTCATCGAGCCCCATCCCACGCGCGACTATACCGAGCGCATGTTGGCCGCGTTCGGCTGGCCGATCGCGTTCGAACCCGGTCAGGCCAAGCTGTCCGGTGGCCACGCGCTCCGCGCCACGGACGTGGACGTGCCGGCGGATTTCTCCTCTGCCGCGTTCTTCCTGGTCGCTGCCAGCATCGTGCCCGGTTCCGAGCTGAAGCTGCCTGCCATGGGGCTCAACCCGCGCCGTACCGGCCTGCTGGAAGCATTGCGCCTGATGGGTGCGGACATCCGCATCGAAAATCCGCGCGAAAGCGGCGGCGAGCCGATTGGCGATCTGGTGGTGCGTCACGCGCCGTTGCACGGCGTCGAACTGCCCGAAGCACTGGTGCCGGACATGATCGACGAATTCCCGGCGCTGTTCGTCGCGGCGGCGATGGCCGCAGGCCGCACCGTCATCCGTGGCGCCGCCGAATTGCGCGTCAAGGAATCCGACCGCCTCGCCGCGATGGCGACAGGCCTGCGCGCCCTGGGCATTACGGTGGACGAGACGCCCGATGGCGCGACCATTCACGGCGGTACGCTTGCCGGCGGTACGGTCGAGAGCCTCACCGATCACCGTATCGCGATGAGCTTCGCGGTGGCCGGGCTGGTGGCGCAGGCGCCGGTGCGCATCAATGACTGCCGTCATGTGGCCACTTCGTTCCCGGGCTTCATGGACCTGGCCAACAGCTGCGGCTTCGCACTGGAAGTCGCGGACTGACAGTGGGGCGAAGAGTGTGGGGTGCCGTGCTCTGGCCGAACCCTCGCCCGCTTGCCGGCACCCTCCCTCGGTGAGAGAGGGATTCCCTCATGCAACGCTTGGCGCCTCTCCCGACAAGGGAGGGGTTTCACCACGCGGTGCTTTGCCCCGCTCCATGCAGGAGAGGGAGCCGGATGTGGGCTCGACTTTGCGACATCCGTGCATCCTCCGGCTGGCAACGGCACTTCGGTTAAAGTCGCGGCCAACCTGATCGCGAGTCCACCATGTCCGTCGTCCCGCCCTTCATCGTCGCCATCCCCGCCCGCTACGGTTCCACTCGTCTGCCGGCCAAACCGCTGCGCGAAATCGCCGGCGTGCCGATGGTGGTGCGCGTGGCGCAGCGGGCCTTGCAGGCGGGAGCGGCGGACGTGGTGGTGGCGACGGACGATGCTCGCATCGTCGATGCGCTGGCAGGGCAGGTTGTGAAGGTGTGCATGACGCGCGTCGACCACGCTTCCGGCAGCGACCGCCTCGCCGAGTGCGCCGCGCTGTGCGGCTGGGCCGATGACGCCATCGTGGTGAACCTGCAAGGCGACGAGCCGTTTGCACCGGCTGCGGGCATCCGCGAAGTCGCGCGTGCGCTGGCCGAGGACGAGGCGCCGATGGCCACGTTGGCGACGCCGCTCACCGACGCCCATGAATTGTTCGATCCCAACGTGGTGAAGCTGGTGCATGGCGCGAATGGCCGCGCCCTGTATTTCAGCCGCGCACCATTGCCGTGGGCGCGCGATGCCTTCGCCGGGAGCCGCGAGGTGGTGCCGCCGGGCGTGCCGTTCCTGCGCCATATCGGCATCTATGCATACCGCGCCGGTTTCCTGGCACAGTACGCGCGGCTGGCGCGCACGCCGCTGGAACAGGCCGAGTCGCTGGAACAATTGCGCGTGCTGGAACACGGCCACGCCATCGCGGTACGCCTCACGCCCGAACCGTTCCCACCCGGCATCGACACCGAAGCCGATCTCGCGCGTGCCGAGCAATGGCTGAAGACGCAAGGGTGAGCGAGCGGCGCGTACTGTTCGTCTGCCTGGGCAACATCTGCCGTTCGCCCTTGGTGGAAGTCGTGGCGCGCAAGCGCCTGGCCGAGGCCGGCCTGGATGTGGTCGTGGCCTCCTGCGGCACCAGCGGCTGGCATGCGGGCGAGGGCGCCGACCCGCGCATGGTCGCGGCGGCGCGCGCTGCGGGCCATGACCTGTCGAGACACCGCGCGCGCCAGCTGCGCGCGCCCGACTTCACGGACTACGACTTCTTGCTGGCGATGGATCGCGACAACCTGCGCGGCCTGCACAAGCTTGCCGCCACGCCGGAACAGATGGAGCGGGCCGCGTTGTTCCTGGAGTGGACGGGCGTGGCGTCCCCGCTGGAATTTCCCGACCCGTGGTATGGCGATGCGGCCGGTTTCACGGCGGCAGTGAATCCGGCCGAACGCGGCATCGCCGGCTTGATCGAACGCCTGCGCGGTACTCTGCGCTGAATCTCCTGAAATCCTGCCGGTCGGATTTCTGCCGGCATCCCGGTGCAAGCCAAAGTCCACAGCGATCATGCTTGTTCAAGCACCATGGTCACTGGCTGACCAGCTTCGCTGTTGTGAGCCTCCTCTGGCCTGCACCGGAATGACCGGTGAAGACTGGAGCGAGTAAACGCAGGGTGCGGTCTCCAGTGCCCAGATACGTTGTGGCGTAACCGTACGTCTATCGCGTAAACGCGAGCTGTTCCCAAATCCTCAAGACGATCTGCGCGTACTACTCCTACAAGAAGGAGCAGCAGGACCGAGGATGCGGAACTGGCTACAAGGCCACCAGGTTTCGGCCTGCATCGGAATGGCCGACAAGATCAACGCCGCTGTCGCAGCTTCACGATAAATATGACGAACAGGATCAGCCCAAGCAGCAAACCGATGCCTGCTCCCCACAACGCTCCCCGATCGCCCCACAGCCAATCGCCGATCAGCACGCCGAGCACGAACAGGATGGGGATCGGCAGGCAACCCATGAAGGTCTCCGTCAGGCCCTCGACAGGAGTGCCATGATACCGGCCGCGCGCAACCGAACCGGCTAGAATTTACACATGCAATCCACATCGCCGCAGGCCTTCGACGGCAAGGCCTTCGTCCGCACCCTGGCCACCTCGCCCGGCGTCTACCGCTATTTCGACGCAGACGGCGAGCTGCTGTACGTGGGCAAGGCCAGCAACCTGAAAAAGCGTGTGGGCAGCTATTTCCTCAAGCCCCGCCTGGAGCCGCGCATCGCTGCGATGATCTCGCAGATCGCGCGCTGCGAAACCACCGTCACGCGTACGGAAGGCGAGGCGCTGCTGCTGGAATCGCAGCTCATCAAGTCGCTCAAGCCGCGCTACAACATCATGTTGCGCGACGACAAAAGCTATCCCTATATCTATCTTTCCGGCGGCGAGGACTATCCGCGGCTGGCCTTCCACCGTGGTGCGAGGAACATGCCGGGGCGTTACTTCGGGCCGTATCCCAGCACCTTCGCGGTGCGCGAGAGTCTCGGCCTGATGCAGAAGCTGTTCAAGGTGCGCCAGTGCGAGGATAGCTATTTCCGCAACCGCTCGCGCCCCTGCCTGCAATACCAGATCGGTCGCTGCACCGCGCCGTGCGTGGGGCTGGTCACGAAAGACGACTATGCCGGCGACGTGCGCCACGCCGAGATGTTCCTGGAAGGCCGCAGCAGTGCGGTGATCGACGAATTGGCCGCGGCGATGGAGCAAGCCAGCGTGAAGCTGGATTTCGAGCGGGCCGCCGCGTTGCGCGACCAGGTGGCCGCGTTGCGACAGTTGCAGGCGCAGCACCATGTGCAGGGTGCCAGTGCCGACATGGACGTGATCGCCTGCCGCATCGAGTCGGGCCTAGCCTGCGTCAGCGTGCTGTTTTTCCGCGACGGCATCAGTCTGGGTACGCGCGATTTTTTCCCGCGCCTGCCGCTGGACGCCGAGCCAGCCGACGTGCTGGCGCAATTCGTGGCGCAGTACTACCTGGACCGGCCGGTGCCGCGCGAGCTGATCCTGGGCGAGGAGTTGCCCGAACAGGCGCTCCTTGCCGAAGTGCTGACGGAACAAAGCGGCCATGCAGTGGAACTGAAGAGCAGCGTACGCGGCGAACGCGCGCGCTTCCTGCAGATGGCCGAGCGCAACGCGCAGGCCTCGCTCACCCAACGGCTGGCCAGCAGGCAGACGCTGGGCACTCGCTTCGAGGACCTCCAAAAACTGCTGGAACTGGCCGAGCCGCCACGACGCATCGAATGCTTCGACATCAGCCACACGCGCGGTGAACTCACCGTGGCGTCCTGCGTGGTGTTCGGGCCGGAAGGGCCGGAGAAATCGCACTACCGCCGCTTCAACATTGGCGGCATCACGCCCGGCGACGACTATGCCGCCATGCACCAGGCGCTGACCCGGCGCTTCCGCAAGGTGGCCGAAGGCGAGGGCGCCAGGCCCGACGTGCTGCTGATCGACGGCGGCGGTGGCCAGGTCGCGCAGGCGCTGGACGTGCTGAAGGAACTCGGCGTCACCGGCATCCACGTGATCGGCGTGGCCAAGGGGCCCGCACGGCGCGCAGGAGAGGAAACCCTCATCCTGGTCGACCAGGGGCGTGAGATCCATCCCGGCCCGACTTCGCCTGCGCTGCATCTGGTGGCGGCGGTACGCGACGAGTCGCACCGCTTCGCGATCAGCGGCCATCGCAAGCGCCGCGAGAAGGCCCGTGAGCGCAGCGTGCTGGAAGACGTCCCCGGCGTTGGGTCGCGTCGCCGTACCGCACTGCTGAAGACTTTTGGCGGCCTGCCCGGCGTGGAAGCCGCCGGCGTGGAAGAACTGATGCGCGTGAAAGGCATCGATCGCGGCCTGGCCGAACGCATTTACGACGCATTGCACGGCTGAACGCCATGCATGGCCGCGCTGCGCTGTGACGCGACGGCATGCGACACTGTGGCAAATCCGCAGGCGCTCCCATGCACATCAACCTTCCCACCTGGCTGACCCTGTTCCGCGTGCTGTTGCTGCCGGTGATGGTGGTGGTGTTCTACCTGCCGTTCCACGGCCACAACATCACCGCGGCCGTCGTGTTCCTGCTCGCCGCCATCACCGACTGGCTGGACGGATTCCTCGCTCGGCGCATGAACCTGACTTCGGCTTTCGGCGCCTTTCTCGATCCGGTGGCCGACAAGCTGATGGTGGCGGTGACCCTGTTCCTGCTGGTGCAGTCGCACCCGGAAGGCTGGTCCGGCATCGTGATGGCGGTGACTGCCGCGGTGATCGTGGGGCGCGAGATCAGCATTTCGGCGCTGCGCGAATGGATGGCCGAAGTCGGCCTGAGCGCCACGGTGAAGGTGGCTTTCATCGGCAAGCTGAAGACGGTGATGCAGATCGTGGCGCTCGTGGTGCTGATCGTGCAGCACGAGAAGGAGGCCACCGCGCTGCGCCTGTACCATATCGGCGAAGCCCTGCTGGTGTTCGCCGGCGTGCTCACCATCTGGTCGGGCCTGTACTACCTGCGCGCGGCATGGCCCAGCCTGCGCGGCGACGCGCCGTCGAAATTCGCTGCGCGCAGCGACGATTGAAGGCTTGACGCAGCGCGTTCGCGTATTAGAATGCGCCCTCCCAAGCGGGAATAGCTCAGTTGGTAGAGCACGACCTTGCCAAGGTCGGGGTCGCGAGTTCGAGTCTCGTTTCCCGCTCCAGTTTCAGGCACGAAGCCCCGGTTTGCCGGGGCTTCGTCGTTTGGGACAGGGCATCGAGTTGGCAGGCCAGGGCTTCCCATATGACGTTCTTCTGCTATCATTGACGGCTCACCAAGCGGGAATAGCTCAGTTGGTAGAGCACGACCTTGCCAAGGTCGGGGTCGCGAGTTCGAGTCTCGTTTCCCGCTCCAGTTTCATCGCAGTTTGGCCTGGTGGCAGAGTGGTCATGCAGCGGACTGCAAATCCGCGTACGCCGGTTCGATTCCGACCTAGGCCTCCAAACCCGCGTATCGAAGCCCGCCTTCTGGCGGGTTTTTCGTTTACGATCCGTGCCGCCTACGCACAGGCATTTCATTCGCTGCCCGAGTGGCGAAACTGGTATACGCAAGGGACTTAAAATCCCTCGGCCGCAAGGCTATGCGGGTTCGACCCCCGCCTCGGGCACCAACCATCCATTACGGTGCGTCCTGCGCGCTAATGCCCACGCGAAGCGTGGCCGCGCAAAGCGTGAGCTTTCGCATAGACATGGCTTTACGCCACGAACTGCAGCCGCGCCAGCTCCGCGTAAAGGCCGCCTTCGGCCAGCAGGCTTTCGTGCGTGCCCTGGGCCACGATGCGGCCGCCGTCCATCACCACGATGCGGTCGGCGCGTTGCACGGTGGCAAGCCGGTGGGCGATGACGAGGGTGGTGCGGCCTTGTTCCAGTCGCGCCAGCGCCTGCTGGATCGCGGCTTCGGATTGCGCATCCAGTGCCGAGGTGGCTTCGTCGAGCAGCAGCAGCGGCGCGTCGCGCAGGATTGCGCGGGCGATCGCGATGCGTTGGCGCTGGCCACCGGAGAGGCGCACACCGCGTTCGCCGAGCTCGGCGGCGTAGCCTTCGGGCAGGGCGCGTATGAAGTCGTTGGCTTCGGCGGCGCGTGCGGCTTCGACCACGTCGTCGTCGCTGGCGTCAGCGCGGCCGAAGCGGATGTTGTCGGCCGCGCTGCCGGCAAAGATGGCGGTTTCCTGCGGTACCAGCGCGATGGCGCCGCGCAGTTCGGGCAGCGCTAGCGCACGCAGGTCGGTGTCGTCGAAGCGGATGCTGCCGGATTGCGGATCGTAGAAGCGCAGCAGCAGTGCCAGCACCGTGCTTTTGCCGGCGCCCGATGGGCCGACCAGTGCCACCGTTTCGCCGGGCTGGATGGCGAGGTTGAAGTCATGCAGCGCGGGCGCATCCGGACGGCTGGGATAGTGGAAGCGCACGTGCTCGAAGCGCAGCGCGCCGCGCACCGGCCGCGGCAACGCTTGTGGCTGTGCGGGGCTGGCGATGTCGGCATGTTCGCCGAACAGTTCGACGATGCGTTCGGTTGCGCCGGCGGCGCGCAATACATCGCCCCATACTTCGGAAAGGCCTGCCACCGAGCCGGCGGCGAACACCGCGTACAGCACGAACTGGCTCAGCACGCCCACGTCCAGCGTGCCGGCCATCACGTCGCGCGCACCGGCCCACAGCACCAGGGTGATCGCGCCGAAGAACAGCACGATCACCGCGGCGGTGAGCCAGGCGCGCATGCCGATGCGGTGACGTGCCGAGACCAGCGCGCGGGCGATGGCATTGGCGTAACGGCTGCTTTCGATCTGCTCACGCGCGTAGGCCTTCACCGCAGGTGCGGCGTTGAGCGTTTCGTTGGCGATGGCCGCGGCGTCCGCGAGCCGATCCTGGCTGGCGCGCGACAGCTTCTGCACACGCCGGCCGAATACCAGGATGGGCAGCATCACGGCGGGGATCACCAGCGCGGTGAGGCCGGCGAGACGCGGGCTGGTCCATGCCATCATCGCGCTGGCGCCCAACAGCATCACCGCGCTGCGCAGTGCCACCGAGATACCAGAGCCGACCAGCGCCTGGATCACCTCGGTGTCGGTGCCAAGGCGCGAATTGAGTTCGCCCACGCGGCTGCGTTCGAAGAAGCCCACGTCCAAGCCGATCACGTGCGCATAGAGTTGGCTGCGCAGCGAGGCCAGCGCGCGTTCGCCCAGCAAGGTGATGCAGAAGTAGCGCGCCGCAGTGGCCGCGGCCAGCACCAGCGCCACGGCGAACAGGCCGAGGAAGGTGGCGTTGAGCATCGCGGGATCGGCATGCGCGAAACCGTGGTCGATGATCCGCCGTATCGCCATCGGCAGTACCAGCGTCGCGCTGGACGATATGCCCAGGAACACCAGCCACCCCAACGCCAGCGGCCAATGCGGCCTGAGGAAGGGCCACAACTGGCGCAGCGCACCGATGCGGCGGGTGGGGCGGGGTTGGGCGGAATCGCTCATGGGCTCGATGCGGTCGGGCGGCAGTCCGTTCCAGATGGGGACGGCGCGGGGCGATTCAATCAGGCTGCCTGCATCACGCCGTGCTTGCGCGGGCCCTCCATCAGTCGTGCGCGCAAGCGAAGGAAGGGACGCTCGACTGCGTAATGCAGCAGCGCGCCTGCGGCGAGGATGGCCAGCGCGTACGCGGCGAAGGCGGCAATCCCGTGCACCATGGGCCACTGCGGCAACGTTTCGTATACCGCATGCATCGCCAGCTTGTGGCTCAGGTAGAGGCTGTACGAAATGCCGGCGACCCAGCCAGCACCCGGGATGCGCCAGCGCCCCAGCCAACTGGCATTGGCTGCGCCAGCAGCCACCAGCAGGGCCATCGCCAGTGCCAGCAGCGGGAAGCCGAATACGCTGGCGGTGAAACCGGTCTTGTCGCGGAACAGCCAGATGGCGGCAGCGACAAGGAGCAGGCCCGCGATGGCGAGTGCGTTGGCGCGCCGCTGCAAGCCGGCCCACCAGCGTGGGCGATACGCCTGGATCGTCGCCAGCAGCACGCCGGCCAGCAGGCCATCCAATCGCGTCCATGTCGGGTAGTAGATGCATTCCAGCCAGTCCTTGCCGTGCAGCACGGCGTAGCCGCGCAGCAGCATCCCCATCGCTACGACCAGCACGCTGCAACCGATGACCAGACCACGCAACGGACGCCGCGCCAGCCACCAAGCCAGCAACGGGAACAGCAGGTAGAAATGTTCCTCCACGCACAGCGACCACGCGTGCGAGAACGCCTGGTTGTGCTGATAGTCGATCAGCAGGTTCAGCGTGAAGGTGACGAATTGCCATGCCGGTTGCATGCCCGGCACTTCGCGCCAGCCGGGAAACAATACGTACACCGCCAGCACGCTGAAAAAGACCGGCAGGATGCGGAACGCACGACGCAGGTAGAACGCACCGAAGCGCAGGGGCTCTCCGCGGCTCAGCGGTTCCAGCAGCTGCCGCCCGATCAGGTAGCCGCTGAGCACGAAGAACAGGTCCACGCCCATCCAGCCGTAGTCGGCGACGGGTTGGAGCGGACCGCCGATGCCGCCGATCATCCAGGAGTGGAACAGCATCACCCAGGCGATGGCGATGGCGCGCAGCAGGTCGAGGCCGGGCAGGCGTTGCATGGGTTCCCCCGATGACGCGGCGTTGGGCATCGAACCCCTTGTCCGGTGCCGGCCCGCGTGTGGCCGCGCAGTGTGCGCAACGCATCGGCGTTCCTCATGCCCGAACCATGGCAGTTTGCCGGCAGTGCGGCGGAGGGTTCAATCCATGCGGCGAGCCGTGATGCGTCCACGGCTGAGGTCGGCGATGCGCTGCTCGGCTTCGGCAACGCGCTGCGCGGGCAGTTCGAGTTCCAGCGTCACGCCGTGCGCGCCGAATTGTTCCTGCGTCGGTTCGGCTCCCAGCTCGCGCAGACGCGCCTTGAGCAGGGCCAGTTCCGCGAAGTCGCAGCTGAGGCCCAAGCGCACCGTCGCCACGATCGCGACGCGCTCGGCTGTGCGCAGGCATTCCGCGGCCGTGCCGCCGTAGGCGCGGGCGAGGCCGCCAGCCCCGAGCTTGATGCCGCCGTACCAGCGCGTCACCACCACCGCGACACGGTCGAATCCCTGGCTCTCGATGGCCTGCAGGATCGGCCGCCCTGCGGTGCCACCGGGTTCGCCGTCGTCATTGAAACGGTATTCCTGGCCGATGCGGTAGGCCCAACAGTTGTGCGTGGCATCCGCGGCGGACACCTCGCGCACGAAAGCCAGCGCCTGCTCCGGGGTGGCGACCGGCGCGGACTGGGCAAGGAAGCGGCTTTTCTTGATGTCCTCGGCGTGGCGACAGGCGGCAACGAGGGTGTGCAAGGAGTCACTCATGCGATGCAGCGTAGGCGATGCGCGCCACGGCGTCATGCCTTGCATTACCCTCGGGCTTTTGCCGCTGGCTTCGGCAGTGGCTTCGATGGATGGAGCGTGGATGCGATGACGATGGATGTGCTGATCGTGCTCGTGCTGCTGGGCCTGGCATTGCGTGTGCTGAAGCGGCGGCGCACGGCTGCCGTCGCGTTGTGGCTGGCCGTGTTGCTGTTCCTCGCGACAGGCTGCGGCCTGCTGCCGGCGTGGCTGCTGGGCAGCCTGCAAGGGCCGTATGCGCGGCGCCCCACGATTGCCTGGGCGCCACGCAACGCCATCGTGCTGCTGGGCGCCGGCGCGCAGCGTGCAGCGGACGGCACGGCGGAGCCGGGAGAGCCGGCGCACAGCCGCATCAACGAAGCGCTGGCGCTGTATCGCGAATGCAAGGCAAGCGGGATGGATTGCCGCCTCGAAGTGAGCGGTGGCGACGCACGGCACATCGGCGAGTCGGAAGCCGCGGTATATGCGGCTGCGCTGGAGCGCATGGGCGTATCGGCCGCCGACCTGCTGCTGGAACCGCGCAGCATGAATACGTGGCAGAACGCCCAGTTCAGCGCGCCCCTGTTGCACGCCTACGGCGCACAACGCGTGTTGCTGGTGTCCTCGGCCACGCACCTGCGTCGCGCCAGCCTGTATTTCGCGCATTTCGGCGTGGCGATCACGCCGGTGCGCAGCGACTGGCTGAAGGAACGCATGGATTGGTGGCCGCAATCGTGGAATTTCGCGGTGGCCGACGTGGCGTTGCATGAATACGTCGGCGTGTGGCGCTACAAGCTTTATGAAGCGATGGGTTGGAACGTGAGGGCGACCAGCCCCGGCGATGCTTGAGCCACGCTTTGCGCGTCACCGTCCACCGCACGGTTCAGGCATAGGGCAGTCGTCGTAGCGGCTGCGGCGGCGGGGGCTCGTTGGGCATCGGGTCGCCGGAGGGCATGGCGTGATCCCTGCGCGTACACTGAAGTCTCCGGCTTTGCTTTCAACGGGTGATCCCATGTCTGGCTATGCTTTCGTCATCCTGTTGCTGCTGCTGTTCGCCCTGAGCGGCTTGCGCGTGCTGCAGCAGTACCAGCGCGGCGTGGTGTTCCGGCTTGGGCGCTATTGCGCCACCCGCGGGCCCGGGTTGACGTGGATCATCCCGGCCATCGACCGCATGCTGATCGTGGACATGCGGGTGATGACCCAGGACATCGAGCCCCAGGAAACCATGACCAACGACAATGTGCCGGTGAAGGTGCGGGCCGTGGTCTGGTACAAGGTGGTCAATCCCGAGCGGGCCATCGTGCAGGTGGCGCGTTTCGAGGACGCGGTGCGGCAGACCGCGCTTACCAGCTTGCGCAGCGTGATCGGCCAGCACTCGCTGGACGAGCTGCTGAAGGAGCAGGAGAAGCTGTCCAGCACCCTGGGCAAGATCATCGACAAGGTCACTGAGCCATGGGGTGTCGAGGTCGACATGGTGCAGATCAAGGACGTCGAGATACCGCAATCCATGCAGCGTGCGATGGCGCAGGAAGCCGAGGCGCATCGCGAGAAGCGTGCACGAATCATCAAGGCCGAGGCCGAGCACGATGCCGCGCTGAAGCTCACCGAAGCGGCGACCAAGATGGCACAGACGCCGATGGCGATCGAACTGCGGCGCATGCAGATGCTTACCGAGGTCGGCGCCGAGCAGAACACGATGACCATCGTGATGATGCCTTCGGAATTCGTCAACGCGGCCGATGCGATGGTGCGCCTGGCCGGCAGGGCACATCGCGACACTGACTGAACGCGTGGGCCGTTCCGAGGCCGGGACGGAGGCGGATGCTGACGGATTACTTGCCGAGCACCCGCAACTTCAGTTCGCCGGTCGCCAGACGGGCCTGCAGATGTTCGCCTTCGCCCACGTCATCGGGTGCACGTACGATCCTTCCGTCGCCGTCGAACAAGATGGCGTAGCCGCGTTCCAGCGTGGCCAGCGGGCTGACGGCGTGCAGCGTGCGGGCGGCTTGCTGCAGGGCATGGCGGTCGCGTTCCAGCTGGCGGGCGATGGCCTGGCGCAGGCGTTGGGATTGTTCGGCCAGTTGCCGTTGCAGCAGCGGAAGCCGCTGTTGCGGATGGCGCGCCAGCAGGCGGCCATGCAGGTGGTCCAGCCGGGCGCGGTCGCGCTGCTGGCGTTCGCGCAGCACGCCAAGCAGGCGGTGCCGCAGATGGGCAAGGCGTTCGCGGTCGCGCGCGAGCCGTGCCTGCGGGCGCTGCGCCTGCAGGCGCGCGAGCAAGTGGTCGACGCGCTGAGTGAGCGATTGCAGGCGGCGCTGCTCGAACAACGCCAGGCGTTGCCGCAGCTGGCGCAGGTGACGCAGGGTGGCCTGCGCATCGGGTACCAGCAGTTCGGCGGCGGCCGATGGGGTTGGCGCGCGCAGGTCGGCCACGAAGTCGGCGATGCTGAAGTCCACCTCGTGACCCACCGCACTCACCACGGGCACCGCGCTGGCATGGATGGCGCGCGCCACGGCTTCGTCGTTGAAGGCCCACAGGTCTTCCAGTGATCCGCCGCCGCGGGTGACCAGCAGCACGTCGTAGCGCGAGCTGGCCGAGGCCCTCTTCAGCATGGCGACGATGGCGGGTGGCGCTTCGCGGCCCTGCACCGGCACCGGCAGCACGTCCACCTCGGCCAGCGGCCAGCGCCGCTCGAGCACGCTGAGCACGTCGCGGATCGCCGCACCGGTGGCGGAGGTGATGACGCCGATGCGTCGTGCGTAGCGGGGCAGCGGTCGTTTGCGCGCGGCGTCGAACAGACCTTCGGCATCCAGCTGCGCCTTCAGCCGCTCGAACTCGCGTTGCAGCGCGCCTTCGCCGGCCGGTTCCATGTGCTCGGCAACCAGCTGGAATTCGCCGCGCGGTTCGTACAGGCCCACCCGTGCACGCAACAGCACCTGCATGCCATCGACGGGCTTGAAGCGCAGCGCGGCGCTTTTCGGGCGGAACATCGCGCAGCGCACCTGGGCGCCGCTGTCCTTGAGCGTGAAATAGAGATGTCCGGAGGCCGGGCGCGCCACGTTGGACAGCTCGCCTTCGATCCACACCAGCGGCAAGGCATCTTCCAGCAACCCGCGCACCAGCCGGTTCAGCGTGCTGGGTGTGAGGATGTGGCGGGGTGGAGCGGGGCGGTCGTCGGGCGAAAGCATGAGCAGCCGAGCCTAGCACGTCTTGCCGATGCCGGGTCTTGCGTAACAGTGACTTGGCGGCGGTTGTGCAGGTAATGCCTGATGTACGGAGCGGTCGATTGTCATGAGCGTTCCGGTAGAATTTATGCCTTCACGCCGCACGCCACGCGGTGACGGATACATGGTTGCCCGCATGAACGATTCCATCAGCACGAAGCCCCGCGAAGCCCTGCCGCAGGCGCGTCGTCCAAGCGTCGGCGTACAGATCGGCAAGGTGCGCGTGGGTGGCGGCGCGCCCATCGTGGTGCAGTCGATGACCAACACCGACACCGAGGATCCGGTGTCCACGGCGAAGCAGATCGCCGAACTGGCGCGCGCCGGTTCCGAACTGGTGCGCATCACGGTGAACACGCCGGCTGCGGCGGCCGCGGTGCCGCGCATCGCCGAGCGGCTGGCGATGATGGGCGTGGACGTGCCGATCATCGGCGACTTCCACTACAACGGCCACCAGTTGCTGGAGCAGGAGCCGGCCTGCGCCGAAGCGCTGGCGAAGTACCGCATCAACCCCGGCAACGTGGGCTTCGGCAAGAAGAAGGATGCGCAGTTCGGCGCGATCATCGAGAAGGCGATCCAGTACGGCAAGCCGGTGCGCATCGGCGCCAACTGGGGTTCGCTGGACCAGAGCATGGTCGCCACCCTGATGGACGAGAACGCGCTGCGCGCCGATCCGTGGGATGCCAGCCATGTGGCCCGCGAGGCGCTGATCCGTTCGGCGCTGGATTCCGCCGCGCTGGCCGAGAAGATCGGGCTGCCGCGCGAGCGCATCATCCTGTCGTGCAAAGTGTCCGGCGTGCAGGAGCTGATCGCGGTGTATCGCGACATCGCCGCGCGCTGCGACTACGCACTGCACCTTGGCTTGACCGAGGCGGGCATGGGTTCCAAGGGCATCACCGCCTCCAGCGCCGCGCTGGCGGTGCTGCTGCAGGAAGGCCTCGGCGACACCATCCGCATTTCGCTCACGCCGGAACCGGGCGCCTCGCGCACCGGCGAGGTGATCGTGGCGCAGGAGCTGCTGCAGACCATGGGCCTGCGTTCGTTCACGCCGCTGGTCACCGCATGTCCCGGCTGCGGGCGCACCACCAGCGAATTCTTCCAGGAGCTGGCGAAGACCGTGCAGGAACACGTGCGCGCACAGATGCCGGCGTGGCGCGTGAAATACGACGGCGTGGAGAACCTCACCCTGGCGGTGATGGGCTGCGTAGTGAACGGGCCGGGCGAGTCCAAGCACGCCAACATCGGCATCTCGCTGCCGGGCAATGGCGAAGCGCCGGCGGCGCCGGTGTTCATCGATGGCGAGAAGGCGATGACCCTGCGCGGCGAGCACATCGCCAGCGAGTTCGTGGGCATCCTCGACGACTACGTGGCGCGCAAGTACGCCGCACGCGGCAGCTGAACCGAGTGACTGACGGCGCGCAGGAGGCCCTGATCCTCGATGCCTGGCGCGCGAACGCACGGGCTTGGGAATGTGCGGTGCGTGAGGGGCGCATCGACAGCCGGAAGCTGGTGACCGATCGGGCCATTATCGACGCCGTGCTTGCGCGTTCGCCCCGCACGGCGATCGACGTGGGCTGCGGCGAAGGCTGGCTGGCGCGGGCGCTGGCGGAAAAGGATGTGCAGGTACTCGGCACGGATGCGGTACCGGCACTCGTTGAAGCGGCCCGTGCCAAAGGCGGCGGCGATTTTCGCGTCATGTCCCACGAGGCCATCGCTTCGGGTGCCCTGGATCAACGGGCCGATGCGGTGATCTGCAATTTCTCGTTGCTCGGTGGAGCCTCGGTCGATGCCCTGCTCGCCGCGGTGCCGCGCCTGCTGGAGTCGGGTGGCGCACTGATCGTGCAGACCTTGCATCCTGCGATGGCCGGTGAGCCGTACGCGGATGGCTGGCGCGAGGGTTCGTGGGTTGGATGTGGCGAGGGTTTCGGTCAGGCGGCCCCCTGGTATTTTCGGACGCTGGGCACGTGGGTGACCGCTTTCGAGCGAGCCGGCCTGGATCTCGTGCAGTTGGTCGAGCCCTTGCACCCGGACACGGGGCGCCCGGCCTCCGCGATCTTCGTTGCCGTCGCGCGTCACGCGCCGCCGCAGTCGCCGAATTGAACCTGTGAAGCGCAGGGTGCCCAGCTGCCCACGCGGCCGGGCAGCGCAGTGAGCTGCGCCGCTTCGCGCAGGTAGTTCTCCCGTGGCATTTCCTCGGCGCCCAGGCCCAGCGTGTGCGCATTCGCCACCTGCGCATCGATCAACGGCCAGCCCCATTGCCGCAGCAGGGCCGCCAAACTCACCAGGGCGAGCTTGGAGCCGCCGCTTTCGACGCTGAACATCGATTCGCCGCAGAACAACCGGCCGACTGCCACACCGTAGACGCCACCCACCAGTCGCGTACCGTCCCATACCTCCACGCTGTGCGCGTGGCCCAGCCGGTGCAGCGCGGAGTAGGCGGCCATCATTTCCGGGATGATCCAGGTGCCGCCGTGCTCTCCGCGCGGCGCGGCGCAGGCACGGATCACGGTGTCGAATGCCTCGTCCACGCTTATGCGCCACGACTTGCCGCGCAGTTGCCGGCGCAGGCTGCGGTTGGTGCGCAATGCCTCGGTGCGGAACACGCAGCGCGGGTCGGGCGACCACCACAGGATAGGCTCGCCTTCGCCGTACCACGGAAAGATGCCCTGGCTATAGGCGGCCAGCAGCCGTGCGGGCGAAAGATCGCCACCGAACGCGAGCAGGCCATTCGGTTCGATCAGCGCCGTGTCCGGAGCGGGAAAGCGTGCCGGCGAGTCGGAATCGAGTCTGGGCAGGCGGATCATGGTTCGCCGCCTTGTGTATCGCGTCGGGCATAAGGGCTGTGCGCCATGCACTCTTCCGCGTAGCTGTCCATCGATGCGGATTCGCCGCGCAAGGCTTCGCGCACGGCAGTACGGAAACCCTCGTGCACCAGCAGATGCCGCGAGTGCGTGCGCACCGGAAGGAAGCCGCGCGCCAGTTTGTGCTCGCCTTGCGCGCCGGGTTCGAAGCTCCGCAAGCCTTGCGTTATCGCGTATTCGATGCCGCGGTAGTAGCACAGCTCGAAGTGCAGGCCGGGCACATCGACGCGGCTGCCCCAGTAGCGTCCGTACAGCACGCCGTCGCCTTCGAGGAACAGCGCCATCGCGGCGATGCCATCCGTGTCGTATGCCAACGCGAGTTGCGCCATGCCGCCCAGCCGGCGGAAAAATGTCGGCGTCAGCGCGGCGTGGTTGCCCTTGGCGTCGAAGGTGGCGAGGTAGAGCGCATGTATTTCGTCCCATTCGGCCTCGCTGAGCGTGGCGCCATCGCACCAGATTGCGCGCAGGCCGGTGGCGGCCACGCGGGCGCGTTCGTGGCGGATATTCGCGCGCTTCTTGTGGTTGAGCGCGGCGAGGAAGTCGTCGAAATCGCGCCAGCCGCGGTTGTGCCAGTGGAACTGCACGTCGGAACGCATCAGCCAGTCCGTGCCGAAGGCTTCGGCTTCGTCGGCCGGCAGGAAGTTGGCATGTACCGATGACAGTTGCAGGCGTTCCGCTTCGCGTCGCATGGCGTCGACCAACGCGTCCTTCAGCCCGGCATTGCCGCCGGTCAGCAGGCGTGGCCCGGTGATGGGCGAGTAAGGCACGCCGCACAGCAGCTTGGGGTAGTAGTCGCCGCCGGCGCGTTCCCATGCGGCGGCCCAGCTCCAGTCGAACACGAACTCGCCATGCGAATTGCCCTTGAGGTAGAGCGGTGCGGCGGCGCGCAGCCGGCCGTGCTGGTACAGGCCGAGGTGATATGCCTGCCAGCCCCAGTCGGG
Source organism: Rhodanobacter sp. 7MK24 (assembly GCF_014842995.1). Classification (GTDB taxonomy): domain Bacteria; phylum Pseudomonadota; class Gammaproteobacteria; order Xanthomonadales; family Rhodanobacteraceae; genus Rhodanobacter_A. Next base: position 995,856 of record NZ_JACYXL010000001.1, read on the forward strand.
GCGGATGCAGCCGCTGTCTTCCAGGGTGTGTAGGAAAGCGTGCGAAACGAAAGGGTTGCCATCGGGACGCAGCGCATCCCAGTCATGGGCAGGGATGTCGGCGATGCGGTCGTGGAAGCGTGCTTCGGGCATGCAGGCGATATTAGCCACTGTAGGAGCGCACCCTGTGCGCTCCTACCGGGGAGTCCGTTGCCTAGTGCAAGGCCGGCAGTTGCGTGGCGAGCATCTGCACGAAGGTATCGGGGCGGCCGTAATAGTGATGGTGCGGAAGAAGCGCGCGGCGCCCGTCGATTTCCAGCAGCAGGCTGGGGAAGCCGCGGCCGCCCGCTTCGTCCAGCAGGCGACGGCTGGCTTCTATGTGCTCGAACAGGTCGTGGCCGTCCGCGCGTACGAGCGCCTGGGCGAAGTGCGCGGCATCCAGTCCGATTTCCTCGGCCAGTTCGGCCAGTACCTGCGGTTCGACCACGCGCAGGCCGCGCCGGTAGTGCGCGTTCTGGATCGCGACCAGCATCGGGTAGGCCTTCGCGGCATCCAGCGATTCGGCGGCCAGCACGGCGGCGATGGGCGGCAGCGAATACAGCACGGTGCCGTCGTCCGCCAGCAGGCCCTGCTTGTAGGCCTCGCCGAACGGCTGACCGCTGAGCTGGGCGATGCGTTCGTCGGAATGCACGATGTGTTGCGCCAGCGCGGCATCGACGCGGCGTGGCTCGCCGAACAGGCCGCCGCCGTGCAGGCGCAGCGCGAGGCGGCTACCCAACTGCGCGATGGCCGCGCCCACCAGCGGCTGGGCGGCGTAGCACCAACCGCACAGCGGGTCGTGGATGTAGTGCAGCGTGGCGACGCTCATGCGGTTCAATCTCTTTGCCTTGGCTCGTCATTCCGGCGCAAGCCGGAATCCAGCGCCTTCGCGCGCCATGTTCTTAAGACGCTGGATCCCGGCTTTCGCTGGGATGACGGACAAGATCAGAGCGCTTTCAAGTCTTGGGACGCGGTGATTCAGCCAGCCGGCTTCTGCTGCTCCAGCCAGCGCTCCGCATCCAGCGCGGCCATGCAGCCGAAGCCGGCCGAGGTGATCGCCTGGCGGTACACGTGGTCGGCCACGTCGCCAGCGGCGAACACGCCGGGCACCGAGGTCATGGTGGCCATGCCGTTCTGGCCGCTCTTGATCCTGAGATAGCCGTCGTGCATTTCCAGCTGGCCGGCGAAGATGCCGGTGTTGGGCGTATGGCCGATGGCGACGAAGAAGCCGGTAGCGGCGATGTCGCGGGTGGCGCCGGAGTTGACGTCCTTCACGCGCACGCCGGTGACGCCGGAGTCGTCGCCCAGCACTTCGTCCACGGTATGGTTCCACACCAGCTCGATCTTGCCGGCGGCGGCCTTCTCGAACAGCTTGTCCTGCATGATCTTCTCGGCGCGCAGCTTGTCGCGGCGGTGCACCAGGTAGACCTTGCTGGCGATGTTGGAGAGGTACAGCGCCTCTTCCACCGCGGTATTGCCGCCGCCGATCACCACCACTTCCTGCTCGCGGAAGAAGAAGCCGTCGCAGGTGGCGCAGGCGGACACGCCCTTGCCCTTGAACTTCTCCTCGCTGGCGATGCCGAGATACTTGGCGGTGGCACCCGTGGCGATGATCAGGGCATCAGCGGTGTACTCGCCGGAGTCACCGGTGAGGCGGAACGGGCGCTTGGCGAGATCCACCGAGTGGACGTGGTCGAAGATCATCTCGGTATGGAAGCGCTCGGCGTGCTCGGCCATGCGCTGCATCAGCGCCGGGCCCTGCAGGCCTTCCACATCGCCCGGCCAGTTGTCCACATCGGTGGTGGTCATCAGCTGCCCACCCTGTTGCAGGCCGGTGATCATGGTCGGCTTGAGGTTGGCGCGCGCGGCATAGACCGCGGCGGTGTAGCCGGCAGGGCCGGAGCCGAGGATCAGCAGGCGGGTGTGCTTGGGCGTGGCGGTCATGCGCGGGTTCCTCAGGGTGGTCGGCGGTTGCAGGGCTATTCGCCGCAACCGCCGTGCAGGTTTCATCGCCGTGGCCGGCACGACGTGGAACCGCAAGGATGGGGAAGGTGGGCGGCCGATTCAAGGGATACGGCGGCTACTGAAGCCTGCGCCGCCTGTGTAGACTTGCCTGGACTATCGACATTACGGAAGCACGTCCCGGTGGCGCCAAGCGCAAACGTCAAACAAAAGAAGGAGTCGGCCGGCCTGAGCGACGAGTTGAAGCGCCGCCTGCGCGAGGCGGGTGCCTTGGTATTGCTGGCGTTGGCGTTGTACCTGCTGGTGTGCCTGTTCAGCTACGACGCGCAGGATCCGAGCTGGTCGCATGCCGGCGTGGTCGCGCACAGCCGCAACCTCGGCGGCACGGTGGGTGCCTATGTGGCCGACCTGCTGCGCTACCTGTTTGGCGGCGTGGCGTATTTCTTCCCTCTGTTGCTGCTGGCGCTCAGCGTGCCGGTGCTGCGTCAGCGTGGCGTATTGCCGGTGCAGCCGTGGGAGTCCTCGCTGCGGCTGGTCGGCTCGGTGTTCTTCTTCATCACCGCGCCGGGGCTGTGCTGGCTCAACTTCCCGCAGAGCACGATGGCGCCGGAAGGCGCCGGTGGCGTGATCGGTCGTGCGGTAGCGCATGGCCTGCTCGCCGCCTTCGGCGACAAGGGCGCGCCGCTGCTGCTGCTCGCGCTGTTCCTCGTCGCGGTGACGCTGGCCACCGGTCTGTCGTGGTTCAAGGTGATGGACTGGACCGGGCAGGCCACGCTGCGCGCGGTCGAATGGCTGCGCGGCAAGCTGCGCGCGGCGCCCGATGTGATCAAGGCGCAGCAGGCGCGTGCCGAGCGTGACGTGGTGAAGAAGGCCGAGGCCGTGAAGCAGGCCAAGCGCGAGCCGGTACGCATCGAAGCACCCCCGACGCCGGTGGCCAAGAGCGAGCGGGCGAAGGTTGAAACGCAGATTCCGCTGTTCACCGGCGCCTCGCAGCCGGGCGAACTGCCGCCGTTGTCGCTGCTGGACGAAGCGCCGGAGCAGGGCCCGGGCTATTCGGAAGAAACGCTGGAAGTGCTGTCGCGCCAGGTGGAACTGAAGCTCAAGGAGTTCCGCATCGATGCCAAGGTGGTGGGCGTGTATCCCGGCCCGGTCATCACGCGCTTCGAGCTGGAGCCGGCGCCCGGCGTGCGCGGCTCGCAGGTATCCAGCCTGGACAAGGACATCGCGCGCGGCCTCTCGGTGGTCAGCGTGCGCGTGGTAGACGTGATCCCTGGCAAGAACGTGATCGGACTGGAGCTGCCCAACACCAAGAAGCAGATCGTCTACCTCTCCGAGATCCTGCGCTCGGACAAATACGACCAGACCAAGTCGCCGCTGGCGCTGGCGCTGGGCAAGGACATCGGTGGCCGCGCGGTGGTGGCCGACCTGGCCAAGATGCCGCACCTGCTGGTGGCCGGCACCACCGGCTCGGGCAAGTCGGTGGCGGTGAACGCGATGGTGCTGAGCCTGCTGTACAAGGCCAGTGCCAAAGACGTGCGCATGATCATGATCGACCCGAAGATGCTGGAGCTCTCGGTGTACGAGGGCATCCCGCACCTGCTCGCGCCGGTCGTGACGGACATGAAGGAAGCCGCCAACGCGCTGCGCTGGTGCGTGGCCGAGATGGAGCGCCGCTACAAGCTGATGGCCGCGGTGGGCGTGCGCAACCTCGGCGGCTTCAACAAGAAGGTGAAGGACGCCGAGAACGCAGGCCAGCCGCTGCTCGACCCGCTGTTCCGTCCCAATCCCGAGATGCCCAACCTCGCCGCCGAGCCGTTGGAGCCGCTGCCCTACATCGTCATCATCATCGACGAGTTCGCCGACATGATGATGATCGTCGGCAAGAAGGTGGAGGAGCTGATCGCCCGCCTCGCGCAGAAGGCGCGCGCCGCCGGCGTGCACCTGGTGCTGGCCACGCAGCGTCCGTCGGTGGACGTGATCACCGGCCTGATCAAGGCGAATATCCCTACCCGCATCGCGTTCCAGGTGTCGAGCAAGATCGACTCGCGCACGATTCTCGACCAGTCCGGCGCCGAGGCGCTGCTGGGCCACGGCGACATGCTCTACCTGCCGCCCGGCACCGCGATGCCCGAGCGCGTGCACGGCGCCTTCGTGGACGACCACGAGGTGCACAACGTGGTGAACTGGCTGCGGGCGCAGGGCGCGCCGCAATACATCGAAGGCGTGCTGGAGGAAGTGCAGGCCACCTCCGACGGCAAGTTCATCAACGACTCCGGCCTGCCGCAGGAGGGCGAGGAGGGCGGCGACGCCGATGCCCAGCTCTACGACAAAGCCGTGGCTATCGTCACCCAGACACGCCGCGCCTCGATATCGGGTGTGCAAAGGCATTTGCGCATCGGCTACAACCGCGCCGCGCGTCTGATCGAGCAGATGGAGCAGGACGGCGTGGTGAGCGCGCCGCAGCACAACGGCAATCGCGAAGTGCTGGCACCGCCGCCGCCCAAGGGTTGAGCGATTCGCTCCTTCTCCCCTTCAGGATAGGACTGGAGTGAGGGGCGATTCCTGAGACGAGCCGGCAAGACGGATCGCTCCAATCGGGCAACAAGGCAAGACTTCCTCATCTTGCCTGCCTTGCGCCTCAACGCCGACGTCATCCACGGCATCTCCTTGCGTACTCCCGGCAGAGAAGAGCGAGCCCTGGCGTTGCGGTCAGCGTCGAACGGTTAAGCCTTCCCCTCTACAATGCGCGCATCGCATTGCGCACAGAGTCTCCATGAAACGCCTCATTCTCGTCGTCGTAGCGCTCCTGCTGTCGCTGACAGGCGTAGCACAGGCCGCCACCGGTGCAGCCCGCGCACGGCTGGACGCGTTCGCCACCGGCCTGCATTCGCTCACCGGCAATTTCACCCAGGCCCTGCTCGATCCGAACGGCAACGCCGGCAAGACCAGCAGCGGCACGCTGGCGCTGGAGGCGCCGCGGCAGTTCCGCTGGGAAACCACTGCTCCCTACAAGCAGACCATCGTGGCCGACGGCAGCCGCGTGTGGATGTACGACCCCGAGCTGGAGCAGGTCACCGTGCGCATCCAGTCCGGCGAAGAAGCGCACAGCCCGCTCACCGTGCTCACCGACCTCAAGCAGATGGACAAGGAGTTCAAGGTCGCCGAGCAGGGCGAGCACGACGGCCTGGTCTGGCTGCGCCTCACTTCCACCGCCAAGGATCCGCAGTTCGCCTATGCCGATCTCGGTTTCGACGCGAACGGGCTGGCGCGGATGACCTTCAAGGACCAGCTCGGTTCCACCACCGACATCCGTTTCTCGAACTGGAAGCGCAATGCCGAGATCCCGGCGTCGGTGTTCACCTTCGTGCCACCCAAGGGCGCCGACGTGATCGGCGACGCCCCCGTGTTGCAGGTGCAGCCGCTGCAGAACTGATGGTCTCCTGCCGGTAGCGCTGGAAAGGCAGGGTCAGCGCGGGCAACGGCATGGTGGTCCGCACCGCACGCCACCGGCATCTTCGCCGGCATGCGCATCTGTCCAGGCCATCTGCTGCGCGGCCTGCAGCTGGCCATGTCGCAGTTGCGCGTCTCGTGCTCGTGGCGGCGCGCTTCGCGCCAGGCAGCGCCGTCGGTGCGTTGCTGTTCGAGCAACCGAATCAGCTGGCCAGCGTGCAGCGGTTGCGGCCGTGGTGCTTGGATTCGTAGAGCGCGGTATCGGCGCGCGACAGCCATGAGTTCATGCTCTCGCCGGGGCGCAGCTCGGCGACGCCGATGCTTACCGTGATGGAGATGGCGCGCCCTTCGTGCCGGATGAGCGTGCTGCGGAGCTTGCTGCGGATCCGCTCGGCGACCGCCATCGCCTGCTCGCTGGTGTCGTTCGGCAGGCACAGCACGAGTTCTTCGCCACCGTAGCGGCCGACCAGGTCGCCGGTACGCAATTGCTGGCAGATGACGCCGGCGGCAGTGCGCAGTACGGCGTCGCCGGCAAGGTGGCCATGTTCGTCGTTGACCAGCTTGAAGCGATCCAGGTCCAGCAGGGCGATGCAGGCGGGCATCGAGCTGGCGTCGCAGCGCACTCCTTCGGCCAGTTCGAGGAAGCGGCGGCGGTTGCTCACCCCGGTCAGTTCGTCGGTGCTGGCCAGCAGGTCCAGCCGCCGGTTGGCGGCGAGCAATTCGCGGGTGTGTGCGTCGATCTGCGCCTGCAATTGCGTGGCGCTGTGGCGCAGGTAGAGCGTGCGCAGATGCACCAGCAGCACGACCAGCGCCAGCGCCAGCACGATCCCCAGCAGGCGTGCCCACAGGGTTTCGTACCACAGCGGCGCCACGTAGATATCCAGCTGGCTTTCGACGGTGTGCGCATGCAGTCCGCGCGGCACGGCGCGCAGGTGCAACACGTATTGGCCGTGGGGCAGGTTGGTGTAGATCGCGCTGGGCAGGGTGCCCTTGGGTACGTCAATCCAGTCGCTGTCGAAACCGTCCATGCGGTAGCTGTAGTCGGTTTCCTGCTGCGCCTGATAGTCGAGCAGCGCGAAGTCCACCCGCAGGCTGCGTTGGGAGGCTGACAACGCAAGGGTGCCGTGGTCGGCGGGCAAGGGCAGCGGGTGTCCGTCCGCCAGCGCGTTGGTGAAGCGCAGCGGGGCTTGTGGGACGTCGGTCCGGTATCGAAGCGGGCGCACCACGGTGAGACCGCCGAGGCCACCGAACAGCAGCGTGTCGTCCGGTGCGCGCGCGGCGGCGGCATAGATGTAGCTGACGATGTGCCGCCCGTCGCGAATGCCGAGGTTGCGGATGCGCAGGCTGTTGCCGTCGACCACGGAGATGCCGTTGGATGTGCTGACCCACACGTTGCCGTTGTCGTCGGGCAGCAGGGCGGTGATCTTGTCGTTGACCAGGCCGGCCTCCATGCCGAACCGCTGGAAACGCCAGGGCGATGCGTCGCCGTTCGGCAACATGGCAAGGCCGCCCAGCGTGCCCACCCAGATGCGGCCGCGCGTGTCGACGGCGATGGAATCCACCAGGTTCTGCGGCAGGCTGCCGGAATCGCCTTCGCGCCGAGCCAGGTTCACGAAGCCGCTGGTCTGCAACGGATCGCGTGCGATGCTGATGCCGTTGTTGGTGGCGTACCAGATCGACGTGCCCACGCGCACGATCTGGTGCACGGTATCGCTGCCGAGGCTGTCGGGCTGGTTGGCGACGTGGCCGTAGTGGATCAACTGGCCGTTCCGCGTGTCGTAGCGGTAGGCGCCGTTGTAGGTGCCGATCAACATGTACGGTCCCAGCCTGAGCAGGCTCAGCACCGGGCCGCCGTCCAGCTCGGGCAGGATGGAACCTTTGAGGGTCAGCGTGACCGGATCGATGCGCGCCAGCCCCTGGGTTCCGACCCAGATCGAGCCGTCCGGCGCCTCGGAGAGGCTCTGCACGTCGCGGCGGGCCTGCTTGCCGTCCAGCCGCAGGTGACGCACGGTGGCGTCGACCGGATCGATGATGTCGATGCCGCCAACCGCCATGCCCAGCCAGATCCGGCCGCTTGCATCGACGTAGACGCTGCGCACATTGGGGTTGGAGAGCGAGTGCGCGGGATCGGCCGCAGGCAGCAGGGAAAACGCGATGTTGGCGCTGGCGTTGCTGCGCGCGGCGCCGAGGTCGGTGGCGGCCCAGACATTGCCAGCCTGCCCCAGCAGCAGCGCACGCACGGTGTTGCCGGGCAAGGAGGAGGGCAGCGAAGTGTCCTGGGCGATCACGCGCGTGCTGATGTCGCCAGGGCTGTAGGTGACGATGCCGTCGCCGTCGGTGGCGATCCACATCCGGTTCGGCGCCACCTCCAGGAAATCGCGCACGGTGGCCTGTTGCGCCTCGCCGGCGTAGCCGCTGAAGCCCGGCACCATGCGCCAGCTGCCGTCGGCCTCGCGGTAGAGCGTGCCCATCTGCACGCTGCCCACCCAGAGCCGGCCTTCGGCGTCTTCGCGCACGGCCCAGATTTCGCTGCGCAGTATCTGGTCGACCACGCCCGCGGGATGCGGTGGCCGCACGAAATCGGCGCTGCCCGCGTAACGCACGAACAGTCCCTTGTTGTTGCCCAGCCAGACGTTCCCGGAACGGTCCTGGTAAACGGTGAAATCGCGCGGTGCGGCTTCTCCGCCGGTGGGTATCGGTTCGATGCGGTCGTTGCGCAGGTCCAGTCGGTCCAGCCCGCTGTCGGTGGCGACCCATACGCCATGATCGCCGTCGGGCGACAGGGCGTAGATCTTGCGGCTGCTGGTGCCGCCGGCGCCCACCGGATAATTGTGGAACTGCCCGGTCTGCGGATCGAAACGCGTCAGTCCCCCGGCGTTCGTGCCCACCAGCAAGCCGCCGTCCGGCAACGCGAGCAGGGTGCGCACATAGGTGTCGGGCAGGCCGGTGGCCGTGGCGCTGGCTTGCTCGAACACCCGCATGTGATAGCCGTCGTAGCGCGCCAGGCCGCCCATGGTGCCGATCCAGAGCAGGCCGTCGCGATCCTCCGCCAGCGCGGTGGTGATGGAATGGGGCAGGCCCTCGGCCATGCCCACGGTGTCGAACCACTGCCGTTCCAGCGTGTGCCAGCGATCAGTCGGGGCTGCCGCGTGCGCGGGCGACAGCGACAGCAACACCATCAGCACCGTCATGAAAGCCGCGCACAGTCCATCGCCTCGCCTTCGGCGATGGTGGTGCGGACCTGGATGCTGGCGGATTCCCCCGGACATGCGCAGCTCCCCGTGCGCGCTGTACCAACCTCACATGATAACCGGTGTCATGGGTGCCCGGGCTAGTCCGCACCGGCCGCCGTATCATGGTGGTCATGCCCCCCAATCCCTTTCAGCCCTCCGCCTCCCTGTTTGCCGAACCCGACGCGCTGAAGCCCTTGGCCGAGCGCATGCGCCCGCGCAACCTCGATGAAATCGTGGGCCAGCGCCGGCTGGTGGCGCCCGACCGTGCCCTGCGCCGCGCGCTGGAGGCTGGCCGGTTGCATTCCATGGTGCTGTGGGGGCCGCCCGGCTGCGGCAAAACGACGCTGGCATTGCTGGTGGCGCAGTACGCCGCGGCCGACTTCAAGGCGATCTCGGCCGTGCTTTCCGGCCTGCCCGAGGTACGCAAGGCGTTGGCCGAGGCAGAGGTGAACTTCGCCCAGGGTCGGCGCACCGTGCTGTTCGTGGACGAGGTGCACCGCTTCAACAAAGCCCAGCAGGACGCCTTCCTGCCGCACATCGAGCGCGGCGTGATCCTGTTCGTCGGCGCCACCACCGAGAACCCCTCGTTCGAGCTGAATTCCGCGCTGCTTTCGCGCTGCCGCGTGCACGTGCTGGAGGCGGTGTCGGCGGACGACATCGTGGCCGCGCTCAGGCGTGCGCTGGAGGATGCGGAGCGCGGCCTCGGTGCGCAAAACCTGCAGGTGGACGATGCCCCGCTGCAGCTGATCGCCCAGGCCGCCGACGGCGACGTGCGCCGCGCGCTCACCCTGCTGGAGATCGCCGCCGAGCTGGCCGAAGGCAACCGCATCGACCAGGCCACGCTGGAACAGGTGCTGGCCGACCGCACGCGCCGCTTCGACAAGCAGGGCGAGCAGTTCTACGACCTGATCTCGGCGCTGCACAAATCCGTGCGTTCCTCCGACCCGGACGCGGCGATCTACTGGCTGGCGCGCATGCTGGACGGCGGCTGCGACCCGTCCTACCTCATGCGCCGCATGACCATCATGTCGGTGGAGGATGTCGGCCTCGCCGATCCGCGCGCGTGGCACATGGCACTGGACGCATGGGACACCTTCGAGCGGGTCGGCATGCCCGAGGGACGCCTGGCGCTGGCCAACCTCGCGGTCTATCTCGCCGTCGCACCGAAGAGCAATTCCGCCTACAAGGCACTCGCCGCCGCGCAGGCCGCGATTGGGGAGACGGGTACGCTGGAAGTGCCCATGCATCTGCGCAATGCCCCGACGAAACTGATGAAGGGGCTGGGCTACGGCAGCGGCTATCAGTACGACCACGACGTCGAAGGTGGCGTCGCGCTGGACCAGCAATGCCTGCCGGATGCGCTGGATGGCACGGTGTTCTACGAGCCGGCGGAACGCGGGCTGGAATCGCAGATGCGCGACAAGCTGCTGGCGCTGCGCGAGATCCGCCGCAAGGCGCGCGGCAAATAGCCGGGCAGGAGCGCACCCTGTGCGCGATTGCTTTTGCTTTGATCGAAGTGCAAGGCAATCGCGCACAGGGTGCGCTCCTGCCCACCGGCGCGTTGCGGCGCAGCGGGTGCGAAAGCGATAATCGGCGCTTTCGACAGCTGCCCGGAAACCACCCATGCTCGACCCCGCCCTGTTGCGTTCGCGCCTCGCCGAAACCGCGGCGCGCCTCAAGGAAAGCCGCGGCTTCGAGCTCGACGTGTCCGCCGTGGAGTCGCTGGAAAGCGAGCGCAAGCGCCTAGCCACCGAGACGCAGGAGCTGCAGAACCTGCGCAATACCCGTTCCAAGGCAATCGGACAGGCCAAGGCCAAGGGCGAGGACACCGCGCCGCTGATGGCCGAGGTCGCCGGCATCGGCGACAAGCTCAAGGCCAACGAGACCGCGCTGGCCGACGTACAGGCCAAGCTCGCCGACATCGCGCTGGGCATCCCGAACATCCCGCACGAGTCCGTGCCGCCAGGCAAGGACGAGACCGAAAACGCCGAGCAACTGCGCTGGGGCACGCCGCGCACGTTCGACTTCGAGGTAAAAGACCACGTCGACCTCGGTGCCCGCCACGGCTGGCTCGATGCCGATGCCGGCGCCAGGCTTTCCGGCGCGCGCTTCACCGTGCTGCGCGGCCAGCTGGCGCGGCTGCACCGCGCGCTCGCGCAGTTCATGATCAACCTGCACACCGGCGAGCACGGCTACCTCGAGTGCAACGTGCCGCTGATCGTCAACGCCGCGACCATGCAGGGCACCGGCCAGCTGCCGAAGTTCGAGGAAGACCTCTTCAGCACCCTGGTGGGCGACAGCAAGCGTTACCTGATCCCCACCGCCGAGGTGGCGCTCACCAACCTCGTCGCCGACAGCATCGTCGAGGCCGACGCGCTGCCGATGCGCTTCACCGCGCACTCCATGTGCTTCCGCGCCGAGGCCGGCAGCTATGGCCGCGACACCCGCGGCATGATCCGCCAGCACCAGTTCGAAAAAGTGGAGATGGTGCAGATCGCCGCGCCCGAACAGTCGCACGCGCAGCTGGAGGAAATGGTCGGCCACGCCGAGAAGGTGTTGCAGCTGCTGGGCCTGCCGTACCGCAAGGTGCTGCTGTGTACCGGCGACATGGGCTTCTCCGCGATCAAGACCTACGATCTCGAAGTGTGGCTGCCCAGCCAGAACACCTACCGCGAGATTTCCTCCTGCTCCAACTGCGGCGACTTCCAGGCGCGCCGCATGCAGGCGCGCTGGCGCAACCCAGCCACCGGCAAGCCCGAGCTGGCGCACACGCTCAACGGCTCCGGCCTCGCCGTGGGCCGCACCCTGGTAGCGGTGATGGAAAACTTCCAGAACGCCGATGGTTCGATCACCGTGCCCGACGCGCTGCGCCCGTACATGGGCGGCCAGGAGCGGATTGCGTGAACGCGCCTGCCGGGCACGGCTGGGACAAGGTCGAGTACTGGAGCAGCTATTTCCTGCTCGCGGTGCTTGGCTCGGTGATCCTCACCCGCCTCGGCTTTGCCGGCGTCTGGTCGATGCCCCTGCTGGACATCGTGCTGGGCAGCATCGCACTGCTGCTGATCATCGCCAGCCCCTGGATCGCGCGTCGCCGCAACGTGCGACTCACCATCGTCGCTTATGCCACCGCCACCCAACTGGTGCCGCTCTGCATTCGCCAGCCCGTCGTGTTGCTGCCGCTGCTCGGCGCACTGATTCCCGTGGCCATCACGATCTGGGCGCTGGTCGCGCTGTCGCGCAAGGGCCGCACGGGGCAGGGAACGGGGCAGACCTGATAGGATGCGTGCCGTCTGCCGGCACGCGAGCAACCAGCGGAATAATCCGGAGAGATGGCCGAGTGGTTTAAGGCAGCAGTCTTGCTCGCGGAGGCAGGAAGCCGAAGCGAACAGCGGCGAAGCCGCTGGCCCGAAGGGCGAGGGACGGGAAGTCCCGAGTAAAACTGGCGTAGAGCCATGCGCAGCATGGCTAGCGGCACGACAATCCGGAGAGATGGCCGAGTGGTTTAAGGCAGCAGTCTTGAAAACTGCCGTAGGTGTAAGCCTACCGTGGGTTCGAATCCCACTCTCTCCGCCAAAACTGCAAACCCCCTGTTTTTACAGGGGGTTTTGCTTTTCTGAGGATGGGATTGTCGCTACACATATCGCTCCACAGCGAACCGATATGCGCGTCCCAAACTACCTGCGCCTTGCACCCTCAGGCATCCGGCATTTTCGCCAGAGGCCGTCCTCGCACCAGGCATGCAGGACGGGCAAGGTCGAAATCACCCTTAGTCTTTACACACGAGACCTGCTGACAGCTCAGATCGGTCGACAAGGCGGAAGAACACGTAACTGCAGGCGCCAGCACGTTGACCAATCGTTGCCGAACTCAACGATTTGAATTGCGCATGGTTGCTCTGACGTCCTTGACGCCCTCGCCCTGAGCCAGCGTCGCCCAGTGAACATTGTCGCTGGACAATTCGATACGCACGGTTACTTGAGTCGGTGATACGTAGTGGTAAATAACACGATAGGTCTTTTTGTCGGCGTTACCGTAATGTGTCCACGTGTTACCGGCGATGGTCATGCGCGCGATGAAAGGGTCGGCACCGCCGTTATCAGAGTCGAACATTTCGTAGTGCCAATAACTCTTGTCGCTGTAGTTGTAGGTACTTACAGCCTGCGACTTTACGACCTTGTCGGGCCAGTTCATGGTGAAACTGCATGACATGAAGGCATGGTTTGCAGACCATTCACACTCTTCCAGCCACGTCCATTTGCCGGCTTTTTGATCAGCCGTCGCCAAGTTCTCTCCATGGTATTGCCAGGTACCGGAGGCGATGTCCAAAGGCTGAAGCTCGGGGGTGAGAGTCGGAGCGTCGGCAGCATATGCGTGCGCCGTTACGGCCAGTGCGGCGAGGGTCGCGAAAATCGATAAGCGATTCATAACTCATCCTTCAAGGTTAGGCTCACACTCATCATCGATGAGCAGCTATCCGACGCATCATGCGACAACGTCTGATTGGAATGAGACCTTGACGACTCCGCTTCCGTAGCGCAACGCTAATCAACCCTCCTTTTCTGCCACGCCGATGCCTTCCGCGAAAATCGTTGCATTCGTACTGTTCGAGGACGCACTGGCTCTCAATATCGCCGGACCCGCCGAAGTATTCGGCAGCGCCAATCGGTTATCGGGTGAAAGTTCGCCGCTTTACGAGTTGATCTACCTGTCTACAGCAGGCAATTTGGTACGCACGTCGTCCGGCGTCGCAATCCAGACGCAATCGCTTGCATCGGTCAATGTGCACGAGTTGGACACTGTGATCGTAGTCGGCGGCGTTACGGTTGCCGAGGCGATGCGCGACACGGTGCTCGTCGAATGGATAGCGCACGCATCTACCATCGTGCGGCGCACCTGTAGTGTTTGCACTGGCGCTTTTCTATTGGCTTCGGCACGTCTGCTTGATGGGCGCCGTGCCGTGACGCACTGGGCATCGGTCGATGAATTGCTCGCACAATTTCCGGCTGTACAAGTGCAGCTCGATCCCATCTATGTCAACGACGGAAACATCTGGACGTCCGCTGGCATCTCGGCGGGCATCGATCTGGCGTTAACCCTGGTAGAAGTCGATCACGATCGCCGGCTGAGTCTTGCTGTTGCCAAAGACCTCGTCGTTTTCCTGCATCGACCCGGCGGGCAGGCACAATTCAGCCGTACCTTGGCCACTCAGGCTGGTGCAGGTACGCGCAAACTCAAGTCGCAGCTCGAAACCCTGCATGTCTGGATCGTCGAGCATCTCGACGAAGAGCTCAGCATCGAACGTCTGGCCGCTCGCATGAAAATGACGCCACGTACCTTCGCGCGCAAATTTGTCGACCAGTACGGCCGCACACCCGCCAAGCTGATCGAAGACCTTCGCCTGGAGACAGCCTGCCGCCATCTCGAGGAGAACCACATTGCAATCAAGCAGATTGCCTTCCTTTGCGGGTTCGGGGACGAGGAACGCATGCGGAGAGCCTTCATGCGGCGCTTGCGTGTGCCACCTGCGAGCTATCGGGAGCAGTTCGCTGCCGCTATATAGCATCCGTAGCGTCCCCGTTGATTCGAGCCGGCCAGAAATAGAGTTTTCGCGCCGAGACATCGTTTGCGCCGCCTTGTCTTCAGGGCCGCCGAAAATCCTTTTGCCACTCCTCTTCGTGAAAACAATCGATCTGATATCTCCAGTCAGCCCACGACAAGCAACTCGGGCAATTCGTCGCAATCCGCTCGCGACGTGTTCAATCGAGTCGCCAATGCATCGGCAGCGACGCGGATTTCCGGCATCGCCGTACATTCCCAGAGATTGCCCCTAAGCAGCGATCCGATGGCATGAAGTCCTGGCTGTATCTCGCCAGCCGCATTGATCAGTCGCCCGTCCGGTTCGGCCAGTACGCCGAGCTGCAATGGATCGGCCGACGCGAGCCCGTCACGCAGCAGACCCGACACCAGGGAGTGTTCGGCGAAGGCAGCTGCGGTGTCCAGGCCTGTGGCCTGCACCACGACATCCGACTGCAGGGTGGTCACGAGCTGGTTGTCGCGGGATCGAACCGTCACATCGAGCGGGCCTTCGCCATCCACGTCGAGCACGCGGGCGGCATGGATCTGCAATCGCCCTTCGTCGCGTAGTTGCTGGATGATCTCGGCCGATTGCGGCGGCACACGATGGCGCGCCGATTCCCACAACCAGCGCGCGTGCCGCAGGAACTGTTTGCGCTGGCGCGGCGTGAAGGCCTGCCAGAGTTTCGCGTTGATCGGGCGCATGCCGTCGATCACGCTGCGCCAGTCGACGTGCGGGTGCTCGTGGAAGCTGCGCCGGATCTCGGCGAGTACGGGCGCCGGCCCGTCGCATGCCAGCAGCATGGCGTTGAGTTCGGCCTGTTGCGGGAACGGATCGATGGGAAGCGCCGGATGCACGAACGGCGGCAAGCCGTGGCGCGAGACGGCGACCAGTTCCACGTCTGGCCAGCGGATGGAGGCCGAGATCACGGTATCGATGGCGGTCAGCCCGGTGCCGATCACGATGAGCCGGCGCGGACGGTTCGGACGCGCGGTGAGGCTCCACGGATCCAACACGTAGGCACCGCTGCCGAGCGCGCGCTTCGAAACCGTCCGCAGCGGACGCGGGGGAAGCGCGCCCAAGGCCAGGACCACCCGCCCGGCGGTCAAGGTGCCGCCATTGTCGAGGACGATCTCGTAGCCGTTGGCGGAGGGCTGGATGCCCGAGGCGGTGGCGGGAACGATGGCGAAGCGCCGGCCGTGCTGTTCCGCGTTGCGTATGCGCCTGTCCAGTTGCGATTCGATGTACTCGCCAAACAGCTGGCGCGGCAGGAAGTCGGTGGGCCTGGAGCCGGCGTGGCTCCTTGCGCTGTATTCGACGAAGCTCTCGTCCGCGTCCCGGTACAGGCCCATGCCGGCCGCCCGCACGTTCAGCAGGTGATGATCGTGCGACGTGCCATAGGCGACGCCGCGTCCGATGCGGGGCGTGCTTCCGGTCACCCAGTGCACAGCGTCCGATGTGTCGCGTGAAAGGAGGGCGCCGAACAGCGCCGCTCCGGCCGCGCCGCCGCCGATGATTGCGATATCCGGCATGGTCAAGATCTCTGGTAGGGAAAGGGAGGGGGACGCCTACGCGAGCGTCGTACTTTCGCGCACGGCCTGATGCAGCTCGCTGGACCATTGCCCATGGTCGTGGATGAAGCTGTGATAGCGGTTCAGTTCGCCGCCGTATACGTGCAGGGAAAGCGCCTGGCGGTTCCTGGAGAGGTTGCGGCATCGATGCGCATAGTCGGCCTGGGAAAACGCGACGTGGTCGCCGACACCCACGATCCGGCTGTGATCGCGCTCCAGGTGGATGGTGGGTTGCGGGAGGAGCTGGAAGGATTCCACTTCCAGCACGCCGTCGAGCACGAATTCCATGCCCCACAAGCCGTCGTGGTCGTGGATCGGCGTCGCATGGCCCGGCGGCCACAGGATCAACAGCGCTTCATAGCCGTGCGCCTCGTCCGCGCCGAGCGGCAGCCGTCGATAGGACGGTGTCTCTGATGCGGGAGAAAGTCCGGCGGCCTGCGGACAACCGGGCCATGCCGCAACCTGCGAAAGCTCGGCGGCAAGATGGTTCACGTCGATTTGCCCCTGCCTGACCACGCATCTTTCAATGGTTGCGAGAACCCGCTCGTTCCACGCGTGGATGGATGGTGTGAGTGCGTCGTACATCGGTGCCTCCGGTGCTGGCGTGCTCGGATTCCAGAAAACCACGGGAGGCGTTAAGCATCCGCTAGAGCGGAATGGCCAAATCGCAGATCGTTATGCACTCGGAGACATAGGCGGCATGCTTGTGCAGCCACGGAGAAGATGGTCGGCAGCATCTGCTCGAAGGGCGACGGGCAAATTGCGATACAAGGTGCCGTCTGGCTGGCCTCACCGGGTTCATCTGTCACTGGCCACAGAAGGCTGCCTGAGCAACCACGCACGAGGTCCCGCTCAAACAGAACGCCCCGGTCGGGGCGTTCCGTTTCGATGCGGTTTGGCAACGCTTACTGGATTCGCGTGATGTTCCCTTTCTGGTCCACCTGCACCAGGTCGCCCTGGCGGATCGCGCTGGCGTCCCTTACCTGGACGTTCTGGTAGCTGCCGTTGCCCATCCTGATGCGCACGACCCAGCTGGTGCTGCTGCCGGTGTTGTTGCCGATCGCGTTGCCGGCGAAACCGCCGCCCACGGCGCCGCCCACGGTGGCGAGCTTCTTGCCGTTGCCCTTGCCGACCTGGTTGCCGAGCACGCCGCCGGCGATGGCGCCGATGATCGCGCCGGCGGTGCCGTGACCGCCGCCCTGGGTGATGTTCTGTTCCACGCTCTGCACGGTGCCGCACTGGTCGCAACGCAGATAGATGCCGTCGTTGCGCACGAGCACGCCGTTGCTTTGCGCGGCGGCGGTGCCGCTGGCGGCGACGCCGAGCACGGCGGTGAAAGCGAGAGCGAGCAGGGATTTGATGCTCATGGGAGAACCTCCTTGGGTGAGTGGCGAATCGATGCTGGCGGTCGCAAGTTTATGCCGTTGCCGCCCTCCTGTGGCGTGAACGAGATTGCATGCCGCGATGGACAGCAAGCATTCCAGCGTCATCGTGGAGGCGTGTCCGTGCTGTCCGTGCCGGCGTCTGCCGGCGTGTGACGCAACAGCCACGCGAGCACCGGCGGCGTCACCATCGCGGTGAGCAGGGACATCGCCACGATGATCGCGTAGACGCGGTTGTTGAACACGCCGGCAGCGAGGCCGAGACTGGCGATCACCACGCCTACTTCGCCACGCGGCACCATGCCGAAGCCCACGATGGCGGCGGCGCGCCGGCCCAGCGGCAGCGCGCCCAGTCCACCGCCGATCAGCTTGGAGGCGACGGCGATCGCAGTGACGACCAGCAGCATCCACAACGCGTCGGCGCTGGCCAGTTCGTGCAGATCGATCTTGCTGCCGGTGACGACGAAAAAGAACGGTGTGAGCAAGGCCAGCAGCGGCTGGGTCTGCTTTTCCAGCATGTGCCGCTGGCGGGTTTCGGAGGCGATCATGCCGGCGAGGAAAGCGCCGATGATGGCGGCGAGACCGAACAGGGTGGAGACGTAGGCCAGCCCGAGGCACAGCGCCAACGCGATCAGCAACGGCGATTGCGCGTGGCGCGGCTTGTCCAGCCAGTGGGATTTGCGGCGCATCACCTGCGAGCCGCCCCAGCCGATCACCGCAATGAAGCCCACAGCTTCGAGCAGCACCAGCAGCAGGCGGCCGGTGTCGAAGCCTTCGCCGCCTTGCAGGGACACCACCACGCCGAGCAGCAGCATGGCGAGGATGTCGTCGATCACGGCGGCGCCGAGGATCACTTTGCTCTCCATGCGCTGCAGCGCGCCCAGTTCCTGCAGCACGCGCGCGGTGATGCCGGCCGAAGTGGCGACGAAGGCGGCGGCCACGAACATGGCCTTGTCCCAGCCGAAGCCGCTGCCGTGCGCCCACAGCGCACCCATGCCGAACGGCACCAGCACGCCGATCACGCCGACCAGCAAGGCGGTCTTGCCGACCTTCTTCAGGTCGTCCAGCCGCGTTTCCAGGCCCACCGAGAACAGCAGCAAGACCACACCGATCTCGGCCAGCACGTCCAGCGGCGTGCCGGTGGCGACCTGTTCCGGCGCGATCCAGCCGAGCAGGGAAGGGCCGACCACGCAGCCCGCGGCGATTTCTCCCACCACGCCGGGCAGTTTCAGCCGTTGCGCGATTTCACCGCCGACCTGCGCGGCGACGAACACGATGAACAGGGTGAGCAGGATGTCGCTGGCGTGGTGCATGCGGCGCGTCCGGGCGAGGGCATTGCCGCATGCTATCGCGTTGCCGTGCGGTGGCGATGCTCAGGGCGTGGCGGCAAGTGCCTCGGGCTGCCGGTTGTCGCGCAACTGGCCGAACACGCGGCTGGCGGCGGCGGTGACCACGGCCAGCAACACCACCGTCCAGCGGAACGCGACCACGAAATCGTGCGGCTCATGCCCGCGCAGCAGCGCCTGCATCAGCAGGGTGGAAAGCGCGATGCCGAAGCTCATCGCGAGGTACTGCACGGTGGACGCCATCGACGAGGCCATCGATGCGTGCTTGATGTCCAGGTCGTTGTAGATCAGCGTGTTCATCACCGTGTACTGCAGGCCGGCGAAGGCGCCGTAGGCAAAGGTGAACACGGCGATCAGCCAGCCCGGCGTGCCCTGTCCGAACAGCGCGAACGCGGCCAGCAGCAAGGCCACCATCAGGGTGTTGCCCAGCAGCAGGCGGCGATAGCCGAAATGCACCAGCGCGCGGTTGACCGCCCACTTCGCGGCGATCGAGCCCAGCGCCTGCGGCACCATCATCAGGCCCGCCGCCAAGGGCGACCAGCCGCAACCCACCTGCAGGAACAGCACCAGCAGCAGGAACATGCCGGAGATGCCCAGGCGGGTGAACAGGCCGCCGGCCAGCGCCACCCATACGCTGCGGACCCGCAGCAGGGAAAGATCGGCCACCGGGTACGCGGTACGCCGGCTGTGCCACACATAGACCACGCCGAGCAGCAGGGCGATGCCGCTGCAGGCGGCCATCTCGGACCACGGCACCGGATCGGCGCCGGCCAGTTCCGACGCGGCGAGCAGCAGCGCGGAGGCGATTGCAAACAGCAGGAAACCCAGGAGGTCGAAGCGGTTGGCCCGTTCGAGCCGGTATTCGGGCATGTCGCGCCGGTTCATCCACATGCCGGCGATCGCTACCGGCACGTTGACCAGGAAGATCAGTCGCCAGGTGGTGTATTCCACCAGCGCGCCGCCCAGCAACGGACCCAGCACCGAACCGAGCAGGCCGAAGGTGGCCACCGTGCTCATCGCGCCCACGAATTCGCGCTTGTCGATGCTGCGCACCAGCACGTAGCGTCCCACCGGCATCAGCGCCGCACCGCCCACGCCCTGCAGCACGCGCGCCGCCACCAGCTGGGGCAGCGTCTGCGATACGCCGCACAACAGCGAGCCCACGCCGAACAGCACGATGGCACCGCCGAACACCCGGCGCGTGCCGAAGCGGTCGCACAGCCACGGACTGGTCGGAATCAGGATCGCCAGCGTCAGCACGTAGCTGGTCAGCGCGCTGCGCATGCCCAGCGGCGTTTCCTTCAGCGCCTCGGCCATCGCCGGCACCGCGGTGTTGACCACGGTGGAATCGAGCGACTGCATGAAGAAGGCCGCCGCCACCAGCCACAGCAGTCCGCGGTAGCGCTCGCGCGAAGAGATTGCGGGTGCCGCCTCGACCGCGGTTGCTGTGGCGACAGCATCGGCTTGGTCGGAGGGCTCGGCGTCGTGCAGGGACATTGCGCGCATGATAGCTGCTGCGACAGGTTGCCTGCGGTCATGCCTCTGCGCGGAGTCAGCGGAGTTTCATCGTCCACGGTCGCGGGGGCGGCATGTCCGTGGCTGTGCCGCGTGTTTCTGCACGGTGCGTGGCAGCCATCACGGGCCGGGTTTGAAGTGGTGCACGAAGCCGACCTGGAAGCCGCCCGGCAACCAGCCGATGAGCAGCGACGATTTCCGGTGCGCGGTCCAGATGCCCACGCCCGCGCCCAGCGCGGCGCCGGCCAGCACGTCGGTCTGCCAGTGGCCGCGCGTCTTCATGCGCGCCACCGCGTCGTAGGCAGGCAACAGCGCCAGCGCATAGACCGCAGGATGATCGGGGCCGTAGTTCACCATGAACGGCGTCACCGCGGCGGTGATCGCGGTGACCTCGCCGCTGGGGAAGCTCTGTGCGTGGGTGCCTTCGAAGAAGCGGTTCGGATCGGACGTCTGCGAAGGGCGCTCGCGCTGAAACGTGTATTTCAGCGCCTGCGCACCCAGGCCGGAAATCACCATCGCGTCCACCGAGCGCCAGAACGTGTCGCCCAGCTTGTCCTGGTCGCCGAAGGCCAGCGCGCCACCGGCTACCGTCACGATGGAGCCGTACATGAGAATGTTCTGGTTGCTGCGCTTCCAGATGCCGCTGTTGTCGTAATGCAGGCGGTGGTCGATGCCGAGCGGGCCGCCGCTGGCGAAAGCCGGAGCAGGCAGGGTGAAGGCGAGCAGCAACAGTGCGAGACGTGTCGTGCGCATGGGATGCCTCCCTGGCGGCCGGGGGACGTGGCCGCCGGAGGTTCAGGCTACGCTCCAAGGCTTTTGATTCGCTTATGCCGACCGTCCGCCACGGCGTGCGGATCGCTAAACTGCGTCCATGAGCGCATCTCCCGTCCCCGCCGACAGCAAGACCCGTGCCGCCGACCTGCGCGAGCGCATCGAACAGGCCAACCATCGCTACCACGTGCTCGACGACCCGGCGATCACCGATGCCGAATACGATCGCCTGATGCGCGAGCTGGAAGCGCTGGAGGCGGCACATCCCGAACTGGCCACGCCGGATTCGCCCACCCGGAAAGTGGGCGCGCGCGCCAGCGGAGGTTTCGCCGAAGTGCGGCACGCGATGCCGATGCTGTCGTTGTCGAATGCCTTCGAGCAACCCGGCGAGGACGAGCGGACCCGCTTCCACGAGGTGGCCGAGTTCGAACGGCGCATCGAACAGACCCTGGATCGCAGCGAACCGCTGTTCTCGGTGGAGCCCAAGCTGGACGGCCTGGCGATCAGCCTGCGCTACGAGCGCGGCACGTTCGCGCAGGGTGCCACCCGTGGCGACGGCGAGACCGGCGAGGACGTCACCGCCAACCTGCGCACCGTGCGCGCGATTCCGCTGAAGCTGCGCGGCGCGGGCTGGCCCGAGGTATTGGAGGTGCGCGGCGAAGTGATCATGCTGCGCAAGGATTTCGAAGCGTTCAACGAGCGCGCCCGCACGCAGGGCGAGAAGACCCTGGCCAATCCGCGCAACGGCGCGGCCGGCTCGCTGCGCCAGCTCGATCCGGCGATCACCGCGAAGCGCAAGCTGAGCTTCTTCGCCTATGCGGTGGGCGTGGTGGAAGGCGGCGAACTGCCGCCCACGCATTCGGCCACGCTGCAGCAACTGCGCGAATGGGGTCTCCCGGTGTCGCCCGAGGTGGGTACGGCGCGCGGCTTCGCGGGCCTGGTCGCCTACTTCAGGCGCATCGGCGCGAAGCGCGACAGCCTCCCTTACGACATCGACGGCGTGGTCTACAAACTGGACGACTATGCGGGGCAACGCGAGATGGGCTTCGTGGCGCGCGCGCCGCGCTGGGCGATTGCGCACAAGTTTCCCGCACAGGAACAGAGCACCACGGTCGAAGCCATCGAAATCCAGATCGGCCGCACCGGGGCCGCCACGCCGGTGGCCCGGCTGGCGCCGGTGCAGGTGGCCGGCGTCACCGTCACCAATGCCACCCTGCACAACGCCGACCAGGTGGCGCGGCTGGACGTGCGCGTGGGCGATACGGTGATCGTGCGCCGCGCGGGCGACGTGATTCCCGAAGTCGTGCGTGTGATACCCGAACAGCGTCCGCCGCACACGCGGCCGTGGACGATGCCGGCGCATTGCCCGGTGTGCGGCTCGGCGCTGCTGCGCGAGGAAGGCGAAGCGGCCTACCGCTGCTCCGGCGGCCTGATCTGCGCGGCGCAGCGCAAGGAGGCACTGATCCACTTCGCCTCGCGCCGTGCGATGGACATCGACGGCCTGGGCGAGCGCTATGTCGATGCGCTGGTGGATTTCGGCTACGTG
Organism: Rhodanobacter sp. 7MK24; assembly: GCF_014842995.1. Taxonomy (GTDB): domain Bacteria; phylum Pseudomonadota; class Gammaproteobacteria; order Xanthomonadales; family Rhodanobacteraceae; genus Rhodanobacter_A. Next base: position 1,018,225 of record NZ_JACYXL010000001.1, read on the forward strand.
CACACACCGGCCGATCTCTACCGGCTCACGCTGGACGATTTCCTGGAGATGAAGCGCCGCGCCGACGAGCGCGACGGCACCACGCCCGAGACGGTGAAGGCAGGCAAGATCGCCACCAAGTGGGCGGATAACCTGCTCGACGGCATCGCTGCCAGCAAGAGCACCACGCTGGCGCGCTTCCTGTTCGCGCTGGGCATCATGCACATCGGCGAGAGCACGGCGAAGACCCTGGCCGCGTGGCTGGGCCGCCTGGAGTTCGTGCGCAGCATGCCGGCGCCGGTGTTGCGCGTGTTGCCGGACATCGGCGGCGAGGTGGCCGCATCCATCGCCGGCTTCTTCGCGCAGCCGGGCAACCAGCAGGTGGTCGATGCGTTGCTTGCCGCCGGCATCCGTTTCGGCGACGAGGGCGAGCCTTCGCCCAAGCTGCGCGAAGGCCTGGACCTCGCCGTGCTGCTGGACATGGCGCGCGTCAACAAACTCGGCCCGAAGGGCACGGCGCTGCTGGCCGCGCAATATGCGACCTTGCAGCGCCTGCTCGACGCGGGGCAGCCGCAGTGGATCACCGCGGGATTGCCGCAGGCGGCCGCAATCAATCTCGAAGCGTACCTGGCGGACGCGTCGCAACTGATGGCCCTGCGCGAGGCGGAAGCGGCGATGCAACGCCTGCTCGATGCGATTCCGCGCTCGGCGCGTTCCGCCGCCCTTCCGCTGGAAGGCCAGACCGTGGTGCTTACCGGCACCTTGCCCACGATGAGCCGCGACCTGGCGAAGGAAAAGCTCGAGGCGCTGGGCGCGAAAGTCGCAGGCAGCGTCTCGAAGAAAACCGGCTTCGTGGTGGCCGGCGCCGAAGCCGGCTCCAAGCTGGACAAGGCCAACGAGCTGGGCGTGCCGGTGTGGGACGAGGCGCGGTTGCTGGCATTGCTGGCGGAGCACGGGGCATGACGGTCGAGACCTTTCCCCGCATGCCGGCCTTGCAGTTGCGCGCACGCGTCTACGCCCTGATCCGCAGCTTCTTCGCCGAGCGCAAGGTGCTGGAAGTGGAGACGCCGATCCTTTCCGCCGCCGGCAATACCGAGCCCAACATCGAGAGCTTCAGCACGCAGTTCAGCGGTCACGTCGATGCCGGTGCACGCGAGCGCTGGCTGCGCACCTCGCCGGAGTTTCCGCTGAAGCGCCTGCTCGCCACGGGCGTGGGCGACTGCTACGAGCTGGGCCGCGTGTTCCGCAACGGCGAGGCAGGCGGACGGCACAATCCCGAGTTCAGCATGCTGGAGTGGTATCGCGTCGGCTGGGACCACCGCCGCCTGATGCATGAAACCATTGAGCTGGTCGAAGCAGCGCTGGCCTTTCAGGGGCGTCGCGCCGAGGTGCTGATCGTCGGCTATCGCCAGTTGTTCATCGAGGAACTGGGGCTGGACCCCGCGCATGCGCCGCTCGACGACCTGCGTGCGCCGCTGGCCGGGCAGGGCATCGACCCCGCAGGGCTCACCCGCGACGACTGGCTGGACCTGCTGCTCACCCACAGGCTGCAGCCGGCGTTCCCGCGCAACCGCATCACGGTGATCCACGACTACCCGGCCAGCCAGTGCGCGCTGGCGAAGCTGCGCGCGGGCGATCCGCCGCTGGCCGAGCGCTTCGAGCTGTACCTCGGCCGCTACGAACTGGCCAACGGCTACCACGAGTTGAACGACGCAGCCGAGCAGCGCGCACGCTTCGGACGGGACAACGCGCGGCGCCGCGACCGCGGCCAGCGCGAGCTGCCCGTGGACGAACAACTGCTCGCCGTGCTCGATGCGATGCCCGACTGCGCCGGCGTGGCGCTGGGCGTGGAGCGCCTGCTGATGTGCCTTGCAGGTACCGATGCCATTGCCGAGGTGCTGGCGTTCCCGTTCTCGGAGGCCTGAGCATGGCGTTGTTGCAAGCCATCCACCACGTCGCCCTGATCTGCTCGGATTACCCGCGCTCGAAGGCTTTCTACAGCGAGGTGCTGGGGCTGCGCATCGTGCGCGAGGTCTACCGCGAGGCGCGCGATTCCTGGAAGTGCGACCTGGAAGTCAGCCCCGGCGTGCAACTGGAACTGTTCTCCTTCCCGGGCGCGCCGCCGCGGCCCTCGTGGCCGGAGGCGCAGGGTCTGCGCCACCTCGCCTTCGTGGTGCACGACGTGGATGTCGTGGTGGCGGAGTTGACGGCCTGCGGGGTGGCCTGCGAAGCGGTGCGCGTGGACGAATACACCGGCAAGCGCTTCGTTTTCTTCGCCGATCCAGACGGTTTGCCGATCGAGCTTTACGAGGCTTGAAACAAGCCCATCAAGTGCACATTGGGTCGTGTTTTCCACAGCGCTCTATCATTCGTTGGGATGATTCTTGGTTTGTTTTCCTCTCAGTCCAGCAAGCCAAGTGATGAATGCAACAGCGAAGACAAGAAACACGCAGTATATGGTTGCTTCGAGCAAGGGTGTTATGAATGCGGAGACAGCTAAGCCAAAACGGCCAGCAAATGGCAAGGTAAAAAACCACGTTGAGTCTGGACTGAATGGTGTTCCACGAAGTACGCTCAAGGGGCCATTCGTGAAATCTCCATAGATGTAGGCGCCGAAGATTATGAAGAGGAATATCGAGGCGATGCGTGCTTTGATTCGGATTGCTTTCGATATGCCTTCTTTCCAATGCAAGGCTCCCCAATGTTGCTGAGTGACAATCATGCATGTCAGATAGATGGGGAAGAATAGCCATTGGCTTGCTATGGTGAGTCTTGCAATGCTTGGGTATGTAGTCTGGATTGCGACGGCATTGGCCGCTGGAACGAATGATCCGATCGTTCTTGCGAAGTGATCGATTGCTTGGGTGGAAGCGATTTTATCCCCGAGGTGGCCTGTGGTGAGTAAGGACATCAGAAAGGCGGTAATCATTGCACCGTATGCAATCACTTTCCACTTTTCTTTCGTTGTGGTGCTTACTATGTCCACCATTTCCCCCTTTGTTCGACTCAAAAACACGATCCAGAGTGCACTTAATTCAACATCAGTCGTGTAGCGGTGGTTGCAGGTAATTCGTGCTTTACGAGACTTGAAACAAACGCGCGGCCAAAAGCCGCGTGTTTGTTTCGCTGCGAAGTAGCGCCGCTTATTCGTTGTCGCTACGCAGATAGCGATAGGCCAAGCCACCAATCACGCCGCCGACAATCGGCATCACCCAGAAGAACCACAACTGCTGCACCGCCCAGGTGCCCTGGAAGAAGGCCACCGCGGTCGAGCGCGCCGGGTTCACCGAGGTGTTGGTGACCGGGATGCTGATGAGGTGGATCAGGGTCAGCGCGAGGCCGATCGGGATGCCTGCGAAGCCGGCCGCCGCCTGCTTGTGGGTGGTGCCCATGATGATGAACAGGAAGAAGGCGGTCATCACGATCTCGCACACCGCCGCGGCGCCCATCGAGTATCCGCCGGGGGAGTGCTCGCCATAGCCGTTCGCGGCGAAGCCGCTGGCAGTGGCGTCGAAGCCGGCCTTGCCCGAGGCGATCAGGTACAGCACACCGCCGGCCACGAGTCCGCCGATCACCTGCGCCACGATGTAGGGGACCACTTCCTTCATCGGGAACCGGCCGCCGACGGAGAGGCCGCAGGTCACCGCAGGATTGAAGTGGCCGCCGGAGATATGGCCCACGGCATAAGCCATGGTCAACACGGTTAGGCCGAAGGCCAGCGCCACGCCGGCGAAGCCGATGCCCAGTTGCGGAAAGCCGGCGGCCAGCACCGCGCTGCCGCAGCCACCCAGTACCAGCCAGAACGTGCCGAAGAACTCGGCGGCCATGCGTTTGCCCAGATTCATCGAAAGCCCCTCCCGATTGCGTGGATGGACGTCGGCGTCGCGGTGGCGCGATGCCTGCCGGTCGGCTGGGCCGATGGCCGGGGGCGAACATCGTTTGCCCTTCCCCAGCAAGCGATTCCAGTCCGCGCGAGCATAGAGGAAAACGGTTGCGCGAAACGCCGCGTGGTGCGCTATGTTGCGGGCTCATTTACTGCAGGTCCCGGTTCCTCCAATGAGCGAAACCATCCCCTTGCCGGCGGCGCGCCCGCTGGATCGCCGCGACGCACGCACCTTGCTGCTTTCCGCCCTTGGCGGCGCGCTGGAGTTCTACGATTTCGTGGTGTTCGTGTTTCTCACGCAGCAACTGGGCGTACTGTTCTTTCCGCAGGGCACGGCGTCTTGGCTGGCGCAGATCAAGGTCTACGGCATCTTCGCGGCAGGCTACCTGGCGCGGCCGCTGGGCGGCATCGTGATGGCGCACTTCGGCGACCGCTCGGGACGCAAGCGTATGTTCACGCTCAGCGTGTTCCTGATGGCATTGCCGACGCTGGCGATCGGCCTGCTGCCCACCTATGCGCAGGTCGGCATGCTGGCGCCGTTGCTGCTGCTGCTCTTGCGCATCGTGCAGGGCATTGCGGTAGGCGGCGAGGTGCCTGGCGCCTGGGTATTCGTGGCCGAGCACGTGCCGGCCGAGCGTGTGGGCTTCGCCTGCGGCAGCCTCACCGCGGGGCTGACTGCGGGCATCCTGATCGGCTCCTTGCTGGCGGCGTGGCTCAACGCGCGGCTGGCCCCCGCGCAACTGCTGGACTGGGGTTGGCGGGTGCCGTTCCTGCTCGGCGGCGTATTCGGCTTCGCCGCGGTGTGGCTGCGCCGCTGGCTCAGCGAGACACCGGTGTTCGCGGAGATGCGCGAGCGCCAGCAACTGAGCCGCGAACTGCCATTGCGCGTGGTGCTGGCCGGGCACCGGCGCGGCGTCGTGGTGTCGATGCTGGTGACGTGGATGCTGACCGCTGCCATTGTGGTGTTGATCCTGATGCTGCCCACGCTGGCGCCGAAGGGCTTTGGCATTCCGCCGAAGCTGGCTTTCCTCGGCAATGCGCTGGCGGCTTGCGCGCTCACCGCAGGCTGCATGGTCTATGGCTGGCTGGCCGACCGATGCGGTGCCTTGTGGACCTTGCTGGCCGGCTCGCTGCTCTTGATCGCAGGCACCTGGGCATTGTTCGCCGACCTTGCCTCGGGCGGTGCGCATTTCCTGCCGCTGTACGCACTGGCCGGCCTGCTGGTGGGCGTGACCGGCGTGGTGCCGGTGGTGATGGTGCAGGTGTTCCCGCCGCCGGTGCGCTTCTCCGGCCTATCGTTCTCGTACAACGTGGCCTATGCCGTGTTCGGCGCGGGCACTGCCGCGATGATCGGCTGGCTCGCCGTGCATGCCGGCCGCATGGCGCCGGCGTACTACGTAGTCATCACCGCGCTGGTAAGCGTGGCCGTCAGCTTGTGGATGATGCGTTACCAGAAGCGAGAACCGGGTGCCCACGGCTGAATCGCGCGGTCGGTGGTGCTGAGCGCCCGTTCCTCTTTCTCGAAGCCACCGCCAAGTCGAAGCATGGAACCCGTCCGGCTCTGATCATGCCCATGCTCGCCGGGGCAGGTGAACCTGCGGGCGTGCCGATGAAAGCCAGCATGAGTCCTCCGGGTCCGCTTACCGCATCCGCCGCGCGGTTCCTCGCTGTCGGAATGCATCAGGAGGCTGGACGCTGAGAACTCCTGAGTGACCTGCCCGAGCAATTGGGCTTTCGCCCCGTCATCCCGGCGCAGGCCGGGATCCAGTGGCGATCATGCTTGTGCAGGCCTTACGGCTGCCGGATGACCAGCTTCGCTGTTGTGAAGCTCCTACGGCCTGCGCCGGAATGACCGGAAAATCAGGGCTAGCCTGGAGGCGCGCAGCGTCAGAACTCCAGCTCCTGCGTGGCGCAGAGGTAATCCACCATCGGCGCCACGCGCTTGAAGCAGTCCACCGTCCACGGCAGCAGTTCGGTGGAGCAGGCCATGGCTTCGTCGAGGCCTTCGCCGGCGGCGAAATCCTTGCGCTTCAGGTCTTCGATCAACTCGTGGCCGGGGTCGAAGCCGTGCGGCGGGCGCTTCAGTGATTCGCCCCAGAATTGCAGGTGGTCACGGAAGGTTTTGCTCTGCGTGGCTTTCTTCCACGCGGAGGGATTGTCGGCGAGGAAGGCGCGGATCTTCTTCAACGCGTCGGATTCCGGATGCCACATGCCGCCGCCGGCGAAGCAGTCGCCAGGCTGGATGTGCAGGTAGAACGAAGGCGCGGGGATTTCGTGGCGGCGCTCGTGGAAGAAGCGCGAGCCTTGCCAGGGCTTGTACGGCAGCTTGTCGTTGGAGAAGCGCGTGTCGCGGAAGATGCGGAACAGCGAGCCGCCGTTCTTGCGTGGATCGGCGCGGTAGTGCGGGCTGATCTTCGCCAGCGGCGCCTGCATGTCGGTGATGAGCTGCAGGAAGGGCTCGCGCACGTGGCGCTCGTAGTCGTCCTTGTGCGCGTGGAACCACTCGCGGCTGTTGTTGCGGTCGAGTGCGCGCAGGAACTTGAACGTCGCGGGCGTGAAGTAGGCGTGTGGCATGGGCAGCGGGATCCGGTCGGTTGGCTTTTGATCGTCATTCCTGCGGAAGCAGGAATCCAGTGTCTTTGTGCCCGGTGTATAGGCGTGGGCGCTGGATGACTCGCTGCGCTCACCCCATCGGGGGCGCCCTGCGGGCGTTCTGCGCGCTTCGCGCTTGTCCGGCCTGCGCTGGGATGACGAGTAAAATCAGGTCAGTTCGGTTGCGAGCTGTTCGCCCCAGATCTGCAACTGGTCCAGCAGCGGCAGCTTGTCTTGCCGTGCCGGATCGGTACGCAGGGCGGCGAGGGTGGCGAAATATTCGTCAAGTGTGAGCGTGGTCAGCGGCGTCGGGCGCGTGAGGCGCTGGCGACGGAAGTTCTCCCAGCGTTCGCGTTCGCCGGCATCCAGCGTTTCCGGCCAGTTGCGCGCACGGTAGCGGAACAGCAGTTCCGCATAGCGCGGGTCGCGGAACGCGAATGCACGCGTGGCCAGTTGTTCCGGCGGCGTGGCGCGCACCTCGCGCAGCAGGCGCTTGTCCGCGTCGGGGAGGAAGCCGGCGTACAGGGCGAGTTCGGGATCCTCCGGCGGCGGCAGTTCGGCGGCGCGCGCGAACACGCGGCAGACTTTGGCGGCGAGGCCATCGGCGGCGGCCAGGGCGTCGCGACGCGCGAGGCAAAGCGCGGGATCGAGCTGCAAGCGCTGCAGGTCGACGCCTTTCAACGCGGAGAGCGGCGCCAGCGCGGGCGCGCGATTCGCGCGCACGGTGCGCAGCGGGATGCGCGCGACATCCTCGGGCAGGTCGGCGCGCGCAGTGAACACGCGGTCGGCGATCTCGTCCTCGTCCAGCGCCAGCAGTTCGGCGGGATCGGTGGCGAGGTCGTAGACGATGATTTCGCCGGGGCGCGAAGGGTGCATCGCCAGCGGTGCGATCAGGCTGAGGCAGTGCCGGCTGGACGGGTAGCGTGAGGAGACATGCACCAGGGGTGTCATGCCTGTCACGTCCAGCAGCTCGAACACGCGCTGCTTGCGACGCAGCGCGTAGAACCAGTCCCACAGCCTGGGTTGGCGCACGCGGATCAGCCGGGCGAGCTCGATCAGCGCGTGCACGTCAGAGAGCGCGTCGTGCGCGCGCTCCTGCTGCAGATGATTCGCGGCGGCGAGGTGCTCCAGCTTGAAGCTCGGCGTGCCGTCCTCGCGCGTCGGCCATGCCATGCCTTCGGGACGCAGGGCTTCGCACATGCGCGCAAGGTCGATCAGGTCCCAGCGCGAATTGCCGTTCTCCCACTCGCGGCCATACGGTTCAAAGAAATTGCGGTAGAGCAGTTGCCGCGTCACCTCGTCGTCGAAGCGCAGCGAGTTGTAGCCGACGCCGCAGGTACCCGGCACGGCGAACTGTTCGTGCACGCGTGCGGCGAAGTCGGCCTCGTTCACGCCTTCGCGCCCGGCCTGCTGCGGGGTGATGCCGGTGATCAGGCAGGCCTCGGGCTGGGGCAGGCTGTCGCGTGGCGGCTGGCAGAAGAACATCACCGGCTCGCCGACGATCTCCAGCTCCATGTTCGTGCGGATGCCGGCGAACTGCACCGGACGGTCGCGCCGGGTGTCGGCGCCGAAGGTCTCGTAGTCGTGCCAGAAGAAAGTCTGCATGCAGGAGCCTGTGGGACTTGAACGGTCGAGGCGAAATTCAACCAGGCGCGGACGGGTTTTCGACGCTTCGCCGGCCCCGGTCGTTCCATGGGCCAGGAAGCAGCCGTGATGGTGTATCGCGTGGATGGATTTGCAGCCCGACCGGCCCGAGTCCGGCAGGCTCCTCGAATCATCGCATGGCGTGCCGGCTGATAGACTGCGCGGCGAAGGAGAACCCATGAGCCAAGCCAACGACGACAACCTGATCTGGATCGATCTGGAGATGACCGGCCTCGACACCGATGCCGATTCGATCCTGGAAATCGCCACCATCGTCACCGACAAAGAGTTGAACGTACTGGCCGAAGGCCCGGTGTTCGCCATCCGCCATGAGCTGGATCGGCTGGAAGCGATGGATACCTGGAACCGCAACCAGCATGGCCGTTCGGGGCTGTGGCAGCAGGCGCTGGACTCCACTGCGGACCACGCCGCGGCCGAACTGGCCACGCTGGACTTCCTGCGCGACTGGGTGCCGGCGGGCAAGTCGCCGATGTGCGGCAACTCGATCTGCCAGGACCGCCGTTTCCTGCATCGACAGATGCCGCGGCTGGAGCGCTTCTTCCATTACCGCAACCTCGACGTCTCCACCCTGAAGGAACTGGCGCGCCGCTGGGCGCCCGCCATCGGCAAGGGCTTCAGCAAGGAATCCGCGCATACCGCGTTGTCGGATATCCGGGACTCCATCGAGGAGCTGCGCTACTACCGCCGCCACATGGGGGCGTTGGGCGGGCAGGGCGACGATGAATAGCCTCCTGGATGCCATGTTCGCGCCCGTGCTCGACTGCGCGGGCCGCAAGCTGGTGCTGGATCGCCCGCGCGTGGCCGGCATCGTCAATGTCACGCCCGATTCGTTTTCCGACGGCGGCCGCTTCGCCGATGTGGAATCGGCGGTGGCGCATGGGTTGCTGCTGGCGGAGCAGGGCGCCGACATGCTCGACGTGGGCGGCGAGTCCACCCGCCCCGGCGCGGAGGACGTATCCGTCGAGGAAGAACTGCGCCGCGTGATCCCGGTGATCGAACAGCTGGCCGCGCGCACCTCCGTGCCCATCGCCGTCGACACCTCCAAGCCCGAGGTGATGCGGGCTGCGGTGGCCGCTGGCGCAGGCATGGTCAACGACGTCTACGCCCTGCGCCGCGAAGGCGCGCTGGACGCGGTGGCCGCACTCGGCGTGCCGGTGTGCCTGATGCACATGCAGGGCGAACCGCGCCGCATGCAGGAGGCGCCGCATTACGACGACGTGGTGGGCGAAGTGCACCGCTTCCTCGCCGACCGCCTGTTCGCCTGCGAGTTGGCCGGCATCGACAAGCGCAAGGTGCTGGTCGATCCCGGTTTCGGTTTCGGCAAGGATCTCGAGCACAACCTGGCCTTGCTGCGTGCGCTGGAACGTTTCGCGGACCTGGGCAGCGGCGTCTACGCGGGTTTGTCGCGCAAGTCGATGATCGGGGCGCTGACCGGCCGCGAGGCACCGGCCGAACGCGCCGTCGGCTCCGCCGCCGCCGCGTTGATCGCAGTTCAGCGTGGCGCGTGCATGGTGCGCGTGCATGACGTGGCAGCGACCATGGATGCGCTGGCGGTCTGGCGGGGCGTGCATGCGGGTGACGAGGCGCCACGCCGCGATCCGAAGCCGACGACTCCGCGCTGGCCGGACGAAGACTAGAAAAAGAATCGCCTGGGCGTCGGCGCACGAAGCGCCGACGCAGGGACAGGGAACCTGCTCGGGAAACCCCTTATGAGTGAACGCAAATACTTCGGCACCGACGGCATCCGCGGCAGGGTGGGCGAGTGGCCGATCAACGCCGAATTCATGCTGCGCCTCGGCCGCGCCCTGGGTGCCGTGCTCAGCCGGAAAGGCGGCGCCAGGCGCACCGTGCTGATCGGCAAGGACACCCGCGTTTCCGGCTACATGTTCGAGGCCGCGCTGGAGGCGGGTCTGGTTTCCGCGGGCGTGGACGTGCGCATGCTGGGGCCGATGCCGACGCCTGCCGTGGCTTATCTCACCCATTCGCTGCGCGCCGAGGCCGGCATCGTCATCAGTGCCTCGCACAACCCGCACTACGACAACGGCATCAAGTTCTTTTCCGCGCGCGGTGAAAAGCTCAGCGATGCGATGGAAGCCGCCATCGAGGCGGAGATCGACGCCCCCTTCGTCACCGTGCCTTCCGAGCAATTGGGCAAGGTGCGCCGCATCGACGATGCGGTGACCCGCTACGCCGAGTTCTGCAAAAGCACGGTGGCCGAGGACTTCAACCTCAATGGCCTCAAGATCGTGCTGGATTGCGCCAACGGCGCCACGTACCAGGTTGCGCCCAAGGTGTTTGCCGAGCTGGGCGCCGAAGTGGTCGCCTTCGGCGACAAGCCGGACGGCTTCAACATCAATCGCGACGTGGGCTCCACCCATCCGCAGGCCTTGCAGCGCGCAGTGCAGGAACTGGGCGCGGACGTCGGCATCGCCTTCGACGGCGACGGCGACCGCGTGCAGATGGTGGACCGCCACGGTGGGCTCGCCGACGGTGACGACCTGCTCTACGTGATCGCGCGCGCCTGGCAGGCGCGTGGCCAGCTGCAAGGCCCGGTGGTCGGCACGCTGATGAGCAACTACGGCCTGCAACTCGCGCTCGACAAGCTCGGCGTGCCGCTGGTGCGCGCGCAGGTGGGCGACCGCTACGTGCTGCAGCAGCTCAAGGAACACGGCGGCGTGCTGGGCGGCGAAACCTCCGGCCACGTGTTGTGCCTGGATCGCGTCACCACCGGTGACGGCATCGTGTCCGCACTGGCCGTGTTCGAAGCGCTGGCCGGCGAGGATTTCGCCGAGGCGCGCCGGAACCTGCAGAAAATGCCGCAGGTGATGATCAACGTGCGCGCCGAGGGCGCGCGCGAAGCCTTGGCAGGCGACGAAGTGCTGCAGGCGCTGGCCGATACGGAACGCACCCTGCACGGCCGTGGCCGCGTGGTGCTGCGCGCCTCCGGCACCGAACCGCTGGTGCGCGTCACCGTGGAAGGCGCCGACGCAGCCGAAGTGCAGCGATTGGCGCAAAGTCTGGCCGACGTCGTAAAATCGGCCGCAGAACGCTCGTGAACCAGTCGGCTCGTGCCGGCCACAGGTGAGAGGAACCGGTCGCCAAGGATTGGCCCGACGTGAACGTCCCTGCGGTGACGTATCACAAATCGACCGCAGCCCTGACTGGACACGACCATGAAAAACGTTCCCACCCTCGACATCCGTCGTTACGACAGCGATCGCGAAGCCTTCGTGGCCGAGCTCGGCGCGGCCTACCGCGAATTCGGTTTCTGCTGCATCAGCGGCCACGGCATTCCGCGCGAACTGGTCGACGGCGCCTACGATGCGTTCCAGCGTTTCTTCGCGTTGCCTGACGAGACCAAGATGAAGTACCACGTGCCGGGCAGCGGCGGCGCGCGCGGCTATACGCCGTTCAAGGTGGAAACCGCCAAGGACAGCAAGCATGCCGACCTCAAGGAGTTCTGGCACGTCGGCCGCGAGATCCCGCGCGACTCGAAGTTCGCCGACGTGATGGCACCCAACCTGTGGCCGAACGAAGTGCCGGAGTTCCACCGGTACGGCTATGGCCTGTTCGAAGCTTTGGACCAGTTGGGCACCCGCGTGCTGCGCGCGCTGGCCTTGCACATCGGGTTGCCCGAAAACTATTTCGAGGACAAGACCGAGCAGGGCAACTCCATCCTGCGGCCGATCCACTACCCGCCGATCACCGACGACAACGTGCCCAACGTGCGCGCCGGCGCGCACGAGGACATCAACTTCATCACCCTGCTGGTCGGTGCCAGCGCGGAAGGCCTGGAAGTGCTCACCCGCGAAGGCGAGTGGCTGCCGATCACCACCGAGGGCGACGCCATCGTGGTGAACATCGGCGACATGCTGCAGCGCCTGACCAACCACGTGTACCCGTCCACCACCCACCGCGTGGTGAACCCGCAGAATGCCAATGCGCGCAAGCCGCGCTATTCGGTCCCGTATTTCCTGCACCCCAACCCCGACGTGGTGCTCGATCCGCTGCCGCAGTGCGTGACGCCGGACAATCCGAAGCGTTACGAGGCGCCCATCACTTCGCACGAATACCTGCAACAGCGTCTGCGCGAGATCAAGTTGATATGACCGGAAACGCTGGCGAGCGCGCCTATCGCGCACTCGCCAGCGTTTGCCCGGTGAATCACGCATGGAGCCCGCTGCAAGCCCGTGGCGGCATGCTGTCTCCGGAGGGGTATGGGTCAGGCGCTGCCTCGGGATTTCCACAATTGAGCCGTTGACTGCCTCTCGCGTTCGCTAACATCGCGGTCGTTCCTGCGAGTGCGCAGCAACCTGGGGAATCCAATGAAGTCGCTGGTGCGTCGATTGCTTGCAGTGTTGCTGCTCGCGTTGCCTCTGTCCTGCCTGTCCCAGGTTCGCATTTACCTCGGAGCGCCGCCGCCGAAGCCCATGACCCTGGTGCCGGGGCTGTATGCAAATGCGGGACAGGGCGCCATGGCGGGAGGGCAGGAACCCAGGGCCTTCGCAGTCAGGATCACCCGCGTCGACGGCGACCAGTTCAGTGGCACGCTGGAAGTTGTTCGCCTTGACGAAAACGGGGGCGCTGGTCCGACTGAGTTCGAAGCTGACCGGGACAATGGGCAACGCTGGTATCGCCGCGACGCCGGGCAAGATCGTCATCAACAGCACGGCGCCGTTGACTGTCCAGCTGCAGGACGAGCCACTGCGCTCTTCGATGACCGAGATGACCGGGAACATGCGGGCCGACGGATTCAGACTGTCGTGGAAAACCCCCGACAGGCAGATGGGCGCGGACAAGCTCGGTACTTTCGCGGCCTTGGTCATCGCCAGCGAAGACGAGTATGGACAGGTGATCGACCGCTACAGGGAGATGGCTGCCGACAAGGCGCAGCTGATGGCATTCCAGGCATCCTCGGCCGATCTCGTCGAGCGCCAGTTGAAGGCATACATGCAGGAGACCGACCAGCTTCTCAAAGCGCCACCCGTGGCGGGTAGCCAGGACGATGTCGTCGCCAAGGCTGCTGCGCTGTACAAGAAGGAAAGGGCGCTGCTGGAAGGCCATCTGCCGAGCGACGAAGAGGCCGCGCCCAAGGGCGCCAGGCTGATGGCGATGCAGATCGACGCCTACTGGTCGCAGGTGGCTTACATCAATGCGCGGCAAAGGGAGGTGTCGCGCTATTGGCTGGGCAGGGGAGCCTCGATCTCGCAACTGATCTGGTATTCCCCCTGCGTGTCCGGCACCTCGCCGACTTCCCTGGAGTACGCGGCCTCACCAGCCTGCGGTGGACTGGCCACGGCATACGACACCGTGCAACGACGCATGCGCGAAGTGTCGAGCGCATTGGGTAACGCCACCGCGGCGGAGACGTCGATGGAGTGCCTGTGGCACGCGGCGCACCAGGCCCTCAGGCCGGCAGTCCCGACGATCCCGGACTATTGCAAGCGAAGCCTCGCCACTCTCTGAAGGGCAGGGCGAAAGCGGCTGGTTTTCAGGGCGCCGGTATCCGCTCTCGATGAGGCAAGGAAAGTCGCGGCTCAGGCGGCGTCCTGCGCCCGGTACCGCTTGGATTGCCTGGCCGACAGGTTCATGGCCACGCGGTCGGGCAACAGTTTGAACATGGTCTTGATCATGCGGTTCACACGGCCGGTGACATGCACGATCTCGCCACGCTCCACCGCGTCGATGCCTTCGGTCACCACTGCCTCGGCGCTCTGCCACATGAAGCCGGGGAGCTTGTTCATCAGCATGCGGGTACCGGTGACATCGTGGAACTCGGAATACGTGAAGCCAGGGCATAGCGCGCAGACGTGCACGCCACGTTCGTGGCTCTCGAGCGCGAGCCCTTGCGAGAACTTGATCAGGAACGCCTTGGCGGGCGCGTACAGCGTGTGTCCAGCGGTGCCCGGTACATGGCCAGCCAGCGACGCCACGTTGACGATACGGCCATAGCCGCGTTCCCGCATGCCGGGAAGCAGTCGCCACGCCAGTTCGACGGGTGCTGTCAGCAGCACCTGCAGGAAGTCCGCATGCGTGCGCCAGTCGTTCGCCACGAAGGTGCCGGGAACGCCGTAGCCGGCATTGTTGATCAGCCAATCCACCGCGAGTCCACGCTGCGCGAGTTCATCGCACAAAGTCCCCGGCGCGGCGGGGTCGGCCAAGTCGGCCGCCAGTGCAGTCACCTTGCAGGCATGCTGTTGACGCAGTTCCCCAGCCAGCGATTCGAGCCGGTCGACGCGACGCGCAGTCAGCACCAGGTCGTGGCCGCGTGCCGCGAGCGCACGAGCGAAGGCGGCGCCGATGCCGGCGGATGCGCCGGTGACGAGGCTGAGCGGGCGGACTGGCGTCATGCGTTTCTCCTGGAGGGTCATGGCATCTTGGACGTTGCGCCGCAGCAATACCAGTCCCGTATCGTCGCGTAAAATCTCGGTTTTATCGGAACGGATGCACGTCGAACATGCGCAAGAAGCTTGTTGCCGCCAACTGGAAGATGCACGGTAGCCGTTCGATGGCCGGCGCCCTTTGCGGCGAGATCGCCGCCGCCGGCACGGGAGGCGTCGACGTGGTGGTGTGCCCGCCGTTCCCCTATCTGGGCGACGTGGCCGCGGCCTGTGCCGAGGCCGGCATCGGCGTGGGTGCGCAGGATCTCAGCGCCCACGAAGGACAGGGCGCATATACCGGCGAGGTCTCCGCCGCGATGCTGGCCGATTGCGGCGCGCAATGGGTGATCGTGGGGCATTCCGAGCGCCGCCAATACCATGGCGAAAGCGATGCGCTGGTGGCGCGCAAGTTCATCGCCGCGCGTGCCGCGGGCCTTACGCCCATCCTGTGCGTGGGCGAGACGCTGGCACAACACGAGGGCGGCGAAGCCGAAGCCGTGGTCGCGCGCCAGTTGCATGCCGTGCTTGCCGCCTGCGGCATCGGGGCGTTCGACACGGCCGTGATCTCCTACGAACCGATATGGGCCATCGGCACTGGCCGTACCGCCACGCCCCAGCAGGCACAGCAAATGCATGCGTTCATCCGTAGCCAATTGCAAAAGGAAGATGCTATGATTGCCCGTCTGACTCGGCTGCTTTACGGCGGCAGCGTCAAGGCGGCCAATGCCGCCGAGTTGTTCGCGCAGTCGGACGTGGATGGCGGGCTGATCGGTGGAGCCTCGCTGACCGCTTCTGACTTCCTTGGAATCTGCGCAGCGGCGCACTAGTCGCCACGGGCTCGATTGCACACATGTTCGTCATTTTCAGCGTGTTTTACATCCTGGTCGCCGCGGCGATGACCGTGCTGATCCTGCTGCAGAACGGCGAAGGCGCCAGCGCCGGCTCCGGTTTCGGCGGCGGCGCTTCGGCCACGGTATTCGGTGCGCGCGGCTCGGCCAACTTCCTGACCCGAGCCACTGCCGTGCTCGCTTCGCTGTTCTTCGCGCTGAGCCTCGGCATGGGCGTGTACCTGCACAGCCATGGCGCCACGCAAAGCAGCGGCGCCGATCTTGGCGTGATGGCCGGCATGAGCACGCCGGCCCCCGCCAAGCAGGCGACGGCTGCGACCACTCCGGCGAACCCGGAGGTGCCCGCTGCCGCGAACAATACCGCGGTACCCGTGGCTCCGGCCGCGAACAAGCAACAAGGTGAAGTGCCGGCCGCACCGGCACCGCAGAAGAAGCAGTAAGCAAGACACCTGCCCAGGTGGCGGAATTGGTAGACGCACTACCTTGAGGTGGTAGCGCTTTAGGGCGTAGGGGTTCGAGTCCCCTCTTGGGCACCAATCGAAGTTTCAACGAGTCTCAACGAGTCTCATGAAACGCACTAAAACCCCGCATTTTGCGGGGTTTTTTGTGCCTGCCGATTTCACGACGCCTCCGCAGATCCCAGAATGTTGCCTATGCTCTTGAAGCTGCCGAGATTCTCGGCAGCTTCTCTAAAAAGCGCTGCGCAACTGCAGGGCCGTGCCGCCGCATGACTAGTTGCGCGCGCTACGCTGAGAGCCCGTTCTAATGTTTGCCCGCAGCAGACCGGTTCTTACCTAGGGGAACGCATGAACAAATGGTTGATTGCAGCCGGTTTGCTTGCAGGGTTGTTGGCACTCCTGCCTTCGACTGCGGCTCAAGCGTCCTCGACGTGCAAGCCGGGCGCGAAGATCTCGGAGGAAGGTTTCGTCCCGATCGACGGCATCCAGCAATGGGTGACCATTCATGGCGCGCGCTGCGATAACCCCGTGGTGCTGTTTATCCATGGTGGCCCGGGCAATCCGCTGAGTCCGTTTGCCGGCAAGGTCTACGGGTCATGGGAATCCAGGTTCACATTGGTGCAGTGGGACCAGCGCGGTTCCGGCAAGACCTTTGGGCGTAATCCGACGAGCGCGCAGGCGTCGCTGAGCATCGAGCAAATGAGCCAGGACGGCATCGCACTGGCGAGCTACCTCACCGCTCATGTGGGGCAAAGGAAAATCATTCTGGTGGGCAGCTCGTGGGGTTCGGTGCTGGCGGTGCACATGGCGAAGGCGCGACCGGACCTGTTCTACGCTTATGTCGGTTCCAGCCAGTTGGTCGATGGCAAGGCCAATGAATCGGCCGCGTACCAGCAAGCGTTGGATCGCGCGCATCGCATCGGCGATACCAAGAATGCTGCTGCTCTTGAAGCACTGGGGCCGCCACCCTGGACCAATCCACGCAGTTTCGGCGCATTGCGTCGTATCACTCGCCGCTACGAAGCGCAGACCACGACACCTGCACCCGCCGATTGGTGGCAGCCTGCGCCGGCCTATGCCACTGCATCGATACAGCATGATGAAGACGCCGGGGAGGACTACTCCTACCTGCAATACGTCGGCACGGATGGCCACGGCATGTTCTGGCAGATCGACTTGCCGGCACTGGGCCATGCGTTTCGTATTCCCGTATTCCTCGTGCAGGGCGCCGAGGACCTCAACACCGTGCCGCAGATCACCAGGCAGTATTTCGATGCGATCCGTGCGCCGCAGAAGGCCTACGTGCTCGTGCCGCGCACCGGGCACGATCCCAACGCGGCAATGGTCGACGCCCAGTACAAATTATTGATCGAGCGCGTGTTGCCGTTAACACGATGAGTGAATCGACGTGACTGGGACGGCCGAAGTGACGGCAACCCGTCGGGGAAAGGTATTCATCGCCCGGGGCAGCGGCAGATATGACGTCGGACTTCGCGTCACGCGACACGCATCGACAGGTGTCCCGGCACCTCGGCTGCAAATCGAGCCGCACGGAGGATCTGGTGGCTCCTCGTCGATGCACCGTGCCCCCGAACCGTTGCAATTCCCTTGCCCGGTTCACTGGCCCGCGAAAGAGGCCTTTCATTTGGGAAGGACGCCAATGCTGCACAACTCGTCTGCATCGCGCGCGAGGCGGGTTTTTCAAAACGAGCCCCATGCAAAGTCGGTGGTTGACGCTACCATTCCGGCAACGCCGTCATCTGGCCCACGATCCGAGACCGATTGAATGACCTCGACAGACCAAAAAACGGTCGGTGCTGACCAGCCATCCCATACTGGCCACATGCCCAAGCCCTTGCCGTGCGACCTGGACGGCGAAGCCACTGACTGCGCCGAGGGACTGGCGCGCGAGGAAGCGCTGCGCGGGTCAACGCTTCGCACGCCGCGCTGACGGGCATCGCGCACGGGAAGGGGCCCTTGGGGAATTTTCCAAACGAGCCTTGAGAGGCTGCGCCCTTGCTCGCCTTTCGATGCCCTCGTGGCGCCAACACATAGTCCGATAACGTCGAACAGCGACAGAAGGACTGGAGAAAAAGGCCCGTCCCTTCGGCGCGTTCTTTATTGCCTGTTCGTCTGACGGGGACCATGCATATCCGCTGCAATCTTCCGCTGGATGGGGCATTCCTGGGGGCGCAGATGTGGGACGCCCGTGATGCTTGTGGAACCTCTGATGCGTACTCACACGACCATACGCAAGGTCGTACATCGCCATAGAGAAAAGTTGTGGACATAGACCTCGACCTTGCGAATCGCCTTGGATTTCCTCGTCCGCAATACACGGCCGTCGAGAGGGAACGCCGCTGGCTATGTCGCTACATTCCGCAAGAGCGGATCGTGAGTACAGAGGCGATTACGGATCTTTATGTCACGGGTTCCCGTCTCCGACTCCGCGAGGCGCGCCCGGTGGGTGAGGGCACGCCCCGGCTGCGGCTTACGCGCAAAGCGGACGTGGATAGGCACACGAGACTGATCACGTCGATCTACCTGCCGGAAGACGAGTTCGCGATCCTCGCTTCCTCATTGCCCGGGAGCCGGATCAGGAAGCTGCGGCACAGGCTCGATGCGATCGACGGCGTCACGATGTCCGTGGATGAATTTCAGGGAGAGCTGGCTGGGCTTCTTCTGGCCGAAGCGGAATTCGAGAATCCGGAGCACCTGGCTTTGTTCAGCGCTCCGGATTTTGTGGCACGTGAAGTGACGGACGATCCGCGATTCACCGGTGGCTGTCTCGTCCGGCATGGCATTCCGACTTGAACCGCTGCGGTGACGGGCTGCGCAGACGCGCGCGCGGAGGCGGCATGAGACTGGCGTTTGAGGTTCGCTTTCGGTCCGCAGCGGATCTTGCCATGATGGAGTAGGGCGCCAATCCCGCATGGCTGGCTGCGTGCGACGGCCTTATTGCATTCGAGCGCATGAAAATCCAGACGCTGGCACCGAAGGTCTACGTTCCGCTGCTGGCCGTCCACGCGGCGGTGCTGATCGCGGAACCTGCGCGGGTGTTGTCGTGGAGCTACGCGCTGGTACTGGCGGTGATGCTGTTCACCTTGTTCCTTGGCGGGCGAAGGCTGCGCCTGAGCGTGGCGCACAACCGGCCCTGGTGGACGATGCTGTTGCTGGCACTGGCGGTGCAACTGGCGGCTTTTGGACTCCTGCTGGCCGACTCGCTGGTGCATCCGCAAGGCACGCTGGTGGCGTTCGACCCTACCTTCTACTTCTGCCTGAGCAGCCTGCTGTTGACGCTGGCCGCCGTATACAACCCGGTCGGCCCGCTGCACCGCTGGGCCAGCGCGCTCGATGCCGTGCTGGCCTGCGCCGCCGCGGGTCTGTTCTATGCGTTGTTGCGCGACGTCATAAAGCAAGACAGCGCGGAAACATCCACTGCCTCGCTGGTCATGTGGATGTTCGACGCGATGGCGTTGTTCGTGGTGGCCTGTGCGACCTTGCGCTTTGCCGTCGCCAAGCGCGCGGACGAGCGCCGCTTCTTCGTCGTGTTGCTGGTGTTCGCATGGGCGGAGCTGGTGTTTCCGGCGATCCACAATCGCTTCATTCTTTCCAGCGAATCCTATCTGCCCGAGCTGTGCCTGGACCTGCCCTTCGTCGCGGTGGGTCTGCGGCTCAGCCAGCGGCGCAACGTGGCATTCCGGTGGTATCGACCAAACCGGCGCGCCTACCTGATCGCGGGCGGCACCAGCCCGTTCGTACTGAGCATGGCCCTGTGCCTGCTGGCCTTCGCCCAGTTTGACCGCAACCGTGCCCTTGCCTTCGGCGCGATGGCGATGGGTGTCGTCTCCTACGCCATACGCGTTGCCTTGCTGCTGGGACATCATTTGCGCCAGGAGGGGGAGCTCAAGCACCTGCAGCGGGGATTGCGGCGCACCGTCGTCCGCGACGAGCTGACCGGGCTGCTGAACCGCCGCGGCTTCTACCGCAACCTGGATCGCGTGTGGGAACGAGTTGCGCAGGAAAGATTGCCTATCGCGGTCACCCTGCTGGATATCGACAGTTTCAAAGCCTACAACGACGCGCATGGGCACCTGGCGGGCGACGATTGCCTGGCAGCGGTGGCGCGCGCGCTGCAGCAGGAGGCCGACGCATACGGCGACCTGACCGTCGCTCGTTATGGCGGCGAGGAATTCGCCGTGCTGTTGCCGGGTCGCGATCGTGCGACGGCGGAACACATCCTGCAGCGACTGCGGTTGCGGGTGGAGGCGCTGCGTATCGCCCATAGCCGAAGCCTGCACGGCGTCGTCACCATCAGTGCGGGACTCGCCGCGCGCGACAGCGGCGAACAGGGCGAAAAATCGGAGTTGCTGGACCAGGCCGACCAGGCGCTCTACGCTGCCAAACGTGCCGGCCGCAACTGCCTGCGATGGTTTGCGCCGGACCTGCCAGCGAGCGGGCTGGACAGGCGTGGTTGACCTCGCACTCGGCGCGCCGGAACCCGTGCATCATCGGCTCGACCGGCAGTTCACGCTTCGTGCGGGCGCGCGGTGGCCGTTGTCAGTGAAGCCGCTTGCGGAACATTGGTGACATTGCGCGATCAGGCCCGCTTTCGAACCGGCGCCGACACGCTTTGAGATCCTCTATGGGCGTCGCCATGCTCACTACTCACGCCACCATGCATACATACACCGTACAACTCCGAATCCGCGGGACTGGGCTTTGCCCCGAAGAGATCACCGGTCATCTCGGTCTTGATCCCAATCAAGTGAGGAGAGAGGGGCAGCTGAGAGGCGTCGGGCAGACGTGGTCTGAATCGATGTGGTCCTACGATGGCTCTATCGACGGCGGCGTTATGGAATGGAGCAGCCTTGAGGAAGGACTGCTGTCGGTCATGAATATCCTATGGTCCAAGCGCACCATGATCGAGGCATATTTGCGCCGCTTCGACGTTGTGTGGTGGTGCGGACACTTCCAGTCCAGCTTCGATGGTGGCCCGACTTTCTCGGTGGCGCTGCTGGGAAAGTTAGCCGAGTTTGGCGTTCCGATTTACCTCGACAACTATTTTTCGGCGCCATGCACTATCGAATAGCCTGCGGATTGGGTCGGCTTTTACCCACATCCGACATGGCCGCTGGATGGAAAGGGCAACCTCAGGCTGCCGCCTGTTGGGAGATGAACTTCAGATACCACGGCATCGCCTCGCCCAGGCCCTGCAGCAGGGTGTGGGTAGGTGCGTAGCCCAGGCGGGTGGCGGCGCGTGTGATGTCGGCCAGCGAATGGCGCACGTCGCCCGCACGGAACTCGCGGTGGATCGCAGCCTTGGCGTAGCGCACGTTCTCGGATGCGAGCTGCCGTACCAGTCCCTCGAACAGCTGGTTGAGGCTGGTGCGCTGTCCCACGGCCACGTTGTAGACCAGGTCGCGCTGCCCGTCCGTCGCCAGTGCCGCGAGCAGGTTGGCCTGCACCGCGTTGGCGACATGGCAGAAGTCGCGCGTGGTCTCGCCGTCGCCGTTGATGTACACACTCTCGCCGCGGATCATGGTGGCGATCCATTGCGGGATCACCGCGGCATAGGCGCCTTCCGGATCCTGCCGGCGGCCGAACACGTTGAAGTAGCGCAGGCCGATGGACTTGAAGCCGTAGCAGCGCGCGAATACTTCGGCATAGATCTCGTCGAACAGCTTGGTCGCTGCGTAGGGTGACAGCGCGCGTCCGATCCGGTCCTCGATCTTCGGCAGGCTGGGCTCGTCGCCGTAGGTGGAGCTGGAGGCAGCATAGGTGAAGCTGGCGACCCCGGCGTCGCGTGCGGCCACCAGCATGTTGATGAAGCCGGTGGCGTTGGCTGCGTGGGTGGCCAGCGGATCCTCGATCGAACGCGGCACCGAACCCAGCGCAGCCTGGTGCAGCACGTGGCGCACACCGGGGCAGGCACTGCGGCAATCCGCGATCTCGCGGATGTCGCCTTCGATGAAGCGGAAGCGCGACCACGCCTCCGGGCCGACCAGCCGTTCCACCTCGTCGAGGTTGCGGCGATGGCCGGTGGCGAAGTTGTCCAGGCCCACCACGTCCTGGCCCAGGCCCAGCAGCGCCTCGACCAGGTTGGAACCGATGAAGCCGGCAGCGCCGGTGACCAGCCAGGTATCCGCGCGGGCGCGCATGCGCAGCTGCAGGTCTGCCGGCAGCAAGGTGTCTAGCGTCGTCATCACAGCCTCCCATCCACGGCATCGCGCGGCAGCACGTACTTCACGTCGTAGAGCACGGACGAAGGTTTGCCATAGGCACGCACGCCGTCGGCGCCCAGCGCCACGAACTGCCGGTGGCCCACGGCCACGATCACCGCATCGTAGGCAGCCGC
>NZ_JACYXL010000020.1 GCF_014842995.1 Rhodanobacter sp. 7MK24
GCTTCGCTGAAGCCGTGCTTGCGGCATAGATCCTTCACCGCCACGCCGGCTTCCGCCTCGCGCAGGAAGCCGATGATCTGCTCTTCGGTAAAACGCTTCTTCACGTCCAATCTCCGTCGGTTGGGGGATTGGACTCCAAACGGCCGTGCTACTCAAAACCGGGGGGACGTCGACTGGCCTGAGCTAGCACAGTCGATCGCATTTACATACGTCAAATTCTTGTTGATTGACCCATTATTTAAAATATGCTATCAAACGGGGGCCATCCATGTCAGATGTATGCACGGGGCTCAGGAGTATAAATGCTAAATGGACTTTCCGAGGATGCATGCACAATATGGGGCGCAAACCACGACGACTATTCACTACTAAATTTAGTGGTGAGAGTATTGCGTGGAGGGACGCGTGATAATTCGTTTAAACGTTAACCTAAACTGTACTTAGTCGAACGAATTGGTACGCGAACCGTGTAGGTGAAGGACTTTCGTGCAAGGGTTACATCGAGCATTCAAGCTTTGGTGTAAAAATATCTTGGCCATAAGGAGATTCTGCATCATGTTGAAACTGATCACGAGAAGTGTAACTGTCCTAACCGATGAACAGACCGCTTTGGTCAGCGGTGGTGTGGTTAAACCAAATGTGGCAGGCAAGGCCGCAGCCGATACAGCGGGTGGCAACGGCTGTGCTAGTGGCGCATGTCAAAGCGACAACTGCCAAAGTAGCCTCTGCGCAAGCGACGATTGCATCAGCGGGGGCTGCGCTAGCAACGACTGTGCAAGCGACGTGTGCGAGACAGTTACAAACTGTGGTGATCAAACCGACGGCTGTAATGCATCGGATGGGGGTACGTGTCAGCAATGTACTTGATTTAGGTCTTCGCCAAGGAAGGCAATTCATGAATCAGAAGCGGGGCGTCAATGTGCCGGCTTTCAGCTGACGTGTTGGCGCCCCTTTTGTTGGATCCAAATATCATCAATTGAGGTTGCCTCGAGTTCTGTCAAAGTAACGAAAATAGACTCATTTTCCAATATCCATAAGAAACTCTGGCTAACTTGTGGCTTTACAAAGCCGCGCCTCAGGCTTGAGATTTTCCTCGCCGAGCTGTTAAACGGAACCGAACGTGTTGAAACTTATCACGAGAAAAGTCACATTATTAATGGATGCGCAGCCCACGCTGGTCAATGGAGAGCATTTGCAATGAATGTCTGTAAACAGAGCCAAAGCAGTAAGCGCGGGGAGCGGCTTGATCAAATTTTCACATCTTGTGTCGCCAGCATGCCCTCTCCAGAGCAATGCAAATACCCAGGCATATCCAAGGGGGCAGCCTTTTTCGCGTTCTTTTTAATGGAGGCGGCAAGACGCCTCAATAATCCGGCGCTATTGGTGAAATCCGTAACATACGTGGAGCGTGCCATGGAACTCATCAATGAGCGTCCAGCATCAAGCTCACTCTACCAAAGTTTACCTGGAGTAGCTTGGACTGTGCATGCCATATCTAAAAACCATTCTATAGAAGGGGCTGCGGAAGTAATTGAAGACGCAAATCAGGTGATTTTAGCATCAACACAGGCAATAGAGCTCGACGCCAATCTGGACGTTATCAATGGCGTAGCCGGAATTATCATTTATGCCCTTCGCTGTATGACACGTGATCAGCAGAAAGTGCTCTTTCATAACATAGGGCAGTGGCTGACGAGGCGTTTCAATTACTGGTCAAGCGATGATCCAATATCTACGACAACGCGTCGATCGCCAGAAACAAATCTTGGCGTCGCACATGGAGTTCCTGGGCTACTAAGCGTGTTGGCGAAAGCAAATCAAAAAAAATTGTTGGAGGTCGACTTACAAAAATTGGTTAAGGACGGATTCGATTTTATTTGGAACTTTTCTGTGCCGGAACGAGAAGGCGGGTGCTATATGCCGCATTTTCAAGATCTGGTTACACAAGGAAGGCTTGCCTGGTGCTACGGATCTTTAGGGGTCTCCTTCGCATATCTTGCTGCAAGCGCTACATGGTCTGCAAATAATGACAGGGCTAATCAACTTATTGCCTCAAGCGTACTACAGTATGAACACCCTAGTAGTCAACTCAACGATGCATCGCTTTGCCATGGCACTAGCGGCGCTGCTTTTTTGTTCTCAAAACTTGCGAATAACAAGAATATCAATGACGAAATACGCCTTAAGGCATCCGGCGTAGCAGAACAAGCAATTGTTAAGTCCATGTCGCAAGCAATATGGTCTGATAACTATGTGACTTTTCCTTATAAATCTGTTGACGGGATTACGGATCCAGCCTCTTTTCTTGAAGGTCGTTACGGTGTCGCACTGGCATTAGATGCAACGGAGCGGGACGAGATGCCAATCTGGGCGGAGTGGCTAGCGGTCTAATGCCGGCGTATAAAATCAATCCAATTAGGTTTGATGCGATGGCGTCAGAAGGGGCCCCATGGAGCGTGTAACATCTACAGACCGACAGCGTGAGATCGATTTTTTTGTTGATCGTTTCACTCGGCAATTCTATCCCTCAAGCACTGGGGTGATCTTTTTTGGCTCACGAAGCCGAGGAGCGGAAACAGAGACGTCTGATTTTGATCTCTTTGTATTCAACAGCAAAATACAAAAGCCCTATCGCCAGCACAGATATTTGGCCGGCTGGCTGTTTGACGTATGTGTGATGGATTCATCTTCATGCCTAGCTCTTTGCGAGTTACAAAGGGCCAAGCGTTTAGACTACTACGCTAGTGTGGTACGCAGTGGCCGCGTGCTCCGGGATGAGGATGGCGAGATAAGTAAGTTAAAAATTCAATTAAACCAGCTCATGGAATCCGAAATCACACCGCCAAATTTTGATTTTCTGAGATTAACTATTACATGCGTCTTAAATGATATCGAGGGGTCGAGGAATCGATTCGAATATGTAACTTCTTGCACGGAACTATATCAAACACTAATGAAGTGTCGCTATCTTATTACACATCGCGGCTATGGCATGTCAGTTTATTTGACTAAAATCTTCCTTAAAGAGGACCGGTCGTTTGCACAAGATTTGCATACTGCATATGTAACGGCAGTTAGCGGCAGCCATATACCCCTAAGGCAGATGGCTGCGACAATGTTGGAAACTATTGGCGGCAAAGTTAAGGATGGCGAGAAATTTCCGCTCGTTATTTAGAGTCAGTGAACAAATATCGCTAATGGAGTAGGAGGAGGAATGCGTCCAACATTATTCCGTAAACAGGTTGAGGCCAACTTAGCTGGTCGAAACTATGGTTCAATACGCATAGCATCACCTGTTAGCCACTCTGTTTGGGCTGTGTGTGCGATAGCTTTTTGCTCGATAGTCATTATGTGGCTTATAAGCGGGACTTACACTAGGCGATTTCATGTATCTGGTGAAATTATTGCGAGTCAAGGAATCTCTAATATCGAGTCGGCTTCCTCGGGTGTAGCGACAACGGTATTTGTTCATGAGGGAGATAGCGTAGATATTGGCTCACCTCTAGTATCAATATCAGAAGATAAGTCGAGTAATGGCGCAAATGAAGTGCTTCAAGATGTGGTTGCTAAGCTTCGTATAGAAAAAGAAAGCCTTTTGGATGCTAATCGCAGCATACAAGCGTCGGCAACGGCTCAGGAATTCGATTTGAAAACCCAAATCGACGCGCTACAAAATCAGATTGATCATAATGCAAAAGAAGTGTTTATAGATAAACAGCAAATAATATTAGAGAAAGGGATTATTGAAAAATTGCAGCCGCTTTTGACGAAAGGATACGTTTCCCCGATGCAGGTAAGTCAAGAGACTTCCACGCTATACACAGCGGAAGGCGCCGTCGAGCATGCTTCGGCACAAACAGGCGCACTTAATCAGCAACTTGGAAGCTTAACATCTCAGTTAAAGCAGGTTCCATTCACCACAACAGAAAAGCTTCGCGAGAATCAGAGGAGCATTGCCCAGATCGATGAGGCGATCGACAAAGCCGATCTTGATAAGCAAATTGTGATTCGCTCCCCTCAACGGGGGGTCATTTCTTCGTTGCTCGTGCATCCAAATCAGGCTATTGATGCTCAAGAAATGCTTATGTCAATTACGCCGTCGGCTGGCGAGCTTCAAGGCGAACTTCTAGTTCCTAGCACATCAATGAGCATGATACGACCAGGACTTAGTGTCGCGATCCACTTTCCTGCATTTCCATTTCAGAAATTTGGCGTTTTTAGGGGCAGTGTACTGAGCGTATCGTCAAATGTGCTGGATGCGACGCAGATTGGTCATCTATCAGGTAAACAGGCGTCCATTCAAACTGAGCCCTCCTACCGCGTACTTGTCAAACTTCCCGCCCAGTCAATAAGTATCTACGGCAAGAGCGAGCGGCTGATGCCTGGCACCGCCATCGACGCAGACATTCTGCTTGAGAATCGCCATCTTTATGAGTGGCTGTTTGAGCCGCTTTATACACTTAGGCGCCATATGGCGGAAGACAAAAAATGACGACCTCAACGAATCGCAACGATCATAAAATGGAAAATGGGGAACCTTTGGTCCAGGAGCGGGTGGGGGGCTTAAATTTTAATTTTAGGAAAAGCGTCCCTGTAATTTTACAGACCGAAGCTGCGGAGTGTGCCCTCGCGTGCCTGGCCATGGTGGCAGGTCACTATGGTTTCCATACCAACTTGTACACGTTAAGGGCAAAGTTTCCTTCTTCACTACGCGGCACTCGGCTTAGCGATCTTATCCAAATGGCTGAATCACTAGGCTTATCTGCAAGGCCCGTAAAGGTAGAAGCAAGCGATGTAAAACAATTATATATGCCGTGCATATTGCACTGGGATCTTAACCATTTCGTTGTACTGACACGTGTATCAGGGAAAAAAATCAACGTTATTGACCCAAGTTTCGGCGAGCGAGCGTTGAGCGTCGATGAGTTTAATCGTCATTTTACAGGCGTGGCACTTGAACTCGCACGTGGCCCCGAATTTACTCGATCGCCTAAGCGGCCGCCGATCTCATTGAGGGCATTAGCAGGCTCAGTCTCAGGTCTATCAAAAGGACTCTTTCAAGTATTCTCTCTTGCGATAGGTCTAGAGGTTTGCGCTCTGCTCGCGCCACAATTTATGCAAGTGACAATGGATCAAGTGTTGGCAGATAAGGATGCTGGTTTGTTGACGCTGCTAGGAATGAGTTTCACAGCACTCCTAGTTATACAAGTCGCCTTGACCGCACTGCGTACATGGACAGTAGTTTGGATCAGCACACATTTTAGCCTGGGCTGGTCAGGAAATGTATTTCACCACCTTGTTCGTTTGCCAATGGAATATTTTTCTAAAAGATATCTTGGCGACATCATATCGAGATTTGGCGCTATTGCGACTATCCAACAGACTTTAACAACAAAATTTGTTGAAGTAGTTCTAGATGGCGCAATGGCAATGATCACTGGTGCAATGCTTTTTTTTTATAGCATACCTCTTGCATTCACAACGCTCGCATTTGCGTGCGCATACGCAGGTGCACGTGTCTTGTATTTTCGAGTGTATAGGGAAGCAAATCTTAGCCAAGTCGTTGTTGCAGCGAAGCAACAAGGAAATCTCATTGAGTCAATACGAGCAGTCCAGACTATCAAGCTGCATAACCAGACTGCCGAACGTACCGCGCAGTTTATGAATCTTACAGCAGAAACATTAAATACATCAGTAAAAGTACAAAAATTGGGCCTAGCCTTTGACGCACTTAATGGAATGACAACGGGCCTGCAAAAAATCGTTGTACTCTGGATGGGGGCATATCTCGCACTAACGTCCGAATTTACTATTGGCATGGTAGTAGCGTTTGTAGCCTACGCCGACCAATTCACAACGCGTTTTAATGGCTTGGTTAGTTATACTGTGCAGCTTAGACTACTAAGAATTCAAGGGGAGCGACTTGCTGACATTGTTCTAACTAAGCCAGAAACCAGCGAAGTTGGCGATTATACGGGGCCGATTTCGAATACGACGATCGAATTTTGCAATGTTACTTTTGGTTACGCCGAAGGCGAGCCACCAGTGTTACGTAATCTTAATCTGTGTATAAATCCAGGTCAGATTGTCGCTATAACTGGTGCATCTGGTTGTGGGAAAAGCACTATCGCTAAATTGGCGCTTGGGCTACTAGACCAACAAGATGGCGAGGTCTTATTTGGAGGCGTTGATATTCGGCACCTCGGTAAACGTCGTCTTCGGGAGGCCGCGGCCAGTGTGATGCAAGATGACCAGCTATTTAGCGGAACAATTTTTGAGAATATCAGCCTTTTCGATACCGGCGCAGACATAGAGCGAGTCCAGGATGCGGCTAAGCAGGCCAGAATTCACGACGAGATTTGTTTAATGCCCATGGGCTATCACACTATAATCGGCGATATGGGCTCTAGCTTGTCTGGCGGTCAACAGCAGCGACTGATATTAGCCCGAGCATTCTATAGAAAACCAAAAATTTTGATACTCGATGAAGCAACAAGTCACCTAGATTTAGACAACGAGCGCTTAATTTGCGATGCCGTTCGTGAGGCCAGGATAACAACAATTCTAATAGCGCACAGGCCACACACTGTTAACTCCGCTGATCGAATTGTTCGTTTAAGGGGCGGCCTAGTCGAAAGTGTAGATATAACGGATGAGCGGAAATTCGAAGTGATCTAAAGCAATATCGTTATTAAATTTGGCAAAGGAAGTATGTAAATGGATAAGATCGACGCTCGAAAAAAAAACAAGAAAAATGTGAACCTAAATTTCGATACAGGCCCGGTTGGTCTAGTGCGGTATCCAGTATTGCCATCTAGTGCATTTCGTCGGCTTGCCGCTTGTAATCATGAAGAACTTGTCGACTGCGTTCGATCATATGTAGCCATTCCGTGGATACGCGAGGCCTTATATCTTGCTT
Organism: Rhodanobacter sp. 7MK24; assembly: GCF_014842995.1. Lineage (GTDB taxonomy): Bacteria > Pseudomonadota > Gammaproteobacteria > Xanthomonadales > Rhodanobacteraceae > Rhodanobacter_A. Next base: position 6,920 of record NZ_JACYXL010000020.1, read on the forward strand.
CGCCAGGACTATATGATCGCATCTTGATGTGGGAGCGTGCTGAGGGAAACTTTAATGGGCTTGAAATAAGCATCGCTCGCTATCTTTTGAGGATGTCCTTCAGAGCGACTCCCTTTGGTGGATTTGCGGGTGTAGCCGCATGTGAGGTAGGAGCGCAATCGCTATCGATAGTTGTTCCGAGCCGAGAAGCCATGCGTCGAGCAGTTCAGATGGATGTTTCCGTAATGGCATCTTTAGCAGACTTGTGCGTGGCGGATCCAACATTTGAAGATGTTATTCGCTTTTATCCAAATGACACGCTCGATATCGAGACGGCTTCACCTGTCTATGTAAAATTTGATCGCGGACATGGGGGGAGAAAAATTTACAGACGTATTGAGGTTGAAAGCTCGTTTGAGCTTCGCATGGTGCTCGATGCCGCCAAAATGGGATCAACTCGCTCTGAATTAGTCAGGCAACTATGCAATAGTCAACTTGCGGTCGACGCCAATGAAGCAAGAGAGTTTATCGACGAGCTTATTACGGCTCAAATTTTGGTCGCTGATCACTTGGTTGACATTACTAGTACGGACATGTTGAAGACATTGATCGAGTGTCTCGATATAGAAAGCGAATTTGTCTCCAAGCTTAATGCATTGCACGTGGACCTAGAAGTATTAAATCGTGAGCAAACCGCAGATGCAACTGACTTTTATAGGAGAATCGAAGATAAATCAAAATCTCTTTTCGCCAATAGCACTAGACGCACACACGTAAAGGTGGACTTATTTTGCGAAAACACCCAAAAAGTTCAGATTGATGTACATACGATTTCGCAACTTGAAAATATTTTGAGCGACCTATATAGCTGGAAGACCACGGATGACTCTTCACTGACTTTATTCAAGGAGCGATTCAGTGAAAGATATGGAGAGGCCGAGGTTGACCTGCTTCGGGTCGCAGACGATCTCGCTTTCTTCGGAGTTCAAATATCTGATGCTCCCCGGCCTATAATCACTCGCGGGTTCGAGCCCCACAGGAAAAAGCAACACAGCACCCCTAGACTTTTGGAGCGGTTATTATCAGCATCCCGGGTCTCGGCCGAGCATTACGTAACGCTGGAAGAGGATGACCTTTCTTTATATTCGAAGAGCGAAGGCATAGGCCCAAAGAGCAAAGGGCTTGCATGGATTGCTCTGTGGATGTCGGAAACTACTAATCGGCCCGTAATAGAACTGCGTGGTATCCACCCGCACCACCCTGGGCGCATCATGGGTCGCTTTTCAGGGCATCTCCCAACACTTAAAGATTATCTTTTCCAAAACGACTCCGACGATCACAGTCAAGATGCTTTGATAGTAGAGATTGTTCATTGCCCTCAGGATGGGTACGGCAATATTAGCGCGCGACCTACCTTGACAGAATATGAAATTGGCGTGCGCGCCGGACCTTCAGCCACGGCTTGCAGAATTCCTTTGCGTGATCTGGCGGTCAGCGTTTCATCTGGTCGTGTGCACGTTCGTTCGAAATCCATGGACAGACAACTGAATATTCGGATGAGTAACGCGCATAATTCTAACGCGCCAGGTTGCCTTCCAATTTATAAATTCCTCAATCTAGTTGCTCGACAGGACAGTATCTTTCCCGAGTTGGGGATTGCCAGAGATGCTCCCAACGCTCAGTTTATTCCTGGTCTCGTATACAAAGGAGTAATAATTTCTAGGCCGGGCTGGAAAATTTCTTCTCAGGACACCGAAAAGCTTCGTCGCACGCCTTTAAATAAGCGAGCCGATCTCATTCAGCACTGGAGAGCTACACGAAATCTTCCAGATTGGGTGGCGATTACGTCTTCAGATAATTCCATACCTTACCATTTGGACAGTGAGTGGATGGTTTTGGATCTTATTAAAGGCCTTATAAAAGCGGAAAGTACAATTCTTCGAGACGTCTTCCCTTTAGGGATGAACCCATTTTCTACAAATTGCGAGTACCACTCGCACCACGAAATTCTCTTGCCGTATTCACCGGCGATTAATACAATTAAATCAGCTTCAAAAGAGCTGATCTGTAACCCGGGTGATACGATTGCTCCGATTTGGAGCGAATGGGTTTTTTTTAAACTCTATGTACGCTTGGAAGATCAAGATCGAGCACTGACTGATTTAAAGCCGGTCGTGAGCGAAATGCTTGATGATGGACTCATTAATTGTTTCTTCTTTATCCGTTACCGCGATAAACATGGTGAGCACCTTAGACTTCGTTTCAAGGTGCCTAGTGGCTGCGCCATGTTAGCCGTGACACCCAGGTTGACTGATTTTTTTTCTGATAGAAGCGCTAGAGGGCATTTCACGGATGTCTGTGTGGCGACCTATGTTCGCGAAGTGTCAAGATACGGTGGAAGTGAAGCGCTCAATCTATGCGAACAGATATTTTGCCATGATAGCCTTTCTGTCATGAACGTTGTGGAAACTAGTCCCGATAAAAATATTTCCGTTGCCGTAGTTGCGCGAGCAACCGATAGTTTACTGCGTGCGTTGGGTCTATTGGATCTGGAGGAGCGGCTCGCCTTCGCTGCACGAGCAGCTGGGAACTTCGCGTCAGAGTTTAAATTTGAGTCGCCTGATCGGCATAGGGCAGGCGAACTCTATCGCAGCATTGGCAACGTTTTGCTCGACAGAGATTGTGATCAGGCTTCTAAAGAGTTTCAGCAGCGATGGACTTCTATTGCCGAAGTCTTTTCACAGCTACTTAATGGGCCTGGGGAAAAATTTGGCAAAGATCAACTGTATCGGATTCGATGGAGTATTGTGCACATGCGCTGCAATCGGCTGTTCAAGTCCGAAGCGCGACTGCAGGAGGCGCTAATGTGGGAATTACTACGAAGAAGTTATGTCAGTTTGAATGAACGGCTAAAATCCCGGCAATAGCAAAAATCGCCAAATGAATGCGATAAGAAAATTTAGTTTTGTTGGATTAAGACAGGCGTTGTCTGAGTAGAATTGAAGGGCGCCTGACGAAAATACGGGTGGCCCGGCGAGTTGGTTACTCACGTTAGCTTTAGAAGGTCTGGAAGCTGGAGGGCATCGTTATGAGGTTTAATTGGCTAGTAGCTGCATCATTGTCTCTACTTGTTATTACCAATGCCAATGCTAAGGACATAACCTGGAAAGCATCGCCTGGGTTCGAGGTAAGAGCTAGCACTACCTCTTTGGAGTCTTTGACAGGGGCGACAATCGATCTACGGTCGGCACCCGGCGTGACGACCTCTGGCTTCACCTACACAACCATCGACGCCGCTCCTTTACGGAAAAAGCGGGTGACTCTTTCGGGCAACATCGATGTGACGACGGGGCAGACTAATGGCGGCGCTGCAATTTTTCTGAAGTCATTCGGCCCCAGTGGAAAATTGGGCTTCGCCACCACCCAGAGCGGCGGACTGGTGAGTAATCATCAGCAGCGGGATGTCACATTAATCATCCCTGCTACCGCTACAAGCTTCACAGTAGGGATAGCCTTGGTGGGCGGCGGCGAGGCGAAGATTGATCATTTGCGAATGTCGACTGCTGGCGCGCCGCAAATTACTGCGAGCTATTTAGTTAGTACAGCAATAAAAGTTATTCAAGCAAATGCATTTTACGCAAACCGTATTGATTGGATAACTATTGAGCCACAAGTGCTCGATGCCGCCAAACGTATGCAGGATCCGTCGCAGGGCTACCCACTGATTATTGATATGCTTAATGCTTTGCAAGATCACCATAGTCGCTTATTGCCTATAGGTGAACAGACGGATCAATTCGAACATGGGCGTGCTCAAGGTAATCTCGATGTGCAGATATTGCCGGGGGACATTGGCTATATCAATATGCCTGGGTTTACCGGAACGAACAAAGCTGATGGTAACGCATTTGCCAGTACGGTTGCAGATGGAATCATAAGTATCGCTCCCAAAGTCAAGCATGGCTGGATTGTGGATCTGCGCCACGATACGGGTGGCAACATGTACCCCATGTTGTCTGGTCTACATTTGCTGTTAGGGACTGGAAAGCTTGGCGCATTTCGTGCGCGTAGTGGCGAAGAGACGCCTTGGGCAAGCGCGCTACCTGAAGGTGCTCAGGCGAGTCAGCCACTTCGTATTAATGATCCTGTGGCGGTTCTCATAGGTTCGAATACTTCCAGTTCAGGCGAAATTGTTGCCATTGCATTCAAGGGCCGATCAAACACCCGTTTTTTTGGTCAACCGAGTGATGGCCGAACTACAGGAAATTGTAATTTTCAATTACCTGATGGTAGTGGCTTGTCACTTGCCTGCTCCGTAGACTTGGATCGCAATGGTCATAGCTATGGTGATCGTGTAATGCCCGATGTTGACATAACTATTTCTAAGCGAGAACCGGATGCAGCGATGGCGGCTGCTAAGTCATGGCTTGAAAATAAGTAAGTATCCTCCCGCAAAGCCGGATTGAAGCGTCCTCGTTTTTCCGAGTCACCCGGAAGTAGAGGTAGTTGATGATGCCATGGCAAACGCGACGGGCGAGAGTCCGCCGAGTGAGCGATGGGGACGTTGATGGTTGTAGCGGTGGCGCCAGTCCTCGGTCATGCGGCGGACCTCGTGCAGGCTAGTGAAGACGTAGCGATCCAGGACTTCGGTGCGATACGTCCGGTTGAAGCGTTCGATGTAGGCGTTCTGGGTCGGCTTGCCCGGCTGGATGTGCAGCAGTTCGATGCCGTGGCGCTGGGCCCACTGCCGCAGCGCGGCGCT
>NZ_JACYXL010000021.1 GCF_014842995.1 Rhodanobacter sp. 7MK24
GCCCCACCACCCGCGCTGAAGAGACTTCGACGAAGGTGTTGACGGACCGAAAAGACGATGTATAGTAGGCGGCTCACCGGGACGAAATGTCCTGTAGCGGAAAGCTCCGCGGTGACAAGATCTTTGACAGTGTGCACAGGTGAATTGTGTGGACGCCTTGCGCTGGCGAGTCGATGACTTGTCCAAGCAATGCAAGCGTCCCACCCAAATGAAAGTCAGTAATGAGTTTTGATTGGTTGGGGTCACGCTTCAGAAAGATAGATCGTCTTCGGATGATCGAAAACTTAAGTGAAGAGTTTGATCCTGGCTCAGATTGAACGCTGGCGGCATGCCTAACACATGCAAGTCGAACGGCAGCACAGGTAGCAATACCGGGTGGCGAGTGGCGGACGGGTGAGTAATGCATCGGGATCTACCCAAACGTGGGGGATAACGTAGGGAAACTTACGCTAATACCGCATACGTCCTAAGGGAGAAAGCGGGGGCTCGCAAGACCTCGCGCGGTTGGACGAACCGATGTTCGATTAGCTAGTTGGTAGGGTAATGGCCTACCAAGGCGACGATCGATAGCTGGTCTGAGAGGATGATCAGCCACACTGGGACTGAGACACGGCCCAGACTCCTACGGGAGGCAGCAGTGGGGAATATTGGACAATGGGCGCAAGCCTGATCCAGCAATGCCGCGTGTGTGAAGAAGGCCTTCGGGTTGTAAAGCACTTTTATCAGGAGCGAAATGCCATGGGCTAATACCCCGTGGAGCTGACGGTACCTGAGGAATAAGCACCGGCTAACTTCGTGCCAGCAGCCGCGGTAATACGAAGGGTGCAAGCGTTAATCGGAATTACTGGGCGTAAAGGGTGCGTAGGCGGTTCGTTAAGTCTGTCGTGAAATCCCCGGGCTCAACCTGGGAATGGCGATGGATACTGGCGAGCTAGAGTGTGTCAGAGGATGGTGGAATTCCCGGTGTAGCGGTGAAATGCGTAGAGATCGGGAGGAACATCAGTGGCGAAGGCGGCCATCTGGGACAACACTGACGCTGAAGCACGAAAGCGTGGGGAGCAAACAGGATTAGATACCCTGGTAGTCCACGCCCTAAACGATGCGAACTGGATGTTGGTCTCAACTCGGAGATCAGTGTCGAAGCTAACGCGTTAAGTTCGCCGCCTGGGGAGTACGGTCGCAAGACTGAAACTCAAAGGAATTGACGGGGGCCCGCACAAGCGGTGGAGTATGTGGTTTAATTCGATGCAACGCGAAGAACCTTACCTGGCCTTGACATGTCCGGAATCCTGCAGAGATGCGGGAGTGCCTTCGGGAATCGGAACACAGGTGCTGCATGGCTGTCGTCAGCTCGTGTCGTGAGATGTTGGGTTAAGTCCCGCAACGAGCGCAACCCTTGTCCTTAGTTGCCAGCACGTAATGGTGGGAACTCTAAGGAGACTGCCGGTGACAAACCGGAGGAAGGTGGGGATGACGTCAAGTCCTCATGGCCCTTACGGCCAGGGCTACACACGTACTACAATGGTCGGTACAGAGGGTTGCAATACCGCGAGGTGGAGCCAATCCCAGAAAGCCGATCCCAGTCCGGATCGGAGTCTGCAACTCGACTCCGTGAAGTCGGAATCGCTAGTAATCGCAGATCAGCTATGCTGCGGTGAATACGTTCCCGGGCCTTGTACACACCGCCCGTCACACCATGGGAGTGAGTTGCTCCAGAAGCCGTTAGTCTAACCGCAAGGGGGACGACGACCACGGAGTGGTTCATGACTGGGGTGAAGTCGTAACAAGGTAGCCGTATCGGAAGGTGCGGCTGGATCACCTCCTTTCGAGAACGACAGCGCGATTCGTCGCGCAAGACGTCCACACAAGACACCTGTATTTCACGTAGCGTCCCTAGCAAGAAGCTTCCGGGTCTGTAGCTCAGGTGGTTAGAGCGCACCCCTGATAAGGGTGAGGCCGGTGGTTCGAGTCCTCCCAGACCCACCAACCACGGGGCCATAGCTCAGCTGGGAGAGCACCTGCTTTGCAAGCAGGGGGTCGTCGGTTCGATCCCGACTGGCTCCACCATGGTGACGCGTGAAATCCAAGCACACATAAAGATTTGAAGCGAGGCGGCGTTGAGGCCGTTCTTGTGTTCTTTGAAAACTGGCAAACGAGTGACAAGCGTCTTGGTTCGAACCGAACCGAGACACGTGTTGAGGCACGAACAGGTGGTTTGAAACGTGTAATCCCGAGGCGACTTGGGGTTATATGGTCAAGCGACCAAGCGTATACGGTGGATGCCTTGGCAGTCAGAGGCGATGAAGGACGTGGCAGCCTGCGAAAAGTGTCGGGGAGCTGGCAACAAGCTTTGATCCGGCAATGTCCGAATGGGGAAACCCACCGCGCAAGCGGTATCCGTAACTGAATTCATAGGTTGCGGAAGCGAACCCGGGGAACTGAAATATCTAAGTACCCGGAGGAAAAGAAATCAACCGAGATTCCGTCAGTAGCGACGAGCGAACGCGGACTAGCCCAAAAGCATCTAGTGTTTTAGTCGAACGGTTTGGAAAAGCCGGCCATAGCGGGTGATAGCCCCGTAGGCGAAAGGGCATTAGGTGTGAAATTGAGTAGGGCGGGGCACGAGAAACCCTGTCTGAACATGGGGGGACCATCCTCCAAGGCTAAATACTCCTGACTGACCGATAGCGAACAAGTACCGTGAGGGAAAGGCGAAAAGAACCCCGGAGAGGGGAGTGAAATAGACCCTGAAACCGTATACGTACAAGCAGTGGAAGCCCGCAAGGGTGACTGCGTACCTTTTGTATAATGGGTCAGCGACTTACTGTCAGTGGCAAGCTTAACCGTCTAGGGGAGGCGAAGGGAAACCGAGTCTGAATAGGGCGCATAGTCTCTGGCAGTAGACCCGAAACCGAGTGATCTATCCATGGCCAGGTTGAAGGTGCGGTAACACGCACTGGAGGACCGAACCCACATCTGTTGCAATAGATGGGGATGAGCTGTGGATAGGAGTGAAAGGCTAAACAAACTCGGAGATAGCTGGTTCTCCTCGAAAGCTATTTAGGTAGCGCCTCGGACGAATCTTCCTGGGGGTAGAGCACTGTTATGGCTAGCGGGTCATCGCGACTTAGCAAACCATGGCAAACTCCGAATACCAGGACAGACTATCCGGGAGACACACGGCGGGTGCTAACGTCCGTCGTGAAAAGGGAAACAACCCAGACCCGCAGCTAAGGTCCCCAAGTTCTAGCTAAGTGGAAAACGATGTGGAAAGGCATAGACAGCCAGGAGGTTGGCTTAGAAGCAGCCATCCTTTAAAGAAAGCGTAATAGCTCACTGGTCGAGTCGGTCTGCGCGGAAGATTTAACGGGGCTAAGCTAGACACCGAAGCTCGGGGTGCACACTTTGTGTGCGCGGTAGAGGAGCGTTCCGTAAGCCTGTGAAGGTGGATTGTAAAGTCTGCTGGAGGTATCGGAAGTGCGAATGCTGACATGAGTAACGATAATGCGGGTGAAAAGCCCGCACGCCGAAAGCCCAAGGTTTCCTCGCGCAACGTTCATCGGCGCAGGGTGAGTCGGCCCCTAAGGCGAGGCAGAAATGCGTAGTCGATGGGAAGCTGGTTAATATTCCAGCACTTTTCTTAAGTGCGATGTGGGGACGGAGAAGGTTAGGTCTACCGGGCGTTGGTTGTCCCGGGGAAAGGCGGTAGGCATGAGGGTTAGGCAAATCCGGCCCTCTTTATGCCGAGCACCGAGACGAGCCCTTTTGGGCGAAGTGACTGATACCACGCTTCCAGGAAAAGCCACTAAGCTTCAGCTTAAGAAAAACCGTACCGTAAACCGACACTGGTAGGCAGGGTGAGAATCCCAAGGCGCTTGAGAGAACTCGGGTGAAGGAACTAGGCAAAATGGCACCGTAACTTCGGGAGAAGGTGCGCCCTTTTTGGTGGCTACATGCGTAGCTGAGCTGAGAAGGGTCGCAGTAACCTGGCCGCTGCGACTGTTTATCAAAAACACAGCACTCTGCAAACACGAAAGTGGACGTATAGGGTGTGACGCCTGCCCGGTGCTGGAAGGTTAATTGATGGGGTCAGCCGCAAGGCGAAGCTCTTGATCGAAGCCCCAGTAAACGGCGGCCGTAACTATAACGGTCCTAAGGTAGCGAAATTCCTTGTCGGGTAAGTTCCGACCTGCACGAATGGCGTAACGACAGCGGCGCTGTCTCCACCCGAGACTCAGTGAAATTGAAATCGCTGTGAAGATGCAGCGTTCCCGCGGCAAGACGGAAAGACCCCGTGAACCTTTACTATAGCTTTACACTGAACGTTGAGTTCTTCTGTGTAGGATAGGTGGGAGGCTACGAAACCGAGACGCTAGTTTCGGTGGAGCCATCCTTGAAATACCACCCTGAAGTGCTTGACGTTCTAACCTCGGCCCGTAATCCGGGTCAGGGACCGTGTATGGTGGGTAGTTTGACTGGGGCGGTCTCCTCCCAAAGAGTAACGGAGGAGCACGAAGGTACGCTCAGCGCGGTCGGACATCGCGCACTGTGTGCAAAGGCATAAGCGTGCTTGACTGCAAGATCGACGGATCAAGCAGGTACGAAAGTAGGTCTTAGTGATCCGGTGGTTCTGTATGGAAGGGCCATCGCTCAACGGATAAAAGGTACTCCGGGGATAACAGGCTGATACCGCCCAAGAGTTCATATCGACGGCGGTGTTTGGCACCTCGATGTCGGCTCATCACATCCTGGGGCTGTAGCCGGTCCCAAGGGTATGGCTGTTCGCCATTTAAAGTGGTACGCGAGCTGGGTTCAGAACGTCGTGAGACAGTTCGGTCCCTATCTGTCGTGGGCGTTGGAGATTTGAGGGGGGCTGCTCCTAGTACGAGAGGACCGGAGTGGACGTTCCGCTGGTGTTCGGGTTGTCATGCCCATGGCATTGCCCGGTAGCTATGAACGGAAGCGATAACCGCTGAAAGCATCTAAGCGGGAAGCGCGCCCCAAGATGAGATCTCCCGAGAGTTCAACTCTCCTGTAGGCACCATTTAGACTAAGTGGTTGATAGGCGCGGTGTGGAAGTGCAGCAATGCATTGAGCTTACGCGTACTAATGAGCCGTGCGGCTTGACCATATAACCCCAAGTGGCCTTCGCCACGTGCCGGTTCCAACGAATCCGGACGCTTGTCACTCGTTTGCCAACCGAATTGAAGCGGGCGCAATCTGCGCTGCTTCAACCCCTTCCCTGGCGGCCATAGCGCTGTGGTCCCACCCGATCCCATCCCGAACTCGGAAGTGAAACGCAGCCGCGCCGATGGTAGTGTGCACTTGCATGCAAGAGTAGGTCACCGCCAGGGGCTTTATCCCAAACACCCTTACCGATACCGGTGAGGGTGTTTCTTTTTGCGCCCCTCCAGACGAATCTCTGAAGCGTAGACACCGCTTCCCGCGGACGTATTCGC
>NZ_JACYXL010000022.1 GCF_014842995.1 Rhodanobacter sp. 7MK24
ATGGTGTCGATGGTGGACATGGCGATCTGCATTTCGGCGAGGTTGGTATCGATCTGCTGGAAGGGGCCGGTGTTGCTGTTGGTGACCAGTTCCACGATGGCGGTGGAGGTGCCGTCGGTGAGCGTCCAGTACAGCTGCGAGCCGGTCGCGCCCATGGAGGTGGCGGCCATCACGATCACCACCGCGCGCAGCGAATCGCCCACCAGTAGCATCATCGGCTGCTGCGACTGGCCAGTGGCGAACACCACGATGACGCCTTGCCCGGAGGCAAAACGAAAAGCATGGTTGTCGAGCATAGGCAGCTGAGTCATCGGTGGTGCGCGCTCGTCACAAGGCCAGTGTCTGGGTAGGCGCGGACGGTTGAATGACCGGTGCCTGCGGCGCGATGTTCGGTGTTGGTGTAGAGGCCGCCATCGCGGAGCTTTGGGCCATCGGCGTCTGCAAGGCGGCCACGGTATCGACGGAACCAAACTTCGCCATCTCCATCGGCGATGTCGGATGCTGGGCGATGCAGACCCGGCTGCCGTTGTCGCCGAGGGCCACCTGATCGATGCGCGTCATGCCTAGCTGTTTGGCCTCGGCGGCCAGCGATGCAGCAAGGTTGAGGCGTTGCTGATCGGTGGGGCGGCCGTGCGCATCGAGGGTACGTACGCCGGCGAGTGCCTGCTCGAACAAGGCATGATCGGTTTTTTTCGGTTCGCTCAGGCCGTGCGTTGTGGCGTGCTGCCGCAGTGCCGAGTGCATGGCCTGTTGGGTCAGGGGACCGGCCTTGCCATCCACGGTGAGGTGGTGGTCGTGCTGGAAGCGTTCGACGGCATGGCGGGTGTGGATGCCGAAGTCGCCGTCCACACCTTTGGCGTCGAGATAACCCAGGCCAGCCAGTTTGGTTTGCAGGTCGTGCACGGCTTGGCCGTGGGCGCCTTGTTCGAGGGTGGAAGTTGCCTTGTCGGAAGTGTGGTTTGCCGCTTTCGTGGCGGGGCTCAGCTTGAGCGTGGCCATCGCCTCATCGAATCGTTCATTGCGGCTTTCTACCGCTTTGGCATTGTGCGGATCTTGCCCATACTTTGTGTTGTGAACAAAATTCACAAGATCGTTTCGAGTTGGCGGATTACCAGCTTGCACCGTCCCGCCGGGAAGCTTTTCCGGCTTGCCAGCAAGAAAGCCGACAAGCTGGGGACCAACAGAGCCAAATTGGTTTTCATAGTCGGCTATGGACAATTGCAGCTTGGGATCTTTACCGATGGCATCGGCAGCAGCTGGATTCTGCTTGCGTACCTGGTCTATGGCCGTGTCAACATTTCCGATCAGGCGATCCAGGTGCTGATCGGTAAACTGATCGATCTTTGCTTGCGGTATCGCCTGCAATTTTGCATCCAGCGTGTTCAGTTCCGTGCGCGACAGGCCCCCTTGCTTTGACAAATCTTGGACATCGTGTGCACTGAACCCGTTTTCCTTCAAGAACCTCTGTGCGTGGTCGTCATTGCCCACATCGAATTGCGGCACGCCGAACGAATAAGTGCTCTGTCCCTTCTCGGCGTAAGAAAAATGATTGGCCAATTTTGCGTCGCCGCCCAATTCCGCGCCCCAGAAAAGCGTGCTCAGCTGATCGCGTGTAATGCTGGTGTTGTCAGGCATGAAAAGTTCCCTTTTGCCATGCTGCTAGGGGTCAACCCCCGAAGCAGTGTTCGCGGGTGAAGTCGACCAGATTTTTGTCCGAAATATTGCCGGGATCGGCGGCCTGCAACTCGAAATGCCCGAACATGTCGTCGTCACAAATTTCTACCGTCTTGCGTTGCGAGCCATACTGCAGGGTGCAGATTCCGCCAAAACTGTTGTTACTTCCGACTGTTCCGACCGGTAAATTGACCAGCCGGCTGCAACTGACGATCGTTCCGGAATGCTTCGCCTGCGCGAGAGACTGATTGAACGAATGAATCCGGACGCTTGGGTCGCGATACGCCACCACATTGACGCAATCGGTGCCGCCAGCTGGTACTTGGCAAGACAATTTGTTGATGATGTCCTTCTCGTTGCGTGCCAGCACATCAATGCGAGCCGTATAAGCTTGCTGCAGGCAGGCCTCGTCCTGGCAGATGTTTCGGGTGTAGGTAATCCAGTGACGCTGTTCTTCGATCAGTGCCTTCTTGCTGGATGGAGCAACCGCAACCAGCGCCGCCTTGTAGGCTTGTTGCAACTTGTCGTCCAGTGCGGACGTTTGGGCGTCCTTGCAGATCAGCGTTTCGGTTGCGCTGGTGGCCTTGCTGCAATCGAAGCTGGCGGCGATGGCGCGAGGCGCCCCTGTGAAAAGAAGTGCACCAAAAGCACAGACGAGAAGGGGCAGTTTCATGGTGGGCATGGCTATTGATCCGTATGGGCCAGTGGCATGCGGAGTAGCGGGAGGCATCTGGCGGTATTCGCAATGCCCGGCCGCCATGGCCTCCATCCATTTGTCGGGGGTCAGCCGGAAGCGCGCGTGCCGTACTCGGCGATGATGGTAGCGAGGATGCCGGAGTTCTGGCCCTGGCTGCCTTGGCATTGGGACAGCCACTGCTCGCGGTTCGCGGCGGTGGCGGGCCAGTCAATGCCTTCTTCGTCGTAGATGTACAGGCTGGGGGAAAAGAACGCCTGGACCGGGGCGGTGCATCCCTGGACATTGTTCTTACCCTGGGTCTTGCCGGCCATGCAGAGGAAGCTGGCGCAGACGTTGTCCTGGGCGTGTACCGGGGCCGTGGCCAAGCTGGTGATGGCGCCGAGGGCAACGGTGGCGAAAAGGGCGTGAAGTTTCATGACATGTCTCCTGGTTCATTCCGTTGCAGG
>NZ_JACYXL010000023.1 GCF_014842995.1 Rhodanobacter sp. 7MK24
GCGGCTGCCTACGATGCGGTGATCGTGGCCGTGGGCCACCGGCAGTTCGTGGCGCTGGGCGCCGACGGCGTGCGTGCCTATGGCAAACCTTCGTCCGTGCTCTACGACGTGAAGTACGTGCTGCCGCGCGATGCCGTGGACGGCCGCCTTTGATCAGGATTCGTGCCATGCAGGTAGCGGTTGCGAGCTCCGCCCCTTCATCGATTCATACGTGGCCCTGCCGTTACTTGAACGCAGCGACGAGGCCACCGGTACCCACTCCTGCGACTGGATATACGCATCAGAAATTTCGATAAATGCCGATGTCGCCAATTTCGGCCACCGACACAGCGAGTACTGCAAAGCGCAGTTGACGAATGCGCGCTTCCGTCAAGCCGATACGTTCTTATCGGCGTGAAGCGGTTGGAACTGGAATGAGCACCGGCACATTCACCATATCCATCGACTTTGAACTGTATTGGGGCGTACGCGACACGCGCGGCCTCGATGCCTTCCGCAATCGTCTCGATGGCGCACGGAAAGCCATCCCGCGCATGCTGGACTTGTTCGAGCAACACCAAGTCCACGCCACGTGGGCGACCGTAGGCTTTCTTTTTTGCCGCAACCGCGACGCGGCCCTTTCGGCGGCTCCAACGGTAAAGCCCGGCTACAAGAACAGCGCGCTTTGCCCGTACCGCTACCTGGAGCAGTCCGCCGATCTCGATGGGCGCTATCACTTCGCCCCCGACCTGGTCGACCTGATCGCCGCGACACCCGGACAGGAAATCGCAAGCCACACGTTCTCGCACTACTACTGCCGTGAAGCCGGCCAGACGGTTGCGGCGTTCCGCGCCGATCTCGCCGCGGCCGTTCGCACTGCGGCTGCGCAGGGGATCGCCCTGCGCAGCCTGGTGTTTCCCCGCAACCAGTGGAATCCCGATTACCTGGAAGTGCTGGCCGAACATGGCATCGGCGCTTACCGGGGCAACGAGCATGGTTGGCTCTACGCCGCCACCGATCGTGTTGGCCAGAACGCCGTGCGCCGCATGGGGCGCCTGCTCGACAGCTATATCAATCTCAGCGGGCATCACACGTATGCGCTGGAAAGCTGCGCCGGCAGGCCGCCACTCAATTTTCCGGCCAGCCGTTTCCTGCGGCCGCACAACCCGCGATTGGCCTGGGCGGACGGCCTGCGGTTGCGCAGGATCACGCATGCGATGCGCCATGCCGCCAAGCGTCAGGAAGTCTTCCACCTGTGGTGGCATCCGCACAATTTCGGCATCGACACCGACCAGAACATGGGCTTCCTGGAACGGGTGATCGAGGAGTTCGAACGCCTGCGGCAACATGAGGGCATGCGCTCGCTGGGCATGGCCGAACTTGCCGATGCACTGGCTGCGCAATGAGCCGGCGGATTCCACGCATCGTCATGCTGTGCGGCGACGGGCCCTCGTCCCGGTTCCTCTACAACGCACTGGCGGGCGAGATGGAGATCCTCGCGGTAGTGACGGAGCGCAAACCGTCGGCACGGTCCATGATCCGGTACCGGGTGAGCCAGCTGGGCTGGTTCACGGTCATCGGCCAACTTGCCTTCATCGCATTCAACCGGCTGCTGGCGCGATTGCAGCGCCGCCGCAGCGACGCGTTGATCCTTCGCTACGGATTGCACGCCGCTGCGCCACCTGAGGCCATCGCCCATCAAGTGGACAGCATAAATATCGCAGCGGTGCGTCGCCTGCTCAGAAAACTCGATCCGGATGCAGTGGTCGTGAACGGCACGCGGATCATTTCGCGCAAGGTGATCGATTGCATCCAGCGCCCCTTCATCAACACCCATGCCGGCATCACGCCGCGCTACCGCGGCGTGCACGGCGGTTACTGGGCGCTGGTCCACGACGACGTCGAGAATTGCGGCGTCACCGTCCACCTGGTCGACGCCGGCGTGGATACTGGCGGTGTGTTGTACCAGCAGCGCATCCGTATCGAAGACAGCGACGGCTTCAATACCTATCCGCTGCATCAGCTTGCCGCGGGAATCCCGCTGATGAAGCAAGCCTTGCACGACGTGGTCGATGGCACCCTCGTCAGCCGCGATGGAGTCAGCCCGTCAAGGCTTTGGTATCACCCCACCCTGGGCCAGTACCTGAGATATCGGCTTACCAAATCTGTCAGATAAGAGCGTCGAGCAAGAGCAGAGCGGTCGACGATGAGATAGCCGAAGCGTGGCGGATTCCACGGGTGAGAAAGCGTTCACGCACTCAGCACGCGGAAGCGCCGGTCACATGGTCCGAGGAAGCCGCACATTAACTCGAGATGACTTCATCGCGCCGTACAGGTCCTACACATCCTCCGCACGATATACCTTCGTACAGTCGGCACCGCGCTCGCCCCAGCGCAAGCGTGCGTCCCCGTCGATCGGCCGACACGCGCTGCATGCGCATCAGACGCTACCCAAAACACCTCGGGATGACTGTATGCGGAAGCTGGAAAACACCCGACTCGCCATCGTG
>NZ_JACYXL010000024.1 GCF_014842995.1 Rhodanobacter sp. 7MK24
CGCCGCTGACCGTCAGGTTGTTGAGCGCAAAGGCGCCGCCCACCGTATCGAGCGACACCGTGCCCGCCGTGCCCGCCATCAAAGTCAGGCTGCTGCCGCCTGCCGTGGTGCCACTGACGTCGCCGCCGAAACTGATGTTCGCGCCAGCCACCGTCGCGCCGCCTCCGGTGGTGTCGATGGTGACGCTCGAACTGCCCAGCGTGACCGCGCCACCGAATGACACCGCACCGCCGTCGGTGGTGATGTCGTTGGTCAACAGCAATGGCGTCGCGCCGTAGTCGGTCAAGGTCAGCGCACCGCTGCCCAGGCTCAGCGTACCCAGCGTCAACGCGTTGCCGCCATTGTCGAGGTACACGGCATTGCTACCGCTGTTCGTCAGGCTCACCGCCCCTGTAAAGTCGTTGCCGGTGTTGTTCAACGTGATGGCATGCGCACCGGCATCGAATTTCGATGTGCCGGCAACCAACCAGGCGCCACCCTGGGCGATGTTGCCCGCCGAGGTGGTGATCGACAAACCGCCCGTGCCGATGTTGAGCGCGCCTGCGCTGAAGGTGCCGCTGCTGGTGGTCAGCGCGTCCAATGCACCGTTGGTGGCATTGCCGCCTACCGCTCCGCCGAACGTCACCGCGCCACTGCCCGCGCTCACCGTCAGGCTTTCGGCCGTCGTGCTCGCGTTGTCCACCGTGCTGGCAAAGTCCACCGCACCGTTGGTGGTCGTCAGCGTCACGTTGCCGGACAAGGTCACCGTGTCGTTGTAGGTTTGCGCACCTGTCGTCGTCACCGCGCCGCCCAGCGTGGTGCTGCCGGGCGCATCCGTGGTGAGGCTGGTCAACGCCGTCGTACCACCCACCACGCCGCCGAAGGTGGTGACACCGGCGGTGTTTACCGTCAACGCATGCGCGCCATTCACTGTCGAAGCGAGGTCGATGTTTCCACTGCCCGTGCTCGCCAGCGTCACGTCGCCGCCCAGCTTCACGGCACCGTTGTAGGTCTGCGCTCCGCTGGTGGTGACATCGCCATCGAGCGTGCTGGTGCCGGTGTTGGTCGCCAAGCTCGCCGCGTTCACCGTGCCGAAGCTCGTCGCGCCCGTCCCGTTCACGGTCAGCGCGCCCAGCGCACCGTTGGTCGCATTGCCGCCCACCGTTCCGCCAAACGTCACCGCGCCGTTGCCCGCGCTCACCGTCAGGTTTTCGGCCGTCGTGCTCGCGTTGTCCACCGTGCTGGTGAAGTCCACCGCGTGGTTCGTAGTCGTCAGCGTCACGCCGCCAGCCAGTTCCACGGCACCGTTGTAGGTCTGTGCCCCGCTGGTGGTGATGTTGCCGTTGAGCGTGGCGATGCCGGTGTTGGTCGCCAGGCTTGCTGCGTTCACCGTGCCGAAGCTCGTCGCACCCGACCCGTTCACGGTCAGCGCGCCCAGCGCACCGTTGGTCGCATTGCCGCCCACCGTTCCGCCAAACGTCACCGCGCCGCTGCCCGCGCTCACCGTCAGGTTTTCGGCCGTCGTGCTCGCGTTGTCCACCGTGCTGCCGAAATCCACCGCACTGTTGGTGGTCGTCAGCGTCA
>NZ_JACYXL010000025.1 GCF_014842995.1 Rhodanobacter sp. 7MK24
AGTCGGCACCGCGCTCGCCCCAGCGCAAGCGTGCGTCCCCGTCGATCGGCCGACACGCGCTGCATGCGCATCAGACGCTACCCAAAACACCTCGGGATGACTGTATGCGGAAGCTGGAAAACACCCGACTCGCCATCGTGGGCCTCGGCTATGTCGGCCTGCCCCTCGCGGTGGAGTTCGGCAAGCACTACGACACGCTCGGCTTCGACATCAACCACGCGCGCATCGACGCATTGCGCGCCGGCCACGACCAGACGCTGGAAGTGGATGCCGACGAATTGGCGGCCGCTGCGCATCTGCGCTTCTCCGCCACGCTCGACGATCTGCGCGCCTGCAACGTCTATATCGTTACCGTGCCCACCCCGATCGATGCCGCCAAGCGGCCGGACCTGACGCCGCTGGTGAAGGCCAGCCAGACGCTGGCCAAGGTGCTGAAGCAAGGCGACATCGTGGTGTACGAGTCCACGGTCTATCCCGGCTGCACCGAGGAAGTGTGCGTGCCCCTACTCGCCGAGGGCTCCGGGCTGGTCTTCAACCGGGATTTCTTCGTCGGCTACAGTCCCGAGCGGATCAATCCCGGCGACAAGCAGCATCGCGTCACCGGCATCCTCAAGGTCACTTCCGGCTCCACGCCCGAGGTGGCGGATTTCGTCAATCGCCTGTACGGCTCGATCATCACCGCCGGCACGCACCAGGCCAGCTGCATCAAGGTCGCCGAGGCGGCCAAGGTGATCGAGAACACGCAGCGCGATCTCAACATCGCACTGGTCAACGATCTCGCGATCCTGTTCAACAAGCTCGGCATCGACACGCTGGAAGTGCTGGAAGCCGCCGGCACCAAGTGGAACTTTCTGCCGTTCCGCCCCGGCCTGGTCGGCGGCCATTGCATCAGCGTCGATCCCTACTACCTCACCCACAAGGCGCAGGAAGTCGGGCACCACCCGGACGTGATCCTCGCCGGCCGGCGCACCAACGACGGCATGGGCCCGTACATCGCCGGCGAGGTGATCCGGCTGATGGTGCGCAAGGGCATCAACCCGGTGCACGCACGCGTGCTGCTGCTGGGCCTGGCGTTCAAGGAGAACTGCCCGGACCTGCGCAACACGCGCGTGGTCGACATCGTGCAGGCTCTGCGCGACTACAACGCCACGGTGGACGTGCACGACCCGTGGGTGAACGCGGCCGAGGCCGAGCACGAATACGGCCTCGTTCCGCTGGCGGAGCCGCCCGCGGCTGCCTACGATGCGGTGATCGTGGCCGTGGGCCACCGGCAGTTCGTGGCGCTGGGCGCCGACGGCGTGCGTGCCTATGGCAAACCTTCGTCCGTGCTCTACGACGTGAAGTACGTGCTGCCGCGCGATGCCGTGGA
>NZ_JACYXL010000026.1 GCF_014842995.1 Rhodanobacter sp. 7MK24
CGTCGCACAGCATTGGCCGTAGCCATCGTCGCGGGCGTGGGCATGACTGGCCAGGTGCTGGCGCAGGCCACCACCGGCACCATCTTCGGCAGCGCACCGACGTCCGGTGCCTCGGTACAGGTCGTGGGCGGTTCGGGCTTCAACCGCACCGTGTCGGTCGACAATAGCGGCCACTACTCGTTGACGGTGCCGGTCGGCAACTACACGGTGAACCTGCTGCAAAACGGCGCTGTGGTGCAGTCGCATAGCAATGTCAGCCCGGCCGCCGGTGGCGCCTCCGAGGCCGACTTCGTGCAGGCCGGCAGCCAGAACGCCAAATCGCTGAGCACGGTGACGGTGACCGCGAACGCACTGCCCGCGATCGACGTGACCTCGACCACCCAGAACCTCTCCATCACCTCCAAGCAGCTGGCCGAGCTGCCGCTGGCGCGCAACGCCGAAGCGATCGCCCTGCTGGCGCCGGGTACCGTCCAGGGTGCCGCTGCCTTCATGGGCAGCACCCCGACGGGTGGTTCGCCGATCTCGTTCGGCGGTTCGTCGATCGTGGAGAACGCCTACTACATCAACGGTTTCAACACCTCCGACCCGCTCAGCAACACCGGCGGCATCGCGTTGCCCTACGGTGCCATCGACCAGCAGCAGGTGCTCACCAGCGGCTACGACGCCAAGTACGGCCGTTCGGCCGGCGGCGTGATCAGCCAGATCGGCAAGAGCGGCACCAACGACTGGCACTTCGGTGGCCAGGTCCTGTGGGCGCCGGCGTTCGCGCAGGACGGCTACAACAACTGGTA
>NZ_JACYXL010000027.1 GCF_014842995.1 Rhodanobacter sp. 7MK24
CGGCGGCGGCGGCGGCGGCGCAGCAGCCGGGGCCGGAGCCGCCGGAACCGCACCGATGCGCGACACGATGCTCAGACCCAGGAACCAGTCACCGTAACCGCTGTGGTTCGGCTGGCTCTGGTCGTCCCAATCGTAGCGGTAGCCGCCTTCCACGCGGATGTCCGCGCTGTCGGTGATCGACTTGGAGATACCCAGGCCCAGCTCAGCCGCCGGGGCCCAGTCGCTGTCCATCGGGTTCTTGTGATGGCTGCCCATCACGCCACCCAACAGGTACGGACGCCAGGCGCCATTGGTGAAGTACCAGCGCGCTGCCACGCCCACCGTGTTGTTCGCCCAGTGGCTACCACTGTGACCACCACCGTTGGCTGCACCGTTGTCGATCTTGCGATCCGTACGGTCGGCGAACAGGTCGATCGACAGGTCCGGCGTGAAGAACTTGCCAACGCCCAGACCGTAATAGATCTGGCGGCTGTTGGTGTTGCGATCGCTGTCGTTGTAGTAACCACCGATGGTCGGCGCGATGTACCAGCGGTCATCGAAGCCATTCGGCCACGCCGGAGCCGCGGTGCTGTCGCTGCTGCCCGTGGTTGCTGCGTTGTCCTGCGCATGAACGGCACCTACGCCGCCCAACGCCAGCGCAACCATGAAATAAAGGCCCTTGTGCTTCATC
>NZ_JACYXL010000028.1 GCF_014842995.1 Rhodanobacter sp. 7MK24
GTTGGTCGCATTGCCGCCCACCGTTCCGCCAAACGTCACCGCGCCGCTGCCCGCGCTCACCGTCAGGTTTTCGGCCGTCGTGCTCGCGTTGTCCACCGTGCTGCCGAAATCCACCGCACTGTTGGTGGTCGTCAGCGTCACGTTGCCGGACAAGGTCACTGCGTCGTTGTAGGTTTGCGCGCCCGTCGTCGTCACCGCGCCGCCCAGCGTGGTGCTGCCGGGCGCGTCCGTGGTGAGGCTGGTCAACGCCGTCGTGCCGCCCACCACGCCGCCGAAGGTGGTGACACCGGCGGTGTTTACCGTCAACGCATGTGCGCCATTCACCGTCGAGGTGAAATCGATGTTTCCACTGCCCGTGCTCGCCAACGTCATGTCGCTGCCCAGCGACACGGCACCGTTGTAGGTCTGCGCTCCGCTGGTGGTGACGTCGCCGTTGAGCGTGCTGGCGCCGCTGACCGTCAGGTTGTTGAGCGCAAAGGCGCCGCCCACCGTATCGAGCGACACCGTGCCCGCCGTGCCCGCCATCAAAGTCAGGCTGCTGCCGCCTGCCGTGGTGCCACTGACGTCGCCGCCGAAACTGATGTTC
>NZ_JACYXL010000029.1 GCF_014842995.1 Rhodanobacter sp. 7MK24
GGTCACGGCGAAGACAACCCGATCGGCGACAACGCCACCGATGCGGGCCGTGCGCAGAACCGTCGTGTGGAATTGCAGGTCCAGCAGTAATCGGACTTGTTGCAGTGTCACGAAAAAGCCCGGCGCATGCCGGGCTTTTTCGTGGGCGGCAGGGCAGGTAACCGGGAGCCGGCCATGTCTCTATATATATGTGTGTGCACGCGAACGGACACAGGGGTATTATTCGTCGACCCTGAACGTTAGTGTACCGAGTAGTGCAAAAGTTGTTGCCACCCGATGCGGTAGGTTTAACGATTTTGCTACACTCGCTCCCGCTTGCAGAGTACGAGCGCCAGGCAATGGCGCATTACAAGCTGTAGAAGGTTCTAATCAGCGCCACGCATTCCCCCGTTTGGCGTGTAGCGGACGCGAAGATCAATTGACGAGGAGAGACCTGATGAAGCACAAGGGCCTTTATTTCATGGTTGCGCTGGCGTTGGGCGGCGTAGGTGCCGTTCATGCGCAGGACAACGCAGCAACCACGGGCAGCAGCGACAGCACCGCGGCTCCGGCGTGGCCGAATGGCTTCGATGACC
>NZ_JACYXL010000002.1 GCF_014842995.1 Rhodanobacter sp. 7MK24
CGCATGACCGAGGACTGGCGCCACCGCTACAACCATCAACGTCCCCATCGCTCACTCGGCGGACTCTCGCCCGTCGCGTTTGCCATGGCATCATCAACTACCTCTATTTCCGGGTGACTCGGGAAAACGAGGACGCTTCACGGGGAGCGCCATCCCTCGACACTCCCCGCCAATACTTGTTCAAGCTGCGCAGATGGATTCAGATCCAGATCGGATATTCCCTTCCCGAAAGCCCTCTCGCGACCAAGCAATTGGCCAATAAGTACCTTGGGCGGCATTGCGTAGAACTGCGAGGCACGCCCAAGAAATGAAGACATGCTCTCCCCCGGGAAGGGAGGCGCCACACGTAAACGCATCACAGAATGCCCCATAGCTTCACTCCCCCTGGGCAGCTTCTCTCTTGAGGAGACGCGCCGATGGGCGCCCGGCCGACGCCACAATCAATTCGGTCGTGATGCACTCGGTTCCATTCGCAATCGCCGCAAGCGCCGCATTCTTGATGCGGGCGACGATATTCCCCAGTACACCCTTGCCTACCTTGGCCAGGGCGGAGACTTTGTCTGGCGAACCCAAATTTGAGGGTCTCCGCAAGGGCAGCAACTGCTCATAGGTCACCAAGAAATTCGCCAGGCTAGCATCCGGTTTCCAGGATGGCATCGCGAACTCTGTAAAGCGTGCAGCAAGGTGGGGATCGCTCCGGAAGCCCTGTCCGGCACGATCCGTGCCGAACGCGAGTATGTGGATACTCAATTCGTTCATCAGCAGCTTGATGCCTTCGAGAGCCCTCAGCTGCTCGCGTTCGCTACCTTGCAAAATGTCCTGAACCTCGTCCAGCACGAGCAATCGACAATCGGCGTCCCGAAGCAAACGCTGCACCAAGAGTTCTCGATCGCTGAGGCGATGTGAGATGCGTGCCGGACTGCCGAGCTCCTCCATGATGCGACCGTAAACCGAACGTGCATCCCGGGTCCCGGACATGGAAATTTTCAGCACACAAGGTGCGTCACTTCGGTCGTTGTCGCCGTATCTTTGATGGACCAGCTTAGCGAGGCTTGTCTTTCCGTTTCCCCTGTCGGCACACACGATCAGCCCACGCGCCCTCGTTTGCCTGGGCTCGTACACCATCCATTCTGCTTCGTTCATCACCTCCAGCAAGGCCGGATACAGAATCTGGCGGTCTTCAATGATTGCTTTCGCACGGACGTCATTCGGAGCATCGAGCAAGCTTGCTGTCGACGGATGCAGATGACGCCTATCGTTCACCTCGGCTCCCCTTGCATCGTAGAAATCTCCGCCTTGTTTGTCGCGGCTGGGCATACCTTCAGCGGTAGCGTTCATTTTCGAATTCCTCTATGTCATAGGCTTGCGGGCGGTAGTCGCGCAGCTGCTGCTCGACGTCGCGAAGATTCACAGTGGCGGGCTCAGGCTTGGCAGACGGCGTAGGTTCGCTGCGGTACCGATCACCCGCCGCCTCCGTGGCCTTTCGTCTACGGATTCGCCTTGATGCTTTTGCCTGCTCGACAAGGGCGTCTGCTCGTTTCTGACTGGCGTCAGCCAACGCCACAAGCTCGGGCGACCTCGACAACGATCTCTCGTGGAAGCGCCTGACCTGCCATTCCGCAAGCGAGATCGGTTGAATGTCTGGCGTCGTCACAAGAGCCTTCACGAGCAAGCCGCCGGGCGTACGCACGAAGACATGAGTGATGTCTCGTGGGTCGTAATGGACGTGCACGTTCAGGTGTTGACCTACCCACGGCACCAACTCATCGCTCCAGTACTGAAGTGAGTGAATCTGCACACCAGTACGGGTCAGACGACGCGCGTCGCCTGGCAGAAATGTGGCAAGGAACTCAAGTTCATTGAGCGGCTGCATCGTCGCCCTCCGCAGCCCTCTTCCACATTTCGATAGGTGGAATACGGATCATCCGGTGCTCGTTCACGTGATACCGTCCGAGCAACTGCTCGACGAACCACGTCCTCGCTTGACGCAGCGTCAACACGGCATGCTTCGCACTGTCGTATTCGCCTTTCGCCTTGACGGAGTTCTTTGTCGTGCCTGGAAGAAGGTGGCACTGCCCTACCATGGTTCCGATCAGACGTTCGATGGATCCGCCGTAGTGTGGTGAACCCACAGGCCGGTAACAGAGGACGATTCCATGCTCCATGCACCCGCGCTTGAATGCGGCGGAGACGAAATCCTTCCCGTTGTCCACCACGATTTCACGTGGAAGACCCTGCATCGGCCAGTCAAGCGGCACACCAAACTCTGCAGCAGGCACCTTGGGCAGAACCGCATGAGTCAGGCACAAAGCAACTGACAAGATTGAAGGTGGCTCGAACCCAATATGGATGCCAAGGATGCATCGCGTGTAGACGTCGATAGCAACTGTCAACCAAGGGCGACCGATGTAATCGCAGTACGGATCATCGGATCGAACCATCACATCCATCGGCGTGTGATCGATTTCGACACGCTCAAGGCGTGCGGACACTTTCACATGCCCGGGCATCGCTTCGTAAAGGTACTTTGCCTTTTTTGATCCTATCCGACGCCGCTGTGCGGCCCGTGTCTCATAATTGCGCACACGCTTTGCCACCGTAGCTCTTGTCGGCGGCTGAAGGCTCTGTTCCCGACAAGCCACCGCTATGCGCTCATGCAGTGCCGTCACCGTCGGCCGCTCAGGTTGCAAGTAGTAGCTATCGATCTTCTCCGCGATAACGCGCTCGACGCCTGGATCCAAGACCGTCGTTCCTGCCTTGCGCCCTGGCGCCTGCCTGATCAGGCCGCTCACCGTTTCATGCAGCTTGTAGTCGCTGACAAGCCGCCAGAACTGGCGCTCACTGATACCCAGTGCAGAAGCCTGCTTCTGTGCCTCTGCAGTGCGCCCTGATTTCTTGCTCAGCAACAGGCGGATCGCTCCTGCGCGAGTGTCAGCCGGATCCCACTGGCCTGATGGAACGGCAGCAACATCCGTCTTTCCAAGCACATCTTCCGGATCTGCCATGGGGAGCAATTCCCGGCGCTTGACCGTGAGCTTGGTTCCCTCCATGTCGATGACGGCGGCGTCGTGGAATATCAGCTCAATCACTTTGACGACCGCACCACGGTAAAACGCCATCCTCTGTGGTCGAAGCTCAGGTGCCATGACGCACCTGCCGGTCAAGCACGAGGGAATCCAGATCGGTAATCAGGACGACAGGGTGTCCCGTAGCTTCCGACAGCGCGGCGAAACGTCGCGACAGTCGGTCACGGATCTTCAGGGCCTCAAAGTAGGGCTTAACCTCGACGTAGGTTCGACTGCCAAACCCAAGCTCAGCCAGAGCGAATGGGACGCTATGCAAGCGAACCATAAAGTCGGGTGTGTATGACCGCGCTTTCCCATCCTCGCGGTATGTCACCGTCACAGGCTGACTAGCAACGCGGATCAACTCGCTATAGCCAGTCAGCGCATCAATCACGCGCCGCTCCAGTTGTGATTCGAACCCAACCGCATCATGCCCAAGTCGAACAGGGTGCCAACCACGGACATGCCGGCTACGGGATAGAGGAATCACACGGTGATCGTGCTTGACCTCCAGGATGCTGTAAGGCGATGCAACACGGTCTTCCGCTAGATAGGATCGGAGCGCGTGTACTCGACGTATATGAAACATGCTGTTTTCCTCAGTTTTAGAGCCGCTATGCGGCAAGAACTGAGGCCCACGCCTTGCGAGATTTCCGGCAAACCTCACCCGCAACACGGCCGCTTGACGACTGCGCAGGGGTATGAAATGCTGGGGATGTCAGGACGCCAATCCGACACCAGTCCGCTAGGACAACCGAGGCTCGCAGATGTTTGCCCATCTGCGGGCCTCTGTCGTTCAGGGCCTCTCGAATTTAAAGCTGACAGCTAATCGTTCTTTCTCCTCCTCTGTGTTCGACGTGATCGTCTGATTACGGTGGCATAGCGGCGCGCTTACCCTTCCGGATGACCTTGAGCCACTTCGGCACGAGCCTCCGTGCGAGCTATCCACGCTGCCACATCCTTCGTACTCGCGAACCGCGGCTGGCGCCCCTCCTGCAAGAATGTGGTCACCGGCACGCGCTTGTGCATCACCGCCTGTCGGAAAGCCGCCCCCGTGCTGTAGCCCAGCAAAAGGCGCAGAGCGCTTCCGCCCACGAAAGGACCGTATTTGGCGAACAACTTCTCTTCGAGTTCGGCTTGCCGCTGGGCTAGATGGTGCGTGCTCATGGAGTTCCCTCGCTCTGTAGGCGTGATCTCGTTCTGTAGGCGTAATCCTCCCTCAGGTATGCCCCACATCGGTAGGTAAGGTTTTATGCAAAACCTTACCCGTGACTAGGCGTGATCAGTAAGATCAGCAAGTCCCGCCCAGCACCCACTTCATGCCACCTACTGCACGACGATGGACCAAGGAAGTCAGGCTGCTTCGGGCACGCGCCGCTTTCGCCGACATTGCCGTCGCAGCGAACGGAATCTGGCAGCCAAAGCGGCTAGAAGAGGTGGTACTCAGCAAGCACCCGAGCCGATCTTTCGTTGAAGCCTCAAACAAGTTCGGCAAGATGGCCAGAGATGGATTTGTTCCTGACAGCGCAACCATTCAAGCCGTAACGGCAGCCTTCCCGAACTGCAACATCCGGTACTGGCTGGATCATCCGCTGTTCTATCTTCTGGACGCCAACCAGGACAGGCAAGCGGCCCTGAACTACGCCCTCGATAGCATTCCGGGTGCTCTACGTACGGAGCTGTGGCGTGAACCGATCGACTTTGAACCCTGGACAGGAAAGACACTTCGCCCGTTGGACGGCGTGCCCCTGTTTGCCTTGCTACGCGGCACCCTTACCCAACACTTGGCTTGCCTCGATGAGAGAGACCACATCCAGTTCGTTGAGACGGGCATCGAACGCACCCCGGAGGCTGCCGATAAGCTCGACAGGAAGAAGCAGCAACTCACTCGAGACATGCTGCGACTGGAGCAGCCCGGCCAACTCGATCACCTGGATGCGCTGACCCTGATCACCGCCTTAGCCAAGTACGCTCAGGACATCCAAGAAGCACGCGCCTTTGAGTTGGCCTCCCTGATGCTGCGGTCACTATTTCCCAAAGCAATCGCCTACCACCCGCAGCTACTTTTCAGCGTAAAGTTGATCTCGAAACTGTTCTACGAACAGATCTGGGCGCCTGCAAACCATGCGTTCTCCGTTGCCACGCGATACGGCGCTGATCCAGACAGACTTGCGGAAGACGCCATAGAGTCTGCTGCGCTTCTTGGACAGATCTGTCCGCCCGATCAATACATCCGCTAGGCACAATGGACTGCTGCCGAAGACAATCACTACGGTCTAGGAGGTTCGCCATGTCACATCACCTTGGAACGTATTCCGACTGGCGAACCATTGCACCGGTGGATCATTGCCCTCGGTGCGGAGGGACACATCTGCGATCACGGGATTGCCCAACGGGTCTGGAAGTCGAGTGTGCAAGCGGCTGCGGCTATCGTGAAGTGCTCGCCGATTTCACCCGTGAGGACTTCGACCGGTGGATGCAACGCGTGCGCTCGCAGCGCACTTCGTGATGCCCAGTCCCTGTCCACGCTCACCCCATAGACGTACACCCATGTGGCTATGTGATCATGATAGGCTCATGACGTGATCCGCCCTCCTTTCCACCACGAGCGAATACCGACGAGCAGCTGAAGCATGCTCGTTCGTTGATTCGCCCCCGTGGCCGAGAGGTTAGGCGTCCGGCTTATATCCGGATAAAGGCAGTGGCCAGATAAGCCACCCATGCAGGTTCGAGTCCTGCCGGGGGCACCAATCCCAGGTGCCCGTATGAATCCTGAAAATTCACGACGACTGCAGTCGGACTTCCCGCAGCTGTACCGATCGCAGAGGCTCGATCCTCTTCGCCAGGATCAGCCCACCGTGCTCGCGCTCTGGGGCTTCGAGTGCGGTGATGGCTGGATGGACTTGATCTATCGCCTTAGCCAAGCCATCTCCAAGCGCATCGAATCCACCGGGCTGGACATCGTCGCGACGCAGGTGAAGGAGAAGTTCGGCACGCTGCGGTTCTATGTCGATGGCGGGGATGAAGAAGTTTTCCGGCTCATCGATTCTGCCGAACAAGAGTCGGCAACGATTTGCGAGGCATGTGGTGCACCTGGCACCCTTGTCACGAAGGGGTGGCATTCGACGCTCTGCGAATGCTGCAGGCGTGCCTGATAATTCTTTGGTTTTGTTGCGCGCGAGCGTGACATGCCGTCTCCGTAGGAAGGCCGGGCGTAGACACAGGAGCGCAGCTATTTCCTTAGGCAGCCAAGAGCTTCATGCCTGCGGCCAGAGCTATTGGGACAAGGCCTTGAACGACTTGTCGTGCCGTCGACGTGGTGGAGCAGCCCTCAAATCGCAAGCAGGGACTGGTTCGTGCGAGACTGCACATTCTCGATCAAAAGATGCCCGACCATGGCGCTTCCGTATGCAACGACGAGTCAGGCCGCAGCCTACGCCGACTATGACTGGGTAGCCGTTTTGCTTTTTAGACGGTTGACGGCCAATTATACGGTGGCGACCTTGCCTCCCCGCATCCCCTTCTCCCTAGATGATGTTCGAGATGCAGCGGAAGAAGCGTTACGAGACGGGCTTTTGAAGAAAGGCAAAATTCGAAACATCGCCGACATCAAGTATTCCTACGATGCACGGCGCGATTTCCCTGCAGAGATGATGCAGGCGTTTCCGATCACTTGGCTGTCATCTGGCAAGGGTCAATACTTCTTTAGAAAGACCATTCGAAAGAACATCATCGATCTGCAATCGATTTGTTCTCCTCTGCCCCAGCTTGAGTACGTTGTCGACCAGACGCCGATATTTAACTCGAAGCTCATGGGGAAAGACGAACAAGCCGTTTTTGCTCGGGCCCGATATGCTGGAATATTCAATCAGATACTTGGCTTCCAAGCCAACCCAGTTCAGGGACATCACCGAACGAGTGTCGGGTACGGGCAGGTGGAGGTGGACGAGGTTCAAGCCGGGCTTGAGGGACAGCTCGGCGTAATTGTCCCGATTTCCGGAAAGGGTGGACAGGACAGGCTCTCGTGGTCGCAAGTACTGAACCTCAACACCTATGGGGCAGCGTGCTTAGCACGATACGGCAAGATCCAACCCCCTCTTACTGGTGCCAAGGTGCGAAGCCTGTGCCTATGGATGGACAAGGTGACCGCTGAGATTTGGGTCGTCGAGTTCTCTGACCAGCACAGCGACATCGATTTGATCGATATCGTTCAGGTGCGCCGATTCAAGTTCGTTTGACACGAGTTGCTTCAATCTCTTGCTGGGTCCGCTTCTTAGCTCCACTCTTTCTGTTCCTTCGGCCAATTGGCGTCGTGATTCCCCAATACGCCGAAGCGTCGCTCATGGTCATCCGAAGCAATACCTGGTTGCTAAGTTCCAATACCTTTTCTGGCTTGGTTGGGACTGCGCCCATCGCTTTGAGGACCGCCCCGGCTACTGCCCGCCCTAGCGGCGGCGGCACTGCGTTCCCAATTTGTCGAGCACCATGCCATTTCGTTTCATGAAATCGGAACCAGTCGGGAAAACCATGTAGCCTTGCCATTTCCCGTACGGTGACGCAACGATCATGTTTGTAGTGGATCGGTCGGGGACTTGTGAAAGCACCTCTCGCAGAGTCAGTGCCCGCCCGTAGGGTGTTAGATACGCCCTTGATCGGTAGCTTGAAGAACCTGGAAATGGGTTCGACGCTTCCAGGTTTTGTCTCCGAGAATCGGCGGCGGGAAACTTCCGTATGATCCGTTCTGAGACTTGCGGTCAGTAGTTCAGGATTCCATTCGCGCCTATAGCCGAATACCCATCCTGAATTGTCGACGCAGCGCATGAGGCGTGCATATGCACTCGGCTTGCCCCATTTTTTGGTTTCAACCTCGTCGCTGTCTAGAAGTCGCTTAAACCCCTCGGCGTCTGGCAAATCACTGAGTGCATCGTGACAGGTCGGTGCGCTCGGTAGACCGTTAACTTTACCTGGCTTTCCCGTGATGGCGTCGGGATATTCGGGGACTTTGCGCCCTTTCTTTGCACCCATGAGGAAGAGGCGTTGACGATCTTGGGGTACTCCGTAGTTGTACGCGTTGAGTACCCGCCACTCATTTCGAACCTGATAGCCGTTGCGGGTGAACTCGGCGATCAGCTCTTCGAGAAACTTGCGATGCTTGCCAAGCGTCAATCCCTTGACGTTCTCGAAAACGAAATAGTCCGCATCCAACTCGTGCACGATACGCACAAAGTCCTTCACCAAGGAGTTGCGCGGATCGTCCAGTATCCGCTGCCCTATCAACGAAAACCCCTGGCATGGCGCTCCGCCAAACACCACGTCGACCTTCTTCTTGCCGATACCGGCCAACTTCCTGATTTGAGCACCTGTGAGATCTTTGACCGACTTGGGGATCACACGGCAATGAGGGAAGTTGAATTTGTGGATCGCCGCGTGAACGGGATCAATTTCGACTGCTGCCGCAACGTCGAAGCCCGCCTGTTCGAAGCCAAGACTCAGGCCGCCAGCTCCTGCGAAGAGGTCGATTCCGATAGGTCTTGCCATGTTCCGTGCACGTTCGGTGGTTTCGGTCAAAGGTTAACGCAGGTTCGCCAAAAAGTCGATCGGAATCAATCCGGCGTCCCTGAGTGATTTGTAGCCGAATCCAGTCGCACTTCGTGAGATAAAAGAGCTGGCATTAGTCGTTCGCAACGACAGCCCTGTAGAGCCTCTCCAGTCGGGACGGGCCAATCTTGCACTGCCACACCACAAGCACGCGCCAGCCCATTC
Source organism: Rhodanobacter sp. 7MK24 (assembly GCF_014842995.1). Lineage (GTDB taxonomy): Bacteria > Pseudomonadota > Gammaproteobacteria > Xanthomonadales > Rhodanobacteraceae > Rhodanobacter_A. Next base: position 8,829 of record NZ_JACYXL010000002.1, read on the forward strand.
TCCGAAGCCGTGTCTCGACTCGTCGATCCCTCGTCTTGTTCGCAGCGATTTTGGTGCGCCAGTAGACACTTCGCGTCTTTGGGATCCGTGCTTTGGCGCACCCAACGTGTCCATGCCAGAAGCACCCATGGACGAACACCGCAACTTTGCGGCTCTTGAATGCCAAGTCGGGCTTGCCAGGAAGGCTGGAATCGTTGAGTACGTATCGAAGCCCGCGCACATGCAAGTACCTGCGAACCGCAAGTTCGGGCTTGGTGTCGCGTCCCCGTATACGCGACATCAAGGCACTACGCGCTTTCGCATCTAAAAAGTCCATGCAAGCAAAGTACCTATCAACCGAGTCGAAAGACCCAACGGACTTAGCATCCTCCTGCTACAGACTGACCTACCTCTACCCCAGAGATCAAGGCACCTAGCGCCCCTGCCAAGAGCTGCCATTGTCTCTTGGCTATTGCCATCAGCGTCAGAATCAGCTTGATCAGCCCGAGGGCAAGATCGACAGGAACGTCGCGACACCAAAAAGGAAGGCCGCACATGCAGACCATCGTGCTGCTCGGCCGTTCAAGTCGGCGGATTTTTGATATGCAACCATGAGCGCGCAGATCTGCGCGTCTTGCTGAACTGCATGCAGCCCTGACTGCGCTCCGGGCCCAAAGTCAACCGACACCTCGCTTGCCTTTCTCCACAAGATGGCTGCAACCGAGGAGACGAGCACCGCCGTCATACCCACGAGGAACACGCTCATTTTCAATAACGGAAGTGCCGTCATAAATCCTCTAGCGATCTGTAGTTTTCAATCTCTTGGCGTGAATTCCGAATCGTCCTGCTCATCCATGATCCTCCCCTCTTCAACTTGCCTCTCGATGTCGCACATGGCGCTCTCTCGTACGCGCTGATACAGCTTGTAGGCAGGGTCGAAGCGACCCATGCTTTCCATGAGCTTAGTGGCTTCGTCACGCACCATGAGATCACGCGGGAATGGCTTGCCCGGAAGTCCATGTCTCACACCCGAGACTGATGATGCGTAGAGAGCACTTGACACTTGTTCCAAAGCATCATCACTCACGAACTTGGCTGTACGCAGCAGGTCGCGTACGAAGTTGCTGTTCGTAAAAATGAAGTCGTATGGCACTTCGCGTAGCACACATGTCAGCACATCTATTTCAATCTGCGTGGCGCTCGACGCCAGGCCCAGCACGAGCCCGCGCAATGACTCGCTCAGTGTGCCGAACAGGAACTTGATGAAGTCGCCAAACCACGGAAGGACACTGCTGCCAGCCTCTTCCAGCTCCACGGCCCACTGAAACAATTCACGAAGAAGGCGATCTGTGTGGGGAGTGACGGCAAGATCAGAGCTAACTTCGTTCGTCGCACCCCACGGTATCGGGCGGTAAGTCCAATCTTCTCGCCTGGTGGCGTGAAACATGCGCGCCTTTAAGAACTGGATGCCCATGTCTCGACGACTGTTCAACACCTTCTTCAAAAACGCGAGAATCCAGTAATCACCGATGTCTCTGCGGCCCTCCAATTTTTCGAGCAAAACCCTGATGTGCTCTTCAGTCAATCGATGGAATGGAACCTGATCATTGCCACTGAGCCACATCAGGTAGTCATGCGTCGCTTCCGGTGAGGCGTCGAACTCTGCAGCGACTACCAACTCCACCGCCAAGTCGTAGTCTTTCCTGGCAATGGTAAAGAGCGCAGAAGCCACAGTCCTGTGAACCATGGGGTCCACGGACAACGCCAGCCTCTTGAGGATCTGACGATCTTCGTCGGTGTAGTCATCCGTCGGCTGATGGCGACAGTAGGCTTCCGCCACAGCCCGTATGTATCGCTGATCGTCAGATGCCAAAAGTGTCTGGATCATTGCATAGGCATCTTCCGGCGCAGCGCGCATCAATGCTGCCAAAGCGATACCTACGTGCGGAAGGATCAGCGGATCCGGAGTGTTACAAGGCCTCGCGTGATCAAGCAACAGACGAGCAAATGATGTGGAAATCTCAACAAGTTGCTGTAGCAGCAGTTGGGAGGATGCATCGCTCGTCTTCGATGCTTGGATTTCCCCTAAACATTCGCGCAAGAACGCATAAAGCGCTTCGGGGTCAGTGAACTGTTGCAGTAGATCTTGTGCGAATGCCTGGAGACTTTGGAGGTTTTCTTGCCAGCTGTCCCCGCCAAGGGGCGCAGTCAGGTGCCCCCAACCATCCAACAGCTTGAGAATCGTACGCGACCTTAGATCTTTGCCGGGAAAGGCCATGATCTTTTCAGCCAATGCCCTTTGCTCGTCGGTTCCATGCTGCGCATGCCAGCGTACGTTGGAGGCCAGCTTGATAGCCACAGTGGCGGGAACAGCTCCTGTCTCAACCTTTTCTAGAAGGTCGTGCAGGGTTTGCAAGAAATCGCCATCCCAGCTCTTCTGGGTTGCCTGATCGACTTTCGCCCCGAACAGCCCCACCGGAAACCGCAAGGCGCCGCCCAGCACCTGAGCCGCTTTGATAGCGTGTGAAACATCCGAATCTGACAGAAGGCGGATGCACGCATCAATCACTTGACGCCGTAGGCGAGCCATTCCTTCTGGAGAAACGAAGAACGTCCGCATGCGGATCTCACGATTGTTTCCCTCGGTTGTATGTCCCTCTGTCGCCAATACTCCAGTCAAAAACTCCAACGGCGTGTGCGCACCTGTCCAGGCTTTCGGGTAACGCAGGAGCTCCAGTCCATATGCCACGACTTGCTCTATGTATCCGATCGGTTTTCCCGGCATAGGAGATGCCATTTCGGAGAGCACGCGGATGCCATGGGACGGCTGTTGATTGGTTGACTGCGTGTCGTTCTGCCCAAGCTGCCAGAGAAGCTCGCATGCCTCGGCCATGTGATCGAATTCCTTGCCCATGGAAGCATTGCGCGCGATCTGAGCCAACAACTCGTCTCGCTGCCCTTTCTCGATCACCCGGTGAGCGAATGCCAACGCCTGCTTGGGTTGGTAGAAAGCAACAGCCGCCGCGGCTCGCAGGTAGCTCTGCCCGACAGGGAAGTCCTTGAGGAGACGCGACCACAGCGGATCCAGAAATTGACTTCGATCCGTGTCGCCATTCGATCGACGCCAATCCAGTCGTCCCTGGTTGAGAAGAATCTGCTCGGCGTAGCGGTCAGGGACATGATCGAACACATCTTCGGCGGAGACACCCTGCTCCTCGATGAGGAAATCACCCATCAGATCCGGTATCAGACGACTTTCGTAACCTCGCTTGTAGAGCACACTGGCATCGTGCAAACGCTTCAAGATTTGCGCTACTTCGTGGCGTGAGATATGCGCGAGACGTGCCAAGCCCTCGATGAGATCAGGATCGCTGTCCCGAATTGGCTGAAGCATGGCGATCGCCGCCAGCACCGTCTTGAGCGATGGCTCGTTAAGACCAGAACTGACGCCCGATACGGTCTGGCTAACGATGTGACGAAGGAACTCTCCTCGGAACTGCGATTCATCACCGAGGAATTGCGCATCCATCACCCCAGATGCAAGAACCTTGGCACCAATGACGGTCGCCAATGGGCAATCACGCGTGTAGGCAGCGAGGCGTTCGACATGGCGCCGATCACCACCGAACTGACGCAGAGCTCGCTGAGCCAGTCGCTCGCTTTCGTCTTTGTTGAGTGGCGGCAGGGTGATTGGGATCGAATCTTCGGAGCGCAGCGCGCGGATCTGTTTGTCTACGCGCTGCCGACCATAAGGCCGAAGCGACAAGATCAACCGAGCCTGATGAGATGGGTCAGCCACATACTCAGCAAGCCGCCCCAAATCGTCTCTGTCATGAGCATCATCGCTTATCAGAACCTTGGGATCATTGCCAAACGCCTCGAAGTCTTTCGGGTGTGCTGTGGCATCGCGCGGCAGGAAGAAAACTCGCCTGTCCTTGGATATCGCATCGCACACAGCCTTGAGCAATCGCGTCTTGCCACTACCTCCATTGCCTATCAGCAACAAGGCGCGACCACCGGGCTCCTCGACAAAGCGCCTGATCACCTCCAGCTCTTTGGATCGACCAACTAGTTCCCACGCATAAGTCCATGGCTGGACGTTTCCACTTGAGGCTGCCGTCATGCCGGCGAAGAACTCCTCGGGGCGACGCCAAGGTGACGGCTCCAGCTCGCCCAGCAACTGTCGTCGCTGCCCTGGAAAGTAAACGTCCACCAGTCGCAGTTGGTCGATTCTGTCCAGGTCAAGCCGTGCGCGGCGCGTGATGTCTTCGCGATCCCATAGCTCCCAGCCTTGGTCGCGATAACTCTTTATTTTCTCGCGAGCCTGCGGGCTGGCAATGCCGCTGAACAGGATGACCTTTTTATCGGCGGGCTCCTTATGGTCCTTAACAATCTTGGCTATATGGGTCGGCCCCAAGCTCTTTTGGCGTTTGCATTGATACGTCGTACGCGAGCCATCACCGAAGACGGCGTCAATGTCGAGTCCGTTCTGCTTGTGACCTTGTGAGCCGTAGCGCGTCACCGTTGCAGCATCGCCATGCAAGCAATCAAGTAGATCCGCACAGAAGCGTTCAAAGGTTTCGTAAGGGAGGGCATCCACCGGCCACGGCAGATCAAGTCCATAGCGTGACGATGACGGGAGTTCGCCCCCGGAACTACCTTCGGCGTAACCGGCGGCCGAGAGGAGCCGCGCAGCATCGGTATTGAGAGCAGCGGCCAAGGCGGGAATTTGTGCCGCACGCGGCCGAGACTTTCCTTGCTCCCATCGACTGACGGTCTGCTGGCTGACTCCCAAGGCTGCCGCCAGTTCGACCTGGCCCGCCATGCCGACGTCGAGACGAGCCTGGATCAGGATCTTTCCGAATTCCACTAGGTGCATACGCATAACTCAAAAAAAGTGTTATGCTTTATCGTAACACGTTTCATGAGTTATGAAATTGTCCCAACCAACGATGGAAGCTACGAACATGAGGTGGGCCTCCACCGCGTCGTCACCTCCGCGCGGCGTTTCGACCGCCTGCGTGAAGCGGGCTAAGAGGGCGAGCAAAGCCGCGCCGATCAGCCCAGCTAATTTCCCAGAGCACATGGCTCTCCCTGTGATGCGACCCAGCACCTCGTACATTCTCGCGGCCTGGACTGGGCAGACCAACGCCGAGTGCGCCAGCATCGAAGCTGAGGCCGAAGCCTTGGCGCGCCAAGACCGCGGCCTGATACAGAGGGTGCTGGCGGCCGATTGGCTCGTGAATTCAGAGAAGGAATGGATATGAAGGTTCTCGGATTTCGCGGCGACCCAAAGGCTCCTCGCTACGCTGTCGTTTCCGAGACCGGCGGCGCGTATAAGCTGGAGAATGCGGCTAACGACAACAAGCTGCCCGTCCCCGCATCGATCGGGGAAGACGCGAATGCAGAGCGGCTGGACTGGCTGTACCGCGAAGTCCTTGCGATCTTCGATGCCCATCCTGGCATCACGATGGTGATGATCAAGCAGAACGAATACACGCCGAACGATACCAAGGCGAAGCGCAAGTCTGCCCATGCAGATGCCGTCGTGGTGCTCGCGTGTGCGCATCACGGAATTCCGGTCGAGTTGAAAACCTACGCCTCCATACCAACGACGAGCAAGGACACTAGGCGGCACGCCGAAACTCGGGTTGGAAAGACCGACAGGCACTGGGACGACAAGATGGCCGATGCCGTGAATGCCGCATGGTGTGGGCTGCGCAACTCATGAGCCAGCTCACCCCAGTCGCCCTCATGCCCGGCACGGATCTCTACAAGTACCGGCTGGTCAACAAGATCGGGGCAGGTAGCTTCGGCGAGGTCTGGCTAGCTCAGGATCTGGCGGTGCAACGGGAGTACGCTGTCAAGATCCTTCAGCCGGGGGTGTCAGTGGATGAGCGTTTGCGCGAAGCCCAAATTGGCAACCGGCTTGAGCACAACAACCTCGTGTACGTCCACCAGGCGGATGTCGTTGCCGTGGCCGGAGGCGATGTCGTCATCCTCGCCATGGACTACCAGTCGAACGGCTCAGTCGAGACCCTGGCAAATTCGGCGGGTTATCTTCCACTTCCTGCGATCCTGCGAATCGCGAGAGATATTCTGCAGGGACTGGAATATCTGCACGCGCGCAGCTTCTATCACAACGACATCAAGCCGGGGAACATCCTACTTGGACCGCAGCAGCAGGCCATGCTGTCCGATTATGGGATTACCGGCGTTTCATCGAACGGCGCGCCAGTGGCCGCCCCGAGAGCTTACGTCCTCCACCGTGCGCCGGAAGTCTTGTCGACGGGCAATATCGGCGTCAGTTCGGACATCTTCCAGGTCGGGATGACTCTTGCAAGACTGGCGATTCATTTGGATCACCTGCGAGCAGTTCGCGCCAGCGTCGGCTCGGAGCAGTACGAACAGAACATCGCATCTGGGAGGCTGCTTCAGGCAAAGGATTTCGGGCACCACATACCGGCAGCAGTTCGACGCATCATCCTGAAGGCCGTCGATCCTGATCCAGCTCAGAGGTACACCAGCGCCCTTGAGATGCGGCGAGCACTCGAAAGACTGGACTACCCCGGACACTGGACGGTCGACGATGCCGGCAATGAGGTTGGTAAATGCGGAAGCTATGAGTTCTTGCACTCAGTCCTGCCGGTCGCAGGCGGGAAGTTCGATGCGACCTGCAGCAAGCGCAATGTAATCTCAGGCAAGACTCAGCGTGTTACCCAGTTCTGCAAGCGCGGCCTCCCCCAGAGGCAAGCTGAGAAGGTCATCGCGGACTTCAAGCAATTCGTGGTGACCGGAAAATGACGTTTGAGGCCACCGAGAACTATCAGTCCCGGTTGCCGGCGCTGGATTGCGCGTGACGGATTGCCGACGAAGCAGTCCGGATACGAACATCACCTAAAGCTAGCGCTGACGCCATCGCAGAACGCTTTGCTTGACACCGCGAGGCGGTTTTAGGCCTGCGCCAAACGAGCATCTCTCTGCCGCACCGCACGCTGAGCCGCACATATTGCATCGTTTTGCCCGGACGTCAGACGATGCACAAGGCGGTATCTGATCGCCGCTGTGATCGTGCCCAGGATCGTCGGACTCGCATTCTTCACGTTTAGGTTGCTGAAAACAGCCTCCAATGAGTACTTCTCCACAAGAACACCAAACAGCTCATCCGCATAGGACTCAGACACGCTTAAGACGTCGCCAAAGTCCAAAACCACGCCAGACTGAAGAGCGCTCTCAATCCTCAGGCGCAAGGCAACAGCTGTCTGCCTCGACGCGAGATCCGTTCCTGGAATTTTGAAGATTGCGTTCATGACCTGTCCTCCAGCAATGTGGAGAGAAGACGATCCAAGTCGTCCATTTCTTTCTGCTGCCCAGCTGCCACGGCTTGGGCAACCTTGTCAGTCTCGAACCGACACGCCAAAAGTACACCACTCCACCCGAGCACAGACTGATGCATCTCTCTGTTTCCGGCGGCATCCACCGTGAGATAAGAGTCTCCACTTGCAAGCCACAACTGACCGTGAAATCGCTGTACAAGTTCCACAAGTTTGGCCAAGCCAAGACCTAGATGATTGTTTTCCTTGACTTTTACATAGGCCATATCGCCTATGGGATTTCCTACAGCGTCTGGCGGGAGAGCTTGAGCCCAAAAATCTAAGTCTTTCTTTTTACTTGAATTTCCTTCAACGATACACCAGTTGATGGCCTCCGCATGAGTGCTGAGTCCCTCCCGGCGATCTATCCCTGCGCGCCTTAACTCCGCAAGGAAGCCGGCCCCGGCATCAGCTAACGCAAACTCTAAAACATGCTCCTGGCCGCTGCTGTAGGGTTTCTTCCACTTCGAGGCCATGGATATCCCGGTGCTTTCGGCATGCGACCATACATTGTCGTGCAGGTCACCGACCACGTCACAGAGATTGGCCACGAACGGCCCCATCTTGGGGTCTGTGAACCAATTTCGCACACATGACGCAATATCCTGCGTTGCTCGGTCGATCTCCTCCACGCCGCGCAATAAAACCAAAGGACTGTAGTTCTTACCTTGATTTGTCCTTTGATATGCGTAGGTATCGTCGCAATCCAAGGCGGCTTCGATCCCAATCGCTCGCGCATACTGCTGCGTATTAATGTTCAAATCGCAGAAGATTTCTTCCACGTCCAACCCCTTAGCTCTTGCCAGCACCGCAAGTGCCGCCCAACAGCCTGGAGACGCATAGTCGCACCGAACCGCCTCAATAACAGCGTCAAGCGGGTCGGCATCCTTGCGACGCCCAAGAAAGCAATCCGGAGCTTTCACTTCGACAAATCCATCAAGAAAAGAGATTTTGTAGGTTGCCAGAGTTGTACGCTGCGCAATCCTGGCAGAGTCGGATGGAATTCACCCGAATCCCAAACATCATCGTCCAAATCGTCTTATTCGCCGATCTTAGGCGCCCGTTTTGTCTGGCCATTTTGATGTAGCACCAACGCCACGACCCTCCCTGAGGCATCACGCTCAAAGTCGATCTTCGCGTCGACCACCCGGTAGAAGAAATGGTCTTTGGCGCTGGCGTACAGGGGAAGCGAGGGCTGGCTGGCGAGCTTGGCCATCAGTTGCCCATGGTCGATGGTGACTACAAACGCCGCGCCTGGGGCGAGATCATAGCGCCCCAAATATCCCTGAAGGGTTGCAGTATCCAAGGTGACCTGGCTGATCCCTTCAACTTTGTCGGCGGTCGCTTCACTTATCTTGGGCGCGGGGTGGTCGCCATGTTGGTGCACGACGAGGCTGTCGACAGTGCCGTCTGCCTTGCGCTTGAAGCTGATCGTGATGTTGTCGAACTGGGCGAAGAACTCATCCCGCGCCGTAGGGTAGATCGGAATAGGCTGCTGGCCCGTCGCCTGCGTTAACAGTTGATCACCCGCCAGGCTGATTCGAAGCACCATGCGGGGGGAGAGCTGGTAGATGCCCTGATAGACCTTCAGCTCGGCGGCCGACATCGCGAGTTTTTTGTGTGCCTGTGCCAGCGGCCAGCCAGCGCGCAGTGTGGCAAGGCCCAGATCATCCACACCGATTTGTGCATTGGTGAGGATCACGACACCGTGCTTCCGGTCGGCAGTAAAGCCGATAAAGCTGGCATATCCACCGGTCATACCGTTGTGCCAGATGACGTCTTGTCCGCCCTCTTTGTGCAGGGTCATCCAGATCAAACCGATCTGGTTATCCGGTACTCCAGAGGAGGCTCTGGGCGATTGCGCCAGCTGCATCGCGGGAAGAAGTGGCGAACGCAGCAAGCCCATGTTGGCTTCCAGATAGCGCAGCATGTCTGCCCCGGTGCTACGGATGCCGCCTGCTGCAGCCAGGGCGTCGAAGTGCCAGTTGGGTACCGCTTTCCCCGAGGCATCGTGGCCGATCGCCATCCCGGCAGGGTTGCCCTTGCCCATCGCCACAGAGGTGTCCTTCATTCCCAGCGGTTCGAAGATCGCGGTCTTCAGCAAGGCGGGGTAGCTCGATCTGGCGTGCTGACCCAGTGCATAGCCCAACAGGCCCACGGCCAGATTGGAGTATTCGTAGGTGGTTCCGGGATCTCTGGGCAGGGTGTAGTTGGCCAGGAACTGTTTGAGTTTCGCCGCGTCGTAATCCGCGTAAGGATCGGTGGGGTCGGCCGGGGCCAGATTTGCAGGGAGGCGTGGAAGGCCGGAGTTTTGCTCCGCTATGGCGGCCAAGGTGATGGTCTTGCCATCCTTGGAAGGGATGCTGAAGCCGGGGAGCAACTTGGACAACGGTTGATCCAGGCGAAGTTGCCCGTTGTCGACGGCATTCGCCAAGAGCGTGGCCGTGAATGTCTTGGTCACTGACCCTATCTCGTAGATGGTCGCGCTCGTGGGCGCAGCTCCGGTATCGAGCTTGCCAAACGCGTGGACCTCGCCTTTGTCACCGTCTACGACAGCGATCACGAATGTGGGGTTTTCTCCGGCGGCCACGCGATCGTGAATGGCTTGCTCAACCCGGGCCGGAATGAGGGATGGCGCCGCCATGACGTTCATGGCAACCAGGCAGGCTCCAGCAACAACGGCGACTCGCTTCACGTTGGCTCCTTTCCGTCCTTGATGACGGAGACGTTGGGTTTTCAGCATTCAAAGTGCATCTGGACGATCATCCCGACGCCCACTCCGGAACCGCAAAACCTTTGGCGTCGCATGAATCCATGCGTATCGGAGCTGCCTCCGATACGTTACTTCGAAGGTCTTCGGTGGTTGGGAGTCGGTGTGGTTGGGATCAGATGCGTGGCATGGACAGCCGCTTCGTAATCGCAGACAGATCGAAGTCATCCAGACTGAAAATGTCCTCGACGGTGGTGCCAAGCGCATGCGCCAGTCGAAGCGCCAAGATCGTAGACGGCACCATCCTCCCTTGCTCAATCGCGTTGATGGACTTCCTCGTCACGCCGATCAGTTCGGCAAGATCCGCCTGTGTCAGTTCCTTGGCTGCTCGATAGACCCGCAAGGAATTCTTTAGCGCGGCCTCGTCCATGCTAGCGATCCATGTATAGGAACGAGGCCAGTAGAAAGATCGGCCCGATGGCTGCCGTCATGTAGGCCATGAAAAATGCGGGGCCACCCGGAAATGCGACCAGCGCGCAGATGCAAAGCGGCGCCTGCATGGCCAGAACGCCGATAAAGGCTATGCGGAAAGAACGATCGAGGCTGCGCTTGCGGAGCTCATCGGAAAACATTGCGCGAAGAAGTTCGGATGCCTCGGGGCCAAGCTGCCTGCGCTTCGTGTGAAGGACAGAAACAAGAGCCACGATCGCAACAGCGATCAGTGCGCCGACGATCGAAGGACTCGCGGCCGGGACTCCCAATAGTTTGACGGCTGGTAACGCCGCCGCGATCAAGATGAACATGCAAAGCAGTACCCACAGGGTTTGCCGCCCATACTTGACGCAGTCATCGAGCGAGGTCTGTGAGTTCATAGTCGAGCCCCTGTCTGGTGAAGCTAAAATGTAACACATAGGTTACTTTATGCAACCTTTGCATCACCTCTCTCCATGAGCGCTGGAGGCAGCGGATGCTCATCACCAGTGAATTTGAGCCAAGCGACGTAAGCGGCAAGCGCGCCAATCACTCCTAAGTAATTGTTTTTATGTAATTAGCTCACCCGAGCTAAAAAGCAAGATCAGAAAATTCCTGCTAATTCCAGCTGTGCGCAGAGTCGGCCTTGCCTGAGCCCGTTCGGTGGTAAGCGGCTGAAGTTGCACAAGCCGCAACAGTAAGCGGAAGGCACCCTTAAAGCGGTCAATACGACGGCCTTGTGGGCTTGAATTTGTCAGCAGCGTCGTTATCCCGCAGCGGCCGCGCAAGAGAAAATCTCTAGACATCAGAACCTTAGATCCAGCTGACACCGTTAAGGGATCTCGACACCTGCTATCGGGTTTGGTTAACGATGTCAGTGCCCCGTAACTGCGCCACTAGACACGGCAGCAAGGCACACCGAAACGACAATAAGTCATTGATGCTAAAATATTTTCTATCAAAACGAGCGCATTGCGCCGCCAGCCAAATAACCGGGAAAGCGTCCATCGATCACTTAGGGCTGGGTTGGGATGAAGGACAACCGCGGCTATGGCTTTGGTTGCTATCCGACAACGCCCTGCAACCGAAAGGGTTCGGCAAAACGGAGGAGATCCATTTCGCGTTGGCTGCGCGCCCGCGGCCAGGGTTTCCAAATGCGGGGCTTAGAGTTCCCAAATCCCGAACATCTGCCCGCTCGCGCCATATGTCGCCGAATCGGGGCATTGCCACACGGCGCTTCAGTATTCGGCGCGAATGGCCTTGCAATAGGGGCCATTCATCACAAATCGGCGGCACACGGAGGGCCGGGTTTCATAGATGCCGCAGTTCATGCGCGCACCGTTCAAGGCTACACACCAACCGTCCTCGCCACGCTTCATGACATGCAAGCCTGAAGGCAAGTAGGTGGTGAGATGCTCGGGAATATGGTCCTCCGGCTGCAGGACAACCATGAGGCGGCAGCAGACGGCCTCGCACGCGGAACAGCGTGCGGCACCCGGGGCACGGCCGGTTGGTGAAGTCATGCGCGAGAGGGCTCCTGGCCCCGGATGTAATGCAGAAGGTGGCCGCGGTACGGCGGCACGTCGCGATCGTCCATGGGACATTGCTCTTCGGTGAGTGTGAAGCCCTGCTCTGCCAATAGCTGGCTGAAGTGCTGACTGTGGCTGCGACCGGGGTCGGTAATCACAACCTCCGCTGCTGGGTAGGCATGCCCCCTGACCATCTCGGCGAGCAGCGGCGCCTGCAGGGGTTCGTACAGCACGTCACTCGCAATAATCACATCGAAGTGACCCAGTGACGGCCGCAGGGCGTCCCATGGCAGGCGGCGGTAATCAATGGCAGGCAATGCATTGAGCGTCGCGTTGTACGCGAGAAAGGATTCGGCGAGGGGGTGTGAATCTGATGCGACGATGTCGGCACCGCGACGCTTGAGGACAAGGCAGGCCAATCCGATACCGCACCCCAGTTCGAGGATGCGCTTCCCATCGATGGCGAAGCGATGCATGGCCTGAGCGAGAAGACGCTCCGATGGCCAAAGTTGACCAAACAGGCCCCATTGAGCGACCGAAAGGCCCATGCGTGCGCGGTGACCGGCGGCATCCGAAAACTGCTGTTTGTCGCTCAGAACTCGCAAGCGATACTTGTGGCCACCGATCAAAAGCTGCTCGCTGCGGGTTGCGTAAGCTTGCACGGATGCTTCCGGAAGAACCCTGCAAACAGGGCGGAATATTGGGGGCGACGCGCTTGGCCGACTGGCCCCACCATGGCGTGCACGGCAAACATGCCGCAACGTGAGCGCGGCACACCCGCCGCATGCACTTGGCCCACATCGCAAACCAGCACTGATGACTTGGCGGCGGCCTGATTCGGATGAGTGACTGCGTTGCCCAGGTTCTACCTTTGCGAACCGCTAGCGCCCGTTGCGCGACGGCGGCCGATTGGGCGCCGAACCGGGATGTCCTGCGACGCGCGCAAAACGATCGATTTTCCGATAGCGCTGTTCCGCTCCGTCCGTATCTCGCCTCTTCGCAGATCCGCAGTAAACATCGTGGATGTCCGATAACGTGATCGGCTTGGCCGGTGGCGGCATGACAAGTTCCTTGCAATCGGGGACGCAAAGGCCGCACCCGCCTCCCGGAATTGAGAGACCGATGCAGAAGAGGATGCCTTTCGATCAATGAAGGCTGTGGTACCAGAGCGCTTCCATGCCAAGGCGCGTCGCACACACCCTGGTCTGCTCCACACTTACCAAGCCCGCCTTGCAGAGCCAGCGCAGATCGGCAAGACGTTCTATCGCGCACAGTGACAATGGACAACGCTTTACAACCTCGCCCAGCAAGGCCCATTGCTTACAACTCAAACCACAGGGTCGACGGGTACTCATGCGCTCTTGGTCGCGAGCATCCCTGCACGCGTCGTTGGAGTAACCGCTAGAAGGCGAATCCAGCTTCGCCACCATACGCCCTTGTGCTGCTTCAAGTGTTAGTTTCTTCGCGTGAGCCGCAACGCGGGTGTTTAGCCAGGCAACGGTTCTCGTCCCGCTCCGTGTATTCGCGCAACACCCTCGTCAAAGGAGTAGTGTCAGCTCACGACTTCACGCGGAGCACGCCGCTATGGATGACCTCGTTGGCACCACCAGCAATGGCTTCAACTACACCGCACAGTACGACACGGCGGCGCTGGACAGCGTCGCATGGGCGGCGACCTTTCGAAAGGATGGAATCTACCGGGGGATGCGGCACGGGCGTGTTTTCGACGTTTCTAATCTGTCGAATCCCGATATCAAACTCGCCGTCATGGACGACATCGAAGAAATATGGGTCAAGGAGCATTGAGACCCATTGGCTCGCATCGCTGACGGACGTCTATCCAGGCCCTGTGCGTATCCGGCGCGATCGAGTTTGCCGTGACTGAGCCAATGAGACATCGTCCGCAGCCTTACCCGAAGCACGTGCGGTTCAACGGGTTGCAGCCCAACTCCCACGACTGGCACAAGACGGAAGAGGTCTACCTGACACCGGCGCCAGGCATGGGCCGTTCGGAGGATTCGAAAGCCGCCTCGTGCCCTACCCTTCCGGCTGCTGCCTGCGACTCTTGATGACATCGGTCACCAGGCATCCTTTCGCCGACAGGTCGATCCGGGAATCGAGCCGGAGGTTGCCGAGGAATACCTCGTCATGCGAAACGAGAACCAAGGCCGCTCGATACTGGAGAAGCATCTGTTCCAGCGCCTGCACGGAACAGAGGTCGAGATGGTTGGTGGGCTCGTCGAGCAACAACAGACCTGCCGGATTCTCCGCATACAGGACGCAAGCCAATGCGGCCTTCAAGCGTTCACCGCCGCTCAAGCGTGCGCAGGGTTCCAGTGCGGCAGCGCCGGAAAGCCCAAGTAGGGCGAGCCGGGTCCGCATGTCGGCCTGTCCGATCGAAGGATTGGCTGCGAGCAATTGATCCAAGGCGGATGCATCCGGGTCGAGGATGCCCAACTGCTGATCCAGCCAGGCGACCGGAACGTGTACGCCGCATCGCCCTGCTGCTGGCGTAATCGCACCGGCAAGCATCTTCAACAGGGTGGATTTGCCGCTGCCGTTCGCTCCCGTCACTGCTATGCGCTGGCGTCCCCAGATCGTCAGATCGATGACGCCGCCCGCCGCACTGCCGAACGGTAGCCGAACACCTTCCAGCGTAGCCGCCTTGCGCCGTGGCGCCGCTCCCGCAAGGGGTGCCAGCAAGCTTACGTCCGCCTCCTCCCGCACCCGCGACGCCGCTTCACGGACGCGCTCCGCCAATTCATCCCTGGCGAATTCCAGGTCGCACTGCCTCTTGCCGGCACTCACCTGGCTGTTTTGCTTGCGCCCTCCCAGCAGGATGGCAGCCTGATTGGCGCCGCGCGCGTCACGCGAAGCGCGTGCCTGACGGCGATCCAGCCTTTCTTGGCTGGCACGCCGCCCTTCTTCGCCACGGCGCTGTTCCGCCTTGCGATGTTCCAGCTCCTGCAGGACGCGTTCCTGCTCCTTCGCGCGGGCTTGTTCGTAGAAGGCAAATCCGCCGCCGTAGTCGCGCAGGCCCGAGGGCGACAATTCGATGATGCGTTGCATGCCCTTCAGCAGTTCGCGGTCGTGGCTCGCGACCAGCAGACCTTTCGGCCACGCACCCAGCTTTTGCATCAGCAGATCACGTTGCGTGCAATCCAGATGGTTGGTCGGCTCGTCGAGTATCAGCACATCAGCGCCGCCCATCCATGCGCCCAGCAACGCAACGCGGGTCAGCTCGCCGCCGCTCAAGCTGGCGGCATGTCGCTCCGGCGCAAGATGAGGTAAGCCATGCTCTTCCAGCAGGTTGCTCAGATGCTGCCGGATATCCCAGCGGTCTCCGACGATCTCGAAATCGACCGGATCCACTCCCCCGGCTTCAATGCGGACCAGTGCATCCAGCACCGCTTGCACGCCCGCAATGCCGGCAACCGTGGCACCTGGCGGACAATCCACCTGTTGCGGCACGTAGTAGATCGTGCCCATGCGTAAGACGCGCCCCTGGGCGGGCTCCAACTGCCCGGCCATCAGGCGTGCCAATGCGCTTTTGCCGACGCCATTGCGCCCCACCAGGCCGGTATGGCGCTGGTCGAGTTGCATGTCGATGTCCGAAAAGAGGCGATGGCCGTCCGGCCATGCAAACGCCGCACTCTGCAGCGTCAAAAAAGATTCCGTCATGGAGGCTCCCGCGATGTCAGGTATCGCTCTATCGCAATCGATGGAGGCGAAAGGCCGTCAGGAAGACGGCGACATCACTGGCGCATCGGACGATTCCCCGGTTGTGCGGAAAGAGGGCGGCGATGATAGCAAATGATCGCCGCGCGGCTTCCCTGCTCACTACAATGCCCGGACACGCCACGCTGCCAGAGGGAATCCACTTGATCGTCTGTGTACCCGATGTGCTGACCGCACAGGAATTGGCCGCATTGCGCGCCGAACTGCAAACCGCCCCTTTCGTCGACGGCTCCGCCACGGCCGGCTGGTCGGCGCGCACCGTGAAGAAGAACCAGCAGATCGACATCGGCAGCGCCAGCTACGCACGCATGGCCGATGTCGTGCGCACGGCCTTCCATCGCCATAGCCTGCTGCAGGCCGCGCTGTTGCCCGCGGCAACGACCCAGGCGCTGTTCAACCGCTATGCCGGCGGCATGGAGTACGGCGCGCACGTCGATGCCCCCGTGATGGGCGGTGTGGGCAACGCGGTGCGCACCGACATCGCGATCACCGTGTTCCTTTCCGATCCGAGCGGTTACGACGGTGGCGAACTGGTGACGCACGCCAGCGGCGGTATGGAATACAAGTTCAAGCTGGAGGCCGGTGCCGCCATCGCCTATCCGGCCAACACCCTGCACCACGTCAGCCCGGTGACCCGTGGCGTGCGCGACGCGGCCATCATCTGGGTGCAGAGCATGGTGCGCGACCCGGCCCGGCGTGAACTGCTGTGGGATCTGGAAAACGCCAAGCGCGACATCTTCGGCCGCGAAGGCAAGAGCCAGGCCTTCGACGCCGTCAGCCGTTCGCACGCGAATCTGCTGCGGATGTGGGCCGAGGTAACGGGCTGACCGATCAGCCGGACAGGACGGCGCGCGACGGCAGCGACCAGTCGACAGGCGCCTGCCCTTGCGTCTCGAGGTAACGGTTGGCGGCGGAGAAATGCCCGCAGCCGAGGAAGCCGCGATGCGCCGACAGCGGTGAGGGATGCACGCTTTTCAGCACGCAGTGCTTGCGCGTGTCGACGAGCTGGCCCTTGCGCTGGGCGTAGCTGCCCCAGAGCATGAACACGATGCCTTCGCGCTCGCGGTTGAGCGCGTCGATGGCTGCATCGGTGAACCCTTCCCAGCCCTTGCCCTGGTGCGAAGCGGCCAGACCGCGCTCCACCGTGAGCACTGCGTTGAGCAGCAGCACGCCACGGTCCGCCCAGGGTATGAGGCAGCCGTGATCAGGAGAACCGATGCCGAGGTCGCGGTCGATTTCCTTGAAGATGTTCACCAGCGACGGCGGCGTCTGCACGCCCGGGCGCACCGAGAAGCACAGGCCGTGCGCCTGCCCGGGGCCGTGGTACGGATCCTGCCCGAGGATCACCACACGCACCGCGTCGAACGGCGTGTGGTCGAACGCGGCGAAGATCTCCGCGCCCGGCGGATAGATCGCCTTGCCTGCATGCTTCTCGGCACGCAGGAATTCAGCCAGCGCCTGCATGTCGGGCCGCTGCAGGTACGCACCGATGCGCGCCTTCCACGAAGGTTCCAGCCGCACCTCGCTCATGCAGAGGCACCACGCTGGCGCAGGTGTCGCGCCACGCGCAGTTGGAACAGCAGCTTGGTGACCAGCAGCTTTTCGTCCACCGGCTTCTCTACCAGGTCGTTGGCGCCGGCCTTGATGAGCGCAGCCTGGTTGGCCGGGTTCTCGTCACCCGTCATCACCAGCACCGGCAGCTTGCCCTTGCCGTAGCCGAAATGGTTGCGGATGCGCTCCAGCAGGTCGCCGCCGGTGAGTTCCCCCTTCAGGCTCACGTCGGTCAGCACCACGTCGGCACCTACCTCGCCGCGCACCCTGGCGGTTTCCAGCATGGCCAGCGCGTCTTCCACGCTGACCACGTGGCGCACGGTAAGGCCGTACTTCTCCAGCATGCGGCGGGTGGCCAGCGCCACCACGCGGCTGTCCTCCACGTACAGCACTTCACCTTCCGCGCTGCCTTCGGGGCATACGTAGCCACGGATGAATTCGGCCAGCGCCTGGAAGCCCAGCGACTTGTCGAAATAGTCGGTGACGTCCTCGCCCAGCGTGCGGCGATGCAGACGGTCGTCCACGTCGCCGGAAACCACCATGATGGGAACGTAGGTCTGCGGCGCGGATTCGCGCACGAAGCGCGCCAGTTCCAGGCCATCCATGTCGGGCATGCGCAGCGCGATGGTGATGAAGTCGAACACGCCTTCGCTGAGCAGCTGCTGCGCCTCGCCGCCGCTGGCGCAACCCACCACTTCTACGCCGGGCAGCTCGGCCGTCAGCACGCGGGCGATCATCTGCCGCACCATGCGGGAACCGTCGACTACCAGCACGCGTGGCGCCGTGCCTACCGAACGGTTGCTGATGTTCGTTTTCATGCCTGCCCCTTTCCCCTCAGGCCGCCCTGCGCAACTGCCACGCGCTGACCAGTCGCGCACCCAACCAGCCCAGCGCCGCGGCCGCCGGCGGCACCGCCAGCAGCAGCCACAACGGCAGGCCGCTGATATGCAGCTTGCCATCATAGGCCTGACTCAGCCGTGCGACAGGACCGTCCAGCGCGAATTCGATCGCCAACGCAAGCAATCCGGCCAGGATGCCGCTGAACAGGCCGTACCAGATGCCGGCATAAAGATACGGCCGGCGCACGAAAGCGCCGCTGGCGCCCACCAGCAGCAGTACACCGATCTCCTCGCTGCGGCTGGCGATGTCCACCCGTACCGTGTTGCCCACCACCAGCAGGGCGGCCAGCGCCAGCATCAAGGCAAGCGCGAGCACCACACGATTGCCGACGCCGAGCAGCGCGTCCAGCCGCTGCCGCCAGGCACCACTGTCCTGCACCTGGGCCACGCTGCGCAGATCGCGCAGGTCGCCGGCCAACCGTTCCACAGCAAGCGCATCGAGGCCAGGCTTGGGCTGCACCATCAACACAAAGGGCAGCGGATTCTGGTCCAGCGCATCGAGCGCACCGGAAAAGCCCTGCAGCTTCGCCAGTTCATCCAGGCCCTGCTGCGGCGTCTTGACCGTCACCGCCGCCACGTCGGAACGGTCGCCAACCTGCTTCGCCAACAGTCGCGCCTGCGACTCGCCCTGATCCGGCTGCAGGAACACGTTGATCGCCTGGTCCTGGCCCAGTGCCTGGCCCATCTGTTGCACATTGCCCAGCAGCAGGTAGAACGCCAACGGCAAAGCCAATGCCAGGCCCATCACCGCGATGGTGAGCAGGCTGCCGAGCGGGCGCGCGGCGAGCCGGCGCAAGCTGTCGGCGGCGCTCCAGCCGTGGTGTTCGCGCCAGCTGGACACGCTGCGGGTGCGGCTCGGTTCGTTGCGCGGGTGTGCGGCGGCATCCGTGTTCACAGCACCTCCTCGGCGGCCAGGTCGGCCACCAGCCGGCCGTGGTCGAGCACCACCACGCGCTTGCGCATGCGCTTGATCAGCGGCAGGTCGTGACTGGCGATCAGCACCGTAGTGCCCACCTGCTGAAATTCGGCAAACAGGCCCATGATTTCCAGCGCCAGCTGCGGATCGAGGTTGCCGGTGGGCTCATCGGCGATCAGCAGGGAGGGACGGCCCACGATGGCGCGCGCGATGCCCACCCGCTGCTGCTCGCCGGTGGACAACGTGGCGGGCAACTGGCGCTCGTAGGAAAGCAGGCCCACTTTCTCCAGCGCAGCGCGCACGCGGCGGCCGCGCTCCTGCCGCGCGAGGCCGGCGATGGTCAGCGGCAGCTCGACGTTGGCGAATACCGTGCGATCCATCAGCAGGCGATGGTTCTGGAACACCATGCCGATGCGTTGGCGCAGCCTGGGAATGCCGCGGCCGCGCACCTTGGCAAGGTTCTGTCCGTCCACCGAGATCGTGCCGTGGCTGGGACGCTCGATCACGCCCAGCAGCTTGAGCAGGGTGCTCTTGCCCGCACCGGAGTGGCCGGTGACGAAGGCCATTTCGCCCGTAGGCACGGTGAAGGAAAGCTGCGAGAGCGCCTCGTGGCCGCCCGCGTAATGCTTGCTCACCTGGTCGAACTGGATCACCGCGCATCCCCGCCGCCTGTCGTAACAGCAACAAGGATAAGGGATGCGGCACGCCAGGTCGCCTCACGCGCACAAATGCAGCCGTCGCCGGTTCAGCCCCGGCGACGTGCGCGATCAGCGGCCGGTGAACAACCGGGTCAACCGGCGGAACAAGCTGGGTTTGTTCGGGTGTGCGGGCTCGGCGGTGGTCGCGGCCACCTGGCGCGAGGGGCGGCCGCCATCTGCTGCATTCTGTTCGCGCGGCGGGCGGCGTTCCCCGCGTGCCGGCCGGCTGCCTTCGCCCGGCGCCGACTGCTGATTGCCGGACATGGCGCTGGCCCCCACCTCCCCGCCCTCACGACGCCGGTTGCGGCCACCCCGACGACGGCGACGCTTGTGCTCGCCCTCCCCGGCCACGGCAGCCTCGTTCGCCACCGGCGCGGCAGGCACGGCAGCTTCGGGGGTCGTGGTTTCGGCGCGTGGCGCACGCGGCGGTCGCGAATCGTGCGGGCGGCCTTCGCGCGGCCCGCGCTCGCCGCCGCGTCCGCCGCTGCGGCGCGAGCGGCCATCCTTCTTGTCGTCATGCCGTGGCTCGACGCGATCGCCGAACGCGGCGCTGTCGGCGGCGGCATTCGCGGCGAAATCGGCATCGATCTCGCGCGGCTTCGGCATCACCAGCAGCTCGGGTTCGATGGCTGCCACCGGAATGGTCTGGCCGATGTAGGTCTCGATGTCCGGCAAGCTCATCGCGTAGAGGTCGCAGGCGAAGCTGATCGCGTCACCCTCCGCACCCAGCCGCGCGGTACGGCCGATGCGGTGCACATAATCTTCGGCATCCTGCGGCAGGTCGTAGTTGAAGACATGGCTGACCGCCGGGATGTGCAGGCCGCGTGCGGCTACGTCGGTGGCGACCAGGATGTCGAGCTGGCCGTCCTGGAAACGCTGCAGCAGCTTCTGGCGCTTGAGCTGCGGCACGTCGCCGGAGATCGCGCCGACGCGGCAGCCGTGCCGCTTCACGCGGTCGGTGACGCGCTCGGCGGCGGCCTTGGTGTTGACGAAGATGATGCTGCGCTTGGGCTGGTGCCTGTCGATCAGGTTGAGCAGCAATGGCAGCTTCTCTTCCTTGGCCGGGAAGTACACGACCTGGCGCACCTTGTCGGCGGTGACGTTGTCGCTCTCCACCACCAGCTTCTCGGCGTTGTGCATGTGCTCGTAGGCCAACTCCAGCACGCGGTGGCTGAGCGTGGCGGAGAACAGCAGCACCTGGCGCTGCTCGCGCGCCGGCAGGCGGCGGAAAATGAACCGTACGTCCTTGATGAAGCCGAGGTCGAACATGCGGTCGGCCTCGTCGATCACCATCACTTCGACGCCGTTGAAGCCGAATACCTGCTGCTTGTAGTAATCGAGCAGGCGACCCGGCGTCGCGATAATGATGTCGCAGCCCTCATGCAGCTGCTGGCGCTGCTTGTCGTAGTCGACGCCACCGTAGATCAGTGCGGTGCGCAGGCCGGTGTGACGGCCGATCGCTTTGGCATCCTTCTCGATCTGGATGGCCAGCTCGCGGGTGGGCGCGATCACCAGCGCACGCGGATCGCTGTCCTTGCGCTCTGCCACGGCAGGCGTGGTGAGCAGGCGGTTCATCAGCGCGACCAGGAAAGCGCAGGTCTTGCCGGTGCCGGTCTGCGCCTGGCCGGCGACGTCGCGACCGGTCAGCGCCACCGGCAGGGTCAGCTCCTGGATCGGCGTGCAGCGGGTGAAGCCGGCGTCGGCCAGGCCTTGCTGCAACAGGGGATGGAGTTCGAAATTGGCGAAAAAGGTATCAGTGAGTACGGTTTGCGACATGGAATGGAAAGCCGATAGGGTGCGGGCACAGGCATGGGCCGGCCCGGCTCCGGTCGCAGGAGGCGCGTGCGGAGCGGTGGGATGTGCGGCGCGTGGCAATGCGCGGCGCCGGGTCATTGGGCGCAACCGGCAGTCCCGCTGGCATAGGCGAAAGGACTCGGCAAACCCTGAGCCCGCATTTGTTCCGGAAGCGGTTGAGTCGCCTCGCCTATGTCAACGGAACCGTCCGTTGCCGCCCTTGAATCGCTTGAATCGCGCCCCGAGTTACGTTGCAATGAGGCACCGGGCCGCTATGGCCAAGCCCCTTTTCCCGGTTCGACCCGCGCTTCTTGGGCGCCCCAGTGTAGCCGATGCAGGCCGCGCGGTCGCCGAACCTCCCTCCCTCCCTCTTTCGGAGATCCCGGTGAGCGACCTGATTACCCATGTGAGCGACGACGCCTTCGAACAGGAAGTGCTGCAGTCCGATACCCCTGTGCTGCTGGACTTCTGGGCCGAGTGGTGCGGTCCGTGCAAGGCCATCGCACCCATCCTCGACGAGCTGGCCGGCCAGTACCAGGGCAAGCTGCGCGTCGTGAAACTCAATATCGACCACAACCAGAAGACGCCCCGCACCTATGGCGTTCGCGGCATTCCCACCCTGATGGTATTCAAGAACGGCAAGGTCGAGGCCACCCAGATCGGCGCCGTGAGCAAGGGCCAGCTGGCCCAGATGATCGACAAGGCGATCTGATCGCCACTTTAGCCATTCGCCGCAGCCATTCGCCGCGCGCAGCGCTTTACGGCCACGCGCGGCGGGTGCTAGATTGCTTCTGCGTCCGTCGGGATCTCCCTGATCCCCCTGCGCCCTACTTGGCGCGACGCACATCCTTCCCTCCTGTTTCTCAACGGCGCCCCGTGAGGTTTGCCCGTGTCCGATACCGATAGCACCATCCCGAACGACGCCGGCGGCGCCGAGAATCCGCCCGAGTCGCGTCCGCGCGCACCACGCCGCCAGCCCCGCGGCGCCAAGCCTGCCGGCGAAGCGCCAGCTGCGAGCACCGGCGCGCCGCCGTCCGAGCCTCCCGCTCCGGCGCCTGCTCCAGCGCCTGCCCCGGCCCCTGTCGCCACACCCAGCGAGTCCACCGGGACCGAGGCGCGTGAGCAGGGCCAGCCGCAGAACCCGCAGCAGCAGGGCCAGAACAACGGCAACAACCGCAATGACCGCGAGGGTCGCGGCCGCCGGCGCCGCCACGAACGCAACCAGCAGCGCCCGCAGCAGGGCGGCAGTGGTGGCGGCGGCAACAACAATCCGCGCTACAACAACCCGCATGGCCTGCCGGTGGACGACGACAACGCCGACCCGGGCGCCGACGACCGCCTGATCAACCTCACCGAGCTGAAGCGCATGAAGGCGCCGCAGCTCATTGCCTACGCCGAGTCGCTGGGCATCCGTGAGGGCGTGGCGCGCGCGCGCCGCCAGGACGTGATCTTCTCCATCCTCAAGGCGCACGCCCGCTCCGGCGGCGGCATCTGGGCGGAAGGCGTGCTGGAGATCCTGCAGGACGGCTTCGGCTTCCTGCGCTCGGCCGACGAGAGCTACCTGGCCGGCCCCGACGACATCTACGTCAGCCCCAGCCAGATCCGCCGCTTCAACCTGCGCAACGGCGACTACATCACCGGACGCGTGCGCCATCCCAAGGAAGGCGAGCGCTACTTCGCGATGCTGCGCGTGGACGACATCAACGGCGACCCGCCGGAAGCGTCCAAGAACAAGATGCTGTTCGAGAACCTCACCCCGCTGTTCCCGCGCAAGGCGTTCAAGCTGGAGCGCGGCAACGGTTCGAGCGAGGACATCACCGGCCGCATCCTCGACCTGGTCGCACCGATCGGGCGCGGCCAGCGCGGCCTGATCGTCTCGCAGCCGAAGTCCGGCAAGACGATGATGCTGCAGAACATCGCGCAGGCGATCCAGTACAACCATCCCGACGCCCACCTCATCATCCTGCTGGTGGACGAGCGCCCGGAGGAAGTGACCGAAATCGCCCGCACCGTGCGCGCCGAAGTCATCAGCTCCACCTTCGACGAGCCGGCCGTGCGCCACGTGCAGGTCGCCGAGATGGTGATCGAGCGCGCCAAGCGCCTGGTCGAGCACAAGCGCGATGTGGTGATCCTGCTCGACTCGATCACCCGCCTTGCCCGCGCCTACAACACCGTGGTGCCCAGCTCCGGCAAGGTGCTCACCGGCGGCGTGGACGCCAACGCGCTGCAGCGCCCCAAGCGCTTCTTCGGCGCCGCGCGCAACGTGGAGGAAGGCGGCAGCCTCACCATCATCGCCACCGCGCTGATCGACACCGGCAGCAAGATGGACGAGGTGATCTACGAGGAGTTCAAGGGCACCGGCAACATGGAAGTGCACCTGTCCCGCCGCATCTCCGAGAAGCGCGTGTATCCGGCCATCGACATCAACCGCTCCGGCACCCGCCGCGAGGACCTGCTGATCGAGCCGGACATGCTGGCCAAGATCTGGATCCTGCGCAAACTGCTGCATCCGATGGACGAGCTGGCCGCGATGGAGTTCATGCTCGACAAGATGAAGAACACCAAGTCCAACGACGAGTTCTTCAATTCGATGAAGCGCTGATCGGCTTCGGTTGACCCGCTTCGATGGAACAGGCCGGCACACATGCCGGCCTGTTCGTTTCTGCGGCCGCCCACGCGTCGCAGTGAGGCATTTGTCGTGTGCTAACGTGGCCCGACCCAACCCTCCCAAGGCGACGGCATGCGACAGTTTCAGCGGTTCCTGCTGCGTGTTGTGTTGCTTACGTGTGCCGGTACGGTTGTTCCAGCTGCATCTGCCACCGACACCCCGCCGTACACCCATACCGGCACGCTCCAAGGCGCCCCTTATCGCATTGACGTCCCTGCGGACTGGAACGGCAACCTGGTCATGCTGATGCACGGCTACGTGCCGGCAGGGGCGCCACGGGCGACGCCGATGAAGCCGGCCGACGAAACGGCCATCTTCCTCAAGCAAGGCTATGCGGTCGCGCAAAGCGCCTACGCGTCGCAGGGATGGGCGGTGGGCGATGCCATCGCCGACAACGAGCGGCTTCGCCAATTCGTCGAGCACAGCATTGGACGCCCGCACCACACGTACCTGGTAGGTTTTTCGCTGGGCGCCCTCGAAGGGGCCGCCAGCCTCGAACGCCATCCGCACACCTATGCGGGCGCACTGTTCATGTGCGGCGCGACGGTCTCTACCCCCGAACTGATTTCGCGCGGCTCGCTGACGCCGCTGGTTGCCTTTGATGCGCTGATTCCCGGTGTGCTGCCGGACCTGGCCGCCCCGGGCTCACCCGCGTTCGTACCGCCCACGGTATTCGCGCAGGCGCTGAAAGCGCATCCGGAACAGGCCGCCATCCTGGAGCAGCGCCTGCAAGAGACTCCCGAGTCGCTGCCCACGCTATCGCTCTACTACATGGTGTTGCGCGAACTGGAACGGCGTGCCGGCGGCATGCCCGTGGACAACCGCAAGACCGTCTATCAGGTTTTTGGCGACGACATTGCTTTCAACCGGCGCGTACACCGCTACGCCGCGTCGCCCGCGGCGCTGGCCTATGCCCGCCGCAATGTCACCCTCACCGGCCGGATCGATACACCGGTGGTGATGGAGTGGAACGCCTTCGATCAAACGATTCCCGCGCGGCTCCATGCCGTCTACCCGGATCAGGTGCGCGCAGCGGGCAACGGCAGATTGTTGACCGTACTCGCACCTGTCGGGCAAGGGCACTGTGCCTTCAGCGATGCGCAGATCGGCACCGCGTTTGACGCCTTGCTGTCCAAGGTGGCGACCTCGGCGCACTGACTGCCGCGGTCGTCGAAGGCCGTGCCGAGGCCGTGCGGTATCTGCTCGACCACGGCGCCGACGCCTGTGCAGACAATCGACTCATTCGCAAACCCGGCGCCACGCTTGCCAGTATCGGCCGCCGCCGGCACCTGCCCAACGCGCTGGTGCAACGCCTGACTTTCCCTGCTTCTGACGCCCACTGACGCCGTGTATTTGGAGCCATAAATCGGCCGCACGCTGAAAGCATAATTTGACCGCGACCGTTCTTTTAGTTGCGACTCAACATCAGCACGGTTCGATCTTGCCGCGCCGATTCAGCGGAGACGATCCCGACCTCCATGCCGAGCAGGGAAGTGTTTATGGCAGCGCGAACGCAGGTCACCCGCGCGGACGCAGCGGAATCGATCGCGGCCGCGTTGCAGCGATAGACGGGCAATGCCGGACCGAACCTGCGAAGGATGCGCAACCCATGACCGGGCTCGGGGCAAGGACGCCTCTCCCGTTGCCGAAATTCCCTCGGGTTGTAGTTGCCTGCGATCTTCGCCCTGCGCATCGACGACTTTCCGGCCGTTACACTGCGTGCCCGCTCCTTGGCCATTCCCATGTCCGCTCCGGTCCGACTCAACCATCGTGTCTCCGAGCTGTTCGGCTTCTCGCGCGCCGAAGCCGAGCAATTCATCCAGAACGGCTGGGTGTCGGTGGACGGGCAGGTGATCGAAGCGCCGCAGCACAAGGTAACCGTCGAACGTGTCGAACTTGATCCCGACGCCCGCCTGGAAGCGATAGAGCCGGCCACGATCCTGCTGCACAAGCCATCGGGCATCGACGCCATCTACGGCGACAAGTCCGCCAGCACACTGGTGACACCGGCGACACGCTGGGCCGACGACCCCAGCGGTGAACGTCTGCTGCGGCGCCATTTTCACCGTTTGACATCGCCGGTGCCGATCGACGCCGAAGCCAGTGGCCTGATGGTGCTGACCCAGGACGGCCGGGTATGGCGCCGCCTGACCGAGGACGCCGCCTTGATCGAGCACGAGTACGTCGTCGAAATCAGCGGCGAGATCGCGCCCGACGGTTTGCGCCGACTCAGCCACGGCCTCAGTTTCAACGGTCGCGCGCTGCCGCCGTGCAAGGTCAGTTGGCAGAACGAGACCCGGCTGCGCTTCGCGATCAAGGGCGTGCAAGGCGGTCAACTGCGCGACATGTGCAGGCAGGTCGGGCTGGGCGTCGTGTCGATCCGCCGATTGCGCATCGGCAGGATCGCGTTGGGCAAAGGTCCGAACGGCGCGATGCCGCCGGGGATCTGGCGCTATTTGCCGGCGGGTGAGAAATTCTGAAGCCGGGACGCATCGGCGCTTCTCATCGGGTTCCAGTCTTGCCCTGTCGCCTCGCGGCCCTGCTGCCGATCACGGCGGGCTGCCCCAAAGGTGACGACACCTTCAATCGGCAGCACGGCCGCCGACGGTGACCAGCCTTACTGGCAATGCCGGTCAGTCGTGGTACCGAACGCGACAGTTGGCTGGTTTTCGCAACTCCGGTCATTGCCAGCATCCGCACCATTTCTCGCCTGAGCGCACATAGCGAGGCAACGGATGGTCGAGCTGCACCTGAAGCAGCGGGGGCCAAGCTAGCTGACTCAAGCCCATGAATGAAAGAAGACCAGGTCAGCAAGGTTCTGCGGCCACTTCATGATCAATGCTTCGTCACAAATTCGCCGTCTTGGCCAATTTATGGTCAAGCCCACAACCCTGTGTGCTTGGAACCATAAATTGGCCGGTCATTGAAAGCATAATTTGACCGCTACCTTTCCTTTAGTTGCGTCTCAACATCGACACGTGTTCCACGTCGCCGTGGCGATCGAGCAGGCCTCCATTCGAGCTAGCCCGCAGTGGAGCGCGCACTCATGGGTTTGCTCCAGGGGACGCACTTCACTTCGGGGGTGCGATGCTGTCAGAGCGCTCTCGGACACCTGCAGGAGCCCCATGGCTCAATCGATCGAGGAATTCGAGCGGCTGATCGGTATGGGCGCAGCGCAAGCGGACATCTTACGCATGAGTGGCGAAGCTGGCGGGCTGTTCTGCGGAGGCACCCCGCACGATACGAGGCAGGTGGTTTGCCGACTCCTGATAGCAATCACGCCAATGAGATAGTGTATCAACGCCATTACATGTAATGATTACTTGTAATGAAGCTGGAGCCGTACGATGCCACGAAAGAAAAGCAGCCCATCGCCCGGCGCGATCGCCCAGCGACGCTTCCGGGAACGCATGCGGGACATGGGACTGTCTCCCTATCAAGTCTTCATCCGGGAGGAGCACAAGGAAGCCCTTTCGCGCATTGAGCAGACCCTGCGTTTACCCACCCTTCCTTCCTACGTCTACCTCATGGACAACCAAGCAATGGCACATCAGTGGACAACCCGTTCCTTGTTCGAGGCCTTGCAGGCCTCCGATTACGTCAAAGAAGGCCGCGCACGGATCAGCTTGGAGCATGCTCCTGAAGCGGTGATCCATATCGAGGCCCACGATCACGGCGATCTGCCTATGCAGATGCTGGCCTCCGGTACCGAGGTGCACGTATCGACCGTGCTCTGCCTGGCGTCGAGCGTGAAGGATCGCGGCACCTTCAACGACGCGTGCCTGCGCCTGAATCCGATCTACCCGCTATCGAACATCGGCCTGAGCACCGTGCACGGCAACGATGCCTACATCGTGTTCGGCCAGCTTTCGGCGCTGTCGCCGTTGGCCAACGTGATCGAGGAGATCCATACCCTTGGCCACTGCGCCACGCAGGCCGCCCACGAACTCCACTCCCACCTGCACTGAGGCAACCATGGCCATCATCGAGAAACTCATTACGCTGGTGCGCGGCACCGCTACCGAAGCCGGCCAGGCCATCGTCGACCGCAACGCGATCACGATATTGGAACAGGAGATCCGTGATTCGAATACCGCCCTCGACCAGTCGAAGGTCGACCTGACCAAGCTCATGGCCGAGCGGAAGATCGCCAGCGACAAACTGGACGCCAAGAAAGCGAAGGTCGCGGACTTCAATGCCACCATCCAGAAGCTCGTGGACAAGGGTGACCAGCAGGCGCTGGCGCTTGAGGTCGCCGGCAAGGTCGCTGCGCTCGAAAACGAAATCACCTCGGACAGCGCGACGATCAAGGGCATGGACGACAACATCGAGCGGCTGCGCGGTTCGATCCGCCAGGCCGAATCGACCGTCGAGCACCTCACGCGCCAGATCGACACCGTGAAGGCCACCGCTTCCGTGCAGCGCGCCCAGGAAGCAATCGCGTCGCGCACGTCGGGATCGAACGCCAAGCTGCGCACCGCCATGGATTCGCTGGACCGCATCCAGGAGCAGCAACGCCTGAAGGACGCCCAATTGGATGCCGCGAAGCAGCTGGAAGAGAGCAGTGGCGACGGCGACCTCCAGAAACGTCTGCAGGCCGCGGGTGTCGCGCCTGCCGATACGGCCGCGGCAGACGTACTCGCACGCTTCACCAAGCCGGCCGGCTGAGACGGCATCACACCGGCGGCGCGAATCGCACGCTGCCAGCCTTACTCACAGAGGCGAAAGGACACACCATGTTCGGAAATTTGTTCGGCAAGAAGGCCGAAGCCTCGACTGCGGCCGGTGCGTCGCGCGGCTTGGGCGGCTTCCGACTCGGGGGCGCTGTCGTCGTCGATGCCCTGCTCTTCAAGGCCAACGCCGGCGCGTTCGGCTTCGAGCCACCCGCGGGCGATCAACCCATCGAGGCATTGGGCACGGTCGATCTGGGCGGGGGCACTTTTCTGTACCGCTGGTACGTCGAGGACGACGCCTGGTATCAGGTCAAGGCGACGGCGGGTCAGGTCGACGAGATCAAGCTGTTCGTGTTCGCCGACACCATCAATCCACCGACCGTCGACGCCTTCCGCCAGTGGGTCGAACCGGCGTCCGATCTCGGCAAGCCTGCGTTGACATTCAACGGCCGCACCTACAGCCGCGTCTGGGGAGACGGTGCAGCCAATGCATGGGCGCCCCCGATCGTCTACGACGAATCGGTCACCCATCCGGCCGGTGGGCCGGCCGACTTCACCATGACGCACTACTCGATGCTGTACGAGCGCGAGGTCGAGGGCCTGCCCGGTCGCTTCGAATACTTGTTCGTCACGGCAGAAGACTACGGCCCGAACAACTTCGACATCGTCTATTCGCTGGGCACCGACGTCAGCGACGCCGACCTGTCGCTGACCTGAGCCAAGGAAGGAGAAAACCGTGAAACGATCCACTACCGCTTCGCTGGTGCTGATGGGGTTGGCCCCGTTGCTGCTCACCGCTTGCGACGATCCGCCGGCACCGACACAGCAAAGCTTTACCACGGTCGACGGCTGCGTCACCGCCGGCGTGCCGCGCGACACATGCCAGACAGCGCACGACCAGGCAGTCGCCAACGCCGAAAAGGACAGCCCGCACTTCGGCACATTGGAGCAATGCATTGCCCAGTTCGGCGCAGACATGTGCCAGCAGTCCGGCGGCGATCATGGCTCCTTCTGGATGCCGATGCTCGGCGGCTTCATGATCGCCCGCCTGTTCGACAACTCCAACAACACGTCGTATGTACCGGTGGGGCCGATCTACCGTTCTGCCAGCGGTGGCTATTACTCGCCGCCCAGCAACGGTGTCTACGGTGGCAGTTACCGTTCGAGCTCAAGCGGTTGGAGCTCGGCAGCCAGCAGCGACGGCAGCAGCGGATCCGGTTCCCGCGCGATCACGGACAGCCGTGGCGGCTTTGGTTCGGCGCACGCCGCGGCGGGTGGCTGGGGCAGCTGACCATGCGTCGCATCGCAATCACCCCACGTACGGATTGGCAACGGACGGCGGAGGCCTACGGCTTTCGCTTCCACACGATCAGTGGAGAGATGTACTGGGACGAGTCGGCGTATTACGCCTTCTCCCTGCAGGAAATCGAACGGGACATCGAAGACCCGACCGGCGAACTCCACCAGATGGCGATGTCCCTGGTCGGCGATGTATTGCGCAGCGAAGCGCTTCTCACGAAGCTCGCGATTCCATCGTCTCATTGGGACTGGATCGCGGACAGCTGGCACCGGGGCCAGCCGCATCTCTATGGCCGCATGGATCTCGCTTACGACGGCAGCGGTCCAGCCAAGCTCTACGAACTGAACTACGACACGCCGACGTCCCTGTATGAAGCAGCCTTCTTCCAGTGGATCTGGCTGGAACAGCAGATCGAGCGTAACGCGCTGCCGAAGGGTGCCGATCAATACAACAGCATCCAGGACAAACTGGTGTTGGCGTTCGCCGAGCTGGCGAAGGGGCTGCCACGACCGTTCTACTTCAGTGCGGTGCGCGGGAGCGTCGAGGATCAGGGAACAGTCGACTACCTGCGTGACTGCGCCCAGCAAGCGGGACTTGCCGCCAGCACCATCGCCATCGAGGACATTGGCCTGTCCACCACGGGTACGTTCACCGATCTCGACGACATCGTCATCGGCACCTTGTTCAAGCTGTACCCGCTCGAAAACCTGTTCGCCGATCGGTACGGCTCCGCATTGCCGACGTCCGGCCTGCAACTCATCGAGCCGCCGTGGAAATCGGTGCTCAGCAACAAAGGCATCCTGCCCTTGCTGTGGGAGCGCTACGAGGGTCACCCCAGCCTGCTTCCAGCCTATTTCGAGGCGGAGAATCCAACGCCGCTTCCGGACGGATGGGTGCGCAAGCCGCTCTTTTCACGCGAGGGCGCGAACATCCGCATCCGAACATCCGAGGGCGACACCCTGGAGTCGGACGGCCCGTATGTCGGCGCACCCTACATCCGACAGGCCTTTCACCCGTTGACGGAGTTCCCGGGCGGATATCCGCTCATCGGAAGCTGGGTCGTCGGCGACGCGCCGGCCGGCATGGGCGTGCGCGAAGACGCCGGACTCATCACGCGCGATACCTCGCGGTTCGTACCTCACGTGATTCTGAACTGACCGCTCGAGCTTCACCGCTCGAAGTCCGCTTCGGGCATTGCATCGAGTGTCTGAATCCGCAACACCAAACAAAGGGTGGAATCGTATGTTGAAGGACTTGACTGTCAAATCAGAAAGCCATTCCGGGCTCATCAAGCTTGCGGCGATCGCGATCGTGGCAATCGTCGCGCTATCGGGCTCGTTCTTCGTCGTGCAGCCCAGCGAGATGGCGGGAATCCGCTGGATGGGCGGCAAGGTCGTCACCGCCGAACCCTTGGGGCCTGGCGTGCATTTCAAGGTGCCGCTGATAGAAACCGTGGACCGCCTCCAGACCAGCCGCTCGATCTACACGCTGGCTGGGCTCGACGTCTACACGAACGACAACCAGAAGGTCACGATCGACATCAGCGTCATCTATCAGATCCCCGGGCGGTCTGTGTTCAACCTGCTCTACAAGATCGGCCGGGCCGGTGCCGTGGATATCGATTCCACACTGCTGCCTGTCGTTCGCGATCGCGCTTTGGAGGCCTTCGCCAAATACAACACCCTGTCGATCAGCGATCAGCGCGCCCAGATCACAGCCCAGATGCGGAACGCGATCAGCCAAGGGCTCGGCAGCCTTTTCGGCGTCGACGTGATCGACGTCCAGCTCACGGGGATTCACTACTCACCCGTCTTCGAAGCGTCGATCGAGCAGGCCGTGAAGGCCAAGGCCGATGCGGTGCAAGCCGAGAACACGGTCGCGCGCGCAAAGTACGAAGGTGAGCAAGCCACGGTGCTTGCCGCGGCTCATGCGAAGGCGGCCGTCGAAGCCGCTCAGGGCCGCGCCGACTCTCAAGTGATCGAGGCGAACGCCCAGGCGAAGGCCGCCGAAACGATCGGTGCTGCGTTACGTGCAAATCCGGAATACACGAAGTTCTACGGCCTGCAACACTGGAATGGCGTTCTGCCGTCCGTCACCAGCGGAGGCATCCCGCTGATCGACCTCGGCAAATCGGCACCCAAGGAAAACTGATCCTCAAGTGCCCGAGAACGTAGCGCGCCGGGCGCTGTCGGCCCGGCATGCGGGTAATGATTCGAATCCCACCGACGTCCCCCCGCTACTGAAAGCGGGGGGACGTCGACGTAGCCCGTGGAACCGTACGGAGAAGTGGCCACGGCGTCGAATGCCAAGAGGCCGTCATCGATGACCTTCAGTCAACCTGTCCGGATAGCGGGGTCCACCCAACTCGCGCGGCCTGCTCAGTCGCATACGATTAGCGCGGGGCTGTGATCATCTGCATCCTGACACGCGCCCCAATGTGGTTGATCACCTAAGCCAATCGATGACGGCCGTCGCACCACATTTTGGTCTGTGCGGACTCATAAGCGGAAGTCAGCCATGAGCGGACGTTCAACGCGCAGCGATGAAGCATCGGGTTGCGACGCCTGGCGGCCATCAACCGCGAATCGGTGCGATTGGTTAAAAGTCCTGACCAAGCTTGGGCCAATTTTGAGTGAAATAGGTTTCTATTCCTTTGCCAGGCTGATATCGAGGGTAGAGAGTTTTAAACTCGTTCCGAGCGGAGCTGTAGGAACTATCGTCGATTGCAGAGATTGACCGAGCAAGAAACAGCAAGGCTAGGGAGGGCGCTCGTGACTCTCCTTGATTGCAGTGAATGATGAGCTTTTTTCCACCGTTCCAATGCATAACTGAAAAATCCAGGAAGCTCTTAAAGAGCAACGGCATGAACATTGGAACCGGTGGATCAATGATGTTGAGATAAAGATCTGAACCTTGCTCAAAAACTAGGTAGTTTGGATGCGAGCTCGGGAGCTTGCCTGTGTATCCAACAGCTCGCTGATGACAAGGGCTTTTGCACGCATGCACGACCGCAGTGTCATGGGAGCCTGTGCGACAGAAGGTCGCATCGGTTACAAACACCCTTTCATGAACCTCTTGCATCGTAGACTCCGCGGGGTTCTACCCCGGCAGCATGGACCCATCCAAGAAACAGATGAACTTACTCGACTCGCGCGTCCTCTTTGGGCGTCGCTAGCGAAACTGTAGCCATCAACGCATTGAAGTGCAGCTCATCAGCACGCAGCA
Source organism: Rhodanobacter sp. 7MK24 (assembly GCF_014842995.1). Taxonomy (GTDB): domain Bacteria; phylum Pseudomonadota; class Gammaproteobacteria; order Xanthomonadales; family Rhodanobacteraceae; genus Rhodanobacter_A. The sequence goes on from NZ_JACYXL010000002.1 coordinate 42,353, forward strand.
AGTCCATCAACTCTTCAACAACCGGGTTTATTGCAGAGATTAGTTGGGTATGGCTCGACATACGGTCAACGGTCTCCAGGTGACTGAAGTGGTGCAGCAACTGGGTCACGCGTACTGACGCCTCTGAACCGACCAAAAGACCCAGACGTGCTTCCACATTGGTATCGGCCAACGGCAATCGCATGTATGTGTATAGCTCGACGAAGCGGCGCAGCGCGTTGGGAAGCGCGAGCAACTGCGCCACGTCGTCTTTCGTGGGATGCTCAGAAAACGCGTGAATGACGCTGAAGAGGTAATGGTACTCCGAGGTGTACCGACGAAGCGATGCAGGCAGGTCAACGAGCGTGGATGCAGTCTCACTGATACGTTTGACCAAGTAATAGCGCGCGCCATCCAATTGCGTAGGCTTTTGCCGGTCGATAGGTAACTTCTTCAGCATTTCGAAAAATTCGAAGTTGTGCGTAGAAACAAATATCTGCTGGCACGCGGTAACCCACTTTGGCTTGCCTTGCGCGTCTATCATTTTTTCGAAAAAAAGATTCTTGATAATGGCAAACACTTGGAATACGTGATTACTGTCCAAGCTTGAAATAGGATCATCGATGTATACGATGATATCTTTTAGATTTTTATGCTCTTTCAGTTTCGTCAAGAAATATGCAAACGCGATGGCGGTGCGCTCCCCGTCACTCAGGTTTCGAGCGGGATGCCCACGGCGTCGAAGCACGAATCGGTCCACGCCAGCGACAGCGACCACTTCAATCTGGATAGCATCTGATCCGAGCAGCAGTGCAATGCGTTCGTTGAGCTTTTCCCGACCTTTTTGTGCGCGGTCGATGCTCGACTGAAGCGCCTGGACAACACCTTTGATGCGCTGGCCCGCTGCTGTGATATAGGCTGCTAGCTCGGTAAGCACCTTGAGCCTTTGCTTGGCATTGGCCAAATGTTCGTCTCGCGCGAAGGTTGCCACTAGGTGCGACTTTGCACGTCGCGTAGCTTCGCCGCGCGTATCCTTGAAATTGGCGACAGCTTTATTGTTGTCGGCAATCAGCGTGATAGCTTCATCAAACGTACGTTCCAGAAGGGTCGACACATTCGGCTCCAGTGCTGGGGCCGATTGAATCTCGAAAGGGCTTTCGGCCTTGGCCTGCACAGCGTCCAGCAAACAGCGCAGGTCATCGTTATAGGCCCGACAAAGCGCTTGCAGTCGCCTTTCGATGCGTCCGGCAGCTGCCTGGTTCGCCGGTAAAAAGCGAGCGGGCTCAAGCCAAGCATTTGCTGGTAGCGATGCCGCCTGAGTGGCTCGCGAAAGAGCTTCCAATCGTTGCTTTTGCCCGGTCAACGCTGTCGAGAAGTGACCTTGAAGTAATCGAAGTCGGCTCTCCGTCAACGGACCACCACAAAATTCACAAGCGGATAGGCCGGCATGCAATGGCAAGCCCTCTCCAACCCAGTTCGCTATGACTGGGTGGTCGCGCAGGTGCTCAATAATGGCAGAGACAGCTGGAATCTCATTGAGCAGCGATTCGGCATCTTTCTGCCGCTGGCTGAACTGGAGAGTTGGCGCAGTGAGTGAAGGGGCATTGCTTGGCTTCTGGGCATCGCTGGTCAGCGCAACGTTCAGTTCGAACGCAAATTCCTCAGGGGTCAGAATGACCGAGGCGATGTCAGCAGGAAGTTGCGCCATGGCGCTGGTCAGTTGAGTCGCGCCAAATGCCTCCACAATTTGAAGGGTGGTTTTGATTTGTTTAGCAGCAGCCGTCTTGGCATCGCTGATTGTTTGCTCAGCTTCCTTGGCAGAAGACCGTGTCGACGTGAGCTGCCGTCGTCGCTTACCAAGCAACCCGTTGAGGCGCTCAATGCGCTGCTGCGCCTCAATAGACTCATCGCCAAGCAGGAGGATGGATTCGAAGTCCTCGCCTGACCAGCTCAGGTTGGAAGCGACAAAATCGGAATTGAATACCTCAACGGCCACACGAGGCGGGTTCAGCGTCGTCTCAGTGATGGACGCGCCGCCGTCTAATTTGACCTCAAAAGATGCTTGCGGGCACTCGGCGTATGGAATTCCTGCCCCTAACGCGCCGAAAAAACGGGATAGCGTGGTCTTGCCAGAATAGTTCCAGCCATAAATGATGTTCTTTGCACCGAACTCGGGGAGATCGTTCGTCTTTCGCAGATCCTCAAAGACCCCGAACCCTCGCAGCCGCTGGATGGACCGAATCACCTTTCCCCCTCAGGTGGCGCGGACATGGTGCCTCCCGTCCTTAGGTGTGCCTAGGGAATGGTGCGCCGGCTACGCTCCGGTTGCAACGGACCCACTGCCGACACACGCTGCAATGCAAGCCTATGACAGCTATGGGCGAATTTTTATCGGTCCAGCGTAGTCGACTAGTAATCAGCTCCACCGGCGAGATGATCCTGATCAATCTGCCCGCACCTGCAACGTTGCTCGGTTTGGTGATCGCGATTCATCGTCGCACACATCCTGATACTCGGATGAGCCGGCCTCAGCCTGCGGCAGAAACATCCTTGAATACTTGGATCCGCGTCGGTCGTCAGCCGGCTGTCCTGCCGGACGCCCGCAGGTGCCCTAAGGCCAATCTATGGTTTCCCGCACACTGACGTGCCACGCGGCCCCTCCTGTACCGCCTCGTACAAAAATTTTCCGTCAACCCCTTTTCGTGGCCGCGCGGCGCCTCCATAGTCGGTGCTCCCCCCGCGAGGTCGCGCCAGTGTCCATCCCCAGCGCCGTCAAGAGCACGCCCATCGAAGGGCGCCAGCAACTGATCGATTACCTCGCCGCCGGCGAAAAGCCGCGCGAGGCGTGGCGTATCGGCACCGAGCACGAGAAGTTCGGCTTCCGCACCGACGACCTGCGGCCACCCACCTACGAGGGCGAGCGCGGCATCCGTGCGCTGCTGGAAGGCATCGCCGCACGCTACGGCTGGGAAATTGCCCGCGAGGGCGAGTTCCCAGTGGCTCTGGTCCGCGACAAGGCCAACATCACGCTGGAACCCGCCGGCCAGCTGGAACTCTCCGGCGCACCGCTGGAAACCATCCACCAGACCTGTTGCGAAGTGAACCAGCATCTGGAGGAGGTCCGTTCCATCGCCGATCCGATGGGCGTCGGTTTCCTCGGCATGGGCTTCCAGCCGAAGTGGCGGCGCGACGAAATGCCGTGGATGCCCAAGGGCCGCTACAAGATCATGCGCGAGTACATGCCCAAGGTGGGCAAGCTCGGCCTGGACATGATGACGCGCACCTGCACCGTGCAGGTTAACCTGGATTTTTCCAGCGAAGCGGACATGGTGAAGAAGTTCCGTGCCAGCCTCGCCCTGCAGCCGATCGCCACCGCGCTGTTCGCCGATTCGCCGTTCACGGACGGACGTCCAAACGGCTACCAGTCCTTCCGCTCGCACGTGTGGGAAGACACCGATGCCGACCGCACCGGCATGCTGGACTTCGTGTTCGAGGATGGCTTCGGCTACGAGCGTTACGTCGATTATGCCCTCGGCGTGCCGATGTACTTTAGCTACCAGGACGGCCGCTACATCGACCTCGCCGGGCAGGACTTCAAGCGCTTCATGGCCGGCGAGCTCTCTGCAGCGCCGGGCGTAAAGGCCACCATGAAGGACTGGGCCGACCACCTCACCACCGCTTTCCCCGAAGTGCGACTCAAGCAGTACCTGGAAATGCGCGGTGCCGACGGTGGTCCGTGGAACCGCCTGTGCGCACTGCCCGCGCTGTGGGTGGGCCTGCTCTACGACGACGAGGCGCTGGAGGCGGCCTGGGACCTGGTCAAGGATTTCTCCATGGCCGAGCGCCACGCGCTGCGCAACGGCGTGCCGAAGGAAGCTCTGAAACTCTCCTTCCGCCACGGCACCGTGCGCGACCTTGCGCGCGAGACGCTGAAGATCGCCGCCCACGGCCTGGCGCGCCGCGCCAGGCTCAACCGTAACAATGCCGACGAACGCATCTACCTCGAACCGCTGCTCGAAATCGTCGAAGCCGGCCAGACGCCCGCCGAACGCAAGCTGGAGCTGTTCCGTGGTGCATGGGGCGGCAGCGTGGACCCGGTGTTCCGCGAGTTCGCCTACTGAGCCACGGGCTGCGGTCAGGCATCCGCAAGCTGGTGCAGCCACTTCCGGAACGCCGCGGCCAATTCCGAATCGGGCCGGTCCGCTGGCGACACCAGGTAGTAGCTCTCGCGTGAGACGATGCTGAGCCCACCAATGCGCACCAGCGAACCGGCTGCCATGGCGTCCACGACCAGCCGGCTGCGCGCCAGTGCCACGCCCTGCCCGGCCTCGGCGGCCTGCAGCAGCAGGGCGGAATCGTTGAAGACCGGGCCGTATCGGCACCCCGCCACGACAACCTCGGCCTGCGCGAACCAGTCCGCCCAGGACTGGAAATCATCCTGCAACAACAGGCCGCGCGACAGGTCGCTTGCATCTCGCAGCTTCTTTTGCCGGGCGTAGGCGCTCGTGGCAACGGGGAATATTTCCTCGCCGAACAGCTGCTCGCTACTCATGCCGGGCCAGCGCCCACCCCCGTAGCGGATGCCGAGATCGACCTCCTCGGTGCCGAGTTCGACCAGTTCCAGCGTGCTACGCAACTGGAAGTCGGCCATCGGGTATCCACGCAGAAAATCGCCCAGCCGCGGCACCAGCCAGCGGCTGGCGAGCGACGGCGGCGCGGTGACTCTCAACCGTTGTCCAGGCCGCGTGCGGATCGCTTCGCCCGCCGTCGACAACTGCCGCAGCACGTCCTTCACCACAGCCAGCAATGCCTCCCCTGCAGCCGTGAGGCTCACGCCGCGGCGACCGCGATGAAAGAGCTTCGTGCCATAGAAGGATTCCAGCGCCCGGATCTGGTGGCTGACCGCGCTGGTGGTCAGATGCAGCTCGTCGGCGGCATGTGCGAAATGCAACAGCCGCCCCAGCGCCTCGAACGTGCGCAGGGTGTGCATCGGCGGGAGCAGGTATTTCATCGTTGAACGACATTCATCGCAGGGTGAGGAATTATCACTTCACCGCCCTCGACCGCTCCACCAAGCTTTCGCGGCCGCTGCTGCGGATCCTCGACGTCGTCACCGGGTAGATCGATGAAAACAATGATGCGAATCCTGCTGACCATCATGCTCGCCGCCGCTGCAGCCGCTGCGCCGGCGCACGCCGCGACGCTGAGGCACGGCTGGCAGAGCGTGGACGGCGTTCACATCTTTTACCGGGAGGGCGGGCCGCCAGAGGCGCCGACCGTGGTGTTCCTGCCGGGCAATCCGCTGTCCTCGATCCAGTACGAAAAGGTGATGGAGGATCTGGCCGCCGTGCAGTCTCTGCACGTGATCTCGCTGGACTATCCGTCGTTCGGCTATTCCGACGCGCCGAGTCCCGGCACCTACGCCTACACTTTCGACCATCTGGCCGAAACCGTGCGCGACTTCCTGAAGGCACGCGGCATCGCTCGCTATGCGCTGTACATGCAGGACTATGGCGTGCCGGTGGGCTTCCGCCTGATCTGCGCCAATCCCACGGCCATCACCGCGATCGTGGTGCAGAACGGGGTCATCCATCTGGACGGCTTCCCTGCGGCACAGGATCCGCACGGCGAGCTGCGCAGCCATTGGGTGCAGCGCAATGCCGGACTGGACAGCCGCCGCGCCGCCTACGCGCGTTCGCTCGGCTATCCGCAAGCCGGCTGGAACGACGAGGAACAAGTCGGCCCGGACGTGATGTGGCTGGCGGCGTCGGCGGAACAACGCCCGGGCGTCATCGAGGCACGCAACGACCTGTGGTTCGACTACGGCAGCAACGTGGCCCGCTATCCGGCCTGGCAGGCGCAGCTGCGACGGATCAAGGCGCCGCTGCTGGTGCTGTGGGGCAAACGCGACAGTTACTTCACCACGCCCGGCGCCTATGCCTATCGTCGCGACGTGCCGAGCGCGGAGGTACACATCCTCGATGCCGACCACTTCGCAACGCTGCAGATCCCGGATCGGATCGCCGCCCTGCTGGGCGATTTCCTCCAGCGCCACCACATTGTCCCTACGAAAGCACCGGCCACCGGCGGCTGAGAAGCGGACGCCATCGTCCGAGCGTGCCTTCCATGACGGGAAACGAAAGGGCCGGCTTGCGCCGGCCCTTGCCACTTATTTCGTGCCGCCTTTCGGCGCGTCCTTCAGGCCGCGGTTTTCCAGCATCGGCTCGATGCTGGGATCCTGGCCGCGCCAGTCCTTGTAGAGCTTGGACAATTCCACGGTGTTGCCGCGCGAGAGGATCATGTCGCGGAAGCGCTGGCCGTTTTCGGCGGTAAGGCCGCCGTGTTCGCTGAAGCCCTGGAAGGCATCGTCGGCCAGCATCTGCGTCCACAGGTAGGCGTAGTAGCCGGCGGAGTAGCCGTTGCTCCAGATGTGCAGGAAGTAGCTGGAGCGGTAGCGCGGCGGCACGTAGCTGAGGTCCACGCCGTCCTTCTTCAGCGATTCGGCCTCGAACTTGTCCGCGTCCTGCTTGGGCGCATCGGCGCCGAGCATGTGCCAGTTCATGTCGAGCATGGCGGCGGCCACCAGTTCGGTCATGGCATAGCCGCTGTTGAACTTGCCGGCCTTCTGCATCTTGTCCACCAGCGGCTGCGGCATCGGCGCACCGGTCTGGTAGTTCTTGGCGAAGTTCGCGAACACCTTGGGATTGCTGGCCCAGTGCTCGTTGAACTGCGACGGGAACTCCACGAAGTCGCGCGCGGTGGCGGTGCCGGACAGGCTGGGGTACTGCTCGTCGGCGAACATGCCGTGCAGGCCGTGGCCGAACTCATGGAACATGGTGATCACGTCGTCCCATGACAGCAGCGCGGGCTGGCCAGCCGCAGGCTTGGTGAAGTTGGCGACGTTGTAGATCACCGGCTTGGTGCCGAGCAGCTTGGACTGGCCGACGAAGTTGTCCATCCAGGCGCCGCCGTTCTTGTTGTCGCGCTTGAAGTAGTCGCAGTACCACAGCGCCAGCGACTTGCCGTCCTTGTCGAACACTTCGAACACGCGCACGTCCGGGTTGTATACCGGGATGTCGTGGCGCTCCTTGAAGGTGAGGCCGTAGAGCTGGTTGGCGGCGTAGAACACGCCGTTCTGCAGCACGTTGTCCAGCTCGAAATACGGCTTGATCTGCGACTCGTCGAGGTCGTACTTGGCCTTGCGCACCTGCTCGGCGTAGTACTGCCAGTCCCACGGCTCCAGCTTGAAGGTGGGCTGGTGCAGGGCAGCCTGGTCCTTGTCGATCTGCGCCTGGATATCGGCGGCCTCCTGCCTGGCGCGGGCCACGGCGGCCGGCGCCAGTTTCTCCATGAAGCCCATCGCGGCTTCCGGCGTCTTCGCCATCTGGTCCTGCAGCGTCCACGCGGCGTAGTTCGGAGAGCCCAGCAACTTGGCCTCCTGCGCACGCAGCTGCGCGAGCTGCTCGATGATGTCGCGGGTATCGTCGGCGTTGCCCTTCTCGGCACGGTTCCACGAAGCCTCGAACAGCGCCTTGCGGGTGTCGCGGTCCGTCAAGTACTGCAGCGCCGGCTGCTGCGTGGTGTTCTGCAGCACGACCACCCACTTGCCGGCCAGCCCGCGATCCTTGGCGGCTTGCGCGGCGGCGGCGATGTCCTCGTCCGGCAGCCCGGCCAGCTTGGCCTTGTCGTCCACCACCAGCGCGCCGTCCTTCGCGGCGGCGAGCAGCTTGTTGTTGAACTGCGCCTCCAGCGTGGATTCCTGCTGGTTGAGCGCCTTCAGCTTGGCCTTGTCGGCATCGGACAGCTTGGCGCCGTTGTGCACGAACTGGCGGTAGGTCACTTCGACCAGGCGCAAGGATTCGGGATCGAGCTTGAGCGTGTCGCGCTGGTCGTACACCTTCTGCACGCGGTCGAACAGCTTGCTGTCGAGGTACAGCTCATCCTGGTGCGCGGCGAGCTTGGGCGCCTCCTCTTCCTGCACCTTCTGCAGCGCGTCGTCGGTATTGGCCGAGGTGACGCCATTGAACGTCATCTCCACGCGGGTCAGCAGCGCGCCGCTCTTTTCCAGCGCCACATAGGTGTTGTCGAAGGTGGGGGCATCGGGGTTGTCTGCGATCTTCTGCCATTCGGCGAGCTGATCGGCCATGCCTTTCTCGATCGCCGGCTGGTAGTCGCCGTCCTTGATCTTGTCGAACTCCGGCGCCTGGAACGGCAGCGTGCTGGCGGCGAAGAACGGATTGGTGGCGTTCGTATCGGTCACGGCTGTGGCGCTCGCGGACTTGGCCGGCGCAGTGGAGGCCGGCGCCGGCTGGCTGGCCTCGTTCGAACCCTGCGAACAGGCGGCAAGGGCGATGCTGGTGGCGATGGCGAGGGTGCGTAGGCGGAGCATACGATTTTCCAGGTCGGTGCGCGCGAGGCGCAGGCAAAAGAGTCGTTAGCCGCCGAATGTAACGACAACACCGCTGTTTTTGCCAGCCGCAGCGCAGCGAACCGCCGTGTCAGCCGGGGCGCACATCGCGCAGTTGCCATGCCGCGCCGATCAGCCAGTTCAGGCGCTGGCGCAGCAGGCTCATCGGCAAAACGGTAAGCACGTCCACCTCGACGTGCAGGTCCGCCACGCGCGCCTGCACTTGCGCCTGACCATCCGTGGCGCCCAGCGAGGGATCGACCGCATCCGGATCCGGCTGTTTTGCGCACCAGTGCTCGAACAGCGTGCGGCTGCGCAGCGCCTCCTGCAGGGCCGCGGCGAAATCGCCGGGGCCGGCACCGCTCCAACTCAGCGCGGGATCGCTGCCCCGTGCCCGGGCGAGATCGGCGATGGAAAGGTAGTAATGGTTGCGGCTGGTCATGGTTTCTCCCTGCAGGTGTTCACCAGCATGCGCACGGCCCGGCATGCCGGATGTGAATCAATCAGCCAGTCCGGCCAGGTCGAGCCCGGTTGCTGCCCGCGCCGGCGCCACGCCATGCGGCAACACGCCGAGGCAGGGCGCGGGCAGCAGTTCACGCAGGGTGGCAAGGTTTTCCTCCACCGCCTCCATCGCAGGATCAACGCGATTGGCGATCCAGCCGACGAGGCGGCAGCCATCGGCACGAATCGCCTCCGCGCTGAGCAGCGCGTGATTGAGGCAACCCAGGCGCATGCCCACCACCAGAATCACCGGCAAATCCCACTGCTTCGGAATGTCGGAAGCGAACAGGCCAGGCGCCAGCGGAACGCGCCAACCGCCCACCCCTTCCACTACGACGGCGTCGTGTCCAGCGCACAACGCATCGAATGCGGCGCGCAAGGGCGGCAACGCGATCGTCGTGCCTGCGTGCGCCGCAGCCAGATGCGGTGACAAGGCATCGCGCAGCGCCACCGGGTTGCTCTGCGCATACGCCGGCAGCGGCGTGCTGCTGGCCGCGCGCAACGCCAGTGCGTCCTCGTTCTGCAAACCCTGTGGCGTCTCGACGCAACCGCTGGCCACCGGCTTCATGCCGGTGGCGCGCAGGCCCGAAGCGCGCAGCGCATGCAGCACGGCGCACGAGGCATGTGTCTTGCCGATGCCGGTATCGGTGCCGGCGACGAACAGTGCCGCGCTCATCCGGCAGGATGCCGGCGCTTGTACCACGTGGTCACCGGACCGATCAGGCCAAGCAGGACATATTCGAAGCCCGCCAGCGACAGCAACCCTTCGGGAACCAACAGTGCAGTGAGCGCCGAGAGCACCCCGATCGCAGTCGGAACGGCCCACGACACCATTCTGATGCCGGCCCGTCGGCGCTCCTCGCTGCCTGCAGGCCACAGGCGTGCGGCGTGCCGGAAGAGCAGAGTCAAGGTGCCGGCCATGGAGGTATAGGCAAGGCCGTAGCAGACGAACATCGTCCGTGCCTCGCTGGACAGCTGCACCGCGACATCGCTGGAGAGCACGCCGCCGCTGAAGCCATAGCACGCCGAGCCGTACACCATGTGCAACGGATAGACGAAGATCAGCGCGAAGAAAACCAGCAGCAGCGACAACAACAGGCCGGTCCGCGTGGCTCGCGTGCACAGGTGGCGCCACTGCACATGGCCGTGCCACATCCAGGCGATCTGCGCGAAGCACAACGCCGCCGCCGGTACACCGGCCAGGATATGCAGCAACTTCTCCGCCGTGTTCGGGATGGTTTCGCCACCGATTGCCAGCAAGGTCAACGTGAACGCGAACGCGCCGTCCACGAACATGTCCAGCCGCCCTGCCTCGATGCCTTCGCGATGTTCAACCAAGCTCATGCGCAGTCCTGTCCGTAACGACACGCGCATAATACGGACTTTGCCAGCGGATCCATGCCATGTTCGAAGTGAAAGCACAGGCCCATGCGGACAAGCGGGAGCATTACGCCGACCTCGTGCAGCAGGCGCGCGGCCTGATGGCCGGCGAGCGCGACCTGATCGCGAACGCAGCGAATTTCTCTGCGCTGCTGTTCCACACCCTGCCCGACCTCAACTGGGCCGGCTTCTACCTGTACGACGGCAACGAACTGGTGGTCGGCCCGTTCCAGGGCAAGCCGGCCTGCATCCGCATCGCATTGGGCCGTGGCGTGTGCGGTACCGCCGCGCAGACGCGGCAGACGCAGGTGGTGCGCGACGTCAACGCGTTCGACGGCCACATCGCCTGCGACGCCGCCTCGCAGTCGGAGATCGTGGTACCGCTGGTGAAGTCCGACGGCAGCCTGCTCGGCGTATGGGATGTGGACAGTCCGCACGTGGCGCGCTTCGACGAGGACGACCGCGCCGGCATGGAGGCTCTGTGCGCGGTGTTCATGGAGCTCGCCGCGGCATAACGCCGCGCCTCATGCCGTCGGCATCAGCCGCGCGGCGTGCGCAACAACTCCACCACCCGTGCACGCGCCTCGTCCACGCCGGTGTTCGCGGGCGAGGAAAACACCTGCGCGGTGGCGTGCAGGCCGTCGGGAAAGCTCTTGCGCATCGCCGCCAGCGCCTGCGCAGCCTGATTGCGCGAAAGCTTGTCGGCCTTGGTCAGCAAGAGATGGCAGGGCAGGCCGGTGGCGAAGCAGAAGTCCAGCATCATCCGGTCGAATTCCTTGAGCGGATGACGGATATCGGCGATCAGCACCACGCCGCGCAGGCTCTCCCGACGATGCAGATAGGCATCGATCTCCTGCTTCCAGTGCGCGCGCAGTTCCTCCGGCACCTTGGCGTAGCCGTAGCCGGGCAGGTCGATCAGGCGCGCGACCAGCGGCGCCTCCCCGTCGCCCTGCGCCAGCGGTGGCAACGCGAACGCCACCATCTGCTGGGTGCGGCCGGGCGTCTTGGAGGTGCGCGCCAGCCCCTTGTGGCCGGTGAGCGTGTTGAGCGCGCTGGACTTGCCGGCGTTGGAGCGCCCGGCAAACGCCACCTCGGCGCCCTGGTCGGCAGGCAGCTGGTTGACGCGGTGGGCGGCGAGCACGAATTGCGCGCCTTGCAGGAGGTTGGGCATGGTTTGACCGGAGCGCGAAGGCATGGGGATAATCCGACGGTTTCTGCCCGTGGCGCCGATACCGACCGGCGATGGCAGCCTTCGACAGTTTCTGAGAGGGGAAGTGTATGGGTTTTCGGTTCGCAGGTTTTCGACCCGCTGCGCTGGGCTACGCCGCAGTCCTGATCTTCGCCTTGAGCGCGAGCGGGGTGGCGGCGCAGTCCGCGCCGGCCAAAGCCACCACGGCCGCCAACCCTGCCGCCGCCACACCGGCCGCCCCGACCACCACGGCTGCTGCTGCGCCCGCCGCCGCTGAAGCCGCGGCCAAGCCTGGCGATGCCACTGCGGGCCAGGCCAAGGCCGCCGCCTGCGGCGCCTGCCACGGCATGGACGGCAACTCCACCGATCCGCAGTACCCCAAGCTGGCCGGCCAGAGCGAGCAGTACATCGTTCGCCAGCTCGAGAACTTCAAGAGCGGCAAGCGCCAGAACCCGATCATGCTCGGCATGGCCACGCCGCTGTCCGAGCAGGACATGCACGACGTCGGCGCCTACTTCGCCAGCAAGACCGCCCTGCCCGGTGTGGCCGACCAGGCGCTGGTCGAGCGTGGCCAGCAGTTGTTCCGCGAAGGCGACGTCACGCGCGGCATTCCCGCCTGCATGGCCTGCCATAGCGCCGACGGCCGCGGCAATCCTGGCGCGGAGTATCCGCAACTGGAAAGCCAGCACGCGCAATACATCGAAGCCCAGCTCAAGGCCTGGCACGACGGCAATGCCTGGGGCACGGACGCGCACTCGCAGATCATGCCCAGCATTGCCCAGAAACTGAATGCGAACGACATCGCCGCCGTGGCCAGCTATATCGAGGGCCTGCACCCGGCCGCCGTCGATCCGCAACAGGCCGCCTCGCCCTGACCGACTCCCGGGCGCACCGGCCCATGCCGGCGTGCCCTTCCTGCTTCGCCCATCCCCGAGGTAATCCCATGTTGAAGCGTCTGCCGTTCCTGTGCGCCGCCCTGCTGGCGCTGGCCGCCTGCGGCCAATCCACCGACAACGGCACCGCCGCGCCAGCCACCACCAGCACCGCTGCTACCACGCCTGCGGCACCCACCACCGCTCCGGCTCCCGCCAGCACGGCTCCGACCAGTGCCGCCCCGGCAGCGAACACCAGCACCGCCGCTCCGGCAGCAGCCGCCACCGCCGCCGCCACGCCCGCCGCGCCGCCGGCCCAACCGTTCGTGGACAACGGCCAGTGGGTCGAGGGCAAGGATTACTTCCGCATCGATCCGGCCCAACCGAAGTACATCCCCACCGACAAGATCGAAGTGGTGGAAGTGTTCTCCTACGCTTGCCCGGCCTGCAACGCCTTCCACGACGCGATGGATCAGATCGAGAAGAGCCTGCCGTCGAACGCTGTGGTGCATTACCTGCCCGCCGCATTCCGCCCCGACGAAAACTGGCCGGTGTATCAGCGCGCCTACTTCGCTGCCGAGGCGCTTGGCGTGCGCGCCAAGGCCCACGATGCGTTCTTCGACGCCACCTGGAAGACTGGTGAGACGGCCACCTACGACCTGTCCACCGGCCAGCCCAAGCCCAAGGCTGCATGGCCGACGATCGATGACATTGCAAAGTTCTATGCCAAGTTTGGCGCAGACCCCAAGGAGTTCGTGGCGGTGGCCAACTCTTTCACCGTGAACACCAAGATGAAGCAGGCTGATGATGTTATGAAAGCCTATGGCGTGGGTGGCACTCCCACTATCGTGGTGGATGGCAAATACCGTTTCTCGCCTTCGGATGTGCATTCCGTGCAGCGCGCAATCGAGCTGACCCAGTGGTTGGTAGCCAAGGAAGCCGCCGGCAAGTAAGCCTGCGGCCATCCGACCTCTCCCTAATTGCCTTGCCGAGTATTTCCGTGATGAAACATCTCGCCCGACTGCGCACCCTGAGCCTGTTCGCCGGCCTGTTGCTGGCCACCGCCTGCACCGCGCAATCCAGCACCGACGGGTCTGCGCCCTACACCGAAGGCGACCAGTACGTCACCTTGCCTGGCCCGCACCAGCGTTACAGCAACCTGGGCAAGGTGGAGGTGGCCGAGGTTTTTTCGTACGGCTGCATTCATTGCGCCGAGTTTTCGCCCATCGCCGACAAGCTGAAGAAATCGCTGCCCGCAGGCGTGAAGTTCGAACTCGTGCCGGCCCCCTTCAGCGACGAGTGGTTGCCGTACGCACGCGCCTACTACGCGGCAGACAAGCTGGGTGTGGTGGACAGCACCCACCTGCAGCTGTTCCAGGAAAAATTCGTCCAGCACTACCCGATGAACTCGCTGGACGAGCTTGCCGATTTCTACGCGCGCCATGGAGTGAACCGCGATACCTTCATGAGCCTCGCCACCTCCGATGCGGCCACCACCAAGCTGAAAGCCGACCTGGCACTGATTCGCACCTGGGGCGTCGACGGCACGCCGAGCATCGTGATCGACGGCAAGTACCGCGTCACCAACGTGAAGACCCTGGACGAACTTTCCGCCATCACCCAATGGCTGGCCAAGCGCGAACTGGACGAAGTGAACAAGGGCGGCAAGTGACGCCCTGATCGAAGCCGCCGCGGAGATTCACGTCCGCGGCGACCTTGTGCGTGTACCGTACACAGCCCCATGGAACGTGCCACGCCAGCCCCCAAAGAACGCCGCCTGCGCCTGCTGAGCTGCAACATCCTCGCCGGCGCCAGCGTGCAGCGTTATAGCGAATACGTCACCCGCAGCCTCAACGCCGTGCTGCCGGGACGCGCCAAGATCGCCAACCTCGACAGCCTCGCCGCCCTGCTGCCGCAGTTCGACGTGGTCGGCTTGCAGGAAGCGGACGCCGGCAGCCTGCGTTCCGGCTTCCTCAATCAGACGCGCTACCTCGCCGAAGCCGCTGGCATGCCGTACTGGAGCCACCAGCCGAACCGCCCCGTGGCCGGGTTGTCGCACACCGCGAACGGCCTGATCAGTCGCATCGAACCCAGCATGGTGCTGGACTATCCATTGCCCGGCCGCGGCCGTGGCGCCTTGCTGGCGCGCTTCGGCACCGGCAAGCACACGCTGGCCGTGGTCATCGCCCACCTCTCGCTGGGTGCCGCTTCGCGCGCGCGGCAACTGGGCTTCATCACCGAGATACTGGAAGACCAGCCGCACGCCGTGCTGATGGGCGACCTCAACACCGATGTCGAAAGCCCCGAAATGCGCCGGTTGTTCGCACGCTCGCGGCTGCAGCCACCCGCACAGGCCACGCCCACCTTCCCGAGCTGGAGGCCGAAGCGGGCGCTGGATCACATCCTTGCCTCGCCCACGGTGGTGCTGGAGAAGGTATGGACGCTGCCGCAGGCGTTTTCGGATCATCTCGCGCTGGCGGCGGAAATCCACCTGCCCGCGCATACCGGAGAACACGGATGAAGATACGCAAACTGCTTCCCTGGCTGCTGATCGCGCTGGCCGGCTTGGGTGCGGCATGGCTGCGCTATGGCCTGATCGAACAGCCGGCATTCGCGGAGCTCTGCACGGCGGCGCAGGCGCCCGCGTGGTGCGCGCTGCGACAGGGACTGGTGGTTGGTTTCCTGCACGACGTGTACGGCATCGCGGCCGTCGTCCTCGCCGCCCTGGCACTGCTGCGCCGCTCGTCCGGATGGGCATGCCTGGCCGCGATGCTGGGCGCATTCGCGCTGCAGCTCTACAACTACGAGCCAGGCGCACTGGCGCTGCTGGTCGGCTGCCTGCGCCTCGTGCACCTGCAGGGCGCAAGCAACAGGCAAGCGACGGCTATACCCGCCCGGTGACCGGAATCAGCGCGCCGGTAATCGCGCTGGCCGCGCCGGACAGCAGGAACACGATCACGCCCGCGAGCTGCTCGGGCTTCACCCAGCGCTCGAAATCCGCGTCGGGCATGTCGGCACGGTTCGGCGGGGTGTCGATGATGCTGGGCAACAGCGCGTTGACCGTGATGCCGCGCGGCTTGAGTTCCTCGGCCAGCGATTCGGTGAGGCGCATCACGCCGGCCTTGGACGCGGTATAGGCACCCACGCCGGCACCGGCCTTCAGCGCGGAATTCGCGCCGATGTTGACGATGCGTCCATGCCCGTCGGGCAGGTGCGCCAGTGCGGCCTTGCTCGCCGCCACCGCAGTGCGCAGGTTGACCCGGTAGAGCAGGTCCCAGGTGTCGGGGTCGCCGTCGGCCAGCGTCTCCCAGCGGAAGGTGCCGGCGATGTTCACCAGCGCGTCGATACCACCCAGCGCCTCGGCGGCGGCATCGATGGCACGTTTCGCCTCGGTGGTGCCGGAAAGATCCACTCCGCCGAAACCATGCGCCGCACCCAGGTTCGCCGGCACCGGCGCGCGGTCGATCGCCGCTACCTGCGCGCCCGCGTCCAGCGCGGCGCGCACCATCGCCGCCCCCAGCGTGCCGAAGGCACCGGTCACCACGATGCGTTGCTTGTCGAGGCGCATGTCCATCCTTCCATTCAAGGGGAGTCGCCGAGCATAACCGGCACGGCCCGCGCGCGTCGCCATGCGGCGAACACCGACGCGGCGATCGAGACATTGAACAACAACCAGAGCCAGGTCACCGGGTTTTCGCCCAACTCCAGCGCTACCACCGCGCCACCCAGCACGGGCAGCCACGCGGCGAGAAACAGCGCTTCGCGCGAGGGCATGCGCCTGCGCTCGTCCAGCCATGCGGTCAGCGCATAACCCGCGCAGGGCAGGGCGAACACGCCCAACGGAAAATCGCGGTAGCGGCCATCGAACACCAGCAGCAGACCGTACAGCGCCAGCACGAACAACCAGGCGTTGCGCAACCGGCCTGCCGGCGCCGGCTTGAACGGCGCGCCCGCCAGCCGTCCCGCCAGCCAGCTCGCCAGCCGCAACGCGGTGAACAACGCGACCAGGCATGCGGCAACGGAGACCGACCACTCCCACGCACCGTGGCATGCGTAAATCATCTGGCGGATCTGCCACGCCATCGCGGTGCCGCTGGCAAAACCGGCCACTCCGAGCGCGAGCCAGCCACGCCGCCGCTGCCAGTGCCGGCGGCGCAAACCCGCCAGCACGAACAACAGCGCACACACCGCGCCGCCCAGCCACCCAAGCCACCACTGTTGGACTTCGACCACCGGCCCCTGCATCGCGAACTTGGGCCGCGCATGCGTATCGAAGATGCCCCAGTAGCCACCTACCGTGCCTTCCTGCGCGCGCTTCCACGGCAGATCGAAAGCTTCGATCACGTTGTACGGCAGATCGACCTTGCCGGCGTAAGCAAGGAATTCACGCAGGTAGCGCGCCTCGTTCACCACGCTGGCGGCTGCGCCACGGCGCTGCCGGCCTTCGCTCGGCCAGCCGGTTTCGCCGATCATCACGCGCTTGCCGGGAAACGCTTGCCGTACTTTCGCGTACACGTCCGCCACATGCTGGATCGCACGCTCGGGCGGCACCGGCTGGTCTTCCCAATAAGGCAGGATGTGGATGGTGATGTAGTCCACCGTGCTGGCGAGCTGCGGGTGGCGCAACCAGAACTCCCATACATCGGCGTAGCTCACCGGGATCGACGCAGGCAGCGCCGCGCGCACTTCACGGATGTAGCCAGCCAACACCGCTTCGGACAGGTCGCCGCGCAACAGCACCTCGTTGCCCACGATCACCGCGCGCAACACCTGCGGATACTTGCGTGCGGTGGCGACGCCCAACTCGATCTGCCTGGCGTTCGCCCTGGCATCGCTTCCCAGCCAGATGCCCATCAGCACCTGCATGTGATGGCGCGCGGCGATCTCCGGCACGGCGGAAAGGCCCTGCCCCTGCGAATACGTGCGCACGCAGTCGAAGCGCTGCGACAACGCACTCAGGTCGGCATCGATGCGCTCGGGAGGGATGAAGGCATTCACGTCGTAGGGCGTCTCGCCTTCGAGCCGGAACGGCTGATAGGACACGCAGGCGATGCGCGCGGACGGCGCATCCGGCAAAGCGACCGGGCGGCCGAGCAGCCACCACCGGGCCGCGCCTGCGAGCGCGAGCAGTGCCAGCACCGACCAGGCAACAAGGCGACGGCCGCGGGACAAGGGTGGGAACGACATGCGAGCCTGCAAAGGGCGGAAGCGGATGCGTCAGCTTATCAGGCATGCGCGGAACCTCGGCCCATGCGCGAGGCGGTGTTTCCGGCTGCATCCACTACAATCCGCACAGGGATCACCGAGGAGTTTTCATGTTCGCGAAGGCCGCGCCCCGGCGCCACTCCCTCACCGTACTGATTGCGTGCTGCAGCCTGCTCGTCAGCTTGGGTGCACGCGCCGCCGCTTCCATCGATACCCAGCGCGCCGCCTTCAAGCAAGCCTGGGCAGCGGCCCAGCAAGGCGGCGACGGCTGGCACATATGGGACGCACAACTGCGCAGCTACCCGCTCTACCCCTACCTGCCCGCTGCCGCGCTGGAGCACGACATCCAGCAGATCGACCTGCCCACGGTGCAGGCCTATCTGGCCCAGTACCCCGACCTGATTCCCGCGCAGGACCTGCGCCGCGACTTCCTGCTGGAACTCGCGCGCCGCCAGGACTGGAACGGCTTCCTCGCGTTGTATCAGCCCGGCACGAACGACACGCTCGCCTGCGATGCCCTGCAGGCGCGCATGGCCAACGGCGCCGCGCTGGATTTCGACCGCGATCTCGCCGTGCTGTGGGCCAAGCCCGAGCTGCCCGGTGCCTGCACTCCCGTGCTGCAGGCCGCGCAGGAACAAGGCCTGCTGACCACGCCGCGCCTGTGGTCGCGCATCGAGCGCGCCGCCGATGCCGGCAAGGGTGGCACCATTTCCGTACTGGCCGCCTGGCTGCCCGCGCCGCAGAACCAGGAAGCGCAATGGCTGGCGCAGGCGCTGCGCGATCCGCAGTCTGCCGTGGCCGCCGCGGCGAACTGGCCCGACACCGCGCATGCGCGCCTGGCGGCATCGCTGGCGCTGCAAAGCATGGCGCGGCGCGATACCGATAACGCCGACGCTGCGTGGCAGCAACTGCAGACGCACCTCAGCTTCAGCGCCAGCCAGCGCGATGCGATCCGGCGCACGCTGGCGATCTTCCACGCCAGCGACTACGACCCCGACGCGCTGCAACAGTTGCTCGCCCTGCCCGCCTCCGCGCAAACCGCCACCACCCGCGAATGGCGCGTGCGCGTGGCGCTGGCCGCCCAGGACTGGCCCGGCGTGCTGGCAGGCATCGCGGCCATGCCGACGGATCAACAGCAGGGCGACGAATGGCGCTGGTTCCGCGCACGCGCCCTGGCCGCCACCGGCCATGCCGAGCAGGCGCAGGCCATCTACGCCGACCTTGCGAAACAGACCACGTTCTTCGGATACCTCGCCGCCGACCAGGCCAACCAGCCCTACGCGATCTGCCCGCGGGCGCCGATCGACGATCCGCAACAGGAACAGGCGCTGCTGGAGCAGCCTGGCCTGCAGCGTGCCTTCGAATTGTTCGCGGTGGGCTTGCAGAAGCTGGCGCGGCGCGAGTGGGCGCGCGCACTCGACGGCAGCGACGAACGCACGCAGGTGCTGGCCGTGGAACTCGCCGATGCCCGCGGCTGGTACGACCGCGCCGCGTTCACGCTCAATCATGGCGAGGCGATGCATTACTACACGCTGCGCCTGCCGCTGGACAGCCAGATCGGCGTGGTGGAACAGGCCAAGCAATCCGGCATCGATCCCGCCTGGGCTTACGGCATCCTGCGCTCCGAAAGCGCGTGGATGAGCGACGCACGCTCGGGGGCCGATGCGCGTGGCCTGATGCAGCTGGTCCCCAGCTCGGCAGCGGCAGTCGCCCGCAGCAACGGCATGGCGTGGACCGGCGGCGACAGCCTGTACGACCCGGCGACCAATGTCGCCCTGGGCACGCGCTACCTTTCGCAACTTGCGGAGCGCTACAACGGCGCGCCCTGGCTCGCCAGCGCCGCCTACAATGCCGGCCCCAGCCGGCTGAACCAATGGCTTGCAGCGCGAGGTTCGCTGGCGCCCGATCTGTTCATCGCCACCATGCCGTTCAAGGAAACCCGCGAATACGTGGCCCGCGTGATGGACTACAGCCTGATGTACGACTGGCGCCTGCATGGCAACGCCCTGTCGATCGCCACCCGACTCACCCCGATCGGCCAGCTCTATGCGCTGCCGAACAGCATGACGCCGCGCAAAGCGGTGGATTGCCCGGTAGTGGCGGCGGCTCCGGCGCAGGCAGGCTCGGTGCAGGCACCGGCATCGCCAGCTGCAGACAGGACCGGCCAACCAGCAGGAAATTAGGGCCCGTTCGTTCCTTCGAACTTCGAGACGATCGCATGACCAAACTTGAGTCGATGAAAGCATCAGCCGCCGCGAGCGTGGTCTTAGGAACGGTCCTGCTGCTGGCATGCCATACGGTCGTCGCCTCGTCCGACGGACAGGACATGGCGAAGATCGCGGCCGCCGATCAGGCGGACCGCACATCGGGGCCGAACAAGATCGACTGGGATGTCGTCGGGAAGCGCGACGCCGCCCGCTGTGCCGAGGTGATGCAACTGCTGGGCTCCGGACAAATGCGCACCGCTGAAGATTTCTCCAATGCGGCGCTGGTCTTCCAGCACGGCGATTCCGTGCAGGACACGCAACTGGCACTGGCATTGGCCACCGTGGCGTCCCGCATGGATCCGTCCAACCAGGCCGCCAGGCAGCTCGTGGCCGATGCCTGGGACCGCATCATGGTCCGGTCCGGCAAGCCGCAATGGTACGGAACCCAGTTCGTACGCTCAAAAACGACAGGGAAGTGGGAACTCTACCCAACCGATCCGAATGTGGTGTCCGATGCACAAAGGTCGGCGATGGGCATTCCCACGCTGGAAGAGGACAAGGCGCACCTGGCCGAAATCAACAAGTGACCCGATAGCGGCTCCGGACCGCGCATCGGGTGCCGGCGCGCCATGCCACAATCCCTTCCATGCGCATCTATCTCGTCGGCGGCGCGGTCCGCGACAAGTTGCTGGGAAGGCCGGAGGGCGACCGCGATTACGTGGTGACGGATGCGCACCCGGACGATCTGCTGGCTCTGGGTTATCGACCGGTGGGCAAAGACTTTCCCGTATTCCTGCACCCGCAGACCGGCGAGGAATACGCGCTGGCGCGCACCGAGCGCAAGAGCGGGCACGGCTACCACGGCTTCCTGTTCCAGGCCGATCCGTCGGTGACGCTGGAACAGGATCTGGCGCGGCGCGACCTCACCATCAATGCCATCGCGCAGGACGAAGACGGCACGCTGATCGACCCTTACGGCGGCACGCGCGACATCGAGGCGCGCGTGCTGCGCCATGTCTCGCCGGCCTTCGCGGAAGACCCCGTACGCCTGCTGCGTGTGGCGCGCTTTGCCGCACGCTTCGCGCCGCTGGGTTTCCGCGTGGCTGACGAGACGATGGCGTTGCTGCGGCATATGGTGGCCGAGGGCGAGGTGGATCACCTGGTACCCGAACGGGTGTGGGCGGAGACGCGCAAGGCGCTGAACGAGCTGCAGCCTTCCGCCTTCCTGCGCGTGCTGCGCGAAGCGGGAGCGCTGCGCATACTGTTTCCCGAAGTCGATGCTTTGTACGGCGTACCGCAACGCGCCGAGTTCCATCCCGAGATCGACACCGGCGTTCATGTGGAAATGGTGCTGGATGCGGCGGCGGCGATTGCGCCGGGCGACGACCTGGTGGGTTTTTGCGCACTCACCCACGATCTCGGCAAGGCGCTGACGCCGGCCGACGAACTGCCGCGCCACGTGATGCACGAGCAGCGCGGCGTCGCGCCGCTACGCACGCTGGCAGCGCGACTGAAGGTGCCCGCCGAACATGCCACCCTGGCCGAACTGGTGTGCCGCGAACACCTCAATGCGCATCGCGCGCTGGAATTGAAGCCGGCCACGGTGCTGAAGCTGCTCGCCGTGCTGGATGCGCTGCGCCGGCCCGAGCGACTGGAAACCTTCCTCGCCGCCTGCCTCGCCGACAAGCGTGGCCGCCTGGGTCACGAGCATGACGATTACCCGCAGGCCACGTATCTGCGGCAAGCCCGCGAGGCCGCAGCAGCGGTGACCGCGGCGCCGTTCGTGGCGCAAGGACTGGCTGGCCCGGCGATAGGTGTGGCGATGGAACAGGCGCGCGTCGCGGCGATCGCCAAAATGAAACTATGTAACATCTAAGCCGATGCGGGTATAACGCCTTCGGGACGCCAGCCCGTGCCGTTCCTCCGTTTCCCTGCCGTCTGGAGCTGACCGTGCCGCGCGCCCTGTTTTCCCCGTCTCCGCTGCGCCAGCGTTTCCGCCCCCTGTGGTGGCTGGGCGTCGCCTTCCTCGTGATCTGCTTTGTCACTCGTGTCGCGTTGCTGGTGATGTCGGGCGGCAACGTGTCACCGAACCCGGTGAACTGGCTGTATGCGTTCGGCGTGGGCCTGGGCTACGACCTGATCACCTTCGTGTACCTGGCATGGCCGATGGTCCTGTTCCTGTGGCTGGTGCCGACGCGGCGCGCGCCCGTCGCTGGTGCAAGCCGCTGGCTGGCTTATCTCGTCGGCATGGCAGTGCTGTACGCGGCCACGCTGGGCGTGTGCTTCCTGCTGTGGCATGTGCACGTGCACGAGTCGTGGCCGATCCTCGCGGTGTTCCTGTTCTTCCTGCCGATGCCGGCGTTGGCGTACAACCGCGCCAGCGGCCAGTGGGGGCTGTATGTCCTCGGACTGGTGCTGTTGTACGGCCTGCTGTTCGTGGCAGCGTCGGAGCTGGTGTTCTGGAACGAGTTCAGCTCGCGCTTCAACTTCATCGCGGTGGACTATCTCGTCTACACCACCGAGGTGATCGGCAACATCCGCGAGTCCTACCCGATCGGCACCTGGCTGGCGCTGCTGGTGGTGGTGGCACTGGTGGCCTTCGTGCTGAGCCGGCGCGGTCTGCGCGCGCGCGACGACGGCAGCACGCTGTGGCAGCGTGCCCGCGTGCCGCTGGTGTGGCTGCTGCTCACCGTGATCTCGGTGGCCTGGGTGAACGGCGAGATGAAGGACCGCACCACCAACAACTACGTCAACGAACTGGCCGGCAACGGCATCTACCAGTTCTTCGCCGCCTTCCGCAGCAGCCATCTCGAATACAAGAAGTTCTACCAGTCGCTGCCCGACGACGAGGCGTTCAAGCTGCTGCGCGAACAGCTCAAGGCGCCGAATGCCACTTTCACCAGCAACGACCCGCGCGACCTCACCCGCGCGATCCGCGCGGCAGGACCGGAGAAGCATCTCAACGTGGTGCTGATCAGCGTGGAAAGCCTGTCCGGCGACTACCTCGGTACCTTCGGCAACAAGCAGGGCCTGACGCCCTTCCTCGACTCGCTGGTGGACAAGAGCATCTTCTTCGACAATCTCTACGCCAACGGCACACGCACGGTGCGCGGGCTGGAGGCGTTGTCGCTGTCGGTGCCGCCCACGCCGGGCGACTCGCTGATACGCGAGCACGGCAACGAAGATCTGTTCTCGCTGGCCGACATCTTCAACGATCGCGGCTACGAGTCGGAGTTCGTGTACGGCGGCTACGGCTACTTCGACAACATGAACTACTTCTTCAGCCACAACGGCTACAAGACGGTGGACCGCGGCGCCATCGCGCCGGGCACGCCGATCCACAGCCAGAACGTGTGGGGCGTGGCCGACGAAGATCTCTACACGCTGGCCCTCAAGCAGATGGACGAGGCGCATGCCGCCGGGAAGCCGTTTTTCCTGCACATCATGACCACTTCCAACCACCGCCCGTACACCTACCCGGCGGGCCGCGTGAAGTGGCAGGCGCCGTCGCGACCCGGGTCGGTGGCTTACACCGACTGGTCGATCGAGGACTTCATCAAGCGTGCGCAGGCAAAGCCTTATTTCGCCGACACGGTGTTCGTGATCACCGCCGACCACTGCGCTTCCAGCGCAGGCAAGACCAGCATCCCGATCAACCACTACCACATCCCGTTGTGGATCTACGCGCCGCAGCAGTTCAAGCCGCAGCGCGTGGAAACCCTGCTGGGCCAGCTCGACATCCCGCCCACCTTGCTCGGCCTGCTCGACTTCAGCTATCGCTCGCGCTTCTTCGGCCAGGACGTGTTCCAGATCGCCCCCGAGCAAGGCCATGCGTTGCCCGGCACCTACGAGAAGCTGGGCTACGTGCATGGCGACACGCTCACCATCCTCGAACCGCGCAAGCGCCTCGAGCAGCTGAAGCCGAATTTCGCCACCGGCGATGCCACGCCCGTGGTGCCGGTGAAGCAGGACCTGGTGAATACCGCGATCGCGTACTACCAGGTGGCCAGTGATCTCTTCAAGGATGGCGGATTGAAGCTGCGCGCGGACGACAATGCGAAGGTCGAGCCGCTGCCGGCAGCGGCGGCCACGATTGCTGCGCCGGCACCGGTCACGAGCGTTCAATAGCGATCACCGCGCACTCGCGCTCAACTCACACCCGCAACCGGGTGTGAGTGCGTCGCTAATTCTTGTGCACTTCGAGTCCGGCTTGAGGCGCTGCCATACGCACCCGGACTTTCCGGACAACGTCCGTTACCGCACGCACGACCACGTCGGGAGCATACGTCTGCAGGTACTCCGACTTGCTGTCGACAAGGATCTGCCGGCCTTGCGTGGAGTACGCGGCCATGGCGGCCTCGTTGGCCAGCATCGCCTTCGTGACTTTGGCCCGTTGCGAGGGGGGTAGCCCGCCAAGCTCATTCGTGCCGCTCAGCACGATGATCGGCTTGTCGCCGAAATCGAAGTGAAGGCGCTGGAAGGCCAGTTCGGCATCCGACAAATCCCTGTCGGGTGGCGGATCGGTGTCCTGTGTCTCGGTCGATATCGCTTCCTGCTCGGAAGGACGAGCCAACTGCGCGTCGAGCAGTCGATGAAGCGCCGGATCGGCGTTCGGCGGATTGTCCATGCAGTCCGGGTAACGCGCTGGCGTCTTGTTCAAGGCACCCCTCTGCGCCAGGGCCACGCAAGTACGTGCCTGCCCGATCTCGTTCCGGGTACCGGCGCGCCACTGATCCAGCCACGGCTGGTCGAGGACTTTTCTGGCCGCTTCATCCAGGCCGAAACTGTCCGGGTCGATCAACACCAGGCCCGCGACTTCCCGCGGGAAGTCTGCGGCGTAAAGAGCGGCATACAGGCCACCGTTGGAATGCCCCACCAGGACGACTGGCAAAGGTATCGAAGCCTGCCTGATCAGCGCATGCAGGTCATTCGCCACATGGAAAGCGGTACTGGGACCCACAGAAGGGTCGCTGAAGCCCATGCCCGCACGGTCGTAGCTGCAGACGCGCGTGACGTCAGCCAGACGTCCTTGCACGCGCCGAAAACTCAGGTCGTCATCCCCCAGGCCGGCTTCGAGGATGACCACAGGTGTTCCCGCGCCCATGCAAAACAAATTCAGGCGACGACCATCCGGTAGCGGGATCAGGGTCTGTGCATGCTCATAGGCTGACGCCGGCACGTCCGTGACTGCGGTTCGAGGCACGGTAGTTGCGGCATCGGACGACCCGGCCCACAGCGCAATCGAAACGGTCCACGTGGCCAGAAGAATTCGCGCACGAGACGTATCGTGCATCAATCCGCCACCTTCTTCGGCAGCAGCCAGCGCACCGCCAGGATGCCCAGCTCGTAGAGCAGGCACATCGGTATCGCCAGCATGATCATCGAGGTGATGTCCGGCGGCGTGATCAGCGCGGCCACCGCGAACGCGCCCACGATGGCGTAGCGCCGAGCGTTGCGCAGCTTGGCGATGTCCACGAGGCCCACCGCGGCGAGAATCACCACCGCCACCGGCACCTCGAAACACAGGCCGAAGGCGAAGAACATCAGCATCACGAAGTCGAGGTAATGCGTGATGTCGGTCATCATCTCCACGCCGGCGGGAGTTACCGCGGTAAGGAAACGGAATGCCGCCGGCAGCACCAGAAAATACGCAAATGCGCAGCCGCAGTAGAACAACACCAGGGTGGCGACCAGCAGCGGCCGTGCCAGGCGCTTCTCGTGCTTGTACAAGCCGGGACTGACGAAGGCCCACAACTGGTAGAGGATCACCGGCATGCTGATGAACAGCGCGGCGTAGAAAGCCAGCTTCAGCGGCGTGATGAAGGGGCTGGCCACTTCGGTGGCGATCAGGTGCGCACCCTGCGGCAGGCGTGCCACCAGCGGCGCGGCCAGCTCCGAATACAGGCGGTTGGCGAACGGCACCAGCGCCACCAGCACCAGCAGCACGG
Source organism: Rhodanobacter sp. 7MK24 (assembly GCF_014842995.1). Taxonomy (GTDB): domain Bacteria; phylum Pseudomonadota; class Gammaproteobacteria; order Xanthomonadales; family Rhodanobacteraceae; genus Rhodanobacter_A. The sequence continues at coordinate 68,041 of NZ_JACYXL010000002.1, forward strand.
CGGCGATGGCCTTGAGCAGGCGCGAACGCAGCTCGATCAGGTGCGAGAACAGACCCTGCTGCAGGTCGTCGCCGAGGTTGTCGGGCTCAGTGGCCGCCATGCGCCGGCTCCTTCGCTTCCACGGCAGCCGGTGGGTCGCCCAGCGGCAATGACGCCTGCGCCTGGGGAGGTATTTCCTCGGTGGTCGGCAACGACACGGGCGCGGCCGCGGACTTCAGCGTCTCCGCCGCTTCCTCCATCGGCTGGCGCACCTGTTGCACGCTTTCCTCGAGCTCGCTCTGCGCGGCTTCGGCGCGCGCAGCAGCCTCGCGAGCAACCCGCTTGATCTCTTCCACTTCCAGTTCGCGCTCCACTTCGGCGCGCACGCTGTCCCAGCCGTTGCGCACGCGGCGCAGCAATGCACCTGCCGTGCGCGCCGCGCCGGGCAGCTTTTCGGGGCCAAGCACGATCAACGCGACCAGCGCGAGCAGTACCAGCTTGCCGAAGCTGATCTCGATCATTGCCGCAAAACCCGGCCGCGCTTACTTCGACTCGTGCGAGTCGCGCTGATCCTGCGTGCTGGTGCTCGCCGACGACGGCGGCGGATCGGCGCGCAACTGTTCCTTTGTCTTTTCCTTCTCGTTCTCGCCTTCGTCACCGTGCATGGCCTTCTTGAAGCCGCGCACGGCGTTGCCGAGATCCGAGCCGACGTTGCCGATCTTCTTGGTACCGAAGATCAGCAGCACGATGACCAGGAGCAGGAGCCAATGCCAGATGCTGTCAAAACCCATGATGTTCCTCGAGGCGCTTCGGGGCGGAAACGGCTCCGCCCGCGAACCGCCGATCTTCGCACAAGGCGGTCAGCGTGAAGTGTACTCTTCCAGCGTGTCGCGGAACTTCACCACGTCCGGCGAAACATTGCTCACTCCGCCCTCGAAGATACGCCGCGGCGTGATGCCGGCTCCGTACACCGCCGCATTGGCGTCCTGGTCGATCTTCAGCACCGAGCCGTCCAGCGCCACGCCGGCGAACAGGCCGCGCGCGCGCGAATAGGAGTAGATCTCCGCCTTCAGTTGCTGGTCGGTGGCGGCCGAGGCGGTGCGGCCCACCGGACCGGCCGCGGCACTGGCGTCGGCGCCGATGGTGAATTTGCCGTTGACGATGGAATCCACGCCGCGCTGGGTGCGGAACACCAGGATCACGTCGGTGGAAGAGACGCCGATCTGGAAGCCGACGCTGCCTCCTCCGAAGGAGATGAAGCTGGGGTTGGACCAGGTGCCGTCCGGGCTCTTCACCGAGACCAGCCCTTCGCCGCGGCGGCCGCCGAACACGAAGCCGACCTTCAGCACGTCGGGAATGACCGCGATCGCCTTCGCGTCCCTGAGCAGATCGCTCGGAATGGACTTGTCCGGTGCCTGCTCGATCTCGTTCAACACGCGTACCGCGGCCTGCGCGCGCATCTGCGGCGTGTCGTCGTCGGCGTGCACGGCCATGGCCGGCAGCAGGAGGGCCGCGACTGGCAGCATGAAGCGATACAGAGATGTCTTCTTGAACATGACCAGCTCCGTCGTGGGGTGGGAAGGGGGCGCTTGTGGCAGACTCGCGGCAGTTTTGTCGCCAGCACCAGAATGCCTAGCCACGACCACTATACCGGCCCCGCCAGCCGTTCCGCCCACGCTGCCGTGGCATCCGTTCAGACTGCCGTGCTGCTGGTGAACCTCGGCACGCCCGCTGCGCCCACGGCCAAGGCGCTGCGACCCTGGCTCGCCGAATTCCTGTCCGACCCGCGCGTGATCGACTATCCGCGCTGGAAGTGGTGGCCGATCCTGCACGGCGTGATCCTGCGCCTGCGGCCGCGGCGTTCCGCGCACGCCTATGCGCGCATCTGGGATGCGCAAGGCTCCCCGTTGCGCTGGCACAGCGAAGCCTTGGCGAAGGCGCTGCAGGCCGAACTGGGGCCGGGGGTGCGCGTGGCATTGGCGATGCGCTATGGCGAACCGTCGGTGGCTTCCACCATCGAACAATTGCAACGCGAAGGCGCGCGTCACCTGCTGGTGTTGCCGCTGTATCCGCAATATTCCGCCACCTCCACCGGCTCGGTGATCGACGCGGTGGGCGATGCGATGAAGGCACTGCGCTGGCCGCCGGAATTGCGCCTGGTCAACGACTACCACGCGGATCCGGGGCACATCGAAGCGCTGGCCACGAGCATCGAAAGCTGGTGGGTCCAACACGGCCGTGGCGACAGGTTGCTGCTCTCCTTCCACGGCGTCCCCGAACGCTATGCGCAGCTGGGCGACCCCTATGCCGAGCAATGCCGCACGACTACGCGCCTGCTGCGCGAACGGCTGCGGCTGGACGAATCGCAGCTGCTGTTGAGCTTCCAGTCGCGCGTGGGCCGCGAACGCTGGCTGGAACCCTACACCGACGCCACCGTGCGCCGACTCGCTGGCGAAGGCGTGCGCAAACTCGACGTGGCGTGCCCGGGCTTTGCGGTGGATTGCCTCGAGACGCTGGAAGAAATTGCCATGCAGAACCGTGATTTCTTCGCTGCCGCCGGAGGCGAGAGCCTGCGCTACATCCCTGCGCTCAACGACAATGCAGAACAGGTGCGCAGCCTTGCCGCATTGGCACGACGGCATCTGCAGGGCTGGCCGGCGTGATTGCGCCGCGCGAACGCCGCATCGCACTGCCCCATCTCACCCTCGCCGCGCTGGAGTGGGGCGATGCGTCGGCTCCGGCGCTGGTCGCGTTGCATGGCTGGCTGGACAATGGCGGCAGTTTCGCCGCCCTGGCGCCGTTGCTGGCATCGAGCTATCGCGTGATCGCGCTGGACTTGCCCGGACACGGTCACTCGGATCATCTGCCTGCCGGCGTCAGTTACCACTACCACGATCATGTGCGGGCCGTGCTAGCCGCACTCGACGCACTGGAACTGCCACGCTGCGCCCTGCTCGGCCACTCGCTGGGCGCCGGCATCGCCTCGCTGGCGGCAGCGGCCGCGCCCGCGCGCATCGAGCGCCTGCACCTGATCGAAGGGCTGGGCCCGTTGGGCGACGACGGTTCGCACACATTGCAACGCTACCGCGATGCGCTGGCGGCGCCGCCGGCGAACGGCAAGGCGCTGCGCGTGTTCCGCAGCATCGAACAGGCCGCCAGCGCGCGCGCCATCGCCAGCGGCCTGGCGGCGGAACTTGCCCGCCCCATCATCCAGCGCGGACTGTGCGAAGCCGGGAGTGGCTGGCAATGGCGCAGCGACCCGCGCCTCGTACGCCCCACCGCGGTCCGCTTGGCCGAAACGCAGATCCATGCGCTGCTCGCCGGCATCGAGGCACCTACCGCCCTGCTGCTGGCGCAACCCGCCGCACCCTACCTGCCCGCGGCAACGATGCAGGCACGCGCCGCTTGCGTGCCACGCATCGAAGTCGCGCAGATGGCTGGCGGCCACCACCTGCAGCTCGAACATCCGCAGGCGGTGGCGCAATGGGCACTGCGCCACCTCGCATCCGCCCCGCACGCCGCACCTGCTCTGTAGGAGCGCACCCTGTGCGCGATGGCTTTTCGCTTCGACCAGGCGCCGGGGCAATCGCGCACAGAGTGCGCTCCTACGGCCGGATCAGCCCGAGATCGCCAATCGCTCCGACCGGTATATCTGCGCGGTGACGCCCATCGCCACCAGCGCCGCGGCCAGCGTGCCGGCTAGGCACAGCATGAGCTGGTCCGCCGCGATGCCGTCGCCGCGCAACTGCTGCATGATGCCGAGATTCTGGCCGAGCAGCGGCACTGCGTACATCCACGATTGCGCCTTGATCGGCAGGAAGGCGAGCAGCGCACTGGGGATCGCCGGAACCATCATCAGCAGCGAGACGTAGGTCTGCGCTTCGCGGTAGCTCTTGGCGAACGCGGCCACCAGGCTCTGCAGCGAGGCCAGCAACAGCACCAGCGGCAGCATCAGCAGCAGCACGGTGCCGGCGAAGTGCCAGCCGAGATCCAGTTCCATGCCCAGTTTTTCGGCGGGGATGAACTGGCCCACCACCGCGAACGCGAACAGGGTGATGGCGAGGCTGGCACAGGAGAACGCGCAGATCGCCGCGAGCTTGCCGGCCAGGATCTTCCAGCGCGCCACCGGGTTGGCGAACAGCGGCTCCAGTGATTGCCGCTCGCGCTCGCCGGCGGTGAGGTCGATGGCGAGGGGCATGCCGCCTATGAACAGCGCGATCACGAAGAAGTACGGCAGCATCGCGAACAGCAGCACCGCGCGCGATTGCGGCGTCGCCTGGTCGCGCTTGGCCACCAGCACCGGCCATGCGGTACCCGGCGACATGCCGCGCGCCACCAGCCGCATCGCACCCTGCTGGCGCGCGTAGGCTTCCACCAGCTTCTGCACGCGCTCCACCGCGCTGCTGGTGTCCTGCCGCGAGGAGTCGTAGAACATCTCCACCTGCACCGGCTCGCCCTTGCGCCAGGCCGCGCCGTAGTCGGCGGCGATGCGCAGCACCACGTCGGCGTCCTGCTTGCGCACGGCCTGGCCCGGATCGGCCACCGCCGCATCGGAGACGATGCCGCCCTCCCTCAGTGCGTCGAGCAGATGCGGCGCGTACTGTGCACCGATCACCGGGACATGCAGTGGCTTGTCGATCTTGTCCAGCTGCATGCTGACCTGCATGTTGATGAGCATCACGAACAGCACCGGCCCCAGCAGCGGCCCGGTGATGAAGGCACTCAGCACGGTGCGGCGGTCGCGCAGGTTCTCGCGCACTTCCTTGAGGAATACGGTAAGCATGGCGCCGGCGCGGCGCGCTTTCGAGGCGACGGCATTCATGCGGCAAGGCCCTCGTCGGTTCCGATGATCTTCACGAAGGCATCCTCCAGATTGGTTTCGCCGGTTTGCGCGCGCAGCGCATCGGGCGTTTCGTCGGCCACCACGCGACCGTGCGCGATCACCACGATGCGATCGCACAAGGCCGCCACCTCCTGCATGATGTGGCTGGAGAACAGCACGCAGCGGCCTTCGGCCTTCAACTGCTGCATGAAACGGCGCAGCCCGCGCGTGGCCATCACGTCGAGGCCGTTGGTGGGCTCGTCCAGGATCACGTTGCGCGGATCGTGGATCAGCGCGCGGGCGATGGCGGTCTTTACGCGCTGGCCCTGCGAGAAGCCTTCCGTGCGACGGTCGAGGATGTCGCGCATCTCCAGCGCATCGACCAGCGCGTCGTGGCGCTTGCGCAACGTGGCTTCGTCGATGCCGTGCAGGCGCGCGAAATATTCGATGTTCTCGCGTGCGGTGAGCCGCTTGTACAGGCCGCGTGCGTCCGGCAGCACACCCAGCGCGCGGCGTACCGCCAGCGGATCGGCCGCGGCATCGATGCCGTCCACCAGCACCTGTCCGTCATCGGGCTGCATCAGCGTGTAAAGCATGCGCAGCGTGGTGGTCTTGCCGGCGCCGTTGGGGCCGAGCAGGCCGGTGATTTCGCCGTCGCGTGCGGTGAAGCCGACGCCGTCCACGGCCTTCACCGTGCCGAAAGCCTTGTGCAGATTCCTGACTTCGATCACGAGAGGTCACTCCGGTTGAGGCAGAACTCCGGACGACGGGCCACCAGCGTCGACAACGTGGCCAGCATCGGAAGCAAGAGGACGGTGAGGAAATTCGGTGCCTTGAGCACGGCAGCCGCGAGCATGGCCGCAGCCCACAGCATGGCGTTCGCCAGTACGTAACGTTTTCTCATGGCGTGGCTCCGTTGAAATCGATGAAGAACGGCGTGGGTTGCAGGCGGTCGAGGCAGCTCGCATCCATCGTTTTCGGATCGAGCTGTTCGACGAAGTGCTGCACCAGCTGCGGCCCGCAGCCGGCCGCCATCACGCTGTGGCCCTGGCCCTTGAACAGCAGCACGCGCGCATTCGCCAGCGACTTCGCCACCTCGTCGGCATAGCGCGGCGGCGTCACCGGGTCGTACTGGCCGGTAAGCAGCAGCACGGGCTTGTCGGTCACAAGCGGTCGGTGGAAATCCGCCGGCCGCGTACCCTTCGGCCACGCCGAGCAGATCGCCTTGTAACCGTCGACCATATGCGTGCCGAGCAGGGTGTTGGCGTCCTCCGGACGCGCCGTGAGCAGGTCGGCATCCTCGCTGCAGATGATCGAGTACGACATGCCGTTGCCGGCGAGATCGGCCATGTCCACGGTAAGCAGCTTGGCCTGCCCCAGCAGCGGACCCACGTCGCCGTGCGCAGCCGCATCGATGGACAGCGGCAGCAACGCAGCGGTGACCGGCGAGTACGCGAACATGCGCACGACGCTGACCAGCGAGTCATCGCTCAGCACGCGCTGCACGGTCTGGTAGCTCTGCGGATCGCGGAAGCTGACCGGATGAGGGTTCGCACGCAACGCATCGCGCAACTGGATCAGCGTCTGGTACGGATTGCCGAAGCGCTGCTTGCATGCGGCATCGCTTTCGCAGCGCGCAAACTGGTCCTTCAGCGCATCCTCGAGGTTGCGTGCGAAGTCCTCGCCCAGCACCACGCTGTTGGGCACCGTGCTGTCCAGAACCACGCTGCGTACCGCGTCGGGATGGCGCATGGTGTATTGCTGCGCCACACGCGTGCCATAGGACACGCCGACCAGGTCGAACTGCGGCACAGCCAGCGCGCGACGCACGTCTTCCAGATCCTCCACCGCGTCGGTGGTGGTGTAGTAGCGCGGATCGGCATGCGACTGCACCTGCTTCAGGCAGGCTGCCGCCGCAGCACGCAGCTTGTCCGGGTCGAAGCCGCCGTCGTCGTTCGCATCGGCCTTGTCGTCAGTCTTGCAATCAAGTGCGTTGGAGCCGCCAACGCCGCGCTGGTCGACAAGCAGGATGTCGCGATGCGCGCGCAGTGGATCCAGCATCGCGCCGATCTGGCCCGCGTAATCGGTGGCGGCCTGCCCCGGGCCGCCGGCAAGGAAGGCCAGCATGTCGGGCTTGGCCACCTGCGCGCTGGAGCGCAGCACCGCCAGCTTCAATGCGATCTTGCGGCCTTGCGGCTCGGAACGGTTCTCCGGCACCTCCAGCGAGCCGCACCAGGCCGCCGCGCTCAGGCCGCTGTTCGGCTGGCCGAGGTTGCATGCGGTCAACGTGAGCTTGCCGAGCTGCCAGGTGCGCGACGGCGCCGGCTTCACTGCCACTTGCGCTTGTGCGGAAACCTGGCCCTGCGCCGCAGGCTCAGGAGTCGGCGACTGCCGCCTTGCGTGGTTGGCGGCGATGATCGCCGCGGCCACGGCCACGACGACGGCCATGCGCCTCTTGGGATTCATGCTCATGTATCGCTTCCTGGTTCGAAAATGGATTCGATCGGACGTCCAAACAACTTTGCTATCTTGAAAGCCAACGGCAGGCTGGGGTCGTACTTGCCGGTTTCGATGGCGTTGACCGTCTGCCGCGACACTTCCAGCCGCTCGGCGAGATCCGCCTGCGACCAACCCTGCTCGCCACGCAGTTCGCGCACTTGGTTGTTCATGGGTGACGTTGTGAGAGCAGGCGGCGGATCACGCCGTAGGCACCGATCAGCAGCAGCGGCACCCACAACGTTGCCCAAGGTGGTGCAGGCAATACGCGTGCGTTCTGCAGGAAGCCGCGGCTGAAGATAGCCATCCCGATCACCGCGCAGGTGGTGGCCACCGCCTGCCGTTCGATGCGCTGCCGAAGCGTGCGCGCCCGCGTTCCTGTCGAGATGGAGTAGCCACGACTATTCATCGCGCCTGCTCCTCGTCCGCCCCGCCGGGAGACGCACGGCGCTTGCGCCAGTACCGATAGCCTTGCCACGCCAGCACCAGCGCCAGGGACGAGCCCATGCCGACCAGCATCCCGATGTCGAAATCGTCGTGGCGCCAATAGACCGCGAGTGCCACCGCCATCATCAGCAGGAGGATCAATGCCAGGCGCTGACGGAAAGTGAAGCCGCCCTCGGCGCAGCTCATTTCGTTGCCATAGCGCCTGTTCACCAGCCAACGCGTGAGGCCATAAGCCGCCAACTGCAGCGGAAACACCCAGATCAGCACGATGCCATTCACTTGCACCAGTTTCGCCGCGGCGAGGAAGCCACCAATCAGGCTGGCCGCCCCCACCAGCGCCGTGGCCACGCCGAGTGCGACCAGATGCGTCCGCTGCTCCAGTTCGTCGCTATGCAGGATGCGGCGCGCCATCAGCGCTATCACGTAGAGCATCATCGCCACCGGTGCCAATGCCAGCAGCAGCTTCAGCGGTAGGCTGCCTGTGGTTCTCACCTCTGGCCACGCCAGCAGCATGAAACCGACGTACAGGGCCATCGCCACCATCACCCGACGCTGGTATTGCTTCTCCGTGAAGCGCCGCATCGGCGACTTGCCCCCGGTACTGGACTTGCGCATGGATCCCCCGCCCGCCATGTAAAGCAACCTTTACACGACAGCGTAGAACCGGCACACACGATCTGTCAAGCGTGCTTTACATGCATTCCGACGTACAGCGTCGCGTCAAACAAGTGACGCGAGGTCATTTTCCGACGCACAATGGCACAAAGGACGCCCGGCCTGTCTTCGGTGGCGGTCATTGGATCGGATTCCGAGCGTGGCTTTTTGCTGGGAAAGTTTGCCGCGGCCAGCCAAGGGAGCCTCTATGCCAGCACCGGCGCCCAGGCATTTATATTCATATATTTCAATAAGTTAAACGACATACATACAAAAATTTGTCACTTTTGTCGCCAAACTGCATAGGGACTTGCCTATCGGAAAGAGCGGGGGACTCGGCAGCAAGCCGGAAAACTTTAGGCTGTGAAGGTAAAGTGAGTAATCCATCACACTTTGGCCCGCTCTTTGCTGACCATCCCGTCGACAGCTTGCACCAACGACTTTTGAAAGGGTTTCGCCACGAATCCGCTGTGGAGACACCATCGAGCTGTTGCGTTTTTCACCCACACTCCAGAAGTCCAAGGAAACCTATGAACAAGATGCTTCTTTCCGCTGCCCTCGCCGCCACCCTTGGCGCCATGGCCTTCGTGCCGGCAGCTCAGGCAGCCACCACCAACACCGGCACCATCCAGATCACCGGCAAGGTCCTGCAGGACACCTGCACGGTCGCCGTCAACGGCGGCGCCGGCACCACCGTAACCCTGACCCCCGTCATGACGTCGAACCTGGCTGCTGCCAATGCCGTCGCGGGCGCCACCGCCTTCACCCTCAACCTCAGCAACTGCGACGCCAACGCCACCTCGGCGAAGCTGAGCTTCCAGGGCGGCGCAAACAACGCTGCCGACGGCAACCTCAAGAACAACGGCACCGCTGGCAGCGTCGAAGTCCAGTTGCTGGCCGGCGGCACCAGCGGCAGCGTCATCAACGTCGGCACCAACGCCAATGCTCCGACTGTCGCGCTGACCAGCGGCTCCGGCAGCACCAGCATGGCCGCCCAGTACTTTGCGACGGCGGCAGCGTCGGCCGGCCTGGTCAGCACCAGCGCCAGCATGACCTTCACCTACCAGTAAGGGCACAGCGTGCCGCAGTCGCTCGATGCAGGCTGCGGCACGCCTTTGCATCACCCCCGGCGTCCAGCCCGGCAGGGACACTCTCGATGAAAAACCTCTACTGCACCTTGGGCGCAGCCTTGGTCGCGCTCGTCGTCGGCGTCGGCTCGGCCCATGCCAGCGTCGTCGTCGGAGGCACCCGCGTGGTGCTCCCCGCCCAATCGGGCGAGGTCACCGTGCGCCTGACCAACGACAGCGACCACCCCGCCCTGGTCGAGGCGTGGATCGATACGGGCGACCTGAATTCGACGCCGGACAACGCCAGCTCCCCCTTCCTGATCACGCCACCGCTGTTCCGCATGGATTCGCACAAGGATCAGAGCCTGCGGATCATCTACACCCAGGGCGCCCAGCCACTGCCTGGCGACCGCGAGTCGCTGTTCTGGCTGAACGTGCTGGAAGTGCCGCCCAAGCCCACCGGCCAGCAAAACGCCGGCCAGAATTACCTGCAGTTCGCGATACGTTCGCGGCTGAAACTGTTTTATCGCCCCAGCAACCTGCAGGGCGATGTAATGAAGGCACCCGACAGGCTGGCCTTCAAGATTGCTGGCGGTTCGGAAGCCGCGCTGGAGGTGCATAACCCCACGCCTTACTACGTCACGATCAGCAAGCTTTCGCTCGGCACCGACGGCAAGACCATCGACGGTGCGGACGGCATGGTGGCGCCGTTCGGCGAACTGCGCCTTTCGCTCAAAGGGTTGGCCCAGGCTCCGGCTGCCGGCACATCCATCGCCTTCACGACCATCGACGACTACGGCGCAGCCAACGCGCACAAGGCCACCGTGACGCCATGACGCCACGGCGCGCCAGGCTTCACCATCCAGTTGGGCGCCGCGCGGCGCTCGCGATGGCGTGCGGCCTGGCGCTGGCGGCAACCATGGGTTGCCCCCGCACGACGTGGGCGGCCGCCGCCTCGAGCGCCCCGGCCGACGCCAGTGCCGAAGGCGGCTTCGCCAACTTCGATCGCAGCATGCTGGCCGGAGCCGGCCACGGCACGGCGGATCTCTCCCGCTTCGAGCACGGCAACCCCGTTCTGCCCGGCATCTACAACCTCGACGTCTACCTCAACAAGAACTGGGTCGGCCGCATGGATGTGCGCTTTGCCGCACCGTCCGCCGATGCCAACGCCGTGCCCTGCGTCAGCACCGAACTGCTCGACCGCATGGGCCTTGTTCCCGCCAAGGCCGATGCCGCGGCCGCCGCGAAACTGTCGTCGACAGCGTGCGTGAATCTGTCCGACTTGATCCCCGGCGCCACGTTGTCCTTCGATATGGCCGACCTGCGCATGGACGCCAGCGTGCCGCAGGCTTACATGAACCAGCGGCCGCGCGGCTGGGTCAATCCGGCTTCGTGGGACGCGGGGATACCGGCGTTTCTGCTCAACTACAACCTCAACGGCTACCACACCACCAACGACGGGCAGAGCCAGACCAGCACCTATCTGGGCCTGCGCTCCGGCTTCAATTTCGGCCTGTGGCAGTTCCGGCAAGACAGCACTGCCACCTGGCAGTCGAACACCGGCCAGCCGAGCCAGCACCACTGGCACACCATCGACACCTACGTGCAGCGCGCGCTGCCCGGGATGGGCGCCGTACTGAGCCTGGGCGACAGCTACACCGACGGTGCCGTGTTCGACAGCTATGGCCTGCGCGGCGTGCAGTTGGGCACCGACGACCGCATGCTGCCGCAATCGCTGCGCGGCTATGCGCCGGTGGTGCACGGCGTGGCCTACACCAACGCCAAGGTCACGGTGACCCAGAACGGCGTGCAGATCTACCAGACCACGGTCGCGCCTGGCCCGTTCGTGATCAACGACCTCTACCCCAACGGCTACGGCGGCGACCTGATCGTGAACGTGACGGAAGCCGACGGTCGCCAGCACAGCTTCACCGTGCCCTACGCCTCGGTGGCGCAACTGATGCGCGCCGGCGTCACCCGTTTCGACTTCGCAGCCGGCCAGCTGCGCGATGCGACACTGCAGAGCCGGCCCAATGTGATCCAGGCCGCGGTGCAGCACGGCTTCAGCGACCTCATCACCGGTTACGCCGGCGTGCAGGGTTCGGAAGGTTACGCCGCAGCCCTGGTCGGTGGCGCGCTCAACACGCGTTTCGGCGCGCTGGCGCTGGACATCACCCAGGCCCACGCAAGCATCCCCGGCTACGGCACCTACAACGGGCAAAGCTTCCGCATCAGCTACAGCAAGATAATTCCGGAGACCAATACCTCGCTCAGCGTGGCCGCCGACCGCTATTCCACCAGCGGCTTCCTGAGCCTGAGCGACGCGGAAGCCGCGCGGGACTACGCCAGCCACGGGATGGATGCACTGCAATACCAGCCATCCGACACGCAGACGATCGACGGCCTGCCGGTGCAGAGCCTGCTCACGCCGGCCCAGCTCGCGGCGCTGAGCGGAAGCGTCTACAACAGCAGCAGCATCTACACCGCGAGCGGCCTGCTGCAGCAGCGCAACCGCTTCACCCTGACCCTCAACCAGCAACTGGGGAGCAACGGCGGCTCGCTGTACGCCGACGCCTCGGTCAACGACTACTGGAACCAAGGCGGCAACGACACGCAGTTCCAGGTGGGCTACAACAACCATCTTGGGCGCATGGCCTACAGCGTCTCGGTCAGCCGCGGTCGCGTGGCACTGGGTGGCTATGACAACCAGGTGTCCTTCAACGCGACGCTGCCGCTGGGCAATACCCCGCATGCGCCCAGCATCTCGTTCAACCTCAACCACGACAACGAGAGCGGCACGCAGGAACAGGCCACGCTCAACGGTACGCTGGGCCAGTGGAACCAGTTCAACTACGGCGCCACTGCCTCGCATGGCGGCAACGACACCGGCAATGCCTACAGCGCGAACGCCGGCTACAACAGCCCCTATGCGACGTTCAACGCCAGCGTCGGCAACGGCAGCGGTTATTCGCAGGCGTCCGTCGGTGCCAGCGGTGCGGTAGTCGCCCATGCGGGCGGTATCACTTTCGGCCAACCGATCGGCGATACCGTCGCCATCGTGCACATGCCCGGCGCCGCCGGCGCGCACATCCTCAACGCACCGGGCCTCAGCGTGGATCGCAACGGCTATGCGCTCGTGCCGTACCTCACGCCCTACCAGCTCGACACCATCCAGATCGACCCGCAGGGCCTGCCTCTGGGCGTGCAGTTGGACGCCACCAGCGCCGACGTGGCGCCTTATGCCGGCGCGGTGGTGATGGTGAACTTCAAGAGCAAGTCCGGCCGCGCGATGATCGCCCGCATCCACCTGGCCAATGGCCAGCCCGCTCCGTTCGGCGCACAGGTGTTCGACGCCAAGAATCAACCGCTGGGCGTGGTTGGCCAGGGCGGCCTGGCCCTGCTGCGCGGCGTTGCCGCCGACGGCCGGCTCAGCGTGCAGTGGGATGATGAGCAGGGCGCGGCGCACATGTGCGGGTTCCCGTATGCGCTGCCCAGAACTGACAGAAATGCGCAGGCCTATCCGCAGGTCCAGGTGATGTGCACCGCCGGAAATGACGCACCGCAGAAGCAGAAGGAGAATCGGGCATGACCAGCAGAGCCTCGTGGTCCATGCGCCTGCGCGCCATCCGTTGGAATGCGCTGCTGCTCCCGGCTGCCGTCGCGTTGCTTGCCGCGACGGAACCTGCAATGGCCGTCCAGCACACCGCAGCACAATCCATGGCTGTCCGGGCAGCCGCGCAGGCTGCGGCGGCGGCGTCTCCCGCATGCAGCCCGTCGCCGTCCGCGGCAAGCATCACGTTGCCCGCGGTCAGCATTTCGCCCAGTCAAAGCAACGGATTGATCGGCTCGCCTGTCAGCGTATCGGTCACTTTCGATTGCTCCGTTCCCTTCTTGAACGACAGCGACTACTCGGACAACTTCACGTTGATGACCGGCAGCCTGGCGCCGTTCGATACGACTACGACACCGCCAAGCGGCAACGGCGGCATCATGTTCACCACGAACCTGCAGGGGATCGAGGCGCAGCTCACGGCGACGCAGGTCCAGGCGAGCAACGGCGGCAACGGCCCCGATGGACAGGCCGGCTGGGCAATGGGGTCCATCGCCTGTGCCGGCTATACCAACAGCTGGTCTTGCACACCCGCCAACACCATCACGGTGACGTTCACCGCGCAGCTCGTCAAAACGGGCACGGTCGTCGCTGGCACGGTGAACAGCATCAAGCTCCTGCAGTTCTTCGACCAGGATACGTATCAGGCCAGTAGCGGCGGCGCGAACAAGACGTACGCCCCTTCGGCATCGTTTGGCACGCTGACTTTGAATTCGGTCAAGGTGTCTGCAAATGCATGTACGGTCACCGTCGACCCCACCGTGGTGACATTGCCCGCGGTTCTCGTTTCCGCCTTCACCGGCGCGGGCACGACGACCGGCCAGACGCCGTTCAATGTGCAATTGAACTGCCCGGCAGGTACCAATCTCAGCATCACCCTGGCTACCGCGAGTCCACAGACCGGCACCACCAGCGTGATCGCGCCGACCTCGGGCAGCGGCTACGCAGGCAATGTCGGCGTGCAGTTGCTCAACAGCAGCGGCAATCCCATCACTTTCGGCACGGCTATTTCCGAAGGCAAGACGACCGCCGGCGCCATGAATCTCCCGTTCAGTGCGCGCTATTACCAGACTGCATCGGGCGTCACCGCAGGCCAGGTGACCGCAACGGCCACCTATACGCTGACCTACCAGTAGTCGTTCCACGGGCATCGAACCAGCAGCACAGCGAACCCGGTGGTGCCCACGGCGTTCCCGCCGTCAATCGTAGGTGCGCACCACCACGTCCACTGCCGGTTTGCCATCACCCGCCGTGGGGGCATAGCTGGCCAGGTAACCGAGCAGGCGATCGTTCGCCACACTTGCTGCATCGATGCGTTGCACGGTGCGCGAATAGGTTCGACCGGCGTCGACCGCGGACTGGCCGCAAGCCAAATGCCGGGAGGCTGTCTCACCGGACTGGGTCGACAGCGAATCGGCTCGAATGGCGTCGCCGGCGCAGGTCGGCTCAAGCACCATGCCGACGAAATTGATGTGTCCGCCTTGCGCCCACGCGGCAGGCATCGCGAGGGCGATGAGCGAACCAAGCATCCAGCAATTCCAATTGCGCATGAGCCACCCCCGACGGCGCGCAAAAGCGTGCGCCTCGAGGAGCTGTCGGCTGCCGACTGGGCAACTTGATGGGGCATGGCTGACCTGTTCGCAAAAATGCGAACCAGATCACACTATTGAAAACGGGAGCTCCACAACCGAGCACAGGGTTTCTCGACACATCGCGGACAAACTTGAGGCAGTACATGAAGTCCGCTGTCATCGCAGGCCCCGGTCGGCCGCCTCAACGCGAGCTGATGTACTTCTCGCGGCGAATTTGCGGCACCGGCAGGCCGAACTCCTTGAGCGCATTGAAGGCGGCATCGACCATGTTGGGATTGCCGCAGAGATAGGCGATGTCGCGCTCGGCGCCCGGCGCCAGTTCGGCCAGCACGCCCTGCACGTGGCCGCTGCGATCAGACGTGCGCGGCACGGCGCGCGGTTGGCGGCTGAGGCAGCCGTGAAAGGTGAAGCCGGGGTGGCTCTGCGCGAAGGCTTCGAACTCCTCGCCGTAGAGCAACTCGGTTTCGTTGCGCGCACCGTAGAGCAGCACCACTTCGCGCCCCCCCTGCGCCAGCAGCTTTTCGATCTGCGGCAACATGGCGCGATACGGCGTGACGCCGGTACCGGTGGCGATCAGCAGGTAGCGCGGATGCACGTCGCCCGGCTGCAGGCAGAAGCGGCCGTAGGGCCCGCTGGCGTCGATGACGCCGCCGATCGGCAGTTCGCCCAGGAGCCTGGTGGCTGCGCCGCCGTCCACATAGCTCACCGCGATCTCGATGCGTTGCGCCGGCGAGCTGCCGTCGCCCACGGTGGCCACGGAGTAGCTGCGCTTGGTGGGCGTGCCGTCGTCGTAGTGGAAATGGATTTGCAGGAACTGCCCCGGCACGAAGGCCAGCGGCTGGCCATCGACGCGCTCGAACACGAGGTGGCGCACGGTGGGAGCCAGCATGCGGCTGTCGACTAGGCGTAGCGGGAAATGGTCTGCCATGGATAGTGTTCCGGAAACGGTGCGTGCGCCGGACGGCGCAAAACGGCCCGCTATAATAGAAGGCTCGCCCATTCCGGTGCAGCCAACCCATGAGTTCCGTCCCCGCGCTCGTCGTCGACAATCTGCGCAAGACCTACGGCAACGGCGTCGAGGCCCTCAAGGGCATCAGCCTGACCGTGCAACCCGGCGACTTCTTCGCCCTGCTCGGCCCCAACGGCGCCGGCAAATCCACCCTGATCGGCATCCTCTCTTCACTGGTGAATTCCAGCGGCGGCGATGCGCAGGTATTCGGCGTCTCGGTGAACCGGCAGCGCAACGAGGCGATGAAGCTGATCGGGCTGGTACCGCAGGAAATCAACTTCAACCAGTTCGAGAAGCCTTTCGACATCTGCGTCAACGAGGCGGGCTTTTACGGCATCCCACGCAAGATCGCCGCCGAGCGTGCAGAGAAGTACCTGAAGGAGTTACGTCTGTGGGACAAGGCGCAGATGCAGGCGCGCACCCTGTCCGGCGGCATGAAGCGGCGCCTGATGATCGCCCGCGCGATGATGAACGAGCCAAGGCTGCTGATCCTCGATGAACCCACCGCGGGCGTGGACATCGAGATCCGCCGCTCGATGTGGCAATTCGTCAGCGGCATCAACGCGGCCGGCACCACGGTGATCCTCACCACGCACTACCTGGAGGAAGCCGAGCAGCTGTGCCGCAACATCGCGATCATCGACCACGGCACCATCGTAGAGAACACCACGATGAAGCAGTTGCTCTCCACGCTCGACGTGGAGACCTTCGTGTTCGACGTGGCCGGCATCCCGGACGAACTGCCCGCGTTGCCCGGCGTCGCGCTGCGCCGCGTGGACGAACATACGCTGGAGGCGGAAATGGCGCGCACCCACGACCTCAATTCGCTGTTCTCCGTGTTCACCGCGCACGGCATCACGGTGACCTCGATGCGCAACAAGACCAACCGGCTGGAGGAACTGTTCGTGCGCCTAGTGGAGCATGGCCGCAACGGACAGGAGCAAGCCGCATGAGCAACGCAGCAGCCAACCTGGTCGCCCTGAACACCGTCGTGCGCCGCGAGATCGTGCGCATCCTGCGTATCTGGACGCAGACGCTGATCCCGCCGGTGATCACCGTAACGCTGTATTACGTGATCTTCGGCAAGCTGGTCGGCAGCCGCATCGGCAACATCGACGGCGGCTTCACCTACATGCAGTACATCGTGCCGGGCCTGGTGATGATGAACATCATCACCAGCAGCTACGCCAACATCTCCAGCTCGTTCTTCGGTGCCAAGTTCCAGCGCTCGGTGGAAGAGATGCTGGTGTCGCCGATGCCGCCATGGATCATGCTGCTCGGCTACGTGCTTGGCGCAATGGCGCGCGGCCTGATCGTCGGCGTGCTGGTGCTGCTGGTCGCCCTGCTCTTCACCCACCTGCACATGATCCATCCGCTGGTGGTGGCGGCGTCCGTAGTGCTGGGCTCGGCGATCTTTTCGCTGGCCGGCTTCGTCAACGCCATCTACGCGCGCAAATTCGACGACGTGGCGCTGGTGCCGACCTTCGTGCTGACGCCGCTCACCTACCTCGGCGGCGTGTTCTACTCGGTGAAGATGCTGTCCGAACCGTGGCAGTCGATCTCGCGCGCGAATCCGATCCTGTACATGGTCAACGCCTTCCGCTACGGCGTACTCGGCATCAGCGACGTGCAGGTGGGCGTGGCGTTCGCGGTGATGCTGGGCTTCGTAGCGGCGCTCTCCGCATTTGCGCTGTACCTGCTGAAGCGGGGCGTGGGCTTGCGCTCGTAATGCTCTTGATCGTCATTGCCGCGAATGCGGGGATCCGGCACCTTTCCACACATCAAGGCGCTGGATTCCGGCTTTCGCCGGAATGACGGCATTGAAGGTCTCGGAAATACTCCACTCCATGCGCGTCAACAAATACATCAGCGAAGCAGGCCTGTGCTCCCGCCGCGAGGCGGACGAATGGCTGGTGGCGGGTCGCGTCACCATCAACGGCGAGGTGGTCGGCACCGGCGCCAAGGCGCTGGAAGGCGACGAGGTACGGGTGGACGGCGAGCTAGTCAAGGCGCGCATCCTCGCCGCCACGCCAGCCGCCAAGAAAGCCGCCTACATCGCGCTGAACAAACCGGTTGGCATCACCTGCACCACCGACGCCACGGTGAAGGACAACATCGTCGACTTCGTCGACCACCGGCAGCGCATCTTCCCGATCGGCCGCCTGGACAAGGATTCGGAAGGACTGATCCTGCTCACCAGCAACGGCGACATCGTCAACGAGATCCTGCGCGCGGAAAACAACCACGAGAAGGAATACCTGGTGGCGGTGAACAAGCCGGTCACCGAGGAATTCCTCGCCGGCATGGCGCGCGGCGTGCGCGTGCACGGCCAGATGACCAAACCCTGCCGCACGCGCAAGATCGCCAAGTTCGGCTTCGCGATCGTGCTCACGCAGGGCCTGAACCGGCAGATCCGCCTGATGGCGGCGGCGTTCGGCTACCGCGTGACCCAGCTGCGCCGTGTGCGCATCGTCAACGTGAAGCTCGGCCACCTGAAGCCCGGCCAGTGGCGCAACCTCACCGATGCGGAACTGAAAGGGTTACTGCCGGGCCGCACGCAGTGGTGACCTGGGGCTTCCTGTAGGAGCGCCCCCCTGTGCGCGATGGTTTTTGGTTTCATCAAGCGCCAGGGCATCGCGCACAGGGTGCGTTCCTGCAAGGCGAACATCAGGCGGCGGGCAACTCTTCCAGATTCCAGCGCGGACGCACCTCGACCGCTTCGCCTTGATGCTGGCCGCTGGCCAGCCGGATCGCGCCGGCCAGCGCGATCATCGCGCCGTTGTCGGTGCAGAACGCCAGGCGCGGGAAGTAGGTGCGGAAACCGTCCTTTTCGCCGGCCGCAGCCAGTTCCGCCCGCAGGCGGCGGTTCGCGCCCACGCCGCCGGCAATCACCAGCCGCTGTGCACCGGCGGCCTCAAGCGCGCGGCGGCACTTGATGACCAGGGTATCGACGATGGCCTCCTCGAACGCGCGGGCAATGTCGGCGCGGGTCTGCTCGCCTTGGTCGGACTGCTGCCAGGCCAGCAGCACCTGCGTCTTGAGCCCGGAAAAGCTGAAATCCAGCCCCGGCCGGTCAGTCATCGGCCGCGAAAAGCGGAAGGCGCCGGGCCTGCCCTGCTCGGCCAGCCTGGCCAACGCCGGGCCTCCGGGATATGGCAGGCCCATCATCTTGGCGGTCTTGTCGAAGGCCTCGCCGGCGGCGTCGTCCAGCGTGTCGCCGAGTATGGTGTATTCGCCGATGGCCTTCACCTGGACCAGCAGAGAGTGGCCGCCGGAAACCAGCAGGGCGACGAAGGGCGGCTGCGGCGGGTCTTCTTCCAGCAGCGGCGCCAGCAGGTGACCTTCCATGTGGTGCACGCCGATCGCCGGCACGCCCAGCGCCCAGGCCAGCGCACGCCCGGCCGCCGCCCCTACCAGCAGGGCGCCGACCAGGCCGGGGCCGGCGGTATAGGCCACACCGCCCAGGTCGGCCGGCGTCATCCCGGCCTCGGCCAGCGCTTCGCGCACCAGCGGCAGCAGTTTGCGCACATGGTCGCGGCTGGCCAGCTCCGGCACCACGCCACCATAGTCGGCGTGCAGCTTGATCTGACTGTACAGGGCGTGGGCCAGCAGGCCGCCGCCCGGGGCGGCCGGTTCCCAGCGCAGGATCGCCACGCCGGTTTCGTCGCAGGAAGTCTCGATGCCCAGCACCGGCTTGCCCGCCACGGGCAGGCGGGTCGCGGCTTCGGGCTGGGGCTTTGAAAATCTCTCGTCGGTCACGGTATACTTCGCGGCTCGCTGTATTCACAGTCCCGGAATCGGGACAGATTAACACCCGGAGTATCCATGCCCAACGTCAAAGTCCGCGAGAACGAGCCGTTCGAGGTCGCGCTGCGTCGTTTCAAGCGTACCTGCGAAAAGGCCGGCGTCCTGGCCGAAACCCGCAAGCGCGAGTTCTACGAAAAGCCGACCCAGGAGCGCAAGCGCAAGCGTGCTGCCGCGGTGAAGCGCCACCTGCGCCGTCTGTCGCGCGACGTTTCGCGCAAGACCCGGCTGTACTGAGTTCGCCGCGGCGCCTCCGCGCCGCATAGGCAGGACACGTGGCTGGCGCGATCCCTCGCTGCCGCCGCACGCATCCGGATTCGACTGACCGGCGTTGCCGCAAGGCAACGCCGGTCTTGTCGTTTCCGTAGAATCGCCAATCCACCCATCGGGACGCCCGCCATGACGCTCAAGCAGCAACTCACCGACGACATGAAGGCCGCCATGCGCGGCGGCGACAAGCATCGCCTCGGCGTGATCCGGCTGATCCTCGCGGCGGTCAAGCAGCGCGAGGTGGACGAGCGCATCGAGCTGGACGACGCCCAGATCCTGGCCGTGCTGGAGAAGATGCTCAAGCAGCGCAAGGACTCGGTGAGCCAATACGTTGCCGGCAACCGCGAGGACCTCGCCGAGGTCGAACGCGCCGAGATGACGGTGATCGAAGCCTACCTGCCTGCCCAGCTCGACGACGCCGAACTGGACGCGCTGATCGCCGAAGCCATCGCCGCCACCGGCGCCAGCTCGCCGCGCGACATGGGCAAGGTGGTCGCCGCCGTGAAGGAAAAGGCCGCCGGCCGGGCCGACATGGGCAAGGTTTCTGCACGGATCAAGGCGAAACTGGCTGCCTGAAACCGCTAGCCAGGGCAACCGCAGCCATGGCTGCGGCAGCCTGCCGATGGCGGCGACGGGCCGCTATCCACATGCATCGCATTCACGAATGCATTGCTACAAGCGAAAGGGTCGGGCCACGCCCGGCACCCATTCGCGCGGCCCATGGCCGCAGGAGGAACGCATGCTCAAGTGGGCCATCATCTTCGCCATCATTTCACTGGTCACCGGCCTGCTCGGCTTCCGCGGCATTTCCGGCGCGGCCGCCACCATCGCCAAATTCCTGTTCGCGATCTTCCTAATCCTGTTCCTGATCGCCGTCTTGGCCGTGATCGGGGTGTTCCATATCCTGTAGCGCCTGGAAGCAGCGTCGCACCACCAAGCCCGCTGTCAGGCAAGCACACCCGACCTGCGCGCCCCTTCTCTCTTTATGGGGAGAAGGTTGGGATGAGAGGTGGATGCTCGCAACACCTTTGATCGAGCACGCTCTAGTTAGGCAGTAAGGAGGACCCAAGTGAGCGACCCATACAGTCCATACGCGATGAAACAAGCTTTCGCCATCGGCACGCGAGTCCTCGTTTCAGCGACTTGCAGTGGCTGGCGCAACGATTTTCGTGGCGTCATATCCAGCACTTCGGAAACTATTCAAACGGTGCAAGGCGTAGATTACCTTTACTGGGTGCAGTTCGATGCTCCACAGCATGATCTGAGCAGCGAGGGACCGTACTGCAAGGCTCAGATACTCAGCCGCTGCCTCACAAATGCGGCCTAACTGTTTGTTCAAGGCGAACGGCTTCGCCGCCGCTTAACTCAGGCGATAGAAGGACATCGTGAGGTTCGCTCCTTACCTCAACCCTTCCCCTCTGAGGAAAGCAAGAAGAACCTAGCCCGCCAAGCGCTCCATCCGCCGGTGCCCCGGCACCGTGCCCTGCGCATTGGCCAGTGCGGATGGCCGCTCGACCGTCACCTCGAACCCCAGTTTCGCGTACAGCGCCTGCGCACGCGGGTTGCTCGTCGCCACGTCCAGCACCATGCGCTTGCGACTGCCTTGCACGCCACGCTGGATCAATTCGTCGATCAAGGCCTGTCCGATGCCCTGCCCGCGCAGGATGGGCGATACACCAAGATGCGCCAGATAATGCATGCCGCGCGAGGGCGGCGGGATCACCCGCTCCACCTTGAGGCCGCGCACGATCACACCCGGCGCATAGCGCGGGCCGTAATGCATAAGGATCTGGCGTGCCGCCGCCAACGTGAACGTCAGCGCCGTCTCGCCACCGAAGCCCGCGCCGACCGCCACCACCACGCCTTCCAGCTCGCCCACGATATGGTTGCGCCAGCCGAATTCGCCCGCGCCGTCGACGAATGCCCGATGCAGGAAGGCCAGCGCCGTGCTCCGCCCGGGCACCGCGAAGACGTAGTCGAACGCGGCGGGACCGGAACTGTGGATCAGCGGTACAGCGGCGGCCGCATCCTGGAACTTGGCTGCACGGAAGCGCATCGCCGGAATGTCCACCATCGCTCGCCTCTACCAACCGAAGCCCTCTGCATGCTAACCAGCGATGCCGGCATTTCCGCGCTTCCTCGTGCAGATTGGCCGGCTCGCCACCCATGCGTGGCCGCTTCGCCCCCATGGCCTAAACTACCCAGCCTATGCGCGGCCTGATCCCCGACAGCTTCATCGACGAACTGCTTGCCCGCGTCGACATCGTCGACGTGATCGAGCGGCGCGTGCCGTTGAAGAAGGCCGGACGCGAGTGGACGGCGTGCTGCCCGTTCCACGACGAGCGCACGCCTTCGTTCTACGTCAGCCCTGCCAAGCAGTTCTTCCACTGCTTCGGCTGCGGCGCACACGGCAGTGCGATCAAGTTCCTGATGGACTACGAGCGGCTGGAGTTCCCCGACGCGGTGGAGGAACTGGCGCAGTCGGTGGGCCTCACCGTGCCGCGCGAAGGCGGCCGCGACGATCGCCCGCGCGAGGACAAGACCGACCTCTACACCCTGCTCGATTCCTGCGCGGGCTGGTACCAGGGGCAGTTGCCGAAGAGCGCCGAAGCACAGGCGTATTGCAGGAAGCGCGGACTGGACCCGAAAACCATCGCGGACTTTCGCCTCGGCTGGGCGCCATCCGGTTACGACGGCGTGATCAAGGCCTTGGGCAACAGCCCGCGGCGCATGGAGCTGCTCACCGAAGCCGGCATGGTTTCCAGCGGCGAACGCGGCAGCAAGTACGACCGCTTCCGCGAGCGGCTGATGTTCCCCATCCTCGACCGCCGCGGCCGTGTCATAGCGTTCGGAGGAAGGATCATTCAAAAGTCCGGCGATGGATCGCCGGCTCCTGATGCTGGCGCGCAGGACGCGCGCAAAAGTGATGGCCCCAAATACCTCAATTCGCCCGAGACACCGCTGTTCCACAAGGGCCGCGAACTGTTCGCACTGTGGCAGGTGAAGCAGGCCAACGCGAACCTGCAGCGCATCGTGGTGGTGGAGGGCTACATGGACGTGATCGCGCTGCACCAGGCCGGCCTGCCGATCGCGGTGGCTACGCTGGGCACCGCCACCACGCCCGAGCACACCGAGCTGCTGTTCCGCGCCGCGCCCGACGTGGTGTTCTGCTTCGACGGCGATCGCGCCGGCCGTGCCGCCGCCTGGAAGGCGCTGGATGCGGCGCTGCCGCGACTGCGCGACGGGCGCCAGGCGTACTTCCTGTTCCTGCCCGAAGGCGAAGATCCGGACACGCTGGTGCGCAAGGAGGGCAAGGACGGCTTCGAGCAACGCCTGAAAAATGCCACGCCGCTCTCCGACTATTTCTTCGACGAGCTGGCACGCGACGTGGACATGGCCAGTCTCGATGGCCGTGCGCGCCTCGCCGAGCGTGCGCGGCCGTTGATCGCGCGTCTGCCCGACGGCGCGTTCCGCGACCTGATGGCGCAGGAACTGGAACGGCGCAGCGGTGCGAGCGCACGTCTCGCAGCCAGTCCTCCCGCACAGGCGCAACGCCCTGCGGCCACCGCGCAACGTTCGCTGGTGCGCAGTGCCATCGCCTTGCTGCTGGCCCAGCCCGGCATGGCGGACCAGGTGGAGAAGCCTTACCGCTTCCTGCGGCTGGACAAGCCTGGCGTACCCCTGCTCGCCGAACTGCTCGATCTCGCGCGCAGCCGCCCCGGCATCAACCCGGCGATGCTGGTGGAGCACTTCGCCGAGCGCGCGGAATACCCTGCGCTGCAGAAACTGATGGCCGCCGCCGTGGTGGGCGAGCCGGAAGCGCAGCGCACCGAATTCATGGAGGCATTGCTGCGCATGGACGAACAGGCCGTGGCGCTGCGTCGCGAAACGCTGCACGCGAAAATGCGCAACGGCCCGCTGGACGATGCCGAGAAGGCCGAGTTGCGCGAGCTGCTGGCAGCGCGCGTGCGGCCCGCTGCGGTGCCGGAATGAGTGCGCGTGCCGGTCGGACGCCGCATTGCGGAAAGCTTGTCGCACATGTGTGTGGGATCATGCCGCGACGCATGCTGCACGCCCCGCAGGGACGCTGATGGATCTGCTTGAACGACTGATCACGATCTTCGCCGAGAACGGCTACGTCGCGGTGTGGATCGCGCTGACGATCTGCGGCCTGGGCCTGCCGTTGCCGGAAGACGTCACCCTGGTCGCCGGCGGCGTGATCGCCGGGCTCGGCTACGCCAACGTGCACGTGATGTTCGCGCTGTGCATGGTCGGCGTGCTGCTGGGCGACGCCACCGTGTTCCTGCTCGGCCACCATTACGGCGCGCGCATGCTGAAATGGCGATGGGTGGCGCGCGTGCTGCCCCCGGAGCGCTACGAGGTGGTGCAGCACAAGTTCGCGCGCTACGGCAATCGCGTGCTGTTCGTCGCCCGCTTCCTGCCGGGCATGCGCACCACCATCTACGCCACGGCCGGCGCCACGCGGCAGGTGTCGTTGCTGCGCTTCCTGCTGATCGACGCCGTCGCCGCACTGATCAGCGTGCCGGTATGGGTATACCTGGGCTATTTCGGCGCGGACAACCACGTGTGGCTGATGACGTGGATGCAGCGCGGCCAGAACAGCATGTGGCTGCTGGCCGGCCTGGCGCTGCTGTTCGCACTATGGCTGTGGTGGCGGCACCGCCGCCAGCGCATCACCCAGGACGATTGAGTCCCGTCCGGGGCACCCCGCACCCGATCATGCGGACCACGGCCGTCGGCGCCGCCGCGCGATCGCCGATGACTTCCCGCACTGGCGCCGCTGGCGCCGCCGCACTGAACTGTCAGCTCCCCCACGCAGGAGTACTGACCGTGTCCAGAAGGATTCTGTTTGCCCTCGCCGCACTCGCCGCGATGCCGCTGACGACGTCACTCTGCGCCGCCGACGCCACCACGCAATTCGCCGCCGTCGTACCCTTCCATGACTGCAACGGCATGATCTGCTTCCAGGCCGGCATCGACGGCGGGCCGCCGCGCACGCTGGCGCTGGATACCGGCAACACCGCCTCGATCATGCTGACCAGCGCCGCCAAGTCGATGGGATGGCAATCCACGCCGGTGCTGCGTGACGGCAAGCCACTGCCGGGCTTCCAGGACGGCGGGCAGCACGTGCTCACGCTGGGCAAGACGCCGCTCGAAGTGGAGTTTGCCGTGACCGGCCCCGCGAGTTTCGGCCCTGCCCACCTGCCGGCCGAAGGCACGCTGGCCTACACCGCGTTCAAGGATCGCGTCCTGCAGATCGACTATCCGCATCATCTGCTGCGGATTTCCGCGCCCGTCGCCTCCGGCACCGTAGCCGCGCACAGCGCCGGGACCCTGCAACTGATCCACTTTGGCCACTACGGGCCGCCCATCGTGGTCGGCGCACCCTTCACCGTCGACGGCCATCCGGTGCATGCCCAGATCGACACCATGTATACCGGCACCATGGTGGTCTACGACGCCGCGCTCGCCGGGCTCGATCTGCACAAACAGGGCACGCCCAAGCTGTTCGAGTTCACCGACGGCGGGGTCGAGATGCTGAGTTCGACGGCCCACAACCTGGGTTTCGCCGACCGTCGCCTGCTTGGGGCGAATCCCACGGTCTACTTCGTCGGCTCGGGCAAGAACCCGGTGCACCAGCCGGATGGCCTGTTCGAGGCCACCGTGGGCAACCCGCTCTTTGCGCACAGCGTGGTGACGATGGACTTCCACGCGATGACGCTGGACGTACGCCCCGCCGGCTGAGCCCTCAGCCCGATGCCGTACCCGCCTGCGCGGCATCGCGCAGGCGGCCTTGCAGCAGGCCGGCACGCTCCAGCACCGGATAGGCCAGTGCCGCCAGGTGCGAATGGATGCGCTTGAGGTCGCGCAGGATGCGCAGATAGACATCGCCTGCACCGCCGTCGTCGCGGCGCTCGCGCAGGGCCCGGATGTGCCGCTCGGAGATCTCGTTCTCCAGTCGCCACAGCACCTCCTTGCGCGCCACCAGCTGCTGCGCCGCGCGCACGTCGCTGCGCAGGAACACCGCCCAGGCCAGCTGCAGGCTTTCCATCACCTGCCCGTGCATGCGCGCCAGGTCCTGGATGTCGTCGGCACTGAAATCCTGCCCGCGCTCGGCTTTCTTGGCGGCGAACTCCATCAGGTTGTTGGCGGTGATGTCGCCGACGTGCTCGATGTTGATGACGAAGCCGAGGATCTCCTGGCTGCGCTCGCCGTCCTCGTCGTTCAACGCCTCGTTGGCCAGTTCGGCGAGGTATTCGCGGATCGCCACGCCAAGGCGGTCGAGGACGGCGTCCTTGCCGCCGACCGCCGCGGCACGGGCTCGGTCGTCCTTGCCGAACACCTCGACCAGGCCCTTGAGCATGTTCTCCACCATGTCGGCCATGCGCATGGCTTCGCGTGCGGCGTTGGCCAGTGCCACGTTGGCGGCGTCCAGCGCCCCTTCGTCGAGGTACAGCGGCACGCCGGCGTCCGCCGGCTTCGGCGGTTCGGGCAGCAGGCGTACCAGCAACTGCGCCAGCCGCTCTACCGGCAGGATGAACAGCAGCGCCAGCACAAGGTTGAACGCGGTATGGAAGTTCACCACCATGCGCGCGGGCGAATCGCCCAGGTGCGCCAACAACGTGGTGATCGGATGCAGCAGCGGCAGGCAGATCACGCAGCCGAATGCACGCACCAGCAGGTTGCCCAGCGGCAGGCGACGCGCGACCGGCGTGCTGGCATCGAGCAAGGCCGGCAAGGTACCGCCGAGGTTCGCGCCCAGCACCAGTGCCAGTGCACCCTGCGCATCGACCACGTTGGTGGTGGCCAGGGAGACGATCAGCAACACCACCGCGACGCTGGAATGGCAGGCCCAGGTGAGCAGGGCCGCCACCAGCATCGCCATCACCGGTTCGCTGGCAAGGCTGTGCAGCGCCGTGCGCAGCAGCGCGGTGTCTTCCACCGGCGCCATCGACACCACCAGCATGTGCAGCGCCAGCAGCATCAGGCCCAGGCCGATCGCGCAGCGGCCCAGGTTCTCGAAGCGCGCATCGTCGCTACGCCGGTACACCATGAAACCGAGCAGCACCAGCACCGGCGCGACCAGGGCGACATCGAACGACAGCAGCTGCACCACCAGGGTGGTACCCACGTTCGCGCCCAGCATCACCACCAGCCCCGGCACCAGGCCGAGGAAACCGTTCGCCGCGAACGAGGTGGCCATCATGCCGGTGGCGGTACTGCTCTGCAGCAGCGCGGTCATGCCCAGGCCAAAGCAGAACGCGGCGGTTCGGTGGCTGAGGTAGCGCCCCAGCCAGCGACGCAGCGCGCTGCCATAGCCGCGCAGCACGCCGCTGGTGACCATGTGCGTGCCCCACAGCAACAGCGCCACGTAGCCTGCGATATCCAGCAGGATCAGGGTTCCTTTCATGATGGACTCCGAATGGGATCGGGCGCGGAATGAGCCGGCGCCCCTTGTGATGTTCGCGCCGAATGTAGCTTGCAACGGCGGGAGCGCGCGGGAAAGCGCCCGTGGATGCCATGCCCCGGGGCGCCCCGGGGCAAACGGCGAGGATGTTTCCTGCTCCTCGGCGGAACGGGAGTCAGCTCAAAGCCAACGCTCGAAGCGGCGTATGTAGATGACCTTCACCAGCTGTGTCAGCGCGCAGTAAGCGACAACAGTGACAGCCAACCAGCCGAAGTAGTCGTCCGGCAGGTGCACCATGCCGAGCTTGGCACCGATGGCGGTGAACGGAATGACCATGCCGATCGCGATGATCGCGGTGGTCAGGCCCAGCACCGGCGCCGCCGCCACGCTTTGCAGGAACGGAATCTTGCGCGTGCGGATCATGTGCACCACCAGCGTCTGGGTCAGCAGGCTCTCGATGAACCAGCCGGACTGGAACAGGTCCTGATGCGCCGGACCGTTCGCACCGAACACGTACCACAGCAGCGCGAACGTGGTCATGTCGAAGATCGAGCTGGTCGGGCCGATCCAGAACATGAAGCGTCCGATGTCGCTGGCATCCCACTTGCGCGGCTTGCGCAGGTATTCCTCGTCCATGCGGTCGAAGGGGATCGACAGCTGAGAGATGTCGTACAGCAGGTTCAGTACCAGGATCTGCAGCGGCAGCAGCGGCACGAACGGCAGGAACACGCTCGCCACCATCATGCTCAGCACGTTGCCGAAGTTCGAGCTGGCCGTCATCTTGATGTACTTGATGATGTTGCCGAAGGTGACGCGCCCTTCGAGCACCCCCTCTTCCAGCACCATCAGGTTTTTTTCCAGCAGGATGATGTCCGCCGATTCCTTGGCGATGTCGGTGGCGGTATCCACCGAGATGCCCACGTCCGCCTCGCGCAGCGCCGGTGCATCGTTGATGCCGTCGCCGAGGAAGCCCACCGTATGGCCCTGGCGCCGCAGCGACGTCACCACGCGCGCCTTCTGCAGCGGCGACATCTTGGCGAACACGGTGGTGCGCCTGACCAGTTCGTCGAGCGCATCGTCGTCCAGCGGCTCGACGTCGCGGCCTTGCGCTGAGTGCGCCACGTCGAGGCCCACCTCGCGGCAGATCTTGCGCGTCACCGCCTCGTTGTCGCCGGTGATCACCTTCACTTCGACGCCGTGGTGATGCAGCGCCGCGATCGCGGTGGCCGCCGTGTCCTTGGGCGGATCGAGGAAGGCCAGGCAGCCCACCGCCGTGAGGCCGGCCTCGTCGGCCACGCCATAGGCACGGTTGTGCGGCTCTTCCTGCTTGATCGCCACCACCAGCACGCGCAGACCGTCCTCGTTGAGGTGGTGCGTCATCGCCTTGATTTCCTGGCGGCGCGCGTCGGTCATCGGGATGATCTGGTCATCGCGACGCTCCGTGGAGCAGATGGAAAGCATTTCCTCCACCGCGCCCTTGCACACCAGCAGGTGTTGGCCGTCGCCGCCGTGGGCCAGTACCACCGACATGCGGCGACGCTGGAAGTCGAACGGGATCTCGTCCACCACGCGGTAGCGCGCGACGATCGGCTCCAGGTCGCGATGCGACAGCACCGCCTTGTCCATCAGGTTCTTCAGGCCGGTCTGGAAGTGGCTGTTGAGGTAGCCGTATTCCAGCGCGTCCTCCGAGTCTTCGCCATCGAGATCGAGGTGGCGCTCCAGCACGATCTTGTCCAGCGTGAGCGTGCCGGTCTTGTCGGTGCACAGCACATCCATCGCACCAAAGTTCTGGATCGCGTTGAGGCGCTTCACCACCACCTTGCGCTTGGACATCGCGATCGCGCCCTTGGCGAGGTTCGCGGTCACGATCAGCGGCAACATCTCCGGCGTCAGGCCCACCGCCACCGACAGGGCGAAGGTCAGCGCATTGAGGAAGCCCTGCTTGTACCACTGGATGCCCAGCACCACCGGCACCATCACCAGCATGAAGCGGATCAGCAGCCAGCTCACGCTGCGCACGCCGAGGTCGAAGCTGGTCTGCACCTGCTGGCCGGTCATGCTGTGCGCGAGCGAGCCGAGGTAGCTGCGCGGACCGGTGGCGACCACCACGGCAGTGGCGGTACCGGACACCACGTTGGTACCCATGTAGCCGATGGTGGGCAAATCCAGCGGACTGTCTTGTTGCGCGCCGCCTACCGCTGTGTGCACCTGCGCCGGCGCGGCCTTTTCCACCGGCAGCGATTCACCGGTGAGGATGGCCTGGCTGATGAACAGGTCCTTCGCGGTCAGCAGGCGCAGGTCCGCAGGCACCATGTCGCCGGCCGCCAGGTGCACGATGTCGCCCACTACCAGCTCACCCACCGGCACCTCGATCCGCTCGCTGTGTCCGTCCGAGGCGCGGCGCGTGACCGTGGCGGTATTGCGCACCATCGCCTTGAGCTTCTCGGCGGCGCGCGAGGAGCGGTACTCCTGCGTGAAACTGAGCACCACGCTGATCGCCACCATCATGCCGATGATGATCGGGCCGGAGGGATCGTCCGGCGAGGTGAATAGCTCCACCCCCGCGAGAATCAACAACACCAGAATGAACGGGTTCTTCAAGGTACGCAGCAGCTGCACCGACCAGTGCGGCGGCTTCTCGTGCGACACCTCGTTGGCGCCGTCGCGATCCAGCCGCTCGGTGATGTTCTCCTCGTCGAGACCGTGCAGCGAAGTCTCGAGCATGACCAGCAGGCTGTCGTTGTCGCGGAACGCTTCCTGCGCCGCGGGCACATGCGCGGTGGCCGCAGCCTTGACGGTCGAGCGGGAGAAAGACTTGCTCATGGATCGCTACCGTTCTTTTTGGTGTCGCGCGCCGCGGCAGCGTATCGGCACAGGAGCCGGGCTAGCTGGACGGAACGCCGGATGGATGGCTCGCGGCGACCAGGCAGGTCGCCGGACGCAAACCGCGCACCCGCCGCACTGGCGGAGGCCAGCACCTGCGGGGCACGCGCGCGTGCATCAGTGAGCCAGCTGCAGATGACGCGGTGACGACAACGGCGCGCTGGCACGCGCCTCGGCCTTGCGTTGCGGCTCGGCGGCAGGCGTGGTCAGCGGCGCCGGCACGGTCACCACATAGACACGGCGGCGCGCATCGCGGCGTGCGACGGACAGGCTGCGGCGGGGAGTCCGCAGGCGGAAAAAATCGCGAAGGAGCTTCATGGGCCCATCTCCTCGGTTGCGGCGTGCGACGCCGTCGAGGATGGGCCGGCGTTTCCTAGTCGAGGAAAAGACCGGCCGACCGCTGGCGACTGCCGCAGGCGTTCAGCTTGTTATGCATTGCCGGCACCCGATGCGAGCGGATGTCGACGTTGCGACTAGGGTAAACGTCCATATGCCTTGGTTAGTCAGGACAGGATGCCGGCGACGATGACACAGTCGCGCGACCTGGCTATTTTGCGGTGCAACGGCGACCGAGTCAACGCATGGAAGATGAATCCGCGGCTGTGGCTCAATCAGAATCCCTTGATGCCATCGGCTTCTGCGCTCAGCGGCAATGATCGGAGCCGGCACATCTGATCTGCCACTCGTGGAGCGCCTCTTCAATGCGCTACACACGCCACGCTTGCGTCCGGCGCGCGCCGGGACGGCGCACATAAAACCTCAGTTCCCGGATACGGCACTGTGGCCGCGACCTCCATCGCATAGGCGGACTTGCCTCCGAACCCAGACGCAAGCTGCTTGCCGTTCCGGTGGATTGAACCAGGCCGCTTCCATGGCGCACTTCTCTCTGCTCCGTGCATCCGGCTTTCCGACCTTCGGGCCAGCTTCGCCGTTTGCCACCGCATCTGCGGTGGCGTGGACTCGCAAAGAGAAGGAACCCGGGTGCCGCGCGCGTCCGAAACCGCTTTGTTCCTTGCGATAACGAAACATCCCTCGCCCGCAGGAGCCGCAGGGCCGGATGTTCCGCGCAGCCTCTCAACCAAGCCGCTGGAACACAAGGCCATGCCGCAACGGCTCAGCCACCCAGTGGTCTATCAGCAGAAAAGCAAACAGCGCCATCAGGTAAATGATGGAGTACTTGAACACCCGCATCGCGAAGAACTCGTCCGGCGGCCTCAGCAGGCGGATCGCGTAGTATAGAAAGCCCACCCCCAGCACCACCGCGCCGCCAAGGTAGAGCCAGCCGCTGTACCCGGTGATCGCCGGCAGCAGGGTCACCAGCACCAGCAGCACGGTGTAGAACAGCACCTGCCAGCGCGTGTAGGCCACGCCGTGGGTCACCGGCAACATCGGCACGCCGGCGCGCGCGTAATCCTCGCGGCGGAAGATCGCCAGCGCCCAGAAGTGCGGCGGTGTCCATACGAAGATGATCAGGCACAACTGCAGCGCGAACGGATGCAGCGCACCGGTGACTGCCGTCCAGCCCAGCACCGGCGGGATCGCACCCGCGAGGCCGCCGATCACGATGTTCTGCGGCGTGGCGCGCTTGAGATAGGCCGTATACACCAGCGCGTAGCCGATCAGGCCGCCAAAGGTGAGCCACGCCGTGAGGCCGTTCACCAGCAGCGCCAGCACCAGCATCGAGACGATACCCATCGCGATGGCGAACACCAGCACCTGCCAAGGCTTGAGATGGCCGGTGGCCAGCGGCCGTCGTGCGGTGCGCGTCATCAGCTTGTCGATGCGCTGATCGATCAGGTGGTTGAATGCCGCGGCCGAACCGGAAGCCAGCCAGATCCCCAGCGTGCCCCATACCAGCGCGCGCCAGGGCGGAATCCCCGGCACCGCGAGGAACATGCCGATCACCGCACAGAACACCAGCAGCGCGACCACGCGCGGCTTGGTCAGCTGCAGGTATTCGCCCAGCATGCTCATGCCAGCACTCCGCGCAGGTCAGGCTGGCGTTGCGTGCGCGCCAATGCCGCCACCAGGGTGAACAGCAGCAGCGCCGCCATGCCATTGTGCGCGGTCGCCACCGGCAGCGGCAGGCCGAAGTGCACGTTGCTGATGCCCAGCAGAACCTGGCAGACCAGCGCGACGCCCACCGCGATGCCATACCAGCGCAAGCCCCGCCGCGCGAGCTTGTGCGACAGCCAGCCGAGGTAGCAGAACACCACCAGCGCACCGATGCGATGAACCATCTGGATCGCGGTGCGCGCGTCCTGGTCGAGAATGCCGCCTTCGAAATTCACGCCGATGCCGCGCCAGAGGATGAAGCCCTGATGGTAGTCGCCATGCGGCCACCATTGACCCAGGCACTGCGGGAAAGCCGCGTCGCCGAAACCGCAGGCCAGCGCCGCGTAGTTCGACGACGTCCAGCCACCCAGTGCGATCTGGCAGGCCAGCAGCACGATGCCCAAGATCACCAGTCTGCGCAGGCCGACCAACGCATCATCAGCCGCACCCACCCCGGCAAAACGCACCGCTGCATAGCCCAGCAACGCGAACGTGGTCATGCCGCCCAGAAGATGGCCGGTCACCACGACAGGCTTCAGCAACAGGGTCACGGTCCACATCCCCAGCATGGCCTGGAAGATGATGACGGCCAGCGCAAGCACGATGATCCGCTGCGCACCACTGCCGCGCAGACGCCATGCGCCCAGCGTCGGCGACATGATCGCCAGGGCGGACAACGACGCCGATACCACGTAATCGCCACGCATGTACAGCGTCACGCCTATCGCCGCACATACGGCGCCCGCGATCACCTTCACGCGCGTACTGCGGTCGCGCCAGGAAATGACCAGCGCCAGTCCCAGCACCAGTACGCCCAGCGTGCCGGCCAGCATGCGGTGCACCTGTTCACGCCAGGCCTTGTGCGCCTCGTAGGGGCGGTTCGGGAACGCGGCGTCGGCCTGTGCCACCGCCTGCGCATGCTGCGGCCAGGTCGCCTCGCCGTAGCAGGTGGGCCAATCCGGACAGGACAGGCCGGCATTGGACAGGCGCACGAAAGCGCCGAACATCACCAGACCGAACGCGAACACGGCCGCCAGCACCGACAGCCAGCGCAGCATCTTTCCCACTTGCAACGACATCACTTGATGACCTTCTGCATATCCTGGAGCAGCCCGGAGGCGTCGAAGCCGGCAGGATAACTCGCCAGCGCCGTGCCATCGGATTCCACCAGCAGAGCGCCCACGCTGTCCGGCTCGCCCGGACGCCATGGCGCCAGCTTGCCGCCCACGTCCTCGCCGATCTTCCAGTAGTTCGCCATGCCCTCGCGCTGCCGCGCATCGGCAGGCGGCGTCCCCACGTACAACAGGCGCAACCGCGACTGGTTGCGGTTGAGCATCACGCGCGCCTTGGCCATGGCGGTCAGCGCGCCATAGCAGCGCGCGGCGCAATCGGGCCCGGGCAGCGCGACGAGGGTCAGCCTCGGCTCGCTGTCGCGCCATGCCCACGTGCTCCCATCGGCGAGACGCACAGGCACCTGCTCTTGCGCGAAGTTGCGCTGCGGCCTGACCGGCAGGCCATTGCCCTTTGCGGTTGGTTGCCAACCGGCCAGTGTGAGCACCATCGCCAGCACAAAGGGGGCGGCGAAAATCGAAGCGACCAGCAACAGCTTCAGGCGGCTCTTGCGCAGCGCGACGGGATCGACAGCATTCATCGGAACACGCTCTAAGTCAGGAACGGCGCGAACCGCGCTTGCGGTTCAGCGCCAACAGAATCACCACCACGGCGATGGCGAAGGAAAACCACTGGAACGCATAGGCGCGATGCCGTGCCGGCGGCATGTCGCCGAAATCCAGCGCATGCACGCGCACGTAGATCGAGGACGGATCGGCATCCAGTGCCAGCACGCGCGGGTACAGCTTGTCGCCCAGATCGCCCGCAACCTGGTCAAGATCGAGATAGATCGTCGTCTTCGGCCACTGCGTCTGCCGCGGCAATGCATTGCCGCCCATCTCGATGCCGTGCCCCGGCGGAGGCAGGTACAGGCCGCGCAGGCTTTGCTCGTCTTGCGGCAACGGCGGCAGCTGCGGTGTTGCGGCGGTGCCGTTGCCGGGCAGGAAGCCGAGATCCACCAATAGCAGACGATCGCCGCCTTGCGGCTGGAACGGCACATAGACCTCGACGCCACCGAGATCGTCGTGCTTCGGGTTGTCGAGGAGATAGGTGCGATTCGCGAGATAGCGCCCCCGCACCTGCACGCGGGGATAGGCGTCCGGCGGCGGTTGCAGCGCCACCAGATCGAATTCCTGCGGAGCGGCCACGGCAGCCGCGGCATAGCGTCGCAGCAGGTCGTCCTTGAACTCGGCGCGATGCAATTGCCAGAAGCCCAGCCGCACGAAAAGCACCGTCGCGGCAACAGTGAGCGCAATGGCCCACCACGGTGGACGGCGAAACCCGACTAGCACGATGCGAGCGCCCCGGTCGCTATACTCGATGCAACAGAATCGACCGGATCAATCACGTGGGCCCCATCTACAAATACGCGGTGGTGGTGGTGTTGCTGGTGGTGATTTTCAGCCTCGGCCAAGCCTTGTACTACATGATGACCGACAAGCACGACGACAAGCGCATGGCCTGGGCGCTGACGCGCCGCATCGCACTCTCGCTGCTGCTGATCGGCATGGTCGTGTTCGGCATCTGGATGGGCTGGCTGCAACCGCACGACGTGGGCCAGTGATTGTAGCTGCCCAGGCACCGCCTGTTTCCCCGCAACACGAAGAAGCCCGCCAATTGGCGGGCTTCCTGTATTCGAACTCGATCCGTGGCGAGGCTTCTCATGAAGAGTCCGGCCATGGACGGTCGGTTTTTGATCTTCGCCCTCCGCGACACGATGTCGCATGAAGTCAAAACAGTCAGGCCATGGATGTCCGGCTTTTGACTTTCGCTCTCCGCGACAGGATGTCGCGTCAAATCACAGGATGTAGACGAACAGGAACAGGCCCAGCCACACCACGTCCACGAAGTGCCAGTACCACGCCACGGCCTCGAAGCCGAAGTGGTGTTCCTTGTTGAAGTGGCCCTTCAGCACGCGGCACCAGATCACCGCCAGCATGATCGTGCCCAGCGTCACATGCAGGCCGTGGAAACCGGTGAGCATGAAGAAGGTGGAACCGTACACGCCGGAATGCAGGGTGAGATTGAGTTCCTTATACGCCTCCATGTACTCGTGCGCCTGGCAATACAGGAAGGTGGCGCCCAGCAGCACGGTGAGGCCGAGGAACAGCAGGATCCTGCCGCGGTGGCCGGCACGCAGCGCGTGGTGCGCGATGGTCACGGTGACGCTGGAAGTGAGCAGGATCAGCGTGTTCAACAGCGGCAGGCCCCACGGCTGCACCACGCTGAAGGCGCCCCCGACGTGCAGCGGGCCATTGCCACCTGCCACGCCCCACGAGCCGCTGTAGGCTTCGTAAAGGTACTGATGGGTGAGCACACCGTGCCCCTCGCCGCCCAGCCACGGCACCGAGAAGTTGCGGATGTAGAACAGCGCGCCGAAGAAAGCGCCGAAGAACATCACCTCGGAGAAGATGAACCACATCATGCCCATGCGGAACGAGGTGTCCACCTGGTGGTTGTAGTTGCCGGCCAGCGACTCCTTGATGACCGAGCGGAACCACCCGAAGAACATGCCGAGGACGCCGACCGCGCCGATGGCGATCACCGTCTTGCCGAAACCGGTATCACCCGGCTCCGCATTCAACCAGTGCGCCGCGCCGAACACGGTGAGGAACATCACCACCGCGGCCACGATGGGCCACTGGCTCTTGCTCGGTACGTAGTAGACGTCGTGCTGCTGGGACATGCTGAGACTCCGTGGAGTTTCCCGTGAAGCGGCAAAACCGCGACCGCTTCACCCAATGTGGCGGTGAACCGCCGCGACTACTTCATCAACAAAATTTGCACGAACGGCAACAGGAAGAACGCGCCGACCACGATGGCCAGCACCAGCACGGTGCGGCGCACGCCGTGGCGATGCTTCGGCCCGAGTTGTCCGTTTGCTGCTTGGCTGGTCATGTGCCTGTGCCTCCCGCGTCAATCGTCCACGTGGCCGTGCGCGAGCTCTTCGTCGCGCACCACCGGCGGCACTTCGAACGTGTGGTGCGGCGCCGGTGACGGCACCGTCCACTCCAGGCCCTTGGCGCCTTCCCACACGCGGTCGGCGGCCTTCTTCCTGGCGAAGAAGGCGCAGTGCACCACCACGCCCAGGAAGATCAGCTGCGATGCGCCGAACAGGAAGCCGCCGATCGAGCTGATCATGTTGAAATTGGCGAACGCAACGTTGTAGTCGGGGATGCGGCGCGGCATGCCGGCCAGGCCCAGGAAGTGCTGCGGGAAGAACAGCACGTTCACGAACACCACGCTGCACCAGAAATGCACCTTGCCCCAGAACTCGTTGTACATGTGGCCGGTCCATTTCGGCAGCCAGTAGTACGTGCCGCCCATGATCGCGAAGGCCGCGCCGGTCACCAGCACGTAGTGGAAGTGCGCCACCACGAAGTAGGTGTCGTGGTACTGGAAGTCGGCGGGCACCAGCGCCAGCATCAGGCCGGAGAAGCCGCCGATGGTGAACAGGATGATGAAGGCGACGGCGAACAGCATCGGCGTCTCGAAGGTCATCGAGCCGCCCCACATCGTCGCCACCCAGTTGAACACCTTCACGCCGGTCGGTACCGCGATCAGCATCGTGGCGTACATGAAGAAGATATCCGCGCCCAGCGGCAGGCCCACCGCGAACATGTGGTGCGCCCACACGATGAACGACAGGAAGGCGATGCAGGCGATCGCGTACACCATCGCGCGGTAGCCGAAGATCGGCTTGCGCGCGAAGGTCGGCACGATTTCCGAGATGATCCCGAACGCGGGCAGGATCATGATGTACACCTCGGGGTGGCCAAAGAACCAGAACACGTGCTGGTACAGCACGGGGTCGCCGCCACCGCCCGGGTTGAAGAAGCTGGTACCGAAATACTTGTCGGTGAGCAGCATGGTCACCGCGCCGGCCAGCACCGGCATCACCGCGATCAGCAGGAACGCGGTGATCAGCCAGCTCCATACGAACACTGGCATCTTCAGGAGATCCATGCCTGGCGCGCGCATGTTGAGGATGGTGGCGATGATGTTGATCGCACCCATGATCGAACTGATGCCCATCAGATGGATCGCGAACACCACGTAGGCCAGCGAGCTGCTCTGCAGCGACAGCGGGGGATACATCGTCCAGCCGCCGGCCGGGCCACCGCCGGGCAGGAACAGCGTGGACAGCATCAGCGCGAAGGCGAACGGCAGGATCCAGAACGAGAGATTGTTCATGCGCGGCAGCGCCATGTCCGGCGCGCCGATCATCAACGGGATCATCCAGTTACCCAGGCCCACGAAGGCCGGCATGATCGCGCCGAAGATCATCACCAGCGCATGCATGGTGGTCATCTCGTTGAAGAAGTACGGCTGCACCAGGTCCAGCCCCGGCTTGAACAGCTCGGCGCGTATCACCATCGCGAAGCTGCCGCCGATGAAGAACATCGTCAACGAAAAGACGAGGTACAGCGTGCCGATGTCCTTGTGGTTGGTGGACATCACCCAGCGCTGGAAGAAGCCCTGCGGCGCGTGGTGGTGGTCGTGGTGATCGTGGGTGGCTTCGTGGGCCATTGCGCACCTCTGCCTTAAGTCTGTCGATGGCGCGACCGCGGGCGGCCGCTCTCCGGAATAGGGATGCTTTCGCGGTGGATCAGCCGTGGCCGGCCGGCGCGGCGGCGGTGGAGGCGGCTGCCGGCGTTGCGGCCGGAGCCGGCGCATTCGCCTGTTCCTGCGCCGCCAGCCACTTGTTGAAATCCTCCTGCGAAACAGCCTTCACCACGATGGGCATGAAGCCGTGGTCCTGGCCGCACAGCTCGGCGCACTGGCCACGGTAGGTGCCAGCCTCGTTGATATTGGTCCAAGCCGAATTGACGATGCCCGGGATGGCATCCATCTTCCAGCCGAACGCGGGCACCCACCACGAGTGGATCACGTCCTCGCTGGTGATGACGAAGCGGATCTTGGTGTGGATCGGCAGCACCAGCGGTTTGTCCACGTTGAGCAGGTAGGTGTTCTCGTTACCGGTCTTCACCGCGTACGGATCCATGCCCGAGCCCAGCTGGCGGGT
The DNA here is from genome assembly GCF_014842995.1 of Rhodanobacter sp. 7MK24. GTDB lineage: Bacteria > Pseudomonadota > Gammaproteobacteria > Xanthomonadales > Rhodanobacteraceae > Rhodanobacter_A. The sequence goes on from NZ_JACYXL010000002.1 coordinate 106,294, forward strand.
CTTGTCGGAAAGCTCGTCGAGTCGGGACATGAAGCCGACCTTGCTGACCGGCTTGCCCTGGTAATCGACGTAGTCGTAGCGCCATTTCCACTGGTAGCCGGTGACCTTGATCGTCATCTGCGCGCCGGTGGTGTCCGCGAACGAGACCAGTCCGCCGGTGGCCATCCACGCCAGCGCCATCAGGATCAGCACCGGGATCGCCGTCCAGATGATCTCGACCGTGGTGTTGTGGGACCACTTTTCCGGTACCGCGCCGCGCGATTTGCGGAAGCGGAACATGGCGATGAACATCGCGCCGAACACCACGATGCCGATGACGACGCAGACGCCGAGGGCGACGTTGTTGAGGAAATACGGCTCGCCCGACCAGGTGGTCACGCCGCGCGTCATGTTGAGCTGCCCCGGTTCGGGGTTGGCCTGCGCGATGCCGGCGCACAGCGCCAGCATGGGCGCCAAGGCCGCCGCGACGGCGCGCTTGATGCCCAGCCCGCGGCCCGGTTCGGCCCCGTCAGTCCTGATGCTGCCAGATGTCATGCTCTCGCCCTTTGTTGAACCTATCCGCGCAGCTGGCCGTTGACCTCGCCCAGCAGCAGCTTGAGTTTCCGCAACAGCTCGACACGTTCCTGTTCGGCAAGGAACCCGCCGATTTCCAGCTCGCGCCCGTGCGACGACAGCAGCAGGCGATGACATCCGTTATCCCCTTCGTCCAACCGCACGCGCACCCAGCAGGACTGGAAACGCACGCAGCGGCGCCCCGGCAGCGACTGCACCACCAGCGACCTTTCGTCGAGGATGATGCGCTCGCCGCGGCGGCCGACCCGCCAGGCCACGCGCAAGGCGACAGCCACGGCAGCCGACTCGACCAGGGCGAACAGCGGGGCGAACACATTCCCCACCCACGCACCCAGAACGGCGACAGCCAGCGCCAGCACCACCAGAAGCATGATGAGCCGACGCAGCCCGCGCCGGCTGAGCGTGCGATTGGGCCTAAGCCATATCGACACGCGGGGCAAGCCGGCGGCGGCTGGTCGTAGCACGATCATGGAGATCCGGCGTGCCAAGAGCGCTTCGATGATAGGTCGCAATGGCCGCAAGGGGCAAGAATGCCGCAGGCGCCTGAGCCGAACCGGTTTTGCCGGCACCGTTTGCCGACATGCGCCTTAGGTCTCGCGTTCGAAGGTCCGCAGGCCCGGTTGCGGCGGCGCGGCGGCGCACGGCGTACAATCCCGCGTTCTGTTTCGCCTCTTCCCACCGCATCGACCCTGCCGTGACCCAACCCATTCTCAGCCCCGAACTCCCCGCCGGCGCCGAGCCGGCCCGCGCGCGCATCACCGCCGCGTGGCTGCGCGACGAAACCGAAGCGGTCAACGACCTGCTCGCCCAGGCCACCCTGCCACCCGCCGAGCGCGAGCAGGTGATCGACGTCGCCGCCGGCCTGGTGACCCGCGTGCGCGTGCGCGCCAAGGACCAGAGCGCGGTCGAATCCTTCATGCGCCAGTACGATCTTTCCTCCGAGGAAGGCGTGCTGCTGATGTGCGTGGCGGAAGCGCTGCTGCGCATTCCCGACAAGGCCACTGCCGACAAGCTGATCCGCGACAAGCTGGGCGACGCGGACTGGAAGAAGCATCTCGGCCAGAGCGAGTCGCTGTTCGTCAACGCCAGCACCTGGGGCCTGATGCTCACCGGCCACCTGGTGAACCTGGCCGAGGAAACCCGCCGCGACTTCACCGGCGCATTGAAGCGCCTCGCCGGCCGCGCTGGCGAGCCGGCAATCCGCCTCGCCGTGCGCCAGGCCATGCGCATCATGGGCCACCAGTTCGTGATGGGGCAGACCATCGACGAGGCGCTGGACCGCTGCGCGAAGAAGGAATACGCGGTGTACCGCTATTCCTACGACATGCTGGGCGAATCCGCGCTCACCAGCGAGACCGCCGAGCGCTACCAGGAAGACTACCGCCGCGCCATCGCGCGCATCGGCGCGCGCGGCCCGTTCGCCAATCACACCGACGCGCCGTCGATCTCGGTGAAGTTGTCCGCGCTGCATCCGCGCTACGAAGTGGCCAAGCGCGAGATCGCCCGCCGCGACCTCACCGCCAAGCTGCTGGAGCTGTCGCAGCTGGCGATGAAGCAAGGCATCGCGCTATCGGTGGACGCCGAGGAGGCCGACCGTCTCGAACTCTCGCTGGACATCATCGGCGACGTGTTCGTGCATCCCTCGCTGCAGGGCTGGAACGGCCTGGGCATCGTGGTGCAGGCGTACTCCAAGCGCACGCCGTTCGTGATCGACTGGCTGATCGAGACCGCCCGCGCCGCCAATCGCCGCTGGTACGTGCGCCTGGTCAAGGGCGCCTACTGGGACGCCGAGATCAAGCGCGCACAGGAACAGGGCCTGGCCGGCTACCCGCTGTACACGCGCAAGCCGAACACCGACGTGTCTTACCTCGCCTGCGCGCGCAAGCTGTTCGACGCCGGCAGCGAACTGATCTATCCGCAGTTCGCCACCCACAACGCGCACAGCATCGCCGCCGTGCATCACGTCGCGCGCGGCCGTCCGTTCGAGTTCCAGCGTCTGCACGGCATGGGCACCGACCTGTACGCGGAAGTGATCGGCCCGCAGAACCTCAACGTGCCCTGCCGCGTGTACGCGCCGGTGGGCACGCACGAGGACCTGCTGCCCTACCTGGTGCGCCGCCTCCTGGAAAACGGCGCCAATACCAGCTTCGTCAACCGCGTGGTGGACGAGACGCTGCCGGTGCGCGAGCTGGTGGCCGATCCCTGCGAAACGGTGCGCCGCTTCGCTTCCATTCCCCATCCGCGCATCCCGCTGCCGGTCAATCTCTTTGGTGAGCTTCGGAAGAATTCCATGGGCATCAACTTCTCCAACGACAACGAACTGAAGGCCACCGCCGAAGCCGTCAACGGCAAGTCCGGCCCCTGGAACGCCGAACCGCTGGTGCCGGGCGGCAAGGGCAATGGCCCCACCGTGCAGGTGACCAACCCGGCCGACCGCCGCCAGAACGTGGGCAGCTACATCAGCGCCGACGCCGCACTGGTGGACAAGGCACTGGCCAACGCCGTCGCCGCCCAGCCCGCTTGGGACCGCCTGCCGGCGGCCAGCCGCGCCGCCATCCTCGAACACGCAGCGGAACAGCTCGAAGCGCGCCGCGCCGAATTCATCGCGTTGTGCGTGCGCGAAGCCGGCAAGAGCCTGCCCGACGCCATCGCCGAGATCCGCGAGGCGGCCGACTTCCTGCGCTACTACGCCACCATGGCGCGCCGCCTGTTCGGTCATCCGGAACAACTCCCGGGACCAACCGGCGAGAGCAACCAGTTGTTCCTCAACGGTCGCGGCGTATTCGTCTGCATCAGCCCGTGGAACTTCCCACTGGCGATCTTCCTCGGCCAGGTGAGCGCCGCGCTTGCCGCCGGCAACAGCGTGATCGCCAAGCCCGCCGAGCAGACCAGCCTGATCGGCTACGCCGCGGTGAAGCTGCTGCACGAAGCGGGCGTGCCCGAGGCCGTGCTGCAGTACCTGCCCGGCGACGGCGCCGTGGTCGGCGCCGCGCTGACCAAGGACCCGCGCGTGGCCGGTGTCGCCTTCACCGGCTCCACCGAAACCGCCTGGGCGATCAACCGCGCGCTCGCCGCGCGCAACGCGCCGATCGCCGCGCTGATCGCCGAGACCGGCGGCCAAAACGCGATGATCGCCGACTCCTCCGCACTGCCCGAACAGATCGTCAAGGACGTGATCGCCTCTGCCTTCCAGTCCGCCGGCCAACGCTGCTCCGCGGCGCGCGTGCTGTTCGTGCAGGAAGACATCGCCGACAAGGTGATCGGCATGCTTGCCGGCGCGATGGCCGAGCTGAAGGTGGGCGATCCGGGCCAGCTCTCGACTGACGTCGGCCCGGTGATCGACGAGGACGCGCGCAAGATCCTCGTCGACCACGCCGCACGCATGGACAAGGAAGCGAAGAAGATCGGCGAAGTGCCGCTCGACCCGGCTGCCACCGCCAACGGCACCTTCTTCGCACCGCGCGCCTACGAAATACCGGCGCTTGCCACCCTCACGCGCGAAGTGTTCGGCCCCGTGCTGCACGTGCTGCGCTGGAAGGGCAGCGAACTGCCGCAGGTGGTGGAGCAGATCAACGCCACCGGCTACGGTCTCACGCTGGGCGTGCACAGCCGCATCGACGACACCGTGGAATACATCCGCAGCCACGCCCGCGTCGGCAACTGCTACGTCAACCGCAACCAGATCGGCGCGGTGGTCGGCGTGCAGCCGTTCGGCGGCGAGTCGCTGTCCGGCACCGGCCCCAAGGCCGGCGGCCCGCACTACCTGCTGCGCTTCGCCGGCGAGCGCACGCTCACCGTCAACACCACGGCGGCCGGCGGCAACGCCTCGTTGCTGACCATCGGCGAATAACGCTATCCCCTCGCTCTCGACCGTGTTGAGAGCGAGGGGAATTCTGCGTCGCCCGATTTCCGTATTAGCCTCGCGGCTCCACATCCATAGGGAACCGCGATGTCCCGTCCGCCTGCAACCATCTGTCTGCTGGCCAGCCTGTTCGTCGGCACTACGGCCTACGCGCAAACTGCGGCTCAGAAGCAGCAACTGATTTCCGCCCTGGTGTTGCCCAGCGACGCGAAAATCAGTCTCCTCGACAGCAGCGGCAAACCTATCAGCTACGACGACTTCATGCGTCAGGCGCGCGCTCCCGGCGCATCGTTCTCCAAGTCCGTCAATGCGCAATCCGAGGTCGTGCTGCGCATCAACTCCGCCCATCAGGCACCGGCGCCCAATACGCTATCGCTCAAGCTCAAACCGGGCGAGGCACTCCCCGCCTTCGACCTGCGTACCGCGCAAGGCCAGCGCGTGACCAATGCGGACTTCAAGGGCCATTACACCTTGCTCAGCTTCTACTTCGCCGACTGCATCCCGTGCATCGCCGAGGTACCCACGTTAAACGCGCTGGCGAAGCAACACAAAGACTTCAAGCTGCTCACAGTGACCTACGAGTCACGCGACACCGCGCTGACGTTCGCCAAACAGCGCAAGCTGCAAGTTTCCAGCCTGGTGGATGCCCAAGCGTGGATCGACGCGCTCGGTATCTCGACCTATCCGGCCCTGCTGCTGATCGATCCGCAAGGCCATCTGGTCGCCGCCACGGTCAGTACTGCGCTGGCCACCCAGGCCAATCACGATATCCCCACGGCCAACGAAATCACGCGATGGGTGAATCAGTACCGCAAGCCGTAACGCGACGCTGATCGAAACGGTGCGCCGCAACGTGCGGTGCGCCGTCCATCCGGCGCACGCCGATCATTTCATCAAGAATGATCTCATCAGGATTTGCGGCAACAGCACACTCAGCGACCCTTTGCTTTCTTCCTGACGGCTGGCGTCGCCGTCCTGCGACGCGGTGAGCGGGGCGACGGTGTGCCCGCGGCCTGCATGCGATGCGCGTTGAGGATGGCGGGAATCAGGCCGGGAAAGCGCTGCTCGATTTCTGCGCAGCGCGTGGTGTTGTGCATTTCCACACCGGACCGTTCGCTGCGGACCAGGCCCGCTTCGCGCAGCACGCGGAAGTGCTGCGACAGCGAGGATTTGGGGATGACGCGGTCGCCGGCCTGCTGGAACGCGGTACAGGCCGCGGCGCAGTCCAGGCCTGCCAGCCTGGCGTAGATCGACGCGCGCGACGGAGTCGGACAGCGCGTGGAGTATGCCCTCCACGGTGACGTCGTCGATCGATGGATGGAACAGCGGACGCATGGCGGCATTTTACCCGCCCCTTGACGATTGGTTCCATAGTTCATATATCTTGAACTACGGAATTTAAGAACCCGGACCATCCCCCACTCGCCACACTCGCAGGAACCCACCATGAGCAAGCTCCAAGGCAAGACCGCCCTCGTCACGGGCGCATCCAAGGGCATCGGCGCCGCCATCGCGAAGGCACTTGCCGCCGCAGGCGCCGCCGTCGCCGTGAACTACGCCTCCAGCAAGGCCGGCGCCGACGCCGTGGTAGCCGAGATCACCGCGGCCGGCGGCAAGGCGTTCGCCGTGCAGGGCGACGTTTCGAAGGGCGCCGATGCGCGGGCCATCGTCGCGCAGACGGTCGAGCGTTTCGGTCGCCTCGACATCCTGGTCAACAACTCGGGCGTCTACGAGTTCGCGCCGATCGAGGCCATCACCGAAGAGCACTACCGCAGGCAGTTCGATGTCAACGTGCTGGGCCTGCTGCTGACCACGCAGGCGGCGGAAAAGCACCTCGGCCAGGGCGCCAGCATCATCAACATAGGCTCGCTGGTCAGCCGTATCACGCCACCGGGTTCGGCGGTGTACACCGCCACCAAGTCGGCGGTGGAAGGCATCACCGGTGCGCTGGCACGGGAACTGGGCCCGCGCGGCATCCGCGTCAACGCCCTGAATCCGGGCATCGTGGAGACCGAAGGCACCCATAGCGCCGGCTTCATCGGTTCGGAGTTCGAGACCCATGCCGTGGCACAGACGCCGCTGGGTCGCATCGGCCAGCCGCAGGACATTGCCTCGATCGCCGTTTTCCTGGCCTCCGGCGACGCAGGCTGGCTGACCGGCGAGAAGCTCTACGCTGGCGGCGGCCTGCGCTGAACCACCCACGCGACAGGGAGACATCCCGACGCTGACCACGCCGTGGATGCTCCCCTGCCAACGCAGGATCGAAACGGCTTCACGGCCGGTCGCTTGCGCAATGCACAAGCGACCGGCCGCGCAGACGTGCTAGAAAGTCCGGATCGCGGGCCGCCTTGGCCTGGCTGCGTCGGAGCATCGGCACCATGGCACGTCCCGCCGGCATGATCGGCTTCCATTCCAGCGCGCACGCCACGCAAGTGACGGACGATCCGCGCTACACCGCGGCGGAATTTCCCACCAACAAGCTGCTCTATCTGACGCAACTCGCCGATGGCTGCGGCGTGGACAGTCGCTCGTGGTTCGGCGGCCTGGGCCTGAACCGCGCGCAGATCGCCGATCCGGCGCTGCGCGTTTCCTACCGGCAGGCCAGCCTGTTCGTGCATCGCGCACTCACGGCGCTGGGCGCGGCGGGCGTGCGCGACGCGGGGCTGCGCATCGGCCGCGAGGGCACCGTCGGCGGCTTCGGCCTGCTGGGGCTGGCGATGATGACCTCCCGCACCTTCGGCGAGGCGATGCAGTCGGGCATCCGCTACCACAAGATCTGCGGCTGCCTGCTCGACCTCGCGTTCGAGCCAGTGGACGAACATGCCGTGGCGATGGTCGCGCTGCCTCTGTTCGACGACGCCAGCCTGCTGCCGTTCTTCTGTGAGGAGCTGTTCGCCAGCTCGACGCTGATCGCGCGCGAGCTGGTCGGCACCGAGCTGCGTCCGCTGCGGCTGGAGCTGGCCTACCCGCGCCCGGACCACGCCGACGAGTACGCGCAGCTGTTCGGCTGCGAGCTGCGCTTCGACGCGCCGCGCTGCCGGCTGCTGATCGGCACGGAGTGGCTGGCCCATCCGCTGCCCGGCTACAACCCGCTCACCGCGCAGCAGGCGTTGGCGCTGTGCGCGCAGCAACGCACGCCGGATGGCGGGGAACCGCACCAGGAAATCGTCGCCGCGGTAGAACGCCTGCTGCGCAGCCAGTTGCGCCAGCAGCCCACGCTCAACGAGGTGGCCCGCACGCTCAACCTCAGCGAACGCTCGCTGCGCCGCCGGCTCACCGAGAGCGGCCGCGTGTTCCGCGAGATCCACGACCGCGTGCGCGCCGAACGCGCGCTGCAACTGCTGCAGGGCGGCGACCTGAGCGTGGCCGAGATCGGCGGCGAGGTGGGTTTCAGCGATCCGCGCGAATTCCGCCGCGCGTTCAAGCGCTGGACCGGCATGGCGCCGCAGGAAGCGCGGCGCGCCGCGGCCTGAAATTTCTGCTCGTCATTCCAGCGCAGGCCGGAATCCAGTGACGATTGGTATCGGGAACTGCATGAGTAACGATCAGGACGATCCCTTGTGCCTCGTATTCATTCCGGCACTGGTTGCGCTGCTCTACAAGGCAGAACAGACGAAGGGTGCTCCGCTTACAGAGGATCAAGTGATCGCTATCCGAGATCATGCCAACTGCGTAGCTCTCCCTTACAGCATGGCCATCTCAGGCGAAAAAACGCGCGGCTATCCCGACATCGTTGCAGAGAACTGTTGGGCAGAATGGCAATCGGCGCGGAAGCAACTTTTCTGCCTCGAATAAACGTGATCGCTACTGGATCCCGGCTTGCGCCGGGATGGCAAGCCTTTAAGCAAAGAGTGGACCTCCGCCCCGCACACTGGCCGCTTTGCCCCCCATGCCCTGGCCGTTTTACCCTCCCCAACCGCAACGTGTTGCGGGACAGTGACGGCATCCGCAATGCCGTTCGAATGGGGAGTTCAACGATCATGCGCAAGACGCTCATCGCCGCCACACTCGTCGCCGTACTCGCCGGGTGCAGCAGCCAGCAGGCACCCGCACCGCAGAATGCGACCGACGCCAGCTTCGAATCGAAGCTGCAGGAACAGCTTCTGGACGCCAAGCCTGGCACGGTGATCGACATCCCCGCTGGCCATTACCACCTCACGCGCGGACTCAGCCTGCGCACCGACGGCGTCACCATCAAGGGTGCCGGCAAGGACCAGACCGTGCTCTCGTTCAAGGGCCAGGTGGTCGGCCCCGAAGGCCTGCTGGTGAACGCCAACGACTTCACCATCGAGAACCTCACGATCGAGGACACCAAGGGCGATGCGCTGAAGATCAACCATGGCAAGAACATCACCATCCATGGCGTGCGCACGCAGTGGACGGACGGTTCGCAGACCAGCAACGGCCCGTACGGCATCTACCCGGTGAAGACGCAGAACGTGCTGATCGAGGATTCGGAAGCCATCGGCGCGTCCGACTCGGGCATCTACGTGGGCCAGTCCAACAACGTGATCGTGCGCAACAACCGCGCCGAACAGAACGTGGCCGGCATCGAGATCGAGAACACGGTGAACGCCGACGTGTACGGCAACACCGCCACCAACAACTCCGGCGGCATCCTGGTGTTCAACATGCCCGACCTGCTGATGGAAGGCAGCGGCACGCGCGTGTTCAAGAACCACGTGGTCGCCAACAATCACGACAACTTCGCGGCGAACGGTTCGGCGGTGGCCAGCGTTCCGGCAGGCTCGGGCGTGGTGGTGAACTCCAACCCGAAGGTGGAGATCTTCGACAACGACATCGCCGACAACAAGACGGCGAACATCATCGTGTCCAGCTTCTACTCCACCAACTACGCGAGCAAGACCGGCGTGGCCGCCGACTACGACCCATACCCCAAGGGTATCTTCATCTACGGCAACCGCCTCAAGGGCGGCGGCGACTCGCCCAGCGGGCTGGATTTCAAGACGCTGAAGATCGCGATGTTCGGCATCGGCGGCCACTTCCCCGACGTGCTGTGGGACGGCTACAGCGACCCGAAATTCACCGACAAGACGCTGCCGCCGCAGGACCGCATCTGCATCCAGGACGTCAGCGGCGTGGTCGATGCCGACGGTCCCGATGGCTACAAGCATCCGAACACCGACATGAAGCCGTTCCAGTGCACGATCGACAAACTCCCGGCCGTGACGCTCAACCCCGAGCCGAAGCTCTGAGGCCGCGATGGTGAAGTCCGCGAAACATGCCGCGCTGCTGGCACTGCTTCTGTTGTCCGGCTGCCATCGCGGCTTGCCGCCGGCGGAATTCCATGCCGACGGCAAGCCGGCCAAGCTCAGCGACTGGCACATGGTCGAGGCCCGCGACGGCAGGCTGGAACTCAACGCCGGCGTGGTGCCGTACAACCTCAACACGCCGCTGTTCACCGACTACGTGCACAAGCTGCGCACGGTGTGGATGCCCAAGGGGGTGTCTGCGAAATACGACGCGAAGAACACCTTCGACTTCCCGGTCGGCACCGTCGTCACCAAGACCTTCTATTACCCGCGCGCTGCCGACGGCAAGTTCAGCGACGTGGCGCGCACGCTGGACTACTCCGGCGACTTCGTCGGCCAGGACTTGAACCTGGCCAGCGTGCACCTGGTGGAAACCCGCCTGCTGGTGCGCCGCAAGGACGGCTGGACGCCGTTCGTCTACGTGTGGAACAAGGAGCAGACCGAGGCCACGCTGGTGCGTACCGGCGACGTGCAGGCGCTCACCCTCGTCGGCGCGCAGGACCAGCGCGAGGACTTCAACTACGTGGTGCCCGACGAAGGCCAGTGCGTGAACTGCCACGAGGCCGACATGATCGGCCGCAGCATCCTGCCGATCGGCCCCAAGGCGCGGAACATGAACCGCGAGTACGACTACGGCAGCGGCCGCGAGAACCAGCTGGAGCACCTGGTCGCGATGGGCTACCTGATGGACATGCCCAAGCTGGCCGACGTGCCGAAGGCCGCCGACTGGCGCGATCCCAGCGCTACGCTCGATGCCCGCGCGCGCGCTTGGCTCGACGTCAACTGCGCGATGTGCCACAACCCGAACGGCGAGGCCAGCGTCACCGGCTTCTCGCTCGGCGCGGACGTGCCGGAAGACCACCACCTCGGCATCTGCAAGTCGCCAGAGGCAGCCGGTCCGGCCACCGGAGGGCGCCTGTTCGACATCGTGCCCGGCAAGCCGGACGACTCGATCATCATGAACCGCATCGGCTCCACCCGGCCCGGCACGATGATGCCGGAGATCGGCCGCAGCACCGTGGATCGCGAGGGCGAGGCGCTGATCCGCGCCTGGATTCTTTCGCTCAAGGGGAACTGCGACATCGTGCATTGAGCACGGCCGCAGCGGACGAAAACTTCCGGCGCGGTCACCGCGCCATGCATGACCAAGCCTGGGGAGAACGGGTATGACGATGCGTCTGCGACCACTGTCCGTCCAACTGCGTCTCGCGTTGCTCGGCAGCACCATGATGCTGGCCGCGCCGCTGGCCGCGTGGGCTGCGGACGCACCGCAGAACACCGATGCCGGGCAAACCGCGAATGCGCCGGCCGCCACGCCCTCGCCCGGCACCGCGAAGAACAACCAGAGCACCACCGAGCTGGGCAAGATCACGGTGACGGCGCAGAGCCGCACGCAGGAAATGCAGCAGGTACCGATCGCCTTGCAGATCGTCACTGCCAAGGACATCGCCAGCGTCACCGCCACCGACATCAGCCAGATGCAGTACTTCGTGCCTGGACTGGTCGTCACCACCTCCCAGCCGACCCAGCCCGGCTACACCCTGCGCGGCATCACCACCGAGGATTTCGGCATCGGCACCGAGCCCGCCGTGGGCGTATACGTGGACGGCGTCTACGCCGACCGCACCGGCGGCTCGATGCTGGCGTTCAACGACATCCAGCGCATCGAGGTGCTGAAAGGTCCGCAGGGGACGCTGTTCGGCCGCAACGCCGCCGGCGGCGCCATCTCGATCGTCACCAACGAACCCAGCGACAAGTTCGAGGGCGATGCCACGCTGCGTTACGGCAACTACGGCGAGCGCTACGCATACGGCCTGGTCAACATTCCCCTGAACAAGGACATGGCGCTGCGCGTCAGTGCCTACGACAACCAGAGCGACGGGTGGATCAAGGACCAGGCGACCGGCCAGCGCTACGGCGACAACGGCGACTGGGGAACGCGTGCGGTATTCCGCTGGAACATCACGCCGGACACCCGCATGCTGTTGTCGTGGGACCACGAGAAGCTCAACCAGGCACCGCAGGCAGCCATCGGCCTGGTGCCGCTGTCGGACTTCACCCTGCGGCAACCCTCCGGCCTGGTGCTGCCGCCTTTCCCGGCGGAGCCGTCCACTTATCTGAATCCGTTGAACGCACCGCTGTACAACGACGCAGTCGGCGCCGACGAGCGCCGCCGCTTCGATGGCGTCACCCTGACGCTCGACCACAACTTCGCCTGGGGCAGCCTCACCTCGACCACCGCCTGGCGCAACTTCGATACCTTCAATCTCGAAGACAGCGACGGCACCGCCAACATCGACACCTACCTCGCCACCGCCAACATCGAGCACAACAACGCCTTCTCGCAGGAGTTCAAGCTCGCCAGCAGCAACGACCTGCTCGACTGGGTCACCGGCGTGAGCTGGTACAGCGAGCAGGCACGGCAGGGCAATCAGGTGGACGTCACCACCGACAGCATCGACACGCTGGCGGTGAACACGGGTGCCCAGACGGGAACGCCCACCGGCACCCTCTTCCACTACTTCCAGTCGATGCTCGACGCCTACAACCTGCCCTACAACCTGTTGGGCGATCCGTGGACCGAGCAGATCAACAACAACGGCAACTACAAGTCCTACGCAGCCTTCGGCGACGTGATCTGGCATCTCAGCGACAAGCTGGACCTGACCACCGGCGCGCGCTTCACCCACGACGAGCGGGATTTCTCCTGGTTCAACATCCCGCGCCAGGCGCCGCAACTGGACAATACGCTGAGCCAGCTCCAGCAGGCCGGCATACTCGACATGGCAGCCGCCATGGCCGGCATTCCCACGTCCGCCCTGCTCAGCGCCTTCCAGAGCAACGAGATCTTCACCGCCAGCGGCGGCGCGCCCGTCAACACCCTGGTCAGCGCGCACAACACATGGAACGACTTCAGCCCGCGCGCGGTGCTCAGCTACAAGTTCACCCAAGACGTGATGGCCTATTTCTCGGTGGCCAAGGGCTACAAGGCCGGCGGCTACGAAAGCCTGGACATCGGCTCGCACTTCGCGCCGGAGAAGGTGTGGAACTACGAGGCCGGCATCAAGACGGTGCTGCCGGAGTACAACCTGCTGTTCAACGGCTCGGTGTACTACTACCGCTACTACAACCTGCAGGAGCAGGTGCTCAACCCGAACGTCACCGGCCAGCCCGGCTCCAACGGCACGGGCATTCCGTACTACACCACCAGCGTCAGCAACGAAGAAGCCAAGGGCGTCGACCTGGAAGCGCAGTGGCAACCGGTCGAACCATTGAAATTCAATGCCAACGTGGCCTACATCAGCCAGCGCTACCTGCAATCCACGGCGCCGGACGGCACCGTGCTCAACGGTCAGCCCACCGGCAACCCGCTGTGGTCGGCCACCGCCGGCATGGCCTACACCGTGCACAACGTGGCCAACGGCAACGTGGTGTTCAACTTCCAGTATGGCTTCCGCAGCAAGACCCGCTGCAACGGGGAGTCGGAGATCCAGGGCACCTGCCAGACCAGTCCGAATTTCCAGGTTGGCATGGCCCAGCGCCATGCCAATGCGCGACTCGACTGGCAGACGCCGGACCAGCGTTGGGACGTCGGCCTGTTCGTGAACAATGTCTTCAATGAACGCTACATCGGCATCACCAATCTCACCACGACGGTGTTCGGCACGCCCTGGGCCGTCATCGATCCGCCCCGCACCTACGGCGCGGAATTGCGCGTGAAGTTCTGATCCCTGCCCGCCACCCCAAGGCCCACATGTCCGACCTCGACACCACACTGCGTCGGCTGCGCGAAGCGCAGGCGCACGACCCGCTGCCGGACTGGCCCACGCGCGCCGCGCGCCTGCGTGCGCTGCAACGCCTGTTGCTCGCGCATCGCGACGGCATCGCCGATGCGATCCACGCCGACTTCGGCAATCGACCGACGCAAGAAACCGAATTGCTGGAGATCTTCCCCAGCCTCTCCGCCGTGCGCCACGCGTTGCGCCACGGCAAACGCTGGATGCGGGCGAAGCGGCGCCTCGCCGATTTGCTGTTCCTGCCGGCGCGCACCGAGCTGCGTCCGCAGCCGCTGGGCGTGGTGGGCATCATCGTGCCGTGGAACTATCCGCTCTACCTCGCGGTGGGACCACTGGTGGACGCGCTCGCCGCCGGCAATCGCGTGATGCTGAAGATGAGCGAATACACACCACGTTTTTCGGCCTTGTTCGCCGAACTCGTCGCCAAGTACTTCCGCAACGACGAGGTGCAGGTGGTCAACGGCGACGCCACCGTGGGCCAGGCGTTCGCCACGTTGCCGTTCGACCATCTGCTGTTCACCGGTTCCACTGCCGTAGGCCACCATGTGATGCGCGCGGCCGCGGCCAACCTCACGCCGGTGACGCTGGAACTGGGCGGCAAGTCGCCGGTGATCCTGGGCCCCGGTGCTCGCATGGAGCATGCGGCCGAACGCATCGTGTTCGGCAAGCTGGTCAATGCAGGGCAGACCTGCATCGCGCCCGACTATGTGCTGCTGCCGCGTGCACGCATGGACGAGTTCGTCGCGGCGGCGCGTGCGGCGACGGCGCGCCTGTATCCCGACCTCGCACGCAATGCGCAATACGCCAGCATCGCCACCGACCGCCATTACGCGCGACTTTCCACGCTGCGCGACGATGCAAATGCCGCCGGCGCCTCGATCGAATCGCTGAGCGAGGCCGCGCCCGATGCTGTGCGCCGCCTGCTGCCACCCGTGCTGATCGCGGACGTGCGTGACGACATGCGGGTGATGCAGGAAGAAATCTTCGGTCCGCTGCTGCCGCTGGTGCCTTACGACACCATGGACGAAGCCATTGCCTACGTGGGCGCTCGTGCGCACCCACTGGCGCTGTATCTGTTCGAGACGGACCGGTCGCTGATCGACCGCGTGCTGGCGCGCACCCATGCCGGCGGCGTCACCCTCAACGACACGCTCTACCACATCGCCCAGCACGAACTGCCCTTCGGCGGCGTGGGCGCCTCGGGCATGGGCGGCTACCACGGCGAGGCCGGCTTCCGCACCTTCTCGCACACCAAGCCCGTGTTCCGCCAGGCGCGCTGGAATGGCGCCGGGCTACTCAATCCGCCCTACGGCAAGCGCTTCCGGCAGATGCTGGATCTCCTGCTCAAACGCGGCTGAAGCACCTCTGCGATCGTCCCTGATCGCGGAGATCAAATCGGCGGCCGTCCATGCCCGCACTCTTCAGACAAGAAAAAACCTCCCCGCTTGCGCGGGGAGGTTTCTGGGGCGAAGCCGGTCAGAACTTGTACTGCGCCGACACGCTCAGCAGGTTGCCGTAGTCGTCGTAGGTGCCGGTCAGCACATCGCCGGTGGCGCTGGTGGCATCGTTCACGCCTGCGTGGCTGACGAAGATGTGCGCATACGATGCGTTGATCTGGAAGTGCTCGCTGGCCTTGTAGCCGATACCGAAGGCAGCCATGCGGCGGGCGGCATCGGGCACGCGCGGGTCGCGGTTGCTTGCGGTCATCGGCGCCTGGTCGACGGACACGCCGGCACGCAGGGTCAGCTTGTCGGTGGCGTAGTACTCGCCGCCGACCGCGACGTAGTAGGTGTTGCGCCAGTTGAACGGCAGGACGGTGGGGGGCTGCGCGTTGGCGTAGTCCACGGTGAGGCTGCGCATCACGCTCCATTGCGTCCACGACACATCCGCACCGATGCCGAACTTCGATTCCTGATGCCAGTAGCTCAGGGTGGCGACGGCCGGGTTGGTGAGGCGCGCCGTGCCGCTGGTGTGGGTGAACGGCGGAATGCTGGAAGCCAGCTGCGGGTTGGCCTGCAACAGGCTGTAGCCCGGGGCGCCGGCGGTATCGAAATTGGCCGTGCCGTCGATGTCGTGGGTGATGCGCGAGCGGTAGTTCAAGCCCAGGCGATCATTCCCGGTCGGCTTCCAGTAGGCGCCCAGCTGCCAGCCCCAGGCCCAGTCGTTGCCCTTGACCTCGGCATAGCCGTCCGAATCCGGCGGAAGCGCCGCAGCCACCTGGGCTGCGCCGGCGGTCGCGGCGGCGGTAGCCGCGGCGGTGGCCTGCTGCTCGGCCGCGGCGAGCATCGCGGCAGCCTGCTGCGCCGTGATCTGGTTCGCAGCCTGCGCCGCCTGGATCTGGGCCGCAGCGGCAGCCACTGCCGCCGCCGCCTGCGCCTGCGCCTGCTTGGCGATGCCCTGCTGGATGCCCAGGCCCACGGCGTTGAAGTTGATCGCGTTGGTCAGGTCGGCATTGGTGCGTTCGGCGATGGCGCTGGCACCGATGCTCCACTCGTCGTTGATCTTGAACGAAGCCGACAGCGTGCTGTCGTACGACTTCAGCACGGTCTTGACGGCGTCGTAGCGGCCCATCCAGTTGTTGTCGTATTCGGTCTGGAAACCATACGGCACGTCGAACGCGACGCCGAGGTTGACGCGATCGCTCACCTTGGTGGAGATCGCCAGGGCAGGCACCGGCAAGGTGGTGCCGGCGTCGCCGCCGTTGCCGCCGCTGATCGGGTTGCCCAGCACGTCGTGCGAGCTGCCGCTGAACTTGGCGCTGAAGTTGATCGCGGTGATGTCGGCCTGCACATAGGTGCCGTCGAGGTCGCTCATCGCCGCCGGGTTGTTCTCCACCACCGACACGTCGCCGCCGGCCGTGCTGGAACCCGCGTAGGCGCGGCCCAAGCCCTGCGTGCTGTTCTCATGCAACTGGAAGGCGCTGGCATGGGCCATGCCGGGTGCGACCAGGGCGACCGCAACGGCCGCGCTGAGCGCGGCGAACGCCAACGGACGGGAGGCGCTGGGGAGAAGGCGGTTGGACTTGTGCATCACATGCTCCTGCATCATGGAGTTGGGCGGTTCGCGTGCCGGACAGATCTCACACGAAATTCATACAAGCGTTTAACATCGCTGCGCGGCACTGTGCCCGCTCGTTCCGAGCGTTGCAAGTGCTGGCGCAGCAATCGCACGGGATAATCCCCGGCATCTGTCGCCGAACATCAGGGAACGCCCATGCAGTGCTACATCTACGCCAGCCGCCGCAAACCGGATACCTACCTCTGGCTGGCCGAGCGCGACGGTTTTGGCGTGCTGCCCGAATCGCTGCGCAGCATGCTGGGCGAACTGCGCTTCGCGCTGGAGCTGCGACTGGATGCGCAACGCCGCCTGCCGCGCGAGGACACCGCGCAAGTGCTCGCGCACCTGCACGAACAAGGCTGGCACCTGCAATTGCCGCCGGAGGGTGCGCTGACCGGCGCAAGCCATCCTGCGTACGGCGCAACGCTGGTCGATGCGCCGCCGCGCGATTGAACATGCTGCCCTCGCGTTAACGCGAGGTTACCGCCTAGCGTCATCACGGTTCCTATACTGTGAGGATGACTCAGACCAAATCGCGCCGACGCCCTCCGTTCCTGCAGGCACTTGCCTGGTTCATTCCTGGCCTGCTCGCCGTGGCGCTGGCCGGCACGGTGGCCCACCCGCTCACGTTGATCCCGTTGCTGCTGGCGAACGCATTGACGATGGCCGCGGTGTGCCATGCGATCGGCTTCGAACCCGAACCCAGCTTTGCGCGTGCAGTGCTGCGCCGCGGCGCCGCGCACCTGGTGATGCTCACCGGGTACGCGGTGATCGTATTCGTGCTGGTGGCATGGCCGATGCTGGCGCTGAGCCACGCGCACAGCCTGTCCGCCACGCTCGCGCTGGTCGCCACGCTGGTGCTGGCGTTGGCCGTGCTGTGGCGACCGTGGCCTGCGTTCGGGCTGGTGTTCGTGTGGGACGACGCCTACCCGTCGAAGCACGACGGCTCGTGGATCTTCACCGCGACGCTGCGCAGCCTGATGTTCGGCCGCCACCTCGCGCGCGAAGAACGCTTCTTCAGCCATTTCCTGCCCGCTGCCCTGGCCCTTCTGGCGATGACCTGGGGCGCCATTGCGCTGAGCGGCCTGTACGGCATGCTGCCGTCGGAAATCCGCATCGCCGCGCTTGCCTTGTATGGCGTGCTGGTACTGCCGTTGGGCTGCCTGATCGCGGCCAACCGCACGCTGCACGCGCTGCTGTGCGCGCAGCACGATCGCCACCGCCGGCGCGCGGAACATGCCGACGCGGCGATCGCGGCGAAATCCGCCGCGCCAGCGGTCACCGCGCCCTTGAGCGAAGAGGAACGCACGGCCGGCACGCCGGAACAGGCCGCCGCCCTGCTCGCCGCCACCCGCGACGGCGACATCGAGCGCGCGCTTGCCCTGGTCGAGGCCGGTGCAAACCCGGACACCGCGCCGCTCGCCGGCGACCGCGACCAGCGTCCCGTGCTGATGCTCGCCGCGCTGCTGCCGGACACGCGCCTGCTGCGCGCGCTGATCGCCAAGGGTGCGGACGTCAACCGTGCCAGCGGCGGCCTCACCCCACTGCTCGCCGCCACGCGCGACAGCCTGCACGGCCGGGCCGAGGCGGTGATGACCCTGCTCGCCAACGGCGCCAATCCGCTTGCTGCCGACGGCGAGGGCCGCACCGCGCTGCACGGCGCCGTACTCGGCGAGGAACCGATGGTGGCGGCGATGCTGCTTGACGCCGACGCACCGATCAATGCACTGGATCGATCCGGCACCAGCCCGCTCGCGGCCGCCTGCCGCGCCGCCAACTGGCCGCTGGCGAAATTCCTGCTTGAACGCGGCGCCAAGCCGGCGCTGGCCAACGGCGAGCCCGCGCTGGTCGCCGCAGCCGGCATCGCCGACGACGATCCCGCCGGCGTGAAGTTGTTGCTCAAGCATCGTGCCGCGGTGAATGCGGTGGATACGCGCCGCCGCAGCGCACTGATCGCGGCCGCCGCCGAAGGTCACGAACAGATCGCCCGGGCGCTGTGTGCCGCCGGCGCCGACGCCACGCTGGCCGACCAGCACGGCAGCACGGCGCTCATGGAGGCCGCACGCGCAGGCGCAGTGGGCATCGTGCAGCGGCTCGCCGAAGCGCAGCCCGACGCGCGCGCGCGCGACAGCCATGGCCGCGACGCACTCACCCTTGCCTGCCAGTCGCCACGCGCGCATGCGGACACCGTGCGTGCGCTGCTCGCGCTGGGTGCCGAACCGAAGGCACCCGGCAGCGACGGCCGCAGCGCGCTCGACCATGCTGCGGCCACCGGGCGTTGGGATCTGGTTGCTCTGCTCGATCCGGAAACCCCGTTGCCCGCCAGCATCGGCCAGGTCGCGTTGTCCAGCGGCGCCGACACGCCGGCGCACCTGCTCGACGCGCTGCGCTTCGGTCACTGGGCCATCGTTTCCGGCTTCGCCGCGCGCGTGCAAACGTGGCCGCAGGCGCAGCTCGCCCAGCTCTACCTCGACCTCGCCCAGCCGGGCCAAGGTCAGGCGCGACGCTGGTTGCTGGATCACGGCCTCGATCCCGAAGCGCGCCTCGCCGCGCAGCAGCTTGACGACGAACACGGCGACGAGACCGTCCTCGCCGATGACGAACGCTCCGCATTGCCGCCGCTGGGCCGCCGCTTGTTCGATGCCCTGCTGCTGCAACTGCCTGCCGCCATCGAAGCCGTGATCGACCTGTTGCACGCCGGCGCCACGCCGGCGGGCGCCGGCCTGCTGGCGCAGGCGCTGCAACGTCTCGGCGGGTCCGCGCGGGGCACGGCGCTGGCGCAGGCACTGCTGGAGCGCGGTGCCGATCCCTTCGGGCCCGATGCACGCGAGCGTACGCCGCTGCAGCTCGCCGCGGTGAACGGCCAGCTCGAACTGCTGCATGTCCTGCTTGCGCGCGGCTGCAACCCGAACTGCCGCGACCGCGACGGCCGCACGCCGTTGTTCGCAGCGCTGGAACACGGCGAAGCCGCGCTGCCGATGGTGCGCCTGTTGATCGCCCACGGCGCCGACGCCGAATCCACCGACGCCAATGGCGAGACGCCCTTGGGCCTGGCGCTGGAGCATCCTGCCATCGAGCGCTGGCTGGACTGGGGCCATTGGCCGCGCCCGCGCCGCCCCCTGCGCGCCAGCGATCTGCCTGCGGCCGCGCAAGCCGGCGCATTGACCGCCGTACAACGCCTGCTGGAACTGGGCTTCGCCGTCGACACCGTCGATGCGCACGGCGCCAGCGCGCTGTTGCATGCATGCGGCGCCGGCCATGCCGAGATCGCCGCCTGCCTGCTCGACGCCGGTGCCGATCCCGCGCTGGCCGCCGCCAACGCCATCACTCCGCTGGCAGCCGCGGTGGCCGGCGGCCGCGAAAGCACCACTGCCCTGCTGCTGGAACGCAAGGCCGAAGTCGATCAGCGCCTGCCGAACCAGGGTACCGCCCTGATGGTGGCCGCCGCGATGGGACGCCCCGAGCTGGCGGAGGTGCTGATCGCCGCCGGCGCCGACGTCAATGCCGTCGACTCGCATGGACACAGCGCATTGCACGCCGCTGCGCAGTACGGCTTCGAGCACAACGACAGCCTGCGCGCGCGCCGCCTGCTCGACGTGCTGCTCAAGCACGGCGCCACCGTCGACCGCGCCGATGGCGAAGGCAAGACGGCGCTGCTGCTGCTGCTCGGCGCCTCGCAACGACCCGGCAGCGAATGCGACGCCACCCATCTGGGGGCACTGGTGCCCGCGCTGCTGGAAGCCGGTGCCAACGTGGCGCATGCCGACCAGCGCGGCGTTACGGCCTTGCACGCCTGCGCCATGCACACCCTGCTGGCACCAGCCCGCGTGCTGCTGTCGCGCGGCGCGGATCGCGCCGCCACCGACGCCTTCGGCCGCACCGCCGCCGACGTGGCCCGTCAACTGGGCTTCGTGGATATCGCGCACGAACTCGCCGTGCGCACCGGCGCGATCCCCAGCGTGCGGCAAACCCTGCGCCAGCCGGCCCAGTCGGCGGAGTGATCAGGCCACTGCCTGCCAGCGCGCATGGCGCGTCGGCGGCAGACCGCACCAGGCATCGGCGACCTGTTCCACGGTGAGCGCATCCACCCGGCTACCGTGCGGGGGGCCGCCCAGCACGGTCACCACGCTGCCCGGCGCGGCGCGCGGCGCCCAGTGCGCGGGCGAAACTCCGCCGAACATCACCACCAATGGGCAACCCATCGCAGCGGCAAGATGTGCCGGCCCGGTGTCCACCGACACCATACTGTGCGCACAAGCCAGCAAGGCCTTCAGCCGCATCAACGGCAGTTCGTCGGCGACCGACAGCACGGCCTCGCTGGCCGCGATGGCACGAATGCTTTCCAGATAGTCGGCTTCCCGCGGGCAGCCGCACAGCAGCACCCGCGCCGAAGGCAGCGTTTCCAGGATGGTCCAGGCCAGTGCCGCCCATTGCTGCAGCGGCCACGCCTTGTCGTCCTGCTCGATCGCACGCACGCCGTTCCAGCGCAAGGTGCGCTTGTTGGCCGGCTGCAGCAGCACCAGCGGATGGCCATACAGGCCGCGCGCACGCAGCCAGCGCTCGCAATCGGCACGTGCCGCCGCGTCCACCCGCAACTGCGGTGCGGCACCGGGGTCGACCACCAGCGTGTCACAGCGGCCGCGGAATGCGGATGGCGTGCAATCGCCGAAACGCAGCAGATGGTCGACCCAGTGCTCGTGTTCCCGCAACGACGTGTCGACCAGATAAGCGCAGTGCGTCGACGGCACGCCGGCCAGCCTGAGCATGCGCTGGACCCGCAACAACGCTCGCGGCTGCGGCTCGCACACGTATACCGGCGCATCGCGCCGCTGGCGCAGCCAACCGATCGCACGCCACTGTTCGCGGCTGAGCAGCAACGGCCGGTGCGGTGTCTGCAGCGCGGACACGTCGGCTACCTCGGGTTGATCCGCATACAGCCCTTGCGGCCACGTGCCGATCGCAAGCAGGTCGCAAGGCTCGCCGTAGCGCTGCTGCAACTTGTGCAGCAACGGCTGCAGCAGCACGGTATCGCCAAGGCGGCCGAAGCGGATGACCAGCGGATGCGGCGAGGTAGGCATGCACATCGCAACGCCGCGTACGGAGCTTCGTTGACAGCAGGAATTTACGCGCGCGGAAATCCTTCAGGCATCGCAAGATCAAGCGACGGTCCGCGTGTCAGTCCTGGCTCGTCAACGGCGTGGCGGGATCGCGTTCGCGCGCTTCGCGCGCCTGCGGTTCGTTGTCCGCTTCGAACAGCTTGTCCAGTTCGGCCAGTGCTTCCTTCGTGGTCTGCACCAGCTTGGCTTCGTCGTCGTAGACGAGGTATTGGGCCTTGATGAGCTCGGCGTCCTGCCGGCGGAAGCGTTCGACGCGATCCATCGCGCGTTCGGGCGTCAGGCCCAGCGCGATCAGCGCCTGCTTGGTCATCTTGAGGCTGGAATAAAGCGTCTCGCGGATTGGCTCATCCACGCCGAGGTCCATCAGCCGCCACACGTGCTGACGGTTGCGCGCGCGGGCCACAATCTTCAGATGCGGATACATGCGCCGCACCACGCGTGCCACGTGCAGGCTGGATTCCGGCTCGTCGCTGGCCAGCACGAACACCTCGGCCTTGTCCGCCTGTGCGGCGCGCAGCAGTTCCGGGCGCGCGGGATCGCCATAGAAGATGTCGTTCCAGCGGCCGAAGCGGCGTATCAGGTCCATCTGCTCGACCGAATGATCCAGTGCCACGAACGGAATGCCTTCCGCGCGCAGCACGCGTGCCACGATCTGTCCCATGCGGCCGTAGCCGGCGATGATGACCCGCGGCGAGTGCGCCACGATGGTGTCGAAATCGCGTGCCGGCTGGCGCACCTTGCGCGCCCCCAGCAGCTTCGCCAGTGCGGCCACCAGCAGCGGGGTCAGCGCCATCGACAGGGTGATCGCCAACACCAGCAGATTGTGCTGGCGCGCGGCGATCAGCCCTTGCCCGTCGGCGAGCTTGAGCACCACGAAAGCGAACTCGCCGCCGCAAGCCAGCAACACCGCGAGGCGCAGCGCATCGCCGCGCTCCAGGCCGCCCACGATCCGCCCCAGCGGCCACAGCAGGGCGCCTTTCAGCAGCAGCAGGGCGGCTACCAGCGCCAGTACCTGCAAGGGCGAGCGCAGCAGCAGGGAGATGTCCATCGACATACCCACGCTAATGAAGAACAAGCCAAGCAGCAAGCCCTTGAACGGCTCGATGTTGGATTCCAGCTCATGACGGTATTCCGAGTCGGCCAGCAGCACGCCGGCGAGGAACGCGCCCAGCGTCACCGACACCCCGGCCATTTCCATCAGCAAGGCCACGCCCATCACCACCAGCAGCGCGGTGGCAGTGGACACCTCCACAGCCTCCGCCTTTGCCACGAAGCGGAACACAGGGCGCAGCAGATAGCGGCCACCCACCACCACGGCAACGATCACGCCCACCGTGCGCAACGCACCGACGAGATCGAAACCGTGGCTGGTCGTGCTGGCGAGGAACGGCACCGCGGCGATCAGCGGGATCGCCGCCAGATCCTGGAACAGCAATATCGCGAAGGCCTGTCGTCCATAGGCGGTGCCAGCTTCCTTTCGCTCGCCGAGTATCTGCAGGCCGAACGCGGTGGACGACAGCGCCAGGCTGCCGCCCACGATCAGCGCCGCGCCCGGCGTGAATCCGAGCAACCACCATGCGACCACGCCGATCATTGCGCTGGTTGCCAATACCTGGAGCAAGCCGGTGCCGAACACCGAGTGCCGCATCACCCACAAGCGCTGCGGCGACAGCTCCAGGCCGATCACGAACAGCATCAGCACCACGCCGAACTCGGAGATCGCGGCGATGCCGCCGTTGTCGGCCACCAGCCGCAGTGCCTGCGGTCCGATGGCGATGCCGGCCAGCAGATAGCCCAATACCGCGCCCAGCTTGAAACGCTTGGTCAGCGGTACCGCGATCACGGTAGCCAGCAGGAACACTACGGCCACCTGCAGGAAATGATGGCTGTCCACGTGCGCTCCGGTCCGTTTGTAGGGGTTGATTATTTCACGCTGGTCGGAGGTGTGCGGTTGGGACACCTGCGTAACGGACTGGCAGTCCGGTTTCGCCGTCGCGGGTGAGGGAGGGAGCGGGGTTCATGTGCCTCCTCGCCAAGGCCTGGCGGGGCACTGAATGCCCTGCCGCAAGGAGCGGGCGGTTCCGGACGCCTGCCGTCGGGTAGAACCACCCTGTTCGCTGCGAAAGCGCGAAAGCCACGGTCGCGGACTCGAACCTCCCTTCAAGAAAAGAGAACCTCGAACGCGTGATCGCCAGCACGCTCTCATCCGCCATTCATGCCGGGTGCTCCCCCGCACCACCAGACCATGGGATGATCCCCGACCATGAAAACCCTAGCCGCCATCGCCGCGCTCGCTGTCGCCCTTGTCGCCCCGTTGCAGGCGCAGGATTCCATCCCCGTGTACGGCTACCGCGTGGTGCACAGCTATCCGCACGACCCCAAGGCCTATACCGAAGGCCTGCTCTACCTGGATGGCCATCTCTACGAGAGCACCGGTCAGGTGGGCAACTCCACCGTGCGCAAGGTGGACCTGCAGACCGGCAAGGTGCTGCAATCCGCGCCGACGCCGTGGCCGGACTACGGCGAAGGCATCGCGGTGTGGAAAGACAAGCTGATCCAGCTCAGCTGGCAGAACCACGAAGGCTTCATCTACGACCTCGCGACCCTGAAGCCGAATGCGCGCTTCCCCTATCCCGGCGAAGGCTGGGCGCTCACCGGTGACGGCAAGCGTCTCTATATGAGCGACGGCACGCCGACGATCCGCATCCTCGACCCGGACACGCTGCAGCAGACTGGCCAGATCGCGGTGACCGCCGACGGCCAACCGCTGGCCAACATCAACGAACTGGAATGGGTGAAAGGCCAGATTTACGCCAACGTGTGGCTGACCACGCGCATCGCGCGCATTGATCCGGCCAGCGGCAAGGTGGTCGGCTGGATCGATCTCGCCGGCCTGGTTCCGCCGGCAGACACGCTGGCCGACCCCGTCAACGACGTGCTGAACGGCATCGCCTACGATGCCCAGCACGACCGCCTGTTCGTCACCGGAAAGTGCTGGCCGAAGCTGTACGAGATCAAGCTGGTGCCGCCTAAGCACGTGCGCTGAAAACACCACACGCCTGAAGACACCCTGGTCGCATGGCCGGTGCGCGGCGGCCTTGCCTTGACCGGAGCGCCAGGCATCCGCACACCGGGTGCGCTCCTGCGGTGCAATCACTCCGCCGCCAGCGCGCGCCGGATGATGCCGGCCAGTTGCGCCACCGCCGGCGAGGGTTCCGCCTCGGCACGGTGCAGCGCCAAACCGAGCATGGGCAACGCAGGCAATCCCGCCTGCTTCGCGGTCAATGCGCGCACGTTCTCCGGCAGGCCCAGCGATGTGCGTACGCTCACGCCCAAGCCTGCATTCACGGCTGCCCAGGTTCCGGCAAGACTGGTGCTGCTGAAGGCGATGCGCCAAGCGATGCCCGCGCGATCCAGCGCCGCGATGGCCGCACTGCGCAGCAGGCAGGGCGATTCCAGCATCACCAGCGGCAACGGTTCGCCGCGCTCTTGGAGTTTCATCGGCGCGTCGGCCGCCACCACCCAGCGCATCGGCCAGCGCCCTTCGCGTTCGGCATGCGGACTTCCCGCGCCGGCTTCCCACGCCAGCGCCAGGTCGAGCTTTCCCTTGTTCACGCCATCGAGCAGCTCCGCATTGCGCGCGATGCGTGCCTCGATACGCAACTTTGGGTGCGTCCGCGCGAAGCGGCCGAGTACTGCGGGCAGCAGGCTTTCACCAAAGTCCTCCTGCATGCCCAGCCGCACGCGCCCTGCCAGTTCCACGCCGCGGATCGCGGCGACGGCTTCATCGTTCAACTCCAGCAGGCGCCGCGCATAGCCAAGCATCGCTTCGCCCGCCTCCGTGAGCGCCATGCCGCGCCCAGCCTTGCGCAACAGCGGCGCGCCGGCTTGCCGTTCCAGCTTCTTGAGCTGCGCGCTCACCGCAGAAGTGGAGCGGTTCAGGCGTTCGGCCGCCTGCGCGAAGCTGCCCAGTTCGATGCCGGTGGCAAAGCTCCGCAGCGTATCGATGTCGAGGTTGACGCGAGGCATGGCAATGATCCTATTTTTCGGGATTATCGATATCGAATTTCCCGATTTTCAGGATTATCATCGAGCGCTATCGTGGCCCCGTCAAATCCCGCATGAGACTGCCCACATGGCCCACGACCCGCAATACGCACACAAGAGCATTGGCGACATTGCCCCTAAACTCGCCGCCCTCACCGATGACGTGCTGTTCGCCGACGTCTGGTCGCGCACTCAGCTTCGCCCGCGCGAACGCAGCATCGCCACGGTGGCGGCACTCGTCGCCCTGAACCGCACCGAGCAACTGCCGTTCCACCTCGACCGCGCCCGCGACAACGGTCTCGAAGACGAGGAACTGGTCGAACTCATCACCCACCTCGCGTTCTATGCCGGTTGGCCCTGCGCGTTCTCGGCCATCGGCGTGCTGCGCAAGACGCAGACGGAGCGCGCGCCATGATCGCGATGCAATACACCATCACGCTGCCTGCCGGTTACGACATGGCCATCATCCGCCGGCGCATCGCGGACAAGGGCCATCTGCTGGACGACTTTCCCGGCCTCGGGTTCAAGGCATGGCTGTACGCCCTGTGCGACGACGGCGAATTGCCCGGCCGCGACAATCTCTACGCACCGTTCTACCTATGGCGCGACAGCGCGGGCATGAACGCCTTCCTCAATGGCGCCGGATTCGCCGCGCTGTCGCAGGATTTCGGACGCCCCGCGGTGCGCAACTGGATACCGTGGCAGGCGGAACTCGTCCACGATCTGCGCGGCGCAGTCTGCGCCACGCGCGAAATCGCAGTCCTGCCCGACCATGCGGACCTCGCGGAGTGGCAGCGCAGGGAAGAGGAGTCCACGCATGCCGCCATGGCCGAAGGCGCGCTTGCCGCGATCACTGCCTGCAACCCGGCGGATTGGACGCTGGCGCGTTTCCGGCTCTGGCCCGAAGTGCGTGCCGACCTCGCTGGCGCAGAATGCCAGGCCTACCGCGTCGGCCATATATCGCAACCTCGATAGCACCCCGCACGACACCTACCGGAGAAAACCCATGCCCCTCGTCCGCATCTCCCTGCGCCGCGGCAAGTCCACCGCCCATCTCGCCGCCTTGCGCAACGGCATCTATGCCGCCATGCGCGAAACCTTCAACGTGCCGGAAGACGACCGTTTCATCCTGGTCCACCAGCACGAGGCCGAGGAATTCGACTGCGACCCGAACTACCTCGGCATCGCGCGCAGCGACGACCTGGTGATCGTGCAGATCGCCTGCAACAACACGCGCACGGTGGCGCAGAAGCAGGCGTTCTATCGCCGCGTGGCCGAGAACCTCGCCGCCGATCCCGGCCTGCGGCCCGAGGATGTCTTCATCAACCTGCTGGAGACGGCCAGGGAGAACTGGTCGTTCGGCAACGGCATCGCGCAATACGCGTGAGCTGCCTCAGCGCGGAAGCACGCCTATCGTGCGCATCCATGCGTCCGCCAGATCGGTCCAGTGGGTGATCGGCATGTCCGTGCGCCGCACGCCGAAAGCATGGCCGCCGTGCGCGTACAGATGCATCTCTGTCGGAACGTCGGCGGCCTTCAGCGCAGCGAAATACGTCAGCGCCTGCTGCACGCCGTCCACATTGTCGTCTTCGGCTTGCACGACGAAGGTGGGCGGCGTGTCGTGGGTGACGGGCACGTTGGGATTCAACTTGCCGTTCTCCAGCGCGAGATGCCCTGGGTAGATCGCCATCGCGAAATCCGGGCGCGCGCTTTCCCGGTCGGCTTCGTCCACCGGCTTGTACAAGCGCGTGCCGAAGTGCGTGCTGATTTCCGCCACCAGGAAACCGCCGGCGGAGAAGCCGACCACGCCGACCTTGTGCGGATCGATGTTCCATGCCTTCGCGTGCAGGCGCACCAGACCCATCGTGCGCTGCACGTCCTCCAGCGCCATCGTCGGCACCTCGTAGTCATCGGGCCGGCACTTGCAGTGCCAGTCGTAAGGCGCGCCCGGCACGCGGTATTTCAGCAGCACGCAAGTGATGCCGCGCGAGGTCAGCCAGTCGCAGATCTCGGTGCCTTCCAGATCTATGGCCAGCACTTCGAAGCCCCCACCAGGGAACACCACCACCGCGGCGCCAGTGTTCTTCCCCTGCGGCGGATAGATGGTCATCGTTGGCCACGACACGTTGGCCACTTCCAGCCACGGTTTGCCCGCGATCAGATGCTCCTTTCGCAGTGCCGCGTACTCCGGCCCTGGCATCGTCTTCATGTCGGGCGGCGTGCCCGGCCACAGTGACATCTGCAGGTGGCCGGCGGAAGGCTGCCAGACTGTTTCCGCCGCATGCGTGCCCACGCATGCGAACAGCAGGCCGAAGAACACTAGCCACGTTTTCATGCTGCCCCTTTGCCTCGGTGCCCAACCAAGGCCTTTCTGTGGATGGAGGCTTGTCATTCTGCGACGCGGATCGGCTCGACCATGGTCGCAATGATGGATTTTTCATGGCACGTTGGCCCGCAAGAACTTGTAGCATCCAGCGCTTCCCCATCAGCGGTCCCAGCGCATTGCACATTGCAAAAGACTCCGCAGCCCCGCCGGCTGGCAAAGACCATTACCTCATCCTCGACGGACTTCGCGGCGTCGCCTCCCTGATGGTGGTGCTGTTCCACATCTGCGAGGCATACAAGCCGGACCATCCGCTGACGCAGCCGATCAACCACGGCTACCTGGCTGTGGATTTCTTCTTCCTGCTCTCGGGCTTCGTGATCGCCTATGCCTACGACGACCGGTGGCAGACGCTGGGCACATGGGATTTCTTCAAGCGCCGCCTGATCCGCCTGCAGCCCATGGTCGTCATGGGCACGACGATAGGCGCGCTGCTCTTCTACTTCCAGGCGGGCGCGGCCTTTCCGCTGATCGAAGCTACGCCGGTTTGGAAGCTTTTGCTGGTGATGCTGGTGGGCTGGACCCTGCTGCCGCTGCCGCCGTCCATGGATATCCGCGGCTGGAGCGAGATGCATCCGCTCGACGGTCCGGCGTGGTCGCTGTTCTTCGAATACATCGCCAACATCCTGTACGCGGTTGGCCTGCGCAGGTTGTCGAACCGCTGGCTGGGCGTACTGGTCGCGCTGGCCGCCGCGTTCTTCGTGCAGCTCGCCGTGTTCGGCAAGCGCGGCGACGTGATCGGCGGCTGGGCCATCGATCCGGAGCAATTGCACATCGGCTTCGCCCGCCTGCTCTTTCCCTTCCTCGCCGGCATGCTGCTGATGCGCCTCGGCAAACGCATCCGGGTCAAGCACGCCTTCGCGGCCTGCAGCCTGTTGCTGATCGTGGCGCTGGCGCTGCCCCGCTTCGGCGGCGCCGACCGGTTGTGGTTGAACGGCCTGTACGAATCGCTCTGCGTGGTCGCGGTGTTCCCGCTCATCGTGGCCATCGGCGCCGGCGCAACGCAGGCCGACGGCCTGTCCACCCGTATCGCCGGATTCTTCGGCGAGCTCTCCTACCCGCTCTATATCACCCACTACGGCCTGATCTACGTCTATACCGAGTGGGTGGGCGCGCACGAAGCGCTGCCCTTCGGCACCAAGTGTGCAGCGGGTGCAGCGGTCTTCGTCGCAAGCATCGCCATCGCGTATGCGTGCCTCAGGCTGTACGACCTGCCGGCGCGGAAGTGGCTGGCCACGAAGTTCCTGAAGCGCTCGGTCGGGTGATGCCGATCCATTTCCCACGCAACCATCCCGTCGCGTCCACCACGACGTAAGGATGGCATCGGCGCCGGCGCGCCTGGAGTCAGCAAGGGTTTCCAGTCCCATGGCCCTTTCGTCCAGCCAATCGTTCCGCGCGGCGATCCGCCGCGCCATGCCTTGGCATCAACGCGCCTCCGCTCCTTCCAGCGCGAGCGCCGCTTTGCGCACCGCCGCGGCGATCGCTTCGCTGGTGGCGGGATCCTGCACCGCGCGCGCCATCGTCACCCCACCCATGAGCAGCGCCAATAGCGCAATCGCCTCCTCGCGCCGTGCCTTGGGCTTGCCGGCCAAGCCGGCGCCCATCGCCTCGATGACCGAGTGCAACTCTGTTTCGTACGCCTGCCTGACTTCGTCGCTGGCGCGCGCCACTTCGCTGGAGAGGCTTTGCAGGGCACAGCTGTCGGCCAGGTCGCAGGTACGGCGATCGCCCAGGTAGAAATCGATGAAGCCGCTGCGCCAGCGGCTGCCGAACTGCTCGCGCATCTGCTCGACGCCGCGCCGCAAATCCGCCATCCCCACGATGACCGCTTCGCGGAAAGCATCAGCCTTCGACTTGAAGTGCGCATAGAACGCCCCCGAGGTCACCTCGGCGCCCTTGGCCAGGCCATCGACGCCGCAGCCGCCAAACCCATGACTGCGAAACATCCGCCCAGCGCTCAGCAGGATCCTCCCCCTGCCGGCCTCTCTCTTTCCCGCCTTGTGTGCCATCGAGGCCTCCAAATAACGATCGCAATGTGGTACTTGACTACATAACGATCGTTATGAAACGATCGCCACGTCACGATCGTTATATGGCGCGCGTGACGCAGTCGCAAGGTTCACGACCCGATCAATCCACCGGATTCCTAGGAGTTATTGCCATGCCCATTTCCATCCAGCTCAGCGAAGGCCTGCTTACCCAGCAGGGCGAGCGTGAAGTATTCCCCCTCATCGCCGATGCGCTGCTGCGCGCACACGGCCTCGACGGCAACGCCTTCATGACGCCCAACGTCATCGGCCATGTGGTCGTGAGCCCCGAATCGACCAGCTACGCCGGCGGCCGGCCGCAATCGCTTGCCGTCGTCGAAGTGAAAGTACCGGCGGCGACCTTTCCCGACGCCAACGTCAAACAGGTCTTCGTGGGCGAAGTCACCGACATCATCGACCGGCTCAAGGCCGGTTCGCACCCACGCGAACGGACCTTCGTCAACGTAACGTACGCGCTCGACGGCGCCTGGGGCATCGGCGGCAAGGCATACACCAACGATGAGCTGGGCGCTGCGATCCAGCAGGCCGCCGCGGGCTGATGCCCTGACCCGCGCGGCATTGCCGCGCGTGGACCGCCGCATCATGCCCACGGAGCAATCGCATGAAGATCGGAGCTCCATTTCGATCCATCCTGGCACTGGTCGCATCACCGGCAATCGCCGCGGGTGCTGGTGGCGCGCCACCAGCACCACATCCCGCACCGACGCCGGCAGCAGTCAGCCGAATCGAACTCGAACATAGCAATGTACCGGGCACGGATATGGAAACCCGGATCTACCTGATCACCTTCGCACCGGGCACCGCAGCGCCCCTGCATCATCACCCGGTCGAGGGCATCGGATACATCGTCGAAGGCAAGGCACGCTCCGCATTTGGGACAGATGCCCCCGTCACCTTGTTCGCCGGACAAGGGTTTCGCGACCAGGCCATGACAGCCCATACCGTGTTTGCCAACGCCGATGCCCGAAAGCCGCTGAAATTCCTGGTGGCCTACACCGTCCGGAAAGGCACTCCGGTGATGGAAGTACCTTGAAAGTGGCCGTTCCACGGGCCTGTCGATCGATGACAGGCCCGTTCTGCCGGTGGCACCGGAATCACTCCCCGCGCAGCCACCTCGCCGCATCCACTGCGAAGTAGGTCAGGATGGCATCGGCGCCGGCGCGCTTGAAGGCGGTGAGGGTTTCCAGCACCACGGCCTTCTCGTCCAGCCAACCATTCTGCGTAGCGGCCTTGAGCATGGCGTACTCGCCGCTCACCTGGTACACGAAGGTGGGCATGCCGAAGGCGTCCTTTACCCGACGCAGCACGTCGAGGTAGGGCAGCCCCGGTTTCACCATCACCATGTCCGCTCCTTCCTGGATGTCCAGTTCGACTTCGCGCAGCGCTTCGTCGCTGTTGGCGACATCCATCTGATAGGTGTGCTTGTTGCCCTTGCCGAGGTTGGCGGACGAACCCACCGCGTCGCGGAACGGACCGTAGAAGCTCGATGCGTATTTCGCCGAGTAGGCGAGGATGCGAGTGTGGATGTGGCCGGCCGCTTCCAGCGCATCGCGGATCGCACCGATGCGGCCGTCCATCATGTCGGAAGGCGCCACCACGTCCATGCCGGCGTCGGCCTGCGCCAGCGACATCTTCACCAACGCCTCGACGGTGGGCTCGTTCATTACGTAGCCATGCGCATCGATCAAGCCGTCCTGGCCATGCGTGGTGTAGGGGTCGAGCGCCACGTCGCCGACCAGACCGAGGTCGGGGTACTTCGCCTTCAGCGCACGGCTGGCGCGGTGCATGAGGTTGTCGGGATTCCACGCCTCGCGCGCGTCCTCGCTCTTCACCTCCTGCCCCGGCGAGGGGAACAGCGCCAGCGCGGGGATGCCCAGCCGCACGCATTCGCCAGCGAGCTTCAGCAGTTCATCGATGGAGAGGCGATCCACGCCCGGCATCGAAGGCACCAGCTCGCGCCGGCCTTCACCCTCGATCACGAACGCGACCATGATGAGGTCACTGGGCAGCAGGGTGTGCTCGCGCATCAGCGCACGGGAAAAGGCGTCGCGTCGCATGCGGCGTGGGCGGATGGCGGGGAAGCTCATGGGTGTGCCTTTTGCGGGAATCCGCCCATTTTAGCTCCGCATGGCGAATCCCCTCGAAACCGCAAGCCCTACGAAGCATCAACATCAAACATACGCGATGCATACACGGATCCGTGCAGGCTGCCCGCGCTCCCACGCGAGGAAAAATCATGAACACGTCCCCACGCCAGGCCGCCCATGCCGACCGTCCGCTGCCCGCAGGAGCGAGTTACCTCGGCCCGCACACCAGCCGCACCCCGTTGACGGTCACCGTGGTATTGCGCCGCATGGGGCAGCCGCCGACACCCGCGGCATGGCCACAGCGCCCGCGCTGGGCGCGCGGTGAATTCGGCGCGCACTGCGGGGCGGACCCGGCCGACATCGCCCGCGTGCGCAGCCATGCCGACGCATACGGCCTGGAGGAAGCCGGCTGCGAACCGCACCGGCGCGTGCTCCAGTTGCGCGGCTCGGTGGACGCGCTGCAACGCGCGTTCGGCGTGCAGCTGGGACGTTACCGCTGGCCGGGTCTGCCCCAATACGTGGTGGGCTGCGAACAGGCGCCCGTTCTTCCGGCCGACGTCGCGCCGTCGGTGATCGCCGTGCTCGGCCTGGACGGTCGTCCGGTGGCCAGACCGCAGTTCCGCAAGCCGCTCGCAACGCCCAATCAGACCTACACGCCGCCGCAGATCGGGCAGCTCTACAACTTTCCTGCCAATGCCGATGGCAGCGGCCAGTGCGTGGCACTGATCGAGCTGGGTGGCGGTTTCAGCCAGACCGACCTCACCTCCTATTTCACCGCGCTCGGCATCAGCCCGGTGCCCACGGTGACCGCGGTATCGGTGGCCGGCGGCAAGAACAGCCCCGGCGGCGAGGCCGATGGCGAGGTCATGCTGGACATCGAGATGGTGGGTTCGCTGGCGCCGGGCGCGGCGATCGCGGTGTATTTCGCACCCAACACCGACCAGGGTTTCTATGAGGCGATTTCCCAGGCCGCGCACGACACGCAAAACAAACCCTCGGTGATCTCGATCAGTTGGGGCGGCCCCGAAGCCAGCTGGAGTGCGTCCTCGCTCGCCGCAATGCAGAGCGCGCTGGAAGACGCCGCGGCACTGGGTGTCTCGGTGACCGTCGCCGCGGGCGACAACGGCTCCAGCGACGGCGAAAGCGACGGCCAGCCACATGTGGATTTCCCTGCCTCCAGTCCGTATTCGCTGGCCTGCGGCGGCACCACGCTGACCGCCGCCGCCAGCACGATCAGCAGCGAGGTGGTGTGGAACGAAACGGCCTCGAACGAAGGCGCCACCGGTGGCGGCGTGAGCACGGACTACGCCTTGCCGACCTGGCAGCAAGGCAGCAACGTGCCGAAGGCGCCGAACGGCTTCGTGGGCCGCGGCGTGCCGGATGTCGCGGGCGATGCCGACCCGCTCACCGGCTACCAGGTGCGCGTGGACGGGCAGGATCAGGTGATCGGCGGCACCAGTGCGGTGGCGCCGCTGTGGGCCGCGCTGCTGGCACGCTGCAATCAGTCGCTGGGCCGGTCCGTGGGCGACGTGCATGCGGCGCTGTACCAGATCGGCGAATCGGCCTTCCACGACATCACGCAGGGCAACAACGGCGCCTATGACGCAGGCCAGGGCTGGGATGCCTGTACCGGCCTGGGCAGTCCGGACGGCCAAATGCTGCTGGCCGCGCTGGCTGCGCAGAACACGACCGCCACAGGCATGGGCAGCTCACAAGGCCAGCGGAAAACCTGAAATCCGCGGCGCATAACGCCAAATCCGCGTCGAAAACCAGCCTGCGCCGTGCGCGGCGTGGTCGCGCCAAGCTTCCATACGTATGCACACAGTGGACGTACACCGGCCTGACAAGGCACGCTTACCGCTTGTGCTTGTGCGCTACTGCAGGTTTCTCCCCGATGCCCCATGGAAATTCCCCCACCCTGCTCGCCGATCTGGGCGGTACCAACGTCCGTTTCGCGCTGGCCGGTGACGACACCTCCACTCCGCTGCGCATGGACAGTATCCGGCGCTACCGCGTCAAGGATTTCAACTCGCTGGCCGATGCTGCACGACGCTATTTCGCCGACAGCGGCTGCAGCGCATCGCAGGCGGTGATCGCTGCGGCGGGCCGCATCGCCAACGGCGAGACGGTGAAAGTCACCAACAACCCGTGGGCGATTTCGGCACCGACGCTGCAGGCCGAGCTCGGCATGAACGCCGTGCACCTGGTGAACGACTTCGCCGCGCAGAGCATGGCGGTACCGCTGCTGGCCGCCGACGCGCTGTCGCCGGTCGGTCCACTGAGCGCGCCGGTGCTGGACCAGCCGCAGTCGCAGACTTTCGTGGTGATGGGCCCGGGCACCGGCCTGGGCGTGGCCGGCCTGCTGTGGCGCGACGAGCAATGGATCGTGCTGGAGAGCGAGGGTGGCCATGCCGGCTTCGCCGCGCACACCACCGAGGATGTGGAGATCCTGCACCGGCTCAATGCGCGCTTCGGCCGCGTTTCCAACGAACGCATGATCTGCGGCAACGGCCTGGTGAACCTCTACCTCGCCCTGGCCGACATCGCAGGCCAGCCGGCCGAGGAATACACGCCCGAGGACATCACCTCGCACGCCGAGGCGCATAGCGACCCGTTGTGCGTGCGCACGGTGGAAACGCTGGCCGGCATCTTCGGCAGCGTGGCCGGCGACCTGGTGCTCAGCCTGGGCGGATGGGAGGGTGTGTACCTTACCGGCGGCGTGCTGCCCTTCCTGCTGCCATGGCTGCATCGCGGCGGCTTCCGCGAACGCTTCGAGGCCAAGGGGCGCTTCCGCGAGACGATGGAACGCGTACCCACGCTGGCGATCGTCCATCCCGAACCGGGCCTGCTCGGCGCAGCGGCCATCGCGCTGCGCGCGGCCGGACACTCGCTGCTGCCGCGCCGCTGACCGTCGGAACCGCACCCATGCCACGCCGCAATACCAGCTTCCTGTTCGATCTCGACGGCACCCTCGTCGACAGCGTCTACCAGCACGTGCTGGCGTGGAAGGAAGCGCTGGATGCCGAAGGCATCGATCTCTCGGTATGGCGCATCCATCGCCGCATCGGCATGAGCGGCGGCCTGTTCACCCGCGTGCTGCTGCGCGAGACGGGGTTGGACATCACCGAGGAACGCCGCCAGCGGCTCTACGACGCCCACGCCGAAGCGTTCAACCGGTTGCACTCACAAGGCGCGGTGAAGCCGTTGCCCGGCGCGCGCGAACTGCTGGCCTATCTCACCGACCAGGACATCCCCTGGGCCATCGCCACCAGCGGCCAGATGCGTACCGCGATCCACAACCTCGATGCCCTGGGCGTCGATCCCGCCAAGGTGCCGGTGGTGACGCGCGACCAGGTGCGCCACGCCAAGCCTGATCCCGACCTGTTCCTCGCCGCCGCCGAGCGGCTGGGCGTGGACGTGCTCCACTCCATCGTCGTCGGCGACAGCGTGTGGGACATGCTCGCCGCGCAGCGCGCCCGCGCGATCGGCGTGGGCCTGCTCAGCGGCGGCTACGGCGAGGACGAACTCACCCGCGCCGGCGCGCTACGCGTCTACGAGGATCCCGCCGACATGCTGAAGCGCATCGACGAGGTGGCTGCACGCAGCTGAGCGACCCGCCGCCGCGCGCCGGAATGGGTTGGTCGGCGAGCCTTTGGTTACGCCGCAACGTCTGGCTTTGACTGCATTCTCACCCGGCTGTCGCCACCCTCTCCCGAAGAAACAGGGACTCGCCAGCCAAGCCTTCGACCGATCCATCTGAGGAGCGCCAAGGAGAGACGACAGCCATGTCCATCCTGCGACTCTACGCGCGCGTGCTCGCGTTGCTCGCCCCGGAACGCAAGCTGGCGATCGCGCTGACATTAGCCAACCTCGCGCTGGCCGGCGTGTATTTCCTGGAGCCGGTGCTGTTCGGCCATGTGGTGGATGCGCTTTCCTCCCCCCATGCAGGCAACGCACCACGGCTGATCACGCTGTGGGCACTGGTCGGCTTCGGCGGCGTGACGGCCGCGGTGTGGGCGTCGCTGCATGCGGATCGCCTCGCACACCGGCGCCGGCTGGCCGCCATCGCGGCCTTCTTCGAGCATGCAGCCGCGCTGCCGCTGGCCTTCCATGGCGAATACCACACCGGTCGCCTCGCGCGGATCATGAACAACGGCGTGAGCAACCTGTTCAACCTGTGGCTGAGCTTCTTCCGCGAACACCTGGCCACCTTGCTGTCGCTCTTCGTGATGGTGCCGGTGGCGCTGGCGATGAACTGGAAGCTGGCGCTGCTGATGATCGCGCTGATGCTCAGTTTCGCGATCTCCAACGCGATCACGGTGCGCCGGACACACAAGGCGCAGGGCGAGGTGGAGGAATTGCACAACGAGATCGCCACGCGCGCCGGCGACGTGTTCGGCAACGTCACCGTGGTGCAGAGCTTCACCCGGCTGAGCGCCGAAGCCGCCGCGCTGAAATCGATGATGACGCGCGTGCTGGCCGCGCAGTATCCGGTGCTGCGCGGCTGGGCGATCCTGTCGGTGCTGAACCGCGCGGCCAGCACGCTCACCATCGTGGCGATCTTCGCGCTGGGCGCCTCGCTGCATGCGCGCGGCGAGATCACGGTCGGCGGCATCGTCAGCTTCGTGGGCTTCGCGATCATGCTGATCGGCCGGCTCGAACAATTCGCCGGCTTCCTCTCCACGCTGTTCTTCCAGACGCAATCGCTGGAGGACTTCTTCGCTGTGCTCGACCAGCGCCCGGCCATCGTCGACGCGGCGGACGCCATCGCGCTGCCGCGCGTGCGCGGCGAGGTGGTGTTCGACAAGGTCAGCTTCGGCTATGACCCGGTGCAACCGGCCTTGCATGAACTGAGCTTCCGCGCCGCACCGGGCGACACCATCGCCCTGGTCGGCCCCACCGGCGCCGGCAAGAGCACCGCGCTGAGCCTGTTGTACCGCGCCTACGATCCCTCCGGCGGCACCCTCACCATCGACGGCCACGACATCCGCAGTGTCACACTCGACTCGCTGCGACAGAACATCGGCGTGGTGTTCCAGGATCCGGGCATGTTCTACCGCTCCATCCTCGACAACCTGCGCGTGGGAAAGCCTGACGCGGGCCTGGAAGACATCGAGAAAGCCGTCGCCGCCGCCGAAGCCGCCGCCTTCATCGCGCGCAAGCCGGAAGGATTGGAGACGCTGGTCGCCGAACGCGGCCGCTCGCTGTCCGGCGGCGAACGCCAGCGCCTCGCCATCGCCCGCGCGATGCTGAAGGACGCACCCATCCTCGTGCTGGACGAAGCCACCAGCGCGCTGGACAACGCCACCGAAGCGCGCATCCAGCGTGCGCTGGACGCGCTCACCCGCGGCCGTACCACCTTCGTGATCGCGCACCGCCTGTCCACCGTGCGAAATGCCGACCTGATCCTCGTGCTGGACCAAGGTCGACTGGTGGAACAGGGCCGTTTCGACGAGCTGATCCGCCGGGGCGGGTTGTTCGCGCGGCTGGCCGAGGACGGCAAATTCGCGCCGGATGCGGAAGAACCAGACACCACCGGAGCGAACTAGGCAAGACGGGTAAACCGTACCTGCAACCGCTCCCGCGGTTTCAGCACCAGATCCACCATCGGGGCGGGCAAGTCCGTACCGTGGTCCAATGAAAAATCGTGGCGGCGGATCAGCCGTGCTGCGATCAACGCCATTTCCACCATGGCGAACTGCTGGCCAAGGCAAAAATGCGGGCCGACGCCGAACGGCATGAAGGCATTGCGCGGGAGCGCCGGCGCGCCCGGCAGGAAGCGCTCGGGGCGGAACGCATCGGGCTCGGGAAACCAGCGTTCGTCACGATGCAGGTTCCAGATCGGGACTATCACCAGCACACCCTTGACGATCGTATGGCCGTCGATTTCAACGTTGCGCAAGGCGCGCCGCGAGAACGTCGCCACCGATGGCGGATATAGCCGCATGGCTTCCTTGATCGTGGCGTTGAGCAGCCGCGCTTCCGCAATGTCTCTCGCCGCCGCGGCATGGTCGTCCGGCAAGCCGCGCACCTCATCGCGCACCTGTGCGGCGATTTCCGGATGCGCGGCCATCAATCCCACCCACCAGGTCAACGCCGTCGC
The DNA here is from genome assembly GCF_014842995.1 of Rhodanobacter sp. 7MK24. Lineage (GTDB taxonomy): Bacteria > Pseudomonadota > Gammaproteobacteria > Xanthomonadales > Rhodanobacteraceae > Rhodanobacter_A. Next base: position 144,641 of record NZ_JACYXL010000002.1, read on the forward strand.
CGACGTGTCGTGCCCCGCGCCGAAAAGGCCGACGCAGTTGTTCAGGACTTCTGCGTCGCTTAGTGCCGCATGCGGCGCCTCGGCCTGTTCGTCGCGCGCCGCCAGCATCAGGCCCAGGATGTCCTCTCCTGCATCTGCGCCATTGGCCATGTCGCGTCTGCGCGCTTCGATCCGCGCCCGGATCAGGTCGTGGATCACGGCCAGGCTGCGTGCCTTTTCGGTACGCCCCGGATAGGGCAACCATGCCGCCGGTCGCAGCGGCCAGAAGAGCTCCCGCATCAGTTGTCGCGACAGGGCGCGGATCGCTCCAGACACGGTTGCGGCTTCTTCCAGCCCGTACCGGTAGGAAAACAATGCCCGCAGGATGACGTCCATGGTGATACGCGTGGTCAATCCTTCCACGTCGACCACGGTGCTGGCGCCAGTCTGGGCCGGCAGCTCACGGCCGGCGCACTCGTCCGCGGCCGCCGCCATCAATGCCGCGCAAGCCGCGATCCGTTTCGGCGCGAAGGCGGGTGCCAGTATCCGGCGCTGACGCTCCCACGCAGCGCCTTCAGTCGTGATCACGTTGGCGCCATGCACCGACTGCATGATCTCCAGCACGCGCTGGTCTTTCACGAAATCATCCTGGTGGTTCACCAGTACCTGCCGCGCCGCCTCGGGCCGGAAGAGATAGTAGATATCGGTGGAGAGCACCTTCAGCTTCACGGTATCGCCGTGCCGCGCACGCAGTTGCGCGACGAAGCCGAACGGATCGCGACGGATGGCCTGCAGCAACGGCAGGCCGAGGGGCCACGGCCTGACGGTCGCCTGTTGCGATGTCATCGGCTTCTCCTGGGGTTTGTCTTGCCGGTCGAAATCGACTTTCGCGCGTCGCCCGGCTTGTTTGCGGCGGCACCGTTCATCAGCAAGGCAAATGCCTGCAGGAAGGCTGCCGTCAGATCGGTATCGGGATAGAGCAGCCAATGCGTGACCGCGCCGTACAGCAGGTATTGCAGCGACCAGGCAAGTTGCTCGGCAGGAATGGCCCTGGCCACTTCGCTGCCTTGCTGCGCGGCACGAAACATCGCAGTCAGCGCATTCCATGTCACCGTGCTGCCGGCATCCTGGATAGCGCCGTTCTCGGCCGAATCGGCGATGCCGTGGAGATAACGCAAATAGGGCGGCAGGTAGGCACGCTTCGCCGCATGCCACGCGGCGGATTCGCGCAGCAGGAACTGCATGCGCGACACGAAGCTGCGGTGGGTCGCGAGCTGATCGGCGAGTGCAGCCATGCCTTCGACAATCTCGTCCCGGAGGTGGTGCGCAACCAGCGCCTCCTTCATCGGGAAGTAGCTGTACAAGGTGGCTTTCGCCACGTCGCCTTCGACGGCGATCCGCTCCATCGTGACCGCCTCGTAGCCGTATTCCTCGAACAATGTGAAGGCAATGGTCGCGAGGTGCGAGGCCGTCTGCTGCCGCTTTCGTTGCCTGCGACCTGTGGGCTCGGAGGTCGGTTTTGCGTCCTTCATACAGCCCCAAAATTTGAACTACGTTCAAAACCATACGTCGTATGATTTTGTATCGTCAAGATGAGCACGCTTTCATCGCCGGAAGCAAAAGGGCGTGATGCGGCTCTGGATCGGTCGAATTTCCTTGAGCGTCGATCCGAAATCCGGATGCATCCGGTGATGCTGGGAGCACGCCTCGACAAGAGAGCCGTGTAACAGGGACAATCCGGAGCGCTCAGCGCCATTAGCGCTCAACTCAGGGGATGGACGAAACATGCGTAATTTCGCACTGGCCTTGCTTTGCCTTGCCGGCCTGTCGGCTTGTGGTGCCCACGCCTTCAAGCCACAGGAATATCCATTGCGTGCCGGATTGATTCCGTCATTCCTCAGTGCCGGCACCGTCACGGTTGGCAGCACCCAGTCGAATGCAGAGCCCGTGGTCGTATCGTCCTACGCAGGCATTTCACTCACTTCGAGTCTGAAAGACATCACGGATGTCATGGTTCAACAGACCCGCGAAGAAATCGGCAAGAACGGCCAAATTTCCCCTGGCTCCCCCAAGACGCTATCGATCAAGGTGGACTCCTTGGTCAGCAAGTACATCGCCTTCTACTACAAGAGCACGATCGAATTCGAAGTGACCTTGGGCAATGGCGAAACCATCAAGGAAACCGTGCATCACGCCAGCGGCGAATTACCTCAGGACCTCGACGGCTGCATCGCCGAAGGCGTCATGGTGATGCTGAACGATTCCCGTATCCGAACCTACCTTGCAGGCTGAGCCCGGAGGGTCGGCATCATTCAACCCGGCGCCAGCAGTGCGTCCAGATCGTCCTGGTCGAAGCTGAGCTTCTCGCGGCTGCCGCCGCCTTCGAGCACGGCTTTGGCGAGTTCGGCCTTGCGCGCCTTCAGCTCCTCGATGCGCTCTTCCACCGTGCCGACTCGTATGGCTCCAAGGGAGCAGGTCAAGAGCAGGAACGGCGACACTTCGCCCTGCTGGAACTGCTGCACCGGCGTGGCGCGGTCGCGGTCGCGCGTTTCGCCGACAAGGGTGACGTAGGTGATGTGGCGGCGATCCAGCTCCTGCGCGACCAGCTTGAGCATGCCGATGAACTGCGAGAACAGCAGCACCTTGCGGCATTCGTCGAGCAACGGCGCCAAGGGCAGCATGTCGCGCGGCCTCACTCGTCGCGGATCGCCGCGATCGGATCGAGTGCGGCTGCTTGGCGTGCTGGGTAAATACTGAAGCCTAGGCCGATCGCCACGCAGACCAGCACCGAGACCAGCACGCCTAGTGGCGCCCAGGCGACCTGCCAGCCGGCGAAGGCGGCGATGGCATAGGCCAAAGCCGCGCCGAACACCATGCCGATCAGCGCGCCGGCGATACAGATCACCAGCGCCTCGCGCAGGAAGCGTTGCACGATGTCCTGCCTGCGCGCACCGATCGCTCGCAGCAGGCCGATCTCGCGGCGCCGCTCCAGCACGCTGGCCAGCATGATGTTCATGATGCCGATGCCGCCGACCAGCAGGCTGACACCCGCGATCGAGCCCATCACCACGCTGAAGATGCGCTGCGTCTTCTGGTTCTGCTGGTACAACTGCTGCGGCACCACCACTTGGTAGTCGTCGATGCCGGCGTGACGCTGGTCGAGCAACGCGGTCAACACGCGCGCGCCGGCGGTGAGCTCGCCGGGGCTCTTCAGCTGCAGCAGGAAACGATCGATCTCATCTTCCATCGGCTGGAAACGGAAGCGCGCCCGCACGCTGGCCAGCGGCACGAAAATGCGGTTGCTGTCCGCATCCAGTGCCACGCCTTCGAACTTGTCCTGCCCGAGATCCCGGTCGGCCAGCACGCCGACCACGCGCAGCCACACCTGATTGACCTTGAGCAGTCGCCCCAGCGCCTTGCCATCCGGAAACAGCTCGTGCGCGGCCTGATGACCCAGCACGGCCACCGCAGCCAACGTGATGTCGTCGTGTGCGGTCAGCTCGCGTCCGGCAGCCACGCGCAATGAGGCAAGTGGAAAATAATCCGGACTGACGCCGCTGACCCCGGCCTCGGCCTGTCCCTCGCCGCTGAACACGGCCCAATGCTTGATCCGCTTCTCGGCAGCATAACGTTCGGCCGATGGCACCACGTCCAGTGCGGCACGCGCGTCGGCCACGGTGAGCCCCAGGCTGCGCATGCGCGCTTCCTTCAGCGCATCGCCATCCTGCGGTTTGGCCTCGACGATCAGATTGTGCAAACCCAGGCTTTCCACCAGCCTCAGCGCTTCGCGCCGGCTGCCCTCGCCCACACCCTGCATGGCGACGATCGCGCCTACACCGAAGATCATGCCAAGCAGGGTGAGCAGGGTGCGCAGCTTGCGCCGCGACAGCTCCTCGATGGCTTCGCGCCAGCTCGCGGCGATCACTTCGCCTCCTTCGCAGCCGCCGCGAGCAGGACGGCATCGCCAGGCTGCAGGCCAGCCAGCACCTGGGTACGGGTGGGGCCACGCACGCCAAGTTCGAGTCGACGCGCCTGCAGCCGCCCATCGGCCAGCACCCGTACTACGGCCTGGTCGCCATCCTGACCCAGAGCAAGATTGGGCACGCTGTAGCCACGCCCGACCTGCAACAGCACGATGCTGGCGTCGAAGCGTTGGCCCGGCACCCAGCCATAGCGACGCGCCACGCTCAACGGCACGCTGGCCTTCAGCGCGAGGTATTTCACCGGACTTTCCTGACTGCGCGGCTGTGCGGCTGTGGCCACCCAGTCGATCTTGCTGCTTGCCCGTTCGGCGGGCACACCCCAGCGATGCAACTCCACGGCATCACCCACCCGGATGCCCTGAGCCTCGATTTGCGGCACGAACAGCTCCACTTCCAGGGCATCAAGGTCAGGCAATTTGGCGAAGCTGTCACCGGTGAAAAGAGTGCTGCCCACCTGTGGCAATTGCTGCGCCCAGTTGCGCTCCAGCATCAGTACGCCGGCATGTGGCGCCCGCAATTCCAGCGCATCGAGATCGCCCTGCTTCTGCTTCTCCACGGTGGCGTAGTTGCTGCGTTGGGCGTCCAGCACAGCCAGCTCGGCCTCGCCGCGCGCGATCGACTGCTGTTCGCGCCACTGCAGGATGCGCTGGCGCACTTCCAGATAATGCGCATCCTGCACTGCATCGAGGATGTCGTTGCGTGCCATCGCCTCCAATGGCACGTTCGCGTAACGCTCGGCAATCGCGTATTGCGTCTCCACCTGAGTGAGGTCGACACCCAGCTGACCGCGCTTGACGGCCAGCTCGGCCTGCTCCCCAGCGCGCTCCAACGTGTTGCGGTCGAGGTCGATTTTCGCCTCGGCAAGATCCTGCTTGCTCTGTTCGGCCGAAAAACGAGCAACCAGCTCGCCTTTCTCCACCCGGCTGCCGTCCGGCAACATCCAGCTGAGCTGGCGCGACGTCCATTGTGTGCCCGGCACCAGCAGCGACGTGGGATGGGTCGACTGCAACTCGCCCTCGCCGTGCACGGTGAACTGCAATGGCCCGGGTTGCGCCCGCTCCAGCACCAGGCCATCCGTGGCGGCGTGGCGGCAGCCGCCCAACAACAAGGACAGCAGGCAGAGCAGGCCTGCACCGTGCGTCTTCATTGCGTCGTCGCTCCCTGCGCAGGAATGTCGACCTGTACCGTCTGGCCCGGCTTGAGTCCGGCCAGCCCCTGATCCAGCGTCACCACCAGATCGACCACCGGCACCGCGTCCACCCGCGAGCGGCTGTGCACCGTGTTGCCGATCTCGGCGATGCGTCCGTCCAGACCGCGTTCACCGCCCCCGGAGAGCACCACGCGCACCCGCTGGCCAATCTGCGCACGATCAAGGTCACGCTCGGGCAATGCGGCACGCACGGCCAGCGTCGAAAGATCCGGCATCTGCGCCACCGACTGACCCATCCAGATCTGCGAACCGACGTCCACCCTGCCGCCGTCGAAGCTGCTCTGGTGCAGCACGATGCCGTCCCGCGGAGCGGGCACCGTGAGCGAGGCCAGCGCAGCTTTCAGCTTGGCCACTTCCGCATCTAGCTGGGTTACCTCAGCATCGGCCATGCGCTGCTCGGCGGTGCGCTCGGTAGCGGCCACATGAGCGCGCTGCGCGGTGAGCGCGTAGCGGCGCTCGGCCTTGCTCCGCGCGATCACCAGTTTGCTGTAGTCCACCCGCGCGACGTATTCCTTCGGCTGGTTCGCCTTGCGCATGGCCTTGTCGAGATCGGCCTTGGCCTGTGCGGTGGCGAGTTCCGCCTCACGTGCACGGTCCGCCAGATCCAGCCGCAACTGTTCCTGCCTGCGTCGCTTCTCGTCGAGCTGGCCTTGCTTGGTGGTGAGGTCCTTCATCACCGTGGTGCCTTCGAACACCACTACCGGGTCGCCCTTCTTCACTTTGGCGCCGTCGCCCGCCATCTGGGTCACAGTCATCTGCCACAACCCGTCCACCGCCGGCGGCGAAATCGCCAGGCTGCGCTGGGCATAGATCTCTCCGTCCACTTGCAGCAGCTTGCCCGGGTCCGGCAACCCTGTGGACTCGCGATCGCCCGGATCGTCGAGGTCGCTGTCCAGGCGTACGCTCATACCCTGCAGCAGCGCCATGTGCAGGTCGGCTGGCAAACTCACGCCAACCTCCACGTAGCGACCGTCACCCCAGGCGCTCTTGCTGGAAGGCGCCCCCGCAATCGTGCGGATGCGACCGATGGCATCGTGACCCGGCAGCGCGTCGAAATGCAGGCGCAGCGGCATGCCCACGTGCAGGCCGGCGCTGTCGGGCTCCAGCACCCAGCCACGCACGGCGTAGCCGTTGCCCGTACCTACCACTTCACCCACCTCGGTGCCGGGATAACTGGACGAACCCTCTTCGTAGCGGCTACCGGCGCCGAACAGATTGTCGAAACCATGCACCGCCGTGCCGTCATGCTCGGCCCGCACCACCGCACGCGCCACCTGACCTTGATAGAAACCCAGCGACAACTGTTGCTTGCGCAGTTCCAGCGCACCATCCTCGCTTCGCCGTGTCACTGCAGCAGCAGCCTGCGAAGCCTCCGTTTTCTTCAACGCCAGTGCCTGTTCGGTGCGGCGCATCTCGCCCTGGTAGCGGTCGTAGTTGAGTGCGGAGATCAACGCCCTCGGGATGGCCGCGTCCACTGCGGCAGTGTCGCGTTCGGCTTGCGCATCGGCCAGCGCCAGGTCCGCATCGACCTGCTTGAGCTCAAGCTCGGCGATTTCCTTGGCGGTCTTCGCCTCCGTCTGTTCAATCTGCGCCTGCAGGGTGCGCAACTGGCTCTCGGCCGGACCAGCGTCGATGCGCAGCAGCTCGTCGCCCTTGCGTACCCGGTTGCCATCGCCTACGTAGTAGCGCAGCACCACCGGCGAGCTGAGCGATGGCGGCGTATAGATGCCCTGTGCGCCGTTCACCTGCACTTCGCCGGTGAACACCACGGCACCGGCCCCTGCCGGAACGAACACGAGCAGCAACGCCAGGGCCTCAGGCCAACGAATCATGCCCGATCCTTCCGTCGCGCAGGCCGATCTGCCGCTGCGCGCGCGCGGCGACTTCGGCGTCGTGGGTCACCATCACGATGGTCTGCCCTGCCGCATGCACTTCCGCAAGCAGGGCCAGCACATCCGCGGCACTTTTCGAATCCAGGTTGCCGGTGGGTTCGTCGGCCAGCAACAACGCGGGCTTCATCATGAGGGCGCGGGCGATCGCCACGCGCTGCATCTGGCCACCGGAGAGCTGGCCGGGCCGGTGCACATGATGCCGTTCCAGCCCCATACGGGCGAGCAGCATGCGCGCGCGTTCCTCCAGTCCCTCGTCAGGGCCGCGCAGAAAACGGCGCGGCAGCAGCACGTTTTCCAGCACGCTGAGCCGGGGCAGCAGATGGAAGGCCTGGAACACGAAGCCGATGCGCCGATTGCGGAAATCGCTGGCACGTTCGTCATCGAAAGTGGAAACATCGACGCCATCGAGCAGGTAACGACCGCTATCGGGACGGTCGAGGCACCCAAGCATATTGAGCAAGGTGGATTTGCCTGAGCCGGACGGCCCGACGATGGCCAAAAACTGCCCCTTCGGTACGTCCAAGTTTATGCCATCCAGCGCAGCGATGACTTGTCTGCCCACTTGATAATGACGGGTCAACGCCTCCATGCCAACCATTTATTACCTCTAAAACGGAGTTTTGCCAAAAATCCCGCTAAAATTGGGCACCTTTAAAGTCAAAGACTCGACCACGCATCTAGATATACCAAAATCACCTCAAATTTTCAGATGCAAGATGGCACTACACAGCAATGAAGAGTCTGCAACTCGACACCCAATCACTATCCATCGGTGAGGGACACAGGAATTCAGCCTTTACGGAAAACCGTAAAAGCTGAATCCTTCGAACTAAGAGCCAATGAGGACTAGCCTCAGCGGATAACAATGGTGAAGCTTAAGAACACTTCTGAACCACTGTAACCGAGTAGGCGGTACGGACACCCCATCCCGTCGGGCCTCCATTGGTACATGACATCAGCGTCCACCCCCCCACTACTGTCGAGTGCGCAGCATTGTTGAAGTACACATAGGTCGTTTGGTACGCAGGTGGAAGCGCATTAGCCCATACGGCGCCACTTGCTGCAACGGCCAACCCAACCAATGCCGCTGTGCATGCAACTTTTTTTGCACGAAATTTCATCTCTACTCTCCGTTTAGTTGATGAATCTCATCCAATGACAAAACGAATATTTCGAAACGCGCACAAATGGCGATATGCGCCTCATGAAATTAAAGCGAAGACACAAGGGATGTCAACAAACGTCACGTCGATGTGAAACCAAGCACCATGAAAAAGTTGTACCTGTGGAGCAATCGAAAATCTTATCGCACCACTTTGCGCAATTTGATTTAAATCCGCACGAATTTACGGCACACAAAGAAATCACGCAGGTGCCAGCAGCGCGTCCAGGTCGTCTTGGTCGAAGCTGAGCTTCTCGCGGCTGCCGCCGCCTTCGAGCACGGCTTCGGCGAGTTCGGCCTTGCGCGCCTTCAGCTCCTCAATGCGCTCCTCCACCGTGCCCGCGGTGATGAGGCGGAACACGAACACCGGCTTGTCCTGACCGATGCGGTGCGCGCGGTCGCTGGCCTGCGCCTCGGCGGCGGGATTCCACCACGGGTCGTAGTGGATCACGGTATCGGCAGCGGTGAGGTTGAGGCCGACGCCGCCGGCCTTGAGCGAGAGCAGGAACAGCGGTACTTCGCCCTGCTGGAACTGCTGCACCGGCGTAGCGCGGTCGCGCGTTTCGCCGGTGAGGGTAACGTAGGGGATGTGGCGGCGATCCAGCTCCTGCGCGATCAGCTTCAGCATGCCGGTGAACTGCGAGAACAGCAGCACCTTGCGGCCTTCGTCGAGCAGCGGCGGCAGCATGTCCATCAGCAGCTCGAACTTGGCCGAACCCTGCACACCGCGCGCGGCCTCCAGCTTCACCAGACGCGGGTCGCAGCAGACCTGGCGCAGCTTGAGCAACGCGTCCAGCACCACGATGCCCGAGTGCTGGATGCCGCGCTGGGCGATCACTTCGCGCAGCTCCTCGGCCAGCGACAGCCGCAGGCCTTCGTACAGTTCGCGCTGGCGGCCTTCCAGCACCACGCGGCGGGTGATCTCGGTCTTCGGCGGCAACTCCGACGCCACCTGCGCCTTGGTGCGGCGGAGGATGAAGGGCGCGAGGCGGCGGTTGAGGCGCTGCTGGCATTCCTCGTCGCGCTGCTTCTCGATCGGCACGCGGTAGTAGCGGCGGAACGCGTTCTCGTCGCCCAGCAGGCCGGGCACGGCAAGGTCCACCTGCGACCACAGTTCGCCGAGGTGGTTTTCCAGCGGCGTGCCGGTGAGGCAGACATGGCGGCGCGTGCGCAGGCTGAGCAGGGCACGACGCGCCTGCGTGCGCGGGTTCTTCACCTGCTGCGCCTCGTCGAGCACGATCAGCGCGAACGGCTGCTTGCGCAGCGGCAGCACGTCGCGCGGCAGCAACGCGTAACTGGTGAGCACGATGTCCTGCGCGCCGAGCTGGGCGAAGGCTTCCGCACGCTGCGGGCCGTGCAGGGTAAGCACCTTGAGCGCGGGCGCGAAGCGCGCGATCTCGGCCTGCCAATTCGGAATCAGGCTGGTAGGCACCACAATCAGTGCGGGCTGGTTGAGCGCGCCGGCTTCCTTCAGCGCAAGCAAATGGGTGATGAGCTGCAGGGTCTTGCCCAGCCCCATGTCGTCAGCCAGCACGCCACCGACGCCGGCTTCCGCCAGTGCGTTCAACCAGCGCAGGCCTTCGCGCTGGTACGGCCGCAATTCCACCGTGAGGCCGGCAGGCACGACGTCGCTGGCACGTTCGGCGGCATCGCGCAGGCGCGTGGTGAAGCCGCGCAGCGTCTCCGGCGCTTCCAGCGCGCCATCGCTCGGCAGCGCCTGTGCCAATTCATCCAGCCGCCCCGCCTGCACGCGCGGCAGGTGCAGCTTGTTGCGTGGTTTTTCCAGGTATTCGGCCAACGGGGCCAGCAGGCCACGCAGCTCCTTGAGCCGCACCGGCACGCGGCGACGCTCGTCCACCGGCGCATACCACACGGCGTCTTCCGGTTCGTTCGGTGCGGGGCTCAGATTGAGCTGATGGTCGGCCAGCGCCTGCGCCACCGCAGGCAACAAGTTGTGGCGCTTGCCTTCCAGCTCGATGCCGATTTCCAGGTCGAAGGCATGGTCGTCGGCATCTTCCGCCGCCTGCCCGTACCAGCGCACCGGCCCTTCCAGCACTTCGAACGGAAAACTCGGCGCGTACTCCAGCACGAAGCCGTCGGCTTCCAGCTTGGGACGCAACGCCAGCCAGCGCGCCGGCGTGTTCACTTCCAGCGCGCCGGCGTGGCCGGTGCCGGGGAACAGCCAGGCGTCGTCGGGCAAGGTGTCGGCCATGTCCCACGGCAGGCCTTCGGTATCCACGGCTGGCGTGAGGCCTGCGCGCTCGAGGTGTTCCATGGTGGCGAGTTCTTCCGCGCGGCGACGCGCGATCTCCACCAACTGGCCGTTGCGCACGCGGCGCACCAGCGGCTCGCCGCCGCGCCCAGGCAGGCGCTCGCCGGCGTAGTCGAAGGAGAGCCTCGCCCACGCCAACGGCGACGTACCGGCCGCAAGGCGCGCGTGGCGGGTCAGCGCATGCAGGGTCAGCACCGGCTTGGGTGCCAATTCCGCACGCTGCAATTCGTCGAACACCTGCGGCGGCGGGATGCGCGCGGCCAGCCGGCTGCCCGGCAGGGCCTCGGCCAGGCTGCGGCCGTAGTCGTGCTTGAGCGGCGGCAGATCCAGCCACGCCGTCTCTTCGGGCGCGGCTTCCAGGTGTCCCAGCGTGGCGTGCTCGGCGTCGAGATACCACAGGCCGTCGATGCGCAGCAGGCGCTGGCTGTGCGGCAACTGCGGCAACAACCGCTGGCTGCCGTCCGACTCCAGCTGCCAGTGCCAGTTGAGCGCATGCGCGCGGCCCCGCGACAGCCTTAACCCGGCCAGGCCTCCGAGGAAACAGGGCGCGGTATCCAGCAGCTCGATCAGCAGACTGTCGCCGACATGGCCGCCCAGGCGCGCGTAATTGCGGCTCTTGCGCTGGCTCTGCGGCAAACCGAGCACGGCGGCGGCGAGCCGCTGCTCGTGCGGCGGCAGTGGCGCCTGCACCAGCAGATGACCATCCAAGGGCGTGGGCCGCAGATAGCGACCATGCTCGCCCACCGCCAACAGCACCGGGGCCACGTCGAGGTGCGCCGCGGCGGCGCCGTCGTCCGGCATCACCTCGAGGAAAAAGCCCAGCACGACGGACTCACCACTGACCGGCGCCTTGGGCGTCTCCAGCAGATGCCGCCAGGTCGTCGGCAGGTTGCCGACCGAAGTGGCGCGTGGTTTCCCGTCCGGCTGCTGCATGCGCATGCGCCCCGTGGCGACGACCAAAACGCCGAGCTTAGCAGGCGGATTGCCTATGGGAACGCATTGGCTGCACGACGGATCGACACTCGATCAAGCGAGACTCTGCCTATCATCCCGGCGCAGGCCGCGATCCAGTGGCTGTGCGGCTTGGACGAGCACCGGATGAGCCGCTTCGCTCGCCCCTTTGGGGCTGCCCTTTGGGCGTTCCGCGCGCGGAGCACTCGTCCGGCCTGCGCCGGAATGACGAGCTACAAGCAAGCCACACGCGCAGCCAGGGTCAGGCGTTGCCGAACAAGCCGTGCGGGTATTCGGGCTTCTGCTCTCGCGCCATCAGCATCTTCAGACCCTCCGCGGGCGTGACTTCGCCGTGCAGCACGGCGCGCACGCCGGCACTGATGGGCAGGTCCAGCGCATGCTGGTCGGCCAGGCGCGCCACCTCGTCGGCGGCGAGCACGCTTTCCACCACCTGGCCGATCTGGCGCACCGCCTCGTCGATGGCGATGCCTTTGCCCAGCGCGAGGCCCAGCCGGCGGTTGCGCGAAAGATCGCCCGTGCAGGTGAGCACCAGGTCGCCAAGGCCCGAGAGGCCGATCAGTGTTTCCGGCCGTGCGCCCAGCGCCACGCCGAGGCGCAGCATCTCGTTCATGCCACGGGTGATCAGGCCGGCGCGGGCGTTGAGGCCCAGCGCCATGCCGTCGGCGATGCCGGTGGCTACCGCCAGCACGTTCTTCATCGCGCCGCCGAGTTCGGCGCCCAGCATGTCGCCACCGGTATAGGCGCGCAGGTTGGGAGCGTGCAGCAAGTTGGCGACGCGCTGCGCGCAGGCGGCGTCTTCCGAATGCACCGTAACCGCACTGGGCAAACCGGCCGCGACTTCCTTGGCGAACGAAGGACCGGTGATGACCGCCGCCGGATGGCCCGGCAGTCGCTGCGCCACCAGCTCGTGCAGGAAACGCCCGGTGCCCGGTTCGAAGCCCTTGGTGGCCCAGACCAGCGTGGTGCCGGGAGCCAGCAGGGGCGCCACATCATCCAGCATCGCGGCGAATGCATGGCTGGGCACCACCAGCAATACCACGGCGGCGTCACGTACGGCGGCGGTCAGATCCGGCTCGTAGCCCAGCGCCGCGGGCAGCTCGATGCCCGGCAGGTAGCGCTGGTTGCAGCGCGCCGTGGCCATCGCGGCCAGCGCGCCGGGGTCGCGTCCCCACAGCCGCGTCGGCACGCGATTGCGTGCCGTGAGCGCGGCCAGCGCTGTGCCCCAGGAACCGGCACCGAGTACCGCCAGGGTCGGATGCTGCGTCATGCAGGGCTCAGCTGTTGAGCTGGAACGGTGCGTCCCCGCCGCCGGCCATGCGACGCTGCTGTTCGGCGTACAGGGCGTCGAAGTTGATCGGCTGCAGCAGGAACGGCGGGAAGCCGCCCTCCAGCACCATCGAGGAGATCACCTGACGCGCATAGGGGAACAGCAGGTTCGGGCAGTAGCTGCCGATCACGCCGGAGAGTTCGTCGGCGCCGAAGCCGGCGATGCCGAACAGCCCGGCCTGCTCCACCTCGGCGAGGTAGGCGGTACGCTCGCCCAACGTGCAGGTCAGCGTGACGCTGAGCACCACCTCGTACAAGCCGTTGCCCAGATCCATGGCCTTGTGGCCCAGGTTCAGCTGCACCTGCGGCGCGGCCTGGTCGGGCTCGCCGGAAAATTCCTGGAAGATCTGCGGCGCACCCGGCACCTCGAAGGAAACATCCTTCACATAGATCTTCTGCAGCACCAGCTGCGGCATGCCGCCCTGCGCGCTGGACTGGCCGTTGGAGGCGACTTCTGCCATGGGAATCCTCGATGGTTCTGGCGTCAAAAGAGCTTGATTGTTTCATACCTGCCGGCCGCATGCACCCGCGGTCGATCCGATGGATTGCGCACGAGCCTGTTTTTGCTGGATAATGCGCGGCTCACCATGCCGACCCGACTCCGTTCGGGGAGTCCGCCACGCGATGCGGACCTCGCGGCGAAGCAAGCGCAACACCCTCCAGCATCGCGTGGCGCAAGGCGCCGCTGGGCCGATGTCGCCCTGGCCAACGGGCGGTCAACAGAACATTACGGAGCTCATCATGGCCCGCATTTGCCAAGTCACCAAGAAGGGTGTGCAGACCGGCAACAACGTCTCGCACGCGAACAACAAGACCCGCCGCCGCTGGCTGCCGAACCTGCACGAGCGTCGCTTCTGGGTCGCCAGCGAGAACCGCTGGGTCAAGCTGCGCGTTTCCAACCACGCGCTGCGCACCATCGACAAGAAGGGCATCGAGGCCGTGATCGCCGAGCTGCGTGCCCGCGGTGAGAAGGTCTAAGGAGAACAGTCATGGCTAAGGGTGCAAACGACAAGATCCGCCTGATTTCTTCGGCCGGTACCGGCCACTTCTACACCACGCAGAAGAACAAGAAGAACACGCCGGAAAAGTTCGAGTTCAAGAAGTACGATCCGGTCGTGCGCAAGCACGTGATCTACAAGGAAGGCAAGATCAAGTGAGCAACGATCCAAGCGCCTTGCGCTTGGATCATCGTTGCTCATCCCGGCGAAAGCCGGGATCCAGTGAAGTACTCAAAAGCCCGCCGCCAGGCGGGCTTTTTCATGCTCCCGCCAAACGTCATCGCTTGCCCCCGGCCAGCGCCCCCCGGAAGATCGCATCCATGCCATCTTCCACCGCCCTGTTCCGCACCCTGCTGCCAGCCGCCGACTGGCCGCGGCTGGGGGCCGCCGTGCAACACATGCACGCCGAAGGCCGCATCGTCCAGGCCAGCGGCAAAGCCGATGTCACCGGCGCAAGCCACCTGGCCGCCCGCCTGCTTCGGCGCGTGCTGACCCTGCCCGAACCAGGCGCGGGGCAAGCCATCACCGTCACCATCGAACGGAATGTCGCGCACGAACGCTGGAGCCGCCGTTTCCGCCGCAGCAGCATGTGCTCGATGCTACGCGCCGGCACCGATGGACAATTACACGAACGACTCGGCCCCGTGACCCTTTGCTTCACCCTGCACTGCGACGACGACGCGATCAAATGGCAACTGCAAGGCGTGCGCCTGCTCGGACTGCCGCTGCCGCGCGCCCTCTGCGGCACGGTGCTGTCGCGCAGCGGCATGCGCGGCGGCCGTTACGCCTTCGACATCGACGTGCGCCTGCCGCTGGTCGGCCGACTCGTCGCTTACTGCGGCTGGCTGGAGATCGATCATGTCGCCTGAGGCCGCGCCACCTCCCGAACATCCCGTCATCGTCTTCGACGGCGTCTGCGTGCTCTGCGGCCGCTGGGTGGACTTCATCCTGCGCCACGACCGAGCCGGGCGCTTCCGGCTGGCAGCCATGCAGGGGCAGCAGGGACGCGCCTTGCTCATCGCGCACGGCCTGTCGCCGGACGATCCGGTGTCGTTCCTGCTGGTCGACCAGGGGCAGGGCTACAGCGACACCAACGCCATCGCTCGCGTGCTGGGCCAGCTGGGTATGCCGTGGCGAGCGGCGGGCACGACGCTGCGCTTGATCCCCCGCTTCCTGCGCGACCCGGCCTATCGCTGGATCGCCCGCCACCGCTATCGCCTGTTCGGCCGGCGTGCGCACTGCCGCTTGCCGGAGCCGGACCAGGCGTGGCGCTTCATCGACTGACCGGCATCGTCCGGATACCGGTACGCAACGCGAAGCCGTCGAACCCTTCGACGATCTGCTCCAGCGTGAGCAGGCCCATGCAGGGCATGGCGCCCGTGGCCTCCACCAGGCCGTCCGCCAGCCGGCGCGCGAGCACGACCGCCGGGGTCACCGGCACCTGCGGCCCGTCGCCCTCGGCCGCGTCCAACCACCAGCACAAATGCAGCGGCCTGCCTTGCCCGTCGGTGCCGCGCAATTCCACCGCCATGCCGCCGACATCCGAACCGAAGCGCATGAACCGCTCGCTCACGCGCCGCAATGCGGGGGCATGTCGCGCAAGGTCGCGGATGAGCCCGAACCGCACCAATACGCCCAGGCCCCAGGTGGCCCATTGCAGCAGGGGCAGCTCCAGGCCCGCGCGGAAGACCACCGAAAGCACCTGCGGATAACGTGCAGGGAACAACTCCAGGTCCGGAATATCGCAAATACCCACGCGGCGGTACCCGAACGGAAACCACTGGCGCCGGCTGTCCAGCCAGCCATGCGCCACTTCCCAACGACCAGCGCGCCAAAGCCGGACGGGCCGTCCGCAATAGCCGAGGATGGACGCGACCGTGGCATCGCCACGCGGCGTGCGGTTGCCGGGATTGATCGCATGCTCGATGGTGTCCAGCGCGCCGAACTCCGGCAACAACGCATCCACGACGGCCGAACTCAGCGCCGGAACACTGGATGCGCCGCTGACCAGCAGGTACCCCTCTCGGCGCGCGCGTTCGTCGAGACGGGAAAAGCCGCTGACGAAATCGCGACCGTCGGCAAGATCGACGTAATCGCTACCGGCATCGATACATGCCTCAGCGACCCGATAGTCCTGCCCCTGGAACGGCCCGGCAGCATGGATCACCAGCTGCGGCCGCAATGCGGCCAATTCCGCCGGAAAATCCGCGGCCGCCGTGTCCAGCGCATGGATACGCACGCGCGCATCGCCGATGGTCGCACGCAACTCTTCCAGCATCGCCACGCGACGCCCGGCCAGCAGCAGCTCGAAGCGTTCATCGTGCGCAAGCCTTGCCGCGATGCGCGAACCGAACACGCCGGTCGCGCCAAGAACGACCACCCGCAACCCCATCCTTAGTCTTCCCGTTTATGCGCCATGGATCCCTGGAGCTTGCCACGGGTGCGCCTCCACGGAAAAACCGACGCAGTACACCGCCATGCCGCAGCGGCGTTATCTTGCCTATCCGGGCGATATCGCCCGCGTCGGAGGAAACCGCCATGAACCGTCGCATCGTTCTGCATATGCTGCTTGCCGCCCTGACGCTGCTCGGAGCGCCGGCGATGGCGGGAAACGCAGCATCCACCAATGTCACCGTCACCTACGACCACCCCGAGCAGTTCACCGAAACGCACAAGCTGCGCTCGCTGGCGCCCCAGCTTGACGACGACGATTACCTGAAGGTGTTGAAGTCGTACATCGAGAACCGCGCCAGCAGGATGCTGCCGCCGGGCGATCGCCTGGCCATCGCGGTAACCGACATCGATCGCGCCGGCAATTTCGAGCCGTGGCGCCCCGGTCCGTTGCACGAGGTGCGCATCGTCAAGGACATCTACCCCCCACGCATCGATCTGCGCTTCCAGTTGCTCGACGCCGACGGCAAGGTGCTGCGCGAAGGCACGCGCAAGCTGCGCGACCCGGCTTTCCTCTCCGACAGCATCAACACGTCGGAGACCGACAGCCTGCGCTATGAGAAGGCGTTGCTCGACCGCTGGCTGCGCAAGGGGCCCGACCAACTCTGAAGCCGTGCGTTTGTCGTTGCGCCAAAGCAGAAGGCCCGCCATTTGGCGGGCCTTCGTTTGCGAAGCGTGGGCGGATCAGGCAGCGACCGCGTAACCCTTGAGGCGGCCGGCGAAATCCTGCAGCGTGCGGATGCCGCTCTGCTCGGCTTCGACGATCCACTGCTGCAGGCCCTTGAGCGCCTGCTCAGCACCGCGCTGCTCCATCAGGATGGCGAGACGGTTGCGGAAGTCGCATACGGTCTGCAGGGTCGGGCGCTTGGCCAGCACGGCCTGCAGCTTGCTGCTGTTGTCGGTGTCGAGCCAGCGCCCACCATCAGCCAGCGCGCGACGCAGGCGGCGCGGCACGGCCTTGATGTTTTCGCCGGCTTGCGTGGCTTCCTCGCGCAGCGTGGGCACGATCACGTTGCGGTAGTAGTCGGTCATCGCCAGGAAGCGATGGGTGAGTACGGCCTTGAGCGTCTCGGCGTCGGGCAGCGGTACGTTGGGGCGCACATCCAGGGTGGGCGCCACGCGCAACACCTTGGCCAGGCCCATGGCACGGAAGGCGCAGATCGCCGCCCAGCCGATGTCGAACTCCCACTTGCGCAGCGCGAACTTGGCCGAGCTTGGGAAGGCATGGTGGTTGTTGTGCAGCTCTTCGCCGCCGATCCAGAAACCCCAGGGAATCAGGTTGCGCGAAGTATCGGCGCTTTCGAAATTGCGGTAGCCGGCCCAATGGCCGACGCCGTTGACGAAGCCCGCGGCCCAGAACGGAATCCACACCATCTGCACGGCCCAGATCGCCGCGCCGATCACGCCGAACAGCGCGAGGTCGACGATCAGCATCAGCGACGGACCCCAGTACGGGTGCGCGCCGTAGACCTTGTGCTCGACCCAGTCGTCCGGCGTGCCACGGCCGTACTGCTGCATGTCTTCCTTCGACGCACACGCGTCGCGATACAGCGACACGCCGTCCCAGAACACCTTCTTGATGCCGAAGATCACCGGGCTGTGCGGGTCTTCCTCGGTCTCCACCTTGGCGTGGTGCTTGCGGTGCACCGCCACCCACTCCTTGGTGACCATGCCGGTGCTGAGCCAGCCCCAGAAGCGGAAGAAGTGCGCCAGCGCCGGGTGGAAATCCACGCCGCGATGGGTCTGGCTGCGGTGCAGGTACAGCGTCACCGTGAAAATGGTGAGCTGGGTGACCACCAGCAGGTAGACCAGCATGCTGACCCAACTGGCGTGGGTCAGGCCGTGGGACAGGAAATTAAGCACGGAATCGAGCATCGGGACGGGACTCGGGACGGGTTCTAAAGTGCAGTCTAGGCGAGGGTTTGCCGTACTCGCCAGCATGTTGCACGGTGATCGGACATACTAGGTGACGGTCACTTGTGATTTCGTTAACCGTGACCGTCGCAGGTTGTGTGAAACCGGGGCCGCGTCGACAATCGCGGGATGACCGCCGCTCAAGCCGCCACACCTCCCGTCCTGCAACTCGAACAGGTCGCCCGCCGCCGCGCCGGCCGCGCGGCAGTGCAGGATCTCAGCCTCAGTCTGGCGCCCGGCCAGGTACTTGGCTTGCTGGGGGTCAATGGCGCCGGCAAGTCCACCACGCTGGCGATGATTGCCGGTGCGCTGCGACCGGACAGCGGCTCGATCCACCTGAACGGCGACGATTTCCTGGAACAACCCGAGCTGGCACGGCGCCTGATCGGCTGGCTGCCTGAACGTGCACCGGTATGGCCGGAACTCACCGTGACCGAACACCTGGACGCCCACGCCCGCCTGCGCGGCCTGCGTGGCGACGCCTTGCGCGGGGCACGGGAAGCCATCGTCGAACGGCTGGAACTGTTGCCGCTGGCGCGCCGGCTGGCGGGTGCGCTCTCGCAAGGCCAGCGTCAGCGTCTCGGACTGGCCTGCGCTTTGCTGCATCGCCCTGCCCTGCTGGTGCTGGACGAACCGGCGAATGCGCTGGACCCGGTGCAGGTCGGCGCGCTGCGCAAGCTGATCCGCGAACAGGCCACCGCAGGCACGGCGGTGATCCTCTCCACGCATGTGCTCGTCGAAGTCACCGCGGTATGCGACCGCGTGGCGATCCTGCACGAAGGACGCCTCCGCCACGAAGGCCCGGTGCGCGCCGACGATCACGCCGCATTGGAGCGTCGCTTCTTCGAGATCGCCATGCAGGCGCGCGCTGCATGAGTCTCGTCGCCATGTTCCGACTCGAGGTACGCCGCCTGCGCGTGCAGCCGCTGGCGTGGGTGTTGCTCGCGCTGAGCCTTGCCTGGCTGGGCTGGGGTTTCACCCGCCTGCTTGGCGATTTCCTCGCGGGCGAGATCAAGCGCGCCGCATTGCCGGACGGCCCGGGCTACGTGGACCTGGTCGCCGTACCGCTGCTGGGCCAGCTCGCGCAGCTGGCGTTTCTGGTAGTGCCGCTGCTCGCCATGTCCACCCTCGCCGGCGAGCGCCGCAACGGCACACTGCCGCTGCTGTTCGCCGCAGGCGTGCCGGCATCGCGCATCGTGCTCGGCAAGTATTTCGCGCTGCTGCTGTGGCTGCTGCTGTGGCTGCTGCTGACGCTGGCCATGCCGCTATCGCTGGCGCACGCCACCACACCGGACTGGGGCAAACTGGCGGCCGCCACACTGGGCATCGCCCTCATGCTGGCCGCACTGACCGCACTGACCGTAGCGGCTTCCGCCTTCACCCCCCATCCCGCCCTCGCTGCCGTGCTGGGCCTGTTGATCGGCCTGGCGTTGTGGACGGTAAACCTCGGCGCGCAGATGGCCGGCCTCAACGGCGGTGCGATCAATTGGCTGGCGATGAGCACACACGAGCAGAACCTGCTGCGTGGGCTGGTTTCCACCACGGACATCCTGTGGTTCGTACTGCTGATCGCGGTGTGCCTCGCACTCGCCGCGCGCCGCCTCGCTGCCGACAGGGAGCGCGGCTGACATGAAACTTTCCAGACGCCTGGACGGCTGGTTGTTCGCCCTGCTGTTGCTGGCCGGTGCGGGCGCGCTCGGCTTTTTCAGCGCGCGCTATGCGCATGTTTCCGACTGGACGGCCAACGGCCGTCTGAGCCTGTCGCCGCAGAGCCGCGCGGTGCTGGCGAAGCTGGCCGGGCCGGTCGAGATCGTCAGTTACGCCAGCCCGCAGGGCGACCTGCGCGCACAGGTCGCCGCCTTCCTGCAGCGCTACCAGCAGGCCAAGCCCGACCTCGCGCTGCGCTTCGTCGACCCGCAGCAGGATCCAGCCAGGATGCGCGAGCTGGGCATCGCCGTAGATGGCGAGCTGATCCTGCACTATCACGGCCATGAGCAGCGATTGACGGAACTTTCCGAAAGCGACGTGACGAACGCGCTGGAGCGCCTGATCCGCGGCAACGACCGCATCGTGGCCTTCGTCACCGGCGACGGCGAACGCCTGCCTTCCGGCCAGGGCGACGCGGACATGGCTGCACTGATGGACCAGCTCGCGCAGAGCGGCCTGCGTGCCGTGCCACTGAGTTTCGCGCAAGCCGTCGCCGTGCCGCAGGGCACCGACCTCGTGGTGCTGGCCAGCCCCACTTCCGACTTGCCCACCGGTGCGGCGAAGGCGCTGGTGAACTACGTGCAGGATGGCGGCAACCTGCTGTGGCTGCGCGATCCCGCGAACGATGACCTCGGCCTGAAGCCGCTGGCCGATGCGCTTGGCGTGCAGGTGCTGCCAGGCGTACTGGTGGACGGCAGCGGCGCCGCGCTGGGTCTGGCCGATCCGCGTCTGCTGGCCGTGGCGCAATATCCGGCCAACCCGGTCACGCTCGGCTTCCAACTCGCCACGCGCTTCCCGCAGGTCGCGGCGCTGGCGCGCACCGGCACGGGTGGCTGGACGGCAACGCCCATGCTGCGCTCCAGCGCGCAGAGCTGGACGGAGTTCCACCCCATCGACAACGCGCACCCCACGGCCATCCGTTACGACGCCGCAGCCGGCGAACTCAAGGGGCCGCTGGACTTCGGTTTCACGCTGGCACGTCTCTCGCCCAGTCCGGACAAGCGCGAGCAGCGCGCGGTGGTGGTCGGCGACGGCGATTTCCTTTCCAACGCCTACCTCGGCCAGGGCGGCAACCGCGCGCTGGGCGAGCGCATCTTCAACTGGCTGCTGGGCGACGATGCGCTCATCGACGTGCCGCGCGAAGGCGTGCCCGACCGCGTGCTGCGCATCGGCCAGAGTGAACTCGATGCCGCCAGCCTTGGCTTCATGGTGGTGCTGCCGCTGCTGCTGCTCATCGCCGGCGGCCTGATCGCGTGGCGCCGCCGCCGCGCATGAAGCGGGCCGTGCGCTCGCGCCTGTTGATGTTGATCGGCGCTACCGCGCTGGTCGCGCTGGCGCTGTGGCAATGGCAAAGCGATGCACGCAAGGCGCCGGGCAAGCTGCTCACGCTCGATCCGGCGGCGATCACGCAAGCGACGCTGCAACTCGGCGATGGAGCCCCGGCCCGTTACACGAAA
This sequence comes from Rhodanobacter sp. 7MK24, assembly GCF_014842995.1. Classification (GTDB taxonomy): domain Bacteria; phylum Pseudomonadota; class Gammaproteobacteria; order Xanthomonadales; family Rhodanobacteraceae; genus Rhodanobacter_A. Next base: position 165,964 of record NZ_JACYXL010000002.1, read on the forward strand.
CGCGACGGCCACTGGTGGCGCGGAGATGGCCAGCGCGCAGACGACCGCTATCTCGAAACGCTCACCGAAGCCGCTGCCGCGCCCGTGCTGGAATGGCGTGCCGCCGGCGAATTCGATGCCTCGAGAATCGGCCTTTCCCCGCCCAAGGCCGTGCTCACGCTGGACGGCCAGCGCCTCGCCTTCGGCGCGGTGTCCGCCACCGGACCGCAGTGTTACGTGCGGGTGGATGGGCGCGTGGCGCTGGTATCGCTGCGCTTCATGCCGCAGGCGCCACAGCAGAAGCAACAAGACCTCGGGTTGCACTGATGCCCGAATTGCCTGAAGTCGAAACCACCCGTCGCGGGATAGCACCGCATGTGGTCGGCCGGCGCGTCACTTCGGTGACGCTGCGCCGCCCCGACCTGCGCTGGCCGATTCCACCCGAGGTTTCCGAGCTGCTGCCCGGCCAGCGCATCGAGTCCGTCGAACGGCGTGCAAAATACCTGCTTCTGCACACGCAGGTGGGCAGCGCGCTGCTGCATCTCGGCATGAGTGGCATGCTGCGCGTGCTGCCGCCGGATGCGCCACTCGGACCGCACGACCATGTGGACATCGCGCTGGATCGCGGCGTGCACACCGGCCCGCGCGTGCTGCGCTTTACCGATCCGCGCCGTTTCGGCTGCTTGCTGTGGCAAGCGCCCGGCAGCACGCATGAGCTGCTCGCGAAGCTCGGCCCCGAGCCGCTCACCGACGCCTTCGACGGCGACCTGCTCTGGCACCTCTCGCGCAACCGCAGGGCGGCGGTGAAGCTGTTCCTGATGGACAACGCGGTGGTAGTGGGCGTGGGCAACATCTACGCCAGCGAGGCGCTACTCGCCGCAGGCATCGACCCGCGCCGCGAAGCCGGCAGCGTGTCGCGCGCCCGCTACGCGCGGCTCGCCGCCGAAGTGAAGCGCATCCTCGCCCACGCCATCGAGCGCGGCGGTACCACGCTGCGCGACTTTCTCGCTCCCGACGGCGCACCGGGGTATTTCTTCCGCGAGCTGATGGTCTATGGCCGCGAGGGCGAGCCGTGCAAGGTCTGCGGCACGGCCATACGGCAGACGGTGCTGGGCCAACGTTCCACGTTCTGGTGCCCGCGCTGCCAGCGCTGATCGCCCAGCGTTTCCCAAAGGAAACGGTGTAACCACGGATTGCCGGCTACCCGCCGCCGCGCAGCGCGCTCAAGATAAGCGCCATCCCGAACACGTGCATACGACCGGAACGCTCCAGCGTTCCGCGGGTTCGGCTTTTCTTTTTACGGAGCAACGTCATGAGCAACGCCGTGATCGAACACCTCAAGAAGCGCCGCACCCAGTACGCGCTGGGCCGCAACGTGAATGTGGACAAGGACGCGCTGAATCGCCTCATCCAGGAGGCCATCAAGCACACGCCGTCCTCGTTCAACTCGCAGAGTTCGCGCGCCGTGATCCTGTTCGGCGAACAGAGCGTGAAGTTCTGGGCGCTGGCGAAGGAAGCCCTCGCCAAGATCGTGCCGTCCGAGGCCTTCGCGCAGACCGCCGCCAAGCTGGACAGCTTCGCTGCCGGCGCAGGCACCGTGCTGTTCTACGAAGATCAGGACGTGGTCAAGAGCTTGCAGGAGAAGTTCGCACTGTATGCGGACAATTTCCCGGTGTGGTCCGAGCAGTCGGGCGGCATGGCGCAATTCGCGGTGTGGTTGGCGCTGACCGACGCCGGCATCGGCGCCAGCCTGCAGCACTACAACCCGCTGGTGGACGATGCCGCCCGTGCGACATGGGACGTGCCAGCCTCGTGGAAGTTGCGTGCGCAGATGCCGTTCGGCTCGCACGAAGGCGGCTTCGGCGAGAAGCCCTTCATGGACGACAGCCAGCGCTTCATCGTCGCCGGCTGATCGCTTTTCTCCCCGCCGTTGCCGGGCGGGACAATCAAAACCGTCATTCCGGCGCAGGCCGGAATGACGGGCAAGATGGCTGCAAGGCTGCTCAGAACGGCCAGCGGAACTCCACGTGCAGGTTGTTGAACTCCGGATCGTCGAGGCTGCCACCCGGACGCGCGACCAACGCTTGCTGCATGCCTTCCACTTCCAGCGCCTGGCCCGCGGCGAAACGGGTGCCCAGTGCCTGCATCTCCACCAGCTTCTCGCACAGCACGCCAGCACGATCCAGTTCGTGCGCAGGTATCTGGCGGAAGCTGAGGTCGGGACGGCCGAACTTGCGCATGCCACGCGTGTGCACCCAGGAGCGATCGCTGCCCGGCTCGTCGCTGCGCAGGATCAGCACGTGGTTGCGCGGCGGCGCGCCGCCCGGCACCAGGTAACGTTCGCGCCACGCCGCGGCATCGAACAGGCCCATGATCTGCGGGTCGAGGATCACGCGGCCGCCGATATCCAGCAAGGCGGCGAGCACGCCCAGCGTATCGCGCAGGTAATCGAGGCTGGGACTGTCCTTCAGCTGGCCGCGCACCACCAGCACTTCGGGCGCGATGCGCGCCTGCTCGTATGCATCGGGCGCCTCTTCGCGCAGGATCTCGCCCAGCGTGCCGGACAGCGGGTAGCCCTCCCACTTGCGCAGTTCCAGGTTCTGGAAGCGCCGGAGGTCCACGCCGCCAGGCAGACCGGGGCTACCGTAGCGGCGCGCAGGGATGACCAGCTCCTGCGGATCGAACTTGCCGAACACGAAGAACTGCAGCAGCACGTCCTCATCGGCGCCGGGCTGCCAGTACGGTCGCGGCCACTCGGGGGTCTGGGCGGTTTCGCTCATGGGTTTTCCTGCGTGAGGTTCGTTTCGAAAAATCCGCAGCCTGCGGCTTTCCCTATCAGTCGTGGCCACCCAGGGGGAGCACGCTCTGCTGCAACTCGATACGGCCGCGGCCCTCGGTGATCTTCTTGAATTCGGCGCGACTCACCGAGACATAGCGGTCGTTGCCGCCAATCTCAACCTGCGGCCCTGCGGTGACCGCACGACCCTGCCCGTCCACGCGCACCACCATGGTGGCCTTGCTCCCGCTGTGGCAGATGGTCTTGATCTCCTGCAGCTCATCGGCCCAGGCGAGCAGATAACCACTGCCCTCGAACAGCTCTCCGCGGAAGTCGGTGCGCAGGCCATAGGCCAGTACCGGCACGCGCAGCCTGTCCACCACGTCGGTGAGTTGCCATACCTGCTGCTTGGCGAGGAACTGCGCCTCGTCCACGAACACGCAGTTCAGCATGCCGTGCGCAGCGATATCGGCCTCGACCAGCGCGAGCAGGTTCTCGTCGCTGCCGAAGCGTCGTGCATTCGCCTTCAGGCCGATGCGCGACGCCACCACACCTTCGCCGTAACGGTTGTCCAGCGACGGCGTGAGGATGAGCGTGCGCATGCCGCGCTCGTGGTAGTTGTACGCGCTCTGCAGCAGCGTGGTGGTCTTGCCGGCGTTCATTGCCGAGTAATAGAAGTAGAGCTTGGCCATGTCGTTGCGCCAGATGCCGGGTCGTGCATGGTAACTCGCCGGCCGGTATCCGGCCGCTCTGCTACCATCGGCCGCCGCCTCACGCCTTGTCCCGCTCCATGCTCAACCCGCAACAACAGGCCGCCGTCGAACACTGCGACACGCCGCTGCTGGTGCTGGCCGGCGCGGGCTCGGGCAAGACCAGCGTCATCACGCAGAAGATCGCCCACCTGATCGGCCGGCGAAAGTTGGCGGCCTCGAAGATCGCCGCGATCACCTTCACCAACAAGGCCGCACGCGAGATGCGCGAGCGCGTGGGCAAGCTGGTGTCCACCGAGGACGCCGCCGCACTTACCGTCTGCACCTTCCATGCGCTGGGGCTGAAGTTCCTGCAGATCGAGCACGCGCGCGCCGGCCTGCGCCGCGGCTTCTCCGTGCTGGATGCCGACGACAGCGAAGGCATCGTCAAGGAACTCGCGCCCAAGGGCGCGAAGCCCGACGTGCTGTTCAACCTGCGCAACCTGCTGAGCCGCGCCAAGAACGCCGGGCTCTCTCCCGAGGAAGCATTGGCCTCCGCGCGCAGTCCGCGCGAGCTGGAGGCGGCGACCATTTATGAGCTTTACCAGGCGCGCCTCGCCGCCTTCAACGCGGTGGATTTCGACGACCTGATCCGCCTGCCGCTGCGCATCCTGGAAAGCGACGACGAATGCCGCGCTGCCTGGCGCGAACGACTGCGCTATCTGCTGGTGGACGAGTACCAGGACACCAACGACGCGCAGTACCGCCTGCTGAAGGCGCTGACCGGCGAGCGCGGCGGCATCACCTGCGTGGGCGACGACGACCAGAGCATCTACGCCTGGCGCGGCGCCAACCCCGAGAACATCGACCAGCTCGGCCGCGACTGGCCCAATCTGCGCGTGATCAAGCTGGAGCAGAACTACCGTTGCGGCAAGCGCATCCTGCGCGCGGCGAACGCCCTGATCGCCAACAACCCGCACAGCCACGAGAAGAAGCTGTGGAGCGAGCATCCGGAAGGTGCGCCGATCCGCGTGCTGGAGTGCAAGGAGGCGGAGCACGAGGCCGAGAAGGTGGCAGCGCTCGCCGCTACGCTGGCGGAGAAACACAAGGCGCGCTGGCACGACATGGCCATTCTCTACCGAGGCAACTTCCAGGCACGGCCGCTGGAAAAGGCGCTGCGGCTGGCGCGCGTGCCCTACCACCTTACCGGTGCGCTTTCCTTCCTCGACCGTGCCGAGGTGAAAGACCTGCTCTGCTACCTGCGCCTGCTCGCCAACCCCACCGACGACGCCGCCTTCCTGCGCGTGGTGAACGTGCCGAAGCGCGAGATCGGTTCCACCACGCTGGAAAAGCTCGGCCAGCTTGCGCAGTCAAGGCATTGCTCGCTGCTGGAGGCCACCCGCAGCGACGGCGTGCTGCGCCAGCTCACGCCGCGCCCGGCCGCTGCGCTGGCCGCATTCTCCGGACTGCTGGACGAACTGCGCAGCGCTTCGCTGCACGAGAGCGCGGCGGATCTGGTCGAACGCATCCTCAAGCGCACCGGCTATGCGGCACAGCTTGCCGCCAGCACGCCGGACGCCAGCGTGCGCGAGCGCAAGCTCGGCAACCTGCGCGAACTCACCGACTGGTTCCGTGCCATGCAGAAGGGCGACAGCGCCGGCGACCTCGCCGCCCAGCTCGCCCTGCTCAGCCACGCCGACCGCGACGACCCAGGCAACGCGGTGCGCATGATGACGCTGCATGCCGCCAAGGGCCTTGAGTTCCGCTTCGTCTTCGTCGTCGGTTGCGAGGACGGCACGCTGCCGCACGACGGCGCCATCGACGAGGGCCGCATCGACGAGGAACGCCGCCTGATGTACGTGGGCATCACCCGCGCCAAGGAACTGCTGACGCTGTCGTGGTCGGCCAAGACCAGGCGCTACGGCGAGGTGCACAGCAACCAGCCCAGCCGCTTCCTGCACGAACTGCCGCAAGCCGACCTGCACTGGCAGGGCAAGGACCCGGAGGCGGACAAGGAGGCCGTGCGCGAAACCGCCGAATCGCACATGGCGCGGATCAAGGCCATGCTCGCCGGCACCTAGTTGACGCGCGGGCGCAGCCCTTTCATTGTGTCGGAAGCGACCGGTTGCCTTCTTATTCCGCCGGCGCCAAGGGGATTGCCGTGATCGATTCGACCCGGGCTTACAGCAAGCTCGTCGCCGCCTTCAACCAGAACGACTGGCCGCGCGTGCAGCAGCGCGTCACCCAATTGCTTGCCGTTACGCAGAACGATGCGAGCGTGCATTTCATGGCCGGCGTGGCCTGCATGTGCATGCATCAGATGCCGAGGGCGCTTGAGCACCTGCTGAAAGCCACCCATCTGGAGCCGCGCCGCGTCGAATACGTTGCGCAATACGCCTGTGCGCTGTCACTGACGCGCCGGTTCCGCGAAGCACGGCTGGTCGCGGATCGCGCGATGACCTTGTCGCCCAACGATGTGCAGACTCTGGGCACGCTGGGCACCGTGTACAAACAGGCCAATGCGCACGTGCAATCGGCCAACGCGTTCCGTCGCGCCGTGGCATTGGCGCCCGAGCAGGCGATCCACCATCTCAACCTCGCCTACGCGCTGAACTCGCTCGGCGACGCCGAAGGCGCCGAGCAGGAACTGGAAACCTGCGTGCGGCTCGAACCGCGCCATTGGTACGCGCACCTGTTGCTTGCCCAGCTGCGGAAGCAGACCACGGAACACAACCACGTCGAACGCCTGCACGAACTGCTGCAGCGCCACGGCCACGATCCAGGCGCGGACCTGCTGCTCAACGTCGCACTGGGCAAGGAGTATGACGACCTCGGCGACTACCCGCCCGCATTCGAGCACTACTCGCGCGGCAAGGCCGCCGGCCGACGCATACGGCCCTATGCGTTCACACGCGACGAGGCGATGTTCGAGGCGCTGCATAGCGCGTTCCCCTCCGCCGACGCCGAACCCACGATGGCGGGCGATCCCACGAACGAACCGATCTTCATCATCGGCATGCCGCGCACCGGCACAACCTTGCTGGATCGCGTGCTTTCCAGCCACCCCGAGGTGCGTTCCGCCGGCGAACTGCAGAACTTCCCCACCCTGCTGCAGCGCGCCTCCGGCTGTCCCACCGCCTTGCTGAGCGAGGCGGACATCGCCGCGCGCACCCGCCACATCGACTGGCGCCAGCTCGGTGCGGCCTACCTCGCCAGCACGCGGCCGGTAAGCGGCGAAACGCCGCGCTTCATCGACAAGATGCCGCACAACTTCCTCTACGCCGGCTTCATCGCCCGCGCGCTGCCGAATGCGAAGATCGTCTGTCTGCGCCGTGACCCGCTGGACACCTGCATCGGCAACTTCCGCCACTTGTTCGACCAGGAGTCGGGTTTCTACGACTACTCCTTCAACCTCGACGACATCGGCCGCTACTACATTCAGTTCGATCGCCTGATGGCACATTGGCGCAAGCTGTTCCCCGGCCGCATCCATGAAGTGCAATACGAGGCGCTGGTGGAAAACACCGAAGCCACCACGCGCGAACTGCTGGAGTTCTGCAAACTGCCGTGGGACGACGCCTGCCTGCGCTCCGAGGACAACACCGCACCGGTCAACACACCCAATGCATGGCAGGTTCGCGCACCGATCTACGGCCGCGCCATCGGCCAATGGCGCCGCTACGAGCCCCAGCTGCGCGACCTGCGCTGGCGACTCGCCAGCGCAGGCATAGGCACGGCGGACTAAGTCGCCGCATATGTTGAAAAGCGAAGCCCTCCGCAAGGGCGGGCTTCGTGTGGTATGGGCGCAACGTCTCGATCAATTGGTCCTGGCGCCGAATTTCCAGTCCGCCTGCAACATGATCTCGCGACCGTACACGTTGTAGTTCGAAGTGTTGTAGTACGGGAAGCTGGTCGCGAATGTAGGATCTTTGGGCGGCATCTTGTTCAGCACGTTGTTGATCAGCATCGAAAGGCTCAGACCCTTGATGGCTGGGGGCGCGTAGCTCAGGCTCCAGTTCCAGGTGATCCACGACGACACCTTTCCGGCGCCCGGGTAACTCGGGCCATCGGTCATAGCGGTGTTGTTCGGCGTCGGCCCGTAGCGATGCCAGTACAGCGTGCTGGACCAAGTGTCGTCGTGCAGCGACCAGTTGAGCGCGCCGGTGGCGATGCTCTTGAATTCGGAGCTGTACAGCGGATTAGCCAGCATGTTGATAGGCATGCTGCCCGCGTAGATCTGGTACTGATGCTTCAGCATGTCATTGTAGTCAAACTGCAAGCCGAACGTGCCGAAGGGAGTCGGGTCAAACCGGTACTTGGCCTCGGCTGTCACCGAGTCGGTCACCTCGTTAGAAACGTTGACGTAGTACTGGGTGATGGTGGATACCTGATCAGTCAACGCATTGCGCTGCACCTGGCTCTCCACTTGACTGCACAGGCTGGGGTTGTTCATCGTGCCGAGCAGGCACTGCGCATCCTGACGCATCATCAAGTCGGTGGACTGCGGCGCGATCTCGTTCTGGATGGCGATATGCAGGAAGTCGGCGCTGAAGCTGATGTTGCTGGTGGGCGACCATACGAAACCACCGGTCCAGCTCTGCGCGGTGGTCGGCTTCAGGTTCTTGTTCGAAAGCAGCGTCCCCTGTACTTCTTCGGAGTAGTTGGCGCTGCAGTTCTGGTTGCCTCCGTTCTTGGCGCACAGGTAGTAGTCGATGATGCTCTGGTAATTGCCGCTGGGGCCGAGGAACAGCGCCGACATATCCGGCGCCAGGAAGGAAGTGGCGTAATTGCCGCGTAACAGAAGAGTTTCGAACGGACGGTACTCGATTCCCGCCTTGTAAGTGAACTTGCCGCTGCTGCTGCCGCCGTCCGCCTTGTAGCGGTCGTAACGGCCGGACAGATCGACGGTGAGCTGCCTGAACACAGGCAGGTTCAACTCGAACGCCGACCCTTGGTGGTCGCGCACGCCGCCGCCGCCGGTACCGGTCAAGCCCCAAACGTCGCCGTTGGCGATCAACGGGCTGAGCGGCTCGTACCACGCTTGGTTGCCACCCTCCACCAGGAAGGCGAAGCCAGCGTTGCCGCCCGGCAGCGCGAACAGGCTGTCGTTGCTGATCGTGGCGCGGGTGTTATTGATCCAGGTGTTGCTGAAGGTGGTGATGTTTTGCATGAAGCTAGCGAGTTGAGCGGTCGTCAGCGGCGTGTAGAACGCCTGGTAGTTCGGGTTGTACATGTTCAACCCGGTGTTCGGGTCGACGCCCACCACTGGACCGAGAATGCTGTTGAAGTAGGCATCCACAGGCGCCGCCATGCGTTCGGGCGAGCTTTCGTCAGTGCGGTCCCCCGAGCGCAGGTAGTAGATATCCCAGTTCCAGTTCGAGTCGCCAAAGGTACCGTTGGCACCGATGTCGGCCTGGTACATGAAGTCGTCCTGGATACCCAGCTGGTTGTAGTAGTTGTTACCTACCTCCTCGGGGCCGAACACACGCTCCGGATAGAGGATGTTGGTGGTGCTGGCATCTTCGATCAAGCCGTACGGGTAATCGATGGGCCCCCACCAGTTGAAGTTAGAGCCCGGAGTCCATCGCTGCTGCTGGAAGTCAGCCAGGATGTCACTGTAAAGGCGCACGTAATTGTTGACGTCGTAGCGCAACTTCAGCATGCCGTCGTAGCTGCGGCTCTGGTTTTGCAGCGTGGTATAGCCTAATACGTTCTTGGAACCGCAATAGGTGCCGGTGGGCGGGTTGGCCGCAGTGCCGATGTACGGCGTGTCGTAGGTGGTGCCATGGAACAGGCCACTCATGGCTGCGCAGTTGTCGGTCGGGCTTAGGTAGCTCAAGGTCGAACCTGTGTAGGTGCCGTCTTCGATGCTGCCGTAGTTGTAGATTTTCGCCACGGTGACGGGCGTGGGATTGGTGGCGGTCAGCGATCGCTGATACGCCCACATCGGCGACTGGTTGTCGAACTCCAGCGAACCCAGCACATTGAGCTTGCCATAGTCGTGACCGAACGAAAGCGTGATGTGCTGCTCGGCGCCGCCGCCGCCATCGTAGTTGCCGGTGCGTACGAATACTTCAGCGCCATCCATGTGCTGCTTGGTGACGATGTTGATCACGCCGGCGATAGCCGCCGAACCGTAGATCGATGAACCGCCGCCTGGGATCACATCCACGTGGTCGATCATCGAAAGCGGGATGTTGGAGATGTTGGTGAAGTTGCTCTGGCCGTTGTAGAGCTGGCCAAACTGAGTGATCGGCTTGCCATCAATCAGGGTGAGTGTGTATTCCGGGTTCAGTCCGTACAGGCTGACCACCTGGGCGCCTTGCGTGAAGCCGCCACTGGCTTGCGGCCCTTGCACGGAACCGGTGGCTTGCACCACGTTCTGCAGCACCTGCGCCACGCTAGTGAAACCGCGCGCCTGGATGTCTTCGGCCGTGATCGTGTAGGTGGGCGTGGCCGTCTGGATCTGTGCGTTGTTGATCAGCGAGCCACTGACCACCACGGCATCGAGGCGCTTTGCCTGCTTGTCCTGCAAGTTGCCGCTCGTGGACTGGTCGCTGCCGGATGATTGCTGGGTAGTGCCTTGCGTCTGACTCGATGAATCCTGCTGCGATTGTCCGGCCGCATGGGAAACCGGCACGACACCGCATGCCAAAGCCGTCACCACGGCAATGGTCAATTTCGACTTCATCATTTTTTGATTCTCCCCAAATCAGTAATTGGAATCCGACGTGCAATCGGCCGGATATCACGCACAGGCGCATCGATTAGCTGATGCGAAAAGCTGCCAACCTCCCTCCAAGGTCAGCAAGGCGTGCGCAAAAGGTTTATCACGGGTTTTAACATCATCGCAACATTTATCGCCCGCATTTGATCGCAGGACTCACTTTATATTGCGAATTGTTGCGCAATATTTTACGTCGCGAATTCTTCAAATTAGATGCTTCTGTTCCAGCTCACCCTTGAGATAGGCGTAATACACCGGGGCAGCGATTACACCGGGCAGACCGAAGGCCGCTTCCAGCAGCAGCATCGCCACCAGCAACTCCCACGCAGCCGCATGGATCTGCGACCCCACGATGCGTGCGTTGAGGAAGTACTCCAGCTTGTGGACCAGTATGAGGAAGCCCAGTGCGGCGATGGCTACGCCCAGCGAAACCGACAGCGCGGCGATGGTGACGGCAGTATTGGAGAGCAGATTGCCGACCACCGGCAGCAGGCCGACGATGAAGGTGATCGCCACCAGCGTCTTGGCCAGCGGCACGTGGATGCCCAGGACCGGCAGCACGCCAAGCAGGAACACCGCGGTGAGCGCGGTGTTGACCAGCGAGATCTTGATCTGCGCGAATACGATGTCATGGAACGCACCGGCAAGACGCTGGCAGCGCTGGCCCAGCGCCGCCGCCAGCGGCCCCACCTGATGCGCGGGGCGGGTGCGGCTCAGGGCCACAATGGCTCCCAGCACCAGACCGATCAAAATGTGCACGGATATGCGCGCCGCGCCCCTGCCCGCCGTCTGCAGGGTCGTTGCGTGTTTGCTGGCCAGTGCAGCCAGGCCGTCGCGCAGATCGTCCACGCTGTCAGGCAGGTGGTCGACCAGCATCGCCGGCAATTGCTGACGTGCCTTTTCCACCAGCGGCATCAACTGCTGCTGCCAGAGCAGGTCGGGGTTGCCCAGTTCGCTGCGGAAGAAGCTGATCGCACCGAGGATCAACAGCACCAGCAGACCCACCACCACGGCCCCCAGCACCGCCACCACCACCATCCGCGCACGATCGCCCGAGATGCGCCGCCCCAGCAACGGCGTTGCCGCCTGCACCAGTTCGTACACCAGCAGGCCCGCCAGCAACGCGGAAAGCAGATGCAGATGCAGTACCAGCCACAGCATCACCGCCGCCAGCACGTAGCTGGCAACCTGGATGACGGACGAACTGGCTCGCGGAGCGACGAACTTCGGATCGTTCATGCGGCTTTCGGCAGGGTGGACTGAGCCCAGTCTGTCAGATCGCTGCCTTAAACTCCCAGCAGACTCGCCGTTTTTCGTTGGAGAACCTTGTGCGACCCCACCTGCCGCTGGCCTTGGCCGCATCCTTCCTGTTCGCCGGCTGCGCCAGCGCGCCGTCCCATCCTGCCGCCACGCCCGCACCGCCCCCCGCAGCCGAAGCAGCCGCTAACGACAACCTCAACGCGGTGGCGTGGACGCAGACCGCGGTCGAGCATGACCTGATCTACATCCAGGCCTACCGCGATGCGCAATCGCAGCTGCTGGCGGCCCTGCATGACCCCAACTGGGATGCGTTGGCCAAGGAGGACCGCGTGGCGCCCACCACCGGCCTTCCGCCCGCGGTGGTATTGGACATCGATGAAACCGTGCTGGACAACTCGCCCTACCAGGCCCGCCTGGTGAAGAACGGCGGCACCTACGACGAGGCCAGTTGGGCCGCCTGGTGCAAGGAGCAGCGGGCCCGCGCCATGCCCGGTGCGCTGGCCTTCACCCAATTCGCCGCCGCACATGGGATCGCGGTGATCTACCTTTCCAACCGGGCCAAGGATCTGGATACGGCCACGCTCGCCAACTTGCGCCAGCTGGGCTTCCCCGTCTCCGGCGCGGATGCCTTCCTCGGCCTGGGCACGGTGGAGCCTGGCTGCGATCAGGTGGGCACCGAGAAAGGCTGCCGGCGCCAGCTGGTGAGCCGCAAATACCGCGTGCTGATGCAGTTCGGCGACCAGCTGGGCGATTTCGTGGACGTGCTCGCCAATACCGAGGCCGGCCGCAAGCAAGCCATTGCCGGCTACATGGACTGGATTGGCACCCGCTGGTTCGTACTGCCCAATCCCACCTACGGTTCATGGGAACCCGCGCTGTTCAACAACGACTGGAGCGCACCGGCGGCGGAACAACGCCAGCAGAAGCTGGATGCTCTTCGTTACAATTAATTCAAAAACAATAAGTTAAGAAAAATAAGAAAAGTATTGTCTTAAGTTTAACGCCCAAGTAATATCTATCCCGCCTACCTGCTGCTGACCTCAAGTTTCCGCAGGCAAGGCCATTTCCCTTCCGGCTTTGCCGGATTGCCCCGTGAGGCTCGCGCCCGCGGGGTTTTTCTTGCCTTTTGCGATCATCCCGATCCCGAAGAACGCACAGGCATCCATGCAGGGCTGCACTTGTTCCTGGCCTTTGCGACCGTCCCTACGCGAGCGCCGAACGATGGCCGCCCGGAGTTGCCTTCCCCTATGTTGCCCGCAGGTTCCTGCGGACGGCTCTTGTCCGCTACTTGCCGCGCCCCTACCCTGACCAGCCGCGCCGCCCGTCTGGCGCCCATGCGAGACCTGCCCATGCGCTCCCGTTCCCTTCGTCGCACCCTGCTGCCCCTGCTCGCCGCGCTGGTGCTGGCCGCCTGCCACAACAAGGACGAAGCCACGCAGGTCGGCGGCAGCACGCCGGAAGCGGCCGTGCAGGGTTCGATCGACCTGCTGAAGGCCGGCGACTTCAACGGCCTGTGGAAGCACGTCCTGCCGGCGGCCGACTACGCCACCCTGCGCACCGACTGGAGTCGCCACAACGCAAACCGGCCGCCGGTCAGCGCCACGGACAAGGCGCGGTTCAACGCCGCCGTGCAAAAACTCACCGGCCCGGATGCCGAAACCAAGCTCTACGCCGAAGTGCGGCCCAAGCTCGACCAGATGCAGCAGCAATACAAGGATCAGCTGCCGGTGCTGGTTGCCATGGGTGGCGCTTTCCTGAAGAACAACGTGGCGCAGAACCAGACCCTGGACAGCGAACAGAAAGCACAGGCAGACAGCCTGGTCGACGTGCTGACTCCATGGGCGCAGCAGGCACCGTGGTTCGACCAGGCCAGGGCAAAACAGGCCGTGGGCGTACTGGTGGCCACCGCGCGCAAGCTCGACCTCAAGAGCCCCGAGCAGCTGCGCAGCATGGATTTCGACACCGCGATGACGCAGTACGCCAGCGGCTATGCCGGCCTCAAGCAGGCGCTGGCGATATACGGCCTGTCGGTGGACGACGCGCTGGCCTCGACCCGGCTCAGCACCGTTTCCAACCAGAACGGCCGCGCCGTGGTGAAGATCGACTACACCCTGCTTGGCAAGCCGCTCTCCGCCGAAACCACCTTGGTGCAGCAGGATGGACGCTGGTACAGCGAATCGCTGGTCGACAACGTGCGCAAAGCACACGAGCAGTTGCAGCAGCCGGCGACGACCGGCAGCGCGTCCGCACACTGACGCCGCGGCCTTCCCGCATTTGCCGCGAGAAGAAAATCGCCCCACCACACGCCCAGGCATGGTTTCATGGGCCAGCCGGTAGAATAAGCGGATGCAGAACATCTCCCACGCGGATCTTTCCCGTCGCCGCGCCCCCTGGTGGTTCCAATTGGCCGGGCAGCTGTTGCAGCCCTGGGTACGCCTGCGTCGCGACCCGGCCGAACCTGCCACCTTGCTCAAGGCCGGCGTGCCGGTGTGCTACGTGATCGAGCGCGACGGCTTTTCCGACGCGCTGATTCTCGACCGCGCCTGCCGCGAGGCAGGCTTGCCCAGCCCGCTGCAGCCGCTGGCCGGTACCCGCCGCAAGCGCTCGGTATTCGCGCTGATGCGTCGCGACGGCTGGCTGTTCGGCCGCAAGCGCCATCGCTCCCCGAACGAACCGCTCGGACAGCTGGTGCATTCGCTGGAGGGCCTGCCGGATCGCGACATCCAGATCGTGCCGGTGTCGATCTACGTAGGCCGCGCACCGAACCGCGAGTCGGGTTGGTTCAGTGTGCTGTTCTCCGAAAACTGGGTGATGGTGGGCCGTTTCCGCCGACTGCTGGCGGTGCTGCTGAATGGCCGCGACACCACGGTGCATTTCGCCGAACCGGTATCCCTGCGCGAAGTATTGGCCGAATCCGGGGAACTGGCGCCGCCACGCTTCGCACGCAAGCTGGCGCGCGTGCTGCGCACCCATTTCCGGCGCATTCGCGCCGCGGTGATCGGACCCGATCTTTCGCATCGCCGCACGGTGGTGGACGACGTGCTGCGCGCCGAACCGGTGCGCGCGGCGATCGCCGCCACCGCCGTCAAGGAGAAAATCAGCGAGGCCAAGGCCACGCGCCGCGCACAGAAGATGATGCTGGAGATCGCCGCCGACTATTCGCACCCCGTCGTGCGCTCGGTGTCGTTCCTGCTGTCGAACTTCTGGAACAAGCTGTACGACGGCATCGCCATGCACCACTTCGACAAGGCCCGCGCCGCCGCGCCTGGCTACGAAGTGGTGTATGTGCCCAGCCACCGCAGCCACGCCGACTACCTGCTGCTCTCCTACCAGTTGCACATGTCCGGCGTGGTACCGCCGCACATCGCCGCCGGCGTCAACCTCAACCTGCCGCTGATCGGGCCGATCCTGCGCCGCGGCGGCGCCTTCTTCATGCGCCGCACCTTCAAGGGCAACGCGATGTACTCGGTGATCTTCAACGAGTACATGGCGCAGCTGATCGACCGCGGCGTGCCGATGGAGTACTTCGTCGAAGGCGGCCGTTCGCGCACCGGGCGCCTGCTGGCCCCGCGCGCCGGCTTGCTGGTGATGACGGTTCGCGCCTTCCTGCGCGCGCCGCGCCGGCCGGTGTTGTTCCAGCCGGTGTACATCGGCTACGAGAAGCTGATGGAAGGCAAGAGCTACGCGGGCGAGCTCAGCGGCCAGCCCAAGGAGAAGGAAACACTGTTCGCCCTGTTGCGCGGCATCGGCGGCCTGTTCAAGCAGCGCTACGGCCACGTCACGATCAACTTCGGCGAGCCCATCGAGCTGACCCCGCTGCTGGACGCGGCCAGCAAGGACTGGCGCAGCGCCAGCGCCGACCCCGACGCGCGTCCCGAGTGGCTGGGCGGCGCCGTCGACCAGCTGGCCGAGCGCATTCAGGTCAACGTCAATCGCGCCGCCGACGTCAATCCGATCAACCTGCTCGCGCTTACCCTGCTGGCCACGCCCAAGCACGCGATGGCCGAGAACGACCTGCTCGCGCAGCTCGAACTCACCAAGTCGCTGCTGCTGGAGCTGCCCTACTCCGACCGCGTCACCATCACGCCGATGGATCCCGCCGGCATCATCGCCTACGGCGAGCAGATGGGCTGGATCCGCCGCATCAAGCACCCGCTGGGCGACGTGCTGGACGTGGAGGCCGAGCAGGCGGTGCTGCTCAGCTACTTCCGCAATAACGTGCTGCACCTGGTCGCCGTCGCGGCGTGGGTGGCCTGCTGCTTCCTCAACAACCGCCGCGTATCGCCCGCCTCGGTGCAGCGGCTGGGCCGCGTCATCTACCCGTTCCTGCAGGGCGAGCTGTTCCTCGCCTGGGACGAGGAAGGCTTCGCCGCGCAGTTGCGGGCCACCATCGATTTCTTCGTGCGCCGCGGATTGCTCGAAACCACCAGCGACGGCAACCTGCTGGAACGCGCGCCGGGCCAGGACGACAGCGCCTACCAACTGCGCATCATCGCGCGCAGCCTGATCCAGGCCTTCGAACGCTACTACATCGCGCTGGCCGCGCTGGCCAAGCACGGGCCGCACGCGCTCACCGCCGCCGAGCTGGAGAACACCTGCACGCTCACCGCGCAGCGGCTCTCCCTGCTCAACGAGCTCAACGCACCGGAGTTCTTCGACAAGGCCTTGTTCCGCGGCTTCATCCAGAAGCTGCGCGAGCGCCGCGTGGTGTGGACGGACGATGCCGGCAAGCTCGATTTCGACAACGCGCTGGACGAGATGGTGCGCGATTCCCGCGTGATCCTCTCACGCGAGATGCGCCACTCCATCCTGAAGGTCACGCCGGGCGGCGAGCGCGACCTTGCTGCCGAGGAGGCCGCACCCGTATCCGCGCCGCCCGTCGATGCCGCCACGGAACTGCACCAGCGCCACGTGGAAACCGAACACGCGAGCCATCGCACTCACCACGACGAGAGCGCTCCGAACGCAGACGAAACCGAAGGTTCGCAGCGCGACCTGCCGCTGTGATGTCCCCTCTCTACCATTGCGCGACGCCATGAACGAACAGCCCACCACCCATTTCGGTTTCCGCGACGTGCCCGTCGCCGACAAGCAGAAGCTGGTCGGCGAGGTGTTCACCTCGGTCGCCCGCAGCTACGACCTGATGAACGACCTGATGTCGTTCGGCGTCCATCGCCTGTGGAAGCGCCATTTCGTCGCGATCAGCGGCGTGCGCAAGGGCGACCGCGTGCTGGACCTGGCCGGGGGCACCGGCGACATCGCCGCGTTGCTCAAGCCCGTGGTGGGCGAGCAGGGCGAGGTCGTCGTCGGCGACATCAACGCCGCCATGCTCGGCGTGGGCCGCGACCGCCTTACCGACCGCGGCCTCGTCGCCGGCCTGCGCTGGGCGCAGTTGAACGCCGAATGCCTGCCCTTCCCCGACAACAGCTTCGACGCCGTGACCATGGCCTTCGGCCTGCGCAACGTCACCGACAAGGACAAGGCGCTGGCCGACATCTGCCGCGTGCTCAAGCCGGGTGGCCGTGCGCTGGTGCTGGAGTTCTCGCGCGTGCAGAACGAACTGTTCGGCAAGCTTTACGACTTCCACTCGTTCAAGGTGCTGCCCAGGCTCGGCCAGCTGTTCGCCGGCGACGCCGACAGCTACCAGTACCTCGCCGAATCCATCCGCAAGCATCCCGACCAGCAGACGCTCAAGGGCATGATGGAACGCGCCGGCTTCGGCCGCGTGGAAGTGCGCAACCTCTCCAACGGCATCGTGGCGATCCACCGGGCGTACAAGTTCTGAACCGCGATCCGTAGCCCACGCAGCAACGCAGCGACGTCGAGCGAAAGGAAGTGACCCGATGAGCAACAACGCCACGCAACTCGAGCGCCTGACCTTCTTTTCCGACGCCGTGTTCGCCATCGCGATCACGCTGCTGGTCATCGAGATACACGTACCCCATCTCGGCGTGACCGACGACCGGGCATTTCTCGCCGCGCTCGCCGCCCTGTGCCCGAGCATTTTCGGATTCGTCCTGAGTTTCCTGGTAATCGGCGCGCTATGGGCGGCGCATCACCGGGTGTTCGGCATGCTGGCCGGCTATGGCAGCGGCGTGATGCTGCCGAACATGCTGCAGTTGATGGTGATCGCCTTCATGCCGTTTGCCACGGCATTGATGAGCGCGAACCCGCAGTCCCGGGTAGCGGAGATGTTCTACGCGGCAACGCTGCTGCTGGTCGCATTGACCCAGCGCTGGCTGTTCGGCTGCGCACTGCAGGCAGCATGCCTGCAGCCGAAGCTGGGCCCCGTGGACGTCGCCAGCGCGCTGGGGCGCGCCTGGGGCTTGCCCGTGGCAGCGGGACTGTCGCTTGCACTGGCATGGTTCATCCCTGCATGGAACAACCTCGCGCTGCTGGGTATTCCGCTGTTGACGCGGCTGTTTGCGCATCTCGCCCGCGTCCGGGCGGAAAATTCACGGATGGTGCCGACCGGGGGCGACCCCGAGGCGCCCATCGCGCAAGGCATCCCACCGCATGAACCCGTCGCCGCCCCCGATGCCATCGCGTAGCCCGTTCGCCGCGGCCACCGCCCTGCTGGGGTGGTTCGCGCTCGCATTGCAACTGTGGCTGTCGATCCAGCTGACGGTAGCGAACGGGCAAGGTGCGCTGGCCGGGGTGTGGATCTATCTCGATTACTTCACCATCCTCACGAACATGCTGGTGGCGATGGCGCTGACGGCGGCCGCACGTGGGCCGCACGGAGCGGCCAGCCGCTTCTTCGCTCGCCCCGACGTGCAGACCGCCGCCGCGATGAGCATCATCATCGTCGCGCTGGTCTACAACCTGATGCTGCGCCAGCTGTGGCAGCCGCACGGCTGGCAGATCGTGGCCGACAACATGCTGCACGTGGCGATGCCGGCATTGTTCCTGCTGCATTGGTGGCTGGCGGTACCGAAGGAAACGCTGCGCTGGCCGCAGGCATTCGCCTGGCAGGCTTACCCGGCCGCGTACTTCATCTACGTGCTGATGCGTGGCGCGGCGGATGGCCGCTACCCGTATCCGTTCCTCGACGTCGGCGCGCTGGGCTACCTGCGCGTGCTGGTCAACGCCTGCGCAGTGCTGCTGGCATTCGTCGTGGTCGCTCTGATGCTGATCGCGCTGGGACGCTGGCAGGCACGACGATCCGCGCAAGCACCAACCTCGCGGCCAGGGCAGCCCTGACCGCGAGGCAGCTCAACCCGCCGTACGCAGATCCTGCAGCCACGTGCCCGCACGACGCACTTCGTCCTCGTGCTCGGGATCGCGCCACGATTCCACCAGCGCCGCCTCGTACCACTCGCGCATCGCGGGCAAATCGAGCAAGCGCTGCGCATAAGCCATCGATGCCGTGCCAAGCTGCAAGCCATAGCTCTGGATGCGGAATGCCACCGGCGCGAAGAACGCATCGACCGTGCTGAACTCCGCACCGGCGAGGAAGGGACCACCGAAGCGCGCCAACCCTTCGTTCCACAGCTCGTCGAGGCGGGCCAGATCCTTGCGCAGCGCATCGCTCGGCGCATCCACGCGCACGCGAACGCCGCAGTTCATCGTGCAGGTACTGCGCAGGGCGGCGAA
Source organism: Rhodanobacter sp. 7MK24 (assembly GCF_014842995.1). Classification (GTDB taxonomy): domain Bacteria; phylum Pseudomonadota; class Gammaproteobacteria; order Xanthomonadales; family Rhodanobacteraceae; genus Rhodanobacter_A. The sequence continues at coordinate 184,991 of NZ_JACYXL010000002.1, forward strand.
GCCGGAATGCATTTCGGCGGCGGCGCAGCGCGCCCATGCACGCGCCTGCGGATCGTGCGGCCAGACACCGGCGTGCCGTTCGGCGAGATATTCGGCAATCGCCAGCGAATCCCACACCACAGTGTCGTCATCGCGCAGGCAGGGCACTTTTCCGGTGGGAGAGAACGCGCGGAACGTCGTCCAGTTCGCGCCGGCGCCACCGTCGAAAGGCACCAGCTTTTCCGCGAACGCGATGCCGCGCTCGCGCAGCAGCACCCACGGCCGCAACGACCACGAGGAGTAGTTCTTGTTGGCGATGTAGAGCTCGTACACGTTGCACTCCTCGGTGGATGGTCTGGACGATACGGCTGGTGCCGCAAGGCATGACTACATCAGCCGCGCCCTGCCGGAGACGCGAATGGAGCTGCCCGGCTCCGCTGGGATCTCGGCTCTGAGTCGCGAGGGGCAGCCCATGTCCACTCCCTGCAGCACCTCGATGTCGCCACCGTGCGGCCAGCCGAGGTCGCGCAGGTAGCCGGCGAAGGCCGCGGTCGCGGCACCCGTGGCGGGATCTTCGTAGACACCACCGGAGGCGAAGGGATTGCGGGTGTGGAAACGCCGCGGTGTCTCCGCATGGGCGAGCAGGATGGTGACCAGCCCGGCACGGCGCATCAAGGCGCGGCCGGCGTCCAGTTCGTAGGCCATCGACGCCAATGCTTCGCGGCTGCGCAAAGCCAGCGCCAGATGATCCGCGCCACCGTGGACCAGCGCGGACGGCAAACGCGGGTCGAGATCCGCACGGGTGTAGCCGAACAGTGCCAGCGCCTCGTCCACCAGCGCCTGCGGCGCGGGTGCGCTGCGCGTCGGCGGCGATTGCAGCGCCGCGCTCAGCACTCCGCCCGTGCTGCAGCCCTCGACGGTGATCTTCGCCTCGTTGAGGATCAACGCGAACACACCGTCACCCTGCGCGAGCGCCAAGGCCGCGCCCAGCGCGATGGTGGCGTGGCCGCAGAACGGCACCTCGGATTCGGGCGAGAAATAACGCACCCGCCAGCCATCGTCCTGGCGCGCGGCAAAGGCGGTTTCCGAAAAGCCGACCTCGGCGGCGATCCGCTGCATCGTCGCCGCGTCCGGCAATGCATCGGCAATCAGCACGCCGGCGGGATTGCCGCCGCCATCGCCATCGGCGAAGGCCGCGATGCGCATGACCTCGGCGCCGCTCATGCCGGCTCCGAAGCGGCAACCGGCGCGGGCACCGCCCGGCGCCGCGCATTCGCCAGCACCACGCCACCGATCACGATGGCGCCGCCTACCAGCACCATTGCGCCGGGCACTTCGCCCAGCCACACCCAGCCGATCAGGATGGCGATGGGCGGCGAGAGATAGATGAAGCTGGACACGCGCGAGGCGCTGGCGCGATGCACCGCCACGTTCCACGCCAGGTAGCCGATGAAGCTCGGCGCGATGCCCAGCCACAGCAGCGCGGCGATATGCGACCACGGCGCCGCTGCCAACGCCCGTGGCAGACCGCCCGCGAAGGGCAGGCAACCCAGCGTGCCGGCAAAGAAGGTGAAAGCGGTGACCGCCAGCGTGCTGGAGCGCGCGAACAGCGGCTTCTGCCCCACGAAATAGATCGCCGAGGCCAGCACGCACACCAGCACCAGCAGTGCCTTCGGGTCGGCTTCCACTTTCTGGCCGCTGGCCAGCACCACCAGCACCGTGCCGATCAGCGCGATGGCTAGACCGATCCAGGTGCGCAGGCTCAGGCGCTCGCGCAGCCAGAGTGCCGACAACGCCGCGGTCGCCGCGGGCACCAGGCAGATGATGATGGACGCGGTACCGCTGGCTATGCGTGTTTCCGCCCAGTTGAGGCAGACGTGGTACGTCGTGAGCCCGATCAGCCCCAGCACGAACAGCTGCGGCCAGTCGCGCCGTGCCGGCAGCGATACGCGCTTCACCGCCAGCAGCGCGGCAAAGCACAGCGAGCCGATGGCGAGTCGCGAGAACGCCACCTCGCCGGGCGTGAACGAAGCCAGCGCGTAGGCGATTGCCGCATAGGCGGACGACCAGGTAATCAGCGCAATGGCGATGCAGATCAGGGCGCGGGTATCGAGGCGCTCGGTGGCGCTCATGGGTGAAAGTTCCTGCAATGGGGAGTGCGCATCCTAGTCTTGCCGGCGATGCCGCGGAATAATGCATCGACAGGCCACCACGATGTTTCGCCGTCGATCGAAACAAAAACCGGAGCATGCCGCCTTGGAATCGAAACCCGAACTGGACGCCAAGGACTGGCAGTTGCTGGAAGCCCTGCAGCGCGACGCGCGGCTGGGCTACGCCGAGCTGGGCCGCAAGGTGAAGCTCTCCGCGCCAGCCGTGGCCGAACGCGTGAAGCGGCTGGAGGATGCCGGCGTGATCAGCGGCTACCGCGCCGTGGTGGAACCGAAGCGGCTGGGCTATCGCATCGAGGCGATGGTGCGGCTGCGCTGCGACGGCGGCATCTGCGCGCGCATCGGACCGATCGTCGCCGACATCCCCGAAGTGCTGGATTGCCGCCGCCTGGCCGGCGAGGATTCCGCCCTCCTGCGCGTGGTGGCGATGTCCATCAACCACCTCGAAAGCGTGCTCGACCGCCTGCTGAAGATCCACTCCAGCATCAGCACCACCACCCTGGTCGTGCTGCAGGCGCCGCACGCCAACCGTGCGGTCACCCGCGCGATGTGGGATGCCGCGCGCAAGCTGCCGTTGGATTGAATAACTGCAGGAGGTTGTGTCACGCATCGCACATCCCACGTGTGCAAGACCACACGTCCCGTCGGGCGGGCATACTCTTCAACTTGATATCCACGAGCGAATCGCCATGACCGAGAAGCTGCCGCCTTCCGCACCTTCCGACACCAACGACGCGCCTGCCGATCCGGCCAGGCGCAAGCTGCTGGGTGGCATTGCGCTGGCCGGCGCCGCGCTGGCCGTGGGCGGCCGCCAGGCCTCCGCGAGCGGACACGGCGCCATTGCCGCTGGTACGGCCGACGAGGCGCTGGACGCTGCGTTGCGCAAGCACATCAAGCACGTGGTGGTGATCTACGCGGAGAACCGCAGCTTCAACAACCTGTTCGGTGGTTTCCCCGGCCTTGCGCAACCCCTGGCTGCACTGAAGCCCGAGCAGTTCCTGCAGCGCGACCGCGACGGCAAGCTGCTCGACACCCTGCCGCCGATCTGGCACGGCCTGGTGCCGCACAAGCAAACCCTGGGCGGCCGCGAGTACCAGATCGCCGAGGACGCGATCCACAACCTCGCCAACGCGCCCTTCGCCTTGCACACGCCCGAAGGCGAGCCGCTGCCGCATGCGCTGGTCACGCGCGACCTGATCCACAGCTTCTACAACAACCAGCTGCAGATCAACGGCGGCAGGAACGACGGCTTCGTGGCCTGGGGCGACAGCGGCGCACTGGTGATGGGCCATTACGCCACCGGTGCGGAGAACTTCGCGCTGTGGCGGCTGGCACAGCAGTTCACGCTGTGCGACAACTTCTTCATGGGCGCTTTCGGCGGCTCCTTCCTCAACCACCAGTACCTCGTCGCCGCGCAGCCGCCGTTCTTCCCGAACGCCGACAAGACACCGGCCCAGTTCCAGATCACGCAATTGGAAGACGACGACATCATGGGCATCCGCCCGAAGCTCGCCGACGATTCCCCCGCCAGCGCGATGCAGGGGCGGCCGAAATTCGCTTCGCGCATGGCGCTCACACCCGACTTCTGGGCGGTGAACACGATGGGTCCGCCGTATGCTCCGGCCTTCACCAAGGATCCGAAGAACCCGCTGCTGGCCGATCCGGCCGATCCAAGCACGCTGCCACCGCAGGTGCATGCCAACATCGGCGACCGGCTCAGCGCGGCGAACGTGGCGTGGGCCTGGTACGGCGGCGGCTGGCAGCTGGCGCTGGACGGCCAGGGCGTGCGCGGCTCGCACGATAGTTTCCCTTACGGGCCGAATTTCCAGGAGCACCACCAGCCACTCAACTACTTCCAGTCGTTCGCGCCCAGCACCAGCGCGCGCGCGCAACACCTGCGTGACGGCGGCGTCGGCGGCGACGCGGCCACCAACCACTTCATCGCCGACATCGCGAGCGGTGCGCTGCCCACGGTGGCGTTCTACAAGCCGCAGGGCGACCTCAACATGCACGCGGGCTATTCCGACATCGCCGCTGGCGACGCGCACATCGCCAGCGTCATCGAGGCGCTGCGGAAGAGCCCGCTGTGGTCGCAGACCATGATCGTCGTCACCGTGGACGAGAACGGCGGCTGGTGGGATCACGTAGCACCGCCCAAGGGCGACCGTTGGGGACCGGGCACGCGCATTCCCGCGCTGGTGATTTCGCCGCATGCGAAGAAAGGCCATGTCGACCACACCATCTACGACACCGGCTCCATCCAGCGTTTCCTCAACCGCCGTTTCGGGCTGGAGCCGTTGCCCGGCATCGTGATGCGCGACAAGGCGATGCGCGCTGCTGGCGGGCAGGCGCCGGGCGACCTCACCGCGACGCTCGATTTCGCCCGCGGCTGAGCGCACTGACGGGCTCCAAGTTCAGCAGCGACGCATCCACGCCGTCAGATCGGCCAGCTGACATACCACCGCTTCGGAAGCGGCGCGATCGGGCACGATGTTGGCGTTGTTGAAGCTGCCAGTCGCTGATCATCTGTGGCAGCAAGCCATTGCTGCACGGAACCTCGGCGAGCCCGCGGCATTCGCGGCGCACGACGACGGCTGTGCGACTGCGTGATGGCCTACCATGGCGACGGAATCATCCTCGACGCGAAATACCGCCATGCGCGAGCTTTACCCCGAAACCGAACCCTTCCGCACGAGCCGCTTCGCCGTGGATGAGCGCCACACGCTGCACGTGGAAGAGTGCGGCACGCCCGGCGCGCTGCCAGCGGTGTTCCTGCATGGCGGTCCTGGCGCGGGCATCGCACCCTACCATCGCCGCTTCTTCGATCCGAAGCGCTGGCACGTAGTGCTGTTCGATCAGCGCGGCGCGGGGCAGTCCACGCCCTTCGCGGATCTCATCGACAACACTACCGCGCACCTCGTCGCCGATATCGAGGCATTGCGCGAGGAACTCGACATCGAGCGCTGGGTGGTGTTCGGCGGCTCGTGGGGCTCAACGCTGGCGCTGGCTTACGCCGAGGCGCATCCCGAGCGCGTGCTGGGACTGGTGTTGCGCGGCATCTTCCTCGCGCGCGACGAGGAATTGCGCTGGTTCAACGAGGCTGACGGCGGCGCGCGCTTCATCTTCCCAGAGCGCTGGGCACGCTTCCGCGACTTCATCCCGGCCGCCGAGCGCGGCAACATGATCGAGGCGTACTGGAAGCGCCTCGATGGCGACGACGAGGCATTGCGCCTCGCTGCGGCGCAGGCCTGGAGCGAATACGAAGGCGGCAGCACGACCTTGCTGCACGACCCCGATGCGGCGGGCGACTTTTCCGAGCCGCACAAGGCGGTAAGCCTCGCGCGGCTCGAAGCGCATTACTTCCGCCATGGCATGTTCCTGGAAGCGGACCAGCTGCTGCGCGATCTGGCCAGGATCCGCCACATCCCCGCCACCATCGTGCACGGCCGCTACGACATCATCTGCCCGGTGAAGACTGCGCTCGACCTGCACGCGGCATGGCCGGAAGCGGAATTGCGCATCGTGCTTGCCGGCCATAGCGCCGCCGATGCGGCCATCGTCGATGCGCTGGTCGAAGCCACCGACAAGCTGGCGGACCGCTACGGCTGACCCGGCGCCCGATCCGCGGACGGCTTCTTGCGCCGACCGCCACCGGTGCGCGCGGGCTTTCGGACACCGGCCGCGCCGTCGGCATCGCCACCGGCAGCCGCGCCACCCAGTTGCTCCATCCAGGTAAGCACATCGGTGTACGCGATGAAATGTTGCAGGTACCCGGGCGAGACTTCGCGCATCAGCGTCATGGCGCGATAGGTCAGCACGCTGGAATGCAACGGGCCGGCATCTTCGGACAACGAATCCAGGCATTGGCGCAGCAGGCTGTCGATGCGGATGCGGCTCCACAATTGCTGGAACTCGTCCAGCACCGGCATCGGCGCGGTGTCGATGACCGGCGCTTGCTCGCCGGCTTCCGCGGCCTGCACCACGGAAGCGGCTTGCGGGTTGGCATCCAGTCGCGGCGCGTTGGCGAACTGCCCCAGGAGTTGCTTCAGCGGGCTCTCGCCTGGATCCTGCGTTGGCTTGGTCGCGGGCGGACTGGCAAGCAGAACGGCATAGGCCCCGGCCAATTCCTGCAGACGTGCATGCAGCCGCTGCCGCACCGCCCCGTCGTGGCGTGCGGCGCGCTGCGCCAGTGCGACCATCAAGGCGAAGCGCAGCGGGTCGGTGCGGTCCGCGCTCTGCTGGCGCCAGGCATCGAGCTGTGCGTGGAGACCGGCCAATTCAGCGTGCATCGGCCTCGCCGCCCGACGTATGGCGCGGGATCGGTGCGATTTCCACGCGCCGGTTCTTCGCACGGCCGGCTTCGTCGCTGTTGGAGCCAACCGGCTGCTCGGAACCGAACGCCGCGGCGAATACGGACGAAGACGGCACGCCGTCGGCGATCAGCGTGCGGGTGACGGTGAGCGCACGCGCAGCCGACAGCTCCCAGTTGTCGGCGAAGCGCGGATTGGCCGCGCGCACCGGCTGGTTGTCAGTGAAGCCGCTGACCATCAGGAGCTCGTCGCGCGCTGAAAGGTAGTCGCGCAACGGGCCGGCGATGCTTTGCAACAGTTCGCGACCCTCGGGCTGCAGTTGATCGGAGTTGAGCGCAAACAGCACGTTGCCGCTGATGCCGATGCGGCCGTCGACCACGGTCACGCGACCGGCCGCCAGCGGCGCGGCCAATGCCTGTTCCAGCGTCTTGAGCCGGGCGGCCTCGGCCTGGCGCTGCTTCACCTCCGCATCCAGGCGCTTGTGCAGCAGCAGCTGGGTGCCGATGACGCTGGCAAGCATCAGCACGAACACGCCCAGCAGCACCGACATCAGGTCGCCGAACGCGGCCCAGGTGGTGGCGCTGGACTCGGCATCGAATTCGATCTCGTCGCTCATGCGCCGGGTCCTGCGCCATCGCGGGCGCCGCCCAGCTGTTGCAGTTCGCCGATGATCTGCTTCTGCGAGAGCATGCTCAGTTCGATCACCTCGCGCGCCTGCGCCACGTAATAGGCCAGCTGTTCGTCGCTGCGCGTCAGCGACTTGTCCAGCGCCGCCTCGATGCCTTGCAGCCGCTCGTTCAATGCATCGGTGGTACCGCCGAACAACTGCACCGCAGCGCCAAATGCCTCGCCCAGGCTGGCCACTTCCGCCGCACTGCCGGTGACGTGCGCAGCGGCTTCGTCGAGCCTGCCGGCTTCGCTTTCGATCTGCGCGGTGAAACGGCTGCCGACGCGCTCCAGCAGATCGGCCGAGGTCGCGACCAACGCGTCGATGGCACCGCGCTGCTCGGTGGAAGCATGGTTCACTGCGTTGAGCAGGGTTTCCACCGTTTCCAGCAGGCGACCGCGTTCTTCCAGCGTGGCGGTATCGCGCACCATGCTGTCGGAAAGCTTCTGGCGCAGCTCGGCCACCACCTCGGCAGCGGCGCGCGGCGCCTCGGAAGCCGTGGAGACCAGTTGCGCGATCTCGGCCAGGGTATCGCGGGCCCGCGCCTGCGCTTGTTCGCTCATGTTCCGCGCGGTCATTTCCAGCGTGGCGCAAACCTGCTGCTGGTGCGCCGCCACCTGTTCGTTGCCCTGCTCCCAGCGCTGGCCGAATTCGCCGGTCAGCGCGGCAAAGGCATCGCGCCATTGCGCAAGGCGTTCGGCGTCGCGCGTCTCCAGCGCATCCTGCAATTCGCCGTGCGAACGTTGCAGCGATTCGATCATCGTGTCGCTGCGTGCGGCGAAGGCCGACTGCAGATCGCCATACGATTGCTGCAAGGTCTCGATCAATGCACGGGAGCGCTGGTCGAAGCCGGCCGACGCGGCCGCCCATGCCTGTTCGTTGCGCAGGGCCAGGACATCGTGCGCCTCGTGCTGGCGGCCAAGCGCGCCGTTCCACGCGGCTGCGTTGCGGGCCACGCTGTCCTCCAGGCGCCCAGCCACGCCATCGACCAGCGCCGCCGAACGCTGCTCGAACGTGGCGGAAAATTGTTCCAGCGTCTGCCGCAAACCGTCCGTCAACGCCGCGTTGCCACGCTGCTGCTCGGCGACGGCGGTGCTCCAGCTTTCGCGTGCCGCACCGGCCGCACCCTGTACGGCGCTGGACAGGCCATCGAGTTGCTGACGCACCGCTTGTTCGACGGCCGCATGCAGGCGCCCGGACTGCTCGGCCAATCCCGCCATGGTGGTGTCCACCACCGGCTGCAACGCTGTGCCTACGGCATGAGCCTGCAGGGCGATGCCATCGTGCAGCGCCTGCCGCAAGGTCGCGGCCAATTGGCTGTAGGCGGCTTCGGTGCGCTGGTGGAATGCCTGCTGGCCGGCATGCAGGCGCTCACCCGAAGCCTGCTGCTGACGCTCCAGCGTCTCGGCCAGCGTGCCCAGGCGTTCCACCAGCGCCGGCATCAGCGCGTTCTGCTCCTGCAACAAGCGGAAAGTTTCGCGGTGCTGTGCGGCCTGCGAGCGATGACTCAAATGCGCGGCAATGGCGGCGTCCAATTGCTGCACGACCTGCGCGCGCTCCCGCCGCATCAGCGCCGACAACAGACCCAGCGCCGCCGAGGTCGCCACGCCGGCAATCGAAGTGCCGAAGGCGAAGCCCAGGCCCTTGACCGGTGCAGCCAGCGAACTGCGTATGGCTTCCAGGTCGGTGGCGCTCTCCAGCGCCAGACCGGTACCGCGCAGCGTGGCCATCATGCCTAGCAACGTGCCAAGCATGCCAAGCAATACCAGCAGGCCTACCAGGTAAGGCGTCAGCGCGGGCGCGGGCAAGCCGACACGTTCGCCCTCGATGCGCAGCCGGACACCATTGCGCAGGCCCGGCTGCAAGCGACCCAGCCAGCCACCAAGATCGGCATCGGCCTGCTCGATGGACGGCAGCGCCTGCGCCAGGGTAGCCGTGGCCTGGTGGTAGCGCAGCAGCTCGAACGCTCCGGCGAGATAGCAGGCGGCGATCAGCGCGGCGACGGCAGCGGCCAGTGGGTGGTTGCCGAGATAGCCGATGGCGACCCAGCACACGACCAGCAGGCCGGCCAGGAACACGAAGGGAGCAAGGGGATTTCTGGACATGGGCGTCTATCGGCTACACAGCGCTGCAAGCAGGCCGTCGATGGGATGGAAGCGAACCTCCAGTTCGGCCAGCAGCGCCATGCGCATGTCCTGGCGGAACCGCACCAGCCATGGGCCGGCAGCAGGAGTCGCGGGGATGTCGTCCGGCGTGTCGACGCCGGTGTGGAGCGAAGCGCCGCCATCGCGCAAACGCTGGTAGTGCAAACCGAGCAGACCGGGGACTCTCGCCAGCAGCATCAGCTCGCGGGGACTGAGCGTGGCCTCCATCACCGCGTCGACTTCAGCCAGCCGCGCCCTGGTCGGCGACTGGCGAGCGAGCAAGTCGCGCAGGCGCCCACGCAGCAGGCCGGTGGCCGCCTGCATCGCACGCTGCGCGGCCACGCAGTGCCGCCGGTAGGGCAAGTAATCCGCATCGACATCCTGGCCACTGGACGGGGCGAGGTCGATGTCGGCATCGATGACCTGAACCAAGGTGTGGCGTACGCGTGCGCACTCGGCGTCCTGGGCGTCGTCGAAACCGTCGCCCGTGTCCGCCGCATCGGCTTCGGCGACGGAAGGGCTGCCGTCCAATGCATTCGACAGGACGAGAGCGCGGTTCCAATCGAACCACTGGGCCAGCCGCTCGGTCAGCACCGGCGGCGTGCGTGGAAGGTCGGCATCGCTGAAGCGGGCCAGCAGGCGAATGAACGCCGGGCCCAGCACGGGCGCCCGTGTGGAAGCTTTCGCCATGGATCCAGACTGAAAATGGTGCATTTTACACGGTGGCGCGAACCAGCCGCTTTCGGGGCTCTCCACGCCCGCGATCGCCCATGCTGCAAGCGGTCCGTGCACAAGGCTGCCCGCTCCTTTGAACCGCGCTACAGAAGTTGTGCGAATTGCCTGACCAGCGCCAGGATGGCGAGTGTGAAAGCCCCGGCTTCCAGACATCCCGCGGTGTGGCCGCTCGCCTGTCGGGTAGACGGGAATGCCCGCGGTCCCCGATGCGGCTTGCCTGCGGCTCCGGCGGATTGAACCCGGCCGTTCCTGGCTCCTTCCCTGACTTCGAGCATCCGTCGGGCCGGCTTCGCCATTCGCCACCGCTCCCGCGTTGGCCAGCGAAGAAAAGGAACTCGGACGCTGGCAGGCATCCGAAATCGTCCTGCTACCTGCAGAAAAGCAGAGCGCCCATGTCCCAAGCAGCTGCTGGGTGAACCGGAGGATTGGACAGACTCCAAATCGGCTACCCGCAACCCGATAGATGGCTACGGCTGAACCGGCATCGCATCGTTCCCCACCGCTGACGGCGCCGGCAGCGTGCGCTCGTATTCGGCCAGCCAGCGCCGAAAGCCCGCATCATCGACCGGCCGGCAGATCAGGTAACCCTGCAAGCCGTCGCAACCCAGCGCCACCAGCACTTGCCGCTGCGCTTCCGTTTCCACGCCTTCGGCCACGGTGGCGATGTCAAGGCGATGCGCCACGTCGACAATGAAACTGGCCAACGGGTCGGTATCGGTAGGAGCCAGTCCGCTGACAAAGGCGCGGTCGATCTTGATGACGTCGAGCGGCAATCGCTGCAGATAGCTCAGCGAGGAATAGCCGACGCCGAAATCGTCCAGCGCAAGATGGAAGCCGGCGCCAACCAGACGCTGCAGCATCGCCAGCGTGCCCTCGAAATCCTGCAGCAAGGCGCTCTCGGTCAGCTCCAGCGTGAGCTGTCCGGGCACAATGCCGGCGGCGCGCACCTGCTGTTCCAGCTGCATCGCAAAATGCGGATGCGCCAACTGCCATGCGCTGACGTTGATCGCGAGCCGCCCGTGGAAGGCCACGCTGTCACGCTCCCAGGCCTTGAGCCGCGCGCAGGCTTCGGCGATCACCCAGGCGCCCAGCGCGTGGATCAGGCCGGTTTCCTCGGCCAACGGGATGAACACCCCCGGTGGCAACTCGCCGTGTTGCGGGTGGCGCCAACGCAGCAGCGCCTCGGCGCCCAGCAGGCGGCCGTCGCGATCCAGCTGCGGCTGGAAATGCAGGGCGAGCTGCCCCTGCCCGGCGTCGCTTTCCAGCGCTTCGCGCAAGCCGCGCTCCAGCAACAGGCGGGTGTCCGCCTCTTGCTGCATCGGTGCCTCGAACAGACGCACCATGCTGCGCCCGGCGGCCTTGGCGCGATACAACGCGATGTCCGCACGGCGCAGCAGGTCGGCAACGCCGGCCTCGCCGTCGGGAAACATCGCCATGCCCACGCTGGCACCTACCGCAAGCATGCGGCGATCCACCGCTACCGGTTCGGCGAGGCGCACGATCAACTGCTCGGCCAACAGCTGCGCCTGCTCCCGCGCCTCGGCCAGCGTACGGGACAGCGGCCCCAGCAGCAGCACGAATTCGTCGCCGCCGAGCCGCGCCAGCATGGACTGCGGCGGCGCGCCTGCAAGCAGGCGGTCGGCCACCGCCTCCAGCAGACGATCGCCGACCAGATGGCCCAGACCGTCGTTGATGGTCTTGAAGTTGTCCAGGTCGATCAGCAACAGCGCGCCGCAACCGCCCTGCGCCTGCGCTTCGTCGCGCACGCTTTCGAGGTGGTCGAGCAGGCGGGTACGGTTGGGCAGCCCGGTGAGGCTGTCCTGGTAGGCGAGATGCAGCAGCTTGTGCTCAGCCGCACGGCGGGTCTGCTCCTCGATGTCCAGCCGTCGCCTGACGAACTCCAGTTGCCGCGTCTGCTGGCGCAACTGCGCTGCCAGCGACAGGCTCATCAGCAGCACGAAAGGCAGGAAGGCAAAAGCATCAAGGTACGGCGAGCGCACGCCAAACACATCGATGGCGATGTCTCCCCACAGCAACGCCGCGAATTCGATGGCGAGGCAGATACCCAACAACAAGGCCTGCATGGATTCGCCCCGTCGCCACTGCCGCCACGCCCGGCCAAGCGCCCAGGCGAACATCAGGTAGGTACCGGCGTGGAACAACCAGCCCCAGACCGACACGGTGCCATTGAGCCGATACAGTCGCTCGCCCCAGGGCAGCGTCATCGCCTGGCCGGCCCGCACTTCGCTGAAGAACAGCGTTGCCGGCATGCTCAGATTGATGCAGAAGAAAAGCAGCAGTACTGCGCACAGCGCCAGCACGGTGCGCCAGCCTGTGGTGTCGCCGGTATAGCCGCGAATAAAGAGAACGAACGGCAGGAACGACAGCACCGCCGCGCTGATCGTCCAGCGTATGCCCGCCACGGCATAGGCCAGATTGCCGGCATCGTTCTGGTAGACGTTGCCCAGTGCCAGTGCCGCGATCAGGACGCACAACGACGCATAGGACAGATGGACCGTGCTGCGTCGTTGCCACAGGCCGATCACCGTGTACTGCACACCCGAGGCAAACGCGATGCCGGCCACGGCGATCAGCGCGACCGAGAAACCGCCCAGCTCAGGCAAATACGCCCCATCAAGCATGGCCGCCCCTGTTCCCTTGCCAATGCCCAGCTTGCGCCAACCATCACCGCAAAGAAAGCCGTACGACTTATACATCTTGCTGCTTGCATTTTGCGAAAGCGCAGATCCAGACTGGCCGCGTGTTCGTGCAAGCGTTCAGGGGACGCCGAACCGGCCCGTTGACCGGCCTGGCGAAGCGGCGAGCCTGCCGGGGGAGGGTGCCATGTTGTCGCATCAGGCCATTCACGCGATCGGCGCCGCGGTCTATCTCGTCTTCTGTGCGCTGTTCCTGTGGCTGCGTGGCATCCCGCGCACCAATCCGGGCGCGGGATGGTGGGCGACGGCTCTGCTGTTCGCCTGCGCCGGCCACGTGGAATACCTGCTGCAGCTCTTGTCCGATGCGGGGCCGCCTACCGAAGCGGTTTATGCCGCCTTGAAGGTGCTGGAAGCGGCCTGCCTGGTCGCCGGGATGATCCGTTGTTTCCGGCTCAGCTTCGACCTGCGCCTGGTTGCGCTGGCGTCGTTCGCGATAGAGGCGTGGATATGGTTGGGCCTTCTCCACGGCGCCACGCCGGATTCGCGCGGACTGACCCTGGTAGGCGTCAGCGTGCTCGTGCAGCTGGCCACTGCCTGGATCGCCCTGCGGTTCCGCGACGAACTCAACGCCCGCTGGATGACCGTCGCCGGCGCGGCCAGCCTCCTACTGGCGCTGCATTGGGCGCTGGTCTACCCGATCATCGCGTGGTTTCCCGTCTGGTCGTCGCGCGGCTTCCTGCTGGGCGTGGGGCTGACGCTGGTGCAGTACTTCGCCCTGCTCGCCGCGCTGTTGCGCAGCTTCCAGCAACGCCTGCTGCTGGCCGAATCCAGCGCGCTGGACATGGCCTTCCGCGATCCGCTCACCGGCTTGAACAACCGGCGCTACATGAATTCGTTGTTCGATAACGCGCTGCTGCTGGCCACCCGCCCCCACCATCTGGTGGCGGTGCTGTGCATCGACCTCGACGACTTCAAATCCATCAATGACCAGGCCGGCCATATGGCCGGCGATGAAGTATTGAAAGTGGTGGCGGAGCGGCTCACCCATGCCACCCGCAGCACCGACATCTGCGCCCGCCTGGGTGGCGATGAATTCGTGGCGATCTGCACCCAGCTCGACCAGCCGGAGCAGGCCCATGCCATTGCCAGCAAACTGCTGAAGGCGCTGGCCGAACCCATCGTGGCCGCGGAGCGCGCATGGGCCATGCAAGCCAGCATAGGCATCAGCTTCTACCCACGGCACGGGCACACCCTGACCGAACTGCTGGAGCATGCCGACCGGGCGATGTACGAGGTCAAGCACGCAGGCAAACACGGCTATCGGATCTACCCTGAGCAAGCCATGGCCGGAGGGTGACAGGACTTTCGCCACGGTTTGCCCTCCTGAAAGCATGCTCGCGATCTACTCGTGGCTCGCGGGGAGATCGTGAACAGCCTCCGAGTGCAATGGCATACTTGGACCTTTCGGCTCCAGAGTACCTGCCATGCGCCTGCTCCCCGCCCTAGCCTTCGGCGCGCTCGCGCTGCCGCTGGCCGCCCACGCCAACGACCCGCACTCCTACGCCCAGCCCGACCAGGTGGTGGTGACCCATCTCGATCTCGACCTGAAGATCGACTTCCCGCACAAGCAGCTCGATGGCGTGGCCACGCTGAAGCTGGATTGGAAGAATCCCAAGGCACCTGCGCTGGTGCTGGACACGCGCGCCCTGTCGATCGACTCGGTGGCTGCAGTGGATGCCAGCGGCAACACCCAGCCGCTGAAGTACGCACTGGCGCCGGCCGACCAGGAACTGGGAAGCAAGCTCACCATCGAGGCGCCAGCGCATCCCGCGCAGGTGCGCATCACCTACGTCACCTCGCCCGAGGCCTCCGGTCTGCAATGGCTGCTGCCCGCGCAGACGGCGGACAAGAAGCTGCCCTTCATGTTCTCGCAGTCCGAATCCATCCACGCGCGCTCGTGGGTGCCGCTGCAGGATTCGCCGGCGATCCGCTTCACCTACGACGCCCACGTCGCCGCACCGAAGGACGTGCGCGTGGTGATGAGCGCGCTGAACGATGCGAAGCATCCGCTGGACGGCGACTTCAAGTTCGACCAGCCGCATGCGATCCCGTCCTACCTGCTTGCCATCGCCGCGGGCGACATCGCGGTGAAGGAAACCGGGCCGCGTTCGGCGGTGTATGCCGAGCCCTCCGTGGTGGACAAGGCCGCCAGCGAGTTCGCCGACACCGAGAAAATGATCGAGACCGCGGAATCGCTGTACGGTCCCTACCGCTGGGGGCGCTACGACCTCCTGGTGCTGCCGCCGTCCTTCCCCTTCGGCGGCATGGAAAACCCGAACATGACCTTCGCCACGCCCACCATCATCGTGGGCGACAAGAGCCTGGTCAGCGTGATCTCGCACGAGCTGGCGCACTCGTGGTCGGGCAACCTGGTAACCAGCGCCGCGTGGCGCGACATTTGGCTCAACGAAGGCTTTACCACCTACGTGCAGGGCCGCATCACCGAGGCGCTGTACGGCAAGCGCCAGAGCGACGAGGAGGCACTGCTGTCCGCCCGTGCGCTGCAGAAATCCATCGCCCACATGCCCGCCAACTCGCAGAAGCTGGCGCCCGAGCCGCGCGGCGTGGGCGCCGACGACGCGCTTTCCGACGTGGCCTACGACAAGGGTTCGTGGTTCCTGCGCACGCTGGAGCAGAAGTTCGGCCGCGCGGATTTCGATGCCTACCTGAAGGGTTACTTCGACCACTTCGCCTGGCACAGCATCACCACCGAACAGATGCTGGCGTGGCTCAAGCCCAACCTGATCGACAAGTACCCCGGCAAGATGAGCTGGGACGAAGTGCAGGCCTGGGTGTACGGCACCGGCATCCCGAAGGACGCACCGCTGCCCGACTCGCCACGCTTCGACACCATCGACAGGCGGCGCACAGCCTTCCTCGCCGGCACCCTGGCCGCCGTGCAGCTAGGCGCCAAGGACTGGAATACGCAGGAGTGGATGTACTTCCTCGACCGCCTGCCCGACGTGCCCACGCTGTCGCAGGTACAAGCCATCGACGCCGCCTGGCACCTCACCGGCACGCACAATGCCGAGATCGGCATGCGCTGGTACGTGCACGCCATCGCCGCCGGCGACAAGGACGTGTGGCCTGCCGCCGCCGAACACATGACCCGAATCGGGCGGCTCTACCTCACGATGCCGGTGTACGGCGCGTTCGCCAGGACACCGGAAGGCCTGTCCTATGCCGAACAGGTCTACGCCAAGGCGAAAGATGGTTACCACCCGATGACGCAGCAGGCGATCGGGCGCTTGTTCGCGAAGGCGAAGGAAAAGCAGGCGGCTGCGAAGTAAGTTCGCCCACTCCCCCGATTCGCCGTCCCGTCAAAGGCGGGATGGCGAATCACCCGCTCCGTGAGTTCACATCATGCCCAACACCGACATCCCCGCCCGCCCGCTCTGGAAGCGCATGCTCATCCGCCGGCTGAAGTTCCTCGCCATCGTGGTGGTGGTGCTGGGCGTGCTGCTGGGTGGCAGCTACCTGTTCGCGCCGCAGTGGCTGCTGCGCGCCAACTACGCGCGCGAGGCGATGGCCGCGCACCTGGACAAGAAATCGGTGCAGGCCGGCGACACGCGCTGGTCGTACTACGAGGGCGGCAGCGGTCCCACCATCGTGCTGCTGCACGGCTTTGCCGACAGCAAGGAAGTGTGGTTGGACATGGCCAAGCAGCTCACGCCGCACTTCCACCTCGTCATCCCCGACCTGCCGGGCTGGGGCGAGTCCTCGCGCGACATGGCCGCGAACTACGGCATCGACGCGCAAGCGGTGCGCCTGCAAACCTTCGTGCAGACGCTGGGCCTCGATCGTTTCCTGCTGGCAGGGCACTCGATGGGCGGCGCCATTGCCGGCACCTATGCCGCCGAACATCCCGAGCACGTGAGCGCGTTGGCGCTGCTGGACAGCTTCGGACTGAAGTTCAACGAAAACGCCTTCGCGCGCGAGTCGCTGGCCGGCAAGGACCCGTTTGCGTTTTCAGACCGCGCAGGCTTCTGGCGCGCCACCGACCTCGTGCTCGCCAAGCGGCCCGATATTCCCGGCCGCTTCGTGGATGCACTGGTCGCGCGCAACGTGGCGGATCACGCCTTCATCGCCAAGGTGTTCGACGAGCTGCGCGAACCTTCGCAATACCTCGCCCTGCAGAACCGCCTCGGCCAGCTCACGATGCCGGTGCTGGGCCTGTGGTGCAACGGCGACAAGGTGATCGACATCTCCGCCCAGGACAGCCTGCGCAATGGCCTCGTCCACGCCAACGCCATCAGCACCAGCACGCTGATCGGCTGCGGCCACATGCCGGAGCTGGAAAAGCCCGACGAAACCGCGCAGATCCTCACCGGGTTCGCGCTGTCGCACTGAAACCGCGGCTCTGCATCGCAATGCCATGAAACCAGGCCCCCGGCAAACGGGGGCCTGGCGCTTCAGGGCCTTCACCCGGTCACGGTTTCAGTATCCGAACGGTGGCGTCAGTCCGGTGAAATCGCCGATCTCCTTGGCATCGTAGGGCCCATTGAGCTGGTTGTAGCCACTGCCGGGCATGTTCAACGCTCCTTGCGTGAACACCGTCTTCCCCAGCCTGTTCACCTCGATCACGCGGTCGTTGAACTGGTCGCTGATCAGCGTGTCACCGTTCCGCAGTCGCACTGCCCGGGTAGGCAGCGGCGCCGGATTGCTGCCGGTCTCTGCGTTGGTGAAGTACTGCCATACTGGCTTGTCGTTGCCGTCCACTTCGACGATGCGGTTGTTGTTGGAGTCGGTGATCAAGGTGTCGCCGTCGGGCAGCCGGCTGGCGAACGCCGCGCCGCTCACCGTGCCTTGCGCAGTGAACTGCTTCACCAGTTGTCCGTCTTTGGTGACCTCGATCACCCGGTTGTTGCTCTCGTCGGCGATCAGGATGTGACCGTTGGCCAGCACCTCGGCGCTGTTCGGGTTGTTGAGCTGGTTCGGCCCGTCGCCGCTGACGCCGGTGCTGCCGTATTGCCACACGATCTGCTTGCGCAGGTTGACCAGGATGACGCGCTGGTTGGCCTGGTCGGCAATCAACACGTGCGACCCGTAGTGATCCGGAAAGCTGACCAGGAACAAGGCCTGCACCGGCGTGTTGAGCTGGTCGGGCCCGGCCCCACCCACGCCGGCCTGACCGTACTGCCAGAGGATGTCGCCGTTGTGATCGACGATCAACACACGGTTGTCGGGGCAACCGTTCACGGTGTCGCTGCAACCGGGCAGGCCCGGCGGCGTGCCGGTACCGGAGATCAGGGTGAGCGAGCCGAAGCGCTCGGCATCGTTGGTGCCCACGACGCTGTGCGGACCCGGCAAGTCGGAGCCGTTGCCGAACCGCCACACCACCAGGTGTGTCTGGCGATTGATTTCAACGACGCGGTTGTTGAACTGGTCGGCGACGAGGATGTTGCCATCGTCGTCCTGGGCAGCTGCCGTCCTTGCATACAAGCTGCCCGCGGCCACCCCGGCGACAAGCAAGGCCAGTGCGAGACGCCGCATGATCGGTGCGGAAATCAGGATGCGTACCATGGGGATTCCTCCGTTCGGGTTGCATGACAAAAGAGGGCTGCCCGCACCGCGCGGCAGGCGCGATGCGCAACCGGGAGTCCTGCGTGAAGACGAGCGAATCCCTGCCGCGGAGCAGCCTCCCGTCCTTGCCGTATTGCCCATCCCACCTTCGTCTGATCGGCGGACGGGCGCTTTGGATGCCGTTACACCTGCCTCATGCAACGGCCATCCGGATCGAAAACCTCACCACGCATACGAAACGCCGAGCAGCCAGGCGGAGCGCCGCACGTCCGCACCTGCCGGATAGTCATAGACGAGGTCGTAGCCACGCGCGCCACGCACCGCAGTCCAGCTCAGCTGGATGTCCCAGGGTGCAAGCGCCAGGCCCAGCCCTCCGCGCATGTCGGTGCGGAACCGGCTGGTGTGATCGCTGGCCACGTCGCCACCGTGACGCAGGCATCCGACATGGCCGAAGAGATACCAGTGCTGCGTCAGCGCATGGCTGGTGTCGAGCTCGGCATACAGCGCAGCGGCTCCGAAACCGAAGTAATCCGGTGCGTAGTAGATGCGGCCCGTCAGTTGCCGATAGCTCAGGCCCGCATAGGCCTCCGTGTAGGCGTAGGATTCCGCCCCCGTGAACCGGCTGTAGCGCACGCCCGCGTCCCAGCTCCAGTCCGCGCCCAGGCGCCGGGCGTAGCCGGCATAGCCAAGCAACTGGACAGCATCCCGCGCATCGGCGCGTACGGTGGACATCATGCCTCCCTCGTACCAGCCGCTCGCCGGCTGGTCGTAGTCGATCGACAACTGGGCCGAAGGCTGTCCGTCGCTGAGGGAAACGCCGCGGAACTGGTAGTCCGACGCCAGCGTCGCGCTGGCTGCGACTTGCGCATGGGCTTGCGCCATGCACAGGAGGGCGGCCACGACGACGACGGTTCGCAACACGCAGGCGTTCTCATCGACGCGGCGCTCCCGTCGACGCACTCGCCGTGGCGCAGTCGCAGCTGCAACGCCCGCTCACCCGCACCACCGCCGCGCACGCGTCGATCACCGCTGGCCGCAGTGATGCGAAGCCTAGCGCGGCTCCCGTGTTCAGCGCGTCGTGCAGCGCGGCGGGGCCGACGCCGGGCGACGACGCACGCAGGAGCGCCACCAGCCCGCTGACTTCCGCCGCCGCGAACGATGTGCCAGTCACGAAATTCCAGCGCATGCCAGGCTCGGTGGTGGGGACATCCGCACCGGGAGCCTGCAGCTCATCCGGAATGACGGCCCGGCCTGTCTGCTCGTCGGCCACCGCCACCACGCCATGCAGCGAGGCCGGAAAACCGCCGTCCGTAGCCGTAGGGTCCACCGCGGCAACGACCGTGACGTGACGCGACAAGGCGACGTCCAGCAGCCGCTCCAGCAGGCGGTCGTGCGGACCGGCCAGGCTCAGGTTGAAGACCACGGCGCGGGTTTCCAGCGCGTATTGCAGCGCCTTGGCCAGAGTAAAGCTGTCGCAACTGGATGCGTCGCCATCCGCCGCCTGCCAGCACGCGCGCAAGGCCAGCAGGCGAGCACCAGGCGCCACACCGGCGATGCCCACGCCGTTGCCCTCGCGGGCGACGATGATGCCGGCCACTTCCGTCCCGTGCCGCTCGGCACGGTAGTCGCCGTCCCCGACGAAGTTGCGCGTCAGCGCCACCTGTCCGCCGAGGTCGGGGTTCGTGGTATCCACGCCGCTGTCGATCTCGGCAATGGTGATGCCCTTGCCGGTGCTGACGGCGTGCAACTCGGCGAGATGCCATTGGCTGGCCGTCGGCTGCAATGGATAGAGCGGGTCCGCCGCCCCCAGCACGTGGAAGCGTTGCACCGGCTCGGCCGACTCCACCCGTGCATCGCGCAACAGTGCCTGCAGCAGCTGCCGTGTCGAAGTGTTCGCCGGCGCCTGCATCACGAAGCAGTCCAGGCCCAGCGCCGGCATCGGCCAGCTGTCGAGGAGCCGCAGATCATGCTCATGTGCCAGCGCCTGCGCCATGCGCTTGCGCGCGACGGCTTCGGGTGCCACCTGGTAATCGCCACCCGCATAGCCGTCGCCTCCGCGCAGATGCGGCGCCGACATGCGCAGCATGACCAGCACCCGTGGCTGGGCCGCTGCGAAGCCCGGCTCCGACGCCGCGCTCCGGATCGGCGCGCAAACGGCGAGGCCGAGCGCGCAGCCCGTGATCAGGCGCGGCCAGAGGCGACTCATGGTTGACCGTCCGCTTCGAGGCCTTCCACCATCGTGACCTCGGGGGAGTCGCGCAGCATCCTGCGTGCCGCATCGATGTGCGCGTCGGGCACGCGCAGCAGATAGGCGCCGGCCGCGGTCGGACCATCCACGATGCGCGCATCGCCGGCACGCAACAGCTGGCGCAGCCGGGCTTCGCTGATGCGCGGATCGAACGCCACGACGAGCACCGAAGCTCTGACCGACGGCGCGCCAAGCGTGTGGTACGTCGCGTGCTGCTGGCGGAACGCCACGGCGCCAAGCCCGAGGATCAGCACGGCTTCCGCCGCTGCGAGCCATGCCAGCCGCCGACCGCGTTGCCGCCATACCGAAACCGGCGGGATGGGCATCACGGACGCACCCGTCGTGATGCGCCGGCGCAGACGACGCATCACGCGCGGCGCGTTGAACGCCACCGATTCGTCGCCCGGATATTCTTCCTGCAATGCACGCAGCCATGCAGCTTCGCGCCGGCACGTCGCGCACTCCGCAAGGTGCCGCTCCACCTGCGCGCGGTCGCCGTCCGCAAGGGTGCCATTGACCCACCAGGGCAGCAGGCGATCGGACTGTGCGTGGGTGGAGCCTTCGAACCTGATGACGCGACCCTTCATATGGCCTCCCTGTGCGCCGTCAGCCAGAGCTTGAGCTTGCGGCGCGCATGGAACATCCGCGTCTTCACGGTATCGACCGGACAGCCCACGATCTGCGCGATTTCGCGGCAGGCATAGCCGAAGTAATAGGTGAGTTCCATCACGGCGCGCTGCTCGGGCGACAGCGTCGCAAGCGCAACATCCAGGTGCGCGTGCAACTCCTGCTGCTGCAGCTCTTCCTCGGGCCCGGCGGCACCGGCAACTTCCGGGAGTTCACCCGTATCGAAGTCCACGGATACACCGTTGCGGCGCAATTTCTTCAACGCCTGCCGATAGGCGATCGCCAATATCCAGGTCGACACCTTGGAACCGTGGTTGAAGGTGTACGCCTTGCGCCACACCACCAGCATGGTGTCATCGAGGATCTCGTCGACCAGCGCCGGCTGTTTGGCGATGCCGCGGACGAAGCGTTGCAGGCGTGGGCTGTAAAGGCGGTACAGCTGCTCGAAGGCATCGGCATCCTCGGTGGCCACGCGACCGAGCAGGGCCACTTCCTCGCTTGCCGAAATGGCGCCCCAGCGTCCGCCCTTCTTCGCCCGACCGTCGTGCATGGCTGCTCCCGGAATCAACCGATCCCTGCATGCGTCCATACCCAGCCCGGCGATTCCGGTTCAATCGTTCCGCGACGGCGGCAGCCATGGCGCAAGAACGTCCGCACGGCCGGGCAGCGTCGAGGCTGCGCCACAAAGCGGAGTGCCGCAAGACCCTCCGCACTCCCTTACATGCAAATCCGGTGGAGAAAACAACCACGCACCCTTGCAATCACTGCCAAATCATCCGCGCATGGACGCATCGGCCAGCCGCGCCAGCCGCAGTTCCAGCCAACGGTCGACATCCGGCCACTCGCGATCGAGGATGGAATAGCACACGGTGTCGCGCAGGCTGCCGTCGGGGCGGCGTTTGTCGTTGCGCAGCACACCGTCGCGGTGAGCGCCAAGGCGTTCGATGGCGCGCTGCGAGTCGAGGTTGCGGTGGTCGGTATGCAACACCACCGCCGCGCAGCGCAGCGTATCGAAGGCATGCGCGAGCAGCAGGCGCTTGCAGGCGGTGTTGAGATGGCTCTTCTGCCAGCTTTTGGCATACCACGTGTAGCCGATGGCCACACGCGGCAATTCCGGCGTGACGTCGTAGTAGCGGGTGGTACCGACGATCTCGCCGCTACCCAGCTCGCGCACTGCGAACGGCAGCATGCTTCCGGCACGCTGCCCGGCCAGCGCCTTCTCCACGTAGGCGCCGGCTTCGCCGGGCGCGGGTGCGCTGGTGAACCACAGCTTCCACAGTTCGCCGTCGGCGGCGGCCGCTTCCAGCGCAGGGACATGGGCCAGGGTGAGCGGCTCCAGCGCGACATGTGCATCGCGCAGCAGAACGGGAGCGGCCAGGACGGTCATGCGTCGAGGTCGGGGATCAGATTGCTTTCCAGCCGTGCGATGTGGTCCTTCAGCAGCAGCTTGCGCTTCTTCAGACGGGTGAGCTGCAGCTCGTCGCGGCCGATCGCGGCGGCCAGTTGGCCGATGGCGGAGTCGAGGTCGCGGTGCTCCTGCCGGAGTTCGGCGAGCAGTCGGGCGGTTTCGGCTTGATCCTGTACCTGCATGGCGGGCGCGACGGTGCGGATGATGCCCGCTAGTGTAGCGCCGCCCGATGCAGCCTGAGCGGGCAGGTACAATGGTTGTCCTGCCGTCCGCCGTCCCGATGCCCGCCATGTCCGCGCTGCCCGAATCCACCGCCACGCCCGCCGCCGAGACGGAACGCCTCGCCACGCGACTGCGTCACCTCACCGGCAAGGCGGTCACGGATTTCCGGATGATCGAGGACGGCGACAAGGTGATGGTGTGCCTGTCCGGCGGCAAGGATTCCTACACCCTGCTGGACATGCTGCTGCAGCTGCAGGCGAAGGCGCCGGTGCGCTTCGAGCTGATCGCGGTGAACCTGGACCAGAAACAACCGGGGTTTCCCGAACATGTGTTGCCGGAATACCTGAGGTCGCGCGGCGTTCCGTTCCACATCATCGAGCAGGACACCTACAGCACGGTCACCCGGGTGATCCCGGCGGGCAAGACCATGTGCAGCCTGTGTTCGCGGCTGCGGCGCGGCTCGCTGTACACGTGGGCGGCGGCGAACGGCATCACCAAGATCGCGCTGGGCCACCACCGCGACGACATCCTGGCCACCTTCTTCCTCAACCTGTTCCACCAGGCCAGCCTGAAGGCGATGCCGCCCAAGCTGCGCTCGGACGACGGCCGCCACGTAGTGATCCGCCCGCTGGCGTATTGCCGCGAGAGCGAGATCGCCGAATACGCTGCTCTGAGGGAATTTCCCATCATCCCCTGCAACCTCTGCGGCTCGCAGGAGAACCTGCAGCGCAAGCAGGTGCGGCGCATGCTGGACGAATGGGAGCACGAACACCCCGGGCGCAGCGAGACGATATTCCGTGCGCTGGGCAATGTGGCTCCTTCGCAGCTGGCCGACCGCAAGCTGTTCGATTTCGAGGGATTGGGAGCCTGCCGGACGTTGGCCGATCGGGCAGCAAATCCGCCTGATGCGGCTTCGACTTCCGCCGAGTCTTGCCTTGTGCCATCGGCACAGGGCGGCAATCCGTCGAAAATCGATCCTCGCGCAGTCGAATTTTCGCCTCGATCGCCAACATCCGACCGGCTCCATGGCGCCGGCGGCAGCGAAATCTGACATCATTGGGTGTTCGTCCGTATGGACGTCCATACTTCCATTTGAGTTCCCCATTCAAAGCAGCAGCGAGAAAACACGTGTCCATCTTTGCTTCCGTTGAAATGGCGCCGGGCGACCCGATCCTCGGCCTCACCGAAACCTACCTGGCCGATCCGCGCAAGGAGAAGGTGAACCTTGGCGTGGGCATCTACGTGGACGAGCAGGGCAAGGTGCCGGTACTGGGCGCGGTGCGTCAGGTGGAACAGGCGCTTGCCCGCGACGACCAGCCGCGCAGCTACCTGCCCATCGATGGCCTGCCCGCGTACAACCGCGCGACGCAGAAACTGCTGTTCGGCGAGGGCGCGACCATCCTCGAAGCGGGCCGCGTGGCCACCGCGCAGACCATCGGCGGCAGCGGTGCGCTGCGTGTGGGTGCGGATCTGCTCAAGAAAGTGCTGGGCGCGAATGCGAAGCTGGCGATCAGCAATCCCAGCTGGGGCAACCACCACGTGGTGTTCCGCACCGCCGGCTTCCAGCTGATCGATTACCGCTATTACGACGACGCCAGCCATGGCCTCGATTTCGCCGGCATGCTGGAAGATCTCGGCAAGCTGGAACCCAGCACCGTGGTGCTGCTGCATGCCTGCTGCCACAACCCCACCGGCGTGGACCTGGACGCCGCGCAGTGGGCGCAGGTGGTGGCGCTGATGAAGGACCGCGGCTTGCTGCCCTTCGTCGACATGGCCTACCAGGGCTTCGACAAGAACTCCACCGACGATGCCCTCGCGGTGCGCCTGCTGGCGGATTCGGGCATTCCGGCCTTCGTGGTGGCGAACTCGTACTCCAAGTCGTTCTCGCTGTATGGCGAGCGCGTGGGCGCGCTGAGCTTCGTCGGCGCGGACCGCAGCGAGGCTGCGCGCCTGCTGTCGAACATCAAGACCACCATCCGTGCCAACTACTCCAGCCCCGCCACGCACGGCGGCAAGCTGGTGGCCGGCGTGCTGGAAAGTGCCGAACTGCGCGCGTTGTGGGAGCGGGAGCTGGGCGAAATGCGCGGCCGCATCCACGCGATGCGTGCGGCCTTCGTGGACAGGCTTGCCGCGTTGGGCGCACCGGACTTCGGCTTCATCAACAAGCAGGCCGGCATGTTCTCTTACTCGGGTCTGAGCAAGGCGCAGGTGGATCGCCTGCGCGAGGAATTCGCCATCTACGCGCTTTCCACTGGCCGGATTTGCGTGGCCGCGCTCAACACCGGCAATATCGACTACGTGACCAGGGCTATCGCTGCTGTCTGCCGCTGATCCCGCTGGTTTGTCGTTCCGCGAACGGCCGCCGCAAGGCGGCCTTCGCATCTGCATGGATATCCAATGTTCTTCCGCAACCTCACCCTGTTCCGTTTTTCCCCTGCCGTTGCCGACGACCTGAAGCGCCTAGATGAAGCGCTGGGCGAACACCGCCTGCGTCCTTGCGGTCCGCTGGAGATGTTCACCAAGGGTTTCGTGCCGCCGGTCGGCCGTGGCGAGGAAGCCGCCCTCACCCATGCAGTGAAGCACTGCACATGGCTCACCGTGGGTGGCGAAGACAAGTTGCTGCCCGCTGCCGTGGTCAACGACGAGTTGCAGCGCAAGGTGCGCAAGATCGCCGAAGAGGAAGGCCGCAAGGTGGGCGGGCGCGAACGCAAGCGGCTCAAGGAAGATCTGCTCACCGAGCTGCTGCCGCGCGCCTTCGTGCGCAGCTCGCGGCTCTCCGCCTATGTGGACACGCGGCACGGCTGGCTGGTGCTGGACACCTCCAGCCGCAAGAGTGCCGAGAACGCGCTCAGCCAGATCCGCGAGGCGCTGGGCAGCTTCCCCGCCGTGCCGCTGGCGCCGGAGGAAGGTCCGCGCGTGCTGATGACCGACTGGCTCGCCAACGGCACGCTGCCCGCCGGCCTCGCGCTGGGCGACGAGGTGGAACTGCGCGACCCGGCCACCGCCACCGGCGCCATCGCCAAATGCCGCCGCCAGGATCTCGATGCGGAAGAGGTGAAAGAGCACCTGCGCAACGGCAAGCAGGTGTTCCAGCTCGGCCTGGTGTTCGACGATCGCATGAGTTTCGTGCTGGGCGAGGACCTGATCGTGCGCAAGCTGAAATTCCTCGACGTGGTGACGGAAGAACTGGGCGACAGCCACGAGGATGCCGCCGCCGAGGCCGACGCCGGGTTTGCCCTGCTCACGCTGGAACTGGAGCGTTTGCTGGCCAAATTGGAGGAATGGTTCGGCCTACCGCGTCCCGCCGACGCGTGAGATTGGGCTCGGACAAGGGTTTGCGGGCACCATGACCCGCGGCCCTTGCGTCAGGGCGTAGTCCTCCCCCCATACTGTCCATCCGGGCTCTCGCCAACCCATGGCGGCGCCCGCGGCACAGGGACGGGCCGCGCGCGGTCAAGCACGCAAGTGCCTGATCCGCGACAGC
Source organism: Rhodanobacter sp. 7MK24 (assembly GCF_014842995.1). Taxonomy (GTDB): domain Bacteria; phylum Pseudomonadota; class Gammaproteobacteria; order Xanthomonadales; family Rhodanobacteraceae; genus Rhodanobacter_A. The sequence continues at coordinate 211,223 of NZ_JACYXL010000002.1, forward strand.
GAGACCGGACAGGTGCCGGACTCGCTGACTCGAACAATCGCCAGAAGGCGGCAGTTCGGGATTCCGGTTAGGCAGGCAGCAGGATCATGGCGCAGCATCTCGAAGGCGACTGGCTGGAACTGGCGACCGCAGGCGGCAACACCATCCGCGTGCTCAAGGCCGCCCATCCGCGCGCGCGGCGCCTGCGCCTCACGGTCACGGCCAGGGGCGCGCGCGTGACCTACCCCGACGGCACCCATCCGGCGCAGGTCAGCGCCTTCCTGCGCCACCACGCCGACTGGCTGGAACAGAAGCTCGACGAGCTCAACCTGGTCGTGAAACCCCTGCCGCCGCTGCGCGTTGGGCACGCCACCACGGTGTCGTTGCGTGGAGAGGAAGTCGCGCTGGATTGGGACGAAGGCGCCTATCCGAAGGTCGAGGCGTCCGCCGGCGGACTCACCCTGGTGATCCCGCGCCCGCACACCCGCGCCCTGCTGGTGGCGCGCGGCCTGCTGGCCTCGCATTTCGAAACGCTGATACGCCGAGACGTGTCGCGCTGGCTGGCGTTGTACGTGCCGCAGCTGGGCCTCGCACCCACCGCGTTGAAGGTGCGGCCGATGAAGAGCCTGTGGGGCAGCCTCGACACCCGCGACCGCATCAACCTCGACCTTGCCCTGGCCTTGGCGCCCCCCGCTGCGCTGCGCTACGTGCTGGTGCATGAGCTCTGCCACCTCAAGGTACGCAGTCACGCACCGCGCTTCTGGGCGCAAGTGGAACAATTGATGCCCGAGTGGCGCGAACAGCGCGACTGGCTGCGCACGCACGGCGCCACGCTGAAAGCGGAACTGGATCGGCTGGTCGCGGACGTGGCGGACTGAAGTGCTGGAGGCTAGCGATGGCGTAGCAGCACGCCATCGCATTGCCGATCAGGCCATCGCGCCGGGGTGTAAGCAAATGGCGCGCATGGCGGTCGCTTGAAGATCAAGCCATCCTCGGGCCGGTCAGCTCTGCGGCGGAAACCACACATGCCGGATCTTACCGTCTCGCACTTCGTATACCGCGACGGCCTCGGGCTGCCCCTTGCCCGGCGGAAGACCCATCAAACGCTCCTGGTCGACCACGACGAGGCCGTTGACGACGCGCTGGACGATCACCACGCGAAACTCCTTCGGTGCAGTCGCAAGAAAGGCATAACCGCGCTTCAGCGCTACGACGCCTGTAATCGCCGGACGTTTGCCGCCGAGGTCGGCGACGGTCACGTCATCGGCGTAGCAGGAGGCAAACGTGGCGACATCGTGCGCGTTGTAGGCGTCAACCTGCGCCTGGACAACCTCCGCCGGATCATTCGATTTGTTTGCGCATGCCAGAGCGGACAGCGGATGCAACAAGGCCAGCATGGAAACGGAAAGAATTCTGGTAACTGCAGACATGTGCTTCTCCGAAGTGGTGACGCGCATCATCGGACCCATTCGTAACCTGTGCCAGCGTTCGTTGAACTGTCCCCGTAGCAAATTGCCGGGCGGCTCAAGCGCTCCTGTCCAGACAATACGAGCCGCCAGGCATCACACGGAACGGTCCATATCAAACACACACCGGCAGCCCCTGAGGCGTCCGGCGCTTCAGATCCATATGCCCCTGCCGACAAATGTCTGGATGCCTTGGTCCGCGCTCCAATCGAGACTCAGAGATCAAAATCCGGCGATAAACCTCGGTTAGCCTGTATGGCGACCGTGGTAAACGATGTGGTGGGCTCAAGCAGGGGGCTGTCGATGAACCACTGGCGTTCGCGCGTGCTGTGTCTGTGCGCCTGGGGTGCCGCAATGGCCGCCCACGCCGGTTCCTTGACCGTGAAAATGGTCGATAGCCAGGGTCACCCCATCAGCGACGGAGTGGCGACCATCGACCGCGCCTACCAGCCATCGGCACCGAGCACGCACTACGTCGACCAGAAGAACGAGACCTTCATCCCGTATGTGGAAGTCGTGCATCCGGGTGACAGCGTGGTGTTCCGCAACAGCGACAGCACGCGTCACCATGTTTACACCTTCTCCCCGCTTGGCGCGTTCCAATTCATCCTGAGCCCGGGTGAAAGTTCGCCGCCGGTGGCCTTGAACCGCGCCGGCGTCATCGCGGTCGGCTGCAATATTCACGACCACATGATTGCGTATCTCGTGGTAGCTACTGACTTCGCGGAGGTCACCACGCAGAATGGCCAGGCGCATTTCGACGACCTGTCGCCTGGCCACTACACCGTCACGGTATGGCATCCGCAGCTATGGCCAGGCCGTCCGCCGATAAGGGCGGCCGTTGATGTTCCGGCCGAAGGCGCGACACAAGAACTGGCGTTCACGCTGAAACTCATGCCCGATCCGCGTCATTTCGTCGATCGGGAACATCTGGACTACTAGCGCGATGCGTATGGTCCTCGGCTTCCGCCTCCGCCTTGCGTTGTTCTTCGTCGGAATGCTGGCGGCGCTGCAGCTGATCACCGGCGCACTCGTCTATGGTGTGACGCGGCATGCGCTGATCGTGGATGGCGAGCGCCAGCTGGCCGCCAGCGCCAAGGCCTTCACTGCGCAGATGGAGGACGTTTCCGCGCGCATTGCGGGCAACGTGCGCGTCATTGCGCTGGATTTCGCGTTGCGCCAGGCCATTGCCCAGGGAGATCGCGGCACCGTGCTCTCGGTCCTGCACAATCATGGGCGCCGGGTAGGCGCTTCGCGGATGCAGCTCGTCAATATGGATGACACCATCGCCGCAGACACGGCTGACGGCCATGCCGATGGCAAGTTGTTTCAGTTTCCCGAATTGATCCAGCGAGCCTTCAATCAGCAGACCGCCGTGATGACCGCCGTGCAAGGGCACGTCTACTGGATCGTTGTCGTGCCCATCTACGCACCTCAGCCGGTGGGGCTGATCGTGGTCTATGTGCAGGTCGACGACGAACTGCTCGCACACATGCAAGAGCTGAGCACGTTGCGGCGCGATGTGGCGCTGGAAGTGCAAATGGCACCATCTCAGTGGCGTGCCGTGGCGCGAGGCGATCGATCCACGCCTTTCGCACGCGGGCTGGAACAGGTCACCGGTGATTTCCCCACCGAGCCTGGGTTGCGCCGAATCGCGCAGAGCGATTACATCGTCTTGGCGCAACCGCTTCAGCATCCCGACAACAGTGCGCCCGTCGTGGCGCTGTTTGGTTACTCGCTGGACGACGCACTACGGCCCTACCACAACCTTGTATTGGCCTGGTTGGCACTGCTCGCGCTGGGACTGGCTGCCGGCCTGCTGGGCATCTGGGTGATTGCACGCAACGTTTCGCGGCCGGTTGAGTGGCTGGCCACCGTGGCCAAGCGCATCGAGCAAGGCGACTATCACGTCCCGGCGCGCTCGAACCGACGAGACGAAATCGGCGCGCTGGCCAACGCCATCGGCACAATGGCGGCAGCCGTGCAGCAGCGCGAGGAACGCATCTATCACCAGGCAACACACGACGACGTAACAGGCCTCCCAAACCGCGCGTCGATCGAGGATGACATCGCGCGAGACATGGCCGGCAACGTGACGCGTGGCAGTTTGTTGATGATCGGCCTTACACGGAGGCTGGAGATCATCAAGACCATGGGGCATGCGCTGTGCGATCGCTTGATGCGCGAGGCTGGCGAGCGTATCCAGCGCGCCGCAGTCGGCGCCCAGGTCGCACGCGCCACCGATGGCAATTTCGCCGCATGGTTTGCGGGGAGCGATCCCGATGACGCTGTCAATGCAGCGAACCGCATTCTCGATGCACTTGCCATGCCTTATACGGAATCCGGGGTGAGCATCGACATGGGGCCTGCCATCGGCATTGCCCTCTACCCCACTCATGCTATCGCCGCCTTTGCATTGCTCCGTTACGCCGAAACTGCTCAGTTCGCTGCTGCCGGTTCGTCCAAGGCATGGGCGTTTTACGATGCATCGATCGACCCCCATCGCCCGGAAAGACTTTCACTGATGGGGGAGCTGCGTGAAGCGATCACGCAGGGCCACCTGGAGCTCTACTATCAACCCAAGTTGACGCTGGCGACGCGCCGCCTGGAGGGCGTGGAAGCTCTGGTGCGCTGGAATCATCCGCAGCGGGGCTTGATATCGCCTGACGTATTTATCGCCATGGCGGAGGACACCGGGAATATCCAGCACCTGACCCGCTGGGTGCTGGGTGCGGCGGTCACTCAGGCCAGTCGATGGCATGAGCAAGGTTTGAATCTGAGCATGGCGGTAAACCTCTCGGCTCATGATCTGGGCGATGTGGACCTTCCTAGATACCTTGCCGACCTGACCGATTTGCATCGTTTGCCGCACGCGCTGTTGACGCTGGAAATTACCGAGCGTGCGGTGATCGGGGAATTTGAATCGGCCTTGCGTGTGCTGCAGCAACTTGGCGAGCACGGCTTTCAGATTGCCATCGACGACTTTGGTGTAGGCCAATCGTCATTGTCATACCTGCACCGGCTTCCGGTCGACGAACTGAAGATTGACCAGAGCTTCGTCAAACACCTGATCGACGATGTCGATGACCGTGTCATCGTGCGTTCAATCGTGGAGCTCAGTCACAACCTCGGGTACAAGGTCACAGCAGAGGGCGTGGAGGACGAAGGTACGCTCCATTACCTGTCCTCGATCGCTTGCGATCACGCACAAGGTTTTTTTGTGGCAAGGCCGATGCAGGCCAGGGCGCTCCACGACTTCGTCGCCATCCAACTCGACAGCAGTGACGTATGAAAGTCCGTCGGCTGTACCCAATGCTTGCGTTGTTGATCGCTGCCACATCGCTGCGCGCGCAGGACTATGTTCTGCATGCCTACATCGATGAGCGGCTGGTCGCGGCACCCGACGACACCAGCTGGACCAACGGAGGTTTCGGAAAAACCCGCTACGGCGGCAACCAGACACAGCTTCATTTTGGCGGTGCCGCGCTATACGGCGCGGCACAAATCACGCCGGATCTGCTCGCGATGGGGCAGGTGCAATACCAGACCGGCGACCGTGGCAGAGTCAGTTTGCTGGAAGGCTGGATTCGCTACCGTCCGGTCTCCACGACACCATGGCGCTGGTCCTTGCGCGCTGGCGCGCTGTTTCCTCCCGTATCGATGGAGAACGACGGCGTCGGCTGGACCAGCCCGTGGACACTCAGCTCTTCCGCCATAAATACCTGGACGGGAGAGGAATTGCGCGCAGTCGGCGGCGAGCTTGAGCTGGAGCATCGCGGCGAGGTCAGCAACTGGGATTTCCGTGCATCGCTGTTCCGTCGCGACGATCCTGCGGGCACCGTGCTGGCCATACGGGGCTGGTCCATCGGCGATCTGGTTTCCGGCATCGGCACTCGCTTGCGCGAACCCGATGCCGAGGTCAGCGAGGAGGATGAGACGCCGCCAAACTATTACGACCCGTTCCGCAGTATCGGCGCATCGCACTGGGGCGACTATGTGGCCGTCAGTTGGCACGCGCCGGGTGAGACGAGCGTGAGTGTCATGCATTACGACAACCATGCCGATCCGGGCGCATCCGCTCCTTATGCCGGCGGTGACGAGCAATACGCCTGGCGAACCCGTTTCTGGAGCGCTGGTGCGCGCACGGATACCGGCGCCATCACCTGGATCGCGCAGGCGTTGGACGGTTACACCACCATCGAACCCATAGAGGACGCATACCAGCGCACGCATTACCGCTCCGCCTTCTTGCTCGCGGGATGGAATCGCGGCGCATGGCGTCCCGCTTTGCGAATCGAGCACTTCAGCACCCTGACGCCTTCGAGCGATATCGACTGGAGTCAAAGCGAGCACGGCAATGCGGTGACCGGGGCCTTGAATTGGAGACCGCGCAGCTATCTGCGCCTTACGGCTGAAGTACTGCGCATCGACAGCACGTCAACGCTGCGCGCCGAATACGGATTGCCCGCAAGAATCATCGACACCCAACTCCAGCTAAATGTGAGGTTGCTGTATTAGCGCGCCATGCGTATGCGCCTCCGAACGGCACTCATGGAAGAAGTTTGCGGTGGCATGGCAGGTGGGTGCGAGATGGTTGCTCAGATACCGCAGCGCTCTGTCCCGTGACCGGCTGGACCGACTGCGCGCTGATGCTCTACCCCGACATGGCCGAGCGGCCAGAGCGCAAGGCGTTCGAAAGCCATGCTGACAGCAGGACGCCGTGCAGCCACACGCCGCTCTAAGGCGCCTCGCGGCAGGCTCGTCTGGCGTTTGCGTAGCGATAACCGCCCCAGGCTGACGCCGGCTTTCGAAAGCGAAAGCGGGCGGCTGGTCATAAGCCACCTGACAACCGTCACTCGATCAGGCCATGGCAACGGCGCATGCTTGGCGCATCGTCCTCGCTGGTTACCGTCATGTCGCCCTTCGAGAACTACACCAAGCTTGCCGTCGCCGTGACCTGGGTGGCTTGGCTGCTGTACTGGTTCATCAGTGCATTCGGCAACAAGGCGGCGGCGCGGGTGGATGGCTGGGCTTCGTTCCTGACCTACCGCGTGCCGCTGATACTCGCCTTCCTGCTGCTGTTCGGCAGGGCCCTGGGACGGTTTTGGCCCTGGTTGGGGCAGCGCTTCTTGCCGCATGGCATGGCGTGGCCGTGCGTCGGGCTGGCCGTATTGCTGCTGGGCCTGGCGTTCGCGTGCTGGGCGCGCGTTGCACTCGGGCGCAACTGGAGCGCCACGGTGCAGCTGAAGCAGGGCCATGAACTGGTGACCGCGGGGCCGTACCGATGGGTTCGCCACCCGATCTACACCGGCATGTTGTCGGGCGTGCTGGGCAGCGCGCTGGTGATAGGCGAATGGCGCGGCCTGATCGCGCTGGTGCTGGTCTTCGCCTCATTCGCCTACAAGCTGCGCCATGAGGAAAACTGGATGCGCGAGCAGTTCGGCGCCACCTACACGGAATACATGCGGCACACGAAGGCGTTGATTCCCGGCTTGCTGTGAAGCTACTTGCACCCGGCAGAGGAACCTGCGAAATCGCGGTGCAAAGCTCCTCGTTGGGGCGCCACAGTCAAACCACGCGCGCGAACAAGCTGCCGTGAGCCGGCAGGCTCAAACGCCCGCCATTCATCGCGCCTTCCACCAGGCCATGCCCTTGCAGCGGCTGCAATGCGTCCGATAGCGGCGGCGCACACTCCACCGCTGCGGCGGAAAGATTGAACACCGCCAGCAGGCGCTCGTCGCCCAGTTCACGCACGAAGGCGAGCACCGGTTCGGGCGTTTCGAGGAAGCGGATGCTGCCGTGACGCAATGCGGGTTGTTCGCGCCGCCAGCGCATGAAGCGACGGTAGCCGTTGAGTGCCGACGCGGGATCGTCCTGCTGGTACGCCACGTTCAACGCACCATGCTCGGTCGGCACCGGCAGCCATGGCGTGGCGCGGCTGAAGCCGGCGTGCTCGCCGTCGTCCCACGGCATCGGCGTGCGACAGCCGTCGCGACCCTTGAATTCGGGCCAGAAGGTGATGCCGTAGGGATCGCGCAGCGCTTCGTAAGGCAGCTCGGCTTCGGTGAGGCCCAGTTCTTCGCCTTGGTAGACGCATACCGAACCACGTAGCGCACAGACCATCGCAGTGAGCTGGTTCGCCATCGCAGCGGAAGCGCGACCCTTGCCCCAGCGGCTGAGCACGCGTTCCACGTCGTGGTTGGAGATCGCCCAGCACGGCCAGCCTTCGGTCATCTTCGCCTCCAGCGCGCGCACGGTGTCGCGGATGTAGGCAGCGCTGAAGTCGTTGGTGAGCAGCTCGAAGCTGTAGCCCATGTGCAGGCGGCTGCCGCTGGTGTATTCGGCCATCGTCGCCAGCGAATCCTCGGAGGAGATCTCGCCCAGCGTGGCGATGTTGGGGTAGCGGTCCATCAGCGCGCGCAGATCCTGCAGGAACGCAAGATTCTCCGGCTGCGTGTTGTTGTGGAAGTGGTACTGGAACGCGTACGGGTTGTCCGCGCTGAAGCCGCGACCGGTGCGCATGGCCTTGGGCTTGGCCGGGTTGTCGCGCAGTTGCGCGTCGTGGAAGCAGAAGTTGATGGAGTCTAGGCGGAAACCGTCCACGCCGCGGTCCAGCCAGAAGCGCAGGTTGTCCAGCACCGCGGCGCGCACGTCCGGGTTGTGGAAGTTGAGGTCCGGCTGGCTGGCGAGGAAGTTGTGCAGGTAGTACTGGCCGCGCCGCGGCTCCCACTGCCATGCGCTGCCGCCGAAGATCGACAGCCAGTTGTTCGGCGGCGTGCCGTCCTCGTTCGCGTCGGCCCACACGTACCAGTCGGCCCTGGGATTGTCGCGGCCCTGCTTGCTTTCCTTGAACCACGCATGCTCGTCCGAGGTATGGCTGAGCACCTGGTCGATCATCACCTTGATGCCGCGCGCGTGCGCTTCGCCCAGCAAGCGGTCGAAGTCGCCCAACGTCCCGAACAGCGGATCGACATCGCAAGGATCTGCGATGTCGTAGCCGAAATCCGCCATCGGCGACTTGAAGAATGGCGCCACCCAGATCGCGTCCACGCCGAGACTGGCCACGTAGTCGAGCCGTTCGATGATGCCCTGCAGATCGCCCACGCCATCGCCATTGGTATCGAGGAAACTGCGTGGGTAGATCTGGTAGATGACGGCTCCGCGCCACCAGGGTGAATTGGTCATTGCTGTCCCCATGACGTGAGGCAATCCGCCTGTCGTCGAAGTGGCGATCAGCTTAGTGGCAGGCCGCGCGCACCCTGCACAGTGCTGCATACGTATTCATGGATGCTGCAGTCGCGTCATGACTCGAAACAAATGGACGTCCAAATGATTTTCCGCCGATTGATCCGCATGCGAGGAAATTCAGCAACGGCGCGGCCTGGCGCGCAAAAGAAGGCGTGACGGACCGCGTGATGCTGCACTGCGGCGGCCGCATTTCAGCCGCGCCATGAATACGTATGCATGAATCGCTCGCGTCGAAAACGCAGGCCTACCATGCAGTCACGCGAAAGGGGCACGCATGCGCAAGCCGGCTTTCCGACTGCCGCCGCCGAGGAAATCGCCGGACGGTTCGCGCGACAACGACAATAATCATTCTTCGTGGGGAGACGAAAACATGCTGATGAAACACAAGCTGTTGGCCATGGCGATCGCGACGGCCTGCTTCGGCGCCTGCGCCGTGGCGAATGCCGCCACCGCGCCTGCCGCGCAGCAGCAGGACACACAGGCGACTTCGCAGGGCACCACTACCGGCACCAGCGCCAATTCCCAGTCCGACGGCCAGAACAAGAAGGACAAGGAAAAGGCCAAGCAGATGCAGGCCGTGCAGGTGAACGGTTTCGTCAGCAGCATCGAGAACTCCACCGCGCTGAAGAAGAACGCCGACACCATCGTCGAGGCGGTCTCGGCCGAACAGGTCGGCAAGCTGCCCGGCGCCTCCATCGCCGATGCGCTGGGCCGCCTGCCAGGCATCGCGGCGCAGGACGTGGACGGCCGCCCGCAGGTGCTGAACATCCACGGCCTTGGCCCCGACTTCTCCAACGTGTTGATCAATGGCGGCCAGCAGGTCAGCACCAACAACAACCGCGACGTGGCGCTCGACCAGTACCCGTCGAGCTGGTTCGACAACGTGGTGGTGCACCTCTCGCCCGAGGCCGACCTGATCGGCCAGGGCATGGCCGGTACGACCGACATGCATACCATCCGCCCGCTGGACAAGAGCGGCCCCGAGGCGGCCGTGAACGCCAAGTACATCTGGAACAGCATGTCCCAGCTCTCTCCGGGCGAGGGCGAGGGCGTGAGCAACAAGGGCTACAACGTCAACGGCGTGTGGGTGGACCAGTTCGCCGACCACACCTTCGGCGTGACGCTGGGCGTGGACCTTGAGAACAACCCGACGCAGATCGAGCACCAGGCGCCGTGGGGCTACCTGGCCGACAGCAATGGCGACCAGGTGATCGGCGGTTCGAAGAACTACGGCATCACCGACTCGATGAAGCGCAACGGCCTGCTGGCCACCTTCGAGTGGCAGCCGAACGAGCACTACACCAGCACGCTCGACCTCACCTACGACAACTTCAAGGAAACCCAGGTAGCCAAGGGCATGGAGCTGCCGTTCCTGTGGGGCAACGGCGCGATCAAGCCCGGTCCGACCCTGGTGCCCGGCAATGTCGAGAACGGCTTCGTGCAGAGCGGCACGTACCAGAACATCGACCCGGTGATCCGCAACGACTTCAACAGCACGACCGCCCGCGTCTACAACTTCAACTGGGACAACAAGTTCACGATCAACGAAGACTGGTCGATCGACGCCGACGCCAACTACTCGCGCGCCACCCGCCAGGACGTGAACCTGGAAAGCTATTCGGGCACCGGCTACTACGATGCGGCGGCCGGCACGCGCGGCCAGCCCGGCAACTTCGGCTTCGCCGAGCTGCCCGACGGCATGCTCTACGCCGTCCCCTCGCTCGACTACACCCAGGGCGTAGTGCTGACCGACCCGCAGGCCTGGGGCTCGGGCAGCAACGTGGTGCAGGCGGGCTTCATCAACGCACCGCATACCGTCGACTGGCTGGCCAACTTCCGCGTCGCGGTGGAGCGCGACTTCGACAGCGGCATCTTCTCCAGCCTGAAGTTCGGCCTGTCTGACACCACCCGCACCAAGACCTACAACATCACCCAGGACTTCCTGACCCTGGGCGGCGGCACCCTGAGCAGCGGCAATGCGGTCATGACGGCACCGTTCAGCGGCAGCACCTGCAGCCCGCTGGCATGGATGGGCATGGGTTCGGAGGAGTGCTACAACCCGTTCAGCCTGATCGACAACGGCACCCTGGTGGAAGTCCCCACCTTCATGTCGTCGCTGCCGCTGCCGCCGGACTGGCGTGTGCATGAGCGCGACTTCAATCCCTACCTGCAGTTCAACCTCGACACCACCCTGGGCGCCGTCGCCCTGCGCGGCAACTTCGGCATCCAGGTGGACCATACCAACCAGACCTCGGATGGCGAGCGCGTGGCGCCCGGCAGCTCGCTCACCGGCGGCCAGACCCAGTTGATCCCGGTGACCGGCGGCACCAGCTACACCCGCTACCTGCCCAGCGCCAACCTGATCTTCGGCTTCACCGACAACGACGACCTGCGTGTCAGCGCCGCCCGCACCATGGCCCAGCCGCGCATGGACCAGATGAACGCCAGCCAGAGCGTGAGCGGCAACATCACGAACCTGGCGTCCACGAATCCGAACCAGGCGTTCTTCAGCTCCACCGGCGGCAATGCCGGGCTGCTGCCCACCATGGCCGACAACTACAACATCAGCTACGAGCACTATTTCTCGGGTCCGATCACCGGCGGCTACCAGTGCAATGACGCCGACCAGAAGAACTCGGACCTGTGCCGTAACGGTGGCGGTGGCGGCTATGTCGCGGTGTCGGCCTACTTCCTGAGCCTGCACGACTACATCGACCCGAACGCGGCCTACCTGTACGACTTCAGCGCGTTCATTCCGAACTACCTGACTTCGGCGCAGCAGGCCCAGCTCGGCACACCGTACGGCATCGTTTCCGGTCCGACCAACGACGGCCACGGCTTCATCCGTGGCGAAGAGGTCACCTTGAACCTGCCGTTCAACCTGCTCACCCCGGTACTCGACGGCTTCGGCACCATCCTGACCGGCACCCACAACGACAGCTCGCTGGTGTACGGCAGCAATCCCACGCCGATCACCGTGCCGGGCCTGTCGAAGTGGGTGGCCCACGGCACGCTGTACTACCAGCACGACGGCTTCGAGGCGCGTATCAGCGACGACTACACCTCCAGCTTCCTGGGCGAGGTGTCGGGCATCAGCGCCTCGCGCATCGAGCAGACGCTGAAGGGCGGCAGCACCTACGACGCACAGGTGAGCTACACGTTCAGCAGCGGCACCTTCAAGAACCTGACCCTGATCGCGACGGGCTCCAACCTGTCGAACAAGATCTTCTCCACCTATCAGAACAACGATCCGCGCCAGGTGCTGATCTGGGAACGCTACGGCCGCACCTACTCGCTGGGCGCCTCGTACAAGTTCTAAGTTCCGACGATTGCCACTCCCCGACCGCCCCGCCGCGTACCAACCCGTCCGGCGGGGCATTTTTTTTTGGCAGCCATTCCTGGCGGCCACTTACGGGCCATTGCCGGCGCGATGTCAAAAACCGCTGCTGGCGATATTCCCGGCCGAGAAACGACGGATGTTCCATGAAAATCCACCTTCGCCTTCCGCTGCTGCTGTCCGTTGCGCTGCTGCTGTCCACGTCACCCGCATCGGCCGCCACAGCCGCTGTTGCGACAACAGCACAGGCGCCCTCGGACACGTACTATGAAATCTTCGTGCGCAGCTGGTACGACACCAACGGCGACGGCGTGGGTGACCTCGATGGCGTCACCGCCAAGCTTGATTACCTGAAATCGCTGGGCGTGGACGGCATCTGGCTGATGCCGATCAACCCTTCGCCCAGTTACCACGGCTACGACATCACCGACTACGAGGCGATCAACCCGCAGTACGGCACGATGGCGGACTTCGAACGCCTGGTGCAGGAAGCGCATAAGCGCGGCATCAAGGTGGTGATGGACCTGGTCATCAACCACACCAGCGATCAGTCGCCATGGTTCAAAGCCGCGCGGGATCCGCGCAGCCCATACCGCAACTGGTACGCATGGGCCACGCCCGCCACCGACCTCAAGCAGATCAGTGCCACCGGCGGCTCGCTGTGGCACCCACTACCGGGCGCGGACAAAAGTTCAGGGCAGTTCTATCTCGGCGTGTTCACGGCACAGATGCCCGACCTCAACTACGACACCCCGGCCGTGCGTGCGGAGATGGTCAAGGTGGGACGCTTCTGGCTGGACAAGGGCGTGGACGGCTTCCGGCTCGATGCTGCGCAGCACATCTATGACGACAGCGAGGCCGACATGGAGAGTCCGGCCGCGCTGAAGAAAAACCTCGCGTGGTGGCATGAATTCCACCAGGGCATTGATGCGTCGAACCCGCATGCGTGGCTGGTCGGGGAAGTGGCGCGACACCATGAAAACGAACTGCCGCCATGGATGGCCTCGCTGGACGCGGTGTTCAACTTCCCGCTCGCCACGCGCCTGGTCGACAGCGCGAAGCAGGAACGCGATCGCGACATCGGTGCCACGCTGGAGCGCATGTACGACGCTTTCCGCACCGATGCGCACGGCCGCTTCGACGATGCGCCTTTCCTGTCGAACCACGACCAGGAGCGCGTGATGAGCCAGCTCGACGACAACCCCGAGCACATGCGCACCGCCGCGGCGATGCTGCTCACCCTGCCCGGCCATCCCTTCGTCTATTACGGCGAGGAGCTTGGCATGCGCGGCGAAAAGCCCGACGAACACCTGCGCGAACCGATGCGCTGGTACCGCAGCGGCAAGGGCGGGGGCGAGACGACATGGGAAAGCTGGAGCGCGGGCGACGGGGGCGCCGTATCCGTGGAGGCCGAGCAGGCCGACCCCCATTCGCTGCTCAACCGGTATCGCATGCTGATCCAGTGGCGCCGCGACATCCCCGCATTGCGCACAGGGGTGCTGCACAACTGGCGCGACGCCGGCGAGCATGTCGCCGCGTGGGAACTGGACGACGCGCAGGGCGACGTCCTGGTGCTGCACAACCTGGCCGGCACACCGCAAACGGTGACCCTGCCAGCACAACGTTTCCACACCTTGCTGAAACATACTCTGCCTGGCACCACCGTTGCCGACGGCCACCTGCAACTGCCCGCCTACGGCAGCGCAATCCTGCATTGATTTTCAAAGGAGCAGCATGATGACGACACCGAAACGGCGCACGCTCGCACTTACCGTGCTGCTGGGCCTGGGCCTTGTTCCTGCCGCATTCGCTGCGCCCGGCACCGCCGTCGCGCAGGTGCAGAGCGTCGGCAGCGACCGCCTGAACCTCACGCTGGGCGACGGCACCGTCACCTTGCAGCTGGCCGCCCCCGGCGTGCTGCATGTGCATTACTTGCCGAAGAGCGGCGCCACGTCCGCCAACCTGGTGATGGACCCGAGGCCGACCGGCACGGCGGCATTCCAGCCACAGGTACAGCAGAGCGGCGACACCGTGACACTGCGCTCCGACCGCCTCGTCGCCATCTGGCATCGCGCCGCCGGCAGGCTCGACGTGAGCGATGCCCAGGGCCATCCGCTGCTGCAACAGGCCGACCTCGGCGCGCTCGCGCAAGGCCGCATTGTGTTCGACCACGCCGCCGGCGACGCGCTGTACGGCATCGGCGGCTACGACGCCTTCGAGAAGGACACCAGCGCGGGCATATTGCGCGAAGGCAAGCAGGTGGCGAAGGCCGGCGAACAAGGCCATCCCGGCGCACCTTTCGTGTGGAGCACCGCCGGCTACGGCGTGCTGGTGGATTGCGACGGGGCGGACTTCAATCTCGCGCACGGTCGCATCGCGATCGACAAGACCGCGCGCCCCGACGCCGACTACTACATCCTCGCCGGCTCGCCCACCGAACTGTTCGGCGAGCTCGCCGACCTCAGCGGCCACGCGCAGCTGTTCCCGAAGTGGGCCAACGGCTTCATCAACAGCCAATGGGGCATCGACGAAAAGGAATTCCGCGGCATCGTCGACACCTATCGCGCCAAGCACATCCCGCTCGATGCCTTCACCTTCGACTTCGACTGGAAAAACTGGGGCAAGGACTGGGGCGAGTTCAGCTGGAACCCGGTGAAATTCCCGGACGGCCCCACCGGCAAGCTGAAGGCCGACATGGATGCACTGGGCGTGCACATGACCGGCATCATGAAACCGCGCGTGCACGTGGATACAGTGGAAGGCCGCTACGCCACCGCGCACGGCCTGTGGCTGCCCGGCGAGAAGGCCAGCCCCGACTACTTCTCGCACCTGCCGGTGAAGGACATCGACTTCGACGAACCCGAATCCCGCGCATGGTGGTTCAACGACTACCTCAAGCACAGCTTCGACACCGGCATCGTGGGCTTCTGGAACGACGAAGCCGACACCACGCCGAGCAATACGCAGTTCCTCAACATGCAGCGCGCCACCTACGAGGGCCAGCGTGCGTACTCGAAACTGCGTGCGTGGTCGATCAACCGTGATTTCTGGCTGGGCGCCCAGCGCTACGCCTACGGCCTGTGGTCTGGCGACATCTCCACCGGTTTCGCCAGCATGGCCGGCCAGCGCGAGCGCATGCTCAGCGCGATCGACGTGGGCGTGACGCAATGGGGCATGGACGGCGGCGGCTTCCACGGCCATCCCTCGGACGAGAACTACGCGCGCTGGATCGAATTCGGCGCCTTCGTGCCGATCTTCCGCGTGCACGGCGACGACAATGAAAAACGCCAGCCGTGGCGCTACGGCCCGGTGGCCGAAGCCGCGGCCACCAAGGCCATCCGCCTGCGCTATAGCTTGCTGCCTTATATCTATGCCTACCAGCACCGCGCAAGCGCACACGGCGTGGGTCTGGTACAGCCGCTCAACTTCGTGTGGCCGAACGATGCGAAGTTGCGCAACGACGTGGATGCCTGGCTGTTCGGCGACTGGCTGCTGGTATCGCCGGTGGTCGCCCAGGGCCAGACCAGCAAGCAGATCTACCTGCCCGCCGGCACATGGACGGACTGGTTCAGCGGCAAGACCTATCAAGGTGGCCAGACCATCACCGTGGCGACGGACGCGAAGACCTGGGACGACATCCCGCTGTTCGTCCGCGAAGGCGCCATCATCCCCACCCAGCCGGTGATGGACTGGACCGGCGAACACGCGGTGGCGACGGTGAACGTCGACGTGTTCCCCGCCGCGCAAGCCACGCACTTCGACTACTACGACGACGACGGCGAGACCTACGCCTACGCGGACGGCGCGTATTTCAAACAGCGTCTCGCCGCGCAGCGCATGGGCGACACAGTGAGCTTCAGCACCGCCGCGGCCGAAGGCAGCTACCGCCCCGCGCTGCACGCCTATCTCGTGCGGGTGCATGGCGTTGCCGCCAGCACGGTCGACGGCTCGCTGCAGCACTACGCCACCGCTTCCGCGCTTGAGGCCGCCAACGGCGAAGGCTGGAGCACGGGCAGCGACCGCTACGGCGCGTTCACCGTGCTCAAGCTCGATGCCGGTGCCGCACGCACGGTGAAGCTGCAGGCGGCTGCCGCGCACTGAGGGCAGGCGCGCCGCGCCGGATGGCGCGGCGCGAGTGGCAGTCCTGCTGCCAGACATGGTTTCCATCGCCGCCACGCGAGGAAATGCCGGCCCTGGGCACGGCGAGCGCGGCGACATCAGCCCAGTCCAACCAGGAGGGGTTTCGATGAGTCATCCGATGAAGCGTGAATCGCGTGGCCTGCACAGGTTGCCGCTTGCCTTGTGCATGGCGCTTGCCTTGTCCGGCGCATCGCTGTGGAGCACCGCGGCGCGCGCCGCCAGCAACGACAACAACGTCGAATGGGCCGGCCTGTTCCACGACCAGGGCCCGGTCTACGACAGCGCCCCCGAGCCCACGGCAAGCACGCCGGTGACGCTGACGTTCCGCACTTACAAGGGCGACATCACCAGCGCCAACATCAAGTACTACGACAGTGCCGACGGCCAGTACCACTGGGTGGCGATGCAATGGGTGGCCAACGACGCCACCGGCACCTACGATCTGTGGCAGGGCACCATCTCCGCCAGCTCGTCAGAGAAGTACTACCGCTTCCAGATCAACGACGGCACCGCCACCGCCTGGTACAACGCGGCCGGCATCACCAGCAGCGAGCCCTCCTCCGGCGACTTCTTCATCATCCCCGGTTTCAAGACACCGGCCTGGATGAAGAACGGTGTGATCTACCAGGTTTTCCCCGACCGCTTCTACAACGGCGATACCAGCAACGACGTCACCAACGGCGAGTACACCTACGCCGGCTGCGCCACCGAGCAGCACGCCTGGGGCACGGCCGTGACCTCCAACGTCAGCGGCTGCAACAGTGCGGTGTTCTTCGGCGGCGACCTCGCCGGCGTCGACCAGAAGCTGAGCTACATCAAGGGCACGCTGGGCGCGGACATCGTCTATCTGAACCCGATCTTCTCCTCCCCGACCAACCACAAGTACGACACGCAGAACTACTACACCGTCGACCCTGCCTTCGGCAGCAACACCACGCTGCAGCAGCTGATCGGCGACATCCACAGCGCCAGCAACGGGCCCGCCGGCTACGTCATCCTGGACGGCGTGTTCAACCACAGCGGCGACAGCAACTGCTGGTTCGGCGCGCAGACCTACGATTCGCTCACCTGCTCGCAGCCGGGCGCATACCTGTCGCAGTCCAGCCCGTACTACAGCTACTACACCTTCCAGACCTGGCCCAGCAGCTATTCCACGTTCTTCGGCATTACCAGCATGCCCAAGCTGGACTACGGCGCCAGCGGCTCGGCCACGCGCAACCAGATCTACGGCAACGCCGGTTCGGTGGTGCAGACTTATCTGGCACAGCCCTATGGCATCGACGGCTGGCGGCTGGACGCGGCGCAATACCTCGACGCCGGCGGCAACAACGGCAGCGACACCACCAACCACCAGATCATGCAGGAGCTGCGCACCGCCGTGAAGTCGGTGAACTCGAATGCCGAGATCGTCGGTGAGTACTGGGGCGACGCCTCGTCCTGGCTGGACGACGGCGCCGAGTGGGACAGCGCGATGAACTACAACGGCTTCACCCAGCCGGCGTCGGAATGGATCTGCGGCGTGGACGAAAGCGGCAACAGCGCTTCACTGACTCCCAGCCAGCTCGACAGCTGGCTGCTCGGCACGCGCGCCGACCTGCCGATCGACGTGCAACAGACCATGACCAACTTCCTGGGCAGCCACGACACCGAGCGCTTCGCCACCCGCTGCGGTGCCGACATCTGGAAAACCTACCTGGGCCTGATCTTCCAGATGACCTACGTGGGCACGCCCACCATCTACTACGGCGACGAATACGGCATGCAAGGCGGCGCCGATCCGGACAACCGCCGCACTTTCGACTGGACCCAGGCCACCACGAGCAACGCTGCAGTCGCGCTTACCCAGCAACTGATCCGCATCCGCAACGAATATCCGGCGCTGCGCACCGGCTCCTTCATGACGCTGGTCACCGACGATACCAACGACATCTACGCATTCGCCCGTTTCGACAAGAGCAACCGCCTCGCGGTGGTGCTCAACGGCACCAGCAACACCGAAACGGTGACCGTGCCGGTGTACGAGGAGAGCATGACCAACGGCAGCCAGGTCACCGACCTGATCACCGGAACCAAGTACACGGTCAGCAACGGCAATGTCACGGTGAGTGTGGAAGGGCATTACGGCGCGATTCTCGCGCAGTGAAACTGGTGTCCCTTCCGCCTTTCGGCGGAAGGGACACCGTTCGCGCCGAACAGCAGGACCTCTCGGAGTCCACATGCGCGTAGACTGGCTGCCGGTTGCGCACACCGCGACGGCGAGGGCTGCCGGCCAGCCGGATGGAGGGCGAGATGACAACGACGGCGGGCGGATCCGCGTTCCACGACAGATCAGCAGTTCGGCAACGAGCCGGCGACGCCCCACAGTTCACGGATATTTCGGCATGAGCATTTTCAGCAGCATGATGATGGCCTTGACCGCCGGCGCTCACGGCCCGATGTGGCACGACAGCCTGCAATGGCGCGGCCAGACGGCCAGCATCGAGGTGCAGGCTGGCGGCGGCTTCCTGCTGCACTCCGCGCACGACAAGCGCCTGATTCCCGCACCACCGTACGCGGTACAAACCGCCAGTCCATTGTTCGACGGCCTTTACGCGATGGCGCAGGACGACCTGCGGCAGGATTCCGTCAGCGCCATCCGCGACGGCGCCTACGACCACGACCAGCCGATTCCCTGCGATTGCTTCGCCACCGGCGACAAATGGCCTTACGTGTGGACGCGCGACCTCTCGTATTCGGTGGATCTCGGCTTGTGGCGCTACGACGACGCCCGCTCGCGCAACGGCCTGCGCTTCAAGCTCTCCGATACCCGCGCGACCGACGCGCCGAAAGGCCCATACGTGATGCAGGACACCGGCTCGGGCGGGAGCTGGCCGGTGAGCACGGATCGCGTGGCGTGGTTCCTCGCCGCACGCCACCTGCTCGACGACAATGCGTTTGCCAGCGACACCTGGCAGGCGCTCACCAACACCCTGGAGCAGGATCGCCAGTACGTATTCGACGCCAACATGGGTCTGTACCGCGGCGAGACCTCCTTCCTCGATTGGCGCGAGCAGACCTATCCCGCGTGGACGCAGGACAACGTGGTGTTCATCGCCCAATCGTTCTCGCTGTCCACCAACGTGCTGCATTACCAGGCGTTGCTGCTCGCCGCGCGCCTCGCGGGCGAGCGCCACGATCCGCGCGCGACCGACTACCAGGCGCAGGCCGACGCGCTGAAGGCCGCGATCAACGCGCACTTCTGGCGCGACGACCGCGGCATGTACATGAGCTACATCGGCGGCGACGGCGCGCCCTTCGACACCTACGACCTGCTTGGCATCGCACTGGCCATCGACAGCGGTGTGGCCGACGGCGACCGCGCGCGGCAAACGATGGCGAACTACCCGGCGTGGCCTGCCGGCAGCCCGGTGATCTGGCCCGAGCGCACCGACCAGCCGATCTACCACAACCGAGCAATCTGGCCGTTCGTGAGTGCCTATGCGCTGCGCGCTGCGCGCAAGCTCAACGACCCGGAACACATCGCATTCGAGATCGCCTCGGTCATGCGCGGCGCGGCGCTGGCCGGCTCCAACATGGAGAACTACGAGCTGACCACCGAAGCCCCGCACGTCGACGACGGCAAGCTCAGCGGCCCGGTGGTGGATTCGCCGCGCCAGCTGTGGTCGGTGGCCGCCTACCTTGCGGTGGTGGACGAAGGCGTGTTCGGCCTCGAAAACGACGGCCGCATCGAGCCCAAGCTGCCCGTGTCGTTGGTGCCGATGCTGTTTGGCCAAAAGGATTCGATCAGCCTGCAACTGCCCGACAAGCGCATCACCCTGAAACTCCCGAAGAAACTGGACGGCAACCTGCTGGTGGCCGGTGACACCGCCCAACGCGGCAACGAAAGCGTGGTGCAACTGATGGCGATCAAGGTACCCGTGCTGGGCGTGCGCGGCACGGTGCCGCCGTTCGCGCCGTCGGCGCCCGCCGCACCGCAGGTGACGCGCGACGGCACCGACTGGTTGGTGCGCAGCACGGCACCTGGCGTGCTCTACCTCAACGGCAAGCCCGTTGGCGCCATCGAGGGCAAGCTCTCGGTTCCGGTGGCGGACGTGCTGCAATGCTTCAGCCTTACGCAAACCGGCGCCGGCGGCCTGGAATCGCTGCACAGCCCGGCGCAGTGCGAAGGTCCGTTCGCCAGCGTTGATGGCGCTTGGCCGCGCGCGTGGGTCGCACCCGGCACCGGCAGCTATCAGGTGGCCCTGAGCTACCGCAACGACCACGGACCGATCAGCACCGGCATCACCGCCGCAGTGAGGATGCTCGCCATCAGCTGCGACGGCAGCCCCAAGCAACGCGTGCCGATAGTGATGCCGCACAGCGTGGGCGAAGAGCTTTCCACCACCGCGCGGTTCAGCGCGAATGCCGGTGCGCATTGCAGCTTCACGCTGGCCGACGGCTTCAACATGAGCGACCTCGCGCACAATGCGCACTACACCGGCGGTGTTGGTGGCAGCGAAGGACCGTTGAACGACGCCCATGTCGGCGCGTTGCGCGTTGTGCCGCTGCCTACAGATAGCACTCCATGATGTGCCGCCTGGATGTGCCGGCCTCGCATCGCCATTCCGGCAGGTATTGAACGGGTTTCGAGAGTCTGTTCCTTATCTGCAGTTTGCCCTTTCGAATTTGTGGCCGGGATGTTCTGTGTTGCCGCGAGGGGCAAGGCGGTTTCAGACGCCTGCCGGCGACCAAGTTCCTTTTTGCTGGCCTACGCCACCCAGGCGCGCGGCGAACGGCGAAGCTGGCCTGAAGGGTGGAGGGCAGGATGCCCTGAGTGAAAGGAAAGAACTGCCAAGAGAAGCGGCCGGATTCAATCCGCCGAAACTGCAGGCAAGCTGTGCCGCGGACATCGAAACCATTTCCACCCAGGCGATGGACGGCACGACCGCGGCACGGTCTATCTGGAAACCGAGGGCATTCGTCATCCTGGCAATGGTCGGATGGATACGAAGCGCAAGACGCCCGTGGAGAAATACGCGGCCTCGGCGTGAAGCCGTGCCCGACACAAGACACGGGGTTTTGAACAAGTTCCCAGGCTGGGATTCAGACGAGAAACGAATCCCGCACACCGACGAAGTAGCGCTCGGCATCCATCACGGGTAGCGGCATGCCGAGGGCGTAGCCCTGCAGTTCATCGCAACCCAGACCGGCGAGGAATGCGGCTTGCGCCTGCGTTTCCACGCCTTCGGCCGAGACCAGCATGCCCAGCTGGTGGCCCAGCTCGATGATGGTCTGCACGATGGCGCAGTCGTCTTCGTCGGCAGGCAGATCACGCACGAAGCTCTGGTCGATCTTCAACTTGTCGATCGGGAACTGCTTGAGGTAAGCGAGGCTGGAATAGCCGGTGCCGAAGTCGTCCAGCGACAGCTGCACGCCCAGCGACTTGAGGCCCGCCAGCGTCGTGCGGATGCGCGCCACGTTCTCCATCAGCGCGCTCTCGGTCATCTCGATGTCCAGCATCGCCGCCGGCACGTTGTAGCGCTGTAGCACTTCGGCCACCTGCTCGACCAGGTGCGGATGCTGTACCTGCTGCGCGGAAACGTTCACCGCGATGGTGAAGCCGCGATGCCCGCGGTCCAGCCATTCGCGCATCTGGCGCGCGGCCTGCGCAAATACCCAGCCGCCGATCTCAGGCATCATGCCCAACGCCTCGGCCACCGGGATGAAGCGCGCCGGCGAAACCTGCCCCAGTTCGCCGCAGTTCCATCGCAGCAACCCTTCGAAGCCGGTCAGTTCATGGTCGAGCGCGCGGTACTGCGGCTGGAAATAGAGCACCAATTCGTCATGGCGCAATGCATCGCGCAGGCGGCCCCCCAGCATCACGCGCTCGTCCAGCGCGCGCTTCTGCGCCACGCTGAATTCGCCGATGCGATCGCGGCCGTCGCGCTTGGCCTGCACCATGGCCGCCTCCGCACCGCGCAGCAACGCCGCCGGCGTGCTGCCATGCACGGGCGCATGGCTGATGCCGGCGCTGGCGGTCAACAGCAGACGGTAGTCCTGGCCCTCGATGGGCCGCGCCACTTCCGCGCGCAAGCGCTCGGCCAGCGCCAGCACTTCCTCGTGGTTCATGCCGTCCACCGCCATCGCGAACTTGTCGCCGGCGATGCGCGTGACCAGCCACTGTGCGTCGACCGCCGCGCGCAGACGGTCTGCTACTCGACGCAGCACGTCGTCGCCGATCACATGGCCAACCGACTCGTTGACCACCTGGAAGCGGTCCAGGCCAACCACCACCACCCATGCCTCGCTCCATGGGCTGTCAAGCATGCGCGCCATCGCTTCGTCCAGCATGGCGCGGCGCGGCAGGCCGGAGATGGAGTCGTGGCTGGCGGCATGAATCAGCTTCTGCTCGACCCGGTGGCGCTCGGTGATGTCGCGCGCCACGGCGTAGAGCAAGCCATCCGACGTGGCGAATGACGTCCATTCCAGCAGGTGCTCGCTGCCGTCTTTCGCCACGCAGCGGTTCACGAACTCGCGCGTCTGACCCGGCTCCACCGTGGTTGGAATCGCCTCCGGTGCATCGCCGCCCTGAAGCGGCTGCAGGAACTGCCGGTAACCGAGAGTCTTCAGTTCGTCCTCGCCGTAACCGGTAAGGCGCTGCAGGCAGGGGTTGAACTGCACGAAGCGTTCGCTGCGCGGATCGAGGATGCAAAAGATTTCCTGCGACATCTCGAAGAAGCGGTCGCGTTCGCGCAGACCGCCAAGCAACCGGGCACTTTCGATGGCGATGCCGGCAAGTGGAATCAGGCGGTCGATGCTCGCCAGCTCGTCCGGCTGCGGCGCGCGCGGTTCGCGGTAATACACCGCGAACGTGCCCAGCACCTCGCCGTGGCTGCCTGGCACCGCGGTCGACCAGCAGGCGCGCAAGCCGTACGACATCGCCAATTCGCGGTAATCCTCCCAGTACGGATGCGTGGCGATGTCCTCGACCACCACGCGCTTGCCGCTCCATGCCACCGTCCCGCAGGAGCCGCGACCTTCGCCGATCGTCAGGCCGTGGATGGCCTTGGAGTAATCGTCCGGCAAGCTTGGCGCGGCACCGTGCAACAGGCGCTGGCCATCGAGTAACAACAGCGAACAGAGCGAACCCGGGTTCATCGCCTCGTGCTGGCGCGCGATGCGCTCCAGGCTCGCCGCCAACGGCTTGTGCGCAGCGATGTCGAGCAGGATCTGGTGCAAGCCCGCGGACATGCGCTCCTCGCGCTTGCGCGCGGTGATGTCCTGGCAGACGCCCAGCAGGCGAGTGACACGGCCGTCCGCGTCGGTTTCCACCACGCCGCGGCTGCACAGCGTGCGCTCGCCGCCGTCCGGTCGCACGATGCGTTCCTCGAACTCGAACGCGGCGCCATCGTGCAACGCCCGCTGGATGATGCCAAGCACCCGCTCCCGGTCGTCCGCATGCACCAGCGCCAGATAAGCCTCCACGTTGGCCGCATGCTGCGCGGGATCCACGCCGTAGATGCGATACAGCTCGTCCGACCAGACGACGTGATTGGCGGCGACGTCCCAGCTCCAGTTGCCCACGTGCATCAGTTGCTGCGCCTGCTCCATCAGCTGCTGCTGCGTTTGCAGCCGCAACTCCTCGCGCTTGCGTGCGTCGATGTCCTGGAACAGCACCGTGATCCCGTCGGGCGCGGGATAGGCCCAGCTGGCGAACCAGCGCCCGAGCGGTGCGAACCACGCCTCGACCATGCACGGCCGCTGCTCGGCCATGGCCTGTTCGTAGGCCGCGCGGAACGGCCTGACGGTTTCTTCCGGGAATTCCGTCCAGGCGCACTTGCCGAGCAGCTCCTCGGCGCTACGGCCGAGAAAGGCGGCGGCGGCAGCGTTGACGTAGGTGTAGCGCCACTCCACATCCAGCGCCACGTACGCCTCGGCGATGCGCTCGAAGGCGTGGCTGGATGCGAGTTCGTACCGGCAGCTCCCCATGGATCGCATTGCCTCCTGTGCAGTGCTTCCTTGAGCAGGTTATGCCAGTGCCCAGGTCACTACAATGTGGAGGGCACTCACTGGCTCCGTAGCATCTTGCGAAACGCTGGCTCCGGCTCGGGCCGCAGGCTGGATCGGCGTACCTTCAACTGCGCCGGCAACATCGCGCTTTCGGCGCCTTCGCCGCCGATCTGCCGCACCAGCTGTTCCACCAGCACTTCGCCGGCCTTGCCGGTGTCCTGCCGTACCGTGGTGAGCGAAGGGTTGATGAAGCTGGCCATGGGGATGTCGTCGAAACCGGCCAACGCCACGTCGCCCGGCACCGAAAGGCCGCGTTCCGACAGCGCGCGCAGGGCACCAATGGCGATCAGGTCGCTGGCACCGAACACCGCGTCGAATTCCGCGCCGCGCTCAAGCAGCAACTCGGCGGCCTCGTAGCCGGCGCGTTCGGTAGTCTCGGCATCGGCCTGCAACGCCTCGTCCACCCGCAGGCCTGCCTCGCGCAACGCCGCCGCATAGCCGCGGTAACGCTCGTGGAACTCGGGATAGTGCGGCGTGGCGTCGCCGAGGAAGGCGATCCGGCGGCAACCCTGTTCGATCAGGTGCTGGGTGGCGAGCCGGCCGCCCGCGAAGTTGTCGCAACCGATGGAGACGCCCGGCTGCCCGGGCAGCACCGCACCCCAGCGCACGAAGCGCGTGCCCTGCGCCACCAGCTTCTCCAGCTTGTCGCGGTGCGACTGGTAGTCGCCATAGCCGAGCAGGATCAGACCGTCGGCCTTCTGGCTACCGGTGAAGTCCGCGTGCCAGTCGCGCGAGAACTGCTGGAACGAGATCAGCAGGTCGTAACCCCGCTGCGCGCTGGCGCGGGTGATCGAGCCCAGCATCGACAGGAAGAACGGGTTGATGTGCGAGTCGTCAGCGGTGGGATCCTCGAACAGCAGCAACGCCAGCGTGCCGGTGTGCTGGCGACGCAGGTTGGAAGCGTTCTTGTCCACCTTGTAGTTGAGCGTGTCGGCTGCCGATTGGATGCGCCGGCGCGTTTCCTCGCTGACCAGCGGACTGCCGCGCAGCGCCCGCGACACCGTGGACTGCGAGACCCCGGCGAGGTGTGCGATATCGAACGATGTGGCCTTTCCCTTCATCCGCGACCCAGGGCTGCGTGGCGTCCCGCCATCGTAGCAGGCGATGGATTCGGCCACGGCGATGGCACGGGCGCCGCATTCCGGCGCCGCGTGCCATCCCCTAAACTCCCCGCATGCTGACCATCAGCCGCACCCTTGCCCTGCCCGAATCCGAACTGGTCGAGCGCTTCCTGCGCGCCGACGGCCCCGGTGGCCAGCACGTGAACCGCACCGAGAGCGCAGTGGAACTGCGCTTCGACGTGGCGCGCTCGCCCACGCTACCCGAACCGCTGCGTGAGCGCCTGCTGGCCCGCAGCGACCGCCGCCTCACCGACGACGGCGTGCTGGTGATCCAGGCGCGCCGCTTCCGCGACCAGGCCCGCAACCGCGAGGACGCACGCGAACGGCTGGTCGAAATCATCCGCGTCGCGCAGGTGGTGCCGAAGAAGCGCGTGGCCACCAAGCCCACGCGCGCCTCGAAGGAACGCCGCCTCGCCGGCAAGCAGCAGCGCGGCAAGCTGAAGCAACTGCGCGCGAAGAAGCCGGGGCACGAGTGAACGGAACGGTCTTCACGCCATCGCAACTGCCGCCGCACATGCCACGCCTGCACGACAGCTGGCGCCGCGGGCTGTGCCGGGGCGTGCTGCGCCTGTGTGGCTGGAGCCTGGTCGGCACCTTCCCCGACGTGCCCAGGCTGGTGCTGATCGCCGCGCCCCATTCGTCATGGTGGGACGGCATCTGGGGCCTGCTGACCAAGGCCGCCATCGGCGCCGACGTGCACTTCATGGCCAAGCGCGAGCTGTTCCGCGGCCCGCTGGGCGCGCTGCTCGTCAAGCTCGGCGGCATCCCCATCGACCGCGGCGCCGCCGCGGGCATGGTCGAGCAGATGGTCGAACGCTTCGGCCAGCAACAGACACTGTGGCTGGGCATCGCCCCCGAAGGCACGCGCCGCCACATGCCGCGTTGGAAAACCGGCTTCTGGCGCATGGCCCACGGCGCCGGCGTGCCGGTGTTCCCGGTCGCCTTCAACTATCCCGACAAGACCATCCGACTCGGCCCGCTGTTCGACACCACCGACGACATGGCTGCCGACATCGAGCGGCTGCGTGCGTTCTATGCGCCGTTCCAGGGGAAGCATCACGGGGTGTAGCTGCCGGGGTAACCACCCAGCAAGACTTGTCGTCATCCTGGCATCGGTCGGAATGACGAGCCAGCTTGCTCCTAAGTTAGCCAACCTCAACTCGAAAGCATTACCGATCCGAATGCCCCGACTCGTCGTAGTCCCGATGCGTCAGCAGCCCCGGGCGGATCAGGTCGATGAAAGCGCGCGCCTCGGCGCTGAGGAGCTTGCCCTTGCGCATCACCACGCCGTAACTGCGCTGCGGGAACCAGCGCTGCATGTTGCGCACGACCAGGCGTTCGCGATCAGCGTCGGTGATGCAGATGCCGGTGACGACAGAGATGCCGAGGCCCATCGCCACGTATTCCTTGATGACGTCCCAGCCGCCCACTTCGATGGCCACCTGGTAGGGCACCTGGTTCTGCTGGAACACCAGGTCCACCAGGCGATAGGTGGACAACCGCTGCGGCGGCAGGATCAGGCCATAAGGCGAGAGATCCGCCAGCGCCACTTCCGCCTTTTCCGCCAGTGGGTGGCCGGGCGGCAGGATCAGCATGGGGTCGTACTGGCGCACGGGCGCCCACGCGATGTCGTGCGGCACGTCCAGCATGGAGCCCACGGCGAAATCGGCCTTGTCCTCGCGCAGCATCGCCATACCGTCCTTGCCCGTGACATTGGCGAGCTGCAGATGCACGGCGGGATAGCGCTCCCGGTAACGGCGCACCAGCTCCGGCAGCAGGTACTGGATGGTGGACGTGCCGGCGGCAATGGTGAGCTTGCCGGCGGTGTGACCCTGCACCCTGGCCTGGAAGTCGCGGTCGAGATTCTCCCAGCCCTCCACCAACGGGCGCGCCAGCTCGTACAGCGCCTCGCCCGCATCGGTGAGGTTGATGCGGCGGCGGCGGCGTTCCAGCAGGGTCGCACCCAGCTCGCGCTCCAGCGCCTGTAGCTGCAGGCTCACCGACGGCTGGGACAGATACAACGCCTCGGCGGCACGGCTCAACGTGCCCAGTTTCACCGTGGCCACGAAGGCGCGCAGTTGCTTGTGGCGGTTGCCCTTGTAGTAGAAACGGGCGCTCTCGCCCGCCGAACCATGCGCAGGCGTACGCTTTTTTGCTGCGCTGCGGATCGGCTTTTCTGGCGATTTCGCCGCTTTGATCGGCATTTTTCGCTCTTTCATGTCAATGACTTGCAATATGTATTGATATTTACAATATCAAAAATTGAAACATTTGCTTTGTCAAACTGTAAATCAATGTCCTAGCTTCGAGTCGTCCAACGACCGGAGCCGATCATGGCCTTGCCCCGCGAACGCCTAGCCACCGAAGCCGTGCAACTGCACGGCCAGCCCAGCCCTGCGCAGCAGGCGATCCTCAGCCCGCAGGGGCTGGCCTTCCTCGCCGATCTGCACCGCCATTTCGACGCCCGCCGCCGCGAACTGCTGGCCGCCCGTCGCGAGCGTCAGGCCCGTTGTGACGCCGGGGAGCTGCCGGACTTCCGCACCGACACCGCTGCGATCCGCGAATCGGAATGGACAGTGGGGCCGATCCCGCCCGCGCTGCGCGACCGCCGCGTGGAGATCACCGGACCGGTGGAACGCAAGATGATCATCAACGCGCTGAACTCGGGCGCGAAGGTGTTCATGGCGGACTTCGAGGATTCCTCCGCGCCCAGCTTCGCCAACCAGCTCGACGGCCAGATCAACCTGCGCGATGCGGTGGCCGGCAAGCTCGACTACACCTCGCCCGAGGGCAAGCACTACCGTGTTGCCGACAATCCCGCCGTGCTGGTGGTGCGCCCGCGCGGCTGGCACTTGCCCGAACGCCACATCACCGTGGACGGTGAAGCCATGGCCGGCGCGCTGGTGGACTTCGGCCTGTATGCCTTCCACAACGCACGCGCCCTGCACCGCCGCGACCTCGGACCGTACTTCTACCTGCCCAAGCTGGAATGCATGGAGGAGGCCGCGCTGTGGGATGCCGTGATGGCGCACGCGGAAGCCGAGCTGGATCTCCCGCCCGGCAGCATGAAGGTCACCGTGTTGATCGAGACTCTGCCGGCCGCTTTCCAGATGCACGAGATCCTGCATGCACTGCAATCGCGCGCCGTTGGCCTCAACTGCGGGCGCTGGGACTACATCTTCTCCTACCTGAAGACCCTGCGCAGCCACCGCGACCGCCTGCTGCCCGAGCGCGGCCAGGTGCTGATGACGGTGCCCTTCCTCAAGGCATATTCGGAGCTGCTGATCCAGACCTGCCACCGACGCGGCGCGTTCGCGATGGGCGGCATGGCGGCACAGATACCCATCAAGGGCGACGCGGCCGCCAACGAGGCAGCACTGGCCAAGGTACGCGCCGACAAGCTGCGCGAAGTGAAGGCCGGCCACGACGGCACCTGGGTGGCACACCCCGCACTGGTGCCGGTGGCGCAGGCGGTGTTCGACGAATACATGCCGGAGCCGAACCAGCGCGACGTGGAGCGCGACGACGTGCGCGTGACCCGCGAGCAACTGCTGGCGCCGTGCACCGGCACCATCACCCGCGCCGGCTTCGACAACAACGTCGAGGTGTGCCTGCGCTACACCGCGGCATGGCTGGACGGCCAGGGCTGCGTGCCCATCCACCACCTGATGGAAGATGCGGCCACCGCCGAGATCGCCCGTGCACAGCTGTGGCAGTGGCTGCACCATGGCGGCGTGGAATTCCCCGACCACGCACCGATCGACTTCGCCTTGTTCGACCATGCACTCGCCACGCACGCCCATCGCCTGCGAGATAGCGACGTGCCCGGCGCGGCGCGCGTGGATGCCGCCGCGCGGTTGCTGCGCGAACTGATCCACGCCGACACGCTGGCCGACTTCCTCACCCTGCCTGCGTACGAACAGCTCGCCTGAACTCTCCAGGCAGGCAAACGCCACTTCGCGAAACCCGATTTGCGGCAACCCTCAGCCCGAGATTTCGTTCGCGCCGAGCGTAGCTTGCGACAGCAAGCGAAGTCGAAGTGCCTCGCACCCTTCGACTTCGGCCCCGTGGCCGGCACTCAGGACGAACGGCAGCGGCACCCGAAAGTTTTACAGCCTCGCATCCACCGGAGCCATGCCATGAAGACCACCCTGCCCACCGCCGAACAGATCGAACTGGATTGGAACAACAACCCTCGCTGGAATGGCATCGAGCGCCATTACGGCGCCGCGGACGTGGTGCGCCTGCGCGGCACCGTGGCCGTCGAGCATTCGCTGGCCCGTCGCGGCGCCGAACGCCTGTGGAAGAGCCTGCACGAGGAGGATTTCGTCAACGCGCTGGGCGCGCTCACCGGCAACCAGGCAATGCAGCAGGTGAAAGCCGGCCTCAAGGCGATCTACCTCTCGGGCTGGCAGGTCGCTGCCGACGCCAACCTCGCCGGCGAGATGTATCCCGACCAGTCGCTCTACCCTGCGAACTCGGTGCCGCAAGTGGTGAAGCGCATCAACAACACCTTGCTGCGCGCCGACCAGCTGCACCATGCCGAAGGCCAGGACGGCATCGACTGGCTGGCGCCCATCGTGGCCGATGCCGAGGCCGGCTTCGGCGGCGTGCTCAATGCCTTCGAACTGATGAAGGCAATGATCGAGGCCGGCGCAGCGGGCGTGCACTTCGAAGATCAGCTGGCCTCGGTGAAGAAGTGCGGCCACATGGGCGGCAAGGTGCTGGTGCCCACCCGCGAGGCGGTGGACAAGCTCACCGCCGCGCGCCTCGCCGCCGACGTGCTCGGCGTGCCCACCTTGATCGTGGCGCGCACCGACGCCGACGCCGCCGACCTGCTCACCTCCGACATCGACGACAACGACAGGCCCTTCGTCACTGGCGAGCGCACCGTGGAAGGCTTCTTCCGCGTGCGCGCCGGCCTAGGTCAGGCGATCAGCCGCGGCCTCGCCTATGCGCCCTACGCTGACCTGGTGTGGTGCGAAACCAGCAAGCCGAACCTGGAAGAAGCGCGCCAGTTCGCCGAAGCGATCCACAAGCGGTTCCCAGGCAAGCTGCTCGCCTACAACTGCTCGCCCAGCTTCAACTGGAAGAAGAACCTCGACGACAACACCATCGCGAAATTCCAGCGCGAACTGGGCGCGATGGGCTACAAGTTCCAGTTCATCACGCTGGCCGGCTTCCACAGCCTCAACTACGGCATGTTCGACCTGGCCCACGGCTACGCACGCCGGCAGATGAGCGCCTTCGTGGAGCTGCAGGAAAGGGAATTCGCCGCCGCCGAACGCGGCTTCACCGCGGTGAAGCACCAACGCGAAGTGGGCACAGGCTATTTCGACGCGGTGACGCAGGCGATCCAGCAGGGGCAGTCATCGACCACGGCGCTGAAGGGTTCGACCGAGGAGGCGCAGTTCGCGCGCCACGCGGCGGCGTGATCTTCACATGCAGGAGCGCACCCTGTGCGCGAATGCTCTGGCGTTGATCGCAGCAAAAGCATTCGCGCACAGAGTGCGCTCCTACAAAGCAGCTTCCGGCGGCACCAGCGCAATCACCGTCCAGCCCGCCTTCGGCTCCAGTTCGCGCTTGGTGGAAGCCACGCGCAACACGCCTTTCTCCTCCACGCCGAACAGCAGCATGCTGTCCGGCCCGTATTCCTCGATGAAATGCGGCCAGTCGAAGGTGGCGCTGAGCCGCGTGGTCTTGATGCGCCAGCCGCGCGCAAGCAGATCCGCGAAGCGCGCATGCGTCATCGCCTCGTCGAACAGCGGCGGTGCCAACAGCTTGTCCGCCAATGCCATGCGGTCGGTGTTTTCTTCAGGCGCAAGCACCCGCAGGCGATAGACCTTGTGGCGGCCGAACTCCTGCCGGTAGTGCAGGCACGCCAGTGTGTTGCGCTCGCGATGGACGGACATCGCCAGCAGTCGGCCGATGCCGGCGAGATCGAGATTGCGCTCGGCATGCGTCGAAGCCGGGTTGCCGAAGAAGGTGCTCAAGCCCTCCATGCGTGCCCGGCGAATGCCGTCGTGGTCGTCGTCGGCCAGCACCACGCGGAAGTCCGCTTCATGCAGCGCCCGGCCCACGCCGCGGGCCACCGCATCGGCACCGAAGATCAGCACGCCGCGCGGCTCCGGTTCGGCGACCTTCAACCACAGCGCCAATGGCCGCGCAGTGGCGCTCTGCAGCACCACGGTCCCGATGATGACGATGAATACCAGTGGCACCAGCGCCTGAGCACCCGGCACGCCCAGCGCCTGCAATCGCAGGGCGAACAAGGCGGAAACCGAGGCCGCCACGATGCCGCGCGGCGCCACCCAGCCGATCAGTGCACGCTCGCGCCAGCTCAGGCCGCCGCCCAGGCTGGCAACCAGCACACTGAGCGGCCGTATCGCGAATTGCGCGATCAGGAAGATCACCGCGCCCTTCCAAAGCAGGTCGCCCGGCAACGGCCACGGCAGCCGCGCCGCCAACAGGATGAACAGCATCGACACCAGCAACGTGGTGAGGTGCTCCTTGAAGTCGAGGATGTCGTCGACGTGCACGTCGCGCATGTTGCCCAGCGCGATGCCCATGATCGTCACGGTGAGCAGCCCCGAGTCATGCGCCATCCGGTTGGACAACGTGAAGGCCAGCAGTACCGTGGCCAGCACGCCGAAGTTCTGCAGGTACTCGGGAATCAGCTGCCGCCGCAACAGCTGGCCAAGCGACCACGCCGCCAACGCCCCCACCACTGCGCCGCAGAACACCGTGCCCAGGAAGACGCTGAGCGCATGCCCCTCCTCGCGCGACACCACGACTTCGTAGATCAGCACCGCGAACAAGGCACCCAGCGGATCGATCACGATGCCTTCCCAGCGCAGCGCATTGGCGATGCGCGCGTTGGGCCGCAACGTGCGCAGCATCGGTGCGATCACGGTAGGCCCGGTGACGCAGGTGAGCGCGCCGAACAGCAACGCGATCGGCCACGCCAGGCCAGTCACCAGATGCGCGGCCACAGCCAGCAGCAGCAGTGCGAGCAAGGCGCCGTAGCTCACCAGCCCGCGCACCACGCCGCCGATGCCGGGAAGTTCGTGGAAGCGCAGCGCAAGGCTGCCCTCGAACAGGATCAGCGCCACCGCCAGCGACACCACCGGGAACAGCAGGTCGCCCAGCAGCGCATCGGGGCGCAGCAGGCCTAGCACCGGCCCCAGCAGCAGACCGGCCAGCAGCAGGAACACGATCGCCGGCAGCTTCGCCCGCCATGCCAGCCACTGGCACAGGAAGCCGATCACCAGCATGCCGGTCAGCACGAGGCCTGGTTCGATGCTCATCGCAATCCTCGTTCGGCGTGGCTAGACCTTATCCGAACACGCCGCGACGCCGCGCGTCCAGGCAGGCTAGACGGAGCGGATTCAGGGGCCAGGCCAGCTGTTTCCGCTGCACCGCTCAGAAACGGCGGTACTGCAGCGCCTCCGCGAGATGCTCGCGCTCAAGCACGCCGGCGCCACCGTCGATATCGGCAATGGTGCGTGCCACACGCAACACACGATGGTAGGCGCGCGCGGACAGGCCGAGCTTTTCCAGCGCCTGTTCGTACCAGCGCCGCTCGGCCGGGCCCAGGGCGCAGTCGCGCTCCAGCTCCCGGTGGTTGATCTCCGCGTTCGGTCGACCTGCACGCATCAAGGCATGGCGCCGCGCGTTGAGTACGCGGGCGCGCACCGTGACGGAATCCTCGTCGTGTGGGCCGCGCGCCGCATCCATTTCGCGCAGCGGCAGCGAAGGCACCTCGACCGCAAGATCGATGCGATCCAGCAGAGGCCCGGAAATGCGCGAGCGATAGCGCTGGATCTGCTCCGGCGTGCACTGGCAACGCCGCCGCGTGTCGCCGGCATGGCCGCAGGGACAGGGATTCATCGCCGCCACCAGTTGGAACTGCGCTGGAAAGGTGGATTGCCTCGCCGCACGTGATACCACGATATGGCCGGATTCCAGCGGTTCGCGCAAGACTTCCAGCACGTGCCGGTTGAATTCCGGCAGCTCGTCAAGGAACAACACGCCGTTGTGCGCCAGCGAAATCTCGCCTGGCCGCGGCTGTGAACCGCCGCCCACCAGCGCCACCGCCGAAGCGGTGTGATGAGGTGCGCGAAACGGCCTGCGGCGCCAACGCGCGGGATCGGTTGGCTGACCGGCCACCGACAACACCGCGCAAGTCTCCAGCGCCTCGGATTCGGAAAGCGGCGGCAGGATGCCGGGCAGGCGTTCGGCCAACATGGTCTTGCCGGTGCCCGGCGGCCCCACCAGCAACAGGTGGTGGCCGCCCACGGCGGCGATCTCCAGCGCGCGACGGGCCTGCAGCTGGCCACGCACGTCGCGCAGATCCGGACCGTCGTAAATGCCGCCCTCGGTGTCGACGCCCGTGGGCGTCGCCAGATCCTGCGCGCCGTGCAGCCAGCCGCAAACCTCGGCCAGCGAGTCGGCCACGCGCACATCCACTTCGGAAACCAGCGCAGCCTCGGCCGCATTCGCCCGCGGCACCACCACTTTGCGGCCGCGCGCACGTGCGCGCAGCAGCGCCGGAAGCACACCCGAGACGCTGCGCAACGAACCGCTGAGCGCCAGTTCGCCAAGGAACTCGCAATCGTCGAGCTTCTCGCGGGGCACTTGCCCACTGGCGGCAAGGATGCCCAATGCGATCGGCAGGTCGAAGCGCCCCCCGTCCTTGGGCAGCTCGGCGGGCGCAAGATTCACGGTGACCTTGCGGCCGGGGTATTCAAAAGCAGTGTTCTGGATGGCCACGCGCACGCGATCACGCGCCTCGCGTACGGCTGCCTCCGGCAGGCCAACGATGCTGGTGGCCGGCAAGCCGCCGGAGAGATGCACCTCGACCATTACCTGGGGCGCAGCGATGCCTTCCTGCGCGCGGCTGAGAGTGACGGCGAGACTCATGCAGCCGTCCCTAGCCGGTGTGCGTGCTGGCCCACGAACCAAGCCATTGGCAGGCTGAAGCCGCGGTCGCGCACCCGCATTGAACACTCCATGTATGGCGTCAAGTCGTAAATAACCGCCCCCGATCGCAAAACTCGGGGTGAGGGTGACGAATCGGGGGCGGCTCCCGGGAGGCTAGTCCCCGCGGGCGACGACGGCGGCCTCGAGTTCGGCCACGCGCCGCTCCAGCTCCTCGACCTTGGCGCGGGTGCGTGCAAGCACCTGGCTCTGGACGTCGAACTCTTCGCGGGTGACCAGGTCGAGGCGGCGCAATCCCTGTGCCAGGACATCGTGGAAATTGGTTCGCAAATCCTGTTGCGCCTGTGCCACTCCGGGCGGAACCAATGATGCCAGGCGTCGTGCCAGCTGATCGATGTCCAGCCTATCCATCATGGACGGCGCCTCGAACTTGTCGAGGGAGAGTGTCTATGAACGAATGGCAGACGCACCATCGGCGGACTCCGTGATTTGATGTAGGAATTGTCCTACATGGTATCCCCAGGCGACAGCGACAGACTCCGGAGGCAGAATGTCTGCCTGCGTCGCGTCGCGTCGCTCCTGCCCGAGGAACCCCCATGAAGCTGGTCGTGGCGATCATCAAGCCATTCAAGCTGGACGACGTGCGCGAAGCGCTGGCCGAGGTCGGCGTGCAGGGCATCACAGTGACCGAGGTGAAGGGCTTCGGCCGCCAGAAAGGCCATACCGAGCTGTACCGCGGCGCCGAGTACGTGGTCGACTTCCTGCCCAAGATCAAGCTGGAGGCCGCCGTGGCCGACGAGCAGCTCGACCGCGTGCTGGAAGCGATCCAGAACTCCGCCCGCACCGGCAAGATCGGCGACGGCAAGATCTTCGTGAGTTCGCTGGAACAGGTGATCCGTATCCGCACCGGCGAGCTGGATCAAGACGCCCTGTAAGAGTTGTCCACAAGTTATTGGGTTGACCCAACCGATTTGGCCCGATATGTTGTGCCAGTCGGTGCCCTGCCAGACGCGATCGTCGGCCGGGCTCAAAAGGGAATCCGGTGCGAATCCGGAACTGCCCCGCAGCGGTAAGTGGAAACGAACGTCTCGATAGCGCACTGATCCACAGCGATCGGGAAGCGGAGACCAGTAGGCGGGCCGAAGGCCCACGTCCACGAGTCCGAAGACCTGCCGACGCGGTCCAGCCATAGCGCTGTACCGGGTAGTGGCGGCTTCCGCGGGGAGGCGCGTCGGATCGTCGGGCCATTGCGCCCGACGGGCGACCGTCCGCGTGCAACCACTGCATCAGCCCTGCGCGCGGGAGCAGGCAGTTGATTGCCACGGCCTGGAGCCACCGACATGCAGCCTCTCGATACCGATACCCGCGAGCGTTCCGCTGCGCGCGCGGAGTCGTCCCCGCTTTCCGCCGAAGCCCCGGTCTCCGCCGGCGAGGCCTTCACTCTCACTCCACCGCACAATCCAGGCCAGATGCGCGTGACCAAGCGCAACGGCCGCCAGGAAGTGGTGGACGTCAACAAGATCGTGCGCGCCGTTACCCGCAGTGCGGAAGGCCTTCATGCAGTCGACCCGATGCGCGTAGCGCTCAAGACCATCGGCGGCTTGTACGACGGCGCCACCACACAGGAACTGGATCAGCTGTCCATTCGCACCGCTGCCGCACTCACTGCCGAGGAGCCCGAGTACGGTCAGCTTGCCGCGCGCCTGCTGGGCGCGTTCGTCGACAAGGAAGTGAGCGGCCAGGAAATCCAGAGTTTCTCGCAATCCATCGCGCGCGGCGCGGAATTAGGCATCCTCAACGACCGTCTGCGCGACTTCGTGTCGGCCAACTCGCGCAAGCTCAACGATGCGATCGATCCGCTTGCTACACGCCGCTTCGAGTATTTCGGTCTGCGTACGGTGTACGACCGCTACCTGCTGCGCCACCCGCAGCTGCGCAAGGTGCTAGAGACCCCGCAGCACTTCTTCATGCGTATCGCCTGCGCGCTGGGCGGCAACGAAATCGGCGAGACGCTGGAACTGTACCGCCTGCTCTCCTCGCTGGAATACATCGCCAGCTCGCCGACTCTGTTCAACGCGGGTACTGCGCACGAACAACTCAGTTCCTGCTTCCTGCTCGACTCGCCGCTGGACTCGCTCGAATCCATCTACGAGAAGTACGGCGACGTGGCCAAGCTCAGCAAGTTCGCCGGCGGCATCGGCCTGGCCTACTCGCGCGTGCGTTCGCGCGGCTCACTGATCAAGGGCACCAACGGCCACTCCAACGGCCTGGTGCCGTGGCTGAAAACGCTGGACGCTTCCGTAGCCGCAGTGAACCAGGGCGGCAAGCGCAAGGGCGCGGCCTGCGTGTACCTGGAGCCGTGGCACGGCGACATCGAGGAATTCCTCGAACTGCGCGACAACACCGGCGACGAAGCGCGCCGCACGCACAACCTCAACCTCGCCAACTGGATTCCGGACGAATTCATGCGCCGCGTCGAGAGCGACGGCGAGTGGTCGCTGTTCGATCCCAAAGTCGTGCCGCATTTCGTCGATAGCTGGGGCGAGACCTTCGAGAAGGCCTATCGCGAAGCGGAGGCCGCCGGCCTCGCCGTGAAGAAGGTGAAGGCGCGCGAGCTTTACGCCCGCATGCTGCGCACGCTGGCACAGACCGGCAACGGCTGGATGACCTTCAAGGACCGCAGCAACGCCACCAGCAACCAGACGGGGAAGGCGGAAAACGTCATCCACCTGTCGAACCTGTGCACAGAGATCCTGGAAGTCACCAATGCCGACGAGACGGCCGTGTGCAACCTGGGTTCGATCAACCTGGCTCGCCACGTGGTCGACGGCCGCTTCGACTTCGACAAGCTTGCCGCCACTGCGCGCACCGCGGTACGCCAGCTGGATCGCGTGATCGACCTCAACTTCTATCCCATCGCCACCGCCAAAGTCGCCAATAACAAGTGGCGCCCGGTTGGCCTGGGCGTGATGGGCCTGCAGGACGTGTTCTTCAAGCTGCGCCTGCCATTCGACTCCACCGAGGCTCTGGAGCTGTCCACGCGCATTGCCGAGGAGATCTACTACAACGCACTGTCGCAGTCGAACGAGCTGGCGATGGAGTTCGGTGCGCACCCGGGCTTCGCGGAAAGCCGCGCCGCCAACGGCGAACTGCAGTTCGACTACTGGACCAACGCCAAGCCGAGCGACCAGGCCCGCTGGGACGCGCTGCGCGAATCGATCAAGGCCAAGGGTCTGCGCAACTCGCTGCTGATCGCGATTGCGCCGACCGCCACCATCGCCTCCATCGCCGGTTGCTACGAGTGCATCGAACCGCAGGTGAGCAACCTGTTCAAGCGCGAGACGCTGTCGGGCGACTTCCTGGTGGTGAACCGCTACCTGGTGGAGGAACTGAAGACGCTCGGCCTGTGGACCGCCGACGTCCGCGATGCGATCAAGCTGGCGGAAGGTTCGATCCAGGGCATCGCCGCGATTCCGGAACGCCTGCGCACCATCTACCGCACCGTGTGGGAATTGCCGCAGAAGGCACTGATCGATCTCGGCGCCGCACGTGGTGCATACATCGACCAGAGCCAGTCGCTGAACCTGTTCATGGAGAACCCGAACATCGGCCAGCTCAGTTCCATGTACATGTACGCATGGAAGTCCGGCATCAAGACCACCTACTACCTGCGCTCGCGCCCGGCGACCAAGATCGCCAAGACCACGGTGTCAGCCACGGCGGTTGCGAAACCCGCGCCTGCCAGCGACCAGGAACAGGCCACGGCGGCGGTGTTCTGCTCGCTGGAAAACCCCGAGTACTGCGAAGCCTGCCAGTGACGCATGTTCGTCAACCCGGCGACACGCTTCATAACAGCCGGAGGCTGGCCATGCTGGGATCCAGTGACTTTCCAAGTCGAAGCCGACGGCACTGGATTCCAGCTTTCGCTGGAATGACGACGAGGGAAATTCGGCTCACGAACAGATTTCAGGGTAAAGATCGCGCCAATAGGGATTGGTCTTTTCGATGAGCTCGATCTTCCAAGCCCGCTTCCATGCCTTGATTGCCTTCTCGCGGCAGATGGTCGACTCCATGGACTCATGCAACTCGTACCAGACCAGCGTGTGGACCTGATGCCGATGGCTGAACCCTTCCACGACGTCATTGCGGTGCTGCCAGATGCGCGCAGGCAGATTGCACGTGACGCCGGCATACAGCGCGCCGTTTCGATGACTCACAAGTATGTAGACGCAATGCCGGTGCTCCCGCCCTCCGAGCTTCTCCAACACACACCAATCCCGTCATTCCAGCGAAAGCTGGAATCCAGTGCCTCAAGGCGTCGCCGTACCGCCATGTAGGCGAAAGACGCTGGATCCCGGCTTTCGCCGGGATGACGAACGAAATCCAAGGAACCACCATGTCCGCCCAACCCGAACGCGCCCAGCACATCCTTGATCCCGGCTTCGAACTCACCCTGCGCCCGATGCGCTATCCCGAGTTCTACGAGATGTACCGCAACGCAATCAAGAACACCTGGACGGTGGACGAGGTGGATTTCTCGCTGGACACCACCGACCTGCGCTCGAAGATGAGCGAGGCCGACCGCCACCTGATCCATCGCCTTATCGCGTTCTTCGCCACCGGCGACACCATCGTGTCGAACAACCTGGTGCTGAACCTGTACCAGCACATCAACGCGCCGGAAGCGCGCATGTACCTCTCGCGCCAGTTGTACGAGGAAGCGCTGCACGTGCAGTTCTACCTGACCCTGCTGGACACCTACATTCCCGACCCGGCCGAGCGCGTCAAGGCGTTCTCGGCCATCGAGAACATCCCCTCGATCCGCCAGAAGGGCGAGTTCTGCTTCAAGTGGATCGACTCGGTCCAGAACCTGCAGCGCCTGGAAACGCGCGAACACCGCCGCCAGTTCCTGCTCAACCTGATCTGCTTCGCCGCGTGCATCGAGGGCCTGTTCTTCTTCGCCGCCTTCGCCTACGTGTACTTCCTGCGTTCGCGCGGACTGCTGCACGGGCTGGCCTCGGGCACCAACTGGGTGTTCCGCGACGAAAGCTGCCACATGGCGTTCGCCTTCGAGGTGGTGCGCAAGGTGCGCGCGGAAGAACCCGACCTGTTCGACGACGAAATGCGCACGCAGATCGAGGAGATGCTGGAGGGCGCCATCGCCTGCGAAACGCAGTTCGCCGAAGACGTGCTTTCCGGCGGCGTGGCCGGCCTGTCGGTGAAGGACATGCGCCAGTACCTGGAGTATTGCGCCGACCAGCGCCTGGCCCAGCTCGATCTGCCAAAGAAATACGGCGTGAAGAACCCGTTCGACTTCATGGACCTGCAGGACGTGCAGGAAGTCACCAACTTCTTCGAGCGCCGCGTCTCTGCCTACCAGGTGGGCGTGCAGGGCGACGTGGCGTTCGACATGGCGTTCTGAAGCCGGCACGCCCACTTGACATGTAACGGACGTTACACGTAACGTCCGTTACATGCAGACACGAAAAGAAGCACTGGTCGATTCCATCGTTGCCTACCTGCTTGAGCACGGCCTGGCCGATCTTTCGCTGCGCCCGCTTGCCGCAGCCACCGGCACCAGCGCCCGCCTGCTGATCTACCACTTCGAATCCAAGGAGGGGCTGCTCGCCGAAGTCCTCGAAGCGATGCAGGCGCAGCTTCGACGGTCCTTCTCACGGCTGCTGGAGCGGCCGCCCGCGAACGGCCATGCGAATCCGCCGCTGAAGCTGCTCTGGGAATGGGCGGTCGCACCGAAAAACTTCCCCTACCTGAAGCTGCTCTATGAACTGCAGATCCTGGCCGTCCAGAACCCGGACGTCTATGCGCAATACCTGCAGCGCAATAACGCGAACTGGTCGGAACTGGTACTGGCGCTGCTTCCCGCACAAGACCGCGACCCCGCCTTCGCCACGCTATGCGTCGCGGTCTTCGACGGCCTTTTCATCGAGTTGATGAGCACCGGCGACCGCAAACGGACGACCCAGGCCATCGACCGGTTCATCCGCATCGTCGGCGACGCGCGCGCGAACACCTGACGCATTCCATCCGCCCGTCCAGTTACCCGGAGATATTCATGCAGACCTTGGCCAGCGACTTCAAGGCGGTCGAACGGCGCACCTGGCTCATCACTCTGGCCGGGCTGGTGCTCGCGCTCGGCGTGGTCAGCCTTCCTTTCAGCAACTGGGACCATGAGTTCGCAGGCATCGGGCATCTGCTCGGCAACGAAGCGATCTGGTGGACCTACATCGCGGCGATGCTGCTCTACGTGCGCAAGGTCGAGCGACGCCCGCTGTCGTCCATCGGTTTCCGTCCGCCCGGCGTTGGCAACGTGCTCATCGGCATGGCGGCTGGCGTGATGGTGCTGGCCGTGCTGGGTACGATGTACTTCTTCGTACTCCCCGCGCTCCACCTGAGCGACTCGATAGCCTCGACGGCGAACGGCGGCGCCCTGATGGCCACGCCCTTCTGGTGGCGCTTTATTTCGACCATACGTGCCGCGGTTTCCGAGGAAGTGTTGTTCCGCGGCTATGCGATGCAGCGGATCGAGGAAGTGAGCGGCAGCCGCATCGCCGCGCTGCTGCTCTCTCTCACCGTGTTCACTATCGACCACGTGACTTACTGGGGCTGGAGCCACGAGCTGATCGTCGCTACCGGCGGCGTGGCCTTCTCGCTGCTGTACCTGTGGCGGCGCAACTTGTGGGTCAACATCATCGCGCACTTCATCGTGGATGCCGCCTCGGTCCTCGCCTGAAGCGACAGAAGGATCTGCCGGGGAGGCGACGAAGCCCTATTGACTACACGTGTCGGCAGAGGTAGCTTGGCGACACGTGTAGTCATAACGGAGCCGCGCCATGCCACGCCCCACCATCGGCGACCAGGAACTCGCCCTGCTGCATTACCTCGCCGCACACGAACCCGTCTCGGTGGGCGAGGTGGCCTCCGGCTTCGGCGAAGCGCAAAGCCTCGCCCGCTCCACCGTGCTGACGATGATGGAGCGCTTGCGCGCCAAGGGCTACCTCAAGCGCCGCCAGGTGCAGGGTATGTACCGCTACAGCACCGCCACGGGTCCCGGCGAGGCGATGCGCAGTGCGGTGGGCCGCTTCGTGGAAAGCACGCTGAGCGGCTCGGTGTCGCCCTTCGTGGCGTGGATGGCGGAGCGCGGCGAAGTCAGCGACGACGAACTGGCCGAACTGCAGGCATTGGTGAAGCAACTCAAGACCACGCGCAAGGAGAAGTGAGATGACGACCTTCGATCATCTGGCCTCCGCCTGGCTGGAACGCCTGATCTGGACCTCACTGCAGGCCGTGCTGCTGGTGGCAGCGGTGGCGCTGCTCATCCGCGCGCTCCCACGCCTGCCTGCCGCCGCACGCTGCGCGCTGTGGTGGCTGGTCGGCCTGCAGGCCCTGCTGGGCTTGTGCTGGCAGGCACCGATCCGCTTGCCACTGCTGACGCCGCCGTCGATCGAAGCGCCCGTCGTCGCTCCGCAAGGCAATGCGATGGCCGACGTGACCATCACTACCATGGGTTTCGACCATGTCAGCAGACACACCTTGGTTGCACCAGCCACTCTGGCACCCGTCGCCCGACCCGCCGCGACCGACTGGATCTCCACGCATTGGCACACGCTGCTGCTCGCAGCGTGGTTGCTCCTGTTGCTGGCGCAGTTGCCTGCGCTGATTCGCGAACATGTCCGCTCGCGCCGCCTGCATCGCACTGCGCACTCAACGACGGATACCGACTTGCTGGCGCGCTGCGCCCGGCAGTCGCGCACGCTCGGCTTGCGCCGCACGCCCCGCGTACTTGCTTCGTGGGACATCACCTCGCCGCAGGTCAGCAGTAGCCTGCGACCGGTGGTGCTGTGGCCGGCCGACGGTGCGCTGAGCGCGGACGAAGCCTCGCTGGCGCTGGCCCATGAACTGGCCCACCTGAAACGCGGCGACCTGGTGTCCGGCTGGGTTCCCGCGCTGGCCGGCCGCCTGTTCTTCTTCCACCCGCTGCTGCGTTGGGCAATGCGCGAATACGCACTCAATCGCGAAGCCGCCTGTGATGCGCTGGCCATGGAGCAGCAATGCGTCGCACCACAGGACTACGGCCGCCTGCTGCTGCGCCTTGGCGTGCACCACCCGATGCATGCCGCGCTGGCCGGTGCGTCCCCCACCTTCCTCAACCTGAAGAGGCGATTGACCATGCTGCAACAGACATCCACGACCATGTCTCGCGTGCGCGGCTGGCTGCTCGTCGCACTCGTCGCGCTGATCGGCGTTTTGCCGTACCGCGTGGTGGCAGGCGATCAGACGCCCCTCGCCGCCGCGCCCGTGACCATGCCCGCGATGACCAGTTCCACCGCAATGCCGCCGCCTCCGCCACCGGCGCCTCCCGCACCACCGGCACTGCCGGCTCCACCCGTATCAATGCCCGGTGTCCCTCCGCCGCCACCGCCGCATGAAGTGCCGCCACCTCCGCCGCCGCCGCTGCCCCCACCTGCTCCTCCCGCACCGCCGCCGCCCCCTGCGCCCGATTTCGGCTTCCATGCCGACAGTGTGAGCATCGATATCGAACCCGGCATGCAACGTGGCTTCGCATTGTTCGACGGCAGCAGCCTCACGATTCGCGGCACCGAAGCCGATGCAGCGACCGTCAAGCATTTGCCCAAGACCGGCGGCCCACTGCTGTGGCTCCGTCGCGGCGACAAGACCTACGTGACCCACGACAAGGCCACCATCGAACGCGCAAGCCAAATCTGGCTGCCGCTCAACGAGATTTCGCACCAGCAGATTGGCCTGGCTGCACAACAACGCTCTGCGGCCATGAAAGATGCCGAAATGGCGAAGCGCTCGGCAGCGCTGGCGCGCGCCCAGGCCGAGTTGGCACGTTCGCAAGCCACGCTCGTTGCCGAGCGTATATCCCTCGACGCCACCGCGCAGGCAGAGGATTCCGCCGCGCAAAAGGCTGCCGCGGACACCGCTCGCCAAAAGGTCGAATCGCAGCAGCAAGCCATCGAGGCACAACGCCTCGCCATTGAAGCGAGGCAGGCCGCAATGCAGGCGAGCGTGCAGCAGCATCAACGTAACATGGATGCGCGGCAAGCCACCCTCGATAAGCAGCAAGCCACTCTCGACCAACAAGAACAGACCATCACCCGCAAGGCGTACGGCGAAATGGACAAGTTGATCGATGAGATGCTGGCTAAGAGCGGCAACACTTGAGGGCTTGTCCAGATAACGGGTCGCACCGCATCCGCATGTCGCAAAACGAAAGGCCGGGACTCGCGTCCCGGCCTTTCGTTTTGTACCGCTCAAGCAGCCGCGATCAGAACCACGGCCACTTCTTCAGCTCGTACTCCTTCGGCGGCGTGTCGCCAGCGAGGTATTGCACGAAGTAATCCCAGCGTCGGCGCGTGGCGTAGGGCGTGGCGGCGGCGTAGCCATGATGGACGTTCGGGATGATGAGCATGTCGAAGTCCTTGTTGGCCTTGATCAGCGCATCGGCCACCAGGAAGGTCTCGCCCACCGGCACGTTGTCGTCGATCGTGCCGTGCACCAGCATCAGGCGGCCCTTGAGGTTTTTCGCCATCAGCTGGTTGGCCTGGTTGTCGTAGCTGGTGCTGCCGTCCTTGTCGGTGGTCAGCAGGCCCTGGTACTTCTCGCCCCAGTCGTTCTCGTAGTTGCGATTGTCGTGGTTGCCGCTCTCGGCCCAGCCGACCTTGAAGAAATCCGGGTAGCGGAACATCGCATCGGCGGTGGTGTTGCCGCCGCCGGAGTGGCCCC
The DNA here is from genome assembly GCF_014842995.1 of Rhodanobacter sp. 7MK24. Taxonomy (GTDB): domain Bacteria; phylum Pseudomonadota; class Gammaproteobacteria; order Xanthomonadales; family Rhodanobacteraceae; genus Rhodanobacter_A. Next base: position 255,271 of record NZ_JACYXL010000002.1, read on the forward strand.
AGATGCCCACGCGGTTGATGTCGATCCAGGGGTAGCGCTGCGCCAGTTCCTTGATGCCGGCGACCTGGTCGGGCAGCGTGTTGTCACCCATCTGGCCGTACCAGGTGTGGTGGAAGCTGGCCGAGCGCCACGGCGTGCCCATGCCGTCGAGCGCGATCACGATGAAGCCGAGCTCGGCCAGCGCCTGGTTGTCGCCCTGCGCCGGCAGGAAGCTGCGGGTGCGCACCGAGCCGGTCTGCGGGCCGGGATAGACGTAGTCGATGATCGGGTACTTCTTGCTGGGATCGAAGTGGCTGGGCTTGAACATCTGGCCGTAGAGCTCCGTCTTGCCGTCACGCGCTTTCACCGTGAACGGGATCGGCGCCACCCAGCCGGCAGCCTTGAGGCGCGAGAGGTCGGCCTTGGCGATGGTGGCGATGACATGGCCGTCGTCGCTGGAGCGCAGCACAGTGACCGGCGCCGTGTCGACCGTGGAGTAGCTGTCCACGAAGGTCTTGCCGTCGGGCGACATGCTGATGGTGTGGTCGGCGTCTTCCGGCGTCAGCAGCACGGGTTTGCCGCCATCCACGCCCACCTTCCAGAACTGCTTGAAGTACGGGTCCACGCCCGCCACGCGGCCGGTGCCGATGAACCACAGCTCGCGCGACTTGCGGTCGAGGTGCAGCACGTCGATGACGTTGCCGTCGCCGGTGGTGATGGAATGCAGCTCCTTGCCGGTATTGATGTCGTACAGATAGAGGTTTTGCCAGTCGCTGCGCTCGGACGGCCAGATGGCTTCGTGCGAGTCCGGCAGGTAGCGCCAGTTCACGTGGTCCATGCCGCTTGAGTAGTAAGTCGCCACCTTCTCGTCGAAAGCGGTGCGCACGGCCCCGGTGTCGGCGTTGACCACGCGATACCAGGCCTGCTTGCGGTCGCGCGAGCTGTTGACCATGGCGAGGGTCTTGCTGTCGGGCGCCCACTGCAGGTCGTCCCAGTGGCCGTCGCTGTTGTAGCTGAGGTCATCGTCCAGGGTGGACAGGCGCTGCTGCGGCGGCAGCTGCAGGCGCACCACCTTGTGCGTGTCCACGTCGACCACCACCGGCTCGATCATGAACACCTTTTTGTCGCCTGGCAGCGGATATTTCCACGCATCCAGCTCAGGGTGGCCCACCTTCGTGCTCACGGTGTACATCTCGCCCACGCCACGCTGGTCCTGCTGGTAGGTGGCGATCCTCTTCGAGTCGGGCGACCAGTCCACCACGGCGCGGTCGGTATGGATCCAGCCCGCGTTGTCGGTGGCGTAGCCGAAGTCCTTCACGCCATCGGTGGTGAGCTGGGTTTCCTTGCCGGTGGCGAGGTCGCGCACCCACAGGTTCCAGTCGCGAATGAAGGCTTCCTTGGTCTTGTCAGGCGAGACAATGCCCGGCTCGTTGCCGGTCTTCGCCACGGCCTTGGCCGTGCAATCGCCCGCGCCACCGAGGTCGCACACATAATGCTTGCCCATCACCGCGACGTCGTAGCGGCCATCCTTCTGCACGCTGAAGTCGAAGCCGAACGGCGGTACCTTGTTGGCCGGCATGGGCTTGCCGGTGACCTTGCCTAGTGCGGCAGCGAGCTTGGCCTGATCGAAGGCCGGTGCGGCCTTGCCGCTGACGGTGTTCATCTCCATCACGCGGTCGCCGCTGGCATCGTGGTCGACATACCAGAAGTGAGTGTTGTCCAGCCATTTCACGCGCTGCACGTCGTGGTCGACCAGCGGCAGGGTGTTGTAAATCATGAATCGCTCAGCCTGCGCGTAATCCTGCGCGGCGAGCGTACGTGTTTGCGCCATCGCGCCCGTGCTGCCCACCAATAGTGCCGCTGCCAGCGCGCCGGCGAGGCGCGTCTTGCCGATAGTCGAGCTCATCTTCTTTTCACCCCTTGAGGGAACGAAACCGGCGCCCGCGATGCAGGCGCGCCAACCCCCGATGCTAACGCCTCACCCCCATGCCCACCCATGTGCCAAAGGTTGAGCCCGGGGAAACGGAATAAAGACGGCGGGACGCGTAAACCGCGTCCGCACTGCGGCAGAATGTCGGGTTCACCCATTCGTCCACGGAGCCGCCGATGCCTGCCACCCCGCCCGAAGCCCGCCTGCTGGAGATGGTTTTCCCCGACCACACCAACCACCTCGGCACGCTGTTCGGTGGACAGGCACTGGCCTGGATGGACAAGGCCGCCTTCATCGTGGCGTCGCGCCATGCGCGGCGCATCGTGGTCACCGCACGCTCGGAAGAAGTGAATTTCCGCGTTCCGGTGCGCAAGGGCCAGTTGGTGGAGCTGGTGGCGCGCATCGTGGGCACGGGCCACAGCTCGATGCAGGTGGAAGTGGAAATGACGGCCGAGGATCCGCTCAGCGGCGATCGTCGGGTGTGCACCACCGGCCGCTTCGTGATGATCGCGCTGGATTCCAATGGCACGCCGACTGCGGTGCCACCGCTGCCGGGCCCGATCGACTGAAACCGTGATCGCGATTGCCGGCGCGAGGCCCGGCAATCGCGACGAAACCGGTTTAGTCGTGGACGTAACCGGTTTCCTGCGTGTTGACCGTGACCTTGATCAGCTTCAGCGAGGCCTCGTTGCCGATGCCGCCGCCGGAGAAGGTCAGCTCGCCCTCGCCCTTGTAGAGGTATTCCACGCGATAGTTGTCGCTGCCGAAATGGAAGGGGATCCAGGCCTTGCCGGTCTGGTACATCTTCTGGTCGTTGGGCAGCCCAATCAGATCGGTGACCTGCTTCGAATACATGCCTGGCTGGATCTTGGAGAACTTGCTGCCGGGCGCGGGCGTGCCCACGACAGCCTGATCATCCGGGGCACTGAATGCCAGCGGCGCATAAGCCGCGAACAGGCCGAGGGAAGAGATGAAAACAAGCGACTTGATCTTCACGATGTAGCTTCCTTGTGATTGTGGTGATCGCTGCAACGGGGCAGGTGCCTGTTTCCATCGGACGCTCCCGGAAACCGGACTGATCGACCATGCCCCCTTGGCTTGGCGTGATTGCGCTCTGCGACGCAGGCGGAATCGTGCCGGATGCTAACAGACACGCAGAAGGATCGCCGCGATCCGCCACATGCGCGCCAAAGACTCACCATGAGCGCAGGGCTCCGCACCTCGGTCCACTCGGGCACTTGCCTGATGATGCGTGAGGGCGAGGGCCGACAGCATCGCGGGCACCGGACATGATCGGAAGTAGCAGTGACCTGCGAAGACCAGCCCAGTTGCGGTTCCACCGATGCACCACCGCCGCTTGATGATGCTCGCGCCGGATTTCATCGGCGTGGCTACGAACGTGACGGCACTCGCCGGCAGGAATGAAAAGGCCCGGGATCGCTCCCGGGCCTCGTTCCACGCTCCCGGATTCACTACGGGAACAGTACCGACCGCAACTACGGAACCAGTGCCGAAATCAGCGCCGCCTTCGGGCTGCCCCAGCCGGTGACCAGGTCGTAACCCGTCACGGCCGAGTAGGTGCCGGACTTGCCGCTGGTGATGTCGTGGAAATCGGCGGTGTACGCGCTGGTCAACTTGCCGCCCGACTCGTTCTGCGCATAGATGGTCGGGTCGAAGAAGCCGACGGCGGAACCGCCGCTGGCCGCCGCCTGCTGGTTGGCCAGTGCGGCGAAGGCTGCCCACATCGGCGCGGCGAAGCTGGTGCCGCCGTAGTCATTGGCCGTGCAGGTGGTCTGGTCTGCGCACACGTAGAACGTGAAGTTGGCATTGGCCGCGACGTCCGGGCCGTTGCGGTAGGTCGTCGAGCCCTTGTTGCTGCTGTTGATCACGCCGGAAGCCGCCTGCCACGAGGGAATGGCGATCTTGTCCGGCGAGATGCCGCCACCGCTGTCGACCCACGCCGTCTCCGACTTCCAGGCCCCGCCCGCCGAGGCGGTGGTCAGATCGGTGCCGCCGACGCCGATGACATAGGCGGCATCGGCTGGCCAAGCCTCGTTGCGCCTCGACCAGGTCGAACTGTCGCCCGACGCGGCGAAGAAGCTCTGGCCCTGCGCTGCCATCTTTTCCCAATAGGGATTCAGCGTACTCGGGTCGGCCGGCGTCCAGCACCACGAGCAACCGATGGTCTTCGGCAACGGGCTGTGCGTGGTCATGGAACTGAGGATGGCGGTGTCGGTGGAGCCCACATACACCGTCAGGCTGGCCAATCCCGGTGCCATGCCGAGTGCCTGGGTCATGTCCAGCGTCTGCTCGGTATCGTCGCAACTGCCACCCGCCCTGGAATCGACGCAGGACGTGCTGGTGCCGTCCGTCGACAGCAGCGTGACGGGCACGTTGTTGGTCTGCCCCACGTTCTTGTAGTACGTGGTCAGGTCGGCCAGGTCGGTACCTTCGAACTCGAACAGGCCCAGGTTCTGACCGGCGCCGGTCAATGCGCTGCCGCCGTAGTAGGCCGCGCGCATGTCGCTGCCCAGGAACGAAGCGGAGGGACCCGAACCCGTCGTGGCATGCGACACCACGGCTTCGGGGGAAATGCCGTGCTCCCGCGCATAGTCACTCTTCTTCACCAGCATCGGATGGGGAATCGAGTAATTGTTCAGGCCGGAGACGTGCCAGAGCGGGATCGCCAGCGAAGTCGAAGGTTCACGGTCCGGACTGTAGAAAACGCGGTTCTCGGTGGGATGCTGGTAGGTATGCATCTTCACGTTGAAGGCCGATTCCACCGCGGAGACCGGGCCGACGACCTGGACGTCCATGCCGTCGCGGCTGCCGCCGGTAACCATGAAGCCGTTCCTGACCAGGTACTGCACCACGGTGTTGTAGTCGTGCTGGCTGGGACCGTACACCACGGTGAACTGCGCCGGCGTGAGGTAATCGCGATAACTGATGCTGGTGGGATCGGTCACGCTGGCCACGAACTGGTCGAGGCCGGCCTGATCGCCGACCGGCAGGACCACATCGAGGCTCATCAACTGATGGGCAGGCAGATCGCCTACCTGTTTCGCCGTTCCCTGGCGCACCGCATCGCGCACGTGATGCGTCATGAATTCCGCAGCCCGCGCCGTCGTCGTCACACCCAGCGCCATGGCCACGGCGAGCGAGAGCATGCATGCGCCCCGTGTCAGACGTGCAGCATGACGGTTGAGACCTTCCCCATTGGAAATTGACCTGATCATGGAAAAACCACCCCTCTCTGCTAGATGACAGTGAAGTGGAGAGAGAAGCGGCATGCGCATCGCTGTCCGACGGTCGTTCGGTTGTGCCGGATCGGAATGCGGCCATCGTGAAGCCGCCACGCTGGCGTGACTCCCCTCTCGCCCATTACCACGTCCCCCATCGTTCACAGCGGCGCGCGCTGTCGCGGCTATTCGTATCTTGTTGCCGCTCTTCCCGCAAAAAGCTTCGATGACTGGCTATCTGCGCAATTGGATCAGAGCCATGGTGAACAAAATGAGTGGACAGGGTGAAACAAAACCGACGACGCCACGCACTGCACCCCCGGCATGCCGATTGACGCGGCCACGGCCATTCGCGCACGCTGTTCCGCATGCGCCCGATGGAGTGCCGCAATGGTTCGAATCAAGCTGATCGGCAGCTACCTCTCGCCCTATGTGCGCAAGGTGCTGGTCTGTCTGGAGCTGAAGGAACTCGAGTACGAGATCGATCCGATGCCGCCGTTCGTGGGCAACGAGGCATTCGCGCGCATCAGCCCGCTCAAGCGCGTGCCGGTGCTGGTCGACGACGGACTGGTGTTGAACGACTCCTCGGTCATCTGCCAGTACTTGGAGGACAAATACCCCACCCCGGCGGTCTTTCCGCATGACATCGTCGAGCGCGCGCGCGCGCGATGGCTGGAGGAATACGCCGACACGCGGCTGGCCGACGGTCTGATCTGGCGATTGTTCTACCAGCGATCGATCCGCCGCCGCGTGTTCAACGAGCCGCCCGACGAAGGCGTGGTGACACAGGCGCTGGAAGTGGAGATTCCCGCCGCTATCGACTACCTGGAAACCCAGTTGCCGGAAGATGGCTTCATCTTCGGCGCGCTGTCCATCGCCGACGTCAGCATCACCAGCTATTTCCGTACCGCCTTCTTTGCGCGCTACACCATCGACGCCACACGTTGGCCGCGTACCGCCGGACTGGTGGAGCGCACTCTGGCGCTGCCCGTCATGCAGAAACTGGCGCGCTACGAAGACTGCACGCTGCGTCTGCCGCTGGCCGAGCAGCGCCAGGCGCTGATTGCCGCCGGCGCGCCGCTCAGCAGCGAGACAATGGGCACCACTGCACCAAGGCCGATTTTGCCGCGGACGTCATGACCCCTGCCGGCGGCCTGTTCGATATCTCCACACGGACCGGTGGCGATATCGAACAGTCGTTCATGCCTGCCTCTCCATCAGCTCCACCAGCCAGTCCACAAACACACGCAGGCGCGCAGGCATTTGCTGCTGTGCGTACAGCACGTGAACCGACAGCGTCGGCGGTGACAGGTCGGGCAGGATCTCGCGCAGCGTGCCCCTGGCCAGCGAATCGGCAACGCGATAGCGCGGGAATTGCGCAATGCCCAGCCCTGCCTCGCAGCAAGCGAGATAGGCATCCACGCCGCTGACGGTGACGCGTGAGGGCAGGTGCACCTCGCGGCGACGACGGTTCACCACGAATTCCAGCGAGGATTCCAGGCGCCGCGTGGTGGGCGAAGCCCAGTTCACCGCCAGGTGGCCCTGTTGCAGATCGGCAAGCAGGGTGGGTTTGCCGTGACGGCGCAGATAGCCGGCACTAGCCACGGTGGCCTGCGCCAGCGTGGCCACACGGCGCCCCACCAGCCCCGAGTCCGGCAGCTCGCCGACGCGCAGCACGCAATCCACGCCTTCGCGCAGCAGATCCACAAAGCGGTCGCTGGTGCCGATGTCCAGCTCCACCTGCGGGAAGCGCGCACAGAACTCGGGCAAGGCGGGTATCACCACTTGTCGCGCCAGCGTCGCCGGCAGATCGATGCGCAGGCGGCCTTGCGGCTTCAAGGCCGCTTCTCGGAAGTCGGCCTCCACCTCGTCCAGGTCAGCCAACAGGCGCACGCAGTGCGCGTAATAGGCCTGCCCGTCGCGGGTGATGCGCTGACAGCGCGTGGTCCGTTGCAGCAGCTGCGCGCCCAGCCGCGCTTCCAGTTTCTTGATGGCGTGGGTGACGGTGGCGCGCGGCAGGTCGAGATCATTGGCAGCCGCGGTGAAGCTGCCCAGCTCGACGATCCGCGCATACAGTCGCATGGTGTCCAGACGATCCATGGATTGTTGTCTTTATCGGAATAGTGATGTTGATTATTAGGTATTTATTCCATAACGGCCACGGCGCAGCATGACGCCACCTCCACCCATCACCTTCAGACACCAGGAGCATCCGCATGCAAATCCGCACGCTTGGCAAGAACGGTCCGCAAGTCTCCGCACTCGGGCTTGGTTGCATGGGCATGAGCGATTTCTACGGCGACCGCGACGATGCCGAATCCGTCGCCACCATCCACCATGCGCTGGACCGCGGCCTGACCCTGCTGGATACCGCCGACGCGTATGGCCCGCATCTCAATGAGGAGCTGGTGGGCAAAGCGATCAAGGACCGCCGCGAACAGGCCTTTGTCGCCACCAAATTCGGCCTCGTGCGCAACCCTGCGGAACCGCTGTCGCGCGGCGTCAACGGGCGCCCCGAATACGTGCGTGCCGCCTGCGAGGGCAGCCTGCAGCGACTCGGCATCGAGACCATCGATCTGTATTACCAACACCGCGTGGACCCGAACGTGCCGATCGAGGAAACCGTGGGCGCCATGGCCGAACTGGTGCAAGCCGGCAAGGTGCGGTACCTGGGCCTTTCCGAGGCCTCCGCCGCCACGCTGGAGCGCGCCAGCAAGGTGCATCCGATCGCCGCGCTGCAGAGCGAGCTCTCGCTGTGGACCCGCGATCCCGAGGACAACGGCGTGCTCGATGCCTGTCGCCGACTGGGCATCGCCTTCGTTGCCTATTCGCCGCTGGGTCGCGGCTTTCTTACCGGCGCGATCCGCTCGCCGGATGATTTCGAGGCCGACGACTACCGCCGCTCCAGCCCGCGCTTCCAGGGCGAGAACTTCACGCGCAATCTGGCGCTGGTGGACAAGGTGAAGGCGCTCGCAGCCGACAGGGGTTGTTCGCCCGCGCAGCTGGCGCTGGCCTGGGTGCTGGCGCAGGGCAAGGACGTGCTGGCGATTCCCGGCACCAAGAAGCGCTCGCGGCTGGACGAGAACCTGGGTGCGCTGGACGTGACGCTGTCATCCGCTGACCTGGCCGCCATCGAAGCCGTATTCCCGCCCGAAGCGGCTGCAGGCGCGCGGTACGCAGCGGCGAGCATGGCGCATGTAGGTCGATAGGCCGCAGACGCTGCCACCTGCCGTTGCAGGAGCGCACGAAGTGCGCTCCTGCATTTTCGTCCCGCATCTGGCCTAGGGCCTCAGTGCATCGCGTAGTCGTTGTTGGAGCGATCCGCGTCAGGCAGCTTGTGGTCGGGATCCAGCTCCAGCTTCGCGATGCGTTTGTCCGTATCCAGCGTGAGCTTGGGCGTGGCGCTGAAACGCCAGGTTTCCACCGGCAGACGGATGTCGCGATGCGTGCCGTCGGCGAAGTCCACGCGCAGCGTGGCTGGCATCACCAGCTTCTGTTTGCTGACCAGCGTTATCGTGACGCCCTTGGCCGGGTCGTTGCCCACGTAGCTGGCGCCGGTGATACCCATGTCGAGCTGCCAGTTGTTGAGGTACCAGCCGCGCCACCACCACGACAGGTCCTCGCCCGCCGCGCTGTCCATGAAGCGGAAGAAATCCGACGGCGTGGGATGGTGGTAGGCCCAGGTGCGGATGTAGGCGCGGAACGCAGGATCGAAGCGTTCGGGGCCGAGGATCTGTTCGCGCAGCAGGATCAGGCCCAGCGCGCCCTTGAAGTAGGTCACCGGGTGGCGGTACTTCTCGCTGATGGAATCGGCATGCGCCATCAGGGTGGGCGCATTCGGGTCGGCCAGCAGCGGCAGGATGTCGTCCACCGGGTTGCCGCCCTGCGGCGCGTATTCGCCGTCGCGCTTGGGCCCGTATTCGCCATGGTTGAAGGCGTCCGACGCATACACGTCGATGAAGGTGTTGAAGCCCTCGTCCATGAACGCGTTGCGGCGCTCGTTGGAGCCCACCACCATCGGGAACCAGGTGTGGCCGATTTCGTGCGCGCTGATCCAGAACAGCGGCGCGCCGCTGTCGGTAAAGCCGTCGAACACGATGCCGGGGTATTCCATGCCGGCGCCGTGGCCGCCGAGGTTGATCGCATTCGGCCACGGGTACGGGTACCACTTCGACGAGAAGTGCTCGATCGCGCCCTTGACGTATTCGGTGGAGCGGTTCCACTTGTCGGCGCCGACACCCTCGACCGGGTAGATCGACATCGCCATCGCGTGCTTGCCGTCAGGCAGGTTGATGCGCGCGGCATCCCACACGAAGGCGGGCGAGGCAGCGAAGGCCACGTCGCGCGTGTGCTCCATGTGGAAGCGCCAGGTCTGCGTGCCGCTGTGCGTGGGGCGCGAGGACGGGTCGTTCACTTCCTCCGGCTTGCGGATGTACACGGTGCGGTCGCTGTCGGCTGCCTGCGCCAGGCGCTCACGCTCGGTGGCGGTGAGCACCTGATCGGGGTTCGTCAGCTGGCCGGAGCCTTCCACGAGGTAGTTCCACGGCACCGTCACGGCATAGTCGATGTTGCCGTATTCGAGATAGAACTCCTGGCCGAGGTAGGGCAGCGTGTCCCACCCGCGCAGATCGTCGTACACCGCCATGCGCGGGAACCACTGTGCGATCTCGTAGATGTCGCCGTTCTTGGTTGGCGTGACCGCGGTGCGGCCGCCCCACTCGCCGGGCACCGTGTAGTGGTAGCGGATGCGCAACTTGAGCTGGCCGCCCTTGGCCTTGAGCATCTCCGGCAAGTCCACGCGCAGGCGCGTGTCGTCCACCAGGAAGTGGACCGGCTTGCCATCCACTTCCACCGCGTCGAGCTGGTAACCGTCGGTGGACTCGCCATGCTTGCCCGGCCATGGCGAGGTGATCGCGCCGCGCGAATCGGGCTTGTAGATGTTCTGGTCGAGCTGCACCCACAAGGCGTCCAGCGCATCGGGGCTGTTGTTGGTGTAGGTGATGGTTTCATCGCCGGCAAGGCCGTGCGTGGACGGGTCGATGCTGGCCTTGATGTCGTAGTCGGCGCGGTTCTGCCAGAACTCGGGGCCGGGCCTGCCGGCGCCGTCGCGGAACGCATTGACCGGGTACGGCAGGGAAAGCGGCGCGAAGAGCACCTGTGGATCGAAAGCCGAAGTCTTGTCCTGCGCATGCGCGGGCGCGCACAGCGCGGCAGCGACGAACAGGGCGGCGCAGGCCGGGAGGGAAGTTTTCATCGTGGGGATGGACTCGTGGGAGGCCTATCCATTATGGAAACCACGGCGCGCCGAGGGATAGGCCAGAAGTCACCGTTACACTAGACAAATGAGCACTCCTGACCAATCCCAGCTCGGCAAGGCCACCGTCTATGCCGACCGCTACGATCCCGGCCTGCTGTTTCCCATTCCGCGCTCGGCCAAGCGCGCGGAAATCGGCGTGGGCGATGCATTGCCCTTCCATGGTTGCGACATCTGGAACGCCTACGAACTGTCGTGGCTGGATGTGCACGGCAAGCCGCAGCTGGCCGTGGCGGAATTCCGGGTGCCGGCCAGTTCGCCGAACATCATCGAATCCAAGTCCTTCAAGCTGTACCTCAACGGCTTTGCGCAGGAACCGCTGGCCAGCGCGGACGCGCTGCGGGCCGTGCTGCAGAAGGATCTGGGAAACGCCGCCGGCAACGCGGTGGAAGTGATCCTGCATCCCGCACGCACCGCCGCGCATGCATTCGCCGACCTTGCGGGCGAGTCCATCGACCCCCTGCCGGCGACGATCAATGACTACGGCCCGCCCAAGGCCGATTACCTCCGAGCGGATGCGAACGCTGCCGTGGTCGAGGAATCCCTGGTTTCCGACCTGCTGCGTTCCAACTGCCCGGTCACCGGGCAGCCCGACTGGGGCAGCGTGCAGATCGCCTACCGCGGCGCGCCCATCGACCGCGAAGGCCTGCTGCGCTATCTCGTCTCCTTCCGCACCCACAGCGAATTCCACGAACAATGCGTGGAACGCATCTTCATGGACGTGATGGCGCGCTGCGCACCCGAGCGGCTCAGCGTGTACGCACGCTATACCCGCCGCGGCGGACTGGACATCAATCCTTTCCGCAGCAGCATGCCGGACGTGCCAGACAATCCGCGCGGCGCCCGGCAATAAGCCCTTGGTAATTCACGCTTCAGACCCCGGCCGCTAGCCTCGACGGGACTCGACTGCAGCGGCATCGCCGCCACCACCACGGGGTTCGCCATGCACCGCTACGCCCAACCACTCGCCTTGTGCTGCGCCATCGCACTGCTGTGCGGTTGCCACCGGCACCACGGTACGGCAACCGCGACGGGCACTGCAGCACCCGCAAAAGCACAAAGCAGCAAACCTGCGCCCGCTCCCGCTGCCAGCGCAGCCAAGCCCCTCGCCGCGAACGACAATGGCCTCCGCGTCGCCACCCTTACCCTCGGCACGGCCATCGACGCCGGCTATGCGGTGACCGCGCCTGCCACGCGCTTCGGCACCGACACCCACACGATCTACGCCAGCGTCGCCACCACCGGCCGCGCCGCCAGCGCCAAACTGGAAGCGCGCTGGCGCTATCTGGAGGGCCAGGGCGTGCTGGTCAACGAACTCGGCCAGACCATCTCCGCCGACGGACCTGCCGTCACCACGTTCGAGGTGCAGAACCCCAACCGCTGGCCCGCCGGCAAATACGTGGTGGAGATCTCGCTGAACGGCAAACCGGCGGCGCAACGCGACTTCGAAATGGTCGACGGTGCCCTGGAAAAGAACTGAGCGGTAGGCGAGACCCTCGCGCCAACGGCCCACACCATGGCGCCCTCAGGACGATGGACCTGGCAACGCGAATCGAAATTCCCGCTCAGTCCTGGTTCCGCTCGATCCAGCTCCGATACGTTCGGTAATGATGGATGGCAAAGCCCGCGAACGACGGATCGTTGCGCAACGCCTGCTCCACGGTGCCCAACGCCTGCTCGAACACTTTCGGCCCCGCCTTGTCGAAGGTGACCTTTTCCGGTTCGTCCGGCGACACCTGAAGACCGATCACCACCTTCTTGCCGACACGGTCGGCGTAGGCGATCTCGCTGGCGGCGTGCGAGAGGATGCTGTCGCTGCCCTCGGCCTTGTGGCGGTAGTCCATCAGCGCGACGTAATCGAACAGGTCGATGACGTGCTCGCTGACCGGGCGCCTGACGCCCTTCCATTCCAGCTCGATGCCGTCCAGCCAGAACGGGATGGCCGGTCCCACGGCCAGGGCGGCGTGGTATTCGCGCTTGATCTTCATCAGCGCATCGCCCATGTCCAGGAAATCGGTGAGCAGGCGCTCGCGGGTGTCGTCGTTCCACTCGTCGAGGATGTGCGGCTCGATGTCCAGGTTGGCGCCGTCGAAGCGCGCCGCCACCGGCGCGTCGGCGTTGTACTGCACTACCCGGCGGAACATCCCTTCGGCCTGCCTGCGATAGGCGGGAAGCACGTAATTCTCGGTGTGGAGGTAGGCCGAGCCCAGCAATGCATACACCTTCATGTGCTGCCGATGCAGCCGCTCGATGAAGGCGCGATACAACCCAGGTTGCTCGACGATCAGGTCGTGGCCCTGGTATGCGTCAGCGTAGAGGTACACCGTATCGATGTGCTGCGACTTCAGGTAGGCCGCGGCTTCCCGTGCAACGGCTGGATCCCTGACCATGGCGTAGGACTCGGCTTCCCAGGTCCAGACGGCGCGGCTCGCCTGCGCCATTGCGCCCAGCGGCAATGTACACAGCAGAAGCAGCAGGCTGAAACGGGAGAAGCGTGTCATTGCGTGCGGTCGACGGCGGCATTGGCATCCACCGGCATGTGATATCGCCCCTGTCCCATGGCCTTGCCGGTCTGCGGATCGGACGGAAACACCGAAACGTAGCATCTGCTGCTGCAGGCTTCGGGACGCGGCAGACCCAATTGCACCTGCCGGTGTCCGTCGGCGGGAAGCTGCATGGCGGATCCGGAGATTTCCTGCAGTTCGTGGCCGTCCTCGGCGGTCAGCACCGCCAGCGGCACGAACGAGCGACTCGGTTGCGCATCACCGTTGCTGAACGTGGCCGTCAACTGCACACCGTGGCCGGCAACGGTCACCTCGGCCGAGTCCGTCGACAGGCCATGCATGACCGGTGCCTCGCCGATGGGCTGCGCTCTTTGCGCAGGCTCCTGGTAAGCCACCAGTTTCGGCGTGGCACCGTCGGGGGCAAGCACCAGCTTCTGCATGAAGATCGCATTGGCCTGTGCGTAGCGCTGGAGGCGACGGGTTACCCATTCGAGGGCGAAGGCATCGTCGGCGGGCGTGAGATGCATGCCGTCCTGCAGCTCGAACAGCTGCCCGTTGTGCAGCCACCAGCGCCCGGCCAGGTAATCCGGTGCGCTGGTCTTGGTCTGCTGCAAGGGCAGTTGGTGGATGTTGCGGAAGCTATCGTCCACGTCCAGGCCGGTGCCCAGCCAGGGCGTTTGCGCCGGCCGCTTCAATCCGTAGGTATGCGACAGCAGCGCCAGCAGCGACGGTGTGACATCCAGCTGCGAGGACACGGCACGGAAATGCCGTGCCTGCTTGAGCAGCGGCGAGAAGACGATGAGCGGCACGTGGTAGCGGTCGATGTGCTCGCCCATCGGGATCTCCGGCAGGCGATGGTCGCCGGTGATCACGAAAACGGTGTTGGCGTACCACGGCAGCTTCGCCACCGCATCGAAATAGCGGTGCAACTGGTCGTCGGTGTAGAGGACGGTGCTGTAGATGTCGGCGTTGGCCCGATAGGCCCCCAGCTGGTCATCCGGGATGTGCAGCTCGTGCAGGCGTTGCTCGAAGCGGGCGCGGTAAGCATCCTGTCCCGGGAACTGGTAGGCGGTGTGCATGGAGATGGTCTGCATCGCCAGCAGGAAAGGCGTTTGCAGTTGCCCGCTGTCGGCCAGCACGCGCGACACCAGCTCCTTGTCCGGATAGCCCCATTCGCTGAAGGGATTGAGCTGGTAGCCGGGACCGAATTCCTTCTTGTCCACCAGATGCTGCACGCCCTGCAATTGCATGAAGGCGCGTTCATTGTCGAAGGTGGTGTCGGTGCCGTTGTAGAACGCGGTGTGGTAGCCCTGTTGCCCCAGCAGGTTGAACAGTCCGGGACCCGGCGGCATGTGTTCTGCCAGCGCGGTGAAGCCTTCCTTGGCCAACGGCGCCGAGTTGAACAGGCTGGGCAGCACGCCGAACGTGCGGCCCTGGTTGGACAGGAAGTTGTCGAAGTACAGGCTGCGCGCCGACAGCTCGTCGAGGAAGGGCGTGAAGCTGCCGAGCGATGCCTGCGGGCCGGAGAACGAACGCCCCAGCCCTTCGACCACGATCACCACCACGTTGGGCGGGCGACCGTCGGAAGTGAGGGAGAAGTACGGGCCGAGCGTGTCCGGCGTCTGCTCGGGATGCAGGAACGGGAACTGCGGATCCAGCGGCGGCTCGTCGGCACTGGCGGCGGCCGTTGCCGCGTTGCCCGATGCAGGCGCTACGACGGTGCTGCCCTTCGACCAGCGCCAGACATCGCCGCAGAACCACGCGAGCTTGTTGCTGGCCAGATCACGCGCCGCGTCATCCTTCAGCACATGCGCACCCATCGGCAGCGGCATAAGCCACGCGAACAGGCCGGCGACCAGCAGCAGGGACGTCCACCGCATGGAGCCGCTGGGCCATTTGCGGGCACCCATGTACAAACCACCCCAAAGCAGCAGCAAAGGCAGGGCATATGCCAGCATGCTGCGCGGATCGAGCGGTGTGTCGCCGGACAGGGTGGTGCGGATTTCCGCGGCGCTGTAGCCGAACAGATCCGCCCCCAGCGGCACGTGCGCCACCTGGAAGTACTGGTTGAGTCCGACCTGCGCCACGATGAACAGCGACCACAGCACCGCCAATGCCACGAGGCGCAGACGCTCCCGGCGCAAGGCCAGCAGCGGAAGCGAAAGCAGCAGCAGGATCGGCATCACGCGCAGCAGCACCAAGACTGCCTGCGCGAGCGCGACACCGGCGATGGCCCACCTCTCGCTGCCGTTCCAGGCGGTATCGGCGACGCCGCTGACGACCGCGCACGCCAGCAGCGCGAACTGCGCCAGCAGCAGCGCCGGAAACGCGGGGGCAAAGCGCGACCAGAAGTTGCCTCGCTCCGCAGAGGCCGATGACGATGCCATCACCATAGCGAATACAGGGTCAGCGAGAAAAGTTGCTCATTGACGCCGGGGAAATCGCTGCCTTCGGCATAACCGGCGCTCAGCTTGAAGCCCCACTGCGACGACAGATAGTGGCTCCAGGCGACGCCAAGGGTCGCACTGTTGTTCATCACCTGGGTGCCATAGCTATTCAGGTCGGTGCTGCGGCCGTTGCCGACGCTCACTTCCCAGTAATCGAACGCGTCGCCGCGGTAGTAGTTGCGCAACAGGAAGCGGTTGCTCCAGCTGCCGGAGCCCACGCCGGGCACGTGTTGCAGCTTGTAGCGCGCGTACCAGTCGCCCCAGTAGCGCCCTATGCCGACGCCATAGAATTGGGTATCGCTGGAGAAGCGCAGATTGTCGATGCTGGCCGACAGCTCCCAGCCGCGTCCTACGCCCTGGAACACTTCCGCGCGCCATTCCTGTTCAGGCAATACACCGGAACTCGGGCCTTGCTGGTAACGAAGATTGGCATAGGCGCGTGACCACAGCGGCACGTAGCCGTCCAGCGCCCAGGCATCGTTGCTGGTACCGAAGTGATTGGAACGCAGCAACTCCAGGGCGAGCGAGCCCTGGCTGAAGTAGCGGCGCAACGACAGGTCGACGTCGTTCCAGCCCTGCTGTCCACCGGTGAAGCCGGTATGGTCCCAGCTGAGGGAGGCGCCCCAGTTGTACCCGGCATTGAAGTCTGTCGTGCGCGGCAGCAGGCTTTGCCGCAGTGCGGCAATTTCGGCGGCATTCGCACCCAGCGCCGCTGCAGCATCGAAATCGCCCCGGGCGGCGGCGAGTTGCCCCATGTCGCGCTGGGCGCGGCCACGCGCGATGTACGCATCCGGGTTCTGCGGCGCCAGCTTCACCCAGTGCGAATAGGCATCCACCGCCTTTTGCGGGCTGCCGCTCCAGCGATAGACGTCGCCCAGCGCCGACCAGGCATCGGCATAACCCGGACTGTGCTGCACCACCGTACGCAGATCACTTTCGGCCGCGGCGTACTGGCCGTCCCAGGCGTAGGTGCGTCCGCGCCCCAGCAGCAGGTCACCGTTGCCGGGATGCGCGGCAAGCAGGGCCGTGTAGCGCTGGATGGCCAACTGCCGCTGGCCGCTGGTGGCGAGTTGGCGTATCTGCGCCATCTGTTCCGTCAGCGAGCCGGAAGTGGCGGCCTGCGCCATCAGGCAGGGCGAAAACGCCGTCAGTGCCAGCAGCAGAGGCCACAGTGCGCGGGACGCGCGGGAGGAACGCGGTTGCGTGACCACGGAAGGATTCCTGCGCTTCATGGTTGGCTGCTCCGGGCCGCATGCGGGTCGATGGGCATCGCTTCCTCTTCCCCGGCGTCGTGTTGCCACGAACCATCGCGGTTGATGTGGCCCCATCGGTGGTGCTTTCGCAATCCGAACAACCAGAGCAGGGTGCCGTAGAAACGCCAGCAGGAATTCATCTGCCGGTAGCCGAAGTTTTCCAGCACCGCCACCAGGAACAACCGCAACTGCTGCATCGGCCGCGCATACAGGCCGAAGGACAGCTCTTCCAGCAACATGGCGTTGACCGAAAGCAGCATGCCCATGCCTATCGCCGCCGCGAGGAAGATCAGGAAGCTCTTCAGCGGTACCAGCCCGGCCAGCGCCAGCACGATCATCGAGACATAGCCGACCACCTCGATCAGCGGTCCGAGGAATTCGAACACCAGCATGAACGGGAACGCGATCCAGCCCACCGCGCCACCGTGACGATTGAACATCAGCCCGATGTTCGACCACAGGCTTTCGGCCAGCCCGCGCTGCCAGCGCACCCGCTGGTGGGCCAGTGAAGCAACGTCCGTCGGCACCTCGGTCCAGCACACCGGGTCCGGCACGAACACGATGCGGTAGTCGCGCTTTTCATCGCGCAAGTTGCGATGCAACCGCACCACCAGGTCCATGTCCTCGCCTACCGTGTCGTCGCGATAGCCACCGATGGCGATCACGCGCTCCTTGTAGAACACGCCGAAAGCGCCGGAGATGATCAGCAGCGCGTTCATCGGCGACCACCCCATGCGTCCGAACAGGAAGGCGCGCAGGTACTCGATCACCTGGAAGCTCGGCAGCCAGCGATCAGGGAGCCCCACCTTGGAAAGCATGCCGTTGGCGACCGAGCAGCCGTTGAGCACGCGCAGCACGCCGCCGCTGGCCACCACGCGCCTGTCCTCCAGGAACGGACGCACCACCCGCGAAAGGCTTTCCGGCTGCAGGATGCAATCGGCGTCCACCACGCAGAACAGCGGGTAGCGCACGCAGTTGACGCCGGCGTTGATCGCATCGGACTTGCCGCCGTTGGCTTTGTCCACCATGCGCACCCGCGGATACCGCGCCGAGGCATAGACGCCCTTGACCTCTGCCGTGTGCAGGCGGGCCCGATACGCCTCGGGCACCTTCACCAGGCCAAAAGCCTCGATCAGTGCGTCACGTGTGTGGTCGCTGGAGCCGTCGTTGATCACCACGATCTCGAACTCGGGGTAATTGGTCTGGAGCAGCGAGTGCACCGAGGCCACCACCGACTTCTCCTCGTTGTGCGCGGGAAGCACGATGCTTACCGGGGGCTGGTAGTCGCGCAGGCCGGGCGGCAGGTAGTTGGCCCGGTACTCGCGCATGTAGCGCACGATCTGGTAAGCGGAGATGTAGTTGAGGATCAGGTAACCCAGGTTGATCGCCACGAAATAGATCACGAAGACCCATTGCATGGAGACCAGCAGGTGTTCCCAGGGCCCATGCTGGAGACTGGCCACGGTCGCGCTCAGGTACGGGTTCATGCCGCGACCCCCATGTCGTGTTCCGAAAGCACCTGGTCGATGATGTCCCGTCCGTAGGCATCACCCTGGCGCTGCTGCATCTGGCGCAGTGCCGCCGCCCCCACGCCCGGCAGCGCCAGCAGCGCCTGCGCGGTGCGATAGCGCACCCACCACACCTTGTCAGTCAGCATCGGCTCCAGCCGTTCGCTGTCGACGGCCTCGCCGATGCGTCCAAGCGCCGACGCCGCATGCATGCGCACGTGCCAGCGCGATGCGTCGAGGAAGCTGGCCACACGTTCGCGATCCTGCTTGTCGCTCACCAGCTGCAGGCAGACCGAGATGGCGTGGTCGTCGATCGAGCTGTCCAGCAATTGCCGGATCACCAATGCAGCCCGCTCGGGATCGATGTCGGCCAGGAACCGCACCAGTTTCACCATCGAGCTGGTGTTGGCGCGCAGCAGCGTGTTGTCGAGTTCGCGCGCAGCGCTGCCGTCCTCATTGCGGGCCAGGATGCGCGCCACGTTGCCCGGCATCCAGTCGTCGCGCTCGAGAATCATCGGGACGAACATCGCCATTGCCCGGGGGCCATCCACCTGGCCCAGCGCGTGGGCGGCGCACAGCGAAACGATCGGGCTGCGGTCGTTGAGGAACGGTACCAGCTCGTCAAACACACCGAGGTCACGCAAATGCCCGAGCGCAACGATGGCCATCGCGCAATCGTGGTAGTTGCCCCGCAGCATGCGCCGCGCGGCATCCGCCAAGCCCACGCGATGCCCCAGCGGCAACAGACGGATCGAGTCCGCCTGGGGCAGCGATTCGTGGGTGGCGTTCCAGACCTCGATGAAGCCGGTGACTTCATCTTGTCCCAGGGCGCGCACCTCCACCTCGTCGCCGGCCAGCACGTGCTGGATCACGTGCTGCCAGTGACGTTGGGCAAGCTTGTCGCGCCGCGTGCGCCATTGCGCCCGTGCGCGCAAGAGGACAATGACCGTCAACAGGCCAAAGGCAAGCAACAGGGTGAGCACCGCCACCCAGGACGCCACGGTCAATAGCGTCGTCCCATCGTCAGGAATTTCCATCACGCCCTCTCCCCATCTTGCCCTTGCGATACGCGGTCCGAGCCGCGCTCAATCCATGCATATGCACAACTCATTCCAAGTACCGGCGGCAACAGAGCGCTCCCAACTCCCCACGGAAATGCGTCGCCACACGACCGCCATGGCCCAATCCGGCACCGACGCTTTTCGGGAAATGGACCGATGCTGCCGCGGCACGGCCGGCAGGCATCGTTCCTGCGCGCCGGGGCAATTCAGCGAGAAACGCCGCTGCTCGACCACGACGGACAGCCACGGCCGTCGAGCCTGATGCTGTGGCTCGAAGACCGGGTGCGAGTGGGCCTGAGCGCGACAGGCCAGAAACGGATGCGCGAGGCATGGCCCCCCTTCCCTTGGAGGGCATGGTCAAGCCATGCCACAAATTTGTGAACTACGTCACATTAATGCAATCTGTGACCAAGATAAAGGCGGGTTGTCCGACGGTTAGTCCTGTTGAAAAGCAATCGGCAACAAAAAACCCCGGATAGCCGGGGTTTTTTGTTGAATCTGGATTTGGCCGGACTCAAAGATGGCGCGCCCGGAGGGATTCGAACCCCCGACCAATGGCTTCGGAAGCCACTACTCTATCCGGCTGAGCTACGGGCGCATGATGTTGCGAAAAAGCGCGTGGATCGTTGCGATCCACCAGCGGACGCGCAGTATAGCGGAGATGGACGGGGCCGCCCACGCGGCGGCAAGACGCTCGATCCGTAGCACCGCCAGCCCCTCTCCCGCGAGCGGAAAAGGGGCTGCACAGCACTCAGAGCGCCTTGAACAACGTACCCAGGGTGTCGGGCTTGCTGGTGTCGCGCACCAGGTGCGGGTACTTCAGGCCATCGTGGTAGTCGATGCGGATGGTCTTGTACTGGTCGAAGTCCTTCACCAGCAGTTCGATCGACTGGTTCTTGTCCTTCGCGGCAGCGGTGACGGCATCCTTCAGGTCGTCTGGGTCGAAGTCGCGGCCGTTGACGGCAACGATGGTCATGCTGGGCGCGAGGCCGGCCTTGAAGGCGGGGCCGTCCCACAGCACATCGGCGATCTGGCCACCCTTGCCCACCGACACGCCCAGCGAATAGGTGAGGTCGGCGAAGTGGCGGCGTGCTTCGATGGCCTTCACCGCGGCGCTGGGCTTGTCGGTGTAGACCAGCTTCCAGCCGTGCGCCTCGAAACCGCCGATCAGCGGGCCGTGGCCGTCGAGGCGTTCGCGCAGGTACTTCGCCCAGTCGTAGGGCTGGACGTCGTTGAGCGTCTTCACCACGTCGTCGAAGGTATAGGTGTTGGTGACGAAGCTGCCGTTGTCCATGCCGAAGAAGGACTTGGCGAAGTTGTCGATGCTCTTCTTGCCACCACTGAGTTCGCGCAGCTTGCCGTCCACGTCCAGCCAGATCAGCTGGCCGGCGCTGTAGTAGTCCTCACTGCTCTGGTAGTTGCGGTAGGGCAGCGGCGCGCGCTGGGCGATGATGGGGTCGTTGGTGGTGTCCTGCACGTTGCGCCACGAGGCGAGGCCGGGGCGGCCCTTGTCGTAGGTGGCGGCCACGTAGGCCCACATGTCGTGCGCCTGCTCGTCGTTCCACAGGCCGGAGCGCGAAGCCATCACCTGGCCCCAGAACTGTGTCTGGCCTTCGTACACCCACAGCAGCGAGTCCTGCATCGGCACGTTGAAGTTCGGCGTCCACAGGTCGGCCGGGCGGCGGTACTTGCCGTCCCAGGAGTGGTTGTACTCGTGCGAGAACAGGTCGCGGCCCAGCGCGTTCTTCTCCCACGCCGAGAAGAAGTCGGCACCCGTGCCGTCCTCACTGGACTGGTGGTGTTCGAGGCCTTCGCCGCCCATCTTGTCGCTGAGCGAGACGAGGAAGTCGTAGTGCTCGTAGTGGTGCGCGCCGTACAGCTTGTACATCTGCTGCACCAGGTTGTGGAACGGCTTTTCCTGCTCCGGCTTGATCTCGAGGTACTTCGGATCGTCGGCCACGATGTCCATGTGCACCCCGGCCTTGGCGCCCGGATCGAGGTCGAGGCGCTTGAAGTACTTGCCGGCGTAGATCGGCGAGTCCACCAGGGTGTTGAAGGTGGTGGTCTTGAAGTGCACGGTGTCGCCGTCGTGCGAGGCCGTTTCCAGCGCCGTGCCGAACTGCCAGCCGGCGGGGAATTTGGCGCTGGCATCGACCTTGATCTGGCGCGTGTAGTAGCCGGCCGGATACACCGTGTTGGCGTTCCACTGCAGATCGAGCATTTCCGGCGTCATCACCACGCGGCCCTGGCGGCTGTTCTGCGGCGTGAGGTACTGGAAGTCCACTTCGACATTGCTCGCGCCCTGCGGCACGTCGACGTGGAAGGCATAGACGTTGAGCGGATCGCGCGTCCACGGAATCACCTGGCCGTTGGCCTTCACCACCAGGCCGGCGAACTTGTCGATGGGACCGCTGGGCGAATGGTTGCCGGGCAGCCACTGCGGGTAGAGCAGGGTCAGCGCACCGGCCTGCGCGGGGATGACTTCATGCACGCGGAAGATGCGGTGCGCGAGATCGGTGGCATCCACGCTGATCTGCAGCGTGCCCGGATAAGCCACGTCCTTGGGCGGCGGCACGTCATCGGCGAGCACGCTGAGGCTGACCAGGCCAATGGCACCGGCGACGATGGCGGAAGCAAGACGTGAGACTTTCAATGGATTCTCCCTTGGGCAACGGCCCGCACGACGAACAGGTGGCGGGCAAGTCCGTTCGATCCTAGCCCCGCAGCGCGCGCGGCTCCCCTGCCAAAGGTCATTCGCACAGCTGAACGGATGCCCTCGTCGATTGTTAAGCGAAAGCTTCGTGCAAGGCGGCCAAACCACCGTGGCCGCCGCCGCGTATCCCCGCGCGGCACACCACGGGCATCCCCACCTGTGGCGATCGCAAGAAAAAAAACAGGAGTCCACTCCCATGAACAAGCTTTTCCTTACGGCCACCGTGGCCGCCCTGCTCGCCTCCCCGCTGCTCAGCCAGACGGCTCGCGCAGACGACAACAGCAACGGCAACCCCGACCAGCTGCAGAACTTCTACGTCGCCGGCAACCTGGGCCAGACCCAGAATCGCAGCAGCGACTTCGGCCACGACAACAGCGTGTTCCAGAACGTGCGCTTCGGCTGGCGCTGGAACGGCTACGTCGGTCCGGAAGTCGGCTACGTCTACCTGGGTCGCCCAAAGAACGTGACCGACGGCGTTGAAACCAACCTGAAGTCGCGCGCCGCCACCGTCGGCGTGAACGGCAAGTACGACATCGGCAGCAGCCGCTGGTTCGTCACCGGCCATGCCGGCTACATGCGTTCGACCAGCTACATGGGCGAGACCTACGGCGATGCCGAATCGCGCGAGAAGAGCTGGAACAACGGCTGGTTCGCCGGCGCCGGCGTGGGCTACGACGTCACCCGCAACGTGAGCCTGGCGGTGAACTACGACAACTACCGCCTGCAATACGGCCGCCCCACCAGCGGCCAGGACCGCTCCAACGTGGCGGCGTTCTCGGGTTCGCTGGAATACCGTTTCTAAGCTAGGCGTCGAGCCCCTCCCGCACGAGTGGCGGAAGGGAGAAAACACAACGGCCGCCTTCGGGCGGCCGTTGTTCTTGGAGCCGGCGGAAGGTCAGTTCTTCCGTGCCGTGGCGATCGCGTCGAGCAGATCCTTGCCATCCGCCCGTACCAGGTGCGGATAAAGCAGACCGCCGTGATAGTCGATCTTCGCCGTACTGTAGATGTCGACGTTCTTCACCAGCAGTTCGATGGGCGCGCTGCCGGTCTTGGCTGCTGTGATCGCATCCTTCAGCGCATCGGGCGAATAGTCCTTGCCGTTCACTGCAACAATGGTGAGGCCCGGCACCAGTCCGGCCTTGAAGGCAGGTCCGTTCCACTGCACGTCGTAGATGTCGCCACTCTTCGATGCGGAGAGACCGATCGAGGCGGCCAGGTTGACGCCGTGACGGATGCCTTCCATCGCCTTGGTCTGCGCATTGGGCTTGTCGGTGTAGACCAGCTTCCAGCCGCCACGCGCGATGCCCTGCTCGGGCAGGTTCGGGCCCGTATAGTCCAGCCGCTCGCGCAGGAATTTCGCCCAGTCGAACGGTTGCACCTGGTTGAGCGTGCTGACCACGTCGTCGAAGGTGTAGGTCTTGGTGACGTAGCTGCCATTCTCCATTCCGTAGAAGGCATGCGCGAAATCGTCCAGCGAATGCTTGCCGCCGGAGAGTTCGCGGATCTTGGTGTCCACGTCCAGCCACAGCAGCTGGCCTTCGGGATAGAAGTCGGTGCCGCGGCGCCAGTTGCCCCAGCCGCCGCCGCCGTAATAGGTGAGCGGCGCCGCGTCGGCGGTGTCCTGCAGCGAACGCCAGGCGCGGCCGGTGCGTTCGCTCATCTGCGAGGCTATGTCCGCCATCGTGTCGCGGAACTGCTCGGGCGACCACAGGTCCGCACGCGCGGTGAGCACGCTGCACCAGTAGTCGGTAAGGCCTTCGTAGACCCAGAGCAGGTCGTCCTGCATCTTCACGTTGAAGTTGGGCGTCCACAGGTCGGCGGGGCGACGGAACTTGCCGTTCCACGAGTGCACGAACTCGTGCGGCATCAGGCTGGCCGCCAGCGTGTGCATGTCATCGTCGGTGAAGAAATCGGCGGGCAGGCGATCGTCGCTGGACTGGTGGTGCTCCAGGCCGAAATGACCGGTGTGGTCGGACAGCGTGAGCAGGAAGTCGTAATGATCGTAATGGTGCGCACCGAACAGCAGGTTGGTCTGCGTCACCACCGCGCGCTGCTGCTCCAGCTGCTTGTCGGTGAGCTTCACGTCCTTTGCACCGTCGCCCACCACGTTGAGGTGCACCGGCACCTTGGCGCCCGGCGCCAGATCCACGCGGTTGAAGTACTCGCCCGCGATCAGCGGCGAATCCACCAGATTGTTGAACGTCACCGGCTTGAACTGCACGGTGCCCCCGCTCTGGCTGGCCACTTCCATCGCGGTGCCGAACTTCCAGCCGGCAGGCAACTGCACGGTGGGCTGGATGTGAATCTGCCGCGAGTAGTAGCCGGCCGGATAGAACGCCACCTGGTTGAACTCGACGTCCACCAGGTTCGGCGTGGACGAGGCGCTGGCGCCGAACAGGCTGTCCTCGCCCGGCGCCGGCGAGAGGAACTGGAATGCAAGGTCGAGCTGGCTCACGCCATCCGGCACGTTGAGGTGGATCGCGTACATGTCGCGCAGGTCGCGGCGCCAGGCGAGCTGCTTGCCGTTTGCACTGATGATCAGCCCGGCCACGTTCTGGATCGGACCGGACGGTGCGTGCTCGCCGGGGATCCACTCGGGGTACAGCAGTGTGACTTCGCCCGCCTTCACCGGGATCGCTTCCTGCACGCGGAACATGCGCTTAGGTGCGTCGGTGAGGTCCACATTCACCGTGAGCGTACCGTCGTACGGCGTATCGGCCGGTGCGGCGCGCTCGGCGTCCTGTGCATGGACCACGGAAAGCGAAAGCGCACCGACCACGGCGGCGGCGATCAGGCTGGAACGGAAGAGAGGACGATTCACGGGCGGCTCCGGGCAGGCACCGACCCACGCGGAAGCCGCGCTGCCGGCAGAAAAGCGTCGTTCGTCGTGACGGCGAGCGGCGGGACCGGTCGATGGTAGATCGCGATGCGCGCGCGGCACCCTGCCAGAGGTCACGCGCAGGCGGCGCATGATTTTGCGCCGGCACGCTCAGTGCAAGGCATACACCGTCACGAAGAACAGCAGCACGCGGTACAGCTCCAGCGACAGGTACAGACCCGCCATCGTCCAGACACACAAGGCTGCACTGCCCACCCAGCTGAACCGGAAATTGTTCCTCAGCGCGCAATAGAGGTAGGCAAGAACCAACAAGCCCAAGGTCGCACTGCCATAACCGTCGGTCTGCAGGAACGCCGGCAACTCTCCCCGGAACCACAACATCGCGTTGGCCAGACCTTTCCAGGCCCAGCCGAAAACCAGGAGTATCAGCAACAGCGCCGCCCAGGCATGGGTCGCAAAGATGGACAGCTCGGCCAGCCCACGCCGCCAAGGCACCAGTGCAAGCCACAACCAGCACGCCAGCATCGGGACCAGGGCTATCACCAGCGCGCGCGACAGGGCATCGGTGCGTTCGTCGTAGCGCTTGCCGTAGCTCTGCAACGCCCCCAGCACATTGGCATCGTGAGCAGACACGACAGCACGCGCCGACGTCGCGGTGGTTGGTTCGGTGCTCTTGCCGGCGTTCATCGCGGAAGGGTTCTCCGTACGCCAGTAGTCGCCCGCAAATGCCGCACTCTCCGTACCGCTGATCGACGCTCCTGCCACGCGGCGCATGATCATGGCTTGCTTGACCTCGGTGAGCGGAGCCATCTCCAGCTGGGTACTCAACGATGTGTTGAAGGTCTGCAGGACCGCGAGCAGGAAATACAGCAGATTCACTGCGAAGAACAACGCCACCGGCCGCGTGTAGGGCACACGTCGTCCGCGAAAGTATTCGCGCGTCAGTTCACCCGGTTGGAACAGCAAGGTGCGCAGCGATTTGAGCAGGCGGCCTTCGCCGTGCGAGAACGCCTCGAACCACTCGCCCACGACATGCCGCAATGTGTGCTCGTCCGGATGCATCCGGCGCTCGCCGCATTGCGCGCAATACTCGCCGCCCAGCGGCGCACCGCAGTTCGCGCAGACCGCTGCGCATGCACCAGACAATTCCATCGGCTCCTGCATGATGTGCCCCTCTCCCGGACCGGGGCATCATGCACCGGCAACGAAGCCGGTGCATGTGCAGGCGAAGACGTTCAGCCGCCCCGTTCGAGCCTGCTGTGCCGCATGCCGTAGCCGAGGTAGATCACCATCCCCAGGCTCACCCAGATCAGGAACACCTTCCAGGTGATCGCCGGCAGCTCCGCCAGCAGCCAGATCGAGAACGCCACGCCGACCAGCGGCACCAGCGGCACCCACGGCGTGCGGAACGCACGGTGCAGGTCCGGCTTGCGCTTGCGCAGTATCATTATCGAAGTGCAGATGACGATGAAAGCCGAGAGCACGCCGATGTTCACCAGCTTGGCGACCTCCTCGATCGGCAGCAGCCCGGCCACCAGCGCGGTGAACACCCCGAGCACCACCGTGGGGCGATGCGGCGTGCCGTAGCGCGGGTGCACCTTGGCGAACCAGGCCGGCAGCAGACCGTCGCGCGACAGCGCGAACCAGATGCGCGTGGCGCCCAGCATGAAGGCGAACAGCACGCTGATCAGGCCGAACACCGCCGCCACCGACACCGTCAACGCCACCCAGTGCAGGCCCAGGCCCTCGAACGCATCGGCTACCGGCGCCGGGGTGTTGAGCGTGGTGTAGCGCGCGATGCCGGTGAGCACCAGCGACACGGCGAGGTACATCGCCATCGAGATGCCCAGCGACAGCAGCACCGCGCGCGGCAGGTCGCGTTGCGGGTTCTTGGACTCTTCCGCCGCCGTGGTCAGCGTGTCGTAACCGAACACCGCGAAGAACACCACCGCCGCCGCCGTGGCGACACCCTGGAAGCCGAAATGCATCGCACCGTCGGCGCCCATCTCGCGCGCCGGAATGAACGGCGCCCAGTTGCCCGGCTTCACGTAGAACATGCCGATGCCGATCACCAGCGCCACGGCGGCCACCTTGATCGCCACCACCAGCGTGTTGAAACGCGCACCCCATTCGGTGCGGAAGATCAGCAGCGCCGATACACCCAGCGTCACCAGCGCGGCGACCACGTTGAACACATGGCCGTCGCCGGTGCCGATGGCGCCCTGCGCCCAGACCGGAACATGGATGCCCATGCCGGTAAGCGCCGATTGCACGTATCCCGACCAGCCGATCGCCACCACCGCCACGATCAATGCGTATTCCAGCAGCAGGTCCCAGCCGATCAGCCACGCGGCCAGCTCGCCGAGTACGGCATAGCCGTAGGTGTAAGCGCTGCCGGTGACCGGGATCATGCCGGCGAACTCGGCATAGCACAGTGCCGCCGCCGCGCTGGCAATGCCGGCGATCAGGAAGGAGATGATCACCGCCGGGCCGGCGTTCAGCGCCGCCTGCTGGCCCGCCAGCACGAACACGCCCACGCCGATGATGCCGCCGATGCCGATGGCTGTGAGCTGCCACAGGCCCAGCACCCGGCGAAAATCGCTGCGTTTGCCCACCTCGCCCTGCAACTGCTCGATGGATTTGTGGCGGAGCATTTTGCTCAGCAATGACATGGCGCACTCCCGCGGAAGACCGGCGGATCATAGCGAATCGCGGGGGCGGGTCATGGGCTGGCGGTCATACCGGGCCCTCCCGCCCGCTGCGATGCCCTTTGGCGCCCATGGAATCTCCGCGCAGCTCGCAGCGGTAATGACGAAGGTGTCAGCCTTCAGCACCAGGATATGGCATGGCCGCATCGGCCATTGCATAGGCAGGAGCTGCCCTTCGACAGGGTTGCTGGCAATGCCGGCGCATCGGGCCTCTACCTGGTCACCTTTGCCTTGGCCCTGCATGACAAGGCGGCTCGGACGCGGCAGACGTCCGAAACCGTTTCGCTTCTTGCAACAGTCCGCTCGTCCCGCAAGCTGAAGCGGGAGGTTGAGTTATCGAACGGGTTCTCGGCGCGTGTCTCAGGCGAGATAGGTATAGGCCATGAGTCCACCGTCCAGCGCAGCATAGAGCGCCTCGGCCTCGCCGCTCACGACGCCTGCGGCGGCGATGCGTTCGCGGTAGCTGGCACGCAACGCGGCGAGGTCGTAGCCCACGTAGTCCAGCATCAGGTCGGTCGTGTCGCCGCGGCGCTTGTGCGCGAACACGTAACCGTCGCCATCCACACGCACGTTCACCGCATCGGTGTCGCCGAACAGATTGTGGATGTCGCCCAGCGTTTCCTGATAGGCACCCACCATGAAGATGCCGAGGCAATAGCTCTCGCCTTCCTTCAACGCGTGCAGCGGCAACGAGACGTCCACGCCCTCGGCATCCACGTAATGGTCGATGCGGCCGTCGGAATCGCAGGTCAGGTCGACGATCGCGCCGCGCCGCGTCGGCTGCTCGTCCAGCCGCGCGATGGGCGCGATCGGGAATATCTGCTCGATCGCCCAGATGTCGGGCACCGACTCGAATACCGAGAAGTTGACGAAATACTTGTCCACCAGCTTCTCGTCCAGCTCGTCCAGCGCGGCGCGATGCGAACGCTCGCCGGGCAGCAGGCGCGCGCGCACCGCGTTGGCGATGGCGTAGTACATCTCGTCCAGCCGCGCGCGGTCGGCCAGCGCGAGCTGGCCCAGCGCGTAGAGTGTCTGGCCTTCGGCAAGGTGATGCTGGGCTTCGTGGAACAGCTCAAGCGCCGGGCGTCGGTCGAGTTCGTCGTGCACCTCGCGCAGGCGGCGCAGCACCGCCGGTTCGTGGGCGCCCGGTGCGGGGATCGCGCCTTGCGGCACCTCCTCGACCTCGCTCACGTTGACCACCAGCACGGCGTGGTGCGCGGTCATCGCGCGGCCGGCCTCGGTGAGGATATGCGGCGCCTTGAGGCCTTCCGCCTCCACCGCCTCGGCCAGCGACTGCACGATGGTCGCGGCGTACTGCTCGATCGAGTAGTTGATCGAGTTGTGGCTGCGCGAGCGCGAGCCTTCGTAGTCGACGCCCAGGCCGCCGCCCACGTCGACGATCTCCAGCGGCACGCCCATGCGGGTGAGCTCGACGAAGTAGCGGGTGGCCTCGCGCATGCCGTTGGCGATGTCGCGCACGTTGGAGATCTGCGAGCCCATGTGGAAATGCTGCAGCTTCAGCGTGTGCTTGAGGCCGGCCTTGTCCAGCCGCTCGATCAGGGTGAGCACCTGCGCCGGCGACAGCCCGAACTTGCCTTTGTCGCCGCCGGTGTTCTGCCATTTGCCGGCACCGATGGAAGCCAGGCGCACGCGCACGCCGAGCAGCGGCTCCACGCCCAGGGCCTGGGCCTCGGCGAACACATGGTCCAGCTCGGAGAGCTTCTCGATCACGATATGCACGCGCAGGCCGAGCTTCAGCCCGATCAGCGCGAGTCGGATGTATTCGCGATCCTTGTAGCCGTTGCAGATCACGATGGAGCCGGGCCGCGCCATCGCCAGCACGGCCATCAGCTCGGGCTTGGAACCGGCCTCGAGGCCGAACCCCTCGGTGCCGGCAGCCACCAGCTCGCCTGCCACGCCGCGCTGCTGGTTCACCTTGATCGGGTAGATGGCCGTATAGCCGCCCGCGTAGTTCCATTCGCTGATGGCCTTGGCGAACGCACCTTGTAGGCGCGCGAGGCGGTCGGCCAGGATGTCCGGGAAGCGCACCAGCAGCGGCAGGCGCAGGCCTTCGGCGCAGGCGCGCGCCACGATGGCCGGCAGCGACAGTGCGGGGCCGCGCGTCCCGTGCGGTTGTATCGCGATCTCGCCGGTGTCGCTGACATCGACGTAACCGTCGCTCCAATGGGTTACGGCGTAGGTATGGCGGGCATCGGCCACGGTCCAGGGCTTCGACATGGGAATGTCTCCTTGTGCAAACGGAAAGAAGGCATGTCGTCGCAGCGGCGAGCCTTGACGCAACTAAGCACGAAGGGCCGGAAGCCTCGCACGCCGCGGGGCCGATCGCACCAGCCGGTACGCGCCGCGTACCGGAGGCGCCATTGTAACAGCCCATGCGCGACAGCTCGGCTACAATACGCGGCCAAACTTCGCGCCTGACCCAGGAACACCCATGTCGCAGCAGATCAGCTGGTTCACCGAGGCCCACCAGGCCTCCGGCTCCTCCATCGGCTTCCGCACCGAGCAACTGCTGCACGCGGAGAAGACCCCGTTCCAGACCATCGAGATCCACCAGACCACCGACTGGGGCAAGTTGATGGTGATCGACGGCTGCGTGATGCTCACCAGCCGCGACAACTTCCTCTATCACGAGATGATGACCCATCCGGCGCTGTTCACCCATGCGCGCGCCAAGCGCGTGGTGATCATCGGCGGCGGAGACTGCGGCACGTTGCGCGAAGTGCTCAAGCACGAAGAGGTGGAGCACGCGGTGCAGGTGGAGATCGACGAGCGCGTCACGCGCCTCGCCGAGCAATACTTCCCCGAGCTGTGCGAATCCAACAGCGATCCGCGCGCCGAGTTGCTGTTCATCGACGGCATCAAGTACATGGCCGAGGCCGAGCCGGAGTCGATCGACCTGGTGATCGTGGACTCCACCGACCCTGTGGGCCCGGCCGAAGGCCTGTTCAACGCCGCGTTCTACGCCAGCTGCTTCAAGGCCCTGCGCCACGGCGGCCTGCTGGTGCAGCAGAGCGAATCGCCGCTGGCGCACATCGAACTCATCAAGTCGATGCGTGCGGCGATGCGCACGGCCGGTTTCAGCGCGGTGAAGACTCTGCCGTTCCCGCAACCCTGCTACCCCACCGGCTGGTGGAGCTGCACGATGGCGCGCAAGGGCGGCGACCTCAGCGGCTTCCGCGAGCGCGGCGCCCTGAGCAAGAACTTCCCCACCAGGTACTACAACGCCGAGATCCACAAGGCCGCGCTGGCCCAGCCGGAATTCATGCGCGAAGCTTTTGGCGAATAAGCCAAAAGCTTCAAATAGACATGGTACGGATCGCCGAAGCGTGGCTTAAAGCAAGCGCGCTCTGATGGTGCCTGGGTTCACCTCGATCCAGCAGTTTCACCCCTCAAAACAGCTTGGCCCGCTCCTTGGGCAGCAGCACCAGGACCAGGGTCGTCAGCGGGCCGAACAACAAGGACAACAGGAACCACCGCAGGCCGCTGCGGTTCTTGCCTTGAGCCAGCCCCGCGTTGATCAGCGCCAACGTGCCCCAGCCGACAAACCACGGCGCGCCATCGGCAAAACTGGAAAAATGAGCCACGACTATCCTCCGCCCCCTGTAGTGGGTGGAGCGCGCACGCGCGCAAT
Organism: Rhodanobacter sp. 7MK24; assembly: GCF_014842995.1. GTDB lineage: Bacteria > Pseudomonadota > Gammaproteobacteria > Xanthomonadales > Rhodanobacteraceae > Rhodanobacter_A. Next base: position 286,418 of record NZ_JACYXL010000002.1, read on the forward strand.
CGAGCGGACATCCTAACAACACGGCCCGACATGAGGCCGCTGCAGCGGCGCGGGGCTCAGAAATCGTTCAGAGCATCCTCAAGGCACGGCCGCTAAGCTGGCGGCTTCATCGATTGCTGGAGCACCTCATGCGTGGATGGCATTGCCTCGCCCTTGCCGGCGCCCTGTCGCTGGTTGCCGCGACTGCGGCGGCGGACGATACGAACCCACCCGCCGCTGCTTCGGCCCCGGCCATTGCCAACGATGCGCGCGACCAGGCGCTGCAATCGTTCCAGCGCGACATGGTCAGCGTGCTCGCATTGCGCGCCACGGCGGAGCCGCTGCTGGGTGCGGCCTTGCTGGCCCGCCCGTTGTCCAACCCGAGCAAGACCGGCAGCTTTCACGCGTTGATCAACCGAGCCGCCGCGGCCGACGATTCCGGCCCCGCCGTGCAATGGGTGCGCCTCGCCGACTGCGACGCGAAGGCCGACGCCTGCCCCAACGCCACCGCGTTGCGCAAGCTGACGGAGGAAGCGCCGGACAATGCCGCGGTGTGGCTGCTCAAGCTGGGCATCGACACGCGCGACATGAAGGCCAAGTCCACGCGCGAGGATCTCGCCAAGGCTGCCAACAGCAAGATCTATGACGACTACGCCGGCAACAGCCTCACCGCGCTGGCCAACGTCGTGGATGCGTTGCCCCCGCCGCCGGCCACGCAGGGCGCAGCCGGACCCGCCGGTGTACAGGCACTGATCGTGCTCGCCAACGCCCGGCTGCAACCGCAGCCTGCGCTGCCGGTGGTGGCCAAGCTGTGCGAAGGCGCAGGCGGCGACGATGCCCTCAAGGCTGACTGCCTCAAGCTGGCCAAACTGCTCGGATGGGGTTCCAGCCCGCTGTCGCGTTCGCTGGGGCTGCATCTGTTCGAGACCCTCGGCGACGCCACCGAGCAGGCAACCGCCCAACAGCAGCGCCGCGACCTGATCTGGCAGGTGCAGAACTATTCGCAGCTGGCGCTGCACGCGCAGGACGATCCCACGGTGGCACAGCTGCTGTTGGCAACCGCGAGGCAGGGCGGTGCCGAGATGAGCCAGATCGCCACCGTGCTGCGTACCCGTGGCGTCTCGATCACCGCCCCCGGCAGCTGGCAGCCGCAACCCCAGTCGCCCGATGCCGCGCAACAGGACACCTCTGCATCGGCACACTCCCCTTGATCGCTCATAGCGGGTAGGCTTGCGCCAACCTTCGCGACGAGGTGTCCCAATGCTTACGACGCTGGTGGCAAGCAGCAAGGGCGGGTGCGGCAAAAGCACGCTGGCGACGCAACTGGCCTCACATTGGGCACAGGCGGGGCAGAACACCACCATCGTGGACGCCGATCGGCAGGGTTCCAGCTACCGCTGGGCCAGCCGCCGTCCCGACAACGTGCCCGGAGTACTGGGCCTGGAAGGCGGCCGCAAGGCGCTGCAGAAGGTGCCCGCCGACACCCAGCAGCTGCTGATCGACACCCCGGCCGGCGTCGGCGAGCGCGAGCTGGAACCCTTCATCGACGTGGCCAACGTGTTGCTGGTGCCGGTATTGCCGTCCAGCTTCGACCTCGACGCCACCGCCCGCTTCCTCGGCGAATTGCAGGACATCAAGCGCGTCCGCAACGGCAAACTTCCGGTGGCCTTGGTGGCGAACCGCCTCAAGCCGTGGACGCGAGCCAGTCAGGACGCAGTGGAGCAACTCGCCGCCGCGTCGCCCTTCCCCGTCGTTGCCCAGTTGCGGGACAGCCAGGCCTATGTGCTGCTTGCCGCGCTAGGCAAGGGTATCTTCGACTACCAGTCAGAGCAGGTGCGCAACCACCAGGAAGACTGGAAGCCGCTGCTGCGCTGGATCAAGCGCCAGGCCTGACCCTCATCTACCGGAGCCGTCCATGCACGAACTGATCCTGCTGCGCCACGCCGAAGCCCTGCCCGCCGACGGCGGCGACGACCGTCAACGCGCGCTGAGCGAACACGGCCAGCGCGAGGCGCAGGATGCCGGCACATGGCTGGCCAGCCACGGTGCGCAACCCCAGCGCGTGCTTTGCTCGCCCGCGCGCCGCACCATGGAAACTGCGAAATTGGCATTGGCCGCGCTGGGCAGCGCCCCCCCGCTGCAGGAAGCCGGCGAGATCTACGACGCCACGCCTGGCGAACTGCTGGCCCTGCTCGACCAGCACGCCGACGCCGGCACCGTGATGCTGGTAGGCCATAACCCGGGCATCGAACGGCTGGTGGCGCTGCTCGTGGAAGGCCGCTCCGACGAGTTCCGCGGCATGCCGCCGGGCGGCCTCGCGGTGTTGCACCTGAGCGGCCCGCTGGAGCCGGCCTGCGCGCGACTGGATGCGTTCTGGTCCCCGCGCTGAATCCGGTAACGGCAAAACGCACCCCTTCGACTCCGCGCCCCCGGTGCTACGCCCAGGACGAATGGATTTTGGGATAGCTTCCACCACACGCCCGGGGCATCACGCCTCGCCCATGCCATCGTTCATGTCGTTTCGCCGGTTATCGCTGCTTCCCGTCCTGCTGATCATCGTGCTGCTGCAAGGCTGCACGCTGAGCCGCGCGCAGATCCGCGAAGCCGGTGACATCGTTGCCGCCAGTCCCAACCGCGCGGACACCTGCCAGCAGGCCGACCACTGCGCCAAACCGTCGCCCCTGCTGGCTGCCGCCCAGCAGGCGCTGGCCGACTCCACACCCGACCACCCGGTCAACACCGTCACTCTGCTCGACGACAGCGAAGCCGCGCTGGCCGCACGGATCAATCTGATCCACGCCGCGCAGCACAGCATCGACGTGCAGACCTACATCTGGGACGAGGACGACGTCGGCCAGCTGGTGCTCAACGAGCTGGTGCAGGCTGCACGGCGCGGCGTGAAGGTGCATATCCTCGCCGACCAGCTGTTTTCCTTCGGCGACCTCGCGCTGCTCGACCGCCTCGCCCGGGTCAGCCCTAACCTCGAAGTGAAGCTGTACAACCCCACCTTCCATGATGCCCAGACGCCACCGCTGCAGTTCGCCGCCGGCGTGCTGTGCTGCTTCATGAAGTTCAACCAGCGCATGCACAACAAGCTGATGCTGGTGGACGATGTCATCGGCATCACCGGCGGCCGCAACTACCAGAACCGCTACTTCAACTGGGACCCCGACTTCGACTATCTCGACCGCGACGTGATGGCCGGAGGCCCGGTGGGCAAGGAGATGGCCGACAGCTTCGCGCTGTTCTGGAACCACAAGCGCTCGGTGCCGCTGATCCGCCTGCGCGACGTCAACCGGCGCATCCGCAGCGACAGCGCGCCACCCGGCTGGCTCGCACCGACCTATACCGACCCCGCGCGCGTGGCGCGCCTGCTGTCCGACGCGGAAGACCCCGACTGGCTCGCCGCGTGGATCGGCGACGACACCTTGCGCGTCAGCCAGGTGAACTACTTCAGCGACCTGCCAGCCAAGACCGACGAGCCGCACAAGCGCGACGCCCGCGATTTCACCGTCCAGCTGATGCGCATGGTCGCCGATGCCAAACACGAGGTGGTGCTGCAGACGCCCTACCTCGTGATGAGCCGCCGCGCGCAGGACATCTTCAAGAAACTGCACAAGCAGAATCCGTCGCCCGACATCATCGTCTCCACCAACTCGCTGGCCGCCACCGACGCCTTCGCGGTCTACGCGCTGTCCTACAAGCATCGCCGCCGTTACCTCACCGAATACGGCTTCCAGATCCATGAACTCAAGCCGCATGCCGACAGCGCCGAGGAAGCGTTCGAGGAGGCACGCGACGCCGGGGACGACAATCCCGCCGACACGTCCATCGCACAGGCGGACAAGAGACGCCGTTTCCCCGGCAACGAGCGCCGCCCCGGCATGTTCGGCAGCGGCGGCAGGCGCAACCGCCCGGCGCCCCTGCACAGCAGCGGACGCCGCTACAGCCTGCATGCCAAATCGATGGTGGTGGACGACAGCTTCGCCATGGTCGGCTCGCACAACTTCGACCCGCGTTCCGACCACTACAACACCGAAGCCGGCGTGATCGTGCAGGACCCGCGCTTCGCCAGCCAGGTGCGCGACTCCATCCTCGAAGACACCCTCCCGCAGAACGCCTGGACCATCGGCAAGCGCGAACCAAGCATCCCCGTGCTCGGCGACATCAGTCTCGCCATCGGCGACGTCTCCGCACGCCTGCCCCTGTTCGACCTGTGGCCGTTCCGCTATGCCACCAGCTACGAAATCAAGCCTGGCTGCGGGCCGCTCGCACCCGACAATCCGAAGTTCCAGCAGTGCTACACGCCCGTGGGGGACTTCCCCGACGTGGCGATCTCGCCGAAATTGATCTATACGCGATTGATTACGGCATTTGGTGCGGGGGTGAAGGGGATTCTGTGAGGCGCGAGGTATATGGCGATTGTCACGCCGGAAGCGAGCTGCTTTAGGAATCCTTCGGCGGCGGTGAGGCATGGACGATCAGGCCATACAACGAACATCGCTATGAGCGGCGATGCCTTTTCGATCAGGCAGGAGGCCGGCCGGAAAGCCGGTTCCACCTCTCACGCACCCGCAGGGCGCGATGCCCGGAGAGCGTCTTCGCGGAGCGCGTTTTTCTCTTGGCTACTTCTCTTTGACTCGGGGTCGGATTTGCCGTTCGCCCACGCTTCCGCATGGGCACGCAAAAGAGAAGTGGTCCAGCCGTCGGCAGGCAGACGAAACCGCCTTGTTCCTCGCGAAAGCACCAGCTCTCCCAAGCGCAGCACTACCTTCGAACTATCCGCGGCGCCGCATGCGATCGCCGATAGCTCTCCACCACCTGCCCGTAATGCAGCACACGACCAATTGTGTAGAGCGTGATGCGCATGGTGTCGAGCACCGGGCGCAAATGGCTGGGACGCGCATCCAAGGGATAACGCGAAGCGATCGGCACCGACACCACACCCATCTGCAGCTCGCGCGAAGCAGCGATGAGGATAGCCGCTTCGAATACGAAATCCTGCGCGGCGAGATCGACCAGATCCAGCGCCGCACGCGGATACCAGCGCTGTCCGCTTTGCGTGTCCGCCACCGGCTGGCCGCATCCCCATGAAATACCCCAGTCGGCGACGGCGTTGGCGCGACGGCGGCTCTGCGGCTGCTGCGCCTTGTCGAGCAGGCGCGCGGCGATTACCAGGTCGCCGGGATGCGCGGCGGCGGCGGCCACGATGCTCGGGATGTCGGACGCCAGATGCTGGCCATCGCCATCCATGGTCAGCACGGCTTCGTAGCCCAGGCGCAACGCTTCGCGGAAGCCATCGCGCAACGCCTCGCCCTTGCCGCGACGTTCGTCGTGGCGAAGCAGCGTGACCGGCAGCGCCGCCAGGATTTCCGGCGTGCGATCCGTCGAGCCGTCGTCCACCACGATCACGGGCGCGCCCAGCGCGAGCACGGATTCGACTACGCGGCGGATCGCCGCCTCTTCGTCGAGGCAGGGGATCAGCACGCACCAGCGGGGCAGGGACGCGCTCAATCGGCGACCTCGACGTCGACGAGCAGATCCATCGCCGTGGCGCAGCCGACGCGGCAGACGCCGCCCCGCGTGGCGAGCAGGGCGAGCAGCGGCAACGCGGCGGCGCAGGGGTTGCCGGCCGCTTCGTCCCGGAGTGCGGCAGGCGCCGGCGTAGGCGCGGGACAATCGTCCGCCATCCGCAAGCGCAAGCGCGCAAGCGCGTTCGCGCCAGCCTCGGGCGTCAGAAGCAAGGCACAACCGAAGGCGCTGCCGCAGCCGGTCATCTCCAGCAACGGCCCGCTTCCAGCAGTATCGCTGCACACCAGCAGCACCGGGCGTTGTTCGGCCAGCGCCTGCGTCGCCGCTTCCAGCAGCGCGGCGCCGAAGGTGTGCGCACCCGCGCACATGGCGCTGGATGGGGCGCGGCAGCCCGTGGCGATGGTCCAGTAACCAGCCGACGCGTTGTGCACGGAATGGTGGAAACGGGTGGGCGACAGCTCCGTGGGCGCGCGCGCCAATGTGGCGCAGATTTCGTCGGTGATGGACTGGTCGCCGTGGGCCGAGGCGAACACGCAAGCCAGGGCGGTCGGATCGTAACCCCCCATGCCCAGCGCCTGACCGGCCACTTCCACCGCCAGGCGCACGCTGCCGGGCGCACGGCGGCGTTCGTTCGCAGGCAGCAGCGCGGCAATGGGTGCATCGGACGCGGCAGGTGCTTCGCCTGCAAGCAGGGCACGCAGCGCGGCGAAGTCGCCAAGACGTGGCGACCACAGGCCGATGCCCTCGACATGCAGCTCCATCGACGTCATGGTGCGCGTCCGAACACGAGGCAGGCATTGTTGCCGCCGAAACCGAAGGAGTTGCTGAGTGCCACGTCCACGCGGCGTTCCTCGCCTTGCCACGCGAACTGCGCGCTGCAGGCGGGATCGGGCGTGGCCACACCGACGTTGCCGGGTACGAAGCCGTGTTCGATGGCCTGCAGCGCGATCGTCGCTTCCACGATGCCCGCCGCGCCCAGCGTGTGGCCGGTGCAGCCCTTGGTGGAGCTCACGCGTGTGGTCGCCGGGAAACGGCGCGCCACCAGAGCGGCTTCCATCGCGTCGTTCGCGCGGCTGGCGGTGCCGTGCAGGTTCAGGTAATCGACCTGCGACGCGTGGATGCCGGCGCGCGCCAGCGCAGCATCCAGCGCCAGCTCCGCACCGTGGCCGTCGGGATGCGGCGACGACATATGCCACGCGTCGCTGGCCTCGCCATAACCGAGCAGGCGCGGTGCGTGTGGCGCGGTGTCGATGCGTTCCAGCAGCGTGAAACCGGCGGCCTCGCCAAGCGAAATCCCGTCGCGGTTCGCGTCGAACGGGCGACAGGCGTCGGGCGAGATCAGCTCCAATGCGTTGAAACCGAAGAGCACGTTGTCGCACAGGCTGTCCACCCCGCCCACCACCGCCGCATCGGCCAGGCCCAATGCGATCATGCGCGCCGCGCTGGCGAACACCTTGGCGCTGGACGAACAGGCGGTGGAAATCGTGAGGCACGGCCCCTGCAGAGCCAATGCCGCGGCGACGAAGGCTCCCAGCGAATGCGGCGCATGCAGTGCGGGCTGGCGCAGGTCGGTGGGGAAGCGCCCCGCAGCATCGAGGCGGCGATAGGCTTCCTCGGTGGCGCCGATGCTGGCGGTGGAGGTGCCAAGCAACAGCGCCACGCGGCGCGCGCCGTGACGTTGGCGGGCATCATGCACGCGGTCGAGGAACCCGTCCTGCTGCAGGCCGAGCCAGGCGAGGCGGTTGTTGCGGCAATCCCAATCGGCCAGCGCGGGCGGCAGCGCCACGGCTTCCACGCCGTCCACGCGGCCAATCCAGCCCAGCTGCGGCGCGCTGCCGAAATCATTGCGCCGCAATCCCGTGCGACCCTGCCGCAGTGCCGCGAGCTGCGCCGCCAACCCACGACCAAGCGCGGAGCTGACGGTGCTGGCACTGATCGCCAGCGGAATCGTCGGTGTCGTCATCGCATCAGCCTAGCGAGCGCCTGCCTGGCTGCCTAGCTTGCGCGCGCCCGTCGTTCAGGTATGGATTCCGGTGTTGGGCGATCACAGCCATTGCGTCACCCGACGCCATCTGCATTGCGGGTCCGGACCGATGGTCGACGACACGTTGCAACGGCAATACCTCACATCCAGTCCACGGGGGCCGCCGGCAGCAGCGCACGCATCGACGAACCGCATGCGCGGTCCGTGCATTTGGTCCATCGCAGGACGCGCGACGCCTCGCCGCAGCGGCAACGGGGTCCGCTCTTGCTAAGCTCGCAATGATGCAAACCGGATGTCAACGATGAGCGAACAAGCCGACCTTGCCGAAGCCTTCCTGCGTTCGCTGCAGGATCGCATCTGCACCGAGCTAGAACAGCTGGACGGATCCGCGCGCTTTGTCGAGGACGCGTGGACGCGCGCCGCTGGCGGCGGCGGTCGTACCCGTGTGCTGCGCGACGGCGCACTGTTCGAACAGGCCGGCGTGAACTTCTCGCGCGTGAGCGGCACGCCGTTGCCACCCAGCGCCACTGCACACCGCCCGGAACTTGCCGGCGGCAGTTTCGTCGCCACCGGCGTGTCGCTGGTGCTGCACCCGAAGAACCCTTACGTACCTGCCGCACACGCCAACGTGCGCTATTTCGAGGCCAGCAAGGAAGGCATGGAACCGGCGTGGTGGTTCGGCGGCGGTTTCGACCTCACGCCGTTCTACCCGTTCGACGAAGACGTCGTGCACTGGCATGGCGTGGCACGCGACCTTTGCACGCCGTTCGGCGCGGACGTCTACCCGCGCTATAAAAAGTGGTGTGACGACTATTTCTATCTCAAGCACCGCGGCGAAACGCGCGGCGTGGGCGGCCTGTTCTACGACGACCTCAACGAAGGCGACTTCGGGCGCTGCTTCGACTTCACCAGGGCCGTTGGCCAGGGTTTCCTCGACGCGTACCTGCCCATCGCCGCACGCCGCCACGACACGCCCTACGGCGAACGCGAGCGCGAATTCCAGCTCTATCGCCGCGGCCGCTACGTGGAGTTCAACCTCGTCTACGACCGCGGCACCCTGTTCGGCCTGCAATCCGGCGGACGGACCGAATCCATCCTGATGAGCCTGCCGCCGCGCGTACGCTTCGAGTATGCGTACCAGCCCGGACCGGGTTCGGCAGAGGCCCGCCTGGCCGATTACCTCAAGCCGCGCGATTGGGTGTAACGCCCGGGTCGGCGGATTCGCCTGCCGCCCAGAAGTCGTGGAAGTTGAACCAGTTGTATGGCACCACACGCACGTAATGTTCCAGCCGCGCGGCATAGCGCGCGAGCAGCACATCCAGCGCGGGGCCGCGCTGGTCGCGCGGAATCGCCACGGGGTCGGCGAACGGCTCGAACACCAGCCGGTAGCGGTTGCCGCCGAGGTACAGGCCGAAGCACAGCAGCACCGGCACCTGGAGCGCATTGGCCAGCAACCACGGCCCCACCGGCAGCGGCGCGGGCGCGCCGAGGAAATCCACGCTGCGCTGCGCTTCGTGTTCGCCCGCGCGATCGGCCAGCAGCGCCACCATCGCGCCCTGCCGGCAGGCTTCGGCGGCAGCCAGCACCACGTGGGCGCCGCCGCGTGAGGCATCGATCACGGCCTTGCCCACGTCGGGTGCAAGGGCCTCCAGCAGCTCGGTCATGATCGGCGTCTTGCCTTTGTCCAGCACCACCCGCAGTTGCGCGCTGGGATGGCGCGTGCTGACCGCGCGCAAGGCTTCGAAGCTGCCCTGGTGCGAACCAATGAGCAGCACGCCGCGCCCTTCGTCCAGGCGACGTTCCAGTTCCGCCAAACCCTCGACTTCGATATGGAAGCCGCGCTCGCCCCGGACCAGCAGGAAAACCCTGTCTAGCGTGGTGGCCGCGTAGCCATGGAACTGGCGCAGCATCGCCCACACGCCCGGTGGACGGCCTAGCGCGCGCGCGAGGTACTGCCGCGAGGCACGCCGCTCGGCGCCACGGCGCAGGAAGTAATACAGCGTGATCGGATACAGCAGGAGCCGCGCAAAACGACGGCCGCCATGCAACGCCAACGCCAGGATCAACCGCAATGCGAAGCGTCCGCCGCCTTCGCGCTGCTCGCGCCAGTGCGTAGTGTCGCCCATGCGCGGGAGGCCTCAGCCCTGGCCGCGATGCGCTTCGACAAATGCACTCAGCTCGCGCAGGCTGGCGAAGATGCGTTTGTTGTCGGGGTGGTCGGAACGCAGTTGGAAGCCATAGCGCTTGGACACCGCCAGCGCGATCTCCAGCGCGTCGATGGAGTCCAGCCCCAGCTCGCCGTCGAACAGCGGGGCATCAGGGTTGATCTTTGCGGGATCGACCGCCTCGAGGTTCAGGCTTTCCACGATCAGGGTGGCCAGCTCGTGCTGGGCAGCGGTCAGTTCGGCCATGTGCGCAGAAGCTCGGAAAACATCGTCGAAACGTTGGAAAGCGGCGGCAAAGTGTAACATGGCGCTCTTGTCATTCCCGGTTGCAAGCATGGTCGAGGGTCGTGAAAGCAGGAGGGTCGAGAGCGGCCCGGTACGCGCACCGCACGTTTCCTATCGCATGGACGACGCCATCGCCCTGCTGGCCGAACCCGGCACATTGGCGGTGTTCGGCTTCGACGACCGCGCTGCCGGCAGCGCGGACCCACGCCTCCTGCGCGTGCCGCTGGAGACCTTCGACACATCTGCGCCCTGCGAGCTGTGGCAGGTGGATGGCCCGGTGGAACATGGCCGCGATGGCGCATTACGCTGGTCGATCGGCGGCGGCTGGCTGTTTGCTGCGCTGGAATTGGACGAGCGTGCGCACGGCGGCCCCGCCGGCGCGGCTCGCGTTGCCTACGCGCAGTTGCGCGATTTCATCCGCGGCCACGAGCAGCAGCAGGTGTTGCGCATCTGGAACTATCAGGGCGCGATCAACCGGGGCGAAGGCGACGCCGAACGCTACAAGTTGTTCTGCGATGGTCGCGCCGAGGGTTGCGGCGATTGGTTCGCCGCCGGCTATCCGGCCGCCACCGCCATCGGCCACCACGGCGATCCGCATCTGCTGCAGGTCTACCTGCTTGCCAGTGCGCGTACCGGCACCGCGGTGGAGAACCCGCGCCAGACCAGCGCATGGCGCTATCCGCGCCAGTACGGCCGCACCTCGCCCGGTTTCGCCCGCGCGATGCGCCTGCCAGCGGAGGACGCCCTGGCTATCTCGGGTACCGCCGCCGTGGTGGGTCACGCTTCGGCCCACGAGGGGGATACCGTCGCGCAACTCGACGAAATCCTGCTCAACCTCGAGGCGCTGCTTGCCAGTGCCGGCATGCCGGCCGGATTCGACACGCACGCGCCGCTGAAAGCCTACATACGCCACCCCATCGATGCACCGCGTGTGCGTGCAAAACTCCAGCAACGCCTGCCCGGCGTGCCCGTGCTGCTGCTGCATGGCGACGTGTGCCGCAGCGAACTGCTGGTTGAGCTGGATGGTTGGCGCTACGCCTGAAGGCCTGTCCGAGGGCTCCAGATACCGTGCCTTGTCGTCGCTGCCGTCAGGCCTGGTCGCGCATGCCGCATGTCGGCGGCTCGATGACAGGCTGCGGAGACCGCGCCTGCTGGCACAGCACGACGACGGTGCACGGAGACATCGTCCATCCCGCCAGGCTCACGATTCCTTCTTCGTCGGCCGCTGCCAACCGGAAAGCGTGATCTGCCGCCCACGCGCCACGGTAAGTTCGCCCGCCGCTGCATCCTTGGTAATGACCGAACCGGCACCGATAGTGGCCTGGGCACCGATGGTCACCGGCGCCACCAGGGCGCTGTTGGAACCGATGAAGGCGCCGTCCTCGATTCGCGTGGCGAACTTGTTCACACCGTCGTAGTTGCAGGTAATGGTTCCGGCACCGACGTTGACGCCGCGGCCGATCACGGTGTCGCCGAGGTAGGTAAGGTGGTTGGCCTTGCTGCCCTCGCCGATACGGGTCTTCTTGGTTTCGACGAAGTTGCCCACGTGCACGCCGGCGTCGAGTTCGGTGCCGGAACGCAGTCGCGCAAACGGTCCGATGGTGCAGGGACCGTGGGTGACTACGCCTTCCACGTCGCAGTGCGCCAGCACCACGGTGCCGGCGGCGAGCCGCACGTCCTTCAGCCGGGTGAACGGGCCGACGCGCACTTCGTCGCCGAGGCTCACGCTGCCTTCGAGGATCACGTCGACGTCCACTTCCACGTCGTGGCCGTGGTTTATTTCGCCGCGCACGTCGATCCGCGCCGGATCGGCGAGGCGCACGCCCGCCAGCATCAGCGCATGCGTGGCGCGACGCCGGTATTCGGTCTCCAGTCCGGCAAGCTGCAGTACGTCGTTCGCGCCCGAGGCTTCCAACGGATCGGGACATTCGACGCCAAGCGCGGGACGTCCTTCGTCGTTTGCCATGCCGAAGATGTCGGTGAGGTAGTACTCGCCTTGCGCGTTGTCGCGGTCGAGCCCGGCGAGCCAGACGCGCAGCGCGGCAGCCGGTGCGACGAGGATGCCGGTGTTGACCACATCGATGGCTCGCTGCTCGTCGCTGGCATCCTTCTCCTCGACCACGCAGCGCACATGGCCATTGCCATCGCGCAGCACGCGACCATAGCCGCGCGGATCGGCGACGCGGATCGCCAGCAGGCCGAAGCCGCCCTCCACCTGCACGAGCGTGCGCAAGGTGTCGGCGCGGGTCAGCGGCACGTCGCCGTAGAGCACCAGCACCTGGGCATCGTCGGGTATGTCAGGCAGCGCCTGCTCCACAGCATGGCCGGTGCCAAGGCGTTCGGCCTGCAGCACCCAGTGCAGGTCGCCCTGGCCCTCAAACGCGGCCTGCACCTGGTCGCCGCCGTGGCCATAGACCACGTGGATCGCCACCGGCTGCAGCGCGCGCGCGGTGGCCAGCACGTGGCCGAGCAGGGGGCGTCCGGCCAGCGGCATCAGCACCTTGGGGCGCGTGGACTTCATGCGCGTACCCGCTCCGGCGGCGAGGACAATGACGTGCAGCGGAGTGTTGTTCATGCGTGCCTGCCTTGACGGGTGCTGGCCTGGAAGTCTATCAGCGACGCCGGCTCAGCCTTTTGTCGGTGCAGATGTCACGGTTGCCTTGCCGGCGTGGCATTCGAAGCGGAATGCGTACATCAGGCTGAAAGGTTTCGTGGTGCTGTCGACTTCGTGGGTATTGCCGTCCGCGTCGGCCGCCCAATGGTTGATGCGCAGCGGATTGAACCGCCACTGCAGCACGGCGGTGCGCACCGCGGCAAGGAATGGCGACCACGGCGGCGTGGCCGACCCGTTTTCGGCGAGAACACCCCGAACGTCGCTCACTTTGCCGGTTTCGTCGACGATCACCTGCGCATCTACCTCTTGCATCGGCGCGCAAGCGGCGAGTTGGCTCGGCGGGTAGACCGGCAGGATGCGCTGGAACGGTGTGGCGCCCGTAGCGATGTCTCCTATTGCCAGTTGGTAGTGCGCCATATGGCTATCGTCTAGCATCCGATAGCTGGCAGAACCTTCGTTCGGCGCCTTGGACGGCGGCGCAGCGACGGTGGCGCAACCCGCCATACCCAACGCCAGCAGGCTGGCCAGTGGCGTACTCATGCGTTTCGTCACGGTGCATCTCCTTGCTTCGGGCGACCGCGACGCTATCAGACTACAATTGTAATTTGAAGTAACCAACCATCGTCCGGGCATCGGCCAAATGCAAAAACGCCAGCACGAGGCTGGCGTTTCGAACAGCTTGCCGCCAAACGAAGCGGCGGCCTTTTGCCGGGAGTGCGACCGTAGATGGCCGCTCCTCCGATCCTCGCGATCAGCTGGATCGCAGAAGCTCAGTGCTTGAGGTTCTTGCGCAACCGCTCCAGCGCCTGCAGCTGCGCCATCGCCATCGCCAGCTTGGCCTGCGCCTCGGCCACTTCAACGGCATCGCTGCGGTTGGCCAACGCGTCCTCGGCTTCCTTCTTGGCGCGCTGTGCGGCGGCCTCGTCGATGTCCTCGGAACGGATCGCCGTGTCGGCCAGTACCGTGACGGACTGCGGCTGCACCTCGAGGATGCCGCCGCCGGTGAGCGAGATGTCGATCTTCCCGCCGTTGGCTTCGGTCACGACGACCTTGCCCGGCTTGAGGCGGGTGATCAGCGGGGCGTGGCGGGGCGTGATGCCCAGCTCGCCGATTTCGCCGGTGGCGACGACCATCGTCGCCTCGCCGGAATAGATCGCGGCCTCGGCGCTGACGACTTCGACGCGGATGGTGGTGGTCATGATGGTTCTCGCTGCGCTCGAAGGGGTTCGGAAGGAGGTCGCTTACGCGGCCTTCTTCGCGCCCATCTCCTCGCCCTTCTTGATCGCTTCGTCGATGCCGCCGACCATGTAGAACGCCTGCTCGGGCAGGTGATCGACGTCGCCTTCCACGATCATCTTGAAGCCGCGGATGGTTTCCTTCAGCGACACGTACTTGCCGGGCGCGCCGGTGAACACTTCGGCCACGTGGAACGGCTGGCTGAAGAAGCGCTCGCACTTGCGGGCGCGCGCCACCACCTGCTTGTCCTCTTCGGACAGTTCGTCCATGCCGAGGATGGCGATGATGTCCTTCAGCTCCTTGTAGCGCTGCAGCATGCCCTGCACGCGGCGGGCCACGTCGTAGTGCTCCTGGCCCACCACCTGGGGATCGAGCTGGCGGCTGGTGGAGTCCAGCGGATCCACGGCCGGGTAGATGCCCAGCGAGGCGATCTGGCGCGACAGGGTCACGGTGGAGTCGAGATGCGCGAAGGTGGTGGCCGGCGACGGATCGGTCAGGTCGTCCGCAGGCACGTACACGGCCTGGATCGAGGTGATCGAACCGGTTTTGGTCGAGGTGATGCGCTCCTGCAGCACGCCCATTTCGTCGGCCAGCGTCGGCTGGTAGCCCACGGCGGACGGCATGCGGCCGAGCAGCGCGGACACCTCGGTACCGGCCAGCGTGTAGCGGTAGATGTTGTCCACGAAGAACAGCACATCCTTGCCCTTGCCGGACGCGTCCTTCTGGTCGCGGAAGTACTCGGCCATGGTCAGGCCGGTCAGCGCGACGCGCAGGCGGTTGCCCGGCGGCTCGTTCATCTGGCCGTACACCATCGCCACCTTCGATTCCGGCAGGTTGTCCAGCTTGACGACGCCGGCGTCCTGCATCTCGTGGTAGAAGTCGTTGCCTTCGCGGGTGCGCTCGCCCACGCCGGCGAACACCGACAGGCCCGAGTGCTGGGTCGCGATGTTGTTGATCAGCTCGAGCATGTTCACGGTCTTGCCCACGCCGGCGCCGCCGAACAGGCCGACCTTGCCGCCCTTGGCGAACGGGCAGACCAGGTCGATCACCTTGATGCCGGTTTCCAGCAATTCGTTGGCCAGCGCCTGGTCGGCATACGACGGCGCTTCGCGATGGATCACCCAGCGGTCTTCGGCGTTGATCGGGCCGACTTCGTCGATCGGGTTGCCGAGCACGTCCATGATGCGGCCCAGGGTGGCGTTGCCCACCGGCACCTTGATGCCTTCGCCGGTGTTGCGGGCCACGAGGCCGCGCTTCAGGCCGTCGGTGGAACCCAGCGCGATGGTGCGCACCACGCCGTCGCCCAGCACCTGCTGCACTTCCAGCGTGATCTCGGTGCCGTCGATCTTCAGCGCGTCATACACCTGCGGCACCTGATCGCGTGCGAACTCGACGTCGATGACTGCGCCGATGATCTGAACAACTTTGCCCTGGCTCATGGATGTGCTCCGGATGGATCTTTGTGATTTCGTATCAGCGCCGACGAAGCGTCGCTTGGTTTAGTGCAACCACGAAGCGGTTGCTTTTATTCAGAGTGCGGCCACGGATGGCCGCCCATTTGATCTTCGCGGTCATGGATGACCGCACTTATACCGCTGCAGCGCCACCCACAATTTCAGAGATTTCCTGCGTGATCGCCGCCTGGCGGGTCTTGTTGTAGACCAGCGTCAGCGTGTCGATCACCTTGTTCGCGTTGTCCGACGCGCTCTTCATCGCGACCATGCGCGCGGCGTGTTCGCTGGCGAGGTTTTCCAGCACACCCTGGTACACCACCGACTCGATGTAGCGGCCCAGCACGTGTTCCAGCACGGTCTGCGCATCGGGCTCGTAGATGTAGTCCCAGTCGTGGGCCTGCTCCAGCTTGATGCCGGCATACGCCGACTCGCCGGACGCCTGCTGCGCTTCCATCTCCGCCGCCACCAGCGGCAGCGGCAGCAGCGCATCGATGGTGGGCTTCTGCGTCATGGTGTTGACGAAGTCGTTGTAGGCGAGGAACACCCGATCCAGGCCATTGGCCTCGTAGGCATCCAGCACCACCTTGATGACGCCGACCAGCTGCTCGAGCTTGGGACGCTCGCCCAGGTGGGTGACGCTGCCGACAAGGTTCACACCCTTGATGCGGCGGAAGAATTGCAGTGCCTTCTGGCCGATTGCCAGCACGTCGACCTGCACGCCCTTGTCCTGCCACTCGCGGATCGCGGGCAGCAGGCGGCGGAACATATTGGAGTTCAGGCCACCGCAGAGTCCGCGGTCGGTGGACACCACGATGTAGGCCACGCGCGCGACGTTGTCCCGCTCGACCAGGAACGGATGCTTGAAGTCCGTGTTGGCCTGCGCCACGTGTGCGATCACCTTGCGCATGGAACGCGCATAGGGACGCGAGGCCTTCATAAGATCCTGCGCTTTGCGGATCTTCGAGGCCGAGACCATCTCGAGCGCGCGCGTCACCTTGCGCATGTTCTGCGTGCTCTTGATCTTGGTTTTGATTTCGCGTCCGCTAGCCACGTATGCCTCAACCTGTCGGGTCTGTGCTATGCCGGTTCACGACCGGCGCGCCGTTCCTGGGATTACCAGCTGCCGGTCTTCTTGAACTCGTCGAGACCGGACTTGAAGGTCCCCTCGATGTCATTGTTCCAGTCGCCGGTGGCGACGATCTTCTTCATCAGATCACCATGGTTCTGATGGAAGAAGTCGTGCATGCCCTTCTCGAACGCCAGCACCTTGTTCACCGGCAAGTCGTCCAGGTAACCCTTCTCCGCGGCATACACCGACAACGCGAGCTCGGCGATCGACAGCGGCGCGTACTGCTTCTGCTTCATCAGCTCGGTCACGCGCTGGCCGCGGTCGAGCTGGGCGCGGGTGGCCGGATCGAGGTCGGAAGCGAACTGCGCGAACGCAGCCAGTTCGCGGTACTGCGCCAGCGCCAGCTTCACGCCGCCGGACAGCTTCTTCACGATCTTGGTCTGCGCCGAACCGCCCACGCGCGACACCGAGATACCGGCATTCACGGCCGGGCGGATGCCCGCGTTGAACAGGTCGGTCTCGAGGAAGATCTGGCCGTCGGTGATCGAGATCACGTTGGTCGGCACGAAGGCGGACACGTCGCCGGCCTGCGTTTCGATGACCGGCAGCGCGGTGAGCGAACCGGTCTTGCCCTTCACTTCGCCGTTGGTGAATTTCTCGACGTACTCCTCGCTGACGCGCGAGGCGCGCTCGAGCAGGCGCGAGTGCAGATAGAACACGTCGCCCGGGTAGGCTTCGCGGCCCGGCGGACGCTTCAGCAGCAGCGAGATCTGGCGATAGGCCACGGCCTGCTTGGACAGGTCGTCATAGACGATCAGCGCGTCCTGGCCGCGGTCGCGGAAGTATTCGCCCATGGCGCAGCCGGAGTACGGCGCGATGTACTGCAGCGCAGCCGATTCGGAGGCCGAGGCGACCACCACGATGGTGTTGGCCAGCGCGCCGTTCTCTTCGAGCTTGCGTACCACGTTGGCGATGGACGAGCGCTTCTGGCCGATCGCCACGTAGATCGAGAAGATGCCCGAGTCTTTCTGGTTGATGATCGCGTCGATCGCCAGCGCGGTCTTGCCGGTCTGGCGGTCGCCGATGATCAGCTCGCGCTGGCCGCGGCCGATCGGAATCATCGAGTCGACCGACTTGTAACCGGTCTGCACCGGCTGGTCGACCGACTTGCGCCACACCACGCCCGGCGCGACCTTCTCGATCGGCGAGCTGAGCTTGGCGTTGAGCGGACCCTTGCCGTCGATCGGGTTGCCCAGCGCGTCCACCACGCGGCCAAGCAGCTCGGGGCCGACCGGCACTTCAAGGATGCGGCCGGTGGTCTTGGCGACGTCGCCTTCGCGCAGATGCTGGTATTCGCCCAGCACCACGGCGCCGACCGAGTCGCGCTCGAGATTCAGCGCCAGCGCAAACGCGTTGCCCGGCAGTTCGATCATTTCGCCCTGCATCACGTCGGCCAGGCCGTGGATGCGCACGATGCCGTCGGACACGCTGATGATCGTGCCCTCGTTGCGGGCTTCCGCGCCAAGCTTGAACTGCTCGATGCGGTTCTTGATCAGTTCGCTGATCTCGGACGGGTTCAGGGTGGTGCTGGACATGGGTCGATATCCTGAAATTTGAAAGCTCTTTTAAGAGTCCAGCCATGGATGGCTGGTTTTTGCTCTTCGCGAAACGGATTTCGCGTGAAACCTATGATTGTCCGGCCATGGACGGCCGGTTTTGCTCTTTTGCGAAATGGATTTCGCTTGAAACTAGGCCAGGACGCTGCTCAGGCGCTCAAGGCGCCCGCGCGCGGAACCGTCGATCACTTCATTGCCGGTATCGACCACCACGCCAGCCAGCAGCGAGGCATCGACCGATGTTTCCAGTTCGATCTCGCGCTTGAAGCGGCGCTTCAGCGATACCTTGAGTTGCTCGGTTTGTGCGGCGTCCAAGACCATCGCACTGGTCACCTTGACCAGCAGCTGCGATTCGGACTCGCGGCGGTACTCCTCGTACAGCGCCGCCACTTCAGGCAGCAGCGCCATGCGGCGGCTCTCGGCCATTTCGCCCAGGAAATGCGCGAACGGCGCATCCGACGGCATGCCAGCCGGCAGGTGCAGCGCTACCAACTGCGGGGGCTGCACGCGCGGGTCGGTGCCGAGCACGGCCACGCGCGCGTCCTGCGCCACCGCGGCGGCGAACGCCAGCGCCTGCGACCACGCAGGCAGCGTGCCGCCGGCATGGGCCAGCTCGAACGCGGCGCGAGCGTAGGGACGGGCGAGGGTGATTGCCTGGGCCATGGATCAGACCTCGGCGGCGAGCTGGTCGAGCAACGCCTTGTGCGTGGAGGCATCCACCTCGCGCTGCACGATCTTCGAGGCACCCTGCACAGCCAGCGCACCCACGCGCTCGCGCAGCTGCTCGCGCGCCTGCTGCGCCATCGCGGCGATGTCGTCCTGCGCCACGGCCTTCAGGCGGTTGATCTCGACGATCGCGTCGGCACGGGCCTTGTCGAGGATGCCGTTGGCCTGCTGCTGCGCCTTGTCGATGATCTCGGACGCCTGCTGGCGCGCCTTGCGGATTTCGTCCGCCACCTTGGTGTCGGCGTCCTTCAGCTCGGCGTGCGCGCGTTCGGCGGCGCTGAGGCCGTCGGCGATCTTGATCTGCCGTTCCTCGATGGCCTTGTTGATGTGCGGCCAGATGAACTGGACGCAGAACCAGATGAGGATGGCGAAAGCAATCATTTCGCCGATCAGGGTCGCGTTGAAATCCATCGCTGCCTTACCTGCTGTTACGTAACGAAACCGGTGTGGACCGGATCAGGTCCACACCGAAGGGATGGCGACGCCCAGCGCCGCCGGCGGTGTTCAGCCCAACTTCGACAGCAGAGGATTTGCCACGGCGAAGTACATGGCCAGCGCCACGCCGATCAGGAACGCCGCGTCGATCAGGCCGGCCAGCAGGAACATGCGGCCCTGCAGCAGCGGCACCAGCTCCGGCTGGCGGGCAGCGGCTTCCAGGAACTTCGAACCCATCACGCCGATACCGATACAGGCACCCAGCGCACCGAGGCCGATGATCAGGCCGAGCGCGATAGCGGTGAAGCCCTGCACCTGGGCGGTTTGAACGATGTGAGCGGCGACTTGGTCCACGGTAATCTCCTCGAAAAAACGGTTGTTGCGTTGAAGGGTTGGAAAGTTGGAGCAGAACTGGAATCAGTGATGATCGTGCGCCATCGAGATGTACACGATGGTCAGCACCATGAAGATGAAGGCCTGGATCGAGATGATCAGGATGTGG
Organism: Rhodanobacter sp. 7MK24; assembly: GCF_014842995.1. Taxonomy (GTDB): domain Bacteria; phylum Pseudomonadota; class Gammaproteobacteria; order Xanthomonadales; family Rhodanobacteraceae; genus Rhodanobacter_A. The sequence continues at coordinate 306,015 of NZ_JACYXL010000002.1, forward strand.
AAGATGCCCCACACCGTGTAGCCGATGATGCCCATGCCATACAGCGCCCAGCCGGCCAGACCCGCGCCTGCGCTGAACAGGCCGGCGATCAGCATGAACACCAGCTCGCCCGCGTACATGTTGCCGAACAGTCGCATCGCCAGACTCACCGGCTTGGACACCAGCTCGACCAGGTTCAGCGCAAAATTGGGAATCCACAGCAACGGGTGCTTGCCGAACGGCGCGGTAAACAGCTCGTGCATGTAGCCGCCGAAGCCCTTGGCCTTGAAGCTGTAGACGATGATCAACAGGAACACCGTGATCGACATGCCGAAGGTCATGTTGACGTCGGCAGTGGGCACGGCGCGGAAGTGGCCGATGCCGAACTTCTCGGTGATCCACGGCAGCAGGTCGACCGGCAGCAAGTCCATCGCGTTCATCAGGAACACCCAGACGAACACAGTCAGCGCCAGCGGCCCGAGGAAGCTGCGATCACCATGGAACACGTCCTTGACCTGGCCGTCGACGAACTCAAGGATGATCTCGACAAAGGCCTGACCCTTGCCCGGCACACCCGACGTAGCCTTGCGCGCCTGCGACCAGAACCACACGCAGAACAGCACACCCAGCGCCAGCGACACCGTGATCGAGTCAAGGTTAAGGTGCACCGCCCAGAAACCATCTTTGCCCACTTGTGGAACAAGATGCGTGAGGTGGTGCTGGATGTATTCGGTAAGACCGCCCGGCTCGCTTGCCATGCATCAACCCTTGAATCTGAACGCCATCAGATAAACCGCGTAGGCAGCCACCAGCCCCGTCACGGCAGCCAGCGGCGGCAATTTGTACTTAAACAGGATCAGTCCCAGCCCGCCCACGACCACTGCCCATTTCAGCAGCAGGCCGAGCAACAGGCGGAAGAAAGCCGCCGCACCGCCGACCAGTCGACCGAAGGCCTGCACGGACATCAGCGCGGTACCCAGCGCTACCGTGAATCCTCCGGCCGTAGCCGAAACCGCCTCCAGGTGTCCCTTCAGCAGGAACACCGTACCAACCAAGGCCGACACCGCGAACTGCAGCAGCACAGTGCGCAGCGCAAGGCGTCGACCGGCGTCGAGACTGTTGAGCACGCGACCCCTCCGCATCGGCCCCGCCAGGCGGCACCGATACCAGCCACGAACGCGATCCAATCCGTAAAAGTATATCAGTGCCCCGCTTGCAGCGACAAGCCGCGAACGTTGTAAAAACTCGTCCGCACGGCCGATCTACGACCATCGACCTGGCCACTCCCACGCTCGACGCCATCCAAAAGAAAAGGGCCGGACTTGGGGAAGTCCGGCCCTTGCTGCCGCGCGACGGGGAGAGGCCGCCGGTAGGGTGCTGCTTGACTCTCTTACTTGGCGACCTTCTTGGCCACCGGGGCGGCCACCGCATCGTTCGCGGCCTGACGCTGTTCCTGCGCGAGCGCCTGCAGTGACTCCGCAGTCTTCTGCGTCACGGCGATGATTTCCTGCGAAACCGCCACGGCGCGCTCGGCCTGCTCGCGGCCCAGGGTGGCGCCCTTTTCCCACAGGGTGCGCAGCGCGTCGGCGTCGCGGGTTTCCAGCGCCTCGGCCACGAACGCGGCGGAATCACGGGTCTGCTGCTCGAACGCCTTCAGCTGCAGCGCGGCGACCGTTTCCAGGCCCTTCAAGGCCAACGTCTGCGCCTTGAACGCGCTCTCGGTGGCCTGCTTGGTGAAAGCGAAAAACTGGTTGTTGAACTGCTGCGTCATGAGCTTGCCCTCGTTGGGGTATGCGGGTAGTGGCAAGCACTCTAGCAAGTCTTTTTGTGCAACGCAATATATTTTTTGTCGGTCGACCAGACCAGTCTAGAAATATTCATGTATTGCAGCCATTTGCATGTCACGAATCTGTCATCGCACCGCGTCAAGGATGGCTTCGCCCGCAGCTGGCGCCGGAAGTGCAGGTTTCGTGCACCACCACTTCGTCCAGACCGGGCAAGCGCACCTCCAGCCGCTGGAAGATCCAGCGCGCCAGCATTTCGCTGGTGGGATTTTCCAGGCCCTCGATATCGTTGAGATAGTGATGGTCGAGCTGCTCGAACAACGGCGCGAAAGCCGTTTTCACATCGGCGAAGTCCATCACCCAGCCGCTATGCGCGTCGGGCTCGCCTGCCACATGCACTTCCACGCGAAACGAATGCCCATGCAGTCGCGCGCACTTGTGCCCGACAGGCACGTTGGGCAGGCGATGCGCCGCCTCGATCTGGAAAACCTTGAATATACGCATGCTGCTGCTCCGGCGATCCGTCGACCGCGGATCGCACGGGCGCGGGATGGAGCGCATGGTGGCTATGGGTGGACTCGAACCACCGACCCCAGCATTATGAGTGCTGTGCTCTAACCGGCTGAGCTACATAGCCATGGGGTGGGCCGCTGCGCCGGATTGCAACGATGCCGGAAGCGGGGCGCGGCAGTTTAATGGCGCGCACGCTCATGTTCAACCCATCCGGCTTGCCGCGATTTCGCCTGCATGGTTGAATCGGGCCATCGCCTAGCGCGCATCGGCTGCTGCCGCCGCGTGGCCTGGCCCGAGGATGACGAGATGATCGACGTCGATGGCTACCGTCCGAATGTGGGCATCGTGCTGCTGAATGCAGACGGTCGCCTGTTCTGGGCGCGCCGCATCAACCGCGACGGCTGGCAGTTCCCGCAGGGCGGCATGCGCAGCGACGAGACGCCGCTGGAAGCGATGTACCGCGAACTGGAAGAGGAAACCGGCCTGGCACCCGAGCATGTCGAGGTGATGGCCTCCACCCGCGGATGGTTGCGCTACAAGCTGCCTCAGCGCTACGTACGCCACCATCAGCACCCCACCTGCATCGGCCAGAAGCAGGTGTGGTTCCTGCTCAAGCTGGTCAGCGACGAAACCTCGCTGCGGCTGGATGCGTGCGACAAGCCCGAGTTCGACATCTGGCGCTGGGTGGATTTCTGGTACCCGGCCGCCCATGTGGTGAATTTCAAACGACAGGTATATGAGCGCGCCCTGCGCCATTTCGCGCCGCTGGTGGAAGGTCTCTGCCAGGTCGAACTGGGCCACGCTCCGCCGCGCGATGACGCCGACGCCGCGCTGGGCGAACCGCCGCACGGCTGGCGCGCCGCCTGAACGACCCGGAACCAGCGCCGCCAAGTAGTTGACAATCATTCGCGTTTGCGTTTAGATTTGTCCCATGTACATTTGCCTGTGCAACGCCGTTACCGATCACGACATCCGCCGCGAAGTAGCCGACGGCGTGGGCTCGTTCGCCGAACTGCAGGCACGCACCGGTTGCTCGGATTGCTGTGGATGCTGCGAATCAGAGGCCCGCGCCTGCCTCGCACAGGCAATCGAGCAGCACGTATCCGCGACTGCACTCCCCGCCTTCGTCGCGGTCGCCTGAACCATCCGCGCGTTCTCGCGCGCAAACCATTGCCATTCGTGTTTCGCCCTTGAAAGGACGAACTCCGTATAGTCGTTGCATCCAGACAACGGAGACGGCCATGAAGGGCGACGCCAAGGTCATCGAATTCCTCAACAAGGTGCTCTACAACGAGCTGACCGCGATCAACCAGTACTTCCTGCATTGCCGCATGTTCAAGGACTGGGGCTACGCAGAACTGGCCGAGCACGAATACAAGGAATCCATCGAGGAAATGAAGCACGCCGATCGCCTGATCGAGCGCATCCTGTTTCTCGACGGCCTGCCCAACCTGCAGCACCTGGGCAAGCTGCGCATCGGCGAGAACGTGCTGGAATGCATCCAGGGCGACCTCGACCTGGAGTTGGCCGCCACCAAGGACCTGCGCGCGGCGATCGCGCACAGCGAGGGCATTGCCGACTACGTCAGCCGCGATCTGTTCAAGGGCATCCTGCACGACGAGGAAGAACACATCGACTGGCTGGAAACCCAGCAGAGCCTGGTCAAGGACATCGGCGCGGAACGCTACCTGCAGAGCAAGATGCAGGGCTGACCAAAGCCAGTCATGCCACCGCAAGGCGGGCGAAGTATCCTTGTACCGCCCGCCAGCATCCCCATGTGAGTGCCATGGATACCGTCGTTTCGCTTCCCTCCGTTCCCGATTACCGCAGCAGCGGCGCGCCGCTGGTGTTCACCGAGGCCGCCGCGCACAAGGTGCATGAGCTGATCGCGGAGGAAGGCAATCCCGGGCTGAAGCTGCGCGTATACATCTCCGGCGGCGGCTGTTCGGGCTTCCAGTACGGCTTCACTTTCGACGAAGCGCAGGCCGAGGACGATTTCGCACTGGAGCGCGAGGGCGTGACCCTGCTGTGCGATCCGCTGTCGCTGCAATATCTCACGGGCGCCGAGATCGATTACAGCGAGAGCCTCAACGGCTCGCAGTTCGTGATACGCAATCCGAACGCCAAGACCACCTGCGGCTGCGGCTCCTCGTTCTCGACCTGACGTTGCACGCCATGTCCGCGACGCCACCAAATACTTTCGCCGGACTCAGCCTGATCCTGGACCGCATGGCCGAACGCCGCGACGATGCGGAATGGCTGGACGTGCAGGCTGCATCCCCAACGGCGCGCTACCTGCTGCTCGACACCGAAGGCCGCGCCTTCCTGCATGTCGACCGCGACGCGTTGCGCTGGCTCGATGCGGACGAACGCCGGCGGCTGAGCGTCGACGTAAGGGCATGGCTGCTCGGCATCGCCGACGGGCGCCCGCATTTCCTGCTGGTGCTGGAAGGCGACACGCTTATCGGCGCCGCCGAATCCGAATTGCGGGCCCGCCGCGCAAGTCTGCGCGAAGCGGGCTTGCTGCTGCCTGCCGATGAAGCAAGTCTGTTTGCCTATGCCAAGGGCCTTGCACACTGGCAGCGCGAAACTCGGCATTGCGCCTACTGCGGCTCGCCGCTCGTCGCCGTTTCCGCCGGGCATCGCCTGCAATGCACGAACACCGACTGTGGCCGCATGCATTTTCCACGCACCGATGCGGCGGTCATCGTGATCGTGGAGCACGAAAGCGCTTGCCTGCTCGGCCGACAGAACGGCTGGCCGCCCGGACGCTATTCCACGCTGGCCGGCTTCGTCGAGCCGGGTGAAGCCCTGGAAGATGCGGTGCGCCGCGAGGTGCTGGAGGAATCCGGCGTGCGTGTGGGCGCAGTCCGCTATCACTCCTCGCAACCCTGGCCAATGCCGGCCTCGTTGATGGTGGGCTTCACCGCCGTGGCGCTCGAGCCCACGATCCACCTGCGCGACGGCGAACTGGAAGAAGCGCGCTGGTTCACGCCGCAGCAGATTGCGGACGGCATCGCCGACGGGAGTTTCGTGCCTTCTTCGCCATTGTCGGTGTCCTATCGGCTGCTTCAGCACTGGCTGCGCGAGCGCGCCGGCATGGAACTGGACGCACTGACCGCTGCGCGCACAACCATGTGATGGCAAAACGCCTCGCATACAATGCGAGGCGAATCTCCGGAGTCCCCGCGCATGGCCCTTCGTCTGCTCGCCGCCCTGATTGCCCTTGGACTGCTGCACTGGCAACCGCGCCTCGCGCATTGGCGCAACGACGGCGGCTTCCGTCGCTGGGTCGCGCAGTTGAGCGACACCAGCGGCGCCGGCCGCGTCGCCCTGGCCCTATTGGTTCCATTGGTGCTGTGCGCGGTGGCGACCTGGCTGCTGCGCCACTCGCCGTTGTCCGACCTGCTGCATTTGCTGTTCGCGCTGGTGGTACTGCTGTTCTGCTTTGGCCCGCATGCGTTTGAGGCCGACCTTGAAGCGATCCTCGCCGCGCCGGACGACGCCAGCCGCGAAGCCGCGGCGCAATCGCTGGGCGAGGACGGGCAATACGTGCCATGGCGCGCGGTGGAGCTGGGCGAAGCCGCCGTCTATGCCGCCTTGCGCCGACGCTTCGGCGTACTGTTCTGGTTCTTCCTGCTCGGGCCGGCGGGTGCGTTGCTGTACCGGCTTGCACGCACGCTGGGCCGCGACGACTCGCTGCCGCTGGATGCGGAAGCGCGTGGCACAGCCCACCAGCTGGCCAATGCGCTGGATTGGGTTCCCGCGCAACTGATGGTATTTACGCTGGCCCTCGTAGGTCATTGGGATGCGGTGATCGGTGCATGGAACCGCTGGCACCAGCAAGCCTTGCCGAACAGCTGGCTCAACGAGGGCCCCGGCTTCCTCGGTGCCACGGCGCGCGCGGAGATCCAGGTCGACATCGAGGGCGGCGAAGGGTATGTGGAAGAGCGCAGCGATGCATTGCTCGAACTGCGGCGCCTGCGCAGCGCGTTGCTGCGCGCCTTGCTGGCGTGGCTGAGCGTGGTGGCGTTGATCGTGATCGGCGGTTGGTTGCGCTAAGCAATCGGTAGGAGCACACCCTGCGCACGATCGCTCTTCGCTCTGATCAAAACGCAGGGCAATCGCGCACAGGATGCGCTCCTACAACAACGCATCACGCCATGTCGCCGCGCAATTCCCGAACACGCGCTTCCAGCGCCGCCGCCCTGGCGTGTTCCGGCGACACCGGCGCATCCACCACCAATTCCACGCGCGCACGGAAGCGTCGCGGCAAGCGCGCGCGACCCAGCGCGGAATCCCGCCGGCTCCACATGCTGCCCCATAACCCGCGCAACGCCATGGGTACCACCGGCACCGGACGGCGCGCGAGGATCTTTTCCACGCCCGGACGAAACGGTGCGATGGCACCGTCGCGAGTCAAGGCACCTTCGGGGAAGATGCACACCAGCTCGCCGTCGGCGAGTGCCGCATCCACGGCGTCCCATGCGTGCTGCAACACCGCCGGGTCTTCCTTCTGTCCGGCGATGGGAATGGCTTTTGCAGTCTTGAACAGGAACTTCAGCAGCGGGATGTTGAAGATCCTGTAATACATCACGAAGCGCGCCGGACGGCGCAGGTTCGCCATCAGCAGCAGCGGGTCGACGAAGCTCACGTGGTTGCAGACCAGAAGTGCCGGCCCTTCCTCCGGAATGTGCCGCAAACCATCGGCACGCACGCGATAAAGCGTATTGGCAAGCGTCCAGGTGAAGAAGTGCAGGATGAATTCGGGCACCAGCGTGAAGATGTAGCCCGCCACCAGTATGTTGAGCAATGCCGCGGCGAAGAAGATTTCCGCCGCGCTGAAGCCCAGCGCTCCCATGCCCAGGCCGAAGCCGGCCGCCGCCACGATCAGCACGGCGTTCATGATGTTGTTGCCGGCGATGATGCGGGAGAGCTTTTCGCGCGGCGCACGCGCCTGCACGAAGGCGAACAACGGCACCACGTACAGGCCGGCGAAGGCGCCGATCAGCATGAGGTCCAGCGCGATGCGCCAGCTGCCCGCGCCACGCAGGAAACCGAGCCAACCCAGTCCACGCACCGGCGCGACGCCGTGGCGCGCGAAGTAGAGATCCACGCCGAACGCGGTGAGCCCGAATGCGCCCAGTGGCACCAGGCCGATTTCCACGCGCTTGCCGGAAAGCTTCTCGCACGCCAGTGCACCGATGCCGCTGCCGATGGTGAACAGCGTGAGCACCAGCGTGTACACCGTGTTGTCGCCGCCCAGCGTCTCACGCGTGTAGATCGGCAACTGTGCGATCAGCACGGTACCGAAGAACCAGAACCACGAGATACCCAGCACCGCATTCCACACCGCACGATCCGCGTGGGTGATGCGGATGACCCGAGCGGTTTCGCCGAACGTGTTCGGGTTGAACTTCAACTCCGGCGCCGTGGCCGGAGCGGCCGGAATCGCACGGCACGCGAGATAGCCGACCACCGCCACGCCTATCGTGATGCAAGCGGCGAGCCATGGCCCGATCTCAGCCGCACCCATCGTCGTGGTGCCCACGATCATGCCCAGCAGGATGGCCAGCTGCGTGCCCATCTCCACCAGCCCGTTGCCGCCCACCAGTTCCGTCGCTTTCAACGCTTGCGGCAGGATCGCGTACTTGATCGGCCCGAACACGGTGGAGTGCAACCCCATCATGAACAGCACCACCAGCAGCAGGCTTACGTGGTGCATGACGAATCCCACGGCCGCGATCGCCATCGCGGCGATCTCGAACCATTTCACCCAGCGGATGATGCGCGTCTTCTCGATCTTCTCGGCAAGCTGCCCCGCGCTGGCGGAGAACAGGAAGAACGGCAGGATGAACAAGGCGGGTGCGAGATTGGTGTAGATGGCCGCGGCGTGGTCGTCCAACCCCAGCTGGAACGCCACCAGCACCAGCAGCGCGCAGCGGAAGGCGTTGTCATTGAACGCCGCCAGCGCCTGCGTCCAGAAGAACGGCGCGAAGCGGCGCTGGCCCAGCAAGGCGAACTGGCTCATGTGGGCTCCATGTCAGGGCGATGCCGGCCAGCGTAACCGCAAGGGCAGGGCTTCATGCCCAGAAATATCGCGTCATGTGGAAGAACACCGGCGCGGCGAAGCAGACCGAATCCAGCCTGTCCAGCACACCGCCATGTCCCTCGATCATATGGCCCCAGTCCTTGATGCCGCGGTCGCGCTTGATCGCCGACATCACCAACCCGCCCAGGAAGCCCATCAAATTGATGACCAGCGCCATGCCCAACGCGCCAAGGAACGAAAACGGCGTGATCCACCAGAGCAGTCCGCCCAGCAGGCTGGCCGACGCCACGCCGCCGACGAAACCCTCCAGCGTCTTCGAAGGCGACAGCACCGGCGCGATCAGCCGCTTGCCGCACAGCTTGCCCCAAACGTACTGCAGCACGTCCGAGGACTGCACCACGATCACCAGGAACGCGATCAACAGCAACTGTCGATGCTCGTAGCCGGGGATCTTCAGGGTCAGCAAAGCCGGAACGTGCGAGATGCAGAACACGCTGATCATCAATCCCCACTGCACCTTGGCTGCACGTTCCAGGAAGCGCGTGGTGTCGCCGCCAGTCGCCGCCAGGATGGGCAACAGCAGGAATGCATAGACCGGAATGAAGATGGCGAACATGCCATACCACTCGATGCCCACCAGCAGATACTGGATCGGCAGCACCAGGTAGAACGCGGCCGCCAATGCCCAGTAGTCACCGCCACGCGTGGGCAGCAACGTGATGAATTCCCTCAATGCCAGCAACGACACCAGGAAAAACAACACCAGCACGCCCGGCTTGCCAAACATGAAGGAGATGCCGACCAAGGCCGCCATCGCCCACCAGGCGTTGATGCGTGCATTGAGGTTGTCCACCGCCGAACGACCCGCCGGCGACACGCGCAGCGCCAGCACACGGCCGATGAGGGTGGCCAGCAACAGGACCGCGCCGATGCCGGCGAACAAGGCCATGGCCTGCTGATGCGAAGTCAGGTGCGACATCACGCCTCCTTGGGTGCCAGCGCAAGCAACGCAGTACGCGTCCGTTCGAGAAAACCCTGCTTGTCCTCGCCCGCAGCCAGACGCAACGGCATGCCGAAGCGCGCGGTGCACAACAGCGGCAACGGAATCAGGCGCCCCTTCGGCATCACCCGGTTGAGGTTTTCCAGCCACACCGGCACCAGCTCCAGGTCCGCGCAGCGTGTGGCGAGGTGGTACAGGCCGCTCTTGAACGGCAACAGGCCTTCCCCCGGATTGCGCGTGCCTTCGGGGAACAGGATCAGCGCATCGCCCGCCTCGATTGCCGCCGTCATCGTCGTGATCGGATCCTCGGTGCGCTGTGCGGCGTCACGCTCGACCAGCACGCCCTTGAACACGCGCCGGATCAGGTAACGACGCAAGGCGCCGCGCCTCCAATATTCCGCCGCTGCCACCGGACGCGCCTGCGCACGCAACGCCGGAGGCAGCGCCGACCAGATCAGCACGAAATCGCCGTGGCTGCTGTGGTTGCCGTAATACACCCGGGGACCGGGCGCGAGCTGCTCGCTCCAGAACACGCGACTGCCGGTGAGCAGGCGGATGAAACCGGTCAGCGACCGGGCAACCAGTGGTTCAAGCATGCATCCCCCATGGCCCTGCGGCAGGCGCCTGCCGCGCCGGCCCGTGTCATTCGCCCAGTTCGCGCAAAGCCGCGCGGGCTCGATTGAATACCGTCCACGCGCACAGCAAGGCCAGCGCCCACACCACGTTGTCCCAAGACCGAACCGGCACGCCCAGTGCCAGCAGCAATCCCAGTACACCGAACACCAGCGCACGATCGCTTTTTCCCAAGGGGCCGTCGTAACGTCGCGAGGCGCCGATCTGCACGCCGATCACACCCGTCATTTCGGTCCACGTGGCCAACAGCACGAACACCGCCAATGGCCACAGCGAAAACGCCGGCGTCAGCGCCAACGGCAGGTACAGGCCAGCATCGGCCACCACGTCGCCCAGCTCGTTCAACACCGCACCAAGCCTGGAGGACTGCCCATGCTCACGTGCCAGCATGCCATCGATGGCGTTGAGCGCCATGCGGAGCAGCAGCCACAGCGGCAATATCCCCCAAATCCAGCGTTGGCCACCAGCCGCGCACCCCACGACCAGGCCCACCAGCAGCGACACCAGCATCGCCGCGACCGTCACCTGATTGGCCCGTACGCCCACGCTCGCCATACGCCGCACCAGCGGCCTCAACAGGGCCTGAAAGCGCGGTTTGATGTCGTACACACTCGGCATGAATCAGCTCCTTCCGAAATCACACCCGGAAACCAGCGGCGGACTTGCGCCTCGCCCTTCCGTGTTCCGATGGCGCAAGCCATCGCCCCCTAGAATCGCGGCTAGTTGCGCGACTGCAGCTTCGACAGCAAGCGCAGCATCTCCAGGTACAACCACACCAGGGTGACCACCAGCGCGAAAGCACCGTACCACTCCATGTACTTCGGGGCGCCGGCGTTGACACCCTGCTCGATCATGTCGAAGTCCAGCACCAGGTTGAGCGCCGCGATCGCCACCACGGCGAGGCTGAACAGGATGCCGATGCCGCTGCTGGCGCCGATGAAGCCGAAGGAGTGGCCGAAGAGGCCCATCACGAAGCTGGCCAGGTACACCAGCAGGACGCCGCCGGTGGCGGCGGCCACGCCCGCGCGGAATTTGTCGGTGACGCGGATCAGTCCGCTGCGATAGCCCATGAGCAATACGGCCATGGTGCCGAAGGTCAGCGCCACGGCCTGCATCACGATGCCGGGATAGCGCATCTCGAAGATCGCCGACAGCGCGCCCACGAACACACCCTCGGCCAGCGCATAGAGCGGCGCCGTGACCGGCGCCCAGGTCTTCTTGAACGTGGTGATCATCGCCAGCACGAAACCCACCAGCGCGCCGGCGGGCACCAGCGGCCCCAGCGCAGGCAGGCTGGCCGGGCCAGCGAAACGGCTCCAGCTGAACATCGCACCGATCATCACCAGCACCAGCATCAGGCCGGTCTTGTTGACCGTGCCGTTCAAGCTCATCGCGCCGCCGTCGCGACTGAACACCGCGCCGCTGGCCGCGTCGAGGAAGGTGTTCTTGTTGAGTGCCGGATTGCCGCTTTGCATGTCGTACTCCTGTCGGGTTGTCACCATCCTAGCCTGCCGCCGCGCGCCTTGCAGGCAGAGACCTTGCCTGCACGCCTTCGGTGCAAAGATAGCGGCCTACGTCAACAGACAGAGACCGTCGGCATGAGCCAGCAGTTCCACGTCGGCGACCATGTGCGCTGGAATTCCGAGGCCGGCCACGTCACCGGTCGCATCACGAAGGTGCACACGGCCGACACGCCGTACAAGGGCCATTTGCGCCATTGCAGCCCGGAAGAACCGCAGTACGAGATCCAGAGCGACAAGACCGACCATATCGCCATGCACAAGGGCGCAGCGCTGCAGAAGATCGCGTGAACGCCATTCCCGCCACGATCTGGACGATCGGCCACTCCACCCGCACGCTGGAGGAGTTCCTTGCCCTGCTTGCGGCGTACTCCATCGAGGCGATCGCCGACGTGCGCCGTTTCCCCGGCTCGCGGCGGCAGCCGCAGTTCGCACGTGACGCCTTCGCTGCCAGCCTGTCCACGCATGGCATCGCTTACCAATGGTTTCCACCATTGGGTGGACGTCGCCGGGCGCGACCGGATTCGCCCAACACGGCCTGGCGCAATGCCGCGTTCCGCGGCTATGCCGACCATCTCGCCAGCGCGGAATTCGCCGAAGGTCTGGCCGAGCTGCTGGCGTTCGCGGCACGCCAGCGCACTGCGGTGATGTGCGCCGAGGCGGTGTGGTGGCGCTGCCACCGGTCGATCATCGCCGACGTGCTGAAGCAACGCGGCGTCGAGGTGATCCACATCCTGGATCTGCATCACGGCGTGGTGCATCCATGGACCTCGGCTGCGCAGATCGAGAACGGCAAGCTGAGTTACGCGGCGCCGCAATCAACGCTGTTGTAGGAGCGCACCTTGTGCGCGATGGCTCTGGCGTTTAATCGAAGCCAAAGGCATTCGCGCGCGGGGTGCGCTCCTACCGTGATGGTCCCTGGTACGCGCCTTGCGCCAGCTGCAGCAGGATCTTCATCTCCTCGCGCAGCGGCAGCGGCGCGATCACTTCGGCGTCTGGGCCGTACTTGAGCACATCCATCAGCAGCTCTTTCGAGTTGGAGTACGGCAACTGCAGCTCGTAGCGGCCATCCGGCAGCCATGCGCCCTTCTGCTGCGAATGCCAGTGCTCGTCGGCCACCCAGCGCGCGGCATGCGAGGAGAAGCGGATCGTGGCCCAGGCCTTGGGTTGGCCGGCGAAGATGCCGTAGCTGGAAGCCAACGCCTGGTCGAGCTCCGCCGCGGGCACGTCGCGCGCGGGCGCATCCAGCGCCTGCGCTTCGGCGATGCGATCCACTGCAAAACTGCGCAGCGCCTCGCGATCGTGGTCCCAGACGTCCAGGTACCAGTTGTCGCGGTAATGGGTGAGGCGTTGCGGCGACACGGTGCGGCGACTGTCGGTGCCAGTGGTGCGCGCGCGATAGCGGAAGCGCAGCTGCTTGCGCTCCAGCACGGCGCCCGCCACTACGCGGAACGCCTGCTGGTCGAGCTTGCGCGCACCCCACGGGATCACGCGAATGCGCTCGATAGGCAATGCCTTGCCGCTGCCACGGTCGGACAGCAGGTGCTCGATGCGCGACTTGAACGGCGCCAGCGAACCGGCCAGCACGCCGGGACCGCTGCGCCCGATCAGTTCATTGAGCGCGAGCAGCGCCGCCAGCTCGTCGGAAGTGAGCCACAAGCCCGGCAGTTCGAAACGCTCGCCTTCGGCTTGCTCGTAACGCCACGCGGCCTGCTCGCCGCCCACGCTTTCGATGGGAGCGCCCAGCGCGTCGCGCAGGAAGGCGATGTCGCGGTAGAGCGTGGCACGCGAGCAATCCAGCTCCTCCATCAGCTTGCCCAGCGGCACCGGGTAATGCGCCGACTTCAACAGGCGATGCAGGGTGAGGGTGCGTTCGTAGCGATCCATGGCGGGTTCGGCATTCGCGGCGGGCAAGCCGGAACTATGGATACCCCCGGCCACGCCCGCAAGCCTGTCCAAGGACCTGTTCCGCTCCCCATGGCTTACCCTTGAAGCCTTGCCTTGCCCGACGGATCCACCGATGCCAGCCAAACGCCCGTCCCGTGCCGCCACCTTGCTGCAGGTGCTGGAAACCGGCGGCTACGGCGTCTGGCTCTGGCTGGGCCTGTCCCTGTTGCTGGGATTGGGCCCGCTGGGGCGCAGCAGCACCCTGGTTCCATTGGGATTGGGAGCCGCGTTGGTGAGCATCGGCCTGCTGCCAGCCTGCTTGCAGGTGCCTGGGCTTTCGCGCTGGCATGGTTGGCAACCGCGCCCCGGCCATCACCCGACCCGCTCCGCACTGGTGGCGCTGGCGAGCTGGCTGCCGGTATTGGCGGTAGCGGGGCTGGCGCAGGGCAGCAACGGCTTCTGGGCCATCCGGCTGGCCGGGGCGATGCTGATGTTGTGCAGCCTCGCCTGCCTGCTGCTGTCCGCCCACGACGATCGCGCCTGCCTGCCCGCCGCCTTGCAACGCGCCACGGCCCTGCTTCCCGCGGGGCGCATCACCACGGCGGCCTACACCGGGAGTCTCTGGTTATGGCTGGCCGTGCTGGCGCAAGGCGAGTTCGCCGGCCATCGTGGCGCCTACCCGTGGGTCATGCTGCTGGCCTTGGCGCTCGGATTGGGGCTGCTCGAAAGCGCGCTGTGGCAGTCGCTCCGTGAACCCGAAACGCACACCGGCGAATACGCACCAAGCCGCGGCATGCTTCCCGCTCGGCTTGTCGCAGCGGTGCTGACCTACGCACTGCCCTGTGCAGCATTGCTACTGGGTGGCGTCGCGGGCAGTTTGCCGGCCGCCGCGCTTGCCACGCCCAGCTGCGTGCTTGGCCAATGGCTGGAGCGCCAGCTGTACGAGGCCACGCTGGCCGCCGCTGCGGGCGCGAAGTCGCTCTGACCGGCTGCGTTCATTGCAAATTCAAGCAGTTCCATTATGGTGTGTTGCTTACAACATTTGTTTAACAAACGGGATCCCCACCCATGAAAAAGACCCTGATCGCCACCCTGCTGATGGCGACTTGCGCCTGCTTTGCCGTCCATGCACAGGACGCCAGCAACAGCGACAACAGCGGTTCCAGTTCCAGTTCCAGTTCCAGCGCCAACAACGGCGCCAACAACGGCGGCTGGACCGGCTCGGGCGAGTTCGGCTACGCCTCGGCCACCGGCAACACGCGTTCGCAGAACGTCAACGCCAAGCTCGGACTGAACCAGGAAAACGAGCAGTGGAAGAACAACTTCTTCCTCGACGTGCTGCGCACCAAGGTGCAGGAGAAGGTGGCCACCCCGGCCGGCAACACCGTCGATGAATTCGAGACCACCGCCAACCGTTACGACGGCGGCGCTTCGGTGGGCTACAAGCTCGACCCGCGCAGCTACATCGTGGGTGCGGCGCGCTACGACCACGACGACTTCGGCGCCAACCTGTGGCAGGGCGTGGTTTCGCTGGGCTACGGCTACATCGCGCTGAAGGACGCGCGCAACGAGCTGTCGTTCGAAATCGGCCCCGGTTACAAGGAATACCGCCCGGCGGCGCTCCCCATCCTGATCGACGGCGCCACCATCAACCAGGATCAGCCGGTGGAGCACGAACTGGTGGCCCGCGGCCTGATCAACTACAAGTTCCGCCTCACCGCCAACACCTCGTTCGAAGACACGTTCCTCACCGAAGCGGGCTCCAAGAACACCTACATCCAGAACGACGCCGGCCTTGCAGTCAGCATGACCAAGAAGCTGGCGCTGAAGGTGGGCTTCCAGGTGCGCCACAACAGCGACGTGCTGCCGGGCATCAAGAGGACCGACACGCTGACCACCACCAACCTGGTCTACAACTTCTGAGAGTCTGTCTTTGCGATCATCACGATCGCGAAAGAATCGCCTGAAGCGATTTCTGACATCGCGTCATTGCTGGCCCGAAGGGCGGTTGCCGTGGACGGTGTTCGCAAAATCAAACAGGCGACCATCTTTGGCCGCGCTCCTCCGTCCTCGGCACACACGAACGGCCTCTGCCTGCGCAGGGGCCGTTTCGTTTCGCCGCCTCGTCCCGACGCCCGGACGTCGACTCAAAGAAGCCCGGCAGCGCCCTGCGCAAACAGCGCATCGGCCACCAGCCGCCCCAGCGCCTCCGCATCTTCGCCATCCGCCTGTGCGCGCAGCAGACGGCCACTGGCCGCCTCGCCCACCAGGCCGCGCAAGTGCAGGCCATGCTCGGTAAGCGTGCACCATGCACCTACCGGCACCGTGCAGCTGCCGCCTAGCGCCCGGTTCATCGCGCGCTCGGCGCTTGTTTCCAGCCGCGTGTCGGCGTCGTCCAGTACGGCGAGCAGCGCCAGCGTGTGCGACTGGTCGGCACGCGCCTCGATGGCGACGGCCGCCTGGCCGGGTGCCGGCAACCAGTCGGGGGCGGCGAGACGGCTGCGGATGCGCGCAGCCAGATCCAGGCGCTCCAGTCCCGCGCAGGCCAGCACGATCGCGTCGTAGTGGCCGGCGTCCAGCTTCGCCAGTCGCGTGCCCACGTTGCCGCGCAGATCCAGCAGCTCCAGATCAGGCCGCAACGCGCGCAGCTGCGCCTGCCGACGCAACGAGGAGGTACCCACTTTCGCACCATGCGGCAGCTCGACCAGGCCCGCGTGGTGGTTGCTGACGAAGGCATCGGCGGCATCCGCGCGCGGCAGGATCGCAGGCAGGACGAAGCCCGGTTCCAGCTCCGCCGGGACGTCCTTCAGCGAGTGCACGGCGAGATCGGCGCGGCCTTCCAGCATCGCCACTTCCAGTTCCTTCAGGAACAGGCCCTTGCCACCGATGGTCGCCAGCGGCCGGTCGATGATTTCGTCGCCGCGCGTGGTCATCGGCACCAGCTCCACTGCCAGCCCGGGATGGGCCGCGCGCAACAACGCCGCCACGTGCGTGGCCTGCCACAGTGCGAGCGGGCTTTGCCGGGTGGCGATGCGCAGGGTGTTGGGGATCATGCGGGCTCCGTGATGTGGCTCGTGCGTCATTGTCGCCGATGCCACGGCGACCGCGCTGGCATGGCTTCATCCCATCCGCAGCAGCTTGCGCAGCGCCGGCAGGTTGCGACGGCTCACCTCGGGGCTGAAGTCGGTGCCGGCGAGGCGGGCAAGCACGCGGCCATCGGCGAGGGGTTTCAGGCCCAGCAGGCGCGCGGGCGGCACCAGGCAATTGCGGTGCAGGCGGATCAGCTGGTCGGGGTAAGCCTCTTCCAACTGGCGCAACGATTCGTCGATCAGCAACTCGCCGCCGGCGTGCCGCACACACACGTATTTCTCCTCGGCAAGCAGGCAGATCACCTCATCCAGCTGCACGCGCACCTGTTCGTCGCGCACACGCGCGCACAGCCATGCGGTGGCGGCGCGCGGCGCATCCGCCAGCCGCTTGCGCGCGCGCAGCAGCGCTTCGCGCAGGCGCTCCAGGCGCACCGGCTTGAGCAGGTAATCCACCGCGTCCAGCTCGAAGGCGTGCAGGGCATGGTTTTCGTAGGCGGTGCAGAACACCACCTGGGGCCGTGCACGACCGGCCAGCCGCGCAGCCAGCGTCAGGCCATCGAAGCCTGGCATGTTGATATCGAGCAGCAGCACATCGGGTTGCAATCCGGCGAGCGCGGCGAGCGCGGCCTCGCCGTCGCCCACGCTGCCGGCCAGTTCGACGCCCTCGCACTCGCCCAGCAACGAGGCAAGCCGGGTGCGCGCCAGCGGTTCGTCATCGACGATCAGTACGCGCATCGCGATCTCCCTTGTCCAGCAGCGGCAATCGCAGGCTTACCACGTAGCGTTCGTTTCGCGGGCCGGCCTGCACGATGGCACGCGGGCCGTAGCGGAACGCCACGCGACGGCGCACGCTGTCCAGGCCGTGGCCGTTGCCGCCGCGGGCGGGCGAGGCGGGCAACGGGTTGGCGATCTCGATCACGATGGCGTCGCTTTCGCGCGTGCCGCGCAGGCTCACCACGCCGCCCTCGCGCAACGGCTGGATCCCGTGGCGCACGGCGTTCTCCACCAGCGGTTGCAGCAACAGGCGCGGCAACGGGAAATCGCGCGGCAGGTCGTCCAGTAAGCGCTCCACGCGCAGGCGTTCGCCAAGGCGCAACTGTTCGATGGCAAGGTAGCGGTCAAGCAAGGCCAGTTCCTCGTCCAGCGTGCCGTCGCCTTGCTCGTGCTGTCCCAGCGCGGCGCGGAACAGCTCGGCGAGGTCTTCCACCGTGCGTTCCGCCGCCACCGGATCGAGCGGAATCAGCGCCGCCACCGTGTTCATGCTGTTGAACAGGAAGTGCGGGCGGATGCGCGCCTGCAGCGCCTCGACCTGCGCGCGCGTCACTGCGGCGAGGCGCAGCCGCCACTGTGCTGCGACGTAGAAGTAGCGCAGGATCGCCGCGCCGAGCAGGGCGGCGATCAGCACGTTGTCGCGCACGAAGGCCACCGTGCCGCCGCTCACCAGATTCATGTGCAGGGCCCCGTCCAACCCGTGCGCCACCCAGCTCGCCACGCCGACGATGGGCATCACGAGCAGCCATGCGGCCAGGTAGGGCAGATGGCCCGGCAGGCATCGCAGCCATGGACGCAACAGGCACAGCACCACGACGATGGCCAGCGCCAGCCAGCTCACGAACAGGATGCCCACGCTGTAACCCGAGAAATCGCGATGGTCGCCTGCCGCCAACCACACCACGGTGGCGGCAAGCGCCCCGGTCACCAGCAGGGTGAACAGCACCGGCAGGCTGCAGAAATCCGGCAGCGGGCTGGGTTCGTCGACGGTGCCGAAATCGGGCAGGTGCATGCGCGCAGTATGCCGCAGGGTCACGTTTGCTGTAGGAGCGCACCCTGTGTGCGATGGCTTCCATGTTCGATCAGAGCAAAGGGCCCTCGCGCACAAGGTGCACTCCTACGAGTGCATCAGGTGAACCGTTGACCCAGCCACGTGCGCAGATCGGCGATTTCCTCGCCGCAGACCGCATGCGCCATCGGATAGGCATGCCAGTCCACGCGATAGCCGAGGCGCCGCAGCAAGTCCCGGCTGTCGCTGCCTCGCGACGGAACCACCACCGGATCGAACGTGCCGTGCGCCTGGAAGATCGGCACGTCGGCGTTCGCCGCACTGCGTTCGGCCTCCAACGTGTCGGCCAGCGGCAGATAGGTGGACAGCGCTACGATGCCGGCGAGCCGCCTCGCGTGACGCAAGCCGGCGGAAAGCGCGATCGCGCCGCCTTGCGAGAAGCCGGCAAGCACGATGCGCTCGTCCGGCACGCCGCGTTCGTTCTCGCGCGCGATCAGCGCCTCGACCGCGGCGCAGGAGGCGCGGATGCCTGCCTCGTCCTGCCGCGCCAGCAGGTCGAACGCGACGATGTCGTACCACGCGCGCATCGGCATGCCGCCGTTCACCGTCACCGGCTGCACCGGCGCGTGCGGAAACACGAAGCGCAGCGCCGGCCAGTCCGCCGCCACCAGCTCCGGCACGACGGGGGCGAAGTCATGGCCGTCTGCGCCCAGGCCATGCAGCCAGATCACGCTGTAGCGCGGGCTGGCGGCGGTTTCGTGTTCGACGGCGGGGAGCAGGGCGGGCATGGCAGGAACCGTGGCGAAAAGAGGCACAGCTTAACGTCTGCGATGGTTCCTGCCGCCCATGGCAAGGTGGCGAATGCCTCAGGCCGCCTCGCCCAGCCGCGCCAGCGCCCGTTGGTGCGAGGCGTGGATGTTGTCACGCTCCGGCGTGGTGCCTTGGATGACATGGGCCAGCCATTCGTCAGTGGTCATCACGGCGGCGAAGCGCGACTGCTCCACCACCGCGAACACGCGATGGATCTCCTCGGCCGTCGCTGCGCCGGCGCGGTTGGCGTAGGGCACGCTACCGGAGGCATCCATCAGGAATTCCACCGCCAGGCCCGCGTCGAAGGCATGCTTGATCGTGGTGTCGTTGCAGTTGTGGGTCATGTAGCCCACCACCGCCAGGGTGTCGATGGCGTGCGCTTCGAGCCAGTCGCCGAGGTCGGTGCCGGCGAAAGCGCTGGGCAGGACCTTGCGCAAGTAATGTTCGTGCGGGCGGCTGGCGACGACCGCATGCAGTTCCCAGCCGCGCGAACCGGTAGCGAACAGGGGCGCATCGACCGGCGACGACTGTTGCACCACGATCACCGGAATGCCGGCGGCGTGCGCGGCATCCATCGCACGGCCGATGTTGCGCAGCGAGTCGGCCACGGGCGGGTACTGGATGCGCAGGCCGCCGCTCTCGTACTCGTTCTGCACGTCGATCACGATCAGGGCGCGGCGCGGCTTGCCGACTTCGTTCATGGCGATTTTCCTCGGGTGGAGGGGACATGCTTGTCCCGGTGACGCCATGATCCGCGCATGAAGGCTCGGCCAGCAGTGGCCTGATTGCCAATCTTGATTAGAATCGGGCCAATCGATGCGGAGGTTGCGTAATGGCCAGGACACGCGTGGCAGTAGTGGCGTTCGACGGGATCCGGCCCTTCCATCTGTCGGTGCCGTGCGCGGTATTCGGCGAGACCGCCGGCGACGAGGCATCGCCCTTCGACCTGCGCGTGTGCGCCGCCGAGCCCGGCGAGCTGCGCAGCCAGGCGGGTTTCGGCATCGTGGCACGGCATGGACTGCGCACGCTGGCCTGGGCCGACATCATCGTGGTGCCGTCATGGCGCGATCCGGGCGAGGCGCCGCCGGCGCCTCTGCTGGCCGCGCTCAGGCGGGCGCACGCACGCGGCGCGCTGGTGGTGGGCCTGTGCCTGGGCGCCTTCGTGCTGGCCGAGGCCGGCCTGCTCGACGGCCGGCGCGCCACCACGCACTGGCGCTGGGCCGAGCGCTTCGCGGCGCGCTATCCGCAGGTGCGGATCGAGCCCGGGGTCCTGTACGTAGACGAGGGCGACGTGCTCACCTCCGCCGGCACTGCCGCCGGCATCGATTGCTGCCTGCATCTGCTGCGCCGCCGTCTCGGCGCGGAAGCCGCAAACCGCATGGCACGCACTCTGGTGGTGCCACCACACCGGCAGGGCAGCCAGGCGCAATACATCGAACAGCCGGTGCTGGCGACCGCGCGCGACACGCCACTCACGAAGACGCTGGACTGGGCCACGCGCCATCTCGGCGAAGCGCACAGCCTCGATTCGCTGGCCATGCGCGCCGCCATGAGCCGACGCAGCTTCACCCGCCATTTCCGCCAGCACACCGGCACCACCGTGGGCCGGTGGCTGCTGGCGCAACGACTGGCGCTGGCCCAGCGCCTGCTGGAAACCACTGCGCAGCCTATAGAACGCGTTGCCGAACGCGCGGGCTTCGGTACCGCGCTGTCCATGCGCCAGCATTTCGGCGCCATGCTGCACACCACACCGTCGTTGTACCGCCGCGAGTTCCGCGGCGGCTGAGGGATTACTTCTCCGGCAAACCCAGCTCCTGCGCGAAGAACGTCAGCATCAACGCCGTGTTGCCCACGCGCTGACTGAAGGGCGCGCCGACGCCGTGGCCGGCGTCCATGCGGGTGAGCAGCAGCACCGGCAGGCCCGAGGTGCTGGCGTTCTGCAGCGCGGCGGTGAATTTGCGCGACTGCCATGGCGACACGCGCGGATCGTTCGCGCCGGTGGTCATCAGCACAGCGGGATAGGCGGTGTGCGGCTGCACATTCTGCAACGGCGAATACGCCAGCGTGGCCTTGAACTGCGCCGGGTCGGCCACCGTGCCGTACTCGGGCACGTTATAGGCGCCGTTGGCGGATTCGGTCTCGTGGCGGATCACGTCGTAGATGCCCACCATGCTCACCACGGCACGGTAGTCCTGCGGATGCTGCACCAGCGCGGCGCCCATCAGCAGGCCGCCGTTGCTGCCGCCGAGGATGCCGAGGTGCCTGCGGTCGGTCCAGTGCGTGTCGACCAGCGCCAGCGCGGCGGCATGGAAATCGTCGAACACGTTCTGCTTGCGCAGCTTCTGGCCCTGTTCGTGCCACAGCTCGCCGTTCTCGTTGCCGCCGCGGATGTTGGCGAAAGCCAGCACGCCGCCGCGTTCCAGCCACGCCAGCTCCGGACCGACGAAGTTCGGCACCACGGGCAGGTCGTAACCGCCGTAGCTGTAGAGGATGACGGGGCGGGCGCCGTCTGGCGTGACGCCCTTCATCGCCAGTACGGTGACCGGGATCTTCGTGCCGTCTTTCGAAGTGCCATCGATGCGGTACGTCTGTATCTGCGAATAATCGGCGGCGGCCTTCACCTCGAACACGGTCTTGAGCGTGCCGGCCTTGGCGTCGTATTCCGCCCAGCGCGAAGGCAGTGTCCAGCCGCCGTAACCGATCAGCGCACGATCCTGTCCCTGCTCGGCGGCGATGCCGCCGACGCCGATGCCATGCGCGGGCAACGGCAGGCGGCGCACGAACTTCGCGGCGCGGTCGTACTGCTCCACCCACCAGTCCGGCCCCCAGCTGCGCACCACGAGGAAGCCGTCGGCGACCGGCGCCACGCCCTGCAGCGCGCCTTCGCGCTGGCCCAGCACTTCATGCGCACTGCCATTCGCATCCACCGCGAGCAACTTGCCATGCGGTGCGCCTGCGAAGCTGGCGACGTAGAGTTGCTGGCCCACCCAATCGGCGAAGCGCACGTCGGCTTCGTCGCCCAACGCTTTCTTCCACTGCGAACCTTCGCGCAGCCACACTTCGGCCGGCCCGCCGTCGCCCGTGTTCGCCAGCACGGCAAGCTGCTTCGCGTCGCGCGAAGCCAGCAGACGGTATTCGGCCACCTTGGAGAAATCCTTGCCGAATACCACCCTGTCCTTTGCCTGCGCATCGCCCAGCGCGTGATGCGCCAGGGCAGCGTTGAATTGCACCACCTCCTTGCCTGCGGGCGGCAACGGGAATCGCACATAGGTGAAGCCCTTTTCGTCGGCATCCCAGGCCACGCCCTGTGGCGTGGTGCCGCCGCCGGCCCAGGGCAGCGCATCGCGCAAGGTCTTGCCGGTGGCGACGTCGAGCACGTGCAAGGTGGTGAGTTCGCTGCCGCCTTCGGCGGTGCCGTAGGCGAGGTAGCGACCGCTGGGCGAGGGCCAGTAGCCGGTGATCGCGGTGTTGCCACCGCTGGCGTTGAGATCCACCAGCACGCGTGGCGCACCGTCCGGCCACGGCTGCGCGATCAATTGCGGCTGCGGCTGCGGTGGCGTTTCCTGCAGGTAGAACAGCGTGCCGCCGGCCAGCAGCGGCGAGGAACGGGTGACGGAAGTGATCGCCAACTGCTGTACGCGCGCATTCAGCGCCTTGCCGTCAGGCATCGTACCCAGCGTGTAGTCGGTGTAGCGGTTCTGTTCGGCGATCCACTGCCGTACTGCAGGCGCATCGCCATCTTCCAGCCAGCGATAGGGATCGGGCACGCGCACGCCGTGCAGTACGCTGGCGTCGTCGCGCTGCGGCGAGGCGGGCAGTTGCGATCCGTGGCCGTCGATCAATGACACATCGTGTTGCGGCGGCTCAGGAATCTGCTGAGCGTCGGCAGCACAGGCCGCGATGCCGGCAAGCAATGCGATGGAAAGGACAAGTACGGGGCGCATGCGGCTTCTCCGGCAAGTCGATCAGCTTTCGAGCGTACTCCCGCGCACGCCACCGGCGCACCTGACTTCCGGCACTGGGGCGGCCGCACGCGCCGCGGACTCGTTTATGCTGATTTCTTTATGCCGCCGGGAACACCCATGCGCCGCCTGCTGCTCGCCAGCCTGATCACCTTAGCCACGCTGCCCGCCACCGCCACCGCCATCGCGGCGACGCCGGCGGCCGGCCCGCTGGACCTGGAAACCATCATGGCCAGTCCCGACTGGATCGGCCACCCGGTGGAGAGTCCGTACTGGAGCGTGGACGGCCGCAGCCTGTACTACGCGCTGAAGCGCGATGGCGACAGTGTGCGCGACCTCTATCGCCTAGGGACGAACGATGGTGCGGGCGGCAAGCTCGATCCCGCCGCCATGGCGCAGGCCGAGGGGCCAGCCGTGTTCGACCGCGGCCATACGCACGCGGCCTTCCTGCTGCATGGCGATGTGTTCCTCGTCGATCTCGCCAGCGGGCACCGCACGCAGGTGACGCGCTCGCCGCGGCCCGAATCCGCACCGCAGTTCTCCGCCGACGGTCGCGCACTGCAATTCCGCGACGGCAACGACTGGTACAGCTATGACCTCGCCAGCGGCGTCACCGCGCCTGCTGCGGTCCTGAAGTTCGCCGACGACCCGCAGGCGAATCAACCCGACGCACTGGAACGCCAGCAGCTCGAAACTTTCAGCACACTGCGGGAGATCAAGGCCGACCGCGACGCACACCGCACGCAACAGCAAACCCTGGCCGCCGCTGACCCCGGCCGCGTGCCGCAGCCGTTCTGGCTGGGCGACAAGATCAAGGCCGCGGATACCGAACTCTCGCCCGATGGCCGCTGGATGCTGGTGGTCGCCGAACCCGCGCACCACGGCGACGGCAAGTCGCCCGACGTGATCCATTACGTCACCGACTCCGGCTACACGGAGGCGGAGCCGGCGCGCAATTACGTGGGCCGCAATGATCCCGCGTCGCAATCGTTGCTCCTGCTCGATCTCGCTTCGCACAAGGTCTGGCCGCTCAAGACCGACAATCTGCCCGGCATCAAGGACGACCCGCTGAAGGCGATCCGCACACAAACCATCGCGGCGCTGGAAAAGAGCGGCCACGACGACGAAGCCAAGGCGCTGAAGGCACCCGACGTGCGTCCGGTGACCATAAGCGGCGATGGGAATGGCGGTGGCATCGCGTGGAGCGACGACGGCAACCAGGCCGCCGTGCAACTGCGCGCCGTCGACAACAAGGATCGCTGGATCGCCAGCGTCGACTTCGCCACCCATGCACTGGTGTCGCAGGACCGCCTGCACGACAACGCATGGATCAACTGGAGCTTCAACGACTTCGGCTGGCTCAAGGACGGCCGCACGCTGTGGTACCTGAGCGAGGCCGGTGGCTGGTCGCGCCTCTACGTGAAGCCGCTGGACGGTGCCGCGAAAGCACTCACCGACAACAGCAAGTTCGAAGTGAGCCAGCCGCAACTCAGCACGGACGGCAAGTGGTTCTACCTGCTGGCGAACAAGCTGGCGCCGTACAGCTACGACGTATACCGCGTGCCGTCGAGCGGCGGCGAACTCACCCGCGTGACGCAATACGAAGGCGTGGACAGCTTCACGCTATCGCCCGACGGCAAGCAGCTCGCCGTGCTGCACTCCGCGCCCTATGTGCTGAGCCAACTCGCGGTGCAGCCTTCCGCCGGCGGCACGCCGCGCGAACTCACCGACACCATGAAGAGCGGCTTCGCCGCCCACGCATGGATCCAGCCGCAATTCGTCGCCGTGCCTTCCTCGCATGGCGCCGGCGTGGTCTACGCCAAGTACTATGGCCCCGCTGGCGAAACCGATGCGGCCGCCCCGCGCCCCGCAGTGATCTTCGTGCACGGCGCGGGCTACCTGCAGGATGTGTCGAAGCAGGAGACCTATTACATCCACGAACAGATGTTCCAGAACCTGCTGGTGCAACAGGGCTACGTGGTGCTGGACATGGACTACCGCGGCTCCGCCGGTTACGGCCGCGACTGGCGCGACGCGATCTACCGCGACATGGGCCACCCGGAACTGGAAGACCTGCTCGACGGCAAGGCCTGGCTGGTCAAGCACCATGGCGTCGACCCCAAGCGCGTCGGCATCTACGGCGGCAGCTACGGCGGCTTCATGACCGAGATGGCCTTGCTGCGTGCGCCTGGCGAATTCGCCGCAGGTGCCGCGCTGCGCCCGCCGGCGGACTGGGTCACCTACAACCACGAGTACACCTCGAACATCCTCAACGATCCGCAGCTCGACCCCGAGGCCTACAAGACCAGCTCGCCGATCGAGTACGCGAAGAACCTGCAGGATCCGCTGCTGATCGAGCACGGCCTGATCGACGACAACGTGATGGCCAGCGATTCGATCCGTCTGTACCAGCGGCTTGTCGAACTGCACAAGAAGAATTTCTGGATCTCGTTGTATCCGCTGGAGCGGCATGAATTCGAGCACGCGGACGACTGGTACGACGAGTATCGCCGGATCGACGAGTTGTTCGACACCTACGTGAAGGGGCAGCCGAAGTGATATGCATGCGATCTTGCGATCCGTTCGGGCGGACAAGCGGCGCTGCAAATACCCCGGTGCAAGAGAGATCAAGCCTCATCATCACACGCAGTTCTTCGGAACAGGTTTGAAGCCATGCCTTTTTCGACGCTTTTCAAGGTCGCGATCGGGGTAGTTATTTTTTGGGCAGTATTCGCATATCAAAACGAAAAGCTAAAAAATTTAGCGCCAAGCCTGGAAGCTTTCAGCCAAACGAAGGAAGTTACTGGAATTTACACGTACAAGCAGTACGGACGAAATTTTATAACTTGGCTTGATAACACTCAAATCGAGTGCAGCCTGGATTACAGCGGAGGCAATGCATCTTGTTTTGCCCATACAAAAGACATCCCAAGAGGAGAAAAGATTACAGTTGCCATGTCTTTGATTAAAATGGATGCGGAAAATGTGCCGTATGTCAGCGCCATTAAATTTAATGGCAAGGAGATATACAGAAAAGCTCCGACGGATTCTTTGAAAGACTGGTGGTTCGGTAGTCGTGCGACAAAAGCTTTTCTTCCGGCACTTCTTGTTGAAGCTTTCTATTTATTAATCTTGTTTTTGTTCTTCACGGATAGGGACACGATGCCTTGAGGCCTGTAAAGCCGAGGCTCAGACGTGCAGATTCCGCACCAGCATATAACCCGCCACCACAACCACCGCGACTGCAAACACTAGATTGAGCGCGCCACGTGTGCGAGCCAATCGCGACGCAAGGCGCGCGCCCAGCCAGCCGCCAGCGATGCCGCCTGCCACGAACAGCCCCGCCACGCGCCACTCGACCAGGCCGGAGGCGGCGTAATTGATCGCCGTGGTGGAGGCGAACGCACCCACCGCGACCAGCGAGCTGCCGATCGCGGCGATGATCTCCATGCCGCTGGCGAAGATCAGGCCCGGCACGATCAGGAAGCCGCCGCCGATGCCGAAAAAGCCGGACAACGCACCCGCACCGAAACCGGTGGCGGCTAGCCGTGGAAACAACCGCGGCTTCGGATAGCTGCCGCCCGCCGCATTGCGCCGTCCATGCAGCATCAGCGCCGCCACCACCAGCATCAGCATGGCGAACAGCACGAGCAGGTGATGGCCGTCCACGCGCTTGCCCAGCGTGGAACCGGCGAACGCGCCCAGCACGCCCGTGGCGGCGAACGTCAATGCAGCAGGCCAGCGTACGTGGCCGGCGCGCGCGTGTGGCACGAGGTTGATGAAGGCATTGGACGCCACCGCCACCGCGCTGGTACCGATGGCGAGGTGCGGATCGTGCAGACCCACCACATAGAGCAGCATCGGCGTGGCGAGGATGGAGCCGCCGCCGCCGATCAACGCCAACGAAAATCCGACCAGAGAGCCGCAGGCCAATGCCAACAGGTCGGCCAACATCAGGGCGACGTATCCGGTACACGACGCAACACAGCAGGGTTCAAGGTGTAACCGGCATCGGCGGCAGCGCGCTCGATGCCTTCGTTGTCCAGCGTACCTACCATCGCCTGGGCCCACAGGTTAATGGAGCGCGTGCCTGTGCGGCAGAACGCCAGCACCGGCGCGGGCAACGTGCGCAGCGCATCGGCGAACGCGGCCACATCGGCGTCGCGCCATTGCCCGGAGACGATGGGAAGGTGGCGCCACGCAAGGCCCTGCGCTGCCGCGACTTGTGCAAGCTCGGCGCTGGCAGGTTGGTCCGCCGCTTCGCCGTCGGGGCGATTGCAGACCAGGCTGCGCCAGCCTTGCACGGCCAGCTCGGCGATGTCGCCCGCCTGCAGTTGCCCGGCCACGCCGAACGCGGGTGTGAGGCGATGCACGGGGGTATTCACTTCGCCGCCCCGCTGCCGAGCAGGTGACCGTTCACCGTGGTGCCGTACATCGACATCGGCGTGTCGTGGTACTTCGCGCGCGTGGCAGCGACATCGCCGGCATAGCGCGGATCCTGCGGCCGCTCGTGCGCGTCCATGTACATCGCCACGTCCCACGCATCCTGGTCGCTCAGCGTGCCGCCGCGACTGAGCGGCATGTTGGCCTTGATGAAGGCGGCGGCATTGTCCAGCTCGTGCATGCCCGCGCCCCAGTTGAAGGACTGCGGCCCCCACAGCGGCGGGAACACGTTGCGACCGTTCACTTGTTGCCCCTGGCCGTCGTCGCCATGGCACAGTGCGCAATCCTTCGCGTATACCGTGGCGCCGCGCGCGTAGTCGGGTGGTTGCGGCGGCTTGAAGCCCTGCTTGGGATAGCCCGCACCGGCCAGCTTCACGCCGTTCGGCGCACCCTTGCTCATCCACCACGCGTAGCTTTCCAGCGCCACGATGGTGTCGCTGTCCAACGGTGGTGCCTTGCCGTTCATGCTGAAGCGGAAGCAGCCCTGCAGGCGCTCGCCAAAGCTGTT
Source organism: Rhodanobacter sp. 7MK24 (assembly GCF_014842995.1). GTDB lineage: Bacteria > Pseudomonadota > Gammaproteobacteria > Xanthomonadales > Rhodanobacteraceae > Rhodanobacter_A. The sequence continues at coordinate 333,975 of NZ_JACYXL010000002.1, forward strand.
CACGCGACCGTTCTTCTTGCGGTACTGCGGGTACATGCCCCAGGCACCCCACAGCGGCGCGGAGTCGGCGAGGCGGCCCGCGTCGAGGTGGCAGTTGCTGCAGCTGAGGCCGTTGCCCACGTAGTCGTGTGCCTGGGTCGGCGTGTCGGTGAAGATCGCGCGGCCGAGGCGGATCTCGTCGCCCAAGGGACCTTCAGGAATATCAGCTTCGGCGGGCGGCGTGAAGGCGGGTGCGGCTTTGCTCTTCGACGACACACTGGCGACGCTGGCGGTTGATGCAGGCTTCGCAGCAACGGGGGCTTCCGTGGCCGGACGCGAACACGCCGTCAGCATCAGTGCACCGAGCAACAAGAAAGGCAGCTGTTTCATGGCGCGCTCCCTTTGGCAGGCAGCGGCTGCGCGGCGAACCAGCCGGCCACGGCGTCGATCTCCTGTGGCGTGAGTTGCTTGGCGACGTGCTGCATCAACTGCAGAGGATCGTTATGGCGCGTGCCTTGTCGCCATGCGCGCAGCTGCGAGGCGATATAGCCGGCTGGCTGGCCGGCCAGTGGCGGGAAGTTCGCGCCCACGCCCACGCCGCCGGGCGCGTGGCATTGCGTGCACGAGGGCAGAGCACGGCTCCAGTCGCCGCGCGTGGCGAGTCGTTCGCCATCGGCGCCGGGCTTGGCTGCCGCCGAAGCGGCCGGATGTGCGGGCAAGGGCAGGGCGCTGTAGTACTTCGCCAGCGCGGCGCGCTCGTCCTCGCTCAGCGCGCTGGCGTTCGGCTGCATCACCGGATTCGCGCGGGTGCCGTTGGCGAAGTCGTCGAGCTGCTTCTGCAGGTAGGCAGCGTCGAGGCCGGCCAGCCGGGGATAGCCGTTGATGTCCATGCCGCCGCCAGCCGGGCCATGGCAGGCCATGCATGGCGCGGCGCCCTTGCCGTTGCCCTGTTGTGTGATCGCGGCAGCATCGGTGGCGCTGGCGGCCAGTGGTAATAGCAGGACGAGAAACCCGAACATGCGCAACATCAGCGTCACCTCATTTCGGCGGCTGGAAGCCGTACTTGCGGTAGATCGCCTGCGCCGTCGCGCCTTGCATGAAGTCGAAGAAGTCCTTCGCCGCCTGCGGATGCGGCGCAGCCTTCAGACGCGCCACGGTGTAGATGCCGACCGCGTTCTGCGCCGCAGGTATCACCACTGTCTCCACCGGGTGATGCAGGATCTGCTGCTGGAAATACGCTTCGGTCGACCACACCGGTGCCGCGTCCGATTCGCCCTGCAACACACGCAGCGGCGACTGGCGGTGGTGGATGGTGGTGAGGAAGGTGCTGCCGTCCTGCACCTTGGTGACCATGATGGCGCGGTCCAGCGCGTCGCCGCCGGCCTTGCGGTAGCCATCCTCGATCTGTTTCGCGATGCCTTCCCACGCAGGGTTCGGCATGCTCACGCGCACGTCCGGGCGGCCGAGGTCCTTCAGTCCTTCGATGTGCTTGGGATTGCCCTTCGCCACGAGGATCGCCAACGGATTGCGCGCGTAGTCGGCGCTGGCTGCGAACCAGCCGTGCTGCCCCTGCAGGCGCTCGACCGCGCCCTTGCCGGCCGTATAGACGTCCGGCTTCAAGGCAAGACGCAGGTTGCCCATCACCAGCACGCCGCTGTCGATCTGCTTGGCAAGGATGCCGGGCGGCAGGGTTTCCACGAATACGCGCTGGTATTCGGGGTGCGCCTGCTTGAAGGCGGCGACCAGGTCGTGCACCACCATGAACTGGTTGCCGGCGAAGAACACCGTGAGCTGCGGATCGACCACGTCGCCGTGCAGGTCGGCGATGGCATCGAACGGCGGCACGCTGAACTGCATGCCTTCCGGGGGTGAGTTCCACGGCGGCAGGTAGTCGGGTTTGGTTTGGGTGGCGGCCTGGGTGGTGCAGGCGATACCGAGCAAGGCGGCCAGCCACAGGGGTCGTGAGAGTGCTCGTTTCATCGGGTATCTCTTTCAGAGCAGGAGCGCGTGTTTGATGCCTGAAAAGTGCGTCCTGCACTTTTCAGGCTCGCCGAATCCGGCTTGGCCGGATTTGGCTCCGCTCGATCAGGCGAGTGCTGCGCCTGATCGACGTCGGGCCTTTCCATGGTCCGAGAGTCTCCCGTGTCAGAGGGGCATCAGGGCATAACCCTGTTGCTGCAGTTCGGTGATCGTGGTGAGCGCGGACAGCGCCAGCGTGACGTGGCTGTCCATCCAGAGGTAGTCGAACTTGTGCTCAGCCCACGCCTGCCCGCATACGGCCACGTCGACGCCGTGCTTGCGCAGCTCCTCGATCACCGGCAGGTTGGGGTTGGCCACGCCGAACTGCTGCCGATAGGCGGCGTCGCTGAGCGCGATCGGCGTGGCCGGGCCATAGGCGATGGCCACGAACTTCAGGTGGTCCAGCGGCACGCCGGCCTGCACGTACAGGTTCACCGAGCGCGCCACGCGATCCAGCGCGGGGTTGACCTGGTTCGGCTTGTCGGAGGCCTTGGTGAGGCTGAACACCACTTTATAGGTGGCGTTGCGATCAGGCTGGTAGGCGGCTTGCGGCAGCGCGTGGATCTTGCCGGCACTGGCGATGGTGGGGGTTTGCCAGAAGCCGCTGTCGTCCGCCATGGCGGTGGCAGGCAGCAGGCTGAGCACGAACAAACCGGTGAGCAACGGACGGAACATGGCAACTTCCCCATTCATGGCAACGCGGACAGGCGTCTTCGCATGCTATGCCCGCGCGCAGCGATAAGCCAAGACGGTTTTCGTGATTCGGGCGATAGATGCGACTGATGTGCCGGGAAGCGTGGCCGCATGGGTTTCGCGTTCGGGCAGCGCACTGGTCATCAGCCCGCGATGGATGAGCGTGCCTCAACCGGCCAGCGTCATCGCCCGTTCGAAGTAGCGGGCCGGCGACTGCCCATAGGCACGCCGGAACATGGCGATGAAGGCGCTGGTGCTGGCGTAGCCGGTGGCCTCGGCCACCTGCGCCACCGGCATGCCTTCGGCCAGCCGTTCCAGCGCGCTGCCCAGCCGTGCCTGTTGCCGCCATTGCGCGAAGCTGAGCGCGGTCTCGTGGCGGAACAGCCGGCTGAGGCTGCGCACCGACAGGCCTGCGCGCTCGGCCCAGGATTCCAGGCTGCGGTTGTCCTCGGGCGCCTGCAGCACTGCGTGGGCGATGCGCAGCAGGCGACGGTCGACCGGCATCGGCAGGTGCAGCGGTTCCTGCGGAGCGCGGCGCAGTTCGTCCAGCAGCACGGCGCATACCCGTTCCTGCTCCGGTTCCAGCCGTTCGGCGAACACCCAGCTGCTGGCGCGCCGGACCAGCGCACGCAACAGTTCGCTGCTGCCGATCACGCAGGGGCGCCCGGGTAGGCCGGCACAGGCTTCGGGTGCAAGGAACACGCCCCAGCCGCTCATCGGCCCGCTCACGCTCACCGTGTGCAGTTCGCCCGGCGGCATCCAGCCCGCGCGGTGCGGCGGCAGTCGCCACGAACCGTAGCGGGTGCGTGCATGTACCAGGCCGCTTTCGATGCAGTAGATCTGCCCGCGCACATGGCGGTGCCAGTCGTGCATGCGGGTTTCACCGCGCTGCTCGCTGACCGCCTCGCCTTCGTCCCAGTAGGCGATCACGGCGGGGCCGTCGGCGCGTTCGATACGGTCGTGCAACTGCTCATGCCAGGTGCCCATGTCCGCTTCTCGCTATTTGTTGACCAAATAACGTTATCAGTTCGCAGGCCTGCGTGCGTAAGCTGGCGGGCGCCACCAGCGCCTGCCGCTGGCTTGCGTCGCCGCTGCCGTCGCTCGCGGTTCCCCACCTCCCTGTCGCCATCCCGGCGCCCTACCGGAGAAACCCGCATGTCCACGTCCACGCTGTCTGTCGCTGCCCCGTTCCGTTCGCCGCTGGAAACCTTCGTTGCCTGCGCCCACGAAATGCTCGATCCGGCCACACCCGAAGCCGTGCGCCGCCGCGCCGAACCCCGCCTGCTGGCCGTGCTCCCCACGCTGCAGGCCCTGGGCGTCTTCGAGCTGTTCACTCTTCGCGATACCGCCCTGCGCCGGCTGGTGCAGGACGAGCTGGAGGCGCGACGGACGGGCCACGGTTAAATTTTGCCGAAACAAAATTGGCCTTACACATATTTGCCTTGACAAATATTCTCGCGGCAATAGAATGCGCGTCTGTGAACACCGAATCGACCACCATCGCCCCTCTCCGCGAAAGCCTCGGCGTGCTGCTGGGTCTCGTGCGCGCCGAACTGGTACGTGCCATGGAGGCGGAAATCGCCACCAAGGGTCTGGATCTGAAATTCACCCAGTTCCTGATACTGAAGCGGCTGGCCCTGCTGGGGCCGATGAGCGCCACCGAACTGGCCCGCGCAGTGGAACTGGATGGCGGCGCGATGACGCGCCAGCTCGATCAGCTCGAGCGCAAGGGGTACCTGCGCCGTTGCCCGCACGAACAGGACCGGCGCGCACTGCGCATCGAACTGACCACCGAAGGCAACGCGCTGTGGCAACACCTCACCAGCTGCAACGATCGGGTGCTGGCCGCGGCGCAGGCTTCGCTGAGCGTAGACGAGCGCGCGCAGCTGCACGATTACCTGGAACGCGTGCTTAGCGCGCTCCGCACCAAGAACTGACTTTCCAACGAGACCGAAAGCTCATGCGCCTGCATCTCCTTGCGGCAGCGGTCGGACTGACCATCGCACTGGCCGGCTGCGCCAGCGGCGGCGGCCTGCATCCGGACGGCACGCCGATCGACCCGTCCTCGCTGAAGACCACGCAAAGCCTGGCGAACATGCCGGCCAATGCGACCTGGCCGTCCGCCGACTGGTGGACGGGTCTCGGCGATCCCCAGCTCGACGCCCTGATCACCGAAGCGCTGGCCGACAATCCCTCGCTGGCGGTGGCCGATGCCCGTGCGCACCAGGCGCAGGCCGTGGCAGGCGCGAGCGACGCCGCGCGCCAACCCACCTTCAACGTGGGCGGCAGCGTGGCCGACGCGCGCATCCCCACGACTCTGCCGGGGCTGGGCAACGGCCACCTGACGCCGGCCCGCTACGTGTACGGCAGCTTCAACTGGGACATCGACCTGTGGGGCGGCAAGCGCGCCGCCTGGGAAGCGGCGGTGGGCCAGGCCCGCGCCGCCGAGGTCGAGGCCCGCGCCGCGCGCGTGGAGCTCTCCACCAATCTGGCCCGTGCCTACGTGCAACTGGGCTACGCCTATACCCAGCAGGATCTGGCCAAGGCCGAGCTGCAGCGCGCCGATGCCGCGCACCGGCTCACCGCGCAGCGCGTGGCCGCCGGCATCGACAATCAGATGCAGCTGAAGCAGGGCGATGCCGAAGTGGCGAGCGCGCAGGAGCAGCTGGCCGTGGCCGCCCGCGCGATCGATTCCGCGCAGTCGGCGCTCTCGGTGCTGCTGGGCAAGGGCCCGGACCGCGGCCGCGAGATCGGCCGCCCGCACCTGCTGTCGCCCGCCGAGCTCGCCGTGCCGGCCAACCTGCCGGTGGACCTGGTGGGCCATCGCGCCGACCTGGTCGCCGCGCGCTGGCACGTGGAAGCCGCCGGCAAGGACATCAAGGCCGCCAAAACCCAGTTCCTGCCCAACCTCAACCTGGGCGCGATGGTCGGTCTGATCTCGATGGGTGAGGCCAGCCTGTTCCAGCTGCCGGCACGCTTCTACGACGTGGCACCGGCGGTGAGCATGCCGATCTTCGACGGCGGCCGCTTGCGTGCGAACCTGTCCGGCAAGGACGCGCAGTACGAACTCGCCGTGGCCCAGTACAACCAGACCCTGGTACGCGCCATCAACGATGTCGCCGACGACGTCGACGCCCTGCAGTCGCTGCAGCAGCAGGCCGAAGCGCAGCAACGCGCGCTGACCGCGGCGCAGGACGCCGAGCAGCTCGCCGAGCAGCGCTACAAGGCCGGCGTGGGCAGCTACCTGGAAACGCTCACCGTGCGCCAGCAACTGCTCGTGGCCGAGCAACGCATGGCCACGCTGAAGGCACAGCAAAGCGACCAGTCCGTGCAACTGATCCTCGCGCTCGGCGGTGGCTACCGCCCCGGTGCGGACCAGTCGCCGCCGACGTCGAACACCCCCGATTCCCCCGCATCCGAACAGCATCACTGAGGCAGACCCATGTCCAGCCAGAATCCCACCGCGGCCCCTGCGCCGCAGAACAACAAGCGCGGCTTCCTGCTGCGCGCGCTCGCCGTGGTCGTGGTGCTTGCCGCGATCGCCTGGGCCGTGTGGTACTTCCTTGACGGCCGCTGGTACGAAGGCACCGACGATGCCTACGTGAGCGGCAACGTGGTGCAGATCACGCCGCAGATCCCCGGCACCGTGGTCACCATCGGCGCCGACGACGGCGACCTGGTGAAACAGGGCGATGTGCTGGTGAAGCTCGACAAGTCCAACGCCGACGTGGCGCTGGCCAGCGCCAAGGCCAACCTTGCCGCCACCGTGCGCAAGGTGCGCGGCCTGTACAGCGCGGTCAACGGCGCCGAGGCCAGCGTGGCGGTGCAGAAGGTGGCGGTGCAGAAAGCGCAGGCCGACTACGACCGCCGCGTGGCACTGGCGAAGACCGGCGCGATCTCCGCCGAGGAGCTGTCGCATGTACGCGACGCGCTGACCGCCGCGCAGAGCGCGCTGATCACGTCCGAGCAGCAGTACCAGACCAACAAGGTGCTGGTGGACGACACCGTGGTCGCCTCGCACCCCGACGTGCAGGCCGCGGCCGCGCAGTTGCGCTCCGCCTACCTCGACGATCTGCGCACCACCATCGTGGCCCCGGTGACCGGCTACGTGGCGATGCGCTCGGTGCAGCTGGGCCAGCGCATCGCGCCCGGCACGCCGCTGATGGCCGTGGTGCCGCTGCACCAGGTGTGGATCGACGCCAACTTCAAGGAAACCCAGCTCACCCACATGCGCATCGGCCAGACGGTGGAGATCACCTCCGATGTGTACGGCGGCTCGGTGAAGTACGACGGCAAGGTGGAAAGCCTGGGTATCGGCACCGGCAGCGCGTTCTCGCTGCTGCCCGCGCAGAACGCCACCGGCAACTGGATCAAGATCGTGCAGCGCATCCCGGCGCGCGTGGTCTTCACCGACCCCGCCCAGCTGGACAAGCATCCGCTGCGTATCGGCATGTCGTTGGACGTGGCGGTGAACCTGCACGACCAGAACGGCCCGATGCTGGCGCAGCAACCGCCGACGCAGCCAGCCTTCAGCACCGACGTGTACGAGCAGCAGGCGGCCAAGGCCGACGCGCTGATCAGCGAGATCATCCACGCCAACATGGCGGGTGGCAGCGGCAAGTAAGCATCAGGCCCTTCTCTTCCTGGAGAGGGGCCGGAAGAGGGTTCTGCGAACCGGTGACGCCACGCTCGCCCGTACCCTCTTCCGTCTTTCGGGCACCCTCTCCAGGGAGAGGGAACCTGTTGAATCCATCACCGGCACGGTTCCATGAGCACCCATTTCCGTCCACCGAATCTCGCCGTCACCACGATCGGATTGTCGCTGGCCACCTTCATGCAGGTGCTGGACACGACCATCGCGAACGTGTCGCTGCCGACCATCGCCGGCAACCTCGGCGTGAGCAACGACCAGAGCACCTGGGTCATCACCTCGTTCGCGGTGAGCATGGCGATCGCGCTGCCGCTGACCGGCTTCCTCACCCGCCGTTTCGGCGAGGTGAAGCTGTTCGTGTGGTGCACCCTGCTGTTCTCGTTCACCTCGTTCATGTGCGGCGTGTCGCAGAGCATGGGCATGCTGCTGCTGTTCCGCGCACTGCAGGGTGCGGTGGCCGGGCCGATGTATCCGATCACGCAGAGTCTGCTGATCGGTACCTATCCGAACGAGAAACGCGGCATGGCGCTGGCGCTGCTGTCGATGGTGACCGTGGTGGCGCCGATCGCCGGCCCGATCCTGGGCGGCTGGATCACCGACAACTATTCGTGGCCGTGGATCTTCTTCATCAACGTGCCGATCGGCATCTTCGCCAGCGTGGTGGTGGCGAACCAGTTGCGCGGCAAGACGGAGCGGCTGGAGCGCCCGCGGGTGGACTACGTGGGCCTGGTCACGCTGATCGTCGGCGTGGGCGCGCTGCAGATCGTGCTGGACAAGGGCAACGACGAGGACTGGTTCAACTCGCAGTTCATCGTGATCACCAGCATCGTGTCTGCGGTCGCGCTGGCGGTATTCCTGATCTGGGAGCTCACCGACAAGGATCCGATCGTCGACCTCAAGCTGTTCCGCCACCGCAACTTCACCGCCGGCACGCTGGCGCTGATCCTGGCCTACGCCGCGTTCTTCTCGATCTCGCTGCTGGTGCCGCTGTGGCTGCAGCAGAACCTGGGCTACACCTCCACCTGGGCAGGTTTCGCCACCGCGCCGCTGGGCATCATCCCGGTGCTGCTGACCTTCTTCGTGGGCAAGTACGCCATGCGCACCGACCTGCGCATGCTGGCCGCCGCCTCGTTCGTGGTGATGGGCGCCACCTGCTTCATGCGCTCCAGCTTCTACCTGCAGATCGACTTCTACCATGTGGCGATCGTGCAGCTGTGGCAGGGCCTGGGCGTGGCGCTGTTCTTCATGCCCACGTTGACCATCCTGCTGTCCGACCTGCAGACCAACGAGATCGCCGCGGGTTCGGGCCTGGCCACCTTCTTGCGCACCCTGGGCGGCAGCTTCGCCGCCTCGATCACCACGTTGATGTGGACGCGTCGCGCGGTCAGTCACCACGAACAGCTCGCCGAGCAGATCAACCCGTTCAATCCGGCTGCGCAGACAGCGCTGCAACAGTACGGCCACGGCAGCCTGCAACGCGGCGCCAGCGCGCTCAACGGCATCATCACGCAGCAGGGCTTCCAGATCGCATTCAACGAGATCCTGCACGCGCTGGGCTGGATCTTCCTCAGCCTGATCGTGGTGATCTGGCTGGCCAAGCCGCCATTCACGCCGAAGGCCGGCGCATCGAGCAGCGGCGGACACTGACGGCGCAGGTCGCCGGCTTCGGTCCGGCCACGTCGGATGGGCTGCCATTCCTGATAGCGGAATGGCGCGCCCGGCTTTCAGGTTAGGCGACGACCCGCCGCGGCGCCGCCCTCTTCGTCGCGATGGTCAGTGATGCGGGCGTAAGCGCTTCGGCGGCCGGGCTTTCCTCGACGGCCTCGATGCGGATCGAGCCGGCATCGGTCGCCGACTGCACGATGACCTGCGCCAAGCCGTTGAACAGCGATCGCCTCGGCTCCTTGTCGCTTTCGTGGCAATTGGGGTCGCCGTTGCCCACGCCGATCAGCTTGCCCGCGCCGGAAATGCGGAAGGCGATTTTGTTGTTCGCCGTCGGCACCGGGCGCCCATGTTCGTCGAGCACGTCGACCGTGATCATGGCCACGTCCTGCCCATCGGCATCGATCTCCGGACGATCGGCGGTGAGTCGCAGCTTGCGCGCCGCTCCGGTGGTTTCGCGGCGCTCCACCAATACGGTCCGGCCGTCTCTGCGGCCGCGTGCCTCGATCACGCCGGGAGCGTACGCGACCTTCCATTGCACGTGGCCGAAGCGAGGCACCTGCTGGATGCCCAGGCTCTTGCCGTTGAGCAGCAGCTCGACTTCGTCCAGGTTGCTGTAGACCCACACCGCGATTTCCTGGCCCTCCCTGCCCTGCCAGTTCCAGTGCGGGAATACGTGCAGGCTGGGCGCCTTCGTCCACCAGGCCTTGTAGTAGTAGTAATAGTCCTTGGGGAAGCCGCACAGGTCGACGATGCCGAACTGCGAGCTCACGGAAGGCCAGCCGTACGGGGTCGGCTCGCCGCGATAGTCGAAGCCCGTCCAGGCAAACCCGCCGGCCAGCCAGTCGCGAGTGCCGTAGAAGCTCCACCATTGCTCCGGCGTTTCGCCCCATTCGACCACGCCGTCGTAGCTGTTGACCGTGTTCTTCTTCGGATCGGTCGCGTATTCGCCGCGCGTGGCGATGGCGCTGGAGGTCTCCGAACCGTACACCGCACGCTTGGGATGCTCCCGGTGGAACACATCCGGATACTTCAGGTTGTAGTTGAAGCCGATCACGTCGAGTGCGTCCGACACGCCTTGCTCGTTGTTGCCGTTGACCGCCGCCGACACGACACGGGTGGGATCGAGTTCGTGGCAGCGCTCGACCATCGCTGCGCCGATGCGTTCGCCCTGCTGTTCCAGCGCACCCTTCTGTAGGCGCCATTCCTCGTTGCCGATCGACCAGAGGATGACCGATGGCGAGTTGCGGTAGCGCTTCACCATGGTCTCGAGCTGCTGCATGCCGCTGGGGCTGGAACTCATATGACGCGTCTCGCACATCATCATCATGCCCATGCGGTCGCAGGCGGCCACCCATTCGGGCGTCGGCATGTTGTGCGAGGTGCGCACGGCATTGCAGCCCATGCCCTGCAGCACGCCGACGCGGAACGATTGCAGCCGGTCCGGCAAAGCCGCGCCCACGCCCGCATGGTCCTGGTGGTTGCAGGTGCCCTGGATCTTCAGCGGCTTGCCGTTGAGGAAGAAGCCGCGGTCGGGGTCGAAGCTCGCCGTGCGTATGCCGAACGGAAACTGCTCGGCGTCGCGCGTCGCGCCGTCGACGACCAGCTTGACCAGGGCCGTGTAGAGATGCGGCTCATCGGGCGACCAGAGCTGCGGCGCATCGATGTGCGCCGTCGTCCTGCAGTCCGTCGATGCGCCGGGCGCAACCGCCTGCGCGGGCGTCGTCGCCTGTGCGATCACTCGGCCAGAGGCGTCGGTGATGCTCCATTCCAGCGACGCCTGCACTGCATGTCCGCCTTCGTTCTCGACGATGCCGGCCAGTTCGAGACTGGCCGCGTCGCCTTCGACGGCCGACCGCACCACGCTTTCCCAGCGGCCGAGATGCACCGGGTCCATCTTGGTCAACCAGACATGGCGGTAGATGCCGGCGCCCTCGTAGAACCAGCCGTCGCCGAAGCTGGCATCGACGCGCAGGGCGACGACGTTGCTGCCGCCGTAATTGAGGAAATCGGTGAGGTCGAAGCGGAACGGCGTGTAGCCGTCGTCATGCCGGCCGATGAAGCAGCCGTTGACGAACAGCACGATGTCGCGCATCGCGCCATCGAACTCGATCCAGATGCGGCGACCCCGATCGCTCGCAGGGATCTCGAACGTGCGCCGGTACCAGCCCACGCTGGTCGCCGGATAGCGGCGCCCGAGCGGCTTGTACCCGTGCGAGGTCAACCTTGTGTCGTCATCGCCGGTGTCGTCGTGGACGGACGGCAGTTCCACGGCCCAGTCGTGCGGAAGATCCAGCGCGCGCCAGCCGGCGGCGTCGAAATCCGTGGTGGCGATCTTGAAGTCACCCGTCTTGGAAAAATCGCCTTGGCCGAACCCGTAGCCGAAGTCCTTGGTGGGATCGTCGCCGTTGCCGAACGCGAAACGCCAGTCGAAATCGAGCAGCCACTGCTCGCGCGGCGCCACGGGCAACTCGCCGCCATGCGCAGGAAGCAACGACTTTCCCGCTGGCCCGCTGCCGATGCCGGCAGCCCACAAGGCGCGCGGCAACAGGCAGGATCCTGCCAATCCGATGCCTGAAAGGATGAAAGTGCGGCGCGTAGTATCGACCATGGGATTCGGTTCCGGGCAGCCTGCGATTCCACGAAAGCTACTCGTTGCAGCGACAATTTCCAAGGTTGTTTGGCGAATTTGTAGTATTTCCGGCATGGACCGGAATGTGGATGGCCGGATGGCGATCGGCACGCGGATCGGCGATGGGGCGGTGCTATGGTGTGCGCCTCTTTACAAGCGCCGAGGCCATCCATGCGAACGATTCCGGGATTTGTCCGTCTGCTCTGCCTGACCGCGCTGCTGGCATCGTCCGGCGCATCGGTGTTTGCACAGGATGCCTTGCCTGCCGACCTGTCCGCGAAGATCGACAAGGTTGCCAACGATGCGCTGGCCAAATCGGGCATACCCAGCGCTTCGGTCGCGGTGGTGCGCGATGGCAAGATCGTCTACGCCAAGGCCTATGGCGACGCGCGCCTCGATCCGAAGACGCCGGCCACGTCCGCGATGCGCTACAGCGTCGGTTCGATCAGCAAGGAATTCACCGCAGGTGCGATCCTGCTGCTGCAGCAGGAAGGCAAGCTCAGCCTGGACGACAAGGTCGCGAAGTTCTTCCCCGATCTCACCGATGCCGATCACATCACGATACGCCAGATCCTTTCGCACACAGCCGGTTACCAGGACTACTGGCCGCAGGATTACCTGATGCCGGCGATGCGCCAACCGACCACGCCGGCGCAGATCATGGCCGGCTGGGCGAAGAAGCCGCTGGATTTCGCGCCGGGTACGCAGTGGCAGTACAGCAACACCGGCTACGTGGTTGCCGGCGCCATCGTGCGGAAGGTCAGCGGCCAGGATCCGTTCGCCTTCCTGCAGCAGCATGTGTTCCCGGCGCTCGGCATCACCGATGCGTACGACACCGACCTGCATGCGCTGCCGGCGGCCGACGCGCGCGGCTATTCGCGCTACGCGCTGGGACCGCTGCGTCCCTCGCCGAAGGAAGGCGTGCACTGGATGTTCGCCGCGGGCGAACTCGCGATGACGGCGAGCGATCTCGCCAAGTGGGACATCGCGATGATCGACCAGAAGGTACTGTCGCCGGCGTCGTGGCAGGCGATGCAGACGGACGTTCTACTCAACAGCGGACTGAGCTCGGGCTACGGCCTCGGCGTATTCATCGGCCGCCTGGACAGCCACCGCATGATCTCGCACGACGGCGAGGTCATGGGCTTCACTGCCGGCAATTACATCTTCCCCGACGACCGCACGGCCGTCGTGGTGCTGACCAACCAGGATGCGGTGGGCGCCTTCGGCACCATCGGCGTCGGCGTCGCCAAGGCCATGTTCGAAGTGCACGATGCCGCTTCGACAAAAGCGCTCGCACAAGCCGAGACGATCTTCGATGGCCTGCAGCACGGCAAGATCGACCGCAGCCTGTTCAGCCCCAACGGCAACAGCTATTTCGACGCCACGGCGCTGAAGGATTACCAGTCCAGCCTCGCACCGCTGGGCAAGCCTACGGCGTTCACCCTGCGCGCCACGCGCCTGCGCGGCGGCATGCAGATGCGCGCCTACATTGTGGAGTTCTCCAAGACGAAGCTTTCCGTCTCCACCTACATGCTGCCGGATGGCAAGCTCGAGCAGTACATCGTGGCGTCTACAGACTGACGGCGACGCGGAAAAGGCGGGGCCGGGATGCATTGCGCGTCCCGGCCCTTTTCATTTCTTCTGCGCGGACCGGTTCATCGCCACCGTGCTCACCATCACATAGCTGATGATCATCAGCAGGAACCACGCGCCGAGTTTCGAGAGCGGCACCATGACCCAGCCCTGGTGTTGCGCTGGGTAGCGCCAGGCGGCGGTGAACGTCCCGATGTTTTCCGCGATCCAGATGAATAGAGCCACCAGCCCGAATCCCAGCAGCAGGGGCATGCGCCGGTGCACGTGGCGTATGCGGAAATGGACCCATGTCCTTCCGAACAGCAGCGCCACAGCAGCGAACAGCGGCACACGCACGTCCGGCAAGAAATGGTGCGTGAAGAAATTCGCGTAGATCCCCGCTGCCAGCCACATCGTCCAGGCCAAGGGCGGATGCCGGGTGAAGCGGAAATCGAACAGACGCCATGCGCGGGCGATGTAGCTGCCGATCGAGCCGTACATGAAGCCCGTGAACAACGGCACGCCACCGATGTGCAACAAGGCGTGCCCTGGATAGACCCACGATCCGACTGCGGTCTTGAATACCTCCATCGCTGTGCCGACCAGATGGAACAGCAGGATCACCTTCGCTTCCTCGACTGTTTCCAGCCGCGTCACCAGCAACAGGCACTGGATGGCCAGTGCCGCCAGCGTGAGGAAGTCGTAGCGCGCAAGCACAAAGTGCTGCGGATAAAAGGCCCAGGTGAGCCCGAGCAGCAGCACCATACAGCCGCCGAACAGACAGGCAGAGGCCTGCTTGGCGCCAAAGCAAACGAATTCATGCAGTACGGACGCCCAGCATCCCCGCGATTCCGCCCAGGCACCGACGCGACCATCCAGCTGCATTGCAGCGGAGGCCAGGTTGAAAGAGATGCCCATCGTCGGCTCCCGTGCGCGGCACAGCAGGCAGCCTGACGAATTCAGATAGCCATACCGATGCAGGGCATGGCAAACACGTGGCGAAGCGGCATCATTCTTCGGCCCGAGACAGCATCGCGTGGGGCGAGCAGCTTGCCGGCATCTGGTTGAAGCGCGATGCGACCATCGCAGGGATGCGGTTTACTTCGGCAATGCCGGTATCTGCTTCGCCACCTGCTTCTGCCGGCGGATCTCCTCGCGCAGCGCCTTGCGCCTGGCCTTGCGCTCGCGGCGGTCGTGCTGCCACAGGTACATCGCCGGGGTGCTGAGCAGGGTCAGCAGCTGCGACACGAACAGGCCACCAAGGATGGCGATGCCCAGCGGCTGGCGCATTTCCGAGCCGATACCGAAGCCGATGGCCAGCGGCAGCGCAGCGCCCATCGCCACCAGGGTGGTCATGGTGATCGGACGGAAGCGCACCAGCGCGGCCTCGCGGATCGCTTCGGGCGGCGTCTTGCCGTGCTCGCGTTCGGCGACGAGGGCGAAGTCCACCATCAGGATCGCGTTCTTCTTCACGATGCCGATCAGCATCAGTACCGCGATCACCGACATCACGGTGAGCTGGGTATGTGTCAGCAGCATGGCGAGGAAGGCGCCCATGCCGGCGGCGGGCAGGGTGGAGAGGATGGTGAGCGGGTGGATCAGGCTTTCGTACAGGATGCCCAGCACCACGTACATCGCGGCAATCACCGCGACCAGCAGGAACAACACGTCGCTGAGCGCTTCGAGCAGGTTCTGGTTGTCGCCGGTGTACTTCTTCTGCACGCCGTCCGGCAGGTTGGCGGCGTAGATCGCCTGGTCCACCAACTTCATGCCATCGATCTGGGTCACGCCCTTGGCGAGGTTGTAGCTGATCGCGGACGATTCGATCTGGTTGAAATGGCTGATGGTGAGCGGCGCGGTGATCGGCTTGATGTGCGCGATGGCGGACAGCGGGATCATCTTGTTCTGCGCGTTGCGCACGTAAGTGTTGAGCAGCGCGTCGGGACTGAGCGAATCGGCCTTGTCCGAGGTGAGCACCACGGAGTACTGGCTGATGTCGGAATAGATCGTCGATACCGGCGTCTGTCCGAAGGATTTGTTCAGCGCGTCGTCCACCTCGCCCATGCTGATTTGCAGGCGCGATGCCGCGTTGCGGTTCACCTCCAGCATCTGCTGCTTGCCGATGGTGTCGTAGCTGGTGGTGACGTCGCGGAACTGCTTCATGCCGCGCATCACCCGCGCCACGGCTTGCGTGGGCTGCTGCAACGGCAGGCCGTTGTTGCTGCTGAGCTGGAACGTGTACTGCGGACCGCTGCTTTTCCCGCCGCCACCGCCGCCCAGGAACTGCACCGGCGTCACCGACACCTCCATGTCGGCCAGGCTCTTGAACTTCGCGGCCAGCCTGTCCGCCACCTGCTGCGCGGTGTCGTGACGATCGTTCTTGCCGTCGCCGTGCGGCTTGAGGTCGATGAACAAGGTGGACGTGTTGCCGACGGAGCCCGGGTTGTTGTTGCCGCCAAGGATGGTGGTGGCATCGAGTACGGCAGGTTCGGAGAGCACCGTGTCGATGATGTCCTGCGTGCGTTTTGCCAACTGTGTGGGCGAAACGTTGGCGTCGGCTGAGACCTGGGCCTGCAGCAGGCCGATGTCCTCTTTTGGCATGAAGCCGCCGCCGGCGGTCATGCCCACCAGCACGGCCAGTACGATGGTGAGTATCAGCAGGATGGGCGGCTGCCAGCGCATCAGGCGGCGATGCTTCATCGCCCAGTCCAGCCCGCGTTCGTACAGGCGCAGGAACGACTGGTCGAAACGCTCGGCCCATTGCTCCATGCGGCCCGGCTTGCGCGCCGGGGTGTCGTGTTCGTGCGCCAGCCAGTGCCCGCACAGCGCGGGGGTGAGCGTAAGCGACACCAGCGCGGAGATCACGATGGTGGCGATCAGCGTCACCGAGAACTCGCGCATCAACATGATGAACATGTTGTTGCCGAACACCATCGGCCCGAACACCGCGATCAGCGACAGCGTGATCGAGATCACCGTGAAGCCGATCTCGCGCACGCCGGTGAACGCGGCCTCCAGCGGCGACATGCCCTGCTCCATGTGGCGCACGATGTTCTCGATCACCACGATGGCGTCGTCCACCACGAAGCCCACGCACAGCACCAGCGCCACCAGCGACAGCGTGTTGAGCGTGAAGCCCATCGTCCACATCAGCACGAAGGCGCCGGCCAGCGACAGCGGCACGCTGAACATGGCGATCACCGTGGGCCGTGCGCGACGCAGGAACACCAGCATCACCAGCGCCACCATCACCACGCTCAGCACCAGCGCCACCTCGACCTCATGCAAGGCGGTCTTGGTGGTGTTGGTGAGGTCGAAGATCGGGCGGATCTGCACGTCCGCCGGCATCAGCGCATGCAGTTCGGGCAGACGGGCGAGGATGGCCTCCACCGTGGCCACCGAGTTCGCCTCGGGCCGCTTGCTGATCTGCAGCAGCACAGCGGGCTGCCTGTTGAACCAGTTCGCGGCGTACTGGTCCTGCTGGCCGCCGGTGATGGTCGCCACGTCGGCCAGATGAATCGGCACGCCTCCATGGCTGGCGACGATCAATTTGGCGAAATCGTCCACGGTGTGCAGCGAGTCGTTCATGCTCACGGCGAACTGCGTGGTGCCGTTGCTGAGCGCCCCCTGCGGCGCGGTGACATTGGCCGCCGTCAAGGCGTTGGATATGTCGTTCGCGGTGATGCCGACGTGCGCCATCGCATTCGAATGCAGCGCCACGCGCACTGCATGCGGCGAACCGCCCACCTGCACCTGCGCCACGCCAGGCACCTGCGCCACCGCCGGTTGCAGCAGCGTGTCGGTGAGGTCGTAGAGCTTGTCCGCCGACATGCTGGCGGATGTCACCGCGATCAGCAGGATGGGGATCTGCGACGTATCGGCTTTGAAGTACTGCGGCGGCGAAATGCCGGTGGGCAGGTCGGGCATGGCCGCATTGATCGCCTGCTGCACGTCGCGCGCGGCTTCGTCCGAATTGCGGCTCATGTCGAACTGGATCTGGATCTGCGAACCGCCTTCGCTGGAGTCGGACGACATCTGCTTGATGCCGGGGATGCGGCCCAGATGCCGTTCCAGCGGCGCTGTCACCGTGTTCGCCATGGTCTGCGCGCTGGCGCCGCTATCCGTCGCTATTACCCCTACGAAGGGGAACTCGATCGACGGCAACGCCGCCACGCCCAGCAACAGATAGGCCCAGAGACCGGCAATGGCCAAGCCGATCGCCAGAAGCGAGGTGCCGACGGGTCGGCGGATCATTGGGGCGAAGATGTTCACGTGTCCTCCGTGGCGCGCAGCATAGCGGGTGACCCTGCGCGGCATGCAGTGACAAGAGTCAGTTCCCGGTGTTGCGCCCTTTATGACGCGGCTTGCGCGGCGATGTATGTGCCTGAAGACGGGCCCCTGCCGAAAGGCAGGGGATGCCGTTCATGGATATATCGCCAGCGGCGAAGCGGTTTCGTGTCGCCGCTGCGGCCGAGCCAAGCCAAACCGGCACAAGGCGTCCGTGGTTTGGCTCCTCATCACGGCGCAGGCCGGACCAAATATGCAGGGCACGGAACGCCCGCAGGGCGACCCGAAGGAGCGAGCGTAGCGAATCATCCAGTAGCGACTACGCTTGTCCAAACTCTACCGTCACTGGATGACCAGCTTCGCTGTTGTGAAGCTCCTCCGGCCTGCGCCGGAATGACGAGCGCGTGGGGTCTTCGTTTCGGGTGGATCTTCAGTTTCCAGATACGGTGCGGCGTGGCCGTCTCGTCAATCGCCTAGGCGGGGAGGACTCCGAAATCCTCGACACGGCCTGCTCGTAGTTCAGGTGGACTGAATCAGGCCGTTTCTCTTGGCTACTGCTCTTTGCCCCGGGCATTCCCGGATCGAGTCCGCGACAGGCTAGGCCCTCCGTCCTTCCGCCGGCTTCGCCGTTCGCCACTGCTCCTGCGATGACGTGGCCAGCAAAGAGAAGCAACTCGGGCGCCGGCAGGCGTCCGAAGCCGCTCCGTTACTTGCAAACGATCCCAAGCAACCCGCAACCGACACCAAACCGAAAGTCACCGCGGACACCAATCCTCATCCCAAAAAGGGAAGGGGCATATCTCCTCAAACTTCAACCGCTATGGTCAGCGATATAAACCAGCCGACCATCATGCTGCCGAAACTCGCTGCGCCCCTCCATCACGATGGACTGCCCCGCCCGCACCCCATTGGGCAGGTCGATGGCAAAGGTCCCTTCGAAGCGGATGCCGGCATACCCGCACCCGTCCGCCTCGCGCCAGGCAGTGACGGTCTGCCGGCGCATCGAGAACAAATGGCGCGAGCTTTCGGCGAGGTGCCGCAGTTCGGCGATGCCCATGGTGCGCAACGCCAACACGCCGCCGGTGTAGTTCTCGAACACCACCTCGTCCTGCATCGTCGCCAGCATGGCGTCGACGTCCATGCGGTTGTAGGCATCGAGGTAGCGGTCGACCAGGGCGCGCATGCGGTGGTTCCAGGTTGGCGGGGCGTGCATTTCAGCACGCGCCCAACGCGCCTGCCAGTCAGTGTTTGACGTTGTCTGTGCTCTCGATGAAGGCCGCCACGTTGTCGTGCAGCAGCTTCAGCGAGGGCACATGCGCATACACCATGTGGCCCGACGGGTACCAGTGGTAGGAGATGTTCTGCTGCAGCGAATCGGGGATCGGCAGGTGACGCATCTCGTACTGCGCCGCGAAGAACGGCGTGGCGAGATCGTAATAGCCTCCGTTGAGCATCACCTTGAGGTTCGGATCGGTCTTCATCGCCGTGGCCAGGTCCGGCATCACGTTGGTGGACTGCTGCAACGCCTCGTGGCTGCCTGGCGCGCGATGCGACATGTCCCAATGGGAAATGTCGGCGTATTCGCGGTAGGTCTGGCCGTCGCCGTATTTCAGGTCCTTGCGCACGTAATCGTTGAAGGCGGCGATGTAGGCGGAACTGATCGCCGAGGACTGCGGGTCGTAGTCGGACTCCTTGCCCAGCGGATCCAGCGCCGGACCGGAGAAACGGGTGTCGAGGCGACCGGTGGTGGTGTCGTCGTCCGCCTGCAGCTCGTGCTCGAACATGCCACCGCTGACGCGCAGGTTGGCCTTCACCCAGTACACCGCCGGCACACCGGTGTAGCGGTACAGCTTCTCGGCGATGGCCTGCTTGCGCGCGGCGTCGAGTTGCGAGCCGGCGATCAGCGCCTGTGCGTATTCGCCGGTGGCGAACTGCTCCACTTCGCCGATCAGGGTCTCCACGTCGGCGGGCGGCGAGGGCAGCTTGTGGTGGTACCAGGCGGTCGCGGCGTAGGTGGGCAACGCCAGCCAGTAGGGCTGATCCACGCCTGGGTTGGTATCCGGGCCATCCACGCTGTTGTCGAAGCTGAGGATCTGCGACAGCAGGATCACGCCGTTGAGGTCCACGCTGTCGTCGTTGGTGAGGATGTTGGCCACCACCGCCGAGCGCGTGGTGCCGTAGCTCTCGCCGAACAGGTACTTCGGCGAATTCCAGCGCCCGTACTTCGACAGGAACTGGGTGATGAACTGAGCGAACGCATGGCCATCGCCGTCCACGCCATAGATCGCCTTCTCGCGATCCTTCATCTGTTCGGCGCGCTTGCCAGGATCCTTGTCGTCGGCAACCAACCGGCTGAAGCCCGCGCCCGGCGCGTCGATGAACACCAGGTCGGAGGCGTCAAGCAGACTGAAGTCGTTATTGACCAGCTGGTACGGCGCGGCCGGCGTGTGGGAGTCGTCCGCGGTCACCACGCGCTTCGGTCCGAACGCACCCATGTGCAGCCACACCGTAGCCGAGCCGGGGCCACCGTTGTAGATGAAAGTGACCGGCCGCTCGCCCGCCTTCGCGCCCTTCTTGAAATAGGCGGTGTAGAACATGCTCACCGTGGGCTCGTGTTCTTTGTCGCCCGAGCCGTGCAGCACCAGGGTGCCGGCCACGGCCTGGTAGCGGATGCTCTTGCCTTCCACGCTCACCGAGCCTTCGCTGGTCGAAGATTGCGGCGTGGTCAGCGCCGCCTCGGGCGTGCCGGCTTGCGCGTCCTTGTCGGCCTTCTTGCCGGTGTCGGCGGCCACGGCGGTGCTGAGCAGCAGGGCGGCCAGGGCCGCGGCGAGGGGAAGCTTGCGCATGGGGAGATCCTCGGGATGACCGTCGCAGCATAGGAAGCGCTTTCGCGCGGCCGCATGCCCCGGAAGTCACGCTCCACGTGTCAGCAGCACGATGGCCAACAGCGCCAGCCCCAACGCGGCGACGTTGAGGCGGCTCAGGCGCTCGCGGAACAGCAGCACGCCAGCCAAGGCACCCAGCACCACCACGCCGAGGTTCATGCTGGCGAATACCAGCGCAGGGTGCTGCGGCAACGCACGGTGCGCGCGTAGGTAGAACAGGATGTTGCCGAAGTTGAACAAGCCGAGCAGCAGGCCGCCCAGGGCGTTGCGCAGGGTGAAGCGCGCGCCGCCGCGCAGGCGCCCCCATGCGGCCAGCGTGAAAGCCACCGGCAACGCCAGCACGAACATCGCCTCCAGCGACGTGCCCAGCGGCACACCCGCCGCCGCCACGCGCTTGAACAGCACGTCGATCGCGCCGAAGCCGGCGAATACCAGCAGCGGCCAGTACCACGATGCCGAGCTGCCTTCGCCGCGACCGTGCTCCCCACGCCACACCATGCCCAGCAGCGCGAGCAGCCCCAGTGTGCAACCCAGCGCCTTCGCCGGATCGAGCTTCTCGCCGAACAGCACGAACGCCGCCAGCAGCGAGAGCAGCAGCGACAGGCGCTGCGCCACATCCGAACGCACGATGCCCGCATGCCTTACCGAGGCGCCGAGCGCATGGAAGATCACGGGTAGCAGCACGCCCAGGCCGACCAGCGCAAACCATGGCGCGCCCGCTGCGCGCAGCGGCGCCAGCGAAGGTTGCAGCAGAAGCGCGGCAAGCGCGCATGCCATCACGTAGTTCCACGCCACCATCTGGCCCACGTCCAGCCCGAACCGTCGCGCCAGCTTCAGCAGCACCGACACCAGCACGCTGCAGATCGCGCTCGCCAGCACATAGATCATCGAACGGGTCCCGCTCCGGAAGGACGGCGAGCTTAATGCCTGCGACGCGGATTGCCGCAGATATCCTGACCGTGGAACGATGGCTGCCCGGTGCTTCGCGCCACGCAACCGCAGGCGACTTCCATGGATATCCGACTGCTCGACCGCAACGATGCTCCCGCCTACCAGGCATTGCGGCTGCAGGCGCTGCGTGAGAGTCCGGACGCGTTCAGCGCCAGCCACGAGGACGAGGCGACCCGCAGCATCGACGAAGTGGCAGCGCGCATCGTGCCGGCCGCGGACGGTTCGATGTGCATGTTCGGCATCTTCGAGAGTGGCGCCCTGGCCGGTTTCGTGGCCCTCGTCCATCCACAACGGAAGAAGCTGCGTCATGGCGCCGAGCTGGCGGGCATGTATGTGGCACCAGCCTTGCGTCGGCGCGGGTTGGGTGCCGTCCTGTTGCATGCGGTGATCGCGCATGCGCGCTCCATCGATGGCGTGCGCCAGCTCGGACTCGGCGTCAACGCGACGAATGAAGCGGCGAAGGCCCTGTACCGTTCCGCGGGTTTCGTGCGTTGGGGCGTGCAGCCACGGGCGCTGCAGATCGGCAATGTGTTCCACGACGAGGAACACCTGTTGCTGCGTCTCGACGTCACTGGCTGAGCCTTCCCCGGAAGCCGCGTAGCGCGGCTCACGCCTGCATCGCCTGCCGGCACGGAACCAACCGGCCGGCGTCCGGTCTTCGTCGTGGCCTGTGCGCCATCCGGCGCCGCATGATCGGGATGGAACCTCGCCACATGACTGGACGGACGGCATCGGCGGAACGGGAAGGGTCAATCCGGTATGGCCATCGGCTGCGCTGGACACGTGTCGCCACGCTGGCGGCCGTGGTGCTGATTCACCTGTGCTTCCTTGCCTTCCTGCTCGCACCGCCGCCGGGCCCGCGCTGGCCTGCGGCAGAAACGCTGACAGCATCGGCGGATGCGCTGGTCGTGCGCTTGCTGCCATCGAGGAAGCCGCCTGCCGAACCACCGCAAACGGCGGCCATGCCGCGGCTGCCGCGATCCACGCATGCCGCCGACTACCTGGCGCGCCATCCGATGCCTGTGCCCACCACGCGCTCAGCGACACCGGCGTCGCCGCCTCCGCCATCTGCGATGCCGCATCCGATCGACCGCCTGATCGTCGCCACGCCGCCCAGCTACATCGTCGGCGGTGGCCGGTTGTCCGAAGCGGAGTACGGGCAGCAGAACATCCGCGTGCCGAACAGCGACCAGCCGGTGCACGGCATGCCGGTGTTTCGCATGGCCGATCCGCGCATGCAGGGCATCGCCGGCGTGGTCCGCTTCGTCGGCAGCCAGTTCGGCGCCATCGATCCGCACTGCCTGAAGCTCGACGCCGAGAGCAACATGTCCATCCGCGAACGCGTCGCGAACCACGTCGATGCCGACGATGCGCAGATGGCCGCTTCCGCTGAACGCTATGGCTGCCCCGACCCGTTGAAACCGGGCGCCCCGATGTACTACTCCCGGCACTGAAGGAGTGCAGTCGCCTTGTGAACCAAGGATCGGTCCTGGGTGGCAAATAACGGCGAACAAAATTCGCCTATTGCGAAATTTATTCGCCGAGAGTATCTTCTCTCTTAGGCACAAGGGTCGACCTTATTCGCACGGGTAAGGAGCTTCCCTCGCAAAAGTGGAATCCCAGTTCTGGGGTTCGTGGAGGTGATGAACCTCTGTCCTATCCGGGACCCCCGGGCCATCTGGTCCCGGGCGGCTCGGGGCGGCGATGAGCAGGCTCGTCAGGTTAGGTGACGACGAGCGAGGGCTCGTCGTCACTGTGGAAGGAAGGGTGAAGAGCGTTGTCCGACCCCGTCTCCGGGTTTAGCGAGGGGACATCAGGATTGGCCTGATGTCGAACTTGGAGGCAACAAACATGAGCATTGCTAGTAGTGCCCGACAGCGTTCTTGGTGGAAATGGTTTCTGCGGCGGTTGAAAAAGATGTTGCTTAGTCCGGTGGTGTTCCGTTGGTGCCTTTTGGTCCTGCGGGTATCAGAGGCACTACGGCACTGGTTCAATCGGTAAGCGGAACGGCGACCACAACACCCTTCTTCTCCAAATTTTTTAGGAGACGATAATGATTAACAGAGCACTTCGCCTAGCTCGTGAGTTCAATCGCATGAAGCAGGTAGAGCTCGCGAAGCGGCTAAACATTTCAACGTCCTATCTTTCGGAAATTGAGGCGGGTAAGAAGCCGCCATCGATCGAGCTGCTGGATGGGTATGCGGAAGTCTTTGGAGTTCCAGCTTCTACATTCCTGATGTTTCGAGAGCAAGTAATAGGAAAGGAAGACGTCAAACAGCAGGAAAGGGCGCGAAAACTTTTGCAGTTCTTCGAGTGGGTGGCACGAGAGGATGACGACAGTGCAGAAAAGGAAGAAGCCGCCCCGACTGGAAACCCCAAAGAAGCAATACGCACTCACTGATTGCGCCTTATCTGGGATCCGTGGCATAGGCCAGTTGCTTCACGTTCTTCGTTGGGAAGGTAGCCGCCAAGAATTGGAAGACCTTCCGGCAGCCCAAGGAAGCTATAAGGTCTGGCGAACAGATCAAGGGCGTGCCATTCAAGCGGTCAACTTGAAAGAAGCAAACGGCTCAAAGCTCCGACAAATTCAGGCCCGCATTGCTGTATTGCTTCGGCGGGTTCTGCCCCCGGAATATCGCCACTCGGGCGTGCGGGGGCGCTCGTTCATCACAAATGCCCAGCAACATCTTCAAGACGACCCATCAATCAAGCTGGATATCAAAAGTTTCTACCCCAGCACTACGTTTCAACACGTTCGCCGTTTCTTCGTTGAAGCGATGAGATGTTCTGGTGATGTTGCTTTTCTCCTGGCAAAGCTGTGCTGTTATCAGCAACGACATCTACCCACGGGCGGTGTTCACAGTGAAGTAGTCGCGTTTTATTGTCATAAGCGAAGCTTCGACCAGTTGTGGGAGAGAGTGAAGGCAAGGAGCGGGAAGATGTCGGTTTACGTGGACGACATCATGCTAACCATGCCAAATGCCTCGCTTACAGATTTGGAATGGGCAAGACGCCTTTTTGCCAAGCAAAGAGTAAAGATCCATCCCGGTAAATCTAAGGTGCTATCCAAGCGATCCATCAAGGTCATCACTGGTGTCGAGATTCGCGGTGGTAAGACCGGAGCTCCCAAGGAGCAACACAGGTTAATCAAGCAACGATTCGATGAAATTCGCGCAGCAGCGTCAGCCGACGAATTGGCGGGTGCGGTGAAGAGTCTTCTAGGACACCTCGATCATGTGGCTCAAATTGATCCGCGCTTTGTAAATCGTGCCCGCGGTACGAGGGCGCGACTCAAGGCAGTGATTGATCACAATTAGGGTTTGCAGTTCACCTAGATAGTTCGTCCTAAGGGAGGCCACAGTGAACGTTCCTTCAAGCAGAAACCCGCGAATCGCATCATCAATTAATCCATTTGTAGCTTCGTCGTTAAATCCACGCATCGCCTCTTCGTTAAACCCGAGGGTGGCGAGCAGCCGGAATCCCCTCGTCGCCTCCAGTCTAAATCCAAGAGTCGCGAGCAGCATCAATCCACGAGTCGCTTCAAGTCTAAATTACAGAATCGCTAGCAGCATAAATCCAAGCGTTGCTACTAGCCTGAATCCTCATGTTGCAACTTCACGTAATCCAAATATCGCTTCGGACATCGACGGACTTTATGTGTGGTCGCTTGACTTGGAGCCGATAGCGTTCACCGTAGGGGCTAATGACCGTGTATGGCTTCTCTTTGATTCTGGTGCAGAATTCATGGGCGTCTTAGTGGTTGTTCGCGACGACTTCGTAAATGAGTTCGACCTCGACAATGAGTGGATCGGTTATTGGATTCATACACGAGAAAGCTCGTGGCTGCGGTATGGAGTGGATGGTGAATGGATGGGTTTTACGACATGAAGCTGAGCCTCAAATTTAGGTTACGCCCTTAGATTGCAACATATTTAGCGGGATCGGCCTCGAAAAAGTTAGTGGACTCTTAATCGCTGTGCGAATCAAAGCCAGCGGGCATCGCTTGTTGGAGAGAAGAGGAAATGGCAAAGACCTACGGTGAAAGATGGGTCCTCGGGAATTCCCTGGGATCGGGCGGACAAGGGGAAGTGTTTTACGCCACAGATAGATCTGGAGAAATCACCGAGGCAGTCGCGCTCAAGCGCCTGAAAAACCAAAATCGAGCAGAACGGTTTATCAGGGAAATTGAGGCGATCAGATCCGTAGATCATCAACATGTGATCAAGCTGATCGATCATTCCTCCGTCAACACCGCAGACAAAGAGCAACCGATGTTCATCGTGATGCCGCTAGCTGCAGGTGGCGACTTGAGCAAGCGTGTGCTGACTTACAAGGATTCATTAGACAGCACATTGATAGTCGCGCAGCAGCTGGCTTCCGCTTTGGCCGCAGCACATAGTGCTGGAGTAATTCATCGGGATGTCAAGCCTCAGAACATACTTTTTCAGGATGGTGGCCATCATTCGATTTTGACGGATTTTGGAATCTGTTACATGCACGCTGATGAGCGCGTAACACCGATGGATGAAGCAGTTGGGCCGCGAGTGTTCATGTCGCCCGAAATGGAGGGCGGCCGTGTAATAGAAGTACGACAGGCAGCCGATGTCTACTCCCTTGGCAAATTGATTTATTACATGATTTCCGGCGGCGTTATGCTTCCTCGGGAGGCTATTCACGAGGCACAGTATGCAAGCATTTTCGCTGAAAGCGGTCGATATCATCTGCTCAAAATGCTACTCGGGAAGATGATATGCGTTGAAGATCGGCGGCTAAAAACGATGCATGAGGTGATTGTAGAGTTAGATCAGATAGCTTCATGGGAGTCTCGCGCACAAGTCACGCCATTGAGCTCAAGCACCTTCGATGCTTTGCGGAAGTTACAGCAGAGAGAGCTGGAAACGCAAAGGATCACGGCTGCCAATGATCAAGCTCGCAAGAGTGAGGGGCAAATATTGAGCGAATTCACACGCTCTTTTACTGAGTGGCTAAATGTCGAACTAAGACAGATCCGCGACGCAGTACATGTGCCAGGCATCTTTGAATGTTCTGTTTTAGATGCGGCTCCGCCAGGAAGACTTTCCGACGGTAGGCAAGACGGTTTTCTAGAACCGATGCCTGGAGTCGAGCTTCGTGTGACTCGTCCGCAAAACACATTCAACAAAGTTGAGTCTCTTCAATTTTTCCTTTGTAGAGTGCGGCGCATGGTTTTTCAGATGGGCAACCAACCAAGGGAGCAGCCATTTACGGACACGGAGTTAACATTCCTTCCGTATTACTTGCGACCGGTGGAGCGTCCGCAGGCAAACGGGTGGCAGGGATTCTTGACCACATCCAGCGGTCGAAAGGTGCACTCACAGGGTAGGCGCGGTGCGGCGGTACCACACGTCCACAGGACTTTTATCGGCGCAAATTACACGATTTTCCGTAAATTCCGTGTTTCGCAATGGCCAAGCATTCGAGCTGACATTTCTGCAGATATTGGGGAAGCGTTCGCAACGTTCAGTGACTATCTTTTGCAAGGCGCGACTTCGATCGGCTCTTAACGAGATGCGGGAGTCGGCGATTTAACCCGCGCCAGTTTTGGGCGCATGGCGACACCACGTCCTCCTGGGCGCCGTGTCGCACCGCCCGAGTTTGGCGTGCAACGTACAAGACGCCGCTACCGATCGCCCGCACGGATCAAGTAGTGGCATTAGGCCGGAAAAACTCCAAAATCTGTGCAGCGTCCGATCTCCAAAGTGTGTGTAGGCACGTACAAACTTTGGAGTTCTGTCCAACGCCCCGACAGGCCGGCCGACTATTTTGCCCGGGTGTTATTGACATCGATTTTGACCCGGACAAAAATAAGCGACCCATTCCACCCGGACCAATCCATGTCTTCGCCTGCCAATCCCGGCTGCACTGCCTTCGATGGCCACACGCTGGTCGCCTCCGGCACGCTTGCCGAAGTGGCACTGGCGGTGAAGCGCGCGCTCGACCAGGCCCCGGCATGCACGCCGCTGATCTTCGACGATGCCACCGGCCAATCGGTGGAAGTCGACTTCCGCGGCAGTGCCGACGAGGTGCTGGCGCGCCTGCAACCGGCCGCGGAAGGCGATGCGCCGCGCGGGGCGGGGCGCCCACGGCTCGGCGTGGTGGCACGCGAAGTGACCCTGCTGCCGCGCCACTGGTACTGGCTGAACAGCCAGCCCGGCGGCGCCTCGGCCACGCTGCGGCGGTTGGTGGAGGAGGCGCGGCGCAACGGCAGCGCGAAGGATCGGGCCCGCCTTGCAGGCGAAGCCGCCGACCGCTTCATGCGTGTGGTCGGCGGCGATCTTGCCGGCTACGAGGAAGCCTCGCGCGCGTTATGGCGCGGTGACCGCGATGCCTTCAACCGCCATACTCGCAGTTGGCCGAAGGATGTGCGCGAACACGCCCGCCGGCTCGCCGCCATCGCACGCGATGCCCAGGCCGAGGCCGGCTGAGCCGTCCGGCCGCAAGACACGGACCTACTCCCCAAAAGGATTTCCATGCCATCCCCGCTTGGCGCTTCACCGCTTGCACAGCGCGACTTCCGCCTGCTGTTCGGCGGCAGTTCGATCTCCGCGATCGGCGACCAGTTCACCCTGGTCGCCCTGCCCTGGCTGGTGCTCAAGCTCACCGGCAGCCCGGCCGCGTTGGGCCTGGTTCTGGCGACGATGGCGCTGCCACGTGCCGCTTTCATGCTGATCGGCGGCGCGGTGGTCGATCGCCTCTCCCCGCGCCGCGTACTGCTGGCGGCGCGCGGGGTGAATGCGCTGCTGGTGAGCCTGCTGGCGGCACTGGTGCTGGGGGGCGCCATCCAGATGTGGCTCGTGTATGCGCTGGCGCTGGGCATCGGCCTCGCCACCGCGTTCGCCTACCCGGCCGGATCGGCGATCCTGCCGCAGCTGGTGCCTCCGACGCAGCTGCGCGCGGCCAACGCGCTGTTCATGGCCATGCGCCAGCTGAGCATGCTGGTGGGACCGGCGCTGGCCGGCCTGCTCATCAGCACCGGCGCGCATGGCGTTCACGTCGGCGTGGCCGATGCCACCGGACTCGGCCTCGCCTTCGCTATCGATGCGCTGAGTTTCGTGTTTTCGCTGGTCTCGCTGGTGCTGATCCGTGTCCACGGCGACCATCATCCGCGCCCGCGCGATGGCGGCGTGCTGGCCAACGTCGGCGCGGGCATTCGCGCGGTCTGGGCCGACCTGCCGCTGCGTGCGTTCGTGCTTTATGCGGCCGTGGTGTCGGTGTTCGTAGGCGGGCCGATCCAGGTCGGCCTGCCGATGCTGGCCAATACCCGACTGGTTCTCGGTGCCACCGCGCTGGGCGTCCTAATGACCGCGAACGGCGGTGGCATGCTGGTGGGCAGCATGCTGTCCGGCCTCGCCGCGAAACTGGTGCGCAACCGGCTGGGCCTGATGGTGCTGGGTATCGACAGCGTGGCCGGCCTGGTACTGGCCGCGCTGGCCTTCGACCACTCCACGCTGACCGGCGCCGCCCTGCTGGCCACCACCGGCATGCTGGGCGGCATCGCGCAGGTCACCATCGTCAGCTGGATCCAGCAACGCGTCGCGCCAGAGATGATGGGCCGCACGATGAGCCTGCTGATGTTCACCTTCATGGGCCTGGGGCCGCTGTCGGCAGCAGTGGCTGGCAGCCTGCTGAAGCTGATCTCGCTGCCCACGCTGTTCGCGGGTGCGGGGTTGGCGCTGACCGCGATCGCGCTGAGCTGCATGGTCAGCCCCGCGCTGCGCAGCATCGGCACGCCGCTGCGCGTGCCGGACGCTGCTTGATTGGCATCGTCTGTAGAGAAGGCCTGCCGCAGGCACACGCTCCAAGAGGATCCGTTGCCCGATGAACACCATGCACACCGTTCGCTTCAGCCAAGTCGACGTGTTCAGCGCCGTGCCGTTCAAGGGCAACCCGCTGGCCGTGGTATTCGACGCCGACGGACTCGACACCGCGCAGATGCAAGCCATCGCGCGCTGGACCAACCTGTCGGAGACCACCTTCCTGCTGAAGCCGGATGATCCGGACGCCGACTATCGCGTGCGCATCTTCACCACTGGCGGCGAATTGCCGTTTGCCGGACACCCCACCCTGGGCACCGCGCATGCTCTTCGCGAAAGCGGTTACCGGCCGCGCCGGCCGGGCCGGCTGGTGCAGCAATGCGGCGTCGGCCTGGTCGAATTGAGCGAGCGCAACCACGGCCGCTGGGCCTTTGCTGCCCCGCCGGCCCGCATCACGCCGCTGCCGGCGCCGCAGCATGCCGGGCTGATCCGTGCGCTGCGCACTGATGCGATCGATTTCGCAGCGCCGCCGTGCATCGTCGACAACGGCGCGCCATGGTTGGTGGTGCGGATGAATTCAGCCGCCGACTGCCTCGCCCTCCGGCCCGACATCGCGATACTCGCGCCGGTGACGCAGGCCGGCGGCACCGACGGTTTGGCCATCTACGGCCCGCACGGTGTCGACGGCCCTGCCTGCTTCGAAATGCGTTGCCTGATGACCGGAGGCCGTTTCGGCTTCGGCGAGGATCCCGTCACCGGTAGTGCCAACGCGGCACTGGCGTGCCTGCTCGATGCGCAGGGACGGCGCCCCGCGGACACGTACATGGTGCGCCAAGGCACCGCACTGGAGCGCGACGGGCGCGTGGCGATCAGCCACGATGCGCAGGGCCGTGTCTGGATCGGCGGCGACTGCGTGACGGTGATCGAGGGTTGCTTCCGCTACCAGGAGCCTTTGAACGGGCTCTAATGGCGGCGCATGTTCAGCGCAGCGCCGCCGCCTCGCGTGCCAGCTGCTCGATGCCGGCCCAGTCGCCGACCTGAAGCTTGTCCTTCGGCGTGAGCCAGGAACCGCCTACGCAGGCCACGTTGGGCAGGGCGAGGAAATCCGGTGCGCTGGCGAGGCTGATGCCGCCGGTGGGGCAGAAGCGGATCTGCGGCAGCGGGCTGGCCCAGGCGCCGAGCAGTTTCGTTCCGCCCACGGGCACAGCCGGAAAAAGCTTCAGGTGCTTATAGCCGCGTTCGAGCAGGCTCATCGCCTCGCCCGCGGTGGCCACGCCGGGCAGCAGCGGCAGCGCGCTGGCGTCGGCAGCGTCGAGCAGCTTCGGCGAGACGCCGGGCGATACCGCGAAACGCGCGCCGGCCACGCGCGCGGCTTCCAACTGCTGGCCGTCGAGCACGGTACCGACGCCCACCACCGCGCCTTCCACTTCGCTGGCGATCGCACGGATCGCATCCAGCGCCACCGGCGTGCGCAGCGTCACCTCGATGGCACGGATGCCGCCGGCGACCAGCGCGCGCGCCATCGGTACGGCATGCGCCAGTTCGTCGATGATGACCACCGGCACCACGGGTGCCAGCGCGAGGATATCGGCGAGTTGCTGTTGCTTGGTTGCTTGTGCGGTCATGGGATGGCTCACAGGTACGGGCTTGGCGTAGGAGCGCACCCTGTGCGCGAAAGGCGATCGCGCACAGGATGCGCTCCTACAGTTTGTGGAGATCAGGCATCGGCCGCGTGGTGGCGGTCGTGCTTGGCAAAGATGGTGGCTCCGGCATCCGCCGAGCCCACCGCGTTGCGCAGGGTGGCGAACAGTTCGCGGCCCATGCCGGCGTGATGCGTGGAGAGATCCGCATGCGCCTGCTCGCGCCCGGCCCATTCGGCGGCATCGACCTTGGCCTCCAGCGTGCCGGCAATCACGTCCAGACGGATGACGTCGCCGTCGCGCAGCTTGCCCAGCGGACCGGCGTCGATGGCCTCGGGCGTGACGTGGATGGCCGCGGGCACCTTGCCCGACGCGCCGGACATGCGCCCGTCGGTGACCAGAGCCACGCGGTGCCCGCGTGCCTGCAGCAGACCCAGGGTGGGCGTGAGCTTGTGCAGCTCGGGCATGCCGATGGCCTTGGGCCCCTGGAAGCGCACCACGGCGATGAAATCGCGGTCGAGTTCGCCGCGGTCGAAGGCCTTCTTCACGTCGTCCTGATCGTGGAACACCACCGCGGGTGCCTCGATCACCAGCCGGTCGCCCGGCACCGAGGACACCTTGATGACGGCGCGGCCGAGGTTGCCTTGCAGCACGCGCAGGCCGCCGTCGGCGCGGAACGGCTGGTTGGCGGGACGCAGCACATCGCGGTTGGCGCTTTCGCTTACCTCGTTCCACGCCAATTTTCCGTTCGCGTCCAGCGCGGGCATGCCACGGTAGGCGTCGAGGCCGCGGCCCCATACCGTGTGCGCATCGCCGTGCAGCAGGCCGGCATCGATCAGCGAGCCGATCAGGAACGGCATGCCGCCGGCCTGGTGGAAGTGGTTCACGTCGGCGGAGCCGTTGGGATACACACGCGCCATCAGCGGCACCACGCCGGACAGCGCGTCGAAATCCTCCAGCGTCAGCGCAATGCCGGCCGCATGCGCCATCGCCACCAGGTGCAGCAGGTGGTTGGTGGAGCCACCGGTGGCATGCAGGCCAATCACGCCGTTGACGATGGTGCGCTCGTCGATCATGTGGCCGAGCGGAGTGTGGTGCTCGCCCGGCGCGCTGATCGTCGCGAGGCGGTGCACGGCGGCTTCGGTGAGCGCTTCGCGCAGCGGCGTGTTCGGGTTGACGAAACTGGAGCCCGGCAGGTGCAGGCCCATGATCTCCATCAGCATCTGGTTGGAGTTGGCAGTGCCGTAGAAGGTGCAGGTGCCCGGCGCGTGATAGGACGCGGCCTCGGCTTCCAGCAGCTCGTCGCGCGAAGCCTTGCCTTCGGCGTAGCGCTGGCGCACGGCGCTCTTGGCGTCGTTGGAAATGCCGCTGGGCATCGGCCCGGCCGGCACGAAGATCGTGGGCAGGTGGCCGAAACTCAGCGCGCCGATCAGCAGGCCCGGCACGATCTTGTCGCAGATGCCCAGCATCAGCGCGCCGTCGAACATGTCGTGCGACAGCGCGATCGCGGCGGACATGGCGATCACTTCGCGCGAGAACAGGCTCAACTCCATGCCGGCCTGGCCCTGCGTGACGCCGTCGCACATCGCCGGCACGCCGCCAGCCACCTGTGCGGTGACGCCGGCCTCGCGTGCCACGCGGCGGATCAGTTCGGGATAGCGCTCGTAGGGCTGGTGCGCCGAGAGCATGTCGTTGTATGCGGTGACGATGCCGATGTTGGACGCATGGCCGCTGCGCAGCGCCGCCTTGTCGTTTTCGCCGCACGCGGCGAAGCCGTGCGCGAGGTTGCCGCAGGAAAGCCGCGCGCGATGCGGGCCATCGCGGCGCGCGGCGTCGATGCGCGCGAGATAGTCGGCGCGGCTCTTGCGGCTGCGCGCTGCGATGCGGGAGGTGACTTCGGCGACGACAGGGTGCAGGGGCATGACACGTTTCCGGGAATCAGGGAGGGAAGCGGGCCATGGATGGCCCGCCCGCGAAGCAGGCGCAAAGCGCCTGCTTCGCGGGGCCTGATCCGAACAAGTTCGGATCAGGCGAGTCCATAAAATGCAGGAAGCACTTTGTGGACAATCAGGCACGGCGCTTTTGCTTTGCTGCCATGCCTACGAAGCAATATCGAGATCAAGGACTCCAATAAATCGCCAGCGGCACGCTGACCTGCATCACCACGGAGCGCACCGGATAATCCTTTGCGGCATCCACTCCCTGTTGCACGGCTGCCAGCAGATCGCGCTTGCCGGTACCACGCACCAGCAGGTACAGCGCGCGGGTATCGAGCAGCGCAGGCAGACTGAGCGTGACGCGCGGCTCGCCGGCGCCCGCTGCATGCATCGGCCACACCTTCGCCGTGCCGTGGGGATCGGTGGCCTCGGCGAGATGGTCGCCACCGGGGAAGAACGATGCGGTATGGCCGTCGTCGCCCATGCCCAGCACCACGGCATCGAACGGCGCCGGCAACGCGACGATGCTTGCTTCGGCTTCCGCCAGCCCCGCTTCCGGCGTGGCGGCGCCGGTGTAGAGCGGCACGAAGTTCGCGGCGGCGGCGGCGTTCTGCAGCAGGTTCGACTTCACCAGTCTTGCGTTGGAACGATCGTCGGTGTCCGGCACCCAGCGCTCATCCACCAGCGTGACGGTGACGGTCGGCCAGTCCAACTCCTGCTTCGACAATTGCACGAAGAACGCCTTGGGCGTGGTGCCGCCCGAAACCGCGATCACGGCGCCGCCGCGCGCCGCGATGGCTTCGCGCAGTTGCGCGGCAACATTCTGAGCGAGTGCCTCGGCCTGTGCGTCGGCATCGGCGAAGTTTTGCGTGGTGATGTTCGCCATTGCCTTACTCGCTGTCTTCCAGCCAGGTACGGCCATCGCGCTCGATCAGGGCCACCGCCGCGCTCGGCCCCCAGGTGCCGGCGGCGTACGGGCGCGGCGCTTCGCCGCTTTCGGCCCAGGCGGCGAGGATGGGATCGGCCCAGCGCCAGGCCGCCTCCACTTCGTCGCGGCGCATGAACAGGGTAGGGTTGCCGCGCACCACGTCGAGCAGCAAGCGCTCGTAGGCGTCCGGCTGCGCCACGCCGAAGGCTTCGGCAAAGCTCATGTCCAGCGGCACGTGGCGCAGGCGCAAGCCACCGGGACCGGGGTCCTTGATGGTGAGCCACAGCTTCACGCCCTCGTCCGGCTGCAGGCGCAGCACCAGACGGTTCTGCGCCAGCGGGCCGGCGCTGGTGCCGAAGATCGAATGCGGCACCGGCTTGAACGCCACGACGATCTCGGAAACGCGCTCGGGCAGGCGCTTGCCGGTGCGCAGGTAGAACGGCACACCGGCCCAGCGCCAGTTTTCGATCTCGGCCTTGAGCGCCACGAAGGTTTCGGTATCGGATTTCGAACCCTCGAGCTCGTCCTGGTAGCCCGGCACGGACTGGCCCTCGGCTACGCCGGCGCGGTATTGGCCGCGCACGGTGAGCTGGGCGGCGTTGCCGTTGTCGATGCGCTTGAGCGAACGCAGCACCTTGAGCTTCTCGTCGCGCACCGCGTCGGGCGACAGCGAGGCCGGCGGTTCCATCGCCACCATGCACAGCAGCTGCAGCAGGTGGTTCTGCACCATGTCGCGCAACGCACCGGCACGGTCGTAGTAACCGGCACGGCGACCCAGGCCCAGTGTCTCGGCCACGGTGATCTGCACGTGGTCGATGTGGCTGGCGTTCCACAGCGGTTCGAACAACGCATTGCCGAAGCGCAACGCCAGCAGGTTCTGCACCGTTTCCTTGCCGAGGTAATGGTCGATGCGATAGGTCTGCGACTCGGCGAACACCTTGCCCACAGCGTCGTTGATGCGGTTGGCGCTGGCCAGGTCGCGGCCGATCGGCTTCTCCAGCACCACGCGCGAGCGTTCGCCGTTGAGGTTGCACTGGCCGAGCCGGCGGCAGATGTCCTCGAACAACTCAGGCGACGTGGAGAGGTAGAACACCCGGATGTGTTTCGGCTGCTCGCCGATCATCGCGGCAAACGCGTCCCAGCCTTCGTCCTTGCGCGCGTCCAGCGGGCGATAGAACACCTGCTGCAGGAAGGTGTCGAGCTTCGCGGCGTCGGCACCCTTGTCGACCAGCGATTCGCGCAGCTGCGCGCGGTAGCCGGCGTCGTCCAGCGGCTCGCGGGCCACGCCGACGATGCGGCTGCCGGCCGGGATCTGGCCGTCGAGGTAACGATGGAACAGCGCAGGCAGCAGCTTGCGCAAGGCAAGGTCGCCGGTACCGCCGAAGATCACCAGGTCGAACGGATCGACCGTCTGGAAAGTAGCCGTCACGCGATCACCTCAATACGGGGAAGACGGGCAGGCCGGAGGGGGATTCGGCCCGTCGCACGACGATAGTACCAGTGGGATACCAGGGCAAGCACCGCTTTGCATACGAATTCATTGACGCCCCGGAAGCCGCTCCGGAGCTCGATTTTCTCCATGGTCCACGAAATGGACGTCCAGACCGCTTGCAGCCAATGGTTTGCTATTGGTATCTTCTTGGCATGGAAACCGCCCTGGCCCGCGAATACCGCCGCATTTGCCGCGACCCCACCAGCCATCAGCCGCTGGCCTACCTGCGTCTGCGCAGCGCGATCCGCAACGTGGTCGAGCAGCGAGCCATCGAGCCGGGCCAGGCGCTGCCCAGCGAGCGCGACCTGTCGCAGGCACTGAAGCTGTCGCGCGTCACCGTGCGCAAGGCCATCGCCGGCCTGGTCGAGGAAGGACTGCTCACCCAGCGCCACGGCGCCGGCACCTTCATCGCCGAGCGCATCGTCAAGCCGATGTCGCGGCTTTCCAGCTTCACCGAGGATCTGCGCGACCGCGGCCTGCATCCGCGTTCGGAGTTCTTCGAGCGCAGCGTGGGCGAGGTCACGCCGGAAGAGGCGATGGCGATGAACCTGTCGCCCGGCACGCTGGTGGCGCGCCTGCACCGCGTGCGCTACGGACAGGACGAACCGCTGGCGATCGAGCGCAGCGTCGTCCCCGCCAGCGTGCTGCCCGACCCGACCGTGGTGCGCGATTCGCTCTACGAGGTGCTGGAGTCGCTGGGCTGCCGCCCGAGGCGCGCACTGCAGCGCCTGCGCGCGGTGTCACTGGGCGTGCAGCATGCACGCCAGTTGCACGTGGCCACCGGCAGCGCGGGCCTCAACATCGAGCGTCGCAGTTTCCTCGACGACGGTCGCGTGGTCGAGTTCACCTGTTCCTGGTACCGCGGCGACATCTACGACTTCGTCGCCGAATTGCACGCCGACTGACCCTCTTTCAAACGCGAGATGCCCATGCAAGCCAGCGACACCCTGATGTTCCGCGAGGCGCACGAATCCGCCGACGTGGTAGCGCGCCAGTTCGCCGCCAACGAGCGCGTGGTGACGGAGCTGGCCGACGCGCTGCGCGCGCAACCGCCACGCTTCATCGTCACCTGCGCGCGCGGCAGCTCCGACCATGCCGCTGCCTACGCCAAATACGTGTTCGAAACCCAGCTCGGCATCGTCACCGCCTCGGCTTCGCCGTCGGTGACCTCGGTGTACGCGGCGCCGCAGCAATGGGAAGGTGCGCTGTTCATCGCCATCTCGCAGTCCGGCAAGAGCCCCGACCTGGTACGCAATGCGCAAGCCGCCAAGGCGGCCGGAGCGCGCGTGGTGGCGATGGTCAACGTGGAGGATTCGCCGCTGGCACAGGTGGCCGACACGGTGATCCCGCTGCACGCCGGTCCCGAGCGCAGCGTGGCCGCCACCAAGAGCTACGTGGCCGCCCTGGCCGCGATCCTGCACCTGTGCGCGCGCTGGCATGGCGACGCCAAGCTGATCGCTGCACTGGAAGCGCTGCCCGATGCCTTGCGCAAGAGCTGGGATGCGGACTGGTCGGCGTTGACCGACGGCCTGGTCGATGCGCACAACCTGTTCGTGGTCGGCCGCGGCTTCGGTTTCGCCGTCGCGCTGGAGGCGGCACTGAAGTTCAAGGAAACCTGCGGCCTGCACGCGGAAGCCTTCAGCGCGGCGGAGGTGAAGCACGGTCCGATGGCGCTGGTCGGCCCGCACTTCCCGGTGCTCTGCTTCGCGCAGGACGACGGCACGCTGGAAAGCACGCTGGCCGTGGCGGACGAGTTCCGCGGTCGCGGCGCACAGGTGCTGGTGG
Organism: Rhodanobacter sp. 7MK24; assembly: GCF_014842995.1. GTDB lineage: Bacteria > Pseudomonadota > Gammaproteobacteria > Xanthomonadales > Rhodanobacteraceae > Rhodanobacter_A. The sequence goes on from NZ_JACYXL010000002.1 coordinate 370,884, forward strand.
CCGCACCAGGCCTGAGCGGCGAAGGCTTCCTGCCGCTCGCCTCCGGCCTTCCGGCTATCTGCACGCCGCTGCTCACCATCCAGAGTTTCTACCGTGCCGCCAGCGCGCTGGCGCTGCGCCGCGGCTTCAACCCCGACGTGCCGCCGCACCTCAACAAGGTCACCGAAACCGTCTGATTTCCTCTTGGTAGGAGCGCACACAGTGCGCGATTGTTTTTGCTTTGATCGAAGTGCAAGGCAATCGCGCACAGGGTGCGCTCCTGCACCGTTCGCTTCCAACGGGATGCCCTCGCCATGACCATCGCCCTCACGAATGCCCGCGTCCTCACCGTCCACGGCTGGCGCGACGACCTCGCCGTGCTGGTCGACGGCGAACGCATCGTCGGGCTGCTGCCGCACGACCATGCCGCCGTGCACGCCGCACGAGTGCAGGATCTCGGCGGCGCATTGCTGGTGCCGGGCTTCATCGACACGCAGGTGAACGGCGGTGGCGGCGCGTTGTTCAATGCCGAACCCACGGTGGAAGCCATCCGCACCATCGGCGTCGCGCACCGCAAGTTCGGCACCACCGGTTTCCTGCCCACGCTCATCAGCGACAGCCTGGATACCATGCGCGCGGCGCTGGCCGCAGTGGACAAGGCCTTCGACGAAGGCGTGCCGGGACTGCTCGGCGTGCATCTGGAAGGCCCCTATCTCGCGCCCGAACGCAAGGGCGTGCACGATCCCAAGTGGTTCCACGCGCCGGGCGAGGAAGAGGTGTCCATGCTGTGCGCGCCGCATCGCGGCGTGCGGCTGGTGACGCTGGCGCCCGAGCGGCTGCCGCACGACGTAATCGCGCGGCTCGCCGCCGCCGGCGTGATCGTCAACGCCGGCCACACCGCCGCCGACCATGCCACCACCCGCGCCGCGCTGGCTGCTGGCGTACGTGGCTTCACACATCTGTTCAACGCGATGACGCCGTTCGGCAGCCGCGAGCCCGGCGTGGTGGGCGCGGCGCTGGACGACCCCGACAACTGGTGCGGCCTGATCGTGGACGGCCACCACGTACATCCGACCAGCCTGCGCGCGGCCATCGCGGCACGACCGCGCGGCAAGATGCTGCTGGTCACCGATGCCATGCCGCCGGTGGGCGCGGACGATCCCAGCTACGTGCTCAACGGCGAAACCATCGTCATGAAGGACGGCATCTGCCAGACCGCGAACGGCGTGCTGGCTGGCTCCGCCCTGGACATGGCCGGCGCCGTGCGCAATACCGTGGAAATGCTCGGTCTGCCGCTGGACGAGGCGGTGCGCATGGCCAGCACCTATCCCGCCGACTTCCTCGGCCTTAGCGCCAGCCACGGCCGCATCGCGGTGGGTTATCGCGCCGACCTCGTTGCGATGGACGACAGCTGCAACGTCCGCCGCAGCTGGATCGCCGGCCAATCCTCGTAAGCCCATCGGCGCGAGGCATGGCCGGCATCCGGCCGTCCAAAGCCCGCGACCTGCTAGACTGCGCGGCGTCCAGGTGTCCCGACGGCATTCGCCGGAGGGATGAAACGGGAAGCCGGTGCGCGGTGTCATACCGCAAGGCCGGCGCTGCCCCCGCAACGGTAAGCGAGCAAACCCGCGGCCAACGCCACTGTGTCCGACGACATGGGAAGGCGCCGCGCATGACGGCGATAGCGCCGTCGCTCGCCAGCCCGGAGACCGGCCCGGACATGACTGCTGGCTCGCGGTGGGCGAGGCCGAACAGACATGTCCGGCCCTGCCGTGCCTGCCTGCCTTCGTCCCGACCTCCGTTTCCGGCCCATTGATTGAACGCAACGCCGTGCGCGGGCGCGCGGCCGAGGAACGAGACGTGAAAAAGACCCTGCTGGCCGCAGCGCTGCTGTGCTGCTTCTCCACTGCTTACGCCGCCGACCAGGACAACGCCAGCGCGTTGAATCCGGTGATCGTCACCGCCACGCGCACGGCGGTCACTGTCGACGACACGCTGTCGTCGGTCACCGTGATCACCCGCGCCGACATCGAGCGCCTGCAGCCGGTGTCGGTGCTGGACCTGCTCACCGGCCTGCCGGGCGTGAACACCACCCAGAGCGGCGGCCTCGGCCAGACCAGTTCGCTGTTCATGCGCGGCACCAACTCCACGCACACGCTGGTACTGATCGACGGCGTGCGCATCGGCTCGGTCACCGCCGGCTTCGCCTCGCTGGAGCAGATCCCGGTGGAGCAGATCGAGCGTATCGAGATCGTGCGCGGCCCGCGCTCCAGCCTGTACGGCGCCGACGCCATCGGCGGCGTGATCCAGATCTTCACCCGCCATGGCTCCGCCAACGGCGGCGTCACTCCGTCGCTGAGCATGACCGCGGGCAGCCATGGCCTGTTCGGCAGCCAGGCCGGCCTGTCCGGCGGCGACCAGCATGCCTGGTACAACCTCAACCTGGGCGGCGAATACACCAGCGGATTCCCAGGCTGCAAGATGGGTGCGGCCGAGGCGATGGCCGGCTGCTTTGTGGACGATTCCCGCGACGACGCCTACCGCAACTGGAACGGCTCGGCCAACGCCGGCTATCGCTGGGACAACGGCACCGAGCTGGCCTTCACCTGGCTGCGCAGCAAGAACGACGTGGACTACGCCGGCAGCCCGTACGGCGGCAACGACGCGGTCAACGAGCAGCGCGTGGCCGGCGTGCGCCTGAGCTTCTCGCCGATGGAAGCGTGGGGAGTCACGTTGAACGCGGGCCAGAGCAAGGATCTCTCCACCACCTATTACCAGGGCTCGTACTACGGCGCGTACTACCCGCTGGCGCAGACGGGCTACTTCAACTCGCAGCGCAACCAGTTCTCGTGGCAGAACGACATCGAACTCACTTCGAACCAGCTGCTGACGGTGGGTGTCGACTACCAGCAGGAACACCTGGACAGCAGCACCGGCTACCTGGCCGACAGCCGCGACGACACCGGCACCTATGCGCAGTACCAGGGCACGTTCGGCAACAACGAAGTGCAGCTCTCCGTGCGCCACGACCACAACCAGCAGTACGGTGACCACGACACCGGAGCGGCATCCTGGGGCTACCACTTCGACCACGGCCTGCGTGTGTACGCCAGTTACGGCACGGCCTTCCACGCACCGACCTTCAACGACCTGTACTACCCGCCGTACTACGGCATCCCGTCGGCCAACCCGGACCTGAAGCCGGAGAAGTCGCGCAGCGCCGAAGTGGGCGTGACCCAGCAGCTGGGTATATGGAACTGGGGCGTAAGCGCCTACCAGACCAGGATCGACGACCTGATCCTGCTCGACCCCAACCAGAACTATGTACCGTTCAACGTCAGCAAGGCACGCATCCGCGGCCTGGAAGGCCAGGTTGGCGCGGATCTCGACGGCTGGCAGGTGCAGGGCTACCTCACCCTGCAACAGCCGAAGGATGTGGGCGACGTTACCGCGGATGCCAACAGCGGCAACCTGTTGCCGCGCCGCCCAGAGCGCATGGCGCGCGTCGACATCGACCGCCGCTTCGGCGCGTTCGGGATCGGTACCACCTGGTATGCCGCGGGCTACAGCTACGACGATGCGGCCAATACGCATCGCCTCGGCGGCTACAGCACGCTGGCGCTGCGCGCGAGCTGGCACTTCACGCAGGACTGGCAGGTCGAGGCCAAGCTGGCCAACGCCTTCGACCGCGACTACGAGACCGTGTACTACTTCAACCAGCCCGGCCGCACCTGGTACCTGACCTTGCGCTACAGCCCGGCTGCGCGCTGAGGAGGCGGCTTTCTCTCCCCGGTCGGAAGCTGCCTGATCGGTGTTTTCTCTGCTCGTCATCCCGGCCTGCGCCGGGATGACGGGCAAAATCCGAGCGTCTTCAGCTTGCGGACCGGTGCGTCAAAGCCCCGTATCGCTCGCATCCCACTGGTCGCGGCCACGGCCTTTGGCGCGGTAGAGATTGCGATCCGCGCGTTCCATCAGGCTCTCGGCCTGCACATCGGTTGCATTGCGGGCCGACACGCCGATGCTGACGGTCACGCGGCCGTCGATGCCCGTGGCGTAGGGCAGGTTGGCGGTATGGATGCGCTCGAGGATGCGACACGCCACCACCTCGGCGCCCGCAAGTTGCGTTCCAGGGAGCAGGATGACGAACTCCTCACCGCCATAGCGTCCGCAGAAATCCGCGGGCCGATGCAGCGTGCCGGCGATCAGTCGCGCCACGGTACGCAGGCAATGGTCGCCCGCCTGGTGTCCGTAGAGGTCGTTGTAGTCCTTGAACCGGTCGATATCGATCATCAGCAGGCTCATGCCGTCCGGCACGCGCGCCGAAGCCGCCCACTCGCGGACGAAGGCATGGTCGAACGCGCGGCGGTTGGGCAGGTCGGTGACGGCGTCGGTGTAGGACAGCCGCTCCAGCGCCCGCGTCATGCCCTGCAATCGATCCTGCGCCTGCACGTAGTGGTATTGCACATGCACGGTGCGCAGGATGTAGGCCGCCATCGCCAGCCCCACGATCAGCAGCACCTGGCCGGTGCGCCTGTCGTCGATGCTCAGGCCCACCGCGAAGATCGCCAGCAGGAACAGGATCGGACTCACGCCCAGCGCTATGCGCTGCAGCACCCCGCTGCCGGAGGCAGCCGCCTCTGACGGGGCATTGCGCCAGTGGTGCAGCATCAGCGCCAGCGCGATGAACGGCACCGGCGGCAAGACATCGCCGAGGATGCTCATGAAGCTCACGCCCACGCTTTCCATGTCGGCATGGTTGTGGATGCCGATGCACACGACGTAGCCGACCAGATACACGCTGGTAATGCGGAAGAAGCGCCGCGAGGCCACCGAACTCGCGGTCAGCCAGCGAGCCACGTGCGCCACCGCCAGGAAGACGTTCACGGCGTCCAGCGCGTGCCTCACGTACCACAGGCTGGTCGGGCTGAGGCTGCCGTGCGCGTCCAGCACATCCACGATGCTCACCCAGTACAGCAGACCCAGCAGCACCAGCAGCGAGGCATCCAGCATCTTCTGCCAGCGGGACGAATACGGGTCGCCGAAAGCCACCGCGACATACAGCAACGGGACGCCGTAGCCGACGAACAGCAGATACGTGTAGTTCGTCATGTCCACCAGCGAATGCAGCAGGTCGATCTGCACCAGCAGCGTCGCCACCCCCAGCGTCCACAAGCCGAGGCTGATGGCCAGGGCGAGGATCAGCGTACGCGGATAGCTGGAGCGGAATACCAGCCGCACACACCAGATCGTCGTGGCGAGGGCGATGACGAACTGCAGGTGATACGACCAGTGGTCCACCTGCAGCGGCGCGATCAGCAGGCCGCAAGCCAGCAACGCCGGCAGAGAGGCCAGCGCCAGGGCATAACGCAGCCCGGTTTGCCCGTGCGATGCAGTCATGATGGTCGAAGCGCCGCTTCCCCCGGAGACGTTTGCGGACCGTATCGGCGCGTCTTGCGCGTGGCAAGACCCGCCTGTCTACAGGGCACCTGCCGCGGCTGTCTGACTGGGATCAGCGCTTAGCCGGCGTTCCGCGCAAGGGAGCCGTGGAACCACGCACCACCAGTTCCGGGCTGAATCCCTCGTTGCCTTCCTCCAGCGGCTCGCCGTTGGCTTCGCGCTGCAGGTTTCCGATCAGCCGCTGTGCGGCGTGATGGGCGATTTCCTCGGTGGCCTGGCGCGCGGTGGTGAGCGCGGGCCAGGATTGCTTGGAAAACGGGCTGTCCTCGAAGCCGGCGATGGAAAGCTCCCACGGCACGCTGATGCCGCCAGAGTGCGCGGCGGCGAGCACGCCGGCGGCGATCTCGTCGTTGGAGCCGAAGATCGCGGTGGGGCGATCCTTCAGCGCCAGCAGCTTGCGCGCGCCACGGAAGCCGTCGTCGAAGGAGTAGTCGCCGGGCAGGATCAGCTTGCGATCCAGCGCGATGCCGTAGTCCTTCAGCGCGTCCTCGTAGCCCTGGTAGCGCTCGGGACTGGAACGGTGGTCGCGGCCGCCCCACAGGAAGCCGATGCGCGTATGGCCAAGCTGGATCAGGTGTTCGGTGATCGCGTAGGCCGCATCGCGATCGTCCACGTACACGCAGGGATAGCCGTCCTGCGGATCCTTGCGCGCGGAGATGATGCGCATGAACGGGATCTTCGCCGCCGTCAGTCTGCGGATCAGTTCCGGCTTCTCCGACATCGGCGGCGCCAGCACCATGCCGGCCAGTCGCGCCTGCGCGGCCAGCGACACCAGTTCGTCGGCCAATCGGGGAGACGTGGAATCGCAGGGATGGATCTGCAGGCCGTAGCCGTTGGCGCGGCAAGCCGCCAGCACGCCGCTCTGCATGCTGATGACGTAGTGCGCATTGGGGTTGTCGTACACCAGGCCCACCGCATAGGCGCGCGTGCTGCGCAGGCTGCGCGCGGAAGGGTCGGGCCGGTAATCCAGCGCTTCGATCGCCCGCTGCACTTTCTCCCGCGTGCGCGCGTGCACCGAGGGTTCGTTGTTGATGACGCGCGAGACGGTCTTGAGCGAAACGCCCGCCTGTTCGGCTACATCCTTGATGGTGGCGTTGCGCAACCGTGGGTCCTCAGTGCAGGGAAACATCGCGAGGCACGGCCATGAAGCCGTGCCGACGTGCGGCAAAGTCTAGCTGACGGTGACGCAACCGCATGCGTCCTCAGCCTGCCTGCTGGCCTACGTGGTGGCCGCGCAAGCCGTAGTACAGGATGTACAGGTAGCACGGCACGATCACGATCACGAAGGCCAGCTGGAAGTCGATGACCTGCTTCAGGTGCACGAAGGCCTGCGGCAACAGCGCGCCACCCACGATGCCCATGATGAGCAGCGCCGAGCCGAGCTCCGTGTGGCTGCCCAGTCCCTTGATCGCCAGCGGGAAGATCGCCGGCCACATCATTGCGTTGGCAAAACCCAGTGCGGCGACGAAGGCCACCGACGCATAGCCATGCGTGACGTACGCGCCCAGCGCAAACAGCACGCCAAGCACCGCCGACACCGCGAGGTAGCGTTGCTGCGAAACCACGCGCGGGATCAGCGCCGAACCCACCAGGTAACCCACCAGCATCGCCACCATCGTGTAGGTGGTGAAGTGCGAAGTTACCTGCAGCGGCAGGCCGAACCCCTGGCCATAGGTGTTGATGGCATCGCCCGCCATCACTTCCACCCCCACGTACAGGAACAGGCACAGCACACCGAGCCACAGGTGCGGGAAGCTGAAGATGCCGCCCTTGGCGTGGCCCACCGAGCTTTCGCTGTTGGCGCCAGCCGGCTTGATCTCCGGCAAGGTGGAAAAAATGATCACCACCGCGATCACCACCAGCAGACCAGCCACGGCCATGTAGGGCCAGAACACGCGCGCCGCGAAATCGTTGAGCAGGGCTTCACGTTCCGGCCCGGTGGGCATCGCGGTGACCTTTTCGAGGAAGGCGTCGATGCCTTTCATCACCAGCACGCCGAACGCCAGCGGTGCTATCGCGCCGGCGATCTTGTTGCAGATACCCATGATGCCTATGCGCTGCGCCGCGCTTTCGATCGGTCCGAGGATGCTGATGTAGGGGTTCGACGCAGTCTGCAGCAGCGACAGGCCCGCACCGATCACGAACAGGCCGGCCAGCGCACCCGGATATACGCGGATGCGCACGAATGCGCCGAACAGCGCTGCGCCGATGGCCATCACGAACAGGCCAAGCACCATGCCGCGCTTCATGCCGGTGCGCTTGAGCACCGCGCCCGCGGGCAACGCGAGCACGAAGTAGGAAAGATAGAACGCGAACGGCACCAGGAAGGCGTTGATGTCGTCGAGGGTGAAAGCCACCTTCACGAAGGAGATCAGCGGCCCGTTGAGCCAGGTGAAGAAGCCCATGATGAAGAACAGCACGCCGATGATGATCATCGGCCCGATGTAGGAATGTCCGGACGGCGCGGCCGCCTGCGTGCTTGCCATGAAATCTCTCCCCGAAGAATGGCGTAGACGCCCGTGAGCATAACGGTACGTGCGGCGCCAGAACGCTCTTTATTGGCCGCAAAGTACAACGTTGTCAACCGGCAGACACCTCAACCTCGCCCGGATCAGGCGGCGAACCTATCGCGAGAGGGTGCTCGCAGCGAAGAGCTCTTCGCTTCGTCCAGGACACAGAGCGTTCGAGCACAGGAAGCGCAGCTGCTCCGTGCTTTTCGTTTCCCCGGCTGCAGGACAACAAGGGTCGAAACGTCAAAATCCGGCACTCCGGAAAATTTAAATCGATCCAATGTCTTAGACCCTGCCAACGGTCATGTTGCATGGCCATGCACCCCGTGATGAAAATTTCAGGACATCCACTTGACAACGTTGTCATGACGATTCCAGACTCCGCCGCACTTGCCTTCCGACGGCCTCGCGCTCAGCGCGTGCCGCGCCGGTTGGCCGCAGCGGACAAGGGGGGAATCCACGTGGGAGAGTTCGCCAGCCAGCGCCATGTCGCCCAGCCGGTGCCGCGATCGTCGGCGCCGGATGGCGTGCATGACCGCAGCGAGCCGTTCCTCGCCGCGGATGTCGGCGGCACCCACGCGCGCATCGGCCTGATGGTAGGCACGCCCGCCGAGCGGCATCCGGTTAGCGTGCTGCATTACCACCGCTACCACTGTGCCGACTGGGCCGACCTCGGCAGCGTGCTGCGCGATTTCATGGCGCAATTGCCGGCTGCCGGTTATGCCGAACTGGCAGCGCGCGTGCGCCGCTGCGTGGTGGCCAGCGCCGGCGTAGTGCTGGACGACAGCATCGTCAACGAGAACTTGCCCTGGCCGGTGTCCATCGGTGCGCTGCGCGAGCTGCTCAAGCTGGCACAGCTGGAAGTCATCAACGATTTCGAGGCCGTCGCCTGGGCCACGCAATTCCTGGGCATGGACGAAACGCTGCCGGTGATCGACACCGCCACGTCTGCGCCGCACGGCCCGGTGCTGGTGATGGGGCCGGGCACGGGGCTGGGTTCGGCCGTGCTGCTGCCGCGCGCTGCCGGCCATGCGCAGGTGCTGCCCACCGAAGCGGGCCAGATTGCGCTGGCGCCCGGCAACGAGCGCGAAGTCGAGATCCTGCGCGTGCTGGCACGTGGCCGCGCCTACGTCTCCTGCGAGGACGTGCTCTCCGGCCCTGGCCTGCTCAACCTCTACCACGCGCTGTGCGAGCTGCGCGGCTGTCCGGTGTCGCTGATGACGCCGGCCGAAATCACCGGCGCGGCGCTGGCCGGCCACGATGCCGCCGCGCTGGAAACGCTGCAGGTGTTCTGCGGCCTGCTCGGCAGCTTCACCGGCGACCTTGCGATGCTGTACGGCGCCAGCGGCGGCGTGTTCCTCGCCGGCGGCATCCTGCCGCAGATCCATGGCTTCCTGCGCGCCAGCAGTTTCGCCGAGCGCTATTTCAACAAGGGCGTGATGCGCGCCTGGCTGCAGAAAGTTCCTGTTCGACTGATTGAGCACGGCCAGCTTGGTGTCATCGGCGCCGCCGGCTGGTTTCTGGAGGAACGGCAGGGAGAACGAACCATGCCGCCGCTCTAGCGAGACGGCGCCGAATACCGCACCACGCAAGCCAACAACCACGGTTACATCAACCGATCCAACCTCTGAGGGGAGGCCCCATGAACCATCGCAAGACACTGCTCGCCGCGAGCATCGTCGCCGGCCTGTGCCTGTCCGTCGGCGCGTATGCGCAGGACAGCACCCAAAACACGAACACCGGCTCAACCGGCTCCACCGCGAATGCCGGCAAGCCGGACAAGGTGAAGCAGCTCTCCACCGTCACCGTCACCGGCATCCGCAACAGCGAGGCCCTGTCGCTCGACACCAAGCAGGCCGCCGACTCGCACGTCGAGGTGGTTTCCGCCACCGACATCGGCAAGCTGCCGGCCAAGAACGTGGCCGACACCATCGCCCAGTTGCCCGGCGTGAACATCTCCGACGCAGCGGGTGCCGAAGGCGGCTTCGACGAAGCCGACCGCGCCAGTCTGCGCGGCAGTGCGCCTTCGCTCACCCTCACCACGGTGGACGGCCACAACATCGGCTCGGGCGACTGGTTCATCACCGGCGGTGGCGGTACACGCAGCGTCAGCTACGCCATGCTGCCGTCGGAAATCGTTAGCCAGGTGGTGGTGCACAAGACCTCCGAGGCCAGCCTGCTCGAAGGCGGCGCCGCCGGCACCATCGACATCATCACGCGCAAGCCGCTGGAGTTCTCCAAGCAGTTCTCCGCAGAAGCCAGCGTGGGCGGCGTGTATTCCAGCCTGCCCAGCAGCACCAAGCCGCAGTTCAACGGCCTGGTCAACTGGAAGAACGATGACAGCAGCTTCGGCGTGCTGGCCCAGGTCTTCTACGAGGATCGCGAGCTGCAGCGCGACGGCCAGGAAATGCTGGGCTACTCGTACATCCCCACCGGTTCGGCGGCTGCCAAGCAGCTGGGTCTCGGTGCTGCCACACCCGGTAGCGCCAGCACCGGGGTGTTCTACCCCAACTTGCCGGGTTCCGCGTTGTTCACCCAGGAACGCAAGCGTAAGGGTGCCTCGATCGACCTCGAGTGGAAACCGCTGAACAGCCTGACCGTCAACCTCGATGCGTTCTATTCGCACATGGACGCGACCGACTACAACCGCAACTACATGCTGCGCCTGCGTGACCGCGTGCCGACCAGCACGCTGTCCAACTACACCCTCGACGGCAATGTCCTCAGCAGCGCCACGCTGGCGGGTGCGTCCGGCGTGTCGCAGGGCATCTACGACATGATCTCGCGTCCGGGCGAGAGCGAGTCCAGCCAGTACATCACGCTGGATGCCAACTGGCAGGCCACGCAGAACCTGAACTTCAAGTTCCAGCTCGGCACCACCAAGGGCACGGGCAACACCCCGGTGCAGGACATCATGGAGATGGATACCGGCTACGGCGCGTCCTCCAGCTACTCGATGAATGGCCTGAGCTCGCCGATGGGCGTGTCGCTGGGCGGCAACAACGGCACCTACAACCCGGCCACCGTGGGTCTGGACTGGATCTTCGGCGACCAGGGCATCCACGTGGTGGACAAGGAAAACTGGTTCACGGCCGATGGCGAATACGATTTCGACGATGCCGGTGCGCTGTCCTCCTTGCAGTTTGGCATCCGCGATTCGCGCCACACGCACGACAGCCTGTTCGCGATCAGCCAGGGACCCAACTGGGCTTCGGCGATCAACTTCAGCCCGAACTCCACCCTGTGGCCGGCCAGCACCCAGAGCTACAGCAACCCCTTGTCCAGCGGACTCGGCAGCGTGTGGTACTGGACGCCTTCGCAGTTGGCCCAGTTGGATGCCACCTACGCCGACCGTGCTAGCTACGGCCCGGCCTCGCGGTTCTATCCGCAAGACATCTACCAGATGACTGAGACGAACAAGGCGGCGTACCTGCAGGTCAACTTCGCCGGCAGCAATTGGAGCGGCAATGCAGGCGTCCGCCTGGTGGGTACGGACGAGAACATTGGCTTCACCTCCGGTGTGATCCAGGAAACTGACTACACCGGTCCGTACTGCAATTCGCCTTGGTATCCGTGCGGCGCCTCGACTTCGAACGGCTGGTACTGGAATTTCTACAAGGCCCACTACACCAAGGCGTTACCGAGCTTCAACCTGAAGTACAACCTCAACAGTGATGGCAGCCTGCTGGCACGCTTCGCCGCTTCACAGACGCTGACTCGCCAGGATTATGGCCAGTTGGCCGGCTTCCTGACGCTGAACGATCCAGAAGCAGTGGGCGCCGTAGGCTCTGGCCTGAGTCCGAACCCGGAGCTGAAGCCGCTGGTGTCCACTAACTTCGATGCGTCACTGGAGTGGTACTTCGCGCCGCGTGGCCTGTTGTCGGCCAGTGTGTACGAAATGGATCTCAACAATTACTACGACTACGGCACGACCACCGGCACTTACCTCAACAGCTACCTGACCTTCAATAAGACGACCAACCCCAGCGGCGCACCGATCATGAGTCAGTACCTGATCAGCCGACCGGTGAATGTCAACGGCACCCTGAAGGGTGTAGAGCTGAACTGGGTGCAGCCGATCGGCGACCATTTTGGTACGCAGGCAAGCTGGACCTACGCGAACGGCCATTCGTCTGGCGGCACTTATCTGTACAACGCCGACGGCACCCCCGGAAGCGGTGTAGCTGCCGGCAACCGTCCGCTGTATGGCACCTCGAAGAACACGGTCAACCTGTCCGCGTTCTACGAAGACAAGCAGTGGAACGCGCGCATCAACTACACGTACCGCTCCTCGTTCTACGACGGCATGATGCCGGTGACGGCGGGCAGCACGTATGTCAATCCGGCTAATCCTGGAGCGGGGGCGGTGTCGAACACCATGCCGCTGCTGCCGTACTACCAGGCCGGCACGGGTTACCTGTCGTTCTCGCTGGGCTACACGCTCAACGACAACGTGAGCTTCTCGTTCGACGCGATGAACCTCAACAACCCGAAGCTGCGCTACTACGACTACGGCTACCAGGCTGGCCTGGGCTTCGGCAAGGTGCCCGAGGCGTTCTACCAGAACGGTCGCCAGTACTACCTGACGGCGAACTTCAAGTTCTGATCCACCGCTTTACCGCGACATTCGGCGGGCCACGGACGGCCCGCACTCTCCCCGAACGGGCCCGGCTTCATTTTGCGGGCCCGTCTTTTTGCCACCACATATCCATGCCGTCGCCCTTCGGGCCATCGCCGGCGCAATGCCATGTCGCTCCCGGAACACTTTGTCCGGTCCGATCCCGCGATGGCATGCTGGGCCACCCCACAGGAGATGCCGATGAATCGTCGAACCTTGCTGCAACGCGCATGCCTGCTGTCCGCGCTGGCTGTGTTGCCCTTGCATGCGACGCTTGCTGACGATGCGGCAACGCCCTCCCTGATTCCGCTGCCGGCGCAACTCTCCTTGCAGCGCGGCAGCTTTGCCGTGGATGCCGGCACGCCTGTCGTGCTCGCCAGCCATGACGCCGCAACCAGACAGACCGCGGGCTACCTGATCGACCTCGTGGCGCGCACGCGCGGCCTGCAGCTGCGCATCGCCGGCGACGACAAGGCTGCGCACGCCATCGTGCTGCTGCGCGATCCGCAGGCGCCGGTGGTGCAGGCGGAAGGTTATGCGCTCGACGTCACGGCACAAGGCATCCGCCTCACGGCGCGCGACGATGCCGGCCTGTTCCATGGTGCGATCACACTCGCCCAGTTGCTGGCACCCGACGCGAAGCAAGGCACGGTGGACGTACCCACACTTTCCATCCGCGATTGGCCACGCTTCGCCTGGCGCGGCCTGATGCTGGACTCCGGCCGCCACTTCCAGAGCGTGGCCGAGGTCGAGAAGCTGATCGACCAGATGGCCCAGCTCAAGCTCGACGTACTGCACTGGCACCTCACCGACGATCAGGGCTGGCGCATCGAGATCAAGCGCTATCCCGAACTCACCCGTATCGGCGCATGGCGCACGCCGCCCGACGCCGGCAAGGACGGCGAGCCGCAACGCTACGGCGGCTTCTATACGCAAGACCAGATCCGCGCCGTGGTGGCCTATGCCGCCGCGCGCCACGTCACCATCGTCCCCGAGATCGACATGCCCGGCCATGCGCAGGCGGCGGTGGCGTCGTATCCGAAAATCGGCGTGACCGGCCAGCGCCCGCAGGTGTCCGTCGACTGGGGCGTGAACCCCTGGCTGTACAACGTCGACGACGACACCTTCACCTTCATCGACAACGTGCTCGACGAGGTGATGGCGTTGTTCCCCTCGCAATACATCCATGTGGGCGGCGACGAGGCGATCAAGAACCAGTGGAAGTCCTCGCCTGCGGTGCAGGCGAAAATGCGCCAGCTCGGCATCACCGATGAGGACGCCTTGCAGGGTTGGTTCATCGGGCGCATCGGCCAGTACCTCGAAAAGCACCACCGCAAGCTGATCGGCTGGGACGAGATCCTCGAAGGCGACAACGTGCCCACCGACGCCGCGGTGATGTCGTGGCGCGGCATCGATGGGGCGATCAAGGCCTCGTTGCTCGGCCACGACGTGGTGATGTCGCCGTCGCCCGACCTGTACTTCGACCATGTGCAGGGCGACCTGCCGGACGAATACGCCGGCCGCCTCGGCGTGGAATCGCTGAAGGACGTCTACGCCTTCCAGGCCGTACCCGATGTGCTGGGGCCGGCCCAGGCAAAGCATGTGCTGGGCGTGCAGGCCAACGTCTGGACCGAGCACCTGCCGACCATGGAGCTGGTGGAACACACCACTTTCCCGCGGCTGGATGCGCTGGCCGAAGTGGCATGGTCACCGGTCGCCACGAACGACTGGCATCGTTTCCTTGAGCGCCTCCCGGCAGAGCTCGGGCGCCAGCGCGAGCAGCACGTCGCCGTCGCCGACAGCGCCTTCGCCGTGGACATCGCCACCGACCGCAACGTGGCGCTGGCTACCGGCAAGGCCACGGTGACGCTGTCGGACCAGGCCGGCTTCGGTGCGATCCATTACACGCTGGACAGCAGCGAGCCCACGCCAGCTTCGCCGCTCTACCGCACGCCGTTCAACGTGACGCTGCCGGCTATCGTCCGCGCCAGCAGCTTCGCCACCGATGGCAGCGCACTCGCCATGGCACGCACGCGCACGCTGGACCGTGCCGCCCTGCTCAGCCTGTCCGGCACCGAGCTGGCCAACTGCGCCGGCAGCGACTTCCGTCTGCGCCTGCAGCCCACGCCGGACGCCACCAGCACGCAGCCGGTGTACGCGGTGAACATCTTCGACAATTGCCAGATGTTCCCCGCCACGCTGATGGACGGTGTCACCGCCATCCACGTGGATGCAGTGCGCCTGGTGCGCAACTACGCCCTGGCCGGCGATGCGAAGCTGGTGGTGGAGCGTCCGCACGACACGCTTTTCGGCGAACTGGTGGTGCATGCCGACAGCTGCGACGGCGCAGTGCTCGCCCGCATGCCGCTGCCCGACCCCGCGCACGGCCCCAGCAAGTTCAAGCTGGATGCGAAACTGGCTGCCCCAAGCGGTGTGCACAGCCTGTGCATGGCGTATGCCACGCCGGTCAACGGGCCGCTGTATGGCGTGGGACATGTGTCGCTGGAAACCGGCACGCCTTGATACCTTCCGCCTCCCAGGCACATGGGGAGGCCCGATAGCAGACAACAAAATGCTTCGCGTACGAACCGCCTCCTGCCAGCAACAGGAGGCGTTCTATTTTCTGCGCAATTGCAATGCCTGCCGCGCCGTTTGCGTTTCGGCAGCGGAGAGTTCGACGAGCGGCACGAACTTGCCCGAGATGTGTGCGGCGAGCGGCACGCCATCGCGATAAAGCACGCGCGAGCCAGGCACGGCAGGCACCTTGTCGCCGGCCAGCACGCTGCCGACCAGATTCAACGGGTCGCAACCGCCCACCACGGCCAGCTCACCATCTTCCGCGCGTTGGCGAATGGCCCGCAGCGGCGCGATCGCTTCGGGCAGCGCGAACTGTTCGCCCACCAGACCTTCCACGAAACGGCCGCCGCGAATCTCGCCGCGCGCTTCCAGCCGCCGGTACACGCGCAACAGCTCGCGCCACGAAGGCAGCCATGGCGCCTCGCGCTCAAGAAGTTGCCAGAACACCACGCCGTAGCGGCTGAGCAGAGTCCGGGCCACATGCTCGACGGTCTCGTCGGCAAGGATGTCGGTGACCCCGGATCTCTCGTCGCCAGGGGCCGCAGCGTCGATGCTCCCGTCCTTGCCTGCAGCGGAAGAACGGGGCGGCATGCTGCGCAGCAGCGACCAGCGCCCGGCATCCTCGATGCCGCCAAACACGTGCCGCCGCATGCGCCGATGCCGCGGCGCCTCGCGCTTGGCCGCGGGCAGCAGCAGGGCGCGCAGGCCCGCGAAGCTGTCCGCACTGATGCGGCCGGCGGCGACCAGTTCGCCCAGCGCATCCTCCAGCTCGGTGCGCAGCAGATGAGCGATGGATTGCAGCTCATCGAAGAACAGCGCGCCGTGCTGTTGCAGCGCGTCGGCCACCGCCTGGGCGCGCGAGGACAGCAGGCTTTGCTGTGGCGAGGCTTCCCGCGCGACGGACGTCCAGACGGCCATTTGCCTGCGCGGCAACAACACGATGGGTGTGGCGCGTACCGGGCCGCTGCCGCCGCCCGAGCGCAGGCGGCTCCACCCGGTGCGGCCGGAACGGCACAGCTCGTCCAGCCAGGCGGCCGAGTAATCGCCGATGCGCGCGGGCAGGATCTCCGTCTCCCACGCGCCGGCCGCCGCCTCGTAGCCTTCGAGTTGCGCCAGCACAGCCGGCAGCGCATCCGGGCCGCGCAGTTGCGTGGCTGGACTGGCGTGCTGCCAGTCCAGCAGGAAGCGCAGCAGCTGGCGGCGGCTCACCGGCTCGATCTCGCGCCGCAGCCGGCCCAGCGTGTAGCGGTGGATGCGCGCCAGCAGATGGCGCTCGCACCACTCCGTTGTCCCGACGGCGGAATCGAAACGGCCCTGGATCACGTAACCCTCGCCCTGCAGGCGCAGCAACGCGGCTTCCACGTCGGCAGGCGACACGCCCAATGGCGTGGCCAGGGTTTCGACGGTGACCGGCCCGAGGCCGAGCAGCCGGCCACGAACCAGTTCGCGCAGTGCGTCTTCGCGCGTCCAGCTTTGCGCGGCGTATTCGGTGGGCGCGGCAATGACGGGTTGCAGGGGGACTGCCGGATGCACCGCCTGCCACAGCGGGAGTTTTTCGGCGGTGACCCAGACGCCTTGAGGCGCGATGGCAAGTCGCGTGGCGCGCTGGTTGCGTGCCAGCGCATGCAGCCGGTCGCTCCAACCTTCGTTCGCCGTGGCCTCGTGCACTGTGATGCCACCCAGCGCATCCAATGCCTCGTGCATTTCGTCGGTGCTGCGCACTTCGGGCCACGCCTCGGCGCGCACCGCGGCAATGGCGTCGGGGTCGAGTCGGCCGAGATCCCCGGCGTTCACGGGCTCGCCTTGCCGCACGGCGCGGGTGCGGCGCTCTTCCAGCGGCGCATCGTCGAGGAAGGCGTAAGGTGCGGCGTTGAGCACCGCTCCAGCGAGCGGGCTGGGCGCTGCCAGGTCGCGCGCCACGAGGCGGATGTCGCCGCTTTCCAGTTGCCGCAGCAAGCGCAGCAGGCCATCCACGTCCATCGCCTCGCGCAGGCAGTCGTGCAGGGTCTGCGCCACCAGCGGGTGATCGGGGATCTGGCGCTCGCCGACGATGTTTTCGAGACAGGCCACCTGATCGGGGAACACCGCGGCGAGCAGGTCCTCGCTGCGCATGCGCTGCAATTGCGGCGGCACTTTCTTGCCGCCGGCGAAGCGCGGCAGCGCCAGCGCGGTCACGGCGTTCCAGCGCCAGCGTGCGGGAAACAGTGGCGCGTCGAGTAAGGCCTGGACCAGCACATGCTCGGCGCTGTTCGAGTGCAGGTAGCGCGCCACCTCTTCCAGCGGAAAGCTGTGACTGGTGGAGAGCGAAAGCACGATGGCGTCTTCGGTCGCCGCAGCCTGCAACTCGAAGTTGAACTGGCGGCAGAAGCGCTTGCGCAGCGCCAGGCCCCATGCGCGGTTGATGCGGCTGCCGAACGGCGCGTGGATCACCAGCTGCGTGCCGCCGGATTCGTCGAAGAAGCGCTCGAACACCAGGGTCGATTGCGTAGGCAGCACACCCAGCGCAGCCCTGGCCGAGGCGAAGTAATCGACCAGCTGCTGCGCGGCGGCTTCGCCCAGGCCCGGTTCGTCGCGCAGCCATGCCAGCGCCTGCTGCTGGCCGCCCTCGTCGAGTTGCGCCTCCAACTCCTCGCGCAGGCGTGATACCGCAAACGAGAGTTCATCCGTGCGCCCCGGCGCTTCGCCCAGCCAGAACGGGATGCTGGGCGGCACGCCGTGCGCGTCTTCCACGCGCAGGCGGTCGCGTTCCACGCGCAGGATGCGGTAGCTGGTGTTGCCGAGCTGGAAGATGTCGCCGGCCAGGCTTTCGACCGCGAAGTCCTCGTGCACCGAGCCGACCACGGCGCCTTGTGGTTCCAGCACCACGAGGTAGTCGGCGGTGTCCGGGATCGCACCGCCGGAGGTGAGCGCGACCAGCCGTGCGCCGCGCCGCGCGCGCACCTGGCGATGCACGGCATCGCGATGCAGGTAGGCGGCCCGTGCGCCGCGGCGGGTGGTGAAGCCTTCCGCCAGCATGCGTATCACCGCATCGAAGTCCGCACGTGCCAGGGCGCGGTAGGGATAGGCGCCACGCACCAGCGCGTACAACGCATCTTCATCCCATTCGCGGCAGGCCACTTCGGCCACGAGTTGCTGCGCCAGCACGTCCAGCGGTTGCGGTGGCTGCACCAGGGCGTCGAGCTCGCCCCGGCGTACGGCGTCGAGTAGGGCGGTGCATTCCACCAGGTCATCGCGCGTGGTGGGGAACAGGCGTGCCTTCGGCGTACCGCCGACATGATGGCCGGAACGGCCCGCGCGCTGCAGGAAGGCGGCGATGGATCGCGGCGAACCAAGCTGGCAGACCAGGTCCACGTCGCCGATGTCGATGCCCAGCTCCAGCGAGGCCGTCGCGACCAGCACCGACAACTCGCCGCGCTTCAGCCGCTGCTCTGCATCGAGGCGCTGTTCCTTGGCGAGGCTGCCGTGATGCGCGGCGACCGCCTCCTTGCCCAACCGTTCGGAGAGATGCCGCGCCGCGCGCTCGGCCAGCCGCCGCGTATTGACGAACACCAAGGTGGTGCGATGCGCCTGCACCAATTGGGCGAGGCGGTTGTAGACCAGCTCCCACGCATCGTTGGACATCACCGCTTCCAGCGGCAGAGGCGGGAGTTCCAGGGCCAGGTCGCGCTTCCGCACGTGGCCCGTGTCGATGATGGTACAGCGCGGCTTTTCCTTCTCCCCGACGGGGAGAAGGTGGCCCGAAGGGCTGGATGAGGGGTGGGCGCTTGCGGCAGCCTTCCCAAGAGCCGGCCCTGATAAAGGTCGAGGCGAGAGTGCTCCCTCACCCCAACCCTCTCCCCAAAGGGGAGAGGGAGCGATTGCAGCGCCGACCAGGAACCGCGCCACTTCCTCGATCGGCTTCTGCGTCGCCGACAGGCCGATGCGCTGCAGGCGCCGCTGGCACAGCGACTCCAGCCGTTCCAGCGTGAGTGCCAGGTGCGCGCCGCGCTTGCTGCCGGCGACGGCATGGATCTCGTCCACAATCACGCTGCGCGTGCTTTTCAGCATTTCGCGGCCGGAAGCCGAGCCAAGCAGGATGTACAGCGATTCCGGCGTGGTGACGAGGATGTGCGGGGGGATCTTGCGCATCCAGGCGCGCTCGGCCTGCGGCGTGTCGCCGGTGCGTACGGCCGTGCGGATGGCCACTTCGGGCAGGGCCTGCTTTTCCAACTCGGCACGGATGCCTTCCAGCGGCTCTTCCAGGTTGACGTGGATATCGTTGGACAGCGCCTTCAGCGGAGACACATAGACCACCCGCGTCTCGTCCGGCAACGCGCCCCCGTTCGCCACTCCCTCGCGCACCAGTGCGTCGAGTGCAGCAAGGAAGGCGGTGAGCGTCTTGCCCGAGCCGGTGGGCGCGGCTACCAGCACGTGGCCGCCGTCGCGGATCCTCGGCCACGCCTGCGCCTGTGCCGAAGTGGGCGCGTCGAAGCGGCCTTCGAACCAAGCGGCGACGGCAGGGTGGAATCCATTCAACGGCGAAGCATCCGCATGCATGCAAGCTGGGCGTGAAGCGGTGGGAACGCCCGATTCTACGCCCACCGCGCTGCCCGCAAATCGCCATGCACGACGGTGCGCCGGCATGCCAAGATGCGCATCGCTGCCGCCCGCGAGGATGCCGAGGGGAGTCCGCAGGCCGCGCGATCATGCGAAGGAAACGTATGCGTACCTGGTGCGAATGGACGATCCGCCTTCTCGGCCGGATCGGCATGCTGATGCTGGTCTCGGGGATCGGCGCAACGACGGTGCAGGCAGCGAGCCTCGATGCCGCGTTGCTGCCGAAGATCCAGGCCGCCACCTTCGAGGTGGTGCAGGCCAAGCCGGTCAATGATCCGCTGACCTACGAAAAACCGCTGCCGCTGGATCTGCTGCCCTACCAGGAGCGCACCGACAAGTACTACTCCATCGGCACCGCCTTCGCGATCGGCCATGGCCGCTACGTCACGGCGGGCCACGTGCTGATGGTCGGCATGAACAGCCTGTGGGGACCACCCGAGCTGCGCGACGGTGCCGGCCATGTCTACCCGATCGCCAAGATCGAGAAGTTTTCGCTGCGCCAGGATTTCGTGGTGTTCACGCTGGCGCAGCAACCGGCGGGCGACGCGGCGCTGGAGATCGACCGCACGCCTGCACTCAATCAGGTCGTCTACGCGGTAGGCAACGCGCTGGGCACCGGCGTGGTGATACGCGACGGCCTGTACACCTCCGACACTCCGGAAGAACAGGACGGAGCGTGGAAGTGGATGCGTTTCTCCGCCGCCGCGTCGCCCGGCAACAGCGGCGGTCCGCTGCTGGACCAGGACGGCAAGGTCATCGGCGTGGTGCTGATGAAGTCGGCCAACGAGAACCTCAACTACGCGCTGCCGATCCGCGACGTGCAGGACGCGCCGGATGGCAAGGCTGTGATCGACACGCGCACCGGCTACCAGATCGACCTGTTCGACACGGTACAGAACGACGAGTTCAAGACGCAGTTTGCGTTGCCCGAAAGCCTTGGCGATTTCTACCGCGACTACCAGACGCGCTTCGATGCGAACGAGGACAAACAGCAGAAGGCACTGCTGGATCGCGAATCCGCCAATCTGTTCCCGAACGGTGCCGGCTCGGCGCGCCTGCTGCACGAGCAGACGACATTCAGCGGGTTCCCCTCGTTGATCGTGCGTGGCAGTGACGGCCAGTGGGGCCGCACGGACACCCAGTCGCGCTACTTCGAGTTGGACAGCAAAGGCTATGTACGCGTCGGTGGAGCCGGGCACAACGGCCTGGTCCACATACGCCGTCCCGACGGACTCGACGCGGCAAAGTTCTACGGCGATGCGAAGACGCGCATGGATCTGCTGGCGCGTGCCGGCTTGTTCCAGCGCTCGGTGGGTAGCGAGAAGATCAAGATCACCTCGCTGGGCAAGCCGACACTCGAAGCAACTCATGTCGACCGCTGGCAGCGCCCGTGGCGCATCGCTGTCTGGCCGCTGCCCTACGCCAACACTCTCGTGGCGACCTATACGCTGCCGACGCCGAACGGTTGCGTGATGCTGGTGCGCTTCGTGCCGCCCGCGGGCTTGCACGACACGCGTCTGGACTTCGACGAACTCAGCAGTTTCGTATACCTCACCTACGAGGGCACGCTGGCGCAGTGGAAGGATTTCCTCGGCAATCCGGCGCTGCAGCCGGCAGCCTTCCGCAACATCCACATCGACTATGGTTATGGTCAGCGCTTCAGCTATGCCTCGCAACGGGTGGCGTTCTCCTACCCTTCCTCGTTGCAATCGATCGGGCCGGACAACCTGCTGTGGCTGGGCCTCCGCTTCTTCACCGACGGCAAGGCACCGACGTGGGACGTGGGCGACGTGGAGGTTTGGAAGGACACCGCTTCCGATGACCACGACCGCGTCAACGTCCAGCGCTTCATCGCGCCGCCGGACGGGTTGGACGACGACATGACCAGCCGCTGGAAGAAATTGTCGGAACGCCAGTATCCCTACAATGCGGTGGCGAGCTCCCAGGACGACCTGATGAAGATCGTCACCGTGATAACCCCGACGGCTGTCGACAAGCAGCCACCCACGGTGCTGTACAGCGCTCTCTACGGTACGGCGGGCACGCAATCCCAGGACTTCATGAAGGGCAAGCTCGATCTGCTCACGAAGGACCTGCAAGTGACGGAACACTGAGCACGATGGCAGGCGCAACGGCATCGCTGGAGATGCCCGACGGCCAGCCGCTGCGCCTGCACGACTGGCCGCTGCCGCAAGCGCAACGCGGCGGCGTGTTGATCGTGCACGGGCTGGGCGAGCACGCCGGGCGCTACGAGGCGCTTGCGCGCTGGTTCAACACACGCGGCTACACGGTGCGCAGCTACGACCAGCGCGGCCACGGCGAAAGCCCTGGGCCGCGCGGCGTGCTCAGCCATCCCGACGATCTGCTCGCCGATCTCGCCGTGGTGTACGCGGACTATGCACGCACGCTGGGCATCGCACCGCTGTTGCTCGGCCACAGCATGGGCGGCCTGGTGGCCTTGCGCGCCGTGCTCGACGAACGCATCACGCCGAAAGCGCTGGTACTCTCCTCGCCCGCGTTGCGCAGCCATGCCTCGCCGGGCCTGCAACGGCTTGCCGCAACGCTGGCGCACCTGCTACCCGGCCTGCGCCTGCGCAACGGACTCGAGCTGGAGCGCCTGAGTCACGATCCGCAGGTGGTGGCCGCGTACTGCAACGATCCGCTATGCCACGACCGCGTCAGCCCGCGCCTCGCCGACTTCATCTTTCGCGCCGGCGCGTCCTGCATCGCCGACGCCGGTCGCCTGGAAGTGCCCACTCTGCTGTTGGTAGCTGGCGACGACGCACTGGTGGATGCCGCCGGCAGCCGCGACTTTGCTGCCGTCGCGGCGCGCACGAAACAACTCACCACGCGCTACTTCGCAGCGCTCTACCACGAGTTGTTCAACGAAGCCGAACCCGGCCGCACCCAGGTGCTGAGGCAGTTGGTGCGCTTTTTAGCAAAGATTGACCGCAGCCGTCTTGCATAGTTTGACCACACGAAGACAACGCGGCGACGTCCTGAATTCCGCGGCCATCAGCCAGCATATTCGTCGGAGTCGTTCCCGCCAGCATGACAGTCGGACACTGGGGCCTGAGTTGGGGCTCCGTACCACCTGGACCTATACGCGACAGATACGATAGGCCAAGGTCATCCACTTAGGACGGAAGGCATGTTTGGACTTTTCAAGAAGCGAAAAAAGGCACTCACTACATCGCCTGCAAAGCCCGAACTTGTATCGGGGGCGAAGGAGCAGCGACTAATTTCTGTTGTGGACACCTACGGACGGTCGTTCCAGATACCACTTGAGCAGTGGCGACGCGATGTCCTGAAACCCAACCTTGATTCCAAGTGGAATGATCCCGAGGCACTCTATTCCCTGATCATCTCGGCCCTCCGGGATGACTTGGCATCTGATGTCGACCAAGCCAGCGCAAGGCTGATAGACATTGACCCGATGACTGAACGGGCGGCTGTTACCCGCGCCATTGTCCAGTTAAAGCTTGGGCGAACCAAAGACGCTGGGACAACACTTCGCCAAGCCATTGCCAAGGTCGGTGAGACGGGAATTCTCTTGACCAACCAGGCCAAGGTCATCAGTGCAGAGGGGAACCACGCACTCGCCATGACCACCTTAGATCGCGCCCTCGAACTCGATCCCAATCAAGACAACGGACTGGGTTGGCGAGTGGCTGAGCTGACTGAGGCATCAGGGGCAGATGCAGCTCAAGCCTATCTGCAGACCCTGGCGGAACGTCCCAATACATGGCGACCGCAGCTTCTGCTGGGTCAGCGCGCCATCAAGGCGAGCCAACGAGAAGCGGGGCTGGCCTGGTTCGATCAAGCGCTCGCCCAGACACCACACGGCGCAGATGTCATGCTGGCCGTGAGTGGCGAACTCGGGAAACAGGGCTTGCTCAATGATCTGGTCCAGCGTGTGGCTCCGATCTACGACGAACGCCGTGACGACATCCGGGTCGGTTACAACTTGCTGCAAGCCTACGTGGAATTGTCTGATGCCCCGACTGGGCGCACTCTGCTGGAGCGACTGTTTGCCTTAGGGCAGCCCGCCTTCATCCAGCACCTGCAGCACTACGCCAAAACCTTTGACGAGATGACCGTGCAGGCACCGAAAGCTCTGGACAACACGCCAGAAGTCTCCATCATGCAAATGAACCTGCCGCCTTGGTTACTCGGCATGCAGGACATGCAATGGGCCGCGCCGCTCAGGGGCCAAGACCGTCCCCGCATCGTGCTCCTTCCTTTAGCTGCAGTTGATGAGCCATCGGAGAATGTGGCCCGCAGTGGCCGCGAAGACGAGCGAGGTCGCCTGTCGCGAGCATTGCCTCTATTCCTCTTGGAACAGCTGGTCTATTGCAGCAACCTGGACGTTGCCTTGAACCTGCCCGTCGCCGATGGCCATAACCTGGTGTTGTTTGGACGCGCAGTACGGGAAGAGGAACTTGAGTTCCTGGCGCAAGACTTTGACTGGGCCGTCGAAGGCGAAATCACCCACTTCGATGGAGGTTTTAAAGTCGTCTGCCGTCTGAGGCGACTTAGTGACCGTTCAACACTTAAACGCGTGGAGCAAAGCTTCAAGACTCAAGACATCGGTGATGCGCTGATGGTCATGTCTGGGGAGATCCTGACGGCGATAGGTGATGCCACATCGTCGTCTATCGAACCCCGCGTCCCGATGTATGCCCTCCCAACAGCACATGTGAACGAGTATCTCAGTGCTTTGGGACAGTACCTGGCCTTGACCTTGGCCCACTCCGTCAACGCCCGAGATTCCCTCTACGGTGAGCGGAACATCTATGGCTGGTTGCAGACCTTGGCCGTAACTATCCCGGACAACGAGTCGGCGCAGTTCATGTATTTCACAGCGCTCGCCAAGGGGCGTCGCATGAACTCACCCGTGATCGACGAATTTGAGCGGCCCGCTGCACAACGCATGCGAGAGCTAGTTCGTGCCGGACGTTACTCAGCAAGGTTATTGCCACTCATGGCTGCGGTTTACCCCAACAATGCTGAGCTGGGTGACCTGCTCGCTTCGGCAAAATCGATGGGAGATGACACGTATTCAGCGTGGTGCGGCCGACTATCAAGTAGCTTTCCAGTAGTGCCGATGTCGCCTTCCAAGACTGGAACCTAACGATCAAGATAAGCCATAGTTTGTCCAACGTCACGGCTAGACGCGCTCGGCGACTTCCTCCCAGCTCAGATCGAAACGCGCCAAGTACTTACGCAATCGATCGGCATCATTTGTACTCGACCGACGCTTTCGTGAGGCGGCAAAGAGCATTCGCCCAGCCTCAGAGAGGGATTTGGCCCTACGGCAGGTCTTGAGCACCTCGCACAGCTGCGCACGATCAAAGCTATCGATGTCTTGCATACGATCGCCCAGCAGTCGCGAAAGCACGCGATCGTCCTGGCTGCCGGCTGGTCCCCACAGTCTCTTGAGCCTGCCGATCTCCTCGTCGACAGCCTCAATACGTATGCGTCCAGATGCGGCAAGCGTGGCCATGCGCGTCACCGACGCGCCAAGGTCGCGAAAGTTGCCACTCCAGGCAGCATCTGCCGACATCGCAAACGCGAGATAACGGTCGCGCGCCTCACGATTGAACATCACCCGTCGCTGGTTACCTTCTGCGAACCGCTCGAGTTCGAAATCGAGGTTCGGTTCGATGTCCTCCGCGCGATCAGCCAGGCCCGGCAACTGGAATGTCCATAAGTTCAGTCGCGCGTAGAGGTCGTCACGGAAGCTTCCTTCGCTCACGCGCTGCCCGAGGTCGCGATTGGTACCTGCGATGAGCTGAAAGTCGCTCTGGACCTCCTTGTCGCTGCCCACAGGAAGGAAGCGCTTCTCTTCCAGTGCACGCAGCAGCATCGCTTGCTCATCAGCGCCGAGCTCGCCGATTTCGTCGAGAAAAAGCAGCCCTTTGTTGGCCGAGCGCAGCAACCCGGCCCGCTCCTGCACCGCACCGGTATAAGCGCCTTTGATGTGACCGAACAAAGCGCTCATCGCGCCGTCGCCGCGGAGAGTCGCGCAGTTGACCTCGACAAAATTGCCCGGAAGCTGATGCCGCAGCTTCTTCAACTCGAAGATGCGCTTTGCCAGCTGGCTTTTGCCTGCGCCGGTCGGGCCCATCAGCAGGATGGGAGCAGCCGAGCGGATCGCCACGGTTTCGATCTGCTCGATCATGCGGTTGAACGCAGGATTGAGCGTGGCAATACCGCTCTTCAGATAGGCCTGGTCCGTTTGCTGTTCCTTGATAAAGCGTTCGGCGATGCGGTCGTACTTGGATAGATCCAGATCGATCACGCTGTAATCGCCACTCACGCCTTCACGCTGCTTGCGCGGGGGCGATGTCTGCAGCAGACGTGCGGGAAAGTGGCGACTCTCCGTCAGCAGGAACAGGCAGATCTGCGCGACGTGCGTCCCGGTGGTGATGTGGATGTAGTAGTCCTCCTTCTCCACATCGAACGGATAGTCGCGACTGAAGTCGTGCAGCACGGAATAGACCGACTCGAAATCCCACGGATCGGCGATGTACGTGTCTCGCACCCGCACGTCGGTCTCCGGCGAGACTTGGGCCAGATCCGCACGCACCTGATCGGCCACGTCGCCATAGCGCCGCTGGTCGGCCAGCAACTCCAACCGACTCACCACAAAGTCCTCGTGCATGCCGAGCGAAACCGATGGGCGCCATTTCTCCCAGCGACCGGCCCCGCGGCCGGCATCAAGTTGGGTTCCGAGAAATCCGATCACGACTTTAGGCTTCATGACGATACGATAGGATAAATAGCTATCTCTCGCTATCTATATTTATCGAATTCGACAGGGCGCGTGATATGCCTGAATCTGTATATTCAATATATAAATCATATAGTTGACTGGTTGCCACTGACGTTGGCGCGCGAACTGCATTCATGGGAACGTCAACAGGAGATTCCCATGGCCAACGCACAACTCTTCGCCAGCCAACCCGGCCGCCTGGTTCCCAGTGCCGATGCCTGCAACGAGGCGGGCGGTGTTGCCTACAACCGTTCTGCCGAGGCGGCGCTGGCGCTCTATGCCGCGACGGGCTGTATTAACAGTACGTACTACAGCGACGCTGCCATGCAGTTGCGTCAGGTGCTGGCGCTTTGCGAAGCGGTGGCGCCGGCATACATCGCCAAGGTCGCGCTGTACGCCCGCAAGGTCGCCTACATGAAGGACATGCCTGCGCTGCTGCTGGCGCATCTAGCCGTTCGCGATGGAGATCTCCTGGATAAGGTGTTCGATCAGGTGATCGACAACGGCCGCATGTTGCGCAACTTCGTCCAGATCGTCCGCAGCGGCGTGGTGGGGCGCAAGTCGCTCGGGACGCGCCCGAAGCGTTTGGTGCAGCGTTGGCTGGAGAACGCTTCGATCGACGCGGTGATGAGCGCGGCTATTGGCGAAAACCCCTCGCTGGCCGATGTGGTTCGTATGGTGCATCCCAAGCCACGGGATGCCGAACGCGAAGCGCTGTATGCGTGGTTGATCGGCAAGCCTTTCAAGCAGGAAGCGCTGCCGGAAAAGGTGCGCATGCTGGAAGCCTTCAAGAAGGAGCAGGGAAATGATGTGCCGGATCTTCCGTTTCAGTACTTGACGGCCCTGCCGCTCAAGGCTTCGCACTGGAAGAATATTGCGAGCCGGGCGTCGTGGCAGGCAACGCGTATGAACTTGAACGCGTTCGCACGCCACGGCGTGTTCGAAGACGGCGCACTGACGTCGCGTCTCGCAGAGCGACTGCGCAATGCGGCAGCGATTCAACGGGCACGGGCTTTTCCGTACCAGCTGATGATGGCGTTTCGCGCATCGTCTCCGGGTATCCCGGCGTCGATTCTTGAGGCCCTGCAGGATGCGATGGAAGTCGCGACTCGCAATGTTCCCAAGGTTGATGGGCGGGTGGTGGTGGCAATGGATGTATCGGGTTCGATGCAGGCGCCGGTGACAGGGATACGCCGCGGCGCGACATCGATGGTGCGCTGTATCGAGGTCGCCGCCTTGATCGCGGCATGTGTGAAGCGTGTGAACGTCGATACCCGCGTCATCCCGTTTGCGGAAGCCGTACACCCTTGTCGCCTGAACCCGCGCGACAGCGTGATGACCCAGGCTCAACAACTGGTGGCCATGCTCGGCGGTGGAACGAAGGTGAGCGCGCCACTGGAATGCCTGAACAAGGAGCGTTGCAAGGTGGATCTGCTGGTACTCGTGTCGGACAACCAGAGCTGGGTTGATACGCGAGCCAGCGGTGGGACGGAAACCATGCGTCAGTGGGAAGTGCTGAAGCTGCGTTGCCCGCAGGCGCGGATGGTCTGCATCGATCTTCAGCCGTATGCGACAAGCCAGACCGTGGAGAACAAGGATGTACTGCATGTGGGTGGCTTCAGCGACGCCGTGTTCGACTTGCTGGCAAGCGTGGCATCCGACGGAACGGATGCACGTCGCTGGGTGGAGCGTATCGAGGCGATAGCGCTCTGATTGTCGGTCCCCGATGGGAGAGCCCATCGGGGATGGGCCCGGAGGGCGTAGCGAATGCGTGAGGGACTACTTGGGATCAGCCGGTTCGAATCCGGCATCTCTCGCAGAGTTGTCGCGTTGCCCGAGAGGCCAGGTTTTCTTCAAGTTTGATTTGCAGCGAATGCAGGTGGAACTACATGGTAAGCCTTCGGGCGATAGGGTTCGAATCCCGCTTGCGTGACCGTGCGCTTCGGCGGACGCCACGTAGGGTGTTTCACCATTCTTTGTCGCTGCATCTTTGTTTTTATATGGATAGAAAGGTTTTGTGGAAGGTTTGTTGCGAATGCTAGTGAACTTACTAGGAATCTCTGTCAAAGATTTGATGCTACCCAGAGCCGTGCAAACGGCCGCCTGGGAAAGATCAAAGTCGTTCACTCCGACTTGTCGCTACAGGCCAGCTCAAGAAGAGAAACTTTCGCGTTGCGGCGAATGCCGATGAAACTACAAGACATCATAAGTCCCGTGTCGCGAGTTCGAATCTCGCCAGCACGTCTATCTATCGTGCTGTAGCTCAGGGGTAGAGCAGGCGTTTCATCAACTACTTGTCGCCGCACTTTTCATCAGAAAGACGATGGACGGAACGCTCCAAGGCGCCGTTCGACAAAGGAGAGATACATGACCACGGCTTATGAGGTCATCAACGTACCTGGCGGTGTGCCGATCAAGGCATGGACACACGGTGTTCCGGTCGAGGAGTCGGCGCGTCAGCAGCTGATCAACATCGCCAAGCTGCCGTTTATCCATCGCTGGGTGGCGGTCATGCCCGACGTGCACCTCGGCAAGGGCGCAACGGTAGGATCTGTGGTGCCAACCGTCGGCGCCATCGTTCCTGCTGCGGTGGGTGTGGACATCGGTTGCGGCATGATCGCGACGCGTACCACGCTTACCGCCTCCGACCTTCCGGACAACCTTGCCGGCCTCCGTTCGGTGATCGAACGCGCAGTGCCGCATGGCCGTACGGTAGGGCGTCGCGACAAGGGTGCGTGGGACACGCCACCTTCTGCGGCCATCGAGGGCTGGACGCAGCTCGATCAGGATTTTCGCCGCATCGTCGAAAAGCAGCCGAAGTTGGCGCGCACCAACAATCTCAGCCATCTGGGGACGTTGGGTACCGGTAATCACTTCGTAGAAGTCTGCCTCGACGAGGATGACCGTGTGTGGTTCATGCTGCACTCCGGCTCGCGTGGCGTGGGTAACGCCATTGGTTCGCGCTATATCGAACTGGCCAAGGAGGACATGCGTCGCTGGATGATCAACCTCCCGGACCAGGATCTTGCGTACTTGCCCGAAGGTAGCGAGCACTTCGACGACTACGTGTTTGCCGTGGAATGGGCACAACGTTTCGCGCGTGCCAATCGCGCCATCATGATGAGCCATGTCATCGATGCCGTCGCCAAGGTCATTCCCAAGCCGTTCAACGCGTGGGCCGAGGCGGTGAACTGCCACCACAACTACGTCAGCCGCGAATACCACTACGGAAAGAATGTGATGGTGACGCGCAAGGGGGCGGTAAGCGCGAAGGCTGGCGAGCTGGGGATCATCCCAGGCAGCATGGGTGCCAAGAGCTTTATTGTGCGCGGCCTGGGCAACGACGAAAGCTTCCACAGCTGCAGCCATGGCGCGGGCCGCGTGATGAGTCGGACTGAGGCGCGCAAGCGCATCACGCTGGACGAACACAAGCAGGCGACTGCGCATGTCGAATGCCGCAAGGACAGCGATGTGATCGACGAATCGCCCGCGGCCTACAAGCCGATCGATGCCGTGATGGAGGCACAGAAGGATCTGGTTGAGATCGTGCACACGCTTCGCCAGGTGGTATGCGTGAAGGGATAGGGTGTGCGGGCATAGCCCGCACACTTCACCGCAATGGGAAATGGATTCAAGGAACGGGGAATGATCGAGATAGATGGATCGGGTGGTGGCGGCCAGTTGCTGCGTACCGCGTTGACCTTGAGCATGGTGACGGCAACCCCGTTCACGATGACGGGCATTCGCGCCAAACGGAACCGTCCTGGCCTGATGCGCCAGCACCTGACCGCCGTCGAGGCAGCGCGCCAGGTCTGCGGCGCAGCGGTGACAGGCGCCGACGCAGGCTCGCAAACACTCACCTTCATTCCGAAGGCCATACGCTCGGGTGACTACCATTTTCCTATCGGCACGGCGGGCTCGACCACGCTGGTATTGCAGACGGTATTGCCCGCGCTAAGCCTCGCAAGCCATGCGTCCACCATCCGCCTTGAAGGCGGTACGCACAATCCGCTGGCACCGCCGGCAGACTTTCTCATTGACGTCTTTGCCCCCACGCTCGGAAAGATGGGCGTGCAGGCCGACATCCGCCTTGAGCGCCACGGCTTTTATCCGGCAGGTGGAGGCGTGATGAATGTACGCGTTCAGCCTGCGCGTGCGGTGGAGCCACTACACCTGATGGAGCGAGGCGAGGTTCGTGCCATATCAGCACGGGCCCTGATCTCGAATCTCAGCACCAGCGTGGCTGACCGTGAGTTGCAGGTCGTAGCACGGCGGCTTGGCTTAGCAGAGGGCGCGATGAAGATGCACGAGGTCAAGCCGGCGCTTGGGCCGGGTAATGCACTGATGATTCGTATCGAGTCCGAGCATGTGACGGAATACTTCACCACTTTTGGTGAGCGAGGTGTAAGCGCTGAGCAGGTTGCCGAACAGGCTTGTGAACAAGCTCAGCGCTACATCAAGGCGGGTGTCGCTGTGGGTTGCTATGCGGCCGACCAGCTACTACTTCCTATGGCCTTGGTAGGTAGCGGCTCGTTTTCTACCACCGCGCCTACGGACCATTCGCGCACCAATGCTTCACTTATCGAAAAATTCCTGTCCGTGCAAATTGACTTCCTCGAATTGCGCCCGGATGCGTGGAAAGTGGTGATCGGGTAGTGCTGCGATTTTAGATCGCCAGCATCCCCATATCAGGGACCGCCTTGGTTCAACATCCGGCGGACTGTTGGCGCTCGCGTCGGATTGGCCACCTCCACTGACAGCGAACCCTCGCCGCGCGCCAGGTTGGATGAAGGCGGCCCTGGTCAATCACTTTTCGGCTATCTGGTCAAATCCCGGCGCGCGCCAACACTTCAAAGGTCATCTGCGCGATGAATGCCAGAACGAGCACTGGTCCCGAGGGTGTTCCCTGTTCGCACCGACGTCGAAACTGGTTACGAGAGTCGACCCCGCAGTGTGCCCTGAGATCGGGTTGGTGGTCGCTGCCTATACCATCTCTCACACGAGGCTCGTCCCCTCTTTCCATAAGGCATCCATTTGGCAAGATAATTGCTTATGCTTTTTGGGTGAGCCTCGAGCAATTTGTGCTCTGCACCAAGTCGCTAGCTAAGGAGAGTTGACGAATGATGAAGTGGGACAAGTTACTTAACACTGTGCGCCTGGGAGATCGTCCTTCAAAAGTAGAGGAGGGACGTTCGCCCTTCCATTCGGATCACGACAAGGTGATCTTCTCAGGTGCTTTTCGGCGCCTTGCGAGGAAAACACAGGTACATCCTCTTGCGACCAACGATCATGTTCACAATAGGCTGACTCATAGTCTTGAAGTTGCCTGTGTCGGCCGAACCTTGGGGCTACGCGTAGGACAGAAGCTCAAGGAAGCAGACCGTCTCCCTGGTCAAATTAACGCATCCGATATTGGAGACATTGTCCAAACCGCATGCTTGGCGCATGACATTGGCAACCCGCCTTTTGGTCACACTGGCGAAGAAGCCATTCGCCATTGGTTCTCCCATGATGCGGGCAAGAAACTGATCGAAGATTTTTCTCTTGAAGAAGCACGCGATCTTCAGTTTTTCGAAGGTAACGCTCAAGGCTTTCGGGTGCTCACTACGTCCGAACTCCACCAATACAATGGTGGCCTTCGATTGACGTATGCTTCTTTGGGGGCTTTTATCAAATACCCCTGGCTCTCCAACGATAAACACGCTGAAGAAAAGAAGGGCAAGTACGGTGTCTATCAGTCCGAACTGAAGCTATTTAAGGAGGTCTCGGCTGCCACTGGCGTAATAGAGCGAAATGCCAACCGGTATTGCCGTCATCCGCTCGCACATCTCATGGAGATGGCCGATGATTTTTGTTATGCCATTCTTGATCTAGAAGATGGCATCGAGATGGGGATACTAAGCTGGGAACAAGTTTATAAGCTTCTTCGGCCAGTATTGGATGAAACAAAGCTTGGTGCGCTCGATAGCGAGCTAAAACGCCTCCGTCCGGGAAGATGTCCGCCCCTTATTCGAGGCAAGGTCATTTCGGCATTTGTAGATGCAGGCGCTGATGCCTTCATCAGAAACGAAGATAAAATTCTCAGTGGCGAGGTTGACGAGCTACTATCCCTTTGCGATGAGAATGTTCGAGGCTGTGTCCGGGAAGCGAAAGATCTCGCCAAGAAGGAAGTTTTTCAACATCCCCGCAAAGTAGAGCTTGAGATTGGCGCTTACAACACAATGGCGACAGTTCTAAATGTCGTCTGTAACGCTGCGCTTGACGTTGCCTCGGGGAGTGGTAAGGAGAGTTACAAATCGAAGCGCGTTATCGATCTTATCGGCGAGAACTCTTTTCATCCAGACGTACTAGCTAAAGATTCATCTGGTGGAAACCTGAGATATCTCGCTCTTATGCGAGCCATCGATTTCGTAAGCGGATCAACCGACAACTACGTTACGCACTTGGCGCGTCAATTTAACGGCTCAGGAGACGTGCGTTAGCTACTAGCCGTGAAATGACAGCATGTGTTTTACCTCCCGGCATAACTTGGCGATTTCCGCCAAGTTATGCTTTAAGCTATACATGAGCTATCCAATAGTTAGTCCAGGCCTGTCCAACATAATTCGTCTGCAAAAAATGTGCGGCCAGGCACGCAATAGCTCTGGTATGTCTTACAAGAAAACAATACCAGCGCGGAAGCGTAAAGCGTTATCCGGCACCGAGACATCTTTGAGGGGATGGCGGAAACCTTAATAACAGAATTCCAGGAATGGCCACAATCGCGATACAGCGAACGGACCCACGTGCGGGATTGAATTTGTTGCTGGCAGTTCTTGGTCTGCGACTGATCATACGGGTCGGTGGCGGTCGTCGTCGATCGGTCATGTGATGTGCACTCCGGTGCGTGCCGTTCATTCGATCTGGACTATGTTTTATTCTGCAGCTATAGGTATCTCTGCCAAACCTATAAGGAACATGAAATGACGTTCTACGAAGATTTCAATGCTATCAACGGAGAGGCATCTCTCATGGCTTTCCTGGCTCAATATGGCTTCCGTGAAGTCACGGCCGCGCCACGATGGAATCTCGGGGAGTATGAGTTGATCCGCGGCGGTCATGCCTTCCGAATTGGCTATCGATGGTATGACCCATCGCAAGCTTTCTCAATTCAAAAGGACATTCACAAAGTCGAACTTTGGTCGATTAACGCTGCGGGCCAAATCCAAGTGCATGGAAATATTGCGTTCGAGGAAGGTGCATAGGCACGGAAGGTTTGAAGCGTCCTCGTTTTCCCGAGTCACCCGGAAATAGAGGTAGTTGATGATGCCATGGCAAACGCGACGGGCGAGAGTCCGCCGAGTGAGCGATGGGGACGTTGATGGTTGTAGCGGTGGCGCCAGTCCTCGGTCATG